>NZ_NBYX01000010.1 GCF_002099195.1 Burkholderia puraquae | reverse complement strand
CCCGAAGTACCCGAAGTACCCGAAGTACCCGAAGTACCCGACGTACCCGAAGTACCCGACGTACCCGAAGTGCCCGACGTACCCGACGTACCCGAAGTGCCCGAAGTGCCCGAAGTGCCCGAAGTGCCCGAAGTGCCCGAAGTGCCCGAAGTGCCCGAAGTACCCGACGTACCGGAAGTACCCGACGTACCGGAAGTGCCCGAGGTGCCCGACGTGCCGGAGGTGCCCGACGTGCCCGAAGTACCCGACGTACCGGAAGTACCCGAGGTGCCGGAGGTGCCCGACGTGCCGGAGGTGCCCGACGTACCGGAAGTACCCGACGTACCGGAAGTGCCCGACGTGCCGGAAGTACCCGACGTACCGGAAGTACCCGAGGTGCCGGAAGTACCCGAGGTGCCCGAGGTGCCCGAGGTGCCCGAGGTGCCCGAGGTGCCGGAAGTCCCCGACGTACCCGAGCTACCCGAAGTCCCGCCGCCCGAAGTCCCCGACGTCCCACCGCCCGACGTACCCGACGTACCCGAAGTCCCCGAACTGCCGCCCGTCCCTGACGTGCTCGGCTTGATCGTCGGCGGCGTGGTCGGTCCATCGACCGAGCCGCAACCATAGAGTGCGAGCAGCGACGAGACGGCCATCGTTACCGTCGTCTTCTTGAAGAGTTTGTGCATGTTGGCCTCGACATTGGAAGTGTGTCCAAGCCTCCACTGCAAATTCCGCGCCATGACAGGTTTCTCGAAATGGTTTGGGGCTTTATTGCGGAAATCGGGAATATCGTCGCGATTTAAACGGAGTAACGAGGCTTTCGCGCGACGGGCACGCACGGTGTGCGGGCGCGGCGGTTGCGATGTTCCCGTCAGCCGCCGTAACGCGCGGCGCGATGTTACGTAGCGTTCGATATCGCGTGACGCGGACGACCTCGAACCGAGGGCCGCATCTTTGACGAAACGCGCCGGCCCGAAGAACATGGCGCGACATCCCCGGCTGCCGACGACGCGCAAGCAGCCACGACTCCACACAGGACACGGACATGAGCGAACAGGACAGGGAATACGGCAAGGCGCGACGAATCGACGTGATGGGCGAGGCGTTCGTCGAGCGCGCGATGCGCGACCTCGACGGTTTTTCGCGCCCGCTGCAGAACTGGCTGAACGAGCACGCGTGGGGCAGCACGTGGCAGCGGGGCGGGATCGACCTGAAGACGCGCAGCCTGTGCACGTGCGCGATGCTGGCGGCGCTCGGCCGCAGCACGGAACTGAAGGGACACATTCGCGGCGCGCTCAACAACGGCGCGAGCCTCGTCGAGATCCGCGAGGTGTTGCTGCACAGCGCGCTGTATGCGGGTGCGCCGGCCGCGGTCGAGGCATTCCGCAGCGCGCGCGAGGTGATCTCGGATCTCGGGCTGTCGCTGCCCGACGATGAAGCCTGATTCCGCGCCGGCGCCCACTGCACGGCACGGGATCAGGCTCTGCTTCGATCAGCGCCGGCTCAGTGCTCGACCCGCGCCGCTTGCGCGACCGTATCGGCCGGCGCAGCAGCCACTTCGAGCAGCCAGTCGGCGGTGGCCTCCGGAATCGTGACCGGCAGCATGTGCCCGCCCTCGACGACCTTCAGCCGCACGCGCGCCGATTTCTTCGCGAGCGCTTCGCCGTGCTCGCGCCAGTTCAGGATCGGATCGGCGCGCCCGTACAGCACGTCGACCGGCAGCGCGAGGTCCGGGTAGCGACGCTCCATCGCGGGCAGGTCGACGGGGGCGGACAGCAGGTCGGTCGCGGTCGCGTAGAACACGTGCGGGCGCATCCCGAGCAGCCCGCCGCCCTTGACCGGGAAGTCGCGCGGCACGTCCTCCGGCGCGAACACCTGGCGCACGGCCTTGCGGCCGGTCAGGATCGTCAGCGGAATCGCGAAGGTCCACGACACGAAGCGGCGCACGAGCGGCGAGGGCAGCATCAGCGGCTTGAACGGCGCCGGCGGCTCGCTTTGCTCGTGCGACAGCGGCGCGATCAGCGCGAGCCGGCTCACGCAGTCCGCATGATTGAGGCCGACCGCGAGCGCGATCGCGCCGCCGAGCGAGTGGCCCACCAGCACCGGCTTGTCGAGCCGCAGCGCGTCGATGAACGCGGCGACCGTGCGGGCCTGCGCGAACACGTTCGCCTGCGAACC
Source organism: Burkholderia puraquae (assembly GCF_002099195.1). Classification (GTDB taxonomy): domain Bacteria; phylum Pseudomonadota; class Gammaproteobacteria; order Burkholderiales; family Burkholderiaceae; genus Burkholderia; species Burkholderia puraquae. Next base: position 261,672 of record NZ_NBYX01000010.1, on the reverse strand, counting down.
CGCGCCGCGGATCGAGCGGCCGGCGCCCGGCCGGTCGATGAGGATCACGCGATGCTGCTGCGCGAGCCGCGCGAGCGGCAGGTACGCGAAATTGCGCAACTGCCCGGCGAGCCCGTGGACGAACACGAGCGGCGGGCCGTTGCCGTATTCGACGTAGTGGATGCGGTCGCCGCCGATGTCGACGAAGCGGCCTTCGGGCGGAAACGCGCGCGTCACGCGGCGGGCCACGTAACCGGTAAACAGCGCGAGCGCGGCGAGCACCGCGACGACGCCGAGCAGCACGTTCTGGATCAGATGGAGCGTATGGGTCATGTCGGCCTCAGCGGGTTTCGAGTGCGGGTTCGGCAACCGGCGTCGTGGCGGCCGGGCCGGCTTTCGCGCGGCGTTCGAACTGCATTGCCGAATCGGCGAGTCCGCTGAACTTCAGCGACGCGAGATCGAGCACGTAGTTCTGGTGGAACTTCCACGGCTTGTTGTGCCCCTGCTTCGGCAGGATGCCGGCCGCGCGCTGGATGTAGCCCGAGCTCAGGTTGACGGCCGGCACGTTGCCGAGATCGCCGGCGCCGAGCCGCGGCACGCACGTGTCGTAGCCGTTGGCGCGCATGTGGTTGAGCAGCCGGCACACGTAGCGCGCGATCAGCTCGGCCTTCAGCGTCCACGACGCATTCGTGTAGCCGAACGACGACGCGAGGTTCGGCACGTCGCTGTACATCATCCCCTTGTACGACACGGTGTCCGGCAGGTCGACCGCGCGGCCGTCGACGGTGACGCGCGCGCCGCCGAGCATCTTCACCTTCAGCCCGGTCGCGGTGACGATCACGTCTGCGTCGAGTTGCTGGCCGCTCTTCAGCTTGAGGCCGGTCGGCGTGAAGCGCTCGATCTCGTCGGTGACGATCGATGCGCGGCCCGCGCGGATCGACTTGAACAGGTCGCCGTTCGGCACCAGGCACACGCGCTGGTCCCACGGCATGTAGCGCGGCGTCAGGTGCTTCGCGACGTCGAAGCCGGGGCCGACCTGCTTGCTGGCCGCTCGGATGATGAATTTCTTCGTCTGGTCGGGCTTGCGGCGCGACACGTTGTACAGGTACATCGTCAGCAGCACGTTCTTCATGCGCACGAGCCGGTGCGCAAGCCGTGACGGCAGCACGCGGCGCAGCGCATTCGCGATCCTGTCGCGCGCGGGCAGCGACACGATGTAGGTCGGCGAGCGCTGCAGCATCGTCACGTGCTGTGCGTCGGCCGCCATCGACGGTACGAGCGTGACGGCCGTCGCGCCGCTGCCGATCACGACCACGCGCCGGTTCGCGTACGACAGGTCCTTCGGCCAGTGCTGCGGATGCACGAGCTTGCCTTCGAAGGTGTCCATGCCGGCCCAGTCGGGCAGGTAGCCGGCGTCGTAGTCGTAATAGCCGCTGCACATGAACAGGAAGCGGCACGTATACACGAGCGTGTCGGTCGCGCCGTCCCGCGTGCGCTCGATGCGTACGGTCCAGCGCGCGCGGTTCGAGTCCCAGTCGGCAGCGACCACCTTCTGGCCGTAGCGGATCGTCTTGTCGATGCCGTACGCGCGCGCGGTGTCGCGGATGTAGTCGAGGATCGTCTGGCCGTCGGAGATCGCCTTGTCGCTGTGCCACGGCCGGAAGCTGTAGCCGAGCGTGAACATGTCGGAATCCGAACGGACGCCCGGATAGCGGAACAGGTCCCAGGTGCCGCCGATCGCGTCGCGCGCCTCGACGATCGCCACGCTCGCATACGGGCAGCGCTGCTTCAGGTGATACGCGGCGCCGATGCCGGACAGGCCGGCGCCGACGATCAGCACATCGAGGTCGTTGCCGTCCTGGCGGGCGCCGGGGGCGGGCGGCGCGTCGCGCCGGTCGGTCGTCGTCGAGGTCATGCGGGGTCCTTGGTCGGCGTGGTCGGGAGCGCGGCCGGGGCGTGCGCGCGTTCGAGGTTGCGGGCGCGGGCGCGGCGCACGTGGCGCAGCATCAGCCATTGGTAGCCGGCGCCGAGCAGGCGCGCGATCCGGTCGAGCCGTCGCGCGTCGGCGCCGACGAGCACGCGGCGCGCATTGCGCTCGACACCCGCGAGGATCTGCCGTGCGGCGTCGTCGGCCGTCGTCGCGTTGATCAGGCGGTTCGCCTGGCGGCGATGGGTCGCTTCGTCCTGACCCGTGAGCGCGTGGATGCTGGTATCGACGCGGCTCGCGTCGACGATGTTCGTTGCAACGCCGCCCGGGTGCACGCAGGTCGCGCTCACCGGCGCGCCGTCGAGTTCGAGCTCCATTCGCAGCGCCTCGGTGAAGCCGCGCACCGCGAACTTCGTCGCGTTGTACGCGCTTTGCGTCGGCATCGCGACGAGGCCGAACAGGCTCGACGTGTTGACGACATGACCGTCGCCCGACGCGCGCAGATGCGGCAGGAACGCCTGCGTGCCGTGCACGACGCCCCAGAAGTTGATGCCGACGATCCATTCGAGATCGGCGATGCGTGCGGTCTCGGCGCTGGCGGCCAGGGACACGCCTGCGTTGTTGAAGACCAGGTTGACCTTGCCGTGCTCGGCGCGCACGAAATCGGCCCACGCGAACACCGCATCGCGGTCGGATACGTCGAGCCGCCGCGTGCTCACGTGCACGCCATGCCGCGCGCAGGCGGCGGCCGTGCCGGCGAGCCCGGTTTCATTGACGTCGGCGAGCGCGACCTCGCAGCCGCGCCGCGCGAGCTCGACCGCGAGGCTGCGGCCCATGCCCGAACCGGCGCCCGTGATCGCGGCGACCTTGCCGGAAAACCCGTTCATCCGTTGCTCCTCCTGTTCCGCTTGCACGACGCTGGCGGCGCGTCTAATGTGGTGTTGGTTGTCACCACTTTAGTTTTCGGGTGTCCTGATGTCAAATAGCGGAATGGAGAAAGCACTCGAAACGGAAAAACGGGGCCGCTCGTATGGCGGCGTGGCGCCCGAGGTGCGGGCCGCCGAGCGGCGCGACGCACTGATCCGCGCGGCGACGCGCGTGTTCGGCACGGTCGGATTCCGCAAGGCGACCGTACGGTCGATCTGTCAGGAAGCGAAGCTGAACGATCGCTATTTCTACGCGGCGTTCGACAGCACCGAGGATTTGCTGCGCTGCACCTATTTGCATCACGCGCAGCAGTTGCACGACGCGGTCGCGCGGGCGGTGGCCGAGTGCGGCGGCGATCTGCACGAGAGCGTCGATGCGGGGCTCGCCGCGTTCTTTGCGTTCCTGCGCGACCCGTGCGCGGCGCGCGTGCTGTTGCTCGAGGTGATGGGCGTCAGCGCGGACACCGACATGACGTACCAGCGCATGCTGATCGACTTCGGCAAGCTGATCATGGCGATCGGCGCGCCGCGTGAAGCGGCGACGCCCGCGGAGCGCACCGAGCAACGGCTGATCGGGCTCGCGCTCGTCGGTGCGATGACGAACGTCGGCGCGGCGTGGCTGCTCACCGAATATCGCGATCCGGAGGCGCAGATGGTCGCGAGTTGCAGGAAGGTGCTGCTGGGGACGTTGCGGGAGATCGGGTAACCGGAAGGTATCGCGCTTTGGCGGTGGCGCCCGGCATTGCCGGTTGAAAATGAAAATAAAGCGCCGGCTGCACGGCACCCCGGGCGTCGTGCCGTTTTCTTGCGCGATTTAATCGCCTTTTACATAAATAAAAAACTGGCGATTTTCGGGGTAAAAAATAAATGTCAGTAAGCTGTCATTGTTTTTGATTTCGATTCCATGTGGCAGTGAATTGATCAAGGCAATGTGGATCGAATTAAAAAGCGGCGCAATGCGAAAGTCGGTTCGCATTGCGCCGGTCGTGGCGCGACAATCATCGCGCCCCAGGCACGCTCGATTACAAACCCGTATAGCCGCCCCGCGTCCAGCCGTCGCCATCCCAGCACCACTCGGTCGTCGAGCCGCCGCTGGTTGCATACACGCGGATGTGGACCGCGCTTCCGACCAGCCAGCACGTTGCGGATACGTTGTCACCCTGCTGGTTGAACGCGCCGGTGTACCAGTTCTGACCGTCGTAGCAGCGCTCCGTGATCTTGTTGCCGTTGGCCGTATAGACGCGGATCGACGGCGTGCTTCCCCATGAAATTGCGGCGGTTTGCATTTCAGACTCCTTGATTGAATAAAGCGGAGAATTGAAACGTTTTGGTAAACGCAAATCAGCGTATTACCGGGAATAAGATTAGTAGAAAAACGGGAAAGGCAATGCCTGATTTTTTTGGGGTAATAAAGGGTGTATTCACGATGGGCGAGAAGGCCCGGAGAAAGGAGGTTGGCGGCATGTTGACGCGCATGGATGGCCGGCGGTCGTGCCGGACGATGCCGGCCGTCCGGAATCAGTCGCTCGTGTGTTTCGCGCGCGCCGGCGCTGCCGTCGTTTCCCCGATCCTCGCCTTCATCGCATCGACGAATGCCCGCACCTTCGGCGAAGGCAGCCGCGTCGACGGATACACCGCATGAATCCCGGCCGGCGCCGAGCGCCACGCAGGCAGCAGGCGCACGAGCCGGCCGGCCGCGACGTCGTCGGCGGTCGAGAAATCGGTCAGCAGCCCGAAGCCGCCGCCCGCGAGCACGATCGCGCGGCACGCCGTCGCGGTGTTCGACACGACCGGCGCGACGCAGCGTACCGACGCATTGCCGCCGTTCGCGCTTTCGAGTTCGACCGTATGCGGGCGCGGCAGCGTCGACAGCATCACGAACGGCAGCGCGGCGAGCGCATCCGGATCGTGCGGCCGCCCGTGGCGCGCGACGAACGCGGGGCTCGCGACCAGCCATTTCTCATAGGTGCCGAGCTGCACCGCGCGATAGTTGGAATCGGCGAGGCGGCCGATGCGGATCGCGACGTCGAGGTTGTCCGCGACGAGATCGACCACGCGGTCGTTCGCGACGAGTTCGACGTCGAGCGCCGGATGCCGGTCGCGTAACGCGACGACGGCAGGGGCGACGACCAGCGCGCCGTAGTCGATCGGCACGCTTACGCGCAGCGTGCCGCGCAGCGGCCCTGCGTCGGACGACACCGCGTCGAGCGCGCTTTCGGCGGCGCGCACGATGTCGCGGCACGCGTCGTAGAACGCGCGCCCCGCGTCGGTCACGCTCAGCCGCCGCGTCGTGCGCACCAGCAGGTTCGCGCCGACCTCGGATTCGAGGCGCTGCATGTGCGTGCTGACGACTGTCTTCGCCAGGCCGAGCCGCTCGGCCGCGGCCGTCAGCGAGCCGGCGTCGACCACCGCGACGAAGATCGCCAGCCGGTTCAGGTTCACGTCGCGCAGATCGGCCATCGTCGATTGTCCTATGGAAAAGGATAATGTTTCCTCGATTATCCGTCTTCTGGCGACGAACGGCGAGCGCTACGCTGCAGTTGTTCGTCGCCGATCCCCGGCGGCGCGAGATTCCGGAGTGTTTTCCATGTCTGCCGCCCGCAAGCCCGCTTCACCGATTCGTGTCTATTCGTTCCTGCTCTCGGGGCATGCGCATCGCGTCCGGTTGTTCCTGTCGCTGCTCGGCCTGCCGTCCGAGACCGTCGACGTCGATCTCGCGGCCGGCGCGCAGCGCGAACCGGCGTTCCTCGCACTCAATCCGCTCGGGCAGGTGCCCGTGATCGACGACAGCGGCACGGTGATCGCCGATTCGAACGCGATCCTCGTCTACCTCGCGAAGCGCTACGGCGACGCGCACTGGCTGCCCGACGACCCGGCAGGTGCGGCAGTCGTGCAGCGCTGGCTGTCGTATGCCGCCGGGCCGATCGCATCGGGGCCGGCCGCCGCGCGGCTCGTGACCGTGTTCGGCGCGAAGCTCGACCCGGAGGCCGCCAAGCGCACGGCCGCAAAGGTGCTCGACGTGATCGATCGCGAACTGGCCGGCAAGCCGTTCGCGGCCGGCGCGCAGCCGACGATTGCGGACATCGCCGCGTACACATACATCGCACACGCACCGGAAGGCGGCGTGTCGCTCGAGCCGTATCCGTACGTGCGTGCCTGGCTGGCGCGTGTCGAGGCGCTGCCGGGCTTCGTTGCCATGCCGACGACGCGCGCGGGCCTGCTCGCCGCGTAACGCCTGCCGAAGCCGCGCCTGATCAGGGAGAACACGATGAACACCCCGACCGCCGTCGTACCGGGCTGGGAACTCGACACCGCGCCGTTTCACGCGGGCGAACTCGCCGTGCAGCAGCGCGCGGGCGTGACGGAGGCTGCGGGTTCGGCCGGCCGGCGCGGGATCCGGCGCTTCATGCCGGACCAGCACCGGACGTTTTTCGCGCAACTGCCGTTCTTCGTGCTCGGCGGCGTCGACGCGCACGGCCAGCCGTGGGCGACGCTGCGCGCCGGCGCACCGGGGTTCGTGACGTCGCCGGATGCGCGCACGCTGCGCATTGCGGCGCGCGCGCTGCCGGGCGATCCGCTGGCCGGCGCGTGGCAGTCGGGCGCACCGCTCGGCGGGCTCGGCATCGAATTCGATACGCGGCGGCGCAATCGCGTCAACGGCGTCGTGCGCGCGGTCGACGACGATGCACTGACGATCGCGGTCGAGCAGAGCTTCGGCAACTGCGCGAAGTACATCCAGGGCCGCAAGCCGACGTTCGTCGCACGGGAAGTCGACGCGTCCGTCGCCCCTGAAGTGTCGGATGCGCTGAACGACGCCGATCGCGCGCTGCTTGCGCAGGCCGATACGTTCTTCGTCGCGAGTGCGAATACGTCGGCGGACGCGGGCGCCGCGCGCGGCGCGGACGTATCGCATCGCGGCGGGATGCCGGGCTTCGTGCGCGTCGACGATACGCACACGCTGACGACGCCGGATTTCAGCGGCAACCGCTTCTTCAACACGCTTGGCAACCTGCAGCACGATCCGCGTGCGGGGCTGCTGTTCGTCGATTTCGACAACGGCGACCTGCTGTACGTCGCCGCGCGTGCCGAGATCGTGTGGGACGGGCCGCTCGTCGCGTCGTTCGATGGTGCGCAGCGGGTCGTGCGGTTCCATGTGCAGGAAGTGCGGCGCATGCGCGCGGTGCTGCCGTTCCGGTGGTCGGCGGTCGAGCGTGCGCCGCAGTTCGCGGCGATGGCTGCCGGCGCGGGGGCGGTTGCGGCGGTGGTGCCGGTGCCGTCTGCACCCGCTTCGGCATCTGTCATCGCACCAGCATCGGGATCAGCAACCACGTTGGCACTCGCGTCGACACCCGCGTCGGCACCCGCATCGGCAACCACATCGGCAACCACATCGGCACCCACATCAGCAACGACATCAGCAACAACATCAGCAACGACATCAGCAACCGCACCAGAAACCGCATTAGCACCCGCATCGACACCCACATGGCGGCCGCTGCGCATCGCGAAGATCGTCGACGAAGCGCGTGCGATCCGTTCGTTCCATTTCGAACCGGCGGACGGCGGTGCACTGCCTGCCTACGAAGCCGGGCAACACCTGACGCTGCGCGTCACGCTGCCGGGCAGCGATTCGCCGTCGATCCGCAGCTACACGCTCTCCGATGCGCCGGGCGGCGCGCATTACCGGATCACCGTGAAGCGCGAAGGGCGCGTATCGGTGTGGCTGCACGATCACGCGCAGGCGGGCATGACGCTCGATGCGCAGATGCCGCGCGGCCGCTTCACGTTCGATCTCGCGAGCCCGCGCCCGGCCGTGCTCGTGTCGGCGGGCATCGGCATCACGCCGATGGTCGCGATGCTGCGCCGCGCGCTGACTGACGATCAACTGTCGCGCCGCATGGTGTTCGTGCACGGCGCACGTGAAGCAGATGATCGACCGTTTGCCGAGGAGCTGGCACGCATGGCGGCCGCCGACGAACGCTTGTCGCTCCACTGGTTCGACAGTCATCCTCGCGAAGGCTCGGCCGCGCAAGCCGGCCGCATCGGCATCGCGCAACTGAAGCGGCTCCTGACGTTCGACGACTACGACTTCTACCTGTGCGGGCCGTCGGCGTTCATGCGCGACCTGTACGAAGGGCTGCGCGCGCTGAACGTGCCGGACGAGCGCATCCGCTTCGAGGCGTTCGGGCCGTCGAGCGTGGCACGCAGCGCGCCCCGCACGTCTGCCCCGCCGGCGGCGAGCGTACCGGTCGTATTCCGCCGCACGGGCCGCGAAGCCGCGTGGACGCCCGCCGACGGCACATTGCTCGAATTCGCGGAAGGGCAGCGCGTGGCCGTGCCGTCCGAATGCCGCTCCGGGTCGTGCGGCACGTGCGCGACACGCGTGCTGTCCGGCGCGGTCGACTACGAACAGGTGCCCGATGCACCGGTCGAACCCGGCTGCGCGCTGCTGTGCGTCGCACGGCCAGTACCAGGGACGGAACCACTCGTGCTCGAGCGCTGATGCAACCTGCGACATGCCGCCGCAGACGGCCTGCTGCGCGAAAAGCGCACGCAACTGCTTCTTTTTTCGGATGCCGGTCGGATCGACGATAGCGTCAACCGATAGATGAAAGGAGCGCAATCATGAAACTGCTCGGCATGATCCGACTGGTCCTGTGGAGTTTCTTCGGCGTACGCAACAGCAAGGCGCACGCGACCGATCTCGCGAACGCCAACTTCACGCTGCTGCCGTTCGTGGCGATCATCCTCGCGGTGCTCGTCGGCGCGGTCATCTACGGCGTCGTGCACCTGGTCGTCGATCCGACCGTGACGATGCAGGGATTCTGACCGGCCGCCGAATCGCGAGCGGGCGGCTGTTACCGCTCCGGTTTCCGGCTGCATGGCCGGCGCGCAACTGCGCCGGTCATTGAGGTGGCTGCGTACGACGGCAGTCACGCGCGCATCGGCACCGTTCGGCACCGTTGTCGTGCCGCACGAATGGCATTGTCCCCATTCCCGCCTTCCCATTCCCCCGATTCCCCCGATTCCAGGGCGGTCAGCCCCGCCCGGGGTAAAATGCGCGCCGCGCCGCGATGTCGCGCGCGACGGGCATGCCGCCGTTCCAGCGAACGGCGCGCGCAAATACGTCGCGCCCGCACCGAGGCGTTCGAAGCGTCCCCCGCATGACAAGGCCGCGCGATGCAGCCGGCCGCCCGACACGCCCCCGACGAACCGGTCGACGGCTGTGTCGGTTCCCGGTGCGTCACCTGAATCCGATGTCCCATCCTGCGTCGTCCCGACCGAGCGGCCCGCTTGCGGGCCATATCGTTCGGTTCGCCCGGTTCGTCTGACGAATGTCGGGCCGGCGCTGCGTCCGGCGGAGGGGCTGAATGCGGGTGCGGGCACGCTTCGCAGCTTCGTAACGGGTTTAGACAGGGTCGAGTGGCGAGTTTTCCATCCAGAACAATGACGGTGAATAGAACAACAGTGTCGCCCGCACGGCGGCGGCGCGCGAAGATCGGGCTTGGCGTCGGTCTCGGCATCACGCTTTTCGCGGCACAGGCCGCCGCGGCGCAGGGCGACACGTCGGCGCCGGCGCCGGCGCCGGACGCCGAGGCGGCCGGCAGTGCGACGCTGCCGACGATCACGGTGAGCGGCGAGCGCGGCAACGCGCTGCGCGCCCGCACGGCGTCGGTCGCCGGGCTCGACGATGCGCCGCTGCGCGACACGCCGGCATCGGTGAGCGTCGTCACGCGCGCGCAGCTCGACGACCAGCAGGCGAAGCGGCTGAGCGACGTCGTGCGCAACGACGCGTCGGTCGTCAACGACTACGCGCCGGTCGGCTATTTCGAAGGCTTTGCGATCCGCGGTTTTCCGGTCGATCTCGCGAGCGCGATCCGGATCGACGGGCTGACGGTGTCCGGCGAGCAGAACGTGCCGCTCGAGAACAAGGAGCGCGTCGAGATCCTGAAGGGGCTCGCGGGCATCGACAGCGGCGTCGTCGCGCCGGGCGGCGTGATCAACTTCGTGACGAAGCGTTCGGCGAACGTCGCGAGCGTGACGGGTGGCGTCGACAGCCGCGGCTCGACGTCGGCGGCCGTCGATCTCGGCCGCCGCTTCGGCCCCGACAATCAGTTCGGCTTCCGGATCAATGCCGCGAAGGAGAACATGCATTCCTACATCGACGGCACGAACGGGCGGCGCACGTTCGGCTCGATTGCCGCCGACTGGGACATCAGCCCGCGCGCGAGCCTGCAGCTCAACGCCGAATTCCAGCAGTGGATCCAGCGTTCCGCTCCCGGCTACCAGTTGCTTGGCGGCACTGTCGTGCCGTCGGTCAAGACGACGTCGAAGGCGCTCGGCACGCAGCCGTGGGCGAAACCGGTGACGACCGACGCGCTGAACCTGAATGCGCGCTTCGACTACCAGTTCAACGACGACTGGAAGGCGACTATCGCCGCGGGCCGCAGCCGCACGATGATCGACGACAACAGCGCGTTCGCGTACGGCTGCTCGTACGCGGCGAGCTGCACGGCCGGCGCGACGTCGCCGTTCTTCTTCGGCGCGAACGGCGACTACGACGTGTACGACTTCCGCAGCCCCGGCGAATACCGGCGCAACGACGACCTGCGCGCGGTCACGACCGGCAAGTTCGCGACGGGGCCGCTGCGGCACGAGCTGACGCTCGGCGTGAGCGTGCAGCGCCGCGTCGTGAGCATGGCCGACGCCGTGTACGACTACGTGGGCAGCGAGAACATCTACGGGCCCGACACGACGTTCTCGCCGTCGTCGAATGCGCCCGGCCCGTCGTATCCTCGCCTCGATGCGTGGCAGTACGGCGTGTTCGGGCTCGACCGCATCAGCATCGGCGAACATTGGCAGGTGCTCGCGGGCGGCAAGGAAGTGCTGCTGCGCCAGCGCAGCTGGAGCAGCCTCGACGGCGACGCGACGCATACCGACCGCTCGGTGTTCCTGCCGCAGGTGGCGCTCGTCTACAAGCCGGTGAACGTGCTGTCGCTGTACGCGTCGTACAGCAAGGCGCTGTCGCTCGGCGACCAGGCACCCGTGCGCGCGACCAACGCGTATGCGTTCCTGCCGCCCGTCGAATCGCACCAGATCGAGGTCGGCGCGAAATACGACTGGCTCGATCGGCTGAGCCTCACGGCCGCCGTGTTCTCGATCAGCAAGCCGTTCCAGTTCGCCGACCCGGACGCATCGGGCACCCGTTACACGTTCGTGCAGCGCGGCACGCAGCGGCACCAGGGGATCGAGCTCGGCGCGGCCGGGCGCGTGACCGAGCGTCTGGGGCTGACGGCCAGCGTCGCGGCGATTCGTGCGCGTGCGTACGATTCCGGATCGCCGGCGTACGAAGGGCATCAGATCATCAACGTACCGGCGCTGCGTGCGTCGCTGTATGCGGACTACGCGGTGCCGGGCGTCGCGGGGCTGAACGTGCTGGGCGGCGTCGAGTACAGCGCGGCCCGCAATGCGAACGAGGAGGGCACCGCGCGCGTGCCGTCGTGGTTCGTGTTCAATCTTGGGGCGCGCTATACGACGAAGATCGGCGGCCATCGCACGGTGTTGCGCGTGTCGGTGGACAACCTGTTCAACAAGTTCTACTGGCGCGACGCGGGCGAGCAGCAGGGCGATGCGTACCTGTTCCCGGGTGCGCCGCGCACCGCGCGCGTGTCGTTGACCTATGATTTCTGACCGTCCGGACCCGGCCGCGTGACGCGCGGCCCCGGCGGCTAACCAGGAGAGCACAGACGATGTCCCCACTCGAAATCGCCGGCGTGATCGTCAGCGCGCTCGCGATCTGGCTGACCGCGAAGCGGCGCATGCTGTGCTGGCCGGTCGGGCTCGTGTCGGTCGCGCTGTACGGCTGGATCTTCTTCGACGCGAAGCTGTATTCGGACATGCTGCTACAGGGCGCGTTCGCGGTGCTGCAGGTGTACGGCTGGCAACGCTGGCTCGCGCAGCGCGCAAGTGAGGCCGACGGCAGCGCGGTGCCGGCCGGCGACGTCGCACCCGTCACGGGCGTGCGGCCGAAGCAGATGCTGCCCGACCTGATCGCGGCCGTCGCCGGCAGCGCGTTGCTCGGCGGCATGATGGCGCGCTGGACCGATGCGGCGCTGCCGTTCGTCGACGCGTCGCTGACCGCGTTCAGCCTCGTCGCGCAATACTGGACCGCGCGGCGCTACATTGCGTCGTGGGGGCTGTGGATCGTCGTGAACGTCGTATACGTCGGGATGTTCGTGTTCAAGGAACTGTATCTGACGGCCGGACTCTACGCGCTGTTCATCGGGCTGGCCGTCGTCGGCTGGCGCGACTGGAGCCGGACGGCCGCTGCGCTGCGCGCGGCGGCCGGCGGTGCGCTGGCAACGGGCGGCGGCGCGCGCTGATTCACGCGCCGATCTGGATCAACCACGGAGCAACGTCGTTCATGTCATTCCCACTCGAGCCGGACGGCCCCCTGTCGCGTGACGTCGCGCCGCCGCAATTCGGTGTCGACGGCGAGCAGGCCGAACGCGACTGGCCGCTGATGACGCACGACGAGGTGGCGGCGGTGCTCGCGCGCATCGATGGCGCCGGCGAGCCGGCGCGGCTGACGTGGCACAGCCCGCGGCAGTTTGCGGCGGCCGTGCTCGTGCAGATGGCGGACGGGCGCGGGCTGTTCGTCAAGCGTCACCACGTGAGCCTGCGAGATGTCGAAGGGCTCGAGGAGGAGCATCGCTTCATCGCGCATCTGCGCGAGCGCGGGATGCCCGTGGTGGACATTCTCGCGGATCGCGACGGCGCGACCGCGTTCGCGTCCGGCGACTGGACCTACGAGGTGCACGTGCGGGCACCCGGTGTCGACCCGTATCGCGGCGTGATGTCGTGGCAGCCGTTCACGCATCCGTCGCATGCGTATGCGGCGGGCCGCGCGCTGGCCGAACTGCACCGCGCGTCGGCCGGCTACGATGCGCCGGCGCGGCCCGTGCGCACGCTGCTGTCGAGCTTTCGCGTGCTGTCGTCCGCGGATCTGGCGGGCGCGCTCGAACGCTGGGTCGATGCGCAGCCGCTGCTCGTGCGCGCGCTCGGCGCGCGCGACTGGCGCGGCGACGTGGCCGATGCGATCGGCCCGCATCACGCCCGCCTCGTACCGCTGTTGCCCGCGCTGCCGCCGCTGTGGACACACGGCGACTGGCATGCGTCGAACCTGTTGTGGACCGATGCGGGGCCCGGCGCGCAGGTGCGGACCGTGCTCGATTTCGGGCTGTCGGATCGCACTTGCGCGGTGATGGACCTCGCGCTCGCGATCGAGCGCAATACGGTCGACTGGATGGCACCGGCCGATGCGCGCCGTGTCGAGTACGCGCAGATCGACGCACTGCTCGACGGATATGAGTCGCTCGAACCGCTGGGCGACGAAGCCTATGCGGCGCTGGTCGCGCTGCTGCCGATCGTGCATACGGAGTTCGCGCTGTCGGAAGTCGCTTATTTCGGCTGCATCATCGATGCGCCGGCAATCGTCGACATCGCGTACGACGGCTACCTGATCGGTCACGCACGCTGGTTCGGCGAGCGCGACGGGCGGCAATTGCTCGACTGGCTCGTGCAGCGCCGGCGTGCGAGGCAAGGGGGCGCTTGATTCTTGAGCGCGCCCTGATCGCACCGTCGGTTCGGCAATTGGTATGTCGCTTGAATCGAACATCGAAATCTCGCCTGGATAGATTCGATGGGCCTTCGCGCGTGAGCGCTGGATGTGCGCAGTTCAACGCAAGTGCTGCGGAAGTAAATGAGCAACTTTCATATCAATGGCCCGTACAGCAGTTGTCGAGGCAGCCGGGGCTCAGTTGAACGGTGACCTCGCGGGTTTCCGGCGTTGGTTCGGCTGCGCTATTGGTTGGATAAATTTGCGTTTTTATCTGAAATGGTGCGTTTATCAGGCCATCGTCTATGACGATCTTGGCCACTGCGGAAGCACGTTTCGTCGCAAGTTGATTGGGGGTGATTTCATTTTTGGACGAGCTGCCAATTATATCGATCCAGTTTTGAATTGGATGCTTGGAGTTCATTGCTGAGACCCATCGTCCAATTCGTATTTTGTCGGATTCGGAGACTTCGTGGTTGTTGGGTGAAAATGGCACGAACAATTGCTGCGACGGCAGATTTTGTGAGCCTTGGCATGCTGCTGCGGCGTTTCCGGAGAAAAAGAACGAGATTGCGATCGGTGAAATCAATGCTGCGATAAAAATTCTCATGCTGATTTCGGCTCCTTATTCTGAAAATAAATCTTCGCCGTAGATCACGAATCCGGTGAGTGTATCCGCATTTCTCAATGCCAGGTCGGGATTGGCTCTTGCCCATGCGGCCACTGTCGGGTCGAGCCCGTAACGAGCGTCGCTGCTACCGAAGGTATCAATGAAATGTGTTACTTCGTGAATGAGCGTAGATAAGCGAGAGTCTCCGAACATATTCTGGTCGCGCAAGCCGGTGCAAAATTTCATGGCGATACTTATAAGCCTGCGCTCCGTGTTGGGTCCGCAAACATGAGCGGCTTCGTTGTCAATGTCGTTCATGTTCGGGACGCAACCTGGCATTCTATCGAGGTTCGGATCGCTTCGAACGAAGTGGTGTGGCGTTAGCGTTTCAAGGACGGAAAGGTGTTGTGAGAAGCCGTTGATAAGATATTGTCGCGTATTTTCGTCGCATCGATTGAACCAGTATTTCATTCTCTCTTTGGTTCTTTCATCGTATCACCTCAGGTCGATGACTCTTCGATGAACTAGAATTGTTGACCATTTAATTAGTCGTGTTGCCGTAATTCTGAATTCTCTGTTGGTCATGTTGGGGCAGATGGGTGTTGTATTGATGTAAACATTAACCGTCGATCCCGGATTTGTGTTGGTGACGGCCCCGGAGTGAACGAGAAACCATTCTTTGTCTTCGTCGGAATCAAAGTCATATTCATTATGACCGGAGAAATTGTTCATTTATTCAAAGTCTCGCTGTGTAGATTTTCGAGGATGCCGCCCGACCTTGGGGACATAAAACGGCATGGTTCCGTTCGCGTTTCCGGAACCTTGAACAGTCATCTTTTCAAGGGAAGATGTCTATAGAACTAGTTAGAAATTTCGGGATGCAGAATTTCTTGTGACTCTGGCATGGCCGAATTGAGTGATCGGAATTGACGCGACGAGTCTGGTGAATGCTGACGGCAGCGTCGGATCGCACGCGAGCGCTTAGGTGCCGCATACAGCTGGCTATCAGGGCAGATACGCACGCTGGCTTGGCGATTACACCGCCCCCAAGATGACGGAAATATCATCTTCGCCTCATGTTCGCACTGCGGCCGGACCGTAGCATCGGTCGCGAACCGTTACCGCAGAACCGAACATGCTCAAGCTCAACCTCGCCGTGGCCGTTGTCTTTGCGATGGCCACGACGGCTCATGCGCAGCTGTCGCTGTCACCGGGGCCGGCCCCGGCTGCCTCCGGCAGCGCCGCGCCGATCGGCGCACCGCCCCCCGACGCGCTTCCCTCCACCTCGTTGACGCTTTCCGATGCGCTGTCGGTCGCGATCCGGAACAATCCGGCGCTGCGCGGCGCGCGCGCGGACGTCGATGCGTCGGCCGGCGCGCTGATGCAGGCCGGTGCGCGCCCCAATCCCGAAGTGTCGTTCCTGCAGGAAGGGTTTCGTCGCGCCGAACGCACGTCGACCGTGCTGATCAACCAGACGATCGAACTCGGCGGCAAGCGCAGCGCGCGGCTCGATGTCGCGTCGTATGGCAGGGAAGCGGCCAATGCATCGCTCGACGAGCAGGGCGCCGTCGTGCGCGCCGACGTGATCGCCGCGTTCTACGGGCTGCTCGCCGCGCAGCGCCAGCTTCAGGTGACCGAGGAATCGGCCGCGATCGCCGCGCGCTCCGCGGATCTTGCGAGCCGCCGTGCCCAGGCCGGCAAGGTGTCGCCGGTCGAGGCGACCAAGGCGCACGTGGCGGCGGCCGGCGTGCAGATCGAAGTCGTGACCGCGCGCGGCCGAGTCGAGGTCGCGCGCGAGAAGCTGAACGCGGTGATGGGCGAGGCGCGCGACGGCCGGCTTGCGGTGCGCGGCGATCTCGAAGCCGTGCCGCCGGTCGAGTCGTTATCCGCGCTGACCGCGCAGCTCGACGACGCTCCGCTCGCGCGGATCGCGCGCGCCGAGATGCTGCGCTCGAACGCGGCCGTGTCGCTCGAACGCGCGCGGCGCATTCCGGACGTGACGATCAGTGCCGGCGTGAAGCGCGTGACCACGGGCGGCGTGCCGGACAACCAGGCCGTGGTCGGCGTGTCGATCCCGATTCCGCTGTTCAACACCAACAAGGGCGCGCTGCTCGAGGCGGCGCACAAGGCCGAGCGCGCGAACGCCGATCTCGATCGCGAACGCACGCGCCTGCGGCTGGACCTCACGCAGGCGTACGCGAATTTCGAAGCCGCCGCGCAGGAGGCACAACGGCTGAAGGCCGACATCCTGCCGGCCGCGCGCCTCGCACTCGATGCAATGTCGCGCGGCTACGAACTCGGGAAGTTCAGCTTCCTCGACGTGCTCGACGCGCAGCGCACGCTGTTCCAGGGCCAGTCGCAATACGTGCGCGCGCTCGCCGATGCCCATGCGGCCCGCGCCGACATCGGCCGGCTCGTCGGTACGCCGCTCGAGCTGCTCGGGCCGGTTACGCAGTAGCGCAACAGGCGCCTCTTTTACCTGAAGGATCACCATGTCACGCAGCAGAATCCTGATTATCGCGGCGGTCGTGCTCGGCAGTGCCGGGATCGTCCTCGGCGCACTCGGCGTCACGCGCAACAGCGGCGGCAACGGCGCGTCCGCGTCGGCCGCTTCCGGAGCCGCTTCATCCGCCGAAGCCGCGGGCGAGCGTGGCGGTGTCGTGCTCAAGCGCGGCAAGCTGTCCGTCGAAATCGTGATGACGGAGAAGCCCGGCGATGCGCGCCTCATCGTGTACCCGTTCGTCGACGGCAAGCCTGCCGACAAGGGCGTCACCGTGTCCGGCACGCTGGTTCGCTACGACCGCACGCATGAACCCCTGCGTTTCGACGCGGCCGGCCAGAAGTTCGTGTCCGCGCAGTCGATTGCGAAGCCGCACGTATTCGATGCGACGATCGACGTGAAGGCGGGCAACGAAGCCGCATCGTTCCCGTTCGCCCGCGCCGACGGCGCGATCGCGCTGACCGACGCGCAGCTGGCAACCTCGAAGATCGCGCTCGCGAAGGCCGGCCCGGCGCAGATCGCGACGCCGTTCCAGTTGCCGGGCGAGATCAAGTTCAACGAGGATCGCACCGCGCACGTGGTGCCGCGCGTGGCCGGCATCGTCGAGCAGGTGTCGGTGTCGCTCGGGCAGAACGTCGCGAAGGGGCAGGTGCTGGCCGTGATCGCGAGCACCGATCTGGCCGACCGGCGCAGCGAGCTGCTGACGGCCGAGCGCCGGCTCTCCGGCGCAAGGGCAACCTACGAGCGCGAACGCACGCTGTGGCAGGAGCGCATTTCGGCCGAGCAGGACTACCAGCAGGCGCAGGTGCAGTTGCGCGAAGCCGAGATCGCCGTGCAGAACGCGCGGCAGAAGCTCGCCGCGCTGAATGCACCGGCCGGCGCGGGCGCGCTGAACCGCTACGAACTGCGCGCGCCGTTCGCGGGCACGATCGTCGAGAAGCATGCGACGCCGGGCGAAGCGATCGCCGCCGATGCCAGCATGTTCGTGATCTCCGACCTGTCGACGGTATGGGCCGAGATGGCCGTGCCGGCGCAGCGGCTCAACGACGTGCGTGTCGGCCGCGACGCGACGGTCATCGCGACCGCGTTCGAATCGCGTTCGAGCGGCCCGATCGCGTACGTGGGTTCGCTGCTCGGCGAACAGACGCGCACCGCGCCGGCGCGCGTCGTGCTGCCGAACCCGGACGGCGTGTGGCGGCCCGGGATGTTCGTGAACGTGTCGGTCGACGCGGGCAAGCAGGGCGTGCCGCTCGCGGTTGCGAGCGACGCGCTGCAGGACGTCGACGGCGCACCTTCCGTCTTCGTGCGCTCGTCGAAGGGTTTCGTCGCCCAGGCCGTCGAGACGGGGCGGCGCGACGAACGTGCGACCGAGGTGCTGAAGGGGCTCAAGCCGGGCCAGGAATACGCGGCGTCGAACAGTTTCGTGCTGAAGGCCGAACTCGGCAAGGGGAGCGCTGAACATGAATGAGCGTCGTGTGTGCGCCGCCGCGCGATGCGCGGCCCGGTATGCGGCCCGATTCGCGGCCCGGTGCGCAGCCCGGTTCGAGGTGCGGTTTCCGGCCCGCCGGGTGACCGGCCGGGCGGCCCGTCCGTCGAAGGTGACCGTGCCCCGTTTCAAGGAATCCCGTCATGTTTGAGCGCCTGATCCGCTTTGCGATTGCACACCGCTGGCTCGTGATGCTGGCGATCGCGGCCGTGGCCGCGCTGGGCGTGTTCAGCTACCAGAAGCTGCCGATCGACGCGGTGCCCGACATCACCAACGTGCAGGTCCAGATCAACACGTCCGCACCCGGCTATTCGCCGCTCGAGGCCGAGCAGCGCATCACCTATCCGGTCGAGACCGTGATGGCCGGCCTGCCGGGCCTCGAGCAGACACGCTCGATCTCGCGCTACGGGCTGTCGCAGGTCACCGTGATCTTCAAGGACGGCACCGACATCTACTTCGCGCGACAGCTCGTCAACGAGCGCATCCAGGAAGCGAAGGACAAGCTGCCGGCCGGCATCGCACCCGCGATGGGGCCCACGTCGACGGGCCTCGGCGAGATCTACCTGTGGACCGTCGAAGCCGATGCCGCCGCGCGCAAGCCCGACGGCACGCGCTATACCGCGGCCGACCTGCGCGAGCTGCAGGACTGGGTCGTCAGGCCGCAGCTGCGCAACGTGCGCGGCGTGACCGAGGTCAACTCGATCGGCGGCTACGTGAAGGAATACCGCGTCGCGCCGAATCCGGCGAAGCTGATGTCGTACGGGCTGACGCTCGCCGACGTCGTGCGCGCGCTGGAACGCAACAACGACAACGTCGGCGCCGGCTACATCGAGAAGCGCGGCGAGCAGTATCTCGTGCGCGTGCCGGGCCAGGCGCGCACCGTCGACGATATCGCGAACATCGTGCTGACCAACGTCGGCGGCGTGCCGGTGCGGATGAAGGATGTCGGGGTGGTCGACATCGGCCGCGAGCTGCGCACCGGCGCGGCGACGTCGGACGGCGAGGAGGTCGTGCTCGGCACGGTCTTCATGCTGATGGGCGAGAACAGCCGCACGGTCGCGAAGGCCGTCGCCGCGAAGATGGAAGACGTGAACCGCACGCTGCCGTCGGGCGTGAAGGCGATTCCGGTGTATGACCGCACCGTGCTCGTCGAAAAGGCCGTCGCGACGGTGAAGAAGAACCTGCTCGAAGGTGCGATCCTCGTGATCGCCGTGCTGTTCCTGTTCCTCGGCAACATGCGCGCGGCGCTGATCACCGCGCTCGTGATCCCGCTGTCGATGCTGATGACCTTCACCGGGATGGTCAACGCGAAGGTGAGCGCGAACCTGATGAGTCTCGGCGCGCTCGACTTCGGGATCATCGTCGACGGTGCGGTGGTGATCGTCGAGAACTGCGTGAGGCGGCTCGCGCATGCGCAGGCCGCCGCCGGCCGGCCGCTCACGCGCGACGAGCGCTTCGCGGAGGTGTTCGGTGCGTCGCAGGAGGCGCGCCGGGCGCTGATCTTCGGGCAACTGATCATCATGGTCGTGTACCTGCCGATCTTTGCGCTGACGGGCGTCGAAGGCAAGATGTTCCACCCGATGGCGATCACCGTCGTGATGGCGCTCGCGGCCGCGATGGTGCTGACCGTCACGTTCATTCCGGCAGCCGTCGCGCTGTTCATCGGCGAGCGTGTCGAGGAGAAGGAGAACCGGCTGATGGGCTGGGCGCGGCGCGCGTACGAACCGGTGCTCGCCGCGTTCATGACGCGCCCCGCGCGTGTGATGATCGGTGCCGGCGTGATCGTGCTGGCCACGCTCGGGCTCGCCACGCGGCTCGGCAGCGAGTTCATCCCGAGCCTCAACGAAGGTGACCTGGCCGTTGCCGCATTGCGGATTCCCGGCACGAGCCTGTCGCAGTCGGTCGAGATGCAGAAGTCGATCGAGAAGACGCTGAAGGCGCGCTTCCCCGAGATCGAGCGCGTGTTCGCGCGCACCGGCACGGCCGAGATCGCGGCCGACCCGATGCCGCCGAACCTGTCGGACGGCTACATCATGCTGAAGCCTGCCGACAAGTGGCCCGACCCGAAGAAGCCGCGCGACCAGCTCGTGCGCGAAATCGAGGACGCGCTCGCCGAGCTGCCGGGCAACGCATACGAGTTCTCGCAGCCGATCCAGCTGCGCTTCAATGAGCTGATCTCGGGCGTGCGCAGCGACGTCGCGGTGAAGATCTTCGGCGACGACATGGCCGTGCTGAACCAGACCGGCGAGCAGATCGCGGCCGCGCTGCAGAAGGTGCCGGGCGCGTCGGAGGTGAAGGTCGAGCAGACCACCGGCCTGCCGGTGCTGACGGTCAACCTCGACCGCGACAAGCTCGCGCGCTACGGCGTGAGCGTTGCGGACTTGCAGGACTCGGTGGCCGCGGCCGTCGGCGGGCAGAAGGCCGGCACGCTGTTCCAGGGCGACCGCCGCTTCGACATCGTCGTGCGGCTGCCCGACGAGCTGCGCTCGGACATCGAGGCGATCAAGCGGCTGCCGATCGCGCTGCCCGCGCCGGCGGCCGGCGCCAGCGCGCCGCTCGCGGCGGCACCGTACGTGCCGCTGGCCGAACTCGCGACGATCGACGTCGCGCCGGGCCCGAACCAGATCAGCCGCGAGGACGGCAAGCGGCGGGTGGTCGTCAGCGCGAACGTGCGCGGCCGCGACGTCGGCTCGTTCGTCGCCGATGCGCGCGAGCAGTTGCAGCAGGACGTGCGCGTGCCGGCCGGCTACTGGGTGTCGTGGGGCGGCCAGTTCGAGCAGCTGCAGAGCGCGAGCGAGCGCCTGAAGCTCGTCGTGCCGCTCGCGCTGTTCATGGTGTTCGTGCTGCTGTTCGTGATGTTCAACAACGTGAAGGACGGGCTGCTCGTGTTCACCGGCATCCCGTTCGCGCTGAGCGGCGGCGTCGTGTCGCTGTGGCTGCGCGGGATTCCGCTGTCGATCACGGCGGCGGTCGGCTTCATCGCGCTGTCGGGCGTGGCCGTGCTCAACGGGCTCGTGATGATCTCGTTCATCCGCAACCTGCGCGACGAAGGGATGCCGCTCGAGGCCGCCGTGCGCGAAGGCGCGCTCACGCGGCTGCGGCCGGTGCTGATGACCGCGCTCGTCGCGTCGCTCGGCTTCCTGCCGATGGCGTTCGCGACCGGCACCGGCGCCGAGGTGCAGCGCCCGCTCGCGACGGTCGTGATCGGCGGTATCCTGTCGTCCACGGCGCTGACGCTGCTGGTGCTGCCCGTGCTGTACCGCGTCAGCCATGCGGTGTCGTGGCGTGCCGTGTTGCGTGGCGGCTTCGGCTCGGGCGTGCTGCGCCGGCTGGGTTTCTTCAAGGGTAATGCGTGATGCGAATTCTGATTGTCGAAGATGAACCGAAGACGGGCGCGTACCTGCGCAAGGGCCTGACCGAGGCCGGCTATGTCGTCGATTGGGTCGAGGACGGCATCACGGGCCAGCATCAGGCCGAGACCGAGGAATACGACCTGCTCGTGCTCGATGTGATGCTGCCCGGGCAGGACGGCTGGACGCTATTGCAGAACCTGCGGCGCAGCAAGTCGACGCCCGTACTGTTCCTGACCGCGCGCGACGATGTCGGCGATCGCGTGAAGGGGCTCGAGCTCGGCGCCGACGACTATCTCGCCAAGCCGTTCGACTTCGTCGAGCTGACCGCGCGCATCAAGTCGATCCTGCGGCGCGGCCAGCCGCGCGATTCGAACACGCTGCGCGTGGCCGACCTCGAACTCGACCTGACGCGCCGCAAGGCCACGCGGCAGGGCGACACGATCCTGCTGACCGCGAAGGAATTCGCACTGCTGTGGCTGCTGATGCGCCGCGAGGGCGAGATCCTGCCGCGCGCGACGATCGCGTCGCAGGTCTGGGACATGAATTTCAACAGCGACACGAACGTCGTCGATTCGGCAATCCGCCGGCTGCGCTCGAAGATCGACGACGCGTACGACCCGAAGCTGATCCACACCGTGCGCGGGATGGGCTACGTGCTCGAGGCGCGCGGCGGCGCGGCGGCATGATCGCGCGCCTGCTGCCGCGCACGCTGCGCGGACGCTTGACCGCGCTGATCATCCTGTCGACGTCGGTGATTCTCGCGTCGAGCGGCGTTGCACTCTACGAGGCGCTGAGCAATCGCGTCGAAACGACGGCGGCCGAGCAGATGGCCGGGATTTCCGCCGCGTTGGGCGCGCACCTGGCCGAAGCGCGCTCGACGGCCGACGTCGCGCGCAATACCGACATCTGGATCGACCAGTTGCACGGCCATCCGAACATGGATCTCGCGATCTTCGATGCCGCGGGTACGCGCGTGGTCGGCACGCCCGGCTTCCGTATGTATGCGCCGCTGATGTCGCTGGATGCCGGGCGCGTGCCGGTCGGCGTCGCGCCGCCCGGCGCGCGGCACCAGTACCTGGTGACGAATGTGCCGCTGGCCGGCACGGGCGCGGGTGCGCCCGTGGTGCGCGTCGCGGTGCAGTACGACCGCAGCGCCGACGTGCTGCTGCTGCGCACGCATGCCTATACGATCGTCGTGATCGAGGTGTTCGGCGTGGTGCTCGCGGCCGCGATCGCGTATGGCATTGCGGCGCTGGGGCTGAGCCCGCTGCGGCGGTTCGCTGCGCGCGCCGAGCAGATGTCGACGAGCCGGCTCGCTCATCCGTTGCCGGAACTCGATACGGCCGGCGAACTGAAGGAGCTCGAGCATGCGTTCAACGGGATGCTCGAACGGCTGAACGAATCGTTCACGCGGCTGAGCCAGTTCTCGTCGAATCTCGCACACGACATGCGCACGCCGCTCACGAACCTGCAGGCGGCCGCGCAGGTCGTGCTGTCGCAGCCGCGCAGCGCGGATGAATACCGGAACGTGATCGAGTCGAGCATCGACGAATACCAGCGGCTGTCGCGGATGATCGAGGACATGCTGTTTCTCGCGCGCTCGGAACAGGCCGGCACGTCGATCGACGTGCGGCGCCTGGATGCGGCGGAGGAGGCCGGGCGCGTCGCCGGCTACTACGAGCCGCTGGCGGAGGATGCCGGCGTGACGGTGAAGATCGACGGCCATGCGTGGGTCGATGCGGATCTGATGCTGTATCAGCGCGCGTTGAGCAACCTGCTGTCGAATGCGCTGGCCTACGCGCCGCGCGGCAGCATCGTGACGATCGATTGCGTGGCGCAGCGTGGTGCGACGACGATCGCCGTGTCGGATTCCGGGCCCGGCATTGCAGCGGAGCATGCCGGGCGGATCTTCGAGCGTTTCTATCGCGTCGATCCGTCGCGGCACAATTCGGCGTCGGGGACGGGGCTCGGCCTCGCGATCGTCCGGTCGATCATGGACAACCACGGCGGCGAATGCGGTGTCGACAGCGACCCCGGCCGACGCACGACGTTCTGGTTGCGCTTTCCGCGCCAGCCGGCCGAGCTGAAACGGCCGGCGGCCATCAGCACTTGACACCGCGGGCAGGCCCGCCCGCGCGTTCGCCATGCGGCGGCCGCGCGCGGCGCGCTGCCCGCGGTCGTGTGGCCGAGGGTCATTACCGCGCGGTCAGGCTGTCGTGATTGTCGGCCTGCGGCTTCTTCTCGCCGCCATGCACCGAAATCCCGTGAAGCTCCTTGTTGCGTGCGATGAGCTCGCCGGTCGGCGGGTATTGCGTCTTGCTCGTCGGCACGACGCCGTCGTGCTGCGCCTGCTTCAGTTCATTGACGACCTGCGTGCGGGTCTTGCCCTGCGTTTGCGTCTGCGCGAACGCGGCCTGCGTGGCCAGGCCGAGCGACAGCGTGGCGGTGACGAACAGTGCTGCGAGTTTTGCGGTTTTCATCGAGTGCTCTCCTTGATCAGGGCCGCCGGGTGGCGAACCATGGACCCAGTATGCGAAAGCAGCCGTGCGTGATCGTGATCGCGAGATGAAAAATGCGTCAGATTGCGCAACGCGAAGATGTGCCGTTCGGGCGCGACCGACATGACGCAATCGTCATGTTCGGGTCATGGGCGCGATGAGCGGCAAGCGGAACATGCAGTCTGCCGATGGCCGACGCGGCCGACGGCATTTGTGCCGTTCGCGACAGCAGCATCGAAAGCGGGCGGCCCTGTTCTGACTTTCACACCGGACTGAAAAGTGCATCGTCCCGCCATTCGCCTAGCCTTGATCGCAGTCCTGATCGTCCCGTTGTTCGCGGGCTGCGCATCGACACGTTCCGGCACCATACCGACCGCGCCAGCCGCCGCGCGCAAGCCGGTGCCGGCCGACCTCATGCCCGGCGAGCAGATCGACTATGCCGGGCATCGCTGCGGCAATCCGAACCTGTATGTAAAAACGCATAATTGCCTGTTCCCTCGGCGAAATTCAGCGCCCTGATCGTCGGGAACGCAACAAAAAAAGGCCCGGCACTCGACGTGTCCGGGCCTAACGCGTGACGTGCCGTGCGGCAGCGACCCGCTTGCGTGGTCTGGAACGGGCGCTGCCCGTCACGTTTCCGATCGTAGCGACACGACGCTTCGCGAACCTGATCGGAACATGAAATTTTTGTCACGCGGCGCGTAGGGCCGCCGCGTTCAGAACCGCTGGCGCAACTCGGCCACGCGACAGCCGCGAGCGCGTCGTCCTGGCGGCCGAGCGCCGGCGTGCCCCGGCGCACGCTTTCGAGGCCGGCGAGATTCCTGCCGTCCGCATTGGCGTTCCATACATACGTCAGCGACGTATCGAACAGGCCGGATAGCGTGACTTCCGACGCGTGTACCGCGTTAGCGGTCGCGAGCATCGCACCCGACATCATCGCGAGCCGAACGGGAGTTTTCATGGTGTGTCCCCGAAGTTCAAGAGGATCGATTCGTACATCGGTCGATTCCGCGCCGCACGTCGTGCCGGCGGGCGCGGAATCTCGCAGTCGCGCTGCCGATTCTGGAAAGCGTTCGGATCGTGAAGGTGAGGGGAAAATGAGAAGAATGTCATCGCTGCGTCATGGGCGCATAAGCCCACGACGCATTTTCATTCGCAGTGCGATGCAGAGCATGTCGCGGCAGTGACGAAACCGTCATGCTGTGATCACGATTCCGCACCGCCGCCGGATCAAACTGAAGGCTCCTGTCACGGATTTCCAGCAAGGAGCGAACAACATGAACATGCCGCGACCGATGATCGTCGTCGCCGCTGCCGCACTGTCGATGGCGGCCTTCTCGCAGGTGGTGGCCGCGCAGCAGAAGACCCGGCAGGAAGTCCGTCAGGAACTGGTGCGTGCGCGCCACGACGGCGTGATTCCGAGCCCGAATCACGACTACCCGGCAAGCCCGGCCAGCGTCGCACGCAACCAGGAGATCCATCGCGCGACGGTGCATCGCGGCGAGACGGCGCCACTGGTCGATGCGCACGACAACCGTTTTGCAGTTCGTTGATCGTTCATTCGCGGCCGGCCGGCGCGGTGCGCGTCGGCTGCACCCCAACACGAAGAGGAGCGTGTCATGCGCCATTTTGCAAAAGGAATCGTGCTCGCGGCGTGCCTGTTGTCGACGACCGCGATGGCGGCCGGCTGGCCGGAACGTGCGTTGTCGCACGCGTCGGCGCATGATGTCGGCCGGCACGCGAACGAGCGGATGCGCTGCGAGTTCGCGGCCGTGCCGGCCGGCGAGTGGAGCGCGACGTTCACGCGCGGGCAATGCGAGGTCGACAACGGCCGGCTGACGTTCGTGCCCGCCGATGCCAACGGCGGATCGAATGTCGCGGAGAAGCGGATCCTGCTCGGCGACATCCGCACCGCGTCGCATCAGTCACGCAAGCTGAAGGAGCAGCTGCAACTGACGACAGGCGACGAAGTGATCGCGCTGAACGTGCTGACCGACGACGGCAGCCGCAAGTCGCGCGAACATGCGATCGACCTGTGGGCCGCGCTGCGCAACGAAGGCGTGACGCCCGTCAACGGCACGCGCATCGTCGATACGTATCCAGCGGGCGCGACCACGTGGTAGCCGGTGTGCGCCTGGCTTATCCGGCCTTCACCGATCCTTCGATCAGGAAGAACACAATGAAGCCGATGAAGAACGCGGCCGTCGCGAACGGCGTTTCGGGTACCTCGTGCGCTTCGACCAGCAGTTCTTCGGTGACGAGGTACAGCAGCGCGACGGTGCCCAGCCCGAGCAGCGCCGCGTAGATATTGGGCGGAAGCCCGGCGAAGGCCGCGTTGCCGGCAACGGCCGCGAGGCTCAGCAGCGCCGCGAGCCCGACCGGTACGACGATCGACAGCATGCGGCCGATGCCGGCGGCCGCGAGCGCTGCGCTGACCGACAGCGCGAGGAACAGCACCTCGAGCGTCAGCGCGACGGTCAGGATGATGCCGCTTTCGTCGCTCGCGGAGAACGCGATGCCGAGCACGAGGCCGTCGATGACGAGGTCGATCGCGGTGACGATGATGAGGCTCACGGGCAGCCGCGCTTCCTCGAAGCGCGTCTCGATCGCGCCCGACAGCGCGCGGATCGCGAGCATCAGCGCGATGCCGAGCACGAAGCCGACGACGACCGGAAACAGCGCATGCGCGCGATCCTGCGGCAGCAGTTCGAGCGCCGCGGCTGCAAACACGATACCGCCGGTGAAATGCTGGATGACGCTCGACGTTTTCGGGCCGGGTGCGCGCCAGGCGGCCGCAAGGGCGCCGAAACAGGCCGCCAGCACGGGCGGTAACGTGAGCAGCGCAAGCTTCGCGGTCGGTGTCATGAGGCCTCTCGGGCGGTTGGTGTACCGCAGGGGGCTCAGCGTCGCGCTGCCCGGCTGCGTGGTACGGTTCGTACACGCCGGGCGTTACCCCGGTATCAACCGGGGATTGAACACCTTGAAGCCGCTTCAAGGTCAACCTATTCATGCAGGGCGCACCGGCAAGCCGGCGCGCCCGTGCCGGTCAAAGCTGCGCGAGCGCCTGGTCGAGATCGGCGAGCAGGTCGTCGATATGCTCGATGCCGATCGACAGCCGCACCGTTTCTTCCTTCACGCCGGCCTTCGCGAGTTCGGCCGGCGACAGTTGCCGGTGCGTCGTCGAGGCCGGGTGCGTCGCGAGCGATTTCGTGTCGCCGATGTTGACGAGCCGCGTGAACAGCTTCAGCGCGTCCTGGAACTTCGCGCCGCCGTTGCGGCGGCCCTTCACGCCGAACGTCAGGATGCCCGGCGCGCGGCCCGACAGGTAGCGCGCGACGAGCGGATGATCGGGGTGATCGGGCAGGCCCGCATAGTTCACCCATTCGACGTTTTCGTGGCGAGCGAGATGCTGCGCGATTTTCAGCGCGTTGTCGCTGATTCGCTCGACGCGCAGCGCGAGCGTCTCGATCCCCTGCAGGATCTGGAAGGCATTGAACGGCGAGATTGCCGCGCCCATGTTGCGCAGCGGCACCACGCGCGCGCGGCCGATATAGGCAGCCGGCCCGAACGCTTCCGTGTAGACGACGCCGTGATAGCTGACGTCGGGCTCGTTCAGCCGCTTGAAGCGGTCCGCGTGCTCGGCCCACGGGAACTTGCCCGAATCGACGATCGCGCCGCCGAGGCTCGTGCCGTGCCCGCCGAGATACTTCGTCAGCGAATGCACGACGATATCGGCGCCGTGCTCGAACGGGCGCAGCAGGTACGGCGACGGCACCGTGTTGTCGACGATCAGCGGGATCCCGTGGCGATGTGCGACTTCCGCGAGCGCGGCGATGTCGGTGACGTTGCCGAGCGGGTTGCCGACCGATTCCGCGAAGATCGCCTTCGTGCGCGCGTCGATCAGCGGCTCGAACGATGCGGGGTCGCGCGGATCGGCGAAGCGTGTCGTGATCCCGTATTGCGGCAGCGTATGGGCGAACAGGTTGTAGGTGCCGCCATACAGCGAACTCGCGGACACGATGTTGTCGCCGGCTTCGGCGATCGTCTGGATCGCGTACGTGACGGCCGATTGCCCCGATGCAAGCGCCAGCGCGCCGATGCCGCCCTCGAGCGCGGCGATCCGCTGCTCGAGCACGTCTGTCGTCGGGTTCATGATCCGCGTGTAGATGTTGCCCTGGACCTTCAGGTCGAACAGGTCGGCGCCGTGCTGCGTGTCGTCGAATGCGTACGCAACGGTCTGGTAGATCGGTACGGCGACCGCGCGCGTGGTCGGGTCGGGACGATAACCGCCGTGCACGGCGATGGTTTCGAGGCGCCAGTTCGATGCGGCCTGATCGGTCATGGGTGCTCCATCTGTTGTTGTGGTGGTCGAGCGATTATAGGAGTACGTGCGCGGCTACCCTTAGAACGAATGGTTTGTTGCTTATGGCGACGCGCTGCATAAAATGCCTTTTCCGCAAACAAGGGGTGTGCGATGAATCAGGATCATTGGAACCAGGTGGATGCGTATTTCTCCGCGACGCTCGTGCCGTCCGACGACGTGCTCGACGCCGCGCTGGCGGCAAGCGACGCGGCCGGGCTGCCCGCGATCAACGTCGCGCCGAACCAGGGCAAGCTGCTGCAACTGCTCGCGACGATCCGCGGCGCGCGCCGGATTCTCGAGATCGGCACGCTCGGCGGCTACAGCACGATCTGGCTCGCGCGCGCGTTGCCGCCGGGCGGCACGCTCGTGACGCTCGAACTGAACCCCGAGCACGCGAAAGTCGCGACGCGGAACATCGCGCGTGCCGGGTTCTCGGAAGTCGTGACGGTGGTGGTCGGCAGCGCGAAGGACAGCCTCGCGCGGCTCATCGATGCCGGTGAAGCGCCGTTCGATTTCATCTTCATCGATGCCGACAAGGACAGCAACCCGGTCTATCTCGACGCGGCGTTGAAGCTGTCGCGGCCCGGCACGGTGATCGTCGTCGACAACGTCGTGCGCGGCGGGCGCGTGGCCGATCCGGACAATCGCGAGCCCGACGTGGTCGGCGTGCGCGACGGGTTCGCGCGTTTCGCGGCCGAACCGAACCTCACGACGACGGCCGTGCAGACGGTCGGGCAGAAGGGCTGGGACGGGTTCTCGATCTCGATCGTCGGCGCGTGACGTGCGGCGTCAGCGCGGGCTTGCTGCCGCATCGGCCCGTCGATACAGGCGTGGCCACTGATCGTCGAACAGGCCGTTGCAGGTGCCGTGCGTGGCGATGTCGTTGAGCATGAAGCGCCGGCCGTCGAAGATCCACGATGCGGTCGAGCCGCAATCGCCGGCACTGCGCAGCCGGACCTTGCTCGACAGCGTCGCGCCGATCGTGGCGTAGCCGGCGTCGGTCAGTTCGTTCGCGAAGGATGCCGAATCGAGTCCTGCATTCGCGTTCTCGCCGAAATTCATCGCCGTCGGCGTGAACGGTGTCGTCCGTCGCACGCGATACCACAGGTCGGTGTGGTTATACAGGCTGCTGGTCTGGCACGGTATCGCGACCAGCGCTTCGTCGGCGGAGATCGCCACCGCGCGCGACGCCTTCCTGCGGTCGCTTGCGGGCATTTCGTCTTCGACGTCGGCCGCGCATTGCTTCACGTCGCTGCCGAATTTCGCGAGCACCGCGTCGACGAGCGGGCCCTGTTCGGCGGCCAACACGGCGGCGGCCGGCAGCGGCGCCGGCACGACGGCGGGCGGTAGTACCGGTGCGGCCGGCACCGACGACGCGGGCCGGGTGCCGGGGCGCAGCAGCGCCGTGACCGTGCCGACACGGCCCTGCGTGTCGTCGATCAGCAGCAGCGCGGCGCTCAATCCCGACAACGGCGTGCGGGCGGTATGGGCCGACGCGGGATCGCCGAAGCTCAGCAGTTGCCCGTTGCGCGTCGCGGCGAGCCAGGCGGCAACCGTTGCCGGATCGCTGGTCCGCATCCGGGCACGCATCCAGAACGAGGGCGCGTCGTCATTCTTGTCGCCGGACGCCTGCCATTGTCCGGGAGCCGCATCGAACGGCCGGCCGTCGACGCGTGCGGTGCGCAGGTCCAGCGGCGCCGACGCGTAAATGTCGAGCGATGCTTGCGCGTCGGGGCCGGCATCGCGCGTCACGCGCAGGATGAGGCGCGTGCGTGCGTCGTCGATATCGTCCGCGTGGCTTTCGGCAATGCAACGGTTGCCGTTGTCGCAGACGACCGACCAGTTCTTGAAGTCGCGCTCGACCGGCGGCCGCGCGAGCGGGCGAGCCTGCGCAGCGATCGGGGAAACGGCGAGGAGGGCGGCGATGGCGAGCGAAAGGCGGTGCGACATGACGGTTCGTATCGACTGTGGATGGGCGGGCGGAAGACGTCGGCTTAAGCGCATCGTCAGCAAGCGGGGCAGGTCGAGGGCTGCGGCGCATGCGGCGGCGCATGCGGCGGCGCGCTTTACCGAACGGCATCGAGTATACCGCCGCAATGGGCTGCGATCGCAGCGGCGACGCGTCGCGTGCGGGCACGTACGTTGCTGGCCGGCATTGATCGGACGAGTGCGAATGCGAAAACGGCGCGACGCCCGCAGGCATCGCGCCGTTCACCTTTCATCGACCGTCGACCACGTCGCGCAGGAACGTGTCGAGCATCGCCACGTCGCCCCACGGCCGCTTGTACTCGCGATCGTGTTCGGCATCGGCGAGCATCGCCTCGACGAGCGCGTGGATTGCCGGCCGGCGCGGCCCGTATTCGCCTTCGTTCGCGCTCATCTTCAGCGCAAGCAAAGCGTCGAGCTCCGCGCGCACCGCCGGCTCGTGCACGGTACCGTCGACGAGATCCGCGAAGCGCATCGGCGGCATCCCGAGCTCCATGTCGATCCAGCGCACCGCGAGCAGCGGCCGCAGCACGTACAGGTACTTCTTGTAACGCACCGTGTCGCCTTGCAGATAGCCGCGAAAGTTCTTCTTCGCCATCGCGAGATAGTGATGACGCCCACGCACCGGCGAGAAGAACGCCGACGCCAGCGACCGGAGCCGCGGCGCCCAGCGTGCGTCTTCGCGATACACGACGGGCGAGTCGAGCCATTCGAGCAGCGTCGGGTTCGAGCGGCGCAGCAACTGCAGTGCCTTGCGCAGTTCCCAGCCGCTGACGTCGAGCTCGTCGTCGAGCGGCCGCTCGATCACGTCGCGTTGCGGTTCGACGCTCAGGTACCAGTCGCGCCGGTGCGCATACACGAAGCGCACGTCGTAATCGCTGTCCGGCGACGCGAACCCCCAGCCGCGGCTGCCCGATTCGCATGCGAACAGCACGCTTACCTCGTGGCGGCGCTCGACTTCCGCAAGCTCCGCCAGCACGCGCGCCCGCACGGCCGGGTCGACCGGGTGTGCGCTGCGCACGGTTGCCAATTTTTCCGTTTTCATTGTTGTCGTTTCCTTTTCGTTGTGCGCGGCCGCCGGCCATCGGCCGCGCACCGCGCTATCCTTTCACGCACACCACCTGGCGCAGCGTATGCACCACCTCGACGAGGCTGCGCTGGGCCGCCATCACCGCGTCGATGTCCTTGTAGGCCATCGGGATTTCGTCGACGACACCCGCATCCTTCCGGCATTCGACGCCCTGGGTTGCCTTCACCTGGTCGTCAACCGTGAAGCGGCGCTTTGCTTCGGTACGGCTCATCGTCCGCCCCGCGCCGTGGCTGCACGAGCAGAAGCTTTCCGGGTTGCCGAGCCCGCGCACGATGAAGCTCTTCGCACCCATCGAGCCGGGGATGATCCCGAGCTGCCCCTTCTGCGCGGACACCGCACCCTTGCGCGTCACGAGCACGTCTTCGCCGAAGTGGCGTTCGCGCTGCACGTAGTTGTGGTGGCAGTTCACCGCGTGTTCGTCGACCGAGAACGGCTTCGCGATCACGCCGCGCGCCGCGCCGATCACCGCATCCATCATGGCCTGCCGGTTGCGCCGCGCGTAGTCCTGCGCCCAACCGACCGCTTCGACGTAGTCGTCGAAGTGCCGGCTGCCCTCGGTGAAATACGCGAGGTTGCGATCCGGCAGGTTCGCGATGTGCTGCCGCATGTCGGCCTGCGCGAGTTCGATGAACAGGCTGCCGATCGCGTTGCCGACGCCGCGCGAGCCGCTGTGCAGCATGAACCACACGTGGTCCGCTTCGTCGACGCACACTTCGATGAAGTGGTTGCCGGTGCCGAGCGTGCCGAGATGCGCGTAGTGGTTCGTCTTTTCCAGCTTCGGATACTTGTCGACGATCCGCTGGAAGCCCGGTTGCAGCGACTTCCACGATTCGGTCACGGCGGCCGGCGTGCGGTCGCCCCACGCGCCCGGATCGCGGCGGCCCGGCGCGCGGCCGTGCGGCACCGCGCGTTCGATCGCGCTGCGCAGGCCCGCGAGCGAATCGGGCAGGTCGGACCCCGTCAGCGTCGTGCGCGCGGCCATCATTCCGCAGCCGATGTCGACGCCGACCGCGGCCGGAATGATCGCGCCCTTCGTCGGGATCACGCTGCCGATCGTCGAGCCCTTGCCGAGGTGGACGTCCGGCATCACCGCGACGTGGCTGAAGATGAACGGCATCTGCGCGGTGTTGCGCAGTTGCGCGCGCGCTTCGTCCTCGACAGCGACGCCTTGCGTCCACATCTTCACCGGCTTGCCGTTGGCCAGTTCCATTACCTGGTAGTCCAGTTCACTCATGTTCATCACCTTGCTTCTTCGTTCATGAGGCATGGCGCGCGTGCGCCGTGCCTTTCTGTTCATTGCGCGCCCTTGATGCTGACGAGTCCGTTCAGCACCTGGTCGAGACCGCCGAATACCGAGATTCGGTCGATCCGTTCCGCGACGCGCTCGAGCGTTTCCAGCTCCTTGAGCCGCAGCGCGGTCGGGTTTTCTTCCATCACCTTCGCGGTGTTCAGCAGCGAACGCGTGGCCGCCGTTTCCTCGCGGCGGCGAATCACGTTCGCCTGCGCGGACTTCTCCGCTTCGACCACCTGCGCGAGGATCGCCTTCATGTCGCCCGGCAGCACGATATCCTTCACGCCGACGCTGCGCACCTCCACGCCGGAATGGCCGAGACGTGCACGCACCTGCGTGATCACGACGTCGTCGATCGACTGCTTGTCTTCCAGCAGTTCGTCGAGCGAGCGCGTGCCGACCGCCGATCGCAGTGCGAACTGCAGCTCGCGATACAGGTGTTCGACCGGCTTCTGCAACTGGCCGAACGCATGCAGCACGTCCGCATAGCACCACGTCGCCGACAGGTTCAGCCGCAGCGCGACCTTGTCGCGCGTCAGGATTTCCTGTCCGCCGACTTCAAGCGCCTGCACGCGCAGGTCGACGAGTTCGACCGCGACGTCGCGGTTGAAGCGCCAGAACGCCGATACGCCCGCATCCATCAGCCGCTCGATCTTGCCGTCGATCTTCAGCACGCCGACGTGGTACGCCGGCACCTGCGCCAGCAGCACGCCCGTCAGGCCCGCCACGCCGCGCGCACGCAGCGCCGGTTGCGCGATGCGCTTCACGAGCGCGGCCGGCAGCATGCTGTCCTGCACGAGATCGACGCGTTCGAGACGGTGCGCGGTCAGGCCGCGCCAGTACAGCCGGCGCGTGCCCGGCGCCAGGATCTCGACGAGCACGTCGTCTTCGTAGCGCAGGCCGGCTTCATCGTCGGCGAGATCCATCGCGACGAAGTGCTGCGCGAGCACGTCCGGTGCGTCGTGACGCAGGTAGTCGGCCAGGGCCGCGTCGGCGAGCGGCGCGTCGAGACGCGCGGTCTGCACCGTCAGGCGCTTGAACGGATCGAAGGCCTTGAACACGCCCGGTTCGAGCACCTTCACGAAATCGCCCTCATTCATCAGCAGCGCGCGTTCGTTCTTTTTCACGACATGTCGCATCCACATATTCTTGTCCTTTTCTTCATTGACCGCCGGGTGACGCGCATCGTGCGGATCGCGGGGCGACGCAACCGGGCGGGCGGCGCGCCGGCCCGGCGCCGAAGGGCACGGCGACGCATCCTGCATCGCGTCGTCGTGCGCCTTCGCGCGGGCCGTGCGGCCGTCCGGCCGATCGCGCGGAACCGCAACCGGTCCGACGCGCGGCGGGCCTTGCGGCCCGCACCGGCGGGTACTGCTTCTATCAAGAGACTGTCCTTGCGGACAGTGTTCGAGCGGGATTCGAACCCGCTACACACCGGCTTTCGCCGGCTGCTCTACCTATGAGCTTCCGAACGGAGGGCGCCCCGGGATTCGAACCCGGGCGAAGCGCCTGGCGCGCCCGTTTGCCTTCGTCTGCCCATGGCGGCATGCGCGACCGCGACGAACCAGGTTCGGCGGCGGCGCACCAGCAGGGCTTTGTGAACCCTGGCTCGCGGGCCAGCGGGACATCCGGCGCTCTCTATTGAGCGAGGAACGTGCCAGCGGGCGGCTCGATGCGATAAATAAATCTCAAGGTATTGAAGTAAAAGGGGAAATTGCTTGATTTGACCGATAGGGCATGAAAATCCGGTCGTGGCTCTCGACGTAAAATTCGATACAATTGGATCGCTTATTATCTTGTGGGATAAACATGCGCAAGACCGTCGCGATCGGCTTTCTCGGCACCGTGCTCGACCAGGGCGGCGGCTCGCAGCGCCGCTGGCGCAACTGGCGGCCGACGATTTCGCTGTGCGAGCAGCGCGACACGCCGATCGACCGGCTCGAACTGCTGCACTCGCCGAACTATGCGCGGCTCGCGAACCGCGTGAAGCAGGACCTGGAGCGCGTGTCGCCGCATACCGACGTGCGGCTCATCCCGCTGGAGATTCGCGATCCGTGGGATTTCGAGGAGGTCTATGCGACGCTGCACGATTTCGCGCGCGCCTACCCGTTCGATCTCGACCGAGAGGACTACCTGGTCCACATCACGACGGGTACGCACGTCGCGCAGATCTGCTGGTTCCTGCTCGCGGAGGCGCGCTACCTGCCTGCGCGTCTCGCGCAGACGGCGCCGCCGCAGAAGACCGACGAAGGGCTGAGCGGGCCCGGCACGATGTCGGTGATCGATCTCGACCTGTCGCGCTACAACCTGATCGCGCAGCGCTTCACGCGCGAGCGCGACGAAACGGTGTCGTTCCTGAAGGCCGGCATTGCGACGCGCAACGCGCGCTTCAATGCGCTGATCGAGCAACTCGAGCGCGTGGCCGTGCGTTCGCGCGCGCCGATGCTGCTGGTCGGGCCGACGGGCGCCGGCAAGTCGTTTCTCGCGAAGCGCGTGTACGAGCTGAAGCGCGGCCGCCATCGGCTCGCGGGGCCGTTCATCGAGATCAACTGCGCGACGCTGCGTGGCGATGCGGCGATGTCGACGCTGTTCGGTCACGTGAAGGGCGCGTTCACGGGCGCGCAGTCGGCGCGGGCCGGCCTGCTGCGCGCGGCGGACGGCGGCCTGCTGTTTCTCGACGAGATCGGCGAACTCGGGCTCGACGAACAGGCGATGTTGCTGAAGGCGATCGAGGAGAAGCGCTTCCTGCCGGTCGGCGCGGACGCCGAGGCGACCAGCGATTTCGAGCTGATCGCGGGCACGCACCGCGACCTGCGGCAGATGGTGGCGGCCGGCACGTTCCGCGAGGATCTCTATGCGCGGATCAACCTGTGGACGTACGAATTGCCGGGATTGGCGGAGCGTCGCGAGGACATCGAACCGAACCTCGAATTCGAGCTCGACCGTTTCGGCCGCGAGCAGGGCGAGCAGGTGCGGTTCAACGTCGAGGCAAAGCGGCGCTATCTCGCGTTCGCCGCGTCGCCGCGCGCGGTGTGGGCCGGCAACTTCCGCGAGCTGTCCGCATCGGTCACGCGGATGGCGACGCTGGCCGATGCCGGGCGGATTACCGAAGCGCTTGCCGAACAGGAAGTCGAACGGCTGACACGCACGTGGTCGCCGCCGGGCGGCGCGGGTGCTGCCGATGCTTGCGTCGACGCAGTGTTCGGCGCGCGTGCGGCGGAACTCGACCTGTTCGACCGCGCGCAGCTCGAGCGCGTGCTCGGCGTGTGCCGCGTGTCGGCAAGCCTGTCGGAGGCCGGGCGCACGCTGTTCGCGGTATCGCGGCAGAGCAAGAAGCAGCCGAACGATGCGGACCGGCTGCGCAAGTATCTCGCGCGCTTCGGGCTGGATTGGGACGGCGTGCGGCAGGTGCTCGGCGGGGTATGACGAGTACGACGGCGCGAGCGCCGTGCGGAGCCGGAGGGCCCGGCAGCCGGCCGACGGGATCGGTTACGCCGCCGCCGCTGCCTGCCGGAATGGCGCCAGGAAGGCCCACTCCGGCTGCGCTGCCGCGACATCCGCGAGCCCGCGCGCGAACGCGTGCGCCGGCAGCCACGGATACCCGAACGCCGCGTGCAGCGCATCGAGTTTCGCCGACTTCGGATCGTCGATCGTATCCATCCGGGCGATATGAATATGCAGCGCCGCAATCCGCGCGACGTCTTCCCGGTCGCCTGCGAACTGCCAGCGGTACGTGCCATGCCCGATCCGCAATGCGCTGTTGTCCTTCTGCCGCATCACGACGAGCCACGACATCCCGCTGACGCCGTATCGGTCGACTTCGGGTTCCGTGCAAACGTAATAAGTCCGGCACCGCTCGAACCGCTCGCCGAATTCCTCGACCAGCGTGCGTGCAATCGCGGTTGCTCCCGTCACGCGCGGCGGAAAATCGATATCGTCGTTCGCGAGCGAAAAGCTCAGCTCGGCGTCGGCCGCGAAGCAAGCGGCGATCAGCGCGGGCCGGTTCAGGTCCTTCGCGCGCAGATAGCATTCGAGCAGCGCGCGAACCGATGCGGGATGAAGCGGGAAGGGCATGGACGAGCCTCCTGTATCGGGAAATCGGGCCGCATGCGCCGGCCGGGCCTGGCCCGGGACGTATGTGCCTTTGCCGTATAATTTCGTTTCAAAGCTAAATTCGCATGACCGTACGGAGCGTCGAAGTCATGGCCAAGCAGCAAGAGGAGTCCGTTCTGACCATTACCAACCCGGCCTGCCTGATCGACGGCACCGACACGGAATTTCGCCACCTGATCAACGGGCTGCTGCCGTTCGCGGCCCGCCTGCTGTCGGTACGCGACGGCTTCGGCTCACTGATCGGCCTCACCGGCATCCAGTATTCGCTGCTCATATCGGTCGCGCATCTGTCGCACGACGACGTCGTGACCGTCAACCGCCTCGCCGATCACCTGCACCTGAGCGGCGCATTCGTCACGATCGAGACCGGCAAGCTGAAGAAGCTCGGCCTGATCGACAAACGCTCGGACCCCGACGACAAGCGCAAGATGCGGCTCACGGTCACGCCGGCCGGCTCGAAGCTGCTGAAGGCGCTCACCGCTACGCAACAGCGCATCAACAACGTGCTGTTCGAGGGCGTGACGAAGACCGAATTCAAGGCACTCTGCTCGGTGATCGACCGCCTCGTCACCAACGGCGACCGCGCGACGCTCGATCTCGCGCACCTGATCGCGCGCCAGGAAAAAGGCTGACGCGCGCCAACCGCCAACCGCAGGCCCGCCCGCAATCGCCGGCCGGCCTGGCGCATCGGCCGCGCTCAATGCGCGGCCCACTCGATCGTATTCAGGTCGACCCCTTCGAGATGCATGTCCCACAGCGGGCTCAGCTCGCGCAGCTTGCCGACCGTGTCGCGCACCTGCGCGATCACGCTGTCCACTTCGGCTTCGGTCGTGAAGCGGCCGAGCGTGAAGCGGATCGAGCTGTGCGCGAGCTCGTCGCTGCGGCCCAGCGCGCGCAGCACGTACGACGGCTCCAGCGATGCCGACGTGCACGCGGAGCCTGACGATACCGCGACACCCTTGATCCCCATGATCAGCGATTCGCCTTCGACGAAATTGAAGCTGACGTTCAGGTTGTGCGGAATCCGGCGGGCGAGATCGCCGTTCACGTAAACCTCGTCGAGCGTCGACAGGCCGGCCAGCAGCCGGTCGCGCAATGCGCCGACGCGGCGGCTTTCTTCCACCATCTCTTCCTTCGCGAGCCGGAACGCCTCGCCCATCCCGACGATCTGGTGCGTCGGCAGCGTACCCGAGCGCATCCCGCGCTCATGGCCGCCGCCGTGCATTTGCGCTTCGATCCGCACGCGCGGCTTGCGGCGCACATTGCCTGTGGCGGGCTGACGCGGTCGACGATGCACGGTTACGCGCGGCAGATCGCGACGATCTCCGCGCTGGTCGCGTCGTCGAACGGCGCGCGTTGCCAGTCGCCATACCAGTCGGCCGACGAAAATCCGGCCGCGATCACGCGCGCCTGCAGTTCGGGTTGCGCGATGAAACGCAGCCGGCTTGTGTTCGTCAGCATCGTGCCGTCGCGGCGGAAGCGGTAGTGCGTGTCGAACGTCACGATCGCGCCATCTACCGAGCGCACCGCATGATGAAGATCGACGATGCCCGCTTCGCGCGACTCGACGCTGCGTGTCGAATGCTCCGGTGTCCATGCGTGCCACGGCGCGATGCGCGGATTGCGGGTCTCGAACAGGAAGCGGCCGCCTTCAGCGAGCACGCGCCGCACGCCGCGTAGCGTCTTGTCGATTTCGGTGTCGGTCAGCAGGCACTGGAACGCGTGCCCGGTCATCACGACCGCATCGAACGGCGCGTCGGGCGGCAGGCTGTCGAGCCCGCACGCGCGCCAGCGCACGGTGTCGGCACCCGGCTGGTGTCGGGCGTATTCGATCATCGCCGGCGCGGGATCGATCGCAACGACGTCGTGCCCGGTTGCCGCGAGCCGGCGCGCGAACGTGCCGGTGCCGCAGCCGAGATCGAGGATGCGTTGCCGCGCGGTGCCGATCACGGAGGCATAGAACGCGAAATCCTGGTCGCCCGCGTTGAACAGGTCGTAGAGCGCGACGAGGCGCGGATCGGTGTAGAGGGCTTCGCCGGCGGGGGCCGCGGCGGACGTCATGCGGCCGCGTGCGTCAGCGTTGCTGCACGGCCACGCGCAGCCCGAGCGCGATGAAGATCGAGCCGATGATCTTCCCCTGCCAGCGCGTGAGCCACGTGAGCCGCTTCACGATGCGGCCGAGCGGGCGGATCGAGCACGCGATCAGCGTCGTGTAGAGCGAGCTGAGCACGACGAAGATCAGCCCGAGCACCGCGAACTGCACGAACGTCGAGCCGCGTTCCGGATGCACGAACTGCGGCATGAACGCGAGGAAGAACAGTGCGGTCTTCGGATTCAGCACTTCGGCGGGAATTGCCTGCAGGTACGCCGTGAGCGGCGTGACGGGCGCTACGCTCGGCAGCGACGGATCGGACGGCTTCTCGATCAGCGCGCGCACGCCGAGGTAGATCAGGTACGCGGCGCCGACCACTTTCACGACGTTGAACGCGAGCGCCGACGTCATCAGCAGCGCCGACAGGCCGACGGCCGCGAACAGCGTATGCACGAAGTCGCCGCTCGCGACACCGAGGCCGGTCAGGATGCCGGTCTTGCGGCCGCCCTGCACGGTTCGGCTCAGCACGAGCAGCACGGCGGGGCCGGGGATCAGGAACAGGCCCAGGACGACGGCCGTGAAGGTGGTCAGCGTGGTCAGGTCGAACATGGCGGCTCCGGCAGGTGGGCGCAGCGGCGGGGGATCGGGGCATTGTATTCGGTTCGGCGTGCGACTGCAGACGCGGCACGGGCACCCGCCCGGCGGCAGGGCCGCGCCGGCACCTTTCTGGTATAAGCACGAAAGGACGCGCGGGCAGGGCGTCCGGCTTCCTTCATCGTCCATCGCTTCATGCGCAAGCTTCCACCGACCACCGATCCCGCCGCGGATGACGAAGTCTTCCACGTGCCGCGTCCGCTCGTCGTGTTCGGCGGCTCGGTCGTCGAGCCCGAATGGCGGCTCGAGCGGCACAGCCATCCTCAGGCGCAGCTGCTCTACACGCTGAGCGGCGTCATCTACTGCGAGATCGACGGCGGCGTGTGGAGCGCACCGCCGCAATGCACGGTGTGGATTCCGGGTGACGTCCCGCATGCGGCGCGCGGCTCGGCCGGCGCGACGTTCTATGCGGTGCTGGTCGAACCCGACGCCGCACTCGACCTGCCCGCGCGCTGCTGCACGCTGTCGGTGTCGCCGCTGCTGCGCGAGCTGCTGCTGAAGGCGGCGAGCTTTCCGAACCTGTACGACGTCGACGGGCCGCAGGGGCGGCTGATGGCGACGCTGCTCGACGAACTCGTCGCCGCACCGGTCGAGGATCTGTACCTGCCGATGCCGGCCGACCGGCGGCTGCGCAAGCTGATCGACCACCTGCTCGACGATCCCGCCGACAAGTCGCCGCTGCCCGAACTCGCGCGGCGCGCGGGCATCAGCGAGCGCAGCCTGACGCGGCTCGCGGCGAAGGAGCTCGGGATGAGCCTCGGCGACTGGCGCCGGCGGCTGCACGTCGCGCTGTCGCTGCGGATGCTGACGACCGGCCGCCGCGTGCACCAGATCGCGATCGATCTCGGCTACGAGAGCGCGAGCAGCTTCGTGACGATGTTCCGCAAGGCGACCGGCAAGTCGCCGACGCAATTCCTGACCGACCGGCAACGCTGAACGGCGAAGTCCGCGCCGCCATCCGCACGCGATTGGCCGGATTGAGCAAGCGGTTGGCCGGGACGATAAATGACGCGCCGGGTCCCGATCCATAAAATGAGAATCGTTCTCATCTGGAGGCCGACATGCAAATCATCACGACCGAATTCCCGTTTGTCTGGTTGCGTTACACCGGTTCGACGCACACCGAGCCCGCCCGCCTGCTCGCCGAACTCGACGCGTTGCTGGCGCGTCGCGAACCGTTCGTTCTTCTGACCGACGATGCGCCGTCCGGCGACGATCGCGGCGCCGACGATCACGAACTGCGCAAGCAGCTCGCGAAGTGGAGCAAGGCCAACCGTGCGCAGTCGCGCGAATGGATCCCCGCGATGATCGCGATCGAGCCCGACGCGTCGCGGCGCGTGGCGCTCAACGCATTCTCGGGCGCGTTCGAGAAGGTATGGGGCTATCCGCTGAACGCGGCAGCAACCCGCGACGACGCGCTCGCGCTGGCGCAGCGGCTGCTCGACGAACCGGCGCGCGGCGCCGTGGCGGCGCGCGCCTGAACCGTCTGCCGCGCCGGCGGCGCGGCGTTCCTCGATACGCATGCACGGCACGCGAACGCGCGCCGCGGCATGCGGCAAACATGCAGGGGTGTGCGGTGGACAATCCGATCCGCGCGATGCGCATCTTCACGCGCATCGTCGAAATGAACAGCTTTACGCGTGCGGCGCAGGCGCTCGGCATTTCGCGCGCGACCGCGACGCGGACCGTGCAGGAGCTCGAAACGGCGCTCGGCATGCCTTTGCTGGTGCGCACGACGCGCGCGCTGCGGGCGACGCCCGAGGGCGACGCGTATTACCGGCGCTGCGTGCGCATCACGGCGGACGTCGACGAGCTCGAAGCCAGCATCCGCGGCGCCGCGCTGCATCCGAGCGGGCCGCTGCGCGTCGAGCTGCCGGCGGCGGTCGCGGACGCGATCGTGCTGCCGGCGCTCGGCGAGTTTCATGCCCGGCATCCCGATCTGATGCTGACGTTGGGCGTGTCCGCGCGCGGGGCCGATCGCATCGGCGACGCGGTCGACTGCAGCGTCCGGCTCGGCGAGTTGCCCGATTCGTCGTTCGTCGCGCGCCGGCTCGGCACGCTCGAGCGCATGACCTGCGCGAGCCCTGCGTATCTCGACCGGCACGGTGCGCCGCGCACGCTCGACGATCTGGCTGTGCATCGCGCGGTCGGCGCGTCGGCCGTTCCGGGCCAGCGCACGGCCGAACTCGATTTCCTCGTCGATGGCGCGGTGCGCAAGGTGCGGCTCGACGGGGTCGTCAACGTGGACGACGAGCAGGCGTATCTGGCGTGCGGCGTGCACGGCCTCGGGCTGATCCAGCCGCCGCGCGTCGCCGCGCAGCCGCTGATCGACGCGGGGCGGTTGCGGGAAGTGCTGCCGCGCTGGCGGCCCGACGCGATCGCGGTGTCGGCCGTCTACGTGAAGCGGCCGCACGTGTCGCCCGGCGTGCGCGCGTTCGTCGACTGGATCGCCGAGCGGTTCGAGGCGGCGGTGAGCGACCATGCGGGCATGGTCACCGCACGGGCGTGGCGGCCGATGACGGATGCCGCGGACAGGGTCGATCAGGTGGATGCCCAGATGGCCGTCGCTTGATCGGCGAGCATCGAATCAGGCGCGTTCAGTCGCTCGCAAGGTGGCATGCAGGGCCCATGCGTTCCTGCCCGGGGCGGGATCTTCGCGGCTCGTTGCCAGTGTTCTCCATTGACCGGCGATGTTGCGGAAGCGGTCGACGAGGTTGCCGGGTTGTCTAGGGGCGCGGTCGGCGGAAACCGCGCGCGGAGTCGGGGGCGGCCGGAAACGACGCACGTCTGGCTCTCCCGGATCGACGTGCGTCGTTTCCGGCGTCCCGCTCACCGCCCTAGCTCGTCCGCCAGAAAATCGACGAACGCCCGAATCCGCGTGGACATCTGGTGACGCTGCGCGTACACCGCATAGATGTCGGCGCTCGGCGTTTCGTGATCGGGCAGCACGACGACCAGGCGGCCGTCGGCGAGATAGTCGCGCAGATCCCATTCCGCGCGCATCAGGATCCCGTGCCCGTCGAGTGCCCACTTCACGGCGATCTCGCCATCGTTC
The DNA here is from genome assembly GCF_002099195.1 of Burkholderia puraquae. Lineage (GTDB taxonomy): Bacteria > Pseudomonadota > Gammaproteobacteria > Burkholderiales > Burkholderiaceae > Burkholderia > Burkholderia puraquae. The sequence goes on along the minus strand of NZ_NBYX01000010.1, from coordinate 219,131 downwards.
GTCGTCAGGTTGCCGTTGATCCGCACGGCTTCCGTGTGGCGTGCCGCGCCGCGCCCGTTCGTCAGGCGCCAGACGCCGTAACCCTCGTCGCCTTGCCGGATGCCGATGCAGTTGTGCCGCGTCAGGTCGTGCGGCGTGCCGGGGGTGCCGTGCCGCGCGAGATACGCGGGCGCTGCGCACAGCAGCCGGCGGTTCGGCGCGAGCCGCCGCGCGACGACGCGCGTATCGGGCGGCTCGCCGAAGCGGATGCACACGTCGAACGCGTCGTCGGTGAGCGGCGGCGGCGTCACCGACAACTGCAGTTGCACCGACACTTCCGGATAGCGCGCGACGAAGCGCGAGATCGCGGGGCCGACGTGGCTGCGCCCGAAACCGAGCGTCGCGTTCACGCGCAGCAGCCCCTTCGGGCGCTGCTTCGCGCTGCCGAGCAGTTCGCCGAGTTCGTCCATCTGGTCGAGGATCCGGCGCGCGTAGTCGAGATACACGTCGCCCTCGGGCGTGAGCATCATCCGCCGCGTCGTGCGGTTCACGAGCGTCACGCCCGCGCGCCGCTCCATCTGCGTGAGGCGCTTGCTGACGGCCGCCGCGGTCAATCCGAGTTCGCGCGCGGCTGCGCTCAGGCTGCCCGACGCGGCCAGCGTCGAGAAGAAGCCGAGATCGGCCGGCTGGACGGTATCCGCCATGACGGGATTCATGAATTTAAGTTAAAGATGCTTTGAGTCTAGCACCGGTTCCGGCACTTCTGGTTCGGTAAAGTGCATCCACGCTTACGATCAATCGAGGATGTGCGCATGAAGACTTACCGTATCGCGACGATTCCCGGTGACGGCATCGGCAAGGAGGTGGTGCCGGCTGGCAAGCAGGTGCTGGAAGCGCTGGCCCGCGGCAGCGACCGCTTTGCGTTCGAGTTCGAGGATTTCGACTGGGGCGCCGATCACTACCGCCAGCACGGCGCGATGATGCCGGCCGACGGCCTCGATGCGCTGCGCGGCAAGGACGCGATCCTGTTCGGCTCGGCGGGCGACCCCGACGTGCCCGATCACGTGACGTTGTGGGGGCTGCGCCTGAAGATCTGCCAGGGCTTCGACCAGTACGCGAACGTGCGCCCGACGCGCATCCTGCCCGGCATCGACGCGCCGCTGAAGCGCTGCGGGCCCGACGACCTGAACTGGGTGATCGTCCGCGAGAATTCCGAAGGCGAATACGCGGGCGTCGGCGGCCGCGTGCACCAGGGCCATCCGATCGAGGCCGCGACCGACGTGTCGATCCTCACGCGTGCCGGCGTCGAACGCATCATGCGCTTCGCGTTCCGGCTCGCGCAGTCGCGTCCGCGCAAGCTGCTGACCGTGATCACGAAGAGCAACGCGCAGCGGCACGCGATGGTGATGTGGGACGAGATCGCGAAGCAGGTCGCGCAGGAATTTCCCGACGTGACGTGGGACAAGGAACTCGTCGACGCGGCGACCGCGCGCATGGTCAACCGTCCGGCGTCGCTCGACACGATCGTCGCGACCAACCTGCACGCGGACATCCTCAGCGATCTCGCGGCCGCGCTCGCCGGCAGCCTCGGCATCGCGCCGACCGGCAACATCGATCCCGAGCGCCGCTATCCGTCGATGTTCGAGCCGATTCACGGCTCCGCGTTCGACATCATGGGCAAGGGCCTCGCGAATCCGGTCGGCACGTTCTGGTCGGTCGTGATGCTGCTCGGGCATCTCGGCGAGACGGACGCCGCCGCGCGCGTGATGCAGGCGATCGAAGCGGTGACGGCCGACCCGTCGCTGCACACGCGCGATCTCGGCGGCAGCGCGACGACCGCGCAGGTGACGGCAGCCGTCTGCGAGCGCGTCGCGCAAGCGGCGGTCGCAGCCTGACGACAAGGATGGCGACGCGCAGGCGGGCCGCGACGTAGCAGCGGCGCGCGAGCGCAACCGGTCACCGGCCGTCGCCCGTTCATCGTTCTACCGGATTTTCCTGCCCGCGACTCGCGCATCCGACGCGAGCCGGGCGCCGGCCCGCCCGCCTCGCGGCGGTGCCGGCGAGCATTCACGGACAGGGCACGGCTCGACCTCGAAGGAGGAGACACATGCAAGCGGATCTGGAAACCCGCGTCGCGCGGAAACTGATGTGGCGCATCATTCCGTTCGTGATGCTGCTTTACTTCGTCAGCTTTCTCGATCGCGTCAACGTCGGCTTCGCCGCGATGACGATGAACAACGCGATCGGCCTGTCGCCGACCGCGTTCGGATTCGGCGGCGGCCTGTTCTTCATCGGCTACTTCCTGTTCGAAGTGCCGTCCAACCTGATTCTTCATCGCGTCGGCGCACGCATCTGGATCGCGCGCGTGATGATCACGTGGGGGATCGTGTCGGCCGTGTCCGCATTCGCGTCCGGGCCGACCAGCTTTTATGTGCTGCGCTTCCTGCTCGGCATGGCCGAAGCCGGATTCTTCCCCGGCATCATCCTCTACCTGACCCTGTGGTTTCCCGCGAAGCAGCGCGCGGTGGCCGCCGCGTGGTTCATGGCGGCCGCGCCGATCTCGACCGCGATCGGTTCGCCGCTGTCGGGCGCGATCATGCAGATGCCGCCGGTGTTCGGGCTCGCCGACTGGCAGATGCTGTACATCGTCGAAGCGCTGCCGGCGGTCGTGCTCGGCTTCGTCGTGCTCAGGTGCCTGACCGATTCGCCGTCGAAGGCCGCGTGGCTGCGGGCGGACGAGCGCGACTGGCTGGTCGCGAAGCTGAAAACCGAGGCCGATGCGCGCCACACGCATGCCGGGCATACGGCCGGCGCGTGGCAGGCGCTGCGCGATCCGCGCGTGCTGGCGCTCGCGCTGATCTACTTCGGCACGTCGGCGGGGCTGTATACGCTCGGCCTGTGGGCGCCGCTCATGGTCAGGCAGTTCGGCTTCACCGCGCTTCAGACGGGCCTGTTGACCGGGATCCCGAGCGTCGCCGCCGTCGTCGCGATGATCGTGTGGGCGCGGCATTCGGATCGCAGCGGCGAGCGCACGTGGCACGTCGTGATTCCGTGCGTGCTCGCTTGCATCGGCTTCGTGTTCGCGGGGCAGGCGAGCACCGCGCTGCTGACCGTGCTCGCGCTGGTCGTCGTGAACATCGGGATCAGTGCCGCGAAGGCGCCGCTGTGGGCGATGCCGAGCGCATTCCTGTCGGGTGCCGGCGCGGCGGCCGGCATCGCGATGATCAACTCGATCGGCAATCTCGGCGGGTTCGTCGGGCCGTTTGCGATCGGCTGGCTGAAGCACGTGACCGGTGGATATGCGGCGGGGCTCTACGTGGTGGCGGGCACGCTCGCGGTGTCGGCGGTCGTCACGTTGAGGCTGGGTCGCAAGGGGGCGAGGGAAGCGGTCGTGCCGGGCGTGCGGCATCACTCGTAAGCGTGGCGCGTGCGCCGGAGCGCCGGGCAGGCGCGCATCGCGAGCCTGCCCGGCGTCATGCGTCGAGTCGCGCGATCAGCTGTGCGTCAGCGTCAGCGCATAGAACTTCACGACGGTGCCGGGCGTCGTCAGCGGCGTGCCGGACACGGCTGTCTGGTCGTAGTCGCCTGCCTTGAAGTAGAAGCTTTCGCCGTCGAAGCTCGAATCCATCGTGAAGGTCCTGGTCGTGCCGTTCGCCGTGACGGTGATCGTCGTGCCGCTCAGGCTCAGCGCGTAGCTGAACTGCTTGCCGACTCCGACCGTCGTGATCGGCGTGGTCGTCGACTTGCCGCCCTGGTTGGTGCTTTCGAGCAGCAACTGCACGACGCCGCCGGAGGTGAACTGCAGCTCGCACAGCGGCTTGCTCGGGCCGGTGCCCTGGAAGATCTGGCCGATCGTCGTGTGATCGGGTACCTGCGTGACCGCCACCGTCGCATTCAGCCGGTTGGTGCCGGATGTCGGCCAGATCGCGTTCTCGCGCAGCTCGGTGCGTGGATGCAGCGAGCCGGACGTCGTCCAGCCCTGCGTCGGGTCCATCATCACCATCGATCCGTCGTTGGCGTCGGTGTAGAAGTACGTCGGGTTCACGTAGCCGCCCGCGAGCGACGAACCGCTCACCGTGTCGACCTTGCCGGACGAGCCGGTCGGCAACTGCAGCGTGAACGGCGCGAGGTTGAAGTTCGAGCCGGGCGGGTTCGACGCGCTGAGCGCCATCGCCGTGGCCTGCTGGCGGGCGGCGGCGGCCGGGCTGGCCGGATCGTCGCCGCCGCACGCGGACAGGCACGCAACGGACAGAACGGCGGCGACGCACGGGATGATTCTGTTCTTCATGGTGTCTCTCTCTGATGGTCCGTGGCTGGGCGCCACGTTGTGGATAACGTTTTCCTATTCAGGTATGCGATCGTCGAAACGAGATCGGTTGCCCGTAGAAAGCACTCCAAAATACAGAAAGCAGCTTGTGGCTCGACGGCGGATAAAATGGCGCAGAAAGGCCGGGGAATATTGAAACTTTCGATCGGCTTTCCAGGTGCCTGGATCGGCCGGTCGGGAACGATGCTAGCAAGAAGCACCAGGATGGTAAACGTTTTCCTTCTTGAGTAATGTGGCTCTTTGCCGCCGGGTCGCGGCAAGCGCGATGCGTGTATCGGCGTGAAGTGCGCGTGCGGGCGCAGGCGTTACGACTTCGTCGCCGTGACGTGCTGCGCGATACGCGCCGCGCACGCGTCGGGCGTTGCGTCGGACGTATCGAGCACCAACCGGCTGAATGGCCGCGACGCATACCCTTCCCGATACATCTCGGCAATCCGGTTCCGCTCCCAGTCCGTCAGCGCGCGCGAGCCGCGATTCGACGACGCGACCGCTTCAGGCGGCGCGAGCGTGACGACGAACAACTGCGCATCACGCGCATCGCAGGCGGCGCGCAGCCGCTCGAATTCCGTTTCGCCGATCGGATAGGCGATGACCAGATGGCGCTCGCGAGCGTTGGCGATCTGCGTGACGAGCCGTTCGAGCGCGATCGCCCACTGCACGTCGAACGGTGCGTCTTCGGGCGCATCGTGATCGTCGCCGTCGATGAAGCGCGTATCGGGCAGCACGCGGGCGAGCGCGAGACCGATCGTCGTCTTGCCGCTGTTGATCGGGCCGTTCAGGTGGATGACGGTAAGGGCGGTCATGAAGTGGTCGCTGGAATCGGAAGACTCGCAGCTTGCCATGACGGGTGCGGCGATGCAGGGCCGTTGGTGCGTCAAGCGGCTTGATGCGATGGCGGAAGGGGAAGCGGAACGGCGGGGGAGAGGCGGAGAGCGCGGCAGGCTGCGTGCGCGGCGAGGAGACGCCCACGCAGCCCGCCCGACCGTGCCGCATCCAGCGATGCGGCACGGCGTCGAGCGAAGCGACTTACTTGTCGTCGCCCTTGATTTGCGGCAGCGCCGACGATTCGCCCGGCGTCAGCAGGCCGACTTGCGAATACACGCGCAGCTTGTCGCGCGTATCGGTGATGTCGAGGTTGCGCATCGTCAGCTGGCCGATCCGGTCGCGCGGCGAGAACGTCGAGGCCACCTTCTCCATCGACAGGCGTTCCGGCTGGTACGTGAGGTTCGGCGACTTCGTGCTCAGGATCGAGTAGTCGTTGCCGCGGCGCAGTTCGATCTTCACTTCGCCGGTGATCGCGCGCGCGACCCAGCGCTGGGCGGTTTCGCGCAGCATGATCGCCTGCGGGTCGAACCAGCGGCCCTGGTACAGCAGGCGGCCGAGGCGGCGGCCGTTCTCGCGGTACTGCTCGATCGTGTCTTCGTTGTGGATGCCGGTGACGAGACGCTCGTACGCGATGTACAGCAGCGCGAGGCCCGGGGCTTCATAGATGCCGCGGCTCTTCGCCTCGATGATCCGGTTCTCGATCTGGTCGCTCATGCCGAGGCCGTGGCGGCCGCCGATGCGGTTCGCTTCCAGCAGCAGCTCGACCGGGTCGGTGAACTCGACGCCGTTCAGCGCGACCGGCTGGCCGGCTTCGAAGCGCACCGTCACTTCTTCCGCGGCGATCTTCACGTCGTCGCGCCAGAACGCGACGCCCATGATCGGGTTCACGATCTTGATGCCGCTTTCGAGGCTTTCGAGATCCTTCGCCTCGTGCGTCGCGCCGAGCAGGTTCGAATCGGTCGAATAGGCCTTCTCGGCCGACATCTTGTACGCGAAACCGGCCTGGTTCATGAATTCGGACATTTCGGCACGGCCGCCGAGCTCGTCGATGAACGTCTGGTCGAGCCACGGCTTGTAGATCTTCAGATCCGGGTTCACGAGCAGGCCGTAGCGGTAGAAGCGCTCGATGTCGTTGCCCTTGTACGTGCTGCCGTCGCCCCAGATGTTGACGCCGTCTTCCTTCATCGCGGCGACGAGCATCGTGCCCGTCACGGCGCGGCCGATCGGCGTGGTATTGAAGTACGTGACGCCGGCCGTCGTGATGTGGAACGCGCCGCTTTGCAGCGCCGCGATGCCTTCGGCGACGAGCTGCGCGCGGCAGTCGATCAGGCGGGCGCCGGCTGCGCCGTATTCGATCGCGCGTTTCGGGATCGCGTCGTAATCGTCTTCGTCGGGCTGGCCGAGGTTCGCCGTGTATGCGTACGGGACGGCGCCCTTGAGTTTCATCCAGTGCAGCGCAGCGCTGGTGTCCAGGCCGCCGGAGAAGGCGATACCGACCTTCTGGCCGGTCGGGAGGCTTTCGAGAATCGTGCTCATAGGAATTACCGTGGATTGAAGCCGGTGGGATCGTATTTCGCGGAATATGCGAGTATCGGCTGTCCGGGAGGTTGGGGCAAGGGCTGATTTTCGCGCGGAACCGTCGTCGGGCCTGTCGCGGCGGGCCTGGCGGGCGGTTAACCGGGTGGAGAACACCACGCAAGCCGGCGCGAAATCGCAGCAAAAACAGGCCCCGGCGCACCCGGCCGCGGGCCGTGTTTCCGGGGCCGGATCGGCCGAAGGGCGCGGCTGCCGCCGTCAGGAAACCGGTGCGTCACCCTGAAAGGTATGTGAAAGGCGGCTGCGTGAAGCCCGGATGCCCGCGAACATCAGATGTTCCACGACTGCGCGGTGTCGAGCAGCTTCTCGCGCAACTGGTCGACTTCCCCGGCCAGCTTGGCCGTGATCGACACGTAGCCGGACAACTGCGGCGGCGGCGCATCGTGCGGCGGGTCGGCCGGCCGGCGGCGCGGCGAGAGCCGGCTCGGCGTGCCGAACTTGAGCGCGCGGCTCGCGCCGACCAGCGTGTCGCGGATGCGCCGGTTCAGGGCCTTCATCTCGACGCGCATGTATTCGCGGGCCGCCACGTCGTCGCGGGGCGGCAGGGCGCTCGACAGGATCTCCAGATAGCCGATGCACAGGCGCAGGCTGCGCTGGATCGCCTCGAGCTGCATCATCGACGTCTCGCATTCCTTCGATACCGACGGCATCAGCGAGCGCAACTGCACGAGCAGCGCGCTCAGCGCGGCCATTTCCTTCAGGTGCGCGTCGTCGCCGACCTGGCGGTCGCCCGCGAGCCGCGCATGCACGGCCGCGCACGCGCGCAGCGCGTCGGCGAGCTTGTAGCGCCACGAGTAGGTTGCATAGAGCGGCAGCGCGAACGAGAACGCCAGCGCGATCGCGATGCCGGCCAGCACGTTCACCGCGCGCCACAGGCCGTCGACGATCTCGTTGTCGCCGTGCCCGGCGACGATCACCATCGTGATCGCCGACAGCAGCGCGATGTAGCCGGCCTTGCCGATCGCGTGATACGCGCAGACGCCGCACCCGACGGCCATCAGCAGGTAGATCGCGAACGGCGCGTGCAGGAACGAGTAGAGGAGGATCAGTCCGAGCCCCGCCAGTGCGCCGATCGACGTGCCGAGCGCGCGCTCGGCCGCCTTCTTGCGGATGTTGCCGTGGTGCTGCAACCCGCCGACGACGATCAGCACGGTGATCGTCGACCACTCGCCGTGCGGGACGTGCAGGCCGGTGGACAGGGCGATCGACACGAGGACGGCGAGCGCGACGCGCGCCGCGTGGATCAGCTTCGCGTGCCGGTAGCGGCGGTACGGGTCGAGCAGCGGGCGGAGCGCGTTGCGCAGGAGCGGCGGCAGCCGGGCAGGGAGCGGGGTGGTCATGGCGGAGCTGGAGTGGCCGGAACGCGCACGGCGGCCTGCGCGGGCCGGCGCCGCGCCGCGTGCGCAGCAGACGTAACGCTAGCCGAACGCGGGAGGACTGTCCACGGCACGATCGTCCGGCCTGGCCGGCCGCCGCGCGACTTCACGTCACGTCGGGGTGACGTCATGCGTCCGCGCTGCTCGGCTGCGCCTCCAGCACGCGGTTGCGGCCGCCGGACTTCGCGCGGTACAGCGCCTCGTCGGCACGCCGCAGCAGCGTCGCGGCGTTCACGCGGCCGTCGGCGGCGGTTGCCGCGCCGATGCTCGCGGTGACGCGCCCGTACGGACTCTTCACGTGCTCGATGTCGAGCCCCGCGATTGCGCGCCGGATGCTCTCGGCGACGGTCAACGCGCCTTGCGCATCGGTGTCGGGCAGCGTGACGACGAATTCCTCGCCGCCGTAGCGCGCGACGTGATCGCTGTCGCGGCGCAGGCAGCGCGACGCGGTCTGCGCGACGCGCCGCAGCACGTCGTCGCCGGCCGGGTGGCCGTAGTAGTCGTTGAACGCCTTGAAGTGATCGACGTCGACGAACAGCACCGACAGCGGGCGGCCGCTGCGCGACGCACGCTGCGCCTCCTTCGCGAGCACCGTGTCGAACGTGCCGCGGTTGTCGAGGCCCGTCAGCGCATCGGTGTGCGCGAGCCGGTACAGCTTCGATTCGGCGACCTGCCGGCGCTTCAGTTCGCGCGACAGCGCCAGCGACCCCCACGCGATGAACCCGGTGAACAGGCACATCAGCACGACGGTCCAGATCGCGCGGTGGTGCCACGGCGCGTAGATGTCGATCTCGGCGGGCGCGACGTCGACGACCAGCGGCAGGCCGGCGAGATGCTTGTAAACATAGATGCGCCGGACGCCGTCGATCGCGCCGGTGCCGGTCAGCGCGCCGTCGCGGGCGCGTTGCGATTCGATGAACAGCGGCGAGTTGTGCAGGTCGAGGCCGACTACGTGCGCGTCGTACGGCAGGCGCGACACGAGCGTGCCGTTGTCCTCGACGATCGCCGCGCTGCCGTGCCTGCCGACCGCGAGGCCGTCGAGCAGCGCACGGAAGTAGTCGACGCTGAGCGTGCCGACGACGATGCCGGCGAACGTGCCGTCGGGCCGGTTGATCCGCCGGCTGAGCGCGATCGTCAGGGCGCCGCCGCGCAGCCGGGACGCATACGGCCGGCTGATGTAGAGGCTCTGCGCGAGCCCGTCGCGATGCACGGCGAAATAGTCGCGGTCGGCGAAATTGCCTTGCCGCGCGGGCGACGCGCTCGAATCGATCACGATATTGCCGTGCGCGTCCATCACGAAGATCGACCCGAGATACTCGCCGGTCGCCGCGCGGTCGAACAGCAGCCGGTGGCGCTGGCGCGGCGGCAAGGTCGTCAGCTCAGGATCGGCCATGCCGTCGACGACGTTCTGCAGCGACAAATCGTAGAGTTCGATATTGCGCGCGATATCGCGTTCGATCAGCAGCATCAGGTTGCGTGCATTTTCGACCGCATGGTCATATGCATCGCGCCGCGCCTCGATTAATAGCGACGTGGAAAGTCCCCAGCTGAACATCAGCAGCACGACCCCCGCAACGAGTACGCCGCGGGGCGACAGAATGCGTGCCACGATCGACGCGGTATGGCGGCGCAGCTCGGCGGGCAGCGTGAATGACTTCATCCTCGGGGTGGCGGGTGGCGGATTTTCGCGTCGTTGGCGATTCCGCACGCTGTTTATTTCGAATTGGTTCGCATTATCTCGCGAATTCCCGACATTCGTGCGCGCATGCAAAACACGCATGCGGATTCGGCGATTCGAAACGGTTACGCATCGTTACTGCTGTGTGCACCGGTGATTTGATTTGAATCAATTGTCGATACCGGTTGTCTTGTCTGAATAATGGCGTGATTACCCGGCGATTTTGTCTGTCGGCGCAACCGAGGGGGATTGCGACAGGGCGGCCCCGGACATCAGGCGGATCGGAAAACCGGATAACCATCCATCGCGCGCGGTTTTTGCGCCGGCCGGCGGCCACGGCCCCGGTCCGACGCGGCCAACTCCTTGATTCTGCGAACGCTCCGCAGCGGCGGCGGGCGGCGGCGCCTGAGCGGTTCCCGTGACGAATCAGGTAGAATCCGCGCTTCGCCGCAGGCGCCCGCCGCGCAACGCGAATCGGGGCCGCATCGAATGCATCGCAGGACGCGCACCGCGCTCCGATTCCGCATGCGCCGGCTACGGATGCCGGCCCGCTCAACGTTCGTCTCGTTTATGTCCGCAATTCCGAAATCCGACCCACCCGGTTCGCCAGCGAACCCACCCAAGCTTCATCGCGCGCTGAAGGCGCGCCACCTGACGATGATCGCCATCGGCGGCTCGATCGGCACGGGCCTGTTCGTCGCATCCGGCGCGTCGATCTCGCAGGCCGGCCCCGGCGGCGCGATGGTCGCGTACATGCTGATCGGCCTGATGGTCTACTTCCTGATGACGAGCCTCGGCGAAATGGCTGCGTTCATGCCCGTGTCGGGCTCGTTCGCGACCTACGGCGCGAAATACGTGGACGAAGGCTTCGGCTTCGCGCTCGGCTGGAACTACTGGTACAACTGGGCCGTGACGATCGCGGTGGAACTCGTCGCCGCGCAGCTCGTGATGCATTACTGGTTTCCGGACGTGCCGGGCGTGTGGTGGAGCGCGGCGTTCCTCTGCGTGATGTTCCTGCTCAACGCGCTGACCGTGCGCGGCTTTGGTGAAGCCGAATACTGGTTCGCGCTGATCAAGGTGGTCACCGTGGTCGCGTTCATCGGCGTCGGGCTGCTGATGATCTTCGGCATTCTGAAGGGCGCGCCGAGCAACGGCTGGGGCAACCTGACGATCGGCGACGCACCGTTCGCGGGCGGCCTGCCGGCGTTGATGGGCGTCGCGATGATCGCGGGCTTCTCGTTCCAGGGCACCGAGCTGATCGGCGTCGCGGCCGGCGAATCGGAAAACCCGCGCACGACGATTCCGCGCGCGGTGCGCCAGGTGTTCTGGCGGATCCTGCTGTTCTACGTGTTCGCGATCTTCGTGATCGGCGTGTTGATCCCCTATACCGACCCGAACCTGCTGAAGACGGACGTGACCGACATCGGCGTGAGCCCGTTCACGCTCGTGTTCCGCCACGCGGGCCTCGCGTTCGCGGCCGGCGTGATGAATGCGGTGATCCTGACGGCCGTGCTGTCGGCCGGCAACTCGGGCATGTATGCGTCCACGCGGATGCTCTACACCCTCGCGACCGAAGGCCGTGCGCCGAAGATCTTCGCGAAGCTGTCGCGTGGCGGCGTGCCGCGCAACGCACTGTATGCGACGACGGCCGTCGGCGCGCTGTGCTTCTTCACGTCGCTGTACGGCGACAAGACCGTGTACCTGTGGCTGCTGAACACGTCGGGGATGACGGGCTTCATCGCGTGGCTCGGCATCGCGGTCAGCCACTACCGGTTCCGCAAGGGCTACGTGAAGCAGGGCTACGCGCTCGACCAGTTGCCGTACCAGTCGAAGTGGTTCCCGTTCGGCCCGCTGTTCGCGTTCGTGCTGTGCCTCGTGATCGCGCTCGGCCAGGACTATCAGGCGTTCCTCGCGAACCGGATCGACTGGGCGGGCGTCGCCGCGACCTATGTCGGCATTCCGTTGTTCCTCGTCGTGTGGCTCGGCTTCCGGTTCCTGAAGAAAAGCCGCTTCGTGCGCTACGAAGACATGGAAATCGCGCCGTGGATCGCGGCGAGCCGCGGCGCGCAGCGGCAGCCGGTGGCGAACCGCGAAACCGCGGGCTGACGCAGGCGCGGCACGTGGCCGCGTGACGTACGACGAAACGGGAAGCCTCGCGCTTCCCGTTTTTTTTGCCCGGCTTTTGCCTGCACGGGGTCAAAGCCGGTTATATTGCCCGACCCTACCGGGCCACGGCCCGGCCGGCGCGAGGCGCGCAGCGCGGATCGGCATCCGGCGCGCGCGACGTGCGGCGGCCGGCGAGATGCCCGGCGTTTTCATCGTTCCATCCGGGCCGATACGGCCCGCGGAGCGCGCAACCCAGAGGAATCCATGAGCGCATCACCCGCCGAGCGGAAGGCCGGACCCGTTTCCATCGTGCGAATCGAAGCCGCGATCAACGCGTGGCGCGAAGTGTACCCGCCGGCTCCGGACGGCGAGGACGGCTACGCGCTCGACGCCGGCAGCAATTGCCTCGCTGAGCTGTACGGCGCGATGATCTGCTACAAGCTGCCGGACGTGCCGCTCGACTCGCTGAGCGACGAGCAGCGCGACGCGCTCTACGCGACCGAGGTGTGACGGACGGCGCGTGACGCCGCCGTGCCGCGGCGTCGATGAAGCAACGGGAAGCTCGCGGGCTTCCCGTTTTGCTTTGCGCGGCGCGGGGCCGCGCGCGTGGCGGTTTGCGCCGCCTGCGGTATCGTGATGACATCATCCGGCCAGGGTTGAACGCCGGATCGCTGTCCGGGAGGCATCGAACATGGAGTTGAGACACCTCCGCTACTTCGTCGCGGTTGCCGAAGAGCGGAATTTCACGCGGGCGGCCGAACGGCTGCATATCGCGCAGCCGCCGCTGAGCCGGCAGATCCAGCAGCTCGAGGAGGCGCTCGGCGTGCCGCTGTTCGAGCGCAACGCGCGGCCGCTGAAGCTGACCGACGCGGGGCGCTTCTTCTATTCGCACGCGGTGCAGTTGCTCGCGCAGACGACCGAGCTTGAATCGATGACGAAGCGGGTCGGCAAGATCGAGCGCAGCATGTCGGTCGGTTTCGTCGGTTCGACGCTGTACGGGATGCTGCCGAAGATCATCCGGCGCTTTCGCAGCGAGTATCCGGCCGTCGAGCTGAGCCTGCACGAGATGTCGACGATGGACCAGATCAAGGCGCTGAAGGAAGGGCGCATCGACGTCGGGTTCGGGCGCATCCGTCACGAGGATCCGAGCGTGCGGCGCGTCGTGCTGCGCGAGGAGCGGATGATCGTCGCGCTGCCGGTCGGCCATGTGCTCGACAGCGCGAAGCCCGTGCTGTCGCTGCACGATCTCGTGAACGATACGCTGATCATCTTTCCGAAGGCGCCGCGCCCGAGCTATGCGGACCAGGTGCTCGCGGCCTTCCACGATCGTGCATTGCAGCCGCGCAAGATCTACGAGACGCGCGAACTGCAGATTGCGCTCGGCCTCGTCGCGATGGGCGAGGGTGTGTCGGTCGTGCCGCACAGTGTGTACGGGCTGAAGCGCGACGACATCAGCTACAAGCCGCTCGACGATCCGAACCTCGTGTCGCCGATCATCATGAGCATGCGGATGCTCGACGAATCGGAGGACATCCGGGCGATGCAGGCGCTGATCTACCGGCTGTACGACGAGGCGCAGATGGAGTATCTGCCGCCGCAGCCCGAATGAACGCGCGAGCGGTGGGGGCTTGCTTGACGCTGTGTGCGGGCGCGGGCCAACATCGCAGGATCCGATACGGCCGCCGAGGTGCGGCCGCTTTCATGCAGACGACAGGCACATGACCACGATCCCGATCGAGGAGACAACCGTCGAGACGCCGCAAGGGCGCCTCTTTGCGAAACGCTGGCGCGCTGGCCCGGCGCAACAGGCGGCGGGTGGGCTGAAGACGGCTGCACCCGAGCCGGCCGCGCCGATCGTGCTGCTGCACGATTCGCTCGGCTGTGTCGAGCTGTGGCGCGACTTCCCCGCGCAACTCGCGAGCGCCACGCAGCGCGACGTGATCGCGTACGATCGCCTCGGCTTCGGTCGCTCCGATCGTCATCCGGGGAAACTCGGCACGACGTTCGTGCGCGACGAGGCCGATCATGCGTTTGCGGCACTGCTCGAACACCTTGATGTCGATGCGTTCGTCGTATTCGGGCACAGCGTTGGCGGCGGGATGGCGGTCGGGTGCGCTGCCGCGCATCCGGAGCGTTGCCGGGCGCTCGTGACGATCGCCGCGCAGGCGTTCGTCGAGGATCGCACGCTGGCCGGCATTCGCGACGCGGGGCAGCAGTTCGACGAACCGGGCCAGCTCGACCGGCTCGCGCGCTATCACGGCGACAAGGCCGAATGGGTGCTGCGCGCGTGGGTCGACACGTGGCTGTCGCCGGCTTTTCGCGGCTGGAATCTCGACGACGAATTGCCGCGCGTGCAATGCGCGACGCTCGCGATTCACGGCGAAGACGACGAATACGGGTCCGACGTGCATCCGAAGCGGATCGCCGCGCACGTCGCGGGGCCGTCGTCGTATCTGTTGCTCGGCCAATGCGGGCACATGCCGCACCGTGAGCGGACCGACGACGTGCTGGCCGCCGTTACGACGTTCCTGCGCGACACGCTCGCCTGAGCGCGGCTGCCACCGGCGGGCGTGTGCCCGCCGGCCATCAGAACGCGAGCTGGATCGCGAGGTCGATCGCGAGCAGTGCGATCGAACAGCCGATACCGAGGATCACGTTCGGCAGCCGGTGCTCGAAGTCGCGATTGTCGCGGCGCATCGCTGCGCCGAGCAGGAAGATCGCTTCGACGACTATCTGCAGCCCGACGAACAGCAGCATCAGCAGATACTCGTAACCCATTTGCTTGAACGCGGCGAATTGCATCCCGTGATCGCGGATCCACTGGCCGACGCGCAGCAGTTCGTAAACGAACAGCAGGGCGGGAAACAGGTAGCTGATGAAATAGGTCGGCGCGGTGGCGTGCCGGAGTTCGAGGTGGAAGTGCTGATGCGTGGTGGCCATCACGAATCCCTCCTTGCAATGCATGATTGCGGTCGCGACGGCGGCGCGACAACGTGCAAATGAAGGGATTACCCGAGGTGTCGTGCGCAGCCGTACGACATCAGCATACTGCTGCGCGGGAAATTTGGCATGCGGCGTGTGCGTTCGTCGTAAAAATGCCGCTGCGCCGCGTTCATCGCACCGTATTCTCCGGATGCGCGGCGCCGCTCAGCCTTTTGCTTCCGCGCCTTCGACAAACAACTTCGCGACCGCCTGGAACTCCCGTTTCAACGACAGCCCCGGCACGGTCAGCCAGCGCAGCATGGCCGCGAGATACAGGTGATGGAACCACGTCGCGAGCTGGTCGGCGCGCAGCGTGGCGTTCAGTTCGCCGGATTGCTGCCCGGCGACGATCAGCTGCTGCCACACGAGCGCGATATCGCTGCCGTCCTCTCCACCGCCTTCCGGTTCGACTGCGCCGATGCCCAGGAAGCGATGGCGCAAGTACGCGAGCAGGTACGCGGGATGCTGCTCGCACCACGCGGCCGACGCGTCGAGCACGCAGCCGATGCGCGACGCGAAGGTCTTGCGTCGCGCGACGTCGCGCTGCAGGTGCGCGAGATCGCGTGCGAGTTCGCCTTCCAGCCAGTGCGCGAGCACGGCTTCCTTCGTCGCAAAGTGGTTGTACAGCGTGCGTTTCGCAACATCGGCCTGCGCGGCGATCTGCTCCATCGTGACGGCTTCGTAGCCGTGCGCGTCGAACAGGCGTGCACCGGTGGCGGCGAGATGCGCGAGCATCTGGATGCGCTTGCGCGCGCGGCGGCCCGGATCGTCGGTCGGAGTCGGCATGGCAGAGGATTGACTGAAAGTGCACGAGTTGCATTAGTATACGACGTGCACGTTTATGAATCTACCCGTTTCCATCCGGCACGAGGCGTCACGCATGAAGCTCGTCATTGCCACCTACGGCACCGAAGGCGACACGCGCCCGCTCGCGGCGCTCGGCCGTGCGCTGATCGATGCCGGCCATGATGTCCGGCTGCTGGCCGACGCGGCGACGCTCGGGGCGGCTGCCGCGCTCGGCGTGCCGTCGGCGCCGTTGTCCGGCGATATCCGCCGTGCGATTGCGCCGGATGGCGCGTTGGCGGATGCAGTACGCGGGCGCGGCGGCTTCAACGACACGTCGAAGGCGCTCGCGGCGATCGCCAATGCGAACACGGCTACGTGGATGCGGGAAGTCGCGGACGCGTCGGAAGGCTGCGACGCGATCCTCGTGTCGGGGCTCGCTTCGTTCGTCGGCTTGTCGGTCGCCGAGTATCGCGGCGTGCCGGCGATCGGCACCGGCATGATCCCGATCACACCCACCGCGGCATTCGCGTCGCCGTTCCTGCCGCCGGGGAAGGTGCCGCGCTGGCTGAACCGCGCGAGCCACCGGTTCGTGAACGCACTGTTGTGGCAGGCGTTCAGGAAGGCGACGAATGCGGCGCGAGCGAGCGTGTGCGGGTTGCCGCTGCGCAGGCACGTGTGGTCCGATCATCCGATGCTGTACGGCGTGTCGCCGGCATTGCTGTCCGGCCCGGCCGACTGGCCGCCGCAAGTGCTCGCCTGCGGCCAGTGGCGAATCGATGCGGATGCCTGGGCGCCGCCGCCGGATCTCTCGGCCTTTCTCGAAGCGGGCGATCCGCCCGTGTACATCGGTTTCGGCAGCATGGCCGGCTTTGATCGTGCTGCGATGGTCGAAGCGCTGACGCGTGCGCTCGCCGGCCGGAGAGCATTGTTCTATCCGGGCTGGAGCGGTATCGACGCGTCGATGCTGCCGGCGCAGGTTCACGTGATCGGCGATACGCCGCATGACTGGCTGTTCCCGCGCGTGTCGATGGCGATCCATCACGGCGGATCGGGCACCACGCATTCGGCTGCACGGGCCGGCATCCCGTCGGTCGTCGTGCCTTTCGCGGGCGATCAGTTCTTCTGGGCGAACCGGCTGCAGCGGCTCGGCGTGGCGGATGCACCGGTCGTGGGGCGGCATGTGGGGGCTGCGGCGCTGGCACCGGCCATCGCGTTTGCCGAGCGGGGCGCAACGAAAGCGCGCGCGATGGCGCTCGGCGCGTGCATTGCGCAAGAGGAAGGTTTGAAGCAGGCCGTCAGTGCGATCGAGCGATGGGGGCAGCCGGGCGCGCGGTAAGCCCGCGCATCGACCTCAGAAATGCCCGGTGAAGCGATAGCGGCTGCCCGGGTGCCACAGATTGGCGACCGACGCGACCAACCCTTGCGACCACGTGCGCCGATGCAGCAGCAGGCACGGCTCGCGGTCTTCCATCGTCAGGTGGCGGCGCGTTTCGGTATCGGGCATCGCGGCCTCGATCCGGTATTCGACGCGCTGCAGCGGTGCGACGCGCGTCAGGTACTGGTTCGGCGTCGTGGTCGTGAAGTCCTGCAACGCATACTCGGGCGCACAGACCGGATTGACCCAGCGTTCCTCGAGCTGCACGGGCGTGTCATTCTCGAAGTGCAGCACGCGCGAATGGAAGATCGGGTTGCCCGTGTCGATCCGCAGCTCGTCGGCGAGCTTCGCATCGGCAACGGCCGCGCCGACTTCCAGCACCTGCGCGCGATAGCCGTGGCCGCGCGCGGCGACTTCGTCCGAGATGCTGCGGATCGCGACGAGCGTCGATTCGTACTTCGGCGACGCGACGTACGTGCCGGAGCCGCGCGTGCGCGTGAGCACCTGCTCGGCGGTCAGCTCGCGCAGCGCGCGGTTGACGGTCATCCGCGCGACATTGAATTCGCGCGCCAGCTCGTTCTCCGACGGCACCTGGTCGCCTTCCGCCCATTCGCCGGCATGAATGCGCGCGAGGATGAAGTCCTTGATTTCCTGATAGATCGGTGTGGTCATGGGATCACGATTCCAGAGTCGGCAGCGGCCCGCCGCCGAATGCCGATCCGGCGCGCGCCCGGCGCCGAGTGTACCGGTTTCGCGGGCGCGCGGGCCCGGATTTCCCGAATGATCCCTGTTCGGCCGGCGCGCGTCCATGCGGGATTGCACAGAGCCGCCGGCCTTCGACGGCCGGCGTGCGGTCAGAACCGATGCCGGATACCGACCGTCGCGACCACCTGCGTGTTGGTCGACGAAGCCGCGAGCCCCGTGACGTTCGCGAACCCGAGCGTCGCGCCCGACGGCACGCCGAACTGGTGCTGGTACACGGTTTCCGCATACACGTCGGTGCGCTTGCTCAGTGCGTAGTCGGCCATCAGCGTCACCTGATGCCATTTCGGCCGGTGGCTGCCGGTTGCGTCGTCGTAGCGGCCGTTGGTGAACGTATAGGCGCCCGCGAACGAGACAGCCGGCGTCAGCGCGTAGCGCGCGTTGACCTCGAAGTTGTCGAAACGCAGCGCGTTCAGCGCGCCGGGCAGCGACGACGCGGCCGTTTCGTCGAACATCGAATGCGTCCACAGCGCACCGACCGTCAGCCGGTCGAACGCGTAGCTGCCGCCCGCGCCCATGACACGCTGGCGCACGGCCGGGAAGTTCGGCCCGTCGTTCGTCGACAGCGCGCCGCCGGCCGTCAGCCCGCCGCGGTTGAGCTGCAGGTACGCGGCGCCGAGGCTGACCGGCCCGTTCGCATACGACACGCCCGCGCTGTACGCACGGTTGTTCGCGAAGCCGCCGGCTGCGTTGCTGAACCCGTACAGGCCGCCGAACTGCCAGCCGGCGAGCGTCGGGCTCGTGTATTTCACCGCGTTGTCGATGTAGAACGAATCGTCGATGTTGTCGTTGTCGAACGGATGCGATGCGAGGTTGTTGCCGTCGCCGTTGTTCGCCATCGCGAGCGGGCCGAGGTAGTCGACCACGGCATCGTACTGCCGGCCGAGCGTCAGCGCGCCGTACCGGTCGCTCTGCAGGCCGACGTACGCGCGGCGGCCGAACATCGTGTTCCGGTAGGACTGCGTGCCGTTGTTCAGGTTGAAGCCGTTCTCGAGGCGGAACAGCGCATGCAGGCCGCCGCCGAGCTCCTCGCTGCCGCTCAGGCCGAAGACCGTATTCGACAGCAGGCCGCTGCCTTGCTGCCACGCGCTTTTGCCCGACTGGTTGTTCGTATAGGCGATACCGGCATCCAGCATCCCGTAGAGCGTGACGCTGCTTTGCGCATGCGCTGCGGCGCTGAGGACCGCGAGGGAGAGGGTGCCGACGACTACTTTTTTCATTGTGTGTGCTTCCTGGAAAGGCCCGTAGCGACGGGAACGACGATCCGTTGCGCGGGCCGGCGGCGAACGGGCGCGGCTCGTGACGAACCGCGCGCGTGCGCACCGGAAACGCGCGTTCGAATCGATGAACGGGGAGCGGGCGCGTGACGCGTGTCACGCGCGGCCGCAACGGACGCCGGCTAGTGCTGCAGCAGGCGGATCGTGCCGAACTCGGCGGCCGGCAGCAGGCGGAGGATCGACAGGATCGCGGGCGACGCCTGCGACCGTGCGACTTCGAGCTCGATACAGGCGCGCCCGGTGTGGTTGTCGATCGCGGCCGTATAGAAATTGAGCGCGGTGCCCACCGCCTGGTGCAGCAGGCGCCGCACGACGGCGAGGTTGTCCGATTCGACGCGAATCGACAGCAGCACGAGTTCGTCGGCAGGGTACCGGCGCCGCGAACGAACGGGCGGCAGATCGCGTGAAGCGGTGGATTCGGTTCTGGTCGGTTTCATGCTGGCACCCCGGGTCGCATCGTGCTCCGCACCGCGGAGATCTCGTTCTGGACATGTCGCCCATTCTAGGAATCACGGTGACGATACGGTGTATAGACTCGAACCGGCCCTGAAAAGAACACATAAAAACGCCATAGCCGCCGGCTTTCGTCTTTACGGCTTTTTTATTCCTTGTAAAGAAATTGAACACCGCTTTGATGCGCGGATTTCTACACTGTCGCATCCCATTCGCCAGATGAGCATGGGGGCGTCAAATCGGGCTTGCGCCGACACGGCAAGGCCCGATACGCCGACGATCGCGCGGCATGGCCGCGCATACGAAAAAAGGGGAAAGCCATGTTGTGGATCACCGGCGCGCTGTCGCTCGCGCTCTTTATCTATCTGTTTCATGCATTGATCAAGCCCGAGCGGTATTGATCGGCGCGATTCAACAGAAATTCGAAAATATCGGTGAATGTCATGAGCGATCTGCTTTTCATTCTGTTCACGCTTGCGTTCTTTGCCTTGACGGCCGGTTTCATCACCGGCCTTGACCGGATCTGAGCGAGCGTCGACATGTTCAACAATCTCATTCAATTCGCGATCGTTCTCGCGATCATGCTGGCGCTGGTGCCCGTCGTCGGGAAATGGCTCGCGCACGCCTTTACAAGCCCGCGCCACGCGTGGGTCGAACGCCGTACCTATACGCTGCTCGGCGTGAATCCCGACGAAGCGATGTCGTGGCAGCGCTACGGCATGGTGCTGCTGCTCAGCAATGCCGGGATGATGCTGGTCGGCTACCTGCTGCTGCGCATCCAGGACACCCTGCCGTTCGATGCGCTGCAGCGCGCGTCGCAAAGCCCCGACCTCGCGTTCAACACGGCCGCGTCGTTCATCACGAACACGAACTGGCAGGCGTACGCGGGCGAGAGCAGCCTGTCGAACTTCTCGCAGATGGCCGTCATCACGTTCCTGATGGTGGTCAGCGCGGCTACCGGCGTCGCGGCCGCGGGCGGCTTCATCCGCGGGCTGAGCCGCAAGAGCGCCGCGGACCTCGGCAACTACTGGGTCGACTTCACGCGCGTGACCTATCGCGTGCTGCTGCCGCTCAGCTTCGTGATGGCGCTCGTGTACGTGTGGCAGGGCATGCCGCAGACGCTCGCGTCCGATGCGTGGGCGACCACGCTCGAAGGCGCGCGCCAGCAGATCGTGATGGGGCCCGTTGCCAGCCTCGAATCGATCAAGCATATCGGCACGAACGGCGGCGGCTTCTTCAGCATGAACGCCGCGCATCCGTTCGAGAACCCGACGCCGCTCACCAACACGCTGCACATGCTGTCGATGCTGCTGATTCCGTCCGCGCTGACGTACACGCTCGGCACGATGATCGGCCGGCGCCGCCAGGGCTGGGTGATCCTCGGTGCGTTCGTCGTGATGTTCGTCGGCTTCCTGGCCGTGATTTATTCGGCCGAGCAGCACGGCAATCCGCTCGTGACCGGGCTCGGCGTCGACCCGCAGATGAGCGCCGTGCAGCCGGGCGGCAACATGGAAGGCAAGGAGATGCGCTTCGGCATCGCGCAGACGAGCCTGTTCGCCACCGTCACGACGGCCGCGACCACCGGGTCGGTCGACGCGATGCATGACTCGCTGACACCGCTCGGCGGCCTCGTGCCGATCGCGCAGATGATGCTGAACAACGTGTTCGGCGGCGACGGCGTCGGGCTGATCAACCTGTTCACGTTCGCGATCCTCACGGTGTTTCTCGTCGGGATGATGATCGGGCGCACGCCGGAATTCCTCGGCAAGAAGATCGAGGCGCGCGAGATGAAGTTCGTGATGCTCGCGGTGCTTGCGCATCCGTTCAGCATCCTCGGCTTCACCGCGCTGGCGTCGATGCTGCACTCGACGATGGACAGCCTCGCGAACCTCGGCCCGCACGGCTTCAGCGAAGTGCTGTACGCGTACGCGTCGGGCACGGCCAACAACGGCTCCGCGTTTGCGGGCCTCAATGCGAACACGCCGTTCTTCAACACGACGATCGGCTTCGCGATGCTGATCGGCCGCTACCTGACGCTGCTGCCGATGCTCGCGGTCGCGGGCAGCCTCGCCGCGAAGAAGAGCGTGCCGGAAAGCGCAGGCACGCTGTCGACGTCGACGGGCCTGTTCGCCGGCCTGCTGGTCTTCGTGATCCTGGTCGTCGGCGGTCTCACGTTCCTGCCCGCGCTCGCGCTCGGCCCGGTCGTCGAGCACCTGCTGATGTCGGGCGGCCAACTGTTCTGAGGGAAACATCATGATGCAAGGCAATCGCCAGGCAGCGGCCGCCGCCGCGCCGGCTCCCGGTTCTTCGTTCGGCGCGGCGACGCGCGGCCTGGTGCGGCCCGTGATCGCGTCGTCGGTGCTGTTCATGCTGGTCACGGGGATCGCGTATCCGCTGTTCACCACGGGCGTCGCGAACGTGCTGTTCCCGTCGCAGGCGCGCGGCAGTTTGGTGGCGCGCAACGGCACGACGATCGGCTCGGCTGTGATCGGGCAGCACTTCACGCGTGCCGGCTACTTCCACGGGCGGCCGAGCGCGACGGTCGGCACCGATCCGGCCGATCCGTCGAAGACGGTCGACCAGCCGTACAACGCGGCCGGCAGCGGCGCCAGCAACCAGGGCGCCACCAGCAAGAAGCTGCTCGCGGATATCGCGCAGCGCGTGCGTGCCTACCGGCAGGAGAACGCGCTCGCCGCCGGCACGCCGGTGCCGGCGGATGCCGTGACCGCATCGGCGTCGGGGCTCGATCCCGAGATCTCGGTCGCGAACGCGCGGCTTCAGGCGGCACGGGTCGCGCAGGCGCGCGGCGTCGATGCCGCGCAGGTCGCGGCGCTGGTCGACCGCATCGCCGCGCCGCGCCAGCTCGGCGTATTCGGCGAACCGCGCGTGCGCGTGCTCGACCTGAACCTCGCGCTGGACCGCGCATTCGGCCAGGCGGCCGGCGCGAAGCAATAGCAGGAACCACGGAGTCACTCATGTCCCATATCGAAACCCCGATCAATCCCGCGGCGATGCCGGTCGGCGCCGTGCCGCCGATGCGCTGGACGGCCGTGCTGCGCGAGGCATTCCGCAAGCTCGCGCCGCGCGTGCAGTTGAAGAACCCCGTGATGTTCGTCGTGTATCTCGGCAGCATCGTCACGACCGTGCTGTGGTTGCAGGCGCTGACCGGCACCGCCGACGCGCCGGCCGGCTTCATCTTCGCGGTCGCGTGCTGGCTGTGGTTCACCGTGCTGTTCGCGAACGCGGCCGAGGCGCTGGCCGAAGGGCGCGGCAAGGCGCAGGCCGACGCGCTGCGCGCGGCGCGCAAGCGCGTGTACGCGAAGGTGCTCGACGAGCCGAAGCAGTACGGCAGCACCAGCCATCGCGTGCCGAGCGACGAGCTCGCCGCCGGCAGCATCGTGCTCGTCGAGGCCGGCGACACGATTCCCGCCGACGGCGAGGTGATCGACGGCGTCGCATCGGTCGACGAATCGGCGATCACCGGCGAATCCGCGCCGGTGATCCGCGAGTCGGGCGGCGATTTCTCGTCGGTGACGGGCGGCACGCGCGTGCTGTCCGACTGGATCGTCGTGAAGATCACCGCGCAACCGGGCGAGGCATTTCTCGACCGGATGATCGCGATGGTCGAAGGCGCGAAGCGCGGCAAGACGCCGAACGAGGTCGCACTGACGATCCTGCTCGTCGCGCTGACCATCATCTTCCTGCTCGTATGCGTGACGCTGCTGCCGTTCTCGCAGTTCAGCGTGCTGCTGAACGCGTCGGGTTCGGCGGTGAGCCTGACCGTGCTGATCGCGCTGCTCGTCTGCCTGATCCCGACGACGATCGGCGCGCTGCTGTCGGCGATCGGCATCGCGGGGATGAGCCGCATGATGCGCGCGAACGTGCTCGCGACCTCGGGCCGCGCGATCGAGGCGGCCGGCGACGTCGACGTGCTGCTGCTCGACAAGACCGGCACGATCACGCTCGGCAACCGCGAGGCCGTGCAGTTCCGGCCGGCGCCGGGCGTGGACGAGCGCGCGCTGGCCGAGGCCGCGCAGCTGTCGTCGCTGGCCGACGAAACGCCCGAGGGGCGCTCGATCGTCGCGCTCGCGAAGCAGCGCTTTTCGCTGAACGTGGCTGCGACTGCCGGCAGCATCACCGTGCCGTTCAGCGCGCGCACGCGGATGAGCGGCCTCGATATCGGCGAGCGTCAGGTGCGCAAGGGCGCGGCGTCCGCGATCCGCGCGCACGTCGATGTGCTCGGGGGTGCGTTTCCGCACGCGGTCGAGACGGCCGTCAGCGATATCGCGCGGCGCGGCGGCACGCCGCTGGTCGTTGCCGACGGCGCCCGCGTGCTCGGCGCGATCGAGCTGAAGGACATCGTCAAGCACGGGATCGCCGCGCGCTTTGCCGAGCTGCGCAAGGTCGGCGTGAAGACCGTGATGATCACCGGCGACAACCGGCTCACTGCGGCCGCGATCGCGGCGGAAGCCGGCGTCGACGATTACCTCGCGGAAGCGACGCCCGAAGACAAGCTGCGGCTGATCCGCGAGCACCAGGCGAAGGGCCATCTCGTCGCGATGACGGGCGACGGCACCAACGACGCGCCCGCGCTCGCACAGGCCGACGTGGCCGTCGCGATGCACAGCGGCACGCAGGCGGCGAAGGAAGCGGCCAACATGGTCGACCTCGACAGCAACCCGACGAAGCTGATGCAGGTGGTCGAGGTCGGCAAGCAGATGATCATGACGCGCGGCGCGCTGACCACGTTCAGCGTCGCCAACGATCTCGCGAAGTATTTCGCGATCATCCCGGCTGCGTTCGTCGCGACCTATCCGGCGCTCGGCGCGCTGAACGTGATGGGGCTGCACAGCCCGACGTCGGCGATCCTGTCGGCGGTGATCTTCAATGCGCTGATCATCGTCGCGCTGATCCCGCTCGCGCTGAAGGGCGTGAAGTATCGCGCGGAGCCGGCCGGGACGCTGCTGGGGCGCAACCTGCTGATCTACGGCGTGGGCGGGATCATCGTGCCGTTCATCGGCATCAAGCTGATCGACATGCTGCTGACGCCGTTTATCTGACCGAATGCGCCGTCGCGGCCCCGCTCATGCCTTTGCGGCGTGCGCGGGGCCGTTCGGCGTTTCAATTGCCGGAAGCGATCATGGATGTGAACGTGAACGAAGCGAATCGACGGGCAACGGGGCGGCGGGACACCGCCGCCGGCCGCGGCGAGGCCGGCGTGCGCCGCGACCGCTGGCGCGGCGTGCTGCGCGCGTGCGCGGCGCTGGCCGACCGCATCGCGGGCGCAGGGCCCGATAAGCGGCCGACGCTGGCCGTGCGCGAGGCGCGACTGCGCACGCACGTATGGGTGGCGCAGTACGCGGTGCCGCTGCTGCTCGCCACGCTCGTCTGCGCGCTGGCGACACTGGCGGCGAGCGCGCTGCTGCGCGTGTTCGACCTGTCGAACGTCGTGATGCTGTTCCTGATGACCGTCGTGCTGATCGCGCTGCGGCTCGGCCGGCTGGCCGGCGCGTGGGCCGCGTTCGTGTGCGTCGGCTGCTTCGACTTCTTCTTCGTCGAGCCCAGGCTGTCGTTTGCGGTGTCCGATACGCAGTACGTGTTCACGTTCGCGCTGATGCTCGCCGTCGCGCTCGCGATCGGCCAGCTCGCGGCGCGCCTGCGCGCGGAAGCGCGGGCCGCGCGCGCGAACGAGAAGCGCTCGGCGGCGCTTGCGCGCGTCGCGCACGACCTGTCGGCGGCGATCGAGACCGAGCAGATCGCGTCGATCTGCACCGGCACGATCGCGCCGCTGCTCGGCGTGCGCGTTGCGCTCGTGCTGCCCGATGCGGACGATCATCTGGCGCCCGCGCAGCGCGCACGGTTCGTCGAAACACCGATTGCTCACTGGGTCTACGAGAATGCACGCGCTGCCGGGTGCGGGCTGCCGCCGTTCGAGCGTGCGGCCGCGCAGTACCTGCCGCTGAAGGCGCCGATGCGCGTGCGCGGCGTGCTCGTGCTGTTCGGCGACGCGCAGCCGGTACCCACGGATCCCGACGATCGCCGCCTGATCGATGCGCTGTGCTCGTCGATCGCGATGGCGCTCGAACGCGTGCACTACGTGGGCGTCGCGCAGCACACGCTCGTCCGCATCGAAGGCGAGCGGCTGCGCAATGCGCTGCTTGCCGCGGTGTCGCACGACCTGAAGACGCCGCTGACCGCGATCCGCGGCCTCGCCGAGACGCTTGAGCGGCCCGAGCGGCTGGCCGACGGGCAACCGGCCGCGCTCGCGCGCGGCATCCGCAACCAGGCCGAGGCGCTGCACGGGCTCGTCGTGAACCTGCTCGATCTCGCGCGCATGCAGAGCGAGGGCGTGCGGCTGAATCGCGAGTGGCACATGCTCGACGAGATCGTCGGCAGCGCGCTCGCGCATTCGGCCGGCGTGCTGGCCGGCCGCGACGTGAGCGCCGACCTGCCGGCCGATCTGCCGCTGATCGACGTCGACGCGCTGCTGATCGAGCGCGTGCTGATGAACCTGCTCGACAACGCGGCGAAGTACGCGGGCGCCGACGCGGCCGTGGCGGTGCGTGCACGCGTGTTCGGCACAACGCTGTACGTGTTCGTCGAAGACGACGGGCCCGGCTTCGTCGCGCGCAACACCGAGCCGCTGTTCGAGCCGTTCGAGCGCGAACGCAAGGCATCGTCGATCAGCGGCGTGGGGCTCGGGCTCGCGCTGTGCCGCAGCATCGTCAACGCGCACGGCGGCTCGATCCGCGCGGTGCCGCTCGATCCGCACGGCGCGCGGTTCGAGATTCGCCTGCCACTGGGTGCGCCGCCCGACATCGAACACGAGAGCCGGACATGATCAGATCGCGCGTACTTATCGTCGAAGACGAATCGGACATCCGCCGCTTCGTGCGGATGGCGCTGGAACAGGAAGGGCTCGACACCTGCGAGGCGTCGACGGCCCGCGAGGCACGGATGTATGCGTCGAGCAGCAAGCCCGATCTCGTGATCGTCGATCTCGGGCTGCCGGACGACGACGGCAAGACTTTCATCCGCGAACTGCGCGAGTGGTCGACGGTGCCGGTGATCGTGCTGTCGGCGCGGCAACAGGAAGTGGAGAAGGTCGCGGCGCTCGATGCGGGCGCGGACGACTACCTGCCGAAGCCGTTCGGCGTGCCCGAACTGCTCGCGCGGGCGCGTGCGCAGTTGCGGCGCGCGGCGTTCGTGTCGGCCGACGGGCAATCGTCGTCGATCGTGCGGTTCGGCGACGTGACCGTCGATCTCGGCAAGCACGAAGTCGTTCGCGGCGGCGAGCCGGTCCATCTGACGCGCCTCGAATTCCGGCTGCTTGCCGCGCTGATTCGCGCGCGCGGCGGCGTAATCGCCGCGCGGCAATTGCTGGCGGAGGTCTGGGGCATCCACGACGCGGACCGCGCGCACTACGTGCGCGTGTACATGACGAACCTGCGGCAGAAGCTCGAACCGGTGCCGGCGCGCCCGCGGCACCTGCTGACGGAGCTGCAGTTCGGCTACCGGCTGGTCGGTCTGGAAACGGTCGGCATCGCGGACGGGCCACGCGGCGCGGCGTTGCCAGGTCTAGACAAGTGAAAGCCCGTTCCCGGCGGCGTGCGTACGTATGGAGAAAGCTGATGTTTAGCTTTTCGTAATTATTAATCGATTGAAATCAAAGGGAAAATTCCATATTTGAAACAATCCGCCGACAACTAGAGATAAACACGGATTGCTGGCGAACCCGCGCAAAAGGCAAAGTTGTATGTACAACTTAGGCTGTCGCCGGAAGGGGCGATCTCCGGGTTGGAAGGGTTCACGGCGGGGTTGCCGTGCCGGCCACGCCGGTGCGGGCCGCCCGACGGGACCCCTGCCCAGTTCGCCTCTGACAGGAACGCCATGAAGAAACTCGCGCTCAGTATTGCCCTTGCCTGCATCGCGGTCGGTGCCCACGCCAAGGATTGGTCGACGATCCGGTTCGGCGTCGACGCCAGCTATCCGCCGTTCGAATCGAAGGACGCAAGCGGCAAGGTCGTCGGCTTCGACGTCGATCTCGGCAACGAGATCTGCGCCCGCCTGAAGGCGAAATGCGTGTGGATCGAGAACGACTTCGACGGGATGATTCCCGCGCTGAAGGCGAAGAAGTTCGACGGCGTGCTGTCGTCGATGTCGATGACGCCGGCGCGTGCCGAGCAGATCGCGTTCTCCGACAAGCTGTTCAACACGCCGACGCGCCTCGTCGCGAAGAAGGGCACGGGCCTGATGCCGACGGCCGAATCGCTGAAGGGCAAGTCGGTCGGCGTCGAGCAGGGCACCATCCAGGAAACCTATGCGAAGGCGTACTGGGCGCCGAAGGGCGTGCAGGTCGTGCCTTACCAGAACCAGGACGGCGTGTACCAGGACCTGATGTCCGGCCGCCTCGACGCGGCGCTGCAGGACGCGGTGCAGGCCGACATCGGCTTCCTGAAGACGCCGCGCGGCGCGAACTTCGAATTCGCCGGCAAGGACATCGACGATCCGAAGACGCTCGGCAACGGCGCCGGCATCGGCCTGCGCAAGGACGACGCCGACCTGAAGGCGAAGATCGACCACGCGATCGCCGACATCATCAAGGACGGCACGTACAAGAAGATCGAGAAGAAGTACTTCGCGTTCGACGTCTACGGCGGCTGACCGTCCATGCGGTGCGCATCGGCTGCGGTGCGCGCCGGGTCTGTTGCTGGATGCCACTCGCTTCGCTCGATGCACCTGGCTTGATGAGCAGGGTGCATCAGGTAGTGCGCAGATATCGTTTGATGCGCGGTTAATGGCTATTGACAATCCAGCCAAACGTTCTGGATCCCTCATATGATTTTCCAAGGATTTGGCCCGCTGCTGTGGGCCGGCACGGTCGAGACCGTGAAGCTCGCGGTGCTGTCGCTCGCCGCGTCGCTCGTGCTGGGCCTTATCGGCGCGAGCGCGAAACTGTCGACGAACCGCATGCTCAAGTCGATCGGCACCTTCTACACGACGCTGATCCGCGCGGTGCCGGACCTCGTGCTGATGCTGCTGCTGTTCTACGGGATCCAGATCCTGCTGAACAACTTCACCGACATGCTCGGCTGGGACCAGATCGACATCGACCCGTTCGTGGCCGGCGTCATCACGCTCGGCTTCATCTACGGCGCGTACTTCACCGAGACGTTCCGCGGCGCGTTCCTCGCGGTGCCGCGCGGCCAGCTCGAAGCGGGCTTCGCGTACGGGATGAGCGGCTGGCGCGTGTTCCGCCGCATCCTGTTCCCGCAGATGATGCGCTTCGCGCTGCCCGGCATCGGCAACAACTGGCAGGTGCTCGTGAAGGCCACCGCGCTCGTGTCGATCATCGGCCTCGCCGATGTGGTGAAAGCATCGCAGGACGCGGGCAAGAGCACGCTCGATTTCTTCTTCTTCACGCTGGCTGCAGGCGCGATCTACCTCGCGATCACGACGGTCTCCAACGTCGTGCTGCATCACCTCGAGAAGCGTTATTCCGTCGGCGTCCGGAGGCTCGCACTGTGATCGAACTCGTCAGCCAGTACTGGCAAAGCTATCTCTACACCGACGGCTACCGCTTCAGCGGCCTCGCGATCACGCTGTGGCTGCTGGTCGTGTCGATCGCGCTGGGCTTCGCGCTCGCCGTGCCGCTCGCGATCGCGCGCGCATCGTCGAACCGCTGGATCTCGGGCCCGGTGTGGTTCTATACGTACGTGTTCCGCGGCACGCCGCTCTACGTGCAGCTGCTGATGTGCTACACGGGCATCTACAGCCTGCAGGTCGTGCACAACCACGTGCTGCTCGACACGTTCTTCCGCAATGCGATGAACTGCACGCTGCTCGCGTTCGTGCTGAACGAATGCGCATATGCGACGGAGATCTTCGCGGGCGCGATCAAGGCGACGTCGGCCGGGGAGATCGAGGCCGGCATGGCCTACGGGATGTCGCGCTTCAAGCTCTATACGCGAATCATCCTGCCCTCCGCGCTGCGCCGCTCGCTGCCGAGCTACAGCAACGAAGTGATCCTGATGCTGCATGCGACGACGCTCGCGTTCACCGCGACCGTGCCCGACATCCTGAAGGTCACGCGCGACGTCAATTCGGCGACGTACATGTCGTTCCAGGCCTACGGCATCGCGGCCGTGCTGTACGCCGTCGTCGTGTTCACGCTCATCTGGGCGTTCCGCAAGCTCGAGACGCGCTGGCTCGCGTACCTCTCGCCGCGCGGCCATTAACGCATTCGCAAGATTCGCAAGGAAGGACCAAGCATGTACAAGCTCACCGTTGACAACCTGCACAAGAAATTCGGCGACAACGAGGTGTTGAAGGGCGTGTCGATGAAGGCGAAGGCCGGCGACGTGATCAGCATCATCGGCTCGAGCGGCTCCGGCAAGAGCACGTTCCTGCGCTGCATCAACTTCCTCGAGCAGCCGTGCTCGGGGCAGATCACGATCGGCAGCGAGCCGATCCAGACCACGCGCGACCGCAACGGTTCGCTGCGCGTGGCCGACCAGAAGCAGCTGCAGCGGATGCGCACCAAGCTCTCGATGGTGTTTCAGCACTTCAACCTGTGGGCACACATGACGGTGCTCGAGAACGTGATCGAAGCGCCGATGGCCGTGCTCGGGGTCAGCAAGGACGAAGCGATTGCACGGGCGCGCAAGTACCTGGAGAAGGTCGGCCTCGCGCCGCGCGTCGAGGGCATGTATCCGTCGCACCTGTCGGGCGGCCAGCAGCAGCGGGTGGCCATTGCACGCGCGCTCGCGATGGAGCCGGAAGTGATGCTGTTCGACGAGCCGACGTCGGCACTCGATCCGGAGCTCGTCGGCGAAGTGCTGAAGGTGATGCAGAAGCTCGCGGAGGAGGGCCGCACGATGGTCGTCGTCACGCACGAGATGGGCTTCGCGCGCAACGTGTCGAATCACGTGATCTTCCTGCATCAGGGGAAGATCGAGGAGGAAGGGAATCCGCAGGAGATTCTCGTGAATCCGAAGAGCGAGCGGCTCGGGCAGTTCCTGTCGGGGCGGTTGAAGTAAGCAGGCAGCGTGATGCACCGCATGTGACGTCGCAACGGCGTCGCAAGCGGTGCGGGTATGGCAGCGCTCGCTGCTGCGCGGGCGGTGCATGGGCGGTACATGCCTGCCGCTCGCGGCGGCCATGCAGCCGCCGCCGACCGGAAAGTGGCGCAGGCGGTAACAGGCCCGGCTTCGCGCCGCTGCATACTGGAACGCTAAATGCTTGTCACGCGTGATTCTTTCGAAGAAGGAGCGCTGCGATGAGCACACCAACCACCACTGCTTTTTCCCATGTGAAGCCGCACGACACCGCGTATCGCGGCGAAGGCCTGCGCGACTTCTTCCTGTATCGCGATCTCGGTATCGCGGCCGCGACGAACGGCAAGGTCGTCGCGCAACTCGTCAGGGCGAATCATGCACCGGAGGCGGGCACCGGCTGGCACCGGCACGAGGCCGAGTTCCATATCGTGATCATGCTGAAGGGCTGGGCGCGCTTCATGTACGGCGAACGGGAGACGCTGGTGAGCGCCGGCGACTGCGTGCATCAGGCACCGGGGATCGTCCACTACCTGTTCGACTACTCGCCGGACATGGAGTATCTGGAAATCGTCGGGCCCGCCGATTTCAAGTCGATCGACGTCGAAGGGCCGTGCGCCGTGCCGCCGCCGACGCCTTGGGGGGAGTCGGGGGCATAGCCCGCCGCTTCCCCGGGCGCCATCATCCGTCCGCCAGCAATAAACCGCCTTCATTCGGGCGGTTTTTTGTTGCGCATTCCACGCGCGCTTCCATCTGCTCCGCTCGCACCCGCGAACCGCTTTCCCCTTCGTCACATTCCTTCGAATTCCGAATGGTCGAGAAGCTGAAGATCCGGAAAGAAAAGAAAGACATTCGTCAGCTTCGGTGCGTTGGCGGCGCTGCGATGTCAAAGATCGTCAATTGCAGGTGGACGCGGTGCACGGCCTGTCGACGACCGGCGTTAAGGAGGTACCAGCCGGATCACCGGTTGACCTACCCGGGAGAGTTTCATGAAGCGCATCGCGAAGATCCTGACGGCCGCCGCAGTAGCATGTGCCGTCCTTGCTCCGGCGCTCGCCGAAGCGCATTCGCACCGTGTGTGCCACGTCGATCATCACCACCATCGTGCGTGTCGCTGGGTGCGGTAATCGCGATTTACCCGGGAATACCCGGAACACAGGCTTTATTCAGGCAAATCAGGAGAGGACTATGAAAAAGACGATGTTGATCGCCGCGCTGGTCGCCGGCATGGGTATGTCGATCGGTGCGTTCGCGCAGGTTCCGGCCAGCGCGCCGGCCGGCACGACCGGGCTGTGCAAGGACGGCTCGTTCTACTCGGGCGCGTCGAAGAAGGGCGCGTGCGCGGGCCACAAGGGTGTGAAGACCTGGTACGGCGCAGCGTCGGCGGCAGCCGCGAGCGCACCGGCCGCAGCGCCGGCAACGGCAGCCTCCGCTGCGCCTGCGTCCGGCACCGCGCCGGCCAAGAGCGCGGCTGCAACGACCGCAACGACCGCGGCGGCAGCGCCGGGCGGCGGCGCGGGCAAAGTATGGGCCAACGACAGCACGAAGGTCTATCACTGCTCGACCGACAAGTACTACGGCAAGACGAAGCACGGCAGCTACATGTCGGAAGCGGACGCGAAGGCGAAGGGCTACCACGCGTCGCACGGCAAGGCCTGTTCGTAACACCGGCTGACACGCGAGGCCGCCTCCTCGCGCGTCGTCCGTACGTTGCAGCCACTTACGCCCCGCCACCCCCGGCGGGGCGATTCATTTTCAGCTTCAGCTCCGTACGGCTTCAGTGGGCGTGATGCGATTGCGTGTCGGCCGCCGCATCGTGCGCCGCTGCGCGGGCATCGAGCAGCGCGCGCAGCGTCACGTAGTGCGTGCCGTCCGCGGTGCCGTCCGCTCCCGCGGTGCGATCGTACGGCTCGTTGTCGTGGATCGTCGCGCGCACGATCGGATAGATCTGCGTTTCCCAGCGGCTGCCGTTGAACACGCCATAGTGGCCTGCTCCCGTCTGCACGTGGTGCGTCTTCAGATACGGCGGCAACCCCGAACACAGCTCCTGCGCGGCCACCGTCTGGCCCACGGCGCAGATATCGTCCTTCTCGCCTTCGATCGTCAACAGCGCGGTGCGATGAATCGCCGCCGGTTCGACGAGCCGGCCGCCGACCGTCAGCTCGCCGCGCGCGAGCGCATATTGCTGGAACACCTTCTCGACCGTTTCCAGATAGAACTCCGCGGTGAGATCGGCCGTCGCGAAGTATTCGTCGTAGAAGTGCCGCAGCGTGTCGGCTTTTGCCGGGTCGCCTTTCGCGCGCTCGTAATACAGGTCGGCAAACGACGCCGCGTGGCGATCGGGATTCATCGACATGAACGCGCCGACCTGCACGAAGCCCGGATACACGCACCGCTGCGCACCGGCGAAGCCCGCCGGCACGACGCTGATCAGGTTCCGCGCGAACCATTCGATCGGCTGGCTCGTCGCGAGCGCGTTGACCTTCGTCGGATTCACGCGGCAGTCGATCGGGCCCGCCATCAGCGTCAGGCTCGCGGGCTGCGCCGGATCGCCGCCGGCGGCCATCAGCGCGACCGCCGCGAGCGTGGCGACGGTCGGCTGGCAGATCGCGAGCACGTGCGCGTCCGGGCCGATCTGGTGGATGAAGTCGATCACGTGCGCGACGTATTCGTCGAAGCCGAACCGTCCGGCCGACAGCGGGATGTCGCGCGGGTTGTGCCAGTCGGTGATGTACACGTCGTGGTCGGCCAGCATCGTATGCACGGTGCCGCGCAACAGCGTCGCGAAATGCCCGGACATCGGCGCGACGATCAGCACGCGCGGCTGGCGCGCAACCGGCAGCGCCTTGCGGAAATGCAGCAGCGTGCCGAACGGTGTGGCCGCGGCGGCTTCCTCGACGATCGGCACCGTCTCGCCGTCGACGACGGTCGACGCGATGCCGAACGGCGGACGCCGATGCGAGAACGCGCAGCATTCGAGCAGTTCGCACAGCGCGTCGAGCATGCGGCCGGTCGGCGTCGATGTGGCGGGCGGCCACAGCGACATCGTCGCGCGGGCGGCGGCGGCCCATGCGCGCGCAGGGCGCGTGCATTCGGCAGACCATTGATAGAACGGATAGGCAAGCAGATTCATGAGCGTCGCTCGTTGTGCCGCGTTGCTTTGAACGAGGCAAGCCATGTGCCAGCCCGCTGCTGGCACGCGCGTTGCACGTGGTTCGGGAACGCGGCGACGCAGGCCGCATGCGACAACCGGTAACGGCACGCGATGCGTTGCCGCGCCGATCTGGCATGCGGCACGTGCTGCGACAGCGTGCGGCGCTGCGCCAGTTCGGCGAATGCGTCGCACAGGCATGGTGCGGATAACGCCGCGCGGCGTCCGTTTTCGGTGCAGGGGCACGAACGGCTTTGGACAGGGGACGACATGGAAGTCATCGGACAGACGACGCTGACCATCAGCAGCCGCAATTACTCGTCGTGGTCGATGCGCGGCTGGCTGCTCGCGAAGCTGAGCGGTCTCACGTTCGAAACGGTCAGCGTGCCGATCGATGCCGCGTCGCGCGCGGAGTTGCTGCTGCTGTCGCCGTCGATTCTCGTGCCGTGCCTGACGCACGACGGCAACACGGTGTGGGACACGCTCGCGATTGCCGAATACCTGAACGAAATCCGGCCGCAGGCGCGGCTGCTGCCTGAAGACCGGAAGGCGCGCGCGCATTGCCGGTCGATCTGCGGCGAGATGCATTCCGGCTTCAGCGCGTTGCGATCCGCGTTGCCGATGAACCTGCGCGCGCATTTCCCCGGCTTCCGGATCTGGTCGCGCGCGCAGCACGACATCCAGCGGATCGTGACGATCTGGCGCGAGTGCCTGGCCGCGTACGGCGGCCCCTGGCTGTTCGGCGCGGAGATCGGCATTGCCGACGCGATGTATGCGCCGGTCGTCACACGCTTCCTGACCTACGACGTGAAACTGGAGCCCGATGTGGCCGAGTACTGCATGCAGGTGCTCGCCCATCCGTTCGTCGCGGAGTGGATCGATGCGGCGAAGGCGGAGCACGAAGACATCGACGAACTCGACATGGAGTTCTGACACGCGGGGGCGCCCGGCGCTTTCATTTGCACTACACGTGCAAGCATCGAAATGAACCTCACGGTGTGGCGGGTTGTCCCGCAAACGTTTTACCTTGATTTCGGTTCAAAGCGAGGACGAATTCCCTAAAGGATGTTGCGCGCGATGACGTAAACGAGTCACGGGGATGACTCGCGATCGCATGCTTCCGACGTGCGACGCGCAGTCCGCAATAATCAGCGCAGCAGGGGAATCGACTTGAATCGTCAGCAATCGTGGACGCGCACGGCGGCGCCCGGGGAAATCATTTACTCCGAGGGTTTTGCGGGCGAGCCCGTCATCTTTCTGATCACCGACGGCAAGGTCGAGCTGTCCACGCGATGCGACGACAAGCGCGTCGTCGTCGCGACGCTCGGTCGCGGCGAGTTCTTCGGTGAATCGGCCCTGCTCGCCGCCGAGCCGCGTGCCCATACCGCGAAGGCGCTTTCGTTCTGTCAGCTGACGGTCGTGCCGGCCGGCACGCTCGACGAAGAAATCGAGCGTGTGTCGGCGCTGCTGCGTCATATCGTGCGGACGATGATCCGCCGCGTGAAGCGCAAGGACGACCAGCTCGCGACCTATACGCATGCCGACTTCATGCCGGGCGTGCTGTCGTATGCGCATGTGCTGGCGCTGATGGCGGGTAGCGATGCGCGCGACGCCGGCGACGCGTGGACGCGCCGGCCGATGCAGGCCCATGCGGCGGAAACCTCGGTGCCGCTCGCCGAAGTGATCCGCAAATGCCGCGCGATTGCCGGCCATTCGCGACCGCACGTACTCGCGATGCTGCGACGCATGGAGAAGCTCAATCTCGTCACGATCGAAGCGGCGCAGGCGGACCACGCCGGCGGCGCAACCGACTATGCGGCGTCGTCGGATGCGCGCCAGGTCGTCACGTTCGACGCCGCGCGCGTGATCGATCGCGCGCAACAGGTTGCCGATCACGATCTCGACCTGTCGATCAACAGCGAACTCGAGCTCATCGAGCTCGCCGATCTCGAATCGCTGATCGGCGTCGAGAAGACGATGCTGCTCAACAAGCTGTCGAACGGCGAGATTGCCGAAGAAGTATTCGCGTTCCGCAAATCGAAGGTGCTCAGCTACGTCGAGCAGAAGGGTGTCGCGTACTTCTCGCGGCGCAATGCGCGCCGCGGCGGCGACGTGCGCGCGCTGGCGGATCTCGTGTGGATCGACCCGCGCACGCTGTTCGACGTCATCGCCGCATTCGATACCTACGATCTCGCGAAGCTGATCGCGAATCTCGACGATCGCGCGGTGGCCGACAAGCTGTTCTCCGTGATGACCGAGGCGCGGCGCAACGAGGTGTCGTGGGTGATGCGCCGCGAACTCAAGCTCGATCCGGTCGAGATCGAGGATATCGAGCAACGCGTGCTGGAAGCCGTTCGCGCGGCGAAGGCGTCGGCGGCGGGCACTGCGCCCGTCGCATCGGCATCGGATGCATGACAAGGGGGCACGCATGGACCTGTTGACCCTGGCCGGTGTGGTGCTCGGCGGCGTGGCGATCGTGTTCGGCTTCGCGCTGGAAGGCGGGCATTTCTCGATGCTGTTCCAGTTCGAGGCGCTCGTGATCGTGCTCGGCGGCACGCTCGGCGCGGTGATGATCCAGAACACCTGGGCGCGTTTCTTCGACGCGGTGAAGCAGCTGCGGCTCGCGTTCGTCCGTGCGCGCGAAGTCGATCGCAAGAACCTGTCCGACCTGCTCGAATGGGGCGACCGCGCGAAGCTCGACGGGCTGCTCGCGTTCGAATCGATGGACGTGAGCGGCATCCATCCGTTTGCGCGCCGCGGGCTCGAACTGCTGGCGAACGGCGTGTCGACCGCCGTGCTCGAGGACGCCTTGCAGCGCGAACTCCATGCCTACGAACGCAGCCGCCTTGCCGCCGCGCGTGTGTGGCAGCAGGCCGGCGGATATGCGCCGACGTTCGGCATTCTCGGCTCGGTGCTCGGGCTCGTGCAGGTGACGAGCCATATTCTCGAACCGGCACAGCTCGGGCCGGGCATCGCGGTTGCGTTCATCGCGACGCTGTACGGGCTGGCGCTGGCGAACCTCGTGTTCCTGCCGCTTTACGGCAAGCTGCGTGCGCAGATCGATAGCGAGCTGCGGTTTCGCAAGCTGTATCTCGACGGCTTGCTGGCCATTTCACGCAAGGAATCGCCGCATACGATCGAGACGCGCCTGACCGGCGACGTGCGCGGGCGCGCGGCCGAATCGCTCGCGTGATGAGCGTGTGTCGTACGACGAACCCGGGTTTCCAACCGCATGACTGCTCGAACTGACGGTGCATCCGCTGCCGATCGCGACGACGACGAACTCGAAGGCGCGCAATCCGGCCGCTGGCTGATTTCGTACGCGGATCTCATCACGACGCTGATGGTGCTGTTTCTCGCGTTGTACGTGCTCCAGCTCGCGAAATACAACGCGCTCGACGCGCGGTACCAGACGCTCGCGCGGCATGCCGAAAGCGTGGCGGGGGCATCGGCATCGGCTGCCGCTGCCGTGACGGCTGAACACGCCCCGCCGTGGCTCGCCTTGCTCGATTCGTTGAAGTCGAACGGCCGGATCTCGCTCGTGAAAGCGCCGCATGGCGTCGAGATCGGCATCGACGCGAAGGTCCTGTTCAATGTTGGCGATGCGCGCTTGCTGCCCGATTCGTCGCCGGTGCTGAACCAGATCGCGCAGGCACTGAGCGATCACGCGACCGGCGACATACTCGTCGAAGGCCACACCGACAGCGTGCCGATCGCGAACGCGAAATACGAATCGAACTGGGAGCTGTCGTCGGCGCGCGCGGGGAGCGTCGTGCGCTACCTGACCGAGCGTGGTGTTGCACCGCATCGGCTCGCAGCGATCGGGCGGGCCGATACGCAGCCGCTCGTGGCGGGTGACGATGCGGCCGCGCGGGCGCGCAACCGGCGGGTGACGATCTTCGTTGCGTATTGATTGACGCTGAATTTTCGTCGATCGTGTGTCTATAGGCGGCCGCATATGCCCGCCTGACAACAACATAACGAATCTCGCATGATGAACATCTGAAATCAGCGATGCGGTTCTGCGCGTGCATGCCGATAACCCAAACTGGCTCAGACCGAGCGGTTATCGAGGGTTCCCCATGCATTTCTGGCGCAAGCTTTCCATTCAGAACAAGCTGATTCTCAGCATGACGAGTTGCCTGCTCGTGTTCGTCGCGATCTCGAGCGGACTCAGCATCCGTCTGATCGGCAACGCGGTGCGCGATCGCGTCGTGCGCGAAGAGCTGCCGACGGCCGTGAACGGCATCCGCGCCGACGTGCAGCGGCAGATGGCCGGCCCGATCGCCGCGTCGCGGATTCTCGCGCGCGACGCGTTCCTGCTGCAATGGGAAGCCGACGGCGAACCCGATGCCGGCACGCGCAACTGGATCCAGCTCGCGAAGAACGTGAAGGACGAGCAGAAGGCCGCGTCGGTGCAATGGGTGTCCGTGAAAAGCGGCAACTACTACAACGAATCCGGCCTGCAGCGGAAGGTGACCGACAAGGATCAGTGGCTGACCGGGTTCCTGTCGTCCGGCAAGGCGTTCGACGTGAACATGGACCGCGAGGTGACGGTCGGCGGCTACATGATGTTCATCAACAGCCGCGTCGAACTCGACGGCGTGCCGATCGGCGCGGCCTGCATGAGCCTGTCCGTCGATGCGCTCGCGAAGGGCATCGCCGCTTACCGGATCGGCGAGACCGGATTCGCGTATCTCGTGCGTCCCGACGGCGCGATCATGATGCATCGCGATTCGTCGCTGATCGACGGCAAGCATTTCATGAAGGATCAACAGGGGCTGCCGGGCGATGCGTCGGCGACGCTGCTGGCCGGCCAGCCGTATGCGTACCTGAGCTACAACGGCGATGGCGGTGCGCGCTTCATCGCGACGTCGTTCATTCCGGAGTTGAACGCGTATGTCGTCGTCGAGGTGCCGCAGGCGGAACTGCTCGGGCCGGTGACGCGTGCAATTCGCAGCGCGGCGCTGGTTGCGGCGGTGGTGGGCCTCGGGGTCGCGTTGCTTGTGATCTGGCTGGTGGGCCGCGCGATTGCCGCTCCGATTCGCCGCGCGGCGACGCTGCTGTCGGAGATCGCCAGCGGCCAGGGCGACCTGACGCGCCGGATGACGGTCGAGAGCCAGGACGAGATCGGGCAGTTGTCGGATGCGTTCAACCGGTTCGTGTCGTCGCTGTCGACGCTGGTGCATAGCATTCGCACGGCTTCCGCGTCGATTGCGACCGGGTCGGCGCAGATTGCATCGGGGAATGCGGACCTCAGCGAACGCACCGAAGGGCAGTCGAGCAACCTGGAGCGCACGGCTTCGTCGATGGAAGAGATCACGGCCGTGGTGCGGAACAACACCGAAACGGCAACGACGGCCGCGAAGATGATCAACGGCGCTTCCGATGCGGCCGCGCGCGGCGGGCAGGTGGTAGGCGAAGTCGTGACCACGATGCAGGAGATCAGCGACGCATCGCAGCGGATCTCCGAGATCATCGTGATGATCGACAGCATTTCTTTCCAGACGAATATTCTGGCGCTGAATGCGGCTGTGGAAGCGGCGCGGGCAGGCGAGCAGGGGCGCGGGTTTGCGGTGGTGGCTTCGGAAGTGCGGAATCTGGCGCAGCGCAGCGCGCAGGCGGCGAAGGAGATCAAGGTGCTGATCGAGCATAGCGCGGGGACGGTGAATGCCGGGTCGCGGCTGGTGAGTGAGGCCGGGAAGGTGATGCGCGATGTCGTGTCGCAGGTGCAGGGCGTGAGCGCGATGATGAGCGAGATCGCCGAGGCGAGCCTGGAGCAGAGTGCCGGTATTGACCAGATTGGCGACGCGGTGCAGTCGCTCGATCAGATGACGCAGCAGAATGCGGCGCTGGTGGAAGAAAGCGCGGCGGCGGCGGCGAGCTTGAAGCAGCAGGCGGCGGAATTGACCCGGCTCGTGTCGGCTTTCAAGGTGGATGAGTAAAGTCTGATTCGCGATTTAGAATAAGGCGTTTCTGAGGGGCGGCTGCCGTGGATTCACGGCAGCCGTTTTTGCATGTCGACGCGGGATTCGGTGGCGGTTATAAAAATGAAACGCCTTTCCAGCTGGAAGATCTGACCTGAGACGAGCAATTCAAAAGGCAGTTACAAGGAAGGAGGATGCGGCGAGCCGCGGCATTCATGCGAAGATTGAGCGCAACGCATGCACGATTACGCCGCACTGGTTGTTTACCCCCATTTCATTCCCCCATGGACCGCTTCGAAAGCATGTCGGTGTTCGTCGAGATCGTCAGCACCGGTAGCCTGACCACCGCGGCCGAGCGGCTCGGCCTGTCGCCGAGCATGGTCGGCAAGCACCTGAACGCGCTCGAAGCACGCCTGGGCGTGAAGCTGCTTCACCGCACGACGCGGCGCCATCATCTGACCGAGGCCGGCGCGCTATACCTGGAGCGTTGTCGTGACATCCTCGACCGGGTCGAGACCGCCGACGATGCCGCATCGACACTCGGTAGCGATCCGTCCGGTCACCTCCGCATCGCCGCGCCAATTTCATTCGGCGTCACGCAGCTCGCGCCGGCCGTCGCCGCTTTTCTCGCGCAATACCCACGCGTCGATATCGAACTCGTGCTGACCGATGCCGCGGTTGATCCGGTCGGCGACGGTGTCGACCTCGCGTTTCGCGTCGGGCCGTTGGCTGATTCGACACTCGTCGCACGGCCGTTGCCGTCGTACTACCGGATGGTCGTATGTGCGTCACCGGATTATCTGGCCCACCACGGCACTCCGGCCACGCCGCAGGATCTGCTGAATCACGATTGCCTGGGCCATACGCGGTGGGGGCCGCGTTACCGGTGGCGATTCGACGGGCCGGACGGCGCAATCGAAGTGCCGGTCGCGTATCGATTGCGCGTCGACAGCGGCCCCGCGCTGCGCGAGGCCGCGCTGGCCGGCGGCGGCGTGATCCTGCAGCCGTTCGGTCTGGTCAAGGCCGACCTCGAAGCCGGCCGCCTGCGTCGTCTGCTGACCGCGTATGAATCACGCGGCCGCGATTTATACCTGCTCTACGCGCGCGATGCCGGCGCGCCGGCCAAACTCCGCGCGTTCATCGCGTTTGCGCTGGATCGTTTTGCGGCTGCGGACTCGACGGAGTGAGCCCGTCGGCATCGGGCAGGGCAGCGAAGACTTCCGCCGCGACGCCCAGCGCGTTGTTCACGGCCGCACCGCCGGCATAAAACATCGTCTGCAGGATCGCTTCGATGATCTGCTCGCGCGTTGCACCCGCGACCAGCGCGGCTTCGACGTGCGCGCGCAACTGCGGCAACGCGTATCCGAGCGTCACGCAGCTGGCGATCACGACCAGCTCGCGCGTCGCCAGGTCGAGCCCGGGCCGGTCCAGCACGCCGGCGAACGCCCATTGCATCGTCATCGTCAGGAAGTCGGGGCAGAGCGTTTCGCGCGACTGCGCCAGATCCTTGCCGCTGTGCGCGCCGTGCAGGCGCTCGAACAACGCGAGACCACGTGCATAGGTGTCGTCGCGGGGAAGTAGGGGCTGCGTCATCGTTAACCTCGTCGGGAAGCGCCGAAATGCCGGCGGACCAACGCAGTGTGGGGCGATGGGGAGCGTTGAAAAACACCTGTTCGTTTGGATCATTTCCCACCGGGAGTGGGCAATGCATCAGGGGCGGTCATTCATACCGCGTCGCGATTCCGGTGACCCTCGTCGCCGCGCATCATTCATGCGAAGATTGACCGCACATCACACTCGCCCGAGAACGACGTGACCCAACTCAACCCTGAGAGCAAACCGGACGCCGCCCATCCGCCGTGGATGCCTGTCGCGATGGCCGAACTCGGCATCCGCCGTCACCCGCCGGGCAGCATCAACCCGCGCATCGTCGAATACAACAACCAGACGAACCTGGTCGGCTACGACGACAAGATTTCCTGGTGCTCGTCGTTCGTCAACTGGTGCATGACGCACGCCGGCATTCGCGGCACGGGCTCCGCCCTCGCGCGTTCATGGCTCGATTGGGGGAGGCCGCTGGAACGCCCTGTCTACGGCTGCATCGCGATCCTGACGCGCGACGATCCCGCGAGCTGGAAAGGGCACGTCGGTTTCTACCTGCGTCACGATGACGAGCACGTGCATCTGTTCGGCGGCAACCAGCTGGAAGAAGTGCGTGAACTCGCCTACCCGTTGAACGAAGTGATCGGCTACCGCTGGCCCGACGCCGCATGACCACACCGCTGCAGCACACGCACAACCACGAACATCTCGAAACCAGCCGCTGCTAACCTGTCACACAACCGCATCGACCCACCCGGAACCCGTCGGCGCATCAACCAGCCGCCGCGAGCATCCGCACCCACAAGGAGCCAGCAGTGCAAACCGGTACTCTCCGTCTCTACGCGGATACGCAATACACGAGCCCATACGCGATGTCGGTCTTCGTTGCGCTCGAGGAAAAATCGCTGCCGTACGAACTGGTGACCGTCGATCTCGGCAACCGCGCGCATTTCGCGCCGGACTATGCGGCGACATCGCTGACGCAACGCGTGCCGACACTCGTGCACGACGATTTCGCATTGTCGGAATCGTCGGCGATTACCGAGTATCTCGACGAGATTTTCCCGGGCACGCGGCTCTACCCGGTCGAGCCGCGTCAGCGTGCACGCGCACGGCAGGTACAGGCGTGGCTGCGCAGCGACCTGATGCCGGTTCGCACGGAGCGGTCGACCGAAGTGCTGTTCTACGGCCCGTCGAGCGAGCCGCTGTCGAGCCTGGCGCAGGCCGCCGCGCAGAAGCTGTTCGCAGCCGCCGACAAGTTGCTCGCGCCGGGCGCGGCGAACCTGTTCGGCGAGTGGAGCATTGCCGATGTCGACCTGGCGGTGATGCTGAACCGTCTGGTGCTGAATGACGATCCGGTGCCGCAGCGCCTTGCCGACTACGCGCGTGCGCAGTGGGAACGGCCGTCGGTTCAGCGCTGGTTGAAGCTGAAGCGCCCGCCGCTGTGACCTGAACAGGCTGCGATCGGTTGAGCCGATCAGCCATGTTTGAGTAGAGATGCAGGCCGTTCACGCGGCCTGTATTCACGTCAGGTACCGGCTTCAGTTTTTCGCCACAGCCTCCACCTCGGGCCCACCCGCCGCATCATTCCTGCTCCACCCACCCCCAAGCGACCGATAAAGCGCCACTGCCGCCAGCGCATGCTCGCGCTTGACCTGATTGAGCGAATCCGAATCCCGCAGATACACCTCCTGTGCGGACAGCACATCCAGAAAATCCGTCGCACCGCCCTTATAGAGCTGATTCGCCAACCCGAGCGCCTTGTCCGAAGCAGCGAGCGCGCTATCGAGCCGCCGCGACGCCTCATCGGAGCTGACGAGATTCGCGCGCGCATCCTCGACTTCCCGCAACGCCTGCAGCATCGTCTGCCGCAACCCGAGTTCCGACTCGCGCATCCGGCTTTCGCTCTGCGAGATATCGGCGGTAATGCGCCCGGCATTGAAGATCGGGCTCGTCGCACTCAACGCCGCGCTGAACAGGTTGTCGGTCAACGTCGGCAACCCGAGATACGAAGCGGCCAGAATCCCGTCCGTCAGGTTCAACGAAAACTTCGGATACCGCTCGGCCTTTGCCACACCGACTTGCGCCGCGCGCCGCTCGACCTGCGCATACGCAGTCAGCACATCCGGCCGCCGCAGCAACGCCTGCGAAGGCAACGTCCCCGGCGCGCCAACCGGCGGCGCGGGAATCTCCCCCGCCTGCGCGAGCACGAGCCGATCGACCGATTCCGGCGTGCGCCCCGAATACACGGCAATCAGGTTGAGCTGATGCGCAATCTGCGCCTGCGTTGGCGGAATTCGCGCTTCGAGCGCGTCGAGCTGGTTCTGCGCGCGGGTAACGTCGAGCTCAGTCGACAGCCCGAACGCCTGCCGCTTGCGCGTGAGTTCAAGCGCGTGCTGCCGGATCTTCGCGTTGTCCTGCAGGATCTTCAATTCCTGCTGCGCCCAGCGCAGATCGACATACGCGGAAGCCGCATCGGCCGCGAGCGCGAGCCGCATCGCATCTTCCGCATGCTTCTGTCCGACGAGCTCGGCCTGCGCGGCGAGCAGGTCGAGCCGTTCGCCGCCGAACACGTCGGGCGACCAGCTCAGCGCGAGCCCCGCACCGGCCTGCCGCACGTAGCCGAGCGGCGGCGGCGTGTTCTGGCGTGCGTCGGCCGCATGTGCGGTCGCGTCGAGTTCGGGCAGCAGCACTGCGCGCTTCTGCACGGTCAGCGCCTGCGCCTGCTTCACGCGTTCGGCGGCAGCCTGCAGATCGAGGTTGCCGTCGAGCACCGTGGCGATCAACTTGTCGAGGACGGGATCGTGGAATTGCGCCCACCACGCGGCGGCGTCGATGTCCGCACGCGGCACGCCGGTATCCCAGCCGTCCGGCGCGAGCGTTCGAACCGAATCCTGAAGCGCCGGATGCTGCGCAGGCTGCACCGCACATCCTGCGGCGAATGCGCTGACGGCGAGGGCGACGAGAAGTTTTTTCATGATGGAGATGACCTCAACCTCAGTGCGCATCCGGCGGCGGCGCGTTCAGGGAAATGGGTTTGGAGAAGGCGACTGCGATCAGCGCGACGACGAAGCACAGCGACAGCGCGTAGTACGCATCCGCATACGTGAGCGTCAGCGCTTCGCGATAGATCAGGTGGTGCAGGTTCGCGAGCCCGGCTTGCGCGGCATCCAGCGTGTTGCCGGCCACGGACGCCCAGTACGCGGCCTGGCGATCGAGCAGCGAGGCGACCTGCGGCTGGCCGGCGCTCACGTGCTCGTTCAGGCGCAGGTAGTGAAAGTTCAGCCGGTCGTTGAGCATCGTCGCACTCACCGCGATGCCGATCGCGCCGCCGAGGTTGCGCATCAGGTTGAACAGGCCGCTTGCCGATTTCAGGCGTGACTGCGGCAGCGAACCGAGCGCCATCGTCACGATCGGCGGCACGCTGAATTGCTGGCCGATGCCGCGCAGCGCCTGCGGCAGCAGCAGTTCGCGCCAGCCCCAGTCGTGCGTGATCGGCGTAT
This sequence comes from Burkholderia puraquae, assembly GCF_002099195.1. Lineage (GTDB taxonomy): Bacteria > Pseudomonadota > Gammaproteobacteria > Burkholderiales > Burkholderiaceae > Burkholderia > Burkholderia puraquae. Next base: position 174,372 of record NZ_NBYX01000010.1, on the reverse strand, counting down.
ACAGGTAGCAGCCGAGCCCGAAGCAGATCAGCCCGAACACGAGCAGCGAGCGCAGGCTGAAGAAGCGCGCGGCAAACGCATACGCACAGAGCGCGATCAGCTGGAACGCGCCGACCGACAGCAGCGCGATGCCGATCTGCAGCGAGCTGAACGCGCGCACTTGCGCAAGAAACAGCGGCGTCAGGAACACGGTCACGAAGATCCCGATGCCGGTCACGAACGACAGCAGGCTGCCGATCCCGAAGTTGCGCACGACGAGCGCGCGCAGGTCGACGATCGGATCCTTCGCGGTCAGTGCATGCACGATGAACAGGAAGCCGCAGATACCGGAGATCCAGGCGCAGATCACGATCGCGTCGTCGCCGAACCAGTTCTTGCGCGGGCCTTCCTCCAGCACGTATTCGAGGCAGCCGAGAAAACCCGACATCAGCACGATGCCGAGATAGTCGCCGCGCTTGATGAGGCTGAGATCGGGTTCGTCGATATGCACGTAGCGCGGCACGAGTGCGGCCACTGCAATGCCCGGTACGAGGTTCAGGTAGAACAGCCAGTGCCACGACCATTGGTCGGTGATCCAGCCGCCGATCACGGGGCCGATCGCCGGCGCAAGCGACGCGAGCGCGCCGATGGTCGTCGATGCGATCAGCCGCTGCTTGCCGGGGAACAGCACGAACGCAGTGGTGAACACGGTCGGGATCATCGCGGCGCCGAGCGCGCCCTGCAGCCCGCGAAACAGGATCATCGAGTTGATGTCCCACGCGACGCCGCACAGCATGCTGGTGATCGTGAAGCCGACCGCCGATGCGGCGAACAGCCAGCGCGTCGACATCACTTTCGACAGCCAGCCCGACATCGGGATCACGATGATCTCGGCGATCAGGTAGGCCGTCTGCACCCACGACAGTTCGTCCTGGCTGGCGGACAAGCCGCCGCCGATGTCGCGCAGCGACGACGCGACGATCTGGATGTCGAGCGTCGCCATGAAGAAGCCGACGCACATCAGCGCGAACGCGAACACGCGCTGCTTGGTCGGTTGCGACGCCGGGTCGCCGGAAAACGCGGTGGTCATCGTCGTCTCCCGTTCAGCTCGCGCGGCCGGTATGCACGGTCACGACCGCGGACAGGCCGGGGCGCAGCACGTGGTCGAGGCCCGGCTGCGGATCGAGATGCACGCGCACGGGTACGCGCTGGACGATCTTCGTGAAGTTGCCGGTCGCGTTCTCGGGCGGCAGCACGCTGAAGGTCGCGCCGGTCGCGGGCGCGAGGCTGTCGACGCGGCCGTGCAGGCGCGTGCTCGACGCATCGAGCGACACGTCGACGCGATCGCCCGCGTGCATCTTGCGAAGCTGGTCTTCCTTGAAGTTCGCGTCGATCCACAGTCCGGACGCGGGCACGACCGTCAGCAGCGGCACACCGACGTTCGCGAGCATCCCGACGCGGCCGGTGCGATTGCCGACGTAACCGTCGACCGGCGAGCGGATCGTCGTGTATTCGACGTTGAGTGCCGCGACGCGCTGCGCGGCGAGCGCGGTGTTCACGCGGGCCTGTGCATCGGCGAGCTGCGCGCCGAGCACGTCGAGCTGCCGTTTCGATGCGAGCAGTGCCGCGTCGCTGCGTTCGACGGCCGCACCGGCCTTCGAGTAATCGGCGTCCGCGCGTTCGACGATCTGGTTCGACACGGCGTCGGATTTCACCAGTTCGCGGTAGCGCACCCGATCCGATGCGGCGCGCGTCAGCTCGGCCGACGACGCGTTCTTGTCGGCCGCGTGCTGGCCGATCACCGCGAATTGCAGTTGCTGCTTCGCTTCGAGTTCGGTCACGGCGGAGCGTGCGCTGTCGACTTCGGCGCTGGCCTGTGCGAGCTTCGCGTCGTAGTCGCGCGCATCGAGCTGCACGAGCACGTCGCCGGCCTTCACGCGCTGGTTGTCGGTCACGAGGATCTTGTCGACGAAGCCGTTGACCTTCGGCGCGAGCACGGTCACGTCGCCGCCGACATACGCATCGTCCGTGCTCTCCTGGAAGCGCAGCACGAACAGCCAGTCGAGCACCGCCGCGGCCACGACGACGACGGCGACGCCTACCGCGATGCGCATCCACGGCACACGGCGCTGCTGCTTCGCGGGCCGCTCGGTTGTGGCTGCCTCGCGTGACGCGGCAGCGGCTTGGGTCGTTTCCATCGTTTCACCTATGTATATGCACTTATCAAAACGATCGACGACATCGTGTCGATCGGGGAAGGGGCTAGCGTTCCGGCAGGTTATGCGTGATCCGGAACAATTCGTCTCTCAGGCGGGCCGCCTGCGTCGGCCCGAAGCGCCGCTCGAACGCTTCCTGCGCGGCGAGCCAGTGCACGTGCGCGTCGGCGACCTTCGTTTCGCCGTGTGCGGTCAGCGCGAACGTCTGGCCGCGACACGGCGGTTCGATCCGGCCTGTCACCAGCGCCGCGCCGACGAGCGGCTTGAGCGCGCGCAGCAGCGCGGTGCGTTCGATCACCAGCACGTTCGACAGCGTCGCCATCGTCAGGCCCGGCTGGTCGCGCAGCAGCGCGAGAATGCTGTATTGCGACGGCGTCACGCCCGCCCGCGACAGATAACGCTCGTAGAACTGCGAGATCCGGCGGGCGGCTTGCCGGACCGCAAAGCAATCGTCATCGGTGAGCGTCGTCTTGTGCATGTACACATGTTAGGGGGCAATACGGCGCGAAGCGAGCGGCGGGGCGCGATCAGATTGTTGTCACGGCTGTACCAATCGGCGGCAGGCCGGTGCGTTCGTGCGCCGGATCAGGCCGCTGCCGGAACAATCCAGCCTTCGCGGTCGCAGTAGGCGGCCGTGTAGTCGATGAACGCCTTGACCTTCGCGGGCAGCAGCGCGCGGTTCGCGTACGCGAGCTTGATCTCGACGAACGCATCGACGAGATCGGCGTCGGCCAGCAACTGCACGAGCGCGCCCGACGCGAGTTGGGCGCCGACGAGCGTTTTCGGCACGACGCCGATGCCGAAGTCATGCATCACCATTTCGCGGTTGAAGACGGGGCTGTTCGACGAGATGTCGAAGCGGAACGGCACGGTCAGCGTGTTGCCGTCGACGCGGAACGACAGCGCGGGCCGGCGCAGCGACGGCGACATCGGCACGAACAGATGGCCGGCGAGGTCGGCCGGCGTGACCGGGTGTGAATGGGCGCGCAGATACGCGGGCGTCGCGACGATCACGAGCGGAATCCGTTCGATGAGCCGCACGACGGTCGATTCGTTCGTCAGCATGTACGGCACGACGATGCCGATGTCGTAGCCTTCGCCGACGAGATCGACCGGACGCTCGGTGAGGGTGACGTCGAGGCGCACCTTCGGGTGTGCGGCCTTGAAGCCGGCGATCAGCGGCACCAGCTGGTTCAGCGCGGCCGTCGTGTGCGCGACGAGCCGCAGCAGGCCTTCGGGCTCGCGCGTCGGCGCCTGCGCTTCCGCTTCGAGCGAGTCGAGTTCGTCGAGCACGGCCGCGCAGCGCTCGTAGATGCGCTCGGCCGTTTCGGTCAGCGACACCTGGCGCGTGGTCCGGTGCAGCAACCGGCTGCCGAAACGCGCCTCCAGATCCGCGACCGCGCGCGACACGACAGGCCGTGCAAGGCCGTGCATGTCGGCGGCGCGCGTGAAGCTGCGCATCTCCACCACCGACCGGAAAATCCGCAGCTTGTCGATGTAGTCCATGTCCGTCTCCTTGCGCGAGGGCCGGCCGCCGGCCTTGTTACGGCGGAGTGTACATTGACTTTATGCATATGCACATATAAATTGCGAAGCATGAACGACACCTCGATTGCCCAGGCGTGCCACTGCCTCGCGCTGCGTCAGGCGGCGCGCTTCGTCACGCAACTGTACGAACGCCATCTGGCCCCGGTTGGCGTCACGCCCGCCCAGTTCTCGATCATGGCGAACCTGGCACGCAGGCCCGGCTTCCTGATGAGCGAACTCGCCGATGTGCTCGTGATGGATCGCACGACGTTGCTGCGCGCGCTGAAACCGCTGCAGCGCGACGGCTTCGTCGCCACGGCCGCGTCCGAGCACGATGCGCGCGCGCATGCGCTGAGCCTCACGAAGCTGGGCGAACGCACGTTCGCGCGGGCGTTGGTCGCGTGGCAGGCCGCGCAGGACGAATTCGAGACGCAGTTCGGCCGCGACCGCGCGAAGTCGCTGCGCGACGAACTGTTCAGTGTTACCGCGGAACGCTAGACGGACCAGCGATAAACTGGAGCGGAATTTGAGCCATTGGCTGCTTTGATTGCGCTGTAGCGTAGGAATTGGTTTTTGAAACTGTCCGGATTGATGTCAATCTGGACAGTTTTTATTTCCAGTTGTAGAGTCCCCTGACGGATTTCACGGGCCGGCGCCGCCGGCACGCGTCAGAGGAGCAACCGATGCTGCAGTTGAGTGACCGCGACAGCGCCATGTTGCGCGGGGATTTCGGCGACGGCGTCGCGCGCGCGATGCGGATCGTCGCGCGCACGGCGCAAGTGATGTCCGCGCCGCACCTGATCGACATCACGTCCGCGCATATCGACGGCTGCCTTTACCACGGCCAGACCAGCCTCGACTTCGTCGAGTATTTCGTCGACACCGGCGCGAAGGTCGCGGTGCCGACCACGCTGAACGTCGGGTCGCTCGACCTGATCCATCCCGAGCTGTACCACGGCGACCGCACGATCCAGCGCGACGCGCAGCGCCTGATGGACGCGCATCTGCAGCTCGGCTGCGAATCGAGCTTCACGTGCGCGCCGTACCAGCTGAAGAACCGTCCCGCGAAAGGCGAGCAGATCGCGTGGGCCGAATCCAATGCGATCGTGTTCGCGAACTCGGTGCTCGGCGCGCGCACGAGCCGGTATGGCGACTTTCTCGACCTGGCTGCCGCAATCACCGGGCGTGCGCCGTATGCGGGGCTTCATGTCGAAGCGAACCGCGCCGCGCGGCTCGTGTTCAACGCACCGGACTTCAGCCGCCTGCCGTCGCGCGACATCCATTTCGCCGCGCTCGGGTTGCTGATCGGCAGGATCGCGGGCGCGGTAGTGCCGGCGATCGTCGGGCTGCCGGCGGACACCACCGAAGACGAACTCAAGGCACTCGGCGCGGCCGCCGCGTCGAGCGGGGCCGTCGCGCTGTTCCATGCGGTCGGCGTGACGCCGGAAGCACCCACGCTCGCCGCCGCGCTGCACGGGCAGGCGGTGCAACGCACGGTCGACGTGACGATGGCCGATCTCGACGAGATTCGCCGCACGCTGAACCACGGCGCGGCCGGCGACGCGCTCGTCGCGGTGGCGCTCGGCACGCCGCATTTCTCGCTGGCCGAATTCCGCACGCTCGATACCTTGCTCGATGCGTTCGACGGCAAGCCGGCCTGCGATTTCTACGTGAACACGAGCCGGTTCATCTTGTGGGAGCTGGATGAAGCCGGCCTCGCGGAGAAATTCGCTGCACGCGGCATCCAGATCGTCGTCGACACCTGCACGTACATCACGCCGGTAATGAAGCAACTGTCGGGGCTCGTGATGACCAATTCGGGGAAATGGGCGTCGTATGCGCCCGCGAACATCGGCGTGACGGTCGCATACGGCAGCATGCGCGAATGCGTGCGCTCGGCGTATGAAGGAAAGGTGCGATTCGATGACTGAGGCCACGCGCAAGGTATTGACGGGCGACACGCTCGTGCCGGGCAGCGCATGCGCGCGCCCGTTCGTGCTCGACAAGCCGCTCAGCTTCTGGGGCGGCTACGACTCCGGCGCGGGAAAGATCGTCGATCGCGGGCATCCGCAGGCCGGTGCGAGCCTCGCCGGCAAGGTGATGGTGATGCCGCACGCGAAGGGCTCGAGTTCCAGCAGCAGCGTGCTCGCGGAAGCCGTGCGCAACGGCACGGGGCCGGTCGCGATCGTGCTGAAGGAGCGCGACCTGATCATCTCGATCGGCGCGATCGTCGCGGCCGAGCTGTATGCGATCGCGGTGCCGGTGGTGTGCGTGACCGATGACGTGTACGACGCGATCGCCGCCGCGACGGGGGAGGTGCGGATCGAAGCGGGTGAGGGGGACGGCGGCGCGCGGATTTGCGTCGATCGCTGACGCGTCGTGCGCCGGATCGGTTCAGATGAAGCGGATGTGCGGCGTTTCTTCGTTCGAGAGCGACAGTGCGCTCCGGGCAGCATTCATCTCGCGTTTGCCGCCTGGCTGCCTGAGCCGCCGGATCTCGGGCCATATGATTATGCCGAACACGGTGCGCAGGATCGTGCTCAGCAGGAAGAGGGCGATCGCGGCTCCGCCGAACCATGTGGATATCTCGAGCGCGCTGTCCGTGCTGCGTTCCATCGCGGACACGAGGCCGACCGTGATGGCCATGGCGACCAGCATGCCGATCGTTACGACAACATCGGTGCGGGCAGCCGCGGCTTTCGCGGTGCGAACGAGATACACCGAGCCGTCGGTCGCATTGCGGATAGCGTAGATGGCGCGGCGATCCCGACCTTGCGTGTATGCAACGGTCAAACGGTCGCCCGCGACGATGAACACGCTCCGCGTGCTGTCCGTCCTGAGCGTGAGCGGTGCGTCGACGGTGTCGAGCTGGAGCGCAATCTCCTCGATGCTTTGCGTGGTCGTGCCCAGGTTGTTGCTCCAGACCTTCGTGCTGATCGTCTTCTGGCTGACCGATGTCACGCAACCGGACGCAATCTGCATGGTGCGATCGCTCATGCATTGCTCCGTTCCACCGCGAAACCGGCCGGTTCGCATTGCCACTTTTGCTGGGCTTCGCGCCGCTGGGGCCGGAAGACCAGTTCGGACAGGCCGGCGATCGCGAGCAGGGAGCCCAGCAGGCTGATGATGCCCACGACCAAGGCCACCGCGCCGACGAACGCCCAGCCCGATTTGAAGGCGGCACCGTCGATCAGCAGGCTCAGCATGAAGATGCATGACGCCCACATGAGCAGCGACTGGTTGCTGTTCTTCTGTCTGAACGCATCGTAAGGTGCGATCGCCAGATCGTGGCTCCTGATCCACGCGATCTGGTGCCGGCCGCGATCGTTGAAGATGCACGCGCGCACGGCCATCCCGGGCTTCAACTGATCGATCTGCTTGAACGCCTCGGCATCGATATCGCCGGCGGCGATGAAGTAGCAGACGCCCTGCATCGTCACGCGATAAAGCGGCACCTTCTTGAGATCGGACGCGACACGAATGAGGTTCGTGTCGATACGGTCGATCGTCGCTTCGATCAGGGTGGTGTGATTGGGCATGAGGCGGGAGAGTGCGCCGGTGGGCGCCGCTTTGGTATGGCATTGATCATACCGATGAAATCCCGCGCAGGCACGTCGTACCGCCTGCGGCCCGGCATCACTCGCGCGCGGTACCCGCGGCCGCTTCCCGATAAGCACTCGGCGTCTGCCCGGCCCAGCGCCGGAACGCGCGCGTGAAATTCGCCGGGTCGGTGAATTGCAGCCGCTCGGCGATCGTTTTCAGGTCGAGATCCGACGCGGCGAGCAGCTGCTTCGCGTCGCGAAACCGCGCTTCGTCGAGCAAGTGCCGGTAGCTCGAACCGGCTTCCTCCAGCCGGCGCCGCAGCGTGCGTGTCGACACGAGCAACGCGTCGGCGAGCGTTTCCGGCCCCGGGTAATCGCCGGCCCCGCGTGCCAGCTCTGCGCGCACGCGTTCGACCAGGTCGCCTTCCTCTTGCCGCACCTGTGCGTACTCACGCTCCACCTGCACGAGCGCCTGACGGTGCGCGACTTCGTCGGCGAGCGGCAGCGGCCAGTCGAGCACGTCGTGCGCGATCCACAGCGCGTTGGCGGCGCAGCCGAATTCGACCGGCGGCAACTGGTCGCGATAGCGCGCGAAATAGGGCGGCTCCGGCCACGCGAATTGCAGCTTGATCGGCGGCGACGCGCGCCCTGCCCATTGCGAGATGTTCTGCGCGAGCCCGGTCAACACGAATTCGAACATCACGTGATGCTGCAGCACGGGGCTCGCCTGCACGCCGTGCAGTTCGAGCGTCGCACCGCGATCGTCTTCCGCATAGGTCAGCCGGTATTGGCGATTGCGCATCCGGAAGTAGCGCTGCGTGACGGATAGCGCCTCCCGGATGTCCCGCGCGGTCAGCGTCGCGTAGCCGAGAAAGCCGTGCACGGTCGGCTTCAGCAGCAGCCCGAACGCGAGCCCGATGCCCGGATCGCCGCCGATCTCGATCGCATTGAGCACGAGCCGTCCCCATTGCGACGGTGCGACGCGCGCGTCCGGTTCGGCCAGCACCGCATCACGCAGGCCGGTGCCGGCGCGCACGGCAGCCAGGTCGACACCGCGTGCGGCCAGCGCCTGCAGCAACAGGCGCGTATAGGCGACCGGAATCGTCGGCCGGCGCAGCCCGAGGCGGTCCTTGGCGAGAGGGGAGGTCATGTCGTCTTGGCCGGAAATGACAAGCATTATGGCTGTTTGCCCCCTCACGCTCAAGGCGGCACGCGCCTACGATGTCACGCATCGCTTATTGGCACGATCATCATGACCACGACCTTTCCCCACCTGCTCGCACCGCTCGATCTCGGCTTCACGACGCTGAAGAACCGCGTGCTGATGGGCTCGATGCACACGGGCCTCGAGGACAGCCGCAAGACGCTGCCGCGGCTCGCCGAATATTTCGCCGAACGCGCACGCGGCGGCGTCGGCCTGATCGTGACGGGCGGCTTTGCGCCGAACGTGGCCGGCTGGACCAAGCCGTTCGGCGGCACGCTGATGACGTCGGCCGCCGCGCGGCGCCATCGCGAGATCACGGAAGCCGTGCACGCGGAGGACGGCAAGATCGCGCTGCAGATCCTGCATACGGGCCGCTACGGCTATCACCCGTTCGCGGTCGCACCGTCGAAGATCAAGTCGCCGATCTCGCCGTTCGTGCCGCACGAACTGAGCGCGCGCGGCATCGAGCGGCAGATCCGCGCGTTCGTCCGCTGCGCGACGCTCGCGCGCGAAGCCGGGTACGACGGCGTCGAGATCATGGGTTCCGAAGGCTACCTGATCAACCAGTTCATCTCGATGCATACGAACAAGCGCACCGACCAGTGGGGCGGTTCGTACGAGAACCGCATCCGGCTGCCGATCGAGATCATCGAGCGCACGCGCGAAGCGGTCGGCCGCGATTTCATCCTGATCTACCGGCTGTCGATGCTCGACCTGATTCCGGACGGTAGCGACTGGAGCGAAACCGTGCAGCTCGCGAAGGCCGTCGAACGCGCGGGCGCGACCATCATCAACACGGGGATCGGCTGGCACGAGGCGCGCGTGCCGACGATCGCGACGTCGGTGCCGCGCGGCGCGTTCGCATGGGTGACGAAGAAGATGAAGGGCGAGGTCGGCATTCCGCTCGTGACGACCAACCGGATCAACCGTCCCGAAGTGGCCGAGCAGATCCTCGCGGACGGCTGCGCGGACATGGTGTCGATGGCGCGCCCGCTGCTCGCGGATGCCGAGTTCGTGGTCAAGGCCGCGCAGGGCCGCGCCGACGAGATCAACACCTGCATCGGCTGCAACCAGGCGTGCCTCGATCACGCGTTCAAGAACAAGATCGCATCGTGCCTGCTGAATCCGCGCGCGTGCCACGAGACCGAGCTGAAATACACGCCCGCGCCGCAGCCGAAGCGCATCGCGGTGGTCGGTGCGGGGCCGGCCGGGCTCGCATGCGCGACCGTGCTTGCGCAGCGCGGCCACCAGGTTGACCTGTTCGATGGCGCAGCCGAGATCGGCGGCCAGTTCAACATGGCAAAGCGGATTCCGGGCAAGGAAGAGTTTCACGAAGCGCTGAGCTACTTCGGCCGCCAGGTCGAGCTGACCGGCGTAAACCTGCACCTGAACCGTCGCATGGACGCGAGCGAACTGATCGCGGGCGGCTACGACGAGATCGTGCTTGCGACGGGCGTCGCGCCGCGCGACCCGAAGATTCCGGGGCAGGACGGGCCGAACGTGCTCAGCTACATCGACGTGCTCGCGGGCAGGCAGCCGGTCGGCCGCCGCGTTGCGGTGCTCGGCGCGGGCGGGATCGGCTTCGATGTCGCCGAATACCTGGTGCAGGACGGCGAATCGCCGGCGCTCGATCTGGAAGAGTGGAAGGCCGAATGGGGCGTGACCGACCCGGCCGTGACGCGTGGCGGTGTGACGCGTGCGCAGGTAACGGCGCCCGCACGCGAAGTGACGCTGCTGCAGCGCAAGGCCGCGCCGCTCGGCAAGGGGCTCGGCAAGACGACCGGCTGGATTCACCGCGCGACGCTGAAGATGAAGCAGGTGAAGATGATCGGCGGCGTGAACTACGAACTGATCGATGCGCGCGGCCTGCACGTGTCGTACGGTGAGCAGCGCACCGATCACGAGCTGATCGAGGCCGACACGATCGTGCTCTGCACGGGGCAGGAGCCGCAGCGCGCGCTGCTCGCGCCGCTGCAGGCGGCCGGGCGTTCGGTGCACCTGATCGGCGGCGCGGAACTGGCCGCCGAACTCGACGCGAAGCGCGCGATCGATCAGGGTTCACGGCTCGCGGCACGGCTGTAACCGGTGGTCGCTGCAACGGTCACCCGGACGTACGCCGCGCGGCGGTTCGGGGCTCACCGTTCGATGCCCCGGTTCTCTGACGCAGGACTGAAATCAGCCGCAGCGCCGGCCGCGCCACCACGCAACGTGGCGGCGCGCCCCCGACAGACTGTGACCGTGAACGGCCATCACGGCTCAGGCGGCTTCGGCCCGTTCTTCCTCTTCCGCTTCCAGCATCGCCTTGACGATCAGGTAGATGGCCGGCAGGTCGTCATCGTCGCGACGCCAGTCGACCGGCTCCTCGATGTCCGCGGCGATCAGCCGGCTGTCGCGCAACCGGATGAACGCGTCGACCACGGCCGGATCGTTGCGGTTCAGGAAGCCGGCATTCGAGAATGCCAGCTCTTCGACGTTCAGCAGCGCCTGCCAGCTCATCGTGCGGACGGCCGCAGGATGGGTGCGGCGCCGCAGGCCGAGCGCCCGCTGCGCGGGGCCGCCGGCGACACGCTGCAGATCGACGACCGCCCGCTGCGCGGCGCGCTCGAAGTGGATGGGGTTGAAGCCGGGTTGCTCGGGATCGAATGCGGATGCCTGGAACATGGTCGCCTCACAAAAGTCCGTTCGTCTCTGGATGACGGAATTCGGGTCAAATGGTGCAAAAAGCACTGTAAATATATACAGTGTTTGGCGCGGTTTCAAGCCCCGGATGAAGGATTTCATGCGATGCGATCGAAGCGGGCGGCCGCACCGGGCAGGCGAACGAATTACACCGCTGCCGCGATCGTCTCCCGCAGCCACCGATGCGCCGGATCGCGATGCACGCGCTCGTGCCACAGCATCGACATTTCATAGCCGGGCACCTCGACCGGCGCTTCCACCACGCGCAGTGCGGGCACGTCGCGTACCAGCCGCTCGGGCACCATTGCGACGAGATCGGTGCTTGCGACGGCCGACATCACGAACAGGAAATGCGGCACCGACAGCACGACGCGCCGCGCGGCGCCCATCTTCGCGAGCGCTTCGTCCGTTACGCCGAAGAAGCCGCCGCCGTCGGGCGACACGATCACGTGTTCGAGCGTGCCGAACTGCGCGAGCGTCGGGCGCCGCTTCAGCTTCGGGTGCCCGGCGCGGCCGATGAGCACATAACGCTCGGCGAACAGCGGCCGGCGCCGCATGCCGGGCGGCGACTCTTCGGTCGTATGGAAGGCGAGATCGATGCCGTTTCGTTCGGCATCCTGCTCGATGCGCGGCGGTACAAGCTCGACGACGGCGAGCCGCGTGGCGGGCGCGGCCGAACGCAGCGCGTTCAGCGCGGGCAGCACGATCGTCGATTCGCCGTAGTCGGTCGCTGCCACACGCCACGTGTTCGTCGCGGTCGCGGGATCGAACGGCGTGGCCGGAATGACTGCACGCTCGACCGCTTCGAGCGCATCGCGCAACGGTTCGCGCAGCGCTTCCGCGCGCGCGGTCGGCCGCATTCCGCGTGGCCCCGGCAGCAGCAGCGGATCGCCGAACACGTCGCGCAGTTTCTGCAGTTGCACGCTGACCGATGGCTGCGACATGTTCAGCTTCTCGGCCGCGCGCGTGACGTTGTGTTCGGCGAGCAGCACGTCCAGCGTGACGAGCAGGTTCAGATCGAGCCTTCTGAGATTATTCACGGCTATACCTGGAATATCAGGAATTCATTTCAAATATACCGTCGATGGCGGCATCCTGCAGTCATTCAATCCACGGAGTGACGAACATGAATGTGCTGATCGTGTATGCCCATCCCGAACCGCGTTCATTGAACGGCGCACTGCGCGACTTCGCCGTCGAGCATCTCGAAGCGGCCGGCCACACGGTGCAGGTGACCGACCTGTATGCGATGAACTGGAAGGCGGCGTTCGATGCGAACGACGTGACCGATCGTGCGCCTGACACGCGTTTCGATCCGTCGCTCGACTCGAAGCGCGCATTCGCGGCCGGCACGCAGAGCGAAGACATCGCGCGCGAGCAGGAGAAGCTGAAATGGGCCGACGCGGTGATCCTGCAGTTTCCGCTGTGGTGGTTCTCGATGCCGGCGATCATGAAGGGCTGGTTCGAGCGCGTGTACGCGTACGGCTTTGCGTACGGTGTCGGCGAGCATTCCGATACGCACTGGGGCGATCGCTACGGTGAAGGCTTGTTTGCCGGCAAGCGGGCAATGGTGGTCGTCACGACGGGCGGGTGGGAGTCGCACTATAGCCCGCGCGGCATCAACGGGCCGATCGACGACGTGCTGTTCCCGATCCAGCACGGCGTGCTGTATTACCCGGGCTTCGACGTGCTGCCGCCGTTCGTGATCTACCGGACAGGCAAGATGAACGAAGCGCGCTTCGACGAAACGCGTATTGCGCTCGGCAAGCGTCTGGATGAACTGTGGACGACGCAGCCGATTCCGTTCCGCCGGCAGAACGCGGGCGATTACGAGATTCCGGCATTGACGCTGAAGGACGAGATCGTACCGGGGAAGGTGGGGTTTGCGGTGCATCTGGCGCACGAGGGCTGATCGCGCTCGATCATGAGCGGGCGACGTACCGTTCGATGCGCAGGCGACCGGGCGGCTCGAAGTATGTGCCGAAGCGCACGAGCCCCGCGTTCTTCAGGTGGCAGGTCATCTCGAAGCTGACGAGGATGCCGGGATCGCGATTGTCGACGATCCCGACGTCGATCGAGCGGATGCGCGGCTCGTACTTCAGCAGCGTTGCTTCCATCTGCTGCTTGAGCAAGTGCGCCGACGCGGGCAGGGCCTTGTAGATGTTCGTCAGGTCGGGTAGCCCGTAGTCGGGCAGGTGCTTCAGCGCACCGGCCCGCGTATTGAGGATGCGGCGTACGTTCTGCTGAACGCTCAGGCATTCAAGTGTACGGTCGTCGTACGCGCCGATCGGCTCGCCGCCGATCTGGCCGAGCAACATGTCGTAGAGGGAGGGGCCGGCGGTCATCGTGTTGCTATCGCTCCTGACATGATCAGTTCCTCATGTGCCTGGTGAATATCCGAGCTGAGCCAAGCATGACGAACAGCCGAAAGATTGCCAGTATCAATGCGACTGCCGCGGCAGACAGGAAAATCCACAGCGCGGCCCATGCCAGAGACAGAATTGGCTCGAGGCTACCGGCTTTGCTGCCGCTGACGCCTGCGCCAGCTATCGCAAAGGCGATTAACAGCGGGAGCGGAGCAGTAACGATATAGACGAGTGCCAGGAGAAACAATCGACCTAGCGACATGAAAGTCCAGATATCCTGGGAATTGCGACGCATCTGGATGATTACGCAGGGAATGCGGATCAACCAGAACGCACTGCATAACCACGCACAAGCGACAAGAAGAATGAGCTCCATAGCTTTTCGTTGAGTGCAGATTGGGGACGACCGTGCTGTGTCAGCCTTGCCCCGTTATTGATCGTCGTGTGTTTGGGTTATCGAAATCGATTGTCAAATTACCTGCTGCCCCGATCGTCAGCGAGATCATCGATGTCGCGCAACCCGACGTCATCCGGGTAAGCAGTTCGCGCGAAATGACTGGCAGCACATGCTGGTTCAGGAACGCGTCGACGCTGCGTGCACCCGATTCTCGCGACACGCAGTGTTGTGCGATCGATTCGACCAGATCGTCCGCGTACGACAGTGTCACGGCATGTTGCCGGTGCAGGCGCTCGGCGATCTTGTCGAGTCTGATCCGTACGATCGAGGCGAGCGCCGCGGCGTCGAGCGGCCGATAAACGAGCGTCTGGAAACGCGCGAGCAACGCCGGCTGGAAATGCTCGACCAGTTTCGGATGAATGGTTTCTCGCAAGGTGGCCTGCGTGATCGACGCTTCCTCCGCCGTCGCGTCGTCGATCTGGGTACTGCCGAGATTGGACGTCATCACGATCACGCAGTTGCGGAAATCGATCTCGCGCCCCTCGCCGTCGCGCATCGTGCCCCGGTCGAACACCTGATAGAAGATGTCGAGCACATCGCGATGCGCTTTCTCGACTTCGTCCAGCAGCACGACGCTGTACGGGCGCTGGCGCACTGCTTCAGTCAGCACGCCGCCGCGCCCGTAGCCGACGTAGCCGGGCGGCGAGCCCTTGAGTTGCGACACCGTGTGCGCTTCCTGATACTCGGACAGGTTGATGGTCGTCAGCGCGGCCTCGCCGCCGAACAGCAGATCGGCGAGCGCCAGCGCGGTCTCGGTCTTGCCGACGCCGGATGGCCCGGCCAGCAGGAAGACGCCGAGCGGCGCACGTTCGCTCTTCAGGCCCGCCTTGGCCGTGCGCAGGCTTTCGGCCAACGCGCCGATCGCCTCATCCTGTCCGACCACGCGTGTGGCGAGCATCGCTTCGAGCGCGAGCAGGCTGCGCAATTCGTCCTCGACGAGATTGCCGACCGGCACGCCCGTCCATTCGGCGACGACGCGCGCGATGGATTGCGCATCGACGTCGGCAGAGATCATGGGTGCTTTGCCCTGAGCGGTCGATAACGCGTCAAGCGCGTTGGAAACGGCTGCCGGGTCGGGCGCCTGATCGGTTGCGCCACGGAGGGCGCGCAAGTTGCCGACGAGTTCTTGTTCCCGCGTGTACTGGCCGAGCAGCGCATCGGCGGTGCCGCGCATGTCTTCGTGTTCCCTGTCGATCGCGGTGCGCCGTTCGGCGATGTTGATGATCCCGGCGCCGGCGTCCGCATCGAGTGCGGCGCGCTCCAGTTCGAGCGCCTCCAGTGCGGCGCGCGCCTGCTGCAGTTCCGCAGGCGGGACGTCGAGCGCCATCCTCACGCGCGCGGCGGCCGTATCGATCAGGTCGACGGCTTTGTCCGGCAGTTGCCGGGCTGGAATGTAGCGGCGCGACAGCCGCACGGCCGCGACGATCGCTTCGTCGCGGATGTGGACATCGTGATGTTTCGCGTATCGGTTCGCGAGCCCGCGCAGCATCAGGCAGGCCGTATCGTCGTCCGGTTCGTCGACCTTGACCACCTGGAAGCGTCGTTCGAGCGCGGCATCGCGTTCGAAGTATTCCTTGTATTCGGCCCACGTGGTGGCCGCGATCGTGCGCAACTCGCCGCGCGCGAGCGCCGGCTTCAGCAGGTTGGCCGCGTCGGCGCCGCCCGCCGCGTTGCCTGCACCGATCAGCGTGTGCGCTTCGTCGATGAACAGCAGGATCGGCGTGGCCGAAGCCCGCACTTCGTCGATGACGTTCTTCAGCCGTTGTTCGAATTCGCCTTTCACGCCCGCACCCGCTTGCAACAAGCCGAGACCGAGCGTCAGGATGCGCGTATCCCGGATCGTCTCCGGCACGCTACCTTCGACCACGCGCAATGCGAGCCCTTCGACCAGCGCGGTCTTGCCTACGCCCGGTTCGCCGACGAGGATCGGATTGTTTTTGCGGCGCCGTGCGAGCACGTCGATCATCTGCCGGATCTCGCGGTCGCGGCCGAAGACGGGATCGATCTCGCCGCGACGTGCTTTTTCGGTCAGGTCGAGTGCGAAGCGGGCGAGCGCGTCAGGTTCGATCGGGCGCGTCGGTGTGTGTCGCGGAGAGGTGGCCGACGGCGTCGTGCCGTCGACGGGCAGATCGCCCGTCGAGTCGGTTTCGCGCGCTGGTATGGAGTCGTCGCCTGCGTTTTCGCACGACCGTCGTCCAAGCCGCGGCAGCACACGCCGGATTTGCGCGCTGGAGACCGACAGTAGCGGCCACGCACGCTGCGTTCGCAGCACGTGCGGCGCATCGACGATGGCCTGCAGCAGATGTCCGGAGCGAATGATGCCGTCGCGATCGTCGGTCATCGCATGCGCCCACGCATCCTCGATCACCGTGGCGAGCTGCCGCGACAGCGCCGGCATGCCGCGCAACGTGCGTGGCATGCGGTCGATCACGTCGATCAGTGCGTCCCAGACGGCATCGATGTCGAGATCGTAGTGGCGCAGCAGCGCGGGAATGTCGCCGTCGTCCGCCTCGATCAGCTTCAGCACCCAGTGTTCGACCGCGATTTCGTCCGAGAGCCGGGTCTGGCAAAGACTCGCGGCGGCTTCGAGCGCGCGCGTGCAGTGGGGATTGAGGCGGCGAATGAGATGGGAAGCATCCCGGAGCGGCGGCGTCATGTCGGTAGCGGGTCAGGAAGGGAGGAGGGCGGGTGCCCGGAGCGGCGAAATTCCCGCCGCGCGAGCGCGACGGAATCCGCCAGCCGTTCAGTCCATCAGGAACGTTCGTTCCAGGTGTCCTTGTGGATGATGTTGCCGTCCTTGTACGACCACGTGATCGTCTCGTAGCGCAGTTCGACGTCTTCGAGATGGTTGTGCTTCTCGTAATCGGGGTTCTTGATGTCGAGCATCTTCGGCTTCACCGCGACGATCTTCACGTTGTCGAGCTTCGTGTTGAAGTATTCCTTCTCCTTGCCCGCGTCGTCGATCCGGTACCACTTGATTTCGACCGACTTCAGCGTCTGGCCGCTCGTCACGGCCTTGTACAGATAGGGTGTCGATGCGTCTGTCTCCTTCGTCAGCGTGATCGGCTTGTGCACGCGCGTGCCGGTCAGCTTGCCCGTATTGCCGTCGGTCGGAATGTGCACGCCATGATCGAATGCAACCAGTTCGACACTGCCTTCGCGATCCTGGACGGTCACCGAACCCTTGATGTCCGCACCGCCGTCGTCCTTGAGCCACATGTAGGCCGGAATTGCCATTTGTTCACTCCTTCTTCTTCGTACTGCGAATCGCCGGAACCGGATTCCGACGTTGACAAACCCGAGGCGACTGCCTCGGGAACCCAAACGCGTGTTATTTCGTGGCACCGGTCGGGACGGCTGGCACCAGTGTATCGGGAACGAGCGTGATCTCGACCCGGCGATTCTTTGCTCGTCCTTCCGGCGTGGCGTTATCCGCGACCGGCCGTGTATCACCGTAGCCCTGGATCGCGAACTGTGTCGGCGGGATGCCGGATGCCTCGACGAGCCAGTCGCGCACGGCCGACGCTCGCTCGATCGACAGCTTCAGGTTGCGGTCGGGCCGGCCCTGATCGTCCGCATAGCCGGCGACGAGTACGCGCTTGCCGGGATGGGCTTTGATCAGGTCGAGCGCATCGACCATCGCGCGCGTGGTGCCCGTCTTGAGCCGCGCTTTGCCGCTGTCGAACAGGGACATGCTGTCCAGCGTGACGACGGCGGGCGGCGGCGGGGGCGGTTCGTAGGAGGCGATCGCCTCATTGAGAGCCGGCAGCAATGGTGCGCCGTGATAGGTGCCGAACGACAGCCGAAGCGGAACGCCGACACGCGCATATCGGTCGAGCTGATCGCGGTCCGATGCAAGGGACCGGAGGGCGTCGCGCTTCGCGGCGTCCTGCGTGGCGGGGATACGGTTGTAGCGGTCGAGGTGCTCGCCGATGCGGGTCATCAACACATCGTTGTTCTTCGCGGCTCCGCAGATGGCGGCGATTGCCGCGCAGGCAACGATCGCAATGACGTGTGCGACGGCGGTGATGCGTGACGATCGCCACGATCGGCGTGGCATCGCGTCGATCAGCGGCTGCGGCAATGGCCAGGGCAGCGGCGACGCAGATAGTGCGGCCGGGGCGATACCCGTCAGGCCGCGAACTTCACGTTCCCACGGTTTGCCGGGTCCAGTCGCCGGACCATGGTCGATCCAGCCGGCGCCGAACAATGGCCAGGGTGACGCAGGCTGGCGGCGGTCCGTCAGCGTGTCGAACACGATCCGGCGCGTCCATCCGATCATCGACGCAAGCCCGGCGGCGCGTGCTGCGGCCTGCGGACTTCCGTCGGCATGGAGGGCATCCGTTTCGGCTGCATCGATTGCTGTGTCGAAGCGGTGCATTTTCGTGATCGGCGAGCCAGCCGACAGGCCATACCACCGGGAAGACGATTCGCCGGTTGCCGGCATCGCGGCAAGACTCGTGTCCGAGAGTCGTTGATAGATCGCAACGTAACCTGGCAACGACATGCCAAGCATGCGCGACGTATCGGCGACGGCCTGCCGGATCACGCGCAGCGTCTGCGACAGCGTGCCGTCGTTCGCGTGAAGGGACGGGGAGACCGACAGCACGACACAATCGGGGGCGTGGCCGTCGCGCCACTGGCGGACCGCGACGGCGAGACGGGGAAGATCCTGGGGCCGGTCGGCTCGCAACCAGATTGCGCCGTCACCGACGTGGACGAAACGCGATTGAGCCATGTCGCGATCGAACAGGGCGGGCAAACCGTCGCCAACGACGAGCGAGAGCGGCATTTTCGTACGCAATGCGACAGGCAGGTCGGCGGTCGCGGCGCCGAGTTGTGCGATCGCGTGCACGTTTCGTTCGCGGGTGCGAGCCATGCTGCGCGAATGCAGCCAGACGACTAGCATGGCGAACACGATGACCGTCGTAACCAGTCCCCACATGACGCCGCGGTCGACGGGGAGAACCCATCCGATGATGGCCAGCGCCGGTGAGGCCGAAACCGTCACGACCGTGCGTAACGGATAGCCGAGGCCGGCCAGCGCTGCGCGTGCTGCGTCGGAATCGGCGCGTGTCGTTGCGGGCGGGAGATCCGTATCCGACTTCACGGTCGTTTCGCTTTCTGAGCGAGTTGTGCGAGTTCCGCATCGAGGATGCGATCCCATGCGAACCACACGAGTAGCGCGATGACGCAGGCCGTACCCGCGATCGCCCATGGCGAAAGATGCCTGAACCGGTCGAGCAGGCGCGTGTTCGTGCGATCGGTGACGAATCCCGGCATGGCGGCCGGGCGCAACTGATCGATCCGTGCCGCCAGTGCCGCGATCAATGCCTGGCGCTTCGCTTCACCGTCATGGGCATCCGCAGACGAACCCGAGCGGGCAGCGTAGCAGCCGCGGAATCCCAGGCCGAGAACGGCCGCGTAGCATTCGAGCAGATCGACGTTCGGTGCGGGTTCTCGCATCCGGTGTTCGATCCGTTCGTAAATGCGCGTGCCTGCGTCGTGAATGCCGAACCGGTCGACCTGCAGCGGCTTCTGCTCCCAGCGTGCCTTGTCGGAGGCCGACAGATATCGCAGTGCGGCTTCGTCGACCAGTCCGCACTGCGCGATGACGGCGTCGTCCCGTATGTCGGCGGCGACCCCTTGCGCATCGAGCGCAGTCGCGAATTGCGCGACGAGCCTCATGCACTGCTGGCGCAGGCTTTCGTGGTTGTCGATCTGGCCGCCATTCGACAGATGGGAGACCAGTAGCGCCGTATCGCGCAGCAATGCACGCATCGAAGGTTGAGGCGAGTGACCGGACGAAGGCTCCCGCGCGAGTAGCGCGGATTCGTGACGCGTGGAGACGATGGCATTCATCAGCGCAGCACCGCATAGAGTTCGATCGACGCGTCGGAAATCGACGCGGGCAGATAGATCCGGCACGCGCGAGCGGCGAGCATTCTCGCATGCGCGGCATCATGCGCATCGAGCGCGAAATAGTGGTTGTCCAGCCGGACCGGTATGGCGCCGGGCACCCGCTGTACCGCCTTGAGCGGGATGCCCGCCACGGCGGAATTGACGATGTGTTCGACGTCGTCCGGCGCGCCGATCTTGCACAGGCGCTGAAACTGTTCGACGAGTTCGAACGCAGGTAGCGTTGCGTTGACGGACAGATACCAGTCAGCCGCGCCCTCGACGATGCGTTCGTCGAGGAACTGTCCGACCCAGGTGGTCGGTGTCGTATGCGAAAGCCCGATCGAGACGACACGCGAAGGGATGATCGTGTCGAGCAGGCCGCGAATCAGCGATTCGAGCGTCGCGAAAACATCGTGAGCGCGTGCATGGTCATAGGGCGGAATGTCGGTCAGTGCGACGCGCGTCGAGAAGGTGGTCAACGAACCGGCCAACTGGGCGAGCACCTGATACAGGCGATCGGTCGGTTGCCCGGGATGCGACGCGAGGAAGCGCAGTTGCGGCCAGGCCTGATGGAGGCAGTGCAGGAGCCAGAACAGCTGGACGTCGGCCACGCCATATTCGGCCACCTGCTCGATGCGCTCGCTGCGCCGTGCGCCGAGCAGCGCGCTCTTGGCAGCGAGGATATCGGCGAGACGCCGGGTGCGTTCGATGTGCAGCGCGTGGCCGGACAACGTCAGGCATGGCGGAACGAAGTCGCGATCGACCTGGAAACGGCCGCTCGTCGTGCGATTCAGGCGCGCGATCGCGCACACGGTGTCGTCCGCATGCGATTCGAAGCCGAACAACAGCCGCACGGCGTGGCGCTCGGCGGCGATTTCGGCCTCTCCTGCGCCGCTCAGATCCGTCACCTTGACGAACTCGCGATACGCGCGACGCGGGCGGGCCAGTGCCGTTTCGTCGAAGCGGCAGTTGCTGCCGTTCGCATCGGGCAACGCGAGCGCGGCGAGCACGTCGATCGTCTGGGCATCGGCAGGAATTTCGCCGGCGAGATCGCGCGCAGGCGGCAACGCATCGGCGACGGTCGTGTCGATCGGCGTGCCGTCGGGGAAGCGCAATTGCATCCGGGTGAGCTTCAGGCGACCGGAGGCCAGTGCCTCTTCGTCGACGTCGACGCCCAGTGTTCCCCATGGCGCAACGGCGATTGCTGATGCCAGTTGTTGCATAGCGAACCCGTTCCAGCGTTCCTGCTGCTGGAAATGCTGCTGCGTAAGAATCAGCCCTTCATGCCAGAGCGGTTTGTCGATCCGCATGGTGTGGTCGTAATGATCCAGGAATTATGAGGCGCCGATTCTATACATCGTTTTCCGATTTCGTATACCCCGGGTAATTGGAATTTGTTGAAAATAGTGTCGATTAATTGAGATAAATGATGTATTTATTTTGAGATTATGCGGGCGGGTTTTATTTTCGGCGTTCGGGTTGTGTGGTGCGGTTTTTTATCAAGATTCTTCGCCCTTGGTATGTTCGAATTTATTTATAAGAATCAATTGCTTATACGGTTCTATAAATTTTATTGGATAGCAGTCACGGATGGTGTGCGCACGCTTCGGGTTGCGTCGGGAGGTCGGGCAAAAATAGGCTGAATCTCATTATAAAAAATCGTATCGTCGTTAATTTTGGATTTTTTGCATTCCGGGTTTACTCGTCGATAAAGGCCATGATATTTTTTGCCGCCTGAGTCGGATATCGGGCCGCGAATATCCGACTCGGTCGTTCGTCGATGCACGTTGCGGGGTTCGGCATGGGCGGTGCGGACGACGGAGCACCCGTGAGTCGTGGGTGCGTGTCGCGGAGTCTTCAAGCTTCCTGAGATAAGGAGAACGAATTGGATAGCTTTCAACGAGAGATCCCGAAGAGCCGGGTGTCGATCACCCTCGATCTGCATACGGGCGGTGCGCAGAAAAAGGTCGAGCTCCCCCTGAAGCTGCTGGTTGCCGGCGACTTCAGTGCCGGTCGTGAGCAGGCGCCGCTCGCCGAGCGCAAGAAGGTGAACATCGACAAGAACAACTTCGATGCCGTCCTGGCCGACTATGCGCCGGATTTGAAAATCGCCGCGGACAACACGCTGGCCGGCGATGGTTCGGAACTGCCCGTCAACCTGTCGTTCCGGTCGATCAAGGACTTCGAGCCCGAGCAGGTCGCGCGCCAGATTCCCGAGCTCCAGGCGCTCCTCGCGATGCGCAATCTGCTGCGCGACCTCAAATCCAACCTGCTCGACAACGGCACGTTCCGTCGCGAGTTCGAGAAGGTGCTGAAGGACGATCGCCTGTCCGCAAAGCTGCGCGGCGAACTCGCACAGATCGCGACCGCCGCGACGCAGCCGGAAGGGCATGCGTGAACGCCGCTGGGCAAAACGCGCGTTCAGCGCATTCCGCAACATCGTAGCGATTCGATCGCAGACAGGACCCGAGATGAAATCCACTGAAACTCAGCAGACCGGCGCGACCGAAACGGTCGTGCTGGATGCCCCGCACGGGGATATCGACAGCGTCTATGCATCGCTGTGCAGCAAGATCAACCTGAAGCCGATCAGCGAAGCGCGCCCGCTCGAGGCATTCCGCGACAACGACATGCTGTCCGAGGCGTCGGCCGATGAGCGCATCGCGCGCGGGATGGGCGCATTCCTGGAACTCGTCGCGAACGCGCGCCAGCCGGTGGACCGTCTCGACAAGTCGCTGCTCGATTTCCATATCGGCCAGATCGACCGGCAGATCAGCCGCCAGCTCGATGCCGTGATGCATACGCAGGAATTCCAGGCACTCGAAGCACGCTGGCGCGGCCTGAAAATGCTCGTGAGCCGCACCGATTTCCGCAAGAACGCGCGCATCGAAGTGCTGGACGTGTCGAAGGACGCGCTGCAGCGCGACTTCGAGGATACGCCGGAACTGATCCAGAGCGGCTTGTACCGACTGACGTACATCGAGGAATACGACACGCCGGGCGGCCAGCCGATCAGCGCGATGATCAGCGACTTCGAGTTCGCGAATTCGCCGATGGACATCGCGCTGCTGCGCAACATCTCGAAGGTGGCCGCCGCCGCGCACATGCCGTTCATCGGCTCGGTCGGGCCGGCATTCTTCGGCAAGCAGTCGATGGAGGAAGTGGCTGCTATCCAGGACATCGGCAACTACTTCGATCGCGCCGA
Source organism: Burkholderia puraquae (assembly GCF_002099195.1). Classification (GTDB taxonomy): domain Bacteria; phylum Pseudomonadota; class Gammaproteobacteria; order Burkholderiales; family Burkholderiaceae; genus Burkholderia; species Burkholderia puraquae. The sequence goes on along the minus strand of NZ_NBYX01000010.1, from coordinate 151,296 downwards.
ATACATCAAGTGGAAGAGCTTTCGCGATACCGACGATGCGCGTTACGTGGGCCTGACGATGCCGCGCGTGCTCGGCCGTCTGCCGTACGGCAAGGACACGGCGCCGGTGCGTGCGTTCAATTACGAGGAGGCCGTCAAGGGCCCCGATCACGACAAGTACCTGTGGATGAATGCGTCGTTCGCGTTCGCGGCGAACATGGTGCGCAGCTTCGTGAGCAACGGCTGGTGCGTGCAGATTCGCGGGCCGCAGGCGGGCGGCAAGGTCGAGGATCTGCCGGTCCACCTGTACGACCTCGGCACCGGCTACCAGCCGAAGATCCCGACCGAAGTGCTGATCCCGGAAACCCGTGAATTCGAGTTCGCGAATCTCGGTTTCATCCCGCTGTCGTTCTACAAGAACCACGACTTTGCGTGTTTCTTCTCCGCGAACTCGGCGCAGAAGCCGGCGCTGTACGAGACCAAGGAAGCCACCGCGAACAGCCGCATCAACGCCCGGCTGCCGTACATCTTCCTGCTGTCGCGCATCGCGCACTACCTGAAGCTGATCCAGCGCGAAAACATCGGCACGACCAAGGATCGCCGCCTGCTCGAACTCGAGCTGAACGGCTGGATCAAGGGTCTCGTGACCGAGATGAAGGATCCGGGTGACGAGCTGCAGGCGTCGCATCCGCTGCGCGAGGCGAAGGTCACGGTCGAGGATATCGAGGATAACCCGGGCTTCTTCCGGATCAAGTTGTTCATCGTCCCGCACTTCCAGGTCGAAGGGATGGATATCGGGCTGTCGCTCGTGTCGCAGATGCCGAAGGCCAAGAACTGATCCGACGTTTGTCTGCGAGCCGCCGGGGTGTGGAGGGGTACCCCGGCGGTGCCGTGTGTTTGCACAACCGAGAGAGTCGATGTCGATGATTTTGCCTACGCAGGCTTATGAATTGAAGCTGTCGCCGCATCCGGCGCCGACGTCCGTGCTCCGCTTCGCGGGCCGGGACGCGGTGAGCGAGTTGTACCGCTACGATATCGAATTCACGAGCCCAGTAGCCGGTATTCCGATGGAGCAGGTGGTCGGCCGCCCGGCAAAATTCATCGCCGCGCCGGTCGATCCGAACATGGACTATCTACGCAGAATGTTTGGCGAGGGCGCAGAGCAATTCAGCAAGATGCCGCCGGCCTACAAGATCCACGGCGTCATTACGGAGTTCGACGAGCTCGACACCTCGGCCGATCAGACGCACTATCGGGTCCGACTGGAGCCAAAGCTCGCCGATCTGAACCGGGGCGTGACGAGCCGGCTGTTCCAGAAGCAGTCGATCGAGGAGATCGTGACCGACACGCTGCGCCATTATGGCTACCGGGCCGGGGTCGATTTCCAGTTCCAGTTGCGCGCTCAGTACAAGCGCCGTGAGTACGTGACGCAGTATCACGAAACGACGTTTTCGTTCATTCAGCGGATCTGCGCCGAGGAAGGGCTCTGGTTTCGCTGGGAGCAGCAGAAGGATTATGCGGTGCTCGTGTTTGGCGACGATCTGGACGCCTATGCACGCAAGCAGCGCACCGTGTCATACCCGCGTGATTCGGGGCTCGAGAGTTCGGGCATGGACGCGATCAAGACGCTCGAGAAGCGGACCCGGCGCGTGCCGGAAGCCGTCCGCCTGCACGATTACAACCACCGTGAGGCGGGTGTGTCGCTGCTGGTCGAGGAAAATGCCGCGCGCGACGACAAGACGACGAGCGGCATCGATTACCAGTGGGGCGAGCACTACGAGACGCCGGAAGAGGGCAAGAGCTTCGCCCGTCGGCGCCACGAGGAATACCTGGCGAACCAGATCACCTTCAGGGGTACCGGCAATCCGTTCTGGCTCGAAGCGGGCGAAGTCATGCGACTGGCGCCGCATCCGGCCGACGCGAAGCACGGGATTTTCGTCACGGCGGTGGAGTCGCAAGGCGGGCGCGACCAGTCGTACTGGGTGACCTTCGAGGGGATTCCGTCAAGCCGCGTATGGCGCATGCCGGTTGCATCGTTCGAGCAACCAGTCATCGACGGGATCCTGCCGGCCCGGATTACATCACCTGGCGATTACAAATACGCGTACTTGACGGAGCAGGGCTGGTACGTGATCAAGCTCCCGTTCGATCTCGACGAATGGAGCCCGGGCGGCACCAGCCGGCCGGTGCGGTTCGCGAAACCGTATAGCGGCGACAACTACGGGCATCACTTCCCGCTGATCGACGGGGCGGAAGTGGCGGTCGTCTTCACGCAGGGTCATCCCGACCGCCCGGTGATCATCGGGGCCATGCATGACAGCCTGCATCCAGATCTTGTCACCAGCCAGAACCATACCCGGAATCTGATCCGCACCGCAGCTCAAAACGAGCTGCGAATGGAGGACAAGGAAGGTGTCGAACACGTCCATCTGACGACGCCGTTCCAGGTGAGTGAGCTGAACCTCGGCCACATGGTTGACGGTGATCGCAAGGATCGCGGGCGGGGTGCCGAGTTGCGTACCGACGGGCCGGCGGCGATTCGAGGATCGAAGGGTGTGTTGGTGACTGCGGAAGGACAGCCAGGCGCCGCGGGCCAGCAGCTCGCCATGCAGGACGCCGAGACGACGCTCGAGCAGGCCGAACAAATCCTGAATGCGCTTAACGACTCGGCGAACGCTGCGAAAGCCCTGCAGGCTGACATCGATCAACAGCGCGTACTGATCGAGCAAAAGCTCAAGCGGCTGCAGAAGCCCGTCCTCGTCGCCACGGCCCCCGACGGCGTCGGGCTCGCCAGCGGACAGCAGATGCAACTTGCTGCACGCAAGCAGATGTTTGTGACCGCAGGCGATGGACTCGACATCGGCGTGATGAAGCGAATCGCGGTGGCGGCAGGCGAGGCAATTTCACTTTTTGCGGCGAAGCTCGGGATTCGCATCTACGCCGCGAAGGGCAAGGTCCAGGTTCAAGCACAGTCCGATGCGATGGAACTGATGTCGATGCAGGACATGGCGGTCAGTTCTTCGGATGGCGAAGTGATCATCACCGGCCGCAAAGGTGTCACGCTCGGCGATGGATCGGGTGCCTACATCAAGCTCTCGGGTGGCAAGATCATTATCGGGAGTCCGGCCGGAGAGATCGAGGTTAAGGGCAATTTGACGATCGACGCTCCTGACGGCGGTAGTTTCAAATTCCCGACTTGGGCCGCGGCGCCCGTCAACGACGTGCGGAGTGCAACGAACTTCGGATTTTCTGAGTAACGGACAACCATGGCAAACCCACCCGCACCGAAGAAGCCGCAATCCCCCGCGCCGGCACCGGCCAAGCTGAAGCCGTTGCCGTTCGCCTTTCCGTTCCTGCGGAAGGGAAAGGGAAAGAATGAGGCTTCCGCACAATTCACGGATGAGCACGAAATCTACCGCCTGCTTGCCGAGCGTGAGCCGTCGGGGACGTATCTCGTCAGTCGCAAGGGGATGTGGCATGGCGGCATTCATGTCACGGAGGCGGGCGCTGGACAATCTCTGGATCTTGACGCGGGCTTGCGCTGCATCGCCGACGGCGTGCTGATCGCATTTCGCGCCAACAAAACCTATTCGATCAGCGAAGTCGGAGAGGTGGGAAGCGAATCACTGGTTCAGGCACCGTACAGTACGGGCTTTGCTCTGGTGCAGCACACGATGGAGTTCCCGCGGGGCGCGAAGCTGACGTTTTACAGCCTGTACATGCACCTGATGTCGCTGGAGGACTACGCCAATTTCCCGAAGCGGAGCAAGCCGGCGTATTGGTTGCGACAGTGGCGGGTTACTCAGTATGCGCAGGACAAACCGTCGCCGGGCCGCAACGGTCAGGTCCCGGATTCCTCACTGCAAGGGTTGCGGGTCCGCAAAAGCCACCCGCGCGGCGAAATCCTTGGCATCCTGCCGCAGGGGGCAAGCGTTAGCATCGGCAAACGGGAGAAGAACTGGGGGCAAGTGACGGATCTGCATGGCGCGTCGTTGCTTGCACCGGAGGCCGGCGGCTATGTTGAGCCGAGCAGCGGTGTCGGCGGCTGGGTTTTTCTGGGCAAGGAAAACGGCGGGCCGCTCGTCGAGGAGGTCTTCCCGGATTCGACGTTTGACCGGGTGGTCGTCATGACCGAACAAGTAGGTCAGTCGGGAGACTCGCGAGGAATCAGAGGTGGGATTCCGATCAAGGCGGGCGACCCGATCGGTCATCTCGGTCGCTACGATTCGCTGAACGAATGCACGTCCGGCACGAGGATGGCGCACATCGAGGTGTTCTGTGACGACAGTATTCAGTCGTTCCTCGAGCAAGGTCGAGCGTGGGTCGATCAACACGGCCCGCACAAGGAGGACTGGTCGGCATTGGGCCTGCCTTCCGAGCCGACGATTCTTCGGATTGCACCGGGCACGGTGTTACATCAACGCCAGGACAAGAAATTTGTCCCTGGCGCTGACCCGCAGTCGAGAAAGACAGACACTGTCCAGGTGTATTCGCTTGCCGAATTGGCTCGTGATCCCCAACGACGAATCGCTGAGCCGAAGCCAAACCCCAATCCGGGCTACCCGGTGAACTGGTGGCGCGTTGAAGGCGTGAACGCACAAGGTGAATCGATCGACGGCTGGGTGTGCGATTTCAACCACCCTGGTGGCCGGGTAACGCGGGAATTCGCGCAGAAGTGGATCGGCTTCGAGTGTGTGGCTGATGCCCATGATCCGGCGCATACAATCTTTGCGACAACCCCGAAGTGGGTTGATTATGTGAGCGGCGCCAATGTTGCCGACGTCTCTGCGCGCTCGAATCTCAGCCCGCTGATGCTCAAGGTGTATGACGCCCTGTTCACGAAGGGTGATGGCAAGCAGGCGGCTGACGAACTATGCACACTGTCGCAGACCGAGCGTGGTGGATATCCGTGGCTAATGCACACGGCGTCCCGGCTGATCGTCAAGCACGAAAGTGAGTGGGCGAATCCGTCGAAGTGGAAGCAGCTGATTGCTGAACTGGAGAAGCAGACGGGTCCCAAGCCGCAGCACGAGGAAGAGCAGAAGCGAATCGATAAGCTTGCGTGGTGGGATGAAGTGAAGGCCGGGGTGCCGGGCTTCCCGGGGCCGGAGGTTTTCCACGGTCATCCTTTGGGCATTGTCAGTAATTTTATTGCCGGGAAGTTTCAGTTCACCGTGGCAATGATGAAGCGAATATTTCCAGGCGCTCACGCGGAAATTCTTCAGGGCGTGGTTGATGAATTAAATGCACATATTGAAGTTTATAAACTGAATTCACCTCTTCGTAGATCGCACTTCTTCGCTCAGGTGAGGCAGGAGACAGGCGCATCTTTAACTCTCGAGGAGGGATTTGTCTGGAGGGCGGAAGCTCTCATAGAAAATTTTTCATACTTCAAAAAAAATCCGAAGATAGCTAGAGCGCACGGGTATGAGAAGAAAAAGGGAGTTAAGGCTGACGGGTCTCACATGACTCAGGAAGATTTTGAGATTATTGCGAATGGAGCATATGGTGGGCGCGCTGAATTGGGCAATGGAGATAATGATAGCGGCGATGGATGGAAATATAGAGGGAGGGGCATGAAGCACGTTACTGGGCGAGCGAATTATCGGGAATTCAATGGCTGGAACAAAAAACACCAAGCTGAGTGGCCTGAGGATGATGTTAATTTCGAAGAAAACCCCGATCTCTTGACGCAGTCAAAATATGCCGTCAGATCGGCAGCATATTTCTGGGTTGCGCGAGGCCTTCCGGAGATTGCTGACCGAGGTGCTACATCTGATCAGGTTAATGCGATTACCGCTATTGTGAACAAAAACACTGACAGCTACGGCAAGCGCGTTAAAAATTTCGATGAGATAAACGATCGCGGAGATTTCAATTGAATTATCGATCGCCACGGGCGTTTCTCGGTTTTATTGGGGTTTTTATTTTTTTGAGTGGGAAGATGGCCCGCGCAGAAGAAATTACATTGTGCCAACCGCATGAGGAAATTTACTTCAGTTGTCCGGTTGGCGGAAAGCTGGTTTCGTTGTGCGCATCGGGAAATATTTCTCCTAATAATGGATATGTGCAGTATAGGTATGGATTGCCGGGGCGCGTTGAGTTGCAATTTCCGAAGAGTCCGAATCCTCCCGGAACAGAAATGACGATAAGCGATATTTCGGCCGGAAATTTAAATTTCACTCATATAAAATTCAGAACTGGGGGGTACGATTATGTGATTTATCAAGGGTCGCCAAGCGGGGTGTATGTGAAAAAGCATGGCCGCCTAGTATCGAATCACATGTGTTCCCAGGGAATGTATCAACAACTTAATCAGCGAATATTTCGCGGATTAAGAACAGCTTCGCCTGTCAGTGGCGTAGATGATTGACGGGGTGTAAAGATTGGCGAGGTCGAGTGTAGCGCCTCTTTTGAATTTTCCGTCTGAGCAGTTATGGAAATTTATCGAACAGTCTCGGTGGCAGTCATTACCCTTCTGATGGGAGGGTGGATGTGAAAGGATCGGATTTGCTCGGTAAGGTTGTAACTAACTTCGCGATCTGAGATGGGACTCAGAAATGATTAATAAGTCAATATTGATGCTCTTGGCAGTACTGTCTGTCTGCGTTCAGGCCCAGGAAAGTGTGTTGGGTGAATCAAGTGTTTTAGAGTACGCCAATGGTGGGCACAACGTCTACCGATCGCTACGCTTTCAACGCCCAGATGGCACGACGTTTAGCCCCTTCGATGAGGGATTGAGATTTTACAAGCCCGGCGCCAACAGCCTGTCTCCGGACAGGCAGTACTTGATCGTGAGCTTTTCTGCCGAAGGAGATCTCGACGATTCCAGCGGTGTGTCTGTGCATACCGAGTATCTGTGTGCGTTCTTACGTACGAAGGACGGTTGCGTTGTGCATGTGGCGCGGGATACCGTCTGTGGTGGAGAGTGGCACCCGCCTCACCAGTGGTCCATCAACATTGAACCGATCTTCGATAATCCACCTAATGCAGCCGACACCTATGCTGTTTACGCATCGAAATATAAAAGTGGATACCAAGTTTCACAGCCACCAATCCTAGCCTATCTGGCGGAAGGTACCGCAGTTGGCAATCTGCTTGCGTGCGACCCACCGAATTCAGGTAACAGAAGCGCTTATTCGAAACTACTTGTCCAACTGCGGGAGGATGGCGACACCGAAAACGCCGCCAAACTGAAGGAGATCCTGCAGTGACCGGAGTGGCGTATCTATCCACGTAGCGTCAGTTGAGTCGGGCGCCTGGGCCGTCCATGCAGTGATTTCCAAGAAGGCGTATCTCTATGGAAAACCCGATAAATCATCAGTTACCAGATTCTACCTTGTGCAAGGTGATTCGGTATTGGTGAATAAATCTAGCTTGTCGCAGGGGTTTATGGCGTTAATGTATCGTCGGAATAAAGAAAATATTATCGATAGATGGATTCGTTGTGAAGATGTGAGTGCGTGCTCCACAGGTAATTGAATCGTCGATTTTTAATTTCTTATCTAGGTATTCAAGGTGAAAAATCTCGTATATGAAGGTGACGCAACGAGCCACGGCGGCAAGATTCTGAACGGTTCCGATCGCATCAAGGTGAAGGGGCGCCGGGCCGCCCGTATCGGCGACAAGGTTTCATGTCCGATTCACGGCGACAACGAAATCGTCGAAGGCAGCGGCAGAATGAAGGATGGCACCACGCCGCTGTCGCGCGACGGGGATCACACGCGATGCGGGGCTGAACTCATTGCCTCGTTCAGCGGAGCTCGGGTTCGGTAAGCGATGCCTGTTGATTTCAAGCGCGTGCCGCCGCGGGTCGATGTCCCACCGCCGCCTCAAGTCTCGATGATCGTCTGGGCGGTCCTGCTGGGGCTCGTCATGGCCGTGGGGGCTGGGTTGGCGATCATGCTCTGGCCGACCGTCCGTCCAACGAACACGCCAGGGTTCTGGTTCTGCGTCGCGGGTTACCCCTTTCTCGTGTGGGCTTTCTTGCTGTTCGCATGGCTAGGATACGGTTACGTCCGCCGCAATCAGGCGATTGCGACGAACCGCGTCAGCGACGACGCAGAACAATCGTGCCATGCATTAGCAAGTAGACCGTTGGCGATACTGGGTCACGCGTGGTGTTTTGCCGAGGACGATGCGGAGAACTCGCTTAACGGCATTCTGACCGGCACTGAGCTTTCGACACGGCCGAGCGGCGCAGTCGCGGATAGTGAAGTTCATGCACGTTGGCTCGACATCCCCGATCAGCCATTTCACCCCGGCAACGAACTAGCGGAGCATGCTCGCCATCACGCGGTATGTTCATGGCTGCTTGAACGCTTGATCGACGCTGTCCTGCCGCAACTCAGCGCTCTTCCGCAGCGAGCGAAGCTCCAGGTCGAACTCCATCATCAATCCAGGCTGAAATCCGACGCGGTCGAAGCCCGCATACGGGAATTGATTGCCGAACGGGTGCCGGCTTTAAAGGTGAACCTCAAGCCGGGCGAGCATGCGTCCTCGCTCTTTAGAACGGACGCCTGGCTTGATAAGTCGGACGCCAATACGGCTCACCTGCTCATTGCCGTTGAACTTCGTGACGCCATTAGTGCCGTCCTGTCAGGTGGTGTTGCAGAGGCGGGCGTAGCCCTGCTCGTGGGGCAACCACGACTTGCTTCACAGGTAAATTCCGCCGCACTGTGGTTGCATCGTCCTGCCAAAGACTCGTTCGACGCCGCCGCCCGGACGCTCGGGCTGGCTGCCCGTTGGGGGCGTGCTTCGCGCGACCGTTTGAGCACAGTGTGGGCACACGGTCTGACCGATGAAAGTGTGGGTGTAGTTCGGCAAGTCGCATCACTTTCGGAAGCGACGCGTTGGAATGTACTCGAAACGTTAGTGGGCGATTGTTCGGGCGCGGGACCGTGGCTGGCCGTCGCCCTTGCCGCAGAAAGTGCCTGTACAACGGGTGAGACGCAAATGGTGCTGTGTGGTGAAGGTAAGGATCTGATCGCCCTCGTGTGCAGAAAACAGACATGAACGACAACAAGAACGACAACAAGACGCGTCCGGCAGGCCTCTTCATTGGCATTGCCGCCGTCATCGTGTTCCTCGCGCTCGGTATCGCGGTATGGGTGGAAGGCCCTCGTTACGGATGGTCTCGAGATACCCGGATCATCGTCGAGCTTTCGCTGTGTGTGGCCATGCTGGTGGTGGTCCTGCTGGTCAAGTACTTAGAAGGGGTACTGCTGTGGATCGCGTCGTTGAGAGCTTCCCGTTGGCTTGCCCGATACGACGCCGGCCGGCGCGCAGCGTCTGTAGACCACAACGCTAAAGACCCGCTACCGGAACAAACCGACCGCGCTGCTGTGCTCCGCGATGCCTTACAGGATCGACATGGCCGGCGCTGGCGCTATCGCGAACGATGGGTGCTGATTGCCGGAGATGAGCCGCTCGTGAAGCGTCTGGCGCCGGGTCTGGTCGACACCGGTTTTGCGATTACCGGCGACACGGTCCTGCTGTACGCGAAGCAAACGAGCAGTGCGCTCGATGCCGACTGGCTCGACCAGATTCGCCGCTTGCGCCGCCGTCGTCCGGTCGACGCGGTTGTCGCGATAACGCGTAACCGCAGTGTGTCCAATGCGCCGTTTGACACCGACAATCTGTCTCAGCGGCTCGCGCGCCACGCGCGCGCGCTGCGCTGGGCCGCGCCGACCTATCTGCTCAATGTGACGGATTTCGGCAGCGACGCGTCGAGTCCCGACGAGACGAGCGGCTTCACCTGGTCCAACGCGCACGTCAGCACGGAAGCAATCGACGTGTCGTTGCGGAACCTCACCGCCAACCTGGCCGATGCTGGCGTCGCACGCCTGGCGAAGGATTCTGGAGACCGCTATCCTGCAGAGCTGTCACAGCACATTTCGAACCTTCGCAACGCATTAACAGGCTTGGTGCTGCAAACCTCGCAGTCGCGTACGTGGCGACACGCGGTCCACGGCCTCCTGTTCGCGCCGTTGTTCACGGAACGGGAACTGGCGCCGCCCGTGCCCGCCGACGCGAACGATGACGACCAACCGGTCGGCCCGTCACACCGTACGATCTGGCAAACCGTCGCTGAGCACAGCCGCAGGATTCACGGCTACCGCGTTGGCTTCTCGCTGTCGACGGTGGCCGCTTGGCTCACAGCCGGTCTGATCGGCTGCTGGATCGTCGGCACGATGCTGTCCGGATTTGCCGATCGCGCGACTTTCCGGAGCGCGGCAGACACGGTCGTGAAGCTCTCCTCCGTGCGGGACGGCGCGCAGGCCCTGCAAACCCTGAACGGCCTCGGCCGCCAGATCGATACGCTCGAAGTCCGTCAGCGCGACGGCGCTCCGTGGAGCGCCCGTTTCGGCCTGAACCGCGACCACGCGCTGCTCGGCGCCCTTTGGCCTTACTACGCCGATGCCGCCAACCGCATCCTCGTCAACCCGATCCGCCGGAAGCTCGAAGCGAGGCTGCATCAGCTGGCGTCGCTGTCCGACGCAGAAATCGCCAGTGGCGGCGATGCGCAGGTACAGGCTGCTTACGACACACTCAAGACCTACATGATGCTTGCCAAACCGGAGCGCGCCGTGGCTACGTTCCTGATACCGCAACTCGTCGCAACGTCTGCCCCTGAACACCCGACCCATTCGCAACTGTCGAAGGGCGGTTGGGAGGACCTGCGTCAGCAAGCGATCGCGTTCTTCGCCAACCACGTTGGCGATGGCGCTGCATCCGCTCAAGCCGCACTTGCGATTGCCCCGGACGGCAACCTGATTGCGTCGACCCGCCAGACGATCATCGGTGTCCGGGGCATCCAGCACTCCGGGGACGCGATCTACCAGCAGATCATCGACGAAGCCACACCGAAATACCCGCCGCTCTCGCTCGCGACGCTACTTGGCGACACGGCGTCGCAATCCTCTGCTGGCGGCGCAACGAGCCGAGGCCTGTTCGGTACGACGGCAACCGTGCCCGGCGTATTCACACGTGCTGCGTGGGACGAGCGGATCTCGAAGGCAATCGACGAAGCGGGCGAGCAACGCGATGTGGCGGGCGACTGGGTGCTGTCCGACACCCAGGTTGCCAACGCATCGCCGTCGACATTGAAGGCTGAACTGCGTCAGCGCTATTTCGACGACTACGCGCGCGCTTGGGCGCTCTTCCTCAACAGCCTGCGCTGGCAGCCTGCACCGACGCTGTCGGCCACTGCCGACCAGTTGACGCTGCTGGGCGATCCGCAGCGCTCGCCGCTCGTTGCGTTGATGAATGCGATCGTCTATCAGGCGGGCACGGGAGCCAGCGCTCAGTCGCTGTCCGACACGCTGCTCAGCAAGGCGCAGCAACTGGTTGGCGCAGACGAAAAGGATCCGTCGAAGCAGGCAAAACGTCAGCTCGCACCGCTTGCCGCCACATTCGGCCCTATCGTGCGTCTGACCGGCAGCGATCTCGTTTCAGGCGCGCCACCCGGCGGCAAGGGGAACACATCGCCGGCCGCAACCGGCGACCTGAGCCTGGCACGCTACCTCGAGCGGATCACGGCCATGCGCCTGAAGACATCGCAGATCGTCTCCAGTCCGGATCCGGACGCAATCGCGCGTCTGGCCGCTCAATCCGTGCTGCAAGGCAAGACATCCGATATTGCCGATAGCCGCGATTACGCGAGCCGTGTCGCCGCGAGTCTCGGTGAACAATGGTCCGGCTTCGGAGCACTGTTCCGCGCACCGTTCGACCAGTCCTGGCAAGTCATCGTGCAGCCGGCCGCGTCGAGCTTGAACGAAATCTGGCGTACCGCGATCCTTGCCGACTGGAACAAGACATTCGGCGGCCGCTATCCGTTCGCGGATTCCGACAACGACGCATCGCTGCCCGAGATGGCGCGCTTCATGCGGCCGGATAGCGGCGTGATCGCGCAGTTCGTGACGTCGCAGCTGGCCGGTGTCGTCGAACGGCAGGGCGACCGATGGGTCGCTTCGCAAGGTACCGATTCCGGCGCATTGACGATCGATCCGGTGTTCCTCAACGGGTTGAACAAGCTCATGCGTACGTCGACGGTCCTGTTCCCGTCGGGTGACGCACGTGTGCGTTACGAACTGCGGGCCGAGCCGACGCCGGGCGTCACCGATATGAGATTCGTGCTGTCCGGCCGCGAACTGCATTACTTCAACCAGAAGCAGGAATGGACACCGTTCGAATGGCCGGGGCAGTCGCTCGAGAACCTGTCGCATATTGAATGGCAGACGGAGCAAGGTGGGTTGCGCACCGCACTCGATTCGCAGGGGCGCTTCGGTCTCGTTCGGTTGCTGGAGCGCGCGAAGGTCGTACAGCAGGACAACGCACGCTATTTGCTGACCTGGACGCCAGACACGAGTCAGGGTATCTCGCTCAAGGTGCAATTGCGCAGCGAAGCCGGCGGCGGTCCGCTCGACGTTCTCCAGTTGCGGAATTTCGTGTTGCCGGCACGTATTTTCGTGACGGGATCGGCAAATGCCGGAGTTCGGGTATCGGCAAGCGGCCCGCCGCCGCTGCCGATGTCGGCGATCGAGGCCGCGAAGCATGTAGCCGTGCCATTGCCACCGGGGCTTCCGGGCGAAGGCGCCTTGCCGGACACGGTCGTGCAGGCGACGACGGACCAGGCATCCGGTCAGCGTACCGCGCTCGAACTTGCTCAGGCGAAAGCGCAGGCCACAGAGCGTGGAGCGGCGCAACAAACGGCCGCAGCGAAGGCCACAATTTCGCCCTTGGCGACCACGTCGGGACTTTCCGAATCCTCCTCCCGTCCGTTCGGACACGCCCTCAGCCTGTTGGGCGACGCATTCGTTTTTTGAGATCTGCCATGACGCTTGCCAATTTTGTGAAGACACTCGTCGGCGGTCCCCGTATCGATTCGCTCCAGCGGGCACGGACGGATACCTGGGCCAGATGGGTTGCACCGATACCGGGTGAGCATGCATACGGACGCGATCCCGGCTACGAAGACGCGTTCTTCGAACTGAAGGACGAAGCCGGCAAGCTGTCGGGAATCGATGACGGGTTGATCATTCGCGCATGCGAACACCTGCTCAAGGAGACCGGCAAGGATTTGCGGCTCGCCGGCTACTACGCGTTCGCACGCCTGCGGCAGGACGGCACGGCCGGGTTTGCCGACGGACTTGAGCTGGCCGCTGCGCTCGTCGACCGGTATGGCGAAGAGGCTTTGCCCGTCCGTCACGAAGCCAAGAAGGCCGCGCTTGAAATGCTGGCGACTGCGCGCGTGCTCGAAACGCTGGAGAGTCGTGGCGACTTCGTGCCGGTCGATCTCGAACGCACGTTGGCCGCGCTCGACGTGCTCGTGATGCATACGGCCGCGTGGCCCGATGCGGCTCGTCCAAATTTGCAGCCGCTCGTTTCTCGCTTCGAGAAAAAGGAGGCGCCGGCGCGCGGCGTCGATTCCGGCATGGCGATGCCGGCAGCGACTGCGCCGGGCAAAACGTCTGCGGGCTCGATTGCGTCCACACGTGACCTGCTCGATCAAGCGCGCGCGATGTCGGCATGGCTTCGCGATCAGGAAAATGGCTACTTGCCGTCGGTGCGCGTCGTAAGAAGCGTCCGGTGGGATACCTTGCACGACGTTCCGCCCGCAGATACGGCGTCGCACACGCGTCTGGCACCGCCACGTGCGGAGTTGCGCCAGCAGATGAAACGTCTTGTGCTGCAGAAGCATTGGCACGAGTTGCTGGAGCGTGTGGAAGGTGCGTTCATGGAAGGCGTGAATCACCTATGGTTCGATCTTCAGTACTTCCAGCATGTGGCGCTCGATCACGCCGGTACGCCGTACAGCGCGTGGCGGGAATTGCTGCGCGCCGACTTCGCGCTGTTTCTCGAACGATTGCCGGGTATCGAACGGCTGGCGTTCAACGACGGTACGCCATTTGCCGACGACACGACACTCGAATGGATTGCTCGCCATGCGGTCGTACGCGACCTGGAAGCGGGCGAGACGATTGCGTCATTGCCGGTCTCGGCGGATAGCGAAAGCGATTCAACCGGCGACTGGCCGGAGATCGAAGTCCAGGCTCGCGAACTGGCTACCCGTGAGGGTATCGAGGCGGCTTTCGCGTGGCTCGAAGGGCTGCCCGGCATGAAAACCGATCGACATCGCTACTTGCAGCGGTTCGTGATGGCCCGGTTGGCCGATCATGCCGGCCGTCACGATGCGGCGTTCGCACTGCTCGCCGAACTCGACGGAACGTCCCGCTCACTGCCGCTGATGCGCTGGGAGCCGGCGCTGACGTTCGAGGTCAAGCATCAACTGGTCAAGGCATTGAAAGCGATGAGCAGCCGCAAGGATGCCGACAAGCCGGCACTCGCCCGCCGCATCGGCGAGCTGCATGCGGAACTCGCGGTACTCGATCCCGCACGCGCATTGACCCTTTCGTAACGGATTCCCATGGACAACAACGATCCCATCCTGCGCTACTACGAAGCGGAAATGCGTTACCTGCGCGAGTCCGGCAAGGAATTCGCGAAGGCACACCCCGACCGGGCGCGCCTGCTCAATCTGGACCGCGTCGGCGATCGCGATCCGTACGTCGAACGTCTTTTCGAGGGTTTTGCCTTCCTGACGGGCCGGCTCCGGCAGAAACTCGACGACGAATTGCCCGAGCTGACCGAAGGGCTCGTCAGCCTGCTGTGGCCGCACTATCTGCGGATGATTCCGTCGCTGTCGATCGTCGAGCTGACGCCGTTCGCGGAGAAGCTGCAGAAAACCGAAGTCGTGCCGGCCGGGGTGCCCGTGCGGTCCGCGCCCATCAATGTGCCGTCGCCGGGTGGGACAGAAGGCGTGACGCCGCGCACGGTGCAATGTCTGTACCGGACGACGCAGGCCGTGGCGCTGCAGCCGGTGTCGATCACGCATGCAGGGCCTGCCGTACGTCACGACGGTCGCTCGGTGATCCGCCTCGGCTTTTTGCTGCAAGGATCGGCGCTGCGCAGCGAAACGGACCTGTCGCGGCTGCGGTTGCATCTGAACGCGGATCTGCCGACCGCATTCGCGATGCATCTTGCGCTGACGCGTCAGGTCGATGCGATTGACTGGCGCGTTCCGGAAGTGCGTGACGGCGAACCGGTGCCGCTCGCCGGCGTGACGATCGAGCCGGCCGGTTTTTCGATGGAAGAGCGGCTCTGGCCCAAGGCCGATGCGGCGTTCTCGGGATATCAACTGCTGCTCGAATACTTCACGTTCCGCGAGAAATTCCTGTTCGTCGATCTGTGCGGGCTCGATATATCGACGCTTCCCGAAAAATCGACTCGCTTCGAGCTGGAGATCCTCCTGAAGGACGCGTATCCGTCTGACCACCGTTTCAACGCGGAGAACGTTCGGTTGTTCTGTTCGCCGGTCATCAACCTGTTCGAACTGGATGCCGAGCCGATCGAAATCGACCACCACGAAACCGAATATCGCGTGGTACCGGCCGGCCATCAGGGCGAGCATGTCGAGACGTATTCGGTCGACGCAATCGCGACGTTCGATCACGACTCGGCCGAGCGATACGAATACGTGCCGTTCGCGACGTTCCGGCACCGCGGCGGCATGCTGCGGCACGAAGCGCCGGAGCGCTATTTCCACACACGCGTGCGTTCGGGCGTATCGGGGCTGCACGAAATGTGGGTGGTGCTCGGCGGGCATGCGTGGGAGACGATGGATACGCTGCCTGAGGAAAGCCTGTCGCTGCGTGTGACGGGCACGAACGGGTTGCTGCCGCGCAAGGGGCTGCGCGAAGCGAGCCTCGACGAGCTGGCGGCCAGCACGCCGAACGTTGCAAGCGTGCGCAATCTCGTGTCGCCGACGTTGCCGCTGTATCCGCCGACAGAAGATCGCTTCCAGTGGCGCGTGCTGTCGCATCTCGCGCCGAATTTCCTGTCGATGATGAACGCGGAGGTGTTGCGCGGTGCGTTGGCGCTATACGACTGGACGCACGAGGAACTGAACCGGCGGCGGCTCGCCGGCATCCTGCATGTGTCGCAGGAAATGATCGAGGAGGTGTCGGGCGGGGCGGTCGAGCGCGGCGTGCTCATTGAAGTCACGCTCGATGCACATGCATTCTCCGGTGAGGGCGACGTGATGCTGTTCGGCGAACTGTTGCACCGGTTCTTCGGCGCCTATGCGGAGATCAATCTGTTCACGAAGCTGGCGATCGTCAGCCTGCCGTCCCGCTCGCGGACGGAGTGGCCGCGCAGCAAGGCTCAGCGGGCGCCGCTATGAGTCTTTCGATCGACCGGATGAGTGCTGAAGCCGGTGAGCCGAAAAGCCGGCCGGCAGTGGCAGTGAAGTTGTTCGAGCGGGCGCCGAAGATGACATTCATGCAGTTTTGTCGTCTGCTGGAGGCATGTGCGCCCGAACGCCCCGGCCTCGGTACACGTGATACGCCGGAGCATGAGCCGGTGCGGTTCCGGCCGCGTCCCCGGTTAGGTTTTCCGGCGGGCGAGGTGGCCGAAGTGGAGTTCGACGACGCGCACCTCGATGCGTCGCCGACCGTGCGCACGACCTTCATGGGTCTCTATGGCGTCGATGCGGCCATGCCGTCGCACATGATCGACGAGATCGTGTTGCGGGAGGAGGGGCATGAGGCGGTCGAGGCTTTTCTCGATCCGTTCAATCACCGGATGGCGACGCTGCTTTATCGCGCTTGGAAAAAGTATCGTTATCCGGAGCGCTTCCGGGCCGGCGGTGTCGACGAATATTCGCAAAGCCTGTTGTGTCTGGCGGGATTCGGGTGGGGTGACAAGCCTTCGCGGGCGGGCTTGCCGGACTCGCGGATGCTTGCGTTGCTGGGGCTGTTGATTCAGCGTACGCGCACGTCGGAAGGGCTGGCCGGTGTGGTGGCGCTTGCCGCACCGGGAGCCGATGTTCGTGTCGACGAGTTTTGGGCGGTGACGACGAGTACTGGTCGACCGACACCGTTGACGTCGACGAAGCCGGATGCCGGCGTGTTGTCGAACGGGCAGCGCAAAGGGCTTGGTGGCGGTTATGTGCTCGGCAGGCGGCTTGCGTATCGCAGCCGGGCGGTGCGCTTGACGTTGCGGCCAGTTGACGCGAAGCAGGCCCAGGATCTGTTACCGGGTGCGTGGCTGCATCGAGAGGTGATGGCATTTATCCAGCTGTATGTCGGCATCAAGGCTGACGTGCATGTGCGGATGAAAGTGTCGACACGGTTCGTGCCACATCCGACCGTCGGCGTCGAACGCGCCGATCCCGCGCCGCGTCTCGGCTGGACGACAGTGTTGCCTTCAGTCGATGAACGCCTGATCGATATCGCGCTCGGTGTGTACGAGGCGTTTCCCGCGCCGCAACCCAACCCGCATTTCGCGCCGCACGCAACCTGATTCCGGAGTTTCCATGTTCTATCGAGTAAGTGCGGCCACCGCAGCCGCCGTATTGCTGCTGTCGGGGTGTGGTGCCTGGCAGTCCGTGTCGGATGCGTCGTCTAGTGCCTACCGCGCCGTGTTTTTCAAGCAAGTGAAGGTGCTCAATGTCGACCTCAATGCACGCGCCGCATTGAACCCGGACGACGCGGGGCGGGCTACATCGGTTGCCGTTCGCATCTACCAGTTGAAGGATCGCAAGTTGTTCGATGCAGCACCGTATGACGATCTGTTGAAGAACGATCGAACTGTGCTCGCTCAGGATCTGCAGGCAGACATGTCGACCGTCGTGAGCCCAGGGGCGTCGGCAAGTTTGTCCCAGCCGATGCGCGCCGATACCCGGTACGTTGCGATCGTCGCTTTCTATCGTGTTCCGGATCGCGGTGGCGACTGGAAGCGTGTCATCGAGGCGAAGAAGCTCAATGCCGACAAGCCGCTCCGGCTCGAACTGTCGACGAGCGGGCTGGCGGGGAACCAGATTGGTGGAGAGCGCACCAGTCAATAGCCGGTGGAGCGTAGTCGTGATGGGGGCAACGAACGAGGAATCTGACGGCGCGGACGCGCGCAAGCAGGTCACGAGCATATCGACACGTTTGGCCAAATGAAGTAGTTTCCGGTGACCGACACGATTCGTCTGCACAATAGGCCAGCACGGCCTGCGCAGCGAATCGGTCTCGACGGAGAACAACAACGATGACTTCCGAACAACCGGGCCAGGCAGAACCGATCGATGACAACCGCGCCGTCCTGCTGATCGAACTCGAAGCCGGCGGCTATCTGACGGAGGAGCAGGCGGCGCGCGTCACCCAGCGTCTGAGGGACGCACCGGCCGAGCTTCCCGATACCGATTCCGCGCGCAAAATGCTCGACTGGCTGATCGCCGAGGGCTACACGACAGCGGAAGCCGAGGCGAAAGCCACGCATGACCTGCTGGACGGCCGCTACGCGAGCGGCAACGCGAAAATCGTTCTGATGACGGTGCTGGAGGAGATCGATCCGCCCCGGTTCGAACAGCGTCGGAACGAAACGGTCGCATCGATGCAGCGCGAGCAAAAGAAGAGGCAGATGCTGATCGGCTTCGGCGGCCTGGCTGCCGCGCTCGCGGTGGGCGCCTACCTGTTGTGGCCCGCATCGGCGCCCGCGTGCGGCGCTTCGAGCACCGTCAAGGCGTTGAATTCGCTGTTGTTCGACGCGCGCAGGGACATGATGCGCAAGAACCCGATGCAGATGCTCGAGCAGGGCAGCAAGTCGTTTCCGCACGTCAGCAACCCCCGCGAAGTCGGCTACGACGAGGCCAATCGCGCGCGCGGCTGCCTGGTGGACGTGAGTATCGCCGACGAGCACGCGACGATCGGCTATGTGGTCCGGCACGACGACAAGGACAAGAGCGCCTTTGTCGTGCAGATGTTTCCGCCCGAATACGTGATGGTTCGCTACAGTGCGCAGGGCCTCGATCCGAAGCTCGGCGCACCGCTCGGCCGCGAAGTCATCAGCTCGGCTTTCATGGCGGGCATCGCGCAGCTCGACAAGGATGTGTCGGCGCGCTCGCCGAGCTACGGCAAGCCGATGCACGGCGACGACGAGCCGGCGACGCTGACGAGCAGCGTGCTCGGCGTCATGCCTGCCGCCGACTGCAAGCAGATCGACGGCGATCATGTGTCGTGTCCGTTGCTGATCGATTATCGCGACCGGCTGCTCGGCGCGATCGGCGCGCCGTCGATGTTGCAGTTGAAGGGCGATTTCACGTTCGTCAAGGATGGCAGCGGCTGGAAAACCGCCGACGATTTCGACAAGACGCTGATGCAGGCGATCGTCGCGCGACGCGTCGCGAAGGTATATGGCGACGAAGTCGCCGACAAGATGGATGCGCCGAAGCAGAAGTAGGCCGCGCGGCACCCCGATCCACTGCGGCGGATGACAAAATGAAACGGGCGGCCCGCGAGGCAATCGCAGGCCGCCCGTCTTGTCAGCGCTTGACCGCTTGCTTAGCGATCGTCTTCGCGGATCGAAGAAGGATGCCGGCACAGCGCCCGCACTTCCATCTCCATATACGGAAACAACGGCAGCTGGCTCAGCAGGTCATGCAACTGCTGCACGCTTTCGACATCGAAAATACTGACGTTCGCATACTGCCCGGCAATCCGCCACAGATGCCGCCAGGTTCCTTCGTTCATCAGCCGCTGGCACATCGCCTTTTCTTCCGCCTTCAGCGTGGCCGCCTTGACCGGATCCATGTCGGTCGGCAGACGGACGGTCATTTCCACATGAAACAGCATCCTGCACTCCTTGCGTTATCGGTTCGTCGAATCGGAAGGCCGCTCACGCCTGCGCGCGGGCTCGCTCGACTTCGCTTCCCGGCACGTCCTGCTTTTCCTTGAGCAGCGAGAAATCGAAGTCGATCAGCGCGAACTGCCCGTCGACGCCATATGGCTTGCCTTCCGCGCCTTCGGCCTGCTTCACTGCCGGGATCAGCCCTTCGCGCGTCGCGAATGCGAAGTCGTCCCACAGATGCGGATCGCCATCGATGTTGATCTGCGTCGTCAGCTTACGATAACCGTCCGCCGAAACGAAGAAGTGAATGTGTGCCGGACGATGGCCGTGGCGGCCGAGCTGGTCGAGCAGTTGTTCGGTCTTGCCGCCCGGCGGCACGCTGTAGCCGACCGGCAGCACGCTGCGGAAGCTGTAGCGGCCTTCGGCGTCGGTGCGGATCGAACGGCGCAGATTGAACGCGGGCTGCGACGGATCGAAGTACGAGTAGTTGCCGAGATGATTCGCGTGCCATACCTCGACCAGTGCGTTCGCGACCGGCGCACCGTCGTGGCCGAGCACCTGGCCGCGCATGACGAGCGTCTGGCCCGGGTCGGTGCCATCGTCGAGTCGTGCATGCCCCAGCGATTCCGGTGCGCCCGCCACATACAGCGGCCCTTCGATCGTGCGCGGCGTGCCGCCCTGGATGCCGGCCTTCGCTTCGGCTTCGTCCATCCGCACGTCGAGGAAGTGCTCGAGGCCGAGACCGGCGGCGATCAGGCCGAGTTCCTTGCCGGCTTCGTTCAGGTAGTTGAGCGCCGTCCAGAATTCGCTCGGCTGCACGTCGAAGTCCTCGATCGTGTAGCAGATGTCCTTCACGATCCGGTTGACGATCGCGCGCACGCGCGGGTTGCCCGGCTTCTCGGCGGCGTCGTCGAAGGTCTTCAGCAGTGCGTCGATGGCTTGCTTGTTCATCTGTGTCTCCGGTTTCGGTAGTCGTGTGGGGATCAGCGGGCGTCGCGTCGCATCCGTTCGATGCGGGCCCAGTCGAAGGTGATGCCGAGGCCGGGCGCAGCCGGCAGGTGCAGCTTGAAATCCTCGTAGCGCAGCGGCTCGACGAGGATTTCCTCGGTGAGCAGCAGCGGGCCGAACAGCTCGGTGCCCCATTTCAGCGAGTCGAACGTGCTGAACAGTTGCGCGGACGCCATCGTGCCGGCCGCACCCTCCAGCATCGTGCCGCCGTACAGTTCGATACCGGCCGCCGCCGCGATCGACGCAACGCTCGCCGCGCCCTGCAGGCCGCCCGATTGCGCGATCTTCACCGCGAACACGTCGGCCGCGCGGTCCTGCGCGAGCGCGAACGCATCGACGGGGCCGTGCAGCGCCTCGTCGGCCATGATCGGCACCTGCGCGAGTTGCGTGAGGCGCTTCAGCCCCGCGCGGTTGGTCGCGGCGATCGGCTGCTCGACGAGGCTTACGCCGGCTTCCGCAAGGCGTGCGCCGGCCCAGATCGCGTCGGTTTCGCTCCAGGCCTGGTTCACGTCGACACGCACGTCGCCGCGCTCGCCGAGCGCGCGCTTGATCGCGATCACGTGCGCGACGTCGTCGGCCACCGCGTTCGAGCCGATCTTCAGCTTGAACGCACGATGGCGGCGTGCGTCGAGCATCGCTTCTGCTTCAGCGATGTCGCGCTGCGTGTCGCCGCTCGCGAGCGTCCATGCGACGTCCACCGCATCGGTTCGGCGGCCGCCAAACAGCTCGGACAGCGGTACGCCGAGGCGGCGTGCCTGCGCGTCGAACAGCGCGGTCTCGACCGCGCATTTCGCGAAACGGTTGCCCTGGAACAGCTTGCGGGCGCGCGCCATCGCGGCGCCCGGACGTGTCGCGTCCATGCCCTGAAGCAGCGGCGCGAAGTAGGTGTCGATGTTGACCTTGATACTTTCGGGGCTCTCCTCGCCGTATGCGAGGCCGCCGATGGTGGTCGCTTCGCCGACGCCTTCGATACCGTCCGTGCATCGAACACGAACTAGCACGAGGGTCTGGCAATTCATCGTCGCGACCGATAATTTGTGGGGCCGGATCGTCGGCACGTCGACGAGGAGCGTCTCGATGCGTTCGATGGTGGCGGCAGTTGCTATCATGCGATTCCTCCTGTTGGTGCACATGGTAGGAATTCCCGCCCCGCGTCGTCCAACACTCTTTCCGACTACTTCCATACCTTTGAGGCATGAAATGGAATTGCGTCAGCTCCGTTACTTCATCGCCGTCGCCGAGGAAATGAACATCACGCGGGCGGCCGAGCGGTTGCACATGACGCAGCCGCCGCTCAGCCGCCAGCTCCAGGCGATCGAGGACGAGATCGGGCTGCCGCTGTTCGAGCGCGGCGCGCGGCCGCTGAAACTGACGGATGCGGGGCGCGTGTTCTATGCGCAGGCGAAGCGCCTCGTCGACCAGGCCGACGAGCTCGGCCCGCTGACGCGCCGGCTTGCGCAGCTGTCGGAGCGGATCGTGATCGGCTTCGTGCCGTCGACGCTGTACGGTGCGCTGCCGGACGTGATCCGCGCGTTTCGCGAGGCGCAGCCGGACGTCGAGCTGTCGCTGATCGAAATGTTTACGCTCGAACAACTCGGCGCGCTGAAGGGCGGGCGGATCGACGTGGGCTTCGGCCGGCTGCGTTTCGACGATGACCAACTGGTGCGCGAGGCGCTGATCGAGGAAAAGCTGATCGCGGCGCTGCCGGTCGGGCATCCGCTCGCCGATCCGGCCCGGCCGCTGACGCTCGCGGATATCGCGAACGAGACGCTGATCGTCTATCCGAGCACGCCGCGGCCGAGCTTCGCCGATCAGCAGCTGTCCGCGCTGCGCGACGGCGCGCTGGTGCCGGCGGCCGTCCACGAGGTGCGCGAGCTGCAGACGGCACTCGGGCTCGTGGCCGCGCAGGTGGGGGTGTCGCTGGTGCCGGAAAGCGTGGAGGGCGTGCGGGTGAAGGGGGTGGTCTACCGGCGGTTGCCGGAGCCGGCCGCGACGTCGCCGATCATCATGAGCCGCCGGCTGCACGGCGAAAGCGCCGCCACGGCTGCGTTTTGCGCAATTGCGCGGGAGATGATCGTGCCGGCGGCGTGACGATCGTCATTACCGCTTCAAATCGCAACTAACGGTCTGTTTCGACCCATGCAGGCAAATGCGGGGAGGGCATCGCGGTCTCAGGGCGTTCCGGGCAAACCGGAGGCCGGCCGTGCAAGCCGCCGGGCGCGCAAGCGTACGCTGCGTTAGCGCTTCCCGTCGAGCGTCTCCGACGGCGATTCGCCGAACTTTTCCCGGTACGCGATCGCGAACCGGCCGAGGTGCGTAAACCCGCAATCGAGTGCCACATCGGCGATCCGGCGGGCGGACGTCGCACCGCGCAGCAGCTCACGCGCATGGTCGAGCCGCGTCGCGCGCAGGTATTGCATCGGGCTCGTCCCGCGGAACTGCAGGAACGCGTCGCGCAGCGTCCGTTCCGGCACGTTGGCGGCCTGGACGATATCGGCGAGCTGCAGCGGCAGCGCATAGTGCGCGTTCACGAACTCCTGCGCGCGCCGCACGAAGCCCGGCGCCGGGTCGCGGTGCGATGCCTGCAGCACGGACGGCGGGTGGCCATCGATCAGCAGGTCGATCAGCAGGTGCTCGAGCTGCGACGCGACGCGCGGGTTCGCGTTTGCGCGTTCGAGCAGTTCGGGCGAGCGTGCGACGAGCATCAGTTGCTGGCGCCACGCGGCGAGCGCAGCGTCGCTGACGTGCAGTACCGGATCGAGCGTGGCGCGCGGGTCGCCCGTCAGTGAGCCGACGGTCGCCGCGTCGATGCGCAGCACGAACTGCTCGCAATCGGCGGACAGCATCGCGTCGAAGGGCTCCCCGGGCGCGCACAGCACGCCGGTCTGGCCGTCGACGCCGAGTTGCCGCCCCATTGCGCGCACCTCGGCCTGGCCCGACAGGCAAAACATCAGCAGGTAGTAGCCATCGACCGCGTCGACCTGCACGCGCATCGCATCGCCGAATGCGATCGTGCCGATCCCGAGCCCGCCGAGCCTGACGAAATCCATGTGCGACGCGCCATGCGTGCGGCCGTTCGGCAGCAGCGCATGCGGCTGCATCACGCGCGAGATCCGCTCGCGCGTCTCGTCGAGATCGCGGGATTCGAACAGCCGGTGCGCGCGCAGCGCGAGCGGCTCGAACGACGTTGGGGACATGGGCATCAGCCTTGGTGTAGACGGCCTGCGCTTCGATCCGATCAATGGGTCGCGATCGTGCGCCGGGTCGTGTGTGCTGCCATGCTAGCGCAGAAATCCGCCGAAAGTGGATATTGCGCCGCCGCAATCGCACTTTCCGGATAGACGGGGAATATTAGCTTTTCAAAAATCGGCTCCATGCATTCAACGAAACGAATCGACAAGGAGTCCGACATGGAGCAGACAGAATCGCCCGTCGTTTTCGCCGCGCGCGACGACGCATCCGACGTGACCTTTCCGCACGAAGACGGCTCGCGCGTGCCGTACAAGGTGTTCAGCTCGCGCGCGGTCTACGATCGCGAGCAGGAGCGCATCTTCCGCGGCCCGACGTGGAACTTCGTCGCACTGGAAGCGGAGATCCCGAACGCCGGCGATTTCAAGAGCACGTTCGTCGGCGATACGCCGGTGGTCGTCACGCGCACCGAGGACGGCGCGCTTTCCGCGTGGGTGAACCGCTGCGCGCACCGCGGCGCGCAGGTGTGCCGCAAGTCGCGCGGCAACGCAAGTTCGCACACGTGCGTCTATCACCAGTGGAGCTTCGACAACGCGGGCAACCTGCTCGGCGTGCCGTTCCGGCGCGGCCAGAAGGGGATGACCGGGATGCCGGCCGACTTCGACCCGAAGCAGCACGGGCTGCGCAAGCTGCGCGTCGACAGCTATCGCGGGCTCGTGTTCGCGACGTTCAGCGACGAGGTTGCGCCGCTGCCCGACTATCTCGGCGAGCAGATGCGCCCGTGGATCGACCGGATCTTCCACAAGCCGATCGAGTATCTCGGCTGCACGCGCCAGTATTCGAAGTCGAACTGGAAGCTGTACATGGAGAACGTGAAGGACCCGTATCACGCGAGCATGCTGCACCTGTTCCATACGACCTTCAATATCTTCCGCGTCGGGATGAAGGCGCGCTCGATTCCGGATGCGAATCACGGGCTGCACAGCATCATCACGGTGACGAAGACGGGTGACGATACGTCGGCCGCATACAAGCAGCAGAACATCCGTTCGTTCGACGAAGGCTTCCATCTGGAAGACGAATCGATTCTCGATCTCGTGTCGGAATACGACGAGGATTGCACGAACCATATCCAGCCGATCTTCCCGCAGCTCGTGATCCAGCAGATCCACAACACGCTGGTCGCGCGCCAGATCCTGCCGAAAGGCCCGGATAACTTCGAACTGATCTTCCACTTCTTCGGCTACGCGGACGATACGCCCGAACTGCGCGCGCTGCGCATCAAGCAGGCGAACCTCGTCGGGCCCGCCGGCTATATCTCGATGGAGGACACGGAGGCGACCGAGCTCGTGCAGCGCGGCACGGTGCGCGACGGCGACGCGACGTCGGTGATCGAGATGTCGCGCGGCAATCCGAACCAGCAGGACACGGTGATCACCGAAAGCCTGATCCGCAAGTTCTGGGTCGGTTATCAGAAGCTGATGGGCTATTGAAGCGGGAGCACGGAACGATGGAAAACCTGACGGAAGACATGAAGACGTGGTTCGAGATTTACATGCTCCAGAACCGCTATATCGGGCACCTCGACAACAACCGGCTCGAAGCATGGCCGACGATGTTTACCGAGGACTGCACGTACGAAATCGTGCCGAAGGAAAATGCCGACCTCGGGCTGCCGGTCGGGATCGTCCACTGCACGAACCAGCGGATGCTGCGCGACCGCGTGGTGTCGCTGCGGCACGCGAACATCTACGAAGAACACACGTACCGGCACATGACGTCGGGCCTGACGATCGTCGCCGAACGCGACGGCGAGATCGACACCGAGAGCAACTACGTCGTCGTGCAGACGCGCAGCAACGGCGAGTCGAACGTGTACCAGGCCGGCAAGTACTACGACACGGTCGTGCGCACGCCGGACGGGCTGCGCTACAAGACCAAGCGGGTGATCTACGACACGTCGCGCGTGCAGACGCTGCTCGCCACCCCGATCTGATACGGAAGCAAGGAACAGACATGACCGAAGCAACGCTCGCCGAGTGGCATCCGCTCGGCGCTTTCGACGAATTCTCCGAAGACGAACCGGCGGCGCGCGTCGCCGGCCAGAAGCCGATCGCCGTGTTCCGGATCGGCGACGAACTGTTCGCGATGCACGACCTCTGCACGCACGGCCACGCGCGGCTGTCCGAAGGCTATGTGGAAGACGGCTGCGTCGAATGCCCGCTGCACCAGGGGCTGATCGACATTCGCACCGGCGCGCCGAAATGCGCGCCGATCACGGAGCCGGTGCGGACCTATCCGATCCGGATCGTCGACGGGCAGGTGGAAGTCAATGTCGGCTGATCCGTTCGTGATCGTCGGCGCAGGCCACGCGGCGCGACGCACGGCCGAAGCGCTGCGCGAGCGCGACGCCGCGGCGCGCATCGTGATGATCGGCGCGGAACGCGAGCTGCCGTACGACCGGCCCGCGCTGTCCAAGGATGCGCTGCTGAGCGACGGCGGCGAGCAGCGTGCGTTCGTGCGCGATGCCGCGTGGTATGACGCGCAGCGCATCGAGCTGCGGCTCGGCACGCGTGTCGACGCGATCGAGCGCGATGCGCAGCGCGTGCGGCTCGACGACGGCACGACGCTGCCTTATGCGCGGCTCGTGCTCGCGACGGGCTCGCGGGTGCGCACGTTCGGCGGCACGATCGACGAAGGCGTCATGCCGCATTACGTCCGCACGGTCGCCGATGCGCGTGCGTTGCGCGCGCAGCTTTCGCCGGGCCGCCGCGTGGCGGTGCTCGGCGGCGGTTTCATCGGGCTTGAAGTCGCGGCCGCCGCGCGCCAGCTCGGTTGCGACGTGACGGTGATCGATCCCGCCCCGTGCCTGCTGCAGCGTGCGTTGCCGGAAGTGGTCGGCACGTACGCGCGCCGGTTGCACGATGCACGCGGCGTGGTTTTTCAGATGGCGACGCTGCCGCGCGCGATCCGCCGCGCACCGGGTGGCGGCGCGATCGTCGAGACCGACGGTGGCGACGTGCCGGCCGACATTATCGTGGTCGGCATCGGCGTCGTGCCCAACGTCGAACTCGCGCAGGCGGCGGGGCTCGAGGTCGACAACGGGATACGCGCCGACGCGGGCTGCCGCACGATCGATCCCGCGATCTTCGCGGCGGGCGAGGTGACGATGCACTTCAATCCGCTGCTCGGGCGCCACGTGCGGATCGAGTCGTGGCAGGTGGCCGAGAACCAGCCGGCCGTCGCGGCCGCGAACGTGCTCGGCGCCGACGAGGCTTATGCGGAGCTGCCGTGGCTGTGGTCCGATCAGTACGACTGCAACCTGCAGATGCTCGGGCTGTTCGGCAGCGAGCGCACGATCGTCGTGCGCGGCGATCCGGCGAACGGGCCGTTCACGGTGTTCGGGCTGGGTGACGACGGCAGGATCGCGGCAGTGGCCGCGGCGAACCTGGGGCGCGACATCGGCGCATCGCGCCGGCTGATCGCGGCGGGGGCGGTGCCCGATCCGGTGAGGCTCGCCGATCCGGCGGTGAACCTGAAGACGTTGATGTAGCTGGGGCACGGTCGTCCGGCCCGGCATGCGGTGACGATGCCGGCTGGCGCCGTGCGCGATCCGCCGGTCGGATCCGGCGGGGTGCGGCTCGCGCGATGGGCGCCGCAATGTTTGTCGGCAGCACCGCAACCGGTGCATATTAGCGGCATCGTTCGCCCGACCGGTTGCCCATGACGCCAGACAAAGCCCTCGAACTGAAACGCAGCAAGCGCCGCGCGCTGTGGCTGCTGCTGGCCGCCGTCGCGGTGTTCGTCGCGACGATCCTGCTGCCGCGCGGCCCGTGGGTCGACGGCTTCAAGGCCGTGGCCGAAGCCGCGATGGTCGGCGCACTCGCCGACTGGTTCGCGGTCGTCGCGCTGTTCCGCCGCGTGCCGATCCCGTTCGTGTCGCGCCATACCGAGATCATCCCGAAGAACAAGGACAAGATCGCCGACAACCTCGCGGTGTTCGTGCGCGAGAAGTTCCTCGGCCCCGACGCGCTCGCCGCACAGATTCGCCAGCACGATCCCGCGCAGAAACTCGGCGCGTGGCTCGGCGAGCCGGCGAATACCGATGCGCTCGGCGGCTATGTGACGAAGCTGATGAGTTTCGCGCTCGACATGACCGACGACGCGCGGATCCAGTCGTTCGTCCACGATGCGTTTCGCGCGGTGATCGACCGGGTCGACCTGTCGCAATCGGCCGGCGCGATCCTCGATACGCTGACGAAGGACGGCCGCCACCAGGCGCTGCTCGACGATGCGATCGAACAGGTGGTGGACGTGCTCGACAAGGAGGAAAACCGCGAGGTGATCGCGGGCTTCATCGTCGAATGGCTGAAGACGCAGTACCCGAAGGTCGAGAAGATCATGCCGACGCAGTGGTTCGGCGAGAACGGCGCGCGGATGCTCGCGAGCGCGGTGAGTCGCGTGCTGGAAGGCGTGGCGGCCGATCCCGAGCACGAGCTGCGGCAGCGCTTCGACCGGACGGTCGTGCGGCTGACCGAGCGGTTGAAGCACGATCCCGCGTTCATCGAAAAGGGCGAGGAGATCAAGCGCTATATTCGCGACGGCGCTGCGTTCAATGAGTACGTGCGCGACTTGTGGGACCAGTTGCGCGTGTGGCTGAAGGCCGATCTCGCGCGCCCCGATTCGGCGCTGCACCGGCAGGCCGCGATGCTCGGCGGCTGGCTCGGTGCGCGGCTGGCGGAGAGCCCGGCATTGCGCGCATCGCTGAACGAGCATGTCGAAAAGGCGGTGCACGAAATGGCGCCGGATTTCGCGGATTTCCTGATGCGCCACATCCGCGACACGGTGCGCAACTGGGATGCGCGTGAAATGTCGCGGCAGATCGAGCTGAACATCGGCAAGGACCTGCAGTACATCCGCATCAACGGCACGCTGGTCGGCGGGCTGATCGGGCTCGGGTTGTACCTGGTGTCGCTGGTGCCGCATTGGGCCGGCGGATGGCTGCATTGACGTGGCCATTGCGGCCATCGCGCACCTGGCGCGCCTGCGCGCGCCGGCGAATCACGCTTGCGCCTTCGCGCCGTGCAGTTGCAGGCCGAGCGCCCTGATCACTTTCAGGATCGTGCCGAAGCTCGGATTGCCGTCGTGCGACAGCGCCTTGTACAGCCCTTCGCGCGACAGGCCCGCGTCGCGCGCGACCTGCGACATGCCGCGCGCACGGGCGATCACGCCGAGCGCATGCGCGATGAAGGCCGGGTCGTCGCCGCCTTCCTGCAGACAGGCCTCGAAGTAGTCGGCCATGTCGTCGTCGGTTTTCAGGTGTTCGGCCGAATCCCACGGCTGGGTCTTGATCTTGTCCATCGATCACTCCAGGTCGAGCCGCGCGAGCATCGCGTGCGCGGCGCGGATGTCCGCCTGTTGCGTTGACTTGTCGCCGCCGCAGAGCAGGATCACCCATATCGTTCCGCGCCTGACGTAGGAGACGCGATAGCCGGGCCCGTGATCGATGCGCATTTCGACGACGGGGGAGCCGGCGGATTTCCCGTCGCCCGGATTGCCCATCGACAGACGGTCGATGCGCGCCTGGATGCGTCGCCGGGCGACGCGATCCTGCAGGCCGGCAAACCACGCGTCGAAGACGTCAGTGGTCCGGATACTGAATGTAGGTGCACTGTATGGCATGGATCGCAGTATGTCAACCATGGTTCACAGATTCGATGAATGGAATTCGGTTGCCCCTACAGTAGGGCCGCGCGCGCCGTTTGACGTCGAATTGGCCGTCAGGCCGACCCTGGCCATTCGGTCGAAGTCGGGATTGCGCGAATCCGTCTACAATCAAAAACGTCCTTGTCGACCGCGCGTGCTTGCCGCGCGCGTGCCGTGTCGTGGTTTGTGTCCAGTAGGTAAAGCGTCCGCGTGCCGTAGGCCGGCGCGCGTTCTGAACGTCGCGCGCCCGTAAGCCGGGCAGGCGGCATCAACCGAGAGTCCCCCATGAAAGCATCGGATCTGTTCGTGAAGGCGCTGGAAGCCGAAGGCGTCGAGTACGTGTTCGGCATTCCCGGCGAGGAAAACCTCGATCTGCTCGAATCGCTGCGGCGATCGAAGATCAAGCTCGTGCTGACCCGGCACGAGCAGGCGGCCGGCTTCATGGCCGCCACCTACGGCCGCCTGACGGGCCGCACCGGCGTATGTCTCGCGACGCTCGGGCCGGGTGCGACCAACTTCGTGACGGCCGCCGCGTACGCGCAGCTCGGCGGCATGCCGATGCTGATGATCACCGGGCAGAAGCCGATCAAGTCCAGCAAGCAGGGCCACTTCCAGATCGTCGACGTGGTCGACATGATGCAGCCGCTCACGAAGTTCACGCGGCAGATCGTGTCGATCGGCAACATCCCGTCGGCCGTGCGCGAGGCGTTTCGCCGCGCGGAGGAGGAGCGCCCGGGCGCCGCGCACCTCGAACTGCCGGAAGACATCGCGCACGAAGAGGGCGACGGCAAGCCGATCCCGCGCAGCTACAGCCGGCGGCCGGTGGCCGAGGAGAAGGCGGTTGCGCATGCGGTCGACGCGATCCAGGCCGCGCGCCATCCGCTGCTGATGATCGGCGCGGGCGGCAACCGCAAGACCACCTGCAAGATGCTGCTCGAATTCGTCGACAAGACGGGCATCCCGTTCTTCACGACGCAGATGGGCAAGGGCGTGATCGACGAGACGCACCCGCTGTGGCTCGGCAACGCGACGCTGTCCGATGGCGATTTCGTGCACCGCGCGATCGAGCATGCCGACTGCATCATCAACGTCGGCCACGACGTGATCGAGAAGCCGCCGTTCTTCATGCGTACCGACGACAAGACCGTGATCCACGTGAACTTCCTCGGCGCGCAGGTCGACCCGGTCTACTTCCCGCAGATCGAGGTGGTCGGCGACATCGCGAACGCGGTGTGGCAGATGAAGGAGGCGCTCGCGCCGCAGCCGCACTGGGATTTCGCGCGCTTCGCGATGATCAAGGAGCATTTCGATGCCCATCTGGAGAAGGGCCAGCACGATCCGCGCTTCCCGATGTACCCGGTGCGCATCGTCAACGATCTGTACAACGCGCTGCCGGCCGACGGCATCGTCTGTCTCGACAACGGGATGTACAAGATCTGGTTCGCGCGCTACTGGCGTGCGCACGAGCCGAACTCGCTGCTGCTCGACAACGCGCTGGCGTCGATGGGCGCGGGGCTGCCGTCCGCGATCGCGACCAGGATCGTGCATCCGCAGCGCAAGGTGATCGCCGTGTGCGGCGACGGCGGCTTCATGATGAATTCGCAGGAGCTCGAAACCGCCGTGCGGCTGAAGCTCGACCTCGTCGTGATGATCCTGCGCGACGACGCCTTCGGGATGATCCGCTGGAAGCAGGAGAACATGAACTTCCCCGATTTCGCGATGACGCTGCAGAACCCCGATTTCGTCGCGTATGCGCAAAGCTACGGCGCGCACGGGCATCGCGTCGAATCGGCCGACGATCTCGAGCCGCTGCTGCGCGAGTGCTTCTCGTCGCCGGGCGTGCACGTGATCGACGTGCCGATCGACTACTCGGACAACGAGCGCGTGCTGAACCGCGAGATCAAGCGCCTGTCGGCGCAACTCTGAATGTCCCGTTCACAGGAAGGAGGCGTTCC
Source organism: Burkholderia puraquae (assembly GCF_002099195.1). Lineage (GTDB taxonomy): Bacteria > Pseudomonadota > Gammaproteobacteria > Burkholderiales > Burkholderiaceae > Burkholderia > Burkholderia puraquae. Next base: position 119,785 of record NZ_NBYX01000010.1, on the reverse strand, counting down.
ATGCTGAAGGAAACCTATCCGTACTACCTCGCCAACGAAGCCGTCTACGCGAACACCGATCTGGACGTGACGGACAAGTTCAGCGGCAAGGTCGCGACGCGCGTCGCGCTGGCCGACGCGAAGGCCATCGACGCGGCGATCGGCGCGGCAGTCGACGCCGCGAAGCCGATGCGCGAGCTGCCGGCCTACAAGCGGCAGGCCGTGCTCGACCATTGCGTCGCGCGTTTTCGCGAGCGTTTCGACGAGCTGGCCGAGGCGCTGTGCATCGAGGCCGGCAAGCCGATCAACGATTCGAAGGGCGAGGTGACGCGGCTGATCGACACGTTCCGCGTGGCGTCCGAGGAATCGGTGCGCATCGACGGCGAGATCATCAACCTCGAGATCTCCGCGCGGGCGCAGGGCTATACGGGCTACACGAAGCGCGTGCCGGTCGGCCCGTGTTCGTTCATCTCGCCGTTCAACTTTCCGCTGAACCTCGCCGCGCACAAGGTCGCGCCCGCGCTCGCGGCCGGCTGTCCGTTCGTGCTGAAGCCCGCGAGCCGCACGCCGATCGGCGCGCTGATCATCGGCGAGGTGCTCGCGGAAACCGACCTGCCGAAGGGCGCGTTCTCGGTGCTGCCCGCGCATCGCGACGGCGCCGACCTGTTCACGACCGACGAGCGGTTCAAGCTGCTGTCGTTCACGGGGTCGCCGGCCGTCGGCTGGGCGCTGAAGGAGAAGGCCGGCAAGAAGAAAGTCGTGCTGGAGCTCGGCGGTAACGCGGCCGCGATCGTCGATGCGGACCAGCGCGACCGGCTCGACTACGTGGTCGAGCGTCTCGCGTTCGGCGCGTACTACCAGTCGGGCCAGAGCTGCATCGGTGTGCAGCGGATCCTCGTGCATGCCGATCTGTACGACGCGCTGCGCGAGAAGCTGATCGCGAAGACGCGTTCGCTGAAGATGGGCGATCCGAAGGATCCGTCGACGTTCGTCGGCCCGATGATCTCCGAATCCGAATCGCGCCGGCTGTCGGGCTGGATGGACGCAGCCGTCGCGGCAGGCGCGAAGATCGTTGCGGGCGGCAAGGTCGATGGCGCGATGTTCGAGGCGACGCTGCTGGAAAACGTCGGGCACGAGCAGGACCTGTACCGGAAGGAGGCATTCGGCCCCGTTGCGATCCTCGAGAAGTTCGACCGGTTCGACGATGCGCTTGCGCGCGTGAACGACAGCGACTTCGGGCTGCAGGCCGGCGTGTTCACCGATTCGCTCACGCATGCGCAGCGTGCGTGGGACGAGCTGGAAGTCGGCGGCGTCGTGATCAACGACGTGCCGTCGTTCCGCGTCGACAACATGCCGTACGGCGGCGTGAAGGATTCGGGCCTGGGCCGAGAAGGGATCCGCTACGCGATCGAGGACATGACCGAGCCGCGACTGATGGTCGTGCGGCGCCGGTAACGCGCGGGCGCGTGGTGCCGCGACGGCACGCGGGCGGGCGACCGGGCCGGCCCGCGTGCCGTTTTTCATGGCGGCGCGCGCAGCGGGCCGGTACCGGGCAGGGTGCCATGCGGGCGTCGCGCGGCGGGCTGCCGAACCCGCTCGACTGCGGGCCTCGCCTCGTGATGTAATCGCGCGAAACTGCCGACCGGGGTACGACGCCGGAAAGCGCGAATTCATTCTTCACGAGGTCGATTCATGTCTCCCGTCTCGGCATTCAAGCTGGTCTTGTTGTCATTTCTCGCGATCGTCGCGCTCGAATGCATCGCCAAGCGGCTGCGGCTGCCACCCGCGGCCGCGCTGCTGATCGGCGGCATCGGCATCGCGTTCATCCCCGGCCTGCCGCCGATCAATCTCGATCCCGAACTGGTGCTGCTGGTGTTCCTGCCGCCGCTGCTGATGGACGGTGCGTATTTCTCGGTGTGGGAGGAGTTCAAGCGTAACGTCGGCGGCATCCTGCTGCTCGCGATCGGCGCGGTCGTGTTCACGACGTTCGCGGTCGGCTTCGCCGTGCACTGGGTGGCGCCGTCGCTGCCGTGGGCCGCGTGCTTCGCACTCGGCGCGATCGTGTCGCCGCCCGACGCCGTTGCCGCGAAGGCCGTGCTCGAACGCGTCGCCCTGCCGCGCCGGCTGATGGTGCTGCTCGAAGGCGAGAGCCTGCTGAACGACGCGGCCGGCCTCGTGCTGTTCCGTTTCGCGGTCGCGGCTGCGCTCACTGGCGCGTTCAGCCTCGAGCATGCGGTCGTGCGATTCGCGGAGCTCGGGCTCGGCGGCGTGGCGATCGGCTTCGCGGTCGGCAAGCTCGTCGTGTGGTTCCTGAAGCTGCTCGACGACGACTATCTCGTGATCACCGTCGCGGTGATCGCCGGCTGGATCGCATACATCGCAGGCGAAATGGTCGAGGTGTCGGGCGTGATCGCGACTGTCACGGCCGGCATGATCGTCGGCTGGCACCAGCACGAGGTGTTCTCGGCGGCCGTGCGCACGCGCGGCACCGCGTTCTGGCAGGTCATCGTGTTCCTGCTCGAGGCGATGGTGTTCGTGCTGATCGGGTTGTCGCTGCGCGGCGCGATGCATCGGCTCGGCGGCTTCGAGCAGGTGCTCGCCACGATGGTGCCGCCCGTGCTCGCGGTGCTGGCGGCCGTGATCGTGTCGCGCTTCGTGTGGATCTACGCGGTCGAAGTGCTGAAGTGGCCGGTGCGCGGGATCGCGCGGCGCGGCGAGGCGCCCGACTGGAAGGCCGCGACGATCATGAGCTGGGCCGGGATGCGCGGCGTCGTCACGCTGGCGATCGCGCTGTCGCTGCCCGAGGCGATGCCCGGCCGCGACGTGATCCTGGTCGCGTCGTTCGCGGTGATCCTCGTCACCGTGCTGCTGCAGGGCACGACGATCGGGCCGCTGATCCGGCTGCTGCGCCTGCCGCAGCGCGAAGAACGCGCGGCGCATCACCTGACAGAGCCGCAGACGTGGGCGTATGTCGAGGCTGCGCAGCTCGCGGCGATCCAGCCGCTCGTGCGCGACGAGAACGGCACCGTGATCCATCCGCGCCTGCTCGAGCAGTACACGTATCGCGCGGAACTGACCGAGCGGGCGAAGAACGAGCCTGCGTATCCGGCAGAAGTGCGGGCCGCGCACTACGACGTCGTGCTGGCTGCGATCAAGGCCGGGCGCACGGAATTGTTGCGCCTGCACCGTTCGGGCCGCATCCACGACGAGATGCTGCACGCGCTCGAGCGCGACCTCGACCTGCAGGAAGTGTCCGCGCAGCACGCGCGCGGGTAAGGCCGCACACCTTCTCACACCGCCATCGAGCGGCCGGTGCCAGCCGGCCCGAAGCGCGTGCGGGCCGATCCTTGCCCGGCGCGCTCTTTTTTCTTCCGTTCGCCTGCCGATTCGGCGGATTTTTATCCGGCCCCAAATGCGGCGGGCAGCCGGCCTTGCAGCGCATGCAAACCTTATGGCACCGGTCTCGCAAACGTTATCGTGTTTCGAATCCGGAAATGATCTGATTTAACTGTTTCCGTCTCTTTCTGCATATTTGGCAAAACTAAACCGGAAGGAGATAGATGCTGTGTTCTAATTTCATTTAGAATCAGCCGGTTATGTTTATTGAGAGAAAGGATGCGGAGGTAATGCGGCCGTCAACGGGGAGAAATCGGCGTCCGGAGCCCTGCGAGGCAGTGCCGATAGGCCAAATCGGCGAATTGGGCGGGGTTTTCAACCGCCGAAATGAGATAGCGTCCAAATCTGATAAACAACTCCTATGAAAGAATCGATTGGAGAATCGGCGTTTGAAACTGTATTTATGAAAGAATCGAGCAGTGATAATGCCTCGGATTGCCTTGAATCGGGGTTATCGGTTCTTCTCGTCGACGATCAACCGTTCGTCGGTGAGGTGATCCGCCGCGCGCTGCGCAGCGAACACGACATCGACCTGCACGTGTGCACTGACGCGCACCGGGCGATGGCGGTCGCGCGCGACGTGAAGCCGACGGTCATCCTGCAGGATCTCGTAATGCCGGAGATCGACGGCCTCGATCTCGTCCGCGCGTGGCGCGCAGACGCCGCCACGGCGCGCGTGCCGATCATCGTGCTTTCCGCGAAGGAGGAGCCGATCGTCAAGCGCGAGGCGTTCATCGCCGGCGCGAACGACTATCTGGTGAAGCTCCCCGACGCGATGGAGCTGGCCGCCCGTATCCGCTATCACTCGAATTCGTACCTGATGTCGCGGCAACGCGACGAAGCGCTCGATTTCCTGTCGCACGACATGCGATCGCCGCAGACGTCGATCCTCGCACTGCTCGAGGTCTACCGGGCCGAGCACGGCGAGATGCCGGCGATCATGGAGCGCATTGCCGGCCATGCGCGGCGCGCGCTCGCGCTTGCCGACGGCTTCATCCACCTGACCCGCGCGCAGTCCGAGCGCCGCGCGCACGAGGTCGTGAGTCTCAACGAGATCGTGCTCGACGCCGTCGACCAGTTGTGGGAGAAGGCGGCCGGGTTCGGCAGCCGGGTCGCCGCGCACGTGCCCGATACCGAGTGCGTGACGATGGGCGACCGCCTGATGCTGACGCGCGCGGTCGCGAACCTGATCGACAACGGGCTGAAATACGGCCCGGCCGGCACGGACGTGCACTGCACGCTGAGCAGCGAGGACGGTGCATGGCTGATCGGCGTCGAGGATACCGGCGCCGGGATCGCGCCGGAGCAGCGCACGGCCGCGACCGAGTCGTTCGTGCAGCTCGAATCCGCGCATGGCGCGGCGCGTGGCGGCTTCGGCCTCGGGCTCGCGTTCGTCCGCGCGACGGCGGCGCGGCATCGCGGCCAGATCCTGATGCGCAATACGGCGCGCGGCTTCATGGTCGCGCTTCGGCTGCCGGCGCAAGCGGAGCGGTGATGTCGCGGCGCGGCCTGCCGGCGCCGCGCTGCCCGCAGACCCCGATGCGCTCGCGGCGCGCCGTCCGGCGCGCAGGCGGGCGCGGATTTTTCAACGCTGATTTTAGAAAGCCCATAACGAACATGGCCACCGTGACGCCCCGCGCGACCAATGAAAGCCTGCATCCGACGATCGGCGCTGCCCGGCTGACGCTCGGCAATCGCATCCTGCTCAGCTTCGGCGTGTTGTTCGTGCTGATGCTGGTGACAGCCGGCGTGTCCTACGAGCGACTGCGCGCGATCAACAGCGAAGCCATCAGCATCGAGCGAGACTCGCTGCCCGGCGTCTACCTCGCGTCGTCGCTGCGCGGTTCGGTCAACGAATCGTTCATGCTGCTGCAGCAGGCGACCTTCGTCGACACCGGGCCCGAAACCGTGCAGCGCGATCTCGCGAAGATTTCCGACGCGCTGAAGGAGATCGAGTCGCTGTCGATCGACTACCAGAACACGACGTTCCGCGACGACGACCGGCAACGCTTCGCGGCGTTCCGCGGCGCGTACGACCGCTACGTGCCGTTGCTGAACGAAGCCGTGCAGAAGAGCCGGGTGTCGCGCGAGGACGCCGTCGCCGCATACGCGAAGACGGTGCCGGTGTGGACCGAGGTCATACGCAACGCGAACGTGCTGGTGCAGGAAAACCGCAAGTTCGCCGAGCAATCCGCGAAACTGATCCGCGAATCCGTGCAGGATACCGAAGTCGTGCTCGCGGTCGCGGTCGGGTTCGTGCTGCTGTCCGCGCTCGGCCTCGGCTACTTGCTGTACCGTTCGGTGACCGTACCGATGGCGCGGCTCGTCGAGGTGCACGACGTGATGCGTACCGGCAACCTGACGCGCCGTCTCGACCTGCGCCGCCGCGATGAATTCGGCACGCTCGAGACGGGCTTCAACCGGATGGCCGACGAGCTGACGGAACTCGTCGCGCGCGCGCAGCAGTCGTCGCTGCAGGTGACGACGTCGGTGGCAGAGATCGCGGCGACGTCGCGCGAACAGCAGGCGACCGCGAACGAAACCGCGGCGACGACGACGGAGATCGGCGCCACCTCGCGCGAAATCTTCGCGACGTCGCGCGACCTGCTGCGCACGATGAACGAGGTGGCGGGCGTGGCAGAACAGTCGGCGACGCTCGCGGGCGTGAGCCAGAGCGGGCTCACGCGGATGGGCGAGACGATGCGCAGCGTGATGGACGCGGCCGGTTCGGTGAATGCGAAGCTCGCGATCCTCAACGAGAAGGCGCTGAACATCAACCAGGTGGTCGCGACGATCACCAAGGTGGCCGACCAGACCAACCTGCTGTCGCTGAACGCGGCGATCGAGGCCGAGAAGGCCGGCGAGTACGGCCGCGGCTTCGCGGTCGTCGCGACCGAGATCCGCCGCCTGGCCGACCAGACGGCGGTGGCGACCTACGACATCGAGCAGACGGTGAAGGAAATCCAGTCGGCGGTGTCGGCGGGCGTGATGGGGATGGACAAGTTCTCCGAGGAAGTGCGCCGCGGCATGCTCGACGTGCAGCAGGTCGGCGGGCAGCTGTCGCAGATCATCGCCGAAGTGCAGACGCTTGCGCCGCGCTTCCAGATGGTCAATGAAGGGATGCAGACGCAGGCGAACGGCGCCGAGCAGATCACGCAGGCGCTGTCGCAACTGTCGGAGGCCGCGCAGCAGACGGCCGAGTCGCTGCGCCAGTCGTCGCAGGCAATCGACGACCTGACGCTCGTCGCGAACCAGTTGCGTACCAGCGTGTCGCGCTTCAAGGTCGACGCGTGACGCGCGCCGACACGCAGAATGGCGGACACGCGCTGTTCCTGATGTTCGAGCTCGACGGCGAGCGCTACGCGCTCGACGCGGCCGGCATCGAGGAGGTGCTGCCGCTCGCGGTCACGAAGGCCGTGCCCGGCGCGCCCGAATGGATCGCCGGGCTGCTGATGCGCGGCAGCCAGCCGGTGCCGGTGATCGACGTACCGATGCTGGCGCTCGGGCGCCGCGCACATGCGTTGCGTTCGACGCGGCTCGTGATGGTCCGCTGCCGTGCGGACGCGGCCGGCGGCGAGCGCACGGTCGGGCTGATCGTCGAGCGCGCAACGCAGACGATGCGGATCGACCGCGCGGCGTTTCGGTCGAGCGGCATCTCGACCGCGCGCACGCGCTGGCTCGGGCCCGTCGCGAACACGCCCGATGGCGTCGTGCAGCAGGTATCGGTGTCCGACCTGGTCGACGACGTCGCGCGCCTGTATCTGTTCGACGGCCTGCCGGGCCACGGGGGAGAGTCTGCATGAAAGAATCCGAATCGCGATTTCGCGGCTGGCTGCTGCGCGAGACCGGCATCGACCCCGATTCGCTCGGCAACGACTTCATGACCCGAGCGCTGACGGAACGCGTGCACGCGCTGCAGGCGGACGGCGAGCGCCTGCCGTCGGCGGTGCGGCTGCCCGTGACGCAGGACGCGCTCGACGCCTACTGGCAGCAGCTCAACGCGTCGGCCGACGAGCGGCGTGCGCTGATCGAGCTGTTCGTCGTGCCCGAGACCTGGTTCTTCCGCGACCGCGAGGCCTTCGCGACGCTCGCGCGGCTCGCGGCCGAACGGCTCGCCGCGCTGCCCGGCCGTGTGATCCGCGTGCTGAGCGCACCGTGCTCGACGGGCGAGGAGCCGTATTCGGCGGCGATGGCGCTGCTCGACGCGGGGCTCGACCCGGCCAGCTTCACGATCGACGCGATCGACCTCAGCGTGCGCGCGATCGAGCAGGCGCGGCTCGGCTGCTACGGGCGCAATGCGTTCCGCGGCACGGCGACGGAATTTCGCGCGCGGCATTTCACGCCGAAGCGCGATGGCTGGCTGCTCGACGAGCGCGTGCGCGCGTGTGTGCAGTTCAGTCAGGCGAACCTCGTCGAACCGGCCGTGGACACGGGCATTCGCTACGATTTCGTGTTCTGCCGCAACGTGCTGATCTACTTCGACCGCGACGCGCAGGATCGCGTGATCCGCTCGCTTGGCGAGCGTCTTGCCGACGACGGCATGCTGTTCGTCGGGCCGGCCGAAACGGGGGTCGCAATGCGGCACGGGATGCGCTCGGCGCGTGTGCCGCTGGCCTTCGCATTTCATCGCGAGCCCGCCGGCGCGGCGGCGGCTGACGCATGCGCGGCCCGGTCGGCGGCACCGCTGTCGGCGGCGGCGCCGTACCGGCGCGCGGAGCGCTTCACGGTCGCACCGCTCGCGGCGACGCGCTCGGTGCTGGCGGTCGCACCGCCATCCTGGCTCGGCGACGCAGGTCAGCCGTTCGCGGCGCCGCCGCCGGCCGTGCATGCGGCCGCGTTCGACGCATGGGCCGACGTGCCGGTGGCGACGGCCGAAACGGTTGCGCCGGCCGTATCGGCTGCACCGGTCGCACCGGTCGCCGAAAGCGCCGCACCGACGCTGGAAGATGCGCAGGCGCTTGCGAATGCCGGCGCGTTCGACGAGGCCGAGCGCGTGCTTGCGCAGTTCTCGGCGCGCGTCGGGCCGCATGCCGATGCGTTCTACCTGAACGGGCTGATCGCGGATGCGCGCGGACGCGCCGCGGAAGCCGGCGACTTCTACCGGAAGGCGCTGTACCTGCGACCCACGCACCACGAAGCGCTGACCCATCTTGCGACGCTGCTCGACGTCGGCGGCGATCGCGCGGGTGCGCAATGGATGCTCGAGCGCGCACGGCGCTCGGCCGGCTGACGAGACTACGGGTTGGGGACCGACACCGCGATGACCAGAGGAATTCATGAACCGCGCCGCCGCTGCCATTGACGAGACGACGATCGACGTCGACGATTGCTGGAACCGGATCGGCACGCGCGGCGACCGCACGTGCGAGCGGCTGAACGACTGCCTGCGCTGCCTGAACTGCCCGGTGTACGCGTATCACGCGGCGAAGCTGCTCGAGCGCCCGCTCGACGGGGCCGAGATGGCCGACACCACGCGCCGGATGAGCGCGCCCGCCGCACCGCACGGGCACGACGCCGACGCCGATACGCGCCACGCGGCGCTGGCGTTCCGTGTGGCCGACGAATGGCTCGCGCTGCCGATCGGCGTGCTGCGCGAGATCGCCGGCACGCGCCCGATCCATTCGCTGCCGCATCGCCGCAATTCGGCCGTGCGCGGCGTGGTCAACATCCGCGGCACGCTGCGCATCGCGATCTCGATCGGCGCGCTGCTCGGCCTCGATGCCGGCAAGGGCGGCAGCGGCGGCGGCGATGGCCGCTTCACGCGGCTGCTGGTGGCCGCGCACCAGGGCGAGCCGGTCGTGTTTCCGGTCGACGAAGTCGAGGGCGTGCTGCGCTTCGGCGCATCCGACTGGGTGCCCGTGCCGGCGACGGTCGGGCGCGCGAGCGCCGGCCTGTCGCGCGGCGTGCTGTCGTGGCGCGGCAAGTCCGTAGGTTTGCTCGACGACGACCGCCTGTTCGACGCAGTCACACGGAGCATGCGATGAGCGGCGATGACGACCTGAGCCACCTGTCGCTGCTCGAGCTGTATCGCGAGGAGACGCGCACGCAGACCCAGGCGCTGTCCGAGCGGCTGCTCGCGCTCGAATCGGGCGAGCCCGATTCCGTCGCGCTCGAGGCGTGCATGCGCGCCGCGCATTCGCTGAAGGGCGCCGCGCGCATCGTCGGCGTGCCGCTCGGCGTCGACATCGCGGGGCGGATGGAAGAGTGCTTCGTCGCCGCGCAGGCTGGCACGATCGCGCTGACGGCCACGCACGTCGACGTGCTGCTGGCGGGCGTCGATTTGCTGGTGCGCGTCGGCGATCCGCAGGGGCAGCCCGTGACGCAGACGGAGATCGACGTGTTTGCGGCGGCGCTGACAGGGGCCGACGGCGCGCAGACGATGCAGGCGCCGGGCGCCGTCCCGCCGCCGGTGCCGCCGTCGGTCGTGCCGTATCGCGAGCACGACGGCGCCGCGAACGAGCCCGTCGGGGCCAGCGCCGCGGTGCCTCCGCTCGCCGTGTCGGGCACGGTGCCCGATCCGGCCCAGGCCGGCCGCGTGGCCGGCGCCGGCGCGATGCGCCGCGTGCGCGCGGATACGCTGAACCGGCTGCTGAGCCTGTCCGGCGAATCGCTGGTCGAATCGCGCTGGCTCAAGCCGTTCGCCGAATCGATGCTGCGCGTGAAGCGCGCGCAGCGCGACGCGGCCCGCTCGCTCGATCTGATGGTCGAGCAATTCGCCGACGATCTCGATGCGGGCATGCTCGCGTCGATGAACGAAGTGCGGCACATGCTCAACGACCTGCAGCGTTCGCTCGCCGAGCGCATGGACGAATTCGACCGCTTCGAGCGGCGCAGCACGCATATCGCCGAGCAGCTCTACGACGAAGCGTTGCAGTGTCGGATGCGGCCGTTCGGCGACGCGACACGCGCGTACCCGCGCATCGTCCGCGATCTCGCGCGCTCGCTCGGCAAGCAGGTGCGTTTCTCGATCGTCGGCGAGGGCACGCAGGTCGACCGCGACATCCTCGACCTGCTCGACGCGCCGCTCGGCCACCTGCTGCGCAACGCCATCGACCACGGCGTCGATTCGCCGGACGCGCGCCGTGCACGCGGCAAGCCGGCCGAGGCGAGCGTCACGCTGGAGGCGCGCCACAGCGCCGGTTCGCTGCTGGTCAGCGTGATCGACGATGGCCCGGGCGTCGACATGGACGCGCTGCGCGCGGCCGTCGTGCGCCAGCGCCTGACCGACGACGAGACGGCCGCGCGGCTGTCCGATCCCGAACTGCTCGAATTCCTGCTGCTGCCGGGCTTTTCGATGCGCGAGGCGGTGACCGACGTGTCGGGCCGCGGCGTCGGCCTCGACGCGGTGCAGGAGATGGTGCGCGGCGTGCGCGGCGCGGTGCGGATCTTCAACGAGCCGGGCGCGGGCATGCGCTTCGTGCTGCAGTTGCCGCTCACGCTGTCGGTGATTCGCAGCCTGCTCGTCGAGGTCGGCGGCGAGCCGTATGCGTTCCCGCTTGCGCACGTGCGCCGCACGCTCGAACTCGCGCACGACGATATCGACGTGCTCGAAGGGCAGCCGCATTTCCCGTTCGACGGCCGGCGCGCGGGCCTCGTTGCCGCGCACCAGCTGCTCGACGCGGGCGAGCCCAATGTCGCGCGCACGAGCACGGCGGTCGTGGTGGTCGGCGGGGAGCCCGAGCTGTACGGCGTCGCGGTCGACCGCTTCCTTGGCGAACGGATGCTGGTCGTGCAGCCGCTCGACAGCCGCCTGCACAAGATCCAGAACATCGCGGCCGGCGCGCTGCTCGAGAACGGCGACCCAGTGCTGATCGTCGACGTCGAGGACCTGATCCGCTCGGTCGACAAGCTCGTGCGCGGCGGGCAGCTCGCGCGGCTCACGCGTGATCCGCAACTCGCGCTCGTCGATCGCCGCCGCCGCGTGCTCGTCGTCGACGATTCGCTGACGGTGCGCGAGCTCGAACGCAAGCTGCTGGAAAAGCGCGGCTACGACGTGACGGTCGCGGTCGACGGGATGGACGGCTGGAATGCGGTGCGCAGCGATGCGTTCGATCTTGTCGTCACCGACGTCGACATGCCGCGCATGGACGGCATCGAACTCGTCACGCTGATCAAGAGCGATCCGATGCTCAAGCGCGTGCCGGTGATGATCGTGTCGTACAAGGATCGCGACGAGGATCGCCGTCGCGGGCTCGACGCGGGCGCCGACTACTACCTCGCGAAGAGCAGCTTCCACGACGAGGCACTGCTCGACGCCGTACACGACCTGATCGGGGGCGCGCGCGGATGAACATCGGCATCGTCAACGACCTGCCGCTCGCCGTGGAGGCGCTGCGCCGCGTGCTCGCGCTGCGCACGGACCACCGCGTACTGTGGGTCGCGACCGACGGCGACGAGGCGGTGGATTTCTGCGTCGCGCATCCGCCCGATCTCGTGCTGATGGATCTCGTGATGCCGAAGGTCGACGGCGTCGCCGCGACGCGCCGGATCATGGCGCGCGCGCCGTGTGCGATCCTGATCGTGACGGCGAGCGTCAGCGCGAACACGTCGTCGGTGTACGAGGCGATGGGCGCCGGTGCGCTCGATGCGGTCGACACGCCGACGCTCGCGCTCGGGCTGTCGGCCGGCGCGTCGCCGCAGGCGCTGCTCGCGAAGATCGACCAGATCGGCCGGCTGCTCGAAAGCCGCACCGCGGCGCTCGTGCCGCCGGGGCCCGCACCCGAGCGCGGCCAGCCGACGCTCGTCGCGATCGGCGCGTCGGCGGGCGGGCCGACCGCGCTGACCGCGCTGCTGCGGGCGCTGCCGGCCGACTTTCCGGCGGCAATCGTGATCGTCCAGCACGTCGACCAGGCGTTCGCGCTCGGGATGGCCGAATGGCTCGACGGCTATACGCGGCTGCCGGTGCGCGTCGCGCGGCAGGGCAGCGTGCCGCAGGCCGGCGAGGTACTGCTCGCGGCGACCAACGATCACCTGTATCTGTCGCCGCGCGGCGTGCTCGGCTATACGCGGCATCCGGTCGAGACGCCGTACCGGCCGTCGATCGACGTGTTCTTCAACAGCGTCGCCGACGGCTGGCAGGCCGAAGCGTTCGGCGTGCTGCTGACGGGCATGGGGCGCGACGGCGCGCTCGGCCTGAAGGCGATGCGCGCGAAGGGCTGCCACACGATCGCGCAGGACGAGGCGACCAGCGCCGTCTACGGGATGCCGAAGGCGGCCGCGGCGATCGGCGCGGCGTCGGCGATCCTGCCGCTCGAGCGGATCGCGCCCCAGCTGATCTCGCGCATCACGCGCCCGCTGCGCGACTGACGGCGCGCGAGGGGCGCGCGACGCCGTCCCGTTCCGGTGTGCCGGCAGCTGCATTGCGGGCGGCGCGGGGCGTCGCGTACAATGGCGGCCAGCGGAGATGGCATGCCTCCCTGCGGTCGTATGGCGCGTTGCGCGCGGTGCGGCCCTCAACCGCCGGTCAGCCCGGCTGATGATGCCTGCGTGTTCCTGGGTCGTCAGGAGGTCGCAGGCCGTCCATGCGGTATTCTGCCGCCCAGGTTTTGATGTTCCGTCGAATCTGGAAATCATGTTTTTCACGACTTCTGCCGATCTTTTCGCGACCGTGCGCTATGTGTGCCGCTGGCTCGCGCTCTCGGCCCTGCTTGGCGCTCTGGCCGGCACGGCTTCCGCCCTGTTCCTGATCGCGCTCGACTGGGCGACCGGTACGCGCGTTGCGCATCCGTGGCTGCTATGGGGGCTGCCGGCCGCCGGTTTCGCGACCGGCTGGATCTACCATCGTTTCGGCCAGTCCGTCGCGCGCGGCAACAACCTGCTGATCGACGAGATTCACGACCCGAAGGCGCTCGTGCCGAAGCGGATGGCGCCGCTCGTGCTCGTCGCGACCGTCGTCACGCACCTGTTCGGCGGCTCGGCAGGCCGCGAGGGCACGGCCGTGCAGATGGGCGGCGCGCTCGCCGATCGCGTCACTCAGGTGTTCCGTCTCGATCGCGAACATCGCCGCGTGCTGCTGATGGGCGGCATCGCGGCCGGTTTCGCGTCGGTGTTCGGCACGCCGCTCGCGGGCGCCGTGTTCGGGCTCGAAGTACTCGCGATCGGGCGTGTGCGATACGACGCGCTGCTGACCTGCGTCGCATCCGCGATCGTTGCAGACGTCGTATGCCGTGCATGGGGCGTGCATCACACGGCCTATGCGATTCCGTTCGTGCCGGCCGTGTCGGCGACGGGGCTGGCCGTGACGGTCATCGCGGGCATCGCGTTCGGCGTGGTCGGGCGGCTGTTCGCGTTCGCGACGCATGCGCTGACCGCGTGGTTCAGGCGAGCCGTCCGCTACGCGCCGCTGCAGCCGGTGCTCGGCGGCCTGCTGGTTGCCGGGGCCGCCACCGTGCTGAACGTGCCGCAGTATCTCGGCCTCGGCATCCCGACGATCGAGGCCGCGTTTCACGGCCCGCTGCCGCTCTACGATTTCGCAGGCAAGTTCGCGTTCACCGTCGTCACGCTCGCGTCGGGGTTCAAGGGTGGCGAAGTGACGCCGCTGTTCTACATCGGCGCGACGCTCGGCAACGCGCTCGGCCAGGTGCTGGCGCTGCCGGTGCCCGTGCTCGCGGGGCTGGGGTTCGTCGCGGTGTTCGCCGGCGCGGCCAATACACCGATCGCGTCGACGATCATGGCGATCGAACTGTTCGGCGCGGATATCGGCGTGTACGCGATCGTCGCGTGTGTCGTCGCTTATCTGTTCTCGGGGCACGCGGGGATTTACCGCGCGCAGCGCGTGGCGGTGGGGAAGGGCGCGCAGGCGGAGGCGGAGTGACGCGGGCGCGCTGGGCAGATTCGTCGCGCATCCTTCGGGAGCGCGACGCATGCGATGTCGAAGAGGGAGCGTGTCGTTGCTGGCCTATCTGATCGGGCCGGCCTATCCGGCACTTCGCCGTCGCATCGAGGAGGACGGATTCACCGCGCTCCTGTTACCTTCGTTCGACCTCGAGCGTTGCGCGAAACTGATCGTGGGCCGGCAAATGTCCCGGCCGTATCTGAACGCGAATGAGGCCGACGAGATGCGCAAGATCCGCGATCGGTTCCCTGCGTTCATGCGCGTGAGCTGCAAGCGGTTTGCGAGCGACGGCACACCCGAACACGTAGCGGCCGACATCGAGCGCTTTGTCGTGGCGTCCATGCCATCGGGTGAGCACGGACCGTTTCCGGTCGCGGGCGGCCGCCCGACGCATCCATGCGGCGCCGAAGGTGCCGCAAACCGGGAGAACACCATCCAATGACGCTGGAAGACTTCCTGACCGAAGCGCAGCGCCTCGCCAGGCCATGCCATCAATACCGCTTCGCGGATGGCGGCGAGCCCGTCACCGGCTACTGGCATGGCGTCGAGGCGGGCACGTTGTGCCTTTCCGTCGAGCGCGACGACAGATGGCTGAACGTGTATCTCGACGCGAGCGGGGCATCAGGCCGTGTGGAAACCGCCACGCAACCCGCCCGATCGGAACGCCCGCTGTGCCGATCCAGGGCAACATCGCTCCCGCCGGTCGACGCGGTGTTCCGCTTCGGCTCCGCCGCGATCGACGTCTATCTCGACGCGCATGGCTGGCAACGCGACTGGGGATTCAACGGCAACTTCAAGGGCATCGCGGCGCACGACTACGCGCGTGAGTGGATGGCGCAATGCCCGCTCTACACGGGCGGGGTGGTTGCCGTCGCGGGCGGGTGGAACATGCCCTGGCCCGACGACGACGAAATGGTCGACCTCGATCTCGTCCTCTGGACCTTCGAGGAATCGGAGCCGTGGGTCGAGGTGTTTTCCGACGGCAGCCGGTACTCGGTGATCCAGCGGGTCACCTAGGGCCCGGTATGAGCGTGAACAGGCCCTGGTGCGCCGGCATCCGTTACTGCTTCGGCAGTCGCGCGACATGGCGCGCCAGCAGCTCCTCGATATCGATGCCTTTTTCCGCCAGCAATGCCGTGACGACGCCGTTCAGTTCGCCGAGCGTTTCCTTGACCGATTCCCGGATCGTGTCCACGACCACCTGCGTGCTGCGCTCGATCTCGATGTTGACCGTATCGTTGACGCCCTTCGCATCGAAGGTCGTCGCGCGGCGCGTTTCGGGAATCAGCCAGACATCGAACCAGCCTTCGTCGCGGTTGACGTCGGACACCGTCAGGCTGCAGCCGTTGATCGCGATATAGCCCTTCGCGAACACGTACCGCTTGAATGCGTCCGGCACGCCGATGCGCACCATCCGGTTGTGTTCGGACGACGCGATGTGCCGGATGGTCCCGGTGAAGTCGACATGGCCGGACAGCGGATGCCCGCCGATCTCCGCACCGTCCTTCGCCGCCCGCTCGACGTTGACGTGGGCACCCGTCGCGAGCTCGGCCAGCGTGGTGATCCGCAGGCTCGGCAGCATCACGTCGAAGTCGATCAGCTCCGGCGAATGGATGGTCGTCACCGTCAGGCAGACGCCGTCGACCGAGACGCTGGCGCCGATCTCGATGTCGTCGGTAAACCGCTCCGGGAATGCGATGCTGAAGGTTCTCAGTTCCCCGTGATCGGCGATGGTCTTGATGGTGGCAACGCCCTGGACAATTCCTGTAAACATGGTCGATCCCTAGTCGCAAATTTCCTGGTCGACATGATAAGTGATCCCGGAAGCGGTGGCCTTGCGGTGCGCGGCTTCGGGGTGGCCGGCGCGATTCGCAGGCGCAAAAAAAGGCCGTGCACCTGGCATGGCCTCGATCCGGATCCGTCTGTCTACATGCGCCGGCGGTGATGACCGCACCGCCGGCGCATGTAGCGACACCCTTGCGTCACACCTCGGCCGGCTCCCCCAGCGGCCCGGCTTCATCGTCCGCCACGTGCCGCGGCGAATCGGCGAGCCCCTTCGCGAGCTCCAGCGCCTGCCGTTCGAACAGCCGGCGGTAGATGCCGCCGTCGATGCGGATCAGCGCGTCGTGGCTGCCTTCCTCGATCACCTTGCCGCGATCGAGCACCAGCAGCCGATCGAGCGCGCGCACGGTCGACAGCCGGTGTGCGACCACGAGCGTCGTGCGGCCGACCATCAGCCGCTCCATCGCCTGCTGGATCAGCAGTTCGCTTTCGCTGTCGAGGCTCGACGTGGCTTCGTCGAGGATCAGGATCGGCGCATCCGCGAGGAACGCGCGCGCGATCGCGACCCGCTGGCGTTCGCCGCCCGACAGCTTGATCCCGCGTTCGCCGACGAGCGTGTCATAGCCGTCCGGCAGCGCGGCGATGAAGCCGTGCGCGCTGGCGAGCCGCGCGGCGCGCTCGATGTCGGCCCGGCTCGCGTCGGGGCGCGCATACGCGATGTTCTCCGCGAGCGTGCGGTGGAACAGCACGGGCTCCTGCTGCACGATCGCGATCTGGCTGCGCAGCGAATCCTGCCGCACGCGCGCGATGTCCTGGCCGTCGATCGTGATGCGGCCGCCCGACACGTCGTACAGGCGCTGGATCAGCTTGATGAACGTCGTCTTGCCCGACCCCGAGTGGCCGACGAGGCCCACGCGCTCGCCCGGCGCGATCCGCATCGAGAAATCGTCGTACAGCGGCACCGGATGGTTGCCGTAGCGGAACGTCACGTGCTCGAAGCGGATCTCGCCTTGCCCGATGCGGATCGCCGGTGCGCCGGGGCGATCGTCGATGCCGAGCGGCTGGCGTTCGAGCGCGACGAGTTCTTCCATGTCGTTCACCGAGCGCTGCAAGTTGCGGATGTGCATGCCGACGTCGCGCAGGTAGCCCTGCAGCATGAAGAACATCGTCAGCGCGAACGCGATGTCGCCGACGCTCGCCTCGTCGTTCGCCCACAGCCGCAGCGCGACACCGATCATCGCGGCCTGCATCGCGACGAGCATCGCGCCCTGCAATCCGCCGTTGAACGTGCCGCGTACCCACGTGCGGCGCGTGCGTTGCCGCCACTTGCCGATCACGCGGGCGAGCCGCGCTTCCTCGCGCGTTTCCGCGCCGAACGCCTTGACGACCGCGTTGCAGCTCACGGCATCGGCGAGCGCACCGCCCATGCGCGTATCCCACAGGTTGCCGAGCCGGGCGGCCGGCGCGACGATGCCGAGCGATACCGCAACCGTCACCGTGATGTACAGCAGCGAACCCGCGCCGACGACGAGCCCCATCACGGGCCAATGCGTGCCGAGCAGCACGGTGGCGCCGACGAGCATCGTGACCGACGGCAGCAGCGCGATCAGCACGGTGTCGTTCAGCAGGTCGAGCGCCCAGATGCCGCGCGTGATCTTGCGCACGGTCGAGCCCGCGAAGCTGTTCGCGTGCCAGTCGGTCGAGAAGCGCTGCACGCGATGGAACGACGCCGCCGCGATCTCGCTCATCATCTTCAGCGTGAGCGTGATGATGTTCAGGTAAACGCCTTGCCGCAGCAGCGTTGCGCCGAGCCCGAGCGCGGCGAGCGTGCCGAACGCGACGAGGGCCGCATGCCACGCGGCGGCGCGGTCGGTCAGGCCGGTCGACAGCGCGTCGACGAGGCGGCCGGCGAACAGCGGCGTGAGCACGTCGGCGAGCGCGGCGAGCAGCGCGAGGCTCGCGACCGTGGCGGTGCGGGCCGGCTGCTTGCGCCAGTAACGGAAGGTAAAGCCGAAGACGGCGTGGAATGCCTGGCCGCCCAGATGGGAGGTTTTTCTGGTCATTTATCGTTGCCCGGCGCATCGCGCGACGGGACTTTCCGGTTCGGAGAATATCGAAAACGCAACAGCCGGGCCGCGCGGAAACCGTGCGGCGAAACGAAACGGGCTGTCGGGAAACGGCGCGGCTGACGGGTTAGCGGAAAACTCGGGAGCCGGCGCGGACGGCGGGCTGGATCAGCTGAGCCGTGGGACCACGTTCGGGAAGGTTGCTGGCATTCGGAACATCTGCACCTCCCCTGAAGTGAACGGTTGAAAGGACGCCGAAAAGACGTGAAACGATTCTATCAGCACTGCCGGGCACGCCGCAACGTCTGACGAATGGGCGTTGCAGCGTCGATACGGTTAGTATTCAGGGTTTTGTCCCTTCTTTTGCGGCCCTCCCACAGTGCCGCTGCGCAAGGGCCGGCACGCGCATCGATTACACTTCAGCGTCTGCGGCGCACGACGCTGCGGCCCTCGCAGATTCACCACGATACATTCCTGAGGAAACGATGAGCGACGTTCAGCAAGGCATCCTGACCCCGATCGATACGGCGGCCCGATACCTCACTTTCACGATTTCGAATGACGGCAACGTGGCGGCGGCACTGGCTGCGCTGCGCGAGATCGTCGACGGACGCGACACGGTCGTCGGGTTCGGGCATGCGCTGGCGGCGCACCTCGGGCACCCGGTGCCGGGCCTGACCGAATTCCCGGCGTTCGCGGTGAAGGACCGCACGCTGCCGGCGACGCCGGCCGACGTGTGGGTCTGGCTGCGCGGCGGCGATCGCGGCGAGATCGTGCTGCGCGCGCGGGCGATCGAACGCGCGCTGGCGCCGGCGTTCGCGTTGCAGGATGCGGTCGACGGTTTCCGCTATTCGAACGATCGCGATTTGTCCGGCTACGAGGACGGCACCGAGAATCCGGAAGGCGACGACGCGGTGGCCGCGGCGATCGTGATGGGGCAGGGCGCGGGGCTCGACGGTGCGAGCTTCGTCGCGGTCCAGCAATGGCTGCACGACTTCGACCAGATGGAGCGCATTCCGTCGGGCGACATGGACAACATCATCGGGCGCCGCCGCTCGGACAACGAAGAACTCGACGACGCGCCCGAGTTCGCGCACGTGAAGCGCACCGCGCAGGAAAGCTTCGAGCCCGAGGCGTTCATGCTGCGCCGTTCGTCGCCGTGGTCGGACGCGCGTCGCGCGGGCCTCTACTTCGTTGCGTTCGGCAGCTCGTTCCGCGCGTTCGACGTGCAGATGCGCCGGATGAGCGGTGCGGAAGACGGGATCGTCGACGGCCTGTTCCGCTTCACGCGGCCGCTGACGGGCGCGTATTTCTGGTGCCCGCCGATGAAGGGCGGCAAGCTCGACCTGTCCGCGCTCGGACTGTAAGCGCCGGGCCGTATCGATGAACGGGCGGGTCGCGCATCATGCGCGGCCCGCCCGTTTTGCATGTCAGGCGGCGATCGCGTGCCGCGTGCATCAGTTCAACGTCGTGTCGATCCGCGTGCCGCGCTTGATGAACTGCGTCACCGGCGTCTTCTCGCAGATTTCCGCGAGACGCTGGCGTTGCGCGTCGTCGAGCGGGCCGTCGAGCGTCACGACGCGGCGCACGTACTGCGTGCCTTCGCGATCGGCATGCAGCTCGGTGCGCACGTCGATGCGCGCGGCCGGCCATGCCTTGCGCTGCATATACATGCGCAGCGTCGCGGCGGTGCATTGCGCGAGGCCGGCCAGCACGAACTCGTACGGCGCCGGCCCGCGATCCTGGCCGCCTTCGCGCGGCGCTTCGTCGCCGGTCAGCGCGTGCGTGCCGGCCTGCAGCTGGACGACGTAGTCGGGTGCGTCCGCGTCGAGCGCAGCGGCGGCATGGATGAGCGACATGGCAAGTCTCCGGTCAGCGGGAAGTGGGAAGCGGGCGCCGCGTGGCGGCGTGCAGCCGTCAGCATACCGCCCCGATCATGACGGCGTGCGCCACGCGGCTATGCGTCGGCGGCACCGGCGCTGCTGCGCACGAGCGCGGCGATGCGTTCGCGTACCCACTGGTGCGCGCGATCGGCGTCGCGCGATTCGTGCCAGTACGCGAGGAGCGGGAACGGCTTGAGCCGCAACGGCAGCGGCCGCACGACGATCGGCAGCAGCGCGGCCATCCGCAACGCATAGGTGTGCGGCAGCGTGACCAGCAGGTTGCCGGTCGCGGCGATCTGGCACGCGGCGAAATTGTGCTGGCAGGTCAGCCGGATATCGCGGAAGCGCCCGTCGTTGCCGAGCAGCACGTCGAGCGATTGCGGCTCGCCGAGCGACGATACCGCGACATGCTGCGCCGCGAAATAGTCGCCGCGCCGCAGCGCATCGCGCGCAAGCGGATGATCGCTGCGCAGCGCGACGACGAGCGAATCGTCGAGCAGGTGTTCGGTGGCGATGCGCGGGCCGGTCGGCACGCGGCGATCGACGGCGAGATCGAGATTGCCCGATGCGAGTTCGCGTTCGATGTCGGCCACCGCGATGCGACGGCTCACGAGCCGCAGGCCCGGTGCTTCGTCGGCGAACGCGGCGACGATCCGCGGCAGCGCGATCGACTCGAGCACGTCGCGAATGCCTACCGCGATGCTCAGGTCGAGCGTCGCGGGATCGAATGCCGACGGCGCGCGCGCGGTGCCTTGCAGGCCCTTCAGGTGCAGCTGCACGTCCGCGATGATCGAACGCGTGCGTTCGGTTGCCACGACGCGGTTGCCCTGCCGCACGAACAGCGGATCGTCGAAATGCGCGCGCAGCCGGTTGAGCGCATGCGTGACGGCCGGCTGCGTGAGATGCAGCGCACGGGCCGCCGCGCCGATGCCGCCATGCACGTAGACGGCGTCGAGCACGCGAAACAGGTTCAGGTCGAGTCGGTGATCGGCGGGCACGGGTGCGGGCGGCGTGGTGAAGGGTGGACCGATTCTAATGGATACGCAGGCAACGGATGCGCGGGCTTTCTCGCATGACGATCGATGGGACTGGATACGTATCAATATCGGTTGAGCCGATATTCGGCGGCGCATTTATCTGGATGCCCGGCGCAATAATTCGCAATTAAATGCGCAGATTGAGACGCGTACAGCCGCAACAATTTGCGATATCGGCCTGCGTAATTCTGCGCAGGCCTGCCAGCAACCCGCGGCAGCCTGTAGTAATCCGCCATCATGCTGTCCCCGTCGGCCATTTCGCGCCAAAGGCGCGACCCGTTCGGCTAAGATGCCGTCGCTTCATATTTCGGGATAGCCGTCCTGTCGCACGCATTCAAACCAAATATAAGCCTGACAGTTCGACGGTATTAGAAGAAGTCGAAACAAGTCGGGGGCTTGGCCAGTGAATGCAGCAGATCAGAGATGGGTCGTTATCTATTTGAGTTCGGGATTTTCGTTGGCCCAGGCCGCGCGTCTTGGCGAGGCTTTCAACCTGGCGAATCGCCTGCACGCATACAGTGCTGACTACCAGTTGAAGTACGTATCCGAAAGCGGGGGGCTGTTGCAGTCGTCCTCCGGCGTGAGCATCGCGGCGGATCCGCTCGGCGACGAGCACGGCCGCCGCGCGCTCGCGTTCTTTCATCTTCACGGTGACCGCGCGGCCGTCAACTGGGATGACGCATTGAAGCGTCGCCTCACCGACATTCGCCGTCATGCGCGCTGGATCGTCGACGCGATGGACCTGCCCGCGCTCGCGGCCATGCAGCGTCCGTCGGCGGCGATCGAAGCGCGGCCCGGCCGGGCCGGGCGCCGGGTCGCCACGACGGTCGAGCTGCAGGGCGGCGAAACCGACGTGTTCGCCGCCGTGCTCGACATATTTCGCGTCGATCTCGGCGACGGCGCCGCGCAGGAGATCGCCAGCAACATGATGCGGCCGGTCGAGCAACGCTATACGCAGTCGATGTGGGCCTTTCGCGAGCTGAGCGCGAGCCCGTCGATCCGGATGTCGGCGCAGCGGCTGCGGGCGCAGAGCGTGAACCGCATCTCGATCGCGAACGCCGCAGAGGCCGCCGCGATGAGCGAGCGCAATTTCCTGCGCCGCTTCAAGAAGGAGATCGGCGTGACGCCGACCGAGTTCGTCCAGCACGTGCGGCTCGAGCGCGCGTGCCACATGCTGGTCCACACGACGCTGCCGGCCGATAAAGTCGCGCGCCGCACCGGGTTCGGCAGCGGCGAGCGGCTCGCGAAGCTGTTTCGCCAGCGCATGATGATGTCGCCGACCGAATTTCGCGTCACCGAGCGCGAAAGGATCCTTACCCGTGGCGCCACGCCGCCCGATGCGGACGGGGGGGCCTGCGATTGCGCCGGGAGGCATTGTGCCGCGTGTGCCGCTGCGCGGGAGCAAACCGGGCGGATACCCGTAGAATCGTCCTGTCGCGATCTCGATCCCCGTTTTCCATGCCCTTCCTCCCCACTACCGCCACCGCCCCTTTCTGCCCGTCGGAAGTAAAGGGCAGTATCACGATCGATGCCGGCGCGCCGCGCTGGCAGAAGCTCAAGCGCTTTTTCGGCCCCGGCCTGCTGGTCGCGATCGGCTACATGGATCCCGGCAACTGGGCGACCGATATCCAGGCCGGCTCGCAGTTCGGCTATTCGCTGCTGTGGGTCGTCGCGTTCTCGAGCCTCGCGGCGATCTTCCTGCAGATGCTCGCGGCGCGGCTCGGCCTCGTCGCGGGCAGGGATCTCGCGCAGGCCAGCTACGACCGCTACGGCCGGTTCGGCCGCATCGTGCAGTGGGTGACCGCCGAAGTGTCGATCATCGCGTGCGACATCGCGGAAGTCCTCGGCTGTGCGCTCGCGTTCAAGCTGCTGCTCGGCGTGCCGCTCGCGTGGGGGATCGTGCTGACCGCGCTCGACACGGTGATCGTGCTCGGCCTGCAGGGCAAGGGGTTCCGGCAGATCGAGGCGATCGTGCTCGGGCTGATCGCGACGATGGCGTTCTGCTTCGTCGCGCAGGTCGCGATCACGCCGCCCGACTGGCACGCGGTGGTCGGCGGGCTCGTGCCGGGCGATCCGGGCCACGACCGCAAGGACGCGATCGTGCTCGCGCTCGGCATCGTCGGCGCGACGATCATGCCGCACAACCTGTACCTGCATTCGTCGGTCGTGCAGACGCGGCGCGTGGTCGGCGGTGCGCGCGGGATGATCCGCGACACGCTCGCGCTGGTGCGCATCGATACCTGCGTGTCGCTGTTCGTCGCGATGCTCGTCAACGCGGCGATCCTGGTCGTCGCGGGCGCGGCGTTCCATGCGACGGGCCAGCACAACGTGACCGACATCGAGCAGGCCTACAAGCTGATTACGCCGATCGCGGGCGGCGCGGCCGCGCTGCTGTTCGGCATCGCGCTGCTCGCATCGGGGCAGAGCTCGACGCTGACCGGCACGATCGCCGGCCAGGTGATCATGGACGGCTTCCTGCGTACGAAGATTCCGTGCTACCAGCGCCGGCTGATCACGCGCGGGCTCGCGCTCGTGCCGGCGCTGATCGGCGTGCTGTGGCTCGGCGACAACTCGGTCGGGCAGCTGCTCGTGTGGAGCCAGGTGCTGCTGAGTCTGCAGCTGCCGTTCGCGATGTGGCCGCTGATCCGCTCGGTCAGCGATCGCAACACGATGGGCGAGCACACGATCGGGCGCGGGATGCAGGCCGCCGCGTGGGCGCTGTTCGTCGTCATCACCGGCACGAACCTGCTGCTGATTACCGGCGTCGCGGGCTGATACAGCCTGTCACAGGCTGACACAGTCGCACTGCGCACATGCGGTAAACTGCGGCCTTTCGATCGTCGACCGAAGTCCGTTATGTGGAGTGAAATCAGCAACATCGGCGATGCCGCGCTGACCTTGCCGATCGCGCTGACGTGCGCGGCGTGGTTCGCGCTGACCGACTGGCGCCTCGCCGCTCGCTGGAGCGTGCTGCTCGCCGCCGGCATGGGCGTCGTCGGCGCAACGAAGATCCTGTATGCCGGGTGCGGCATCGAGCTGCCGCAATTCGATTTCCGCGTGATCAGCGGCCATACGATGCTGTCGACGTCCGTGTGGACCGTCGCGCTGTCGATGCTGTGGCAGGCGTTCCGGCCGGGCAAGGCGCCCGGTATCGCGGCCGGGCTGGCCATCGGCGCGGTCACGGCCGTCGCGCGCGTGTTCGATCATTCGCACACCGTTCCGGAAGTGATCGTCGGCTGGATGCTCGGCGCGCTCGTCGCGCTGCTGTTCCTGCGCGGCTACGACAGCGCGCGGCAGCGTGCGTTCTCGCCGCGCGTCGCGGCCGTCTGCCTGCTGCTCGTGTCGGGCATCGCATACGGGCACCGCGCGCCGTTCCAGCAGATGATCGATACCCATTCGCCGCAACTCTGCGCGTTCGTGCGCGCACCGTCGGGCGACGGATTCTGACGGTAGCCGGTCGCGGCGCCCCTGGTGCCGCTCTCCGCTCTCTCTTGCCGCCGGCATTCGCCCGGCGGCTGCACGATTCCACATCCGTTCATCTTCCCGATTGCTTCCGCGTCTGCGTGGAGCGCAGCGCTCCGTCATTCCCTCAATCGATGAACCGGCCGGTCTACATGCCTGACGGATGCCGCCGGCCCGCGCATGCGTACCGGTACGCGGAAGTCATGAATCAGGTCTATGACCGGGCATAACGATTATTCATTTCATCGATTGGCAGCATTCGCGTACGCTGGCTGTCGTTCAATCCGGGCCGGTTGCCGGGCCTGTCCGGCGCGCGTCACGTTCATCTCGATATACTCGCGGAAACCGTGCGGCGCCTCGCGATGTCGAGGCACGGTCAACCGGCCCGCATCGGCCGGGAAGGCACGGCAAACCCGTCGCGGCAGCGTTCCGCGACGACGATTCACGATAGGAGCAGGTCACATGACAGTCGTTTCTTCGCGCCTTGCCGGCAAGTGCGCATACATCACGGGCGCCGCGGGCGGCCTCGGGCGCGCGATCGCGCGCCGGATGGTCGAGCAGGGCGCGCGCGTGTTCGTGACCGACATTGCCGACGCCGCGGTGCTCGACGCGTTCGCGCAGGAACTCAATGCGGGCCACGCGACGCCGGTCGCGTTCGCCGCGACGCAGGACGTGCGCGACGAAGCGCGCTGGCAGGCGCTGCTCGCGCAGGCGGTCGATGCGATGGGCGGGCTGTCGGTGCTCGTCAACAACGCGGGCGTCGGCTCGATCGGCTCGCCCGCGCAGATCGAGCTGGACGAATGGCGGCGCGTGATGGCGATCAACGTCGAGAGCATCGTGCTCGGCTGCAAACATGCGCTGTCGTATCTGGCCGAGAGCCATCCCGCATCGATCATCAACATCTCGTCGGTCGCCGCGTTCAAGGTCGAGCCGGATTTCACCGCGTACAACGCGTCGAAGGCGGCGGTCGCGTCGCTGACGAAGTCGGTCGCGATCGACTGCGCGCGCCGCGAGATCGACGTGCGCTGCAACTCGATTCACCCGGCGTTCATCCGCACGGGGATCGTCGAGCCGCTGTTCCAGACGCTCGGCGAACGCGACGCGACGCGCAAGCTCGCGCGCGGCATTCCGCTGCGCCGGCTCGGCGAGCCGGACGACGTCGCGCACGCGGCCGTGTATCTCGCGTCCGACGAGAGCCGCTTCGTGACGGCCGCCGAACTCGTGATCGACGGCGGCATGTGCGCCGTCTGACGCGCATCCCGAACCACAACGACCGGAGGAGAACATCGTGTCCACACCCGTGAACCGCCAACTGCTGCTGAAGACACGCCCGGAAGGGCGGGTCGGCCGCGAACACTTTTCGCTCGTCGAGACGCCGGTGCCGGCGCTCGCGGACGGCGAGGTGCTCGTGCGCGTGTTGTACCTGTCGATGGACCCGACCAACCGCGTGTGGATGAGCGACGTGCCGCAGTACCTGCCGCCCGTCGCGATCGGCGAGGTGATGCGTGCGCTCGGCATCGGGCGCGTGGTGGCGTCGCGCCACGCAGGGTTCGCGGAAGGCGATCTCGTGCAGGGGCTCGTCGGCTGGCAGGATTACGCAGTCGTGCCGGCCGACCAGGCCGCGCAGCTCGTGAAGCTGCCCGCGCAGTCGGGCCTGCCGCTGCCGACGCTGCTCGGTGCGTGCGGGATGAGCGGACTGACCGCGTACTACGGGCTGACCGATATCGCGCCGGTGCAGCCGGGCGAGACGCTCGTGGTATCGGCGGCGGCCGGCTCGGTCGGCTCGATCGCCGGGCAGATCGGCAAGATCCACGGCGCGCGCGTGGTGGGTATCGCGGGTGGCGCGGACAAGTGCCGCTACCTGACCGAGACGCTCGGCTTCGACGCGGCCGTCGACTACAAGGCCGACGATTTCCGTCAGCAACTGAAGGCCGCGACGCCGGACGGCGTGCACGTGAACTTCGAGAACGTCGGTGGCGAGGTGATGCGCGCGGTGCTGTCGCGGATGGTGATCGGCGGGCGTGTCGCGCTGTGCGGCGTGATTTCGAACTACAACAGCGGGCGCGCGGCGGACGACGTCGGCGTGCTGATCTCGAAGCGGCTGACGATGCGCGGCTTCCTGATCCTCGACTATCGCAAGAGCCGCGAGGCCGTGCAGACGCTCGCGGGCTGGCTGCGCGATGGCCGGCTCAAGGCCGAGGAGACGGTTGCGGACGGTCTCGAGAATGCGCCCGATGTGCTGAACCGCCTGTTCGACGGCGACCATCGCGGCAAGCTCGTGCTGCGCGTCGATCCGGGCGCGTGACCGGCCCGCGGCACGGCGTGCGATGTCGTTCGTACGCGGCCGCGACGGGGTGTCGAACGCGGTGCGTTCGATCAACCGGGCCTTAGTTTCGGACTTGTCCCATATATTGTCCGGACGTCTCTCCCTAAAGTGATTGCCAGCAGACAGGCGGTGTGACCGACGCGTCACGCCGCCTTTTTTCTGGGCACGCGGCAGAGGAGAGGGAACATGCGAAACGACGCGAAACGGGCGGCATCGGCAACGGCAGTGCGCTATCGAACGTCATGGTGCGATGGAGCCGTGCGGAGGATGGTTCTCGGGCTGGGAGTCGCGCTGGCGATGTCGAATGCGATGGCTGCCGGACAAACCACGTCGGGCGGCATCGTCCGGTTCACCGGCGCGCTCGTCGATCTCTACGACGTGACGCTCGATGCGCGAGCGGGCGTGGTGGTCGAAGGACGAGAGGTAGCGAGCGGCGGTGCGGCGGCCACGCTGCGGTTCGATGCGCATGGCCGGCGTCTGCCGGGTGCCCATGTGGCGCTGGTCAGGCCCGACGGTGCGCCGTTCGCACCGGATGCCGCATCGGGTGTGCGTGCAACGTGGCGCGATGCGAATGAGGATCGAAGTGTGCCGCTGGTGTCGGGCCATGCCTATCGCGTGGGCCCGTATGGCGGCGTGATGACGGTGGCGGCGGATGAAGAAACGGGCGCCGTGGCGCCCGTCGTGATCCGCATTCGTCATCCGTGACGGCGCGTGGCCGCTGGTGCGCGGCACGTAGCCACGCGGCGCGTCATTCGGCCTGTTCGGAACGTGCGTAGATGTCCCAGCTCGCCATGAACAGCGCGGCGACGAGCGGCCCGATCACGAATCCGGTGATGCCGAACAGCGCCATCCCGCCGAGCGTCGAGATCAGCACGACCCAGTCGGGCATCTTCGTGTCCTTGCCGACGAGGATCGGGCGCAGCAGGTTGTCGACGAGGCCGATCACGCCGACGCAGAACGCGACGAGGATCGCGCATTTCCAGAACGCGCCGATCATCAGGAAGTAGAGCGCGGCAGGCACCCATACGAGGCTCGCGCCGATCGCGGGCAGCAGCGACAGGAATGCCATCAGCGCGCCCCACAGCACGACACCTTCGATTCCGAGGATCCAGAAGATCAGGCCGCCGAGCGCGCCCTGCACGAGTGCGACCGCGATGTTGCCCTTCACCGTCGCGCGCACGACCGTCGTGAATTTTGCCAGCAGCAGGTTCTTGTGCTCGTCGTCGAGCGGCAATGCGCGGCGCACGCGGCGGCCGATCTCGCCGCCGTCGCGCAGCAGGAAGAACACCATGTACAGCATCACGCCGAAGCTCACGACGAACTGGAACGTGTTCTGGCCGATGCTGAGCGCCTGGGTGGCCGCGAGCTGGCTGATCTGCGCGGCGCCATCGGTCAGTTTCTTCTGGATGCCCGGGAGGTTGGTCAGCCCGTATTTCTGCAGCAGGTGCTGGATCGACGACGGCAGCGCGTGGATGATGTCCTGGAAGTATTGCGAATAGTTCGGCTGCGCGGTCTTGATTTCCTGGTACACGTACGCGATTTCCTGCACGAGCGTCGCGGCGACGAAGACGAGCGGCAGGATCACGATCAGGACGATCAGCGACAGCGTCACGAGCGCGGCCAGGTTGCGCCGCTTGCCGAAGCGCGCGGCGAGCCACCGCTGCACGGGCTGGAACAGGATCGCGAGAATGGTGCCCCAGAACACGGCTCCGGAAAACGGCGCGAGGATCCAGCAGAGTCCGACGGTGACCGCGGCCAGCAGGAAATAGAAGAATTTTTGGTGATCGTGTCCGCTTTCCATGGATGGCGTTCGCGCAGATTGATGCTTGGTTTGATTGAATTGCGTTGCCCGGGGCGCGATCGGCTCGCGATCGTCACGGGATCGCGGCGGCGCGCGGCGTGGGGCGGCCCGAACGGGAGTATGCCCGCAAAGGCCCTGCCATCATAGCCGCTGCGCGCGGCACATGCGAAAACGCCGCGGCCGGGGCCGCGGCGCTGCCGGGAAGCAAACGCGGCGCAACGCCGCGTGCCGCATCGTCAGATATTGAGCTTCGTGACCTTGGTGCCGTTCACCGACAGGTCGCCCATCAGGCCCGCGTTGGTCAGGACCAGCACCTCGACCGGTGCGGTGGCCGTGTTGGAATCGACCGCGCCGTTCGCGCCGACCTTCACGACCGCGACCGAGGCGTCGGCGCCCGCGGCCCAGCCTTCGGACTTGCGGAACGAATCGAGCGCATCCTGCGTCATGAACAGGAACACGATCGCCTTCGACTGCGCGCCTGCCTGCAGGCCGACCGACAGCGACGACGTGTTGTAGTAGCCAACCGTGCTGCCGCCGACGCGCAGCGCGCCGTTGCCGGACTGGCCGCCGACGATGAAGCCGGCCTGCAGCACGTTCGGGAACACGAGCACGCCGCGCGATTTCGCGACGAGTTCACGCGAACCCGGCACCGTCGAATAGAGGCGCGACAGCGTCGCGTTGACGCTGGCGTCGATCGACTGGCGCTTCGACGCGCTGGCCGATGCGCTCTCCGGTTTGTCGGGAGTGGTCGTACAGCCGGCGAGCGCGAGGCTGCCGAGCAGGACGGCGGCGGCGGCTTTCATGGCAAGGGTTTTCTGCATGGCGTTTCTCCTTCGTTGTCTGATTGAGGACGGACGGTGCGGGCAGCGGGGCGGCCGGCTCCGGTCAACGGCGGGCAAGGAGCAGGCCCGCAACGAACGCGAGGCCGGCGACGACGCCGGCGGTTTGCCACGGGTTGTCGTGCACGGCCTGCGACACGCGTTCGGCCGAATCGCGCAGCCGGGCGGCCGCGCTGCCCGACGCATGGTCGAGCGCGCTGCGCGCTTCATCGAGCCTGGATTGCACGCGCTTGCGCAGCGCGGCGATATCGCCGTCGCCGTCGTTTTTCAGCAGATCTTCGAGTTCGTCGACCAGCCCGCGCAGATCGTCGGTGACGTCGGCATGCAGGTCGCGGGCGGCCGAGCGCGTCGTGCGGCCCACGCGCCGGCCCGTGCGACGAATGTCGGACAGGCCGCGGTCCAGCTTGTGTTCGATCGAGTCGGTGAGCGCCATGGTGTTTATCCTCCTTCGATTCAAGGCAAATTTGAAGATAAGACGAATCCCAGCAACTTGTGTGATTCACTTGGCCCGATTTTGTTTCGAGACAAATTTTCAATTCGTCGGCAGGATCGCCTCGAAGCCCCGCCACACGGGGCGGTAGGGCGGTTGAAAAAAATTCGCATTCCGGGCGAAGCGGCCTACCGGGCTGCGGTATGCGGTGAAGGCACGGTAAATATGGCGTCGCCAGGGCCGCCAGGTAAATAGTGCCGTTGCACGCCTTGTGCAGATGCAAATGCACTAGTCGATACCGTGTCGACGAGCACGGTTCGTGCCCGGGGCAGCCAGCGTGCCGCTGTCGCCAAGCGCGACGTCGATCACGACGGGATCGTGGTCCGATGAGCGGTACGCGTCGGGTGCGTAATAGGACGACCGTTGCACGGACGTTTTGTAATCGGGCACGGGTTGCAGGGCAACCGGTTCGTCGGCGTTGATGTGCCAGACGTGCACGGCCTTCACGCGTGCGGCGAGCGCCGGCGTGGCGAGCGCGTGGTCGAGGCTGCCCGCTTCGCCGCGAAATACGTAGCTGTACGCAGCATCGCCGACGACGCGGGCCACCAGGTTCGCGTAACCGCGCGATTCGAGCGCGCGAACCGGGTCTTCCTTCGCGTAGCTGTTCAGGTCGCCGATCAGCAGCACGCCGTCGGCCGCGGTGCCGGTCGGCGACGTGGCGAGCCAGTCGGCGACGCGCGCGGCGGCCCGTGTGCGCGTTGCATTCCAGCAACCCTGGCCGTCCGACTGGTCGCGATCGGCGCCGGTCGCATGCGGGCAACGCTTCGATTTCAGGTGATTGACCGCGACCGTGAAGGCGCGTGTGCCGCCGATGCGCCGGAATGTCTGCGCGAGCGGCGGACGATGCCGGCCGCCGAGCGCGACGGTCGCCGCGCGCCCGATCGGCTCGATCGCGCGGCTGTTGTACAGCAGCGCGACCGCGATCGTATCGCGCCCGAGCCGCCCGGTGCCGGGATCGACCGCGTGCCAGCCGTCGCCCAGTTGCGCGGCGAGGCGCCGCACGGCGCTCGCGTCGCCGTGGCCGTTGTTCGCGATTTCCATCAGCCCGATCACGTCGGCATGCAGCGCACGCAACGCCGCGACGATCTTCGCTTCCTGCCGCGCGAACGCGGCGGGTGTTTTCGCGCCACGGTTGGCCGGGGCATCGAATCCGCCGCCATGCCCGTCGCCGTTGAAATAGTTGAATACGTTGAACGATACGATGCGCACGTCCGCGTCGGAATGCCGGGCCGGCGCATCGGTACGCGGGTTCGTGGCGGCATCGAACACCGGCGCCGCGCCGGCAACCGGCTGCAGCCGCCACGCGCCGTAGCGCAGTTCGAGCACGCCTTCGACCCCGCGCACCGTGTAGCCCGCGCGCAGCGTGTTGGCGGCACTCAGCGCGGGTGGCGGATAGCGCACGGCCGCGGGATCGCGGCGGTTCGAGCCGTCGTCGAGCACGATGCGGTTGCGTGCGTTGGCTGCCGCGAGCGCGGCAGCCTCGGACGGCGGTGCGACGTGAGTCGGGATGCGCAGCCGGCCGTTGCTGAGGACGACGCTCCCGTAGCGGCCGAGTTCGTGGGTATCGCTGACCGTCAGCGTTTGCGGCAGGCGCACCCGCATGCCTTCAAGCGAGGCCAGCACGGATAGCGTGGCGACCGGCAGCGTGAGCGTCGCCGGTGTGACCGTCTGCCCGCGTGCGCAGACGGTCATGCCGCCCGACAGCGTGAATTGCGTCCGGCCGTATCGCTCGTCGACGCGGCCCGTGAGATGTACGAGATCGCCGGCCTTCGCGTGCGCGTTCGGCGCATACACGAACACGCCTTCCGGGACGCCCGGCCGGTGCCGTCGCTGCGCGTCGGCCTGCTGGACGAAGAAGCCGCCGAGGCCGTCGGCGCCGCCGAACGCCGCGGTAACGACCGCCTCGATCGAGGTCGTTTGCCCGGCCAGCGGCGACGGGCCGCCGGCGCCGCGGAGGTCGGCAATCGGCGTGGTTGCGCCGTTGCAGCCGGCGCTGACCGGCGGCGCGGCCGCAGCCGGCCGGCCGCAGACGGCGAACAGGGTGGCGAGGGCGATGAACGATGCAACGGCAAGCGGCGGAAGCAGGCGTGACATGGGTGGTCCACAGGAAGAAAATCCGACGGTTCTGGCAGGCATCTTGACGGCAAAATGTCAGGAAGCGGCCGAAATGGCCGTCCGGCCAGTGCCGATTGGCCGACGATGCAAGCCGCACGGCGGCTGCTACGCTGTTGCATCGGTCGGCGCATCCCGATCGCGCAGCGAACGCTGCCGCGCCTCGTTCCCACAGGAGAGATCCATGTCTTACATGCTGTTGATTGTCGAGCCGACCGACCAGCGCGCCGAACGCACGCTCGACGAAGGTCAGGCGCTGTACGCGCGGATGGTCGATTTCGCCGAGACGCTGAAGGCGCGCGGCGTGCTGCGCGGCGTCGAGTCGCTGGAGCGCTCCGAGCGCGGGACGCGCGTGCAGGTGCGCGACGGCGAGACGCGCCTGCTCGACGGCCCGTTCGCGGAGGCGAAGGAGATGGTTGGCGGCTTCTTCCTCGTCGACGTCGGCACGCGCGAGGAAGCGATCGAGATCGCACGCCAGTGCCCGGCCGCGCAATGGTGCACGGTCGAGGTGCGGGCGGTCGGCCCGTGCTTCCTGTGAATGCCGCGACTCGGTATTTACCCTGATTTGTCGCGGAATAGGTCGATCCGGCAGTCTTCCGGCCGTCGTCCGGATAAGGCGCCGATGAACGGGTGCTGCCTTCCACCGACGACAAGGAGTGAACGATGCGATTCATGATCATGATCCGGGCGAACGCCGTCAGCGAGTCCGACGCGTTGCCGGACAACCGGCTGGTCGAGGCCATGACCGTCTATCACGAGGAACTGGCCAGGGCCGGCGTGCTGCTCGACGCGAACGGGCTGCGGCCGAGCGCGCGCGGCTGGCGCGTGCGCTACACGGGCGGCAAGGGCACGGTGATCGACGGCCCGTTCGCCGAAACGAAGGAACTGATCGCCG
Source organism: Burkholderia puraquae (assembly GCF_002099195.1). Classification (GTDB taxonomy): domain Bacteria; phylum Pseudomonadota; class Gammaproteobacteria; order Burkholderiales; family Burkholderiaceae; genus Burkholderia; species Burkholderia puraquae. The sequence continues at coordinate 86,883 of NZ_NBYX01000010.1, read as the reverse complement.
GCTACACGCTGATCCAGGTGCGTTCACGCGACGAAGCGCTCGAATGGACGCGCCGGTTCCCCGCGCCGTTCGGCGCCGAGATGGATTGCGAGATCGAGGTGAGGCCGCTGTTCGAGCTTGACGACCTCACGCCGAGCGACGCGGTCGAGCGGTTCCGCGAACTCCACGTCGGCCGCACCAGCGCCTGAATATTCACCTGAATCCAACCTCACCGGGAGCACCCGACATGCACAAGATGGTCTTCATCAACCTGCCCGTGGCCGACCTGCCGCGCTCCAAGGCGTTCTACCAGGCGCTCGGCTTCGAGGTCGTGCCGGCCTATACCAACGACCAGGCCGCCTGCATCAAGATCAGCGACACGATCTTCGCGATGCTGCTCGTGCGGCCGTTTTTCCAGACGTTTACCGGCAAGACCATCATCGATCCGGCAACGCAGGTGCAGGCCCTGTCGTGCCTGTCGTGCGAAAGCCGCGCCGAGGTCGACGCGATCGTCGCGAAGGCGCTGGCGGCCGGCGGCTCCGCGCCGCAAGCGCCGCGCGAGTACCCGAACATGTACGGCCACGGATTCGACGATCCGGACGGCCATGCATGGGAGCTGATGGCCATGCCGCTGGATGCATCCGCCGAGGGGCAGGTGTCGTGACGCGTGAGGCGACTCACCGTGCGATCGAAGCGGTCTGGCGGATCGAGGCGCCCAAGATCATCGCGCGCGCCGCGCGCGTGGTGCGGGACGTCGGCGTGGCCGAGGAGTTGGCGCAGGACACGCTCGTCGCGGCACTCGAGCATTGGCCCGTCGACGGCGTGCCCGACAACCCGGCCGCATGGCTGATGACGGCCGTGAAGCGTCGCGCGCTCGACCGTGTCCGGCAGGAGTCGCTCCACGCGGCGAAGCGCGACCAGCTCGGCCACGAGATGGACGCGCTCGAAGCGCATGTCGTCCCCGACATCGCGGAGGCGCTCGCCGACGCGAGCGACGACGACATCGGCGATGACCTGCTGCGGCTGATTTTCACGTCGTGCCACCCGGTGCTGTCGACCGATGCGCGCGTGGCGCTCACGCTGCGGCTGCTCGGCGGGCTGACGACGGGCGAGATCGCGCGCGCGTTCCTGACACCCGAGCCGACGGTCGCGCAGCGGATCGTGCGCGCCAAGCGCACGCTCGCGGCGGCACACGTGCCGTTCGAGGTGCCGGCCGCCGATGCGCGGCCCGCGCGGCTCGCGTCGGTGCTCGAAGTGATCTATCTCGTGTTCAACGAAGGCCATGCGGCGACGTCGGGCGACGACTGGACGCGCCCGGCGCTGTGCGACGAGGCGTTGCGGCTCGGCCGCGTGCTGGCCGGGCTGGCGCCGGACGAGAGCGAGGTGCTCGGGCTCGTCGCGCTGATGGAGCTGCAGGCGTCGCGCATGCATGCGCGCACCGACGCGCAGGGCCGCCCGGTGCTGCTGCTCGACCAGGATCGCAGCCGCTGGGATCCGTTGCTGATCCGGCGCGGCCTCGCGGCGCTCGAACGCGCGACGAAGCTCGGCGGCGTACGCGGGCCGTATGCGCTGCAGGCTGCGCTGGCCGCCTGCCATGCACGCGCGCGGCATGCATCGGATACCGACTGGGCGCAGATCGTTGCGCTGTATGACGCGCTCGCCGAAGTCGCACCGTCGCCCGTCGTCGAGCTGAATCGCGCGGTGGCGGTCGGGATGGCGTTCGGGCCGGCCGCGGCGCTCGAACTCGTTGACGCGTTGCGCGACGATCCCGCGCTCGCGCGCTATCACTGGCTGCCGAGCGTGCGCGGCGACTTGCTGGCGAAGCTTGGCCGCGCCGATGAAGCCAAGGCCGAATTCCGTCGCGCGGCGGAACTGACGCGCAACGAGCGCGAACGCGAATTGCTGCTCAGGCGCGCGACGGACGCGTGACGCACACGGCACGCGCGAGCGCGGCGCACCGTGCGCCGGCCGCTCCCGGCAGCGTATGCTCGGCCGGGCACTATCGCCCGGATTGAAAAAGCCTATTGGGGGATGCGAACGCGAGCGCCTAGATTGAAGTGCACGATGCGCGCACCCCGGCGAGCGCATCGTTCCCCACATACCTGATCGGCCTGGCTTCGCACGCGGCCGCGCCGATTCGAACGGAGGCGCAAATGGCTCAACTCAAGGGCAGCAAAACCGAAGAGAACCTGAAGGCCGCATTCGCGGGCGAATCGCAGGCGAACCGGCGTTATCTGTATTTCGCTTCGAAGGCTGACGTCGAAGGTCAGAACGACGTCGCCGCGCTGTTCCGCTCGACCGCAGAAGGCGAAACCGGCCATGCGCACGGCCATCTCGAATACCTGGAGGCCGTCGGCGATCCGGCAACGGGCTTGCCGTTCGGTCCGTCGCGGCTGAATCTCGAATCGGCGATCGCCGGCGAAACGCACGAATACACCGACATGTATCCGGGCATGGCGAAGACGGCGCGCGACGAGGGCTTCGACGAAATCGCGAACTGGTTCGAGACGCTCGCGAAGGCTGAACGCAGCCACGCGAACCGCTATACGAAGGCGCTGGACAGTCTCGTCGACTGACGGGCCGCCGCGGGCCGCACGGCAGGCCGTGCGACCGGCAAGCGGCCGGCTGTTCGTTCATCGCCGCCCGTATCGCGCGGGCGGCGCTGGCGCGCATGCGCGCCACGCTGGAGCGCCCCATGCCTCACAAGGAAGGCAGTCTCGAAGCCCCGACCCGGCATCCGCTCGACTGGCAGTCCGATGCGTTCTACGACCAGGCCGCGATCGATGCGGAAATGACGCGCGTGTTCGACATCTGCGCCGGGTGCCGGCGCTGCGTGTCGTTGTGCGGCGCGTTTCCGACGCTGTTCGACCTGGTCGACGACACGCCGATGGGCGATATCGAGGAAGTGCCGAAGGCAGCGTTCGGCAAGGTCGTCGACCAGTGCTACCTCTGCGACCTCTGCTACATGACGAAATGCCCGTACGTGCCGCCGCATGCATGGAACGTCGACTTCCCGCACCTGATGCTGCGCGGCAAGGCCGCGCGCTACAAGCGCGGCGAAGCGACGCTGCGCGACAAGGTGCTGTCGAACACCGACGCGCTCGGCCATTTCGCCGGCATTCCGATCGTCACGCAGGCGGTGAATGCGGTGAACCGTACGCCGCCCGCGCGCCATGCGCTCGAAGCGACGCTCGGCGTCGATCGCCATGCGTGGCTGCCGGAATTCGCGCCGCGCAAGTTCCGGCGCACGGCGAAGCCTTCGGACGGCCTGCCCGTGCGCGACGGCGAACGCACGCCCGGCAAGGTCGCGATCTACGCGACCTGCTACGTGAATTTCAACGAGCCGGGCATCGGTCACGACCTGCTCGCGATCCTCGCGCACAACGACATCCCGTACGAGCTCGTCACGCGCGAAGCCTGCTGCGGGATGCCGCTGCTCGAGCAGGGCAATCTCGCCGGCGTGGCCGCGAAGAAGGACGTGAACCTGCCCGTGCTCGAACGCTATGCACGCGAAGGCTATGCGCTGATCGGCGCGATCCCGAGCTGCGTGCTGATGTACAAGAGCGAGCTGCCGCTGATGTTCCCCGGCGACGAAGCGGTGCGCGCGGTAGCCGACGCATTCTGGGATCCGTTCGAGTACGTGATTGCGCGGCATCGCGACGGGCTGCTGAAGACCGATTTCAAGACGGGCCTCGGCACCGTGTCGTATCACGTGCCGTGCCACGCGCGCGTGCAGAACATCGGCCGCAAGACGGCCGACGCGCTGTCGCTCGTGCCCGATACGCGCGTGAATGTCGTCGAGCGCTGCTCGGGCCATGCGGGCACGTTTGGCGTAAAGAAGGAGTTTCATGCGGACGCGATGCGGATCGGCGGGCCCGTGTTCAAGGCGATGGCCGAGCCGCAGCCGGATTTCGTGTCGTCGGACTGCGCGCTGGCCGGCCATCACATCGTGCAGGGCATCGACGACAAGGGGCTGCCGTCCGCGCCGCTCGCGCATCCGCTCACGCTGCTGCGCCGCGCGTACGGCATCTGAGCCGCCGCCGCCCGACCCACGAGGACATCCCATGACGCTGACCCGCGACTCCCTGCTGACACTCGAAGCGTACGCGAAGATCCGCAAGGCCGAACACGCGCGGCTCGTCGCGTACAAGCGCCGCCGCGCGGTAGCGCTCGGCAACCACCTGCGCTTCCTGTTCGAAGACGAGACGACGATCCGCTATCAGATCCAGGAGATGCTGCACATCGAGAAGATCTTCGACCAGGCGGGCATCGAGGGAGAGCTGGAAGCGTACCTGCCGCTCGTGCCCGACGGCACGAACCTGAAGGCAACGATGCAGATCGAGTATGAGCACGAGATCGAACGGCGCGCGGCGCTCGCGCGGCTGATCGGTATCGAGGATCGCGTGTACCTGCAGGTCGACGGGCATGCGAGCGTCTACGCGATCGCCGACGAGGATCTCGATCGCGACAACGCGGAGAAGACGTCGGCCGTGCACTTCGTACGCTTCGAGCTCGGCGCGCCGATGCGCACGGCGCTCAAGGGCGGGGCGGCGCTGTCGATCGGCTGCGATCACCCGGCCTACACGATGCCCGCGCAGCGCGTGGACGCGGACGTGGCCGCATCGCTGGCCGGCGATCTGCACTGACACGTCCGCTGCACGTCCAGCACACCGCAGCACGCCGGTTTCCATTTTTCCGTTCCGACCCGAAACGGGATTTCCGCACGCGATGCGGCGCCGTCGCCCGCCTGCCGCCGCGAAGATGTAACAGACGTCACGAGGTTGCATGCGGCGAAAAATGTGCGCCGTGCGTCACCGTGCTTTCATCACTCGCAGAGAAACAATAAAAAGATTGTGCACGGAGATAATTAAAATCGGCCGAATTTGAATGATTTACCGATTCGTGAATATCTTGTTACGCTTTTTTCCCTGATTTACCGATGCCGGGCAGCAATGCACGGGATTGTTGCCGGCAGGGGTCGGATCAGCGCGGAAATGCCCATAAAAAGGCATTCTTCATACGCTCCAGAGCCCCGCCAGGCGGGCCTTTGCAGCGGCGGGCATAAAGATCGCGCAAAAAAATTCATGCGTAAATACATTACCCGCCCTTGGCAGGTTGTTTCAGTGCGTAACATTAAGTCATTGTCATATTGAGATAAACCCTAGGGATGGTATGCTTCGTGCACAAAAATTCCCACATTGGAGTGAGACCGTGATTTGTGCGTCATTGCCGGGAATGGCGGCACCGTGAAAGTGCGGTGTCGCGCCGGCATGCACAACACCGGATAACCATAATGTGCAACCTGGCCGCCCCGCGACGCGATGTGTCGCGAAGGCGCCGCCAATCGCAGCCCCGGCCTGGCTGCGTGGAGAGATCTACTATGTTCTTCGATGAGCTTAACGATGAAGAGTGGTTTCGTCTTTCAACGCTGATCGCCGATGAACCCATCCGGCTGAACCGTCGTGGGCGTCCACGCGCGGAACCGCGTGTCGTTGCCAACGCGGTGCTCTGGATCCTGACGACCGGTGAAGCCTGGTCGAAGCTGCCCGGCCGCTATCCGTCCGGGCCGACGTGCCGTCGCCGCTACGAGGAATGGCTGGCGTCCGGCACGCTGCTGCAGATGATCGACGTGCTGACCCAGTTCAGCGGGCGTACGTTCGCGTATATCCCGCCGCCGCCGGTGCCGGTCGTGCCTGCGCGTCGTGCCGAGCCCGTGCCCGACAACGATCGCTTGCGCGGCGTGTTCTGGCAAAACCCCGAGTCGTGGCAATTGCCGGTCGCGCACGCAAACGTTTGGGGTGGCGAGGGCGCGTCGCAGACGGCCATGCCGGACGACGCGGAAGTCGTCCGGCAGGCCGATGTGTCGTTCGTCGTGCCGGGTGCGCCGGCGGTGGAGTTGCGCCATGCGCGTGCGTCGTCGGCGAGCTTCGCCGCGGCCGAACCGCAAGTCGACGAATATCGCGGCTATACGATCTGCGGCATCGCGCAGCCCGTGCAGAACCTGATGTATCGCGCATGGGCCGAGATTTCGCAGGACGACCGGCGCGTCGAGCGCTCGGGCCTCATCGGCCCGCGCTTCACCGATGCCGAGGAAGCCGAGCAGTTCGCGCTCGACTGGGCGCGCCAGTGGATCGATCGCCATGGCGCGAGCGACGAGCCGGCGCGCGAGCCGCAAGGCGAAGTGCTGGCCGGCCTGTCCGCGCTCGCGCGGGCGGAGTCGGACATCAAGCGCTTCATCACCGAGCGTCACGCGGGCGCGCTGTCCGAAAGCCGCAACGATCCGGTGCAGCCGGAGCGTCGCGAATACGTGTACCGCGTAGGCTGATCGCGGTATTGACGACACGCGCGGGCCGTCGTGTGCCACGACGCCTGCGCGGAAGTCCCGTCATTCCATGCCTGCCTGGTCCGGGGCGCCGCTGTCGAAGCGGCGCCCCGGGGCGCATTGCATTACTGCCGGCCGTAGGTATCGTCGAAGCGGACGATGTCGTCCTCGCCGAGATACGCGCCCGACTGCACTTCGATCAGCTCGAGCGGCATCTTGCCCGGGTTCTCCAGGCGGTGCGACACGCCGAGCGGGATGTACGTCGATTCGTTTTCGGACAGCAGGAACGTTTCGTCGCCGCGCGTGATGCGCGCGGTGCCGCGCACGACGATCCAGTGTTCGGCACGGTGGTGGTGCATCTGCAGCGACAGTCGCGCACCCGGCTTCACGACGATGCGTTTCACCTGGAAGCGTTCGCCCATGTCGACCGAGTCGTAGTGGCCCCACGGGCGATGCACCTTGCGGTGATCGGCAGCTTCCGCGCCGCGTTGCGCCTTGATGCGCCCGACGATTTTCTTCACGTCCTGCACGCGCGACTTGTCCGCGACGAGCACGGCGTCGGGGGTTTCGACGACGACCAGGTTCTGCGTGCCGACGCAGGCGACGAGCCGGCTTTCCGAATGCGCGAACGTCGATTCCGCGCCTTCGAGCAGCACGTGGCCGCGGCCGACGTTCCCGGCTTCGTCCTTCGGCGAGATCTGCCAGATCGCGTCCCACGAGCCGACGTCCGACCAGCCCGCGTCGAGCGGCACGACGACGCTCTCGCACAGTTGCGGCAGGCTCGCGAGCGGCTCCATCACCGCGTAGTCGATCGAGTTCGACGGCGACGCGGCGAATGCATCGCGATCGACGCGGAAGAAATCGCCATCGGCCTTGCCCTGGGCGACGGCCTGTTCGCAGGCCGCGTAGATCGCGGGTTCGAGCTGGCGGATCGCCTTCAGCCAGACCGACGCGCGAACGATGAAGATGCCGCTGTTCCACCAGTATTCGCCCGATGCGACGTACTGCTGAGCGAGTTCGAGATGCGGCTTCTCGACGAAACGGTCGAGGCGGCGCACGTCGAGGCTGCCCGTCGCGGCGTCGCCGAGCGGCGCGCCGACGCGGATGTAGCCGTAGCCGGTTTCAGCGTGCTTGGGCACGATGCCCATCGTCGCGATCTTGCCTTGCATCGCGCAGTGCACGCCGGCCGCGACGGCGGCGTGAAAGCGCGGCAGGTCGGCGACCGCATGGTCGGCCGGCATGACGGTCATCACCGCGTCATTGCCGCCGGCGACGAGGCGCAGCGCGGCGAGCGTCAGCGCGGGCGCGGTGTCGCGGCCGATCGGCTCGAGCATGATCGACGCAGCTTTGCCGGTCAGGCGCAGCTGTTCCGCGGTGGTGAAGCGGTGATCCTCGCCGCATACGATCAGCACGTCGTCGTTCAGCGGATGGTCGGCCGTCAGGCCGTCGAGGCGCAGCGCGGTCGACTGCAGCAGCGAATGTTCGTCGAGCAGCCCGATCAGCTGTTTCGGAAAACGTTCGCGCGACATCGGCCACAGGCGCGTGCCGGAACCGCCGGCGAGAATCACCGGTTGCACGGCGACGCGCGTGCCGGCGGCGGGGGCGGCGGAAGAAGAATGGCGCGTTTCGGCAGCCACGGCCGGAGCATTCATGAGGACACTCTCCACGGTTGAAGTCAGTGCCTGTCGTTGTAGCATGAAGTAAATCGACAATAAAACCGGGCCCATTGGTTGATATTCGCCAGGCCCGCATCAGGAAGAATTTTCCGCGCTAGCATCCGGTGCAAATAAAAAAATAAAAAATAAATCCGGGAATCGGCTGGTCTTGACCGCCCGCAAAGGGTGAGCGGAAATCGTAAAGCTTCCGGAAAATTCCAGATTCCTGAACATTTCGGGAAATCATGCCGAATTAAATCAAAAACTTCGCGGCAAGAATTTCCGATTATTTTTCGAAATACTTGTGCGCTTGAGGAGGAATTTTCTTGTCGCTTCAATAGCGTCATGCAACGTTTGAATCGAATGTGCGGCAAGGGTCGCACAAGGAGCTGTTCGGCAAACGCCTGTTCAAAGAGGAAGCAGACATGTTGAGCGTGCTGGCGAGAGTCATCGATATCGCGATGGTCGTGACGGGGGCGCTGATCGCCGCCGCGCTGCACGGTGGCAGCATCTGGCTCAACGACCTGCAGCGCACGATGATGCTGTTCGATTGCCTGCTCGTCGTCGTGTGTTTTCCCGCCTTCGGCATTTACCAGTCATGGCGCGGCAAGCGTCTCGTCGGGCTGGTGGGGCGCGTCGCGTTCGCGTGGCTCGTGGTCGAGCTCGCGGGCATCCTGCTGAGTTTCAGCTTTCATCAGTCGGGTGACCTGTCGCGGCTGTGGCTCGGTTACTGGGCGGTCGTGACGATGGCGCTGCTCGCGGGCTCGAAGGCGTGCGTGCATGTCGTGCTGCGGCAACTGCGCCGCGGCGGCTACAACCTGAAGGCGGTGGCGATCGTCGGCGGCACGCCGGCGGCGCGGCGGCTGATCGCGCAGATGCGGGCGCGGCCGGAAGCCGGTTTCAACCCGGTGTGCGTGTACGACGAAACCGAAGCGCCGGGCGAAGTGGCGCTCGACGACGTGCGCATCGAGCGGCAGTTCGAATCGCTGGTGTGGCTGGTGCGCAGCCGCGCGATCAGCGAGCTGTGGCTCACGCTGCCGATCACGGAAGAGCGCCGGATTCACCAGATCGTGACGGTGTTCCGCCACGACTTCGTGAATATCCGCTTCATCCCGGACGTGCGCACGCTGTCGTTCTTCAACCAGGAAGTGGTCGAGGTGCTCGGCGTGCCGGCGATCAACCTCGCGGCGTCGCCGATCACCGACGTGCGGATCCTGCCGAAGTTCGTGTTCGACCGGCTGTTCGCGCTGGCCGCGCTCACGGCGCTCGCGCCGGTGATGGTGCTGATCGCTGCCCTGATCAAGCTGACGTCGCGCGGGCCGGTGTTCTTCCGCCAGAAGCGCAAGGGGATCGACGGGCACGAGTTCGAGATCTACAAGTTTCGCTCGATGAAGGTGCACCAGGAAGTGGCCGGGCAGGTGACGCAGGCCACGAAGAACGACACGCGCGTGACGCCGGTCGGCCGGTTCCTGCGCCGTACGAGCCTCGACGAGCTGCCGCAGTTCATCAACGTGCTGAAGGGCGAGATGTCGGTCGTCGGCCCGCGCCCGCATGCGCTCGCGCACGACGACATCTACAAGGATCTGGTCAAGGGCTACATGTTCCGCTACCGGATCAAGCCGGGCATCACCGGGTGGGCTCAGATCAACGGCTTTCGCGGCGAGACCGACCAGATCGAGAAGATGATGGGACGCGTGAAGCTCGATCTGTACTACATGCAGAACTGGTCGTTCTGGCTCGACATCAAGATCGTCGTGCTGACGCTCTGGAAAGGCTTCACCGGCAGCAACGCGTACTGAGTACCGAGATCGCGCCACGCAGGCATTCCGGTTTTACGAATTTCGAATCATTGGTCAAGAGGTCCGACACATCATGAATCTGACTATCATCGGCAGCGGTTACGTAGGTCTTGTCACCGGCGCATGTCTCGCCGACATCGGGCACGACGTGTTCTGTCTCGACGTCGACCAGGCAAAGATCGACATCCTGAACAACGGCGGCGTGCCGATCCATGAGCCGGGCCTCAAGGAGGTCATCGCGCGCAACCGCTCGGCCGGCCGCCTGCGTTTCTCGACCGATATCGAGGCCGCGGTCGCGCACGGCGACGTGCAGTTCATCGCGGTCGGCACGCCGCCCGACGAGGACGGCTCGGCCGACCTGCAGTACGTGCTCGCGGCGGCGCGCAACATCGGCCGCTACATGACGGGCTTCAAGGTGATCGTCGACAAGTCGACGGTGCCGGTCGGCACGGCCGAGCGCGTGCGCGCGGCGGTGGCGGAAGAGCTCGCGAAGCGCGGCGGCGACCAGATGTTCTCGGTCGTGTCGAATCCGGAATTCCTGAAGGAAGGCGCGGCGGTCGACGATTTCACGCGGCCGGACCGCATCGTGATCGGCTGCGACGACGACGTGCCGGGCGAGCGTGCCCGCGAGCTGATGAAGAAGCTCTACGCGCCGTTCAACCGCAACCACGAACGCACGCTGTACATGGACGTGCGCTCGGCCGAGTTCACGAAATACGCGGCGAACGCGATGCTCGCGACCCGCATCTCGTTCATGAACGAGCTGGCGAACCTCGCCGACCGCTTCGGCGCGGACATCGAGGCCGTGCGCCGCGGGATCGGCTCCGATCCGCGCATCGGCTATCACTTCCTGTATGCCGGCTGCGGCTACGGCGGCTCGTGCTTCCCGAAGGACGTCGAAGCGCTGATCCGCACGGCCGACGAGCACGGGCAGGCGCTGCAGATCCTGAAGGCCGTATCGTCGGTCAACGCGACGCAAAAGCGCGTGCTCGCCGACAAGATCGTCGCGCGCTTCGGTGAAGACCTGACCGGCCGCACGTTCGCCATCTGGGGCCTCGCGTTCAAGCCGAACACCGACGACATGCGCGAAGCGCCGAGCCGCGAGCTGATCGCCGAATTGCTGTCGCGCGGGGCGCGCATCGCCGCGTACGACCCGGTCGCGCAGCAGGAAGCGCGTCGGGTGATCGCGCTCGATCTCGCCGATCACCCGAGCTGGCTTGAGCGCCTGACCTTCGTCGACGACGAGGCGCAGGCCGCACGCGATGCCGATGCCCTCGTGATCGTCACCGAGTGGAAGGCATTCAAGAGCCCCGACTTCGTCGCGCTCGGCCGCCTGTGGAAAGCACCGGTGATCTTCGACGGCCGCAACCTGTACGAGCCGGAGACGATGAGCGAGCAGGGCATCGAATACCACCCGATCGGCCGGCCGGGCTCGCGCCAGGCCGTCGCCGCCCGTGTGCCGGGCACCGCGCCCGCGAGCGCGTAACCCGTTTCCCGTCACTCGTTAAGAGACGCCATGTTCCGGAACATCCTGATCGTCTGCCACGCGAACGTGTGCCGCAGCCCGGCAGCGGAAATGCTGTTCAAGTCGCACGCCGCGTCGCGCGGCGGCCCGCGCCCGACGTTCCACTCGGCCGGCGTGCATGCGAACGACGGCGACGGCATCGATCCGGTGATGCGGCAGTTGCTCGCCGAGCGGGGCGTCGATGCGACGACCCACCGCTCGCGGCGGCTGTCGCGCCGGATCGTGCGCGACGCCGACCTGATTCTCGTCAGCGAGCGCGGACAGATCGCGGCCGTCGAATCGGTCGATCCGTTCGCGCGCGGCAAGGTCCACCTGCTCGGCAAGTGGGAAGGGGCCGAGATTGCCGATCCGCACGGCGGCCCCGAGGCCGATTACCGCGAGAGCTACTCACTGATCGAACGTCTGGTTCAAGGATGGCTACAGAAACTATGCTGAAACGCCCGATGCGCCCGGTGGCGCTTGCCGTCGCGCTGACGACTTTCCTGTCAGCCTGTGCAACCGCTCCCGGCAACTACCTCGACTCGTCGAACCTGAAGGACGAAGGCCGGCAGCAAGCGGCCGAAACCTATCCGGTTCATTACATCGACGCCAAAGTGGTGATGGACCAGCTGCAGAAGGCGCAGGTCGACCATCCGCTGCCGCCGGGACGTTATACCGATCCGTCGGAATACGTGTACCGCGTCGGCCCTCAGGACATCCTCGGCGTCACCGTGTGGGACCACCCCGAGCTGACGACGCCGCAGGGCCAGTCGTTCTCGAGCGGCGGCAACACGACGCAGACGGTCGCGGGTGCGTTGCAGCAGCCGTATACGACCGCGCTGCCCGGCCAGGCCGATCCGTACGGCCAGACGGTGGCCTCGGACGGCACGATCTTCTTCCCGTTCGTCGGCCGCATCAAGGTGGCCGGCAAGACGGTCGCGCAGATCCGCGAGCAGATGGCCACCACGCTGTCGCGCTACGTGAAGAATCCGCAGCTCGACGTGCGCGTGCTGTCGTTCCGCAGCCAGAAGGTGCAGGTGACCGGCGAGGTGAAGCAGCCGGGCCCGCTCGCGGTGAGCGACGTGCCGCTGACGCTCGTCGACGCGATCTCGCGCTCGGGCGGCTCGACCAACGAGGCCGACCTGCAGCGCGTGCGCCTGACGCGCGACGGCAAGCTCTACACGCTCGACGCGAACGGCGTGCTCGATCGCGGCGAAGTGAAGCAGAACGTGATGCTGCAGCCGGGCGACATCGTCAACGTGCCGGACCGCAGCGACAGCCGCGTGTTCATCATGGGCGAGGTCAAGACGCCGGTCACGGTGCCGATGCTCAAGGGCAGGCTGACCATCGCCGACGCGCTGACCGCGGGCGGCGGCATCCTCGACACCGACGCGAACCCGCGCAAGATCTACGTGATGCGCGGCATGCGCGACAACCCGACGAAGCCTGAAGTGTTCCGTCTCGACATGACGCAGCCCGATGCGCTGATGCTGTCGAGCCGCTTCCCGCTTCAGCCGCTCGACGTCGTCTACGTCAGCACGGCCAGCTCGGTGCAGTTCAACCGTGTGCTGCAGCAGGTGCTGCCGACGATCCAGACGATCTTCTACATGCGGCAAATCACGCGCTGATAGCCCGCCGGGGCGGCGCCTCCGCCCCGGCACCACTCAAGCGGGAACGAATGGTGAACACGCAAGCGAAACACTCCTACGCGGACCTGACCGCGAAAACCGAGGAAGAGGACGTCGTCCTCGGCCAGCTGCTCCAGGTGATCATGGACGACATCTGGCTGCTGCTCGGCATCGCGGTGACGGTCGTCGCGCTCGCCGGCCTCTACTGCTACATCGCGAAGCCGGTCTACCAGGCCGACGTGCACGTGCGGGTCGAGGGCAACGACAACACGTCGCAGGCGCTCACGCAGACGCAGACGGGCGCGATGATCAACAGCGGCCCGCAGCAGGCCCCGACCGATGCGGAAATCGAGATCATCAAGAGCCGTGGCGTGGTCGCGCCGGTGGTCGAGCAGTTCAAGCTGAATTTCTCGGTCGTGCCGAAGACGCTGCCGGTGATCGGCAGCCTCGCCGCGCGCATCGCGACGCCGGGCGAACCGGGCCGGCCGTGGCTCGGCCTGAAGTCGTACGCGTGGGGCGGCGAAGTCGCCGACGTCGATTCGATCAATGTCGTGCCCGCGCTCGAAGGCAAGAAGCTGACGCTGACGGCCGGCCCGAATGGCACCTATTCGATCGTCGACCGGAACGGCATGCGGCTGCTGTCGGGCCATGTCGGCGAATCGGCGCAGGGCGGCGGCGTGACGCTGCTCGTGTCGAAGCTGGTCGCGCGCCCCGGCACGCAGTTCACGGTGGTTCGCTACAACGATCTCGATGCGATCAGCGGCTTCCAGACCGGCATCCAGGTGACCGAGCAGGGCAAGCAGACGGGTGTCGTGCAGATCTCGCTCGAAGGCAAGGACCCGGACCAGACCGCCGCGATCGCGAACGCGCTCGCGCAGTCGTACCTGAACCAGCACGTGGTCGCGAAGCAGGCCGAGGCGACCAAGATGCTCGACTTCCTGAAGGGCGAGGAGCCGCGCCTGAAGGCCGACCTCGAACGCGCGGAAGCCGCGCTGACGCAGTACCAGCGCACGTCGGGCTCGATCAACGCGAGCGACGAGGCGAAGGTCTACCTCGAGGGCAGCGTGCAGTACGAGCAGCAGATCGCCGCGCAGCGCCTGCAGCTCGCGTCGCTCGCGCAGCGCTTCACCGATTCGCATCCGATGGTGATCGCCGCGAAGCAGCAGCTCGCGGAGCTGCAGGGCGAGAAGGACAAGTTCAGCAACCGCTTCCGCAGCCTGCCGGCCACCGAAGTGAAGGCCGTCCAGCTGCAGCGCGACGCGAAGGTTGCCGAAGACATCTACGTGCTGCTGCTGAACCGCGTGCAGGAGCTGTCGGTGCAGAAGGCCGGCACGGGCGGCAACATCCACCTCATCGATTCGGCGCTGCGTCCGGGCGATCCGGTCAAGCCGAAGAAGGTGCTGATCCTGTCGGCCGCCGTGTTCCTCGGGCTGATCCTCGGCACGGGCGTCGTGTTCCTGCGCCGCAACCTGTTCCAGGGCATCGAGGATCCCGACCGCATCGAGCGCGCATTCAACCTGCCGCTGTACGGGCTGGTGCCGCAAAGCGCCGAGCAGGTGAAGCTCGACGCGCAGGCGGAGAAGAGCGGCAGCCGCGCGCGGCCGATCCTCGCGAGCCTGCGTCCGAAGGATCTCAGCGTCGAGAGCCTGCGCAGCCTGCGCACCGCGATGCAGTTCGCGATGATGGATGCGAAGAACCGCGTGATCGTGCTGACCGGCCCGACGCCCGGCATCGGCAAGAGCTTCCTGACGGTCAACCTCGCGGTGCTGCTCGCGCATTCGGGCAAGCGCGTGCTGCTGATCGACGCGGACATGCGCCGCGGCCTGCTCGACCGCTATTTCGGCCTCACCTCGCAGCCGGGCCTGTCCGAGCTGCTGAGCGACCAGTCGGCGCTCGAGGAGGCCGTGCGCGAGACGCCGGTGCAGGGCCTGTCGTTCATCTCGGCCGGCACGCGCCCGCCGAACCCGTCGGAGCTGCTGATGTCGACGCGCCTGCCGCAATACCTGGAAGGGCTCGGCAAGCGCTACGACGTCGTGCTGATCGATTCGCCGCCGGTGCTGGCGGTGACCGACGCGACCATCATCGGCCGCATGGCCGGCTCGACGTTCCTTGTGCTGCGCTCGGGCATGCATACCGAAGGCGAGATCGCCGACGCGATCAAGCGCCTGCGCACCGCGGGTGTCGACCTGGAAGGCGGGATCTTCAACGGCGTACCGCCGAAGGCGCGCGGCTACGGCCGCGGCTATGCGGCCGTGCATGAGTACCTGAGCGCCTGATCCGCATCGCACGTAACCCGGCGGGCAGCGAGCGTTGCCCGCCCGGCCGACAGGAGAACCAACGATGAAAATTTCCGTGCTCGTTCCGACCTACCGGCGCCCAGCCGACCTCGCGCGCTGCCTGCTGGCGCTGCAGCGGCAGCATCGGCTGCCCGACGAGGTGATCGTCGTCGCGCGCCCGGAGGACGATGCCACGCATGAGCGGCTTGCCGATCCGGCGGTCGGCGGCGCGCTGCCGCTGCGCATCGTGCCGGTCGACGTGCCGGGCCAGGTCGCCGCGCTGAACAAGGGGCTCGACTCCGCGAACGGCGACATCGTGGCGATCACCGACGACGATGCGGCGCCGCACCCCGACTGGCTTGCACGCGTCGAATCGGTATTCGAGGCCGATCCGCGCGTGGGCGCGGTCGGCGGGCGCGACTGGGTGCACGAGAAGGGCCGCGTGCTCGACGAATCGCGCGAACTCGTGGGCCAGCTCACGCTGTCCGGCAAGATCGTCGGCAATCATCACCTCGGTGTCGGCGGCATGCGCGAAGTCGACATGCTGAAAGGCGCGAACATGAGCTACCGCCGCGCCGCGATCGAGCGGCTGCGCTTCGATACGCGGCTGCGCGGCGCCGGCGCGCAGGTGCACAACGACATGGGATTCAGCATGCGCGTGCAGCGCGACGGCTGGAAGCTCGTCTACGACCCGGCGATCGCGGTCGATCATTTTCCGGCCGAGCGCTTCGACGACGACCGGCGCGATGCCGCGTCGCTGAATGCGATCAGCAACGGCGCGTACAACATGCACCTGATCTTGCGCGAGCATCTGCCGCCGCTCCGGCGCGAGATCGCGTGGTGGTGGTGGACGCTGGTCGGTACGCGCGTCTACCCGGGCCTCGCGCACGTGCTGCTGTCGCTGCATACGGCACAGCGCGAGCGGATCCGCGAGCACTGGCGCGCAGTGCGCCGCGGTGCGCGCGATGCCCGCCGCGCGAACCTTGCCCCCCACCGTGCGGCGATGCCGCCGGTGACGTCTTGAACGGTCTGCGCGCCTCGCGCGCGACCACCCACGGAGGGCTCGCATGACTGCAACGAAAGCTGCAACGAACGTCCACGTTCACCTGTTTTACGGCGCAGATCCGCGTACCTACCGGAAAGGCGAGGACATCGGCTGCCTGTACGGCTACCACCATGCCGAATCCGACGAATTCCGGCTGACCTATTCGCAGGACGGCGGCGAGAGCCGCATCGTCGGCCTCGCGCGCCGCGCGCTGAAGGCAGCGCTCGGCTTCGACGTCGTGCATGCGTGGCGCAACCGCGCCGCGCTGCTGAACACCGACGTGATCTGGACGCACACGGAGCAGGAGCACCTCGCGGCCTCGCTGATCCTGAAGCTTGCCGGCGCGCAGGGCAAGCGCCCGCTGCTGCTCGCGCAGAGCGTGTGGCTGTTCGACAAGTGGGGCAGCTTCGGCGGCCCGCGTCGCTGGCTGTACCGCAAGCTGATCGCGCGCGCCGACGCGCTGACCACGCTCGCCCGCGACAACGCCGACCTGTGCCGCCGCTATCTCGGGCGCGATGCCGAGTTCGTCTACTACGGGCTGAACACGCAGGACTTCCCGCTCACCGAGCCGCAGCAATGGCAACCGAACCGGCCGCTGCGGATCGCGGCGATCGGCAACGACCGCGACCGCGACTGGCGCACGTTCCTGGCCGCGTTCGGCGGCGACGCGCGCTACGACGTGCGGCTCGCGACGCGACGCCGCGTGCCGCGCGAGTGGCATGCGCCGAACGTGAAGATCGGCTCGGCGTCGGGGCTCGCGAAGCAGCACGAGCTGTACGCGTGGGCCGACGTGATCGTCGTGCCGCTGCGGCCGAACTTCCATGCGTCGGGCATCACCGTGATGCTCGAGGCGGCGGCCGTCGGCAAGCCGATGATCGTGTCCGACGTCGGCGGGCTCAGCGACTACTTTCCGCACGATACGGCCGCCTATGTGCCGGCGTTCGACGCGCAGGCGATGCGCCAGGCCGCCGATCGCTTCGTGGCCGATCCGGTCGCGGCGCTGGGCTGCGCGCGGGCCGCCGCCGCGTGCCTGCGCGAGCGCGACCTGACCACGCAGGCGTTCGCCGAGCAGCACGTGCGGATCACGCGCGAGATGCTGCGCCGGCGCCGGACGCCGGCCGCCGCGGGCCTGGATATGCCGCTCGCGGATTCGCGCCCGTCGTCGCGTTGAGAGCGGATCGATGAGTACCATTGCCGCCGAACGCGCATCGTCGCGCAACCGCAACTGGCTGCCCGAGCCGAAGCACTGGGTCGGGCAGGCCGGGCTGTGGACGTTCACCGCCGCGCTGATCGCCATTCACCAGGGCAAGGTGCTGACGCTCGCGTTTCCGGTGCTGGCCATCGCGGTCGGCATCTGGCTGTATTTCAAGAGTCCGGCGCGCTACGTCGGATTCATGTGGTGGGTGTGGTTCCTGAGCCCGGAAGTGCGGCGTCTCGCCGACTGGTCGAAGGGCGCGTTCACGCCGACGAGCCTGATCCAGGTCGCGCCGCTCGCGGTGACGATGATCGCCGGCCTGGGTTTGATCCGGCATTACCGCGTGCTCGCGCAGCGGCGCGGGATCCCCATCCTGCTGATGCTGTTCGGGCTCGCGTACGCGTACCTCGTCGGGATCGTGTCGAGCGGCGTCATGGCCGCGACCTACGACCTCGCGAACTGGGTGTACCCGGTGCTGATCGGCTTTCACATCATGGTCAACGCGCGCGACTACCCCGAGTACCGCGACGTGCTGCTGTCCACGTTCATGTGGGGCATGCTCGTGATGGGCCTGTACGGCGTCGTGCAGTACTTCGTGATGCCGCAGTGGGACGTGCTGTGGATGATCGGTTCCGACATGGGTTCGCAGGGCGAGCCGGTGCCGTACGGCGTGCGCGTGTTCAGCACGATGAACTCGTCGGGGCCGTTCGCGTTCGCGATCATGGGTGCGCTGGTGTTCGTGTTTGCCGCGCCGCAGAAGATCCGCTGGTTCGCGGGGGCGGCCGGCTTCGTGTCGTTCGCGCTGTGCCTCGTGCGTTCGACGTGGGGCGGCTGGGTGATCGCGCTCGCGATCCAGCTCGCGCAGTCGAACAACCGCGTGCGGATGCGGATCCTGATCAGCGGCGTCGTGCTGGTCGGGCTCTGCGTGCCGCTGCTGACCGTCGGGCCGGTGGCCGATCGTCTCGGCGCGCGTCTGCAATCGATCACGAACCTGAAGGACGACCGCAGCTACGACGACCGCAACAAGTTCTACGCCACCTTCGCGCAGACGGCGTTCACCGACGTCGCCGGCGAAGGGATGGGCGCGACGGGCGCATCCACGAAGCTGTCGAGCGACAGCGGTGAGCTCGGCAAGTACGGCAGCTTCGACAGCGGCGTGATGAACGTGCCGTTCGTGCTCGGCTGGCCCGGCACGCTGCTGTACCTCTCGGGCGTCGTGATGCTGTTCGGCCGCACGCTGCGCGCGGCGTTCAAGCTGCGCAAGGACAAGTTCGTCGGCGCGTGCCTGAGCCTGTGCCTGTCGACCTTCGCGATGCTCGTGTTCACGAACTCGCTGATCGGCACGGGTGGCCTGCTGATGTTCACAGCCATTTTTTCGATTCTTTCCGCGGCGCACTGGCAAAAGGCACAACGCCTGCTGGCCGCCGCGCGTTTACGGGGAGGCGACCATTGAGAATCGCGATCGTCACGCACGTCGTGCGTCATAACGACGGGCAGGGCCGCGTCAATTACGAAATCGCGCGCGCGGCGCTGGCCGAGAACTACGAGGTCACGCTGGTCGCGTCGCACGTCGCGCCCGAGCTGCTGGCCGACCCGCGCGTGCGCTGGGTGCCCGTGAAGGTCGGCGGCTTCTGGCCGTCGAATCTCGTCAAGCAGCAGGTGTTCGCGCTGAAGAGCGCGGCCTGGCTGCGCGCGCACCGCGACGAATACGACGTGCTGCACGTGAACGGCTTCATTTCGTGGATCAAGGCCGACGTGAATACCGCGCACTTCGTGCACGGCGGCTGGTTCAAGAGTCCGTACTATCCGTTCGGGCCCACGAAGGGGCTGTGGTCGGCTTACCAGTACGTCTATACGCGCGTGAACACCACGCTCGAGCGCTGGGCCTACCGGCGCTCGCGCGCGATCACGGCCGTGTCGCAGAAGGTGGCCGACGAGATCGCCGGGCTCGGCATCGACAGCCGCAAGATCAGCGTGATCTACAACGGCGTCGACGGCAGCGCGTTCGCGGGCGCGCAGGCCGACCGCGCGGCGTTCAAGCTGCCGGACGATGCGTTCCTGCTGCTGTTCGTCGGCGACCTGCGCACGCCGCGCAAGAACCTCGGCACCGTGCTGAAGGCGCTGACGAAGCTGCCGGCGAACGTCCATCTGGCGGTGGCCGGCTATCTGCCCGGCAGCCCGTATCCGGAGGAGGCGCGTGCGCTCGGCATCGATTCGCGCGTGCATTTCCTCGGTCTCGTGAAAAACATGCCGACGCTGATGCGCTCGGTCGACGCATATGTATTTCCGTCGCGCTACGAAGCGATGAGCCTGTCGCTGCTGGAGGCGATGGCGGCCGGGCTGCCGATCGTCACCGCGCGCACGGCGGGCGGCGCGGAAATCATCACGCGCGAATGCGGGATCGTGCTGGAGGATCCGGACGATCCGGCGGCGCTCGCGCAGGCGATCGGCTCGCTCGCGGCATCGCGCGACACCTGTCGCGCGATGGGCGACGCAGCCCGCGAACTGATGACCCGTTTCGGCTGGGCGCACATGGGCGCCCAGTACGTCGCGCTTTACCGGCGCATCGGCCAACCCTCGCAGCCGTCCGCTTTCGAGCGGGCCGAGCATGCGGTCACGCAGGAGCAAACGTGATGTCCCACTCTTCCCGGCCGATCAAGTCGTTGCAAATCGGCATGCACTGGTTCCCCGAACGCGCGGGCGGCCTCGACCGGATGTACTACTCGCTCGTCGGCGCGCTGCCGGGCGCGGGCGTCGAGGTGCGCGGGCTCGTCGCCGGCTCGCCGAAGGTCGCCGACGACACGGACGGTGCGATCCAGGGCTTCGGCCCCGCATCGGAGTCGCTCGCGCGCCGGATGCTCGCCGCGCGCCGCGCGCTGCGCGAGGAGATCCGCAGCGAGCGGCCGGACGTGATCTCGTCGCACTTCGCGCTGTACACGTTCCCTGGCCTCGACGTCACCCGCGGGATTCCGCAGGTGTCGCACTTCCAGGGGCCGTGGGCCGACGAAAGCCAGGTCGAGGGCGCCGCGTCGCTCGGCCAGCGCGCGAAGCGCTATCTCGAACAGGCCGTCTATACGCGTTCGTCGCGGCTGATCGTGCTGTCGCAGGCGTTCGGTCAGATCCTGACGAATCGCTACGGGATCGACCCGTCGCGCGTGCGCGTGATTCCCGGCTGCGTCGATACCGCGCAATTCGATACGCCGCTCACGCCGGCAGAGGCCCGGCACAAGCTGCAACTGCCGCAGGACCGGCCGATCGTGCTGGCCGTGCGGCGGCTCGTGCGGCGCATGGGGCTGGAGGACCTGGTCGACGCGATCGGCCTGCTCAAGCACCGTCACCCGGACGTGCTGCTGCTGATCGCCGGCAAGGGCAAGATCGGCGAGGAGCTGCAGCAGCGCATCGATGCGGCCGGGCTGCAGGACAACGTGAAGCTGCTCGGTTTCGTGCCCGACAATCATCTCGCGGCGCTGTACCGCGCGGCGACGGTCAGCGTCGTGCCGACGGTCGCGCTCGAGGGCTTCGGGCTGATCACCGTCGAATCGCTTGCGTCCGGCACGCCCGTGCTGGTCACGCCGGTCGGCGGGCTGCCGGAGGCGGTTGCCGGGCTGTCCAACGATCTCGTGCTGCCGTCCACGGGCGCCGATGCGATCGCGGAAGGGCTCGGCGCCGCGCTGTCGGGCACGATCACGCTGCCCGACGAGGCCGCGTGCAAGCGCTATGCGCGCGATCATTTCGACAACGCGGTGATCGCGCGGCGTGTTGCCGGCGTGTACGAAGAGGCGATCCAGGCGGCAGGCTGAGCGCCCGCGGCGCGCCGTGCTACCGGCGCGCCGCCCCGAAAGCCGAACCGGCGCGCGTGCGCGGCCGGTTCGTGTGCCGGCCGCCCGCAGTGGGCAGGCCGGCCTTCTCCATGCGATACGCGGCGCCGGCACGCATCACGCGCGCCTGAGCGTCGTGGCCCAGACGCCGAGCGCTGCCACACTCACGGCCGCGCCGAGCACGCAGACGCCGGTCCATCCTGCGCGTGCATACATCATCGTCGACGCAATCGCGCCGAGCCCGCTGCCGGCCGAATAGAACAGCATGTAGCAGCCGACGAGGCGCGCATGCGCATCGGGCCGCGCGCCGAGAATCATGCTCTGGTTGACGACGTGGACGGCCTGCCCGCCGACATCGAGCAGCACGATGCCGACGATCAGCAGTGGAATCGACGTATCGCCGAACGCGAGCGGCAGCCACGAGCACGCGAGCAGCGCGAGCGCGGCGCCGGTCGTCGCTTGGCCGCGCCCGCGATCCGCGAGCCGGCCCGCGCGGGCGGCCGCCGCCGCGCCCAGTGCGCCGACGAGGCCGAACGCGCCGATCTGCGTATGCGACATCGCGTGCGGCGGTGCGCTCAGCGGCAGCACCAGCGCGCTCCAGAAGATGCTGAATGCCGCGAACATCAGCAGCGCGATCGCGCCACGCACACGCAGCACGCGTTCATCGCGCAGCAGCGACACCATCGACTGCAGCAGCGCCGCATAGCCGATGCGCTCGCGCGGCCTGTTCTCGTCCGGCAACAGTCTCGACAGCACGACGAGCATGGCGATCGCGAGCGCACCCGACACCAGATAGACGGCCCGCCAGCCCGCGATATCGGTGACGACACCCGCGAGCGAGCGCGCGGCCAGCAACCCGACCACGACGCCGCCTTGCGCGGCACCCACCACGCGCCCGCGTTCGCCGGCGCCCGCGAGCGCGGCCGAGCATGCGATCAGCCCTTGCGTCATCGCGGTGCCGAGCAGCCCGACGGCGACCATCCCGGCCAGCAGCGCGAGGCGCGTTGACGATGCGGCCACACCGATGCAGGCCGCCGTCAGCAGCAGAAGCTGCACGGTGATCAGGCGCTTGCGGTTCAGCAGGTCGCCGAGCGGCACGACGAACAGCAGCGCGAGCGCACAGCCGAGCTGCGTCGCGGTGATGACGCCACCGACGGCCGCCTGCGACACGCCGAAATCGTGCGCGATCGAGTCGAGCAGCGGCTGCGCGTAGTAGACGTTCGCGACGCTGGCCGCGCAGCAGACGGCCAGCAACGCGACGCGCGCCGCGGACAGGCGGCCGCTGTCGGCCGGATGTGCCGCGTGGGTGGGCGCGTTCGACGCGACGGTGCCGGTATGACAGGAAGACTCCATGAGTTCCCTCGCGCAGAGTAGTTGCAAATTGAAACTGGTGTGAGTGTAGGAAAAGTAGTTTTAAAATGCAACCTGTTGTGCGGCGGGCGAGACGTCCGTGCACGGATGGCCGGCGCTGCCGCGAAGGCGGCCGGCACGATTGCGGAGAGGAACATGGCCAGGCAGAAAAGTCTTGCGGATTCGCCGTGCCCGGTGGCGCGGGCGACCGATATCGTCGGCGATCGCTGGGCGTTGCTGATCGTGCGCGATGCGTTCGACGGCGTGCGCCGGTTCGGTGATTTCCGCGCGAGCCTCGGCGTCGCGAGCAACATCCTGTCCGACCGGCTGAAGATGCTGGTGGACGCCGGCGTGTTCGACGTCGTGCCGGCGTCGGACGGCAGCGCGTACCAGGAGTACGCGTTGACCAAAAAGGGCGAAGGGCTGTTTCCGGTCATCGTGATGCTGCGGCAGTGGGGCGAGGCGAACCTGTTCGCGCGCGGCGAGCCGCATTCGGTGCTGGTCGACCGCAGCACCGGGCGCGCGATCCGCAAGCTCGCGCTGCGGCACGACGACGGCCGGCCCGTGAAGGCGGCCGAGACGGTCGTGAGGAAGATCGGAGACGAAGCCGGTACGACGCGACAGTAAGCGCCGTGCGGGGCAACTGCACCGTCGGATAGACTGTCGCGATCGTCGTTGACCGGAGCCGCATCGCCATGTCCCATCCGCTGGATTCCGCCGGCTATCGGCGGTTGCTCGACCTGCAGCGCCGTATCCACGACTACTGCGAGCGCGAGGGCGCCGAGGACGGGCGCGACCATGCCGATCCGGCGGAGCCGCTGTGGCAGACCGATTTCAACCATGTCGCCGTCGCGCCGATGCGGGCCGGGCTCCATGTCCGGTATTTCGGCGGCGCCTGGGAGGAACCGTTCGACTGGACGCTGCAGTGCCTGGCCGAGCGGGACGTCGCGGATCTCGTGACCGACCTTGCGTTCAGCGGCCTCGACGAAGGGGCGAACGGCACGCGCGAATGGGATTTCGGTCCGCTGCTCGACTCGGATGCGCGTTTCCCGATGCTGCGCTCGCTGTATGTGCGGCCGACCGAGCCGGCCGATCGCAACCAGTCGATGATCGTGCGCGGCGACCTGATCATGCAGGAGGGCGGCGAGATTGCCCGCTTTGCTGCGAAAGCGCCGTTTCTGACCGAGCTGACGGTGCCGAATGCGCCCGATGCGGGCTTCTTCGACGTGCCGCTGTCGCATCTCGAGCGGCTGCGCATCGGCGGCGGAGACGACACGCAGCAGTTCATCGATCGTCTGGCGGACAGCGGCAACCTGTCGTCGCTCGGCTGGCTCGATTTCTCCGAGTCGACCGCCTTGCATTCGACGTGGCAGCGTGAGCGCGCTGTTGGCAGCGTGACGTCATTCGACGCTTACGAGCGCTTGCTGAGGAGCCAGGCCGGCCAGCGGCTCCACACGCTGACGCTGAGAAACACCTGTCTCGATCGGGAAGCGCTCGACGTGCTGCAGGCACTGCATCCGCGGTTGTCGTTCATGGTGATCCAGGCCGGCAGCGGCGGTTACGTGAGCCACTTCAAGGGCAACGTGTTTCCGTGGCGTCACCTGATCCAGCGCGACCCCGGCGACGCATGACCGCATCCGTTCAATCGGCCGCCGCCACCGCCTGACGCGTGGGCGATGCGCCGCGATGCGCATCGGGCCGCACCCGCGTCGCGAGCAGTGCGGCGATGACCAGCAGCGCGACCGACACGGCCGTTTCGATCCGCAACCCGTCCACGACCTGGCCCGCGGCGCCGCCGCCGGCGAGCGCGCCGAACGCTGCGACGCCCATCGCGCCACCGGCCTGCCGCGCGGTATTCAGCACGGCCGACGCGATGCCGGCCCGTTCGGGCGCGACCGATGCGAGCACGGCGGTCGTCATCGCCGGCACCGCGAAGCCCATGCCCGACGGAATCAGCAGGAACGGCACGAGTAGCACGGCCAGCGGCGTCGACGCGTCGACGAAATGCAGCGAGCCGTAGCCGAGCGCGGCGACGAGCGCGCCCGCCAGCATCGGTGCGCGCGGGCCGTGACGCGCCACGACACGCCCGCTCGCGAGGTTCGACAGCAGGAAGCCACCCGTCAGCGGCAGGAAGGCGAGGCCCGCCTGCAACGCCGATTCGCCGCGTGCGCGCTGCAGGTACAGCGCGAGCACGAACACGGTGCCGTAGTACGTGAGATTCACGCAGATCCCGAACAGCACGGCCGCGCTGAACGTGCGATGGCGGAACAGCGACAGCGGCAGCATTGGCGTGGCCGTGCGCGCTTCCACCGCGACGAATGCGAGCGCGGCGAGTGCGGCCAGCGCGAAGCCGCCGGCGACGACCGGATGCGTGAAGCCGAGCGGCCGCCATTCGATGACGGCGCCGGTCAGCGCGGTCAGCATCGCGATCGCGATGAACTGGCCGCGCAGGTCGAGTGCGCGGACGGAGGAACGGGGTGACGCGACTGGCGCTGCCGCCACGCAGCGCGCAGGTACCCACGCGAACGCAGCCGCCAGCCCGGCCGCGCACAGCGGCAGGTTCACGAGGAAGATGCCGCGCCAGCCCCACGCCGCGATCAGCAGGCCGCCGACGACAGGGCCGGCCGCAATCGAAATCGAGCCGGCCGCCGTCCACCCGCCGACGGCTCGCGCCCGCAGGTGCGGGTCGTGCCGGCACGCGTCGTTCAGCAGCGCGAGCGAATTGGGCAGCATCGCGGCGGCGCCGACGCCCTGCAGTGCGCGCGCGGCGATCAGCATCGCGGGCGCGCTCGCGGCGCCGCACGCGAGCGACGCCAGCGCGAACAGCACGAGGCCGGCGATGTACAGGCGGCGCGGGCCGAAACGGTCGCCGAGTGCGCCGCCCGACAGCATCAGTACCGCGAATGCGAGCGTGTACGCATCGACGACCCACTGCAGGCCCGCGACCGGCAAGTGCAGGTCGCCGGCGAGATGTGCGAGCGCGATGTTGACGATCGTCACGTCGAGCTGCGTGACGACGAAACCGGTGCTGACGGTCGCGACGACGCGGGCGAGCGCGGGCGGGAAGGCGGAAGAGGGTGCGGTCGTATCCATGCGTCAATCGTAGGACGCGATCGGCAGGCGATGTTTCAGCGGGACGTGAAGCGTCGATACGCGTGACGCGAAGCGCGTGGGGCAGTGAACGGGAACGCAGCGAGAACGCAGCGGGAACGACGAAGGCCGCGACCGGGCCGGCATGAACGCGGTTTACCGAACCGTGCCGCTACGCGCGTCGATACGCGCTCGGCGCGGGGCCGCGACTGCGTTCAATGCCGGTCGCCGCGCCAGCGCCCCGGCGCAACGCCGAAGCGCTTCGTGAACGCATGCGTGAACGTGCTTTGATCCGCGAAGCCCACCATCCCGGCGATATCGACGAGCGGATACCGGCCGTCCGCGAGCAGGATCACGGCCGCGTCGAGCCTGAGCCGCTGCAGGTAGCGATGCGGCGTTTCGCCGAACGCCTCGACGAACAGTTGGTGAAAGCGGCGCATCCCGTAGCCGCAGTGCGCGGCGAGATCGGCGATGCGCAGCGGCTCGGCGAGCCGTGCGCGCAGCCAGCGGTCGATGCGCGCGAAATCGAGGCCCGAGGCGGGCGCGGCGATGCCGCGTTCGCCGAGCAGCGCGCCGCACAGCCGCGCGGCGGCCTGCCACTGGAAACGGTGCGCGGCCGCGTGCTGCGCGTTGCCGGCGGGCGCTTCGAGCCGCGCGGCTGCCGCCGCGATTTGCGCGACCAGCGACGTCAGCGCCGGATCGATCGCCATGGCACGCGCGCTGTCGAACAGCCGCTGCGGCACCGCGAGCGACGCGAGGGGAAGGTTGAGCACGAGCTGGCGGTTCTCGCCAAGGCCCGCGTAATCGTGGCGCGCGCCGGCCGGAACCAGCCACGCGCCATGCCGGTCGAGCCGCTGGCTGACGCCGTCCACCGCCATCACCATCGCGCCGTCGATGCCGAGCACGATCTGGTGAAAGTCGTGCACGTCCGACGCTTCGAACGTGTCGTAGCGTTGCAGTGCGACGGTGGGGGACGGCAGGTGTGCCATGGGGCAGGGCGTCAGCCGGCGGGTTGGGTGCCGTGTCAGATGGCGAGCAGTTCGACTTCGAACACGAGCGTCGCGTTCGGCGGAATCACGCCGCCGGCGCCGCGCGGGCCGTAGCCGAGTTGCGGCGGAATCGTCAGGCGACGCACGCCGCCAACCTTCATGCCCTGCACGCCTTCGTCCCAGCCCTTGATGACCATGCCGCCGCCGAGCACGAACGCGAACGGGTCGTTGCGATCCTTGCTCGAATCGAATTTCTGACCGTCGGTCAGCCAGCCCGTGTAGTGGACGCTGACGGTCTTGCCGGCTTGCGCTACGTCGCCGGTGCCTTCGGTCAGGTCTTCGTATTTGAGGCCCGATTCGGTCGTGATGACAGACATGACTTCTCCTGAAAAAGGATGGGTAAAGCCGCTATTGTAGGCGAGCGCGCAGCGGGCCGCCGCCCGTGGTTTTCGGCCCGTCGCATGCGTGTCGAGGGCGGCGGCGGGCCACCGCAGCCGCGGCCGCCGGAAACGCAAATGGAACGCGCGTTTGAATGTTCCGCAAGCCGCGCGCCGGCGGTTGCACCATGCGAGTGCGACGCGTGTATGAATCGGTGCTACCGGGGCGTTCGGCCGCGTGCCGATCAGGGTCGCCGGATTCCGCGAAACGCCCGCCGCACGGGGCTTTCCGGCCGTCGCTGCGATGCGGCGCCGGCCGCCGCGGATGGCTCGCGTGCGGGCTCGCGCGTTCGAATACCGCCCCGCCCGGGCACTGCTCGAGCGCCGTTTTTTTCCACCTCTTCGACCGTGCCCTGTTTGGAAGCGCGCATCTACCGCGCGGCTTGCGCGCGCCGGCACGGGCGGCCTATCTTTACATCTGTCGATGTCAAGATTTTTGGCGGTGCGCGACGCGCCGCCCGGGCCGCGCCGGTCGCGTCGGACGATGCGCCGGGCCGCTCCGGAACCAGGAGAACGATGAACATGAAGTCAGCCGCTTCCGCCACCGCTGCGGGGATCATGCCGGTGCGCCGCGACCTGCGCTTCGACCTGCCGGTCGAACGCGCGAAGGACTGGCATGGCCTCGGGTCGCACGTGACCCATTTCTTCAATGCGCTGTCGCTGCTGTTCCCGGCCGGCGAACGCTTCTTCATGGATTCGGTGCGCAACTATCGCGACCGGATCGACGATCCGGTGCTGAAGCAGCAGGTGCTCGGTTTCATTGGCCAGGAGGCGATGCACACGCGCGAGCACATCGAATACAACGAACTGATGCAGGCGAACCACCTGCCCGCGCGCAAGCTCGACAAGCGCGTGTGGACGGTGCTCGGCTACATGAAGCGCAAGCTGCCGCATTCGGTGCAGCTCGCGCATACGGTCGCGGCGGAACACTACACGGCGATGCTCGCCGACTGGCTGCTGCGCGACCCGACGCGCCTCGAAGGTTCGGTCGAGGGCTACCGCCAGATGTGGATCTGGCATGCGCTCGAGGAAACCGAGCACAAGGCCGTGTCGTTCGACGTATGGAATACCGCGATGGAACCGGGGCTGCGCCGTTACCTGATCCGCATCGGCGTCTATCTGCTGACGACGCTGACGTTCTGGCCGACCGTGTTCCTGATGCACGCGACGCTGCTGTGGCGCGATCGCGGCGCCGGCCATCACGTGCGCGACATGCTGCGGATGATCGCGTTCCTGTACGGGCCGCGCCGCGGGTTGTTCCCGCGCATCGCCGGCGAATGGCTGAGTTTCTTCCGGCCGGGCTTCCATCCGTGGGATCACGACAATCACCACCATCTCGCGCGGGTCGACGCGCTCGCCGCCGCCTACGGCGAACACGGCGGCACGCCGGCCGGCCGTGGCCGCGCGAACGCGCCGGCGCCGCTCGCATCGGGCCGCTGAAACCGTCGCTGCACCGGCGTGCGCGGCATCGGGCCGCGCATGTTGCGTTCCTGCATCAGCCGGCTTCCTCTGACGATTGACCAAAATCAATTCGAACCGGCTGCGCGGGCGTCCGGCTGGTCGGTCGACCGGCCGCGCATGCCTGCACCGGCGAGCCGATTCCGGGTGCACCGCATTTCCCGCGAACGCCGCGCGCCAGCACCGGCGCGGCTTTGCGCGCCGCGCAGCCGCCCGTTCAGGGTTTGCACCGCGTACGCCACCGGGATAACACCCATCTAGCCGCGCGCCGGCCGCATCGATATACCGTTCATGACAATGTCCACCTCACGCACGATTCATGCACGGGGGGATTTTATTCGGACGGAAATGCGGCCAATATGTCGGTTCGATCGAGGTCCGTCGCGCGCGACGGCGAACCGGTGCGATACCAACGCCAAGCGGGGAACAACGATGGTTGCTAGGTCAC
The DNA here is from genome assembly GCF_002099195.1 of Burkholderia puraquae. GTDB lineage: Bacteria > Pseudomonadota > Gammaproteobacteria > Burkholderiales > Burkholderiaceae > Burkholderia > Burkholderia puraquae. The sequence continues at coordinate 57,890 of NZ_NBYX01000010.1, read as the reverse complement.
CCGACGCAAACGGGCAAGCGGTGCCCGAGACGACGCATGTATCCGTCACCGCGCCCGAGGACGGACGCAAGCTGTTCGTGATCATGCGTTCGCCCGACGAGCCGTTGCTTGCGCAACTGCGCGGGCTCGGCTGGGAAATATCCGTTGCGAAGACGGCCGGCGCCGCGCAGAACATGACGTCCGGCGTGACCGTCGCTGCCGGGCTGGTCGATTTCACCGGGTTCACGTCGCGCGACTATCCCGGGCTGAAGGCGTGCCTGAGCCAGCCGTCGATCGGCTGGATTTCCATCGCGCAGGCCGGCGTCACGATCGGCCCTGCCGTGCGCGAACTGATCCGCAGCTACTGCTTCGATTACGTGACCCTTCCGTTGCCCTACGAATGGATTTCGCACGTGCTCGGCCATGCGCGCGGGATGGCCGCGCTCGATCGTGTCGATGGGGCGGCCTATGCGGCGTCGATCGGCGAACACGGGATGATCGGCAACTGCGAGGCGATGCAGCAGCTGTTCAGCACGATCCGCAAGGTCGCGAAGACCGACGCGAGCGTGTTCATCTCGGGCGAGTCGGGCACCGGCAAGGAGCTGACGGCGCTCGCGATTCACGAGCGTTCCGGCCGCGGCAAGGGTCCGTTCGTCGCGATCAATTGCGGCGCGATTCCGCATCACCTGCTGCAGTCGGAACTGTTCGGCTACGAACGCGGCGCGTTCACCGGCGCGAATCAGCGGCGCGCGGGGCGGATCGAATCGGCGAACGGCGGCACGCTGTTTCTCGACGAAATCGGCGACATGCCGGTCGAAAGCCAGGCGAGCCTGCTGCGCTTCCTGCAGGAAGGGAAGATCGAGCGTCTCGGCGGGCAGGAATCGATTCCGGTCGATGTGCGGATCATCTCGGCCACCCACGTGGATCTCGACGGCGCGGTCGAGGCCGGGCGCTTCCGCGCGGACCTTTATCACCGCCTGTGCGTGCTGCGCATCCACGAGCCGCCGCTGCGCGCGCGCGGCAAGGACATCGACATCCTCGCGCACTACGTGCTGCAGAAGTACAAGGCCGACAGCGGCCGCAAGATCAGCGGCTTCACGTCGGCGGCGCTCGACGCGATGCGGCGCTACGAGTGGCCCGGCAACGTGCGCGAGCTGATCAACCGCGTGCGGCGCGCGATCGTGATGGCCGAGAGCCGGCTGCTGACGCCGCACGATCTCGGGCTCGATACGCCGGGCGAAACCGAGCCCGTGACGCTCGAACAGGCGCGGGCGCTCGCCGAGCGCACCGCGATCGAGAATGCGCTGCTGCGCAACGATCACCGCATCAACAAGGCCGCGGCCGAACTCGGCATTTCGCGCGTGACGCTGTACCGGATGATGATCGAACACGGGCTGAACGATCACGACAACAACGGCGGGCACGACGGCGCGCCGTCCGGCGACGCGGGGCATCAACGGGTCGGCTGAGCTGCGCACGCGTGACGCGTGAACCGGTTCAGCGATAGGTCCAGAGCCGGTGCAGCACGAACGTGACGGGCGGCACGCACAGCACGACCGCGACGACGCTCCACGCGCGGGCGAGCCCGAGCGTCCCGGTGCCGTGCGCAAGCAGCATCGTCACGACGAGGCCGGCCATGGCGACGGCGAGAAAGCGCACGAAGTTGCCCCACGTCACGGGCGACGAAAAACTCCACAGCGTGTTGGCGAGATACGAGAACGCGGTCGAGCAGGTGAACGCGACCGCGTTCGCGACGACGGGCGTCGCGTCGAACAGCGCGAACATCGCGGCCGCGATCAGCGCGTGCAGCGCGGTCGAACCGAGGCCCGACACCCCGAAGCGAAGCAGTCTGGCGCGTTCGGCGGCATAGAAGGTGCGGATCATCGGGTGCGGTCGTTCGGGTGGCGGGGCAGCGTGTGGAGCGGTGTCGTGGGGCGCGTGATGCGCCGGAAAAAGGCGCCGGTGCGAACATCATGCGCGTTGGTTTCGGAGTATAGCCGTGCGGTCGGCTGGCCTGGTGCCGGCCGATCCCTGCCGCGGAAGACCGGCGATTTCCGGGCCGCCGGCGGCATGTAAAGCGCATGAAACATTTCGCGTCGGCAGCCACGCAAATTGGCGCGGCGAATCGGGATGAACGGCCGCCCGTCCATCGGTAAAAATGCCGAGCTTCATTGTTCAGCCTTATCCGGCAAGGCAGGGCCGCCACGCGGCCCGTCCACGCCGCACGCCGCGTGTTTCAGTTTCGTAACTTCCCGCATTCCGCACCTGTGCCGGCCGCCACGCTGTCCGGTCAACCCCTTGTCCGGACGGGCTCGCGCGAAGCTGGCCCGCTCCTTGCGAAAGTGGACGTGCGAAAGTCGACGATGCAAGGTCCGTCCGGTTCGGCAGCGAACCCTGTCAGTACCGGCCAGGACACAGTCCGCGGGGATGCGGCGGCGGAGCGCGGCACAGCAGCCGCGTTCCGGCGAGCACGGGGCGTCGTCGCCTGATCGTCGGGGCACCGGCCTTGTCCGGTTGCCGGAACAAGCATCAGACTGATACGGGGAAGAAAAATGATCGATCGCCATACACTGCGGCAAGCAGGCCGCGATCGCAGTGATTCGGAGCATCGCCGGTCGAACGTCGTTCTCGCAGCCGGCCGGCATGCATCGACAGGCCATCTCTCCGCGCCCGGTGCGAGGCGGATCCGGCTGATTGCCGGTCATCCGCGCCGGGTCGGCACTTTCCTGCATGCGAACCCGATTCGCAAGGGCATGTGCGCACGGGCGCCGGTACCTCGACGCCCGGTCTTCGCATACTGACTGAAGCTGCACGATATTCGTTCGCGTCGGCCATCGCCGCCGCGAACAATCGATCTGCAATCCGAATGAAGCGCGATGCGGCATGGCGCGCGTGCGACGGATGATGCATTCGATGCGACGGCAAACGGCGCCATGCCGTTGCCGTCCGGTGGTGAGGGGAGGGGCGGTCGGACGCGCGCGACGGGAGTGGCGCCCGTACGCGCGCGACGCCGTTTCAGCCGCCGTAGATGTCGAAGTCGAAGTACTTCGACGCGAGCCGCTTGTAGGTGCCGTCCTTGACCATGTCGAGGATGGCGCCATCGATCTTCGCCTTCAGGTCGGTGTCCTCCTTGCGCAGCCCGATGCCGGCGCCGATGCCGAGCACCTTGTCGTCGACGAGCTCGGGGCCGACGAACGTGTAGTTCGCGCCGCGCGACGATTTCAGGAACCCGATCGCGGCCTGCACTTCATCCTGCAGCGCCGCGTCGAGGCGGCCCGAGGTCAGGTCCGCGTACACGCCGTCCTGGTTCTGGTACGACACGACGTTCGCGCCTTGCTTGCCCCAGTACGCCTTCGCATAGGTTTCCTGCGTCGTGCCCTGCTCGACGCCGATCGATTTGCCCTTCAGCGATTCGGCCGTCGGCAGCAGCGGCGAGCCCTTCTTCACGACGAGCCGCGTCGGCTGGTTGTAGATCTTCGTCGTGAAGCCGATCTGCTGCGCACGCTGCGGCGTGATCGACATCGACGACAGTACCGCGTCGAATTTCTTCGCCTTCAGCGCCGGAATCATCCCGTCGAAATCGTTCTCGAGCCACACGCACTTCGCCTTCAGGCGCGCACAGATCTCGTTGCCGAGGTCGATGTCGAAGCCGACGAGCTTGCCGTCGGGTGCCTTCGACTCGAACGGCGCGTAGCTGGCATCGGTGCCGAAGCGGATCGTGGTCCAGTCCTTCGCGACGGCGGGGCCTGCGGATACCGCGAGCAGGGCGATCGAAACAGCGGCAATCAGTCTCTTCATGGTGCGTTCCTTGGCGGGGTGCTTCCGGGTTCTGTGCGACACGGTTTCACGGACACGAACCGCATCTGCGCATGGTGTCCGCACGGCCATTAACGCAGAAAATAAAATAAGAGTCCAGAATGGACAAAAAATATCATTTTGTTGGGGGCGCAAGGCGGTTGGCGGGTGTCGACCCTTGCAAAAATACGAAAATGGACTAATCTTGTTAGTAGATTCATTCCGAGACTAACGATCATGTCACAGCCCGCCTACGATTCGCATTCCGCCCCGCCACAGGCCTCGGTCGCGCAGATGTCGGCGGCCGGCCTGCGCGCGTTTTTCAACATCGCGCGCGACTGGGAACTGACGATCGACGAGCAGATCGTGCTGCTCGGGTCGCCCGGCCGTTCGACGTTCTTCAAGTGGAAGGCCACGCCGGAATCGGCGCGGCTGCCGCGCGATACGCTGGAACGGCTATCGCTGTTGCTCGGCATCTACAAGGCGCTGCAGATCCTGCTGCCGCAGCCGTCCGCGGCCGATGCCTGGGTCAAGCGGCCCAACGACGCGGCGCCGTTCGGCGGCAAGCGCGCACTCGACCGGATGCTCGCCGGCAACGTCGGCGATCTGGTCGCCGTCCGGCAATATCTCGACGCGATGCGAGGTGGCTGGGCGTGACGATGCCGATCCAAGCACAACAATGGCCCACGACCGCGATCGACTGGGCACCTGCCTATCGCGTGATCCCCACCCGTTTTCCGGCGATCAACCTGTTCGACCGCGTGGCATCGGCGGACGATTTCGATGCGCTTTACGCGCTCGAATCGCTGACCAACGACCGCATCCGCAACGAAGTCGGCACGCTCGACCTCGTGCCGCCCGCCGAGCGTCGCTACGGGCAGGGCTGGGGGCCGATCATGGCCGCGTTCACGCACCTGAATCCGCAGGGCAGCCGCTTTTCCGACGGCAGCTATGGCGTGTTCTACTGCGCGCGCGCTCGCGATACGGCGATCGCCGAAACGCGCTATCACAGCACCCTGTTCCTGGCTGCGACGAAGGAACCGCCGATGCGCCAGCAGATGCGGCTCTATACGGTGATCGCGCAAGGCGACGTGGCCGACATCCGCATGTGGCCGAAACGCGATCCGGCGTTGCTGCACCCGCTCGATTACAGCGCCGGGCAGGCGCTCGGTCGCGCGGTGCGCAATGCCGGCGTCGCGGGGATCGTCTATCCGTCGGTGCGCGACCCGCGCGGCGAGTGCCTGGCGGCGTTCCGCACCGCGCTGCTGCGCGACTGCCATCACGCGGCCTACCTCGAATACAACTGGAACGGCTCGGTCGTCGATGCGGTGTTCGAGCTGAACCAGGTCGGCTAGGGCCCGCTCGCGCGCGTCAGGGCATCAGGGCATCAGCGCGTCAGGGTAACGGCCAGTCGCCTGCGTGGCGTTCGCGCGCTTCGGCCTGCGTCATCGACCAGGTGCGTCCGGTGCGGGGCTCGGCGAGCGTGAGCCGACCGGCCGGCGCGAACGCGCCCGTGTCGATAAACCACTGCGCGCCGATCCGCTGCGGTGCGCGCACCGGCGTGTGTCCGGTGCAGGTCAGCGACAGCCCGGCCTGCCGCGCCGGATCGGCGAGCCCCTGGACGAGATCGCGGCCCCAGATCAGCCGCTCGCGCACGTCGTGCGAATAGCTGCCCGTGTCGAGATCGGCGTCCGAGCCGAAGAATTCCGCATGCAGCACGTTGAAGCGCCCGGGGCCGTCGCCGATCACGCGCACCAGCGGCAGCGCGTCGACGCGCGCCGCGTGCGCGTGCAGCCGTTCCGGCGGCAGGTCGGCGCCCCAGTCGCCGCCGATTCCGCGCCACGCGTCGGGCGACAGCTTGCCGCGCGCCACGAGGCTCATCACTTCCTCGTGATTGCCGCGCACGACGTGGCACCACGGGCGGTCGAGCAGGTCGAGCGTGGTTTCGGATGCAGGGCCGCGGTCGACGAGGTCGCCGACCGAAAACAGGCGGTCGCGCGCCGGATCGAAGCGGATGTCGTGCAGCAGTGCGCGCAGCACATCCACGCAGCCGTGCAGGTCGCCGACGACGAAGTCGCGGCCGGCCGTGTTCGCCGGATGGCGGCAGAGGGGGGCGGTGGCAGTCATCCCCTTATCTTAGGCGCTCGCGCCCATCGCCACGTCACGTTGGAATGACGATAATCGGGGCAGTACCCATCGGTGCGGTGCGACGGGCTGCCCCGCGCACCGGCCGAACCCTTTCCATCTGCTTTCGGAATCACACGATGACGCTTTATCCCCAGGTATTACGCAACCGGCCGCGCATGGTCGCCGCGTTCGTCGCCGGCGTACTGTGCGCGCTGCTGCTGCCGTTTCCGCTGCGTCCGACCGTGCGTGCGCTGATCGGCTGGGATTGCACGATCTGGCTGTATCTCGTGCTGATGTGGGTGCGCATGGTCACCGCGCATCATCACAAGGTGCGCGAAGTCGCGATCCGCGAGGATGAAAACGCGACGACCGTGCTGACCGTCGTGTGCCTCGCGACCGTCGCGAGCGTCGCCGCGATCGCGATCGAGCTCGCGACCGCCAAGAGCGTCGGCTTCAGCGCGGGGCTCAGCCACTACGCGATCACGGGCGCGACGCTGTTCGGCGCGTGGTTCCTGATCCCGACGATCTTCACGCTGCACTATGCGCGGCTCTATTACGGCTCGCCGAGCAACGATCGCGCGCTGCGTTTCCCGGACCAGAAACCGGAGCCCGATTACTGGGATTTCCTGTATTTCGCGTTCACGCTCGCGGTCGCGTCGCAGACGGCCGACGTGTCGCTGGCGAACCGCTCTGCGCGACGCTCGGTGCTCGCGCAGTCGATCCTGTCGTTCTACTTCAACATGGCCGTGCTCGGGCTGTCGATCAACGTCGCGGCGGGCCTGCTGAGTTGACGCAGGCCAGGGCTACTAGCGCTACTAGGGCTACTTGAGCAGGTCGTACGGGCCGCCGCGCTCCAGCGCCCGCTGGTACGCGGGCCGTGCGTGGATCGCGTCGAGGAAACGCGCGATCGCGGGATACCGGCTGCCGCCCCCGCGCGCGGTCGCGGCTTCGAGCGGAAAGCTCATCTGGATGTCGGCTGCGCTGAAGCCGTCGCCGACGAACCAGCCGGTGCGGCTCAACGTGTCGTCGAGGTAGCCGAGATGCAGGGCGATCTGAGGATCGACGAAGCCCGACTGCAGCGTCGCGGCGATCTTGCGCGCGATCGGCCGTGCGAAGAACGGCATCGGCGCGTGCGCGATCCGCAGCGCGACGAGCTTGAGCAGCAGCGGCGGCATCGCCGACCCTTCCGCATAGTGCAGCCAGTACGTGTAATCGTGCCGCTCGGGTGTGCCGGGCGGCGGCGCCAGGCGCCCGTTGCCGTAGCGTTCGACGAGGGTCTCGATGATCGCGCCCGATTCGGCGTACGTGCGGCCGTCGTCGGTGACGACCGGCGACTTGCCGAGCGGATGGATCGCGCGCAATTCGGGCGGCGCGAGCATCGTCTTCGGATCGCGTTCGTAGCGCACGATCTCGTACGGCACATCCAGTTCTTCGAGCAGCCAGAGCACGCGCTGCGAGCGCGAGTTGTTCAGGTGATGGACGGTGAGCATGTCGACGCCGGAAGTGGGGGCGGGAACGACATCATACCCAGCGCGTGCGGCGCGCACGCGACGCGCGTTGCGCGCCGCGACGCGCCGCATCCAGCCGGCCGTCCCGATCCGTCATGCACGCCGCACCGCGATCCACGCACCCCAGAACAGGCTCGCGAAAAAGCGCAGCGGCGCATCGAAGCCCGCCTCGCGCAGCAGGCCGAACACGGCGTCTTCGGACGCGGGCGGATCGGCGCCCTGCAGGATCTTTGCGAGTTGCGCGCGCACGGTGTCGGGCGTCGCGCCTTTCATGCGCCAGCGCTGCTGCCATGCGTCGAGCAGGCGAGGGTGGTCCGCGTAGCGGCGATGGTTGCCGGCAAGCACGAGCGGCGCACCGGGTTTCAGGCGTCGCGCAATCGCATGCAGCAGCGCCGCCTTCGCTTCGTCGCCCGGGACGTGATGCAGCACGCCGATCAACGTCGCGCCGTCGAACGCGGGCGTGTCGGGGAGGGCATCGACACCGTCCTCGACGAATGTCGTGCGCGCGTCGAATCCCGCGGCTTCGACGTTCGAGCGCGCGAGCGCGAGCATCGGCGCGGACGGGTCGACGGCCGTGAACCGCCAGCCCGGCTCGAGCGCGGCCGCCACGCAGATTTCCTGCCCCGTGCCGCCCGCACCCGCGACGAGAATCCGCGCATCGGGTGCAGCGATCGCCGACGCGAGCATGCACGCGGTGAGTTCGTGGCAGGCATCGTAGCCGGCGAGCGCGATACGGGATTGCTCGGCGTAGTCGTGTGCGCGTGCCGGATCGAATTTGGCGGCGCTGGCGGGAAGCGACATGACGGGTTCCTCGGGTCGGGCGCGGACGACGTGTCCGCGAACATGGCGCAGAGCGTAAGCGTGCGCTGCCGGTGCAACAAGGCGAGCAGCCATTCCGGTATGGCTGCTACCTGATTCGCCGGCACCTGCCGGACTGCGGGTTTTCCCGGGGTCGATTCGTATTTAAAAATGTCCTGAAACGATGCATCGCGGTGGCGAATCCGGCGCATACTCGTTTCTCTCCCCCCGCCTGGCCGTCGCATGCCGGGCCCCGATGTGCCGCGCCGCTGGCGTGGCCATGCCGCTCGGTACGCACGAGGAGCGCATGATGTCCGATTGTCCGCACGATCCGTATGCGCAGCACTACATTCACTGCTTGCCGTTCGGCGCTCAGCCCTGTGGCGCGTTCTGCGCGACGCCGCGCACGCATTTTCGCGTGTGGGCGCCGGGCAGCACGCAGGTCCAGCTCGAACTCGATAGCGGCTTCGGCCCGTTGCTCGTCCCGATGACGGCCGCCGGCAGGAACTGGTTCGAAGTCTTTGTCGATTGTGGTGCAGGTGCGCTTTACCGCTATCGCCTCGACGATGCGGTGTCGATTCCCGATCCCGCGTCGCGCTCGCAACCCGAAGGGCTCAACGGCCCGAGCGAGGTCGTCGATCCGCGCGCGTTCACTTGGCGCAACACGTTCTGGCGTGGGCGCGCATGGGAAGACATCGCGCTCTATGCGATTCGCCCACATGCGGTGGGCGGCTTCGACGGCGTGCGCCGGCGCCTGCCGCAACTCGCGCGCCTTGGGGTGACCGCGCTGGAACTGCTGGCGTCGCCGCACGACAGCCTGCCGTTCGCGCCACTCGCGGCCGAAGGCGGCCCCGACGCGCTGAAGGCGCTGATCGACGACGCGCACGGCTACGGCCTCGCGGTGCTGCTGGAGCTCGATTACGCGCGCTTCGGCAGCGGCACCGATGCGCTGCGCCACTACGCGGCACCGTTCTTCCATACGCGCGACGATCCGCTGCAGGCGCCGCCGCTCGCGCTCGATCATCCGGAAGTCTGCGATTTCTTCTGCGACAACGCGCTGTACTGGATCGACGAGTACCGTTGCGACGGGCTGCGCCTGCGCGAAGCCGACCGGATCGGCGTGTCGTGGCTGCGCGAGATCGCGGATCGCGTGCGCGCGGCCGTGCCGGCCGACCGGCTGATCCATCTCGTACTCGGCAGCGAACGGCATCCGGCGCATCTTGCCGATACCCATTTCGATGCACAGTGGAACGGGTGCGGCGAACGCGCGCTGCACCGGCTGACGGGGCGCGACACGTCGGCCCACGAAGGCATTTCCGCGCACCAGTCGATCCACACGCTCGCCCGCGCGCTGACCGCGGCCGGGGCGGCGTTCCAGCCGGTCCGGTCGGGCGAGGGCATGACTGCCGACGGCGGGCTGTCGTTGACGTCGCTGGTGCTGTCCGATGGCGCGTGGCGCGACAGCGGGCAGGGCGGCCACGGACAGGAGGCCGGTCTGGCCGCGCTTGCGCTGTCGCTGCTCACGCCGCAGATCCCGTTGATCTTCGACGAAACCGCACGCGACGCCGATCGCGCGCATTTCGTGCAGTCGGCGCTCGCGGTGCGCGCGAAGCTGATCGCACCGCGGCTATCCGATTGCCGGCCGCAGGATGCGAGCGCGCTGAAGTCGGACGGCGACGGCGATGCCGACGCGCTGCTTGCATCGTGGTGGCTCGCCGACGACGAGACGCTGACCATTGCGTTGAACCTGTCCCCCGAGGCGCTGCCGTTCGACGCACCGAAAGGGCGGGTCGTGTTCGAGACGCCGGCGCGTGCGCGCGACCGGGTCGATGAAGGGGTGTTGCCGCCGTATTCGCTCGTCGCGTGGCTGACGGGCGACGTCAACCGGTATGCGCTCACGCACGATGCGCGTCGTATCGACGACGGCGCCTGGCGCGGATGGCGTCCGAACCTGAACGCATGAGCGCGTGAGCGTGTGAAGGTGCAAGAGACCGAACCGCCGGGCGCAGCTGCGCCGCAGGAAACCCCGAACTACCAGAACCCGCGAATGCCTGCGATGCCGTATGCGCCGTGGCGGCGTGCATCGTCGAGGTGCGCGCGCGTCATGCCGCCGAGCGCGAAGACGGGCATGGCGGCCTCGGCGGCCAGCGCGTCGAACTGCGTCCAGCCGAGCGTCGGCGCACCGGGATGGCTGAGCGTCGGCAATACGGGCGACAGCGTGACGAAATCCGCGCCGGCGCGCGCGGCCAGCAGCAGGTCGGCGCGCGTGTGGCAGGCGGCGGACACCCAGCGTCCGGCCGGCAACGGCCGCTGCGCGGCGGTGCGCAACGCGGTGCCGTCGAGGTGCCAGCCGGCGCCGTCGAGCTGCATCACGCCGGCCGCATCGATCGGGCCGTTCAGCATCAGGTGTGCGCCGGCCGCATCGCAGCGCGCAAGCGCTTCGGCGGCGAGTGAAGCGAACGCGGCTGCGTCGAGCGTCTTCACACGCAGTTGCACGAGCGTCTCGCCGCGCGCGAGCACGGCCGACAGCCGGTCGAGGAACGCCGCGCAATCGGCCGCACACGCGGACGCCGGTTCCGGCGTGATCACGCAGCAGCGCGGCAGCGTGGCGTTCATCGCGTGCGGCGAAGCGCGGCCGTCATTCGTCGGCCTCTTTCGCGATCTTCGGGTAGACGCGCACGAGCACGATGCGCGGCCCGTTCATCTTCTTCACGACGACGTCGAAGCGGTCGAACGTCACGCGTTGCCCTTCGGTCGGCAGGTCGCTGAGCGCCTGGATCACGAGGCCGCCGACCGATTCCGCGCGGCCTTCGTCGATGTCGATGCCGAGCGCCTGTTCGAGCGACACGACGGGCAGGCTGCCCTTGCCCATCAGCGTGCCGTCGTCGAGGCGGCTCCAGTCGGCGTCGCCCTGGCGGAATTCGTCGTGGATCTGGCCGACCAGCGCGCCGAGCAGGTTGTCGAGCGTCAGGAAGCCGATCGGCTTCTCGCCCTTGTTGCCGACCAGCGCGAAGTGCGGCGCGCCTTTGCGGAAGCGGCGGAACAGATCGAGCGCCGGCGTGTCGGGCTTCACGTACTGCACGGGGCGCACGTAGTCGGACAGGTCTTCGAGCGCCGCGCCCGCGTGGCGCGCGAGCAGCAGGTCCTTCAGGTGGATCAGCCCGCTCACCTGTTCGCGCGACGCATCCTCGAACAGCGGATAGCGGCTGAAGCGGTGCCGCGCGACGATCTCCATGTTGTCGGGCAGCGGCAGGTCGCGGCGCAGGCCGATCATTTCATGGGCCGGCCGCATCAGGTCCGACACGGTCATCGACGAAAAATCGAGCGAGTGCGCAAGCGTGTTCCATTCGTCGTTGCTGTACGTGCCGCGCGCCGGCTGTGCCGGATTGCCGGCCGTGCTGCGGCGGCTGCGCAGGATCAGCTTCAGCTCGTCGGTCGAGTAGTGCGCGTCGCCGCCGTGGTCCGCGGACAGCCCCGCGAGCCGCAGCACCGCGTTGGCGCTCGTATTGAGCACCCAGATCGCCGGGTACATCGCCCAGTAGAACGCATAGAGCGGCAGCGCGACCCACAGGCCGACCTTCTCCGACTGGCGGATCGCCATCGATTTCGGCGCCAGTTCGCCGACGACGATGTGCAGGAACGAGATCAGCGAGAACGCGAACACGAGCGAGATCAGGTGCACGACGCGTTCGGACTGTACGCCGATCAGGTCGAGCAGCGGGCCGATCAGTTGCGCGAAGGCCGGTTCGCCGACCCAGCCGAGGCCGAGCGACGCAAGCGTGATGCCGAGCTGGCACGCGGAAAGATACGCGTCGAGCCGGCCGTGCACGATGCCGAGGATGCGGCCGCGCAGGCCGTGCTTGCGGGCCAGTGTCTTGACGCGCGTGGCGCGCAATTTGACGAGGCCGAATTCGGCCGCGACGAAGAACCCGTTCAGGGCCACCAGGAACAACGCGCCGATGAGCGCGAAGATCTGTAACAAAGAATCACTCCGGTTATGACAGGCCCATCAGTATAGGGCCGGAAAGGAATCTGTAATGTCTTGGGCGGCCGATTGCTTACACCGGCGCCTCTCCGGGGATGGAGAACGTGATGGTGGCGGTTGCGCCATCGGCGAACGCGTCGTGCGAGCACGTGCCGCCGTGTGCGAGCGCGACGCGCTGGCAGAGCGCAAGCGTCCAGGCGATCCGTTTTGCGTCGCGCTCGCGCAGCATCTCGCGCCGGGCGAACGCTTCGAACGCGTGCGGCTGCGCGGGATCGGCGAGTGCGCCGGCGTTGACGGTGCAGGTGACGCGCGCGGTGAACTGCACGGCGTCGCGGGTGCACGCGAACGTCGCGCGGGCACCGGCGGCGCTGGCTTCGACGGCGGCCGTCAGCATCGTCCAGAGCGCCTGCGCGATGCGTTCGCGGTCGGCGGTCAACGACGGTTCGCCGTCCGGCAGCGTCGTGTCGAGCGTGACCTGTCGTGCGTCGGCGAGCGCGAAACGGGCGAGCGCGATCGTGTCGTCGAGCAACGGGCGCAGCGCGAACGGCTGCGGCTTGAGTGCGAGCGTGCGCGATTCCGCGCGCGGCGCGTCGAGCACGTCGTCGATCAGCGCGACCTGCTGGTCGATGCCCGTGCGAATGCCCGCGAGCGCGCGCTGCAGGTTCGGATCGGCGTTGGCGAGCTGGCGCTCGAGCACGTATGCCCAGCTATGCATTGCGTTCAGCGGGCTGCGCAGGTCGTGCGACGCGGTGGAGAGCGCCTGGTCGCGCAGGAACAGCGCCGCCTGGGTGGCGTAATGCGCTGCGCGTTCGCGCAGCAGGTCGGCGGCGGGATCGACGGAAGTGGACGTCACGGAGCAGGCCTGTCGGAAGCGGTTGGCGTGGAAGTCACGCGAACCGCCATTATAGGGACGGTGCGTGTCACGCCGGCAGCGCGTCCTCGTCCTTTTTCCGGGCGTCGCCGTTCGGCAGCAACTGGCACGCGAGCAGGCCGGCCAGCATCAGCGCGCAGCCGACGAGCGCGCGCAGCGACAGCGTTTCGCCGAGCGCGGCCCAGCCGGCGATCGCCGCGAACACGCCTTCCATGCTGAAGATCACGGCCGCGTGCGCGGGCGCCGCGTCGCGTTGCGCGACGACCTGCATCGTGTAGCCGACGCCGACCGACAGCAGGCCGCCGTACAGCAGCGTGGGCAGCGCGCCGCGCAGCATCGCGCCGCTGACCGGCTCGACGGCGAGGCCGGCCGCGAGGCACGCCACGCCGCACACGAGGAACTGCAGGAACGCGAGCACGAGCGGATCGTGGCGCTTCGCGAAATGGCCGACGGCCATCACGTGCGCGGCGATGATCACGGCGCCGGCGAGCTGGAACCAGTCGCCGTACAGCACCGAGAAGTGTTCGTCGATGCTGAGGAAATACAGGCCGATCGCCGCGAGCAGCGCGCCGAACCACGTGCCCGCACCGATCCGGTGACGGGCGAACACGCCCATCAGCGGCACGATCACGACATATAGCGAGCTGATGAAGCCCGCGTTGGCGATGCGCGTGTACTGCAGGCCGATCTGCTGCAGCGAAATCGATACCGCCAGCAGCCCGCCGAGCGCGAGGCCCGGCAGCAGCAGCGCCGGCTCACGGCGAATCGCCGCGAGCTGCGCGCGCGATGCCGTGTTCAGCATCAGCAGCGGCACCAGCACCAGCGCGCCGAGCAGGAAGCGCAGCCCCGTGAACAGGAACGGGCCGATCACGTCGAGGCTCAGGCGTTGCGCGACGAAAGCCGAGCCCCAGATCGCAGCGGCGGCGAGCATCAGCAGGTTGGCACGGAGGTGCTTGCGGGCGTCGGGCTTCATCGGAATTCTTCTGGAGATTGCGGGCGGCGAAACCCGTCAGTTTACGCCGAGATTGCAAGGCTGTCGGCAAACCTGCGCAACGCGGCGGCGGCGCGTGCGTCGCGCACCCGCGAATACAGCACGACCTGCGACAGCGGCAGCGGCGGCAGCCCGAATTTCGCGCCGACGTCGACCAGCGTGCGCGGCGCGACACGCCGCGCCAGCGGGCAGACGGCGAGCCCCGCGGCGGCGGCGGCCGTGACCGCCGCGACGCCGCCGCCCGTAAAGCGCTCGCGCCACGGCCGTCCCGCATGGTCGAGCGCGCGCAGCGCGGCGGCCCGCACGCCGCACGGGCCGGCCAGCACCGCGAGCGGCAGCGGCTCGCCCGCGCGCGGCGCCCAGTCCGGCGCGGCGAGCCAGGCCAGCGGTTCGGAAAACAGCAGCGTGCCGTCTTCGCGCGGCGGGTCTTCGCCCGGCTCGTGCCGCACGATCACCGCATCGAACCGGCGTTCGTCGTATTGCGCGAGCAGGTTCGTCGACGTTCCGAGATGCATTTCGAGCGACAACCCCGGATCCTGCCGGTGCAGGCTCGTGAGCACGGCCGGCAGGTCGGGCACCGCGACGTGCTCGCTGACGCCGAGCGACAGGCGGTACGTGCCAGCCGAGATCGCGCCGAGCGCATGTTCGTGCGCGTCGAGCAGTGCGCGGGCGGCCGGCAGGAAATGCTCGCCGTCGGCGGCCAGCTTGACCACGCGCGGCGTGCGCGCGAGCAGCGGCGTGCCGAGGTGGGCCTCCAGCCGTTTCAGCTTCAGGCTGACGGCCGATTGCGTGGTGCCGAGCGCATCGGCGGCGCGCGTGAAGCTGGCGAGATCGGCGACCAGCACGAACGCGCGTACGGCATCGAGGTCAAGGACTTTCATTTCTGATGTAAATGGATGAAATATTCATCAATGACTGTTCATTATAGTTCGGCGAGCCTAACCTGACGCTGTGTTTCCGTTCTTCAACGTCAACTTCACCGACAGGAGCAGGACCATGCCATTCACCCGTATCGCACTCCGCGAAGGCAAACCGGCCGCCTACCGCGCGGCGCTCGTCGATGGTGTGCATCGCGCGCTGATGCACACGTTCAACGTGCCCGAGGACGACATCTTCATGGTCGTCACCGAACATGCGGCCGAGAACTTCGTGTACGGTCGCCACTACCTCGATATCGAACGCAGCGACGATCTCGTGATGATCCAGATCACCGCGAACAACACGCGCACGCTCGAGCAGAAGCGGGCGCTGTACCGGGCGATCGCGGACAACCTCGCGCAGCAGCCGGGCGTGCGGCAGCAGGACGTATTCATCAGTCTTGTCGAGGTGCTGAAGGAGGATTGGTCATTCGGCAACGGCCTCGCGCAATACGCCGTTTGACCTGCGACAGGGCGACAGGGCCAGATCCTCGCCTGCGAGTTGGGGTGGCGTGTACTATGGAAGCAGCTTCACGGGCGACGCCGGCGCGGTCGATGCGCCGGCGATTCTTCATGTGCAGGAGCCTCCATGTCGCGTGTGCTGGAAATCGTGTTGTCGCTGTCGCTGGAAGGGTGGCCGGTCAAGGCAGCGAATCGCGCCCGCGGCACGCAGCGCGATTTCGGCGCCGAACTCGTGCGCGCGTGGCGGATCTGCCCGCAGGTCCGGATGCGCCGCGGCCATGAGCGCGTGACGATCGAGCCGTGCCAGGTCGAGGAGGCCGAGCCGAGCCCCGGCGCGAGCTGGTGGACATGGGTCGAGTCGAATGCGCACGGCAGGCGGGTCGTCGCGTCGCGCACGAAGGCGTTTGCGCCCGGTGTCACGGCACGCGAACTGTTCGACTCGGAGCATGCGGGTATCGTCGTCGCGATGCCGTTACCCGTATCCGAGGCGGCTGCCGCAGCCGAGGCCGGCGCGGCGACAGGCGAAGTCGACGACGCGGCGCCGGATACGACCGGGCGCCCGGAAGTGGGCATACCGCCGGAATCGTCGGCGCTGCGCCTCGTCAGCGAGCGGCGGCGAGGGCGGTGGGCTGACGACAGCGGCGTCGTGGTCGAGATGACGCTCGACGACGTCACGTTGCATCGCGGTAGCGAGCCGCCGCGCCGCTACGTCGAGCTGCGTCTCACTGCACCCGACTGGGAAACCCTGCCCGCGCGCACGGCCGCGTTGCACGCGCTGTTTGCCGCGGCGCGCGAACTGAGCGGCGCGTGGCCCGCATTCGTGCAACTGACGAGCGTGATCGATCGCGCATGCGCGGCCGAGCCGCCCGCCTGCGGGCCCGTCAAGGCACAGCTCGTCGACCTGACCGGCGTGCGCACGCAGCGCGCCGCGCTGTTCGCGCTGTCCGGCGACATCACCGCGCAATGGCTCGGCAACGAAGGCGGCGTGCTCGAGCACGACGATCCCGAATTCGTGCACCAGATGCGTGTCGCGCTGCGCCGCCTGCGCACGCTGATGCGCTTCTTCCCGCACTTTGCCGACCGCCAGTGGCGGGACACGCTCGGTGTCGACCTGCGCTGGCTTGCCTCACTGCTCGGCACGGTGCGCGACTGGGACGTGTTCGCGACCGAAAGCCTGCCCGCGCTGATCGCGGCCGACGGCGGCGACGGCGAGTGGAACGGCACGCTCGACGCCGCGCGCGCGCAGTGCGCGGCTGCGCGGGGCGAGTTGCGGCAGGCGCTGCATACGGCCCGCTATGCGCGCCTGACGCTCGGCTGGCTCGAATGGCTGAGCACGCTTGCGCTGCCGCCGGCAGAAGGCGGCGACGCGCCCTCGCTGCGGCGCCACGCGACGAAGCGCGTGCGGCGGCTGTTCGGTCATCTCTATGCGTCGCCGTCGCTCACGTCGCTCGACACCACGGCGCGTCATCAGGTGCGGATCGATGCGAAGCGGCTGCGCTATGCGCTCGAATTCTTCGCGTCGCTGGCGTCGCGCCGCACGCGCACCGAGACGGTCAAGACGCTCGCGCGCGTGCAGAGCGTGCTCGGCGAAGCGAACGACACGATGATCGCGCTGCATCACCTCGAAAAACTGGCGGCGCCGCCGTACCAGCTCGGGTTCGTGCGCGGCTACGGCGCGGCGCTCGAGAAGCGCGCGGCGCGCGACGCCGAGACGCTGCTGGCCAGCCTGCGGCCGCCGAAACTCGACGGCAAGCCGGGTTGAGCGGCACGCGCTGACTATAATGGCCGCCCGATTCCCGCGCGCATCCCGATGACCGACGCACCGCCTTCCTTTCCGTCCGCCGAACCGCTCGAACTGGGCGGCGAGCTATGGCTGCGCGCCGGCGAGCAGACGCTCGGCGGCGCCACGCGCATCGCACTGCTCGCGGCGATCGGCGACACCGGTTCGATCACGCGCGCGGCGAAGGCCGTCGGCCTCAGCTACAAGGCTGCGTGGGATGCCGTCGACACGATGAACAATCTCGCCGGCGAACCGCTCGTCGCACGTTCGACGGGTGGCAAGGGTGGCGGCGGCACGACGCTGACGCCGCGCGCGACGTCGCTGATCGCCGCGTTTCGCACGATCGAGCGCGAGCATCGCCGGTTCATCGAGGCAGCGAGCGCGGCCGTGGCCGGGTTCGACGTCGACTGGGCGCTGATCGGCCGGATCGGGATGAAGACCAGCGCGCGCAACCAGTTGTTCGGCAAGGTCGCCTCGATCGTGCGCGGCACCGTCAACGACGAGGTCACGCTCGCGCTGCCCGGCGGACAGCCGGTCGTTGCCGTGCTGACGCACGAGAGCGCCGACGCGCTCGGCCTGCAGGCTGGCGCGGACGCATGCGCGCTGGTGAAGGCGTCGTGGGTCGTGCTTGCGGTCGACGATGGCGGGCCCGAGCTGAAGGTGTCCGCACGGAACCAGCTGCGCGGCCGCGTGGAAACCGTCGCGGCGGGTGCGGTGAACAGCGAGGTGACGCTGGCGCTCGACGGCGGCGGGACGCTGACGGCCGTCGTGACCAACGACAGTGTCGATGCGCTGCAGCTCGACGTTGGCCGGCAGGCCATCGCGCTATTCAAGGCGTCGAGCGTGATTCTTGCGGTGACGGGCTGACGAAGCGGGCAGGGCGGGGCGAAGCCGGCATCGCACAGCGCCTGCACGGCACCGGCTTCGTTTCCGCTTTCAGCATATGCCGCTAAGCGCGGCTTCTCTCAGGCTCCAACGTGCTTGCCACGACCACGGCCTCGCGCGCTCACACGACGCGCGTCGGCCACTCGGCGTGCGGCGGGGCTGCCTGCACGCGTCCTTCGCTCAACTGCACGACCTGGTCGCCGAACGCGGCGACATCGTCGGGATCGTGCGAGATCAGCACCATCGGGATATCGAGCCGCGCCTGCAGCTCGGCGAGCTCGTGACGCATACGCTGGCGCATTGCGCCGTCGAGTGCCGCGAACGGTTCGTCGAGCAGCAGGATCCGCGGTTGCGCGACCAGTGCGCGTGCAAGCGCGACGCGCTGTTTCTGCCCGCCCGACAGTTGCGACGGATACTGCCCGGCGAGCGCTTCGAGATCGAACGCTTGCAGCCAGTACGCGACTTCCGGCGGCACCGTCTTCGCGCGCGGGTTGCGCAGCCCCGATGTCAGCCCGAACGCGATGTTCTGGCGCACGTTCAGGTGCGGAAACAACGCGTAATCCTGGAACAGGTACGCGACGCGGCGTTCGCGGGTCGGCACGTCGATGCGGCGCACGGCGTCGAACAGCGGTTCGCCGTTCAGCGCGATCGTGCCTTCGTCGGGCGACAGCAGGCCGGCGATCGCCTGCAGCGTCATGCTCTTGCCCGCGCCGGACGGCCCGAACAGCACGACGCGCTGCGTTGTCGCCGTGAACGACACATCGAGCGTGAAGCGGCGCTCGGCGTTCGCGTAGGTCTTGCGGATGTCGACGACGAGGCTCATGCGGGCCTCCGCCGAAGCCATCCGGCCACGAAAGACGATGGGCGAGACAGGCGCTTCATGTGAGCTGGCTCCGCCGGGCACGCGACGGCACGAGCCAGCCGGTCGCGAGCAGCACGAGCACGCAGGTGATCGACGTCACCAGCACGAGGAAGTTGGCCGTGCTGTCGTCGCCGGCCTGCACGGCCGCGTAGATCGCGACCGACAGCGTCTGCGTGCGGCCGGGCAGGTTGCCTGCGATCATCAGCGTCGCGCCGAACTCGCCGAGCGCGCGTGCAAACGCGAGCAGGGCGCCCGCGAGAATGCCGCGCGTGGCGAGCGGCAGCGTCACGCGGAAGAACACCGCCGCTTCGCCGAGCCCGAGCGTGCGCGCCGCGCGCTCGAGATGCGGATCGACGCCTTCGAACGCGGCCCGCGCCGATTTCAGGATCAACGGAAATGCGACGACCATCGACGCGATCACCGCGCCTTGCCACGTGAAGACGAGTTCGATGCCGAGCTTGTCGAGCCACGCGCCGAACACGCCGCGCCGGCCGAGCAGCACGAGCAGGTAATAGCCGAGTACCGTCGGCGGCAGCACGAGCGGCAGCGTCAGCACGGAATCGACGACGTCGCGCAGCGGCGAGCGCCAGCGCGCGAGCACGAACGCGGCCGCGACGCCCAGCACGATGTCGAGCGCGGTTGCCCAGCCGGCAACCTTCAACGACAGCAGCAGCGGTACCCAGGCATCTTGCATCGCGCTACGCTCACTTGCCCGCGGGCTTGAAACCGAACGTCGACAGCACGGCCTGGCCCTGCGGCGACGCGACGAAGTCGATGAACGACTGCGCCTGCGCGGCGTGGCGGCTGTCCTTGACCACGGCGATCGGATAGGTGATGGCCGTCTTCGTCGGCACCGTCAGCGCGACCTTCACGCGGCCCGGCATGATCGCGGCGTCGGTGCCGAACACGAAGCCCGCGTCGACCTCGCCACGTGCGACATAGTCGAGGCTCTGGCGCACGTTCGCGGCCAGCACACCCTTCGCGCTGACGGCATCCCACACGCCGGCCGCGCGCAACGCGCCTTCCGTGTAGCGGCCGACCGGCACCGATGCCGGGTCGCCATACGCGATGCGCTTCACGCCGGGCGCGGTCAGGTCGTTCAGCGACGCCGGTGCGGCCGCGTGGCTGTCCGCCGGCACGATCAGCACGAGCGAGTTCGCCGCGAAATCGCGACGCGTGCCGGGCACGATCACCTTTTCGTCAACGGCGCGATCCATCGCCTTCTGGTCGGCCGATGCGAACACGTCCGCCGGCGCGCCCTTGGCGATCTGCTGCATCAGCACGTCCGATGCGCCGAAGTTGAACAGCACCTTGGTGTCCGGGTGCTGTTTCTCGTAAGCGTCGCCGACGGCCTTGAACGCGTTCGTCAGGCTGGCGGCAGCCGACACGACCAGTTCGCTGGCAGCGGAAGCGGGCGCGCTGAACCCGATACCGGCAGCGGCAAGCGTGGCGATCGGCAGCAGGCGGAGCAGGGTGCGGCGAAGCGGACGAACGGTTGAGCGCATGGCGGATTCGTTTTGAATGGGTGGAAACCGTAATCGTAATATAGGGCGGGTTATAACGCTCGACATACCGCTCATGCGACGGTGCGCATGTAATGGTCAGACCTGAAAAGGGGCGGGCGTGACGGCCGGGCGGCCGGTCACGTACGGAGTGTTTGCGGCGACGATCGGGTGCGCTGCAGCGGCGACGGCTGCGATGCGGGGCGGTAGTTCGGGTTGGCCTTCCAGCGTGCGCGGACGAACGGGCGCTCGTGGCCCGACAGTTGCAGCGCCACCTTGGTGACCCAGCGATGCGACGGCACCGTGATGCCGTGCAGCGCCACGGTGACGAGCGCGAGGCTTGCGACGACCGCGGGCACCGACCAGCGGTGCGGCACCGCGCGCCACGAACCGGCGATGAACGCAAGCGCGGCGATCGCGCCGACGATACAGCCGGTGATTGATTCGGACGGCGAATGCGCGTCGAGCGCCACGCGCGACACGCCGACCGCGACGCCGGCCGCGAGCCCGAGCGCGATGCCGGCGATCCGCACCGGCGTGCGCGTGCGGATCAGCGCAAGAAAAATCGCGACCGGATAGACCGACGTCGACAGCATCGCATGGCCGCTGAACCCCGTGAAATCCCACTTGCGGATGCCGATCCCCCAGCCGAGGAACGCGATCTTCGTGAGCGCGACCACGCCGATCGCGGCCGCGAGCACACCGAGCCATGCGGCCGCGCGCTGCCACGAGTAGCCGAGCGCGAGCCAGACGGCGATCGTGATCGCAAGTGGCAAGGTCAGGCCGGCGCCGCCGAACGCGGTGATCATGATCCACAGGTGAGACGACAGGTCGAACATCGGGAAGGGGACGAACGAAGGCGGGGAAGATGCTTAAATCAACGCGCGAGCCGGGAAGAACGACTACAACGGATACAAGCGGCGAAACCCCAGTATAGCGCCGCGTGCGCATGAGCCCCCTTTTTTGCGCGGCCGGGAACTATCCGCGGGCAGGAAAAATCCCAGAAACAATGTTATGGTGCATTGCACAAAGTCGAACGATGCATCCGCTGTGGTGCCCCTATTTTCCTGACTGCGAGCCCGATCGATGACCAAGAGCCTGACCAAGGTGTGGCTGGGGGGCATGAAACGCATGTTGTCTCCCGACGCCAAGCGCGCGGCGCGCGATGCGCAGCGCATCGCACGCGACGCACTCGAGGCGGCTGTTTCTCCCGCCGTATCCGATTTGTCCCCGCTGCGCGAATCACGTGTTCGCCCGCGCGCGGCCGCCTGGGCGGCCGGCGAGTGGACGCGCGGCGAACATCCGATGCCGCCCGCGCTCGGGCGCCTCGTCCAGCATCTCGCGTACGGCCTCTACGTGCCGCCCGGCCGCCGGCGTGGCGCGATGCCACTCGTCGTGATGCTGCACGGCTGCCAGCAGTCCGCTGACGAATTCGTGCAGGGCACGCGGATGAACCTGCTGGCCGACAAGCACGGCTTCGCGGTGCTGTATCCGGAGCAGTCGCAGCGCGCGCACGCGCACGGCTGCTGGCACTGGTATGAAGACACCGATCGTGCGGGGCGCGGCGAGGCGAACGCGGTGGCGTCGCTCGTCGACGCGCTCGTCGACGAACACGGCTTCGACGCCTCGCGTGTCTATGTCGCGGGGCTGTCGGCCGGCGCGGGCCTCGCGTCGCTTCTTGCACTGCACCATCCCGACCGCTTCGCGGCGGTGGCGCTGCACTCGGGCCCCGCGCTCGGCGAGGCGAATTCCGGCATTACCGCGATGGACGTGATGCGGCGCGGCGTGCGGCAGAACCCGGCCGCGGCCATCGATGCGCTGGTCGATGCCGCCGCGTATCCGGGCATGCCCGCGCTGATCGTCCAGGGCGATGGCGACCACGTGGTCGCACCGAAGAATGCCGACCAGCTGACGGTGCAGTTCATGCGGCTGAACGGGCTCGCCGACAGCCGCGGCGCACTGCGCGGCGGCGAGCGGGTCGAGACGCGCGACGCCGGCGCACAGATCACCGATGTCTGCCGCGACGGCGAGCCGGTCGTGCGGCTCTGCCATGTGAAAGGGCTCGATCACGCATGGGCTGGCGGCGATGAAGCCGTGCCGTTTCATGCGGCGGTCGGCCCCGATGCGAGCGCCATGATATGGGCCTTTTTCGAAACACATCGGCGCGCTGTGGCGACCGAACGACGCATCGTCTGATCGACGCTGGCCAAAGTCTAGGGTTTTCCCTATAATTCGGGAAAACCCTAGTCAAAGAACCTTTGGATTGCGAGATCAACCATGTACCTGCTGAGCCACCTCTTCCTGATGCTGACCAAGAACGCTGAAAAGGCCTCGAAAGAGCGCGCCGACGCGTATCTGGCCGACGCCACCGACATCTACGATCTCGAATTCCGCATGCGCAAGATCGATCGCGAAGCGGCGATGAACCGCCCGTACTCGTTCGGCGCGCGCTAAGCAGCGCAGGGCGGGCCGGCTGGTCCGCCGTTCCGGCGAGTCACGCAGCAAAAAGGGCGCGTGCGGCATCTAGCCGCACGCGCCCTTTTTGCATTGGCGGCCTAGCGTCGCGTCAGACGACCGTCAGGCGCACCGGCACGTTATTGCGCGTCGCGTTCGAATACGGGCACACGTGGTGCGCCTTTTCGACCAGCGCTTGCGCGTCGGCCTTGTCGAACCCCGGCAGCGACACGCGCAGCTCGACGTCGAGCCCGAAGCCGCCTGCGTCGTTCGGGCCGATGCCCACTTCCGCCGTGACCTGCGTGTCGGCCGGGAGTGCTTTCTTGTCCTGGCCGGCGACGAATTTCATCGCGCTCAGGAAGCAGGCCGAGTAACCTGCGGCAAACAGCTGCTCCGGGTTCGTGCCTTCCGCGCCCGTGCCGCCGAGTTCACGCGGCGCGGCCAGCTTCACTTCCAGCTTGTTGTCAGCGGATACCGCGCGGCCGTCGCGGCCACCCGTGCTCGTGGCGCTGGTCTTGTACAGAATGTTCATCGTGCAGCTCCTGTCGGGAAAGGGGAGGAAAAGCGGCCCGGTCGAACGGGGTGTCGCCGGCCACGCGTAAAATATAGAACACAAATAATTTGTGTGCAAATGAAATTTTGAAGAAAAGGCCCGGCAATGCCGGGCCGGCTCGCCGGTCAGCGTTCGCTGGTGGCTGACAGCGCGTCGCGCAACTGCTGGAGATCGGCGCGCAGCCTGACAAGGAACTCGGGGGATTGCTGCATCGCGCAAAAGAGATCGGCAGGTACCGAGCGCGCGCGGTCCTTCAGCGCACGGCCTTCCGGCGTCACGTGTACGTTCACGACGCGTTCGTCGGCCGCGCTGCGCACGCGCTCGACGTAGCCGAGCGCCTCCAGCCGCTTCAGCAGCGGCGTGACCGTGGCCGGGTCGAGGTCGAGCCGCGCGGCGATGTCCTTCACGGCGATGTCGTCGCGCTCCCACAGCACGAGCATCGCGAGATATTGGGGATAGGTCAGCGACAGCTTGTCGAGCAGCGGCTTGTACGCCTTCGTCATCGCGTGCGAAGTCGAGTAGAGCGCGAAGCAGAGCTGCTCGTCGAGCGTCTGGGGCAGCGGGGGGAGGCGGTCCATGATTCGGGAGGCGCGACGAACGCGCGAACAATTTGCACGCAAATTATTTTGCGCGCAAAAGATCGGGATGAACAGGGGGCGGCCGCCGAGGGCAGGCGCTGGCGCACGCGGGGAAGGGCGAGCGGTCGGAAGGGGCGCCGGGAGGCAACCCGGCGCGGAGAGCGGCGGGCCGGCGACGCGCGCCGGCCGGGGAGATTTCAGCGGCCCGACGTGGTGGTGGTCGCGCCCGGTTCCTGTACGCCGAAGCAGCCGCGATAGGTCGCGTAGAACGAGCAGTACAGCATCGTGACGATGATGATCGTCACCGGCATCATGATCGTCAGCGCATAGGCGCCGGCGCCGAGCGCCTGCAGCAGCAGCGACAGCGCGAGCGACGTGCCGAGCGCGACGCCGAACCACAGCACGCCGTACACGACGAACGCGCCGCGATTGCGCCAGCAGCTGACGACGCTGAAGAACAGCGCCTTGGCGGGCGGGACGTCATGCCACGCGACCAGCACCGGCGCGAACCAGAACAGCATCGCGACCGGCAGGTAGAGCAGCGTCGCGAAGAACAGCGCGCCGAGCGTGCCTTGCGCGGCGAGTGCTTCCGGCGTCGTGCTCGCTTCGTCCGCCGCGCCCATCATCACGTGGAACAGCGCGCCGCCGTCCACGAACGACGAAGCGGCGAACACGAGCACCATCGACGCGACGTAGATCACGCCGAGCACGAGCAGCCGCTGGGTCGCGACGGTGCCGTACGAGCGGAAGCCGTCGACGAGGATCGTCGGCATCACGGGCTTGCCGGCCACCGTGTCGCGGCAGGCGGCCATGAAGCCGACCGCGATGCCGGGAATGAACACCAGCGGCAGCGCGGAGCCGATCACGGGCACCATCGACACCAGCGTGATCGCCAGCAGGTACGTGAAGAACAGCGTGATGAACGCGAGCGGGTTCCGGCGGAACAGCCAGACGCCTTGACGGAACCAGACATAGCCCGTTTTGGCGGGCACTTCGATCAGTTGCATGCGGTTTGGATCTCGGGAAGCGCGGGCGTGTGCGCGATACGCTCGCGCAGGATGCGTTCGAAATGGCCGGGGTCGTGCGGCTTGAGCATCTCGGCTGCGCGCGGCAGGTAGAAGTCGTACAGGCGGGATACCCAGAAGCGGTAGGCGCCCGCGCGCAGCATGTCGCTCCAGTGGCGGCGCTCCTCGGCCGTGAACGGCCGCACGGTCTGGTACGCGCGCAGCAGCGCATCGGCGCGCGCGACGTCGAGCACACCGGTCGCGAGGTCGACGCACCAGTCGTTGACCGTGACCGCGACGTCGAACAGCCACTTGTCGCAACCCGCGAAATAGAAGTCGAAGAAGCCGCCGAGCCGCACGTCGTGGCCGGTGCCGGGTGCCGCGTGCGCAAACAGCACGTTGTCGCGGAACAGGTCGCAATGGCACGGCCCGGCCGGCAGCGCCGCGTAGTCGTCCGATGCGAAGAAGCTGGCCTGGTGCGCGAGCTCGCCTTCCAGCAGCGCGCGCTGCGTATCCGTGATGAACGGCACGATCGCCGGCACGTTCTCCTGCCACCACGGCAGGCTGCGCAGGTTCGGCTGGTTGCGCGGATAGTCGCGGCCGGCGAGGTGCAGGCGCGCGAGCATCTGCCCGACTTCGATGCAGTGTTCGACCCCCGGTGCGAGTTCGGCCGAGCCGTCGAGCTTCGTGACGATCGCGGCCGGCTTGCCGTGCAGCTCGCCGAACAGCGCGCCGTCGTCACGCGGGATCGGATCCGGCACCGGCACGCCATGGCCGGCCAGATGGCGCATCAGGTCGAGGTAGAACGGCAGTTGCTGCGACGTGAGCTTTTCGAAGATCGTGAGGACGTACTCGCCGCGCGTCGTCGTCAGGAAGAAGTTGCTGTTTTCGATACCGGACGGAATGCCGCGGAACGCAAGCACGTCGCCCAGTTCGTAGTGGCGCATCCATTGCGCGAGATCGGAGTCGGAAACAGCAGTGAAAACGGCCATGCGGGATGCGTCAGGTCAGGGTGTCGGCACGCGGGCGGCGTGGCGCGACAGCAGGTGAAGGGAGGCGGCGCGCGGCGTTCGGTGCGGCGCGCCACGGAATCAGTAGCGCAGGTTCAGCGACGGCAGGCGCGTGATCGGGATGCCCGCGTCGTGCGGCTTCGGCGACGTGTCGGGCGTCGAGCTCATCTGGTAGCGCGTGCCGAAGTTCGACTTCACGTCGATTTCGACCGGTTTGCCGCGATCGCGGTACTCGGTGACTTCGGTGCCGTTCTTGCTCTTTTCGTGGAAGCTCGGCGTGCGGCGGATGTCGGCGAAGTCGACTTTGGACGTGACTTCGGCGCCCGGCCGGTTGATCTTGCGGAGATCGGGCAGGCCGGCGGCCTCGTTGGCCTCGGCCCGAGCCTGCGCGTCGGCGTCAGGCGTGCCGCCGGCGGCGTAAGCGACGCTGGCGGCGGCAAACGCGGCGGCAGCGGCGACGAGAATGAGCGGCTTCATGATGAGTCTCCAGTGAACCCACCGATTTTAGCAAATACTGCGCACCATCCGGCCCTCGCGTGCGGATCGGCGGCCATAAGCGTGACCGGGTTCCGTGGTAATGTCGTCGGAACAGACGAGGGTATGAAAATGAAGAACGATTTGAGCCGCCTGCACCGAGTGCTGACGCCCGAAAGCCCGTCGGTCGAGGCTTTCGACGATCCGATCGCTGCCGTCGCACGGCTGTCCGCCATTTACGATACGAACACGGGTTTCCTGCGCGACGCATTCGCGCGCTATCGCCGCCATGAATCGATCACCGAGCACGTGCGCGCGTGCTACCCGTTCGTGCGGATCCGCACCGACGTCAACACGCACGTCGATTCGCGCCGCTCGTACGGTTTCGTCGCGGGCCCCGGCGTGTTCGAGACGACCGTCACGCGCCCCGATCTCTTCGCGAACTACTATCGCGAGCAACTGCGCCTGCTGGCGAAGAACCACCACGTGAAGATCGAGATCGGCGTGTCGTCGCAGCCGATTCCGATTCATTTCGCGTTTCCGGAAGGCATCCATCTCGAGGGCGAGCTCGACCGCGACCGTCTGCTCGCGATGCGCGACATCTTCGATACGCCCGACCTGTCGTATCTCGACGACCGCATCGTCAACGGCACGTTCGAGCCGGCGCCGGGCGAGCCGCATCCGCTCGCGCTGTTCACGGCCGCGCGCGTCGACTTCTCGCTGCACCGGCTGCGCCACTACACGGCAACGTCGCCCACGCACTTCCAGAACTACGTGCTCTACACGAACTATCAGTTCTACATCGACGAGTTCGTGAAGCTGGGCCGCACGGTGATGACGGAGAGCGACGATCCCGAGGTGCGTGCATACCGCAGCCAGTACAGCGCGTTCGTCGAGCCGGGCGATGTCGTCACCTACAACGCGAATCTCGGCGGCGAGCCGGCCGAGGGCGCCGCGCCGCCGCGCCTGCCGCAGATGCCCGCATATCACCTGAAGCGCGCGGACGGCAGCGGGATCACGATGGTCAACATCGGCGTCGGCCCGTCGAATGCGAAGACGATCACCGATCACATCGCGGTGCTGCGTCCGCACGCGTGGGTGATGCTTGGTCACTGCGCGGGGCTGCGCAACACGCAGCGTCTCGGCGACTACGTGCTCGCACACGGTTACGTGCGCGAGGATCACGTGCTCGATGCCGACCTGCCGCTGTGGGTGCCGATTCCGGCGCTCGCCGAAGTGCAGCTCGCGCTCGAACGCGGGGTGGCTGATGTCACGCAGCTCGATGGCGTCGAACTGAAGCGCGTGATGCGCACGGGCACGGTCGCGAGTGTCGACAACCGCAACTGGGAACTGCGCGATCATCGCGAACCCGTGCAGCGCCTGTCGCAGAGCCGCGCGATCGCGCTCGACATGGAAAGCGCGACGATCGCCGCGAACGGCTTCCGCTTCCGCGTGCCGTACGGCACGTTGCTGTGCGTGTCGGACAAGCCGCTGCACGGCGAGCTGAAACTGCCGGGCATGGCCGATACGTTCTATCGCGGGCAGGTCGATCAGCATCTGCAGATCGGCGTGAAGGCGATGGAAATCCTGCGCACGAACGGGCTCGACAAGCTGCATAGCCGCAAGCTGCGAAGCTTCGCGGAAGTGGCGTTCCAGTAACAAGCCCTTACGTTATAAGGCTCCCCGGACAATCCGGGGAGCCTTCGTGTCTAACATGAGCGCCAGCGTCCAGCTTGCACGCTTCAATGTACCCGTCGTTGACGCGGTCAATGGCGCCAGGGCCTGCGTTCGGGATCTTCTTTCGGCTCTAATCCAGAATCAAAGTCCACGGAACACCAGGCTGGCATTGACACCGCCAAAACCAAAGCCATTGGAAATCGCATATTCCGTCGATATCTTGCGGGGCGATCCGCTGACGATGTCGATGCCTTCCGCCGCCGAATCCGGCTGCGTCAAATTGAGCGTAGGCGGCGCGAGCTGGTCGCGCAGTGCGAGCACGGTGAAAATGGCTTCCACGCCGCCGGCTGCCCCAAGCAAATGTCCTGTCGACGACTTGGTGGCTGATACGGCGGGGCCTCGACCTGTTCCGAATATCGCCTTGATGGCCGCGAGCTCGCTGATGTCGCCTACGAACGTGGACGTCGCGTGTGCGTTCAAGTGCCCGATCATTCCGGGTTCAAGATTCGCTTGCCGGATTGCCAGCTCCATCGCGCGTCGCCCGCCGGCGCCGTCATCGGGCGGAGACGTCATGTGGTGTGCGTCGGCGCTCGTGCCATAACCGAGTACTTCCGCGATCGGCGTGGCGCCTCGCTGCAATGCGTGCTCCAGGTCTTCGATGACGAGCATGCCGGCGCCTTCTCCCATGACAAAGCCGTCTCGTCCGGTATCGAACGGGCGCGATGCCTGCGCGGGATGATCGTTGAAGCCGGTGGACATGGTTCTTGCCGCGGCGAACGACCCCAGGCTGACTCGATCGATGCAGGCCTCGGCGCCACCACACACGGCAATATCGGCTTCGCCGGCCCGAATCAGGCGCGCTGCGTCGCCGATGGCCTGTGCGCTGGCAGCGCAGGCAGTCACCGGTGCGCCCAGGGGGCCACGAAAGCCGTGACGGATGGAGATATGGCCCGCGGCCATATTGGCAAGGAAACTGGGAACGGTAAAAGGAGAAAGCCGCCTTGGTCCGCGGTTATCCGTGATTCTGACGGCGTCCACGATCGCGCCGAACCCGCCCACGCCGGACCCCACGACGGTTGCCGTCCTTTCGCATGCTTTTTCGGATTCAGGTTGCCATCTGGCTTGAGTCAGGGCCTCTTGTGCCGCGGCGAGCGCAAACAGGCTGAACCGGTCCATCTTCTTCTGGTCCTTGGGTTCTACCGCGAGGTCCGGATCGAATCCCCATGGACAGTCTGACGTCAACATGGGCACCACGCCGCCGACCTTCGATGCAATCCCTTCCGTGACGTCGCCGGGCAACCCGGCCAGGCCTGAATGGCCTTTCAGGAGACGGTTCCATACCGATTCAACGCCGCATCCCAACGGCGAAACAATACCCATCCCAGTCACGACGATACGTCTCGTACTCAAGCGATGCTCCCCTTTTGACTGACGAAGAAATGCCGCCAGCGATTGGCGCAATGCGCCATCTGGCAATGCTCGTAAATTTCAAGAATCGCGGAAATTGCTTGCCAGTATAGGCGTGGGGCGGGGGAGGAACTGGCGCATCGTGCCAATCGATATGCAAAATGCGCCATAATAGGTGAATCATGAACCTGTCCCGGCAAAGTTCTCTCACCGTTTCGGCTCACTTCCTGCACGGGATGCTGCGCACCGTTCGCAGCCGTCACGGAGAAGACGTGGCGGCACAGCTACTCGCAAGCGCCGCTATCCCGCAGTCGCTTCTGAATCAGCCGGATGCGCGAATCACGCGCCAGCAATACGTCGTGCTGTACAAGGCGGTCGCGGCGACGCTCGACGACGAGATGCTGGGACTCTGGTCCAGGCCGATCCGGGGCGGCACGTTGAAGTATCTGATGCTCAGCCTGCTGGATGCGCCTACCGTGCTGGTCGCGTTCAATCGGTTTGTTCGTTTCTGGAATTTGCTGCTGGATGACTACCGGCTGCAGATTTCGACGAAGAACGATCTGGTGCGACTGGCCCTGGTGGAAAGGACGCCTGATACGCAGGTCACTCCGCTTGGGCACGAGTTGATGATGAAGCTGGCGCATGGCATCGCATCATGGCTGCTAGGCAGGGAGATCATCCTGCACCGGGCCGAGTTCAGTTTCGCCAGGCCGAGGCATGTCGAAGACTATGCATTCCTGTTCCCCGGAGCGGTGCACTTTGATGCCGGGATGACGAGCATTTATTTCTCGTACCAGGATTGTGCCGAGCTGTTCAAACGCGAGAAACACGAGCTATGGGCGTTCCTGAAAGGCGCGCCGGGGGCCTGGACATTCAGCGCATTTCATCACGGCTCCATTGTGGCCAAAACGCGCGAGCATCTTGAGCGGAACATAGCGCAGCCGCTGACGATTCAGGGCCTTGCGCAGGCGCTGCATACTTCCGTTCGCACGCTCAATCGCCGATTTGCGGAAGAGGGAACACATTTCCAGCAGGTGAAAGACGGGCTGCGACGCGATATCGCGGTCGATCGGCTGACGAACTCGAACACGAGCGTGGCAGTGCTGGCGTTTGATCTTGGCTTTTCCGATGCCACCGGTTTTTGCCGCGCCTTCAAGCACTGGACCGGCAGTAGTCCTTCCGACTATCGCAAGGACACCCGTCAGGGTGAGTGACGAGAAGGCGTTAAGTCTGACTATATTTTTAGCGACGTTGAACGCCGTGTCGAACGGCTGGAACCGGCCGGCTGCAGGCAGCGCTGTCAGTCATCGATTCCAGGGTCGGTTTGCCTCAAGGGCTGTTGTCGGCAAAGACAGCTTGCTAAATCACGGCGTTCATATGGGTGAACATCACAGTCCCACTTTTCTCGTCTGACTGGCGTATTTCGAGGACCTACGCGTGGAGCACGCCCAAGCGCTGCTCCATGGCGGCATGGACCTGGAAGCCGCGGCCGCTCAGGTCGGCTACATCGACGGGGCGACGTTGGGCGCGCTCCTGCGCCAGAGGACGGGGCGCGGTGTGCGCGACCTTCGCGCCGATCTGCGCTGACGGTTTGTCAAAAGATCAGCGCGTCCAGTCGGCCGACGATGTGCGAAGCCTGCCCGGGAGGAAGAGGCCAGGGAACACTGCGCCGAGCAAGCCCGGCAAGCCGCGACGACGAATACTTCTTCCTCGAGATCCGCGCCGCGTTCCCCGGTAATCCGCGATGAACCCGATTTAGAGGGAGTGTGGCGTTCCAGTAAGCGCGACAGCCGGCGGGCCGTGCCGGGTGCCGCCGGGGCGTGCGTCACCCGGTTTGCAGTGCGGGTCGGCGTGACCGTGCACGCGATTTCGAGGGCTGGTCGCGTGCGGTCGTGCAGCGGCGATGGTCGACGCGGCTTCGACATCCTGGTTCGATCGGATTGCCGGCGATGCGGTCACCATTGCACCGGTTCGACCGTTCGGTCGAATGCGGCTTCGAGCAACGCGGTCTCACGATCGTCGAGTGTCAGGTCGAGTGCCGCGAGCGCGTCGGTCAGGTGATGCGGCTTCGACAACCCGACGATCGGCGCGGTGATGCCTGGCCGGCGCAGCACCCATGCCAGGGCGATCCGCGCGGGCGGCAGCCCGCGCGCCTGCGCCACCTGCCGGACGGCATCGACGGTCGCCGCGACCGCGTCGCGCCCGTCGTACCAGGACACCATTTGCCGATCGGTTGCGGCCCGCGTCGTCGCCGCATCGCGCGAGCCGGCCAGCAGCCCGCGGCCGAGCGGGGACCACGGCGTGCAGGCAACCCCTTC
The DNA here is from genome assembly GCF_002099195.1 of Burkholderia puraquae. Lineage (GTDB taxonomy): Bacteria > Pseudomonadota > Gammaproteobacteria > Burkholderiales > Burkholderiaceae > Burkholderia > Burkholderia puraquae. Next base: position 25,953 of record NZ_NBYX01000010.1, on the reverse strand, counting down.
TTCCATGCAAAGCGGCAGCAGGTCGCGCTCGTCGTTGCGGCAGATCAGGCTGTACTGGCTCTGCATCGAGACGAATCGGGCGAGTCCGTGATGCCTCTGAAACGCGAGCATCTTCATGAATTGCCACGCATGCATCGACGACGCACCGAGATAGCGAGCTTTGCCGCTCCTCACGATGGTGTCGAGCGCATCGAGCGTTTCCTCGATCGGCGTATCCGGATCGAACCGGTGGATCACGTAGAGATCGACGTAATCGGTGCCGAGGCGCTGCAGCGACGCATCGATGCTGGTGAGCAGATGCTTGCGCGACAGCCCGCGCGCATTCGGCCCGTCGCCGGTCGGAAAGAACGCCTTGGTTGCGATCACCACGTCGTCGCGCGTCGCGAAATCGCGCAGCGCGCGCCCGAGAATGCGCTCGCTCTCGCCGCCCGAGTAGATGTCGGCCGTGTCGAAGAACGTTACCCCCGCATCGAGTGCCGAGCGGATGAAAGGGCGGGCCGCCTCCTCGGTCGCGACCCAGGGGCGCCATGACGGGTCGCCGTAGGTCATGCAGCCCAGGCACAGCTTCGACACCTTCAGCCCGGACCTTCCCAGTCTCACGTATTCCATCGGTTCGTTCTCCTGCGCGGCGCCGCTCAGCGCATGCCGCCGATCGTGTAGCCGCCGTCGACCAGGAGCGATTCGCCCGTCACGAAGCGCGCTTCGTCGCTGCAGAGCCAGACGGCCGCGTCGGCCACGTCTTCGGGCGTGCCGATCCGCCGTGCGGGCGTGAATGCGGCGAACGGGCGGAACATCTCGTCGTCGCCGAAACGGCGCGCCATCGGCGTGTCGATGATGCCGGGGTTCACGTTGTTGATCCGGATGCCGTGCGGGCCGCCTTCGAGCGCGACCGCGCGCACCAGCGCATCGAGCGCGCCCTTGCTGGCCGAATAGGTCGACGAGCCGGCAAGCGCGCCTTTCGCGAGCCACGACGACGTATTGACGATCGCACCGCCGCCGTGCGCGAGCATCGCCTCCATTTCGTACTTGATCGACAGCCACGTACCCTTGAGATTGGTGGCGATCACCTTGTCGAAGTCGGCCTCGGTCTGTTCCACGATCGGCGCGAACGTGCCTTCCGTACCCGCATTGTTGAATGCCGCATGCAATGCGCCGTAGCGTCCGATCGTTGCGTCGACGAGCGCGCGCACGCCATCGGCGGAGGCGACGTCGATGACTATCGCGAAGGCTTCGCCGCCGCGCTCGGCAATCGCGCGCACGGTTTCGTCGAGCGGCGCCGCGCGCCGTCCTGCGACGGCGACGCGGGCGCCTTCGCGTGCGAATGCGAGCGCGGCCGCCCGGCCGATACCGGTGCCGCCGCCGGTGACGAGCGCGACGCGTCCGTCGAGCCGGGGGTGCGTCGTGGCGGGAGAGGTTAGCGGGCTTCGTGAATCGGACATGACGCGTGGCTCCATGTAAAGGGAAACGCGCCGGCCGACGAGCCGGCGCGTGGTCGAGGTGCTCAGTCCTGGCGGTCGGGCACCGTCAGGGGTGCGCCAGGCGTTCCGGCGTAGAACACGATCAGTTCGGCGCGCTCGTCGCCGGTTTCGCCGCGATGGGCGCCGTCGACCATTTCCGGCACCACGTCGCCGGGGCCAAGCGCCTGCCGCTTGCCGTCGCTGCGGCGCACGGCCGTCAGGTGGCCCGACAGCACGTAGCCGATGTTGATCGACGGATGCGTATGCCACGGCAATACCGCGTGCGGCGGAATCGTGTAGCGTACGACCGTGATCTCCGGTTGTCCTGACGGGTAGGCGCGATACCGAGAGCCGTCCCACGCATGCGTGGTTTGCAGCAGCACCGTCTCGGTCACGCCGCTGCCCGCATCCGTTTCCTGTGCGGTCACTCGCGTCGAACCAGCGACGATCAATGCGGCCGCGACGACGGTTCGCGAAACGGCTGAAAATGAAAGTGTGTTCATGGCGGCGGGCCGTTTGGCGCCGGGTATCGAAGACAGCGCCATTGTGCGAAGCAGGGTGCCGCGCGAATAGCACCCGACCGGTTGAAGCCGATTCAACCGGTCGGACAGGCGTTGCGATGCCATGGACGATTGCCCGGGCGTGCCGGGCCTGACGGGAGCTGCGAATGGATCGGTTGAAGGCGCTGACGGTATTCGTCCGCATTGCGGCCGCGGGCGGCATCAGCGCGGGCGCCCGCGAGCTGGGCATGACGCCGCAAGCGGCCAGCAAGCAGGTCGCTGCGCTGGAAGCGCTGTTGAACGTGCGGCTGCTCCAGCGCTCGACGCGCGGGATCGTGCTGACGCTCGAGGGCGAACGTCTGCTTGCGCAGTGCCGCGGCGCTGTCGGGGAGCTGGAGAGCGCGCTGCGCTTGCTCGACGACGATCAGGCGCACGCGAGCGGCACGATCCGTGTTGCGGCGCCGTATTCGCTGGCCCGGCGCTTTCTCGCGCCGCTGCTCGGCGAATTCTGCGACCGGCAGCCGGGCGTCACGGCCGAGCTGATCGTCAGCGACGACATGGCCGACATCGTCGAACAGCGGATCGACATTGCCGTGCGGACCGGCAATCTGCCCGACAGCGGGCTCGTCGCACGGCGCATCGCCGATCTGCAATTGGTTGTCTGCGCGGCGCCTGCGTATCTGCGTCGCCACGGCGAGCCACGGACGATCGACGCACTGCGCGATCATCGTTGCACCGCGTTCCTGTACCCGCGCACGGGCAAGCCGTTTCCGTGGGAATTCCTGGTCGACGGCCGTATCGATACACGACAGATCGCCCCGTTCATCGCGACCAACGACATCGACGCGGAACTCGACACGGTGCTGAGCGGTGCCGCGATCGGCCAGTTCTTCGGCTATTCGGTCCACGCGCACATTCGCGAGGGGCGTCTCGTGCCGTTGCTCACCGGGCACGTGACCTGCCGCTATGGCCTGCACCTGTGCATGCCGCAGCGCATGCACCTGCCGCGGCGGAGCCGTTTGCTGATGGATTTCCTCGCGGCCCGGCTTGGCGCGCATCCGGATCTTGCACCGCTTTCGTTTGCGGACGCGTCGGCATGACACGCGCCGGGTCGCGGACGAGCCTCAAGACGCGGGTTCGGCGCTGCGAACGTGCGACAGGTTTTGATGTGTCTCGCGCATCGCGGCGAGCGGCTTCGAGCATCGCGATCGCATCCGTGCGCCGCTTGATCGCCAGCCGCTGTTCCCCGGGCGCCCGCGGCGTCGCGCCGCCGAAATATTCCATGATGCCCGGCAGGCGGCGCACGACGCCGCGACTACCCCGGCAGCCGTCGTCGATTTCCGTTCAAGGTAGCGTGCGCGGAAGCTCGATGCTTTCGACCCATGCGTCGAGCGACCGCGGTGTCGTTCAGCACTCGCCTTTCTTCGCGTGTCCCGGCGGGCAGTGATAGCCGCGGCGGTCGTCACGGCCGCGATAGCGCTGGTGATCCTCCCACTCCCGGCGTTCCCAGTAGCGACGGCCGTCCCAGTAGCGGTCGCCATGCCAGCCGACGATGATCGCGGGCGCCGGGGCGACCACGACGGGTGCGGGCGCAACGATGACCGGTGCAGGCGTGCCGATGTTGACGTCGACGTTGACGGCGTGGGCGAAGCCGGACAGCGTAAGGCCGAGGCCGGCGAAGGCGAGGGCGATCAGCGAGCGTTGCATGTTCTTTTCCGTGAGGTCGTTATGAATGGGCCGGCGCGACACGATGGAAGCGCGGGGGATCGTTCCACCGGGGGGAACGCCGCGCCGACACAATGCAGTGTGCGGGTGCGCGACGAAAAAGGCGAGGCGTGATTGTTACGGTGGATTGACGGCCGGCAGGCGCGTGGGAGCGGGTATCGGGCCGCACCATTTGACAATGGCGGGCTGCGGGCAGGGCGGGCTGCGCTGCGTCGCACGGCGCCGGCCGCGCGAATTTGACATTCGGCGGCGCGCGGCTGCGGAGCGGGACTAACAGCGCGTTACAAAGTGACGCGCGGCAGGCGGCGGGATCGCCATGCCTGCCGCGCGGGAAGCCGTACGCCGGCCGTCGGGCCGGCGGCTGCCACGGATGGATTACAGATAGAACATCCGGTCTTCTTCGGGGCGCGGCGGATGGCCGTCTTCGTCCGAACCCTCTTCCTCGCCGCTGTCCTCGTAGAATGCGAGCACTGCGTCGAGCACCTGGTCGGGATCGTCGATCACCTGCATCAGGTCCATGTCTTCCGGATTGATGAGGCGCATCGGGATCAGCTGGTCGCGGAACCACTGCAGCAACCCCTGCCAGAACTCGCTGCCGACGAGGATGATCGGCACGAGGCGCGACTTCTTCGTCTGGATCAGCGTGAGCACCTCCGACAGCTCGTCGAGCGTGCCGAAGCCGCCCGGCATCACGATCACCGCATCCGAGTTCTTCACGAACGTGACCTTGCGCGTGAAGAAGTGGCGAAAGCGCAGCGAGATGTCCTGGTAGTGGTTGCCGGCCTGCTCGTGCGGCAGCTCGATGTTCAGGCCGACCGACGGCGCCTTGCCGGCGTGCGCACCTTTGTTGGCCGCTTCCATGATGCCGGGGCCGCCGCCGGAGATCACGGCGAAGCCGGCGTCGGACAGCTTGCGCGCGATCTGCACGGCGAGCTTGTAGTGCGGCGTGTCGGGTTTGAGGCGGGCAGAACCGTAGATGCTGACGGCCGGGCGGATCTCCGACAGGTACTCGGTCGCCTCGATAAACTCTGCCATAATCGTGAACATCTGCCACGATGCGCGCGCCTTCTTGGCCGTCGCGCGTTCTTGATCTGCGAGCGAACGCAGACTCGGAATCACTTTTCTCTTGTTCATAATGCCTGAAGAACGAAATCTGGAAGGTAAGACCCTGCTATTGGTTGACGGTTCGAGCTATCTGTATCGGGCTTACCATGCGATGCCTGATTTGCGTGGCCCTGGCGGGGAGCCGACCGGAGCGCTCTACGGAATCATCAACATGCTGCGCCGTATGCGCAAGGAAGTCAGTGCAGAGTATAGCGCTTGCGTGTTCGATGCAAAGGGCAAGACGTTCCGTGACGACCTTTATGCCGACTATAAGGCAAACCGTCCGTCGATGCCGCCTGATCTTGCATTGCAGGTCGAACCGATCCACGGCGCCGTGCGTGCGCTCGGCTGGCCGCTGCTGATGGTCGAAGGCGTCGAGGCCGACGACGTGATCGGCACGCTCGCGCGCGAAGCCGAGCGGCACGGGATGAACGTGATCGTGTCGACGGGCGACAAGGATCTCGCGCAGCTCGTCACCGACCACGTCACGCTCGTCAACACGATGACCAACGAGACGCTCGACCGCGACGGCGTGATCGCGAAGTTCGGCGTGCCGCCCGAGCGCATCATCGACTACCTCGCGCTGATTGGCGACACCGTCGACAACGTGCCGGGCGTCGAGAAGTGCGGGCCGAAGACGGCCGTGAAATGGCTGGCGCAGTACGACAGCCTCGACGGCGTGATCGAGCATGCGGCCGAGATCAAGGGCGTGGTCGGCGACAACCTGCGCCGCGCACTCGATTTCCTGCCGCTCGGCCGCACGCTCGTGACCGTCGAGACGGCCTGCGATCTCGCGCCGCATCTCGAATCGATCGAAGCGTCGTTGAAGACCGACGGCGAAGCACGCGACCTGATGCGCGACATCTTCGCGCGCTACGGCTTCAAGACCTGGCTGCGCGAAGTCGACAGCGCACCGGCGGAAGGCGGCGGTGCCGATGCGGCGGAAGGCGAGCCGGCGCCGGTGGTGGCGGCCGACATCGTCCGCGAATACGACACGATCCAGACCTGGGAGCAATTCGACGCGTGGTTCGCAAAGATCAACGCGGCCGCGCTGACCGCGCTCGACACCGAGACGACGTCGCTCGACCCGATGCAGGCGCGGCTCGTCGGCCTGTCGTTCTCGGTCGAGCCGGGCAAGGCTGCATACCTGCCGGTTGCACACCGCGGCCCCGACATGCCCGAACAGCTTCCGCTCGACGAAGTGCTCGCGCGGCTGAAGCCGTGGCTCGAATCGGCCGATCGCAAGAAGGTCGGCCAGCACCTGAAGTACGATGCGCAGGTGCTCGCGAACTACGACATCGCGCTGAACGGCATCGAGCACGACACGCTGCTCGAATCGTACGTGGTCGAATCGCACCGCACGCACGACATGGACAGCCTGGCGCTGCGTCATCTGGGTGTCAAGACGATCAAGTATGAAGACGTGGCCGGCAAGGGCGCGAAGCAGATCGGTTTCGACGAAGTGGCGCTCGCGCAGGCCGCGGAGTACGCGGCTGAAGATGCGGACGTCACGCTGCAACTGCACCACGTGCTGTATCCGCAGGTTGCACGCGAACCGGGCCTCGAGCGCGTGTATCGCGAGATCGAGATGCCCGTGTCGCTCGTGCTGCGCAAGATGGAGCGCACGGGCGTGCTGATCGACAACGCACGCCTGCAGGCGCAGAGCACCGAAATCGCGACGCGCCTGATCGAGCTCGAAGCGCAGGCGTACGAGCTGGCGGGCGGCGAATTCAATCTCGGCTCGCCGAAGCAGATCGGGCAGATCTTCTTCGACAAGCTGCAGTTGCCGGTCGTGAAAAAGACGCCGAGCGGCGCACCGTCGACCGACGAAGAAGTGCTGCAGAAACTGGCCGAGGATTACCCTCTGCCGAAGCTGCTGCTCGAGCACCGCGGGCTGTCGAAGCTGAAGTCGACGTATACCGACAAGCTGCCGCGCATGGTGAACCCGGCCACGGGCCGCGTGCACACGAATTACGCGCAAGCCGTCGCGGTCACGGGCCGCCTTGCGTCGAACGATCCGAATCTTCAGAACATTCCGGTGCGCACGGCCGAAGGCCGGCGGATCCGCGAGGCGTTCATCGCGTCGCCGGGCCACCGGATCGTGTCGGCCGATTATTCGCAGATCGAACTGCGGATCATGGCGCACATCTCGGGCGACGCATCCCTGCTGCGTGCGTTCTCGCAGGGCGAGGACATCCACCGCGCGACGGCCGCCGAGGTGTTCGGCGTGACGCCGCTCGAGGTCAATTCCGACCAGCGGCGGATCGCGAAGGTGATCAACTTCGGGCTCATCTACGGGATGAGCGCGTTCGGGCTCGCGTCGAACCTCGGCATCACGCGCGATGCGGCGAAGCTCTATATCGACCGTTATTTCGCCCGCTACCCGGGCGTCGCGCAGTACATGGAAGACACGCGCGCGATCGCGAAGGAGAAGGGCTACGTCGAAACCGTTTTCGGTCGCCGCCTGTGGCTGCCCGAGATCAACGGCGGCAACGGCCCGCGCCGCCAGGCGGCCGAGCGCGCGGCAATCAATGCGCCGATGCAGGGCACGGCGGCCGACCTGATCAAGCTGTCGATGATCGCGGTGGACGACTGGCTCACGCGCGACAAGCTTGCATCGCGGATGATCATGCAGGTGCACGATGAACTGGTGCTCGAGGTACCCGACGGCGAGCTGTCGCTGGTGCGCGAGAAACTGCCGGAAATGATGTGCGGCGTGGCGAAGCTGAAGGTGCCGCTGGTTGCCGAAGTGGGTGCCGGCGCGAACTGGGAAGAGGCACACTGACGCACCGCCGCGCGGCTCCCGATTCCTGCGGCATATTGTTGCAGGGATGCTGAATATCGAGATGGTTTGCTTGTGGTCAACGCGCAAGCTCCCGGACAATGCATGTCATTGACACGGGGGCAGCGCGCCCCGCGTTCCGGGGGCGGAAACTTCGAAGTGCTTCGAACTGCACATCGATGATGTCCGAACCGGTTAATCCACCGGGCGGCGCGAATGCATCGCGTTCGCACTGTCCGGCGGCAGCAGTTTCGAATCGCAAAGGGGGAACAGATGCATCGGATCATCATCGTAGGCGGAGGCGCGGGCGGCCTGGAACTGGCGACGCGGCTCGGCGACCGTTACGGCGCGCGCGGCAATCGTCCCGCGCGTGCACTTGTCACGCTCGTCGACCGCAATCCGACCCACATCTGGAAACCGCTGTTGCACGAGGTCGCGGCCGGCAGCATGGACCCGTTCACGCAGGAGCTCGAATACGCGGCGCAGGCGCGCTGGCACGGCTTCGAATTCCAGCAGGGCGGGCTGACCGGGCTCGACCGCGCGGCGAAGCGCGTGACGCTGTCACCCATCAACGACAGCGACGGCGAGGAACTGCTGCCGGCCCGCGAGCTGGAATATGACACGCTCGTGATCGCGATCGGCAGTACGACTCACTTCTTCGGCGTGCAGGGCGCATCGGAAAATGCGATCGCGCTCGATACCGTTGGCGAAGCCGAGCGCTTCCGCAAGCGGCTGATCGCCGCGTGCATGCGCGCCGAGCACCAGGCGCCGGCGCCGACCGCGCCGGGCGAGGCGGCCGAACCGCGCATCCAGGTCGTGATCGTCGGCGGCGGCGCGACGGGCGTCGAGCTGTCCGCCGAGCTGCGCAACACCGCGCAGGTGTTGTCGGCCTACGGGCTGCACAAGCTCGACCCGCGGCACGACGTCGGCATCGTGCTGATCGAATCGGGGCCGCGGATCCTCCCGGCGTTGCCGGAGCGCGTGTCGTCGGCGACGGCCGAACTGCTCGAAAAGATCGGCGTGCGGCTGATGCTCGCCGAGCGCGTGACCGAGGTGGCGCCCGGGGCCGTCCATACGGCGAGCGGCAAGACGGTGCGTGCCGACCTGACGGTCTGGGCCGCCGGCATCAAGGCGCCGTCCGTGCTCGCCGATCTCGATGGCCTCCAGGTCAACAAGCTCGGCCAGCTCGACGTGCGCCGCACGCTGCAGACCTTTACCGACGACAACGTGTTCGCGCTCGGCGATTGTGCGGCATGCGCATGGCCCGGCAACGAACGCAACGTGCCGCCGCGCGCGCAGGCTGCACACCAGCAGGCGAACTTCCTGCTGAAGGCAATCGGCTGCCGGCTCGACGGGCTCCCGCTGCCCGAATTCACGTATCGCGACCTGGGCTCGCTCGTGTCGCTCGGCCATTTCAGCGCAGTCGGCAACCTGATGGGCGGGCTGATCGGCGGCAACATGCTGATCGAAGGGCTGTTCGCACGCTTCATGTACATGTCGCTGTACCGGATGCACATCGCAGCGCTGCACGGCTATCCGCGCATGATGCTCGATACGGTCGCGCACTGGCTGCGGCGCACGACGCTGCCGCGCGTCAAGCTGCACTGAGCGCGCGTTCGCACGGCAAGCGGGCGGGGAGTGCGCACGTCGTGCGTAGTCTCCGCCCGTTTTTTTGCAGGCAGCCGGGCTGCCGTGCCTGCGCATGACGGGCAATATCGACCGCGTGTTTTTCGTTTCGCTTCGCAGGCTTCCGATCGCGCAACGGCGCTCGGCATGCGGCGTGTTGCATCGCGATTCGACGGGCCGCCTGTGGTTTTTTGTGCGTCGATCGACGTGTCGAATCAACAGGTCGTAATCGAGTCTTACATATCCGACAGTTGACGCGACAACGGATTATTGGGCATCTTGTCCGGGTTTCCGTTTGCGGCGGGGTGCCAACCGCCGCGACATCCGCGCCGCGCGCCGGCGCGATGCCCAGTCATGCCGTGTCCGTGATCGTGACGGCGGCGCCCAATCGAGGAGTGCATTCATGTTGAAACCCGAAGTCGACAGCCTGGTTCCCCACGTTCCGTTCTCCCGCCGCAAGTTCATGCAGGCCGCGCTGGGCGGTGCCTTCGCGGCAGCCGTGCTGCCCGTGTCGGCGCAGACGGTCACGACCGACAGCGAAGGGCTGGACGTCGATACCGTCGAGATCCGCTCAGGCGACGCGAGCGTGCCCGCGTATCGCGCGCAGCCGAAGGACAAGACGAACCTGCCGGTCGTCATCGTGATCCACGAGATCTTCGGCGTGCACGCGCACATCGCCGATGTCTGCCGCCGCTTCGCGAAGCTCGGTTATCTCGCGATCGCGCCCGACCTGTTCGCGCGGCAGGGCAATGCGGCGAAGTATCCGACGATCAAGGATCTGTACGAGCACATCATCAGCAAGGTGCCGGACCGGCAGGTTAGCGAGGATCTCGATGCGACCGTCGCGTGGGCCGGCAAGAACGGCGGCGACCTGTCGCGTCTCGGCGTGGTCGGGTTCTGCTGGGGTGGCCGCCAGAGCTGGCTGTATGCGGAGCACAACCCGCACGTGCGTGCGGCCGTTGCATGGTACGGGTTCGTCGAAGGCAAGACCGACGAGATGACGCCGTTCAACCCGGTCGATCATGCATCGTTGCTGAAGGTGCCCGTGCTCGGGCTCTATGGCGAGAAGGATACGAACATCACGCAGGCGTCGCTCGCGGACATGCGCAAGGCGATCCAGGCGAGCGATTCGAAGCTCGCGCGCGAATCGGAGATCGTCGTGTATCCGGATGCCGGTCACGCATTCTTTGCCGATTACCGGCCGAGCTACGTGAAGGCCGATGCGGAGGAGAGCTGGAAGCGCGCTATCGCGTGGCTCCGCAAGTATGGCGTGATGTAAACGGCAAGCGGCGGCATATGCCGCCGCTTCGTTGCGACTGCGCCGCGCCGGCGCTTACGGTGTCGGGCCGGTTGCGATCGGTCGTGACGGATCGGCGCTCCATTCGCTCCAGGAGCCCGGATACAGCGACGCGCCGTGCAGGCCCGCAACCTCCAGTGCAAGCGCGTTGTGGCATGCGGTGACACCGGAGCCGCATTGCAGGATCACGCGGTTCGGTTCGGTGCCCGCCAGCACGGTGGAAAACGCCTCGCGCAGCTCATGGCCGGTCTTGAAGCGGCCGTCGGCGGTCAGGTTGTCCTTGAAGAAGCGGTTGCGCGCGCCGGGGATGTGGCCGCCCACACGATCGATCGTTTCGTTTTCACCGCGGTAGCGATCGGGTGCGCGCGCATCGATCACGACACGCGTGGGCGCGTTCACGTTGGCGAGCACGGCTGCCGCGTCGACCGTCGATTCGAGCGGCGCAGCCGCGCGGAAATCGCCGGCGGCCGGGTGCGGTACGTCGGTTGCCAGCGGCTGGCCGGCGGCTTCCCAGGCCTGCAGGCCACCGTCGAGCACTGCGACGGAATCGTGGCCGAGCCAGCGCAGCAGCCACCACAGGCGCGCCGCATAGGCGCCGCCTTGGGCGTCGTACGCGACGACCTGCTGGCCCTGCTTGAGGCCGCGGCTCGCGAGCAACGTGGCGAGCGCATCGCGGGTCGGTAGCGGATGGCGGCCGTTGGTGCCCGTCTTGCGGCCCGACAGGTCGCGATCGAGATGGAGGTACTGGGCGCCGGGGATATGGCCGGCCGCATACGCGGCTTCGCCGGCAGCGGGATCGACGAGATCGAAGCGGCAGTCGAACAGCGCGACGCTGCCGGGCGCCGCCGCCAGGCGCTCGGCGAGATTGGCGGCGGAGATGAGCGTGGTGTAGTGAGTGTGTGGCATGACGGCTCCCTGGAGTGCGAATGGCCTGACATTCCAAGTCTAAACAAAAAAAGACGGGCCGAAGCCCGTCTTTTCGTCTGCCGGATGCCGTGCGGCGTCAAAGCGCCGCACCGATCGTCAGATGTCGCCGAGGTGGCGGCGCAGGAACTCGTGGAAGTGCTGCATGCCGTCTTCCATCGGGCTCTGGTACGGGCCGACCTGCGACTCGCCGCGTGCCATCAGCGCACGGCGGCCTGCGTCCATCCGCATCGCGATCTCGTCGTCCTCGACGGCCGTTTCCATATAGGCGGCGCGTTCTGCCTCGACGAATTCGCGTTCGAACAACGCGATTTCCTCGGGGTAATAGAACTCGACGATGTTGGTCGTTTTCTGCGGGCCGCGCGGGATCAGCCACGACACGACGAGCACGTGCGGATACCACTCGATCATCAGGCCCGGGTAGTAGACCATCCAGATCGCGCCGAACTCCGGCGGCACGCCGTTGCGGAACTTCAGCACCTGCTCGTGCCATTTCTGGTAGGTCGCGCTGCCCGGTTTCGCGAGCGCGTTGTGCACGCCGACCGTCTGCACGCTGTACCAGTCGCCGAACTCCCATTTGAGGTCATCGCACGACACGAAGCTGCCGAGGCCCGGGTGGAACGGGACGACGTGGTAATCCTCGAGGTAGACCTCGATGAACGTCTTCCAGTTGTAATCGCACTCGTGCACTTCGACGTGATCGAAGTGGTACTCGGAGAAGTCGAAGTGATGCTTCGTGCCGAGGTTGGCGAGGTCACGCGCGACGTTCCGGCCTTCGGCCTCGAACAGCAGCCCCTGCCAGTTCTGCAGCGGGCTCTTGCCGAGGTTCAGGCACGGCTTGTCGGGGAAGTGCGGCGCGCCGAGCAATTCGCCTTCCAGATCGTACGTCCAGCGGTGCAGCGGGCACACGATGTTCTGCGTATGGCCGCGCCCATTGAGCATGATGGCCTGCCGGTGGCGGCAGACGTTCGACAGCAGTTCGATCTGGTTCGCCGGGTTGCGAACCAGTACACGGCCTTCGTTCTCGGACGGCAGCGCAAAATAATCCCCCGCCTCGGGCACCATCAACTCGTGCCCGATGTAACGAGGTCCTTTCTTGAAGAGGGTTTCGATCTCGCGCTCGAGTAGCGCCTCATCGAAGTATGCAGTGACTGGAAGCTGGCTGTGGGCCGACTTCAACTGAAGCGCATCGCTCAGATTGGACATTCCCACTCCCGGTGTTAGCGTGAAAGCAGTGAACAACCCAACCATCGAAAAATCGATTTAGGGAAACGCGGAATTATACCCGGTTCGCCTCGCAAGGCTAGGATTAAGTGCCTGATTTGTGTCAATTTTTTGTCGGGTGCCAATCGAAAGGCGCACAATGTGCATCGAAGGTGGGGCCGGAATATGTAGCCGGGTGCCCAAGACGGCAGGTCGGAAAATTCTCTTTTGCCGTAGAATGTCCGACTTGTTTTGAAATTTGACACCCTCGTCCATGGCGAAAACCGCATCCCCAGGCGCCACGCCGCCCGGTAATGGCACCGAACCGTTGCCGGACAATTACGAGATGGCGCTCGCGGAACTCGAGACGCTGGTTGCCCGGATGGAAGGCGGCGCGTTGAGCCTCGAGGATTCACTGGCGGCGTATCGCCGCGGTGCGACCCTCGTTGCGTTTTGCCAACAGCAGCTTGAGAAAGTGGAGCAGCAGGTCCGCGTGCTTGACGGCGCGACGCTGAAGCCGCTTTCGTCCGGAACGGCCGCCACGGACGGCGAAGACGACGATCTATGACATTCGAACAATGGATGCGGTCTGTGCTTGACCGTGTCGAGGACGCACTCGGCCACTATTTGCCCGCTGAAACCGCGGTGCCGGAGAAACTCCACGAGGCGATGCGCTATGCGGTCCTCGGCGGCGGCAAACGCGTTCGCCCGCTGCTGTGCCATGCAGCAGGCGAACTGACCGGCGCGACGGAAGCGGCGCGCAATGCGGCGGCGGCGGCACTGGAGATGATCCACGTCTACTCGCTCGTGCACGACGACATGCCGTGCATGGACGACGACGCGTTGCGTCGCGGCAAGCCGACCGTGCACGTGCAGTATGACGAGCCGACGGCGCTGCTCGTCGGCGACGCGCTGCAGTCGCAGGCGTTCGTTGCGCTGACCGACGCCGCTGCGCTGTCGCCGGTGCAGCAGGCTGCACTCGTGCGCGAACTGGCGCTGGCGAGCGGCTCGATCGGCATGGCCGGCGGGCAGGCGATCGACCTGGCGAGCGTCGGCCTCAAGCTGACGCGTGAGCAGCTCGAGACGATGCACCGGATGAAGACGGGCGCACTGCTGCGCGCGGCCGTGCGGATGGGCGCACTGGCCGGCGAGACGCCGTCCGCGGAAACGATGGCTGCGCTCGATGTATACGCGGGGGCCGTGGGTCTGGCCTTCCAGGTCGTCGACGACATTCTCGACGTCACGACCGATTCGGCGACGCTCGGCAAGACGGCCGGCAAGGACGCGGCGAACGACAAGCCGACCTATGTGTCGATCCTCGGCCTCGAGGCGTCGCGCGAGCTCGCAGCACAACTGCGCGCCGAAGCGCACGACGCGCTGAAACCGTTCGGCGCACGCGCACAGCGTCTCGCCGAACTTGCCGACCTGGTAGTGAACCGGGTCAGCTGACGCGAAAGCCCGCCGCCGCGTACATGCTACGGTGCGTGCAACAGAATGCGGGCGCGTTTGATTTCCTACAATGGAACGACGATGTACGACTTGCTGAAAACCATCGACGACCCGGCGGATTTGCGCCGCCTCGATCGTCGCCAACTTCAACCGCTCGCGGATGAACTGCGCGCGTTCGTGCTCGACAGCGTGTCGAAAACGGGCGGCCATTTGTCGTCCAACCTCGGGACGGTCGAGCTGACGATCGCGTTGCACTACGTGTTCAACACGCCGAACGATCGCATCGTCTGGGACGTGGGCCACCAGACCTACCCGCACAAGATCCTGACGGGCCGCCGCGACCAGATGCATTCGCTGCGCCAGCAGGACGGCATCTCGGGCTTCCCGCGCCGCAGCGAATCCGAATACGACACGTTCGGCACCGCGCACTCGAGCACGTCGATCTCGGCCGCGCTCGGCATGGCGATCGGCAGCCAGTTGAACGGCGACGACCGCTTCTCGATCGCGGTGATCGGCGACGGTGCGATGACGGCTGGCATGGCGTTCGAGGCGATGAACAACGCGGGCGTGTCGGAAGATGCGAAAGTGCTCGTGATCCTGAACGACAACGACATGTCGATCTCGCCGCCGGTCGGCGCGCTGAATCGCCATCTCGCCCGCCTGATGTCCGGCCGCTTCTATGCGGCCGCGCGCGCGGGCGTCGAGCGCGTGCTGAGCGTTGCGCCGCCGGTGCTCGAACTTGCGCGCAAGCTCGAGGAGCACGCGAAGGGCATGGTCGTGCCGGCTACGCTGTTCGAAGAATTCGGTTTCAACTACATCGGCCCGATCGACGGTCACGATCTCGATTCGCTGATTCCGACGCTGCAGAACATCCGCGAACTGCGCGGCCCGCAATTCCTGCACGTGGTGACGAAGAAAGGCCAGGGCTACAAGCTCGCCGAAGCGGATCCCGTGCTCTATCACGGCCCCGGCAAGTTCAACCCGGCCGAAGGCATCAAGCCGTCGCCCACGCCCGCGAAGAAGACGTACACGCAGGTGTTCGGTGAATGGCTGTGCGATGAAGCCGAGCGCGATTCGCGCGTCGTCGGCATCACGCCCGCGATGCGCGAAGGCTCGGGCATGGTCGAGTTCGAGAAGCGCTTCAAGGATCGCTACTACGACGTCGGTATCGCCGAGCAGCACGCGGTGACGTTCGCGGGCGGCCTCGCGACCGAAGGGCTGAAGCCCGTCGTCGCGATCTACTCGACGTTCCTGCAGCGTGCGTACGACCAGCTGATCCACGACGTCGCGCTGCAGAACCTGCCGGTCGTGTTCGCGATCGACCGCGCGGGCCTCGTTGGCGCCGACGGTGCGACGCATGCGGGCGCGTACGATCTCGCATTCATGCGCTGCATTCCGAACATGACGATCATGGCTGCGTCCGACGAGAACGAATGCCGCCAGATGCTGCACACGGCGCTGCAGCAGCCGAACCCGACCGCGGTGCGCTATCCGCGCGGTGCGGGCACGGGCGTGGCGACGGTGAAGGAATTCACCGAGATCCCGCTCGGCAAGGGTGAGGTGCGTCGCCGCACGTCGCAGCCGGAAGGCAAGCGTGTCGCGATCCTCGCGTTCGGCACGATGGTCGCTCCGTCGCTCGCCGCAGCCGAGGAGCTCGATGCAACCGTCGCGAACATGCGCTTCGTGAAGCCGGTCGATGCGGCGCTCGTGCGCGAACTCGCCGAGACGCACGACTACCTCGTCACGGTCGAGGAAGGCTGCGTGATGGGCGGCGCGGGCTCGGCCTGCGTGGAAGCCCTGATGGAGAGTGGGGTTATCCGACCCGTACTACAATTGGGCCTCCCTGACCTGTTCATCGATCACGGCGACCCCGCGAAGCTGCTGTCGCAATGCGGCCTCGACGGCGCGGGTATCGCGAAATCGATTCGCGAACGCTTTCTGAATCCGGCGGCCGACGTCGCCGGTCAGGCGAAGCGCGTCGCATAAGCCGGTACCGCCCGCGGGCGGTGCCGGTGCGACTGACGCAACCGGTCTTCATTGATGCGGAAAACATGGGCCTGCGGGCCCATGTTGCTTTTCCGGCTGCCGCGTGACGCGGCGTGCGCGTCGTCGAACGCGCGGCTTACAAGGATTGAACAAGATGAACCAGATGAATCCCGCCTTCGTGATGCCCGACGTGCAGAGCACGGTGGATACCCGCCAGATTCCGATTCAGCGCGTGGGCGTGAAGGCGGTCCGGCATCCGTTGACGGTGTGTACCGAAAGCGGCGACGTGCAGCCGACCGTCGGTGTCTGGAACCTCGATGTCCGCCTGCCGGCCGACCAGAAGGGCACGCACATGTCGCGTTTCGTCGCGCTGCTCGAAGAGAACCGTGCGCCGCTGACGGTCGAGCGTTTTCGCGCGATGCTTGCGTCGATGCTCGCGAAGCTGGAAGCCGAGGCCGGCCGCATCGAGGTCACGTTCCCGTACTTCGTGAACAAGACTGCGCCGGTGTCGGGCGTGCAGAGCCTGCTCGACTATGAAGTGACGCTCGCGGGCGAAAGCCGCAACGGCAATACGCGCCTGTTCCTGAAGGTGCTCGTGCCCGTGACGAGCCTGTGCCCGTGCTCGAAGAAGATCTCGCAGTACGGCGCGCACAACCAGCGCTCGCACGTGACGATCGAAGCAGAACTTGCGGCCGACCTGCCGGTCGAGGCGCTGATCCGCATCGCGGAGGAAGAGGCGTCGTGCGAGCTGTGGGGCCTGTTGAAGCGTCCGGATGAGAAGTTCGTCACCGAGCGTGCATACGAGAACCCGAAGTTCGTCGAGGATCTCGTGCGCGACGTCGCGCAGCGCCTCGATGCGGACGAGCGCGTGGTCGCGTACGTGCTCGAAGCCGAGAACTTCGAGTCGATCCACAATCACAGCGCGTATGCGCTGATCGAACGCGACAAGCGGCAGGCTGCATAACGCCGCGGCGTTTTGTCGCGCCAATGAGAAAGGCCGCTCAAACCGAGCGGCCTTTTGTTTTCTTGCGTGCGGCGCCGCGTTGCGTGATTCAGCGTGCGAGCGACGCGAGATCCCAGCGCGGCTTCACCGTGAATGCGTAGTCGGCATTCGCCTGCTCGGGCCAGCGGCCGAGCCGCAATGCACCCGCGAGCGCGATCATCGCGCCGTTGTCGGTGCAGAGCGCGAGATCGGGGTAATGCACGTCGAAGCCGCGCTTGGCCGCGGCAGCCGACAGCGCGGCGCGCAACTGGCGGTTCGCGCCGACACCGCCCGCGACCACGAGGCGCTTGAGCTTCGTCTTCTTCAGGGCGGCGAGCGACTTTGCGACGAGCACGTCGACTGCCGCGTCGACGAAGCCGCGCGCGAGGTCGGCCTTCGCGCGTTCGAGCGCTTCACCTTCGAGCTTCGCCGCTTCGAACTTCTTCATCTGCGTGAGTACGGCCGTCTTCAAGCCGCTGAAGCTGAAGTCGAGGTCGCCCGAATGCAGCATCGGGCGCGGCAGCACGACCGCGCCCGGTGTGCCGGTTTCAGCGAGCTTCGACACTTCCGGGCCGCCCGGGTAGCCGAGGCCGATCAGCTTGGCCGTCTTGTCGAACGCCTCGCCGGCCGCATCGTCGAGCGTTTCGCCGAGCGTCTCGTACACGCCGACGTCGGTCACGCGCATCAGTTGCGTGTGTCCGCCGGACACCAGCAGCGCGACGAACGGGAACGGCGGCGGCTGGTCGACGAGCAGCGGCGACAGCAGGTGGCCTTCGAGATGATGGATGCCGACGGTCGGCTTGTTCCACGCGAGCGCGAGCGCGTTCGCGATGCTCGCGCCGACCAGCAGCGCGCCGGCGAGGCCGGGGCCTTGCGTGAACGCGATTGCGTCGATGTCGTCGCGGCGCGTGCCGCTTTGCGCCATCACTTCCTCGAGCAGCGGCAGCGCGCGGCGGATGTGGTCGCGCGACGCGAGCTCGGGCACGACGCCGCCGTATTCGCGGTGCATGGCGATCTGCGAGTGGAGCGCGTGCGCGAGCAGGCCGCGCTGCGTGTCGTAGAGCGCGAGCCCGGTTTCGTCACAGGAGCTTTCGATGCCGAGAACGAGCATGGTGAGGGCGGGGCGCACCGTATCGGGCGCGCCACCGGAAGGTCAACGTAACCTGAAAGTATAGCAGGCGAGGGCCTGACGCCGCTGGCCGCGGCCCGGGCCCGATGCCGGGCAGGTACAATCCGCGCCATGGAAACTTATGACATCGCCGTGATCGGCGCGGGCGCCGCCGGAATGATGAGCGCCGCGGTCGCCGGGCAGCTCGGCCGCCGCGTCGTGCTGATCGATCACGCGCCGCGGCTCGCCGAGAAGATCCGCATCTCGGGCGGCGGCCGCTGCAACTTCACGAACCTGTACGCCGGCCCCGACAACTACCTGTCGTCGAATCCGCATTTCGCGCGCTCGGCGCTGGCGCGCTATACGCCGCGCGACTTCCTCGGGCTGCTCAAGCGCCATCATGTGACCTGGCACGAAAAGCACAAGGGTCAGCTCTTTTGCGACCACGGCAGCGACGCGATCATCGACGTGTTGAAGCACGAGTGCGATGCGGGCGGCATCGCGTGGCGCCGGCCCGTCGTCGTCGACGCGGTGCGCCATGCGCCGGCCGACGGCTTCGTGCTGGACACGCAGCAGGCCGGGACGATCGGTGCGCGCGCACTGATCATCGCAACCGGCGGCCTGTCGATCCCGAAGATCGGCGCGACCGACTTCGGCTACCGGCTCGCCAAGCAGTTCGGTCACAAACTCATCGACACGCGGCCCGCGCTCGTGCCGTTGACGTTCGCGCAGCACGACTGGGAGCCATTCGCGGCATTGTCCGGCGTATCGCTCGAAGTGCGCGTATCGACCGGCGACAAGAAGCGCGGCGGCGAATTCGTCGAGGACCTGCTGCTGACCCATCGCGGCCTGTCCGGGCCCGGGATCCTGCAGATCTCGAGTTACTGGCAGCCTGGCGACCCGATCCACGTCGATCTGCTACCGCAGCGTGACACGGTGGCCGACCTGCTCGACGCGAAGCGCACGTCGAAGCGCCAGATCGGTTCGCTGCTCGCGGACTGGGTGCCGTCGCGCCTCGCGCATGCGTGGCTCGACACACATCGCGTCGCGGCCGACGCGCGGCTCGCGGACCTGCCTGACAAGACGCTGCGCCAGATCGGCGACGCGCTGTCCGGCTGGACGCTGACGCCGAACGGCACCGAGGGCTACAAGAAGGCCGAAGTGACGAAGGGCGGGGTCGATACGCGCGACCTGTCGTCGGCGACGATGATGAGCGCGCGCGTGCCGGGGCTGTTCTTCGTCGGCGAGGCGGTGGACGTGACGGGCTGGCTCGGCGGCTACAACTTCCAGTGGGCGTGGGCGTCCGGCACGGCGGCCGGGCAGGCGGCGGCGGAGTATTCGCGCAGTGCCTGAGGGGCCGGCCCGACGCCGTTTTGGCGGGACCAGGCCCCGTGCCTTTAGGCAATCGCTCTGCTATACTCGGTAGTCTTTCCCTGCAAACCTTTATTCGTGTCGGATCATGACGATCATTCGCGTTAAAGAGAACGAGCCGTTCGAAGTTGCAATGCGTCGCTTCAAGCGCACGATCGAGAAGAACGGTCTGCTGACCGAACTTCGCGCGCGCGAGTTTTACGAGAAGCCGACCGCAGAGCGCAAGCGCAAGAAGGCTGCTGCAGTGAAGCGTCATTACAAGCGTATCCGCAGCCAGACACTGCCGAAGAAGCTGTACTGAATGATTGGGCGCCGCGCGGTTCGCTGAGCGGCGCACCGGCGACTCCATGCGATCGGGTGATCGCGGAAGATCGAGCATGATCGCGCGACCGATCAGGCGAGCCGCCGATGCCGGATTCGAGCAACCCGCTTGAGACACTGTCCCAAGCGGGTTTTTGTGTTGACGCCCATTTGGCGGGCGTCGGATTCACGTTTCCATCCCGGGTGAAAGATGAGTTTGAAAGAGCAGATCAGCGAAGACATGAAGGCCGCGATGCGCGCGAAGGAAAGCGAGCGCCTGGCAACGATTCGCTTGCTGATGGCCGCGATCAAGCAGCGCGAAGTCGACGATCAGATCACCCTCGACGACGCGGGCATCACGGCCGTGATCGACAAGATGATCAAGCAGCGCAAGGATTCGATCAGCCAGTTCCAGGCCGCCGGCCGTGACGATCTCGTCGCGAAGGAGCAGGCCGAACTGGTCGTGCTGAGCGGCTACATGCCCGAGCAGCTGTCGGAGGCCGAGGTGGCCGCCGAAGTCCAGGCCGCGGTTGCGCAGACGGGGGCAGCCGGCCCGCAGGACATGGGCAAGGTGATGGGCGTCCTGAAGGGCAAGCTCGCCGGCCGTGCCGATATGACGGCCATTTCCGCGCTGGTCAAGGCCGCGCTTTCGAAGTAACACTCGTATCTCCGGTGCGCGCAGTGCGTGCGCCGGGGTGTCGTATTGTCTTTTTTCGCTCGATCCCACGGTGATTCCGCATTCGTTCCTGCAGGATTTGCTGAACCGCGTCGATATCGTCGACGTGGTGGGCCGGTACGTGCAGCTCAAGAAGGGCGGCGCCAACTTCATGGGGCTGTGTCCGTTCCATAACGAGAAAAGCCCGTCGTTTACCGTCAGCCCGACCAAGCAGTTCTATCACTGCTTCGGTTGCGGCGCGCACGGCACGGCGATCGGCTTTCTGATGGAACACGCGGGGCTCACGTTCCCGGAAGCCGTGCAGGAACTCGCGCAGTCCGTCGGCCTGACCGTGCCGCACGAGCCGTCGATGCGTGTCGGTGGTGGAGGCAGCGGTGGCGGCGGTGACTACCCGGCGCCGGTGTCGAAATCGGTTGCGACCGCGTTGTCCGACGCGATGACCGCCGCGTGCGATTACTACCGCAAGCAGTTGCGCGGCGCGACCGTCGCGATCCAGTATCTGAAGAACCGGGGCCTGACCGGCGAGATCGCTGCACGCTTCGGGCTTGGCTATGCGCCGGACGGCTGGCAGAACCTCGAAGCCGCGTTCCCGGACTATCGCGACGAGTCGCTCGTCGAGTCGGGGCTGGTGATCGTCAGCGAGAAGACCGATGCGCAGGGCGTCGCACGCCGCTACGACCGGTTCCGCGAGCGGATCATGTTCCCGATCCGCAACGTGAAGGGGCAGGTGATCGGCTTCGGTGGCCGCGTGCTCGGCAGCGGCGAGCCGAAGTACCTGAATTCGCCTGAAACCCCGCTGTTCAACAAAGGCAGCGAACTGTACGGCCTGTTCGAGGCGCGGCTCGCGATTCGCGAGCGCAAGTACGTGCTGGTCGTCGAAGGCTACATGGACGTCGTTGCGCTCGCGCAGCTCGGGTTCCCGAACGCGGTCGCGACGCTCGGCACCGCATGCACGCCGATTCACGTGCAGAAGCTGCTGCGCCAGACCGATACGGTCATTTTCAGTTTCGACGGCGATTCGGCCGGGCGGCGGGCGGCCCGGCGCGCGCTCGAGGCATGCCTGCCGCATGCCGGGGACAACCGCACGATCCGGTTCCTTTTTCTGCCGGCCGAGCACGACCCGGACAGCTATGTACGCGAGTTCGGCGAGGATGCGTTCTCCGAGCAGGTCGAGCGCGCGATGCCGCTGTCACAATTTCTGCTGAACGAAGCAATTTCCGGCAAGGCGCTCGATCAGCCGGAGGGCCGCGCGAAGGCGCTGTTCGATGCGAAGCCGTTGTTGCAGGCGCTGCCCGCGAACGCGCTGCGTGCGCAGATCATGCACATGTTTGCCGATCGCCTCGACATCCCGTTCGAGGAAGTCGCGGGGCTGTCCGACGTCGATACGCGGATCGCGGCACCGCCGCGCCAGGCGCCCGCGCGCAGCGAGCGGCGCCGAGTGACGGACAGCGAAAAGCGTGCGCTGCGCACGCTGGTGATGCATCCGCGCATCGCGTCGCAGCTCGACGACGAACAGCTTGCGACCCTGCGCGCGTTGCCGCGCATCGGCGAACTGTTCGCGGAAGTGGTCGATCATGCGCGCGCGCTGGGCGACGGCGCGGAGTTCCGGCTGCTGTCGGATGTCCTTCGGACGTCCTCGAACGGGGCGACTTACGAGGAAATCTTCCGCGAAATTCTGGACTATGATGAAAACGTCCGCGACTTGCTGTTACAGAATCCGGAAGACGAGACGGTGCCCGAGCGGCAGCGTGAACAGGAACGGATCGCGGGGGAGGAGCTGCAGGCGGCGGTGCTCAAGATGCGTTACGACGCCTGCTGCGACCGGCTCGACAGGCTGGCGCGGCAATCCACCTTCACACCCGAGGAATTGGCCGAATTGACGGAATTGAACCAGCAGCGAACCGACATGAAGCGTCGGCTCGGGCTGTAGGCGGCCGGGGAGCTTAGAGAGGGTTCCCCAGCGTGCTATAATATAAGGTTTCCAGCGGTTTGTTTTCTAAGCAGAGGCGAGAATCGCGATGGCAAAGACGACAGGCGGAAAGAAAGCAACAGGCAAGGGCTCGACGGAGCCGACCAAGAAGGTCACAGCGGCCAAGTCTGCTTCTTCCACCAGGACAACGTCTTCAGCCACGTCAGCCCCTGCAGGAAAGAAAACCGCGGCCGGCACTGCTCAGGCTGCGCCGGCGACGGTAGCCAGAACACGGGCTGCCGCCAGACCCGACTCCGGGCCGGCCAAGCCGGCGGCGAAGCGGGCAAGTGCGAAAAGCGCAAGGGACACGACTGCCGCTGCGGACGAAACGGCAGTACGTACTACTCATGCACCCACGGTTCAACCGGCTGTCGTCCAGCAGCCGCGAGTCGATATAGCCGGTACGGCGAACTCCATGACCAAAAAGCTGAACGAAGTATCCGTCGAAGACGACGCAAATCAGAGCGACGAGCAGCCCGTAGCAGCGGCGGCTGCACCGGGCAAATCCAAGGTGCGCGATCGTCGCGCCAAGGAAAAGGCGCTGCTGAAGGAAGCGTTCGCGACGAGCACGCCGGGTACGGCCGAGGAGCTCGAAGAGCGCCGCGTGAAACTGCGCGCGCTGATCAAGCTCGGCAAGGAGCGCGGCTTCCTCACGTACGCCGAAATCAACGACCACCTGCCGGACAACTTCACCGAGACCGAAGCCCTCGAAGGCATCATCGGCACGTTCAACGACATGGGCGTGGCGGTCTACGAGCAGGCGCCGGACGCGGAAACTCTGCTCCTGAACGACAACGCGCCCGCCGCGTCGTCGGACGATGAAGTCGAAGAGGAAGCGGAAGTCGCGCTGTCCACCGTCGATTCGGAATTCGGCCGCACGACCGATCCGGTCCGGATGTACATGCGCGAGATGGGCACGGTCGAGCTGCTCACGCGTGAAGGCGAAATCGAGATCGCGAAGCGGATCGAGGACGGCCTGCGCCACATGGTGATGGCCATCTCCGCGTGCCCGACGACGATCGCCGACATTCTCGCGATGGCCGAGCGCGTCGCGAACGAAGAGATCCGCGTCGACGAGCTCGTCGACGGCCTGCTCGATCCGAATGCTTCGGACTCCGCCGATACCGACGGCTTCTCCGCGAAGGAAGCGGAAGCCATCGAGAACGAAGACGAGGAAGCCGAGGAGGAAGAGGAAGAAGAGGAAGAGGAGGAAGACGACGGTGCCGCGCAGGCATCGGCCAACGCCGCCCAGCTCGAAGCCCTCAAGCGTGCCTCGCTCGACAAGTTCTCGCAGATCAGCGAGTGGTTCGACAAGATGCGTCGCGCGTTCGAAAAGGAAGGCTACAAGTCGAAGGCCTACCTGAAGGCGCAGGAAACGATCCAGACCGAACTGATGACGATCCGCTTCACCGCGCGTACCGTCGAACGCCTGTGCGACACGCTGCGTGCGCAGGTGGACGAAGTGCGTCAGGTCGAGCGCCAGATCCTGCACATCGTCGTCGACAAGTGCGGCATGCCGCGTTCGGAATTCATCGCACGCTTCCCGGGCAGCGAGACGGATCTCGACTGGTCCGAGAAGATCGCCGCTGAAGGCCATCCGTACAGCGCGGTGCTGTCGCGTAACGTCCCGGCGATCCGCGAACAGCAGCAGCGCCTGCTCGACCTGCAGGCGCGCGTCGTGCTGCCGCTGAAGGACCTGAAGGAAACCAACCGCCAGATGGCGGCCGGCGAGCTGAAGGCACGCCAGGCGAAGCGCGAAATGACCGAGGCGAACCTGCGTCTCGTGATCTCGATCGCGAAGAAGTACACGAACCGTGGCCTGCAGTTCCTCGACCTGATCCAGGAAGGCAACATCGGCCTGATGAAGGCGGTGGACAAGTTCGAATACCGTCGTGGCTACAAGTTCTCGACCTATGCGACGTGGTGGATCCGTCAGGCCATCACGCGTTCGATCGCGGACCAGGCGCGCACGATCCGTATTCCGGTTCACATGATCGAGACGATCAACAAGATGAACCGCATCTCGCGGCAGATCCTGCAGGAAACCGGTCTCGAGCCGGATCCGGCAACGCTCGCCGAGAAGATGGAGATGCCGGAAGACAAGATCCGCAAGATCATGAAGATCGCGAAGGAGCCGATCTCGATGGAAACGCCGATCGGTGACGACGACGATTCCCATCTCGGCGACTTCATCGAGGACAACAACACGGTCGCGCCGGCGGATGCCGCGCTGCATGCGAGCATGCGCGACGTCGTGAAGGACGTGCTCGATTCGCTGACGCCGCGCGAGGCGAAGGTGCTGCGGATGCGCTTCGGTATCGAGATGAGCACCGATCACACGCTCGAGGAAGTCGGCAAGCAGTTCGACGTCACGCGCGAGCGGATCCGTCAGATCGAGGCCAAGGCGCTGCGCAAGCTGCGTCACCCGAGCCGTTCCGACAAGCTGAAGTCGTTCCTCGAAGGGAACTGATTTCCAGCGTCTCTCCTGCGAACGCCGCCGGCATCCGCGTGATGCCGGTGGCGTTTGTCTCCTTTGTTGTTACAATGCCGGCCCGGCTTCTTTGTCGGGGCGGCGTGTAATACGCTTCGCTTCTCATCAGGGCTTGTAGCTCAGCGGTTAGAGCAGTCGACTCATAATCGATTGGTCGCGGGTTCGAACCCCGCCGGGCCCACCAAATTCCCTTCCAAGGCTATCCAAGGAAGTCTCGAAACCCGCGAGGCCGCAAGGCTTCGCGGGTTTTTTAATTCCAGATGTGTCCAAGCGATTCCATGGACAGCCAGGGGCAACTGGGGGCAGTATTGGGGGCAAGCGTACTTTTGTTGATGTCCACGCAGAACTGACCCACTAAGGGGTGCAATTTTCATCGAATTTTGACCCACGTGATTGAATGCCCTGCTCAATCCTTGAGCAGGGGATACAAAGGTGATCACGGTGGGCATATTGGCCAAGATCAGGCGGATGTATTTCCGCGAGAAGGACCCGCTGCGCGAGATTGCGAGGCGTACGGGCCTGTCCCGAAACACGGTGCGCAGCTGGCTGCGGCAGACCGATGCCGTCGAGCCGAAGTATCCGAAGCGCGTCAGTCCAAGCGTCGTCGACGAGTGGGCCGCACAGCTGACGGGCTGGCTGCGGGCTGACAGTCATCGCCCGAAGCGTGACCGGCGCACTGCGCGGTTCATGTTCGAGGCGATCCGCGGCGAGGGCTATGCCGGCAGCACGGCCGCGTCAGCGCGTTTGTTCGGCGCTGGCACGAGGAGCTGGCCGAAGCTCCGCGCAGAAAGGCCTACGTACCACTGGCCTTCGAGCCCGGCGAGGCGTTCCAGTTCGACTGGAGCTGTGAATACGCCTTCATCGGCGGCCTGCGGCGACGCCTGGAGGTCGCCCACGTCAAGCTGAACGTCAGCCGCGCCTTCTGGCTGGTCGCCTATCCCACCCAGAGTCACGAGATGCTGTTCGACGCACACGCCCGCGCATTCGCCGCGTTCGGCGGCGT
>NZ_NBYX01000082.1 GCF_002099195.1 Burkholderia puraquae | reverse complement strand
TGTCACGCCAGTGGCATCGCCGGGTAGCTATGTTCGGAAGAGATAACCGCTGAAAGCATCTAAGCGGGAAACTCGCCTTAAGATGAGATATCCCTGGGGACTAGATCCCCTTGAAGGGTCGTTCGAGACCAGGACGTTGATAGGTCAGGTGTGTAAGCGCAGTAATGCGTTCAGCTAACTGATACTAATTGCCCGTAAGGCTTGATCCTATAACAAGTCTGTTTCGGCTCCATGCGTGTGAGCCAGGACTGGTTGGATTCTCGTGTGTGATACACACAACTCAAGATTACTGCTTCTTCCCAGATTGGTCGCGTTGCGAAGCAACGTGACAACCCTCTTTGCCTGATGACCATAGCGAGTCGGTCCCACCCCTTCCCATCCCGAACAGGACCGTGAAACGACTCTACGCCGATGATAGTGCGGATTCCCGTGTGAAAGTAGGTAATCGTCAGGCT
>NZ_NBYX01000081.1 GCF_002099195.1 Burkholderia puraquae | reverse complement strand
GCAGCAGCTTCAGGTTCGCGACCGCGACGGCCGCTGCAACCGGGTGCCCCGAGTACGTGAGGCCGTGGTTGAATTCGCCGTTGTCGATGATCGGCCGCGCCACGCGCTCGTGAATGCCGACGGCACCCATCGGCACGTAGCCCGACGTGAGGCCCTTCGCCATCGTGATCAGATCGGGCTCGAAGCCGAAGTGCTGGTGCGCGAACCATTCGCCGGTGCGGCCGAAGCCGCCGATCACTTCGTCGGCGACCAGCAGGATGTCGTACTTGCGGCAGATCCGCTGGATTTCCGGCCAGTACGTCGACGGCGGGAAGATCACGCCGCCCGCGCCCTGGAACGGCTCGCCGATGAACGCCGCGACGTTCTCCGCGCCGAGTTCGAGGATCTTCGCTTCGAGCTGCTGCGCGCGGGCCAGGCCGAACGCCTCGGGCGTCTCGCCGGCCGCCGCTTCGCCGAAGAAATACGGCTGGTAAATACGGCTGGT
>NZ_NBYX01000009.1 GCF_002099195.1 Burkholderia puraquae | reverse complement strand
TGCGACGTGCCGCCCGATGCGTCGGCGACCGTGTAGATCTCGTAGTCGCCTTCGAGCATCGCGCACAGTGCGAACGTGGTATTGCAGACTTCCGTCCACAGGCCCGATACGACCACCTTCTTGCGGCCGTTCGCGGCGAGCGCGTCGCGCACCTTCTGGTCGTCCCACGAGTTCATCGACGTGCGTTCGAGCGTCTTCTGGTTCGGGAACACGTCGAGCAGTTCGGGATAGGTATGGCCCGAGAAGCTTTCGCTTTCGACCGTCGTGATCGTGGTCGGGATATTGAATACCTTCGCGGCCTTCGCAAGACCGACGACGTTGTTCTTCAGTGCCTGGCGGTCGATCGACTGCACGCCGAACGCCATCTGCGGCTGCTGGTCGATGAAGATCAGCTGGCTGTTCTGCGGAGTAAGTACTTCAAGCTTCGGGTTGCTCATGGCGAATGGCGTCCTGTGAACGAAAAAAGAAGGGCCTGCCTCGACCGCGAGAACGGGAGGAGCCGGAGATGTGTCGCGCCGGATCGTTGTCCGGCTCGCGACATTTAATCCGGAAACGCGCGGCGCGAACACCCACGAAACGGAATCGATGTGATTCCGGAAACGGCGTCCATTCGGGGCCGTCCGCTCTTTTTTTCTTCACGCAAACCCGATAGGCTTTCAAAACTTTGACGGCGCCATTGCGGTGCCGCTCGGTCATCACGAGGCGCTCCCCCATGAAACCGTATGTCTTCTCGCTGCTCGCCGGCATCCTCGCCGGCGTCATCTACGGCGCGATCGGCGTGAACTCGCCCGCGCCGCCGATCATCGCGCTCACCGGCCTGCTCGGCATGCTGGCCGGCGAACAGGTCCTGCCTGTCGCGCGGCGCATGCTCGCCGGCCATCGGCTGAACGCCGCATGGCGCGACGCGAAGTGCAGCCAGCACATGTTCGGTGCGCTGCCGGGCGGCAGCACGAACAAACGCAAGCCCTCGTGACGCGCGCGCTCCGCACTGACCGCCCATGAGCAACGTCGAGCTGTTTCATTATCTGCTGCTGTTGATCTGCGGTGCGGGCGCGCTCACGTGGCTCGCCGAGCGGATTTCGATTCCGCCGGCCGTCGTGCTGCTGCTCGGCGGCTGCGTGGTCGCGGTCGCCGGCAAGCGCGTGCCCGACATGGACCCGGCGCTGCTGCTCGCGGCCGTGCTGCCGCCGCTGCTGATGTCGAGCGGGTTCTACACCGCGTGGAAGGAATTCCGGCAGGAGCTTGCATCGATCGCGTCGCTCGCGCTCGGCGCAGTGGTATTCACGACCGTCGCGGTCGCGCTCGCCGTGCATGCCGCGAACCCGGCGCTGCCGTGGGCCGCATGCTTCACGCTCGGCGCGATCGTGTCGCCGCCCGACGCGGTCGCCGCGAAGGCGATCCTGCAGCGCCACCCGCTGCCTGCGCGGCTCGTCGCGGTGCTCGAAGGCGAAAGCCTCGTCAACGATGCGTCGGGCCTGCTGCTGTACCAGATGGCCGTGTCGGCCGCGCTCGCCGTGTCGATCACGGCCGCAAGCGCCACCGGCCTGTTCTTCTCGCTCACGCTGATCGGCATCGCGGTCGGTCTCGCGTGCGGCCATGCGATGAGCTGGGTACTGCCGCGCCTGCGCGACCCGATGCTCGGCATCGTCGTGACTTTCGCAATGGCGTGGGGCAGCTACGGGATCGCCGAAGCCGTCGAAGGCTCGGGCGTGCTGTCGGTCGTCACCTGCGGCCTCGTGCTCGGCGTGCGCCAGCATCGCGTGTTCGACGCCGACATGCGGATCAAGGCGAAAGCGACATGGGAAGCGATCGTGTTCGTGCTCGATGCGCTCGTGTTCATCCTGATCGGACTCGCGCTGCACGCGATCCTCGCGCGCGTGAACCACGAAGGCGCGGTGCTGATGGCCGGCCTGCGCGTCGCGCTGCCTGCCACCGCCGCCGCGATCGCCGCGCGCATCGTCTGGGTGTTCGTCGCGATGTGGCTGCCGGGCCGCCTGCGCGCGCCGCGCGCCGGCCACGCACCGTGGTCGTGGCGCGAGGCCGTCGTGCTCGGCTGGTCGGGCATGCGCGGCGTCGTGAGCCTCGCGGCCGCGATCGCACTGCCCGCCAACTTCCCCGGCCGCGACCTGATCCTGTTCAGCACGTTCCTGCTGATCATCGCCACGCTCGTCGTGCAAGGTGGCACGCTCGCGCCGCTGATCCGCATGCTGAAGCTGCGCCCGGCCGCGCGGCACACGATGTCCGAGCATGCGGTGCGCGCACATGCGTTCGGCGCGGCGCTCGCCGAACTCGACGCGCTCGAACAGCGCGGGACGAGCCTTGAACGTCCGTCGCTCGACCGCCTGCTCGCCGAGTACCGGAACCGCGTCACCTTCAACGAACGCGCGCATCGCCACGGCGCCGAACCGGCCAACGTGCGGGCGCGCATGCTGCGTGTCGAACTCGAACTCGTCGGCGTGTCGCGCCAGGCGCTGCTCGATCTGCATCGCGACGGCAAGGTCGACGACGCCGTGCTGCACCGGATCGAATCGGAGCTCGATTTCGAGGAACTGCGGCTGCAGCGGCTGCTCGAACCGTAACGCCCGGCCAGCCCGCCGCCCCTCCCCCTTTTTTCCATGGAACTGCAATGAGCGAACTGTCCGTCGAAGCGAGCATCGGCTCCGTCGATTATCTCGTCCACTTCAGCGATGGCGTCCACCAGTGGCGCGCCGACGAACCGGCGCCGCTCGGCGGCGGCGATGCCGCGCCGACGCCTGTCGCGCTGCTGCTGTCGAGCCTCGGCGCGTGCACCGCGATCACGCTGAAGATGTACGCGCAGCGCAAGGGCTGGCCGCTCGCCGAAGTGCACGTGAAGCTCGCGCACGAATCGGGCAGCGCGGGCAGCACGATCGTGCGCCGCATCACGCTCGACGGCGAGTTGTCCGGCGAACAGCGCGAACGCCTGCTGCAGATCGCGAATGCGTGCCCGGTGCACAAGATCCTCACGCACCCGATCACCATCGACACGGCGATTGCCTGACGCGCCCCGCATCGACCACGAGATCCCCACCATGCCCGCCTCGATCAAGACCCTGCTCACGCCGCGCGAAAGCGACATCGGCAACCTCGTCGTGCGCCGCGTGCTGCCCGCACGTGCCGCACGCCTCGTCGGCCCGTTCATCTTCTTCGACGAGATGGGGCCGGCCGTGCTGCCGGCCAATCGCGGCATCGACGTGCTGCCGCATCCGCACATCGGCCTCGCGACCGTCACCTACCTGTTCGACGGCTCGCTGATGCATCACGACAGCCTCGGCTTCCGGCAGAAGATCGTGCCGGGCGACGTGAACTGGATGACGGCCGGCCGCGGCATCGTGCATTCGGAACGCTCGCCCGACGAAGACCGGCCGCGCGAGCAGCCGGTCCACGGGATCCAGACCTGGGTCGCGCTGCCGGTCGAGCACGAGGACACCGCGCCCGCGTTCGTCCATCATCCGGCCGACACGCTGCCGTCGTTCACGCGCGACGGTGCAAGCGTGCGCGTGATCGCAGGCACCGCGTTCGGGCTGACGTCACCGGTCGCCGTGTTCTCGCCCACGCTCTATGCGTATGCGGAATTCGCGGCAGGCGGCACGCTGGCGCTCGATGCCGAACATCAGGAACGCGGGGTGTACCTGGTCGACGGCGACCTCGCCATCGACGGCACGCCGCTCGCCCCCGCGACGATGGCCGTGCTCGAACCGGGCGCGACCGTGGCGCTCGCCAGCACGAACGGCGCACGCGTGATGCTGCTCGGCGGTGCGCACCTGCCGGGCGAGCGGTTCATCGAATGGAATTTCGTATCGAGCGATCGCGCGAAGATCGACGCGGCTCGCGCGGCATGGGCCGATCAGACCTTCGGCAAGGTGCCGGGAGAAGAAGACCAGTGGACGCGCCAGCCGGAACGCAAGGCGCAATAAGCGGGATCGCCCGCAGGCGGGCAACGGCCGGCTCCCATGCCGGCCGTTTTGCGTTTACGTCTTCAATCCCATCAGCTTCGCGAGCGTCGGCCAGCGGTCGAGCGACTCGATGAACGCGCGGCGCGCCTGCTCGTCGACGTAACGCTCGGGATCGAGCGCGGGCAGATGCCGCGCGAGGCCGAGCACGTCGTTCGGTTGCGACAGGCGATCATCGTCGCCGTCGACGGGGAGAATTACTGTTCGTCGATCCATACGCCATCCGGAGTTTTCACCGCGTAGCCCGCGGCCGTCTGCATCGTCACCGTGCCCTCGTTCTCGCCCACCATCCGCGTGCGCGGCAGATCGGCTGCGTACTGCGCGAGCGTCGTGCCCGGCTTGAACGGGCTGTTCGACACGAGGTTCGACAGCAGTTGCGCGAGCGCGAGGAAGCTGGTCGGCTGATCGATCACGGTCGTCGCGCCGTGGTTGCCGGCAAAGCCGACGAGCCGCACGCCGACCGGCCCGTGCACGATGCGCGGCGTCGGGATCTCGCGCAGGCCTGCAACCTGGTCCTTGTCGCCGCGCAGCGCGGCGCCGTGCTCGGGCACGAACACGATCACCGCACGGCGGCCCGATTGTGCGATCAGGTCGGCCAGGTGGTCGAAGTCGTCCATCAGCTTCGTCACGCGCTGCGGATACGAGTCGATGCTCGTCAGCGAACTGCCGACGACGCGGTTGCCGTCGTGCAGGCTGATCGTGTTGTAGTACAGCGCGACCGGCCCCGGCACCGACGCGCGCTGCGCGTACCAGTTCGCGAGCGTCGCGTAGTCGCCCTTGATCTCCGAGCCGTCGAACGCGTGCATCGCGACCGGTGCGGCCGCATTCGACACCGGCGGTGCGTCGGGCACGCCGATGTTGTCGTGGATCACCTGCAGGAAGTTGTCGAAATGGCCGTCGTGGTTCAGCAGCGACTGCACCTTGTAGCCCGCGCTCGCCAGTTGCGAGAACAGGTAGCACTGCTGCGGCGCGGGCTTGTACAGGTCGGCGTGCGCCTCCTGCCCGCAGCTCGCGCGCAGCACGC
Organism: Burkholderia puraquae; assembly: GCF_002099195.1. Lineage (GTDB taxonomy): Bacteria > Pseudomonadota > Gammaproteobacteria > Burkholderiales > Burkholderiaceae > Burkholderia > Burkholderia puraquae. Next base: position 285,138 of record NZ_NBYX01000009.1, on the reverse strand, counting down.
GGATCGCCGCCGGGCCGCTGTAGCTCGCGGCCGTGCTGAAGTTCGTGAACAGATAATCGAAGTGGCTCAGCATCGGATGGTTGCGCACCTTCGCGGCATCGAGGTCATCCCACGACAGCGAGCAGATATGCAGCACGATCACGTCGAACTGCGCGGCCGGATCGTTGCCGAGATGGCCGAACGTGACCTGCCGCTGCGATTCCTGCGTGCGGAACGTCGCAAGCGCGGCGTTGCGATCCTCCGGCTGGCCGGCAAGCGTCGTGCCCGCCGCGTTCGCCTGCTGCGGGAGCGGTGCGACGACACGCGCCATCAGCCCGCTGCCGGCCTGCCACAGCGGCATCACGATCAGCACGGCCAGCACGAACGTCGCGACGCGCAGCCAGCGGTTGACGATGAAGTAGACGATCAGCGCGCCGGCCACCGTCAGCAGCAGCACCGGCGGCAACAGGCGCGGCAGCAGCTCCATCCAGTAGTCGAGACGGAACGTGCTCACTTCGCGCGCGGCCTCGGCGAGACGCGCGAGCGGCGGCGCATGCATCTCGCGTGCGAGCAGCGGCACCGCGATCGCGATCGCGACGAGCTGCCGGACGATGCGCCACGCACGCTGCCGGATCGGTGCGCTCGCCGCGAGCGCCACCGCGAACGCGAGGTTCGCGAGCCAGAACGGCTGCAGGTGCCCGGTCGCGAACAGCGCGAACTTCAGGATGAAATACAGATTCCAGAACGTCATCTAACCCACTCCATGATGAGCGCCGCGTCAGTCGCGCGCCCGATCGAGTTTCGGCGCCAGCATGGCCTGCAGGCCGCGCGCCGCACCCTTCCACATCCGTACATAGCCGTCCAGGCCAATGCGCAACACTTCCTTCAGCCCGCCGAGCGGCGTGTCGAGGCGCTGGCCTTCGTGCCAGTCGAGCCACGCGTCCGCGCGGCCGAACGTGCATTGCACGAGCTGGCGCTCCTGTTCGAGCGTGAGTTCCTCGAAACTCACGCCGAGATGGGTCGGCGTCACGCGGCTCACGCGCACCGGGAACGGGAACGGCCGGTCGCCGCGCGTCACGCACACCGTCAGCGTGTCGCCGACGGCGACCGGGAGCCCCGGCACCGCTTCGAGGCCGAGGCCGCCGGTCGAGTAGTCGCTCGTGAAGCACGCGGCCGTCGAGCCGTCGGCGAGCAGCAGCATGGCCGGCACGCGCATCGCGATCCGGTGCGTGACGCGCACCTGCTTGGTTTCGCGCGCAACGGCCAGCGCCGCGCCGAGCATCGCGAGGTTGTACACGGTCCAGCCGAGCGTGATCAGGATCGTCGACGCCTCGTCGCCCTGGTCGGCCACGAGGCGCCACACGCCGGCGACGATCGCGAGCACGTTCAGCCCGAACAGCACGAGATACGGCTTCGATGTCGACCAGTCGACGTAGCCTTCGTCGATCTTGCCGCCTTTGTCGGTCACGTTGAACTTGCCGTGCTTCGGGCTGAAGAACGCGACGGTAGTCGGCAGCGCGATGTACCACGCGAGCACCGACTCGTAGACCTCGGCCCAGAACGAATGGCGGTAGCGCCCCTGCATCCGCGAGTTCGCGACGTTCGCGAGCACCAGATACGGGATCACGTAGCTCGCGAGCGCAAGCGACGATGCGTTGATGAAGTACAGGTGGAAGAACAAGTACGCGAGCGGGATCGTCAGGAACACCAGCCGCGGAATCCCGTAGAAGAAGTGCAGCATCGCGTTGCCGTAGCAGATCCGCTGGATGAAGCCGAGCCCGCGCCCGAGGAACGGATTGTCGATGCGGAAGATCTGCGCCATCCCGCGCGCCCAGCGCGTGCGCTGCTTCACGTGGCCTGCGAGGCTCTCGGTCGCGAGGCCGGCCGCCTGCACGGTCGGCAGGTACGCCGACGTATAGCCGCGCCGGTGCAGCTTGAGCGCCGTGTGCGCGTCCTCGGTCACGGTCTCGACCGCGACGCCGCCCACCTCCTCCAGCGCGCTGCGCTTGAGCACCGCGCACGAGCCGCAGAAGAACGTCGCGTTCCACAGGTCGTTGCCCGACTGCACGAGCCCATAGAACAGGTTGCCTTCGTTCGGGATCTCGCGGAACGTGCCGAGGTTGCGCTCGAACGGATCGGGCGAGAAGAAATGATGCGGCGTCTGCACCAGCGCGCACTTCGGGTCGCGCAGGAACACGCCCATCGTCGTCTGCAGGAACGAGCGCGTCGGCACGTGATCGCAGTCGAAGATCGCGATGTATTCGCCGTGCGTCTTCGGCAGCGCGCGGTTGATGTTGCCGGCCTTCGCGTGGCGGTTGTCGTCGCGCGTCAGGTAGTCGATGCCGGCCTCGGCCGCGAACGCCGCGAACTCGGGGCGCCGGCCGTCGTCGAGCAGGTAGACGCGCAGCTTCGCCGTCGGCCAGTCGATGCTCTGCGCGGCGAATACCGTCGGCTTCACGACCGACAGCGGTTCGTTGTAGGTCGGAATGTAGATGTCGACCGTCGGCCAGGTGTCGGGATCGTCGGGCAGCGGCACGATCGGCCGGTCGAGCGGCCACGCGGTCTGCACGAAGCCGAGCAGCAGGATCATCCACGTATAGGCTTCCGCGCCGTACAGCAGGTAGCCGGCGACGGCTTCGACCGGGCCGCGGAAATCGAGCGTCTGCGTGGTGCGCCACCACACGTAGCGCACCGTCGCGAGCAGCGCGAGCGACGCGAGCGCGAGCGTCGGCAGATGGCCAGGCAGGCGGCGCAGCGCAAGCGCCAGCACCGCGACGATCGCGAAGAACGCGAACTGCGCGCCGGGCATCAGCGGCGACATCCCGGCCGCGGCCCACAGCAGCGCGCCGGCCACCAGCAGCAGCGGCGCGAGCCAGCGGCGCCGGCCGACGCCGTTCGCGCGCGCATCGAGCCAGCCGCCCCAGCGGACCCACGGCAAGCGCGCGAGCATCGCGTCGATGCGCCGGCCGACCGCACGCCCGGCCACGTAGACGGGCACGACATACTGGTCGAACCACGCGAGCGGATCGCGCTCGGGCCGGCCGTCGGCCGCGCGCGGCGCACGCACGATCGCGCGCCACAGCCATTCGCGCGGGCTGAGCGGCTGCAGCACGCCCCACTCTTGCGCAAGCCGCCGAAACGCGACGCGCACCCAGCGGCGCACGTAATCGGGCCGGCCCGGCGGCGGTGCGTGGAAGAACAGCCGCACGAGCCAGTCGGCCAGCGTGCGTTGCGCCGGCAACCCGATCCCGCGTGCGAACCAGTCGACCGTGCGGCGGCCGAACGTGCGCAGGCGCGATGCGAAGCCCGCGTTCATCGCGCCGCTCCGCGGCGACCGGCGGCACCGGCCGCCAGCCACGTATCGACCCAGTTCGCGACGCCGTTCAGGTCGTGCGATGCCTGCGAATACGGCGCGTCGTCGAAGATCCAGCTGCCGCGCGCGAGCGCTTCGGGCACGGCCGCATCGACGTGGATCCGCTGTTCGAGCATCGTTGCCGGCCCCGCGACCGCGCGCAGCATCGCGAGCGCGTCGCGCTGCATGTCGCGCGCCGGATTCAGCCGGTTCACGACGATCTGCAGGTCGCCGCCGCCGGCCCGGAGCGCAGCGAGCCGGGCGGCCGTCGTCGCGCAGGCGGTCGGCTCGGGCGGCACGACGACGAGCGTCAGGTCCGCGCGGCGGACCGCCTGCTCGGCCTGCGTCGACGGATAGCGTGCGGTATCGATCAGCACGACGCCCTCGGCCGGCAACGCAATTTCGTCGAGTGCGCGCGACAGCCACGCGGGATCGGCCGCGAGCCGCGCATCGCATGCGGCGGCGCCGGCCGCGTCGACCTGCCCGTACGGCACGAACAGCACGCCGTCGGCGCTGCGCCACGTATGCGCATGCCACGGCTCGGCGCCGCCGAGCACGCTCTGCGCGAGGCCGTGCTCGGCCAGCGAGTCGAGGCCGAGCGTCGCGCCCATCAGGTTCTGCGCATCGAATTCGACGGCGACGACCGGCCGGCCGCGCCGCGCGAGCAGCACCGCGAGCGCGGCCGTGAGTGTCGTGCGGCCCGCGCCGCCGGTCGTCGACGTAATGGCGATCGTCTTCATCGGGCCGCCTCGCCACCACGCTCGCTGCGCTCCGCATCGGGCAGCAGCCGCCCGCGCAGTGCGACCGGCACGAGCTCGCACGGCACCGCGTCGCGCCGGTCGATCCCGCGCGGCGCATGAAAGCCGCGACCAATGCCGAGGTGCTGCGCGGCGATCCACACGGGCACCGCGATCGCGATGCCGACGATGAAACCGATGACGAGTTCAGCGATCATGTGACCCCCTCCTTGCGCAGCGGCATCGCGCTGCGGACGGCGCCGCGCTTGCGCGCAGCAGGAATGACGGGTTCCGGCGCGGATGCGTCGACGGCTTCGGCCGACGGCGCCGCACCGATCGCCTCGAGCGCGACGATCGTATCGATCGCATCGATCGCCCCGCTCACTTCGCTCGCGTCGGGCAACGCCTCGCCGAGACCGGCGCGTGCGGGCGGTGTGCGCGTAGCGCCCGCCGGCTGCATGGCCGCGAACAGATCGCTGTAGTCGGCGATCGGCGCGCGCCGGTTCTCGGCCTTCAGCGCATTGAGCTCGGTGTCGATGCTGGCATGCCCGAGGCACACGACACGGTCGGACAGCGTGTCGACCGGCACGTCGAAGATGCGCGCGAGCGCGTCCTCCGCATCGACCGGCTCGCACGCGAACAGGAATACGTACAGGTGCCCGGCATCGGCCGTCACGACGTCGCCCGCGCGGCGCGGCCGGCAATGCCGCAGCGCGTCGACGTGCGACACGCCCGGCAGCAGCGCGATCTTCGCGAGCGTGTGCGGCAGCGCGAGCACGGCGCCTCGATCGAGCACCGCGCGAATCCGCAGGCAGAACGCGCCGACCGGCAGGTAGCCGAGCACCGAATCGCCGAGCGCGGCTGCGAGCGCCGCACGATAGTCGGCCGCGACGGGCCGCGCATAGAGCTGGCCGCGCAGCGCGTGCACGGCGGCCTGCATCCGCGATACCGGCAGGTCGCGCGCCACGACGCGGCTCGCGCCGACGCTCAGCACGAGCATCTCGAACTGCTGGCGCAGCACTTCGCCGCGCTCGACGACCGCGATCTTCAGCGCGCCGCCGCACTGCCGGCGCAGCGCGTGCACGTCCGCGCACAGCGCCTCGAGCTGCGCATGCGAGCGGAACACGAGCACCGCGGTCGCGGCCTGGGCACGCGCGCAGGCGGCAACGACGGCCGCGTTGTCTTCGACGATTTCCCAGCCGTCCGGCACGCGGTTCGTGCCGTCGAGCACCGCGCGGCTCACGACGACGCGATCCTCGTCGCTCGCGAGCTTCATCCGGTGCGCGGGCTCGGTCGCGCCGCCGTCGACGCTCGCCGACAGCCGGCCGCCCGGCGCAAAGCGCAGCGGCCGTACCTCGCCGGCCGCGAGCGTGTCGCCTGCACGCCAGAAATCGACGATCCAGAGCAGCTCGCCATGCGTGCGCTGCAACTGCGCGACGCCCGAGCAGATACCGTGGAAGCCGCTGCGCGGCGTGCGATCGGCATCGCGCACGAGCGGCGCATCGTCGGTGCGGGCTTCGCCGCCCGCGCGGGCCGCTTCGGGATCGAGCAGCAGCACGAGCGCGATCCGGCGCGTGCGGCACCAGTCGGCGAGTGCGTGCGCCTCGTCGGCGAGCGCGATCGGGTCGTCCCAGCTGAACCAGCGCTGCGCGCCCTCGACGAAATACAGCGAGCGCGCGCGAAAGCCGTAGCGCTTCATCGCGCGCAGGCCGCCGGTCAGCCGTGCAAACGGGCCCGGCGCCGCGCGGCGCGGTGTGTCGGCAGTAACGCCCGCGCCAGCGCCGTCGCCATTGGCCGGCTCGGCCACCGGCGGCATCGCCAGCACGTTCAGGTTACGCGGCCAGCCGGCCGGCTGCGCGCCGCCCGCGAAGCCGCGCGCCTGCAACTGTTCCGCGACGTGCGCCGCCTCGCGCGCGAGCACGACCGTCACGTCGCGCGTGCGCGCCTGTCGCGCGCTCTCCCACACGAGCGCATCGCAGGCCGGCGTGCCGCCGGCCGCGTAGATCGCGTACAGGCCGCCGGCTTCCAGTTGCGTCCACGTATCGGGCAAGCCGTCGATCGCGAGCCGGCTCACCGTGCCGACACGGCCGCCGGCCGGCCCCATGCCCAGCAGTGCGCGCAGGCGGCCCAGCAGGCCGGCGGCGCCGAGCACGGGACGGGTGGCATCGATTTCCGTATTCACGACGTTCCCCTAGTAATCCGAATAAAGTCGCACCGGCGTCGGCGTGACGAGCCAGCTGCGTTGCGCGCGCGCGTCGAACGCATAGCGCAGGTACACGAGCGCCGAACTCGGCGCGTAGTCGTGCGACCGGTCCACGTGCAACTGCGCGCCGACGCTCAGGTGCGGGTTCACGCGGTACTCGACGATCCCGTTGATGCCGTACGAGAACGACACGCCGCGCGTCGAGCTGCCCGCGTACACGAACCCGGCCGCCACCTGCGCGGCCCGCTGGTCCGAGAGCGTCGGGTAAAACAGCGAATCCTTCTCGTAGCTGTTCGAGATCCCGCCCGTGACGGTCAGGTCCCACGACAGCGCATCGTGCCGCCCCGCCCATTCGATCGGCACACCGAGCGACAGGTAGCGCTGCGGGCTGTAGTAGCCGCCCTGCCCGTACGTGTAGTAGCGCAAGTTCTGCGCGTAGTGCCACGCGTTGCCGACGAGCCCGGTGCTGACCTTCATCGTCGCGCGCTCGTACACGGGCACCGTGAAGCCCGTGCGCAGCGTGACTTCCGCATTGCGTTCGACGTTGCGGCCGGACAGCACGCCCGCGCCGAGTTCCGCGAACAGGTTCGTGCGGCCGACGTCGACCGACGCGCGCAGGTTCACGCCGTCGCGGCGCACGCCGCCCCAGACCGCGCCCGTCCAGGGGTCGCGCATCCCCGAGTACGACAGCACGCTGCTCGTTTCCGGCCGCCGCGACGCGTTCACCGAGAAACTGGCCGGGCCCGCGTCGAAGCGATAGCGCACGCCGCCGACGAGGTAATGCACCGGAAAACCGAGCGGCGACGTGCCGAGATCGAAGCGCCAGGCGTCCGACAGATAGCCGGCGCCGAGCGCGACGCCCGTGGCCGTCTGGTGCAGCGAACCCGGCGGATTCGCGATCGATGCAGGCGTCAGCGCGTTCTGCGCCCTGAGCGCCGCGTAGGTGCCGAACGTCTTGAGCGAATACGCGCCCGGGTCGCTCGTGTCGAGCGTGCCCGGGTCGAGATGCACGGTGTCGATCTGCGCGAACACGTGCCCGTCGTAGCGGATCGGCATCTGCATGTAGATCGGCACCTGCTGCGCGCGATACGACGAGATGCCTTCGTCGCCCGACTTGTATGCAGGCGTCCAGCCGGTCTCGATCTCGGGATTGCGCCGCTGCTGGAGATCCGCAAACGCGGCCTGCGCGGGCGTGAGCCCGTCGCGGCCCGGGCTCACGCCCGTCGCGCGTTCCTGCGACTGCGACAACCGGTACAGCGACGCCGCATCGCCATAGCGGCCCTGTGCCTCGGCCACGCGCCCGACCGCGACCGTCACGTCGGCGCGCGCCGGATACGCGGCATGCAGCCGGTCGGTCACCTGCACGGCTTCGTCCGGGCGGCGCAGCGCGTTCAGGCGGCGCACGGCCGACAGTTGCGTGTCGACGTCGTCGTCCGGTGTGCGCGCGAGCACCGCCTGCACGCGCGCAAGCGCGGCCGCACGGTTGCCGCTGTCCTCGTCGATGCGTGCCAGCGCGAGCTGCGTATCGGCATCGTCCGGCGTACGCGCGACGAGCGGTGCGAGCGCATCGCGCGCCGCGTCGTAATGGCCTTGCGCGCGTTCCAGGTCGGCCAGTTCGAGCGCATAGCGCTTGTCCGCGCGGCCGGCCGGGCTCGCACGCTCGAGGCGCTTGCGCGCCTGCGCGTAATCCTGCTGCGCGATCGCCTCGTCCGTCTGCCGCAATTCGAGCCGCAGCGACTGGTCCTCGATCCTCGCCGTCTGCGCGGGCGTCAGCGACGGTTCCTGGCGCAGCGTGTCGAGCCATGCGGCAAGCGCGTCATCGCGCCCCGCGCTGCCGAGCAGGTCGCCGTAGCGCAGCCGCACGTCCGCATCGGCTTCGCGCGGGTGCGCGGCGATCCAGTCGTGCAACGGTGCGAGGCCACGGTCCGGTTCGCCCGCATCGATCCATTGCGCGCCGATCGCGGCGAGCATGTCGGGATCGTCCGGCGCACTCGCCTGCGCCTGGGCGAGCGACGCGGCGAATGCCGTGCGGTCGCCGCGCGCGAGCGCGCCGCGTGCGTCGGCCAGCGCGCCTTCCGCGTCGAGCTTGCGCGCGAGCGCGCGCATCCCGTCCGAACGGTGCGCGTCGTCGACCGGTGCGAGCACGGCCTGCGCACCTGCGACGTCGTCGAGCGAACTGCGGTACAGCGCGGTCGCGTAGCGCATCTCGGGCGTCGCGCTTTGCGCGAGCCCTTCGTCCATCACCGTGCGGCCGAGCTGCGGCAGCCCCATGTCGCGATAGAGGCGCGCGAGCGCGAACCGCGTCCACGGCGCGTCGGGCGCCGCGCGCACGGCCGCCTCGTAGCGCTGCGCGGCGGGCCCGCGTTCGCCCTTGTCCGCAAGCGCGCGCGCCTGGTTCGCAAGCAGGTCGGCACGCAGCCCGTCGAGCGCGCGCCGATCGTCGCGGCCCGTCACGCGGCCTTGCAGCGCGTCGAGCAGCGGGCCGATCCTGTCTGCGCGGCCGGTGTTCTCATACAGCGTGGCCGTGCCGCGCACGGCCGCGAGGTTCGGCGAACGCGCGGCCAGCAGCTCGCGCAGCAACGGCTCCGCGCGCGCCCAGTCGCGCTGCGCAAGCAATGCATCGGCGAGCTGCAGCTTCGCATCCAGGCTGTCCGGCTGCATCGCGAGTGCCGCACGGGCTGCACGCTCCGCGTCCTGCGGACGTCCGGCGGCCGCCGCCGCGCGGCCTTGCGCGAGCAGCCCCCAGAACTGCGCGGTGCGCGCGAGGCCCTGCCATTTGCCGCGCTGATCGGTCGAAAGCGCCGCGGCGCGCATGAACAGCGCGCGCGCTTCGTCGTGCCGCCCTTCGCGCAGGCGCAGCAGGCCGAGGCCGCCGACCGCGTCGGCATCGTCCGCGCGCGCGCGAGCGGCGCGCATGAGCAGCGGATCGGCGCCGCCCAGGTCGCCGCGCGCGAGCGCCTGCAGGCCACGCTGCTGCGCGATGTAGTCGGGATTGCGTTCGAGCTGGCGCTGCGCGTCGCGCTGGCGATCCAGTGCCGCGGCACGGTCGACGAATTCGGTATCGTCCGGCACGAGCGCGAGATACGCATGCAACGCGTCGAGATACGCCGGGTCATTGCCGGCCGACTGCAGCACGCGCCGCCACAGCGACATCGCCTCGGTATGGTCGGCGTCGGCGCGCTTCGCGAGCGCCCACGCGATCCGGTTCGCCTCCGGCCGCGTATCGGCGCGCTGGTTCAAGAGCCGCGCCAGCGCCATCGTCGCGCTCGTGTCCTGCGGGTCGGCCGCGACCGCGCGGCGCAGCGCGGCGATCGCCGGCTCGCGTCCACCCGGCGCGTTCGACACGATCTGGTAATACTCGGCGCCGAGCGCCCCCTCCGGCGCGCCGTTCGGAAACAGCGCGACGATCCGCCTGGCTGCCTCGTCGGCGCGACCGCTACGCGCGAGCAGGCGGATCTGCGCCATTTCGCCGCGCCCGCTCGTCGCAACGCGGTATTCGTCAGCCACCCGCCGCGTGGCGGGCGCATTCGGCGACTGCGCCTGCAGGCGCGCGAGCGACGCCTGCGCGCCTTTCGCGTCGCCGAGCCGCAGCAGCACGCGCACCTGTTCGGCCAGCAACTCGGGATCGCCCGGCGCGATCAGCAGCCCCTTGCGCAGCGCATCGCGCGCGAGGTCGTCGCGATGCTTGACACCCCACATCCGCGCGGTGTCGAGCTGATGCTGCGCATCGGCGGACGCGGAGGTCGCCGGCGTCGCACGGTCCGCCATCGTCGCCGGGGTGCCCGGCGCCGCCGCGCACACCGACGACGCGAGCCACGCGAATCCCGCGACGTGCGGCGCAGCGCGCTTCAGCGGGCGGCGCACGAACGGCCTCCCCAGCGCACGTCGAGCGTGCCGTCTGCGCCGAACCGGTAGCGTCCGTCGCGCCAGCCGAGCCCGAACAGCGTCAGCACGCTCGTGTAGTAACCGGGTGCCGACTGGCGCGCGAGCGTATCGACGCGGGCCGCCTGTGCATCCGCGAGCGCGCGCTGGCCGCGCGCGTCGAGGAACGGCACGGCCGCCGCCGAGAACCCGCCGTTGCCGTCGTTCGGCCCCGCGACGCCCGTCGTCGTATCGACCTTCTCCGGCGGCGCGCCATGCGCGGCGATGTAGTCGGCGAACGGCGCAAACCGCGCGAGCAACGGGGCGGCGAGCGGATCGGCGCGGTCGAGCATGCCGGCCCACAGATACACGCGGATCGCGTTGTACGCGCTCTCCGCATGCGTGTCGCGATCGGGCCCGAAACCCGTGCTCGCGCGATACAGCGCCCAGTCGGGCGAAAAGCCTTTCGGTGCGGTGTCGAGCAGCACGCGCCCGGTGCTCGTGGCGAGCGCGGCCCAGCGCCGGTCGTCGGGCAGCCGCGCGCCGAGCGCGCGGATCACCTGCGGCGGCGAATAGCTCGGGTTCACGCGCCACTGACCGTCGGCCAGCTTGAATCCCGTCGGCCCCGGCAGCAGCGTGAGGCCGAGGCCCGGCACGGTCGCGGTCTCGGCGTCGAGCACGCGCTTCGCGAGCAGCGCGCCGCGCGCCGTGTAGCTGCGCTCGCGCCACAGCCGCCCGGCCTCGACGAGCGCATAGGCGATCCACAGGTCGGCGTCCGACGCCGCGTTCGCGTCGAGCACGCGCCACGCGCCGTCGGGCGCACGGCCCCACAGCCACGCGGGCAGATGCGCGCTCAGGTCGCCCTGCGCGAGATTGTTCTCGGTCCATGCGAGGATCGTGTCGAACATGCGCCGGTCGTTCGCGACCAGCGCGAAGAAAAGTCCATACGCCTGCCCCTCCGACACCGTGCGCGAATCGGCCGAGCCGACGTCGATCACGCGGCCGTCGGCCGAGATGAAATCGCGCTTGAACGCGTCCCAGCGCGGCCACGCCGCGCCGCATCCCGCGTCGGCCGCCGTGACTCCCGCGGCCTGCGCGCGCGTGGCCATGCCGGCCGCCGCGCACGTCACCGCCACCGCCAGCGCGAGTGCCGCGCCGACGCGCCGCGCCGCCCGCGCGGCCCGTCGCTTCGCCATTGCCCGCGCCATCCGTTACATCCCCCGTCGACGCGCGGCGATTCTCTGCAGCACGCTGAACACGCCGAGCGCGAGCAGCAGCCCCGCGACGACGCCGACCGCGCCAAGCACGACCGGATGCCGCGCCGCTTGCGTCCACACACGTGCATACCACGGCACGAAGCCGACGACGTAAGGCTCGCCGACGCGCACGCTGTCGACCTGCCCCGGCCGCACCAGCGCGAGGTCGCCCTGCAGCTGCGACACGAGCCCGGCGTTCTCGAACACGTTGAGCAGCTCGCCGAGGCGCGGCTGGTCGGTCGCCGTCAGCGCGACGACGCTGCGCCCGTGGCTGCCCGGCAGCTCGAACCCGGCGAGCGCCGCGAGCGAGCCCGTCTGCTCGATATGCGCGCCGCCTTCGGTCAGGCCGACGCCGTTGCGCCAGCGCTCCTTCACCGAGAACGCGACGCGCGCGGCGCCTTCGCCTCCCGAGCCGCCCTGCTCGCCGATCACGAGCGGCAGCGCCGAGCGCCACTGCGCGAGCAACGGCGACGCGGGCGAGCCGTCGATCACGAGCAGATCCTTGCTGCCCGACAGCGCGGCGACGTCGCCGGGCCGCGCGACCTGCACGCGCAGGGCCGGGAAGCCGGTCCATTCGCCCATGTGGCCGAGCATCGTCAGGTAGGCCTCGAGCTCCTGCGGCGACGGCCGGTCAGGCATCACGACGGCCGTCTGCGACAGGTCGGCGAAGCGCGTGAACGGGAAGCCGCTGTTCGCGAAGAACGCGAGGTTCGGCAATTGCGCGTAATGGACGAAGTGCGAGAAATCGATCGTCGAATCGGGATCGATCGCCGCACGCTGCGGCTCGGTCGCCGTGCTCGAGCACAGGCCCGTCTTCTGCGAATCGAGCGTGAAGCGGAACTGCAGCTGGTTGCCGCTGCCGACCCGGAACGCCGGGATGTCGACGTCGCTCGTCACGCGCCCTTCGGGCACCGACAGCAGCGGCAGCTGCATCCGGCCGTGCGCGTCCTCGGCATGGGCCGGCCCGAGCCGGTACGACTTCACGAGCTGGTCGTTGATCTCGACGGCGAGCGTCGAGTTGTCCTGCACCGTCGGCGCCGTGTAGCGGTAGCGCAGCGTAATCGGCACGCCCGCGCCGTTCCACGAATGCAGATCGGCCGGCACGCGCAGGTTCAGGCGAATGGCGTCGGGCGACGTGCCGCGCACTTCCAGCTCGCGCGTATCGGATACGAGCTCGCGGAACGCGATCGGACGGTTCACGGGCAGCCAGCGCGGCGCGTCGTACGGCTTGCGCGGCGCGCCGAGATCGACGTGCGCGACGGTGGCCGCCGGCCCCGACAGCGCCACGCGGCCCAGCACGAGCGTCGCGACCGCATCGTCGACCTCGGCCGCCGTGCGGCCCGTGACGACGAGCAGCTTGCGCCCCGGCGCGGCCGGGTTGTCGGCCACCGCGAGCAGCGGGCCGTTGATCGACGGCAGCGCGAGGCCGGCCGGCAGCGTCGCGGCCGTGCCGATCACCACCGCCTGGTCGTCGGCCGGCAGCCCGAACGACACCGGGAACCGCGCATGCCGGTAGTCGGCCAGCGCGCCGAACCACGACGCGAGCACGCCCGCGCTGCGCAGCGTCGCCGAATCGGGCGATGCCGGCAGCACGAACGGCAGCCGCACGCGGCCGTTGTCGCGCCGGTCGAAGAACGGCGCGGGCAGCAGCGCGAGATCGTTCGGCAGGCGCACCGGCGATTCGTCGAGGATCAGCTCGCTCTTCGGGCTCACGTCGGCCCATAGCGCCGAGTTCGACGGATCCTCGCAATGGTCGAGCGTGTAGTGCGCGATCAGGCGCAGGCCGATCTGGTTGAAATCCGAGAAGTAGCGCGGATCGATCGGGATTTCCTGCGTGACCGTGCGGCCCGCCTGCGCGGCGTCGAACGGGACGGTCGCGATGACCTCGCCGTTCACCGACACCTTCAGGTGCGACATCGGGAACACCAGCGACGGCGAGTACGCGTAGGTCAGGCGCAGCCGCGCGCCGGTGACCACGCGGTCGAGCCGCACGCCCGCGTTGATCGTGCGCGCGTCGTCGGCGCCGCGCAGACGCAGCGGATCGAACGCCCCGAGCGACGCGAACGGCAGGTGCACCGTCGTCGCCGGCAGGCCGGCTGCGGCCGCGCTGGCCGCCACCGGCGCAGCCGCAAGCGCTTGCGCTGACGCTGACGCAGCGCCGGGCGCCGCAGCGGCGGCCGGCAGCGGCGCGGCCGACAGCGCGGCTGCATGAAAAGCGCCGGCCATGGCGACCGACAGGACGAACAGCGACACGGCCGGCTTCATGCGCCGCTCCGTTTCGTCAGGATCGTCCGGTCCTCCGTCGCATCGAAACCGACGCGCGCAAAGCAGCTATGCCCGTGAGTGAACATCCCCACTGCTTCCCCTCATATCAAACGAACTGGCCTGGTTCATTTATCGAAACGATGCGGCGATTTCAAGAACCACCCGTCATCGCGTTGCGCACGCCTGGCACCGGCACACGCCCATTCGTCACACTATCTCAAAAACAAGACAAAACTCACCCCGATTCGCGACGATGAAGCGAAAAAAACCTCAATCCGGTCGGAAATGCTGCGCGAGAGGGACGAATGGTAAGAATTGCGCCGTTGTCGGCCGACAGGCCGCACGGCATACTGCCGGCGCGGTACGGCTGGCCGGTGGCGGTCCGTTGCAGACCGCCCCTGCCCTGAACGCGCTGCCGCGAGGCGGCGCGTATGCTACCGCAATCCCGCGCCGCCAGACGGGCTTTCTTTCACGGAAAACTGATTTGAATCAAATCGTCGACACCGCCACTCCGTCCCCCGATACGCTGCTGCGCATCATCGCCGCGCAGACCGAGATCGCGAAGCTCGGCCTCGATCTCGGCAGCGTGATGGCCTATGTGGCCGAACAAGTGCCGCAGCTCACCGGCGCGAGCGCCGCCGCGGTCGAATTCGCCGAGGGCGACGACATGGTGTACCGCGCGGCGTCGGGCACTGCGGCCGGGATGCTCGGCCTGCGGCTGCGGCGCTCGGGCAGCCTGTCGGGCCTGTGCGTGCAGCAAGGCGAGTTGCTGCACTGCACCGATTCGGAAACCGACCCGCGCGTCGATCGCGACGCATGCCGGCGGGTCGGCTTGCGCTCGATGCTCGTGATGCCGCTCACCCATGCCGACACGACGGTCGGCGTACTGAAGGTGATGTCGCCGGAAGTCGACGGCTTTTCGCACGCCGACGCCGGCACGCTGCGGCTGACGGCCGACCTGATCGCCGCCGCGATGTTCCACGCGGCGCGCAACGAGGCGAACGAACTGTACCTGCGCGCCACGCACGACGCGCTCACGGGCCTGCCGAACCGCGCGCTGTTCTACGACCGCCTGCGGCAGTCGATGCACACGACGCTGCGCGCGAACGGCCGGCTCGGCATCCTCAACATCGACATGGACGGGCTGAAGCCGATCAATGACGGGTTCGGCCACCGCGCGGGCGACGCGGCGCTGCGCGAGATCGCCACGCGGATGCAGGGGGCGGTGCGGCGCTCGGACACGGTCGCGCGCATCGGCGGCGACGAATTCGCGGTGATCCTGCCGAACATCGGCAACCGCGACGATGCGCATGCGCAAAGCACGCGGCTCGCGCGTCAGGTCGGCGAACCGTTCGAATTCGAGGGACACCCGCTGCGGCTCGGCGTCAGCGTCGGGATTGCGCTGCTGCCCGACGACGGCACCGACATGAACGCGCTGATCGAACGTGCGGACCAGGCGATGTATGAAGTGAAGCGGACACGGTCGCAGCGCACGGCTCACGCGTAACGTGCACTCGACGGCCGCATCCTTGACGGACCGGCGGGTGGCACGCCCTGCTCAACCGCCCGCGACGGGCTTGCGGGCCCTAACCGATCTGCGGAACGGCGATCGCGAGCCCGACCACGAGCCACTGCACGATCGCAACGAGCACACCGGCCCGGCACAACCCGACCGCGCCGCGCACGCGCGCGTCGAGCGCGCGTCCGGCCTTCGACGCATCGATCCAGCCGAGATCGGCGAGCGCGCGGTCGAGCGCCGCGAGCCCGTCGTCGACCGATGCGTCGCCTGACGCCGCGCGCGCAAGCGCGGCGAACAGCCGGCGGTCGATCTCGATCCGCACCGCGTACCACAGCGCCGCGATCCCCGATCCGGTACTGACGACGGCCAGCAACACGCGGGCGATCGTCGCCGGCGCCCAGCCCGACGCAATCCACCAGCCCGCGCCGGCCGCGGCCAGCGCGGCCGCGATCGCCCAGGCGCCTGCATCGAGCGCGCCGCGCGCAGCGGCGATCCTGAAGGGCGCGGAAGGGTCGCGCATCACACGCCTCCCGTGCCGCGCCGACGATCGATCCAGTGCTGCAGCACGGCCACGCCATCGTCCGACCACACCGCTTGCGGCCGAACCGCACGCACCGCGGCCAGCGCGTCGCGCGCCTCGTCGAACCCGCGTCGCGCCGCCAGCCACGCGGCCGCGCACAGCACGCTGCGCCCGTAGCCGAGCGCGCAGCAGACCAGCACGTCGCGCCCTTCCCCGTGCAGGCGTTCGAGCGCCGCGACGGCCTGCGCGAGTTGCGCGGCCGTCGGCGCGACGAGGTCGAGCTGCGGCACCGTTGCATAGGCGAGCGACGCATCGATCGACGTCCAGCGCGGCATTTCGGCAGTCAGGTCGACCAGTGCCGTGAAACCGTGGCGGCGCACGTCGCGTGTGGTCGGCGTGCGGCCGATCGATACGCGCTCGTCGATCCGTACCGGCGCCGGCTGCCGGAACGTCCACAGCCGCGAATTGACGAATGCGCCGGCAGTCGTCGGCGCGAGCAGCCAGCGGATGACGACCGGGAAACGCCCGTGCGCGTCCTTCTGGAACGCGCCGGGCGCGCCGCGCCGGTAGATCCACGCGACACACGCGAGCGCCAGCGCGACCCACCCGGCCGCCAGTGCCCAGCCGGGCGTGCGCGGCACGCACCCGAGCGCCACGAGCGCGACCGCCGCCGCGCCAAGCGCATAGCGGCGCGCGAGCGCGCGGCCGGCCGCGCCCGGCGACGCATCGGCGCCCGGCAGCCGGCCTGCGGCATCGCGCAGCGGAAACAGGAACAGCGCGAGACAGCCAACGGCTGCGCCGGTCGGCACGTCGATCGCGTGATGCTGGTAGGTCGTCAGCACCGACACGCCGATCGCCGCAAACCACAGGTGCAGCACGACGCGCGCGAGCGTGCCGCGCAGGTGCTGCGCATAGACGGCCCACAGCACGACGAGCAGCCCGATGTGCAGCGACGGCGCCTGGTTGAACGGCTTGTCGAACCCCATCAGCAGCGTGAACAGCGCACCGGCCACGCCGCCCGCGTCGGGCCGCTCGAAGCCGAAGCGCAGCGGCCACGCGACGAAGCACGCGACCGATATCAGTTGCACGGTCAACAGCCGCTTCACGTGATCGAGCAGGTCGGCGCGGCGCGTCCAGAAGAAGAACGACAGCGCGTACAGCAGGTCGATCGACCAGTACGGCACGATCGTCCACGGCACGAACGGGATCGCATGTTCCCAGCCGAACGCGAAGGTCGGCACCGCCGCGCGGCGCGCGGCGAGCCAGTTCGCGAAACCGTACGTCGAGAAGAACACGGCGCCCATCGCCGCGAGCCAGCCGAGGCGCAGTGCGAACGACGCGTCGCGCACGCCGGCGTCGGCCGACTCGGCGAGGCCGCTCGCGCCGCCGTCGAGCGCGCTCATGACGGGTCGACCCGCTGCGCGAGGCTGACCGTGAAGATGCCCATTTCGTCGATCCGCTGGTCGAGCTTGCGGAAGCCCGCGCGCGCGACGAGTTCGTCCATCTCGGCCTGCGAGCGGCGGCGCATCACCCAGGTCGCCTCGCCGCGGTGATTGTTCAGCGCGCGCGCGATGAATTCGAGCTGCGGATGCCACGGCTGCCCGGTATAGACGAGATAGCCGCCCGGCGGCACGGCCTGCGCGAGCCCGCGCAGCGAGCGCTCGATCAGCGCGTTCTCGCCGAACAATTCATAGAGGCCCGACACGATCGCGAGCGTCGGACGCGGCTCGAGCGTCGCGAGCGACGCCTCGTCGAACGCGTCGCCGCGCTCGAAGCGCGCAATCGGTTCGAGGCCGCGCTGCGCGATCAGCACGCGTCCGGCCTCGACGTTCGGCGGGCTGTAGTCGCGCAGCGAGATGTCGTCGGGCGCTGCGCCGTCGCGCTCGGCAGCCGTCGCGATCGCGTCGAGCACGTAGCGCCCGTGGCCTGCCGCGATGTCGACGATCCGCACCGGCGCGCCGTGGCCGCGCAGGCGGCCGATCGCCGCGCCGATCAGTTCCTGCAGATGCACCTTGCGCTGACGGATGCCGACCCAGCCCGGCGAATCGAGATACGTGCGGTCGATCAGCGCGCCGACACCGAGCCGCCCCTGCGCGCGGTTGCGGTACACGTAGTCGAGCGTCGAGCCCGAATCGAAGCCGAGCCGCAGCCCGAGCGCAATGCCGTCCGACAGCGCACCGCCGGCCTTCAGGCCGGCCCGCGTAAGCGCCCAGTACGCCCGCGCGAACGCATTCGCGGGCGGCCGGCCGAGCGCCGCGTATTCGTCGTGGAACGCGCCGCGCCGGTCGGCGTCGGCGAGCGACACGCGCGGGCTCGGCGCATCGAATTCGCGCAGCACGAACGCACGCAGCGGCGCGAGCGCCTGCGCGCGGTCGCGTTCGCCGAGCGTGTCGTGATAGAAGCCCGGCAGCACGATGCGCTCCTTGCGCGCGGCGCCGAGCCGCTCGAAGAAGCGGTCCTGCGGGCCGCGATGCACGACCCAGTCGGCGCCCGAGATCAGCAGTTGCGTCGGCACGGTGATCGCGGCCGCATCGGCGACGATCCGCTGCGCGGTGTCGTGCAGGTCGAGCAGCATGTTGACCGCGATCGGCCGCGTGATCAGCGGATCGGACGCATAGCTCGCGACCCGCTCGGGATCGTGCGTGAGAAATTTCGGCTTCACGTAGCTGTTCACGTAGAACAGCCCGCGCAGCTTGTGCATCAGCCGCAGGCCCGGCCGCGCGAACGGCACGTAGAGCTTGATGTGGAACGCCGGCGATGCGACGACGAGCGCGCGGATCGGCGGCGCGTAGTCGTGCGCCCAGGTGGCCGCGAGCACCGCGCCGACGCTCTGGCCGACCACGGCCATGTCCTCGATCGCGATGCCGTGCGTGTCGCGGATATGTTCGACGAAGGTCTGCAGGTCGCGCACCGACGCGGCAGCGCTCGGGCTGTAGCCGCGCGCGCCGGGCGAGCGGCCGTGGCCGCGCGCATCCCACGCGAAGAACGCGAAATCGGGCAGGTCGAGCTCGTCGACGAGGTGCGCGACGCGCGCCGAGTGTTCGTGGCCGCGATGCAGCAGCACGATTGCGCCGCGGCAGCGCGGGCCCGTTGCGGGCCAGTGACGATAGAACAGCGTTTCGCCGTCGTGCGTGATGAAGTCGGCCTCGCGGGCCATGCGTGCGCTCATGCGATCTCTCTCGTTTCGTTATTCGAATTCTGGTGCGCCGCCCTCCGGCGCCCGGTACCGCAACCGCTCCAACTACCGTTTCAACCGCCCTTTTCCGCGAGGCCGGCCTGCACGCGCCGCACCACGGTCACGATCGACAGCACGATCAGCAGGCGCCACAGCCACGCGGCGACGCCGCCGACCGGAAACCCGAGCCCGATCCACAGCGCGAACGCGCCGAGGGCGAGCGCGCGGTCGCTCTTGCCGAACGGGCCGTCGTAGCGGCGGCTCACGCCGACCAGCGGGCCGATCAGCCCCGCGCATTCGACGATCACCGCCGTCAGCGCGAACAGCCAGACGTCTGCCGGAGCGAACGCCGGGATCGCGAGAAACGGCAGCACCAGCGCGATATCGGACACGACGTCGCCGAGCTCGTTCAGGTATGCGCCGAGCGTGCTCTTCTGGTTGTGCTCGCGCGCGAGCATCCCGTCGATCGCGTTGAGCGCCATCCGCGCGAACAGCCACAGCGGGATCAGCAGGAACAGCGCGCGGGCAAACACGCCGAGCCCGGCAAGCGCGCCGACGACGATCGAGCCGCCGGCCGCGAACAGCGTAACCTGGTTGGCCGTGACGCCGCGCTCGGCGAGCGAGTTCGCGAACGGGCGCAGACGGTTCTGGAATTTGGGTT
Organism: Burkholderia puraquae; assembly: GCF_002099195.1. Taxonomy (GTDB): domain Bacteria; phylum Pseudomonadota; class Gammaproteobacteria; order Burkholderiales; family Burkholderiaceae; genus Burkholderia; species Burkholderia puraquae. The sequence continues at coordinate 265,610 of NZ_NBYX01000009.1, read as the reverse complement.
TGAGTGCGTAGAGGCTCATCGTTTTATATTTGCGCGGCACAGTCGGATACGTTTCCCGCCGCCATGCCCCGGGCGGCGAAACATCCTTGGACGGCCTTCCATGGACGGCCCTAATCGTCGCCGAGCGGCCCCGATGCGTCAAGCACGCGGCCCCCGGGGCCTGCCGCGGCAATCTGGCGTTTTTGACGGAAACTCGCGATAATCCGCTGGCCCGATCGCAGCAAGATCCATTCGAACTGCAAACGGGCGCTCGTGCAACAGCCGATTATCACGCCGCCGACCGGCGCATTCGCCGCGACGCAACAGCGTGTGACGGCGAATCGTCCGATTATCGCGGACCTGCGACAGGCAGCCACGAATTTGAAAAAATTTAAACAAGGGCCGTCCGGCGCGCATCCTGCCGCGCCGGCATTCCGGGGTCCCGTCCGCCGCGCCTGCGCAGCGGGCCATGCAGGCAGGCAGGAGGCGCAGCGCCGATGAACATCCTCAACGTCTGGCAGCGCGATTTCCTGCTGTCCATCGTGCGGCTCGTCGCCGGCGCGTATCCGGTCTGGCATCAGGCGCCGCCGTCCCCGACGCAGAAGATCTACTTCTCGAACCATACGAGCCACATCGATACGCTCGCGATCCTCGCTGCGCTGCCGCGCAACGTGCGCGCGGTCGTGCGGCCGGTCGCCGCGCGCGACTACTGGGACAGCAGCGACATGAAGCGCCACATCGCGCAGAAGCTGCTGAACGTCGTGCTGATCGACCGCCACCGCGAATCCGGCGGCGACCCGCTCGACCCCGTGCGCGATGCGCTCAAGCAGGGCCATTCGATCATCATCTTCCCGGAAGGCACGCGCGGCGCCGAGATCCTGCCACAGCCGTTCAAGAGCGGGCTGTTTCACCTCGCGACCGAGTTTCCGGACGTCGCGCTCGCGCCCGTCTATCTCGAAAACCTGCAACGGATCATGCCGAAGGGTGCGATCTGGCCGGTACCGCTGATCTGCAAGGTGCACTTCGGTGCGAACGAAGCGCTCGGCGCCCAGGAAGACAAGCCGACGTTCCTCGCCCGCATGCGCGACGCGGTCGTCGCGCTCGCGCCGCCGCAGCGGCCGGCCGGCTGAACGCGATCCCCTTCTCTCCCTTTTCCGGATAACCCCATGCGAACTCTCTTCTGGGAACTGGTCGCGGGCGTCACGGGCGTGCTCGTCATCGCCACCGTGATCGGCGCGATCCTCGGTGCGCGCAGCGGCGGCACGAGCGCGACCATCGTCAACCTGAACCAGCGCATCCGTGCGTGGTGGGCGATGATCGCGATCATGGTCATCGCGATCAGCCTCGGCAACAACGTCACGTATCTCGTGTTCGCGGTGCTGTCGTACCTGACGCTGCGCGAATTCATCACGCTCACGCCGACGACCGCGAGCGACCACACGACGCTGTTCATCGCGTTCTTCGTCGCGATCCCCGTGCAGTACCTGCTGCTCGGCATCAACTGGTACGGGATGTATTCGATCTTCGTGCCCGTGCACCTGTTCTTCGCGATGTCGCTCGTGTCGGCGCTCACGCAGGACACGCGCGAATTCCTGAGCCGCAACGCGAAGATCAACTGGGCGCTGATGGTGTGCGTGTACGGGCTGAGCCACGCGCCGGCCGTGCTGATCCTCGACATTCCGCACTACACGGGGCAGACCCCGCTGCTGCTGTTCTTCTTCCTGTTCGTCGTGCAGATCAGCGACGTGCTGCAGTATGTGGTCGGCAAGCTGTTCGGGAAGCGCAAGATCGCGCCGCAGCTGTCGCCGTCGAAGACGCTCGAGGGCTTCGTCGGCGGCGGCCTGCTCGCGACGCTGTGCGGCGCATCGCTGTATCGCGTGACGCCGTTCAGCTTCGGCGCTGCGTTCGGGATCTCGCTCGCGATCGTGATCGCGGGCTTCGTCGGCGGCCTCGTGCTGTCGGCCGTCAAGCGCTCGCTCGGCACCAAGGACTGGGGCTCGATGATCGCGGGCCACGGCGGGATGCTCGATCGCGTCGACTCGATCTGCTTCGCCGCGCCGGTGTTCTTCCACCTCGTGCGGTATCTGTACGTGTGACGTGCGGGCGGCACCGCGCCGCCCGTTTCTGCGCGCGAAGGATCAGTACCCGTCGCGCAACGCCTTCGGCACGACGTAGCGGCCGCGTGCCGCGTCGAACCTCACCGTATAGCGCGCGTGGATGGCCTTGTCGCCGCGCGTGCCCGTTTCCGTGACCGTCAGCGGATAGACGTCGCCGGTGCCGCTCAGGTCCGGCGCGATCTCGAAGCGGCGTTCCTCGCAGCGTGCGTGGGCGTGCGCGCATTCGGTCGACTCCGCATTGTCGAGCGCCTCGTCGATGCGCGCCGCCGCCAGCACCAGCGCATTGCCGACCGGCAGCCAGATCGAGCGGAAGTTTTGCGTATAGCCTTGCCGCATGTCACCTTCGCCTATAACGAACCCGAACAGGTGCGGCCCGAGCCGCTCGATGCGCACCGTGCCCGGCTCGCCGCGCTTGCCCGATGCGATCTCCGTTTGCTTCACGATCGGCTCGAGCGTCGTGCCGTTGGCCGCCGGTTTCAGCACGTACAGGTCGATCGTCCCGGTCGTCGCATCCGAATCCATGCCCGGCATCCCGTTCTGCACCGCAGCCTCGGTCTCGCCGCACATCGCGAGCAGCGTGCGCGCGCCATCCGCGGTCGCGACGCGCAGCGAGCCGCACGGCGCATAAATGAAATCGTCCCCGTCCGCCTGCCAGCCCTTGCGGTCCGCGCGCCAGTTGCCGTAAGTGTCGTGGATGAAGGTCTTCAAAAGACGATCGGGCTGGGCCGGCTCGGCCGCATAAACGGGCGACAGCGTGGAGCGCGCCGCAAGCACCGCGAGTGCGCCAAGCGCAGCGAGCGAAGCCGCGAGCGGCTTCAGACGTGTATTCCGGTGCGGGACTGTCATGACGAGGTTCGTTCTGGTCGAAAAGATGCGTGGCGGTTGGTTGCGGGCACACACGATCACGGTTGCCGTGGCGCGATGCCGGTGCCGTCCGGCTTCAGCCGCGCGGTCTGCACCCACCCTTCGGCGATGCCGCGCGTACGCGGATTCAGATAAACGACCGACGTGAAACGACCGTAGTCGGTCCGCGCGTCGACATGGTCGTGCTCGACGATGAACAGCCCGTCGATCCGGCACGCGCCGTCCGGCGCGGAAAAGAACGGCAGGCGCCCCTTGCCGGTGACGATGCGCCCGGCATCGCTGCCCATCACGTAATCGCCCTGCGCCTGCGCGCGGCGATTCAGTGCATCGCAATCGACTGCGTTGCGCAAGGGCGCCGCCGGTGCCGCTGGCGCGACACACGTCGACACGAAACGCGACAACGCGCGCCGGTCGATCTTCAGCACGTCCGGCCGGTCGGGATCGCGCGTGACGTCGAGCGCACGCATCGCCTGCATATCGAGCGTCACCCAGCCGATCGTCGCCTCGCGATCGGGCGTGCCCGAGCGGCCCGGTTTCGCGAACAGCCTGATGCGATAGACGTCGCCGTTACGCTCGTCCACATCGGCGTGGATGTCGCGCCGGTTCATCTCGGTCTGCCGCAGTGCCGGTACGATCAAGCGCGTCAGCTGGTCATCGCACGACGCCGGCGGCTTGGCGGCGGCCGCCGGTACGGCCAGCCCACCCAGACACGCCAGCGCGGCACCCGCCGCGAACCGGCGACGGCGTACGGCCTCGCCATTCGCGCCGGCCGGCGTTACGATCTCGTTCTTCACCCCAGGCTCCGTTCGATGCGCGCGGGAATCGGCCCGCGAGCCCGTAGCGTACACGCACGGCGCGGCACCGCAAGCGCACATCGCACCTGCCCGACATGGACCTACGCATGAACCTCACCTTGCAGGATGTCGCATGGCACCGGTCGGTCGGGCGGCTCATCGAGTCGCTCGACCAGCCGGGCTTCTGGCTGGCGCTGGTCCGGCTGGTCGAGGAATACGTCGCGGTCGACAGCTGGGTCGCGCTGACGTTCGGCGACGGCCGCCCGCAAGTGTTCGCCGAATGCCCGTACGAAGGCGGCGGCCCCGATCCGCTGTTCCGTGATTACGTGCAGGGCCTGTACCAGCTCGACCCGTTCTACATCGCGAATCGCGACGCGCCGAAGAGCGGCCTGTTCCGGCTGTCCGACGTCGCGCCCGAATGCTTCCGCGATACCGAGTACTACACGCTCTATTTCACGCACAACGTCGTCGAGGACGAGGTGCAGTTCAATGTCGTGCTCGACGATGCGCGCACGCTGTGCCTGTCGCTCGGCAGCAAGCGGCGCTTCAGTCCCGAGCAGGTTGCGTTGCTCGACCTGATCCGGCCGTGGGTGGCCGCGCTGATGCGGCAGCGGCTCGCGTTCGAGCCCGCATCCGCGGAACATGCGCCGCCGCGCCGGCACGGCGCACACGACGGCTTCGAGCAGGCGATGGCGCGGCTCGGCACGCCGCTCACCGCGCGCGAACTCGACGTGATCCGGCTGATCCTGAGCGGCCGCTCGAACAAGGAGGTCGCGAACAAGCTGTCGATTTCCGCCGAAACGGTCAAGGTGCATCGCCGCAACATCTACGGGAAGCTCGCCATCAACTCGCAATCGGAACTGTTCTCGTTGTTCCTGAATGCGCAGACCGGCACCTGACACGCATCGCGGGCCACGCGTGTCGGCACACGCCCCACCAGCGGCGTCACAGATCAATACCCCCGAAGGGTTAACGCGCCGGCGGGATGGGAAATCCGCCGCGGCGGCGCATACTGGGGCCTCTTTATCCACCCCTCCGGCGCCATCGGCGACGGGCCCCTGCTACCGAAATCGCCATGAAACTGAAGCTCGACATCGTCCAGCTCGCCGGCCGCGACGGCGACACGCACTACAACCTGCAGCGCACGCTCGAAGCGATTGCAGCCTGCGCACCGGGCACCGACATCGTGATGTTTCCGGAAGCGCAGCTCACCGGCTTTCTCGATCCGTCGAATCTTGCCGAATGTGCGGAGCCGCTCGACGGCCCGAGCGTCGGCGCCGTCATCGCGGCCGCACGCGCACGTGACGTTGCCGTCGTGGTCGGGCTGATCGAGAACGACGGCGGCCGCTTCTACAACACTACCGTGTTCGTCACGCCGAACGGCATCGCGCTGCGCTATCGCAAGACGCATCTGTGGGTGTCCGAGCATGGCGTCGTCCTGCCCGGCGACCGTTACGCGACGATCGAATGGCGCGGCGTGCGGATCGGCCTGCTGATCTGCTACGACAACGAATTCCCCGAAACCGGCCGCGCGCTCGCCGCACTCGGCGCCGAGCTGATCCTCATCACCGACGGCAACATGGAACCGTACCGCTCCGTCCATCGCACGTCGGCAACGGCGCGGGCGATGGAGAACCAGGTGTTCGCGGTGGTCGCCAACCGCGTCGGCGGCAGCACGCACGACGTCGTGTTCGCGGGCGGCAGCCTCGCGGCCGATCCGTTCGGCAACCTGCTCTTCGAGGCCGGCAATACCGAATCGCGTCACGCGGTCGAACTCGATTTCGACCAGCTCGCCGCGTCGCGCGCGGTCTACGACTATCGCAAGGATCAGCGCCTGCACCTCGCCGGCGAACGCATCGAGCATGCGAACGGCCTTCGCGAACTGCTGATTCCGTAAGCGATTGCGCCCCCGGGAGGCGGCATCCGTCACGCCGGGTCGGGCACCTTGATCGCCAGCAGCGCCGAACTGACCGACTTGCCGTGCGCGTCGAGCGCGAGCGAGCGCGTGACGCCGCCGCCGAGCGCATCGCGCAGCACGAAATTGAATGCCCCGAGCGCGGGCAATTCGTAACGCACGACGTCGCCGTGCACGATGCCCGCGAGCCACGCCTTCACGGCCTCCGCATCCAGATGCGTGCGCAGGTGATCGTAATGGCGCGGATCGCGGCAGATCACCGACACGTTCAGCGTATTGCCCTTGTCGCCGGTGCGCGCATGCGCGAGTTCACGCAGTTGCATCAGGCCTCCACGAACGAAAACGACGGCGTCACGGCCGCGCGCGGCAGCAGCACCGACTGCACCGCGATCACCTCGCGGGTCGACTTGAACGCGCCGCCGCCGCCGGCCGGCCCGTTCGTATAGAGCGTCTCGACTTCATTGCCGATGCGTGCCGCTTCGGCGGCGCTCGCCGCACGGCCGGCCACCCGCACGCGCACCTCGGCCGGCTCGCCGCGCACGGCAGGCGTCGCGCCGCCATAGAGCGCATCGACGCCGATCAGGTCGAAGCGCAACTCGGTCGCGGCGACACCGGTCAGCGCGAGCCGCTCGCGGACGATCTCGAGCGCAAGACGCGCACGCTCGAGCGCACCCGGGCCGCCATACGAGATCTGGCCTTCGCCGATGTAACCGTCAACATAAGCCACCGACACTTTCAGCGTGTCGGGCCGCGCAATGCCGCGTGCGCCCGTCACGCGCACGCGATCGGTCGCCTCCTCGACAACGGTGACCTGCGTGAAATCCGCGACGACGTCGGGCTGCAGATACCGCGCCGGATCGTGAATCTCGTAGAGCAGCTGTTCCTTGCAGGTCGCCGCGCTCACGCGGCCGCCCGCGTGCGGCACCTTCGTGATCACGGCCGTGCCGTCGGCCGCGACTTCGCCGATCGGAAACCCCAGCCGCGCAAGGTCCGGCACGTTCTTGTAGCCGGGATCGGCGAAATAGCCGCCCGTCACCTGCCCCGCGCATTCGAGCAGGTGGCCGACGACCGTCGCAGCGCCAAGCGTGTCCCAGTCGTCCATCCGCCAGCCGAACGCGTGGATCAGCGGTGCGGCGAACAGCGACGGATCGGCGACGCGCCCGGTCAGCACGACGTCCGCGCCGGCCGCGAGCGCGTCGACGATCGGCGCCGCGCCGAGGTAGGCGTTCGCGGACACGATGCGGTCGCGATACGCGGCGACGTCGTCACCCGATTCCTCGAAGCGGAACGCGCCGCGCAGCACGACGCCGAGCACGTCGTCGCCTTCGACCGCCGCGACCTTCAGCTGTGCGAAACCAAGCGATTGCGCGATCTGCGCGGTGCGCCGTGCGGCCGCACGCGGATTCGCCGCGCCCATGTTCGACACGATACGCACGCCCTTCGGCACGGCGACCGGCAGCACCGCGTGCATCCGCGCGTCGAGCAGCGGATCGTAGCCGAGCGCCGGGTCCTTGCGCCGCGCCTGCTGCGCGATCGCGATCGTGCGCTCGGCCAGGCATTCGAAGACGAGATAGTCGAGCTGCCCGTGTTCGGCCAGTTCGACTGCGGGCTCGATCCGGTCGCCCGAGTAGCCGGCGCCGGCGCCGATGCGCACGCGCCGTTCAGGTTGCTTTGCTGTCATGTCCGTACCGTCGTCCGGCGGGTTTCGCCGCCGGGAAAGATCAAAAGATGCCCAGCGCGACGCACGCGACCGTCATCACGATCGAGGCGCCGAACAGCAGCGGGAAGGTGAATTTCTGGTGCTCGGCCAGCTCGATGCCGCACAGGCCGACGACGAGGAACGTCGCGGGCGTCAGCGGGCTGACCGGGAACCCGGTCGTCATCTGGCCGAGCAGCGCGGCCTGTCCGACCTGCACGGCCGGCACGCCGAGCTGGCCGGCCACCTCCGCGATCACGGGCAACACGCCGAAGTAGAACGAATCGGGATCGAACAGCATGCTGAGCGGCATCGACGCGAAGCCGAGCGCGACCGGGATGTGGCCGGCCATCGACGGCGGCACGAAGCCGACCGCCGCCTGCGCCATCGCCTTCAGCATCCCGCTGCCCTGCATGATCCCCGTGAACACGCCGGCCGCGAGCAGGATGCCGGCCATCATCAGCGCAGCGCGGGCATGCGCGTCGACGCGCTTTCTCTGCATGTCGACGTCCGGGTAGTTCACCATCAACGCGATGCACAGCCCGACCATGAACATGATCGCGGGCGGGATCTTCTCGCCCATCACGACCATCGTGCCGAGCACGACGAGCGTCAGCACGAGGTTGAACCAGAACAGGTGCGGCCGGCGCAGCGCCTGCTCGTCGGGTGTCAGCTCGCGCTTCGGCAGCGGGATCGACGCATCGTCGCGCGACAGGCCGAGCCGCTTCTCCTCGCGCCGCCCGAGCCAGTATGCGACGCCGAACACGAACACGAGCCCGATCGCCTGCACCGGAATCAGCGGATTGAACAGCGCCGACACCGGCAGGTGCAGCGACGCCGACGCGCGGATCATCGGCCCCGTCCACGGCAGGAAGTTGATGCCCGCGGCCATCGACACCGCGGCGGCCAGCACGCGCCGGTCCATCTTCAGCCGGTCGTACAGCGGCAGCACGGCCGGAATCGTCACGAGAAAGCAGACGGCGCCCGAGCCGTCGAGGTGGATCAGCAGCGCGAGCAGCGTCGTGCCCATCACGATGCGCGTCGGCCGCGTGCCGACCGCGCGCAGGATCCGGTCGATGATCGGGTCGAGCGTGCCGGCGTCGGTGATCGTCCCGAAATAGAGAATCGCGAACACGAACATCCCGACGACGGGCGCGAGGCCCTTCAGCCCGTCGATCACGAATTTGCTCGTATGCAGCCCGAAGCCGCCGATCAGCGATGCGGCGATCGGCACGATGATCAGCGCAACGAGCGGCGACATCCGCTTCGACAGAATCGCGGCCAGCAGCACGACGATCGTGCCAAGCCCGAGTAACGGCAGCATCCGTGTCTCCTACCTTGTCTTTTGTTGGAGACGAGCGTAAGGTCGGCGCAGCGATAGCACAATTGAAATGATTTGATCGCAGCAATCACGAACCGTTATGGATCTGAATCTTCGCGACATTCGCGCGTTCGTCACCGTCGCGCAGGCCGGCAACTTCACGCGTGCGGCCGCGCGCCTGCACCTGTCGCAGCCGGCGCTGACCGTGCAGATCCGCCGGCTCGAGGAAATCGTCGGTGCGCGCCTGTTCGACCGCAACAGCCGCAGCGTCGCGCTCACGCAGACCGGGCGCGAGCTGCTGCCGCTGCTGCAGCGCTCGCTCGACGACATGGAGCGCGTGCTGCGCGATGCGCGCGCGCTCGGCGAAGGCACGAGCGGCACGGTGCGGCTCGCGTGCCTGCCGACCTTCGCGTCCAGCATGCTGCCTGAGCTGATCCAGTCGTTCCGGCGCGCGGTGCCGCGCGCGGGCTTCGAGATCCGCGACGGTGTCGCGAGCCTCGTCACCGCGCTCGTGCGCAACGAGGAGGCCGATCTCGGATTGACGGGCGGCGACACCTTCGATGCATCGCTGGAGGTGCTGTATGCGGGCGCCGACCGGCTCGTCGCCGTGTGCCCGAAGGATCATCCGCTCGCGCGCAAGCGCCGCGTGAGCACCGCCGACGTCGCGGCCGTGCCGCTCGTGCTCACCGCGCAGGGCACGAGCGTGCGCAGCGTCGTCGACGCCGCGCTGGACGCGGCCGGCTGCACGCCCGACATCGCGTGCGAGCCGACCTACATGATGACGGCCGTCGCGATGGTGCGCGGCGGCCTCGGCGTGACGATCCTGCCGGCCACCGCGCGCGAGGTGCGCGCCGAGCCCGAGCTGGTCGCGAAGCCGATCGACGACCCCGCGTTCGCGCGGCCGATCGCGCTCGTCACGAAGCGCGGCCGCACGCTGCCGCGCGTCGCGCAGGCGTTCGCCGAAACCATGCTGATTGAATTGAAAAAGCGCGCGTGAACCGCGCGCCCGGATCGGCGGGACCGGTCGCCCGCCCGACGCTTACTGCGCGTCCGGATCGACGTGCAGCGATTCGCCGATCGCATAGAAATTGCCGCCCGCGATGTAGTGCAGGCTGCGCAGCGCCGGATCGGCCGATTCGAAATACCAGTGGCCGTCGCGGAACACGCGCGTATCGGACCACGCCGCGACCACTTCGCCGATGAACAGGTCGTAGGCCTGCTGGTTGTGCGGCTCCGGAACCAGCCGGCACGCGAGCCAGCCCGAACAGCCGGCGACGAACGGCAGGTCGTGGCCTTCGACGTCGAACAGCGTGACGCCCGCTTCGCGCAGCTTGTCGGGCCGCTCCGCGAGACTGTGGCTGCCGACCGCATGCGTGAGCTGCAGCTGCGCCGCCGTCGGCACCTGGATCACGAACGTGCCGCTGCGCTCGACGAGCTCGCGGGTCTTCGCGGACTTGTCGAGTACGACCGTCAGCTTCGGCGGCAGGAAGTCCAGCGCGCACGCCCATGCGGCGGCCATCACGTTGTCGACGCCGTCGTGGCGGGCCGACACGAGCACGGTCGGGCCGTGGTTGAGGAGACGGTAGGCTTTCTTCAGCTCCACCGGAGCGATGTGACGGTCCATACGGGTTCCTTGGAGAACGGCACGCACGGACAGATGCCGTGCGGCGCGGCGCAGGCCGGTGCGCATGCGCGCAGCCTAGCCGGAGGCCGCATTCTCGCACCCAATTTCAATCGGCGCTGACCGCGCCGCCGGTCACTTCGCGAACAACTGGCCGATATCGCGGAACGCCTTGAATTCGAGTGCATTGCCGCACGGATCGAACAGGAACATCGTCGCCTGTTCGCCGACCTGCCCCTGGAACCGCACATACGGTTCGATCACGAAGGTCACGCCGAACGATCGCAGCCGCTCGGCCAGCGCTTCCCAGCTCGGCCAGTCGAGCACGATCCCGAAATGCGGCACCGGCACGTCGTGACCGTCGACCGCGTTCGTATGCGCGCCTTCCTGCGAGGCAGTCTTCGGATGTTCGTGGATCACGAGCTGGTGACCGTAGAAGTCGAAGTCGACCCACTGCGCGCTCGACCGCCCCTCTTCCAGCCCGAACACACGGCCGTAGAAATCGCGTGCGGCCGGCAGGTCGTAGACCGGGATCGCCAGGTGAAACGGGGAAAGACTCATGGTTGCCTCGTGAAGGAACGCTCGCGTGGCGCGAGGACGGCACCATGGTAGTCAAGGTCAAGCAAAAATTAAATCAATATATAGTTGCATCATTCACAAACAGAATTGATTAATGATCCGCGAACTGAAAACCCTCGTCGCCGTCGCCCGGGAAGGCACGTTCGCCGCAGCCGGCAACCGTATCGGGCTCACGCAGGCAGCCGTGAGCGCGCAGATGCAGCGTCTCGAAGCCGAGCTCGGCTTCGCGCTGTTCGACCGGCAAGGCCGGTCGGCCCGGCTCAACGAGATGGGTCATCACGTGCTCGACCAGGCGCAGGCACTGCTCGGCCTGTACGAAAACCTGAGCTCGACGGCGCCCGGTTCGCCGGCCAGCGTGCGCGTGACGATCGGCGCGATCGCGTCGGTACAGAGCGCACTGCTGCCGGCCGCGCTCGCCGATTTCCATCGCCGGCATCCCGCGTGCCGGACCCGCGTGATCCCGGGGCTGTCGATCGAACTGGTGAACCGGGTCGACGCGGGCGAGATCGACATGGCCGCGATCATCCGGCCGCCGTTTTCGCTGCAGAGCGACCTGCACTGGACGACGCTCGCGCAGGAACCGTTCCGGCTGATCGTGCCACGCAGCGTGAAGGGCAAGGACTGGGCCGAACTGCTCGCGAGCGAGCCGTTCGTGCGCTACGACCGCGCGTCGTTCGGCGGCCGCCAGGTCGATCGCTTTCTGAGGAAGATGCACGTCGCGGTGCGCGACACGTGCGAACTCGACGAGCTCGACGCGATCGTCAAGCTGGTCGAGAACGGCGTCGGCGTCGCGATCGTCCCGCAGACCGCCGTCTATCGCCGCTGGCCGGCCGGCGTGCGCGCGATCGACCTCGGGCATCACACGTTCCACCGCGACATCGGGCTCGTGCATCGCGCGCGGCGGACGATGTCGGAACCGGCGCAGATGCTCGCGCAACTGATCGAAGCGGCGGCGCGGCGGCGGATGGAGTGAGTCGTGCCGCGCGCGACGCCGTTGCGGCTCAACGCCGCCCGGCCGCCCAGTCGACGGCCGCGTCGAACAGCGCGACACCGGCCGGCGACAGGTTCGCGAACGTGTCGTTGTCGAGGAAAAACATCACGCGGCGCGCCGGCGCGAGTGCTTCGTAGTCCATCGTCGCGCCCTTCTCGTACGCGAAGATCGCGGCCTTGTCGGGTTGACCGTACACGGTCGCGATCGTGATCGCGCCGAGCCCCGGCTTGCCCCAGCTCATCGGCGCCTGCTTGCCGTACACGTTCGTCGCGCCGGCCGGCAGCCCGGCCGCGATCGGGTGCGGCGCGTTGACGAGCCACAGGTAGCGTTCCTTGCCCGTTTCGCCGAAGTCGACGTCGTGACGCTTGCCCGTCATCGCGAGATCGTCGAGCAGGTCGTTTTCCCAGGTCACGAGCGGCTTGTCGAGCGTGCGCCAGCCGGGCCGCACGTTCTTCGACGACACCGTCGACGAGATCAAGACCAGGTCGGCATCGCGCGCCGCATCGGGCGTCGACGACTCGTCGATCAGGCGCACCGCGTAGCCGCGTTCGCCGAGATGCTGGCCGATGCGTTCGTCGACCTTCAGGTTCGGGCCGCGCAGCTGCACGAGCATCGCGACGCGCGTGACGGCCTGCGATGCATCGGCTGCCAACGCGGGGGCGGCCATACCTGCGCCGAGGCCAAGGCCCGCGCCGATCGCGAGCATCGAGCCCGCGATCGCGCGCAATGCGCGACGCCGCGCACCGGCGGCAACGGCGCGCGCGGCGCCGGTCTTCATGTTCCGGTTCATCTGGATCGTCTCCGAAGCCGCGCGCCGCCGTGACGGCTGCGCGGCGATTGCGTGGTCAGAACTGCAGCGTGGTGAGCAGCGACACCTGTCGCGCATCGCCGATCGCGACGAAGTAACGGTTCGCGCTCGACGGGTAGTAGGTGCGATTGAAGAGGTTCTTCACGTTGAGCTGGAACGACAGCTTCTGCTTGCCGATCCGCGTGTCGTACGTCGCAAACGCATCGGCGAGCACGTACGACGGCAGCGTGAAGCTGTTCGCCGAATCGCCGGGCCGCGCGCCGACGTAGCGCACGTCCGCGCCGATGCGCAGGTCGTCGCCGCCGACCAGCGTGCCGAAGTCGTAGACGGCCGCGAGCGACGCGGTGTGGCGCGCGACGTTCCACAGCTGGTTGCCCGTGTACAGCGGATCCTCGGTCGTCTTCGCGTCGATGTACGCGTAGCTCACGATCACGTTCACGCGCTCGCCGATCCTGCCCGACAGGTCGAGCTCGATCCCGCGCGAACGCGCCTTGCCCGACGTGCGCCAGTCGGTCAGCTTGGTCGCGTCGTTGTACTGCGACACGAGCACGTTCTTCTTGTCGATATTGAAGAACGCGAGCGTGCCCGTCAGCCCGCCCGGCAGGTCAAGCTTGCCGCCCACTTCCCACGCGGTCGCTTCCTCCGGCGGCGTCGCGCCGTCGATGATGTAGCCCGTCATCGGCGCGATCGACGACGACGGCTTCAGCGATTGCGAATAACTGCCGTACAGCGAGAACGTATCGGTCCACTTGTAGACGACGCCCGCGCGCGGCAGCCACTTCGAGCCGCTGAGATCGGTGTTCGCGACGAACGGCCGGCCGCGCCCCGCAACCTGGTTGTACGTGATGTAGCGCAACCCGCCCGACACGATCCACTTGTCGGTCAGGTGAATCGTGTCCTGCACGAACGCCGACGCATCGTGCAGCGTGTCGGTCTGGTCGCTGTCGCTCGCGGACACCGTGCTCGACGGCGGCAGCAGCCCGTAGACGGGATTGATATAGCTGAACGGCGTCTTCACGGCCTGCCGCAGCATGTCCTTGCGATAGATGCGACGGTATTCGGTGTCGAAGCCGACCTGCACGTCGTGCTGCATCCCGCCCAGCATCAGCTTGCCATTCACGTAGCCGATTCCGTAGCTGTCGGTGCTGAGCGAACCGTGCGTCGCGTCGTTGCTGCGCGTCATCGTGCCCTTCACCGGATCGACGCCCGTCGTGCGCAGCTGGTTCGCGTCATAGGTCTCGCGGTTGTAGCTGTAGCCGAAATGCGCGCTCCAGTCCGCATTGAACTGATGATCGACGCTCAACTGCGCGAGGTGCGATTCGCCGTCCATGTTGTTGAACGGCTCGTCAATGCGCCGTCGCGCGGGAATGTCGAGCGGCGCGTTGGTGCGCGGGTCGAGCGCCGTGCCGCGATCGAACGGCGAATGGAATTTCCGGTACTGGTAGGACGCCACGACTTGCGTATCGCGCCCGTACCATGCGAGCGACGGCGCGACGAAGGTCTGCCGGTATTCGCCGAAGTTGCGCCAGTACTGCTCGTTCGACTGGTCGACGATCAGCCGGTACGCGAGCCGCGAATCGCCGACCGGCCCCGTCGAATCGAAGGTCGCGCTGCCGCCGTTCTTGCCGTGCCCGAACGTCGACGCGCCGAGCGAGATCGCGTTGTAGCGCTTGAGCTGCGGCTGCCTGGTGACGACGTTGACCACGCCGCCCGGGTCCATCAGCCCGTACAGCAGCGACGTCGGCCCCTTCAGCACCTCGACGCTGTCGACCGCCGCATTGAACGCGCGCCCCTGCACGAGCGGCATCCCGTTCTGCATGATCGAGCCGTCGCGGTTGCCGCCGAAGCCACGCTTCATGATCGTGTCCTGCGTGCCCGCGAGCGTGTTGCCCTGCGTGATGCCGCTGACGTTGCCGAGCGCGTCGTCCAGATTGCGCGGTCGCTGGTCGCGCAGCACCTGCGCGGGCACGATGTTGACGGCCTGCGCGGTGTCGAGCAGCGGGATATCGGAACGCAGCACGCCCGCCTCCTTCGGCGCGCGATAGCTTTCGGCGCGCAGTGCGCGGGTGCGCACATTGATCGCGGGCAACTCGGCACCGGCGGCCGCGCCGGCCGCTACGGGCCGCGCGACCGAACCGTCCGCGCGCTTCAGCGTGTAACCGCCGCCCGGCTGTCGCAACGCGACGAGCCCCGTGCCTGCCAGCAGGTGGTCGAGTGCCCCGTCGACGTCGAAACGGCCCTGCACGCCACCGCTCGTCAGGCCGGCCGTCAGCTCGGCCGGAAACGCGAGCAGGATGCCCGCGTCGCGGCCGAACCGGTTCAGTGACGCTTCGAGCGGCCCGGCCGGAATGTCGAACGCGCGGCGTGCCGCGCGCTGCGCGGCCGGCGCCGCATCGGGGTCGGTGTCGGCCAGCGCGGGCAGCGGCAGCAGCGCCGACACGAGGACGGCGCCGGCCAGCCGGCGCGCGAGACGCCCCGGCGCAACGGGTGCGGCCGGGTGCGGCGCGCACGGCAGATGTCGGGCAGGCGCCGGACGGCGCCGATACGTGAGACGGATGAAAACCATGATCGGGAGGTCGGTGGACGATGGGCCAGTGCTGCTTTCATTACCCATGTCACGCGAACAACGAGAAACAGCTCAGGCCGGCGGAAATTTTTTCGACACGCTCACGAACGGGCCGGCACGACCGTCGCCCAGTAGCGCGTCAGGTAGCGGACATCGATCGGCAGTGTCGCCTTCAGCGTATCGAGCACGCGCGCGGGATCGTCGAGCGGATAGGTGCCCGACACGCGCAGGTCGGCCACGGCTGCATCGCAGCGCAGGCTGCCGCGCCGATAACGGTCGAGTTCGGCGACGAGATCGGCCAGCCGCATGCGCGACGCGACGAGCATCCCGCCCGTCCACGCGGACGCATGCGCATCGAGCGGTGCCGGCGCGCCGACCACATCGCGCGTGAAGTCCGCGCCCTCTCCCGCCGCGATCACGCGCGTGCCGGCCGTCGCGTCGACCGGCTGCACGCGCACCGCGCCGGCGAACACTTCGACGCTCGTCGCGCCGTCGCGCTGCCGTACCGCGAAGCGCGTGCCGAGCGGCTGCAACTCGCCTTGCGCGGTCGCGACGACGAGCGGCCGCGCGGGGACGCGATCGTCACGTCCGCTCGTCACCATGATCGTGCCGCGCAGCAGGCGCAGGCGGCGCGCCGCGTCGTCGAAATGCACGTCGAGCGCCGTGTCGGTATCGAGCACGACGACCGTACGATCCGCGAGCGTTACCGTGCGCTGCTCGCCCACCGCCGTGCGCAGGTCGGCCGGCCAGACCGCCGCGCGCCGCGCGGGCTCGGCCATCCATGCGGCACCGCCGGCGAACAACAGCACGGCCAGCGCCTTCACGGCGGCACGGCGGCGGCCCGCGCGCGGCGGCAGCAGCGCCGCGTGCGCGGCCTGCGGGTCGAGCCCGGCCGCCAGCCCGCCGAATCTGCGCTGCATCGTTTCGATATGACGCCATGCCGCGTCGTGCGCCGGATCCTCCGCGCGCCAGCGCGCGAGCGCGGCATCGAACGCGTCATCGGTACGGCCGGCCTGCCGGTCGACCCACCATTCGACCGCCCGACGCGCAACCTGCGGCGGCACCGCCGGCACTCCCGGAGTGGCCATCGGTCAGGCCGCCATCGCGAAGAAGCACTGCGTACCGGCCTTCACGAGATAGCGCTTCACCGTTGCAAGCGACACGCCGAGCTCGCGCGCGATCTCGGCCTGCGTGAGCCCGTCGAGCTGCGCGAGCAGGAACGCCCGCTTCGCCGCGAGCGGCAGGCCGTCGAGCAGCCTGTCGATTTCGAGCAACGTCTCGATCACGACGGCCCGCTCCTCCGGCGACGAGGCAGACGCTTCAGGGCGCTGCGCGAGCGCATCGAGATACGCGCGCTCGATCTGCTCGCGCCGCCAGTGGTTGCTCAGCACGCGCTGCGCGACCGTCGTCAGGAACGCACGCGGCTCGTCGGCGCCGATCGGCTCGTCGCGCGCGAGCAGGCGCATGAACGTGTCGTGCGCCAGATCGGCCGCGCGGTGCGCGCAACCGAGCTTCCGGCTCAACCAGCCGCGCAGCCACGCGTGGTGGCCGGTGTAGAGGGCGTCGATTTCTCGATGGAGAGACAGCTTGTCAGCAGACATGGCCGGGTTCCGAGGGTGCGCAGGCGTCAACGATTTTGTAAATGAGAATGATTATTATATACAAAACCGGACCGTCGGCCGAAGTCCCGATGCGCAGTGGCCGCTGCCCCGCTCCGGCGGGCGGTGCGCCGATAGCGGTCTCGCTGGGGCCCTCAAGCATGGGCCTTCCACGCACCCGGCGACAATGAGACCGGAATGGACGCCCCCGTCGCGATGCCGCCGCCGGGCGCACGCGGCGTGTCGATAACACATTCATTACAGCCCGGCCAATTCGATTCATTCAATAATTATTTGACGGATCGATAACAATATCCCGGCCACCTTGATTCCACCCCGAATTGCCCGAAATTATCGCGAGATATGCAAGCCGCAATGGCGAAATCGCGAAATGACGATCAATTGATACGCAATTTTCAATAATTTAAATCCCTCGATTGCAGCGATCAGAGGGCATCCCTGTCTGCATCAGGCCACAAAAGAGAATTTCATTTTTGCCGTTTTAATCGGGCTCGGTAGTCTCCTGCCATTCCGGATCACGAACACAAGCCAATGCGCAAGGAGATGACATGAAACGCACGACCCTCTCGCTGATTTCCATCGCGTCATTCGCGGCGATGCCCGTCGCGCATGCGCAGTCGAGCGTCACGCTGTATGGCGTGATCGACACGTCGATCACCTACGTGAACCATGCGCAGGGCAAGGACAACGCGTGGATGCTCGGCAACAGCAGCGCGGGCAACCTGGCCGGCAGCCGCTGGGGCGTGAAAGGCACCGAGGATCTCGGCGGCGGGCTGAAGGCACTGTTCCAGCTCGAGAACGGCTTCGACCCGAGCAACGGCCGGCAGGGCCAGGGCGGCCGCATGTTCGGCCGGCAGGCGTTCGTCGGCCTGACGAGCGACCGCTACGGCACGCTCACGTTCGGCCGCCAGTACGATCCGCTCGTCGATCTCGTGCAGGGCATCACCGCCGACAATTATCTCGGCAGCGTGTTCGCGACCCCGGGCGACGTCGACAACTACGACAACAGCTTCCGCGTCGACAACGCGGTGAAGTACACGTCGGCCGTCTATGCGGGCCTGCAGTTCTCGGCGATGTATTCGTTCGGCGGCATCGCGGGCAGCACCGGCGCCGCAAATTCGTATTCGGCCGC
Organism: Burkholderia puraquae; assembly: GCF_002099195.1. GTDB lineage: Bacteria > Pseudomonadota > Gammaproteobacteria > Burkholderiales > Burkholderiaceae > Burkholderia > Burkholderia puraquae. Next base: position 247,608 of record NZ_NBYX01000009.1, on the reverse strand, counting down.
CGTGTCGTACAACAACGGGCCGTTCAGCGTCGCGGGCGGCTACTTCCACGCGACCAACAGCCCCGCATCGAACAGCCTGCGCAGCGGCTGGACCAGTTCGTCGGACGGCACGTTCGACGGCCCGATCAACAGCGGCTATGCGAGCGCGCATTCGATCGGCATCGCGCGCGTCGCGGGCCAGTACGTGGCCGGCCCGTTCACGTTCGGCCTCGGCTACAGCAACGCGCAGTACCGCCGCGATGGAAGCTCGGTGTTCGGCTCGAACGAGCACTACAACACCGGGCAAGGCTTCGTGAACTACCAGGCAACGAACGCGCTGCTGGTCGGCGTCGGCTACAGCTATACACGCTCGGGCGGCGACACGTCGGCCACCTATCACCAGGTATCGGCCGGCGCGGACTACAACCTGTCGAAGCGCACCGACGTCTACCTGACCGCCGCGTACCAGCACGCCAGCGGCCAGACCGGCGACGGCAAGGGCGGTTCGATGGCCGCGCAGGCGTCGATCGGTTCGTACGGTTATGCGGGCACGAGTTCGCAGACGATGGTCAACCTCGGGTTGCGTCACCGCTTCTGATCGAAAACGGCCGGCTGCGCACGGCGCGGCCGGTCGAATCCGCATCGACCGACATGGCGGCTTCGGCCGCCAATGATTCCGGATCGCCGTTTCATCGCCCTTTCCAACCCGGATATCGACTGCCGCGCAATTTCCATCCGGTTCGATTCAGCACCGATTTCCCGAGACGAATGACGCAAGGCGTCAGTATTCCGGCGCCGCCACTGCTCCGGCATTCGCCCGAAAATCCGGCCATTTTTACCGATAATGCTTCGCTGTACCTTGTGACCGGACGCAATAAAAATGCGTGGCGAACGCGTGCACAAATGCAAAGGAAAGTTTGACGCGAGCCATTTGCCTCCCCGCTATGGCACACTTCGCGTCTGCGTAATTTCCTTGCACCGGGCGGCCGGATTCCGCCCCATCCTGCCATGCCGCGTCATACAACCCGTCCGATCAGCCGCGAAACGCTGAAAATCGCCTCGACGATCGCGATGTCGTGCGCGCTGCACGGCGTCGCGCGGGCCGATTGCCTCGACGACGCAGCCGCGTTCCAGCATGTGAGCGTCAGCCTGATGCGCGGCATCGCGCAGGTCGAATCGGGGATGAATCCGCGCGCCGTCAACACGAATACGAACGGCACGGTCGATATCGGGCTGATGCAGATCAACAGCACGTGGCTGCCGACGCTCGCGCGCGAGGGCATCACGCGGGAAAGCCTGTTCGATGCGTGCACGAACGCGTATGTCGGTGCGTGGATCCTGTCGCAGAACATCCGCCAGCTCGGCCCCAACTGGAACGCGATCGGCGCATATAACTCCGCCTCGCCAGACAAGCGCCTCGCGTATGCGCGCAAGGTCTATGATGCAATCCGGACCATGCCGGATTCGCCGGATACTCCCATGCCTATCCTGCCCCCCTCTTTTACGCCGCCGCAACAGGCCGAGGCGTACAACCCGTTCGCGAGCCTGAGCGTGTCCGCGCCGCCGGTCACGCGCCCGCGCACGATATCGTCGGCCCCGCCGGCGCCGCCGCAGGGCGGCCCCGCCGGCCCGGCCGGCTCGTACAACTTCGGCTGGACGGTCACGGGTGCGGACCAGGCGAAGCCGACCCAGGTATTCGACGACGGCGCACGCGTCTACGTGCAGTTCAGCGACATGAAGCACGTGCCGGCGATCTTCACCGAGACGTCGAGCGGGCGCGTGCTGATGTCGTGGGAATTGCAGTTTCCGTATGCCGTCCTGACGCGTCCCGCGCAAACGTTAATCTTCCAGCTCGGGCCGTTCGAAGCGCGCGCGCAGCGGGGTGCGGCGGCCGCAGGCATGACCGCGCAGGGCGCGGCTGGAACGGGAACGCAGCGTTCGGGCGCGACGACGGCAACGGCCACCACGGCGCCAGCAGCGAAACAACAGGCTGCGAATGCATCGGCCAAGCGACCGGCGTCGGCCGACGCACTCTGGTATCTGAACACGCCGTCGACGTCAGGATCGGCATCGACCTCGAGCACGGTGAACGGCACACCCGCGTCGACGCCGTCGAACCAGCCGGCCACGTGGCCCACCGCGGTCACGTCGAACACGCCGCCGCCGGCCGCAACGCCCCAGGCACCGGCTGCGGCACCGCAGGCTACGCGCGTCAGCACCGACGCGCTCTGGTACATCTCGAAGTAACGCACGGGCCGGCTGCGTATCGGCAGCCGGCGTCGGCGAGTGTGGCGGACTACCGGACTATCGAGCGACCGTCGTGCCGGACGGTGCCGATACAGTCGACACCAGCGATTGGTACACGTCCGAGACGCGGTCCAGGAACGATTTGTCGGGTGCGGTCGCGATTTTCTGCATCGCCCGCGTATTCATGTAGTTCTTGATCGACACGAGGTGGCTCCACACCGCCTCGACGTCACTCTCGGCCATGCTGTCGTGCACGTGCTTCACGAACAGCGGATACATCGCCTCGACCTGCGGCAGGCGCTCGCCCGGATTGTTCCATAGCCAGAACAGTGCCTGCGCCTGCGGGTCGGTGTTGAATATCGACGGCGGCAACTCGCCGTCGATCTGCTTCATTGCCTGCTTGCGATCGAACCCGTATCCCGGGCGCGTACCGTGCTGCTTCTGGTAATCGATCTCGCGCACCAGCTTCTCGTAACGCCCGTACGCCAGCGGATTGGCCGCACCGCCGAGCCAGCCCGGCTTGCGCTGTGCCGCGGCCGTGCGATTCTCGGCCTGGTCGTACCACATGCGCAGCCACTGGATATAGACGACCATGTGGCCCTTGAGCTCGCCCTGGATATCCTTCGGCAAATCGGTCACGACGATCGGGCGCGGCGGCGCCGGATCGGGCACGCGGCAACCGTCCGTCATGTCGGGCACGGGCTTCGGGTTGAGAAAATCGAGCGGCCCGATCGACGGCTTGAGCGGCGCCGACGGATAGCCGATGCCGGTACCCAGCGGCGTCAGCGGCGGAATCTCGCGTGTCGTCGCCACGAGCTTCTTGACCGCCAGCCGGTAGTCGAGCTGGAAATTCTGGATCTCGGGCGGCGCGACGATCTGCTGATACAGCGCACCGTCCTCGTTCGCCAGCGCGGTCAGGCTCGGCATCGGAATGCCCGCGCCGTACGCGCGGTGGTACATCATCTCGAGCGGCACGCGCGCAAGTTTGTCGGAAATGCCGTCCTCGCCTTCGATCGCGCCGCCGCCCACGTCCACCTGCGCGCCGGGAAACAGGCGCTCCTGCCGCCGGCCGCGCATGTCGGCCGGGTCGACACCGAGCATCGTCAGCGGCTTGTACACGCGCAGTTCGTGAGCGGCCGCGTAGTGCACGCATTTCTCGATGTCCGGCGACAGGATCAGATCCGACGACACCGCGTTGCTCAGCGGGATGTAGCCCGTCAGCAGGTTGTCGTCGAAGCGGTTCGTCACGCAATCGAACAGCCCCATGAACTTGATCTTGACCTGAACGCCGTCGTATTTTCCGCCCTTGGCCACCTCGTCGAGCAATTGCTTGGCAAAGGCGAGCGCAAGGCCGCCGCCCATGTCGTAGCCGAAGATCGCGACATGGATCCTGTTCACCGTGCCGGCCTGCTTCGCACCGGCCACCGCCGCCTTGAAATCCTCTTCCGCCGCCTTCAGGCGCGTATCCACGCCCGTATTGAACAGCGCGGCGCCCAGCTTCGTATCGCGCGTGAGCTGGAACGACTCGGCCAGCGCGCCCAGCGATTCCTTGCCGACTTCCTTCAGCACGGTTTTCGGAATCCGGTACGGATACTTGACGACGTCGCGCCAGAAGCCCTTCCATTCGTGCCGCAGATAGCGCAGTGCGCGATTCTTTTCCGACCCGGGCCGCTCGATCGCGCGCTCGATCCGTTTGCGCGCGTCGCCCAAGCCGTCTTTCGTCTTGCCGACCAGCGTATCGAACGTGTCGCTCACGCGATTTCCGAATGTAGGATTGCTGATCTTGCCGCTCTGCTTCCACGCATCCTCGGCGGCCTTCTGCGCCTTTTCCTTGGCCTTGTCGACCGTCTGCTCCTTGAGCTTGTCGCCGGCCTTCTCGCTGACCGTATCCGTCGCCTTGTCCTTCAGGACCTCGCGCAGCACACCGGCCTCGGGGTCGAAATCCGCGCCGAGTCCCGGATAATAGAAGCGCCGCATGTTCTTGTTCTTCTTGTCGTACGCGGCATTGAACAGCTTCAGGATGTTGGTTCGCGGACCATCCTTCTCGCCGAAGCCGAATCCGTCGAAATAGAAGCTCACCCACAGCATGTGTTCGCATGCGGGACACATCTGCTCGGCCTCCGCCTTGACGCGGTCCGTCTCTGCGGAGACGGCGTCCTTCTTCAGGTTGATTTCCGCCATGGCACTTACTTCTCCTGCGTCGGCTTGAGTTCGGGAGCGTTCATGTCATCGACCCACTGCAGCTCGGCGGTGCCGTTCTTGCGGAAATACACGCGCAGATAGCGCGATGTCGGCGATTCAGGCTGGGGAATGGTCACGTCGATCGTCTTGCGCTCGGGCTGGATGCCGCGCTGGATATCGTCCAGCGGTTGCGCGAATTCCCAGAACAGCTTCACCTTCTGTCCCGGCGTCACCTTGCAGCCGCAGGCGAAGCCGCCGCCGCCGCCGAATGCCTCGCCGTCCTCGCGCGCCGACGGATTGCCGAAGCATCCCGACTTGTGTTCGTTGTCGAGCCAGAACTCGTGAAGCTTGCGCCCGTATTCGTTATATCCGGTGACGCACACGTTATGCGGCTCTGCCGACGCATCGACACCGTGCTTGCTGCATGCGGCGAGCACAGTCAGCCCGACCAGCGCCAAAACGTGCATCCCTGCTCTGAATTTCATCGATACCCTCACAAACTTGCGTCGTTGTTGCCTGCATCCGGCGATGGCGGACCGAACCGGTTGCGCGCGTCGTCCCCGCGATAGAACCCGTTCATCGCAATGGCGATGAATGCGCCTCCGACCGGGATCGCATGAAGAAGCGTCCACCATCCGGACTTGCCGATGTCGTGCCACCGCCGGACCGACACTGCCACGAGCATCCAGATCATCACGATCGCGAATGCCCAGCCGACGACATCGACGAACGTCGCGATACGTTGCGCTGCGGGCAGGTCGGCGAGCACGTCGAGCACGGAGCCCGCGATCAGCCACGGCACGGTCACGCCCCACCACTGGATGCGCCCGGCCCGGCCGCGGAATGAAAACAGGGCGGCCACGCTCATCGCCGCGCCTCCGGTTCCGTGTCGACACTCGCAGCATCGTCGTGCTCGATCAGGTGGTCGAGCAATGCTTCGCATAACGCATCGTGATCGTTCCGATGCGCGGCGATGCAGTCGGCGACGATCGCGTCGTCGAACCGCACGTGGGCGTACATCGCCAGCGTCGCAGCGATCCGGTAGGCAAGCCGGTCATCGTGCAGCCCGTGTGCGTCCAGCAAGCCGAACAGGCTGCGCGTGCTCGCATAGGTTTCGAACGGATCGGCATCGACGGGGATCCGGCCGTTGCGTCGCAATTCGGCAAGCACGGCGTCCGGCCGGCTGTCGCTGCGCAAGGCGTCGAGCTCGCGGGCATCCACACGTGGATAGAAGATCCGTTCGTGCCGGCGCGGATGCCGCACCGTACCGACGGCGCCATCGCGACGCACCCAGGTCCACGACACGCACGGCGACAACAACGCCTGATAGCGCGACTCGGACAGCGCGCCCGCCAACGTCTGGAACACCGCGGCATCGTAGAACCGCAGCAGCCCGTCGCGATCGTCGGGCAGCGTCACGCGCGTCCTGACGCCGAGTTTCGGCGCCAGTTCGTCGAGCGAATACACACTGACCAGCGACAGAAACGCGAACGGCCGCCGCGCGAGGTGCCGTTCGAGCAGCGCCGACACGTGCGGCGCGCGATAGTCGCACACCAGCGCGCAGACCTCCGGGTTGGCCGCCTCGGGCTGGCCGGCGAGCAGGTTGCAAACCTCTCCTTGCACAATCAGCTCGCGCCAGGGCGCCGCGTTGATCGGCAACTGCGACGCATCGGCCAACAGATAGCGATGGGCATCCGGAAATGCCGCATGCTCGGCGGCTGCCGTCGTTTCCCATGTCTGGAGCAGCGCAGTCATCGTCGTCATCCGCGGGTGGCGATCGCTTCGTGGCGATGCGCGAGATCCCGCATGCATTCGACGCATGCGGGCTTGTTCATCGACGGTAGCTGCACGTTCGCGGATCGCGGGCCGGTCAGCGTGTGCTGGGCCGCATGGAACGTGGCCTTGCCGGGCGCGCCGATTACGATGTCGTTGCCTTCCATCTTCAGGAACGCGTTGGCGGCCGTCAGCAGCAGCCGCTTCGGCGACTGCAGCGCGACACTCGCCTGCGCGCTCGATACCGTCACCGCCCGTTGCGCACGGGCGTCCAGCGCCCCGGCGTTCTGCGCCTGCACGGTGACGGCGCCCGTCGCGGCATGAAGCGCAATCCCGACGGCCGACACGGGGCGGCTGCCGCCCGGGGTGCCGTGCGTGTACAGCGCGATGCCTTCCTTTGAGACGATGCTCGACTTGCCCTGGACCGTGACCTGCACGTCGCGTCCGGCGCTCAGCACGGTTTGCGTACCCGATGTCCACACGTGGCTTTGCGCGGTCAGCGCGGCGACGCCGGCCGCGCCGTGCGCGACGACATGCGGATGCTGCCACGCGACCGCGCTACCGCCGCCGGCACCGCCCGCGCCGCTGCCTTCGCGTGCCGCGCCGATCGATGCCTGGCTTTGCTGCAGCCCCTCGATCGCCGCGAGCTGCGAAGTCGTGCCGCCGGCAGTCGCGGCACCAGGCTGCGCCGGGCTCGTGCCCGGCTCCGCGCCCTGCTTGCGCGCGAAATTCGCGAGCCCCTGCAGCAGCTCGCGTTGCTGCGCGAGCACCTGGCTCGCCGCACTCGCATCCATCTGGTTCACGCCGGGCGCCGTACTGATCAGCAAACCGGCGCCGGCGCGCAGCGCACCGGCGGCCTGCGTCGACAGTTCCGCGCCGTAGCCGCGATCGGCCAGACGCCGGTTGTCCTGCACCTGCTTGATGTGCCCGAGCGTCAGACCGCTGCCGTGATCGGTCGTATAAAGGCGCGCACTCGACTGGCCGGCCGTATCGTCAAGCATGAATTGCCGCGAGCCGCCCGCGCCGGTCTGGCTCGCGCTCAGGTCCTGCGTCTTGAAGCCGGTCAGCACGGCCGCGTGGTCATTGCCGGCGAACCACGCCGCCGCATTGGCCGTGCTGCCGCTCGGGCCGCCCGCCAGCGCATTGTGCCGCGCGTCCGCGTTGCCCTGCCCGTTGTACAGCGCGGCGACCGCGACCGGCCGGTCAGGCTGGCCCTCCAGCCACTCGGTCCAGACTTCCTGACCGACGCGCGGCACGCTCACCCCGCCCCAGTTGTCGCCGCCGACCGGCGTCACCATGCGGGTCCAGGTGCCCGCGCCGCGATCGGCCGGCGCATTCGCCGCGCGCGGATGTTCCTCGCGACTCGCGGAATTCTGCCCGCGCTGCGCATGATGCTGGATCCGGATGCGGTGATCGCGTTCGGTGTGAACCGGATCGCCCGCCCCCACCACGATGCTCGTCTGCGCGCCCGGCATCACGGCGACCGGATGCAGGCGTGCACCGTGCCCGCTCGGCGCCAACGGCCGGTAAGCCTGGTCGAACGGCAGCGCGGCGAAGCGGTTCCGGTACACCTCGTCACCGTCCACCAGCGCGCCGCCAGCGTGCGTCGTGGCGTCGAATGCCGCGTGCAGCGCCTGCGCGCCGCCATGTTCGCCGGCCGCGGCATCGAGCATCGGCGGAATCGCACCCAGCCGTTGCGCGATCGCGCCGTGCACGTCGGCACCTACGTTCGCACGCGCGTCGTGCTCGACGCGCAGGCACACGAACGCACGCGACGCGTCGAGCGACGGATGCTGCGACATCGCGAAGTGCAACCCCGGCCGCAGATCGCGACGCGTGCCGCTGCCTTCGGCCTGCAGCGCCGCCACGCGCTGCGCGTCGAGTTGCTGCTGCGCGCGCTGGTCGCCGATCGCGGCCGTCTGGAACGCGTACGGGCCTGCAACATCGCGATCCTCGCCCGGCGCGACCGCGCCGCTCGCGCACGCGCCGGACGGACGGGTCGACAGGCTTCGATGATCCCAGCTTGCCCGCGCGACGCTGCCGATGCGCCAGCGACGTGCGTTCAGGAACTGCCGGATGCCGCCGCGCGGGTCGCCGTCGCTCGTCTGATGGAAACCGACGACTTCGGGTTCAGCCGGGGCGAAACGCTGGTTCGTATCGGCGAGGACGAGCGTGTGCTTGCCAAGGTCCGTCGACTGCACATCACCGTCGTGTTCGAACCAGTAGAAGATGCCCTCTTCCGCCCACAGTCGTTCGAGAAACGCGAAATCCGATTCGCCAGCCTGTGCAGTCAGGCTGCGGTTCGCATATTTCGCCGGATCGGCAAGCGCCCAGCGCCATGCCGGCGCGATCGCGCCACGCGCGTAGTGCGCGAAGATCTGCTCGCTGATCTCGACCACGCTCGCGTTCACGAAGTTGTAGCTGTCGACGCGCTGATGCAGCAGCGCGAGCCACGGTTCGACGACGAGCCGCACGCGCGCGAGCCCGCCGTTGTAGCCGACGAGTTCCGCGGCCGTCACATGGCCGTGGAACGGGCGCCGTGCGTCCTGCCCGTCCGCAACGTGCCATTCGATGAGGATCGACGCACCGATCAGCCTGTCGAGCGGCACGTCGGGACGCTCGGTCAGCGCCGTGACCTGAAACCGGAAGCCGCCGCGATCGAGCGACTCCCATCCGCGCAGGCTCTCGGCAACGAGCTTGTCCGCGCCGAGCGGTGTGGTCAGCCACAGAAACCGATCGTGCTGCGACCAGCCGCGGAAGAACGTCTGGATGAGGTCTGATTGGGTCGGCATGATGTTTGGTTCGGGATTCGCGGGGCTATGTCTCAAATCGGGGCGTTCGTGGAGCCGGCACGCCCGTTACTGCTCGGTCAGTTCGACCGCAGGCGGCGTATCCATCCGGATAAATGCTGTTCCCTTCATTTCGGCAGGCGACTGAAAGTTGAGGTTGGCTGTGCCTCCAAACCGGTACGTACCCGCATCAACCTGCGATGCAGACGAACCCGGATCGAACTCCAGCTCCGTATAAGGCACGACGAATTCGACCTTGACCGGCTGCGCCGGCTTGACGGAAATCGCCGACGCATAGAGCCGAGACGCCGCACTCAGATACTTCTCCACCAACCCGACCTTGAACTTGATACCCGCGTCGTTGAACCCGCGGATCTGAACGTATTGCCCGTTCAGGGAAACGCGTTTAGGCAACCATTTTTCCGGACCGTCGATGACCACCTCCTGTTTGCCGTCATTCCTGAACACGACGTCCACCACCAGATTCCGAGACGCAGCGTGCACGGCGAACTCCGGATGCAGATTGATCTCGGGCGTGCCGTTGTCGAGCAAATCCTGCGCGAGATCGTAAAGAAACGATAGCTTGCCGCTGATCTCATCGTTGGATCGATACTGAAGCTGGCCCACGTAACGCGTTCCATTCTGCTCGAATGAATATCTCAGGACCGATCCGATATTTCTGCCCGGCACCGAAGCGATCTCGTGATTGGCGAGAATCCGCCTGACCTCTTCGAGCTCCGGCCGATAGCGGTCGCTCAGTTCTGCCGTGTATTTTCCAATGCCCGTGTACTTCGCCGGTGGCATGATGTCCAGATCCCGTCCACGCGAATAATATGCAACGCGATTACCGTCAAACGTGAATACCAACGGAGGCGAAGGATTGATTTGCCCCGGGCTGTTTTCCATCGCGAAGTAGTCTGCTCTCGTTTTAGCCAATGCCATTTCCGTTATCCCGCATATAAAAACCGATATCAGAAAAACCGACACGAATCGCCTCATTCCAGGACCTCCCAGTCGATGTGCGTTTTTCTATTAAACCAGTCACGGAAGCCGTAAAAATAGTATTTCGGCACGAGCGACACCGGATGATCGAGTCCCCCACCCATCAGGTTCGTATCTGTCGTGCGTTGCCAGTTGTCGACGAGCTGCTTCATCTTCACGTCGACGAGTTTCTTCGAATTGATGTATTTCCCGTACACCGAGCCACTGTTCTCGAAGTACTCGTCAGGCCACCCGAACAAATGTCCCGTTTCGTGCGCCCGTACGTTTACGGTGCCGTCCGGCACATAGTCGCCGACATCGCTATCCCATATGACCGATTTCTCGCCCCAGTTTCCGGAATCGGCCCTCGATTCCATCGGAAACAGATTGACTTCCGCATGGACACGCCCGTCCTTAACGAACTCCACCTCTGCCCGCACCTTGACCGTACAGGTGCATGCGTTTCCGAGTGGGCATTGCTTCGGCCGCATGGTGTAACCATTCCGATTGAGACAGTCCTCAATCTGTTTCTTAACGCCCTGCGCGTTGCTCAAGTCTCCCGGCCGATCAACCACGGTTAGAATGACGCCGGCCGCTGCCCCGTCACTGTTATACGGAATCGACCGCCGCTTGCCCGTTTTCTTGTCCAACACGTCCGCGCCATATTTGACAGCATGCTGGTCCTTCAAGTGGACCTTGACGCGAACGGTCGCCGTCAGCGTCGCCGTCGCTGGCGAGTACTCGATATCGTACTTCCCGTGCGAGCCTGCCATATGGTTGAGTGACGGTTGATGCGTGACGGGATCGAGAACCGCTTTGCCATTCGCATCGGTTTCGTAATAGTCCACGCACCCCATATCGACGACATAATCGAGTTCTTTGACGGCCGGCACGTGAAGGTTGCACGGCTGCCCCGAACTGGCACCCGTGGCGCCGGGACGCTGTGCTGCGGAGCTATCTGCCGCCGCAGTTTCCGGAGTCGTCGCCGATGCAGTCGGCGCCGTAGCAGCGCTACCCGACTGCCCCTGCGGTTTGACTGGTGCCTTGGCCGCAAATGATTGGGCAACGATCGGCGCGCTAATGCCTGCGTCTTGTATTCCACCGGCAATCGCCGCTTTGCCGAGCGCTGCCGTACTTGCCGCGATCGAGCCCAGCCCCGTCAGGTCCAGTGTCGAGCCAGCAGCAGCCGATCCCGGCCCCACCTCGACCACACGGGGCGCTCCCATCGCCACCGCCCCCCTCCCCGCCGGGCTCGCCGCCAGCGCCTGCACGAGAAAGTCGCACGGATCGCCCTGCGGCAACACCGGCAGCGCCGGCAGCTTCACGCTCGCTGCACGCGGCCCCGGGAACGGGTGCCCGCCCGATTTCACCGCGAACTGCCCCGGCGTCTCGATGATGATGTCGCCACCCTTCAGCGTGATCCGGTTCGGCCCCTGCTGCAGCACGATCGCATCCTGCGCGAGCACGTCGACGCGTTCGTCGGTCGACGTCACGTGCACGGTCTGGTCGCCGAGAATCTCCATCGTCGACGCGTGCGCCTCGATGCTCACCGGCCCTTCGCCCGCGATCACCTTGAGCCCGCCCGCCACGCTGTACAGGCTCATCGAATCGCCCGTCGCCGCGGCCACGGTGGCACCGGCGCCCACGTGCGCATCGCCTTGCGACGTCAGATGAACGTGCTGCGCCGCATACGACACCGCGCTCTCCGGCGTCGTAACCACGATGTTCTCCGGCGACTCCATCAGCACCGCAGGCGTCGCGAATCGCTCGACGGGGTCGCCGCCGTCGCGCTGCGTCCCGTTCGGCTTGGTTGCGCTCTGGCCGCCCACGCTACCCGCATACTTGCCGTCCTGCGCGGGATCGATCGCCTTCAGGAAATCCGTCTGCGCCTTGTTCGCACTCAGGCCGACCGCCTGCGCACCAATCGCAGCGGTGTCGAGTTCCTGCGCCGTTTTCGCCGCGTCCTTCAACTGCTCCACGCGTTCGGCGACATCCAGCTGCGTCGACGCACCGAGCCGGCGCGCGGTACTCGACATCAGCACGCCCGCGCCGGCCCGCACGACGCCCCATCCCTGCGTCGCCAGTTCGAAGCCTTCACCGCGATAGGCGCCGCGCATCGTGCCCTGCTGGTCGATCAGATAGCCCTGCGCAAAGCGCGTGCCGGCAGTCGAATTGCTCAGCTCGTGACGTAGTTGCCCGGCCGCATCGTCCATCACCCAGCGGCTGCCGGGTTGCCCATCGAGCGTTTGCGTCTGCAGGCCCGTCAGTGTTCCTGAATGATTGGCATCGCTGCCCTCGCCGGCCGAGAACGGCGGACGCACTCGGCCGCCGTACACCTGGCCGAGCACGACCGGTGCATCGATGTTGCCCGACTCGAAGCCGACCACCACTTCCGCCCCCACGCGGGGCGCAAACGCATGACCGAAATTCGGCCCGGCCGCCTGTTCGGCGACGCGAACCAGGATGCCCGAACGGTGATCGCCCGGCGCATGGCCGGCTGGATTGGACCGGCTCGCGGTATCCGTCAGCCCGCCCGGCAGCGGCGCGGCACCGCGCATCCACGGAAACTGGATGCGGACCTGGTGATCGCGCGTGCTGCTAACGCGCCCGCCCGGCTCGCCGACCACGATCGCGGTCTGCACCCCGTACACGATCGGCCGGTCGCGGAACGGCGGCACGATCGGCGTGCCTTCCGGCACTGCGACGAAGCGGTTGCGATACAGGCCCTTGTCGAGCTCGCCGCGGCCGAACAGCTGCCCGATCTGCGCGCCGAGATTGTTCACGGCTTCGTGCTCGATCGACAGCGGCACGAACCGCACGGCGCCGCCCAGATAATCGTTCAGCGTATGTACCTTGCCGGTCTCGAGCGTGCGCGACGAGCCGCCGCCACGGTAGATCCGCTTCGCGAGCTGCAGCGCGTCGAGACGCTGTTCGGCATAACGCTGCGCGTCGCCGCTCGTGTCGAAGCGGCCGGCGCGCTGGCCGTCGTAGATCTCCCGCACCGGCAGCAGCGGCGCGTCGGCGTCGGCCGGCTGTTGTGCATGGCCGGCGAGCGCATGGAGTTCACTGGCTTTCCAGCTCGTTGCCACCACGCGATCCGGCACGAGCTGACGCCGATCGGAGAATTGCGTCATCACGCCGTCCGGATCGCCGACGTCCTGCGCATTGAACGCGATCGCGCTGCCGTCGGGCAGCCGCGCATGGCGGTCGAACACGACGACGGCATGGTCGCCCGACGGCGCCTTCCCCGCGTCCTGCCCATGCTCGATGCGGAACGACAACCCGGCTTCGGACAACTGCCGCAACACGAAATCGAGATCGGTTTCGCGATACTGGCCGCGCAAACGAAACGATCGCAGCGGCTCGACGCGTTCATAGCGCCAGTGCGCTTCGGGATAGTCGCCGAATACGCGCTCGCAGATACCCTCGACATCGAGATCGACGAAATACAGGCAATTGCGGCGCAGTTGCAGCAGCGCGAGCCACGATTCCATCGTGAGCCTATAGCGCGTGAACTCGCCGTCACTCTCCGCATAAGCAGCATGCGTGACGTAGCCGTTCCAGCATCGTTCGCCTGCCGCCGTCGCGAGACGCAACCGCATGGCGCTGCCGATCAGCGGCGCGAGATCGAGAAACGGCTCGCTCGACAGCACGTCGATCTCGAACCGGAACGATTCGCTGATCCCTTCACGACCGTGAAAGCGCTCGACCACGAACGCGCCTGGCATCGCGGTATCGATCTGGATATGACGGGTCGCCTGCCCGTACCCCGTTAATGCGGCAACTAGATCCATGTTGTTTCTCGGCAATCGCGCGCGAATGCGTGCCGCGCCGGCTGATTCGTATCCAATCGGTTCATCGGAACAGCTTGCTCATGTCGACGTTGCGCTGCATCTGCTGACGCATCGCCTCCATGTCTTCCTGCACGCTCGGCACATGGGGCGCGTCCCAGCGCACGCCGTTCACGTAGACGGTGCGCCAGCGCAGGTAGCCCCAGACGAACGAAAACTCGCGTCCCGAATCCTGCAACGCAAGACCACCCGTAACTTTCGGGTCGGTCAGGATCGCGCTATCGGTCGGCGCCGTTGCGTCCCGGGCCGCTCGAGCCTTCTGTGCAGCCTGCTGCGCGGCGTCGTAGCGTTTCAGGATGCCGGCCTGCTGCGCGGTCAGCGTCGAACGCGGTTCGGGCTCCGGCGCAACGTTGGCGGCCGGCCCGAGCCCAAGCGCACCCGCCCCCATCACCTGCATGATCTGCGACGGTCCCGGCACGCCGAGTTGCTGACGCTTCTTCCACTCGGCATGCTGGCGCTCGAACTCGGCCTGGCGGGTTTTCAGCGCGTTGATCTGATTGTGATTCCACACGTCGTCGTCGTCGCCGAGCGGCTTGAACCACGCGCGCGAATCGTGCATGAAGTTGTCGTACAGCGCGCTGATCGGCGCTTCCGGCGGCCCCATGTTCCAGTCGCCCCGCACCTCGAGCCACTGCTTCCATTTCTCGTCGAGCTGCAGCTGGAAGAAATCCTCGGCGCGCTTGGCGCTCGCGCGCACCAGCGGACCGACGAACGGAATCGCGGACTGCAGGCCCGCGGCGATCGGCAGGACAGCCGGCGAAATGACGGCCGCCGCCTTCGGGTTCTGCGTGATCTTCCGGCTGACTGTATTGCCCGCGTACCGGCTCACGGTCGGTCCGCCTTCCTGCTCGCATTCGAGCAGGTCGCGCCATTCGAGCCGCAGTTCCTCGTTCGCGCTGTCGAGATCGACGGCATCCTGCGGATAGGCGGCCTTGGCGGCCAGAAACGACGGTTGCGAACGCAAATTGTCGAGCCGCATCTTGCGCCAGCGCAGGTAAAGCCCGTAGTGCGCGCGCATCAGGCCCGGCGTGCCGTGCTCCTTCGCGTAGTAATAGTCGGCGCTCGTGCTCACATAGGTGGAAAACGCGCGCTTGAGCGCGGGAGAAATCGCGAATGCCGCCGCCGCTTCGGCAGCGATACCGGGCCCCTTGATATCGAATGGAACACCGGCCTTGCGCGCTTCGCGATACATGTCGAGCAGCGGCACCTGCGAAAGCTTGTCCGCATCGCCGGTGCCGCGCCCCTGCTCGCCCGGCCCGTACCCACCGCCGACGTCCGAATGCACGCCCGGATAGACGATCTCCTCATGCCCGTCCCGCGACGCATCGATCAGGTCAAGCGGGAACGATCCGCGCGGCTCGTGGGCGGCGACCATGTGGACGCAGCGACGCACGTAGTGCGGCACGCCCATCAGTTCCCTGCGCCCCCAGCCGCCGTGCCCATCGAACAGCGTCGCGGCCGTGCTTTGCGCGATGCCGACCGACGCGACCGTATCGAAGATGCCGAGAAAGTCGTACGACACGGGCACGCCGCACAGGCTGAAGTCGGGGTCCAGCGCATCGGCCAGCCAATTCGAGAACGTGCGGGCCTCGGCCGCCCCGCGCGAAAAACCGAACACGTACAGGCGGATGCGCTGCAGTTTCGGCTTGCCCTTCACCAGCAGGTCGCCGACGCGCGCCTTCAACTGCGCGCATCGGGCCCGCAACGCAACGCGGCGTTTCTCGTCCCACGCGCGCATCGTCGCGGTCCAGTTCGCCGTATCGACTTCGCCCTTGAGCTGCGCCCAGATCGTGTCGCGATCCCAGGTCAGTTCGATCCCGTTCTGCTCGGCGGCCATCAACTTGAGCGCACCGACGCTCGAACTGCCGCGCGCGTTGATGTCGCCGAGACTGCCCGGCCTGGGCGGCGTGCCGCCGAGATCGATGCCCTTGAAATTCAGATCAACGCTGACGGCCTTCGCGAGTTCCTTGTCGCTCTTGCCGAGCGCCGCGGACAGCGAATTGCCGAATGCGTGCGCATGCACGACGTTGTGGATCTGCAGCAGCGCCCAGTTGATGCGCCCCTCGCCGGCCCATCCCGTCGCGGCGCCGGCCGCGGCCTGCAGCCCGACGCCCTGGTCGCCGATCTCGTCGACGAACGGCGTGCCGACGCCGGCCACGTAAATGGCACTGTGATACTTGTCGCGGGGAAACACGTCGAACAGCCGCGCGACGTTGCTGTGCTTGCCGCCCGCGCGATCGCGATCCGCGTTGTTGCGCGTGCCGTCGAAGAAGATGCCGACGTGCAGCGTCTTGCAGCAGCTCATCCCGTCGTCGTCGTGCAGCCGGCGCATGATCGCGTCCTGCTCCTCCCGGGTGACGACGCTGACGTCAGGCCGGTCGGCGCTCGCGAAGCGGAAACTCATCGCGTGATCCTCTGGTCGGGATTCGGGCACTGCGGGTCGCTGTTGCGCAGCGTGAAGTGCCCGGGACACGCTTCGTCGGGCGCCTGGAGATTTTCGGGGAAGCCGCGGTAACCGGGCATCCACTGCGACGCATAGACCTTGATGCGATCGTGCGGAAAGAACAGGACCCACAGGAAGCCGTCCGAAAATGTTTCGTAGCGCTCGACCGGCACGACCCGGCTCGCGAGCGCCTTCGGATCCTTCCTGTAGAGGTTGTCGTCCCGCCACTGCAGATTGACGGTCAGCCCCGGATGCCATTGTTTCGGCAACGCGACGCAGCAGATGATCGCGCCGCCGCCGCTGCCGATGCGTGCCGGCACCGTCCCGCCCCAGGTGCCGTCGACGTAGAAAGCGCCGATCGGAACGTCGGTGTAGTTGAGGGCATTCAGTTTCAGCCCCATCGTTCCGGATGCGGAAGCGGCTGCCGCGCTGGCGACGCTCGACGCGCCGGCCGCACTCGACGCGGCGGACGACACGTCGGTCGCGCGCGAGCATCCGGCCGTCCCGAGCAGGATGGCCGCGACCATCAGCAGCCGAGCGGCAAACGTCGTGGAACCGGCATTCAAACTCATCTGTTCATCCTCTTGTCCGACGCCGTCCGGCGTGGATCGCTATCAACCATGTGCCCCGTCGCATGCACGCGAACCCGCATCGTTCTACGCGGGCGACGTTGCCGGCGCGAGCTCCGTCACCAGATATCCGGCCGCCACGAGCGCATCGAGCGCATCGAGCGCGGCCCGCGACGCCGCCGCAGGCGGACCGTCGTGCCGCGCCCACGCCGCACTCACGCACGCATGGGCTTGCGACGGCGTGGCCACTAGACGGCCGAAACTCTCCGGACGCTGGCGAACATGAAAAACCAGCGTGTCGATCTTCGCAGCCTGCCGAAGCCGTTCGACCTGGTCCTCGTCGAGCAAGTATGGCTCGCCGCTGCGTCCGGCGTCCGCTTTATCGCCAGCCGCCCGGCTCGCGATGCCGAAATCGAGCGCAACGAGCGCCCCGGTGCGGTCGAACACGTGCCACGCGTCGACCCCGTCCGTGAAGCGGCAGCGCTGTGCGGGCGTCAGCACCGCGAGCCACGCGGGCAGGCAACGCGTGTCGGCGAAACGCACCAGAAACGCTTCGCCGTCAGCCGCCGCACTCGCCTCCATCTGTCCGCGCAGATGCGCGGCGAGCGCGGCGGTATCGCGCGCGCCATGCAGCAGGCTCACCATCGGCCGTCCGGACGTCTCGCGCAGCACCATCTCCAGCATCGCCCGGCGCGCCGCCGCGTCGGCCGGCAACGGCACGAGGCACGGCGAAATCGCCAGCAGGTCGTCGCCGTCGTACACACCTTCGTACAACACGATGGCGGCATCGTTGCGCTCGATCGCGGGTATCCGCTCACGCAGCGCCGGCGCGAAACCCATGTCGAGCAGCAGATGCCAGCGGCCGTCGGCAGGCGCGCGCTCGAAAAGCGCATTCAGCCGGTCCGGCGTGCCGTCGGGATAGCGGTCGATCCAGTCGGTCGTCTCGATCGTCATGCTCAGATCGCCTTGCCCGCGAGCGCGCTGCCCGACTGCATCGCGTGGAGCAGGCATTCGACGCAGACCTTTTCGGGAAACTGCGGCAACGGCGTATTCATTTGATCGGGGCCCACGAAGGCATGCTGCGCGGCATACACGACGAATTTGCCGGGGCAGCCGAACGTGACGTCGCCACCTTCGATCGTCACGTGTGCCCCTCCGCTCCTCGGGGACAAACACAGCCATGGCGGCACCGTGACCAGTGCGTCCACGCTGTCGTCGGTCGACGGTCGCGGCATCGCGCGCCGCAACGACACGGTGACGTGTCCGATCCACGGCCCGAATTACATCGTCGACGGCGACGACACGATGATCGTGCAGGGTGAAGGCGTCGCGCGCGACGGCTACAAGACGGCCTGCGGTGCCGTACTGGTCGCGAGCCGGACGGCGGGCAGCGATGGCAACTGACATGCGACGCCGCAAGTCACGGGGGAATCGACGGAAATGATCACGCGGTTGCGCAAGACGGCACTCGTCGCCGCGCTGTTCGTCGCGGTGTGGATCGCCGTGTTCGTCTGGTGGAAAACGACCCGGCATGCTCCGACCGCCAGGGAGCTGCTGCTGTGCGGGCTCGTGCTGCCGGCGGCCCTCGCCGTCTGCGTGGCATGGCTGCGCCGGGGGTTCGGCCAGCATCCGGCGCTCGCGGCCGCCGCACCGCCGAGCTCGTCCGCATCGACGGATGCCGCTGCCGCGCAGGACCCCGCGCCGCACACGTGGTCGGCCCTGCTGCTCGACAGCAGCGTCAGGCTGCCGACGGGGGCGACGACCGCAGACATCGATGCGGCGGCCCGGGAGGAACGTTCCGTCGCGCTTCATCCCGAACTGCAACGCCCGGACGGAACCGGCGTATTCGCGAGCACCGTCGAATCGGTGTCGCTCGACCGGTTCGATGCAAGCCTGCTTGCGCCCGACGCGCGGGAAACGCTGCAGGACGAGCACTGGCGCGGGCTGCTGCTGGCCGCCGATGCGCTCGACGAATTGCGCGAGCGTCATGCCGTGTTGTCCGGTGCGGGCGCCGACGCGCCGCCGCTCCGGCTCCACCTGCTGATACCGGAGCGCTGGCAACCGGTCGCCGCCACGCTCGCCGCATGGCTCGATGCGCACGCGGCGCGGGAAGCCGTCGCGCCGGGCATCGTCCGCGCGCAACTGCGCACGGTCGCCGATCCCGTCCAAGCATGGGCGGTCGTCGACGAACTGATCCAGGCGTTGCACCTGCAACCGTCCCGCGATCTGCACGTCGTCCTCGCGTTCGACTCCACCGCAAGCCAGGACGCAGTCGACGCACTGGATCGCGCAGGTCGGCTCTACGGCCGCGATCGGCCGAACGGCATGACGCCCGGCGAAGGCGCATGTGCATTGCTGCTCGGTCATCCCGACACGCCGCATGCGATGCCGGTGTCGTCGATCCATCGGCTCGCGGTCGCGCGCCGCGCGGGTTCCGCCGATCACGGCAAGGCCGAAGCGACGACGCTCGAACAGTTGCTCGCGGCGGCGGGTACGCGCTTGTCGACGTTGCGTCCCGACCTGTCGGCACCCGGATTCGTCACCGACGCCGATCAACGCAGCAGTCGCCGCACCGAAGTCGTGACGGTCAGCGAGCAAATCTGGGGCGACGATGCCGCCGAGCGCAGCCGCCACCTCGGGCTCGCCAACGGGGGAAGCGGCGCAGCGCTCGCGCTGGCTGTGCTGGCCGTCGCCGCCGATCACGCGACAGAGGAACGGCAAGCGGTATTTGCGGCATCGGTCAACGACCCGCTCGCACGCGGCGTGATGCTCGTCACGCCGGCGATGACGGTCGACACCACGGCGTCGGCGCTGCAATCCGGAGCGATCGCAGCGTGACCGGACGCGCCGGCCAGCGCGGCGCGTCACGACTCGTGCAAGCCCCGCCTACAACGGTATCGAGGCGCCTGACCGCCGCGACAGCCGATGCCGCCGCCCGCGGCGATGAATCGCCACGCGTGCCGCCGACCGATCGTCCGCGCGCGACATGCATGCCCGCGACAGCCGCGCTCGCGGAAGCGACATTGGCCGCGACCGATTTTCGTCGGCGGCCGAATCCGTCACCCGCGCCGCACCCAGATCACCTTCCCGTCGCGAATGCCGAGATTGCGGCGCTCCTGCCGGTAGTCCATCGTGCCCGGCAACGACTTGCCGTCGCGCTCGAGCACGCGCCACAGACAGCCGTCGAGCAGCGCGGCCGCATCGGCCTCGGGCTTGCCGATCAGCGCGTCGTCCGGCGCGGCGTCCGCCTTGCACACCGGCGCGGCGCCCGGCTGCGCGGGGATCGCAGCCGCGCCGCCGGCCGTGGCGTTGGGGTGCTTCGTGTTCATGTCGGCACATCCTGAAAACGTTGCGCTCGCAACGAGTGCAACGAGCATCGCGATCGTGTTCTTCATCGGTTTCTCCCTGTCGCGGCCCGGCCTGACGCCGAACCCGCCAGCATGTTACCGCACGCGGTTCGCAGCGACGGCACGACGCCGACGCACGGTGTGCGCCCCGCGCACGCCGTCACGCGCCGGCAACCCGCTTGTATGTTTAAGCCCGACCAGTACGGTAAAGTCTGAGCGCAACCAGACCGAACCGTGCAGTTTGACTTCCGCTTGGGCCGATGAGCCCGTTTCCGAGTACAGAACGCACGGTTGCCGTGCTGGTCTTCCCGAAACCCGAACGGTTACCGGCCCCGAGCTGATCGAGGGCGCATGCACAAGCAAGGGATCCGAAGATCATGTCTGTTTCCTCAGTAATGGTGGGTATCGACGTGGCCAAAGAACATGTCGATATCGCGGTATTGGGCGCCGAACGCGCTGCGCAGCGGTGGACTGACGATGCCGACGCACATTCGGCCCTGGCAGCGCATGGCAGCGCTCACCGCTTCGCGACGCAACCCCGCTATTGCTGCTTTCTATCAACGACTGATCGACGCCGGCAAGCCGCCCAAGGTCGCGCTGGTTGCCTGCATGCGCAAGCTCCTGACCGTGCTCAACGCGATCGTCAAAACAAGTACGCCTTGGGACAGTTCGCTTCATTCCGCTTGACTCGCTACACGGTTACTCAGAACTTGTACGTCACGCCCGCAATCCCGTAGTAGTTGCTGCGCGATTGCACGATCGGACTGTCGCCGTAGCGGCCGAGCAAGCGTGTCACGCCCCCGGTCGCGAGCACCGACCAGTGCTGCGACAAAGTCCAGTTCCACGCGACCGCCATCGATGCGCTGTCGATCCCGCCGCTCGTCGAATACGGCCGGAACCGGCTCGTCATCGACTGGGCGTCGGTCACGCCGTAGAACGTCTGCGTATAGCGCCCCGAGCCCGCGTGCACGGTGCCCGTCACGATGATCTCGTGCTGCGAGGTCTTGAACACCGGCAGCGCGAGATCCACGTGCCCCGACACGCCGCGCGACGTGTGCGTAACAGGTGTGTCGATCGTGACGCTCAATTGCGCCGTGTCGAAGAGCGTCACGCCCGCGCGCACGCCGACCAGCACCGAGCCCGGAATCCGGCCCATGCCCTTCAGGTAGTCGGAGCCCGGCATGTCGAAGCGGTTCTCGTCAGTGCGGCCCGCGTCGTAGCTCACAGCCGCCGACACGAACACGCCGTGCGGCAGGTCCAGCCGGTAGCCGGCGCCCTCGGTGCTGTCGATGAAGAAGCCGTTGCCGAACTTCGCGGAAAACCCCGGCGCAACGACGCCGCGATACTGGTTGCTGCCCTGGTAGCGCGGCGCGAAACCGCCACCGAGCGACAGCGAATACTGGTTTTCCGCGTGAGCGGCGGCGGCGAGGGTCAGGCCGGCGAGCGGCATGCAATAGCAGTAGCGGCGGAGTATTGGGCGCACAATATTGAGATAAAAGTGACGGAGCCCGCAGTCTAGGTGCCGCTCTCCGCCGAGACTGTCCTGAATCTACGGAGAATCTGTGCTCAATTGTGTTCGATTGTTCGAGATTGTCGTCCCGCTCCCCCGGCCTTCGGTGCGCCGGATAGAATTTGCGTGCCGCGCCGCGCACCGGCTTGCCCGGCTGTGAGATGGCGCGCGCATCCTGAGGAGACCATGAACGAAGATCCGCTCAAATACCGCGTACTGCTGATCGAGGACGACGACCGCCTTGCGCAGCTCGTCCGCGAATACCTCGACGGCTATGAATTCGCGGTGACGGTCGTACGGCGCGGCGACCTCGCCGTCGCGGCGGTGCGCGAGCACCAGCCGGCTCTCGTGATCCTCGACCTGATGCTGCCGAACCTCGACGGCATGGAGGTGTGCCGACGCATCCGCGCGTTCACCAACGTCCCCGTGCTGATCCTGACCGCGCGCGTGGACGTCTACGACCAGGTCGCGGGCCTCGAGACGGGCGCCGACGACTACGTGACGAAGCCCATCGAGCCGCGCGTGCTGGTCGCACGCGCCCGCGCGCTGCTGCGCCGTGCGCAGCCGGCCGCCGCCGAAGCGCCGGTGGCCGCGCCCGAAGCGCTCGTGTTCGGCGAGCTGGCGATCTCGCCGCCGAACCGCACCGTCACGTGGCACGGCGAGCCGGTCGACCTGAAGACCGCCGAATTCAACCTGCTGCTGATCCTCGCGCGCGCGGCCGGCACCGTGCTGAGCCGCGACGACATCCTGAAGCAGTTGCGCGGGATCGAGTTCGACGGACTCGACCGCTCGGTCGATTCCGGCATCTCGAAGCTGCGCCGCCGCTTCGAGGATGCGTCGTCGGAGCCGCACAAGATCAAGACGATCTGGGGCCGCGGCTACCTGTTCAGCCCTTCTGCGTGGGACGAGTAAATGCTGCGCCCGTTGATCAGGCTGTACCTCGTCGTGATCCTGTTCGTCGCCGCGTCGATCCTGTTCATCCAGCTGTCGTTCGACCGGATCTTCTACGATCGCAGCGCGCAGGCGCAGCGCGACTCGTTGACGACCTATGCGTTCGTGCTCAACGACTACCTCGAGCGCCATCCGGGCGGGCAGCGTGAGCTCGCGCTGCGCGAACTCGCGAGACACGGCAACGAAGGGTTCGGCTTCCTGTCGATGGCCGCCGCCCGTGCGCAATTGAGCGGCGCGCCGCTGCGCGATCTCGATGCCGGCCGGATCGCGATCAGCTACAACGGCAAGGATTACTACATGCCGCTCGCAGACGGTTCGGTCCTGCATGCGCGGCCGATCGAAGCCTCCGATCTCGACATCCGGATCTATGCGTACCTGCTGCTCGCGCTCGGCACGCTGTTCGCGGTGGTGCTGTGGATTCACTATCACTGGCGCGACCTGCGCAGGCTGCAGGACGCCGCACGCGCGTTCGGCGCCGGCACGCTGTCGACGCGCGTGAAGCTGTCGGGCAAGTCGAACATCTTCGAGCTGTCGCAGCAGTTCAATGACATGGCCGCGCGCATCGAGGCATCGATGAAGCAGCAGCGCGAAATGATGCACGGCATCTCGCATGAACTGAAGACGCCGCTCGCCCGGCTCGAATTCGGGCTCGCGCTGCTCGCCGAACCCGACGAAACCGGACGGATGCGCGAGCGTCGCGACGCGCTGCGGCGCGACGTGCGCGAACTCGACGAGCTCGTTACCGAGCTGCTGACGATCGGCCGGCTCGAGCAAGGCGCGAGCGAGCTCGCGCCGATGGAAGTGGTCGTCGACGCGCTGATCGACAGCGTCGCCGGCAACGTCGCGGACGACATCGCCGATCGCGGCATCGCGCTCGACGTGTCGACGCTCGATGCCCCGGCAACCCACGTCTGCGATCCGAAGCTCGTCGCCCGCGCGTTGCTGAACCTGATCCGCAACGGCGCGCGTTATGCGTCGCGCAAGGTCTTGCTGGCCGCCACCCGTGACCGGTCCGGCGCGCTCGTGCTGAGCGTCGACGACGATGGCCCCGGCATTCCGGCCGCCGAGCGCGAGCGCGTGTTCGAACCGTTCCAGCGGCTGGACTCCAGCCGCGACCGGCAGACGGGCGGCTTCGGGCTCGGGCTCGCGATCGTACGGCGCGTCGCGCAGGTGCACGGCGGCGACGTGCGGCTCGAGGATTCGCCGCTCGGCGGCGCGCGCTTCGTGATCACGCTGCCCATGCGCGCGCTGCCGGACAACCTCTTCGACGTCGCGCAGGACGTGGCGAGCACGCACGCCGACGCGCGCCGTCGCGACGGCACGGGTGCGATCACGCCGGTTCGGTGAAGCCGGCGGCCCCCCCCCCCACCCGCGCATGCCCTCGCCTGACGGCGCCGCCGCTCAGCGGCGGCGCAGCAGCGCGACGAAGAACAGGCTACCGAACATCGCGGTCACGATCCCGATCGGCAGATCCTCCGGTGCCGCGAGCGTGCGGGCGGCCACATCGGCCCATACGAGCAGGATCGCGCCCGTCAGCGCGGCCACCGGCAGCAGCCTGCCGTGCTCGGCGCCGACCACGCGACGGCACAGATGCGGCGTCACGAGCCCGACGAAGCCGATCGCCCCGCTCACCGCCACCATCGCGCCCGTCGCGAACGACGCGACGACGAACACTTCGCGCCGCATCCGCGCGCTGGGCACGCCAAGCGACGCCGCAGCGGCGTCGCCCGACATCAGCGCATTCAGTTCGCGCCGGCGCGCGTACAGCGCGCCGCCGGCGAGCACCGCGCACACGGCCGGCACCGGCAACAGGTCCCAGCGCGCGAGCCCGACGCCGCCGAGCATCCAGAACAGCACCGACGACGCGGCGCGCTGATCGCCGAGATACAGCAGCAGGTTGCCGAACGCCGCCATCATGAACGATACCGATACGCCCGCGAGCAGCAGCCGGTCCGATTCGAGCCGGCCGCGCCGGTAAGCGAGCGCGATGACGCAGGCGGTCGCCGCGAGCGCGCCCGCGAACGCGGCCGCCGACAGCGTGAACGGGCCGAAGGCCGCGCCGGCCATCACCGTAACCGCGACGGCGCCGAGCATCGCGCCCGCGCTCACGCCGAGCAGGTGCGGATCGGCCAGGCGGTTCGCGGTCGCCGCCTGCAGCGCAACACCGACCGCTGCCAGCGTCGCGCCGACGATCGCGGCCAGCAGCGCACGCGGCATCCGGATCAGCCAGACGATGCTGTCGTCGCCCGCCCCTGCCGCGAACGCACCCGCCCCGCCGAACGCCGACGCGAGGTGCGTGGCGACGATCCGCACCGCAGCCGGCATCGCGATCGGCGCCGGGCCGAACGCGGCCGACGCGACGATCGATACGGCCAGCAGCAACGCCAGCGCCGGCAGCACCACGCGCATGCCGGGCCGCGATGCACGCACGTGCACGCTCATCGCGCCGGCCCGGCGAACGCGGCCGGATACAGCGCGCGCGCCAGCGTCTCGACGGCCGCGACGTTCTCGGGGCCCGGCGTCGCCGCATCGTACGGAATCACGACAAAGCGCCGGTCGCGGATCGCGGCCACACGCGCGAGCGACGGCTGGCTCAGCAGGAACTGCTGCTTCTGCGCAGCCGTCACGGCCGAATAGTCGACGATCACGATCACCTGCGGATCGCGCGTGACCACGCTTTCCCAGCTCACCTGCGTCCAGCTGCGCGGCAGGTCGGCCATCACGTTGCGCGCCCCGGACGCCGCCAGCAGCGCGGTCGGCATCGCAAGCCCGCCCGCCGTCATCGGCTTGTCGGTGCCGCTGTCATAGACGAACACGCGCAGCGGCCGCGGATGCCCGATTGCGCGCGACACCGCCGCGAGACGCGCGCGCATCGCGGCGACGACCTGCGCGGCGCGCGCGTCGACGCCGAAGATCCGGCCCAGATTGTCCAGGTCGCGGAACACGTCGTCGAACGACGCGGCCGCCTGCTTCATCACGTGCGAGCACGATTCGGTCAGCTCGTATGTACGGATGCCGAACGGCGCGAGCGTCGCGGGCGTCACCGGGCCGCCGACATGCATCCCGTAGTTCCAGCCCGCGAGATAGAAGTCGGCACGCGCGGCCGCCAGCACCTCGAGCGACGGATACTGGCTCGCCAGTTCGGGCACGCCGCGCAACGCGTCGCGCACGCGCGCGGTGCCCGTCTTCCAGCCGCCGATGCCGGTATAGCCGACGAGCCGGTCCTTCAGGCCCAGCACGAGCATCATCTCGGTCAGGTTCACGTCGTTGCTCACCGCGCGCGCCGGCGCGCGCTCGAACGTCACGTCGCGATCGCAACTGCGCACCGTGACGGGATAGGCCCCCGCATGAGCGGCCGCGCAGCCGAGCACGGTCGCGGCAACCAGCCTGCGGGATACTGAGGACAAGACAGGAAACGGCATGGCGGTCATTCCGGATGAAGCGGCGTAATGCGCGGCCGGCCCGTGACGGGATGGCGATCGACGAGCGCGACGACGCCGAACACATCGCGCAGCAGCGCTTCGGTCAGCACGTCGGCCGGCGCGCCCGATGCGACGACCCTGCCATGCGCGAGCACGTGGAGCCGGTCGCAATACGCGGCCGCGAGATTGAGGTCGTGAATCGTGGCGAGCGTCGCGATGCCGAGGCGCCGCACGCGCGCGAGCAGTTCGAGCTGATGGCGCAGGTCGAGATGGTTGGTCGGTTCGTCGAGCAGCAGCAGTTCGGGCTGCTGCGCGAGCGCGCGAGCCAGCAGCGCGCGCTGCTTCTCGCCGCCCGATAGCGACGCAAAGCGCTGCGCACGGCGCTCGACGAGGCCGACGTCGCGCAGTGCCGATTCGACGATCCGGCGATCGTCCGCCGTCTCCGCATCGAACGGCCGCTTGTGCGGCGTGCGCCCCATGCCGACCAGTTCGTCGACCGTCAGCCCGAAATCGTCCGGCGTCTCCTGCTGCAGCACCGCAATGCGCTGCGCGACCGCGCGCGGCCGCATGCGCCACACGTCCTGCGCATCGAGCGCGACGCGGCCTGCATCGGGCCGCGCGTATCGGAACACGCAGCGCAGCAGGCTCGTCTTGCCGCTGCCGTTCGGGCCGACCAGCCCGACGAACTCGCCTTCGGCCACGCCCAGCGTCACCGAATCGAGCACGGCGATCGCACCGCCGGGAGACCAGCTTACGCGTTCGATGTCGAGCATGTGCGCCACGGGAAGCTCGCCGCGCCGCATTAGAAGCGCATCGTCGCGACGAGCTCCGCGGAGCGCGACGGGCCGAGCAGCCATTGCTCGCCGCCGTTCGACGTCGTCACCGCATACGTGCGGTTCGCGAGGTTGCGCAGGTACAGCGCCAGCTCGGTGCGCGACGTCGGCTGCCAGCGCAGCGATGCATCGAACACCGTGTACGACGGCACCGGCACGCGGTTCGCGTCGTCGCCGTACGTCGAGCCGACGTAACGCACGCCCGCATTCGCCTGCCAGCGCTCGGCAAACGCCCAGCCGAGCCACAGGTTCGCCGTCTGCTGCGGCACGTTGGCCGGCGCATTGCCGGCGCGCGACACCGTCGCGCTGCCGAGCTTCTGGTTGAACTCGTCGTAGCGCGCGCGCAGCAGCGCTGCGTTCGCATCGATCGTCCAGCCGTGCGGCAGCCGCGCGCCGCCCGTCAGCTCGATGCCGCGCGACGATTGCCGGCCGACCTGCTGGCGCAGTGCGGGATTGAACGGATCGGTGCTGAGCAGGTTTCGCTTCGTGATGTCGTACACCGCGAACGTCCAGTACGCGCGGCCGTCGAGCAGCGTCTGCTTGACGCCGGCTTCCCACTGTTCGCCGGTCGCAAGCCGGTAGTTCGCCTGCGACGCGGACAGCGTCACGAGCGAGCCGAGACCCTCCGCGCCCGTCGTGTACTGCGCATAGGCGCTGAGCGTCGGCGCGACTTCGAACACGAAGCCCGTGCGCCAGCCGACGTTCGCGAAGCGCTTGTCGAAGCCCGCGCCGGCCGCCGCCTGCTCGCGGCTGAACGCGATGTGGTCGTAGCGCAGGCCGCTCACCCACGCGAGCCGCGGCAGCACTTCGAGCCGGTTCTCGGCGAACACCGCCGCCTGCCGCGCCCGCGTGCCGAACTGCGGCACCGTCGGGTCGGGGCTCGTGAACACGCCGGGATCGAAGCCGTGCGCGGCCACCGTCGAATCGCCGCCGTACGGCGAATTGTTGGTGCCGTCGAACGTGACCTGGCTGAATTCCGTGCCGACGACGAAGCGGTTCGCGCGGCCGAACAGCGTGCCGTCGAAGCGTGCGCTCAGCCGATCGCCGATCTGCCGCTGGTGGTGGCCGATGTCGAGATAGTCGCCACGCGTGACGAGACCCCGCGCGGGGTCGAGCACATACGATTCGGCATTGCGCCAGTGGCGGTTCGACGTCAGGTAGTAAAGCTGGTTGTCGATCGTCACGCCGGCCGTCGGCCGGTAGCTGGCCGACAGGCGCGTCCACTGGTCGTAGTAGGCGATCGTCGCATCGCCGACGTTGTAGTTGAGCTTGCGCAGCGACGGATCGAGCACCCCGTTCGGCGCGGGCACGCCATAGTAGGCCGCCGGCATCTGGCGGCCGTAGTCGAAATCGAGCGTCAGCGTGAGCTTCGGGCTCACGTCGAACTTCAACGCGCCGCCGACGGCGGTCGTATGCGTATCGGCCCGCTCGGCGAGACCGTTCGCGCGCGCGTCGCTCGCGTAGAAGCGATACGACAGCCGCGGGCCGAGCGCGCCCGTCGTATCGAACGCGACGCGCTTCGCGCCGTCCGGGCCGACACCGACCTGCAGCACCGTCTCGCGCGTGCGCTGCGGCCGCTTCGGCACCACGTTGACGACACCGCCGATCGCCCCTTCGCCGTACAGGACCGACGCCGGGCCGCGCAGCACCTCGATGCGCTCGACCGACCACGTATCGAACGGAAACGTGATCGTGCCGGCGGCGGGCATCAGCCGCACGCCGTCGAGCAACGTCATCACCGATTCCTGCCCGCTGAAGCCGCGCACGCTCAATGCTGTCCCACCGGTGCCGGGCGCCATCGCGCTCGCAAAGCCGGCCGTGCGCGTCACTGCGTCGAGTATCGAGCGATCGCCCCTCGCCTCGATCGTGCCGGCCGTAACCGTCTCGACGCTCGCGGGCGTGTCGAGGCTCGCGAGCCCGAGGCGCGAACCCGTTTCAAGCGGTTGCGTCAGCGGGTCGGCCGGTGCGGATTGCGCACTGACGTTGATCGCCGGCAGCGCGTGCCGCTCGTCCGGAGCGAGTGCGGCCGCTTCGGCGGCCAACGCGCCGGAGGTCGCCATCGCGCAACCCAGCAGGGTCGTGCAGCCGCGTGCCGCGCGAACGCGCCAGGCGCCCGCGCGCCGGCGCGACGCGGCGTGGTGCCGCTCCCCGCGCGCCGGGTTGTGTCTGGTTTTCGTCACGTCGTATCGATCTTCGGATGGTGTCGCCGCACGCGGCCGTGCCAGTCAGCCCGGCCCGCGGTAACGCAAACCTCGGATGATACAATATATCATCTTGATTCGTCAGCACTTTGTCAGGTTGCCCCGGCCGGGGTGCACTGTGCGTCTACGACGGGCAGTTGAACGGCACCCACAGCTTGTCGCCCCGCGGCCTGGAATGCGCGCCCCACCGAACGCGCCAGCCTGCGCGCCACTGCAGGACGCCTTCGACGGCAACCTGCCCCGCTCGACCGCGCGCTGGGCCGAACGCACGGCAAACCGACAAACGACACCCTCACGGAAACAACCCGCATGAATACCGAATCGAGCGCGTACCAGGCACCGTCAACATGTTCGGCAGCCAAAGCGGCTGGTGCTTCGCCTACCGGCCGATCGCGCGCGCACGCGGCGTGATGCCCCGCCACGCTGCTCGCGGACGGGCCGGAGCCTGGCTCACCCGCCGACCTTGAACGCCGGCAACTGCTGCCCGAGCCGCGCGCCCATTGCTGCGCCGAGTGCCTGCAGCGCATTGAACGGCCGGACCATGACCTCGAATTCGACGATCCGCCCTTCGTCGTCGAAGCGGATCATGTCGATCCCCTTCAGCGCCTTGTCGCCGACGGCCGCACTGAACTCCAGCACCACGCTCTTGCCGTCGTCGGCGACGAACTGGCGGTGATAGGTGAAATGCTCGAGGATCGTAATCACCGTGCGCAGCGCCATCAACAGCGCGGGCGCCGGCCCGTAAGGCTTGAACGCCATCGGCGAACGGAATACCGCGTCCGGATGGACGATCGATTCCAGTGCGTCAAAATCCTTGCGTTCGACCATCGCGTGCCACGTGTCGAGCGAT
Source organism: Burkholderia puraquae (assembly GCF_002099195.1). Lineage (GTDB taxonomy): Bacteria > Pseudomonadota > Gammaproteobacteria > Burkholderiales > Burkholderiaceae > Burkholderia > Burkholderia puraquae. The sequence continues at coordinate 217,681 of NZ_NBYX01000009.1, read as the reverse complement.
CGCGCGACAGCGGGTTGAAGATGCAGCGGTGCGTTCGTCATCGAAGACTCCTGTATCGTCGGGCGGAAAAGAAACGAATCGGTCTCACATCTCAAAGGTTGGCGGCAAGCGTCGTGCCCTGGTGAATCGCGCGCTTCGCATCGAGTTCGGCGGCTTCGTGCGCGCCACCGATCACGTGAACCTTGCGCCCTGCCGCCTCCAGTTGCTCCGCCAGTTCGCGCAATGGTTCCTGCCCCGCACAGATCACGACGTTGTCCACCGGCAGCGTCTGCTCGACGCCGTCGATCGTCACGTGGAAGCCGTCGTCGTCGATGCGCCCGTACGTCACCGCGGACGACATCCCGACGCCGCGCGCCTTCAGTGCCGTGCGGTGGATCCATCCGGTGGTCTTGCCGAGCCCGTCGCCGACCTTCGACGCCTTGCGCTGCAGCAGATGAATTTGCCGCGCCGCCGGTTCGGGCCGCGCATGGCGCAAGCCGCCTGCGTTCGCATACGACGGGTCGACACCCCACTCGGCGAAGAACCGGCCCGCGTCGACCCGTTCGCCGTCGTCTCGATGAACGAGATATTCCGCGACGTCGAAACCGATGCCGCCGGCGCCGACGATCGCGACATTGCGGCCCACGGGCTGGTCGTCGCGCAATACGTCGAGGTAGCCGAGCGTCTTCGCATGCGCGACGCCGTCGATCGGCGGCGTACGCGGCACGATGCCCGTCGCGATCACCACTTCGTCGAATTCGCGTTGCAACAGCATCTCGGCGGTCACACGCGTATTGAGGTGGAGCGTCACGCCACGCAGTTCGATCTGCCGGCGGAAATAGCGCAGCGTCTCGTTGAATTCTTCCTTGCCGGGCACCTTCTTCGCGATATTGAACTGGCCGCCTATCTCGGCGCCGGCTTCGTACAGCGTCACCGCATGGCCGCGCTCGGCCGCGGCGACCGCGAAGCCGAGCCCCGCCGGCCCGGCGCCGACCACGGCGATCCGCTTGCGTTGCTGCGCGGGGCGAATCACGAGCTCGGTTTCATGGCACGCGCGCGGATTCACGAGACACGACGTGATCCTGCCGCTGAACGTATGGTCGAGACACGCCTGGTTGCAGCCGATGCATGTGTTGATTTCATCCGCACGCCCTTCCCGCGCCTTGCGGACGAACTCGGCGTCGGCGAGGAACGGCCGCGCCATCGACACCATGTCGCAATAGCCGTCGGCGAGCAGCTGCTCGGCGACTTCCGGCGTGTTGATCCGGTTGGTTGCGACGAGCGGGATGCCGACCTTGCCCATCAACTGCCGGGTGACCCATGCATACGCGGCACGCGGCACCTTGGTCGCGATGGTCGGAATGCGCGCCTCGTGCCAGCCGATACCCGTATTGATGATCGTCGCACCGGCCGCTTCGATCGCTTGCGCGAGCCGGATCACCTCGTCGAGCGTCGAGCCGCCTTCGACGAGATCGAGCATCGACAGCCGGTAGATCACGATGAAGTTCGTGCCCACCCGCTCGCGCACGCGCCGCACGATCTCGACCGGAAAACGGATGCGGTTCTCGTAAGCGCCGCCCCATGCGTCGTCGCGATGGTTCGTGCGCGCGGCGATGAATTCGTTGATCAGGTAGCCTTCGGATCCCATGATCTCGACGCCGTCATAGCCCGCATGCTGCGCAAGCGCCGCGCATCGCACGAAATCGGCGATCGTCTCGCCGACCTCATCGCTGCTCAACGCATGCGGCGTGAACGGATTGATCGGCGCCTTCAACGCGCTCGGCGCGGCGAGCGCCGGGTGATACGCGTAGCGCCCGAAATGCAGGATCTGCAGCGCGATCTTGCCGCCTTCCGCGTGCACCGCACGCGTCACGACACGGTGACGCTCAGCCTCCGTTTCGGTCGTCAGCATCGCGCCGCCCGGCGCCGGACGACCACGTTCGTTCGGCGCGAATCCACCCGTGACGATCAGGCCGGCCTCGCCGCGCGCGCGCTCCGCATAGAACGCCGCCATCCGCTCGAAGCCGTTCGGCGCTTCCTCGAGACCCACGTGCATCGACCCCATCAGCACACGGTTCCTGAGCGACGTGAAGCCAAGCTCGAGCGGGGTCGTCAGATGCGGATAACGCGATGTCATCGGGGGGCTCCATTTTTATGCAACAAGTTGCAAAGATATTATTCCACCGCCTTCGTTTATGCAACTCGTTGCATAAACGCGTTCATCATCTTGTACTATGGCCCCGATATGGCAAGATGCGGTTCATTCTTCGGCCTCCTCCGATCCGACATGTCCCTGCCCCACGCACTCCTCACCGCCCTCGCCGAACGTCCCGGTTCGGGCTCCGAACTCGCCGACCGTTTCGATCGCTCGATCGGCTATTTCTGGCAGGCGACGCACCAGCAGATCTATCGCGAGCTGGGGCGCCTCGAGGAAACGGGCTGGATCGAGTCGCTGCCGGCCGAATCGGGGCGCGGCCGCAAGCGCGCATACCGGATCCTGCCGGCCGGCAAGAAGGAGTTGCGGCGCTGGATCGCCGAACAGGAAGATCCGACGCCGCTGCGCGAAGCCTTGATGGTGCGCCTGCGCGCGGAAGCGGTGCTCGGCCCGGCCGGCCTCGAGGACGAAATCAGGCGGCGCATCGCGCTGCACCAGGAGAAGCTCGACCTGTACCTGCGGATCGAGGCGCGCGATTTTTCGGAGGAGTCGGATTCGCGTACGAAGCGCCTTCAGCATCTGGTACTGCAGGCCGGCATCGCGAACGAACGGTTCTGGGTCGAGTTTTCGCAGCATGCGCTCGACGTGCTGCGCTTGCCGAAAGATTGAACGACTGACGGAGAAATGACGATGACGCAGAAAACCGTGCTCTGCTACGGCGATTCGAACACGCACGGCACGCGCCCGATGACGCGTGCCGGCATACTGGAGCGGTTCGCACACGAAGAACGCTGGACCGGCGTGCTGGCGCAAACGCTGGGCTCAGGCTGGCGGGTCGTTGAAGAAGGATTGCCCGCGCGAACGACCGTGCATGACGATCCGATCGAAGGCCGGCACAAGAACGGTTTGTCGTATCTGCGCCCGTGCATCGAAAGCCACTTGCCCGTCGATGTCGTCGTGCTGATGCTCGGGACGAACGATCTGAAGACACGCTTCTCGGTCACGCCCGCCGACATCGCGACGTCGGTCGGCGTGCTGCTTGCCGAGATCGCTGCGTGCCGTGCCGGCCCGGCCGGTGGGTCGCCGAAGCTCGTGCTGATGGCGCCGGCCCCGATCGTCGAGGTCGGTTTCCTCGGCGAGATCTTCGCGGGCGGCGCAGCGAAGTCGCGGCAGCTCGCCAAGCGGTACGAACAGGTGGCAAGCGATGCCGGCGCGCACTTTCTCGATGCCGGCGCAATCATCGAGGTCAGCCCGGTGGACGGCGTTCACTTCGCAGCCGATCAGCATCGCGCGCTCGGGCAGCGGGTCGCGGCCCTTCTACAGCAGATCGCGTAACGCGCGCGAGCGCCGGACCGCAGCCGCGCGGCGTCCACCGGTGGGTGCGGACGCGCGCGGAAGACCCGTCAGGCTTCCGGCAGGATCACCACCTTGCCCTTCACCTGCCGGTTCGCCATCCGCGCAATCGCATCGGCCGCGTCGGCCAGCGGCACGCGTTCGGTGATCGCGGGTCGCACCTTGCCGGCCGCGAACCATTCGGCGAGCAGGCGCATGTTCGCGACATGCTGCTTCGGGTCGCGGCGCACCGCATCGCCCCAGAACACGCCGAGAATGTCGCGCTCCTTGAGCAGCGCCAGGTTCAGCGCGATCTTCGGGATCTCGCCGGCCGCGAAACCGACCACGAGGAACCGGCCGTGCCACGCAGTCGCGCGCAACGCCGCTTCGCTGTAGGCGCCGCCCACCGGATCGTAGACGACGTCGGCACCGCGCCCGCCGGTCAATTCGTCCACGCGGCGGCGCAGGTCTTCGGTCGTATAGTCGATCGTCTCGTCGGCGCCGGCGTCACGACACAGTGCCAGTTTGTCCGCGCTCGACGCCGCCGCGATCACGCGCGCGCCGAGCGCCTTCGCGATCTCGATCGCGGCGAGCCCGACGCCGCCCGCCGCGCCCAGCACGAGCAACGTCTCGCCCGGTTGCAGCCGCGCGCGCTGCTGCAAGGCGTGCAGCGACGTGCCGTACGCGAGCACGAGCGCCGCGCCCTGCTCGAACGTCATGCCCGGCGGCAGCGCGGCAATCTGGTGCACGTCGGCCACGCACTGTTGCGCGAACCCGCCGTGCCCGGTAAACGCGACCACCGAATCACCCGGCCGCCACGCAGTCACGCCTTCGCCCACCGCGTCGATCACGCCGGCAAATTCGGCGCCCGGCGAAAACGGCAGCGCCGGCTTCACCTGATACAACCCCTGGACGATCAGCGCGTCGGGAAAATTGAGCGACGCAGCCTTCACCCGAACCCGGACCTGGCCCGCGGCCGGTTCGGGAATCGCCACGTCCTCGATGCGCAAGCGGTCGATCGGGCCGAATGCGGTACACAACAGGGCTTTCATGTTCGTCTCTCTCCTTGTGCGGCGTATGCGGGCATCGGGTCAGCCTGCGGGGCACGCCCGCACGGCCGGTTCACGACGAGTACGCGACAGCCGACGGAATCGGCATCCGCAACATCGTCTGCATTCCGGAATGTCGGTGAAGCAACGATCAGAACCATGCGTCGCGCATATCGAGCGTCGTCGTATCGACGCTCGCGAGCAGATCGAACTGCGCATCCACTTTCGGCAATTCCCAACGGAAGAAATAACGGGCGGCCGCACGCTTGCCGTCGTGGAAATCATCGACGTGCCCGTGCGCGGCGAGCGTCACGTCGAGCCACAGCCACGCGACGACGAGATGGCCGAACGCTTCCAGATAGACGCTCGCGTTCGCGAGCCGCGCCTGCGGATCGCCGATCGCGCCCAGCTGTCGCGTGACATCGCCGAGCCGCGCCCAGCGCTGCGCCAGCGCATCGGCCTGCTCGCGCAGGCCGGCATCGAGCGTGCGCGCACGTTCGACAGTCGCGCCGATTCGTGCGTCGAGTGCGTGCAGCAATGCGCCGTCGTCCTGTGCGACCTTGCGGCCCAGCAGGTCGAGCGCCTGGATCCCGTGCGTGCCTTCGTGAATCGGATTGAGCCGATTGTCGCGATAGAGCCGCTCGACCGCGTAATCGCGCGTGTAGCCGTAGCCGCCGTGCACCTGGATCGCGAGGTCGTTCGCAACGAGACACCACTGCGACGGCCAGCTTTTCGCGATCGGCGTCAGGATGTCGAGCAGGCGCGCGGCCTGGGCGCGCACGTCCGCGTCGTCGTGCGCGCCTGCTTCGTCGACCAGCTTCGCGCAGTACAGGATCAGCGCGAGACCGCCTTCGACATAGGCCTTCTGCGCGAGCAGCATGCGCCGCACGTCCGGATGCTCGACGATCGGCGTCTGCGGCGCGGCGGCATCCTTGCCCGCCGGCCCGAGCGGGCGCCCTTGCGGCCGGTTCCGTGCGTAGTCGAGTGCGTGCAGATAACCCGTGTAACCGAGCGCCACCGCACCCGCGCCAACGCCGATGCGCGCTTCGTTCATCATGTGGAACATGTACGCGAGGCCGCGGTTCGGCTGGCCGACCAGATAGCCGATCGCGCCCGCACGCCCTTCCGGGCGGTAGCGTGTGCCTTCGCCGAAGTTCAGCAGGCAGTTGGTGGTGCCGCGGTAGCCCATCTTGTGGTTCAGCCCGGCGAGCACCACGTCGTTGTGCTCGCCCTGCGCCGCGCCGTCGGCGCCCGGCAGGTACTTGGGCACGATGAACAGCGAGATGCCGCGTGTGCCGGGCAGCAACCGGCCGTGTTCGTCGGGAATCTTCGCGATCACGAGGTGGACGATATTCTCCGTCAGTTCGTGTTCGCCGCCCGAGATCCACATCTTGTTGCCGGTCAGCCGGTAGCGCGGGCCGAGCGGCGAGTCGCCTTCGAAATCCGCGCGCGTCGCGATGTCCGACAGCGACGAACCGGCTTGCGGCTCGGACAGGCACATGGTGCCGAAGTAGCGCCCTTCCAGTTCCGGGCGTGCGAACGCGTCGATCTGCGCGGGGCTGCCGTGCGCGACGAGCAGGTTCGCGTTGGCAGCGGTCAGGAACGGATAGGCGGCCGTCGCGATGTTCGCGGCCTGGAAGAACAGGAACGACGCGGCTTCGACCAGCTTCGGCAAACGCATGCCGCCAAGCGCTTCATCATGGCCCGCGGCGATCAGCCCGGCGTCCGCAAAGGCACGCACGGCCGGTTCGACGTCCGGGATCAGCGTCACGCGCTCGCCGTCGAACTGCGGCTCCTCGCGATCGCCACGCGCCGCATGCGGCGCGAACAGGTCTTCGGCAATCCGCTCGCTGGTATCGAGCACCGCGTCGAACGTCTCGCGACTGTGCTCGGCGTAACGCGGCAGCGCGACGAGCGCTTCCGCGTCGAGCCAGTCATACAGCAGGAACGCGAGATCGCGTCGCGACATCAACAAGCTCATCGTGCTGCCTCCCGGGGTGCCGGCTTCGTCAGCCGAATGTAGGGTCCGTGAATGCGAGTGCTGGCAGGAATTTAGCACGATCGTTCGAAAACGACAACGACGGATACGCTAGTCCGCGTAACCGGGATTGTGTCGATCGAGCCGGCGCAGCAGGCCGGGCCAGACGAGCGCGCCGGCACCCATCCCGCGCGTCACCGCGGCGATCTGCTGCTTGATGCCGTCGAGAATCGGTTGCGCGATCGGCAGCAGCGCGGTGCCGCCGGCCTGCGCGCGGACCTGGATCATGCAGGCCGCTTCGAAGAAGTACATCGCGACGAACGCGTCCGCCGGCGTCGCGCCGACGGTCAGCAGGCCGTGGTTGCGCAGCATCAGGTTCGTGTTGGCGCCGAGGTCGCGCACGAGGCGCGCCTTCTCGCCCTCGTTGAGCGCAATGCCTTCATAGTCGTGATAGCCGAGCGACGCGAGCACGCCGAGCGACTGCTGCGACAGCGGCAACAGCCCCGCTTCCTGCGCCGACACGGCGACACCGTTGATCGAATGCGTATGCATCACGCACAGCGTGTCGTCGCGAGCCGCATGCACCGCGCTGTGGATGGTGAAGCCGGCCGGGTTGATCTCGCACGGTGATTCGGACACCTTGCTTCCGTCGAGATCCACCTTCACCAGCGACGATGCCGTGATCTCGTCGAACATCATGCCGTAAGGGTTGATCAGGAAATGGTGCTCCGGGCCGGGCACGCGCGCGGAAATATGGGTGAACACCAGATCGTCCCAGCCGAACAGCGCGGTGAGACGATAGGCCGCCGCGAGGTTGACTCGCGCGTCCCATTCGGCGGGGGAAACCGACTGCTTCACACTGACTTCGGATGAGGCCACGTCACGCTCCTTGCTCAGGGGTCGATGTGCACCGGGCCGCACGATGCGGCCCGGCGTGGGGGATACGCTGCGTTAACCCGCGTGCGGCTTCGCGAGCTGATCGGCAACCGGCAGGCTGCGGATGCGCGTGCCGGTTGCCGCAAAGATCGCATTGGTCAGCGCCGGCGCAACGGGCGGCAGGCCCGGCTCGCCCACGCCGCCGAGCGGCGTCGCAAAATCGTCCGGCGCGACGAGATGCACGCGGATTTCGCGCGGTGCTTCGTTCATTCTCAGCACCTGGAAGCCGTTGAAGTTGCTCTGCTCCGGATGGCCATCCTTGAACGTGATCTCGCCGTGCAGCGCGATGCCGAGCCCCATCACCACCGCGCCCTCGAGCTGCGAGCGTACGCGCTCCGGATTGACCTGTGGCCCGCAGTCGATCGCGATGTCGACCCGCGGCACCGTGATCTTGCCGTCGGCATCCACCTGCACCTCGCACACCGCCGCCGTATACGACACGAAGCTGCGATGCGCAGCGATCCCGAGCCCGTGCCCTTTCGGCAGCTTGCGCCCCCAGCCGGCTTCGCGCGCGACCGTCTCGACCACGCGCCGCAGCCGCCCGGTATCGACCGGATACAGCGCCGGATCCTCGCCGTAGTTCACGTTCTTCACCGTGATGTGCGGCTCGAAACGCCGCGCGGGCCCGATCAGATCGAGCAGGAAATCCTTCGGGTCGCGACCGGCCGCATGCGCCAGCTCCGACACGAAGCTCTGGATGCCAAACGCATGCGGGATGTTGTAGACCGAGCGGAACCAGCCGATCCGCGTGTGTGCTTCCGCAGCCGGATTCTCGATCCGCACGTTCGGAATCGCGAACGGCAGGTCCGCGATCCCCTGCGCGAGTTCGCCCGGCTGCTCGTGCACGACGCCGGCCCTGAACGTCGACTGGATCGACGGCGCGACCGTGCGATGCTGCCACGCGACCACTTTCCCCGCCGCATCGATCCCGCCGTCGAACGCTTCGAGCGACACCGCGTGGAAATAGTCGTGCGCGATGTCGTCCTCGCGCGTGAACGTCAGCTTGACAGGCGCGCCGACCGCCTTCGACAGCAGCGCTGCCTCCACCACATAGTCAGGCTTCGACTTGCGGCCGAAACCGCCGCCGAGCAATGTCACGTTGACCGTCACCCGTTCCGTCGGCAACCCGAGCGCTTTCGCGACCTCGTCGCGCGTGGTCTGCGGCGCCTGCGTGCAGGTCCACACTTCGCAGCGGCCGTCGGCCACGCGCGCGACGGCCGCAGGCGGCTCCATCGTCGCGTGCGCGAGATGCGGGATGTAGTACGTCGCACGCACGCGTTTCGCGGCGCCGGCCAGCGCTGCCGCCGCGTCGCCGTCGTTGCGGATCACGTCGCCCGGTTGCGCGGCGGCCGCTTCGAGCGTCTTGCGATACGCGGCCGAGTCGTAGTTCGCGTTGGGCCCGCGCTTCCAGTCGATCTTCAGTTGCGCGCGTGCCTGGATCGCCGTCCACGTATCGCGCGCGACGACCGCTACACCACCGAGTGGCTGGAAACCGGATGGCAGCGCCGTTGGCGCGAGCTGCACGACCTTGACGACGCCCCTCAGCTTCTCCGCCGTCGATGCGTCGAACGACGCCACCGTGTCGCCGTAGGCCGGCGGTCGCGCAACGACCGCATACAGCATCCCGTCGAGCCGCGTGTCGATCCCGTAGTGCGCGCGGCCGCCGACGATGTCGCGCCCGTCGATCAGCGCCGTTTCGCCCTTGCCGATATAGCGGAATTCGGCCGGCGCCTTCAGCATCACCGTTGCCGGATCCGGCGCCGGCAGCGCGGCCGCTTTCGCTGCCAGTTCGCCGAAACCGAGCTTGCGCCCGCTCTTCGTGTCGACGACCTCGTGCACCGTCGCCTTGACCTGACGCACATCGACGCCCCATGCCGCGGCGGCAGCCTGTTCGAGCATCGTGCGCGCGGCCGCGCCCGCGCGGCGCAACGCGGCGAAGCTCTGGCGCAGGCTGCGCGACCCGTCGGTGTTCTGGTTGCCGTAGCGCGGCTCGTCGCCGACGGCCTGCGCAACCTTCACGCGAGCCCAGTCCGCGCCCAGTTCGTCCGCCACTACGAGCGCAACACTCGTGCGCACGCCCTGCCCCATCTCGGAGCGGATGCAGGTCACGGTGACCGTGCCATCCGGCGCGATCGAGACGAACAGGTGCGGATCGTCGCGCAACCCGTGCGGCATCCCGGCGCCGCCATACTGCGGATTCGCGCTGACGGGCGGCTGCACCGGCGCGGCCGCATGGACGAGCGACGGCATGCCGAACGCGAGCAACAGCCCGCCGGACGCGAAGCCGAGCAGCAGCGCTCGGCGGCTTTCGTTCTGGACGGAGAGTTCGGGCGCGCTCATGCGGCACCTCCGCGGCGTACGGCCAGGCGAATCGCCGCGCGAATGCGTGTGTAGGTGCCGCAGCGGCAGATGTTGCCGGACATCGCATCGTCGATGTCGGCGTCGGTCGGATGGGGATTCGTCTTCAGCAGCGACGCGGCCTGCATGATCTGCCCGGACTGGCAGTAGCCGCACTGCGCGACGTTCAGTTCCTGCCAGGCCTGCTGCAGCGGGTGAGTCAGGTCCGTCGACAGTCCCTCGATCGTCGTCACGCGCTTGCCGGAAGCGGCCGCGACTGGCGTGATGCACGACCGGATCGCAACGCCGTCGAGGTGCACGGTGCATGCGCCGCACAGTGCCATGCCGCAGCCGAACTTGGTGCCGGTGTGGCCGAGAACATCGCGCAGATACCAGAGCAACGGCATGTCGGGATTGCCGTCGAAGTGCTGCTCGCTACCGTTGACGGTCAGCGTGATCATCGTTCACCTCCTGGTTGCGATGCCCGCGTCGGGCAGGCATCGGGTGGGGATTCGAACGGCGCGGCGCACATTCCGGACAACCAGGGCAGGCGGGGCGCCGAGTCGTGGGCCGTGTTGCCTGCAAACACGGCCCGGCTGATGCTGCAAACGATGCTGCCGCCCGGTTGCCTGCGCAACATGACAACGACTTCCCGGCCGCTCGCTCGTCCGCATGGATCGCCGATCCGCATTATCGAACCATTTCGGATTTGCCGTCGGATTGGGGCGATTCGGGCACTTCAGGGAATCGGGGCGGGAAATTCGCCCGGGGATGGCATGCCGCGACCGGTCACGCTTGCCGGTGAGGTTGGCCGGTGATACAGGTATCGATGGTTACGATGTCGCAATCCATCGAACCATGCCGCGAACCGACGGGAATCACCGGCTCGCCCGAAAACGTTCGCTGTTTGAGTTCGTCCGGTCGTTCACGCTGACACACGAATGCGCCCGTCTCGCTGCACGGCGGGATCGCGCAAACGCAAACGTCCGGCCGGCCTATCGGCCGGACCGGATCATCGCATGACTGCAACGAGCCATTCGGACGCTAGCGCGCCATCACGCTCAGGGCGACCTCAACGCCTGCAACCCCAACGTGAGCGCGTTGAACGGCATCTCCGCTGCCCCCAACGAAAAGCTCGTTGCTTTCGTGGGCACCCCCGGATTCCGCATCAGCGCATGAACGATCCGCTCGCTCGCATGACCGTCGCCGTATGGATTGCTCGCACGCGCCATTTCCCCGTAAGCGCTCTCGCTGTCGAACAGCCGCGACGCCTCCCACACGATCCGCTCGTGGTCGGTGCCGACGAGCCGCGCCGTGCCCGCCTGGATCGCCTCGGGCCGCTCCGTCGTCTCGCGCGTGACCAGCACCGGCTTGCCCAGTGCCGGCCCTTCTTCCTGAATGCCGCCCGAATCGGTGATGATGAAATGCGCGCGTGACATCAGGAATACGAACGACAGATACTCCTGCGGCTCGATCAGGTAGATGTTCGGCAGGTGGCCGAGCCGTGCGCGCGCCGGCTCCCGCACATTCGGGTTCATGTGCAGCGGATAGACGAACTGCGCGTCGGGATAACGGTTTGCGAGCGTGCACAGCGCATCGCAGAAATTCTGGAACGGCTCGCCGAAACTCTCACGACGATGCCCGGTGATCAGCACGACACGCCGCGACGGTTCGAGAAACGGAAACTGTCGCGCGACCTTCTCCGACAACTCGGTGGTGTGATCCAGCATGCGCTTGACGTCGTGCAGCGCATCGATCACGGTATTGCCGGTCAGCACGACCGCGCCGCCCGGCACGCCCTCGCTGAGCAGGTTGTCGCGTGCCTGCCCGGTCGGCGCGAAATGCCATGACGACACCGCATCCGTCACCCGGCGGTTCAACTCCTCCGGCCACGGCGACCAGATGTCGCCACTGCGCAAGCCTGCCTCCACGTGCCCGACCGGCAGATAACGGTAGAACGCCGCGAGGCTGACCGCCAGCGTGGTCGTCGTATCGCCATGTACCAGCACGACGTCCGGACGCAATTCGTCGAAGACGATGCCGATTGCCTGCAGGATGCCGGTCGTCACATCGGTGAGCGTCTGACTTTGCCGCATCACGTTGAGATCGTAGTCGGGCTTGATGTCGAATAGCGTCAGCACCTGATCGAGCATTTCGCGGTGCTGCGCGGTCACGCATACCCTGGCGTCGACACCCGATTGTGCCTTCAATGCACGCACCAGCGGTGCCATCTTGATGGCCTCCGGCCGAGTCCCGAACACAAGCAAAATCTTTTTCATCGTTATCCTCGTTGAGCCATTTCGCGCTGAATGACCCTGCTCGTGGCGCGAAGCATGTAATCAGGTGGCGCCTCCCGTACTCGCACGCGGTCGACACGTTGCGGTGTCGCGGAGCGAGCGCGCCGCCCTGTCTGCGTGGTCTACGCCACGCGAATCGTCGTACTACCGGTGTCCCGTTGCACTTGGTCCGTCACGTCATGATTCGTTCCTCGCTGGGCCAGGCGTCACGTTTGTTCGTCACATCACGTCCCTCCACTACAGCAATATTCAAACCAGCCGCCCTGCGGCCGCGTCCGGTTCGCGCTGCACGCACCGCGCACGCGTGGCGCGCGACGGAATGTTTCACAACTGCTACGCGTTTCCCATCGCCGGTCGAGCGCGATACAGGCAACCATCCGGGCAATCGCACGGTCCCTTTCGCATCGTCGTCCGATGAATCGCGAACTCATGTCGAGCGTCCAGTGCGCAACGAATCTCACGCATCTGTCGAAACGCATTGCCTTTCCTTGATCCGCTCCTTTTGTCTGTGCAGCGGGCGACGCAATCGACCGCCCTGCCGCGGTCATGCATGAGGGATTTACCCGATACGCAACCGCGTTCACGTCGCACGAATCGGCGGGTCGGAAATGTTGCGAATGTGTAACGCAGATCCGGAACGGGGTCATTACACCGGGACCCGGTTCATGCAAAGCACGCGACCGCACGCACCGCACCGGCATCCCGGCCGGTGCACACGCAACGAACGGCGCGAGGCACACCGCCGCGTAGAGTCGTGCTGCCAAGACAGCACCGGTTCGACAGACAATTCGCACGACGCACGCGGGCGCAACGCCGATCGCGCGCGGACATTCGGCCTGCGCGCACGCTGATTCTTCGATGAATCAAAAATTACCGCCGCCGTCGACGCCACGCACCCGGCCTCCCCCCTGCCCCTTGCTGCGCGCGGCATCGCGGCCGATGGCTCACGCCTTGCTTAATGACAGTCAGGTGTGCCTCGATGCGCTCGCCCGACAGCGAACGAACGAGGACATCCAGGCAACGAAACCGGGACGAAACGCGACGCGTCCGCGTGGAGCGAAAGACAAGCGCTCCTGCGCGCCGAACGTGCCGAAGTGTCCTATTGAAGTACGCGCGATCTGCGAGCCTGGTTCCGGTTCCGATGTCAAGAACCGGACCGTGAACGCAAATATCGCTAGCAGCCTCGGGTTTACCGGCACCCCGGTGAACCGAGCCACAACGTCGACACGCTCGCCGGGCGCGACGCGGCCAACGCCGCGCCCGGCGACGATTGCACCGGACCGCCGCGCAGGAGCCCCAGATCATGAACCGGCCCGCGCTTTGCCCGACCGCACGTTCGCGCGTAGCGGCCACCGTCGCGCTGTGCCGCCTGTGGCACGTCGCCTGCTGTATCGCCGCGTGCGGCTTCGCACTGCACGCGAGCGCCGCCGAACTCCGGCTCAACGGGCAATACCAGCGCGCCGACGGTGCGATCACCGTGCGCCTGAACGGCATCGGCATCGATCCATATTTCGCGGCGAAGGCGCTGCTCGCCGCGTCCGACGCACAACTCGATGCCCGTCAGGCTGCACTTGCGTGGATCGCCTGGTTGCTGCCGCACCAGCGCCCGGACGGTGGCTTCGATCGCTACTGCGTGAAGAACGGCCGCTACCGCGCATGTGCCGAAGCGGAGACCGACGACGCGATGATGGCGACCTGGATCGAATTGCTCGCCCGCTTCGCGCCGCCCGACGGCTTGCCCGCCGCGTGGGAACTCAGCCTGAACCGCGCCGGCATGCATCTGGACACGCTGCTCGACAAGCCATCAGGCGTCTATCAGATCTCGTCGTCGCTGCACGTCGCGTTGCTGATGGACAACGTCGAGGTACACAGTGCGTTCCAGGCGCTCGCGGCGTACTACATCCGGCGCGCCGACTACGCGCATGCGGGCCCGTGGACCCAGCGCGCCGACCAGCTTGCATCCGCGATCCTGAAGGTGTTCTGGCGCGGTACCGCATCCGGCTTTCGCGCCAGCACGCTGCAGGTCAGCGATACGAGCTTTTATCCGGCGAAGATCGCGCAGATTCTCCCGCTCTTGTCAGGTATTCAGGTGCCCGAACAATCGAACGAGACGATCTATTCGCAGTGGATGCGCAAGTACGGCAAGAGCTGGCATCAACTCGCCGACTCCGATTACCCGTGGAGCTTGATCGCGCTGGTCGCGCTCAAGATGAACGACTGGGGCACGTTCGCCTGCTGGCAAGCACGATCGGGGCCGTACCGGCACGACGCACACTGGAATGTACTGGAGGAATCGCTTTATCTGGCATTCGAAAACCGGATGGCCGCCCCCGTCGTACCCGCGCGATGCGGATTCACGACGGCGGCAGCAACGACAACCGCATCGCACTGACGCAACGGTGCGCGCGGTTCATGATCACTGAAAGGGGGAGACGTGTATGTGTGGCATCGTCGGCGCGGTCGCGCAACGGGACATCGTCCCGATTCTGATTGAAGGTTTGCGTCGCCTCGAATATCGCGGCTACGATTCATGCGGCGTGGCGACGGTCGTCGACGGCCAGGCGCGCCGCGAACGCAGCGTGTCGCGCGTCGCCGATCTCGACGCGCACGTGCGCACCGCCGGCCTCGCCGGCAGTACCGGCATCGCGCACACGCGCTGGGCAACGCACGGCGCGCCGGCAACCTGCAACGCGCATCCGATCTTCTCGCGAGACGAAATCGCGCTCGTGCACAACGGCATCATCGAGAATCACGAAACGTTGCGCAAGCAACTTTCAGACGAGCACTACGAGTTCGATGGCCAGACCGACACCGAAGTCGTCGCGCACCTGATCCACAGCGTGTATCGCGGCGACCTGCTCGCCGCCGTGCGCGCGGCGACGTCTCAGCTGCACGGCGCCTACGCGATCGCCGTGTTCAGCAAGCACGAGCCGCAGCGGCTGATCGGCGCGCGGGTCGGCTCGCCGCTCGTCGTCGGCGTGAAGGACGGCGAATGCTTTCTCGCGTCCGACGCGCTCGCGCTCGCCGGCATCACCGACCGCTTCATCTTTCTCGAGGAAGGCGACATCGTCGAGTTGACGCCGGGCGGCGTGCGCGTGCTCGATCACGGCGGCGCACCGGTCGAGCGCGCGGTGCAAACCATTTCCTCCGCGCAGGCGGCGGTCGAACTCGGGCCGTACCGGCATTTCATGCAGAAGGAGATTTTCGAGCAACCGCAGGCGGTGGCGGCGACCATCCCGGATGCGGGGCTGTTCGATCCGGCCGTATTCGGCCCCGACGCTGCGCGGGCGTTCGAACAGATCGACAACGTGCTGATTCTCGCGTGCGGCACGAGTCACTATTCCGGCCTGACCGCGCGCCGCTGGCTCGAAACGATCGCGCGCGTGCCCGCGCAGGTCGAGATCGCGAGCGAATACCGTTACAGCGACGCGCTCGCGATGCCGAATACGCTGGTGGTGAGCGTATCGCAATCCGGCGAGACCGCTGATACGCTCGCCGCGCTCAAGTACGCACAGGCGCTCGGCCACATCGACACGCTGGCGATCTGCAACGTGCCGACCAGCGCGATGATGCGGCAGACCGGCCTGCGCTTCCTGACGCGGGCCGGCCCGGAAATCGGCGTCGCGTCGACCAAGGCGTTCACGACGCAGCTCGTCGCGCTGTTCATTCTCGCCGTCACGCTCGGGCGGCTGCGCGGCTATGTCGACGATGCGCAGCTCGCGCGCTACACGATGCAGTTGCGGCGGCTGCCCAGCGCGCTCGAGGATGTGCTCGGGCTCGAGCCGCAGATCGAGCGCTGGGCGGCGGAATTCTCGCAGCACGAGAATGCGCTGTTTCTCGGGCGCGGGCTGCACTACCCGATCGCGCTCGAAGGTGCGCTGAAGCTGAAGGAGATTTCGTATATCCACGCGGAGGCGTATCCCGCGGGCGAGCTGAAGCACGGGCCGCTCGCGCTCGTAACCCACACGATGCCCGTCGCGACGATCGCGCCGAACGACTCGCTGCTCGAAAAGCTGAAGTCGAACATGCAGGAAGTGCGGGCGCGTGGGGGCCAGCTTTACGTGTTCGCCGACGCCGATACACGGATCGACAGCAGCGAAGGCGTGTCGGTGCTGCGGATGCCGGATTACTACGGGCTGCTGTCGCCGATCCTGCATGTCGTGCCGTTGCAGTTGCTCGCCTATCACGCGGCGTGTTTGCGTGGGGCGGATATCGACAAGCCGAGGAATCTGGCGAAATCGGTGACGGTTGAGTGAGGGGGTTGGGTAACCGGGACGGATTGGTGAGGTGCATTAATTTCGGTTACGGACACCCGATTCAGGTTTGGTTACGACGGCCTTTTGTGCCGCCAAGCCTCTCCTAACAAGGCGTAACTGAAACTGTTGTCAAAGTGGCGCCGGAGCTTTTTTCGGCGCCACTTTTTTGCGATTGTCTTGCAGATTTCACAAATTCCACAGGAGCGACGCCCCACTAAGCGGACGTTCTCGGCCTCGTTGTCGGCCTGAGCTGCCCCCTTCGGCCTTTCAACCCCCAATGCCCGTCACCTACCCGTCAAAGGGCGACGACCTTTGCTCCGGCCGGGCCCGCTCCGCCAATTTCTCGTAAAACGGCTCGTAGATTTCAAAGAGGCGCGCTGGCAGTTCGGGGCCCAGATACGGCTTCTCGTTCAAGAGTTCCGAAAGCAACAAAAGGCGTCTTTCGGGCTCGCGTCGCCTCCGCGAGTAGTCTTCGAAGAAGGATGCGAATCGGCACTGCCCTCGACGCACTGCTTCAATGAGACGGTCTAGGTGGTCGACGCTGAGGATGTACACGGGGTTATCCGATGCGAATTGGTCCGCGCTCGTAGTAACCACCTTGCCTGACCACATCTGTTACGCATGCGTCGAAGATACTTACCTTCGCGAGATGGTCCATCGTGAGGGAACCTTAAACGAGTGCAGAGTCTGCGAAGAAGAGCGCGAGGGCATCAGCGTTGCAAGATTGGGGGAAATCCTTGCGCCCAAGCGGCGGATCAAACTGTAAAGTAGTTGTGCCCGGCAGGCGATACGGGTCTGACGGGAAGCGTGACGGCGAACGGCTCGGGGCTCAACTCGGGAATGAGCGGCAATCTCGGAGGCGCACTCGGTTTCGCGCCCGCGGGGCTGTTCGGCGGTTTCCTTCCTGGTGGCGGGATGAGTGCAACACAAAGCGGCGCGCTCGGCGGCGGCATCTCGGGAGCGGTGAATGGGGCGGCTCCGATTGGCGGCGCAACGATGGGCGGTTTCAATGCGGCGCCCTGGATGCTCGGTGCAGCTGGTCTGGCTGGTCTGGGTCTCATCGCCACGTCTCATAATCGGCAACAAGCAGGGCCAGCGCCCGCGCCGGTCGCTCCGTTCGGATTCGGGCGCCCTGCCGTCCAAGCTCCGCCGATGCAGTCGACGCAGCCGTACATGCACATGTGACCGGTGGCCGCTAACGCAGCAAAGGGAAGTACCGCGCGCCGTCTGGTAACAGACAGAAAACAGACGGCGCATTTCCCCGTTTGGCTGGTAACAGCGAAATAACAGCGAACCATCCCCTGGACTGCTCGACGGTTTTATAGCCCCCAACTTCGCGAACGCCCTCAGCGCGGCACCAACCTGTTTAGCGGTTTGTTACCCCGGCGGCGGCATATCGAAAACGCCACAGATATGTACTGACGAACCGTGGACTCGGTATGATTGTCGCACTAGAAAACATGAAGACAGTCGGGGGAAAAGATGAAGCGCGCATTGATTTGCATTACGCTTGCCGGTATCACGACAGCAGCGTCCGCCTCAAGTTGGGTTCCCGTCGTAAATGAAAACGAATATACGATGGGCGTCGACTCAGAGACTTACAAGGCGAGCGGCGATAACCGCGACTTCTGGACCAAACAAGACTACAAGAAGACTCAGAAGACCTTGTCCGGGAAGCCCTACATCTCAATTGTGGCCAAGTGGCATATCAACTGCGCCAATGACACGTGGTCAGCAGCATCGATTTCGTACTACGATAAACTCGGTCGAATCGTTGTCACTGCGCCCACCACTGGCACATCTGATATAACCCCGGACACCATTGCGCAAGTAGTTGAACGTGCGGTCTGCAAGTGACGGCATCAAGGTACCGCGGCGTATCGCTATGCAAGAGGCGCTGCCCCCCTAGCCTCACCAGCCTCTCCGACGTTAGAGAAGAGTCATGCAGGGGTGCCAAGCTCTCCGACGTTTCCGCATGCCACCGAGAAACGCGGGAACGTTATATGCCTATTTGCCCATGCTGGACTTTTCTGCCTCGCAAGGCTGGCATGGGGCGGCCCAGTCGAACCCGTCTCCCTTCTGGACAATCTTCGGAAATCCGTTGGAAGCTCGCACCGTGTTGCAGTTGGGCCAGCGCTTATCGAACGTCCGTACAATCATCCGGTCAGGGGGCAAGAATTTATCGAGCCACTGTGGCCCGCCGTCCTTTTGTAACAGGTCAATAGCCAGCACATGCACACCGGACAGTGGAATATCTGTCCAATTGCTTGGACACGAAGCCTCCAGAGCCTTCAACTCTGGCGTCGCGGCATATTGCGGATTCCCGCCGAATGCATATCCGGCATCAAACAAGGCTTTCTTGGTCTGCGGTTCGCACTGCGCCCATGCCGTTGCCTCTGCCGCCGTCGTCGGAGCTTTTGTGTTGATTGACGCCCAACAGGTATCAAACCATTCCTGCCCCGTCTGGTAGAACCAGCCCTTACTCGCTCCCCATGCGACCGCGGCCGCAATGACAATAACGCCCAAGGCACCGCTTCCGCTATCGTTGCTGCTCACGTCTGCCCCCGTTTCTTTCTATTAGTCGAAAGCATTATCGGAGTTGATGAGGTGACGGGCAATGTGACATCGGATGGCGATGCGACCGAGACACCAACAGCGTCGTGATGAATTGACCAAATCCGGTTACACCATGGTTACATGGACGAAGGATTGATGGCTGAGACAGAGAGGAAGCGGAGATAAGTGCTTGATTTCACTGGCCCGCCCTACACGATTCGAACGTGTGACCTACGGCTTAGAAGGCCGTTGCTCTATCCAACTGAGCTAAGGGCGGTCGGGGAGAAATGACACGGCCAACACGGGCCGCATTTGACACAAGGCTTCGATCGACAGCAGAACCACCCAACTCGAAGCCCCGAAACAAAACGGGCCCGGCATGAAGCCGAGCCCTAAATTATACCCGATCATGGCGTCACATCACGCGAGACCGGCCTTCGCATCAAACCGGCTGCGGATGCAGCATGAACCAGCCGAGGCAGAACACGCCGGCGATCACGCAATACACGCCGAACGAAGCCAGCCGGCCGCGCCCTTCGAAATAGCGCATCAGGAATCGCACGCTCAGGTACGCGGCGATCGCCGTCAGCACGCCGCCGAGCAGCGCATCGGCGAGCTGGTCGCGCGCATGGAACAGCTTCGGCAGTTCGAGCACACCCGCCGCAAAGATGATCGGCGTACCGAGCAGGAACGAGAATTCCGCGGCCTTCTCCGCCGTCAGCCCCGCTGCATTGCCGGCGATCATCGTCAGCCCGCTGCGCGAGAAGCCCGGAATCAGCGCGCCGATCTGCGCGAGACCCACGAAGAACGCCTGCTTGAACGTCATCTTCTCCGGCGCCTGATGCGCACGGCTGCGCTGAATACGATCGCCGAGCCACAGCAGCACGCCGTTCACGATCAACGCGATCGCGACGATCCGCAGGTCGTGGAACACGCGCTCGATGCGCTTCTCGAGGAGCAGCCCGACGATGCCGGTCGGAATCGTACCGATGATCAGCGCCCACATCAGGTGCCCGTCGTCGTTCTTGCGGCCGCCGAGCTGCGCGAAGAAACCGCCGATCAGCGCGATCCAGCGCGCGCGGAAATACCACAGCAGCGCCAGCGCGGTGCCGAGGTGCAGCGCGACGAGGAACGGCAGCAGTTGTGGTGCGTGCTTGTCGATGTGCATGCCGAACAGCGCCGGCACGAGCAGCGTATGGCCAAGGCTGCTGACCGGAAAGAGTTCGGTGACGCCCTGCAGGACGCTCAGGAATACCAGAAACCAGAGACTCACGCGTCGGTCCTTTTAGTGAAGATTGAGCGGGAAGAAAAGCGGACGACGCGATGCGCGTCCGAAAAAACGCGTCCCGATTATGCCGAGCCCGGATTACTGCGCCAAGGCATTTGGCTGGATATTGCGGCAATGCACACAAATGCTTGCAATTTGTAAGCACTCAGAAAGCAAAAAGCCCGCCATTTGCATGGCGGGCCTTTCGATTTCGGCAGGAATTGCCGTCAGCGGCCGAGCTGATAGAAAAATAATACCGTGCTGCCGGTGAACATGCCGAACAGTGCGATACCCATTGCCATTGCCAGATCCATGGCCCCCTCCACGAAGTGTCATGACCCGGCAACTTCACCGGTTTAGAGGCATTATCCCGACCGTTGACAGTCTTAAAAACTCGCGATTTCCCGAGAAGGGTTTTCCCCGAGCCGCCGCGGCCCGATAATGGAGCGCGCCGTTCCCGTCCACCCGCCCAACCCGATTCGCCATGCCGATCTTCCAGCAACACGACATTCACGAACTTCACGCCGGTCCGTCGCTCGTCCGGGTCGCTCCGCAATTCGGCGGCCGCCTGCTGTCATGGCATGTCGACGGCGAACCGGTGATCTTCTGGCCGGACACGGCTGACTGGAGCAACCTCGCGCGCGTGCGCGGCGGCAACCCGCTGCTGTTCCCGTTCCTCGGCCGTCACCGCGTCGACGGCGAACTCGGCCGCTGGCGCGATGCCGCCGGCGTGGTGCGCGACCTGCCGATGCACGGCTTCGCGCGCGACCTGCCGTTCGCCGCGCAACCGTCGGCCGATGGCACCGCGTTGTCGATGACGCTCGACGCGACCGACGCGCTACGGGCGAGCTACCCGTTCGATTTCCGGTTCGAAACGTCCTACCGGCTGGCCGACTCGCATACGCTCGACGTCGCACTGACGACGACCAATCGCGGCGACACGCCGCTACCCTATTACGCCGGCCACCATTTCTATTTCGCGCTGCCGCACGGCGAACGCGCCGAAACCACGCTCGAACTGCCGCCGACGCATCGTTGCGCACAGCAGGCGGACGGTTCGATCAGCACGCCCGAACCGGGCGAAGCCCGTTATCAGCTCGACAACGCGGACATCCTCGACCGCTTCCACTGCCTCGACGGCGTGCCGGCCACCCCGGTGCGCATCGTGATGCCGGGCCGCCGCCGCACGATCGAGATCGCGCTCGACGTGCCGGGCTCGATCCCGTGGTACGCGGTCACGACGTGGACCGAAAAGCCGGATTCGGACTTTTACTGCGTCGAACCGTGGCTCGGCCTGCCCGATGCGATCCACAACGGCCTCGGGCTGCGCATGCTCGCGCCGGGGGCGACCGAAACCGCCACGCTGCGGATTCGTGTCCTTCCGCTCGCCGACTGATACACCAGCTGATACGCCATTCGCAACGCGCCGAACCGGCGCGCGACGGCCCCTGCAACGGCCCAAACTGCGGTGCGCGGGTCGAACCCGTTAAAATCGGACGTTTTGTGTTGCCTGCCGCGTCACGAGCGGCAGGGTTTTGCGAGGTTCAATGTTCGGAACAACAACGAAGCGACTCTTCGCAGCCGCCTGCGCCGCCCTGCTCGTCGCGTGCGGCTCCGCGCCTGTCGGCCCCGGGTTCTATCGCGTCGAGCGCGGCGACACGCTCTACAAGATCGCGCGCGACAACCGCACGTCGGTATCGAACGTCGTGCGCTGGAACCAGATGACGAACCCCGATGCGATCGAAGTCGGCCAGGTGCTGCGCGTCGCGCCGCCGCCCGGCACGACCACCGCATCGACGCCGTCGACCACCGGCACCGGCAGTGCCGGCCGGGCCCGCCCCGCGCCTTCCTCACCGGTTGAATCGGCTGTCAAGCCGGCCACGAGCATCGCACTGATCTGGCCGGCAGCCGGCAACGTGGTCCGCACGTTCGACGGCTCGAAATCGAAGGGTATCGACATCGCGAACGCGCCGGGCACGCCGGTGGTCGCGGCTGCGCCGGGTGTGGTGGTCTATGCGGGTAACGGGCTGCGCGGCTACGGCAACCTGATCATCCTCAAGCACAACGCCGATTACCTGACCGCCTACGCGCACAACCGCGCACTGCTGGTGAAGGAAGGCCAGTCGGTCACGCAGGGGCAGTCGATCGCCGAGATGGGCAACAGCGACGCCGACCGCGTCGCGCTGCATTTCGAGCTGCGCTACGGCGGCCGATCGATCGACCCGTCACGCTACTTGCCGGCGCGCTGAGCCATCGATGGACGACACGCGATGCCGGCGCGCATCGCGTGCCGTCGCGGTGAAAATCGGGAAAGGTGGTGTCAGCGCTTGCGCAGACGTCCGGTGAAACGGCCGGACAACGGATCGACGTGACGGGCAAACGCTACCAGTACGCCGATTCCGATCAGGCTGAACCCCGCAGCTATCAGAAGCAAATCCATGGTCACACACTGATTTTTTAAGTGATCTTATGCGTCATTGTGGAATCCTGCACTGAACCGCGGCTATCGGACGAGTGCGAAGAATCCCTACCCTCAGACGTCATTGTGGATTCGTCTGCGTGAATTCCTGATGTAAGCCGTGCGCCCGACACCACGTTCACCACCCCGGAGACAACGCGATGCTGCCCACCGCCGACCGCTACGACGACCTGCTCTCCCGCTTCGCGTGGGACGTTCCGGCGCTCTACAACATCGGCGTGGACGTCTGCGACAAATGGGCCGACGGCAGCGGACGCCTCGCGCTGATCCACGAAACGGCGCAAGGCGACGTTATTCGCATCACGTTCGACGACCTGAGGAATGCTTCTAACCGGCTCGCGAACAGCTTTGTGCGTGCCGGCCTGCAGCGCGGCGACCGCATCGGCATCTTTCTCGCGCAGGGCCCCGAAACGGCCATCGCCCACCTCGCCGCCTACAAGCTCGGCGCGATCGCGGTGCCGCTCTTCACGTTGTTCGGCGTCGATGCGCTCGAATACCGGCTCGCGAACAGCGAGGCGGCTGCGCTCGTCACCGACGCGGCCGGCTACGCGAAAATCGCGCCCCTGCGCGCGCAGCTTCCGGCACTGCATACCGTCTACTGCATCGGCGACGATGCGCCCGACGCGCCGGGCGTGCTGCGCTACGACGCGGCGCTCGCCGCCGAAACGCCCGACTTCGTACCAGCCGATACGACCGCGGACGATCCGGCGGTCATCATCTATACGTCCGGCACGACGGGCAAACCGAAGGGCGCACTGCACGCGCATCGCGTGCTGCTGGGCCACCTGCCGGGCGTCGAGATGTCGCAACAGTGCTTCCCCCGCGACGCACGCCTGTTCTGGACGCCCGCCGACTGGGCATGGATCGGCGGCCTGCTCGACGTGCTGCTGCCGTCATGGCATCACGGCGTGCCCGTGCTCGCCCGCCGCTTCGAGAAATTCGACGGCGACGCGGCGTTCGCGCTGATGGCACGGCACGGCGTCACCCACGCGTTCCTGCCGCCCACCGCGCTGAAGCTGATGCGCACCGTCCCGGCACCGCGCGAACGCTACGCACTGTCGCTGAAATCGGTCGCGAGCGGCGGGGAATCGCTTGGCACCGAACTGACGGCCTGGGGCCGCGACGCGCTCGGCGTGACGATCAACGAGTTCTACGGGCAGACCGAGTGCAACATGGTGCTGTCGTCGTGCGCGGCGCTGTTCGATGCGCAGCCCGGCGCAATCGGCAGGGCGGTGCCCGGCCATGCAGTCGCGATCGTCGATGCGGACGGCACGCCGCTGCCGCCCGGCGTCGAAGGGCGCATCGCGGTGCGCCGCCCCGACCCGGTGATGTTCCTCGAATACTGGCGCAACGCCGACGCGACGCGCGACAAGTTCGCGGGCGACTACCTGCTCACCGGCGATACGGGCATGATCGACGCCAACGGTTTCGTACGCTTCGTCGGCCGCGACGACGACGTGATCACGAGCGCCGGCTACCGGATCGGCCCGGGCCCGATCGAGGACTGCCTGCTTACGCATCCGGCGGTACGGATGGCGGCCGTCGTCGGCGTGCCCGATGCAACGCGCACCGAGATCGTCAAGGCGTTCGTCGTGCTGAATCCCGGCCACACCGGCGACGATGCGCTCGTGCAAGCGCTGCAGGCGCACGTGCGCACGCGCCTCGCCGCCCACGAGTATCCGCGCGCGATCGCGTTCGTCGACAGCCTGCCGATGACCGCGACGGGCAAGATCGTGCGCCGCGCGCTGCGCGACGCGTAGGCCGGCCGCCACCCGCGTCGCCCGTCCCGCCGGATGGTTTATAGTGGCGCCACCACGCAGTCTTTCCAAGAAAACGATGTCCTCTGATCACCACTCCGGCGCGGGCGCGTCGCACAGCCCGCTCTACGCCAAACTCCTCGGCGAAACCGCCAAGATCGACTGGTGCGATCTCGAACGCTTCTTTGCGCAGGGCAAGCTGCTGTCCGTTGCGCGCGACCTCGATCTCGTCAGCGTCGCGGAAGCGGTTGCCGACGACGATGCCGAGCAGGTCACGCGCTGGCTGTCGGCAGGCCTCGTCGCGCGCATGCCGGCCGAGACCGCCGCCGATTACGCGGCGCGCAACCCGGAGCTGTGGGCAGTCGTCGTATCGCCGTGGGTGTGCGTCCAGGAACGCGCCTGACGCGTCCGCCATGTCCGAATCCGCGTTACCGCACGGGGCCGGCACGGGCGCGGCCACCTCGGCCACTGTCACGCACCGGCGCGTCCTCGCGCTCGCGTTCCCGATCGTCCTCGCGAACCTGACCCAGCCGATCCTCGGTGCCGTCGACACGGCCGTCGCCGGCCACCTCGACGGCGCGCAGTACCTCGGCGGCGTCGCACTCGGCGGGCTGTTCTTCAATTTCGTGTTCTGGGGGTTCGGTTTCCTGCGGATGGGAACGACCGGCCTCGTCGCGCAGGCGCATGGCGCCGGCGACGCCGCCGCGATCCGGCTGAACCTGCTGCGCGCCTTGATCGTCGCGTTCGCACTCGGCGCCGCAGTGCTCGCCCTGCAGGTGCCGCTGCTGTCATTTGTACTGTCCGCGCTGGGCGGCAGCGATGCCGTCCGCGCAACGGCGCTTGCCTACAGCCACGCGCGGATCTGGAGCGCGCCGTTCGCGCTCGCGAACTACGTCGTGCTCGGCTACCTGCTCGGCGTGCAGCGCGTGAGGCTTGCGCTCGTCGCGCAGGTGTTCATCAATGCGGTAAACATCGGCGCCGTGCTGCTCTACGTGTATGGCTTCGGCTGGGGTATCGCCGGCATCGGCGCCGCGACGGCCACCGCAGACGCGTGCGGCTTCGCGCTCGGCGCATGGATGCTATGGCGGCTACGGCCGCGCGGCCTCGCGCCGATCGCGGTACGCGCGCTCGCCGATCGCGTCGCGCTCAAGCGGCTGATCGCGCTCAATCGCGACATCTTCCTGCGCACGCTGTGCCTGCTCGGCGCATTCGGCTGGTTCGCGCACCTCGGTGCGAAACAGGGCGATGCGACGCTCGCGGCAAACGCGCTGCTGCTGAATTTCCAGACGTTCATGGCGTACGGCCTCGACGGCTTCGCGCATGCGGCTGAAGCGCTCGTCGGCGCGGCGGCCGGCGCGCGCGACCGCGGCGCCTTCCGGCAGGCCGTGCGCGTCACGCTGTTCTGGTCGGCGCTCGGCGCGCTGCTGTTCGCGCTGGTGTACTGGGCAGCCGGCGGCTGGATCGTCGCGCGCCTGACCGACCAGGCCGAGATCCGCGAAGTGGCGCTGCGCTACCTGCCGTGGGCCGCGATTTCGCCGATCGTGTCGGTCTGGGGCTTCCTGCTCGACGGCGTCTTCATCGGCGCCACGCAGACGCAATCGCTGATGCGCGCAATGGTCGCGTCGTTGTCGATCTTCGTCGTGGCGACGCTCGCCGCCGTCGGCACATTCGGCAATCACGGCCTCTGGTTCGCGCTGCTGCTGTTCATGGCCGCGCGCGGCGCGACGCTGGCGCGCTACCTGCCGGGGCTGCTGCGGCACATCGGCACCGACGCGCCCGCGGCCCGCGCCTGACGGCGGGCCGAATCGGCCGTTACTGCACCGGCTTCGGCGGCGGCGCGTCGAGCATCGACGGCGGCGTCATGTCGGTCGGCACGCCGTGATAGTCGGCCGGATCTTCCGGCGGGTGACCGCGACGGGCCTGATGCGGATCGCTGGTACAGCCGGCGAGGAAGGATGCGGCCAGCACGGCCAGCATGAAACGGGTCATCGGGTATGGCTCCGGAAATCGGCGCGCCCATCGCACGCCGGGACCGCGCCGAGTCTAGCGGAAATCCTGTTTCGGAGTCGCGCCGCACATGTCCTACTATGTACGCATGGCGCTGTGCCGTAGAAAGGAGGCTGCCATGTCGTCTGAGGAAATTGCCGGCCTGATCGGCCTGTTCATCGGTCTGATGGTGCTCGTCGCCCTGTCGTTCTTCGAGTCGCGCGAATACAAGCGCAGCCATGGCGGCGAAGGGATGATCCATCACTGGATGGCCGAACACCACCTGCTCGACTGGCGGCGCAAGCACTAGGCGCGCCGCTGCCGTCCGGCCCTCCCCCGGGCCGTTCGCAAACGTGCCGTCCCGCGGCACGCTGGTGATCGCGTATCGCTGAAATTAACGGGGTTCGATTCACACACGCTGATCAGATGGACGAACGCCGTCGCGCGGCTCAGGCCACGCGACGGCGTTCGCCCGCGCGCGCCCGGGCGGTCGCAACGCGGTTCGGACGGCTCAGCCCAGGAAGTGGCGGGCGTAGCGCGAGTTGATGTCGGACAAGCGGAACAGCGTCAGGAAATCCGCGCAGTTGAAATCGGGATCCCAGGCCGGCGCACCGCAGATCTTCGCGCCGAGACGCAGGTAGCCCTTGATCAGCGGCGGCGGCGCCACGACGGTGCCCGTCTGCAGTTCGTCGACCGGCAGGGCCGTGTGCGGGAACGCGCGATACTCGGGCGCCGTCAGCGAGCCTGCCGACAGCGACTGGTACAGGTTCGCCGCATAGTGGCCGCCGTCGGCCATCGACACGCTCGCGCAGCCGAGCATCGTCTCGTAGCCGTTCTGCATCATGTACGCGCCAAGGCCGCCCCACAGCGCCATGATGACGGCGCCGCTGCGGTAGTCGCTGTGCACGCACGAGCGGCCGACCTCGACCATCTTGCCGCGCAGGTGCGTGAGGCGCGACAGGTCGAATTCGCCTTCGGCGTACAGGCGGCCGACACGCGCTGCCTGGTGCGGCGGCAACACGCGGTACGTGCCGACGACCTTCAGGGTGTCGAGATCGCGAACCAGCAGGTGGTCGCAGTACGCATCGAACGGATCGACGTCGAGACCGGAGGGGCCGCTGACCTGCGCGCCCATCTCTTCGGCGAACACGCTGTAACGCAGGCGCTGGGCTTCGCGCAATTCATCTTCCGTACGCGCCCACGCGGCGCGCAGGCGATACTCCGATGTGACGGTTTCAGCAGCGCGCGGCAGGTGGCGTCGCGACGTGTCGAGGGGCAGCGAGGCAAAAGGGAGCGTAGGCGTCGGCAGTTCTCGCATTAGGCTTTCCTGGTCGTAAGGAATAGGGCGACATGCCCGCCAATGTAGTAATCGGCCGTGACCGTTATGTGGCACGACCGTGTCCTTTCAATGACGTGTCGCCGAATTGACTTTAGCAGAAAGCTTGCAAAACCGTATGACGAATCCCTTCAAAGCGCTTCAGGCCGGCCTCACGCCAGGTCGGGCGTCATTACCGCCCGCAGCACGGCCTGCCGGTTGCCGTCACGCGTGCGGCTCGCCAGCCACACGATTCCGCCCTTCTTGACGCTCCAGCTATCGTCGTCGCCGGCGATCAGCTGCGCAGCGACACTGCCGAGCGTCGGCTGGTGCCCGACGATCACGACCGTCGGCGAGATGCCTTCCGGCCAGCCGGCCGCCGCCAGCACGTCGTCGACGCTGCCGCCCGGCGCGAGCGCGTCGACCGTCCGGTACTGGTCGGTCAGCGCCTCGACGGTCTGCACGGTACGGGCTGCCGGGCTCGCGAGGATCACCGTGTTCGTCTCGAGCCGGCCACGCAGCCATTTGGCCATCGCCTGCGCGTCCTTGCGGCCTCGGACGGTCAACTGACGCGCGAGATCGCTCGCCGCGTAGTCTTCGGCTTCGGCGTGTCGCCACAGGATCAGGTTCATCATGATGTTCTCCTTGCTTCGGCGAGCGGCCTCGCGCCCCGGCGTCCGGGCCGGCCGATTGCCGTGCGAATTGTCGCAAATTGCGGCCGGTTGGCCGCCGCGGCATTTACCCGCATATAGGGATTGACCGGATCAGCCATTCGACGATAGAATCTTTGGCTCGTCGGAGCGTAGCGCAGCCTGGTAGCGCATCTGATTTGGGATCAGAGGGTCGTAGGTTCGAATCCTATCGCTCCGACCAAAGGAATCAAGGGGTTACGGTTAAACACCGTAGCCCCTTTTCCGTTTCTGGGCCCTTTGAGGGTCGACCTGGATTCCCGGCTCGCAGCGCCTTAGTTCATTGTAGGGATCAATTGGGGCATCGACGCTACAACGTCCGCGCAGCCCCCGGCGGCCATGTTTCGACGGTCAGCACAAAGCAAATCGCTTGTGGCCCTGCGCTTTCGATGCAGGAAAAACTGGCTGGAAATGATTGAGCGCTTGCGTGGCCGGCCCGTCGGGTTGCCGACGGCAACGGGCCTGCGAGCCATCCGCAGCCCGCATACGGCACTTGCTGGAACACGCGATAATGCGCAAGGACAACCTTGCCTCAGCGCATGAAAAACAACATTCTCAAGACCGCCCTCTGCGCATCGCTGCTCGCGCTCGCGACTGTCGGCACCGCGTCGGCCAAGGCACTCGACGACGCACTCGACTGCCACTCCACCGGTCACAAGTTCGTCGCGCCGCTGCTCGCCGCCGGCGACATCCAGTCGGAGCCGATGCACGTCGAATCGAACTCGGTCAATGCATTCCGCACGAGCCACGCGCTGACGGCGTACGGCTTCGGCGTGTACGTCGTACTCGGATACCAGGCGAACGACCCGATCTTCCGCACCGGCGACGGCACGCCGATCGGCGACTGGGCCTATGGCGTCGTGGTGCGCGGCACGAAAAGCTCGGTGGAAGAAGCCGTGCGCAAGGCCGGCAGCGACGCGACCGTCAAGCAGGCGTTTCCGTTCCTGACTGCGATCGTCTGTTCTTCGGACTGAGCGGCCGTCACGGCGATCATGCGGCAATCCTGAGGGGCACCTGAGCCAACCTGCGGCCCAGCCCCTCCCAGCCCCGCCATCGACCTTTTACGCGCCGGTATACACCACGCGATACGGGATACCGACCTTCTCCCACTCGGCCGCTTCCTGACTCAGGCTGTAGTCGGTCAGCGGGTTCTGCTCGACCCATGCGCTCGGCAGGCGCACTTCATACCCGCCCTTCTTCATCTGCGAAACGGAAATGTCCGGCAGCCCCGCATCGGTCCGGCGCCGGCACAGCAGCGCTGCGAGCCGCAGGCAGAACAGCAGCGGCCACTCGACCTCGCGCGCCTGCGACAGCTTGCCGAGCTTGCCCGCGTGACCGAGCACGAGTGCGGCAAGGCGCGCCTGGTCGGTGCGCGAAAAACCCGGCATGTCCGCGTTGCTCGCGATATAGGCCGAATGCTTGTGATACGCGCTGTGCGAGATCGACAGGCCGATCTCGTGCAACGCAGCCGCCCAGCCGAGGAACATCCGCCCTTCCTCGCGCGCTTCGTCGTCAGCTTCCTCGAGCTCGTCGTAGAAACGCCCCGCCAGCGCGCCGATCCGCTCGGCCTGCGCACGATCGACACCGTAGCGGCGCGTGAAGCCCTCGACGGTCACCGCACGCATGTCCTCGTGCTGCGTGCGGCCCAGCAGGTCGTACAGCACGCCCAGGCGCAACGCGCCGTCGGTCGTATCGACGTAGTCGACGCCGAGTTCCTCGAACACCGCGAGCATGATCGCGAGGCCGCCCGCGAGCACCGGCACGCGGTCGGGCTTCAGCGCGATCAGCTTCAGCCGGTTGACGTTCTCCGACTTGATCAGCGCACGCTTCAGGCGCTCGAGGCCGCCGCGCGAAATGCCGTGCGTGATGCCCGGATCGTTGAAGCCGTTTGCCTCGACGAGCTCCGCGAGGGCACGGGCGGTGCCGGACGAACCGATCGCCTGGTCCCACCCGGCCTTCTTGTACTCGCTCGAAATGATCTGGATCTCGCGCTTGGCCGCGAGTTCGGCCTGCCGCATCGTGTATTCGTCGACGTTGCCGGCCGGGAAGAAGGTGCGGCTGTGGCTCACGCAGCCGATATAGAGGCTCTCCATCACGATCGGCGTGTAGTGCGAGCCGATGATGAATTCGGTGGAGCCGCCGCCGATGTCGACGACGAGCCGCTTGCCGGCGCTCGCCGGCACCGAGTGCGCGGCACCCGCGTAGATCAGCCGCGCTTCTTCGCGGCCTGCAATCACTTCGATCGGGAAACCGAGCGCCGCTTCGGCCTCGCCGAGAAATTCGCCCGCGTTCTTCGCGACGCGCAGCGTGTTGGTCGCCACCGCGCGCACATGATCGGGATGGAAATCGCGCAGGCGCTCGCCGAACCGCTTGAGCGCCTCCCAGCCACGCTCCTGCGACGCGCGATCGAGCATCTTGTCGCTCGACAGGCCCGCGGCCAGCCGGACGGGCTCGCGCAGTGCGTCGACGGGATAGATCTGGCTGCCCGCCGGCGTTTCCTCGACACGCCCGACGATCAGCCGGAAGCTGTTCGAGCCGAGATCCACGGCAGCCAGCAAGTGGGGGGTTGTAACCATCAGAAGGGGGCTCCGTGCGCGTTCGCCCGCGGCGGCCGGTGCGACAACCGTGGGCGATCAATCAAAGGCGACATTTTAAGCGTGGAACGCTTGCCATTACCACGCTTCACGGGCATGCACACCGCTCGTTTGCATATCGTCGAAACATTTATGAGACGAAACGGTTACAACGTAGAATTTCCCGATATAAATAACACTATTGTCATCAGCACGTCATCGTACCGTGAGAGTTTCCGAGCGTCCTTTCGAATCATCGCCCGAATCACCCCCTACTCTGCCGATGTCCGTCCGTTATCCGCTCCTCAATCGTGAACTCGGCATCCTCGGCTTCAACGAGCGCGTGCTGGCCCAAGCTGCCGATCCTCAAGTCCCGTTGCTCGAGCGCCTCCGCTTCATCTGCATCACCAGCAGCAACCTCGACGAATTCTTCGAAGTCCGGATGGCCGGCCTGCAGGAGCAGATCCGCGACAACCCCGGCGCACTGACGCCCGACGGCATGTCGTTACAACATGCTTACGATCTCGTCGTCGAACGCGCGCAACGGCTCGTCCATCGACAGTACACGATGCTGCACGAAACCGTGCTGCCCGCGCTCGAACAGGAAGGCATCTACTTCCATGCGAGCGACACGTGGAACGACGCGCAGCTCGAATGGGCGCGGCACTACTTCCTCGACGAGTTGCTGCCCGTGCTGACACCGATCGGCCTCGATCCCGCCCACCCGTTCCCGCGCGTACTGAACAAGAGCCTGAACTTCGTCGTCGAGCTCGAAGGCCGCGACGCATTCGGCCGCCAGGCCGTGATGGGCATCGTGCAGGCGCCGCGCGCGCTACCGCGCGTCGTGCGCATGCCGCACGCGCTGTCGGGCTTCGAGCATGGCTTCGTGCTGCTGAGCACGTTCATGCAGCGCTTCGTCGGCGAACTCTTCCCGCAGCTCGTCGTGAAAAGTTGCAACCAGTTCCGCATCACGCGCAACAGCGAACTGTTCGTCGACGAAGACGAAATCACGAACCTGCGCGTCGCGCTGCAGGGCGAACTGCCCGCGCGCCACCTCGGCAACGCGGTGCGCCTCGAGGTGTCGGCCGACACGCCGCTGCACATCGTGCGGCGCCTGCTCGAGGAAAGCGAACTCGGCGAGAAGGACTGCTATCGCGTGGCCGGATCGGTGAACCTCGTGCGGCTGATGCAGATTCCCGATCTCGTCGACCGCCCCGACCTGAAGTTCACGCCGTTCACCGCGTCGACCCCGGCCGCGATCACGAACGCGCCGACGATGTTCGATGCGATCGACAACGGCGACATCCTGCTGCACCATCCGTACGAAAGCTTCCAGCCGGTGCTCGAACTGCTGCAGCAGGCCGCGAAGGATCCGAGCGTCGTCGCGATCAAGCAGACGATCTACCGCACCGGCACCGATTCGCCGCTGATGGACGCGCTGATGGAAGCCGCGCGCAACGGCAAGGAAGTGACCGTCGTCGTCGAACTGCTCGCGCGCTTCGACGAGGAAACCAACATCAACTGGGCGTCGCAGCTCGAAGCCGTCGGCGCGCATGTCGTGTACGGCGTGGTCGGTCACAAGTGCCACGCGAAGATGATGCTGATCGTGCGGCGTGTCGTGCAGGCCGGCAAGGCGTCGCTGCGCCGCTACGTGCACCTCGGCACCGGCAACTACCACCCGCGCACGGCGCGCCTCTACACCGACTTCGGGCTGATGACGGCCGACCAGAAAATCTGCGAGGACGTGCATCACGTGTTCCAGCAGCTGACCGGCATCGGCGGGGAACTCATGCTGCACGAGCTGTGGCAGTCGCCGTTCACGCTGCATCCGCGCATCATCGATTCGATCCGCGCGGAAATCGACAATGCACGGGCCGGCAAGCGCGCGCGCGTCGTCGCGAAGATGAACGCGCTGCTGGAGCCGTCGGTGATCTCCGCGCTGTACGAAGCGTCGCAGGCCGGCGTCAAGGTCGACCTGATCGTGCGCGGTGTCTGCGCGCTGAAGCCCGGCGTGCCGGGGCTGTCGGAAAACATCACCGTGCGCTCGATCGTCGGCCGCTTCCTCGAGCACCACCGGATCTATTATTTCCACGCGAACGGCGTCGAGGACGTCTATCTGTCGAGCGCCGACTGGATGGATCGCAACCTGTTCCGTCGCGTCGAAGTCGCGTTCCCGATCCGCGATCGCAAGCTCAAGCGGCGCGTGATCGCGGAAGGGCTGTCGGTGTGCCTCGGCGACAACCAGTCGGCGTGGCAGATGCACAGCGACGGCCACTATCGCCGGCGCCGCGCAGGCAAGACGATCCGCAACGCGCAACTCGGGCTGCTCGCGAAGTTCTGCTCTTGAACCGGCAGCGCGGCGCGAGTCGCGTGCCGCGTCGCTCCAAATAAAAAATGCAGCCCGCGGGCTGCATTTTTTGTTGCGGGCCAGACATGCCGCTACGCGATCATGCCTCGTACGTGGCCGGCCGGATCGCGATGACGCGCGAGCCCGGGAACCGCGCGGTGAACGTGCTGCCGCGCCCTTCCTCGCTCTGCACGTACAGGTGCGCGTCGTGCCGCTGCAGCACGTGCTTGACGATCGCGAGCCCGAGCCCCGTGCCGCCCGTATCGCGCGAACGGCTGCGGTCGACGCGATAGAAGCGTTCGGTCAGCCGCGGCAGGTCGGCGGCCGGAATCCCGAAGCCGCTGTCCGTGACGGAAAACACACCCTGCGCGCCTTCGCGCCGCCAGGTGACGACGATCTTGCCGCCTTCCGGCGTATAGCGAATCGCATTGGTGACCAGATTCGCGAACGCACTGAACAGCTCCGTCTGCGCGCCGGTGACGCCGAGTGTCTCGTCGATCGAGAACGCGATGTCGTGATGCCCGTTCGACAGCGTCTGCGCGTCCTCCTTCAGATGGTCGAACACGGCGCGCATGTCGATCGCGTGATCGAGCGGCGGCTTGCTCTCGCCTTCCAGCTTCGCGAGCACCAGCAGGTCGGTGACGATGTGCCGCATCCGCGATGCCTGCTGCTCCATCATCTCGAGATAACGCGCGCGGTCTTCCTCGTTCAGCGGCAGCTCGCGCATCGTCTCGAGGAAGCCCGACAGCACGGTGAGCGGCGTCTTCAATTCGTGCGACACGTTCGCGACGAAATCGCGCCGCATCGCGTCGGTACGCTCGAGCTCGGTGATGTCCTGCGTGAGCAGCAGCTTGCGGTTCTCGCCGTACGGAAACACCTGCACTTCCAGCACGTTCTGCCGCGAGTCGCCCATGCCGCGCATCACGAGCGTCTCGTCGTAATGCTGTGCGTTCAGGTAGCGGACGAACTCGGGATGGCGAACCAGGTTGGTGATGTGCTGGCGCAGGTCGCGCTTCGCGTCGAGGCCGAAATGGACCTCGGCGATCGCATTGCACCACTCGATCTGGTCGTGGTCGTCGAGCATCGCGACGCCGTTCGGCGACGCCTGGATCGCCTGGATGAAGCGGGAATGCTGCTGCTCGACCTGACGCACCTGCGCGTGCCACTGCTTCGCGAGCTTGTGCAGACGATAGTAGATCTCGCCCCAGATGCCCGGCGCACTCGGCACCTCGCCATAGACCGGCGCGTCGAGCAGCCGCCACAGACGCTGCGTATGAAAGGTACTGAAAAAGCCCTGCGCGACCAGCATCACGACCACGAACACGAGGCCCGCGGTCGGGCCGGCGAACACGCCGACCAATACGCCGATCAGCACGAGCAGCACGAGCGACACCAGAAAGCGCGCCCAGATGATGTTCATGATTCAGCGCCCGAAAGAATGAACGACATGCCGTGGCACACGGCATGCGCGGATACGTTACGCGTGCTTGGCGAGCCGGTAGCCGCTGCCGCGCACGGTCTCGATCATCGCATCGCAGCCGGCCGGTTTCAAGGCCGCGCGCAATCGTTTGATGTGCACGTCGACGGTACGCTCCTCGACGAACACGTGGTCGCCCCACACCTGGTCGAGCAGTTGCGTGCGGCTGTGCACGCGCTCCGGATGCGTCATGAAGAAATGCAGCAGGCGGAACTCGGTCGGGCCGAGATCGAGCTTGATCTCGCTGCCTTCCGCATGCGCGGCAACGCGATGCGTGGCCGGGTCGAGGCGCAGCCCGTTGATCGACACGACGTCCTCGGTCAGCTGCGGCGCACGGCGACGCAGCACGGCCTTGATCCGCGCCATCAGCTCCTTCGGCGAGAACGGCTTCGTCACGTAATCGTCCGCGCCGATTTCGAGGCCGAGCACCTTGTCCTGCTCATCGCCGCGCGCAGTCAGCATGATGATCGGGATGTGCTTGGTCCGTTCGTTGTTGCGCAGGTCGCGCGCGAACGCGATACCGGACTTGCCCGGCAGCATCCAGTCGAGCAGCACGAGATCGGGCAGCACGTCGCTGATCAGGTTTTGCGCCTGTTCGGCGTTGTACGCACGAATCGGGCAGTGACCGGCGTGCTGGAGATTCACCGAGATCAGTTCGGAAATCGCGGGCTCATCTTCAACGACGAGAATGTTGCTGGGCATCGGCACCTCTGTTCTTCCTTACGGAGTCGATTAACTGTTGGCTTCGCGATCGAGCGTGTCGCGCGGCTGGTGCCGCACGTCCGTGCCCTTCACGATGTAGATGATGAATTCGGCGATATTCTTCGCGTGGTCGCCGATCCGCTCGATCGCTTTCGCGATGAACAGGTATTCGAGGCCGACCGAAATCGTGCGCGGATCTTCCTGCATGTACGACACGAGCTTGCGCACGAACGCACGGAATTCCAGGTCGATTTCCTTGTCGTCCTTGACGATCTGCGCGGCGGCCACCGTATCGAGACGCGCAAACGCGTCGAGCGCGCGGCGCAGGATCGTCACGGCCATCTCGCCCGACACCTTGATCTCGGCGATGTTGACCGTGCGTGCGGCCGGCTCGTCGACCAGGCGGCGCACGCGCTTCGCGATCTTCTCGGCCTCGTCGCCTGCGCGCTCGAGGTTCGTAATCGTTTTCGAAATCGACATCAAAAGGCGCAGGTCACGCGCGGCAGGCTGCCTCCGCGCGATGATGTTGCCGCACTCCTGGTCGATGTCGACTTCCATCGCGTTCAGCGTTTCCTCGGCCGCGATCACCTTCTCGGCCGTATCGCGATCGAATTCGTTCAGCGCGTACATCGCACCGACGATCTGCGACTCGACGAGCCCGCCCATTTCCAGCACTTTCGACGACACGGCATTCAGGTCCGCGTCGAACTGGCTCGACAGATGTTTATCCGACATGGCTGTTGTTCTCCGTCATCAGCCGAAGCGGCCGGTGATGTAGTCTTCCGTTTCCTTGCGCACCGGCTTGATGAAGATCTTTTCGGTATCGCCGAATTCGATCAGCTCGCCCAGGTACATGTAGGCCGTGTAATCCGAGCAGCGTGCGGCCTGCTGCATGTTGTGCGTAACGATCACGACCGTGTAGTCGCTCTTCAGCTCCGCGATCAGTTCCTCGATGCGGCCCGTCGAGATCGGATCGAGCGCCGAGCACGGTTCGTCGAGCAGCAGCACTTCCGGGCGGATCGCGATGCCGCGCGCGATGCACAGACGCTGCTGCTGGCCGCCGGAGAGGCCGTAGCCGCTCTGGTTCAGCTTGTCCTTCACTTCGTTCCACAGCGCGGCCTTCGTGAGCGCCCACTCGACGCGGTCGTCCATTTCCGAACGCGTGAGCTTTTCGAACATCTTCACGCCGAACGCGATGTTGTCGTAGATCGACATCGGGAACGGAGTCGGCTTCTGGAACACCATGCCGATACGCGCGCGCAGCAGCGAGATGTCGCGCTTCGTCGTCAGCAGGTTCTCGCCGTCCATCAGGATTTCGCCTTCGGCGCGCTGCTCCGGGTAGAGCGCAAACATCTTGTTGAACGTGCGCAGCAGTGTCGACTTGCCGCAGCCCGACGGGCCGATGAACGCCGTCACCTTCCCTTCGGGAATGCGCAGGTTGATGTTCTTCAGCGCATGGAACTTGTTGTAGAAGAAGTTGAGGTTGTTGACCTCGATCTTCGCGTTCAGCGGCGCCAGCGGACGGCCGTGCGCCGCATCTTGCGTGCCGGCGGGCGCAGCGGTGCGCTCGACGGGATTCAGGTGGCTTTCTGCCATATTCATCGGATTGCTCCGCCGTTACTTTTTCGAGAAGATCGAGCGCGCCAGGATGTTGAGTCCGAGCACCCCGAGCGTAATCAGGAACACGCCCGCCCATGCGAGCGACTGCCATTCCGCGAACGGGCTCATCGCGAACTTGTAGATCGTGACGGGCAGGTTCGCCATCGGCTGGCCCATATCCCACGAGAAGAACTGGTTCGACAGGGCCGTGAACAGCAGCGGCGCCGTTTCGCCGGCGATCCGGGCGATGGCGAGCAGCACACCCGTCACGATCCCGCCGACCGATGCGCGCAGCGTGATCTTCAGCACCATGCGCCACTTCGGCGTGCCGAGCGCGAAGGCCGCTTCGCGCAGCGCGTTCGGCACGAGCTTCAGCATGTTCTCGGTCGTGCGGATCACGATCGGGATCTGCAGCAGGGCGAGCGCGATCACGCCGGCCCAGCCCGAGAAGCGACCCGACTTCGCGACGACGATCGCGTACACGAACAGGCCGATGACGATCGACGGCGCGGACAGCAGGATGTCGTTGATGAAGCGGATCGTGCTCGCCAGCAGGTTCTTCTGGCCGTATTCGGCGAGATAGACGCCCGCGAGGATGCCGATCGGCGTGCCGACCAGCGTGCCGAAACCGCACAGCAGCAGGCTGCCGACGATCGCGTTCGCGAGACCGCCGCCTTCCGTGTTCGGTGCCGGCGTCGATTCCGTGAACAGTTGCAGCGACAGGCCGCTGACGCCGAGATGCACCGTCGTGTAGAGAATCCACACGAGCCACAGCAGGCCGAACGCCATCGCGCCGAGCGATGCGGCCAGCGCGATCGCGTTCACGGCCTTGCGCTTGCGCTGCAAGCGGTTGCGCATCGCTTCGAGCACGGCGCCGTCCGGCCCGGGGAAATTCATGATGGGCTCGCTCATTTCTTGCCCTCTCCCTTCTCGAGACGAAGCAGCAGCAGTTTGGAGATGGACAGCACGATGAACGTGATCACGAACAGGATCAGGCCCAGTTCCATCAGCGCGGACGTATGCAGGCCCGGTTGCGCCTCCGCGAATTCGTTTGCCAGTGCCGACGTGATGCTGTTGCCCGGTGCGAACAGCGACACGCTGTCGAGCAGGTTCGTGTTGCCGATCACGAAGGTCACGGCCATCGTCTCGCCGAGCGCGCGGCCGAGGCCGAGCATCACGCCGCCGATCACGCCGGTCTTCGTATAGGGCAGCACGACCTTCCACATCACTTCCCAGGTCGTGCAGCCAATCCCGTACGCCGACTCTTTCAGCAGCACGGGCGTGACTTCGAACACGTCACGCATCACCGATGCGATGTACGGGATGATCATGATCGCGAGGATCACGCCCGCTGCCAGGATGCCGATACCGATCGGCGGGCCGGCGGTAAGCGGGCCGATAATCCAGACATCCTTGAACAGGTGGCCGAGCGGCTTCTGGAAATATTCCGCGAAGATCGGCGCGAATACGAGCAGGCCCCACATGCCGTACACGATCGACGGAATCGCGGCGAGCAGTTCGATCGCGATGCCGAGCGGGCGGCGCAGCCACACGGGCGAGAGCTCGGTAAGGAACAGCGCGATGCCGAAGCTGACCGGCACGGCGATGACGAGCGCGATGACCGACGTGACGATCGTGCCGTAGATCGGCACGAGCGCGCCGTAGATGTCCGAGTTGGGATCCCACTCGGATTGCCACAGGAAGCCGAGGCCGAACTTCTGGATGGTCGGCATCGACGCGATGATCAGGGAAACGATGATCCCGCCGAGCAGCAGCAGGGTCACGACGGCGGCAAGCCGTGCAAGACCGCCGAATACGACATCCCCGAGGCGGCTCGGCGCGCGTTGCTGCGCAACGTCGGCGGACCGTGAGGACGTATAGGAAATATCAGACATGGGTGCCTGCTTTTGATTGCCGGGCGCCGTAACGCCCGGCTTTACCGCACACACTGCCCGACCGGCGCGGCCGGGCAGCGAACCGCTGCAATGCTTACTCGGCGGCGACCGACTTGCCCGACGCGTCCGTCACCTTGACCTTCCACTGCTTGCGGATTTCCGCTTCGACTGCCGGCGGCAGCGAGATGTAGTCCAGGCTGTCAGCAGCCTTCTCGCCGTTCTTGAACGCCCAGCTGAAGAACTTCAGCGTTTCCGCGCCCTGCTCCGGCTTTTCCTGCTTGGCGTGCAGCAGCACGAACGTCGCGCCGACGACCGGCCATGCTTCCTTGCCCGGCTGGTTCGTCAGGATCTGGTAGAACGACTTCGACCAGTTCGCGCCGGCAGCAGCGGCCTTGAACGTTTCCGTCTTCGGCTCGACCACCGTGCCCGTCGAGTTCTTCAGGGCCGTGTAGACCATGTTGTTCTTCTTAGCGTACGCCCATTCGACGTAGCCGACTGCGCCCGGCAGGCGCTGCACGAAGGCTGCCACGCCGTCGTTGCCCTTGCCGCCCGTGCCCGTCGGCCAGTTGACCGTCGTGCCTTCGCCAATCTTCGACTTCCACTCGTCGTTGACCTTCGACAGGTAGTTCGTCCAGATGAAGCTCGTGCCCGAGCCGTCAGCACGGCGAACCACGGCGATGTCCGTGTCCGGCAGCTTGACCTTCGGGTTCAGCGCTGCGATCGCCGGGTCGTTCCACTTCTTGATCTTGCCGAGGTAGATGTCGCCGAGCACCGGGCCCGACAGCGTCAGTTCACCGGCCTTCACGCCCGGCACGTTGACGACGGGCACCACGCCGCCGACCACCGTCGGGAACTGGAACAGGCCTTCCTTCGCGAGCTCTTCATCCTTCAGCGGAGCGTCCGAACCGGCAAAATCGACCGTCTTCGCGACGATCTGCTTCAGGCCGCCCGACGAACCGATACCTTGATAGTTGACCTTCGCGCCGCCGGTCTGCTGGTAGTCAGCAGCCCATTTCGTATAGATCGGCATCGCGAACGTGCTGCCTGCGCCCGTGATGTCGGCAGCGTGGGCGGCGACGGCGAAAAGCGCGCCAGCCAGGCCGGCAATCGCGGTTTGCATCAATTTCATGAGACCTCCAGTGTGTGAGCGGATGACTACGGCACCGCGAAGGTTAGGGGCTCCTCATGACGGTAATGTGACAATCGATGAAACTGGCGTGACAGTAACATGACTGGTTGAAAGGGAGTATCAGGGGGGCGTGGGCTGCGCCCGGACGGCACCGGAACGGCAATGGCGGCAAGAATTGCCTGCCCTGGAAGGGACGGGAGACGAACCGTTTCACGTGGGTACGAGCGGATCGTAGCGCAGTGTCGGCGGCACGGAAAGCCGCCACGCGTGGCGGGCCCGATATCAGGGGTCCGACGATTTTTCGCCCCCGGAGTACGGTGATCGACGAACCCTTCTTATAGGTATCGCAAACCTTTGCGTCTGACGAAATCGCGGCGCCCCGAAGGCGCCGCATGCCGGTTCAGCGGAAAGCCGGCGCGCGGGCGTTTGACCGCCCCGCGCCCGGCCTGCGCGTCAGGTCGTCGCCGCGCGTACCGCGTCGGCGATCATCTCCGCATGGCGGACTGCATCAGCCGCCTGCTGCGCTTCGACCATCACACGCAGCACGGGCTCCGTGCCCGATGCGCGGATCAGCACGCGGCCGCTGCCGGCGAGTGCGGCTTCGGCGGCGTCGATCGCGGCGCGAATCGACGTGCTGCCCTTCCAGTCGGCGCCCGGCTTCATCCTCACGTTGATCAGCTTCTGCGGGAACAGCGTGACGCCATCGAGCATCTGCGCGAGGGTCTGGCCGCTGCGCTTCAGCGCGGCCAGCACGAGCAGCGCCGACACGATGCCGTCGCCGGTCGAGTGGCGGTCGAGCGACAGGATGTGGCCCGAGCCTTCCGCGCCGAGCTGCCAGCCGTGCTCGCGCAACTGCTCGAGCACGTAGCGGTCGCCGACTGCCGCCCGGACGAACTTCACGCCCTCGCGCTGCAGCGCGACTTCGACGGCGAGGTTCGTCATCAGCGTGCCGACCGCACCTTCGACCTTGCCGTCGGTCGCGATCCGGTCCTTCACGAGCACGTAGAGCAGCTCGTCGCCGTTGTACAGGCGGCCGGTCGAGTCGACGACCTGCAGGCGGTCCGCATCGCCGTCGAGCGCGATACCGAGATCGGCGTGATTCGCGCGCACCGCACGCATCAGCGCGTCCGGCGCGGTCGCACCGACGCCGTCGTTGATGTTGAAGCCGTTCGGCGCGACGCCGATCGGGATCACGTCCGCGCCGAGTTCGTGGAACACGTGCGGCGCGATCTGGTATGCGGCGCCATGCGCGCAGTCGATCACGAGCTTCAGCCCGCGCAGGTTGAACGCAGCCGGGAACGTGCTCTTGCAGAACTCGATGTAGCGGCCGGCCGCGTCGTCAAGGCGGCGCGCCTTGCCGAGACCGTCGGACGTCGCGCATTCGAGCGGCTTGTCGAGCCACGCTTCGATCGCGGCTTCGGTGTCGTCCGGCAGCTTGTTGCCGTCAGCGGAGAAAAACTTGATCCCGTTGTCGTGATACGGGTTGTGCGATGCGCTGATCACGACACCCGCCGACAGGCGCAGCGCACGCGTCAGGTACGCGACGCCCGGCGTCGGCATCGGGCCGGCGAGCATCACGTCGACGCCGGCCGCCGAGAATCCGGCCTCGAGCGCGGCTTCGAGCATGTAGCCCGACACGCGCGTGTCCTTGCCGATCAGCACGGTCGGACGCGAGCCTGCCGCGACATCGGCCGAGCTGGCCAGCACCTTGCCGGCCGCGTAGCCGAGACGCAACACGAAATCCGGCGTGATGGGCGCCTCGCCCACCGTGCCGCGAATGCCGTCCGTGCCGAAATATCGACGTCCCATAGCGAATCTTCCTCCTTCGTCTTCTGACTTATCGTTGCCGCGCGGCTTCGCGCACGGCATTCCAGATTTTCAGCGCATCGACCGTCGCCGCGACGTCGTGCACGCGCACGATCGCCGCCCCGCGCTCGACCGCGCACAATGCGGCTGCCACGCTCGCCGCGACGCGCTCCATCGGCGGCTTGCCGCCGATCACCGCACCGAGCATCGACTTGCGCGACATGCCCGCGAGTATCGGATACGCGCGCCCGTCGGGCCGCGCGGGTGCCGTGCGCGGCAACGCGGCCAGCAGGGCGTAGTTGTCGTCGACGACCGCCTTGCCGAACCCGAAGCCGGGATCGACACAGATCCGTTCCGGCGCAATCCCCGCATCGCGCAGCGCCTGCGCGCGCGCCGCGAGAAAATCGCGCACGTCGGTCACGACGTCGCCGTAATCGGGTTCGCCGACCTGCATCGTCTGTGGCTCACCGAGCATATGCATCGCACACAACCCGCAGTTGCCCTCGCGCACCGCGTCGATCGCACCCGGCTGGCGAAACCCCCAGATGTCGTTGATCAGGTCGGCGCCTGCGGCGAGCGCCGCGCGCATCACGGCCGGCTTGTAAGTATCGATCGACAACGGCACGTTCAGCGGCCGCAGCGCTTCGACGAGCGGGATCACGCGCGCGAGTTCCTCGTCGAGCGGCACGGGCGGCGCGCCGGGGCGCGTCGATTCGCCGCCAATATCGAGGAGGTCGACGCCTTCGGCAATCATCCGCTCGGCCTGGCGCAGCGCATCGTCGCGCGCAAGGAAGCGGCCGCCGTCGGAGAACGAATCGGGCGTCGCGTTGAGGATGCCCATCACGAGCGGGCGTTCGAACGTCAGTTCGAAGCGGCCGCACTGGAGTGGCGCAGGAATGAATGGGGAAACGGCGGAATCGGACACGAGAAACTGGCGTGAATGAATGCAAAACGGGCCGGTGTGAAGCCACACCAGCCCGTGAACGGCGCTAAAGCGGAGATTATGCCGCCGGCGTAGCAGGCGCCGGCGCGTTGCCGGGCTTCACCTCGGTGCTGCTGCCACCACCCGACGAATCGCCGCCGACAGCCGGCGAGCTCTTCGGCGAGCGCGGCGGACGGCCTTCCATGATGTCGTTGATCTGATCGGCATCGATCGTCTCCCACTCCATCAGTGCGGCGGTCATCGCTTCGACCTTGTCGCGGTTCTCTTCGAGCAGGCGGCGCGCAAGGCCGTACTGTTCGTCGAGCACGCGGCGGATTTCCGAATCGACCTTCTGCTGCGTCGCTTCCGAGATCGTGCGCGTGAAGCCACGGCCGAACGGCGATGCATCGTTCTCGTCGTCGACGTAAACCATCGGCCCGAGCGCATCGGTCATGCCGAAACGGGCCACCATCGCGCGTGCCGTCTGCGTTGCCTTGTTGAAGTCGTCCGATGCGCCGGTGCTGACGAGGTTCATGAACAGCTCTTCCGCTACCCGACCACCGAACAGGATCGCGAGGCGATCCATCAGGTAGTCCTTCGAGTACGTTTCGTTGTCATGCTCCGGCAGCTGCCACGTGACACCCAGCGCGCGACCGCGCGGAATGATCGTGACCTTGTGCACGGGGTCGGCCTTCGGCAACAGCTTCGCGATCACCGCGTGGCCCGACTCGTGATACGCGGTGGCGCGCTTCGCTTCCTCGCGGATCACGGCCGACTTGCGCTCCGGACCCATGAAGATCTTGTCCTTCGCGTCCTCGAAATCCTGCATCTCGACGATGCGTTTGCCACGGCGTGCGGCGAACAGCGCAGCCTCGTTCACGAGGTTCGCGAGATCGGCGCCCGAGAAGCCCGGCGTGCCGCGCGCGATCACTGCCGCATCGACGTCGTTCGAGATCGGCACCTTGCGCAGGTGCACGCGCATGATCTGCTCGCGGCCGCGGATATCCGGCAGGCCGACGTAGACCTGACGGTCGAAACGGCCCGGACGCAGCAACGCCTTGTCGAGCACGTCGGAACGGTTGGTTGCGGCGATCACGATCACGCCCGAGTTCGCCTCGAAGCCGTCCATCTCGACGAGCATCTGGTTCAGCGTCTGCTCGCGTTCGTCGTTGCCGCCGCCCATGCCGGCGCCGCGATGACGGCCGACCGCGTCGATTTCGTCGATGAACACGATGCACGGCGCATGCTTCTTCGCCTGCTCGAACATGTCGCGCACACGGGCCGCGCCGACGCCGACGAACATTTCGACGAAGTCCGAACCCGAGATGCTGAA
This sequence comes from Burkholderia puraquae, assembly GCF_002099195.1. GTDB lineage: Bacteria > Pseudomonadota > Gammaproteobacteria > Burkholderiales > Burkholderiaceae > Burkholderia > Burkholderia puraquae. The sequence continues at coordinate 173,530 of NZ_NBYX01000009.1, read as the reverse complement.
GAACGGCACCTTCGCTTCACCGGCGATCGCACGGGCCAGCAGTGTCTTGCCGGTACCCGGGGGGCCGACGAGCAGCACGCCGCGCGGAATGCGACCGCCCAGCTTCTGGAATTTCTGCGGATCGCGCAGGAAGTCGACGAGCTCGGACACCTCTTCCTTTGCTTCGTCGCAGCCTGCGACGTCGGAGAAGTTCACCGCGTTGTTGTTCTCGTCGATCAGCCGCGCGCGCGATTTGCCGAACGAGAACGCGCCGCCTTTGCCGCCTCCCTGCATCTGCCGCATCATGTAGAACCAGAACACGATGATCAGGATCGTCGGCCCGAGGTAGTACAGCGCGGACATCAGCGCATTCGGCTCGTCGTCGGCCTTGCCGCTGACCTGCACGCCGTACTTCATCAGATCGCCAACCATCCAGATGTCGCCGGGCGACACGATCTGGTATTTCTGGCCATCAGCCGGAGTGACGGTGAGGTTGCGCCCCTGAACGATGACGTTCTTGACCTTGCCGTTCTTGGCGTCGTCCATGAACTGCGAATAGGACACGCCTTCCTGGACGCGGGGCTTGTCGAACTGCTTGAACACCGTAAACAGCACCAGTGCGATTACCAGCCACACCGCTGCCTTCGAAAACATATTGTTGTTCAAAGCACCACTCCTTCACTCGTAGACGAGCGCCTACATTTTCCTTGCGGCGCCCCTCGGTCATTCTAATCCAGTCCGACCACCCTCGCCATAAGCATTGACAACCGCCGCGATAGCGCTTCGCTTGTCTGGCAAGGGCCGGAGCCCGTTTGCGGCACCCTGCTGCGCATCAGCGCGGACGTTTCAGATGCCGACCCAAAATGAACGTTTCGGACGATTTGTCGCGGGACGCCTTCGGCTTGCGCGGCGCGACGGTCTTAAACTGCTGTTTGAATTTCTCGACGATCTGGCTGTAGCCGCTGCCGTGAAAGCATTTCACGAGCAGCGCACCGTCCGGCTTCAGGTGATTCTGTGCGAATTCGAGCGCCAGATCGCACAGATGCTCGATGCGCGCCGCGTCCGCCGAGGCCACGCCAGAGAGGTTGGGGGCCATGTCGGAAATAACAAGGTCCACCGCGCGCCCTTCGAGCACTTCCTCGAGCTGGTGAAGGACTTCATCCTCGCGGAAGTCGCCCTGGAGGAAGTGGACGTCGGCAATCGGCTCCATCGGCAGGATGTCGAGCGCCACGATCGTGCCGTCGATGCCGCCTTCGCGTTCCGCGTCACGCTTCTTGCCCTGCGCGAGCTTGTTGCGGGCATACTGGCTCCAGCTGCCCGGCGTTGCGCCGAGGTCGACGATCACCTGGCCCGGACGGATCAGCTTGTCCTGCTCGTCGATTTCCTTCAGCTTGTACGCGGCGCGCGCGCGATAGCCCTCCCGCTGCGCCATTTTGACGTACGGGTCGTTGATGTGGTCGTGCAGCCAGTGCTGGTTGAAGCGGTTTTTTGCCATTCGAGAGAGAGATTGCTGCCAATTGCTTCGTGAAGCCGCGCTTTTAGCGGATAATACGCGTCTTCTTCGCGCGGCTGCGGCCCCTTTTCAGGCCCAAGCCGCGATTTTACGTGGTTTCGGCGCACGACTGACGCGGTAACTTTCCGCGATCGCTTTTCAGTCAGCGCGCCCTTATTTAGATTTCGACATTTCCATGCCCGCCCTTTCGCTTTCTCCCGCCGAGCGCTCCGCGCTGCGCTCCCAGGCCCATGCGCTCAAGCCCGTCGTGCTGATCGGCGCCGAAGGGCTGACCGACGCCGTGCTGACGGAAATCAAGGTGCACCTCAACGCGCACCAGCTGATCAAGATCCGCGTGTTCGGCGACGAGCGCGACGAGCGCATCGCGATCTACGACGAGATCTGCGATCGCCTGAGCGCGGCGCCGATCCAGCACATCGGCAAGCTGCTGGTGATCTGGAAGCCCGAAGCCGCCGCAGCGGCCCCGGCCCGCGGCCGTCGTGCCGGCACGCTGCCGAGCGCAGCCGAAGCCGCCGACGACAAGAAAGGCCGCGCACCGCGTACCGTCAAGGTCGTCAAGGTGTCGCCGAACGCAAGCCCGGTGCGCCGCCCGAAGCCGACGAAGGTCGTCGTGCGCGGCAACGAGCGCGTGACGGCAGGCGGTAACGTGAAGCGCGCCAAGAAGCGCCAGGCCAGCACGAAGCGTCCGTTCCAGGACAAGTAAGCATCGGGGCGGCGCGGCACCACCGTACCGCCGCCCTGCCCGCGGGCCCGGCATCGATCGGGCCTGTGTGGCACTCGCGTCAGGCGTCGCGCGCCGGCAGACGCCAGATCAGCATCAGCCCCAGCACACTCTCGACGAGGTAGAACACGCTCGAGACGCCGTGCAGCATCCCGAAACGGCTCGCATACGGCGAGTTCGCGATATCGGTGCCGGCATCCATCGCGGCTACCCGCAGCGCGTTCATGAACGGCTGCAGCGCGAAATACCCGACCAGCACGCACACGACCATCGCGGCGACGATCCAGCGCACGCGGCGATATTCGCTGCTGCCGCGCCGCACCTGCTGGTTCGACAAGGCGAGCAGCAGCACGCCGCACACGACACCGAGGATCGCCTCGATACGGAACAGCTGGGCGGCGACCGAACCGGCCGTCATCCGCTCCAGCGTCTTGAACAGCACGGGCGCGACCGCATACCCGATCGTCAACAGGCTGCCGACCCACACGGCCGACAGCAGACGGAACACGCGATGCGGCATCACGTCGCCCCGCTTCAGATGTAGCTGACCGAGATGATTTCGTACTCGCGCACGCCGCTCGGCGCCTGCACGGCCGCGACGTCGCCTTCGGACTTGCCGATCAGCGCGCGCGCGATCGGCGAGCTGACCGAGATCAGGCCGTGATCGATATCGGCTTCGTCGTCACCGACGATCTGGTACTTGACGGTGTCGCCTGACTCGAGATCCTCGAGTTCGACGGTCGATGCGAAAACCACGCGGCCCTCGGCATCGAGCACGGTGGGATCGATGACCTGTGCGGCCGACAGCTTCGATTCGATTTCCGCGATACGACCCTCGATGAAGCCCTGCTTTTCCTTCGCGGCATCGTATTCGGCGTTTTCGGACAGGTCGCCCTGTGCGCGGGCCTCCGCGATCGCGTTGATCACGGCCGGCCGCTCGACGGACTTGAGGCGCTGCAATTCATCGCGCAGTTGCTCTGCGCCACGCTTTGTCAACGGAATGGTGCTCATAAACGGCTCAATCGCTAAAAACGGCTTTAAAAAAAATCACCGCGATTAAGCGCGCTTCCGATGCACTGGAAACACCGCCTAATCGCGGCACGTATTGCTTCGACAGGTAACTGACTGCTTAGTTTAGGCGAGCGTGAAGACCTTGTAAATCATAGACTTCCAGATCCTTCAGGTAGCGCAAGCCTTCAACCGCCGCGCGCGCGCCCGACATCGTCGTGTAGTACGTGACCTTGTGCGCCTGCGCACTCATGCGGATCGAACGCGAATCGGCGATCGCCTGGCGCGTTTCGTCGACCGTCGTGAACACGAGTGCGATCTCGCCGTTCTTGATCATGTCGACGATGTGCGGACGGCCGTCCTTCACCTTGTTCACGACCTTCACCGGCACGCCGGCCGCTTCGATCGCGGCAGCCGTGCCCTTGGTCGCGACGATCGGGTAGCCGAGGTCGTGCAGCATGCGCGCGACTTCGACCGCCTTCGGCTTGTCGGCATCCATCACGGTCAGCAGCACCGTGCCCGACTCCGGCAGGCGCGAACCGGCCGCGAGCTGCGACTTGAACAGCGCTTCGCCGAACGTCTGGCCGACACCCATCACTTCGCCCGTCGAACGCATTTCAGGCCCGAGGACCGGATCGACGGTGGGGAACTTGACGAACGGGAACACGGCTTCCTTCACGCTGAAGTACGGCGGCTCGACTTCCTTCGTCACGCCCTGCTGCGCGAGCTTCTGGCCGACCATCGCGCGCGCCGCGATCTTCGCGAGCGGCAGGCTGGTCGCCTTCGACACGTACGGCACCGTGCGCGATGCGCGCGGGTTCACTTCCAGCACGTAGATGATGTCCTGCTTCGAACCGTCCGCCTGCGGCACCTGCTGGATCGCGAACTGCACGTTCATCAGGCCGACCACGTTCAGCGCCTTCGCCATCGCGCCCGTCTGGCGCTTCAGCTCGGCAACCGTTTCCTTCGACAGCGAGTACGGCGGCAGCGAGCATGCAGAGTCGCCCGAGTGGACGCCTGCCTGCTCGATGTGCTCCATCACGCCGCCGATGAACACCGCTTCGCCGTCGCAGATGCAATCGACGTCGCATTCGATCGCGTCGTTCAGGAAGCGGTCGAGCAGCACCGGCGAATCGTTCGACACCTTCACGGCCTCGCGCATGTAGCGTTCGAGGTCGCGCGGCTCGTGGACGATTTCCATCGCGCGGCCGCCCAGCACGTACGACGGGCGCACGACCAGCGGATAGCCGATTTCGGCGGCCAGTGCGAGCGCTTCGTCTTCGGCGCGCGCGGTGCGGTTCGGCGGCTGGCGCAGGCCGAGGTCCTGCAGCAGCTTCTGGAAGCGTTCGCGGTCTTCGGCCGCATCGATCATGTCCGGCGACGTGCCGACGATCGGCACGCCGTGCGCCTCGAGGTCGAGCGCGAGCTTCAGCGGCGTCTGGCCGCCGTACTGGACGATCACGCCGACCGGCTTTTCCTTGTCGACGATCTCGAGCACGTCTTCGAGCGTCAGCGGCTCGAAGTACAGGCGGTCGGACGTGTCATAGTCGGTCGACACCGTTTCCGGGTTGCAGTTGACCATGATCGTTTCGTAACCGTCCTCGCGCATCGCGAGCGCCGCGTGCACGCAGCAGTAGTCGAACTCGATACCCTGGCCGATCCGGTTCGGGCCGCCGCCCAGCACCATGATCTTCTTGTTGGTGGTCGGCTGCGCCTCGCACTCGTCCTCGTAGGTCGAGTACATGTACGCGGTTTTCGTCGCGAATTCGGCCGCGCAGGTGTCGACGCGCTTGTAGACCGGGCGCACGTTGAGCTCGACGCGGCGCTTGCGCACATCTTCCGGCGTCGCGCCCAGCAGCTTCGCGAGGCGGCGGTCGGAGAAGCCGCTCTGCTTCAGGTAGCGCAGCTCGTCGAACGTCAGCGATGCGAGCGTGCGGCCGGCGAGCGCCTTTTCCTTCAGGATGATCTGCTCGATCTGCTCGAGGAACCACGGATCGATCGCGGTTTCCGCGAAGATTTCCTGGGCCGTCATGCCGATGCGGAATGCATCGCCGACGTACCAGATGCGGTCCGGGCCCGGCTCGTGGATCTCGATCGCGATCTCGTCGCGGTCGGTCGACTTCTCGTCGAGACCGTCGACACCGACCTCGAGGCCGCGCAGCGCCTTCTGGAACGATTCCTGGAACGTGCGGCCGATCGCCATCACTTCGCCGACCGACTTCATCTGCGTCGTCAGGCGCGAATCGGCTTCGCGGAATTTCTCGAACGCGAAACGCGGGATCTTCGTGACGACGTAGTCGATCGTCGGCTCGAACGACGCCGGCGTCTGGCCGCCGGTGATTTCGTTCTTCAGCTCGTCGAGCGTATAGCCGACCGCCAGCTTCGCGGCAACCTTCGCGATCGGGAAGCCGGTGGCCTTCGACGCGAGCGCCGACGAACGCGACACGCGCGGGTTCATCTCGATGACGACCATGCGGCCGTCCTTCGGGTTGATCGAGAACTGCACGTTCGAGCCGCCCGTGTCGACACCGATCTCGCGCAGCACCGCGAGCGATGCGTTACGCAGGATCTGGTATTCCTTGTCGGTGAGCGTCTGCGCCGGCGCGACCGTGATCGAGTCGCCGGTGTGCACGCCCATCGGGTCGAGGTTTTCGATCGAGCAGACGATGATGCAGTTGTCGGCGCGGTCGCGCACGACTTCCATCTCGTATTCCTTCCAGCCGAGCAGCGACTCTTCGATCAGCAGCTCGCGCGTGGGCGAGAGATCCAGACCGCGCCTGCAGATCTCCTCGAACTCCTCGCGGTTGTACGCGATGCCGCCGCCCGAGCCGCCGAGCGTGAACGACGGACGAATCACGACCGGGTAGCCGCTGCCGCCGGTGAGCGCCATGATCTCGGCGTGCACCTGGGTCGCTTCTTCCATCGAGTGCGCGACACCCGACTTCGCGGAACCGAGACCGATCTTGGTCATCGCGTCCTTGAACTTCTGGCGGTCTTCCGCCTTGTCGATCGCTTCCGGCGACGCGCCGATCAGCTCGACGCCGAACTTCTCGAGCACGCCGTGGTGGTGCAGGTCGAGCGCGCAGTTCAGCGCGGTCTGGCCGCCCATCGTCGGCAGGATCGCGTCCGGGCGCTCCTTCTCGATGATGCGCGCGACGACTTCCCACGTGATCGGCTCGATGTAGGTCACGTCGGCCGTATTCGGGTCGGTCATGATCGTCGCCGGATTGCTGTTGACGAGAACGACCTTGTAGCCCTCCTCACGCAACGCCTTGCAAGCCTGCGCGCCCGAATAGTCGAACTCGCACGCCTGGCCGATGATGATCGGGCCGGCGCCGATGATGAGGATGCTCTTGATGTCTGTGCGTTTTGGCATGGCTTGTGAATTCAATAAGTAATCGTTGTCGTGGGTCGGCCGGCTGCGCTCAGCTCATCGTGGCGAGCGCGAGCTTCACCGAGAAACCGATGAACAGGCCGCCCACGCTGCTCGCCGCGCCTGCTGCAAGCTTGCGGCGGCGGCGGAAGTGCTCGGCAAGCCGCGCACCCGCGAAGATCAGCGTGCTCAGGTACAGGAAGCTCGCGCATTGCGCGATCGCCCCGAGCACGACGAACGACAGCGCGGGATGCGGGAATGCCGGGTCGACGAACTGGATGAAGAACGAGATGAAGAACAGGATCGCCTTCGGATTCAGCAGGCTCACGATCAGCGCCTTGCGGAACGGCCGCTCGCCGTCGACCGCGGGCGGCGCGTCGGCCGGCGCATGAGCCGACGCGCGCAGCTTCTGCCACGCGCTGCGCAGCATGCCGGTGCCGATGTAGAGCAGATACGCGGCGCCGCCGTACTTGACGACGGAGAACAGCAGCGGATTCGCCTTCAGCAGCGACGCGACGCCGGCGGCGGACAGCACCATCAGCACCGTATCGCCGACGAACACGCCGCACGCCGCGCGATAGCCGGCCTTCACGCCGCGCTGCGCCGCGAGCGACAGCACATACATCGAGTTCGGCCCCGGCAGCAGGATGATGAAGATCACGCCGAACACGTAGGTCCAGATATCCGTGATGCCGAGTGCGTGGCCGAACATGATGCGAATCTCCCGTCCTTCGGTTGCGTCGGTGACGTTAAGCGTTGCGCTGCTTCGCCGCGTCCATCAGCGCGGTGAAACGGTCGAACAGGTAGCCGATGTCGTGCGGGCCGGGCGACGCTTCCGGGTGACCCTGGAAGCAGAATGCCGGCTTGTCGGTCAGCTCGAAGCCCTGCAGCGTGCCGTCGAACAGCGACACGTGCGTCACGCGCGCGTTGGCCGGCAGCGAATCCGCATCGACCGCGAAGCCGTGGTTCTGCGACGTGATCACGACACGACCGTCGCCGAGATCCTTTACCGGGTGGTTCGCGCCGTGGTGGCCCGTCTTCATCTTCAGCGTCTTCGCGCCAACCGCGAGGCCCATGATCTGGTGACCCAGGCAGATGCCGAAGGTCGGCACGCCGCGCTCGATGAACTGCTTCGTGGCCGCGATCGCGTAGTCGCACGGCTCCGGATCGCCGGGGCCGTTCGACAGGAACACACCGTCCGGATTCAGCGCGAGCGCGTCTTCCGCGCTCGCCTGTGCCGGCAGCACCGTCACGTGGCAGCCGCGCTCCGCGAGCATGCGCAGGATGTTGTACTTGACGCCGAAATCGTACGCGACGACACGGTACTTCGGCGCTTCCTGCATGCCGTAGCCGCCTTCGAGGCGCCATTCGGTCTGCTTCCACTCGAACGGCTTCGTGGTCGACACGACCTTCGCGAGGTCCATGCCTGCAAGGCCTGCGAACGAGCGCGCGAGTTCGATCGCCTTCGCCTCGTCGTCCGAGCCGGCCAGGATGCAGCCGCTCTGCGCGCCCTTGTCGCGCAGGATGCGGGTCAGCTTGCGGGTATCGATGCCGGCGATCGCGACGACGCCTTCGTCGCGCAGGTAATCGCCGAGCGTGCGCTCCATGCGGAAATTCGACGCGAGCGTGGGCAGATCACGGATGATCAGGCCGGCGGCATGGACTTTCGTGGCTTCGACGTCTTCGGCGTTGACGCCGACGTTGCCGATATGCGGGTAGGTGAGCGTGACGATCTGGCGCGAGTAGCTCGGGTCAGTCAGGATTTCCTGATAGCCGGTGATCGCGGTATTGAACACGACTTCGCCGATCGTGTGGCCTTCGGCCCCGATCGAATAACCACGAAAGACCGTGCCGTCGGCGAGTGCAAGCAAGGCGGGAGTAAAAGACGGCAACACGGGAGGCTCCTTGGGGAACACCCTGCTGCCGACCTGTTTACCCTGCCGCGCGAGCGCCGCGCTGCGTGGGCGCGCGTGGTCGCTTGCTGGACGCGGCCTGCGTTGTCGAGACGCGAAGCCGGCGCGTGGCGCACGAGGCTTCGCGGCATCGCCCGGCAGGCGGCGTGCGGCGGATGAACGGGATGAATGAGGTAGGCGCTAGGGTGCGAGGTTGATCAGCACAAACTTTCAAATTATAGCCCGAAAATGGCCTTATCTTCAATCGATATGGCCGTCCGATCGTGCACATGCCGCGCCCGGCGACGCGGCGCAACGCGCTGCGGCCCCGTTTACGCGGCCGCCCCACCCGCCAGCGTACCGCCGGATCAGTGTGCTTGGCCAGCGCCGCGCGCGGGCCAGACGTACCAGACCGCGCTCGCGAGCTGCAGCGCGAGCAGCACGCCCCACGCGGTGAAGTGCGCGGCGGCCGGATAGTGGCCGTCGACCGCGGGCCAGTGCGACAGCACCGCACCGACACCGATCTGGAACGCAAAGATCAGCAGGAAGATCACGAGCGTGAGCGTCGTATTCGCGCGGCCGATCAGGTGAGCGGGAAAATGCCCGGCCATCACCGCGTAGGTCAGGATGCCGACGCCACCAAACATCCCGTATGCAGCCCATAGCACGGCAGGCGGCAACGGCACGCGCGCGACGATCGCGGCCTGCGTCGCGACGAACAGCGCCATGCCGACGCCGCAGAACGCGTACACGGGCACGCCGCGCCGCTCGAGCACGCGCGCCGCGGCGCCGAAGCCGACGCAGCCGGCCATCATCGCAAAGCCGAGCACCGACACGAGGCGCGCGGCATGCGGCGCATCGAACCCCGCGACGTCGCGTAGGTATGGCCCGACCCACAGCGACTGCATCGCGTAGAACACGCCCTGCGTGACGACGGAGAACGACGAGATCTTCCAGAACGCGCGGCTACTCAGGATGTGCCATGTGCCCTTGAACTGGCTGACGAGCCCGCCCTGGTGGCGCACCTGCTTCGCTTCCGGCGCGCCCAGGCCGATCGACGCCGCGACGATCACCGTCAGCACCGCGAGGCCGAAACAGATCGCGCGCCAGTTCGTCCAGCCGAGCAGCCAGGTCAGCGGCGAGCCGACCATCACGCCGCCGAGGCCGCCCACGGCCATCACGAGGCCGTTGACGAGCGGCAGCCGGCCGACCGGGAAATGCTGCGCGAGCGCCTTGAACGCCGCGCCGAGACACACCGATACGCCGACACCAATCAGCAGCCGGCCGACCATCATCGTGCCGAGGCTGTGCGCGGCGCCGAACACGGCTGCCCCGGCGGCCGCGAACAGCAGCATGCCGGCCGTCACGCGCCGCGGGCCGAAGTGGTCGAGCATCACGCCGGCCGGAATTTGCGCGCCCGCGAAGCCGAGGAAATAGAGACTGGTGAGCAGGCCGAGATCGGCGGCCGACAACCCGATCTCGTGCGTGACGAACGGCGCGAAGCCCAGATTGACGCCGCGAAACACATACGACACGAAATACCCGACCGAAAACAGCGCGAGCACCCTCACCTGCACCGACGACATCGCTTCCCCTCGTTATATGAAGACATGCGACGCAGCGCCCCCGCGCTGCGCACAAACAAAAACGCCGTCACCTCGGTGACGGCGTTTCGTCGCATTTCGTCGGATGATAGCGCAATCGCGCGAACCGGGCCGGCCGCACGATGCGTTCGCGGCGGCGTTACTTCTTCTTGCCCTTGTGCGCGGCGGCCTTGGCCGGCGCCGCTTTCGCGGGAGCCGCCTTCGCCGATTTGGCCGCCGGCTTCGCCGCGCCGCGCTTCGCGCCGTGCGACTTGCCGCCCACCGCCAGGCTCGCGCGCTCGATGTGCGCACCGCCGGCCGACGTCGCGATCCGCTCCGGACCGGGTTCCGCCGGCACCGAACGGCCGACCGGCACGTGCAGCACGAGCGCCTGGCCCGGCATCGCGAGATCGCGGTGCGTGCGGTTCCACGCCTTGAGCTGGCCGACCGACACGCCGTAGCGGCCGGCGATCGCCGCCATCGACTGCTTGCGGCGCACGCGGATCAGCATCTTGCGCGTGTCGGGCACATCGGGTTCCATCGCGAGCGCACCGTTTTCGGCGACGTCGGCGCTGATGTCCTCGTCGTCGTCATCGCCGCGCGGCACGACGATCGTCGAGCCCGGCTTCAGGCGCATGCCGGCCGGAATCTTGTTGATCGACATCAGCGTATCGGCGTCGACGCCGATCTTCTCGGCAATCGCTGCCGGTCGTGCACGTTCGCTGACCGTATAGGTGGTCCACGACGAAAGCTGGCCGTTGTACCCCTTCAGGTTCTTCTCGAATGCCGACGCGTTGTCGAACGGCAGCAGGATCTGCGGCTCGGTCGCACCGAGGATCACCGGCTTCGAGAACGACGGGTTCAGCGAACGGAACTCGTCGAGCGGCAGGTTCGCGAGTTTCGCCGCCACCGCGACGTCGATGTCGCGCGACGTCGTGACCGTCACGAAATACGGGTGGTTCGGGATGTCCGGCAGCGTCAGGCCATACTGCTTCGGGCTTGCGATGATGTTCTTCACCGCCTGCAGCTTCGGCACGTAGTTGCGCGTCTCGTTCGGCATCCGCAGGCTCTGGTAGTCGGTCGGCAGGCCGGCCGCCTGGTTGCGCGCGATCGCGCGCTGCACGTTGCCCTCGCCCCAGTTGTACGCGGCCAGCGCCAGGTACCAGTCGCCGAACATGTCATGCAGGCGCGACAGGTAGTCGAGCGCGGCGCTCGTCGACGCGAGCACGTCGCGGCGCTCGTCCTGCCACATGTTGCGCTTCAGGTTGTACGTACGGCCCGTGCCGGGCATGAACTGCCACATGCCGGCCGCCTTCGCGACCGACAGCGCCTGCGGGTTGTACGCGGACTCGATGAACGGCAGCAGCGCGAGCTCGGTCGGCATGTGACGCGCCTCGAGCTCCTCGACGATGTGGTACAGGTACTTCTGCGAGCGCTCGGTCATGCGCTGCACGTAGTCGGGACGCTGCGTGTACCAGGTCGTCTGCATGTCGACGAGGTCGCTCTGCAGGTCCGGCATCTGGAAGCCGCGGCGAATGCGACCCCACAGATCGGAGTCGGCACTGGTCAGGTCGCCGACGGATTGCTTGTCGACGTCGACAGTTTCTTTGGCGGTGGCTGATTTACGGAGGTAGTTGGACGTCGCCTGCGAATCGGCGGCGTTGTTGGCGACAGGGGGCTGGCTCGCACAAGCGGCGAGTAGCAGCACCACCATCGCACTCAATATAAGTCGCATGAAAATCTCGGCTTCCGACGGCTGGAAATTGCAGGCGATACTACGGAAGTGCGTGCTTCACGTCAATAAAAACACCGAAAACTCAGCGAAATCCTACATTTGGAGCAATTTTTACAGACACCGCTTGAGCTTTGGAGTCCTCCGGAAATCATCATCGGAACCGGTTTTTCCACTCGCGCATCAGCGTAAATGCCGCCAGACGATCCGGCACCGTTTCGTGCAGCTCGGCCTCGAGCGTGGCATGAATCACCGCGCTGTCCGCCCGCATGAACGGGTTAACGGCACGCTCGTGAGCAATCGTAGTGGGCAGCGTCGGCACGCCGCGCGCGCGCAGCGCCTGCGCTTCGTCGCGCCACGCGGCAAGCGCCGCATTGCCGGGCTCGCACGCGAGCGCGAAGCGGATGTTCGACAGCGTGTATTCGTGTGCGCAATGTACGTGCGTGTCGCCCGGCAGCGCCGCGAGCGCATCGAGCGACGCGAGCATCTGCGCGGGCGTGCCTTCGAACAGGCGGCCGCAGCCGCACGAGAACAGCGTGTCGCCGCAAAACACGTGCGGCGCCGCCGCGCCCTGCCCGGCCGCCTGGAAATAGGCGATGTGGCCGCGCGTATGGCCCGGCACGTCGAGCACGTCGAACGCGACGGCCGGTGCGTCGAGCGTCACGCGCGCGCCGCCCGAAAGCGGCCGCGTGACTACGCCGATCGCCTCGGCCGCGGGGCCGTAAACAGTGAGCGGAACATCGTCCGGTTGGCTATCTCGCAGTGCCGCGACACCGCCGACGTGGTCGGCGTGATGGTGCGTGAGTAAAATAGCGGTCAACCGCCAGCCTCGTTCGGCTAGAACCCGGCGTACCGGCGCGGCTTCACCCGGATCGACGGCGATCGCATCGCGGCCGTCCGAGACGAGCCAGATATAGTTGTCATCGAATGCCGGAACCGGCACGTATTCCAGCTCGTTCATGGGCGCGCAATCATCGTTATGTCTGACCGTCAAATTATAGACTGGCCCGCCTGGACCGACTCGCCTCCCGGCCGCTACGTGCTGGGCTGGGAGCAGGCGCAGCTCGACCGGATCGTGTCCGACGTCTTCGGGTTCCACGCGCTGCAGCTCGGCCTGCCGCAGCTCGACGCGCTGCGCGAGAACCGCATGCCGTATCGCGGCCTCGTGCTCGATCCGGCAAGCGGCGCAAGCGCGCCGTACCAGTTTCCGTGGGCGCGCGAAGCGCGTGCGCCCGAGCACGCGCCCGACGGCCGCAGCACGACCTGGTGCGACCTGCTCGACCTGCCGTTCGAGTCGCAAAGCGTCGACTTGATCGTGATGCCGCACACGCTCGAATTCACGTCCGACCCGCACCGCCTGCTGCGCGAGGCCGAGCGCGTGCTGATGCCGGAAGGCCAGCTCGTGATCACCGGCTTCAATTCGCTGAGCCTGTGGGGCATGCGGCAATCGTTCGGGCGCATGGCGAACCGCCCGTTCGTGCCGGCCACGCGCGACCAGATCGCGTTCATCCGGCTCAAGGACTGGATCAAGCTGCTCGGCTTCGACCTCGAACGCGGCCGCTTCGGCTGCTACCGGCCGCCGCTCGTCACCGACAAGTGGCTGTCCCGCTACGGCTTCATGGAAGCCGCCGGCGACCGCTGGTGGCCGATCTTCGGCGCCGTCTACATGGTGACGGCCGTCAAGCGCGTGCGCGGCATGCGTCTCGTCGGCCAGATCAGGATGAAGAAGCCCGTGCTCTCGCCGGGCCTGACGCCGGCGGCCTCCCCGACCACCCATCAAGAACATTCATGACAACCGATACCATCGACATCTATACCGACGGCGCCTGCAAGGGCAACCCCGGCCCCGGCGGCTGGGGCGCACTGATGCGCTACGGCGACAAGGAGAAGGAGCTGTTCGGCGGCGAGCCCAACACGACCAACAACCGCATGGAGCTGATGGGCGTGATCGCCGCGCTCGAAGCGCTGAAGCGGCCGTGCCAGGTGATCGTACATACCGACTCGCAATACGTGCAGAAAGGCATCAGCGAGTGGATCCACGGCTGGAAGAAGAAAGGCTGGATCACCGCGGCAAAGACACCCGTGAAGAACGCCGACCTGTGGAAGCGGCTCGACGCCCTCGTCGCACAGCACGAGGTCGAGTGGCGCTGGGTCAAGGGCCACGCGGGCCATCCCGAAAACGAGCGCGCAGACGCACTCGCGAATCGCGGCGTCGAATCGCTCACGGCCTGAACACGGGCCGCTCCCCTGTTTCCTTCGTTTTTCCCGACATGCGCCAGATCATTCTCGATACCGAAACCACCGGCCTGAACGCCCGCACGGGCGACCGCCTCATCGAAATCGGCTGCGTCGAGCTGCTGAACCGGCGGCTCACCGGCAACAACCTGCACTTCTACGTGAACCCCGAGCGCGACAGCGATCCGGGCGCACTCGCAGTGCACGGTCTCACGACCGAATTCCTCAGCGACAAGCCGAAATTCGCGGAAGTCGCCGACCAGATCCGCGACTTCGTGAAAGACGCCGAGCTGATCATCCACAACGCGCCGTTCGACCTGGGCTTTCTCGACGCCGAATTCGCGCGGCTCGGCCTGCCGCCGTTCAGCGAGCATTGCGGCGGCGTGATCGACACGCTGGTGCAGGCCAAGCAGATGTTCCCGGGCAAGCGCAACTCGCTCGACGCGCTGTGCGACCGCTTCGGCATCAGCAACGCGCACCGCACGCTGCACGGCGCACTGCTCGACTCGGAGCTGCTCGCCGAGGTGTATCTCGCGATGACGCGCGGCCAGGACAGCCTCGTGATCGACATGCTCGACGACGCGGGCGCCGACGGCGGTGCAGCAAACGGCCAGCGCGTGTCGCTCGCCGCGCTCGACCTGGCTGTGGTGGCCGCGAGCGACGACGAGCTCGCCGCGCACCTGGCGCAGCTCGACGAGCTCGACAAGTCGGTCAAGGGTACCTGCGTGTGGCGCTTGTCCGCCGACGCGGGCGCCACCGAAACGGCTTGAAGCAGACGGCTCACGGCCCGCGCCGTGGCCGCGCTCACGCGCGCGGCTGCAGCGCGATGACCGCCATTCCGCCGAGCGCGAGCGCCGCGCCGGCCACATCCCAGCGGGTCAGCGCGACGCCGTCGACCACCCGCAGCCAGACCAGCGCCACCGCGATATACACGCCGCCGTACGCGGCATAGGTGCGCCCCGCCGCACTCGGGTGCAGCGTCAGCAGCCACGCGAACAGCGCAAGCGACAGCGCGGCCGGCACCAGCAGCCACACCGGCCGGCCATCCTTCAACACGAGCCAAGGCAGGTAACAGCCGACGATTTCGGCCAGCGCGGTGGCGGCGAACAGCGCCGCGATCCTCATCAGTTCGGTCATCCGGTTCCTCGTGAATTCGCCCCCTTCACCGGGGGTTGCGCGGGCCCGCCGCGCGCCGCCGATCATACCCGAGCCGTCCCCGCCGGACGCCCCGCCAGACGGGCGTTTCCCGGCAATTTGCACGATCATCCGTCATCGTGCTATCATGTCGCCTGTTTCAACATTCAATCTCTGTCTATTCGATTTCGAGAGAAGTCTGTCCGCGCATCGCATGCCGGCCCTTCGACCGAAATTGCACTCACAGGAAAGCCCGCCCGACAGGCCCGCTTTTCTCGTTTCGTTGCCCCTCCGGGGCGCTTGCCGGAACGCCGGACATCGTCCGCACCGGCATCTGCCGCCTGCATCACGCGGCCCATTCTTCATGAGCGCACTGTCGCGACGGCCCATCGGGCCCGCGTCGAAGCAGCCCCTTACGGCCCTTTACCGCCTCCTGTGCAGTAAGTGCTTAATGGCCTGCCCCGACGCGCCGCACTCGACACCGCGCTCGCCGGCAAACCGTGTCGGACGGCCCGCCCGTCCGGCGCAGTCAAAGGAGTGCATGACCTTGACCGCAACACACGTCAGCCCGACCGCTGCCTCTTCCTCCGCTTCGTCGTCCGGCGAAGCCCCGCTCGTCGCGGACGACATCACCGTCGTCGACCAGAGCCTCCTCAAGCGCGCCGTCAGCGCAATGGCCATCGGCAATGCGATGGAATGGTTCGACTTCGGCGTCTACAGCTACATCGCCGTCACGCTCGGCAAGGTGTTCTTCCCGTCCAGCAGCCCGTCTGCGCAGTTGCTTGCGACCTTCGGCACGTTCGCGGCCGCGTTCCTCGTGCGCCCGCTCGGCGGCATGGTGTTCGGCCCGCTCGGCGACCGTATCGGCCGCCAGCGCGTGCTCGCCGCCACGATGATCATGATGGCCGCCGGCACGTTCGCGATCGGCCTGATCCCCAGCTACGCGTCGATCGGCATCATGGCGCCCGTGCTGCTGCTCGTCGCCCGCCTCGTGCAGGGCTTCTCGACCGGCGGCGAATACGGCGGCGCCGCCACCTTCATCGCCGAATTCTCGACCGACAAGCGTCGCGGCTTCATGGGCAGCTTCCTCGAGTTCGGCACGCTGATCGGATACGTGCTGGGCGCCGGCGTCGTCGCGCTGCTCACCGCGTCGCTGTCGCAGGAAGCGCTGCTGTCGTGGGGCTGGCGCGTGCCTTTCCTGATCGCGGGCCCGCTCGGCCTGATCGGCCTCTACATCCGGATGAAGCTCGAGGAAACGCCCGCATTCAAGCGCCAGGCCGAAGAGCGCGAAGCGCAGGACAAGGCCGTGCCGAAGGCGCGCTTCCGCGAAACGCTGATGCGCAACTGGCGTGCGCTGCTGCTGTGCGTCGGCCTCGTGCTGATCTTCAACGTGACCGACTACATGGTGCTGTCGTACCTGCCGAGCTTCATGTCGTCGACGCTGCACTTCGACGAATCGCACAGCCTCGTGCTCGTGCTGATCGTGATGGTACTGATGATGCCGCTGACGCTCGCCGCCGGCCGCCTGTCCGACCGGATCGGCCGCAAGCCCGTGATGCTCGCCGGCTGCGTCGGCCTGCTGGCGCTGTCGATCCCGTCGATGATGCTGATCCATGCGGGCACCACGGCGTCGGTGTTCGGCGGCCTGCTGATCCTCGGCGTGCTGCTGTCGTGCTTTACCGGCGTGATGCCGTCGGCGCTGCCGGCGCTGTTCCCGACCGAGATCCGCTACGGCGCGCTCGCGATCGGCTTCAACGTGTCGGTGTCGCTGTTCGGCGGCACGACGCCGCTCGTCACCGCATGGCTCGTCGACGTCACGCACAACCTGATGATGCCCGCGTACTACATGATGGGCGCCGCCGTGATCGGCATCGTGTCGGTCGTCGCGCTCGCCGAAACCGCGCGCCAGCCGCTCAAGGGCTCGCCGCCGGCCGTCGCGACGCGCCGCGAAGCCCATCAGCTCGTGCGCCAGATGCGCGAGGACGACGAATCGGAGATGTACAGTGCCGTGTCGCCGGCACGCGCCTGAGCGTCGCCCATGAAAAAGCCCCGGCCGAAGCCGGGGCCCGATCGAACCCGATCCGCCCGTCCGGCTTGCGCCGGCCGGGCTTTTTTTCATCCATGCGCCGCAAGCGCCGTCATGCCTGCGCTGCGCCGTCGCGGCAGAAAATCAGCGCACGGGAGCGCGATACGGCGGCCTGCGCACCGCGCGCCGCGACGATCAGCCCGACCTGACTGAGATTGAAATCGCGCTCGACCATCAACTGTGTCAGCGCGGCAAGCGGCAACACGACGGACGGGTGGTACAGGCTCGATTCGATCAGGGCTTTCATCATCGGCTCCATCAGGCAACGCATATTCGATGGAGTGGATTCTAGGGAGCGGCTGCTTCCGGATAAACAGCGCGAATGCGAAGTCACTTGTCAGCCGCCGAGAACAATCGGCAAAGGCTTGCCCGGCAAGGCCGAGCGGGCGGCGGGTAGCGAGCGGAGCCGCGTCGCGCGCCGCCGCGACGCCTAGACGAGCGGCGTTTCGACGAACGCCGGCAGCGCTTCCGCCCGTGCCGAATGCGCAGCCAGTGCCGGATAACGGGCCGGATCGATCCGCGCGAGCGCCGGATAGTCGGCGGCCATGAACTGCGTGAAACGCCATGCCACCGCGACCGTCACGTCGGACTGCAGCAGGCGCGCACCGCCGAACCAGCCGTTCGCGGCCGCGACGAGCGGCTCCAGTGCGCCGTACGCGCCCTCGATCTGGCTCAGCACGCGCTCGAGCCACGGCGCGTGCTGCTTGTCGGCCGGACGCAGCGCCTGCTCGTAGACGACCTGCACCGTCTTCTCGGCGGCCGCCAGCGCGAAGCCGACCGGCACGAGCGCGCGCAGCCGGGCATCGGCGGCATCGGGCAGCAGGCGCCGCCCGGGCGCGACCAGGTGATCGAGATAGTCGACGATCAGCGACGAATCGAGCAGCGTCGCGCCGTCGCCGGTCACGAGCGTCGGTGCCTTGACGACCGGGTTGATCGCCCTGAACTGCTCGAAGTGACGAAACACCGAGATCGACTCGTGTTCGAACGGGAGGTCGAGCAGCTTCGCCGAAATGGCGACACGACGCACGAACGGGGAATCCAGCATGCCGATCAGCTTCATCGCAAACGCTCCGCTTGAGGGGAATGGGATCGACGACTGTAGCAGCGTCGCGCGGCGTCGCCTAGGGCCCGTTCCCGCCGGCAACGGGCTGGTGCCGGCTCCACGAATGCGTTCGCCGAAACAGCGGAACGTGTGCAGCCGGCCCCCGCCCCGTGCGCCTGATGCGCATCGGCCTGCCGCACGCGGGGCTCACGTTGTCCGGCCACAGTGACCATAATGCAAGTTCACGCCCCATCCGCCCCAAGGTTCGCCATGTGGTATGCCCTCGTCGAGCAGCAGCGGGAATGGATGCGCGCCTGGCGCGCGGCGACCCGGCACGCATTCGACGCGTGGCCCGCAGCCACGCTGCCGCATGCCGCGTCGTCGTGCTACGACGACCTGTTCGAGCCGCTGCTCGGGCCGCCGGACAAGCCGCCGCACTTCGACATCGGGTGGCCGGCCGCCGGCGAGCGCGTCGTCGCGCGCACGCCGTTCTGCGACCTGCGGCGCTTCGCGCGTGCCGATGCGCGGCGCACGGTGCTGCTGTGCGCACCGCTCGCCGGACATGCGGCCGTGATGATGCGGGAAACCGTCGAGACGCTGCTTGCGGACGGCGACGTCTGCGTGACCGACTGGCGCAATGCGCGCGACGTGCCGCTCGCTTCGGGCCGCTTCGGGCTCGACGAGTATGTCGCGACGCTCGACGGCTTCGTCGACGGGCTCGCGCACGACGACCGGCCGCTGCATGTCGTCGCCGTGTGCCAGGCGACCGTGCCGGTGCTCGGCGCGCTCGCGCTGCGTGCCGCGCGCGGCCTCGCGCCGCCCGCGAGCGTCACGCTGATCGGCGGCCCGCTCGATGCGCGCCGGAACCCGAGTGCGCTCGGCACCGCCGCCGCCGCCCATTCGCTCGGCTGGTGCCGCCGCCACCTGATCGACGTCGTGCCGCCCGGCTTCGCGGGGCATGGCCGCCACGTATTTCCGACCTATCTGCAGCAGGGCGAGATCGCGCTGGTGTACCCGCAGCGCTTCCTGTCGCTGATCGAAGCGTATGCGCTGGCAGCGTCGCGCTTCGACATGGCCGGGCTCGCCGGCGCGCGGCGCGCGCTGCTCGAATACACGGCGCTGCTCGACATGCCGGCCGAGTATTTCCTCGACACGGTCGACGTCGTGTTCCAGCGCATGAGCCTCGCGCTCGGCACGTGGGACGTGGGCGACCGGCGTGTCGAGCCGGCGGCTTTGCGCGGCGTCGCGCTGCTGACCGTCGAAGGCGCGTGCGACAAGGTCACGGGCGCCGGCCAGACGCATGCGGCGCTCGACCTGTGCAGCGGCCTCGCCGACGACGAGCGCTATCGCGTCGACATCGACGACTGCGATCACTACGGGCTGTTCACGGGGGCGCGCTGGCACGGGGATGTCCATCCGATGCTGCAGCGCGTGTTCGCGTGGGCCGAAACCCGCCGCCCTCGTCCACGCCGCATCAGGCGGACGTGACGCCGCATCAGAGCCGCGCCGCGTCGAGCAAAGCCCGTACTTCGTCGTCGCTCGTCTGCTCGAAGCGCGCGTAGAACTGGCTGATCCCGAAGAACGGCAGCGGCTGCGTCACCGTGACGAACGCATCGGCCAGATCGTCGAATGCATGCCGTGCACCCGCCGGCGCGACCGGGGCAGCCGCCACGATCCGCGCCGGATGGCGCTCGCGCAACGCCTGCAGCGCGACGCGCATCGACGCGCCGGTCGCGATGCCGTCGTCGACGACGATCGCGATCCGCCCCTCGACCGGCAGCGGCGGCGCGGCACCGCGATACAGCGCTTCGCGTCGATGCAGTTCGGCCGTCTCGCGCGCGATCACGTCGGCGAGCTGTTCGCCGGACACGTTCATCGAGCGGAGCACCGAACGCTGCAGATGAATCGCGCCGCCCGTCGCGATCGCGCCCATCGCGAGCTCGGGGTCGTACGGCACGCCGAGCTTGCGCACGACCAGCACGTCGAGCGGCGCGTGCAGCGCGCAAGCGACCGGGTACGCGACGGGCACGCCGCCGCGCGGCAATGCGAGCACGACGACATTGCTACGCCCCGCGTAATCGCGCAATGCGCCGGCCAGTTGGTAACCCGCGTCGGCGCGATCGGCAAAACACTCGAACACGATCGGCTCCCTGCCGTTGCGCCGGATGCGCGAACCGCGCGCCGGCGCCTGTCAACGAGCATGGTTCATCGGCAGCGCCGATGCAAGCGGGGTCACACCGGTGCGCGTGGCGTCGCAGGAAAGGGTCAGAGGCCGCCGGCCTGCCGGTACAGCCGCCAGAACGACTGCGCATAGGATTGCGCAAGCTCGGGCGCACGCTGGAACACATTCACCGTCTCCGCATGCGTGGCCGCGCCCTCCGACAGCGTCGTCAGCGCGACACTGTCGTCGACGATCACGAAGCGCGGCGCGGGATCACCGTGCCGCGAATCGATCGCCACGTCGATACCCGAGGACTTCAGATAGCCCGCGCCGCTGTACCTGCCCGCGCGCGGCGAACGCACGAGCACGACACGCACTTCGATCCCGCGCGAGCGGGCCGCGCGCAGCGCGCTCGCGACCGCCGGCGGCACGTGCGTATAGCCTGCCAGCAGCACGCGGTGCTGCGCCTGCCCGATCAGGTCGACGGTCGCGTCGGCCGCCGCGTTGTCATACGAAAAGTATGTGCCGACCGATCCGGCATCGGACGGAATCTGGGCGGCGTGGGCGCTCGCCGCGCAGCAAAGCGCGGCGAGAAGGAAGGCGGCTGGTCTCATGGCGGGCGCCATTGTAGCGACGCCAATTCGCGTGGCAAGCACCGGCTGCGATGCTGCTGCGCCGGCGCAACACACAACGCAAAACCGGCGCCCGGCGGACGGGTTACAGCCCGTTTTCCACGCCGTCGATCAGCCCGCCGCGACGCGCGCGAGCCAGCTCGCCACACCGTCGACGGAACGAAAATCCGCGAGGCTGCGCGCCGGCAGCGCCGGATACGCGCCACCAGCCATCTCGGCCAGCGCGCGGCCGGGGCCGAGCTCGAGGAACGCAGTCGCACCGGCCTCCACGCAGGCGGCAAGACAGGCCGCCCACTCGACCGGCTCCGCGATCTGCCGGGCCAGCTTGTCGAGGCCCGTATCGGGATCGAGCACCGATGCGCCGTCGATGCCCGAAAGCAGTCGCGTGCCCGGCAGCGGCCGCCGCACGTGCGTCGCGGCGAGCGACGCACGAAACACCGGCACGGCAGCGGCGAGCCGGCGCGTGTGCGACGCGATCCGCACGCAGACCGGCGCGACGCGCAGCGCGCCGGCGCGTGACGCGTCGTCGGCCACCGCATCGACATCGGCCTGCCGCCCCGCGACCACGAACGCGTCGCCGGGGTTCGCGATCGCGATCGCCGCGTCGCGGCCGTCGCACAAGCGCGCTAGCTGCGCGCGCGTCAGGCCGCGCACGAACACCATCCGCTCGTCGCCGCCGCTCGCGGCATCCATGGCACGCGCACGCGCATCGGCCAGGTCGAGCGCGGCGGCCGGCTCGATCATCCCCGCGACGCTCCACGACGCGACTTCGCCGACGCTGTAGCCGGCAACGCAGCGCCGGCGCGGCCACATCGCGTCGAGCAGCGCGGCGGCGGCGAGTGCCTGGACCGTGCAGAGGATCTGCGCGGCACGGTTTTCACGCAGCGCGTCCGGCCCGGCCTGCCGGACCCAGGCGCGCGGATCCTCGCCGAGCAGCCGGCCGGCGTGCGCGAACAGCGCATCGGCCTGCGGCGCGGCACCGGTCAGGTCGAACATGTCGGCACGCTGCGCGCCCTGTCCCGAACAGAGGATGGCCAGCGTCATCGCGCGCCCCCGTCGGCTTCGAGCGCTTCGACGAAGACGCTCATCGCGAGCAGGTCGGCCGCGCCGCCCGGGCTCAGCCGCCGCGCCACGAACGCACGATGCACGGCAGCCGCGCGCAGCCGCCAGTCGCGCGCACGCACGCCGCCGCGGGCCACGAACGCGCGTGCGGCCGCCCGTGCGAACGCGAGGCCGGCCTGGCCGCCCCGGTGCAGCAGGTTCGTATCGTCGAGCGCGGCGATCAGCGCGAAGCACGCATCGACGCGCGCGGCTTCCGAATCGCCAGGCAGGTCACGCTGCGCGCGGCGCAGTGCGGGCAGCCCGACCGCATAGACGGCCGGGAAACCGTCGGCCGCCTCGCGACGCGCGCCGCCGACGCCGTAGCGGCGGCTCGCGCACTCGCCGTGGCTGTCGGGCAAGCGCGGGCCGCCGAGGATATCGGCTCCCCAGCGACGGGAAACGAACGCGCCGAGCGTCATCCCGCCCGGCAGGGTTCCCGGCATCGCGCGCCGGCCCGCGGCCGCACACAGCAGCCCGAGCCCGAAGATCGCGCCGCGATGCGTATTGACGCCGCCGGTCGCGGCAAGCATCGCGTGCTCGGCACGCAGGCCGATCTTGCGCAGCACGGCCATGTCCGCATCGCGCGCGCCCGCGTCGGCGAGTTCTGCAAAGTACGGCCGCAGCACGGCGGCGCTGCGGGCGAACGTCGCGGCATCCATGTCCGAATGACTGCCGGTGTCGACATGACTGACGAGCCCCGGCTTCGGATAGGTCTCGATCTCGAGCACGAGGCTGCGCTCGGCCAGTTCGGCGATGCGCTCGGCTTCGGACGGCGCCGGTACGCGGCAGGCAGCCCATGCGCTCATCGCGCGCCTCCGGTGAATGCTTCGGCCGGCATCAGTTCGACGGCGATTGCGGTCTTGACCGCGACTTCAGGCTGCCGCGCACGCAGTTCGCGCCAGTTGACGCCCGCGCCGTCGTCGCGCAGCAGTTCGCCGTCGATGCGCATCGGCGCGCGTGCGTCGATCGCCGCGAGGCCGTCGAGCAGCGGCGCGATCGATGCGGAGTCCGGCAGCGGGAACACGATGTCGAGATCGGACGACTCGCTCAGGTAGCGCTCGCCCGTCAGTGCCTGCCATGCGAGGCTGCCGAACACGCGGCCCTGCACGCCGCAACGCGCGCCGAGCGCATCGAGCTCGCGCAACGCCGTGCGCCATGCGTCGGGCGCGGCCGCGAGCACGTCGGCCAACGCGGGCAGCGGGCCGACCGTCGCGAGCGCGTCAGCCGCCGCGTTCAGCGCGATGCGCCGCTTGCCCGCGGCAGGCGGCAGCGGCAGGCCGAGCGGCACACGGCCGGCATCGGCCTCGTCGGGCGACGCGCGGCGCACGATCAGCGGCCAGCCACGCGCGGCCCATGCCTGCACGAGCGGATCCGCCGCGAGCGCGGGATCGCGCGCGAATGCCGCGCCCCACCCCGCCGCCGTCAGCGTGACGAGCGTGTGGCGGCGCAGCGGCAGCTCAGCGTGCGGCACGCGCGAGTGCCTCGACGCGCCGAGCGACATCGGTCGCGACCGGCCGGCCGCGCGCCGCACGCCGGTCGACGCGGTCGGCCGGCTTGCCGAGCCATTCGCCGACCTGCGCGTCGAGCGCACGGGCCGGATCGAGCACGGCGTCGACGGCGCCCATCTTCACGAGGTTGTCGAGTCCCGGCGCGAACACCGGCGTCGAGCGCGACATCTCCTTCAGCACGTCGATCGGCAGCTTGGTCACGCGCGACATCGACGGCAGGTCCATCACTTCCGGCTCCGCGCCCGGCACCGCGAGCAGCGTGCGCGTCGCGAGCGCGGTCGCGATGAACGCGCCCGCGGCCGTGTGGCCGTACAGGACGCCGATCGTCCGGTGCCCGGCGAGATCCGCGTGCATCAGGCACTTCGCGAGATGCGACAGCCCTTCGTTCAGGCCGAGCAGTTCGTCGCGCTTGCTCATCCGCTGGCTGTCGCTGTCGACCAGCACGAGGATCGGCGTGTCGCCACCGCGCGCGATCGTGTCGAGCACGCGCGCCGCGAGCGTCAGCGCCTCGTCGATGCCGAACGGCAAACGGTCGGCGACACCGATCACGTCGACACGCGTGCCGGCCAGCTCCGCGTGGCCCGTCAGCAGGCCGCCGGTGCGCGCGATCGCATGGCCTTTCGGAAACAGCGAGGTCAGGACTTCATCGAGCGTCATGCTGCGGCTCCTGCAGTTGGTCGGCGAGCGCGGCGAACGCATCGTCGGGCATTCCGGGAATCGCTTCGGGCGCTTCCGCACCGAGCGTGCGCCACACGTCGAGCGCATCCTTGCATGCGCCGAATCGCTCGACACGCGCCTCAAGGCGGGCCTGTTCCGCGCGCAGCATTGCCGCATCGAACTTCGGCGCGCGGCCGATCAGCTCGAGCGCCGCCGCACGGAACGCATCGGGTGTGTCGGCCACGTAGCGATCCGCGCCGCCGAGCAGCCGCCGGTGCTTGCCGCCCATCGTGCGCCAGATGAGTGCGCGGTCTTTCGCATCGAACTCCTCGACGCCGCGATTGGTCTCGATCACCTCGGGGCCCGACACGCTGATGCGGCCTTGCTCCGACACCGCGAGCGCCGAGCAGCACGCGGCGAGCAACCCGCCGCCGCCATAGCAGCCCGCGCGCCCGCCGATCAGCCCGATCACCGGCACGCCGGACGTGCGCGCTTCCACGAGCGCGCGCATGATCTCGGCGATCGCGAGTTCGCCTGCGTTCGCTTCCTGCAGCCGCACGCCTCCCGTATCGAACAGGATCAGCACCGGCTTGCCGACTTCGCGCGCGGCACGCAGCAGCCCGGTGAGCTTCGCGCCGTGCACTTCGCCGAACGCGCCGCCCATGAAGCGGCCTTCCTGCGCGGCGACGAACACCGGCTGCCCGTCGAGCCGGCCGTGGCCGACCACCATTCCGTCGTCGAACTGCTGCGGCAGGTCGAACAGCGGCAGGTGCGGGCTCGTCACGCGCTCGGCCGGGCCGAGGAATTCGCTGAAACTGCCGGCGTCGAGCAGCCCGTCGATGCGCTGCCGTGCCGATGCTTCGTACCAGCTCGCGCCGTTCGCGACGAACGCGGGCGTGTCGTGGATCGCGTCGTTCGGCGCCTCCCGATGGGCCGCCCCTGGGGAGGCGCCCGCCCCCGCGGGAGGCAGCGAATCAATGTGAGCGTGGGGATTGTTCATTTGGCGTCTCCCTCGATCGCGCGCACGGCCTGCGCGAGCCGCAGCGACACCATGTCGGGCCGTGCGCCGCCGTCGTTGATCGACAGCTTCAACCCGCCCGGCGTGCGCCGCTCGACGAAATCCGTGACGACGGCCTGCCACACCGCACCGAAACCGACCGCCGCGGTGCGGATGTCGATCTCGCATTCATTGCCCGGCAGCACGCGCTCGACGAGCACTTCGAGATTGCCGGATGCCACGACGCCGACCAGCGCCGCGGCCTGCTCGCCCTTCGCGCGCTCGCGCGCAGTGAAGCGATAGTTCAACTGTTCCATGCCCTCTTCCTCACCAGTTGCGGAACCGGGCCGGCGGCGCATAGAGCCCGCCCGACCAGTGCACGAGATCCTTGATCGAACGCGCGGCGAGCCAGCGCCGATCGGCGTCGAGCGGATCGATGCCGAGATCCTCCGGGCGACGGATCACGCCGCGTTCGCGCAGCCGCTCGACCATCCTGCGGTCGCGGCCCCGGCCGATCTCCGTATAGCCGGCCACGCCGCGGATCGCGTGCTCGCGTTCATCCTTGTCGCGGCACATCAGCAGGTTCGCGATCCCTTCCTCGGTGACGATGTGCGTGACGTCGTCGCCATAGACCATGATCGGCGCGAGGTCGAGCTGCAGCTTGTCGGCGAGCTTCAGCGCGTCGAGCTTCTCGACGAACATCGGCGCGTTCTTGTCGCCGAACGTCTCGCCGATCTGCACGACCAGCTTGCGGCCGCGCCTGAGTGCCGCCGGCGTGTCGGGGTCGGCTTCCGCGCCGGCCTTCAGCCATGGCTCGCTCGGGTGGCGCCGGCCGCGCGCGTCGCTGCCCATGTTCGGCGCGCCGCCGAAGCCGGCAATGCGCTCGGCCGTGACCGTCGACGAATGGCCGGACAGGTCGATCTGCAGCGTCGAGCCGATGAACATGTCGCACGCATAGAGGCCGGCCGTCTGGCAGAACGCGCGGTTCGAGCGCAGCGACCCGTCGGGGCCCGTGAACCAAATGTCGGAGCGTGCGCGGATGTAGTCGTCCATCCCGACCTCCGAGCCGAAGCAGTGGATCTGCTCGACCCAGCCCGACTCGATCGCGGGAATCAGCGTCGGGTGCGGATTGAGCGCCCAGTGCGAGCAGACCTTGCCCTTCAGCCCGAGCTTCTCGCCGTAGGTCGGCAACAGCAGCTCGATCGCGGCCGTGTTGAAGCCGATCCCGTGGTTCAGGCGCTTGATGCCGTACGGCTCGTAGACGCCCTTGATCGCGAGCATCGCGGTGAGGATCTGCGTTTCGGTGATCGCGGCCGGATCGCGCGTGAACAGCGGCTCGACGTAGAACGGCCGGCCGGCCTCGACGACGAAATGCACGCGGTCGCCCGGGATGTCGACGCGCGGCACCTTGTCGACGATGCGATCGACCTGCGCGATCACGATGCCGTCCTTGAACGCGGTGGCCTCGACGACGGTCGGCGTATCTTCGGTGTTCGGGCCGGTGTACAGGTTGCCGTCGCGATCGGCACTGACCGCGGCGATCAGCGCGACCTGCGGCGTGAGGTCGATGAAGTAGCGTGCAAACAGCTCGAGATAGGTATGCACCGCGCCGAGCGCGATCTTGCCGCCGAACAGCAGCTTCGCAATGCGCTGCGACTGCGGGCCCGAATACGCGAAGTCGAGACGCTTCGCGATGCCGCGCTCGAACACGTCGAGATGCTCGGGCAGCACGACGCCCGACTGCACCATGTGCAGGTCGTGGATCTTCGCGCTGTCGACGTCGGCGAGCGCCGTCGCGAGCAGGTCGGCCTGCTTCTGGTTGTCGCCTTCGAGGCAGACGCGGTCGCCTGGCCGCAGCACCGCTTCGAGCAACGCCACGGTGTCGCGCGCGTCGACCCGCTTGCCCTGCGCGAAACGCGCACCGGCCGCGAGGCGTGCATCGCGCGCCTGCCGCGCGTGATTCCATCCCGTCATGAACAGTTCTCCCGCTTCGATGGTTCAGCGGCATTCTAAGCCTGGCGCCGCCGCCGATTGATGATGTTGACGAATGCGACTCAGAGGACGCCGCGATGGATGCGGCGTGCCCGGGCCCGCGCACGCCGGCTGCACGCGCGGGCCGCCCGAATCGCACGCGACGTGCTACGCGCCGACCAGCGCGCGCGTCGTGAAGAACAGCACCGACGGGCCGAGCAGGCAGCCGACGCCGGTATGGAACGTCGCGACGAGCGCACCGTACGGCACGAGCCGGCGGTCGGTCGCGGCGAGGCCTGCGCTCACGCCGCTCACGGTGCCGGCCAGGCCGCCGAAGATCATCGCGGAGCGCGGCGTCTTCAGGCCCATGAAGTTGGCCGCAACCGGCGTGCCGACCATCACGATGATCGCCTTGACCAGCCCCGTCGCGATGCTGAGCGCGATCACGTCGGAGCTCGCGCCGATCGCCGCGCCCGTGACGGGCCCGACGATGTAGGTGACGGCGCCCGCGCCGATCGTCGTCATGCTGACCGCATCGGTGTAACCGAACGCGCGCGCGATGCTCGCGCCGACGATGAACGGCAGCACGGTGCCGAGCAGCAGCGACACGACGCCGACGAGGCCGGCCTTGCGCGCCTCGGTCGGCTGCACTTCGAACGCGGTCGCGACGATCGCGAAATCGCGCAGCATCGCGCCGCCCATCAGGCCGACACCGGCGAACAGCCGCACGTCGGCGAGCCCCTTCTCGCCGCCGGTGAACGCGCCGCCGACATAGGCGAGCACAAGGCCGATCACGATCGCGATCGCGGAGCCGTGTACGCGGCCGAACGTGAGCTTGCGCGACGCGATCGACGACAGCCACATGATCAGGCCGACCAGTGCGAACGACGCGACGAGCCCGTTGTGGGCGACGGTTTTTTCGAGCATCTGCAGCATGGCGGCCTCCTTCACTGTTCTTCGAATTGCGGCACGCCCGCGAAGGCCGTGTCGTCGCGCCCGGTGCGCACGAGTACCGCGATGCAGCATGCGCAGATCGCGACCGCGCCGACGGCGGCCAGCAGCGCGACCGGGCCGCCTTTCAGCGCGGCGACGACGTTCTGGTTCGCGGCCATCGCCACGACGACGGGGATGTACATCGCGCCCCAGAAGCCGACGCCGGCCTCGGTCTCCTTCGGCAGCCAGCCGCGCCGGTGCAGCCACAGGCGCAGGCAGATCAGCAGCAGCATCGCGATGCCGACGCCGCCGACGTTGGTCTTCACGCCGATCGCGCTGCCGAGCAGGTCGCCGAGGAACAGTCCGGCCAGGTGGCAGAACGCCAGCAGCGCGGTTCCGTAGATGATCATGAGTCGTCTCCAGTCTCTTCGTGACGGGCGCCTGACGCGTGCGGGAGCCAGGCCCGCACGCCGGTCCCGGGCGCGGACAGTCTGTCTCCTGCGGCGGGGCGCCGCGACCCGGCGGCTCGTCGTGCGAGCGCATTCTCGGGCGGTCGATGGGATGATGCGGTTTCGGGCCGGACGCCGGATGGCTTAGACTGACCGATGGAGCTGGCGGCGCGACACGGGCTACGCGTCCGATGTGCCCCTTGCATGGGCCGCACCGGCGCGTGATCCGATACTAGCGCCGCAATATCCGGCCATTTATGAAGTTGTCGAAACCGATTCAGTGGATTTAGCAATGCGTCCGTTACCGCCCGAGCTGCTGCGCAGCTTCGTCGCCGTCGCCCAGTCCGGCAGCTTCACTGCTGCGTCCGAGCGCGTGAGCCTGTCGCAGTCGACCGTCAGCCAGCATATCCGCCGCCTCGAGGAGCTGCTCGACCGGCCGCTGTTCGAACGCGACACGCGCAACGTGCACCTGTCGCAGCACGGCGACGCGCTGTTCCGCTACGCGGTGCGCATCCTCGAGCTGATGGACGAAGCCGTCACGTCGGTGTGCGGGCCGCCGCTGTCGGGCAAGGTGCGGCTCGCGATGTCGGAGGATTTCGCGTCGGCGCACCTGACGGCCGCGCTCGCGAGCTTCGTGCAGCGCAATCCGGAAGTCGAGCTCGCGATTTCGACCGGGCTGTCGGGCGACCTGTTCGATGCGCTCGACGAAGGGCGGCACGATCTCGTGTTTGCGAAGCGCATTGCAGGCAGCCGGCGCGGCCGCGTGATCCGCAGCGAGCCGCTGTACTGGTGTACGGGCCCTGATTCGCGGATCACCGGCCACGAGGCCGTGCTGCCGCTCGCGATGCATCCGGAGCCGAGCGTATCGCGCCGCCGCGTGCTCGAATCGCTCGAAGCCGTCGGGCGGCCGTACCGGATCGCGGTCGTGAGCAGCAGCGTCGCGGTGTTGCGCGCCGCTGCAAGCGCGGGGCTCGGCGTCAGCGCGTTCGCCGGCTACGTGATCCCGGCCGGGCTCGCGCGGCTCGACGCGGGGCTGCCCGAACTCGGCGAACTCGAATACGTGATCGACCGGCCGACAGCCGCGTCGCGTTCGACGCTCGCACTCGAAGCGACGCTGATCACGGCGGCATCAGAGTTGTAACCAACCGCACCGGGCGCGACACACGCAGGAGGGATCGCGCCCGCAACTGACAGCTTTGCCCGGAACGCGTCATCGTCCGCGCAGCACCCGCTCGCGACAATGGGACCCATCGGAACGCACGGCCAGCCGCCGCGCGCATCCGGTACCCCTTCCCCTTGATCGGAGCACGCCATGAATATCCTGCGATTCGCCGTCGCGACCGCCGCCGCCGCCCTGCTGTCCCCAGCCTTTGCCCAGACGACCGATACCGCGGCGCCCGAACAGGGGCTGACCCGCGCGGAAGTCATCGCGCAACTCAAGCAGGCCTATCTCGACGGCGAACTGCCGACGAACGACGGCAACTACCCGCCGAGCGCCGCGACCCGTGCGCGCAACCGCGAACTCGTGCAGGCCGCCAGCCCCGCATGGCTGGCCCAGACGCCGCCGGCGCCGCAGGCAACCTCGCAGCAATAGCCGGACGCCGACGCTCCGGCGCGATCAGGGCAGGAAGCTGCGGCGCCGCGCGTCGATCAATTCGACGAGCAGCCGGTCGCGCTCGGCCGCCAGTTCCTGCATCGAACGCGCGCCCTGGATCGCGCGCAATTCGTCGTTCAGCTTGCGATCGACGTCCGGATCGAACGAAGGCGTGCCGAGGTCGTCCCACCAGCTCGTGATCGGCCCCGACAGGTGTTCGAGAAAGTGCGCGATCCCGCCCGCGCCGCCGCCGAGGTGATAGGTCAGGCACTGCCCCATCAGCCCCCAGCGCAGGCCGGGGCCCCATGCGACGGCCTTGTCCGCATCGGCCACGCTCACGACACCTTCGCCGACGAGGTGATACACCTCGCGGAACAGCGCGGCCGCGAGCCGGTTCGCGACGTGGCCGGTCATCTCCTTGTTGAGGACGATCGTCTGCTTGCCGAGCGCATCGTAGAAATCCTTCACGCGCGCGATCACGTCCTGGCTGGTGGCATCGCCGCCAACCAGCTCGACGAGCGGAATCAGGTGCGGCGGATTGAACGGATGCGCGATCAGGCAACGTTCCGGATGCTTGTCGCATGCGGTCTGGATGTCCGACATTTTCAGGCCCGACGAACTCGACGCGATCGGCACGTGCGCGGGCAGCACATCGTCCATCTGCCGGTACAGCGCCCGCTTCAGGTCGAGCCGCTCCGGGCCGTTCTCCTGCACGAAGTCGACGCCGTCGAGCGCGCGCGCGAGATCGGCGTCGAACGACAGCCGCGCGGAAAGTTCGGCGGCCCGGTCGCCGAGAAATGCAGCCAGCGCGTCGCGCAGCCGCGCGTCGGCTTGCGGCGCCGGATCGGTCGCGACGACGTCGAAGCCCTGCGTCAGATAGAAAGCGGCCCAGCTCGCGCCGATCACGCCGGCGCCGACGATCGCGATGCGTCGAATGTCCATGATTGTCCCGTGTCGTTGGTCTGCAAACAGATCGCGGCGATTGTCGCATCGAATCGCACGCGCATGCATTGATGCAGATTGCAGACTCCCCCCTTGAAATGCGCTGCGGCGGCCACTAATTACACGTCGTCGGGCCGTGCACCAACCAACGCACTGCCCCCGTTTCGACCCAGTGGAGCTCCCGCGTCGCGCCCGCCGCAGGCGTCGCGCCGTCACGTCTCCCGCGTTCCCTGTTCAGGAGGACCAACATGAGCGGTATCCATTTCGGCAGCGACCTGTTCGACGAATTCGCCCGCGTGCAGCGGCAGGTGGCGAACCTGCTCGGCGAACGTCCGTCCGGCATTCGCGCGGTGCGGCCCGGCGCCTTTCCCGCGCTCAACGTGGGCGCCACCGACGGCGCCATCGAGATCGTCGCGTTCGCGCCCGGCATGGCCGCGGCCGACTTCGACGTATCGATCGACAAGGATCTGCTGACGATCAGCGGCGAGCGCAAGCCGGCGCCGCGCAGCGAAGGCGACGATCTGCGCACCTATGCACAGGAGCGCTTTCACGGCGCATTCCGCCGTGTCGTCGAACTGCCGCGGGACGCGGATCCCGACCAGGTCAGCGCCCGCTACGAAAACGGCTGCCTGCTGATTCGCGTCGGCCGGCGCGAGGCATCGAAGCCACGCGCGATCACCGTTCAATAATATTGAGGATACCGACATGAATGCGAACCCGACCCTGGCCGAGCGTCAGACGAACACGGTTCACCCCGCTGCCGCCGAAGCCGCCCGCCGGCCCGCGATCACGCCGGCCGTCGACATCGTCGAGAATCATCTCGGCGTCACGCTGCGGGCCGACCTGCCCGGCGTGCCGCGCGAGAACCTCGACGTGAAGGTGCACGACAACACGCTGACGATCGAGGCCGACACGCACCTCGACACGCCGGCCGACCTGCGCGTGCGTCACGCCGAAGTTCGGGCGACGCGCTATGCGCGCAGCTTCGTGCTGAGCGCCGACCTCGACACGTCGAGGATCGACGCGAACCTGCGCGACGGCGTGCTGACGCTGACGATTCCGCGCCGCGAGGAAACGCGTCCGCGCCGCATCGACGTGACGGCGGGCAACGCGTAAGCATTGGTGCGTACCACCACCGCGAACGCATGAAAAAGCCCCGCCGGGTACGCGCCCGGCGGGGCTTTTCTTTACGGCGCACGGCGCAATCAGTCGAAGTCGAACAGGTCGAACACCGATTTCCGGCGACGCTGGCCGTCGTGCTTGTAGCGATCGCCGTGCGAGCGGCCGTCGCGTCTGTCACGATCGTCATGCGAGCGAGCGTCGCGCCCCCACCCGCCCTCTTGGCCGCGCGGCGCGTGCGCATCGTGCCGCACAGGCGGCTCGTCGCGACGCACCGGTGTGTCGCCGGTCTCGCGCGCGATCAGCTTGTCGAGCTCGCCGCGATCGAGCCACACGCCGCGGCAGGTCGGACAGTAGTCGATCTCGATCGACTGGCGCTCGGCCATCAGCAGGTCGGGCGTCTTGCAGACTGGGCATTTCATCGCGCTTCTCCTTTCCGTGCGAATTTCGTCTGGATTCCGTATGAGGCGCGCGAACCTGCCGCCGCGGCGGCCGGCTTCACGCGCGGTAGCTCAGCGACCTTCCGTCGGTGCCGAACGCTTCGCCTTCGCGCGCCGCGCCAGCATGTTCATGCCTTCGACGAAAGCCGAGAACGCCATTGCCGCGTAGATGTAACCCTTCGGCACATGCGAACCGAAACCTTCTGCGATCAGCGTCATGCCGATCACGACCAGGAACGACAGCGCGAGCATCACGATGGTCGGGTTGCGGTCGATGAAACGGGCGAGCGGCTGTGCCGCGAACAGCATCACGGCGACGGCGACGATCACCGCGACGAACATGATCGGCACGTGTTCGGTCATGCCGATCGCCGTCACGATGCTGTCGATCGAGAACACGATGTCGAGCATCACGATCTGGCCGATCGCGGCCCACATCGTCAGGCCGACCGCGCCGCCGGCACCGCCCGCGCCTTCACCGTCGTGCGACACGTGGTGATGGATCTCGGTCGTCGCCTTCCAGACGAGGAACAGGCCACCCGACAGCAGGATCAGGTCGCGCCACGAGAACGCATGGTCAAACAGCGTGAACACCGGTTCGGTCAGGCTCGCGATCCACGCGACGCTGCCGAGCAGCGCAAGGCGCATCACCAGCGCGAGCGCGATGCCGAGGCGCTGCGTGCGAGCGCGCTGCGCTTCGGGCAGCTTGTTGCTGAGGATCGAGATGAAGATCAGGTTGTCGATGCCGAGCACGACTTCCATCACGACGAGCGTCAGGAGCGCAGCCCAGACGGCAGGGTCAACGGCAAGCGTCAGCAGGTAGTCCATGAAATGGGCCGATACGAAAGTGGAAAACCCGATGATATGCCGCCCTGCACTTCGGAAAAATCAGAGAGAATCTGATTTTTGGTTCGGTTTTTCCGAAATTACGATCCGATGCTCAATTTCCGCCATCTGTACTATTTCTGGGTCGTCGTGAAGGAAGGCGGCTTCGCGCGGGCGGCCGGGCGGCTCGACATGGCCGTGCAGACGATCAGCGCGCAGGTGCGCGAGCTGGAGAAAGCGCTCGGGCACCAGTTGCTGCGCCCGGCCGGACGCGGCGTCACGATGACCGATGCCGGTCAGGCCGCGTTTGCGCGCGCGGAGGTGATCTTCGAGATGGGGCGGCTGATTCCCGACGACGTGCGCGCGGCGGCCAGCCAGCCGACCGTGCGGCTCGCGGTCGGCCTCGCCGATGGCATCTCCAAGCTCGCCGCGCACGCGATCCTCGCGCCTGTGCTGGATACACCCACGCTGCGGCTGCTGTGCCACGAGGGCGAGCACGATGCGCTGCTCGCGGAGCTCGCGCTGCATCATCTCGATCTGGTGCTGGCCGGCCAGGGCGCGCCGTCCGGTTCGAACCTGCGCGTGACGAGCGAGCGGCTCGTCGCGTCGCCGGTCGACTGGTATGGCCCCGCGGCGCTCGTCACGCCGGCCGCGCGGCAGCACTTTCCGCAGTGCCTGGCCGACCTGCCCGTGCTGCTGCCGACCGCGCATTCGGCGCTGCGCGCGCGCCTCGACCTGTGGCTGGAAGGCGAACGGATCGTGCCGCGCGTGGCCGGGGAATTCGAGGACAGTGCGCTGATGGCCGTGTTCGCGGCGCGCGGCCTCGGCGTGTTTCCGCTGAGCGAACTCGGCGCGAACGACGCGTCGCTGCTGCGCGGGTTGCGCCGGCTCGGGCGCGCGGGCGACGTGACCGAGGAGATCCACGCGATCCGCTCGCGGCGCGGCGAACACCATCCGCTGACGTCGCAATTGCTGGCCGCGGCACGCGGCGCGCCGGCCGACTGAAGTGAGCACGACATCAAACGAAACTATAATGGCGCCCCGGCCTTACGAGATTGCCGCGCGCTTCATCCAGGCGCCGCCGTTGCGCGACCTCTCGCCAAGCCTTCTGAAAGACGCCATGCACAACCGATTTCGCCTGTTTTCCGTTTCGTGCGCGCTCGCGGCCGCGACCGTGCTGGCGGCGTGCTCGTCGCCGCCCAAGCCGATCTACCAGCAGGAACAGTTCGACGCGACCAGCAGCCCGTATGCGCATACGTTCCACTCGAAATCCGACGCGGCCTGCGAGGCCGCGCGGCGCGCGCTGCTGAGCCAGGGCTATGTGGTGTCGTCGTCGCGCAACGATGCGGTCGACGGCAGCAAGAATTTCCAGCCGAACAACGACATGCACGTCGTGATCGAGTTTCACGTCGTATGCGCGGACGCGAACGCGGACGGCACGTCGAGCATCGCGTACGTGAATGCGGTGCAGGATCGCTACACGCTGAAGAAGTCGAATACGTCGGCCAGCGTCGGCCTCAGCGTGTTCGGCTCGCTGTCGCTGCCGATCGGGTCGAGCGACGACGCGCTCGTCAAGACCGCCAGCGAGACGATTCCCGCCGGCGTGTTCTATGAACGCTTCTTCAATCTCGTCGAACATTTCCTGAAGATCGACCCGGCCCGCCGCGACCGTGCAACCGTCAAGGCCGCCGAGAAAGAACCCGTCGCGCCGCTGCCCGAACCCGCGCCGACGCCGCAGGGCGAGCCGATGAAGATGACGACGCCGGTCGTGCCGACGCCGCCCGCGGCGCCGGTGCCGCTGTCGCTGCCGGTCGTCGCGCCCGAGTCGGGTGCGAGCGCGGTGCCGGCCGCGGCGTCGGCCGTGGTCGCGCCGGCGATGGCCCGCGCTGCGGCGCCGGTGGCAGCGTCCGGTTCGGGGGCGGTACCGGCTGCGGGTGCGGCGCATGCTCCGGCGGCCTCGTCGATGCCCTCGCCGGCTATCGCGCCTGCACCGGCCTCCGGGTCGGCATCCACGCCGGCTTTGGCTCCCGTGCCGGTTTCCGCACCGGCATCGGCTTCCGGCCCGGCATCGCAACCTGCCGCAGCAGCATCGGCGCCGGCCGCTGCGACGCGCGCACCGGCCGCGGCTGCGCCCACCGCATCGGCCCCCGTATCGGCATCGGCACCTTCGAGCACGTCGCCGGCACCTGCTGCCGCCAACCCCGTCGCATCGTCCGCACCGTCCGGCGCGAGCGCACCGGCCGCAAACTGACCGGCGCCCGTATCGTCGCGCCCGGCCGCACCCGGCGCAGCGCGACGATACGCACCCTCCCCCGTCATTCCCCACAGGAATTTCCGCGCGTCGGGCTGCCTGCCCGTTGTGTCGCCGACTTTGCGTCGACGCATCGCGGCGGGCATGCCCGGCCGATGCCGACAGTCGCCGGGATCGACGGCCGTCCGGCCATCCCCCGACAGGCCGACGCGCGCCGCCCGCCCCGCCTACCGCGATGTCGCGTTCAGTGCCTGCAACTGCTCGACGGTCGCCGTCACGCCGCCGCAGACGATCACGGCGATATCCGTCGCCGACGCGAGCACGGGCACCGGCCGCTCGAGCGCGGCCAGCGCGGCACCGCATGCGGGCTCGACAACAATCCGGTGTTCATCGAGGAATCGCAGCGACGCGGCCACCGCGTCGGCGTCGGACACGACGACCGGATGAATCTCGTGCCGTGTCGCCCATTCGACCGCCGCATCGCACGGCCGCTTCGCGCCGAGCGACGTCGCGATGCTCGTGATCGCCGGCAATTCGACCGGGCGCCCCTGCGCAAGCGAGCGCGCATAGCAATCGGCGCCTTCCGTTTCGGCCGCGACCACCGGCACGTCGTGCCAGCCGTTGCGCGCCAGCCCTTCGAGCACACCACACAGCAGCCCGCCGCCGCCGACCGCGACCACGACCGCGTCGGGCTTCGGGCCGGCCGCTGCCATCTCGTCGATCATCGTCGCGTGGCCTTGCCACAGCACGGGATCGTCGAACGGGTGCACGAACGCGTCGTGCTCGCCGAGTACCGACTGCGCGAACGCATTCGCCTCGGCCCAGCTCGCGCCGTGCACGACCACCTCCGCGCCCTCGACACGAATCAGCTCGCGTGCGCGGGCCGATGCGCTTTCCGGCACGACGACGAGCACCGGCACGCCGAGTTCGCGGCCGCAATACGCGACCGCGATGCCCGCGTTGCCGCCCGACGACGACACGAACCGCCGCGCGCCGGCCGCATGTCGCGCTTCGCAAGCGGCGCCGATGCCGCGCAGCTTGAACGAGCCCGACGGCTGCAGCGCGTCGAGCTTCAGCCGGATGGTCCTGCCGAGCCGGCGGGACGCGATTTGCGAGCGGATATAAGGGGTCGGGATATGAAGCGGCATGGGACGAGACCAATGGGGACGGAGGGAGCGCACGCGGCCCGCAAGGGCGAGCGGCGATGGCGGTCATCGTACGGCACGCTTCCCATGCTTTCCAATACCATCGAATGGCGCCTGCTATGCTTCACAGGTATATCCATAACCATG
The DNA here is from genome assembly GCF_002099195.1 of Burkholderia puraquae. Taxonomy (GTDB): domain Bacteria; phylum Pseudomonadota; class Gammaproteobacteria; order Burkholderiales; family Burkholderiaceae; genus Burkholderia; species Burkholderia puraquae. The sequence goes on along the minus strand of NZ_NBYX01000009.1, from coordinate 136,360 downwards.
AACCGGAACGGATACCGCATGCGCAAGATCGAATTGCGTCACCTGCGCTACTTCGTGGCCGTCGCACAAGCCGGCAGCGTGATGGCCGGCGCCCGCGCGGCCGGCATCGTCCAGCCCGCGCTGTCGCGACAGATCCGCGAACTCGAGGACGCGATCGGCACGCCGCTGCTGGTCCGCCGCGCCACCGGCGTCACGCTCACGGCGGCCGGCGCAAGCTTCCTGCAGGACGCAACCGGCCTGCTCGCGACGCTGCAGGACAGCCGTGAGCGCGCATTGCGCAGCGCGGCCGGCCAGCTGGGCGAACTGCGGCTCGGCGCGTTGCCGAACTGCCTGCCGCTGCCCGTCGTCGCGAACGTCCTCAAGGCGTTTCGCGACGCATGCCCGGACGTGAAGCTGTCGATCGCGCCGATGTTGTCGGCCGAACAGGCGAGCGCGCTGGTGCGCGGCCAGCTCGACGGCGGAATCATGGCGTGGCGTCGGGACGAGGCGCCGCACCTGTCGGGCGTTCGGTTGCTGAGCGATCGCTTCGTGCTCGCCATGCCCGCGCCGCCGGGCGGACACTTCACCGCGCCGCGCACGCTGGCCGACGTCGCGAACGAGCCGTTCGTCTGGTTCGACGCGCAGCGCTCCGCCGCGCATCACCGGTTCCTGATGGCGCAGTGCCAGCTGGCCGGCTTCTCGCCGCGCATCGCGCAGGTCGGCAGCGATATCCCGACGCTGATCGGCCTCGTCGCGGCCGGAATGGGCTGTGCGTTCGTGCCCGAAAGCGCCTCGCCAACTTGCCCGCATACGGTCCGGCTCGTCGCGCTCGACGAGCTCGCGAGCCGCTTCGACATCGAGTTCGTGTTCGACGGTGCCGCAATGCCCCCGTCGCCCGCCGTCGCACGGTTTCTCGAGGCCGTGCGCGATGCAGCCGGCGAAGCGAACTGACCGGATGCTGCTCGTCCGACGCGTCAGGCATACGATCGATCGGCGCGATTCGAACCGTCGACCGACGATCGGGCGCCTCCCTCCTTAGCTGTCTTGATGCACTAAACACCGGCATCACGTCTGCTAAAAAATCTTTCAGATTGCCGACCTCCGGCGCCGCACCGACGGTGTTTTTAAATTGACACGAAAAACGGCCGTTTAACGCCGGTTCGAACTGTCACGCGCCGAAATATACTTCGCGCGCATCCAACCCTCGTGCCAAAGAGAGGATGCCTTTCTGCCCCGGTCACGGTCCCCCTGTGACCGGGGCTTTTTTTGCCCGTGTGCCTTGTCTGCAAGGGGTTTTCGGCGATGATGCGGCGCTCGCGCGGGGTGATGGCCGTCAGCTGGCTGGCCCGCCCGATCCGCGCGGTCGGCGCTGCCGGACGATCGGCGGCCCGCTTCCGGATTGCCGGGCGGCGCGACCGTCAGCCCACATCGAGGCACCCATGGATCGCGATCTCCAGGTCGAAAGCCGCGCCTTTCTTATTTCACGAAGCTTTCGCGGGGCCCCCTGGGTCGCCCACGCCAGCAGCAGGCTTCGTACTCACGCTGCATTGTTGAGATGAAATCAAGATAATTTCGTCCGGATGCGGCTTTTTCCGCAAAAGTCATGCAGGCACACTTCACCCTGTCCTCAACGGCTCCATGCCGTGGCCCCTCGACTACAGGAATTCATCGCGTGAACCCCACGACTTCCTCTCCTTCCCGCCCGGGCGGCAGCGCCGCGCTACCGCTGCTGGCACTCGCCGCGGGCGCGTTCGGCATCGGCACGACCGAGTTCTCGCCGATGGGCCTGCTGCCCGTGATCGCCGACGGCGTGCACGTATCGATTCCGCAAGCCGGCATGCTGATCAGCGCCTATGCGATCGGCGTGATGGTCGGCGCGCCGCTGATGACGCTGCTGCTCGCGCGCTGGTCGCGCCGCTCGGCGCTGATCGCGCTGATGTCGATCTTCACGATCGGCAACCTGCTGTCGGCGTTCGCGCCGGGCTACACGACGCTGCTGCTCGCCCGCCTCGTGACGAGCCTCAACCACGGCGCATTCTTCGGGCTCGGCTCGGTGGTCGCGGCCAGCCTCGTGCCGCGCGAAAAGCAGGCCAGCGCAGTCGCGACGATGTTCATGGGGCTCACGATCGCGAACGTCGGCGGCGTGCCGGCCGCGACCTGGCTCGGCCAGATCATCGGCTGGCGCATGTCGTTCGCGGCGACGGCCGGCCTCGGCCTGGTTGCGATCGCCGGGCTGTTCGCCGCACTGCCGAAGGGCGAAGCCGGCAAGATGCCCGACCTGCGCGCCGAACTGTCGGTGCTGACGCGCCCCGTCGTGCTCGGCGCACTCGGGACGACCGTGCTCGGCGCCGGCGCGATGTTCACGCTCTACACGTATGTCGCGCCGACGCTCGAACACGTGACCGGCGCGACGCCCGGCTTCGTGACCGCGATGCTGGTGCTGATCGGCGTCGGCTTCTCGATCGGCAACATCGCAGGCGGGCGCCTGGCCGACCGCTCGCTCGACGGCACGCTGATCGGTTTCCTGCTGCTGCTGATCGCCACGATGGCCGCGTTCCCGGTGCTTGCCAGCACGCATGCCGGTGCCGCCGTCACGCTGCTCGTGTGGGGTATCGCGACGTTCGCGGTCGTGCCGCCGCTGCAGATGCGCGTGATGCGGGCGGCCCACGAAGCGCCGGGCCTCGCGTCGGCCGTCAACATCGGCGCGTTCAACCTCGGCAACGCGCTCGGCGCGGCCGCCGGCGGCGCGGCGATCTCGACGGGCTTCGGTTACGCGGCCGTGCCGCTCGTCGGCGGGCTGATCGCCGCGGCCGGACTCGCGCTCGTCTTCCTGCAGATCGCGCAGCAGCGCCGCGCACCGGCCGCCGCGAATTCGTAAGCGCGACACGTCGCGCGCCGGCGATGCGCGACGGCCCGCTGCCCTTCGCGGCAAACACGCTCACGGCCGCGCAATGCGGCCGTTTTCTTTTCGGGCGTCGATTCAGGTTCACCAACCCTTCAATCCCGAACATTCGGAATATCTGCAAATCCCGCTTCACTCCGAATTCAATTCATTTACCAACCACCGGAATCAATTCAATCCACTTGAATGATTCACCCTCCATCTACTCCACTCCAGAATACGCATTAATTATCCATTCCGTACGGGCCGATTCATCGCGCCGAATCAGCCGCAAATCCATGACGCATCCCGCATGAACCTTGAAGCGATTGCTGCATCGCAAGATAATATTTCGCTCGGCATGCGCAAAAAATCGAAAAGCGAAATATTTCCTGTCTTTATTCAATCAATATTCAGCTCAAATGTAACAAAATGAAACAGCGCAAATTTTAAGATTGAAAGACTTGCCGATTCGTATCAGCATTTGCGATACCGTGGCATGCGAAGCGCGGCATAAATCCAACGAAAATCCGATCGATGAGGGATCTGTGTGAAAGTCGCCATCGCATCCACAACATTGTCGCTCGCGCTATCAATCGGCCTTTCGACACCAGCCGCCGACGCAGCCACTTATTCGAACGGCACGGCGACCGCCACCTTCAACGTCACGCTGACGCTGCAGCCGAACTGCACGATCGCAGCGAACCCGCTCGCCTTCGGCACCAGCGGGGTACTGGCTACCGCGATCAACCAGCAGACGACCATGAGTGTCACCTGTACCAACACGACGCCTTACAACGTCGGTCTCGACGCGGGCACGGTCACCGGGTCGAGCGTCGCGAGCCGGCTGATGGCCGGCACGTCGACCGGCAACACGTCGACGACCGTCGGCTTCCAGCTCTACCAGGATGCCGGACGCACGACGATCTGGGGCAACACGCAAGGCACGGACACCGTGGCCGGCACCGGGACGGGCGCCGCGCAATCCTTGACCGTCTACGGCCAGGTGCCTGCGCAAGCGACGCCGAAGCCGGACACCTATCAGACGACCGTCACCGCAACCGTCTACTTCTGACCGGCGCTGCTCCCCATGTCCGCATTACGTCGAACGCTCGCCGCGCTGCTGTGTGCGGCCGGTGCCGCGCACGCCGCGTCGCTGCAGATTTCCCCCGTCACGATCGAATTCGGCGCCGACGATACGGCCACCGGCATCACGCTGCGCAATCCGGGCGAGCGCCCCGTGTACGGGCAGGTGCGCGTGTTCCGCTGGGACCAGGCCGACGGCCAGGACACGCTGATGCCCACCCAGGATCTGCTGGCCAGCCCACCGCTCATCGAAGTCGGCACGCAGTCCGAACAGCTGATCCGCGTCGTGCGCGCGTCGCGCACGACAGCCGGCGCCGAGCAGACTTACCGGCTGCTGATCGACGAGCTGCCGCAGCCCGGCGAAGCGCCGGCCAACGGCGTGTCGATCCGGCTGCGCTATTCGATTCCGGTGTTCGTCGAGCCGGCGACCAACGGCGCACCGCAGCTCGACTGGGCGCTCCTGCGCGGCAACGGCGGCTGGGTGCTGCGGGTGCACAACGGCGGCACGCGGCGCGCACAACTGGCGTCGGTCGAACTCGTGACCGGCGACGGCCAGACTTATCCGCTCACGCGCGGCCTGCTCGGCTATGCGCTCGCGGGGCGCACGGGCCAGTGGAGCGTGCCGCTGCCGGCCGGCGTCGCGCTCGGCGGCAAGGTCACGGTGCGGGCGGCCGTCAATTCGCAGCCGGCCAGTGCGGTCGTCGCGGTGGAGCCGCCGGGCTAGACCGCCGGTGCGCCGCCCGGCCCCTTCCCCTTCGCCACGCGCCGGCACGCCCCCGGCCAACGGACGCGGGACGCCGCGACGCTCGCTGCGCGCCGCACTCGCGGCCGTCGGGGCCGGCGGCCTGCTCGCGCTCGGCTGCGCACGCGCAGACGAACCGACTACACTCGTGATGACCGACAGCATGCACGACGTGATCCTCGAAGTCAGCGTCAACGGCGAAAACACGACGCTGCTCGCGCACTTCCGCGAACGCGACGGCCACCTGTCGGCGAGCGGCGCCGACCTGCACACGATCGGCGTCGCGACCGACCGGCTCGGCATCGCCGATGCGACGACGGTCGACCTCGACACGATTCCCGGCCTGCGCTACCGCTACGACGCGGCACACCAGAGCATCGACCTCCAGATGCCCGACACGCTGCGCCGGCCGTACGCGGTCGACAGCCGCGCGTTGCCGCCCACGCAGGCGGCCAGCGCGTCGCGCGGAATCGCGATCAACTACGAGGCGTACGCGCAGACGCTCGGCGACCGGCAGTACTCGCTCTATACCGACGTGCGCTACTTCGATCCGGGCGGCGTGTTCGACACCACGGGCGCCGCGACCTTCTACAACGGCCACCGGCGCTACACGCGCTTCGATACGTCATGGAGCCGCTCGGACCCGGCGCGGCCGAGCACGACGCAGATCGGCGACACGATCTCGGGATCGCTCGCATGGACGCGCTCGGTGCGCCTCGGCGGCTTCCAGTGGCGCAGCAACTTCGCGCTGCGGCCCGATCTCGTGACGTTCCCGATCCCGTCGCTCGCGGGCTCCGCCGCCGTACCGTCGGCCGTCGACCTCTACATCAACAACGTGCGCCAGTACACCGGCAACGTGCCGAGCGGCCCGTTCATCATCCACGACGTGCCGGGCATCACCGGTGCCGGCCAGGCGACCGTCATCACGCGCGACGCACTCGGGCGCACCGTCGCGACGTCCGTGCCGCTCTATGTCGACACGCGCATGCTGTCCGCCGGGCTGTCGAGCTATTCGTTCGAAGCCGGCTTCCTGCGCCGCAACTACGGACTGCAGTCGTTCGACTACGACGCACGGCCGGCCGTCAGCGGCTCGATGCGGCGCGGCGTCACCGATGCGCTGACTGTCGAGGGGCATGCGGAAGCGACCGGCGGCGTGCTCAACGCCGGCGTCGGCGCGCTGCTGCGGCTCGGCTACGCGGGCGTCGTGAGCGGCGCGGTCGCCGGCAGTGCCGGCCGCTATCCGGGCACGCAGGTAAGCGTCGGCTATCAACTGATCGAGCCGCGCTTCTCGATCAACGCGCAGACGATCCGCGCGTTCGGCCGCTACGGCGACCTCGCGTCGCGCGACGGCGCGACGGTGCCGGCGGTGACGGACCAGGCGACGCTCGCGCTGCCGTTCATGCACCGCCAGACGCTGTCGCTCAGCTATATCGGCTTCCGGCTGCCGCAAGGCCCGAGCGCGCGGATCGGCACGGTGTCGTACACGCTGAGCTTCGGCGATCTCGCGTCGCTGAGCGTGAGCGCGTACCGCGACTTCGCGCAGCAGGGCGCGAACGGCGCGTTCGTATCGCTGAACATCGGGCTCGGCCGCAACACGTCGATCAATGCGACCGTCGGGCGCCAGCGCGGCCAGTCGAACTACACCGTCGACGCGAGCCGCCCGCCCGACTACGGCGGCGGCTGGGGCTGGGGCGTGCAGACCGGCGGCACGGGCGCAGTGCCCTACCGGCAGGCGCAACTGCGCTATCTCGGCCATGCAGGCGAAGTCATCGCGGCCGCGCAGAGCATCGACCGCCAGACTGGCGCATCGCTCGACGTCAGCGGCGCATTGGTGTTCCTGGACGGCAGCCTGCAACTGTCACGCCGCATCAACGATGGCTTCGCACTGGTATCGACCGACGGCGTCGCGGGCATTCCGGTGCTGCACGAAAACCGCGTGATCGGCACGACCGATCGTGCCGGGCATCTGCTCGTGCCGGACCTGAACGCGTACCAGAACAACCAGATCGCGATCGACGCGATGAAGCTGCCCGCCGATGCGCGGATCACCCGCACGTCGATGACGGTCGTGCCACAGGCGCAATCGGGCGTCGTCGCGCATTTCGGCGTGGCGCGCTATCGCGCGGCGTCGGTGATCCTGCACGACACCGCCGGCCGCCCGCTGCCGGCCGGCGCGCGCGTACATCATGCGGAAAGCGGCACGGACACGATCGTCGGCTACGACGGGCTCACGTTCATCGACGGATTGAAGGACGACAACCATCTGGCGATCGACTACGGCACGCAGCGCTGCGAAGCAGCGTTCGCGTTCACCGCGCCCGGCAACGGCACGCTGCCGACCATCGGGCCGCTCATGTGCCGGGGGATGCAATGAGGCTCGCGCTGCTGATCCTCGTGGCCTTCATCGCGTGGTGCGGTTCGCCTCGTCACGCACTCGCCGAAAGCTGCACGGCCACCGCGTCGGACGTGAGCTTCGGCTCGGTCAGCCCGATCTCGAACGCGCCGGTCACCGCGACCGGCACGGTCAGCATCACCTGCACGTGGTCGACCGTCTCGCTGACGCCGAACGTGGTCGTATGCCTGAACCTCGGCGGCACGAGCCCGCGCAGCCTCGTCAACGGCAGCAACGCGATGCAGTACGACCTCTATCTCGACGGCGGGCATTCCGTCGCATGGGGCTCCGTGTATTCGGGCACGACACCTGCGTCCGTCACGCTGGTCAAGCCCGCGCTCGGCACGAGCGCGTCCGCGACGGTCACCGTGTACGGACAGATCACCGGAAACCAGCCGACCGTGCCGACGACCGGCAACAGCACCACGACCTACTCGCAGCAGTTCGGCGGCAACACGACGTCGCTCAACACGGGGTTCTACCTGCTCGGTGCGCCGACCTGCGCATCGCTGACGGCCTCGAGCGGCACCTTCCCGTTCGGCGCGACGGCGAACGTCGTCAACAACTGCAACATCAGCGCGACCAACGTGAGCTTCGGCACCGCGAGCGTGCTGTCGGGCACGCTCGCGACGACCGGCACGATCACCGCGCAGTGCACCAACGGCGACGCGTGGAAGATCGCGCTGAGCGCCGGCAGCAGCGGCAACGTGATGGCGCGCCAGATGCAGCGCAGCGGCGGTGGCGGGACGATCGGCTATGGGCTTTACACGGACGCCACGCACGCGGTCGCGTGGGGCGACGGCACGGGCAGCAGCGCGACGGTCACAGGCGTCGGCACCGGCACGTCGCAGGTCGTGACCGTGTACGGCGCGGTGCCGGCACAGACCACGCCCGCGCCCGGCAACTACAGCGACATGATCACCGCGACGATCAGTTTCTAACGGTCGAAGCGGTCGATACGCTGCTCAGAACGTGACGGTCCAGGCCGCGGGCCCACCGATTCCAGGGCTGCGTGGCGGCAGCAGGGCCGCGCGCTCCCCCTGCGCGCGGCTGAGCAGGAACGGGGTGCCGTGCACGCAACTGACGCTCGGGGCGTCGCCTCCCGTGCCAGCGCGCGCACCCGGGCCACCGGCCGCGTCGATCGTGCAGATTTCCGGAATCGTGAGACTGACCCTGAGCGGGATCGACGGCTCGGCCACGCAGGCGAGCGGCCCCGCGCCCAGCATCGCGAGTGCGAACGCGCCCTTTCCGATCCGTCCGGCGGCCTTCATGGTTCAACCCTCTCCTTCCTGGATCCGCCCAGCGTACGCTCGAATCGGCGGCACGCAATCTGGCCCCGACGTTCGCCATGCCGATACCGCGCGGCAAACGTCGTACACCAGCCGTCCGGATGTGTCAGCGGGCAGCGGCAAACCCGCCGAAAAACGCACGCGCGTTTGCGTCGAGACTGTCGAGGTGATAGCCGCCTTCCTGCACGATCACCGTCGGCAACCCGAGTGCGCCGATCGCGCCGCCAAGCCGCCCGAAGCCGCCGGTCGTGACGGCCACCTGCGACTGCGGATCGTCCTTGTAGATATCGAAGCCGAGCGCGAGCACGAGCGCATCCGGCTGGAACCGCGCGAGCGCACGCAGCGCGTCGTCGAGCCGCTCGAAGAACGCCGACTCCGGCGCGCCATGCGGCATCGGCAGGTTGAGGTTGAAACCGTCGCCAGCCCCCGTGCCCGTCTCTTCCTCGTAGCCCGCGACGACCGGGTAGAAGTTGGTCGGGTCGCCGTGGATCGAAACGTACAGCACGTCGTCGCGGCCGTAGAAGATCTCCTGCACGCCCTGCCCGTGATGCATGTCGGTGTCGAGGATCGCGACCCGGCGATGGCGGCCGAGCAGCGACTGCGCGGCGATCGCCGCATTGTTCAGGTAGCAGAAGCCACCGGCCGCGTCGCGGCGTGCGTGGTGGCCTGGCGGCCGGCACAGAGCGTATGCCTCGCGCGCGCCGTCGTTGACGTCGACCGCGGCCGCAAGCGCGCCCTGCGCGGACCAGTACGCGGCGCGCCACGTGTTCGCACCGACCGGGCAACTGCCGTCGGCCAGGTAGCGCGCGGCTTTCGCGAGCACGCCGCGTAGCGGGTTCGGGTCGCGCACGAACACGTTCGACATCACTTCGTCGCCCCAGTCGTCGGGCATCTGCTTCCAGTCGCGGTGCGCTTCTTCCAGGAAGCGCAGGTAATTCATGTCATGCACGGCCGCGATCGGCGCGGTGCCGCGGTCGGCCGGTTCGCGCACGTCGAAGTCGAGCGACCGGACGGCCGCGACGAGCCGCGCCGCACGCTCGGGCACTTCCTGCGGCTCACGCATCTGGCCGCGCGACAGGTAGCTGCGCGGATGGTGCAGCAACTGCTCGGGATGGAAATAGGTCTTCATCGTTCGCCCTCGTCGGTTTGTCGATCTGTCGATTTCACGGTTCGCCGCGTCACGCATCCAGCGCGGCGGCCGCCGCGGCAACGCCCGCCGCGACGCCGGCGCGCGCGAGCACCGCATGCAGCAGCACGTTCGTGCCGCGCGTCACGTCGTCGGGCAGTGCATCCTCGGCTTCGTTGTGCGACAGGCCGTCGACGCACGGGATGAACACCATCGCGGTCGGGACGCGGCGCGCAAGCAGGATCGCGTCGTGCCCGGCGCCACTGACGATCCGCTCGTTCGAATAGCCGAACGCGGCGGACGCCTGCGCGACCAGTTCCACGCAGTCGCGATCGAACGGTGTCGCCGGGCTGCGCCAGCAGGTATCGATCGCGACCTGCACGCCGCGCGCAGCGGCGATACGTGCGCACGCATCGCGCAATTCGCGCTCCATCGCATCGACTTGCGCATCCTCGTGATGGCGCAGGTCGACCGTGAACGTCACATCGCCGGCAATGGTGTTGCGCGACGCGTTGCGGATGCCGACCTGCCCGATCGTCGCGAGTCCGCGCGGCGCATAACCGGTGACGATCCGTTCGAGTTCGAGCGCAATCTGCGCGCTCGCGAAACAGGCGTCCTTGCGATATGGCATCGGCGTCGTGCCCGCATGCGCGGCCACGCCCGTCACCGTCACGTCGAGCCAGCGGATCGCCTGCCCGCCCGTGACGATGCCGATCGTCGTGCCGTTCGCCTCGAGCACGGGGCCCTGTTCGATATGCGCTTCGAAGTACGCATCGACCGCACCGCCCGCCGTACGCGTGCCGCGATAGCCGCATGCGTCCAGTGCCGCGCCGAGCGTGACGCCGTCGGCGTCCTGCCTGGCAAGCGCATCGTCGAGCGGCAACGCGCCCGTGAACACGGCCGAGCCGAGCATCGCCGGCGCGAAGCGCGCGCCCTCCTCGTTGGTCCACGACACGATCTCCAGCGGCTTGTCGGTCGCGATGCCTGCGTCGTTCAGCGTGCGCACGAGCTCGAGTGCAGCGAGCACGCCGTAGACACCGTCGAAGCGGCCGCCTTCGGGTTGCGTGTCGAGATGGCTGCCAACCAGCACCGGCGCGGCCTGCGCATCGACGCCGTCGCGCCGCGCGAACAGGTTGCCGACAGCGTCGACGCTCACCGTCATCCCCGCGTCGCGGCACCACTGCGCGAACAGGTCACGCCCGCGACGATCGTCGTCGGTGAGCGCCAGGCGCCGCACGCCGCCGCGCGGCGTCGCGCCGATGCGCGCCATGTCCGCCAGGCTCTGCCACAAACGGGCGCCGTCGATTTCCAGCAGGTCTTTCATGTGCACTCCGGATGAATTCGTTCGTTGGGGATCACTGCGAGCCGAGCGCTTCGGCGGCGGCCGGCCGTGCCGCGCGGCGCGCGTCGAGCGCGACGATGCAGAGCAGCGAAATGCCGGCCAGACACGTGTAGAACACCGCGAGCGGCCACCACTGGCCCGCGAAGCGATGCGCGAGCCACGTGCCGACGAGCGGCGTCAGCCCGCCCGCGATCGCGCCGCAGATCTGGTAAGCGAGCGAGATCGCCGAATAGCGCACGTGTGCGGGGAACACGTCGCTCACGAAGCCCGCGATCACCGAATAGAAGCCGGCCATGCAGACCACCGCGAGCGCGATGCCGGCAATCAGCGATGCGGACGTGCCGCCCTGCACGAGCATGAACATCGGATACGGCGACAGCATCGCGAGCAGCGCCGCGAGCTTCAGGAAGCGCGCGCCGCCGATGCGTTCGGCGACCCACGCGGCGATCGGCTGCGCGACGAACTGGATGATCGCGACCGCGAACAGGCTGTCGAGGATCAGCGAACGCGAGACGCCGACGTACTGCGTCGTGTACGCGATCATGAACGTGTTCGTGAAATAGACGCCCGCGATGCCGATCGTGTTCGCGCCGATGCAGAGCGCCACGAGCCCCGACGAGGAGCGGAACACTTCCGCGACCGGCAGCTTCACCGTGCGATGGGTTTCCTTCACGCGCGCGAATTCCGGCGACTCGTTCACGCCGAGCCGGATCAGGATGCCCACCACGAGCAGCACCGAACTCGCGAGAAACGGCAGGCGCCAGCCCCACGCGAGGAAGTCGGCCTTGTCCATCGACGTCACCGCGCGGAACGCAATCAGCGACAGGATCAGCCCGGCCGGGCTGCCGAGCTGCGCGAACGACGCGAAGAACGTGCGGCGCCCCTGTGGCGCATGCTCGCCCGCCATCAGCACCGCGCCGCCCCATTCGCCGCCAACCGCGATCCCCTGCACCACGCGCAGTGCGACGAGCAGCACCGGCGCGAGCATGCCGACCTTCGAGTAATCGGGCAGCAGCCCGACGCAGACGGTTGCAACGCCCATCATCATCAGCGTCGTCATCAGCGCCTTCTTGCGGCCGATGCGATCGCCGAGATGGCCGAAGATCACGCCGCCGAGCGGCCGTGCGAAGAAGCCGACCGCGAATGTCGCGAACGACGCCATCGTGCTGACGAAGCGGTCGTGCGACGGGAAATAGAGTTCGCCGAACACGAGCGCGGCGGCGGTCGCGTAGATGTAGAAGTCGTACCACTCGATCATCGTGCCGATGAACGCGGCCGTCGCGGCGCGTCCCGGCTGGCGGGCGGAAGAAAGGGACTGGGTCATGCGGGCTCCTGATGCGCGCCACTGCGGAGCGACGCGCAATATCGTGGACGGCCGTCTGTCGCGGCCTTGCGCCGCACACTGCGGCACCCCTCCTTTATCGGTGGCCGCAAATCATTAGTCAAATTTCAAGTTATTATTCACCGTATAAATTCAACTAATACCGCCTTGACACCCCGCCCGGAGACCCGATGCGCCCCGACCTCGCCCCGTTCCTGAACGACCGCCTCGACTGGAACCTGCTGCGCACTTATCTGGTGATCATTCAGGAGCGCAGCGTGAGCCGCGCGGCCGCGCGCCTGCACGTGACGCAGCCGGCCGTGAGCCAGGCATTGCGGCGACTCGAGGACACGCTCGAGCGCAAGCTGATCGAGCGGCGCGGCACGCACTTCGCGCCAACGCCTGCCGGCGAAGCCGTCTACCGGATCGCGAGCGACATCTACGGCGGCATCTCGCGCCTCGAAACCGAAATCGACGACAGCACGGCCGACCTGACGGGTTCGATCCGGCTCCTGACGGTGAGCCGCATCGAGTCGCCCGTCTACGACGAATTCCTCGCGGAATTCCATCGCGCATATCCGCGCATCGACCTGCAGATCGAAGTGATGCGCTCGTCGGACATTCTGTCTTCACTGCTGCAGAAGACGGCCACGGCCGGGCTCGGCCTGTGCCGCACGCCGCACGACAAGCTCGAGATGCGCTGCTTCCTGCGTCAGCGCTATGCGATCTACTGCGGCCGTCATCACCGGCTGTTCGGGCAGACGCAACTGCGGATGGACGATCTGCTCGCCGAAAATTTCGTGTCGTTCACGAGCGACCAGATTGGCGACAGCCTGTCGCCGCTCACCGTGTTCCGCGACCAGAAGGGCTTCACGGGGCGCATCGTCGCGTCGTCGCCGAGCCTCGAGGAAGTGCGGCGGCTGATCTTCGCGGGTTACGGGATCGGCTGCCTGCCCGAGCACATCGTGCGCGACGACATCGCGCAGCAGCGGCTGTGGCGGCTGCCGCCCGACGACGGGCTCGTCGATGTCGACGTGTTCCTGCTGTGGCATCGCGATCGCAAGATGAACGCGGCCGAGCTGGCGTTTCTCGACGCGATGGAGCGCTGCATGCAGCGCTATTCGCTCGCGGAGCGGCTGGGAAAGTAACGGCGCGAACGCGCCCGCGGAAGGCGCCGGGCGCACACGGCCCGGCGCGTCGGCTTCGTCAGAACCGATGCACGATGCCGAGCTGCACGCCGCGCGCATTCGCACCCGGATACGCGAGCGGCAGGCCGGGGTTCGCCGCACCGGCGAGCGTATAGCCGGCCTGGTTGCGGTTGCGCAGGTACGACAGCGCGCCGTAGAAGCTCGTGCGCTTCGACAGGTCGTACTCGTACATCAGCCCGAGCTGGTCCGCATTGTTGCCCTGCGACGACTGGTCGTGCAGATACGCGTAGCCGAGCGCCACGTAGTTCGCCGGATTGAACTGGTATTTGACCGACAGCCCGTACACGCGCGAATCGATGCCGAGATCGGCCCACTTCACCGCGGAGAAGCCGCCGTACACGGTTGCCTTGCCGATCTCGTACGACGCGCCGGCCATGATCGTGCGATCGGTCGTGGTCGCCGTCGCGTTCTTCAGCCACTGGCCCGCGACGAACGCACCGAACGGCCCGTGTTCGTAGGTCAGGTCAAACTGCTGGCTGGAGCCTGCCGAACGCACGCCGCCTGCATCGCCGAACCCGAAGTACAGCCCGCCCTGGAAGCCTGCGATCTCCGGGCTCTGGTACGACAGCGTATTGCTGGTGCGGAACGCGAACACGGTCAGGTTGTCCATGCCGGACGCCTGCGTGACGCCGCCGAACGCATCCTGTCCGCCCTGGTCGTTGAACAACGGCGAATTCTGGCGGCCCGCGCGCACCTTGCCCCACTGCCCCGCGATGCCGACCCACGCCTGCCGGTTGAACAGGCTGCCCGAACTCGCCAGCGAGCCGTCGTTCGGGTTGAAGCCGTTCTCCAGCGCGAACTCGATCTTCTGCCCGCCGCCGATATCCTCGCCGCCCTTCAGCCCGAACCGGCTGCCCCACTGGCCGCCCGAATTGATCGCCGCCGTGTAGCCGTTGCCCGTATTCACGTACTGCGCGAATTCGTCGATCACGCCGTACAGCGTGACGCCGTCCTGCGCGAGCGCCGCGCCCGATCCGGCGACGCACGCCGCCGCCACCGTCATGCGAAGACCGGCATGCACCATCCGCGCCCGGGAATCGCTCCCGCGGGCTCTCATTTGTTTAGTCATACTATTCAATGGTCAGAGAATGAAACGACACCTCGTGCGGCAGTCGCGCCGCACCGGTATCGCGGGAAAGGAAACATGGGGAAGCGCCCGGCGCAGGCAGCGCCCGGCTCGCGCGACAGTCAGGCCGGCAGCCCGCCGGCCCGATGCGCGTGACGTGTGGTCAGTGGTGAACTTCGCCGCGTTCGAGCGGCAGGATCAGGCGTTCGGGAATGCTGCGGCGCGATGTGCGCGCGCCGATGTAATACAGCACGGCCGGCACGACCAGGCCGAGAATCCACGAGATGTCGGTGCCGCCGAGCGCGTCGACGAGCGGCCCCGTGTAGATGTGCGTCGACATGAACGGCAACTGCACGAGGATGCCGACCACGTAGATCGTGATCGCCATCACGTTCCAGCGGCCGTAGCGGCCGTCCGGATCGGACAGCGCCGGCACGTCGTAGCGCGAGCGCGTGAAGCAGTAGTAGTCGACCAGGTTGATCGCGCTCCACGGCGTGAAGAACGCGAGCAGGAACAGGATGAACGCAGTGAATTCCTTCAGGAACGAATGGCGGCCCGCGAGTGCGATCAACGTGGATACGCAGATCATCCCGAAGATGTAGACGAGGCGGCTCTTCGACGACACGGCGCCCTTGCCGCGAAAGCCGCTGACGATCGTCGCCATCGACATGAAGCTGCCGTATGCGTTGAGCGCCGTCACCGTCACCTTGCCGAACGCGATGCTGAAGTACAGCAGCGCAGCCACGGCGCCCGTCGAGCCGAGGCCGACGATATACGACACTTCATGGTGCGCGAACTGGCTGCCGGCCAGCGCGGCCGCGAACACGCCGAACACCATCGCCGCCTGTGCGCCGATCACCGAGCCCAGGCCGACCGCGACGAACGTCGCGACCGACGACGTCGAGCGCGGCAGGTAGCGCGAATAGTCGGCAACATACGGGCCGAACGCGATCTGCCACGACGCGGACAGCGACATCGACAGCAGGAAGCTCGCGAGCGAGAAATGCTTGTTCGCGAGCAGCGCGCCGATGTCGTGGTTCGCGAACAGCTGCGTGAACATGTAGACGAACGCGGCGATGCCGACCACGCTCGCGATCCGGCCGACGGCATGGATCGCACGATAGCCGAACACGGTCAGCACGACGATCACGGCCGCGAACAACAGGATCCCGGCCGCGTCGTCGACGTGCAGCAGCTGCGCGACGGCCTGCCCGGCCAGCACCGAGCCGCTGGCGGAAAAGCCGATGTACATCAGGCATACGAGCACGATCGGGATCATCGCGCCATAGACGCCGAACTGCACACGGCTCGAGATCATCTGCGGCAGCCCGAGCTGCGGCCCCTGCGCGCCATGCAGCGCCATCACCGCGCCGCCGATGAACTGGCCGAGCAGCAGCGCGACCAGCGACCAGAACACGTCGCCGCCGAGCACCACCGCGAGCGCGCCCGTGACGATGGCCGTGATCTGCATGTTGGCCGACAGCCACAGGGTGAACTGGCTCAGCAAGCCGCCGTGGCGCTCGGCGTCGGGAATGAAGTCGATCGAACGTACTTCGATCAGGCCGCCGGCTTTTCCACTGGGATTCGTTGACACGGGGAAATCTCCAAAATACTCAGGATCACAAATGGTTTGAACGAAACGGGAAACTGCGAGCCGCCCTTTCGGCTCTGCGGGTGCGGGGCGCCGTGGAACGCCGGCATGCGCCACGCACGCATGGTCTGCGCACTGGCGCGCAAGCGGCACGACGTGTGCCGACATTGCCAGCGGATGATTTTGTATATACAACTTGCGAGGTATCGGTGATTACCCGGTATCGGCCCATTTTCGAAATTGTCCGAGCAATCGGCATACGTTCGACCTGTCGAGTCGAAAGTCCGGCGTCGGAATAATGAAAGGTCAGGTGCGGGCGGGCGATGCCTGATCGGGCTCGGCCGCCATGTCGGCGGCGGGAAGCAGGTTCAGCATGCGCCGGGCTGCCTCGACGTCACCCGCATGCAGCCATTCGTCGTAATCGTCCCGGCGCAGGATCACGACACCCCGCTTCTCTTCGCCGGGCCGATGCATCCGCGCGAACAGCGGGTGCGCGTCGGCGTTGACCGTGAGCATCGCCATGCCCACGCGTTCGCGGCCGTCGTCGCCTTCGTAGCGCCGCCAGATGCCGGCGACGCAGCACGGTTGCCAGCCGGTGACGCCGATCCGGTGCCACACGTTGCGACCGGTTTCGTAGCAGGGCTCGAAGATCCAGCACACCGGAATCAGGCAGCGCTGGCCGTTGCGCCACGCGGTGCCGTAGAGCCGCGACGAGCCGACCGTTTCCGACCGCGCGTTCATCGTATCGAGTTTCTTCTTTTTACGGCCGTTCTCGTCGAGCCGCTCCGGCTGCATGAATTTCGGCCAGAAGCCGAACACGGCCGCAACGACCTCGAGGCCGTCGCCGTCGGCGCGCGCGACCGGCGCCGCGTAGTCGGGATACACGTCGGGTGCCCACGGATCGCGGCGGAACAGATCGCCGATGCCGATCTTGAGTTCGCTGATGCCGGGGTCTTCGCCAGGGGCGCGGTAGTGGGTGCACACGGCTCGTGTGGACGATGGAAGCAACGCTTCCATCGTAGGTCAGCACGGGTGCCGCGTCCGCGCTATCGCTTGGTATGACGAAACAGTTTTACGAATCGATGATGCGCCGGGCGCCGCCCGACGCGTGCCGTCACGCGTGCTGCCCGATTCGCAGCGTCAGGATTTCATCGCCTGCGTCGTCGAGCATCCCCGTCGGCATCCAGCCCAGATGCCGGTAGAAGCCGTGCGAGCGTGACGCGGGGTCGGTCGAGCACCCCAGAAACAGCGACGTGAAACCGTTCGCCGCGAGCGCGTCGATCACCTGCCGCAGCAGCCGCTTGCCGATTCCTGCCCCCTCGTACTCGGGCAGGATCGCGAGCACGACAATCTCGCCCGAACCGGTGTCGCCGAAGCAGTAGCCAACCATGCGCCCGTTCGCGCAGCATACGTGGCCCGAGAACAGGCCGTCGCGGATCCCGTCGCCCCAGCTTTCGACGGTGATGCCGAGGCCGCGCAACTGCGCCTCGGTGAATGCGTTCTCGCGCGTCTTGCCGCGCAGTGCGATGCACGCGGCCGCATCGTCGGGAACGGCCTTGCGCCAGGTGAGTTCCGTCATCGTTCAAAAAAGTCGAGGCCAACGTGATCTTCATCCTGTCCGGCGCGCATGTCGGCTTCCTGCCGGACCACGCCGCGGCGCCGTGGGTCGCCGCGGGGAAGATGCGCCGGCTGCCCGCGAGCAAGTTGAGCCATACGGTCGAATTCCAGCTCGCGACGCCGAGGAACTGCGACGGCAGCGAAGCGCCGGACGCGTGCACGGCCGCGCTCGCCGGACACTTCGGCGGGCTCGACGGTTGCGCGGGTCAGTGACCGGCGCGGGCCGCCCGTTGCGCATCAGACGAGCTGGCTCGACGCGATGACCTGCACGCCCGGCCGCGCGTCGATCGCCGCGTCGAGCATCGCGCGGGCAATCCGCGACGCGGGATTCACGCGCCACTTCGCCGGCAACACGGGTCGGGCCACGTTCAACGCGAACACGAACAGACGCTCGCCGAACCTGAATTCGTCGCGGCTGCCGCCGATCAGGCCGGGCCGCACACAGGTGAGCGACGCGAACCCGACGCCGGCCAGCGCCTGCTCGACCTCGCCCTTCACGCGGTTGTAGAAGATGCGCGACGCCGGATCCGCGCCGAGTGCGGAATTCAGCACGTAAGCCGGCGTGCCGTAGCGGTGCGCGAGCCGCGCGACCGCGAGCGGATAGTCGTGGTCGACGCGCCGGAACGCCGCCTGCGAGCCGGCGGCCCGCATCGTGGTGCCGAGCGTGCAGATCACCGCATCGGCATGCCACCAGTCGGCCGCGTCGGGCAGATGATCGAAATCGACCTCGATCGCGCGCATCTTCGGATGCGGCGACAACGGGCGGCGCGCGAGGACGATCACCTGATCGACCCGCGCATCGGCGAGCGCGACTTCGAGGACGTGTCGCCCGACGAGTCCGGTCGCGCCGACGAGCAGCAATTTCATGTCCGGTTTCTTCCGTGTGGAGCCTGCGTTGGCGGGCCGGGAACGGCCCGGTTTCCGGCTTCCCACATGATCGTCGGCCGGCCCGGCGCCGGCAACCCTCCAACATCTCTAAAAGTTACAGGACGCACGCGACGAACCGGCCGCCTGCCGCGACACGCCGGGCGCGACACCCGTCCGCGCGTCAGACATGCAACGCATGCCCGAGCGCGCGCAGCGCGGCCTCCTGCAGCGCTTCGCCGAGTGTCGGATGCGCATGGATCGTGCCGCCGATGTCCTCCAGCCGCGCGCCCATCTCCAGCGACTGCGAGAACGCCGCGGCCAGCTCCGACACGCCGCGCCCGACCGCCTGCCAGCCGACGATCAGGTGGTTGTCGCGCCGCGCGACGACGCGCACGAAGCCGTCGGTCGCCTGCAGCGTCATCGCGCGCCCGTTCGCCGCGAACGGGAACGAGGCGCTCACGCAATCGACATCGGCCGCACGTGCGTCGTCCGGCGACCAGCCGGCCGTGACGATCTCAGGATCGGTGAAGCACACGGCCGGGATCGACGCGGGCATGAACTTGCGGCGCTTGCCGGCAATCAGCTCGGCCACCATCTCGCCTTGCGCCATCGCGCGATGCGCAAGCATCGGCTCGCCGGCGACATCGCCGATCGCCCAGACGTTGCGCATCGACGTCCGGCATTCGTCGTCGATCCACAGCGCGCGACCATTGCGATCGAGCGGCAGCGACTCGAGCCCGAAGCCGTCGACTCGCGGCCGGCGGCCCACCGCGACCAGCACGCGATCGGCCGGCAGCGTCTGCTCCGCGCCGTCGGCGGCCTGCACGCGCACCGCGCCGTGTTCCGCGAGCCCGAGCACCTTGTGGCCGAGCAACAGCCGCACGCCCAGCCGCGCGAGCGAATCGGCGACCGGCCGCGCGAGTTCCGCATCGTATGCGGGCAACACGCGCTCCGCCGCTTCGACGACGCTCACGTCGACGCCGAGCTTGCGATAGACGATCCCGAGTTCGAGCCCGATATACCCGGCCCCGACGACGACCAGCCGCTTCGGCAACGTCGCAGGCGACAGCGCCTCGGTGGACGAAACGACATGCCCGCCGAACGGCATCGACGGCAGCGCGACCGGTTCGGAACCGGTCGCGAGCAACAGGTGCTCGCAGCTGATTCGCGTCGCGTGGCCGCCGGCGACGACGTCGACGGTCTTGCCGTCGACCACCTGCGCGTCGCCGTGCAGCACGCGCACGCCGTTCTTCTTGAGCAGCGCGCCGACGCCGCGCGTCAGCCGGTCGACGATGCCGTCCTTCCATGCGACGCTTTTCGCGATGTCGATCTCGGGCGTACGCACGCGAATCCCGAGCGCGCCTTCGCCGGCATGACCGCGGGCCTGCTCGAATGCGTCGGCCACGTGGATCAGCGCCTTCGACGGAATGCAGCCGATATTCAGGCACGTGCCGCCGAGCCGGTCGCGCTCGACGAGCACGGTCGGAATGCCGAGCTGGCCGGCGCGAATCGCGGCGACGTAGCCGCCCGGGCCGCCGCCGATCACGAGCAGCGTGGTGTGTTCGTTCTTCATCGCGCTCACTCCACGAACAGCAGTGCCGGGCGTTCGAGCACCGCGCGCACGGCCTGGATGAATTCGGCCGCGTCCGCCCCGTCGACGACGCGATGGTCGAACGACGACGACAGGTTCATCATCTTGCGCGCGACGACCGCGCCGTCGCGGATCATCGGCCGCTCGACGATCCGGTTCACGCCGACGATGCCGACCTCGGGATGATTGATGACCGGCGTCGACACGATGCCGCCGAGCGCGCCGAGGCTCGAGATCGTGATCGTCGAACCGCTCAGCTCGTCGCGCTGCGCGCGGTTCGCGCGCACCGCATCGGCGAGCCGCGCGATCTCGGCAGAGATCGACCACACGTCGCGCGCTTCGGCGTGACGCAGCACGGGCACCGTGAGGCCGCCGTCCGTCTGCGTCGCAACGCCCATGTGCACCGCGCCGTAGCGCGTGACGACACCCGCTTCGTCGTCGAAGCGCGCGTTGATCTGCGGAAAGTCGCGCAGCGCGATCACCATCGCGCGGATCAGCAACGGTAGCGGCGTGAGCTTGCCGCGCGTGTCGCCGTGGCGGCGGTTCAGTTCCGTACGCAGCGATTCGAGCTCGGTGACGTCGATCTCCTCGACGTAGCTGAAGTGCGGAATGCGGCGCTTCGCTTCCTGCATCTTGCGCGCGATCGCGCGCCGCAAGCCGATCACCGGCACTTCGGTTTCGTCGTTGCGTTCGTCGTAGCCATGCGCTTGCGATCCGCGTGATCCGCGCGCCGCACCGCTGCCGGTGCGCGCATACGCGTCGAGATCGGCGTGCAGGATCCGCCCTGCTTCACCGGTGCCGCGCACATAGCGCAGCTCGATGCCCATGTCCCATGCGCGCTGGCGCACGGCCGGCGACGCGAGCGGGCGCTCACCCGCTGCGAGCGCCGCACGCGGCAGCCCTACGTGCTCCGTGTGCTCCGTGTGCTCCGTGTGCTCGGCGTGCTTCGCGCGACGCGGCTCCGCGGGTGCGTGCTTCGCCGCCGGCCTTGCAGGCGACTCTGCCGGCGCCTCGGCCACTGCCTTCGACGGCGCTGCCGCGACCGGTGAGGTTTCTACCTTTGATTCTCGCACCGGTGCACCGGCCTTCAGGTTGCCGTCGCCTTCGACCTCGAGGCGAATCAGTTCGCTGCCGACCGCCATCATCTCGCCGATCCGGCCACCGAGTTCAATCACCTTGCCCGTCACGGGCGACGGAATCTCGACCGCCGCCTTGTCGGTCATCACGTCGGCGAGCGGCTGATCTTCCCTGATCGTCTGCCCGACTTCCACGTGCCAGGCCACCAGCTCGACCTCGGCAATCCCTTCGCCGATATCCGGCATCTTGATGACATGAATCCCCATCTCACGCCTCCATCACGCGTCGCAACGCTTCACCGACCCGGGCCGGGCCCGGAAAGTACGCCCATTCCTGCGCATGCGGATACGGCGTGTCCCAGCCCGTCGTGCGCTCGACCGGCGCTTCGAGGTGGTAGAAGCAATGTTCCTGGACCAGCGACACCAGTTCCGCACCGTAACCGCAGGTGCGCGTTGCCTCGTGCACCACGACGCAGCGCCCGGTCTTGCGCACCGACGCGACGATCGTGTCGAGGTCGAGCGGCCACAGCGTGCGCAGGTCGATCACCTCCGCGTCGATGCCCGTCTCCTCGGCCGCGGCGAGCGACACGTGCACCGTCGTGCCGTAGGTCAGCACCGTCACGTCGTTGCCGGGCCGCACCACGGCGGCCGTATCGAGCGGCACCGTGTAGTAGCCCTCGGGCACCGCGCTTGCCGGATGCTTGAGCCACGACGTGACCGGCCGATCGTGATGGCCGTCGAACGGCCCGTTGTACAGCCGTTTCGGCTCCAGGAAAATCACCGGATCGTCGTTCTCGATCGATGCGATCAAGAGCCCCTTCGCGTCGTACGGATTCGACGGCATCACCGTGCGCAGCCCGCACACCTGCGTGAACATCGCCTCCGGGCTCTGGCTGTGCGTCTGGCCGCCGTAGATGCCGCCGCCGCACGGCATGCGGATCGTCATCGGTGCGATGAACTGGCCGGCCGAGCGATAGCGCAGCCGCGCGCCTTCCGACACGATCTGGTCGGACGCCGGATAGAAATAATCGGCAAACTGGATCTCGCACACCGGGCGCAGCCCGTAAGCGCCCATCCCCACCGCCGCGCCGACGATCCCGCTTTCGGAGATCGGCGTATCGAACACGCGCGACTTGCCGTATTTGTTCTGCAGTCCTTCGGTACAGCGGAACACGCCGCCGAAATAACCGACGTCCTGCCCGAACACGACCACGTCGCTGTCGCGCCCGAGCATCACGTCCATTGCCGAGCGCAGCGCCTGGATCATCGTCATCGGCTGCGTTGCCGTGCCTGTCTCTTGTTGCGCCATGGTCATGCTCCCAGTTCCTGGCGCTGACGGCGCAGGTGCGCGGGCAGCTCCTTGTACACGTCGTCGAACATCGACGCCGGCGACGGAATCCGGTCGTCGGCCAGCGTGCCGTATTTCTCCGCTTCCTTCTGCGCGGCGATCACTTCGGCCTCGAGCTCGGCCGTCAGTGCTTCGTGCGCGCTGTCCGACCAGATGCCCTTGACGATCAGGTGGCGCTTGAAGCGCTCGACCGGATCGCCGAGCGGGAAATGGGACCAGTCGTCGCTCGGCCGGTACTTGGTCGGATCGTCCGACGTCGAATGTGCGCCCGCACGGTAGGTCACCCACTCGATCAGCGTCGGGCCGAGATTGCGGCGCGCGCGTTCGGCCGCCCAGCTCGACGCCGCGTAGATCGCGAGGAAGTCGTTGCCGTCGACGCGCAGCGACGCGATCCCGCAACCCACGCCGCGCCCCGCAAACGTCGTGCCTTCACCGCCTGCGATCGCCTGGAACGTCGAGATCGCCCACTGGTTGTTGACGACGTTCAGCACGACCGGCGCGCGGTACACGTGTGCGAACGTGAGCGCGGTGTGGAAGTCGGCTTCGGCCGTCGCGCCGTCGCCGATCCACGCGGACGCGATCTTCGTGTCGCCCTTGATCGCCGAAGCCATCGCCCAGCCGACCGCCTGGATGAACTGCGTCGCGAGGTTGCCGGAAATGGAGAAGAAGCCTGCTTCGCGGTCCGAGTACATCACGGGAAGCTGGCGGCCTTTCAGCGGGTCGCCTTCGTTCGACATCAGCTGGCAGATCATCCGCTCGAGCGGCACGTCGCGCGCGATCAGGATGCTCTGCTGCCGGTAGGTCGGGAAGCACATGTCGCCGTCGCGCAGCGCCATCGCGTGCGCGGTGCCGATCGCCTCTTCGCCGAGGCTCAACATGTAGAAGGAGATTTTCTTCTGGCGCTGCGCGATCATCATGCGCGCGTCGAAAATGCGGGTCTTGAGCATTGCGCGCAGGCCGGCGACCAGCCGCGCATCATCGAGATCCGGCGCCCACGGGCCGACCGCCTTGCCGCTGTCGTCGAGCACGCGCACGAGGCTGCGGGCGAGATTGGCGGTGTCCGCCGCGGCTACGTCGATCGGCGGGCGGCGAACCGCGCCGGCCGGCGATAGATGCAGATAGGAAAAGTCCGTCTTGCAGCCCGGGCGCCCGGTGGGCTCCGGCACATGCAGACGCAATGGCTCTGACAGGCTCATCGTGTCGTCTCCACGCTCGATTGTGTCTCACGCTGATTAGGAACGCGCGGCCGGTTGCCGGCCTGCGCGCGAGCTGGCGTGCGGATAGGCACGTCAACCTTGAAAATTTATGCGTTGCGGCGCCGGACGTCGATGACCAAGCCGCTCGACCGCAGTGAGCAGATTTGCCATGTTGCGGCGCGGTGAGACCGTGGTTCCAGCTCGCACGGATCGGGGTCGAACGACGAATGGATGGCGCGGGCCAGCCGGATCAAGTCAGACGATACAAGGCAAAAGACCCCGCAGAAATCCTGGATTTCTGCGGGGCCTTCGTACGTGCGGCCGCGGCGGACGATCACGCGGGCAGCGCCCGCTTCCGGCTCCGTTACAACACGTGCAGCATCACGCGCCCGGGCGGGCGATGTCGAACCGGCTGTCGGGCTGGACATGCACATAGGCTGACGGTCCACCCGCACGAAGAATGATGCCCGCGCCAAAGGTGTCGAAGATCCCGTCCTTCAGCAAATCATTGCGGATATGAACAGCGACGACCTCACCCAACACCAGCGAGGCCGCCGTCTCGACGCCTCGATGGTCACGCAACCGGATCACGTCGGTCACCTTGCATTCGAAGTTCACGCCGCTTTCCGCGACGCGCGGCACGTCGACCAGGCGCGACGGGATCGCGGTCAGGCCGCCGAGTTCGAACTCGTTGACGCCGTACGGGACCGCGGCGCAGGTCCGGTTCATCCTGTCGGCGAGGTCGCGAGTCGCGAGATTCCACACGAACTCGCCGGTCTCCTGGACGTTGCGCAGGCTGTCCTTTGCCGTGGTACTCGAAAAGCCGATGATCGGCGGATGGTAGTTGAATGCGTTGAAGAAACTGTACGGTGCGAGGTTGACCGTGCCGTCGTTGCCGCGGGATGAAATCCAGCCGATCGGGCGCGGACCCACGATCGCGTTCAAAGGATCATGCGGAAGGCCGTGGCCTTGCGACGGTTCGTAATAGTGATGGGTCGAGTCGGTCATGACGAATGGTCTTGCGAAAGGCAAACTGCGTGGGATCCATCGGCAGAATCACGTGCGCCGATAACGGCAGCGGCGTCCTGTACGACGTGCGTGCCCTAGTATCACATCACGTCGCTTTCGTCGCAGCGAGGTGGCAAGCAAAGACGCATGAATCACCAGGCGCCTGCCGGCGATGGCGCTGGCTCACCGGACGACGAACCTTTCGACACTGGGGAAATGTCCGGCTTTGCCTGTCACGTCATCCGGGTCGAGGCGATGCATCGCGCCGTGCTTCAGGTGCTCGATTCGCCAACACGAGCCAGAAAATCGATCAACTATCGCGACGAGGACTGGCGCAATCGATTGAGCGCGGCAACCGGCGGAGCAGGATTCGACGTCGCCTTCGCTTCGATCGGCGGGACCGTGGCCCACGCATTCGTATCGAGTCTCGCGACGCATGGCCAATTTGTCGGCTATGGGGCGGCAAGCGGATACCGCGTGCCCAATGATCGAGCGCGCAGACGCTCCGGTCCCTGGATGGCACACGCACCCGGTGCTACGCCCGTGCAACAAAAAACCCGCGAGCGCTGGGCTTCTCGCGGGCTTTCGTCCCTTCATCGAATCGCCTGAACGCGATCGTGGTGCCGGGGACCGGACTCGAACCGGCAAGCCAGTTAAGGCGGCGGATTTTCGTCACACTGCTTCTTTCAAAGCCGGCGTCGCGTGCGCGATGCCGTTCGTGCGCTGGACTATGCCTTCACCGTCGCGCGCGGGCGTGCCTGCTGCCCGTGCGCCTTAGGCGCCCCCCGTCTAGTCTCTACACCTTCCTCGCGGGTTCCGCGAGGCTTGGCTCGGCGTTGCCTCGATGCGCGCATCAGGGGTTTCGCCGAATTTGAAGGGTTCTGCACCGACCGTTTCCGGTCGGGCACTCAATCGTTTAAGTCCGCTATGTTTACCAATTTCATCACCCCGGCAAGAGGGCGGACGCGATTCTACCATTGCTTGCGCATGCGCTCCCTTATTCTGCGGCGCCGCATCGCGACACTCCCGCCGCCGCAGGGAATCCTCGTTTGTCGTCGACACCGGCGCGCCGCCGCCCACGATTTCCTCCTGCGCCGCAACATCCCCGATACAATCGAGTCCGCGTCGTCCGGCGGCCCTATCCGTCAGACGTTTGTATCGTGCTTTTTGCGAAACAAGCGTCGCCTGCGTCATCGCGAAGTCACAAACATTTTCGATAATTTTCCGGCCGAAAACGTTTACATCGCATGACTTCATGACCTCGACCATCAAGGACGTCGCTGCCCTCGCGGGCTTCTCGATCGCCACCGTCTCGCGCGCGATCAACGCCCCGCATACCGTCAGCCCGGCCACGCTGCAGACCATCCGCACCGCGATCGACACGCTGCAGTTCCGCCCGAGCCCGCTCGGCCGCCAACTGCGCGGCGAGCGTACGCGCCTCGTCGGGGTCGTCCTGCCGACGTTGTCGAACCCCGTGTTCGCCGACTGCCTGCAAGGCATCGACGAGCTCGCGACCGCGGCCGGCTTCAAGCTGATCCTGATGACGACCGAATACGACGCGGCGCGCGAGCGTCACGCGATCGAGACGCTGCGCGAGCAGCGCGTCGAAGGGCTGATCCTCACCGTCGCCGACGCCGATACGCACCCGCTGCTCGACATGCTCGACCACGACGGCCCGCACTACGTGCTGATGCACAACGACACGCAGCGCCGCCCGTCGGTATCGGTCGACAACCGCCGCGCCGCCTATGACGGCGTGCGGCTGCTGACCGCGCGCGGGCACCGCCGCGTGCTGATGCTGGCCGGCTCGCTCGCCGCATCGGATCGTGCACGCCAGCGCCATCTCGGCTATGCGCAGGCACTCGAGGAAAGCGGCGTCGCCACGCTGCCGCCGGTCGAAGTCGACTTCAACGCGCCCGAGCTGCCCGACGCGGTGCTCGCGCATCTCACCGCGCACGCGACGCGTCCGACCGCCCTCTTCTGCAGCAACGACCTGCTCGCGATGGTCGTGATGCGCGGCCTGCGCCGCGCGGGCTTCTCGATCCCGGACGACCTGTCGGTGCTCGGCTTCGACGGGATCGCGATCGGCGAACTGCTCGCGCCGCCGCTCGCGAGCGTTGCGACGCCGAACCGCGACATCGGCCGCCACGCGTGGCAGCGTCTCGTCGAATGCATCGGCGGCGCAGCCATCGAACGCACGTCGCTGATCCTGCCGCACGCGGTGCGCGACGGCGCGACAGTCGCCCCGCCGGCCACCGACCTGCAGTTGCGCAAGGCCTGAACGGCACGCCGCGCCACTACACACGTACACAACCACACCACCCCAGCGCCTCACCCTCGCCCGGAGACCTACCGTGTCCTTTCGCCTGACCTCGCTGCTGCGTGCGCTTGCCGCGCCGCTCGCCTGCGCCGCGCTCATCGCCGGCGCGCCCGCCGCCCACGCCGACGAAACGGCGATCTGCTACAACTGCCCGCCCGAATGGGCCGACTGGGCCGCGCAGATCGCGGCGATCAAGCAGAAGACCGGCATCCGCGTGCCGTTCGACAACAAGAACTCGGGCCAGTCGATCGCACAGCTGATCGCCGAGCAGAAGAGCCCGGTCGCCGACGTCGTCTACCTCGGCGTGTCGTCGGCGTTCCAGGCGAAGGACAAGGGCGTGATCGCGCCGTACAAGCCCGCGCACTGGAACGACATCCCCGCGAACCTGAAGGACCCGCAAGGCTACTGGTTCGCGATCCACTCGGGCACGCTCGGCTTCTTCGTGAACAAGGACGCGCTCGACGGCAAGCCGGTGCCGCGCTCGTGGGCCGATCTGCTGAAGCCGGAATACAAGGGCATGGTTGGCTATCTCGATCCGTCGAGCGCGTTCGTCGGCTATGCGGGCGCGGTTGCCGTGAACCAGGCGCTCGGCGGCAGCCTCGACAACTTCAAGCCGGCGCTCGACTGGTTCAAAAAGCTGAAGGCGAACGCGCCGATCGTGCCGAAGCAGACCGCGTATGCGCGCGTGCTGTCCGGCGAGATTCCGATCCTGCTCGACTACGACTTCGATGCGTATCGCGCGAAGTACAAGGACAGCGCGAACGTCGAGTTCGTGATTCCGAAGGAAGGCACGATCGCGGTGCCGTACGTGATGAGTCTCGTGAAGGGCGCACCGCACGACGCGAACGGCAAGAAGGTGCTCGATTTCGTGCTGTCGGACGAAGGCCAGAAGCTGTGGGCCAACGCATACCTGCGCCCGGTGCGCGCGCAGGCGCTCGGCGCCGACATCGCGTCGAAGTTCCTTCCGGCGAGCGAATACGCCCGCGCGAAATCGGTCGACTTCGGCAAGATGGCGGCCGGCCAGCAGGCATTCGGCCAGCAATACCTGCAGGTCATGCAGTAAGCGGCCGGACATCATCGATGCTTGACCTGACTTTCCCGCTGCGCTGGCGCATCGCGCTCGTCGCGCCGGCGCTCGCGGTGTTCGCCGCTTTCTGGCTGCTGCCGATGGCGGCGCTCGTGCAGGTGTCCGCCGACGGCGCGTTCTTCTCGCACTACGCGGCCCTGCTCGGCAATGCGCGCTACATGAAGAGCCTCGGCGAGACGGTCGCGCTGTCCGCGGGCGTCACGCTCGCGACGCTCGCGCTGTCGACGATCTCGGGCCTCCTGCTCGCGCGCCGCGAATTCGCAGGCAAGCGCGTGCTGCTCGCGCTGCTCACGTTCCCGCTCGCATTCCCGGGCGTCGTCGTCGGCTTCATGGTGATCATGCTCGCCGGGCGACAGGGGCTGATCGGCATGCTGTCCGCGAAGCTCACCGGCGACAAGTGGGTATTCGCCTACTCGGTCGCGGGGCTGTTCGTCGGCTACCTGTACTTCTCGATTCCGCGCGTGATCGTCACCGTGATCGCGGCCGCGTCGAAGCTCGACGCGTCGCTCGAGGAAGCCGCGCGTTCGCTCGGCGCATCGCCGTGGCGCATCTTCGTCGACATCGTGCTGCCCGCGCTCGCGCCGGGCCTGGTCGCGGCCGGCGCGATCTGCTTCGCGACTGCGATGGGCGCATTCGGCACCGCGTTCACGCTCGCCACCGACCTGAACGTGCTGCCGATGACGATCTATACCGAGTTCACGCTGAACGCGAACATCGCGACGGCGGCCGGCCTGTCGATCGTGCTCGGCATCGTCACCTGGGCCGTGCTCGCGCTCGCGCGCCGCTTCACCGGCCACACCGCCGCCGCCGCGGCCTGAGGATTCCTGCATGCAATCGCTTTCCGGCTCTTCCGCCCCGTCGCCGGCACCCGCTCCCGCGCAGGCGAACGGCGTCGCCCGCCGCGCGCCGCGCGTCACCGGCGCGCGCGCGATCGCCGCGCTGCAATGGGGCGTCACGCTGCTGCTGTGCGCGTTCCTGATCGTGCCCGTCGTGATGTCGGTGCTCGCGGGCCTGACCGTCAACTATTTCCGCGGCCTGTCGAGCGGCCTCACGCTGCGCTGGCTCGAACAGGTGTGGCAGCAGTATCACGGCTCGGTCGCGCTGTCGCTGACCGTCGCGTTCGCGACGCTGGCGATCGTGCTCGTCGTCGGCGTACCGGCCGGCTATGCGCTCGCGCGCAGCAAGAGCCGCGTCGCACGCGCGATCGAGGAGGCACTGGTGCTGCCCGTCGCACTGCCCGGCCTCGCGTCGGCGCTCGCGCTGCTGGTCGTCTACGGCGGCTTCACTGCATTCCGGATGAGCCTATGGTTCATCGTCGCCGGCCACGTCGTGTTCACGCTGCCGTTCATGGTGCGCGCGGTCGCGGCCGTCGCGGCCGGCGCCGGCCTGCGCACACTAGAGGAAGGCGCGGCCAGCCTCGGCGCGTCGTTCGTCACGCGCTTCGTCACGATCGTGCTGCCGAACCTGCGCCCCGGCATCGTCGCGGGTGCGCTCGCGGTGCTCACGCTGTCGATCGGCGAATTCAACCTCACGTGGATGCTGCATACGCCCGACACCAAGACGCTGCCGGTCGGGCTCGCCGATACCTATGCATCGCTGCGCCTCGAAGTCGGCAGCGCGTACACGATCCTGTTCCTGCTGATGACGCTGCCGCTGCTCGTCGCGATGCAGTGGCTCGGCGTCGATCCGTCCGGCACGCGTGCGCTCAAGAAGCGCGCGCGCTGAATTTCTCGCAGACATGAAACTCGATTCCACTCCCATCACCCTGACCCGCTGCGCGAAGACGTTCCGCGGCACACGCGTGCTCGAACCGCTCGACCTGTCGATCGGCGCGGGCGAAACGCTCGTGCTGCTCGGGCCGTCGGGCTGCGGCAAGACCACGACGCTGCGCCTGATCGCAGGCCTCGACACGCCGGACGCCGGCGGCACGATCGCATTCGGCAATGACGACGTCACCGCGCTGCCGATCGAGCGCCGGCAGGTCGGCATGGTGTTCCAGAACTACGCGCTGTTTCCGAACCTGACGGTGCGCGGCAACGTCGGCTACGGGCTGAAGATCCGCAAGACCGAACCGCGCGCGCTGCGCGAGCGCGTCGACGAGCTGCTCGCGATGATGCGGCTCGACGCGCATGCGGACAAGCCGATCGACCAGCTGTCGGGCGGCCAGCGCCAGCGCGTCGCACTGGCCCGCGCGCTGGCGGTACGGCCGCGCGTGCTGCTGCTCGACGAACCGTTGACCGCGCTCGACGCGAAGCTGCGCGACACGCTGCGGCGCGAGATGAATGCACTGCTGCGCGAGCTCGGCGTGACGACGGTCTACGTGACGCACGACCAGGCCGAAGCGATGGAGCTCGGCGACCGGATCGTCGTGATGGGCGCGGGCCGCATCGAACAGATCGGCTCGCCGCGCGACATTTACTACCATCCGGCGAACCGCACGGTCGCGCAGTTCATCGGCACGCTGAACCGGCTCGCCGGGCAATGGCGCAACGGCACGCTGGTGACCACGGGCGGCGCGATCGCCACGCCGCACGCCGCCGACGAGTGGTTCTTCCGTCCCGAGGATGCGCAACTCGCCGATCCCGACCACGCGCCGCTGCGCGGCGCGGTCGGTGCGTGCGCGTTCCTCGGCGAACGCACGCGGCTCACGATCGAGCACGCGGCACCCGACGCACTCGTGATCGACGTGCCGGGCCGCATCGCGCTCGCACGCGGCACGGCGGTCGGCCTCACGATCGCACCGGAGGGGCTGATCGCGCTCGGCGCGTAATCCGTCATTCGGGCATCATTTATTCAGCACCCCACCGCGGCGCACGGCGCCGCCGCGACAACAACCAGACGATTCCGAGGAACGACGATGCTGCTTGCTCAAATCAGCGATCTCCACATCAAGCGTCCGGGCCAGCTCGCATACCGGCGCGTCGACACCGCGGCCGCGCTCGCGCGCTGCGTCGCGAAGCTGAACGCGCTCGTGCCGCGCCCCGACGCGGTGCTCGTCACCGGCGACCTGACCGACTTCGGCCACGATGAAGAGTACGGCAACCTGCGCGGGCTGCTCGCGGCGCTCGAGATTCCGTACTACCTGATGATCGGCAATCACGACGACCGCGCCGGATTGCGCCGCGCGTTTGCCGATCGTGCCGAGCTGCAGGACGGCGAATTCGTGCAGTACGCGCTCGACGTCGGCGCGGTGCGCGTGCTCGCGCTCGATTCGCAGGTACCCGGCGCAAGCTACGGCGACCTGTGCGACGCACGGCTCGCCTGGCTCGCCGCGCAGCTCGACGCCGCGCGCGACCGGCCCGTGATCGTCGCGCTGCATCACCCGCCATTCGCGGCAGGAATCGGCCACATGGACAAGCTGCGCCTCGCACCCGCCGCCGCCGCAAAACTCGACGCGCTGCTGCGCGGTCATCCGAACGTCGAGCGCGTGCTGTGCGGCCACGTGCACCGCACGATGTTCACGCGCTTCGGCGGCACGCTCGCGTCCGCGGTGCCGTCGCCCGCGCATCAGGTCGCATTCGACCTGCGCACCGACGGGCCCTCCGCATTCCGGCTCGAGCCGCCGGCGTTCGCGGTCCATCGCTATGCGCCCGATACGGGGATGACGTCGCATCACGTGTATGTCGACGAAGGCGCCGGGCCTTATCCGTTCTACGAACCGACGGGCGAGCTGGTCGACTGAAGGAATGAAGAACGCACGATGACGGGCGGCAGCCGGCCGGTTGCGCCGGTTTTGTCGATCTGCCGGCCGCCCGGCAGGATTCACGTCGCTCCGGTATGATCGGCAGCCTCGACCGGCGCCCCGCCCGCCTGCGCACCCAACGCGTGCGCCGCGCACCGCGCCGCCCACTCCGTCCGCGCCGCCATGTCCACCGCCTCCACCGACCGTCCGACCGACGCCGCCTCGCCCCACTATTCGCGCAGCCTGCTGTTGCTGCTTGCGACGATCGCGGGCGTGTCCGTCGCGAACATCTACTACAACCAGCCGCTGCTCGACAGCTTCCGCTCGGCGTTTCCCGACGGCGCTTCCTGGATCGGCGCGGTGCCGACCGCGACACAGCTCGGCTATGCGGCCGGCATGTTCCTGCTCGCGCCGCTCGGCGACCGCTTCGACCGCCGCAGGCTGATCCTGATGCAGATCGCCGGCCTGTCGATCGCGCTGATCGCGGCGGCCGCCGCGCCGTCGCTGGCCGTGCTCGCCGCCGCGAGCCTCGCGATCGGCGTACTCGCGACCATCGCGCAACAGGCCGTGCCGTTCGCCGCCGAGATCGCACCGCCGGCCGAACGCGGGCATGCGGTCGGCACCGTGATGAGCGGCCTGCTGCTCGGCATCCTGCTCGCCCGTACGGCCGCCGGCTTCGTCGCCGAGTATTTCGGCTGGCGCGCGGTATTCGCCGCGTCGGTCGCGGCGCTCGTCGCGCTCGCCGCCGTGATCGTGCTGCGGCTGCCGCGCAGCTCGCCAACGTCGACGCTGCCGTACGGCAAGCTGCTCGGCTCGATGTGGCATCTGGCGGTCGAACTGCGCGGGCTGCGCGAGGCGTCGCTGACGGGCGCCGCGCTGTTCGCGGCATTCAGCGCGTTCTGGCCCGTGCTCACGCTGCTGCTCGCCGGTGCGCCGTTCCATCTCGGCCCGCAGGCAGCCGGCCTGTTCGGGATCGTCGGTGCGGCGGGCGCGCTCGCGGCACCGTACGCGGGCCGCTTCGCGGACAAGCGCGGCCCGCGCACGATCATCTCGCTCGCGATCGCGCTGCTCGCGCTGTCGTTCGTGATCTTCGCGCTGTCAGGCTCGAGCCTCGTCGGGCTCGTGATCGGCGTGATCGTGCTGGACGTCGGCGTACAGGCCGCGCAGATCTCGAACCAGTCGCGCATCTATGCGCTGAAGCCCGACGCGCGCAGCCGCGTCAACACGGTGTACATGGTGTGCTATTTCATCGGCGGCGCACTCGGTTCGTCGGCCGGCGTCGCCGCATGGCGCGCGTTCGGCTGGATCGGCATGTGCACGACCGGGCTGGTGTTCACCGCGCTCGCGGGCGGGTTCCACTATCGCGGCGGCCGGCGCGGCTGAGCGCGACCGGCTACCGCGGCGTCACACGTCGGCGCGGGGCGCGGCTGGTTCGGCTGCGGGTGGCGGGGCAAACGCGGGTGCCGATTCAACGATGGGCGGCATGGCGAACGCCGGCGCCGGATCAACGACCGCGGCAGGATCCATCACGGCAGCCGGCGTCGGCACCGCCAGCGCAACGGCGGAAGGCGCGAGGATCGGCGCCGCATCCGGCATCTCGATCTGCTCGGGGGCCGATGAAGCCTCCGCCGTCGACGCGGCCGCCACGGCTGCCGAACTGGCCGCCGCCGCTCGCGCCGCGGGCCGGCGCGCCGGATCGAACACGAACGACAGCCCGACGCTGCCGAGGATCGCAACGGTCGCAACCACGGTCGCCATCGTCACCGGCTCGCCCAGCAGCAGCGCACCCAGCGCGACCGCGACGATCGGGTTCACGTACATGCAGCTGCTCGCGATGATCGGGCTCGTGTGGCGGATCAGGTAGCCGTATGCGACGTACGCGGCCATCGTGCAGAACACCATCAGGTACAGGAACGCGAATACCGGCCCCGCCATCACGTGCTCGATGCGTTCGCCGATCAGCCAGGCTACGAGCGTCGAGATCATGCCGCCGAGGCCGATCTGCAGCGACGTCGACAGGAACAGGTCGGACGGCAGCTTGAGCCGCGTCGCGAGATGCGCGCCGCCGGCCCAGAACAGTGCGCCGGCCAGCACGCAGATCGTGCCGAGTGCCGAATTCTGCGCCGCCGCGCCGCCCGAGTTCAGCACGACGATGCCGACCATCCCGAGCGCGACGGCCGCCCACTCGCCTTTCGTGACGGGCCGCCCGGCAACCGCCGCGATCACGGTCGCGAACAGCGGCACCGTGGCCACCATCACCGCGGCCGAGCCGCTGCTGACCGAGCTGATCCCGAGCGCGATCGTGCCGGACGACAGCGCGACGAGCATCGTGCCGACGATCCCTGCATTGCGGATCTCGAGCAGCGTCGGCCATTCGGGCTTGCGCCGCAGCGCGAAGACGAACAGGCCGATCCCGCCGAGCAGGTTGCGCAGCCCCGACAGCAGCAGCGGCGGGAACGACTGCAGCGCGAAATGCAGGCCGCTGTAGGTCGAACCCCAGACGAAATAGATGAAGACGAGCGCGAGCGCCACGCGGCCGCCGCGGCTTTGCGGCAGGCGGATCCGGAACGAGAAGCGGGCGAAGAAATCGAGGAGACGGTCGAGCGGCGTCATCGCGCAGCCTGCCCGCACGTCACGCCGCGTGCTCCGCTGAAAGACGCCGGCGATGCCGGCAAACGGCCCAGGCGGGACCGGAAAGGCAGAGCGAACGTGCGGAACGACATGGCAGTGCGAACGGCGACGAAAGAGAACCGGCAAGCGGCGGCAGAGGGACAAAAAAACGCGCGCAACCGCTTCGGCTGCGCCCGCTCGGCATTATGGCATCAAGGATTCGAAAGCATCGTCGGACCTGTCTGAAAGGATCTCGAATGATGTTTCCGCGCGACATTTCTCGGCCGGCGGGCTGGTGAGATCGGGGGTCGGATACGCCATTCGCATGCGTGGCCGGTGCCGGTTCGACATGCCATCGGGCGCAATCCGTCGCGATCGAACCAGGCATCGGCCGAACGGCCAGTCCTGCGCACCGGCCACCAGATCGACCAGGTGCAACGCGGCCTGGCGCCCGACGACTGGACGCCGATGCGCACTGTCGGCGTCGGCGTGCGGGAAATTCGCCTGCGCGATGCGAGCGGCGCGTTTCGGATCATTGACGTCGCGACATTCGCCGACGCCGTCTACGTGCTTCACTGCTTCCGGACGCAATCGGCGCGCACCACCAGGGCCGATGTCGAACTGGCCGCCCGGGGCTATCGTGCGCTGACGATGGAGAGGAAACGATGACCAACGAACGTTATTCAAGCGTCTGGGACGCAATCGAGGGCCAGCCGGCCGAAGCCGAGAACATGAAGCTGCGATCCGAGCTGATGATCGCGCTCAAGCAGCGCATCGCACAACTCGAGCTCAGTCAGGCCCAGGCCGCGAAACAGCTGGGGTCACGCAGCCGCGTGTCTCCGACCTGATGCGCGGCAAGATCAATCTGTTCGGGCTCGACGCGCTCGTCAACATGGCGGCGGCAGTCGGCCTGCGCGTCGACCTCCAGGTGCGCGAATCCGCTTAACGCGTCACGCGCGACGCCCGACGCATCGCGGCACGCGCATGCGCTGCCACCGCATGCCGCGCACCGCTCACGATCCGCCGAACCAGTTGTACCCCTGGTCGACCCAGTAGCCCCCCGGAAACGTATCGGTCACGAAGATTTCCATGATGTGCTTCGGGTTCTTGTAGCCGAGCTTGGTCGGCATCCGCAGCTTCATCGGGAAGCCGAATTCCGGCGGCAGCCGGCGGCCGTCGTAATCGAACGCGAGCAGCGTCTGCGGATGCAGCGCGGTCGGCATGTCGATGCTCTCGTAGTAATCGTCCGCGCACTTGAAGCCGACGTATTTCGCCCGCGTATCGGCGCCGGCGCGTGCGAGAAACGCGCCGAACGGCGTGCCGCCCCAGCGGCCGATCGCGCTCCACCCTTCCACGCAGATATGCCGCGTGATCTGCTCCGCGTGCGGCAGCGCATACAGTTCGTCGAGCGTCCACACGCGCTTGCCCGTCACGCGGCCGGACAGCACGAGCCGATACGTCGACGCATCGACGTGCGGCACGTCGTCGATCCCGTAGTACGCGTTGAACGGGAACGGTCGCGTGATATCGGCTTCGGTGTAGGTCGGCGCGAGCCGGTCGCCGCTGAACAGCCACGCCTGCACGCGGTCGTTCATGCGCGACACCTTCTCGAGGAACGTGTTGACCGACGCGTCGTCCTGCAGCGTGCAGCCGGTCAGCATCGTCAAGCCGCCGAGCGTCAGCACGCGCCGGTTGAAAAGCCGCCGCGACGGCATCTCGAGCTCGCGGCGCACGTCGAGTTCGAGCGACTTCCGGTCGAGCGTCCAGCGCGAACCGTCGCGCTTGTATTCGGATTCCGACATGATGATTTCCTTCACCCGAAGTTGACGGGTCAGCGCCCGCGCAGCATCGCGAGCAGCGAGCGCGGCACGAGCAGCGCCATCGCGACGTGAACGACAAAGAATGCGACGAGCAGCGACATCGCCCAGAAGTGCACGACACGCGCGTTGTCGTAGCCGCCGAACAATTCGCGCAGCAGCGGGAATTGCACGGATTTCCAGATCGTGAGCCCCGACAGCACCAGCACGAAGAGATCGACGATCGCGGTCAGGTACGCGGCACGCTGCACCGCGTTGTAGACGCTCAGGTCGTCGTGCGACAGCCGCCCGCCCAGTGCGGCGCGGATGTCGCGCCATATCGACGCCGGCGTGACGGGCAGCATCTTGCGCGCGAGGCGCCCCGTCGCGATCGACATCGCGAGGTAGAACAGCCCGTTGCCGACCAGCAGCCACATTGCCGCGAAATGCCATTGCAGCGCGCCGCCGAGCCAGCCGCCCAGCGTGATGCCGTGCGGAAACACGAACGGCGGATAGATCGGCGACGCATCGTAGATGCGCCAGCCGGACAGCGCCATCAGGATCGCCGCGAGCGCATTGAGCCAGTGGCTCGCGCGCACCCACAGCGGATGGATCGGCCGCGCGGGCGGCGTGGCAGCCGCGCGGCCGGTAGCGGGAACGGTTTGCATGATGAAGACTCCCGGAATGAGTCGACGGGACGAAACGCAGGCGGGCGGCCGTCGTGCGACGCACGCGCCGGCCGCGCCGCGTCCGCTTTCGTCAGTTCGACGGCGCCATCTTGTCGCCCGACGACGGCTTGCTCATCGTGTCGTGCGACATCGCGTCCTTCTTCATCGCGTCTTTCTTCATCGCATGCTTCTTCATGCCGTCCTTCTTCATCGCGTCATGGCCCATTGCATCCTTGGCCATTGCGTCGTGGCCCATCGCGTCCTTCGACATCGACGAACCTTGCTGCGACATCGCGTCGTTCTGCGCATACGCGCCCGTGGCGATCGTGGCGAAAGCGGCGACGCAAGCGGCAATCAGTACTTTTTTCATGACATCTCTCCAAAACATGGGTTTAAGGAGCCGAATAGACGGACGACGTCGCGGGAAATGACAGCCGCTGCGAAATTTTTTTTTTGAAGTTGCGCGAAAGCGCGTCATGCTGCGCCGCTTCGCCGCTACCGGCCAAGCCGTGGGGCCATGCGGCGACGACGCGCGCTGCCATTTCGACGGGCCACCGCACCGCCCGCCATGCTGCGGCCGCACCGGAGCAGCCGATCCGCTCCCGGTTGAAACCGCCGCCAAGCCAGTGTATCGTGTGCGCTGCTAACGCGGGGGTCCTGCAATGCGCGCGGTCAAACAACCGGCATTGCGGGTGAGAAATACCCTTTGAACCTGATCTGGATAATGCCAGCGCAGGGAAGCGTACGGATTTCGCCGCCATCCTTCTGACGAAATCCGCCGCCTCACCAAGCCTCGTCTCCTGCTTAGCTCGAGCCCCACATTCGTCAAGGGCTCCGGGCAAGCGCCGAAGCGCCTGTCCGGCGCTCACACAGGAGATTGCATGAACGCCAATCCGAAGTTTCTGTCCGCCGACGCCCATGTCGACGCCGCGGCCGTCGCCCCGCTGCCGAATTCCCGCAAGGTTTATGTAACCGGCTCGCAGCCCGACATCCGCGTACCGATGCGTGAAATCACGCAGGCCGACACGCCGACCGGCTTCGGCGGCGAAAAGAATCCGCCGATCTACGTGTACGACACGTCGGGCCCCTACACCGATCCGGAAGCGAAGATCGACATCCGCGCGGGCCTGGCCGCGCTGCGCCAGGGCTGGATCGAGGCGCGCGGCGACACCGAAGTGCTCGGCGGCCTGTCGAGCCAGTACGGCCTCGAGCGCGCGGCCGACCCGGCCACCGCCGACCTGCGGTTCCCGGGCCTGCACCGCAACCCGCGCCGCGCACAGGCCGGCAAGAACGTCACGCAGATGCACTACGCGCGCCAGGGCATCATCACGCCGGAAATGGAATACATCGCGATCCGCGAGAACCAGCGCCGCGCCGAGTACCTCGAGAGCCTGAAGGCGAGCGGCCCGAACGGCGCGAAGCTCGCCGCGATGATGGGCCGCCAGCACCCGGGCCAGGCATTCGGCGCAGCGGCCTTCGGCGCGAACGCGCCGGCCGAGATCACGCCGGAATTCGTGCGCTCGGAAGTGGCGTGCGGCCGCGCGATCATCCCCGCGAACATCAACCACCCGGAATCCGAGCCGATGATCATCGGCCGCAACTTCCTCGTGAAGATCAACGCGAACATCGGCAACTCGGCCGTCACGTCGTCGATCGGCGAGGAAGTCGACAAGATGACGTGGGCGATCCGCTGGGGCGGCGACACGGTGATGGACCTGTCGACCGGCAAGCACATCCACGAAACGCGCGAGTGGATCATCCGCAACAGCCCGGTGCCGATCGGCACGGTGCCGATCTACCAGGCGCTCGAAAAGGTCAACGGCAAGGCCGAGGACCTGACCTGGGAAATCTTCCGCGATACGCTGATCGAACAGGCCGAGCAAGGCGTCGACTACTTCACGATCCACGCGGGCGTACGCCTGCAGTACGTGCCGCTCACCGCGAACCGGATGACGGGCATCGTGTCGCGCGGCGGCTCGATCATGGCGAAGTGGTGCCTCGCACATCACAAGGAAAGCTTCCTGTACGAACACTTCGAAGAGATCTGCGAGATCATGAAGGCGTACGACGTGAGCTTCTCGCTCGGCGACGGCCTGCGCCCCGGCTCGATCTACGATGCGAACGACGAAGCGCAGCTCGGCGAGCTGAAGACGCTCGGCGAGCTCACGCAGATCGCCTGGAAGCACGACGTGCAGGTGATGATCGAAGGCCCCGGCCACGTGCCGATGCAGCTGATCAAGGAGAACATGGATCTCCAGCTCGACTGGTGCAAGGAAGCGCCGTTCTACACGCTCGGGCCGCTGACCACCGACATCGCGCCGGGCTACGACCACATCACGTCCGGCATCGGCGCCGCGATGATCGGCTGGTTCGGCACCGCGATGCTGTGCTACGTGACGCCGAAGGAACACCTCGGCCTGCCGAACAAGGACGACGTGAAGGAAGGCATCATCACGTACAAGCTCGCCGCGCACGCCGCCGATCTCGCGAAGGGCCACCCGGGCGCGCAGGTGCGCGACAACGCGCTGTCGAAGGCACGCTTCGAGTTCCGCTGGGAAGACCAGTTCAACATCGGTCTCGATCCGGACAAGGCGCGCGAATTCCACGACGAAACGCTGCCCAAGGATTCGGCGAAGGTCGCGCACTTCTGCTCGATGTGCGGCCCGCACTTCTGTTCGATGAAGATCACGCAGGACGTGCGCGAGTTCGCGGCGCAGCAGGGTGTGTCGGAAACCGAAGCGCTGAAGAAGGGGATGGAGGTGAAGGCGGTCGAGTTCGTCAAGACCGGCGCCGAAATCTATCACCGCCAGTAAGCGAACGCGCGGCCCGGTGATCCCTGCCGGATCGCCTCGCGATGCACGAAGCCCGCTTTCGAGCGGGCTTTTTTGCGCATGTCGCGTGCCCGCCGGCGCACCGGAAACCACCGGAAACAATTCATTACGAAACCGCGCGAGCCTTAACAAGTCCTTACAGCAGCGCCGGGGGACGGCGCGTAGATTGGGTTCATGCGCGGCCGCCGGCCGGTCGCGTGTCCTCCGTTCACAACCGCAAGGACAACGATCATGAATTCGATACGGCGTATTGGGGTATACGCGCTGCTCGTCGCGACCGTGGCCAGCCTGTCGGCCTGTGACTCGATGACGAGGCGCCAGCGCGACACGGCAATCGGTGCAGGTGTCGGCGGCGTCGCCGGCGCGGCGATCGGCGGCAGTGCGCTGTCCACACTGGGCGGCGCAGCGGCCGGCGGCATCATCGGCAACCAGGTCGGCAAGTAAGCGGCGAAGCACGCCGCGACAGTCGGCCAGACGGCGTTTTCGCGGTGCGGAAGCGCCGTTTTCGCATGCGGCGGCGCAACGTAACCGGCCGCCTGCGCGGAAATGATCCGTTACCGTTTTGCACACCGTGTCATCGGCGCGCGGCCTAAGCTTAAGCATCTGCCGATTGCCGGCTCCGCCGGAGAAACATCATGAACAGGACCCTCGTCGCCGCGGCGCTCGCCTGCGTGACGCTCACCGGCTGCTACTACCCGTACGGCTATTATCCTGGCGGCTATTACACGGCTGCACCGGTGCAGCCGGCCCCCGTCTATGTCGATCCGGGCCCCGCCTATTACTATCCGGCACCGGCCTATGCGCCCGCGTGGGGCGGCTATTGGGGACCGGCACTATCGCTCGATTTCGGCTTCGGCGGGCGCGGCGGCCGGCACCATCACTGATCGGGAACGACCGCCGGCAGGCGGCCGCCCCGCGCCGGCAACCGGCGAGCTTCCCGTTTCTTGACATTTCATCGAGACGTGAAACGACGGCGTGGTAACGGGGTGTAAGATTCTGCGCATCCCTTCCCCCGCCCTTCACGATCGATGTCGCCCAAGAATGCCCTCCTGCTGACCGTGCTCGCTGCCCTGTGGGGTGCGTCGTTCCTCTTTATCCGGATCGGCGTCGTCGATCTCGGCGTCGCGCCGCTGATGGCGTTGCGGGTAGGCATCGGCGCGCTGTTTCTCGCGGGCTTCGCGCTGACGCGCTTCAAACCTGCCGATCTCGGCGCCCGGCTGCGCCGTCATGCATGGCCGTTGTTCGTCGTCGGCGCGCTGAACTCGGGCATCCCGTTCTGCCTGTTCGCGTTCGCCGAACTGACGCTGTCGGCCGGCGTGACGTCGGTGATCAACGCGACGACGCCGCTCTGGGGCGCGCTCGTCGCCTACCTGTGGCTGAAGGACAAGCTGTCGCTGCCGCGCGCACTCGGCCTCGTGATCGGCTTCGCCGGCGTGCTCACGCTCGTGTGGAACCAGATCGCGAATGCGCACGGCGAAACGGGCGCCACCGCGACCGCGCTCGCTGCCGCCGCGGCGCTCGGCGCGACGCTGCTGTACGGCATCGCGGCCAACTACACGAAGCGCAAGCTGACCGGCGTCGATCCGCTCGTCAACGCGACCGGCAGCATGATCGGCTCGACCGTCCTGCTGCTGCCGTTCGCGATCGCCACCTGGCCGGCCGCGCCGGTCGGCGCGCACGCGTGGGGCTCGGTGCTCGCCCTCGGCGTCGCCTGCACGGGCATCGCCTATTTCATCTACTTCTACCTGATCGCGCACATCGGCCCTGCCCGCGCGATTACCGTGACGTTCGTGATCCCCGTGTTCGGCCTGCTGTGGGGCGCGCTGTTCCTCGGTGAACACGTGTCGGCCGTGATGATCGAAGGCTGCGCGATCGTGCTCGTCGGCACCGCGCTCGCGACCGGCGTGATCAAGCGGATTCCCGGGATCCGGCCGCGCAGCGGCGAAGCGACCTGACGATTCATGCGGGCACACGCGGCGCCATCGGTCGGGCCGTGATGCCTGACGACCAGGCGCCGACTGCTCTGCGCCGCGCCGCGGATGGCGCCGCAGCGCGGCCGGCATTCCTCTGACGGCGATATTGGCTCGCGGCTGCGCCGGCCACCGGGATTTCCCGCCCCACCACGCATGGCATGCCATGCCATGCCGTGCCGTGCCGTACCTCCCGCCGGATTGTCATGTTCGGCGGCGGCGCCCTTCGCTGCGCGGCGGCCATGCGCGACGCGCATGCGGGCGGCGCCGGCCGCAGCCGCATACCCGCGTGCGTCTGGAGTTTCCCTGATACGCGAGCGGCGCCATTCCCGTTACACTCGGAACACTTACCCGCAGAAGGCGGTCTCGATGTCCCACGTCCTTTCGCGTCCGCCTGCGCGTGCGACTGCTTCAGTGTGGTGGCGCGCTGCTGCCCCGCCGCTCACCCTCGGGCGCCGTTGACATGAAGCCCGCCCGCGACCTCTCGCTCGACTCCCTGCTCGAACGCCTCACGCCGACGCCCGGCGGCTGGCTCGCCACCTATCGCACCACGACGCTGCGCAGCGTGTTCCAGCCCGTGCTGTCGATCACGCACAAGCGCGTCGTCGGTTACGAGGCGCTGCTGCGCGTCGTCGACGCGAATGGCGCACTGATCTCGCCCGTCGCCCTGTTCGACAAGACGCGCGGCGACGCCGACGCGCTGCTGCTCGACCGGCTCGCACGCTGCCTGCACACGGCCAACTTCGTCGCGCAGGGTATCGGCGACGGCTGGCTGTTCCTGAACGTCACGCCGCGCGTGCTCGACTCCGGCCTCGTGCAGCGCGAATTCGTCGAGGCGCTATGCCGGCATTTCGCACTGCCGCCGAACCGCATCGTGCTGGAAGTGGTCGAACAGCCGTCGCGCGACGAAGCCGCGCTCGCCCGCACGATCGACATGATCCAGCATCGCGACTTCCTGATCGCGATCGATGATTTCGGCACGGGATTCTCGAACTTCGACCGCGTGTGGCGCGCGCGCCCCGACATCGTCAAGCTCGATCGCTCGCTCGTCGAACGCTCGACCGGTTCGGCCGACGATCGCCGCATCATGCATCATCTCGTGTCGATGCTGCATCAGGCCGGCGCAATGGTGCTTGCCGAGGGCGTCGAGAACGACGATTCGCTGCAGGCGCTGATGGAAGCCGACATCGATTTCGTGCAGGGTTTCCAGTTCGGCCAGCCCGATGCATCGATCGCACATGCAAGCGCGGCCGCCCCCGCGATGCTCGACGCCGCGTGGCAGCGCTTCATCGCCCGCCGGCACACGCCGGTCGTTGCCGAGCAACCGGGCTTCGACGCGATCGAGCGGCTCGTGCTGACCGGCGCGGCCGCATTTTCCGCGAGCGGCAACCTGCAGGATGCCGCGCAGCGCGTGTTCGCGGTGCCGGCCGCGCGCCGCGTATTCGTCACCGACGAGACCGGCGAGCAGTTCCTGCCGTCGATCGGCGCGCGCGCCGACGACGGCCAGGCAGGTGTCGCCCGCCTCGCACCGCTCTTCCCGGAAACCCACAGCAACTGGTCACGGCGCCCTTATTTCCAGCGCGCGATCGCCGCACCCGGACGTGTCGCGCTGATGGGCCCGCACTTCTCGCTGACGGAAGGCCGCGACTGCTATACGGCCGCCGTCGCGATCCGCGCGCAGAGTCGGCTCGTCGTGTTCTGCGTCGACTTCGTGCTCGACAGCGCAGGAACCGTCATGCGGTAACCGGCACGGCGGCGGACGACCGGCTGTCGCGCGCGTCGTTCGTCCGCTCGTCCATTCGTCAGTCGATCACTTTCCCTCTTCCCGACTTCACCACACCGCGACGCGACTTGTGCTCGAGCCGCCGCTCCTTCGACGCACGCGTCGGCCGCGTGGCGACCCGTGCGCGCGGTGTGAATGCAACGCCGCTGATCAACGCATCGAGTCGCGCCAGCGCGGCCTCGCGGTTCTTCTCCTGGGTACGATATT
Organism: Burkholderia puraquae; assembly: GCF_002099195.1. Taxonomy (GTDB): domain Bacteria; phylum Pseudomonadota; class Gammaproteobacteria; order Burkholderiales; family Burkholderiaceae; genus Burkholderia; species Burkholderia puraquae. Next base: position 92,680 of record NZ_NBYX01000009.1, on the reverse strand, counting down.
CCTGCGACTTGATCACGACGATGCCGTCGCGCGTGATGCGCTGGTCGGACAGCGCGAGCAGCCGCTCCTTGATGACGGGCGGCAACGACGACGCACGGATATCGAAGCGCAGGTGGATCGCGCTCGACACCTTGTTCACGTTCTGGCCGCCCGCGCCCTGCGCGCGCACGGCTGTCCATTCGACCTCGGCCGGATCGAGCGTATAGCGGATCATCATCGTGAAGCCTCCCTGCGGCGCCGCGCAAGCGCCTCGTCGACGCGCGCCGCGAGCCCCGAATCGCGCTGCGTACGCGTCGCGACCGCCTGCGCCAGCACGCGCCGCGGCCCGATCACCTGCACGCGCGTGCGGGCACGCGTGACGGCCGTGTAGACGAGTTCGCGCGTGAGCACGCGGCCGAACGATGCCGGCAGCACGAGCGCGGCTTCGTCGAACTCCGAGCCCTGCGATTTGTGGACCGTCAGCGCGAACGCGGTTTCGTGCGGCGGCAGCGCGGCCGGCGACACCGCGCGCGCGGTGCCGTCCGCACGCCTGAACCATACGCGCAGCACGCCGTGCGCGTCGGGCAGCGCAATGCCGATATCGCCGTTGAACAGCCCGAGCGCATAGTCGTTGCGCGTCACCATGATCGGCCGCCCCGTGAACCAGTGCGCGCCGACCGCGAGCGGCACGCGCGCCGCGTGGCGCACGTGCGCGGCCACGAGCGCATTGACGTGCTCCGCGCCGCGCAAGCCGCTGCGGGTCGCGCACAGGATCCTGAACCGGTTGAGCGCATCGAACAGCGGCAGCGGATCGGGCACCGGCGCGGCCAGCGCGTCGCGCAACGCATCGAGGTAAGCGCCGAACCGCCGTGCAAGCCGCTCGACCGTCGACGATGCGAGCGACTCGCCCGCATCGTCATGGAACGAAGCCGCGGCAGAATCGTCGGCGGGCAGCGCGTCGAGCGCGGCCTGCACGTCGCCGCTGCGGATCGCGAGCGACAGCCGCCCGATCGGCGAATCGAGACCGAAGCGGTAATTGCGTTCGAGCCAGACCACGCAGTCGGCGAGCGGTGCCGGTGCCGGTGTGGCCGATGCGGCGGCAGGTTCGCCTGGCAGTATCGATGTGACCGATGCAAGCGCCACGTCGCCTGCGTCGAACGGCGGCAACTCGACGGCGTCGAGCCACGCGAGTTCGTCGACCTCGATCCACGCGGGGGCCTCGCCTGCCTCGCCAGCCTCACCGGTTTCGGTCAGCATCGGACCTGCAGCCGGCGGCGGCGCGACGTTGGCCGGCGAAACTTCGTCATCCTGCGGTTCGTCGTCGAAGAGCGATGCCTGTCGCGCATCGGCTTTCCGTCGCGATGCCGGTTTGCGTGCAGTGGCGGCAGCGGGTGCCGATGGCGATGCCGGGGCCCGGGCCGCTGCGGAAACCGGATACGCAGCGGAAACAGCTGCGGTTGCGGTGGCATCCGGCACTGGCAACGCCGCGACGAATGCCGCCTCGTCGATGTCGAGCGCCTGCGCAATGCGCGTGCGCGCCGCGGCGGTAAACGCCGGCCGTGCGCTCAGCTCCGCGAATACGGCGCCCGCCTCGACCGCGGCCAGTTGGTCCTTGTCACCGAGCAGCACGAGCCGCGCGCCCGGCGCGAGCGCATCGAGCAGATGCGCGGCGAGCGCGACATCGATCATCGACGCCTCGTCGACGACGATCAGGTCATACGGCAGCGGATTGTCGCGATGATGCCGGAAGCCGGCCGCCCCGCCGCCGCCCAGCAGCCTGTGCAGCGTGTACGACGTGTCGGGCAGGCGCGCCGCGAGTTCGGGCGGCAGGTCGCCGGCCCGCGCATGCAGCGCTTCCTGCATCCGCTGCGCGGCCTTGCCGGTCGGCGCGGCCAGCGCGACGCGCAGCCCCGGGTGCGCATCGAGCAGGCAGGCCAGCACGCCGACGACCGTCGTCGTCTTGCCCGTGCCAGGGCCGCCGCTGACGATCGTCACGCGGCCCGTCAGCGCGACGATCGCCGCGACGCGCTGCCAGTCGACTTCGCCGGTTGCCGGCCCGAAATAACGCGCGAGGCTGTCGCGCAACCGGTCGGGTGCAAGACCTTCGCCCGGTGCGGCCACATCGGCCTGCGCGACGAGCGCATCGGCAAGCCGCCGTTCGTAGTCGAAATAGCGCGACAGGTACAGGTGATCGTGGCGGTCGACGATCAGCGGCCGCTCGTCGCCGCGCGCGAGCGTGCCGAACGCGACCACGCCGCTCGCGGCAAGCGCCGTGCGGACTTCGTCGAGCGGTGCTTCGTAGCGCTGCGCAAGCGCGCCGAGCGCGACGCACACGTGGCCGCCCGCAGTCGCGCGACTCGTCGCGAACGCGGCGCGCGCCGCCCAGCGCGCGGCCGCGGCCGGCGCACCGGCGCGGCGAGAGAGATCGCCGATGCGGCGCGCGAAACCCTCCGCGAGCGCGATGCCGAAATCGGCGGGTTCGGGCAGCCGCGCGACGAGGCCGCCGGTAAATTCGAGCGTGTCGTCCTGCGCGTTCATGCGCGCCCCCCTTCCATCATCCGGTCGAGTGCGTCGACGAGCGCGCGCGCGGGCCGTCGCGCATGCACGCCGGCCGGCTCGCCGCCGCTGTGCCAGTCGGGCCGCACGCCGCGCACGAACAGGTACAGATACCCCGCGATATGCGTGTCGTAGTCGTAATCGGGCAACCGCCCGCGCAGGTAGCGATGCAGCGCGACCGTATAGAGCAGCGCCTGCAGGTGATACGCGTGATCGGCCATCGCGACGTCGAGCGCGCGCGGGCCGTAGGCGTCCGGCGTCGTGCCGAGATGGTTCGACTTCCAGTCGACGATCCAGAAGCGGCCGTCGTGTTCGACGATCATGTCGATGAAACCCTTGATGAAACCGGCGAGCGTGCCCGCCTCCAGTGCAACGTCCGGGTAGCCGTGCGCGACCAGCAGGCGGCGCAGCGCCATCAGGTCGAGCGACGGCGCCGGAAACAGGAAACCCATTTCGTCGAGCCGCTTCGCGGGATCGAGATCGGCGAGCCGCATGCCCGGCACGAGCTCGGTGCGCACGACATCGTCGACCAGCTGCACCATCATCGCGGGCAGGCGCGTCGCGAGTTCGGGCTCGGCCTCGACCGGCCGGTCGTGCAGCGCGCCGAGCGCGGCCCTGGGCCACGACTCGGGCTCCGTGAACCGGCTGAGTTCGAACAGGCGGTGCAGGCACTCGCCGGCCGCCGCGCCGCGCGGGAACACGAGGATATCGTCGTCCGGCGGTTCGGGCGCGACCGTATCGGCCAACAGCCACTCGCCATCCGGCGCCACCGCGGCAAGCGCATCGTGATCGGGCCGCAGTTCGTCATCGGGCACGGCCGCGACGCCCGCCTCCTCGCGCGCCATCGACGCGGTCAGCGAACTGAAGCTGGCCATCCGCCACGCATCGCGCAGCACGCGCGTCGCATGACGCGCCGCGAGCGTCTGCGACGCGTCGTGCCCGGCCGCGAGACGCTCGGGTCGCGCCGGCGCCGGCAGCGGCGCGACGCTCACGGGGCCACCCGCGAGCGCATGCCACGCCGTATCGAGCGCGGCTTCGTCGGGCGGCTCGTCGAGCCATGCATCGAACGACTGGCCGGCGCCCGCCACGAGCCAGTTGAGCACGCTGCGCCGTGCCTCGCGCGTCGAGCGCGACGACAGGTACGGCCCGGCGACGACGTAGCACCGATAGACCGCACGCGTGAGCGCCACGTAGACGAGCCGCGCACGCTCCGCGGCCTGCTCGCGCAGCGCCTGCCGCGCCGCGTGAGCGGCGGCCTCGTCGTCGCACCCGTAATGCAGCACCGCGTCGCCTGCCTCGTCGTGATACTCGCGCGCATCGGGCAGTGCGGACGCGGGCGGCTCGCGCAACCCGCCGTCGTTCAGGAACGGGCAGAACACGATCGCGTATTCGAGCCCTTTCGACTTGTGCACGGTGACGATCTGCACGAGGTTGCGATCGGATTCGAGCCGCAACTGCGCTTCCTCGCCGCCGCCGTCGAGCCGTTGCGCGGCGAGCCAGCGCAGCGTCGGCGCGATGCCCGGCTGCGCGGACGCGCGTGCCTGCGTCAGTTCGGCCAGATGGTTGATGTCGGTCACGCGGCGCTCGCCGTCCGCACCGGCCATCAGCCGCTCGGCAATCCGCAACTCGCGCGTGAACGTGCGCCACATCACCGCGAAGCCGCGTTCGCGCCACAGCAGCCGATACCGCGAGAAGCGCTCGACCCAGCTCATCGCGTCGACGCTATCCGCCGCTGATGCTTCGCGTTGCGCATCGCCGTCGCCTTGCTCCATCCGCCACAGCGCGCCGGCATCGAGACCGAACCAGTCGGATGCGAGCGCCGCGCGCAAGCGCCGCAGGTCGCCCGGTGCATCGATCGCCGCCAGCACGCGTTCGAGCTGCTCCGCATCGCCGGTCGAGAACACCGAGGCCTGCGCCAGTTCGACGCTGCCGATGCCCCACGTGGCCAGCACGCGCTTCACGAGACTGCCCTGCCGGTGTGTCTGCACGAGCACCGCGATATCGCCCGGCGACAGCGGTGTATCACCCAGCCGCACGCACCCTTCGCGCGCACCGCGCATCAGCCGCGCGATCTCGGCGGCACAGGCCTGGGCGGCCTGCGCCTGCGCGTCGCGCTTGAGCAGCGTACCTTCGCCGCCCGGCAACGCCCAGACCCGGAAATCGCCGGCCGGGCCCGGATCGGTTGCGTCGACGAACGGCGCGCGCACGCGCGTGCCGGCGCGCACCGCGTAATAGTCGAGCCCGTCGAGCACGAAGGCATGCGGATTCGACATGAAGAAGCGGTTGCACGCGTCGACGATCGCAGGCGTCGAACGCTGGTTGACCGCAAGCGTGTAGCACGCGCTCGCCCGTGCGCGCGCGGCAAGATAGGTATGCAGATCGGCCGCGCGGAAGCTGTAGATCGCCTGCTTCGGATCGCCGACCAGAAACAGCGGGCCGCCCGGCGCGAAGATCCGGTCGAAAATCGCGAACTGCAGCGGGTCGGTATCCTGGAACTCGTCGATCAGCGCGGCCGGATAGCGCGCGCGCAGCGTCTCGGCGAGCCACGGATGCGCATGCAGCGCGTGGTACAGGTTTGCAAGCAGATCGTCGAACGAGACGACGCGACGTGTGCGCTTGCGCTCGGCCAGCTCGCCCGGCGCCATGTCGAGCCATTCGGCGATCAGCGCGAGCCAGCGCGCACGCTGCGCGGCCTCGGCCGCCGCCACGGCCGCTTCGAGCGCGTCGGCTACGTCGAAAAACGCGTGTTCGGGCGTCGCGCCGCCTTTTTTCGTCGCCTTCACGAGCGCGGTGCGCGTGAGCTTCAGCGCAGCCTTCGGCAGCGCAGCCGTCGCGTCGCCCTGCGCGAAATGCGCGGCCCATGCGGCAAGCGCGTCGGCAACCGCTTCGGGTTTGTGCGAGCGCTGGTTGAGCGCGGGCTGCGCGGTGCGCAGCAATGCATCGATCGCTTCGCGCTCGGCCGCCCACATCCGCCCGGCCTCGGCAAAGCATTCGGCCGCGGCGGCCTCGGCCGATTCGTCCGGCTCGGTCACGCCGTCCCAGCGCAGCGCGGCGAGCGGCTTCTTCAGCCGGCGCGCGAGCTGCACATCGAGCGCGGCTGGGCCGGCGCCCGATTCGACGAGCCAGGTCGCAAAGCCCGGCCAGCGCGCGGCCGCCGGTTCGACGCGCGTGCGCCAGAAGTCTGCCGCGAGCTCGAAGCGCAGCGACGCGTCGTCGGCCTCCATGTCGAACGCGAACGGCATCGCGGCCGCGAACGGCGCTTCCTGCAGCGCGCGCTGGCAGAACGCGTGGATCGTATGGATCGCGGCCTGATCGAACGCGCGCAGCGCGCGCCGGATCCGCTTCGCGGCCGTTTCAGAATCGAGTGCGCCGGCTTCGCCGAGCGTCGTCTCGAGCAAACGCTCGATGAACGGATCGCCGCCATCGTCACCCGTATCGAGCGCATGCGCGAGCTGCGCGAGCCGGCCGCGAATCCGTTCGTGGAGCTCGGCAGTGGCCGCTTTCGTGAAGGTCACGACGAGGATTTCGTCCGCACCGAGATCCTTTTCCAGCAGCAGGCGCACATACAGTGCGCAGATGTTCCAGGTCTTGCCGGTGCCGGCGGACGCCTCGATCTGGTTGACGCCGTCGAGCGGGCACGCGAACACGTCGAGCTCGAGCGCCTGCTGCGGCTGCGACACGGCGCTCATGCGACCTCCTTCAGATGTTCGACGAGCGGATCGAACACGAGCCGCGCGAGTGTGCCGAACGGCTCGTCGAGCGATGCATGCGCGCCGCGCCACGCGATCGCGATGGCCGGATCGTCGGCTTCGCTCACGACCCGCTCGTTGATCCAGACACTCGCCGCCTTGGCCTCGCCGTCGGACACCCTCGCCCACGCGCTGCGCGGGAAAAACCGCAGCGGCATGCGCCGCCCCGCGCGAAACAGCGCGGCCAGCGGTGCGAGCCGCGCGAGCGGCGCCGCCACCGGCGTCAGCTCGAATGCACCGCCGCTGCCGAACCACAGCGTGCGGCGCGGGCCGCCAGGCTCGATCGCGCAATAGACGAGATGCGCAAGCCACGCGGACAGGTAGTCGCGCGCACTCGGCCGCGCATAGCGGTAGATGATCTGCCCGGCGGGCGTCAGCCGGTTCAGCGTGCCTTGCAGTTCGAGCGGCGCGCTCACCGCGTCGCCCGACAGCAGCGCGTCGTGGGCGCCGAACAGTGCCTGTTCCGTGTCGGGCCAGGCCGGCACGACGGTGAGCGAGAACGGCCGCCGCTCCGTCCCGTCGGCCAGCGCGCGGCGCACGTTCGATGCGAGCTGCGTCATCGAGCCGAGCGCCTGGTCGCGCCACACGGCGCCCGTCGCGCCGCCCGGCAGTTCGGGGCTCGCGTCGGCAATGCGCAACGCGTGATCGTGCACGCCGCCCTCGTCCGACTCGATCAGCAGCGGCAGCACGCGCTCGGCGAGCGCATCGCTGCCGGCGAAATCGAGCGCGAACGGCTCGGTGTCGAGCAGTTCGGCCTGCGCGTCGGCGAGCACGATGCCGAGCCGCCCGCGCAGCAGCGCGCGCGCGGGATGCCGCCAGAAGCGTTCGAATTCGCTGAATGCGACAGGCTCGACCGGTTCGGCCGGCAGCGGCTGCGCGAAGAACGGCAGCTCGCGCGGCCCGTCGCGCGACGCCTCGGCCGCCAGCAGCGACGCAAGCGTCGCACGCTCGGCGTCATAGGAAACGAGTTCGCTGCCGGGCTGGAAATACGCGGCCGCGAACGGTTGCAGCGGATGCTCGACGACGAAGGCGCGCCGCGCGGCATCGACCGCGTCCGGCGCGGCGTCGGGCCCGGCCGTGACGAGCGCGAGATGGTCGAGCAGTTCGTCGACGAGTGCCGCGGGCGGCAACGGCGCGTTGTCACGAATGCTGCGGCCCGTGTAAGCGATCAGCAACCGGTCGCGCGCCGCGAGCAGCAGGTCGAGAAACAGGTTGCGCTCGTCGTCGCGGCGCTGCCGGTCGCCGAGCTTCGGTAACACGGCCATCAGGTCGAATTCGTCCGCACGCGCGAGACTCGGCAGTACGCCATCGTCCATCCCGAGCAGGCAGACGACGCGATACGGCAGGCCACGCAGGCTCGTCAGCGACGAGAACGTGACGCCGCCCCACGGCACCCCGCCGCGCGCCGGATCGTCGAGCGCCGCGGTCAGCCCGGCCCGGACGACGGCCGCCGGCAACGCTTCGTCGGGCGCGCCCTCCGTCATCGCGGCCAGCATCGCATCGAGCGCATCGCGCACGCCCGCGAGCGCGTCCGCATACGCGGCGCCCGAATCGAAGAAACGCGCGAGCGTGTCGGCAAACAGTTCGCTCCAGCCGTGCGGCGTATGCGATTCGGCCAGCCGCCGTGCGAAGCCGTCGAGATCGTCGGTGAAGCGCGCGAGCCGGCCGAGCAGTTCGGCCTCGCTGCCGGTGGCCGCCTCGATCGGCAGCCACGCGCCGACCGGCGCCGCGCCTTCCGGCATCGCATAACCGAGAAAGAGCCGCGCGAGTGCATCGGAGAACGTATGGCGCGGCGACGGCACGGCCGCATCGTCGCTCGCAAGCGGCGACAGCCCGCGCCGCGCGCCGGCGGCCGCGAGCCAGGTCTGCACCGTCTCCAGCGCGGCCGCATCGATGCCGTAGCGCGCCGCCACCGCATCGACGCGCAGCCATTCGACCAGCTCGGGCGCGCCGACCTGCCGCTCCGGCAATGCGAGCCAGTCGAGCAGCACGCGCGCGACCGGGTTCGCCTGCGACGGCGGCAGGCCGGTGATCCGGTAAGGCACGCGTGCGCCGCCGGCGCCGGCCGTGCCGAACACGGCGTCGATCAGCGGCCCGGCCGCCGCGAGATCGGCCACCGCGACGAGCACGTCGGACGGCTGCAGGCTCGCGTCGGCGTCGAACCACGCGAGCAGCCGGTCGTGCAGCACCTCGAGCTGGCGCGCCAGGCTGTGGCACACGTGCACCTCGATCCCGCGCTCGGCCGGCGCGTCGCCCGCTTCGGCCTCCGGCTGCAGTTCGAGGATCGCGTTCTGTACGCGCGCGAGCCACGTCGGTGCGGAATTCTCGACGAAACGCGACGCGTCGCCCGACGCGGCGCTTTCGGTCAGTTCGTGCAGCATGTGCAGCTGCGCCTGGGTTTGCCTGCCCCATTCGGCGAGCAGCGGATGGCCGACTTCCTGGTAGTCGAGCCGCCCGGCCGCATCGAGCGCCTCGGCATGCGCGGCGGTCACGATGTCGAACCAGAATTCGCGGCACGGGTTCAGCGCATAGACGCGCACGTCGATCCAGCGCGACAGCTCGCGCAGCAATGCGACATGCAGCGGCGGCATCGTCGGCAGCGCGAACACGCTCACCGATTCCGGCCAGTCCGCGCGTGCGATGGATTCAGGATCGAGATGGCGCGCCTCGACGAGGAAGCGGTGCGCCGGCGGCGTGCCGCTGTCGCTCAGCTCGGCGAGCAGTGCGCGCCACAGCGCGGCCTGCCAGCGCTCGTCGTCGCGCGCAGCATCGCTGATCCCACGCGGCGCGCCGTCGCCCGCGAGCACGGACTCGCCGGCCTGCCATGCAGCCAGCCATTCGGGACGATAGGTCAGGTAGTGATCGAGCACGGCCGCGACGCGGTGCGCCAGTTCGTAGCGCATTGCGTCGTCGGACGCGGACAGATACGCGGCCAGCCGCGGCGACGCGAGCCACGGCGCACCGTCGGACGCCTGCGCAAACAGCCGGTAGCAGCGCCACACGAGGCGGTCGGGTGCGAACGGCGAACGCGCGGGCACCGTCAGCACGCGGCCGATCTGTGCCCACAGCCATTGCGCGAGATACGTGAACTCGACGTTCGCGCACACGCCATTGCGCGCGGCGATATCGAGCTCGAGACGGCGGCGCAGCGCCGCGCTCGGCACGATGACCTGTTGCGGCGCCCACGGGCCGTTGCGGGCCGGGAACGCGGCCAGATCCTCGAGCAGCGCATCGGCCAGCGTTTCGTGACGGTTCGAATAGAAGAGATGGAGCATGAAGCAGGCGTCGGAACCTCGCGCCGGCCGGGCCGGGCGAACAGGATCACCAAGGATAGCAAATGGGCCGCCGCCGCGGACCTCGTCCGGAAAGCCAGGTTTTGCGGACCGCGAAATACGATAGACTCGTCGCCAGTCAATACGCCGCCCCCGGGCGTCTTCGTCTGCCATTCAGCCCATCGATGCGCTATTCGGTCGAAATCAGAAAGTTTTTCTACAGCCAGTACTTTTTCGGCGGCCTGCGGATCGCGGTCGGCGTCTCGCTGCCGGCCGTGCTGTGCCTGATCGTGTTTCACAACCGGGAGCTCGGCTTCACGATCTCGACGGGCGCGCTCGGTGCATGCGTCGTCGACATGCCGGGCCCGCTCAAGTACAAGCACAACGAAATGCTCGCTTGCAGCGTGATCGGTTTTCTGGCTGCGCTCGCAACCGGCCTTGCAACACCGAATATCTTCGTGCTGTGGCTCACCATCGTGCCGCTCACTTTCGTGCTGTCGCTGATCGTCGTCTACGGCAACCGCTGGCCGCAGATCAGCTTCGCGACGCTGTTCATGATGGTGATGACGCTCGAGGAAAAGTTCACGCCGCTGCAGGCGTTCATCAACGCCGGCTGGATTCTCGCGGGCGGCCTCTGGTACACGTACTGGGCCACGCTCGTGTCGCAATGGCAGGCCCGCCGGATCGAGCAGCAGGCGCTCGCCGAGAGCCTGTTCGCCTGCGCCGACTACCTGCTCGCGCGCGCGCAATTCTACGATCTCGATGCCGATCTCGACGAGTGCTACCGCAATCTCGTCGCCAAGCAGATCACGGCGGTCGAAACCCAGGAAACCGCGCGCGACATCGTGCTGCGCAACCTGCCGAAGCTGCGCCGCGGCAAGCTCGATCCCGGCCGCACGACGATGTACAACCTGTTCATCAACAGCGTCGACCTGCACGAGCTGTTCGTCGGCGCACACACCGATTACCCGCTGGTGCGCAACACGTTCGGCGGCTCCGATCTCATCATTTTCTATCGCGACCTGATCGGCAAGGCGGCCGCCGATCTCGAGGAGATCGGCCTCGCGGTGCTCGAGAACCGCGCGCCGCATTCGCGGATCAGCGTGAAGGCCGAACTGCGCGCGATCGAGTACGAGATCGAGCTGATGCGCAAGAAGAACTTCCCGGCCACCAACGCGGAAGCGTATGCGGCCGTGCTGGCCACGTTCCGGCGCATCTGGAGCGCGACGCGCCTGATCGACCGGATGCGCCGCAACCTGTCGGGCCACGCCGATCCTCAGCAAACCGAACTGAAGATCGACAAGGCGCTCACGCGCTTCCTGCAGCGCCGCCGGATGTCGCCGCTCCTGATCTTCTCGAACCTGAACATGCGCTCGCCGAGCTTTCGCCACGCGCTGCGCGTGACGATCGCGGTGGCGGTCGCGTTCTGGCTCGGCCGCCTGCTGCCGCTCACGAACGCGTACTGGATCGTGATGACGACCATCATCATCCTGAAGCCCGGCTACTCGCTCACCAAGCAGCGCAACGCGCAGCGGATCATCGGCACGCTGATCGGCTGCGCGGCGAGCATTGCGCTGATCTACACGGTGAAGGAGCCGCACCTGCTGATCGCGATCATGTTCGCGTCGATGGTGATGAGCTACAGCCTGCTGCTGTTCAACTACGCAGCGAGCGTCGTGTTCACGTCGTCGTACGTGCTGCTGATGTTCCACCTGCTCGCGCCGGGCAGCATGCGGATCATCGGCGAACGCGCGATCGACACGGTGGTCGGCTGCATGATCGCGATCGCCGCGAGCCGGCTGTTCCCGTACTGGGAATACCGGCTGATGGGCAAGCAGGTCGCCGACATGCTCACCGCCACCCGCAAGTATTTCGAAGCCGTGTGGCGCGCCGGGCGCGGCGCGTCGCCGCCGCCGGTGCCGGCCGCCGACGGCGCGGCCGTCGTGCCGGTCATCGCCGCAGCCATCGAGGCGCCGGCCACGACCCTCGACGACGACTACCGCTACCGCCTCGCGCGCAAGGACGTGCACATCGCGTTCGCGAATCTCGGGCAGGCGTTCCAGCGGATGATGATCGAGCCGAAGGCGCACCAGCGCTTCGTGCCCGAACTGAACGACCTGCTCGTGCAGACGCACGTGCTCGGCGCGCAGATCACGGCCGCCGCGCCGCTGATCCGCGCGGCCTGCGCGGCCGACGGCAGCATCCTCCACGACGACGCGCTGCATCGCGGCCTCGCCGCGGTGCTCGACAATCTCGAGAAGGCCGAGGCCGGCGAGCCGCCGCCCGCCGATCAGCTCGACGCGTCGAAGCAGATCACGCGCGACCTCGACGCGATGGTCGTGTCCGCGGAGAAATCCGCGGCGGTGGGTGCCGAGCTCACGCACGACCTGAAGGTGCTCGCGCACCAGTGCAAGCAGATGCTCGCGTCGTCGCTGCTGATCCGCAAGGATGCGAGCGTGATCCGCCTGCCCGCCTGACCGCGGCTTTCCCCCGCCGGTGGCCGGCCCGCGCATGCCGCGGATCGGCCAGCGGCGCTCCCCGATTCAGCGATCCCCGAAGCATGACCCGCCCGTTCCACGCGGCCTGCGCCCTCGCTGCGCGACCGCCCAATCCCCTATTGCGCCCGTCGCGCCAGTCAGGGAATACCCGATTCCGGTCACCCGGCCCGGCTTGTTATCATTCGTTCACATTTAAGTTGTATAGACAACTTGAGCCAATCGGACCGGCTCCGCTCGCCCGGTCCGTCGCATAACGATATCGGAGACACGATGAAAAACTTGCAGCGCCACCTGAGCGCGAGGCACATCCGCTTTCTCGCGCTGGGTTCGGCGATCGGCACAGGCCTGTTCTACGGTTCGGCGTCCGCGATCCAGCTCGCAGGCCCGGCCGTGATCCTGGCGTACATCCTGGGTGGCGCAGCCGTCTACATGGTGATGCGCGCGCTCGGCGAGATGGCCGTGCGCGAACCCGTTGCCGGCTCGTTCGGCCACTACGCGACCGAGAACCTCGGCCCGTTCGCCGGATTCGTCACCGGCTGGACCTACACGCTCGAAATGGTGATCGTCGCGATCGCCGACATCACCGCGTTCGGCATCTACATGGGCTTCTGGTTTCCGGATGTCCCGCAATGGATCTGGGTGCTCGGCGTCGTCGCGATCATCTGCGGGCTGAACCTGTGCCACGTGAAGGTGTTCGGCGAACTCGAGTTCTGGCTGTCGATCATCAAGGTCGGCGCGATCGTCGCGATGATCGGCGGCGGCGTCGCGATCCTGCTGACCGGCATGCACTTCGGCCATTCGGCCGACGTGCCGACGTTCGCGAACCTGTGGAACCATGGCGGCTTCCTGCCGAACGGCGTCGGCGGGCTGATCGCGTCGCTGTCGGTCGTGATCTTTGCGTATGGCGGGATCGAGGTGATCGGCATGAGCGCCGGCGAAGCGAAAGATCCGGAACGCGTGATTCCGCGCGCGATCAACGCGGTACCCGCGCGCATCCTGCTGTTCTACGTGCTGACGATGGTCGTGCTGATGTCGATCAGCCCGTGGACCGGTGTCGGCGGCGACGGCAGCCCGTTCGTGCAGATCTTCTCGGCGCTCGGCGTGAAGTCGGCCGCGACGATCCTCAACCTGGTGGTGATCAGCGCGGCGATCTCCGCGATCAACAGCGACATCTTCGGCGCGGGCCGGATGATGTTCGGGATGGCGCGGCAGGGCCAGGCACCGCGCGTGCTGATGACCACGTCGCGGCACGGCGTGCCGTGGGTCACGGTGCTCGTGATGGCGGTCGCGCTGCTCGTCGGCGTGCTGCTCAATTACCTGATGCCGAAGGACGTGTTCCTGATGGTCGCGGCGATCGCGACGTTCGCCACCGTGTGGGTGTGGCTGATGATCCTGCTGTCGCAGGTCGCGATGCGCCGCCGGCTGTCGAACGCCGAAGTCGCGGCGCTGAAGTTCAAGGTGCCGTTGTGGCCGGTCGCACCGGCACTGACGATCGCGTTCATGGGCTTCGTGATCGTGATGCTCGGCTGGTTCGAGGACACGCGCGTTGCGCTCTATGTCGGCGCGGCGTGGCTCGCGCTGCTCGCGGCCGTGTTCTACGCGCGGATCCGCCCGAAATTCGCACCTGCGTCACGTTGACGCACGGCTGACCTGCGTACGCGGCGCGCCGGTTCCGGCGCCCGCTTCTCTCCCGGCTCCGCGCGACACCTGCCGCGCCGGCAGCCGGGGATTCGTCCCCTTCACATCCCCCACCCCGTGCGCGGCCCGCCGGGCCGCGCATCGGCACGTCAGTGCGACGCCGCGCCCGCGGCCTCGGCCGGATGGGCCTCGTCGTACGCGTGCTTCTGCGAGATCGCGTTGTACAGGATCGTCCCGATCACGAGCAGCACGGCCACGACGATCAGGATGCTCACGTTGCGGACAGGGTTCTTCTTGCGCTGATCGTTCATGGTCGGGGCGACTCCGTCAAATTCATCGAAGCGGGCATTCTACGCGCTTGCGCCCCCGCTGCGACGCACCGTTTCCGCCGCCCTTCCCCATCCTCCCTCTGTCCGCCGCAAGCTTTCATTTGATAATCGTTCCTATTTCGATCTAGAATCTCGCGTCTTTCATTTTGTAATGTTCCGGATCGCTCGGGCGGCAGGCGCGCCCCGGAACGCTCCCTTCGTCCACCTGCCCCTTCCGGAGTCTTCATGTCGAATCCGCGCACCCGCCTGCTGCCGCTTGCCGGCGCTCTCGCCCTTGCCGCCGCCGCATTCGCGCCGCTGGCCCACGCGGCCGAGGAAGTCAGCCTGTACACCACCCGTGAACCGAAGCTGATCCAGCCGCTCATCGACGCGTTCACGAAACAGAGCGGCGTCAAGGTCAACACGGTGTTCGTAAAGGACGGCCTGCTCGAACGTGTGAAGGCGGAAGGCGCACAGTCGCCGGCCGACGTGCTGATGACGGTCGACGTCGGCAACCTGCTCGATCTCGTCGACGGCGGGCTCACGCAGCCGGTGCGCTCGAAGGCGCTCGACGACGCGATTCCCGCCAACCTGCGCGGCGCGAACGGCGACTGGTACGCGCTGTCGCTGCGCGACCGCGTGCTGTACGTCGAGAAGGACCTGAAGGTCGATGCGTTCCGCTACGAGAATCTCGCCGATCCGAAATGGAAGGGCAAGGTCTGCATCCGTTCGGGCCAGCATCCGTACAACACGGCGCTCGTCGCGGCGATGATCGCGCACGACGGCGAAGCGGCGACCGAGAAGTGGCTGCGCGGCGTGAAGGCGAACCTCGCGCGCAAGGCGACGGGCGGAGACCGCGACGTTGCGCGCGACATTCTCGGCGGCATCTGCGACGTCGGCCTCGCGAACGCGTACTACGTCGGTCACATGAAGAATGCCGAGCCCGGCAGCGATGCGCGCAAGTGGGGCGACGCGATCAAGGTCGTGCGCCCGACGTTCGCGAACGCGAAGAGCGGCGGCACGCACGTCAACATCAGCGGCGCGACGGTCGCGAAGCATGCGCCGCACAAGGCCAACGCGGTGAAGCTGCTCGAATACCTCGTGTCGCCGGAAGCACAGGCGCTGTATGCGCAGGCGAACTACGAATACCCGGTGCGCGCGAACGTGAAGCTCGACCCGGTGATCGCGAGCTTCGGCACGCTGAAGATCGACCCGCTGCCGCTCGCGGACATCGCGAAGCACCGCAAGCAGGCGAGCCAGCTCGTCGACAAGGTCGGTTTTGACAACTGACGCAACAACCGCCGGCGCGCACCGCCCGCCAGGCCGGCCGCGCCTGCTGCCGCGCGCGGGCAGCCTCTGGTTGCTCGCGGCGCTGGCGATCGCCGCGGCGGTCGCGGCGCCGCTTGCGGTGCTCGTGGCCGCCGCGTTCGACGCCGATCTCGCGCACTGGCGGCATCTCGCCGAATTCGTGCTGCCGCAGGCGCTCGTCAATACGCTGCTGCTGCTCGCAGGCGTCGGCGCGATCGTGTCGGTCGTCGGCACGGGCTGCGCTTGGCTCGTCACCGCGTACGATTTTCCCGGCCGCCGCATGCTGACGTGGGCGCTGCTGCTGCCGCTCGCGGTTCCCACCTACATCGTCGCGTTCGCGTATCTCGACCTGCTGCACCCGATCGGCCCCGTACAGGGCGCGGTCCGCTGGATGCTCGGCTTCGACAGCCCGCGCCAGTTCCGCCTGCCCGACCTGCGCTCGCTGCCCGGCGCGATCTTCGTGCTCGGCTTCGTGCTGTATCCGTATGTGTACCTGAGCACGCGCGCGATGTTCGTCACGCAGTCCGCGAGCCTGCTCGAAGCCGCGCGCACGCTCGGCGCAGGACGCATCGCCACGTTCTGGCGCGTCGTCGTGCCGCTCGCGCGGCCCGCGATCGCGGTCGGCGTGAGCCTCGCGCTGCTCGAAACGCTGAACGATATCGGCGCGTCGGAATTCCTCGGCGTTCAGACGCTGACCGTGTCCGTCTACACGACATGGATCACGCGCTCCGATCTCGCCGGCGCCGCGCAGATCGCGCTCGCGATGCTCGCGATCGTCGTCGGCATGATCGTGCTCGAACGCTATGGGCGCCGCCGCCAGCGCTACGCGCACGGCCGGCGCATGCGGCCGATCGCGCCGCGCCGCCTCACGGGCACGGCCGCCTTCGGCGCCGCCGTGCTCGGCTGGCTGCCCGTGCTGCTCGGCTTCGGCGCACCGGCCGCGTACCTCGCGGTCGAGACGGCCAAGCGGCTGCACCTGGTCGGCGGCGTGTCCGCGCAACTGATGACGGGGCTCGCGAACACGCTGACGATCGCCACCGCCGCCACCGTCGCGACGCTCGCGTGCGGGCTCGTCGTCGCATGGGCCGCGCGCGCGCAACGCGACAGCGCCCGTGCAGGCCCGGCCCGCGTGTGCGCGAGAATCGCGAGCCTCGGCTATGCGGTGCCGGGCACCGTGCTCGCGATCGGCCTGCTGATCCCGTTCGCGGCGGCCGACCGGCTGTTCGGCGCGGCACTCGGCCGCGACGGGCTGTTGCTGATGGGTTCGGCGGCCGCGCTCGTGATCGCCTATACGGTGCGCTTTCTCGCGATCCCGGCCGGCAGCATCGAAGCCGGCCTCGCGCGCATCCCGCCGTCGCTCGAACAGGCGGCGCGCTCGCTCGGCGAGACGGCCGGCGGCACGCTGCGCCGCGTGCATCTGCCGCTGCTGCGGCCCGCGCTCACGACGAGCGCGCTGCTGGTGTTCGTCGACGCGATGAAGGAATTGCCGGCGACGCTGCTGCTGCGTCCGCTGAACTTCGACACGCTCGCGACCTGGCTGTATGCGGAAGCCGCGCGCGGCACCTACGAGGAAGGCGCGGTCGCCGCGCTCGCGATCGTGCTGGCCGGGCTCGTGCCCGTGATCCTGCTCGCCCGCACCCGCCACAAGATCGGAGCCTGACACCGTGAACCTGCTCGAACTCGATGACCTCTGCCTCGCCTACGACACGCCGCACGGCCGCCGCACCGTGGTCGACGGCCTGAGCCTCGCGCTGCCGCGCGGCGACATCGGCTGCCTGCTCGGCGCGTCGGGCTGCGGCAAGACCACCGTGCTGCGCGCGATCGCCGGCTTCGAACCGGTGCGCATGGGGCGCATCGTGCTGGACGGTACGCCCGTCGCGGCGCCGTCGCTCGACGTGCCGCCCGAGCGGCGCCGCATCGGCATGATGTTCCAGGATTACGCGCTGTTTCCGCACCTGAGCGCGGCGGACAACGTCGCGTTCGGCCTGCGGCGCATGCCGAAGGCCGAACGGCGCATACGCGTCGCGGAAATGCTCGAACTCGTCGGCCTCGCCGATTCCGGCGGCGCGTATCCGCACGAGCTGTCGGGCGGCCAGCAGCAGCGTGTCGCACTCGCGCGTGCGCTCGCGCCATCGCCGGAACTGCTGCTGCTCGACGAGCCGTTCTCGAATCTCGACGTCGATACGCGCGAGCGGCTCGCGTTCGAGCTGCGCGACATCCTGAAACGCACGGGCCACACCGCGATCCTCGTCACGCACAACCAGGCCGAAGCGTTCGCGATCGCCGACCGGATCGGCGTGATGAAGGACGGCCAGCTCGCACAATGGGATACGCCGTACGCACTGCACCACCACCCGGCCAGCCGGTTCGTCGCGGATTTCGTGCGCCGCGACGCGCTGGCCGACGAACGCGCGCGCGCACTGGCACGCGGCCGCTGAACCCGCGGGCGCGATGCGCGCCCGCGTCGTTTCATGGTCGCGCTACGCCGGTTCGGCAAGGTCGCGCACGGGCAGCGCGGTCGAATACTTGATCTGCTCCATCGCGAACGACGAGCTGACGTCGAACAGCGGCACCGCGCGAATCAGTTGCTTGTAGACGCGGTCGTAATCGTCGATGCCGGCCACCACGACGCGTAGCAGGTAATCGGTCTCGCCGCTCATCCGGTACACCTCGACCACCTCCGGCATGTCGCGCACGGCCTGCGTGAAACGCTGCGCCCATTCCTCGGTATGCTGGTTCGTGCGGATCGCGACGAACACGGTCGTGCCGACCCCGAGCTTGCGCGGATCGCATAGCGCAACCTGCGCGCGAATCGCGCCGGTTTCCTTGAGCCGCTGCACGCGCTTCCAGCAAGGCGTCTGCGACAGGTTCACGCGCTGTGCCAGTTCCGCGATCGGCAGCGTGGCATCCGCCTGCAACAGCTCCAGCAGCTTGCGATCGATGGCGTCCATTTCTCCAGTCCCTCGTAGATAGAAATTTATTCTATTCATCCTGCACAACGGGGAACAATATGAAAACCGCTTCGCCGCGTCGACCGGTATAAATACCGATCCGGTACGCGCGCGGGACGAGCGAATCCGCCGGCACGCGGCCCGCTCCAAACGAAACAGGCGATCCCGCCCGTCAAGGTGGAATCGCCTGGCGTTCCTGCACGTCGCGGCCGGCCCGGCGCTCACGCGCCGCCGGCCGGCGCGCCGCTCAATACGCGACCGTCGCGATCTCGTGCACGAAGCTGCCTTGCTCGAGCGCGTCGACGAACGCGATCGCGTAGTCTTCCGCCGAGATCTTGCTGTTGCCCTGTGCGTCCGCAATCAGCTTGCCCACGCCCGTGCGGAACGTCCCCGTCCGCTCGCCCGGGGCGATCAGCGCGGCCGGCGCGAAGAACGTCCAGTCGAGATCGCCAACCGTCTTCAGGTAGTCGAGCGCGTCGCGGTGCGCGAGCGCGACCGCCTTGTACGCTTCCGGGAAACCCTCGCTGTCGACAAGCTGCTTGCCGGGCGCGACTTCGAGCGAACCGGCACCGCCCACCACCACGAGCCGCTTCAGCCCCGCCTGGCGCGTACCGGCGACCAGCGCCTTCGCGGCCGCGACGACCTTCGCCGCATCGTCCTGCTTCGGGCCGTACGCGCTCGCGACGACGTCATGGCCCGGCAGCGCGGCCGCGATGCTCGCCGCGTCGAACAGGTCGGCCGCCTTCGCGGTAATGCCGTCGCCGGCCGCGCCGGGATTGCGCGACAGCGCGGTCACGCGATGGCCACGTCGTGCGGCTTCCGCAGCGATGCGCGAGCCGATCGTGCCGGTGGCGCCGAACAGCGCGATATTCAAGGTACGTTGCGTCATATCGATTCTCCAGTAATAAAAATATGTAACACAGTTAATTACATATAAGACCGAAAAAAACGGGGCAAAGCCCCTGTTGCGCCGGTCGCCGCGCCGCTCGCGCCGTCCGGCTTCCTGCCCTGCCGCCGGTCACCCGCCGGCGTGCGCCGCCTGTTGCGTGCGCTGCTCCAGATCCAGCACGTCGGCCGTGACGTCGGCCAGCGTGCGCGTGGCGAGCGATGCTTCCATCGCACGCTGCGCGTCGCCGATGTAGTCGGTCAGCGCGCCCTGGATGTGCCGCCCGACGAGACACGCGGGATTCGGCGCCTCGCGGTGCAGCGCGAACAGTTGCGCATCGTCGACCGCGCGATATACGTCGAGCAGCGTGATCGCACCGGGCTCGCGCGCCAGCAGCGCACCGCCGCCCGCGCCCAGTTGCGACGTGGTCAGCCCTGCGGCCGCCAGCATCGACAGCAACCGGCGGATCAGCGCCGGATTCGTGTTCACGCTGCCCGCGATGATGTCGGACGACAGCGGCACGCCTTCCTGCATCGACAGCAAGGCAAGCACGTGGACGGCAAACGCGAACCGGCTGCTGGTATTCATTCCTGACTCACTGAACGACGCCGGCCCATCCCGCAGCCGGCGACATATGTAACCATCATAATTACATTTTGCGGATCATGCAAGCCCGCATCACTCTCCGCTCGCAGGCTTGGCGCCCGAGGCATTCTGCTGGCTCCACTGCTGGAGCTTCTTGCCGGCTTCCGCGATCTTCGCGCCGGCTTCGGAAGCCGCATGCGCGACGACCGCGGAAGCGGCCGCGTCGATCTGCGCCTGCGCGGCGGATGCGAGCCCGCTCGCGGACAGCGGCGGCACGGCCGACGCTGCGGACGCGATGCCGGCCTTCGCGGCGTTGAGCTGCTGGTTGACGGTGCTCGCCACCTGGTCGAGCGCCTTGGCCGCATTGTTCGCGGCATCGGCGGCCGCGCTCGCGGCCGTATCGGGTTGCGTGGCCGGCGCACCGGACTTCTCGCAGCCCGCGAGCAACAGCAGTGCACCGGCGGCGACGGCCGCCAGTACGGACCCGGGCACGCGACGCGCCCGCGATGTCTTCATGTTCATCAGCAATCTCCGGCCGCGCGTCGCGCCGCCTCGTGGTTGGACCGACGTCGATGATACCGCCTGTGGAACACGCCCAATCACGCTCCGCCATTAAAAACGGCTTTCAATTTCGGACTCGTCTGATTCAATCGCACACGCGAGGACACTAAAGTGGACACGCTTCAATCCGCTTCGGACGTGCCCCTTTTCCTCATGGATTTCCTCATCGACTGGCTCATCGCGCTGGCCGCGCTGCTCGCCACCACCCTGTTCCTGTGCCTGCGCCCGCCGTCGGCGCGCCGCCTGGCCGAATCCGGGCGCCCGCGCCGCGTCGCGTCCGCGCGCCTGCTCACGCAGGCCGTGATCGGCTTCTGGACGGCCGCGCTGATCGTCGCGCAAGGCATCCTCGGCCCTGGCGGCGAAGGCCAGTCGCTTGCGGGCTTCGCGGCGCTCGCGTTTGCCGCGCTCGGGCTGGCAACCGTCGCCGCTTACTGGTCGGCGTGCGCGCTGCGGCTGCGCCGGCCGCCCCTGCTGTTCCCGCGCCACTGACGCGCCGGATCGGTGCGCAGCAACGCACCATCGCGCACCACGCCGCACCAATCGGCCCGTCACACGCACCAGTTCCGCACGCACCGCACCACACGTGTGCACCGGGCATCACACCCGGCCCGTGCCGGCCGCGCCCCCTTCCCGTGCACGATTCACCGGGATGCCGCATCACGCGGTACTGCGGCACCAACTCCGCGCAGTCGCTCACCAAGTTGGCTCGATACTTGCATTCCTTGCCCGTTTTTTGCGCAAGGAAGCCACGGCATGGATGGTCTGAAATCCGGCGTCGACACACTGTTCCTGTTGATCGGCGCCGTCATGGTGCTCGCAATGCACGCGGGCTTTGCATTTCTCGAACTCGGCACGGTCCGCAAGAAGAACCAGGTCAACGCGCTCGTGAAGATCCTGGTCGACTTCTCGGTGTCGACGCTCGCGTATTTCTTCATCGGCTACACGATCGCGTACGGCGTCGAGTTCTTCGACGACATCGGTTCGCTGTCGCAGCACAGCGGCTACGCGCTCGTGCGCTTCTTCTTCCTGCTGACCTTCGCGGCGGCGATCCCTGCGATCGTGTCCGGCGGCATCGCCGAGCGCGCGAAGTTCAATCCGCAGCTCGTCGCGACGCTGATCATCGTCGGCTTCATTTATCCGTTCTTCGAAGGGATCGCGTGGAACGAACGCTTCGGCGTGCAGGCATGGCTCACGCACGCGTTCGGTGCGCCGTTCCACGATTTCGCGGGCTCCGTCGTCGTGCACGCGTTCGGCGGCTGGGTCGCGCTGCCGGCCGTGCTGCTGCTCGGCGCGCGCCACGGCCGCTATGCGAAGGACGGCCGGATCGCCGCGCACCCGCCGTCGAACATCCCGTTCCTCGCGCTCGGCGCGTGGGTGCTCGCGGTCGGCTGGTTCGGCTTCAACGTGATGAGCGCGCAGACGCTCGACAAGATCAGCGGCCTCGTCGCCGTGAACTCGCTGATGGCGATGGTCGGCGGCACGCTCGCCGCGTGGATGGCCGGCCGCAACGACCCGGGCTTCACGTACAACGGGCCGCTTGCGGGCCTCGTCGCGGTGTGCGCGGGCTCCGACGTGATGCACCCGATCGGCGCGCTCGTCACGGGCGCCGCGGCCGGCGCGCTGTTCGTCGCGATGTTCACCTGCGTGCAGAACAAGTGGCGCATCGACGACGTGCTCGGCGTGTGGCCGCTGCACGGCATGTGCGGCGCGCTCGGCGGCCTCGCGGCCGGCGTGTTCGGCCTGCCCGCACTCGGCGGCCTCGGCGGCGTGTCGTTCATGTCGCAGCTCGTCGGCACGCTCGGCGGCATCGCGATCGCGACCGCGGGCGGCACGCTCGTCTACGGTGCGCTGAAGGCGACCGTCGGCCTGCGCCTCGACCGCGAAGCCGAGTTCGACGGCGCAGACCTGTCGATCCACCGCATCTCGGCGACGCCCGAACGCGATTGAGCGCCTGACGAACGCCCGACGCGCCATTACGTTTTCAATTCAAAAAACTTTCATCGAGCATCCTTACACTTCCGTCCAGTTTTCAATTCGCCTTCGTCGAGCTTGCCGAGCGCCTGCTTCGCGAAGGCCATTCTTCCAACAACTGAAACTGGACTCCACATGCCCGCGTTGCCCAATGCTTCCCGTCGTCAGGCCCTGAAGATCCTCGCCGGCGCGCCGATGCTTCCTCTTTCCGGCCTCGCGCTGCCGGCCCTGCTGACGGGTTGCGGCGGCGACGACGATCCCGCGTCCACGCCGGCCCCGGTCGCCGCCGCTTACACGTCGGCGACGTTCTCGGCGATGGCCGCACCCACGCTCGACAACGCGGCCGCGATGGCCACCACGACGGTCGGCTCGACGCTGTCGGTGTCGTTCTCGGACGGCTCGGCGCGCAACTTCAAGCTGGCGTACCGGCCGTTCTTCGTGACGGGCGACCTGGTGCCGGACGGCAAGGGCGGCACGACGCTCGCGGGCGGCTACTACGACATCAACAACCAGCCGATCATCGACCGCTCGGTTGCCGGCAAGGAGCGCCAGTTCTATTCCGACTGCCCGGACGGCAGCTCGCTGCTGACGCTGAAGAACGCGAACGTGCCCGGTGTGAAGGGCAACACGGTGTTCGCCGTCGTGCAGTTCGAATACACGACGCGCGACCAGGCCAGCGCATCGCAGTACGGCCAGCTGCCTTCGCCGATCGCAGTGCTGACGCTCGACCAGGATCCGGCCAACGGCGCGCTGAAGGTCGTCAAGTACCACAACGTCGACACGTCGAAGGCGCACGGCCTGTGGATCACCTGCGGCGCGAGCCTGTCGCCGTGGGGCACGCACCTGTCGAGCGAGGAATACGAGCCGGACGCGACGAAGGTTGCGACCGACGCGCAATTCAAGGCGTTCAGCAAGAATACGTTCGGCGACGAAACGAAGGCGAACCCCTACCACTACGGCCACCTGCCCGAGATCACCGTGAATCCGGACGGTACGGGCACGGTGAAGAAGCACTACTGCCTCGGCCGCATCTCGCACGAGCTGATCCAGGTGATGCCGGACCAGCGCACCGTGATGATGGGTGACGACGCCACCAACGGCGGCCTGTTCATGTTCGTCGCCGACAAGGCGGCCGACCTGTCGGCCGGCACGCTGTACGTCTCGAAGTGGACGCAGACGTCGTCTGCCGGCGCGGGCACCGCGACGCTCACGTGGATCAAGATCGGCCACGCCACCAGCAGCGAGATCGAAGCGCTCGCGAACACGCTGAAGGCGTCGGACATCATGGACCTGACGACCACCGACCCGAACGATGCGAGCTACGCGAAGATCCACTTCGGCGGCAAGTTCAACTGGATGCGCGTGAAGCCGGGGATGGAAAAGGCGGCCGCGTTCCTCGAGACGCACCGCTATGCGGCGCTGCTCGGCGGCAGCATGGGCTTCACGAAGCTCGAAGGCACGACCGTGAACGCGAAGGACAAGATCGTTTACACGGCGATGTCGCGGATCGAGACGTCGATGGTCAAGGGCAATGCAGTGTCGCGCGATGTGGCGGTCGACAAGAAGATCTCCGCGGGCGCCGTCTATGCGCTGAACCTGAAGGGCAGCCAGCGCGACACGACGGGCGGCGCGATCGACAGCGAATGGGTACCGGTCGACATGGGCGCACCGGCCGCGCTCGTCGGCGAGGATCTCGCCGCGGCCGACGGGCTCGGCAACCTCGCGAACCCGGACAAGATCGCGAACCCGGACAACCTGAAGTTCTCCGAAAAGCTGCGCACGCTCTTCATCGGCGAAGACTCGGGCATGCACGTGAACAACTTCCTGTGGGCCTACAACGTCGACACGAAGTCGCTCGTGCGCGTGCTGTCGTGCCCGGCCGGCGCCGAATCGACGGGCCTGCACGCGGTCGACGAGATCAACGGCTGGACGTACATCATGAGCAACTTCCAGCACGCGGGCGACTGGGAATCGCCGCTGCACGACAAGGTCAAGCCGACGCTCGATCCGCTCGTGCGCGCGAACTTCAAGGACCGCTTCGGCGCCAGCGTCGGCTACCTGACGGCCGAGCAGACCAGCATCAAGCTCGCGAAGGCCTGACCGGGCCATGCGAGGCGGGGCCTGCCCCCTGGGCTGGCCCGACTTTCTTCATCACCGTTCATTCGTCGGCGCTCCACGCCGTTTGATGCGCGATGCCCAGTGCGGCATCGCGCTTTTTTTTGTGCGTACGAATCACGCCAAGCGCGCGCGCAAACAGGCGCCGCCCGCGTTCAAACAGGGGGGTCGACGATCGGGGGGATAATACGGGCCTGACGCGTCCGGATGGACGAGCAGAAAGACGGGCAAAAAAAAGCGCCACGGAGACCGTGGCGCTAAAAAAGTTCTAGCCATTCCGAGGGCCGTGCTAGAACCTGAGAGACTGCGCGAAACATCGTTGCCGGTTAAACTCTTGAAACGATGTTTCGAAAACGTGAGACATTCTTTCCGTTTCCGCCCGACAAGTCAAGCGGTATTTGCACCGGCTCATGCACTTTCTGGCAATGCTCATTTGAGCGTTTTCCTAATAAACCAAGGGTGAACCCGTAAAATCTCATCCAATGACCGGTTCACCTGCGGAACATGCATCTTTTGACAATAGTCCTACAATACCAACAAAATTGAAATCGAGTTTCGGAATTAGAGAGAATCCCTCGTGTCGACAACTGTAACCCCTCCCGCGTCGCGGGACCGTGAATCCTCGCCCGACGAGATCACCGCCCTCGCCCGCGGCCTCGCCGTGCTGCGTCGCATCGCGGCGGCCGACGCGCCCGTCAGCAACCGCGAGCTGACCGAATTGACCGGCATCCCGAAGCCGACCGTCTCGCGCATCACCGCGACGCTCGTCAGCGCCGGCTTCCTGTTCCAGTTGCCCGACAGCGAGCGCTTCGTGCTCACCGCGTCGGTGCTCGAACTGAGCCACGGCTTCCTGCGCAACTTCGACATCCGCGCGCGTTCGCGGCCGTTCATGATCGAGCTGGCCGAACGCACGTCGCTGTCCGTGCACCTCGCCGTGCGCGACCGGCTCGACATGGTCGCGATCGACGTGATCCGGCCGCGCTCGGCCGTGCTCGTCACACGCCTCGAGATCGGCTCGCGGATGGACATCGCGCGCACCGCGGTCGGCCGCGCGTATCTCGCCGCACTCGAGGACGACGAACGCCGCCTGCTGCTCGAGTCGCTGCGCACCACGGCGGGCGACGACTGGCCGCATGTATCCGCGCGCCTGACCCCTGCGCTGGACGATGCAATGCGTGACGGCCACGCGATCGCGATCGGCGAATGGCGCGAGGGCCTGAATGCCGTCGCGGCCGGTTTCGTCGGCCCGTCGGGCCAGCGCTATTCGGTGAATTGCGGTGGCGCGTCGCACCAGTGCCCGCCCGAATGGCTGAACGAACACGTGGTGCCCGCGCTGCACGAGTGCATCGCGAAAATCACCCGCGAGATCGGCGGCGCACCGGCCCGGCGCATCAGCGCGTAATCGCTTCGTCATCGTCCTGTCGCGTTCTGTAACGACCGTAACCCGTTGAAAGATAGACCGCTGGACTGTAACGGGGACGGGACGTAGGATCATGCCCATCGTCGCACCGCACTCGCGGTGCGCACCGCTCTTTTCCCGCGCAGGCCGGCGGGGGCCCGGACCGAGCCGGGCGCCCCCTCCCGGCACCGCTCGCCCACGCGCAGCCCAGCAGTCCGATTTCCGGCACGCCGCGCCGTCTTCCTGACAGATCACGATGGATAACGAACAAAAGCCCACGCCCCCTTCGAAAGACCCCGCGTCCCCCGCCGCGCGGCGCCCGCGCCGTACGCTGATGGCCGGAGCACTCGCGGTCGTCGTCATCGGCGGCCTGCTGTGGTGGCACCCGTGGAACCGCACGCCGGCGGCCGGCAGCGGCGCGACCGGCGCGGGGGCCAGCGCCGCCGGGGGGGCCGGCGGCCACCGCGGCCGCGGCGGCCCCGCCGCGATGGCGAACGTTCCGCAGCCCGTGCAGGTCGCGACCGCAACGCAGGGCGAAATGCCGATCGTGCTGTCCGCGCTCGGCACCGTCACGCCGCTCGCGAACGTGACGGTCAAGACGCAGTTGTCGGGCTACCTGCAGTCGGTCTCGTTCCAGGAAGGCCAGATCGTCAAGAAGGGCGACGTGCTCGCGCAGATCGACCCGCGCCCGTACCAGGTGTCGCTCGAGAACGCCGAAGGCACGCACGCGCGCGACTCGGCGCTGCTCGCGACGGCCCGCCTCGACCTGAAGCGCTACCAGACGCTGCTGTCGCAGGACTCGATCGCGTCGCAGACCGTCGATACGCAGGCTTCACTCGTCAAGCAATACGAAGGCGCGGTGAAGACCGACCAGGCCGCGATCGATTCCGCGAAACTGAACCTCACGTATGCGCGCATCACCGCGCCGGTGTCGGGCCGCGTCGGCTTGCGCCAGGTCGACCCCGGCAACTACGTGACGCCGGGCGATACCAACGGCCTCGTCGTGATCACGCAACTGCAGCCGATGAGCGTGATCTTCACCACGTCGGAAGACAACCTGCCGCAGATCCTCAAGCAGGTGAACGCGGGCCAGAAGCTGTCGGTTACCGCATACAACCGCAACAACACGGTGCCGCTCGAGACCGGCTCGCTCGCGACGCTCGACAACCAGATCGACACGAGCACGGGCACGGTCAAGCTGCGCGCGAACTTCGATAACAAGGAAGGCATGCTGTTCCCGAATCAGTTCGTGAACACGCGGCTGCTCGTCGACGTGCTGCGCAATGCGACGATCGTGCCGACGTCCGCCGTGCTGACGGGCTCGATCGGCCAGTTCGTCTACGTCGTGAAACCCGACAACACGGTGACGGTGCGCAAGGTCACGATCGGCCCGGTCGACGGCGAACGCACGAGCATCGTCAGCGGCGTGTCGCTCGGCGAGCGCGTGGTGACCGACGGCTCCGACCGCCTGCGCGAAGGCGCGAAGATCTCGATCCCGGCCGACAAGCCGAAAGGCGCGTCGGGCGCACGCGGCACCGCTGCGGCGTCGGGTGCATCGGGCGCCGGCGGCCATAGCGGCGGACACAAGCACGGCGCGTCGCAGGCAGCGGCCCCCGCGGCCCAGTAACGCGCGGGCCGCTCGATGAATCCATCCCGCCTCTTCATTCTCCGGCCGGTCGGCACCGCCCTCCTGATGGCGGCGATCATGCTGGCCGGTTTCGTCGCACTGCGTTTCCTGCCGCTCGCCGCGCTGCCGGAAGTCGACTATCCGACGATCCAGGTCCAGACCTTCTACCCGGGCGCGAGCCCGGAGGTGATGACCTCGTCGGTCACCGCGCCGCTCGAACGGCAGTTCGGGCAGATGCCGTCGCTGAACCAGATGTCGTCGCAAAGCTCGGCCGGCTCGTCGGTGATCACGCTGCAGTTCTCGCTCGACCTGCCGCTCGACATTGCCGAACAGGAAGTGCAGGCGGCGATCAACGCGGCCGGCAACCTGCTGCCGTCCGACCTCCCTGCCCCGCCGATCTACGCGAAGGTCAACCCGGCCGATGCGCCGGTGCTGACGCTCGCCGTCAAGTCGAAGACGCTGCCGCTCACGCAGGTGCAGGATCTCGCCGATACGCGCCTCGCGATGAAGATCTCGCAGGTCGCGGGCGTCGGTCTCGTCAGCCTGTCGGGCGGCAACCGCCCGGCCGTGCGGATCCAGGCGAACCCCACCGCGCTCGCGCAGTACGGGATGAACCTCGACGACCTGCGCACGACGATCTCGAACCTGAACGTGAACACGCCGAAGGGCAACTTCGACGGGCCGACGCGCGCGTACACGATCAACGCGAACGACCAGCTGACGAGCGCCGACCAGTACAACAGCGCCGTCGTCGCGTACAAGAACGGCCGCCCGGTGATGCTCACCGACGTCGCGACGGTCGTCGCCGGCTCGGAAAATACCAAGCTCGGCGCGTGGGTGAATTCCGACCCCGCGATCATCCTGAACGTGCAGCGCCAGCCTGGCGCGAACGTGATCCAGACGGTCGACGCAATCAAGGCGCAGCTGCCGAAGCTGCAGGAAACGCTGCCGGCCGCGCTCGACGTGGAGATCGTCACCGACCGCACGACGATGATCCGCGCCGCCGTGCGCGACGTGCAGTTCGAGCTGCTGCTCGCGGTCGCGCTCGTCGTGCTCGTGATGTACCTGTTCCTCGCGAACATCTACGCGACGATCATCCCGAGCCTGTCGGTGCCGCTGTCGCTGATCGGCACGCTCGCGGTGATGTACCTGGCCGGCTTCTCGCTGAACAACCTGTCGCTGATGGCGCTCACCATCGCGACCGGCTTCGTCGTCGACGACGCGATCGTGATGATCGAGAACATCGCGCGTTACGTCGAGGAAGGCGAGACGAGCCTCGAGGCCGCGCTGAAGGGCTCGAAGCAGATCGGCTTCACGATCATCTCGCTGACGGTGTCGCTGATCGCGGTGCTGATCCCCCTGCTGTTCATGGGCGACGTGGTCGGCCGCCTGTTCCATGAATTCGCGATCACGCTCGCGGTGACGATCGTGATCTCGGCGATCGTGTCGCTCACGCTCGTGCCGATGATGTGCGCGAAGCTGCTGCGCCATTCGCCGCCGCCCGAGAGCCATCGCTTCGAGGCGCGCGTGCACCGGGCGATCGACTGGGTGATCGCGCGCTACGCGGTCGCGCTCGAATGGGTGCTGAACCGCCAGCGCTCGACGCTCGTCGTCGCGCTGCTGACGCTCGCGTTGACAGGCCTGCTGTACGTCTATGTGCCGAAGGGCTTCTTCCCCGCGCAGGATACCGGCGTGATCCAGGCGATCACGCAGGCGCCGCAGTCGATCTCGTACGGCGCGATGGCCGAACGCCAGCAGGCGCTCGCGGCCGAGATCCTGAAGGATCCGAACGTCGAGAGCCTCACGTCGTTCATCGGCGTCGACGGCAGCAACATCACGCTGAACAGCGGCCGGATGCTGATCAACCTGAAGGCGCGCGATGAACGCTCCGAGACGGCCGCGCAGATCATCCGCGACCTGCAGCACCGCGTCGCGAACATCACCGGCATCTCGCTCTTCATGCAGTCGGTGCAGGACCTGACGATCGACTCGACCGTCAGCCCGACGCAATACCAGTTCATGCTGACGAGCCCGAACTCGGAAGAATTCGCGACCTGGGTGCCGAAGCTCGTCGCGCGGCTGCAGCAGGAACCGTCGCTCGCCGACGTCGCAACCGACCTGCAGAGCAACGGCCAGTCCGTCTACATCGAGATCGACCGCCCGAGCGCCGCCCGCTTCGGCATCACGCCGGCGACCGTCGACAACGCGCTGTACGACGCGTTCGGCCAGCGCATCGTGTCGACGATCTTCACGCAGTCGAACCAGTACCGCGTGATTCTCGAGTCCGAGCCGAAGGACCAGCACTACGCACAATCGCTGAACGACATCTACCTGCCGTCGGCGGGCGGCGGCCAGGTGCCGCTGTCGTCGATCGCGTCGTTCCACGAGCGGCCGTCGCCGCTGCTGGTCGCGCACCTGTCGCAGTTCCCGTCGACCACCATCTCGTTCAACCTCGCAGCGGGCGCATCGCTCGGCGAAGCCGTCAAGGCGATCGCCGCCGCCGAGAAGGACATCGGGCTGCCCGCGTCGTTCCAGACGCGCTTCCAGGGCGCCGCGCTCGCGTTCCAGGCATCGCTGTCGAACCAGCTGTTCCTGATCCTCGCGGCGATCGTCACGATGTACATCGTGCTCGGCGTGCTGTACGAGAGCTACATCCACCCGATCACGATCCTGTCGACGCTGCCGTCGGCCGGCGTCGGCGCGCTGCTCGCGCTGATGATCACCGGGCACGACCTCGACATCATCGGGATCATCGGCATCGTGCTGCTGATCGGTATCGTGAAGAAGAACGCGATCATGATGATCGACTTCGCGCTCGAGGCCGAACGGGTCGAAGGCAAGCCGCCGCGCGAGGCGATCTACCAGGCGTGCCTGCTGCGCTTCCGGCCGATCCTGATGACGACGCTCGCCGCGCTGCTCGGCGCGGTGCCGCTGATCGTCGGCTCCGGCGCCGGCTCCGAGCTGCGCCAGCCGCTCGGGATCGCGATCGCCGGCGGCCTGATCGTGTCGCAGGTGCTGACGCTGTTCACGACGCCCGTGATCTATCTCGGCTTCGACTCGCTCGCGCGTCGCGTGCGCGGCTGGTTCGAACGCCACGGCCCCCAAGCCGGTTCGCGCACGGATGCGTAAGCGATGAACCTGTCGCGCCCCTTCATCACCCGCCCCGTCGCGACGACGCTGCTCGCGATCGGCGTCGCGCTCGCGGGCCTGTTCGCGTTCATCAAGCTGCCGGTGTCGCCGCTGCCGCAGGTCGACTTCCCGACCATCTCGGTGCAGGCGTCGCTGCCCGGCGCGAGTCCCGAGACCGTCGCGACCAGCGTGACGAGCCCGCTCGAACGGCACCTCGGCTCGATCGCCGACGTCTCCGAAATGACGTCGACGAGCACGGTCGGCAATGCACGGATCATCCTGCAGTTCGGCCTGAACCGCGACATCGACGGCGCCGCACGCGACGTGCAGGCCGCGATCAACGCGGCACGCGCCGACCTGCCGGCCGCGCTGAAGAGCAACCCGACCTACCGCAAGGTCAACCCGGCCGACTCGCCGATCATGATCGTGTCGCTGACGTCGGAGACCTCGTCGCCCGCGAAGCTGTACGACTCCGCGTCGACGGTGCTGCAGCAGTCGCTGTCGCAGATCGACGGGATCGGCCAGGTGACGGTGAGCGGCTCGGCGAACCCGGCCGTGCGCGTCGAGCTCGAGCCGCAAGCGCTGTTCCACTACGGGATCGGCCTCGAGGACGTGCGCGCGGCGCTCGCGTCCGCGAATGCCAACGCGCCGAAGGGCGCGATCGAGTTCGGCCCGCAGCACTACCAGCTGTATACGAACGACCAGGCGTCCCAGGCGTCGCAATACCGCGACCTCGTCGTCGCGTACCGCAACGGCTCCGCCGTGCGGCTGTCCGACCTGTCCGACGTCGTCGATTCGGTCGAGGATCTGCGCAACCTCGGCCTGTCGAACGGCAAGCGCGCGGTGCTGGTGATCCTCTACCGCTCCCCCGGCGCGAACATCATCGACACGATCGATCGCGTGCGCGCGGCGCTGCCCCAGCTCACCGCGTCGCTGCCGGCCGACATCACGGTCACGCCCGTGCTCGACCGCTCGACCACCATTCGCGCGTCGCTGAAGGACACCGAGCACACGCTGCTGATCGCGGTCAGCCTCGTCGTGATGGTCGTGTTCCTGTTCCTGCGCAACTGGCGCGCGACGCTGATCCCGAGCGTCGCGGTGCCGATCTCGATCATCGGCACGTTCGGCGCGATGTACCTGCTCGGCTTCTCGATCGACAACCTGTCGCTGATGGCGCTGATCGTCGCGACCGGCTTCGTCGTCGACGATGCGATCGTCGTGCTCGAGAACATCTCGCGGCATATCGAGAACGGCAAGTCGCGAATGCAGGCCGCGTTCGACGGCGCGCGCGAGGTCGGCTTCACCGTGCTGTCGATGAGCATTTCGCTCGTCGCGGTGTTCCTGCCGATCCTGCTGATGGGCGGCATCGTCGGGCGCCTGTTCCGCGAGTTCGCGCTGACGCTGTCGCTCGCGATCGCGGTATCGCTCGCGGTGTCGCTCACGGTTACGCCGATGATGTGCGCGCGGCTGCTGCCCGAGTCGCATGAACCGCAGAACGAAGGCCGCTTCGCGCGCTTCCTGGAACGCTGTTTCAGCCGCATGCAGCGCGGCTATGAACGCTCGCTGTCGTGGGCGCTGCGCCGGCCGCTCTTGATCCTGCTGACCCTGTTCGCGACGATCGGGCTGAACGTCTACCTGTACATCGTCGTGCCGAAGGGTTTCTTCCCGCAACAGGACACCGGGCTGATGATCGGCGGCATCCAGGCCGACCAGTCGACGTCGTTCCAGGCGATGAAGCTGAAGTTCTCCGAGATGATGCGGATCGTGCAGGGCAACCCGAACGTGAAGAGCGTCGCGGGCTTCACCGGCGGCACGCAGACCAACTCGGGCTTCATGTTCGTCACGCTGAAGGATCGCACCGAGCGCAAGCTGTCGGCTGACCAGGTGATCCAGCAACTGCGCCCGCCGCTGGCGGACGTCGCGGGGGCGCGCACGTTCCTGCAGGCGGCGCAGGACATCCGCGTCGGCGGCCGGCAGAGCAACGCGCAGTACCAGTTCACGCTGCTCGGCGATTCGAGCGCCGACCTGTACAAGTGGGGGCCGATCCTGACCGAAGCGCTGCAGAAGCGCCCCGAGCTGACCGACGTGAACTCCGACCAGCAGCAAGGCGGCCTCGAAGCGATGGTGACGATCGACCGTGCGACGGCCGCGCGGTTCGGCATCAAGCCCGCGCAGATCGACAATACGCTGTACGACGCATTCGGCCAGCGCCAGGTCTCGACGATCTACAACCCGCTGAACCAGTACCACGTGGTGATGGAAGTCGCGCCGAAGTACTGGCAGAGCCCCGAGATGCTGAACCAGGTGTGGGTCAGCACGTCGGGCGGCAGCGCGAACGGCTCGCAGACCACCAACGCGGCCGCCGGCACCTACGTCGCGACGTCTGCCGGCACGTCGAGCGCCGGTACGGCCACGCAGAGCGCCGCGGCGATCGCGTCCGACTCCGCGCGCAACCAGGCGCTCAACTCGATCGCGGCGAGCGGCAAGTCGAGCGCGTCGTCGGGTGCGTCGGTGTCGACGTCGAAGTCGACGATGATCCCGCTGTCGGCGATCGCGACGTTCGGGCCGAGCACGACGCCGCTGTCGGTCAACCACCAGGGGCTGTTCGTCGCGACGACGATCTCGTTCAACCTGCCGCCCGGCGTGTCGCTGTCGCAGGCGACGCAGGTGATCTACCAGACGATGGCGCAGGTCGGCGTCCCGCCGACCATCGTCGGCAGCTTCCAGGGCACCGCGCAGGCGTTCCAGCAGTCGATGAACGACCAGCCGATCCTGATCCTCGCGGCGCTGCTGGCCGTCTATATCGTGCTCGGGATCCTGTACGAGAGCTACATCCACCCGATCACGATCCTGTCGACGCTGCCGTCGGCCGGCGTCGGCGCACTGCTCGCGCTGCTGCTGTTCAAGACCGAGTTCAGCATCATCGCGTTGATCGGCGTGATCCTGCTGATCGGTATCGTGAAGAAGAACGCGATCATGATGGTCGACTTCGCGATCGACCAGACGCGCAACAACCAGAAGTCGTCGTTCGACGCGATCCACGAAGCGTGCCTGCTGCGCTTCCGCCCGATCATGATGACGACGATGGCCGCGCTGCTCGGCGCGCTGCCGCTCGCGTTCGGCAACGGCGACGGCGCCGAGCTGCGTGCGCCCCTCGGGATCGCGATCGCCGGCGGCCTGATCGTGTCGCAGGTGCTGACGCTCTATACGACGCCGGTCGTCTACCTGTACATGGACCGTTTCCGCGTGTGGGCCGAGAAACGGCGCAACCGCCGCGGGAATTCCGGCGGGCCGGCCGTCGCCGGGAAGTGATGGAAGCGGCCGCCCGCCGGGCGGCCGCTCGCCGCGCTTGCGCACCGGCCGCGATCGGCTATCGTGAGTCCATGCCCACCGCGGGGCCCTTCACGGGGACACACCATGAACGTCCAGCTCAACCATACGATCGTCTGGTGCCGCGACAAGCGCGCGTCGAGCCGCTTCCTCACCGAGCTTCTGGAACTGCCGCCGCCGACACCGTTCGGCGCGATGCTGGTCGTCCCGCTCGGCAACGGCGTGTCGCTCGATTTTTACGAACGGGCAGGAGAGATCGCGTCGCAACATTACGCGTTCCTGCTCGACGAAG
The DNA here is from genome assembly GCF_002099195.1 of Burkholderia puraquae. Taxonomy (GTDB): domain Bacteria; phylum Pseudomonadota; class Gammaproteobacteria; order Burkholderiales; family Burkholderiaceae; genus Burkholderia; species Burkholderia puraquae. The sequence continues at coordinate 58,526 of NZ_NBYX01000009.1, read as the reverse complement.
CAGGCTTCGATCGCGTGCTCGCGCGGATTCGCGAGCGGGGGCTGCCGCACTGGGCCGATCCGGCGAAGCGGCAACCCGATGACATCTACCGCCACAACGGCGGCCGCGGCGTGTATTTCGACGATCCGGACGGCCACTTTCTCGAAGTGATGACGCAGCCTTATGTGCTGAACGGCTAGCTCGGCCGGCGGGCCGGCATTGCGCCGGCCGCCATGCGCGGTATGGGGCCGGCCTGGGTGTCGGCCTGCTGCGGACGACACCCGAGGCCAGCGGCCGTTACTCAGCCGTCACTCGGCCGCTGCCGTCGTCTTGCGCGGACGCCGCGCGCGCGGTGCCGCCTTGCGCGCCGGTTTCTTCGGCTTGGCTTCGGCAGGCGCCTCGCCCGCCACTGCGGCCGGCGCGGCAGCAACCTCGCCGCCGACATCGCCGGACGCCGGCTCGGCGTGCGTCACCGCGACGTGCCGCTCGCCACCCTGCTCCGCGTCGCGATGCGTATCGCCCGCATGCTTGCCCTGCGCGTGCTTGTCGCCATCGTGCTTCGCCGCACCATGCCCGGCGTCGTCCGGCTTCCCGGCCGACTGACGGCCTGCGCTCTTCGCGGCGGCGCCCTTCTTCGCGCCGGTCTTCTTCGGCGCGCTCTTGCGCGCACGCTTGCGGCCATCCTTCGCGTCGCCGTGCACCTCGGCCCCTTCCAACGCTTCGGTCGTTTCAGCCGGCACGACCGAAGCGGCTTCGGCGGCTTCAGCCATCGCCGCCTCTTCCGCGTCGACCTGCACGGTTTCGTGCACGGCCGCTTCCGCCCGCTGCTCGCGACGTCGCGGCTCGCGCCCGGCCCGCGCCGGCTCCGCCGCGCGCCCCCCGTGGTACGTGCCATGGTGTGCGGCACCGCCGTCACCGGCGTGCGCAACCTGCTCCGCGGCCGCCGACTGGCGGGCCCGTGACACGAACGCGCCCGACTTGTCGTCACGCCCCACTTCGAGCAGACCGCGTGCCTGCGCCTCGTCGAGCAGGTTGCCGAACGCGCGGAACCCGTAGTACGACTCGTTGAAATCCGGCTTGCGGCGCTTGATCGCGCTCTTGAGCACCGATGCCCAGATCTTGCCGACGTCGTCGCGTTCCGACGCGAGCGCATCGAACGTCTCGACCGCCAGCGCGATCGCCTCGGCCTTGCGCGCGTCCAAGTCGTGCTTGCGCGACGGCTCGTCCGGCCGCTTCGCGCCGCCGTTGCCCGCGCGCTGCTGCTGTTCGCGCTTTGCGAGCGTGCGCTGCTGCTCGCGCACCAGGTCGTCGTAGAAGATGAATTCGTCGCAGTTCGCGACCAGCAGGTCCGACGTCGATTTCTTCACGCCGACGCCGATCACCTTCTTCGCGTTCTCGCGCAGCTTCGACACCAGCGGCGAAAAATCCGAGTCGCCGCTGATGATCACGAACGTGTCGACATGCGACTTCGTGTAGCAGAGGTCGAGCGCGTCCACGACGAGCCGGATGTCGGCCGAATTCTTGCCCGACTGGCGCACGTGCGGAATCTCGATCAGCTCGAAGCTCGCTTCGTGCATCGACGCCTTGAAGCCCTTGTAGCGATCCCAGTCGCAATAGGCCTTCTTCACGACGATGCTGCCCTTCAGCAGCAGGCGCTCCAGCACGGGCTTGATGTCGAACTTCTCGTACTTCGCGTCGCGCACGCCGAGCGCGACGTTCTCGAAGTCGCAGAACACGGCCATGCTGACGTTGTCCAGAGGTAATGCCATGTGTACTCCAACCGGTGGGCCGATGCGTTGTATGACGTAGCGGCGAAAAATGCATCGCGCACATGATAGCCGGTCGGCGCGTCATTCCCGCATCCGTGTGAATCAATGGCGGCCGGAATGTCCGTCGCGCCGCCGCAGATCGCGTGTTAGCGCCGGGCAGCCTTGTCTGGCGCGCGCACGAGGTATGCCCGATGCCGGTATGCCCCTTAATACACACCCGCCGCAGGGGCAAATCGACATTACACTTGAGTTATCGGTCGTCCGTCCCTATCTGGAAGGATGACGCATCGAGCAAGGAGCGGTCTCATGACGACGAAGGTACTGCTGATTGGCGCGACCGGCCGAACGGGCCAGGCCTGCGCGGATCTGCTGCTCAAGCAGCCGGAGTTCGAGGTCACGGCGCTCGTGCGCCGGCACGGCTATGCGCTGGCGGGCGCGCGGGTGGTCGAGGCCGATCTGACGAACGATTTCTCGCACGCATTCCAGGGCATCGCACACGTGATCTACGCGGCCGGCTCGGCCGAAACGGACGGCGCAGTCGAAGAGGAGCAGGTCGACCGCGACGCGGTCGCCCGCACGGCCGAATACGCGCTGGCTTACAACGCGCAGAAGCTCGTGGTGATCAGCTCGCTGTCCGCATACCGTCCCGAACTCGGCCCGGACGCGCTGCGCCACTATTCGCAGATGAAGCGCGAAGGCGACGAGCGCGTGATCGCGTCGGGCGTCGACTACGCGATCCTGCGCCCCGGCCCGCTCACGGACGATCCGGGCGTCGGCAAGATCGCGCTGACCGACGCGTGGTTCGAAGCCGCCCCGCCCGTGTCGCGCCAGGATGTGGCCTGGGCTGCAATCGAGGCGATCAAGCTCGGCATCTCGCGCAAGATCGTCGGCTTCGTCGGCGGCAGCGTGCCGATCGAGCAGGCATTGCGCGCATAGCGGCCTCGCGCGCCGCCACGCTGCGGCGGCGTGCTGTTCCGTACCGGCGGCCCGCACGGCGGGCCGCTTTGACGCGCGGGGGCCCGCTTACTGCTTCGGATGCGCGTCGGCCCACGCCTTCACGGCGGCGAGCGTGTTCTCGACGTGCTTGTCGGGCGACATGCTCGTGTATTCGTAGAGAATCTTCCCTTCCGGCGAAATCACGTAGGACACGCGGTTCGCGCGGTCGATCGCCGGCAGCTTCGCGTCGTATTCCCGGATGATCTTCGCGTCCGGATCGGCCGCGACCGGAAACTTGCTCCGGCACTCGCTCACCGAGAACTTCGTCAGCGTGTCGATCTTGTCAGCCGACACGCCGATCACGGTCGCGCCGTAAGCCTTGTAACGGTCGACCGCGTCTGCGAACGCGTGCGCCTCGATCGTGCAGCCCTTCGTGAACGCGGCCGGATAGAAATACAGCACGACCGGCCCCTGCTTCAGCGCGTCCGCGAGCGCGTACGTGTAAGTCTTGCCGCCCAGCGACGCCTGCGTCGTGAAATCGGGCGCCGCGGCGCCCGGCTTCAGTTCCGCCTGCGCCATCAGTGCATGGCCGGCCACCAGCGCCGCCACGGCAGCGCTCAGCAACAGTTTTCGCTTCATCTGCGTCCTCATTTCTTATAAAGTCAGCCTCGATGTAGGCCACGCTGGTGTTCGACTGTCGAACACCAGCGTGGCCGATCCGGTCCGGCGGCAGCACCATCCGCAGCCGGCCGGTTAAAGATTTCGCACCGCCTGCCGTTATTCCTTCCGGACAACCGGTTCCAGCCCTTCACGTCAGCGAGAAACATGGAAGCCAACAGGAAACAGACGTCACGCAAGGGCTCCTGGCGCAGCGCCTTGCATACGCTGCGCCGCTTCGCCTGGTCGGGCGGCGCGCTGATGCCCGCGCGCGCCGGCGCGCCGCGACGCGACGACTCCGTGCGCAACTGGCTGGAACAGACAGTCGGCACGGTGGATTTCCTCGCCCATGTCGACCGCGAGCTGCGCTTTCTGTACGTGTCCGACGCCAGCCTGCGCTTCATCGGCTACCACCGCGACTACCTGCACACGCTGACGCTGCGCGACCTGATCGCCGAACAGGATACCGCGGCGCTCGAAGGCCTGCTTGCGCGCGCCGCGCGTTCCGGCCAGGTCGAGAAGGCGACGATGTGCATCGTCAAGTCGCTTACCTACCCGCTGGACGTCGAGATTCGCGCGTTCAAGAGCCGCCACCACGGCGTCGACGGGTTCGCGATCGCGGCGTTCGACGTGTCGTCGTGGCGCGCGCTCGAGGCGCGCCTGACCTACGAAATGCACCACGACCCGATGACGGGGCTCGATAATCTCTCCGCGCTCGTGCCCGCGCTGATGCGCGCGCAGCAGGCCGCCGACGAAGACGGCACCTGCGCGGCACTGCTGCTGCTCGACCTCGACGACTACCAGCGGATCAACCGCGCGCTCGGCTACGACGCGGGCGACATGCTGCTGCGCGAGACCGCACAGCGGCTGAAGGCGCTCGTCACGCCGAACGAGCGGCTCGCGCGCGTCGCGAGCGACAAGTTCGCGGTCGTGCTCGGCGCGCCGGACCGCACCCAGGCGAGCAATGCCGCCGATGCGCTCGCGCGCCGGCTGCAGGCCGCGGTGCGCGCGCCCTACGTGTACCAGGGGCAGACCGTGCACCTGTCCGCGAGCATCGGCATCGCGCTCTACCCTGACGAGCGCGCCGCGCCCCATCGCGCGCAGCACCACAGCCCGCTGCTGCGCCGCGCCGACCACGCGCTCGCGCAGGCGAAGGCGTCGGGCGGCAATGCGCTCGCGTTCCACGCGCCCGTCGACGATCCGGCCGACGCCGAGCGGCTGAAGCTCGAAGCCGACCTGTATGACGGCGTGCGCAACGGCGAGTTTTCGCTCCATTTCCAGCCGATCACGCGCAGCCAGTCGGGCGCGGTGGTCGGCGTCGAGGCGCTGATCCGCTGGCGCCATCCGGTGCACGGCCTCGTGCCGCCGGCGACCTTCATTCCGCTCGCCGAATCGATCGGCCTGATCAACTATCTCGGCAACTGGGTACTCAAGGCCGCGTGCATGCAGCTCGTCGCCTGGGACGGCCAGGGGCTCGCGCTGCAGTACGTGGCGGTCAACGTGTCGCCGCAGCAGTTCCGCGATCCGCGCTTCACGCAGAGCGTGCGCGAGGCGATCGCGCTGACGGGCATCGACCCGCGCCGCATCGTGCTCGAGATCACCGAAAGCCTGCTGATGCACGATCCCGCGCAGGCAAAGGGGCTGCTCGAGGAGCTGACCGATCTCGGCATCCGCTTCGCGATCGACGATTTCGGTACCGGCTATTCGAGCCTCGCTTATCTGCAGCGCTTCCCGCTCGCGAAGCTGAAGATCGACCGCAGTTTCGTCGAGAACCTGCTGACCTCGCGCAACGACCGCGCGATCGTGTCGGCGGTGGTCGGCCTCGCGCAGACGCTCGATCTCGAGCTCGTCGCGGAAGGCGTCGAGACCGAGGCGCAGCGCGAATTGCTGACGGAGATGGGCTGCAACCATATCCAGGGCTGGCTCGTCTGCCAGGCGCTGCCATCCGAGGAGCTCGCGCGGCGCTTCGAGGCACAGCAACTGCACCTGCACGCCGCCGCCTGACGCGCGCGGCGAACCGGACAGATCCGTATGTCAACCACCGAATACCTGCCCCGCACCGCATTGCTCGACAAGCTGTGGGCCCGGATGAACGAACGGGGCGATTTCCCGTTGCTGTCGGAATCGCTGCGCGCGACGATGGCCGCGATGAAGAACGACGATCTCGACTTCACCGCGCTCGTGCGCGTCGTGCTGTCGGACTTCGCGCTCACGCAGAAAGTGCTGCGGCTCGCGAACTCCGCGATGTACATGGCGTTCGGCGGCAACATCACGACCGTGACCCGCGCACTGATGGTGCTCGGCATGGACGCCGTCGGCCATCTGGTCGTCGGGCTCAAGCTCGTCGACCATTTCCACCACAGTACGCCGCGGCGCATCGACGCGAAGCTCGAACTGAATCGCGCGCTGCTGTCCGGCTGCGTCGCGCGCAAGCTCACCGAGCGCGCCGAGCTGCGCGCGGGCGAGGAAGCCGTTGTCTGCACGTTGATGCGCCAGGTCGGCAAGCTGCTCGTCGTCTGTTATCTCGACAGCGAATGGGACCGGATCCGGCGCCGCGCGGCCGAGCTGAACGGCGACGAAGCGGCCGCCTGCATCGACGTGCTCGGCGTCGGCTTCGACGAGATCGGGCTCGAGGCGGCCGCGCGCTGGCGGTTGCCCGACGTGATCCGCGCAGGGATGGCCGACCACGACCACGTGGTCCGCGCCGACGCGTTCGGCAACGAAGAGGACGACCGCGACGCGGGCCATCCGACCGACGACGGCCCGGCCGACCGCGTCCGCTGGCTGCGCACGATCAGCCGCTGCTCGACCGACGTCGCGGGCGCGCTCGTGATGCCCGCAAGCCCGCAGCGCGACGCGCGCATCGCGGCGCTCGCGCAGCACTACGGCGCGGAACTCGACATGGAATCCGACGCGCTCGTCGAGATCGCCGAGCGGCTCGCGCGCGAGGAAGCGAGCGACACCGTGATGCGCGAGATCGTCGAGCTGCGCGCGAACGCCGATGCAATCGCACGCGCGCAGGCCGAGCCCGAGGCATGCCTCGAAGCCGGCCTCGCGGACCTGCGCGCGCTGCCGTCCGAGCACGTGCTCACACCCGTGCTCGCGCTCGCGTCGGAAAGCCTGCTGGCCGGCCTCGCGTTCACGCGCACCGTAATGTTCGTGCGTCACGACGACGGCATGTTCGCCGCGCGCCTCGGCTTCGGCCCCGGCGTCGACACGACGCTCGACCGGCTGCGCTTCGACGAGCGCTTCGAGCCGGACGTGTTTCATCTCGCGATCTCGAACTCGGTCGGCATCTTCATCGAGCAGGCGCAGGAGCCGAAGATGCTCAAGCGCCTGCCCGCGTGGTATCTCGACGCATTCGACGACGCCCGCGCGTTCGTGCTGCTGCCCGTACGCGTCGGCACGACGACCGTCGCGCTGCTGTACGGCGACTGGGCGGGTGCGCAGCCGGCGCGCAAGATCACGCAGCAGGAGATGGGCGTGCTCAACGAGCTCGCGCACGAACTGGGCCGGTTCTTTCCGGCCTGACGCCGCCGCCGGCCGCTGCCCGCGCCGCGGTTCACATCATTTCCCGCCGCCAAAAACAAACCGGCCGCATCAGCGGCCGGTTTTTTTACATCGTGCGATTGAACGCAACGCTTACTTGAGCGTCACGGGCACGCTGAAGTACTTCTTCGCGAGGTTGTCGATCGTGCCGTCGGCCTTCAGCTCCTTCAGCGCCTGATCGAGCGCGGTCTTCAGCGCCGCGTCGTTCTTGCGCAGGCCGAAGCCGACGCCCGAGCCGAGGATCTCGGCGTCGCTCACGGTACCGCCCGCGAACGCGAAGCCCTGGCCTTGCGGCTTCGACAGGAAGCCCTTCGCACCGGCTTCCGCATCCTGGAACGTCGCGTCGAGACGGCCCGACTTCAGGTCGGCATAGGCCAGATCCTGCGTCTGGTACGGCACGACTTCGACGCCGGCCGGCGCCCACTTCTTCTTCGCGTACGCTTCCTGGATCGTGCCCTGCAGCACGCCGACGCGCTTGCCCTTCAGCGATTGCGGGGTCGGCAGCAGGCCGGTGCCCTGCTTCGCGATCAGCTGGTTCGGAATCGTGTAGATCGGATCGGTGAACGCGATCGCGTGCTTGCGCTGGTCGGTGATCGTCATGTCCGAGTTGATCGCATCGAACTTGCGCGCCTGCAGCGCCGGGATCAGGCCGTCGAAGTCGTTCTCGACCCACACGCACTTCGTCTTCAGCTTCGCGCACACCGCGTTGCCGATGTCGATATCGAAGCCGGTCAGCTTGCCGTCGGGCGTCTTGTATTCGAACGGCGCGTACGAGGCTTCGACGCCGAAACGGATCTCTTTCAGATCCGCTGCCATCGCGCTGCCTGCCGCCACGGCCGATGCCGCCACCACCGCATGCGCGGCCACTTTACGCCAATCCAACTTCATCAGGTGTTCTCCTCGATACTCGAATGTTCCGGAACTACGGGCGCATGCATCATTGCAGGGTCGGATGACCCCGGCAATGCTGCCGCCGCGCCGTGATGCGGCGCAACAGCCGCAAGGCCGCGATTGTACCAATCCGCGCGGCCCGATACGGCAAAGCAGCCGCCGGCACGTCATGCTGCACTGCGTGCGCCGACATCAGCCGGGCAGCCCATCGAACTTGCAAGACGATGTCGCAAATACGCAAGCGCGACGCGCGGGCCGTCTGCGCGGCACGCGGGATTCATCTCGGAAATGGAATGGTTGCCGGGCGATGCGCGGGCCGCAGGTCGCCGCAGCCACGCGCAATCGGTCACCGTCAGACGAGCGCCGCGATCGTCTCGCGGGTCGTGTCGACGACGAGCAGGCCCGCGCGCAGGCCCGGCTTCACGGTCGGGTTCGGAAACACGATCCGTTCCTCGTCGTGCGTCACCGTGTAGCGGTAGTCGCCGTCCTGCGCGAGCACCGTGCCGCGTGCAAACGCGGTGAAGTTCGCGACGTCGGCCGCGACGAACAGCTCGAGCGCGTCGCTCTGCTTCGTGATCTGGTCGATCACCGTGAAGACGCGCGGCAGCGACGGATGGCCGCCCTCTGCGTCCGTATCGCGCTGCGCGCCCGACACGAGCTTGCGCACCGCGCGGTCGGCCGGCGCGAAGCGCGTCAGGTCGTTCTGGCCGAACGGGCGCACCTTGCCGAGTTCCAGCGTGCACGCGAGCGCACCGCAGTGTTCGGCCGTGAAATGCGAGTACGTGTTGCCCTTCGCGGTGTGCAGCAGCACGGCCGCGATGCGTGCGTCGCCGAGCCATTCGAACATCGTGCGCGTCGGCGGCATGCCCGTGTGCGGCAGCAGCGCGAACTGCTCGAACACCGACGCGCGGATCGCCGTGTGCATGTCGATGTGCCAGCGCGCGGCGCCGGCCGGCGCGGCCGCGAAGAACGCGGCCGCGGCCGCTTCGAGCCGTGCGGCGCGCGGCGCTTCGCGGCTGGCGGGCACCTGCGCGTGACGGCCGCTGAACAGGCGGTTCAGGTCGTCGTCGAGATAGCGTTCGCCGGCGCGCATCGCCGGCACGTTGCCGAGCACGACGAGCAGCCGGCACGCGAGCGGCAGCTCGCCTGAGGCGAGATCGCGCACGAGCATCGACAGCAGCTCGATCGGCGCCGTCTCGTCGCCGTGCACGCCGGCCGACACGAGCACGCTCGCGCGCCCCGTGCCGGCGGCCTCGACTGCAGCCGGTTCGAGCGCGAGCAGCCCGTCGCCGAGCCATTGCCAGCGCACGGCGCCGGCGGCGCAGGTGCCGTCCGTTGCGGACGGCGTGCTACCGGCCAGCGTGAACGAGAGGAAGTCGTCGAGCAGCGCGGCCATGCGGGAATCAGCGCTGGAAGTCATACAGCGAACCGACGCGCAGGATCTGCGTGAGTTCGTCGAGCGCCGTGCGCGATTCGTCGAGCAGCGCCGGATCGGCGAGGTCTTCCGGTGCGAGGCGATCGCGATAGTGACGGTCGATCCACGTGTCGAGCGACGTGAACAGCGTGTCGTTGATCCACACGTTCGACGTGACGGCCGCGCGTTCCGCTTCGTTCAGCACGACGCGCAGGCGCAGGCAGGCAGGGCCGCCGCCGTTCTTCATGCTTTCGCGCAGGTCGAACACGAGCACGTCGTGAATCGGGCCGTTGCCGGCCGCGAGCGCGTCGAGATAGGCCGCGACGTTCGCGTTCTCACGGCATTCCTGCGGCACGACGAGCACCTGCGAGCCGTCCGCGCGCGACAGCAGCTGGCTGTTGAACAGATACGACGTCACCGCGTCGTTCACGCTCACGGCCGCATCGGGCACCTCGATCACGTTCAGGCGCGCGCCGCGTGCGTCGAGCGCGGCGGTCAGCGTGTCGTAGATTGCCTGCTTGTTGACGAACGCGCGCTCGTGCGTGAACAGGGTGTCGCGGTTGCCGACCGAGATCACGTCGTTGTGGAATACGCCCGCGTCGATCACGTCCGGATCCTGCTGCGCGTAGACCGTCGCCTCTTCGGCCAGCCCGTGGCGATGCGCGACCGCGCGGCTCGCCTCGAAGGTCTGGCGGGCCGGGAAGCGCTTCGGCTCGGGGCCGCGGCGATATTCCGCGCGGCCGTACACGAAGAACTCGATGCCCGGCTTGCCGTATTCGGCGCAAAAGCGCGTGTGGTTCGCCGCGCCTTCGTCGCCGAGTGCCGGCGTGCCCGTCAGCGCTTCATGCACCGCGAAGTGCGCGGGATCGGCGAACAACGTCGACAGCGTGCGGCGCGTCGCTTCGTGCTCGATCGCGCGGTGCAGCTTGCTGCACAGGTTCGCCGGCGTGAAGTGCACACGGCCGTCGCTCGTGTCGGCCGACGGGCTGACGGTGGCCGCGTTCGCGGTCCACATCGCCGACGCCGAGCTCGCCGCGGCGAGCAGTTCGGGCGCCTGCTTCGCGGCCTTCGCGATCACGTCCGCGTCCTTGCCCGAGAAGCCGAGCTCGCGCAAGAGGCGCAGCGACGGCCGCTCCTGCGGCGGCAGCACGCCTTGCGCGAAACCGAGATCCGCGAGCTGCTTCATCTTGCGCAGCCCCTGCTTCGCGGCGGCCTTCGGATTCGCGGCCGACTTTTCGTTGTTGAGCGACGCCACGTTGCCGAACGACAGCCCGGCGTAATTGTGGGTCGGGCCGACGAGCCCGTCGAAATTGGCTTCTTGTGCGTTCATCGTCGTTCCCTCGATCAGAAATGCAGGCCCGGCGACAGGCTCGCGGGCAAGGTCAGTTGCGTGCTTTCCACCGACGCCATCGGATACGCGCAATAGTCGGCCGCGTAGTACGCGCTCGGGCGATGGTTGCCCGAGCGGCCGGTGCCGCCGAACGGCGCGGCGGACGATGCACCGTTGGTCGGCCGGTTCCAGTTGACGATCCCGGCGCGAATCGTGCGACGGAAGTGCTCCCACACCTTCGCGTCGTCGGCAAGCAAGCCGGCGGACAGGCCGAACGCCGTATCGTTCGCGCGCTCGATCGCTTCGTCGAACGTCGCGTAGCGGACGATCTGCGCGAGCGGGCCGAAATGTTCTTCGTCGGGCAGGTTCGCGACGCCCGTCACGTCGACGATCGCCGCGTTCACGAAGCCGAGGCGCGGATCGCGCTGCGTCATCGCGATGATCGGCTTCGCGCCCTGCTCGATCAGGCGCGACTGTGCGTCGACGAGCTTCGCCGCCGCACGCGCCGAGATCACCGCACCCATGAACGGCTGCGGATCGGCGTCGAACACGTCCGCCGTGATCTTCGATGTGACGTCGGCGAAACGCGCGAGGAAGCGGTCGCCGAATTCGCCCTGCGGCACGAAGATGCGGCGCGCGCACGTGCAGCGCTGGCCGGCCGACAGGAACGCCGACTGAATCGTGTGATGGACGGCCGCGTCGATATCCTCGACTTCGCCGATCACGAGCGGGTTGTTGCCGCCCATCTCGAGCGCGAGCACGATTTCCGGACGGCCGCCGAACTGCTTGTGCAGCAGCGTGCCCGTATCGGAGCTGCCGGTGAAGAACAGCCCGTCGATCTGCCGATGGTTCGCGAGCGCGATGCCCGTGTCCTTCTCGCCCTGCACGAGGTTCAGCACACCGGCCGGCAGGCCTGCGTCCTTCCACACTTCGACCGTCGCGCGCGCGACGCCCGGTGCGAGCTCCGATGGCTTGAACACGACCGCATTGCCGGCGATCAGCGCGGGCACGATGTGGCCGTTCGGCAAGTGGCCGGGGAAGTTGTACGGACCGAATACCGCGACGACGCCATGCGGGCGATGGCGCAGCACCGCGACGCCGTCAGCCATGTCCTGGCGCTTCTCGCCGGTGCGTTCCTGGTAGGCCTGGATCGAGATGCCGACCTTCGCGGCCATCGACGCGACTTCGGTACGCGCTTCCCACAGCGGCTTGCCGGTCTCGCGGCCGATCGCGGTTGCGATCGCTTCCTTGCGTTCGGTGAGCAGTGCTGCAAAACGCTTGGCGATCGCGCAGCGCGATTCGAAGTCGAGTGCCGACCAGCCGGCGAATGCGCGGCGCGCGCTCGCGACTGCACGGTCGACGTCGGCCGCCGACGCGCTTTCGCCCTGCCATGCGATCTCGTCGGTGCCCGGGTTGCGCGAAGCGAATACGGGGCCCGAGCCTGCGACCCAGGCGCCGTCGATGAAGAGTTCCGTCATGATTCGTTTATCCCTGTTTGACTTTGAGCGGCAGCACGCGCACCGGATCGCCGGCCTTCACGTCGAGCGCGGCGGCATCGTCGGCCGACAGCACGAACGAGCCGTTCGCGACCACGCCCGGCGCGACGCCGACGCGGAAGTCGGTGAGCGACGTATTCGACACGAGCGACTTCGGCGGATGGCCGCCCCGCGCATCGTCACGTGCATCCGGCACGCCGATCGCGACCGGCACGACGACGCTCTCGCGCACCGTGCGCAGGTCGTTGACGTGGCATTCGAGCACGGGGCCCGCGTCGAAGATGTCGACGTGATTCTGGTAGCGCAGCCCTTCCGCTTCGAGCATCTTGCGTGCCGGCAGCGTGTCGCGGTGCGTGAGGCCGACCGCGTCCTGCGCGTCCTGCGGCAGCAGGTCGACGTACACCGGGTAGCGCGGCATCAGTTCCGCGAGGAACGACTTGCGGCCGTGCGAGCTGAGGTAGTCGGCCGCGTTGAAATCGATCTGGTAGAAGTGCGAACCGACTGCGCGCCAGAACGGTGACGTGCCGTCCTCGTCGAAATGGCCGCGCAGTTCCGCGCAGATGCGTTCCGGAAAGCGCTCGCGGAACTGCGCGATGAACATGAAGCGCGAACGCGACAGCAAGCCGCCCACGCCGCCCGTGCGATAGCGCGGGCTCAGGAACAGCGAGCACACTTCCGCATAGCCCGTCAGGTCGTGCGAGATGTTCAGCGCGGACATCCGCGTCCACACGCCGAGCTCCTGGCTCGCGTGCACGACCGTGCTCACGCGATAGTTGTAGAACGGCTGCTCGAGGCCGACCTGCGTCTCGATCCCGCATACGCCCGCGATGTCGCCCGTCTTCGATTCTTCCATCACGAAGAAGTAGCCGGCCTCGCCGGCCGCCGCCTCGCCCGCGAGCGTGCGGCGCGTGCGTTCGATGCGCGCGGCGAGCGCTTCGCGGTCGGGCTTGAACGTGGTCAGGCCCGGCCCGGTTTCCTTCGCGAGCGACACGAGCGCGTCGACGTCGCCCGTTTGTACGACCCGAACGACGATCATGCTGCGTCTCCCTTCAAATCTTCATCGTCGCGACGGTGCAGCGGCACGCAGCGCACGACATCGCCATCCTTCACATCGAGCACCGCGCGTACGTCGCCGGCCAGCGGCGCATGGGCGCCCCGCGCGTCGGCCGCATCGCCCGGCAGGTCGGCCAGCACGCAGCGGAACGATTCGCCGCTGCCCGTCGACACCATGTAGGCCACGTCGCCCTGCTGGTGCGCGGCCTCGCGCACGACGCGCTCCATGCCGTGCTTCATGCACGCGGTGCGGTCGACCTGCGCGGTCAGCACCGGGCCCGCGTCGAAGATGTCGACGAAGCGATCGGGTTCGAAGCCTTCTTCGAGATGGATGTCGTACGCGAGCAGCGCCGATTCGTTCGGCTCGCCGAGCACGCGCTGCGCGGCTTCCGGCAGCAGCGGCACGTAGAGCGGATACGCCGGCATCACTTCCGCGATGAAGGTGCGGCTGCGGCCGCCCGACGCGATGTCGACGTCGGTGAAGTCGCGGCCGAAGAACTTGCGCCCCACTGCCTCCCAGAACGGCGATGCGCCGTTGCCGTCGCTCACGCCGAGCAGCAGCGTGAACACTTCCGGCGTGAAGCGGCGGCGGTTCGCGGCGATGTACATCATCCGTGCGCGCGAGATCAGGTGCGCGGCCGCGTCGCCGCGCAGCGACGGATCGACGTAGAAGCCCGCGAGCCGGCTCTTGCCGGTCAGCTCGTGCGACATCGTGAGCGCGTGGATCTTGCGGTTCACGTGCAGCTCGCGCGACGCGTGGATCAATGCGTCGTTGCGGAACGCGTAGAACGGTTCCGAGTAGCCGGCCGCGGCCACGATGCTCGCCGTGCCGAGCAGCTTGCCCGTCGACGAATCCTCGAGCACGAAGAGGTAGAACTCCTCGCCGGCGAAGTCGACTTCCGCGCGAAACGAATCCTCGGAGAGCGCCACGCGCGCTTCGAGCGCCGCGCGATCGTGCGGCAGCGAATGCAGGACCGGCTGCGCGGTGCGCGCCATGTGCGCGAGCGCATCGAGATCCGTGAGTTTGCCGGGGCGAACAAATAGCATCGTGGTTCCTGTCAGCGATGGGCGCGCCGATCAGCGCGCGGTGGCTTCCTGTGCGGCGAGCACTTGTTCGACTGCCTTCTCGAAGCGCTTGACGCCTTCGTCGAGTTCCTCGAACGGGATCACCAGCGACGGGACGAAGCGCAGCACGTTCGGGCCGGCGATCAGCATGATCAGGCCGTTCTCGGCGGCGGCGGTGACGAAGTCCTTCGCGCGGCCGTCGAATGCGGCGGTGAGTTCGGCGCCGACCAGCAGGCCCTTGCCGCGGATGTCCTTGAAGATGCCGAAACGTGCGTTGATGCGTTCCAGCGCGCCCTTCAGGCGCACGCTGCGTTCGCGCACGCCTTCGAGCAGAGCCGGGTCGCCGATCAGTTCGACGACCTTGTCGGCGATCGCCGATGCGAGCGGGTTGCCGCCGTACGTCGTGCCGTGCACGCCGACCTTGAAGTGCGCAGCCAGTTCGTTCGTCGTCAGCATCGCGCCGATCGGGAAGCCGTTGCCGAGCGCCTTCGCGGTCGTCAGGATGTCCGGCGTGACGCCGGTGTCCATGTACGCGTAGAACTGGCCCGTGCGACCGACGCCCGTCTGCACTTCGTCGAAAATCAGCAGCGCGCCGTGTGCGTCGCACGCTTCGCGCAGCGCCTTCAGGAAGGCCGGATCGGCCGGGATCACGCCGCCTTCGCCCTGCACGGGCTCGACGATCACCGCGCAGGTTTGCGGGCCGATCGCGGCCTTGGCGGCTTCGATGTCGTTGTACGGCAGGTGCGTGATGCCGGCCGGCACGGGGCCGAAGCCTTCCGAGTACTTCGGCTGGCCGCCGACGCTGACCGTGAAGAACGTGCGGCCGTGGAACGACTGCACGAACGAGATGATTTCTGCCTTGTCGGCGCCGTGGCGATCGAACGCGACGCGGCGTGCGAGCTTCAGTGCGGCTTCGTTCGCTTCTGCGCCCGAGTTCGCGAAGAATGCGCGGTCGGCGAAGGTCAGCGATTCGAGGCGCTTCGCGAGGCGCAGCACCGGCTCGTTCGTGTAGCCGTTGCCGATGTGCCAGAGCTTGCGGCTTTGTTCGTCCAGGACCTTCAGCAGTTCCGGGTGGCCGTGGCCGAGCGACGTGACGGCGATGCCGCACGCGAAATCGATGTACTCGCGGCCGGCCGTGTCCCACACGCGGGAGCCCTCTGCGCGATCCGGCACGAACGGCGCGGGGGAAAATACCGGCACCATCACTTCGTCGAATGTCTGGCGGGTCACGGTCGAGGTCGTCATGGTCGTTCCTTTCGGTTTCGTAAGAGGGTTCAACAGGATCAAGTTTAGGTAAGGGTGACGCAAGCGTCTTGCGGAATTGCGACGGGTTCTATCGGAAGCGCTTTCTTCGGTCTATTTTGCCCCCCTCCCGGCGGGGGCTTCGGTTGGTGGCCGTATTTTGGGGCTTTTCGGGTGGTGCGCTTTTCGTTTGACGTGAAGCACCTGTGATCGTGTCGGTCTATTAGCGTCGCCCCTGCGCGGGGCGGCGGTTACTTTTCTTTGTCTTGCCAAAGAAAAGTAACCAAAAGAAAGGCGCCCGGATAACGCATGACTTCCCGGTGCCATGGTCCACGAAGTGGCCCTCGCCTAAGTGTCCGCGCCAGGAAAGAACCCGGAGTGGTTCGAGCAATGGTTCTGACACCCTCCACCACCCCACGGAGCGGTATACCGCCCGCTAGCTCCGTCCTCGCTTCGCTCGGCCGACCAGGATGCCCCTTGGTACGACGGAATCAATCGATCAGTTCTGGAAGTCACCGCACACAATGGCGCGACACCCCATGTGCAAACAACGTACCCCGCGCGCGCCATCTCGAGCACCGCAAACAATATCGAGATGGCCTTTTTCCCGGCGCGACTACGATTGTTACTTTCCGAGAGGGTCAAAACAATGAATAGAAGAATTGCGGTCGTGGCGATAGTCTCTCAAGCGGCGGGAAAATCAACTCGTACAGTGGACCGCCGTTCCTGATCCACGGGCATCAGGCAGCCTTGATCGGCGGTAGTGCATTCTGTACGGCATGTCAAAGCACGGGCACCATCGCAAAGGCTGGCGGGCCGTATCGACTCAAGTTCCAGGGAGAGGTCGCACTCGATCGCGATATTGTTCTGTGCGGCTGCTCGACTCCACCGAGCATCGTCGCGTTACTGGCAGGCGAAGCTTGGTGTGAGGATCGGCTAAAGGGTCTGGGGGAAGTCATTTCGAGCCGCACGACCACGGGCGGTGTCGCGTCGGTCAAGAAAGGCGCATTCGACGAACAGGTCGAGGTAAAGACTGGCGGCGGCAGTCATTCCGGCGGCCCAGACGGCTATCCCTATTACATCGAGACGACAGACGGCCGCATCCATTCTGGAGTCCTCGATGCAAGCGGCGAGCTACCCCGCGTCCACACCGGCGACGGATCAGGAAACTACACCGTCTATTGGGGCGATGAAGCCATTGCAAAAAAACACAGCGGGGTAAGCCATGCCTAATCCCTCCACAAAGGTCCGCACGAACGACACGCCAAAATCAAAGAAATCCGTACAGCTCCAGGCGTTGTCCTTTCAAGAGCTTTGGAACGTATATCCGAACAAGGACCCCTACGATGACCCCACTGGCGAGTATGAGAATCAATGCGCGATACGCATGAGCGTTACGTTTCACAGTATCGGCAGCGACATGAAGTCGTTTTCTCAAAACGTGTTGAAGCCGATGCCTGGCAAGAAGACTCTGGGCCGCTTGATACTCGGCGGCAAAGCGACGGCGACGCGCGCTTACGAGCTGGCTGAATGGTTGAAGCTTCGCCCATTCCTTGGGCTTGGCAAACCTGAAAACATCACCGGTCCAGATTGGCAGGACAAGGTAAAAAACCGAACCGGTATCATCTACTTTTTCGGCTACTGGCGTCAGGACGGCGACTCAGCCGATGCACTGAGTGGCGGCCACATCGACCTGTGGAACCAAGACACACTGACACCATCCTTTGCGTCGTTCTGGCGATTTCGCCTTGGTCAGCGAACGTTCCCAGACCTATTGTCGCGGCTTCGCGGGGGAAACGGGAATGTGATTTCGGACCTCGCGAAATCTAAAGAAATCCTATTCTGGGAGGTGAATTGAGACGTATAGCATTCGCTATTCTAGGCGTCGTGTGGGGCTTGCTTGTTGCAGCAGCGTGCCTCTATGTATTCGGCCATATTCCTTGGCCTGACGCTCTGCAATCACGATCGGCCGGCTGTAGTGACATGGAGCACTGTGCGCCTCACGCAGTTTATATCGCGACGTTGCTCATTACGGTCATATGGCCATCGGTCGTTTTTGCCACGCTCAACGTCTTTGCTTATAAGCGTTGGTCGCTGCGCAGATGGAGCATCAAGTTTGCAGCGTCTACATTGTTCGTCATGCTGATCTATTTACTGCTTCACGTCGCCCCCTACCTATGGCTCGTCGACCGATGGCTTGCCAGATAGCCACTTGGATAGAAAAATAAACCCGGCGCAAGGCCGGGTTCTAACCAAGCGACATTCATGGGCAATACAACAACGTTACCCGGATTTTCACTGGCGTGGTTAGCAACGACATGGAGCACTGCACATCTCACGCGAAGTTCCTGGCGGGCATGTTCATCACGCTGCTATGGCCGGCTGTCGCATGTGCGGTATTAAACGCCGTGGCGTATAAACGCTGGGCGGGCTGTCGCTGGGGAAGCGTATTTTTCGGTGTAACGTTGCTCGCCGCGCTGTTCTATAGCAAGCCGTACGTCGTACCGTACATAGGTCTTGCTGGCTAACTGCAGCCCGTACTCGTGCGTAGCGAGGGTGCGCCATCATCGTTCACTTGTCCTTCGCCTGCGGGCAAGAAGCCGCGAACTCACCTCGCGAGCTGAAGCACCTGTCGGCCGAGCGAAGCGAGGACGGAGCTAGCGGGCGGTATACCGCTCCGTGGGGTGGTGAGAGGTGTCAGAACCATTGCTCGAACCACTCCGGGTTCTTTCCTGGCGCCGACACTTAGGCGAGGGCCACTTCGTGGACCATGGCACCGGGAAGTCATGCGTTATCCGGGCGCCTTTCTTTTGGTTACTTTTCTTTGGCAAGACAAAGAAAAGTAACCGCCGCCCCGCGCAGGGGCGACGCTAATAGACCGACACGATCGCAGGTGCTTCACGCCAAACGAAAAGCGCACCACCAAAAAAATCAATCCTTCGCCCCGCGCTCGACAAGCGCGCCCCCGCGAGGCTCGCTCCCGCCGCCTGTCTGCTTCTCGAGCCACGCCCGTCGATCTTCCCGAGGCGTAACGCCAAACCGCTCACGGTAGGCATTAGAAAAGTGCGCGGCAGAAGAAAACCCACAGGCGAGAGAAACTTGAACGACAGACTTGCTGGTCCGCTGCAACTGAGTCCGAGCCTTGAGCAACCGAAGATTGAGGTAATACTTCGAGGGCATCGCCCCGAGATACTGTCGAAAGAGCCGCTCCAGTTGCCGGCGTGAAACGCCAACGAGCTCGGCGATCTCATCGGTCGTCAATGGATCCTCGACATTGGCTTCCATCAACAGCAAAGCATCGTTCAACCGAGGATGCCGCTCACCGGGCGCGGTAACAAAAGGAATCCGTTGGCGTTCCTCGCCACTCCGCAACGTCCCGGCGCCGAGCGCATCGGCGATCCTCTCGGCAAGGTCGGGCCCATGCTCCCGGCCAATCATGGCCAGCATGAAGTCAACGGTCGCCTGCCCACCCGCACAGGTGGCTCGATCGCGATCGATCTCGAAGATCTGCTGCGTGACGATCGACCGCTCGAACTGTTCGGCGAACTGCTGATACGTCTCCCAGTTCACGCTCACGCGATACCCGGAAAGCTGCCCGGCCATCGCAAGCCACCACACGCCATGATGAATCCCGGTCACGATCGGCGTGCGCTGCCCGACCCGCGCGAGACTCGCGAGAAACAACCGATAGTCGGCAAACTGCTGAAACCGCTCCGACACGACGATCACCCAGTCACACGCGATCGCATCGTTGAACGCCGCATCGGCATGCCACTGCGCACCGCCGGCGAGCGGCACGGGCCGCCCGTCCCACGAACACACCTGCCAACGATACAGCAGCCGCCCGTCGATCTCGTTCGCGAGGTTCAGCGCATCGACGATCGGACCCACGCCCGACATCGACACGGGCGGCAATGCAACGATCGCCACCTGCGTCGTGCGGGTGGCGCCTGCGGGACGAGACACCGGTACCACGGTTGAAACCTGCCCTGTCGCGTTACTTGAGGCTGCCCGACAGGAACTGCTTCAGCCGCTCGCTCTGCGGGCGTACCAGCACCTCCTTCGGATCGCCCTCTTCCTCGGTCCGCCCCTGATGCAGGAACATCACGTGGTTCGACACGTTGCGCGCGAAACCCATCTCGTGCGTGACGACGATCATCGTGCGGCCTTCCTCGGCGAGCTTCTGCATCACCTTCAGCACTTCACCCACCAGCTCCGGGTCGAGCGCCGACGTCGGCTCGTCGAACAGCATCACGTCCGGGTGCATCGCCAGCGCCCGCGCAATCGCCACGCGCTGCTGCTGGCCGCCCGACAGGTGCGACGGATACTGCTTCTCGACGCGCGGCGCGAGACCGACTTTCTCCAGATACTCGCGCGCACGCTCCTCGGCTTCCTTCTTCGAAATGCCGAGCACGTGCAAGGGCGCTTCCATCACGTTCTCGAGCACGTTCATGTGCGCCCAGAGGTTGAAGTGCTGGAACACCATCGCGAGCTTCGTACGGATGCGCTGCAGCTGCTTGTGATCGGCGACTTCGAGCGCGCCGGCGCGGTCGGTCTTCGTGCGCACGGCCTCGCCGTCGACGACGATCTGCCCCGCATTCGGCCGCTCGAGAAAATTGATGCAGCGCAGGAACGTGCTCTTGCCCGAGCCGCTCGCGCCGATGATGCTGATGACGTCACCGGCCTTCGCGTTCAGCGATACGCCCTTGAGTACCTCGTTGTCACCGTAGCGCTTGTGGATGTCGAGCGCCGCAAGCTTGGCGGCAGCGCCCGTTTGAGTGATCTCGGCCAACTGGCTCTCCTCGAAGTGAATTCAATGAC
The DNA here is from genome assembly GCF_002099195.1 of Burkholderia puraquae. Classification (GTDB taxonomy): domain Bacteria; phylum Pseudomonadota; class Gammaproteobacteria; order Burkholderiales; family Burkholderiaceae; genus Burkholderia; species Burkholderia puraquae. Next base: position 38,324 of record NZ_NBYX01000009.1, on the reverse strand, counting down.
GGGCGGCTGCGAGATACGCGAGCCAGTGGCGCTCCGCGCGGCGAAACGCCGCGACGAGTGCGAACGATACCGCAAGATAGATCAGCGCGGCGATTCCGAACGACTGGAACGCCATGTAGGTCGCGGAATTCGCGTCGCGCGCGACCTTCAGGATGTCCGGCACGGTCGCCGTGAACGCGACAGTCGTCGCGTGCAGCATCAGGATCACCTCGTTGCTGTACAGCGGCAGCGCGCGGCGCAGCGCCGACGGCAGGATCACGCGGCGGTACATCGTGAACGGCGACATCCCGTACGCACGCGCCGCCTCGACCTCGCCGTGCGGAATCGCGCGGATCGCCCCCGCGAAGATCTCGGTCGTGTACGCACAGGTGTTCAGCGCGAACGCGAGAATCGCGCAGTTGAAGCCGCTGCGGAAGAACGCGTCGAGCAGCGAGTGCGAACGCACGAACTCGAGGCTGTACATGCCCGTGTACAGCAGCAGCAACTGCACGTAGAGCGGCGTGCCGCGGAACACGTACGTGTAGAACCGCACCGGCGTCGACACCCACTTGTTCCTCGACACGCGCGCGACCGCGAGCGGCACCGCGCACACGAAGCCGAGCGAAATCGACGCGACGAGCAGCCACAGCGTCACCGCAAGGCCGGAGAGGCGCTGGCCGTCCCAGTAAAGGAACGCCTGGCCGAATTCCTGGAGGATCTCGATCATAGTTCTGCGTGCCGCACGCCCATGGAATAACGCTTCTCGAGCTGGATCAGCACGAGGTTGGAAACGGTCGTGATCGCGAGATAGATCAGCGCCGCGACGAGGATGAAGAAGAACATGTTGAACGTGCTCTTGCCGGCGTCCTGCGCGGCCTTCACGACGTCCGCAAGGCCGATGATCGACACCAGCGCGGTCGCCTTCACGAGCACCTGCCAGTTGTTCCCGATCCCGGGCAGCGCAAAGCGCATCATCTGCGGAAACATGATCCGGACGAACACGCGCATCCCGCTCATCCCGTAAGCCGCGCCGGCCTCGAGCTGGCCGCGCGGCACCGACAGGAACGCGCCGCGGAACGTCTCGGTGAAGTACGCGCCGTAGATGAAGCCGAGCGTCAGCACACCGGCCACGAACGGGTCGATGTCGATCTGGTCCCAGCCGACGAGGTCGGTGAACTGGTTCAGCCAGATCTGGATGCTGTAGAACAACAGCAGCATCAGGACGAGATCGGGCACCGAGCGAATCAGCGTCGTATAACCGGTCGCGATCGCTCGCAGCGCCCGGTTGTGCGACAGCTTCGCCACCGCGCCGATCAGCCCCAACGCCACCGCAGTGGCGAGCGACAGCACCGACAGCTCGATGGTCTGCACGGTGCCGGCCCAGAGGACAGGACCAAAGCCGTAAAGGAACACGCGCGTCTCCAGAGTTGGAATGGATGCCGACGCGTATGCCTGTCCCGCGCCGGGCTGACGCGGATAGTCGCAAGCGAAATTGATTGCCTCAAATCACCTTGCACGCGATTGCTGCGTCGCAACAATTCGCTCCACCATTTGCGACTACGACCTACACCCCTGTTTCAAAAGGAAAAAAGCCGCTCCCTGACAACCGGATAACGGGCAGGGAAGCGGACTTTTTGCAATTTTCCGGTCGCTTTTTCGATATAGCGCCGAAGACGGCTGCGGCTGCGCTTACCGCCCCTTCAGGATGTCGGAGCGCGAAGTCGTATAGACAAGCCCGTCCGGGCCGAAATGGACGTTGAAGAATGCGTCGGTGTTGACGCCGTCCTCGAGCCAGCGCCAGCTCCAGACCGTCTCGGGCTTGAGCGGATATTGCGCGATGTCGCCGGGCTTGCCGAGCAGGCGCCGCACCTCGTCCTCGTTCATCCCCGGGCGCACCTTCGCAAAATTCTCGGCGGTCAGCACCTGGGTCGCGCCCGTGTAGCGGCCATTCGCATCGAGATCGACGAACCACGTCTGGTTGCCCATCGGGCCGCGCGGGTATTCGAGCCGCTTCGAGCCGTCGGTGAAGTCGCGCTCGGTCTCGGGCTTGCCCATCGTGCCGCGCACGTCGGCCTCGGTCGATTCGCCGACCTTCAGCCCCTTCAGCAGCAGCGGCGCGGGCTTGATCGCGTTGAAGAAGTCCCTGATACGTTGCACGTCGAGGTTGCCTTGCTTGTCGTCGCAGCCGGTCAGCGCCAGCGCGGCGGCCAGCATCGTCACGGGGAGCAGCCGGAAACGGAAATTCATCGGAAGAAATGCGCGTCGAGAAAACACGCGGCAAGGATACCTGCGCGACGCCAAAAGCGCGAGACGGGCGCGCGGCCCGTCTCGTGATCAATGCATCGTTTCGGTTTCGGTCTCGGCCGCGCGACTCGTCGCCTGCGGCGCGCGCGGCGCGGCAGGCAGCTCACCGATGCGGCGCCGCGTGCGCACGAGTTCGGCCAGTTGCCACGAACCGAGCGCCAGGCAGCCGAACAGCACCTCGCGGCCACGCTTGACGAGCGCGAGCGACAGCGCCGTCTCGCGGTCGACGCCGAACATCTGCGCGAGCAGCACGACCGTCGCCTCCTGCACGCCGAGGCCGCCCGGCACCATGAACGCCGCATGGCGCACGGCCTGCGTCATCGCCTCGATCGCGATCGCGCCGCCGATCGACACCGGATGGCCGAGCAGCGCGAGCGCCCAGTAGATCTCGAGCGCGCCGAGCACGTAGCCGGCAAGCTGCCAGAAGAATGCGCTGAACAACAGGCCCGTACGCGACATCAGCCCATCGATGTCGGCATCGAGCCGCTTGCCGTCGACGCCCTGCAGCAACCGGTGCGAATCGCCGAGCAGGCGGCCCGCGAAACGCTCGATCGCATGGAAAATCCCGCCGCGGCGCATCAGCACGACGCCAAGCACCGGCAGCGGGAGCGTGAGCAGCAGCGCGAGGCCGATCGTGCCGCCGCCCATGTTGTCCGTCGTCGCGAGCAGCAGCACGAGGCCGAGTGCGGCGAACGCATACTGCACGACGATCGTCACGAGCACCTCGACGATCACCGACGCGGTCACGCGGCTCGCGTCGGGCACCTGCCAGCGCGCGAGCCGGATGCCGACCAGCTCGCCGCCGATCCCGACCACCGGCAACAGCCGGTTCACCGCTTCGCGCACGGTCGCGATCCACCACAGGAACGGCAGCGACGAGCGCTTGTCGAGCAGCAGGTGCCACGCGTATGCATCGAGCAGCAGCGGCAGCGCATGGAACGGCACGAGCCACAGCAGCGCGTAACCGGCGCGCGCGAGCATCTGCGACACGTCGCCGATGCCTTCATGCAGCCCCAGCGCGAGCAGGATGCCGATGCCGAGCGGCCAGCCGAGCCATTTGATCCACTTGGTCATGACGGCTGCGCTCCCGGTGCACGCGACGCTTGCGCGCCGCGCCGTGCCGCGGGCTGGCCGAACACGTCGGCAAAGCCGCCGGTCGCGACGCCCGCTGCTTTCAGCGCGGCCGCGACGCGCGGCGACAGCAGCGCATCGAGTTCGTCCACCGGACGGTAGCCGGCCATCGTCGGCGTGATCGGGCCGTCGCCGGCCTCCGCCGGATGGCAGTAGATTTCGCCGACACCCGGCGGCAGCTTGGTCAGCGCGTCGAGCAGCACGGCCTCGTCCATCGCACCCGTATGCTCGATCCCGACCACGTAGTCGTTGTGTGCGAGCCCCGCGCGGTCGAGCCGCGCACGCACGAGCGCGATCCACGGCTTGAGCAGCGCGGGCGCGCTCGTCTCGTACGGCAGCCGCATCGCGCGCAGCCCGTAGTCGCGGCCGATCTCGATGATCAGCGACAGCACGGTCGGATGCAGGTGGAAATGCTTGTGTGCGTTCACGTGGTCGAGCGGCAGGCCGCTCGCCGCGAACGCGTCGAACTGCGCGCGAATCTCGCGGCGCAGCTGCGCCCGCACGTGCGGCAGGAAAAAGAAGCGGCAGCCGTCCTTCGCCATCGCATCGCCGAACCGCCCGTCGGAGCCGACGAGCGCGGGAATCTCATGCGCAGGCAGCGTGGCCGGCCCGTCCGCGAGAACGAGATGCAGGCCGACCGCGAGCGACGGCAGCCGCCGCGCACGCTCGATCGCATCCTGCGCAGCGGGCGCGCCGACCATCAGGCTGGCGGCGTTCAGCACGCCGTCGCGGTGCGCGCGCTCGACCGCCGCATTGACGCGCGGGTGCAGCCCGAAGTCGTCCGCGGTGAAGATCAGCGCCCGCGCCGCCCGCTGCGTCGCCATGGATTACGCCTCGTGTGCACGCAGGAAGCGGAAGAACTCGACGCCTTCGCGCAGGCGGCGCTTCATCATGTCCCAGCTCGTCAGCATCTCGCGCACGATCTCCCAGATCTTCGACGGGCGGAAGTAGAACTGGCGATAGAACTGCTCGAGATGGTGATAGATCTCGTCGCGCGACAGGTGCGCATAGCCGATCGCCGCGAGCTGCACGCCTTCCTTGCTCACCAGGTTGATGGTCTTGTTCTCTTCCATCCAGCCGTTTTCGACGGCCTGCTTGTACAGCGTCGTGCCCGGGTACGGCGCGGCGAGCGACACCTGGATCGTGTGCGGATTGATTTCCTTCGCGTACTCGATCGTCTTCTTGATGGTCTCCTGCGTCTCGCCCGGCAGGCCGAGGATGAAGGTGCCGTGGATCTTGATGCCGAGCTTCTTGCAGTCCGCGCTGAAGCGGCGTGCGAAATCGGTGCGCACGCCCTTCTTGATGTTCACGAGGATCTGGTCGTCGCCGGATTCGAAGCCGACCAGCAGCAGGCGCAGGCCGTTTTCCTTCATGATCTTCAGCGACTTGTACGGCACGTTGGCCTTCGCGTTGCACGACCACGTCATGCCGAGCTTGCCCAGGCCGATGGCAATGGCTTCGGCGCGCGGCAGGTCGTCGGTGAAGGTGTCGTCGTCGAACATCAGTTCCTTCACTTCCGGCATGTTGTCGCGGATCCACTTCGCTTCCGCGAGCACGTTCTCGACCGAGCGCGTGCGGTAGCGATGGCCGCTGACCGTCTGCGGCCACAGGCAGAACGTGCAGCGCGACTTGCAGCCGCGGCCCGTGTAGATCGATACGTACGGATAGTTCAGGTAGCCGATGAAGTAGTTGTCGATCTTCAGGTCGCGCTTGTAGACGGGCGCGACGAACGGCAGTTCGTCCATGTTCTCGAGGATCGGACGCGCTTCGTTGTGCTCGATCGAGCCGTCCTTCGCGCGCCAGCTCAGGCCCTTGATCTCGGGGAACGGCCTGCCTTCGGCGATTTCCTTGCAGGTGTAGTCGAATTCCTCGCGGCACACGAAGTCGATTGCCTCGCTCGCCGTGAGCGAGTTGTGCGGATCGACCATCACCTTCGCGCCCACCATGCCGACCAGCATCGACGGCTTCATCTTCTTCAGGTCCTGCGCGAACATCGCGTCGGTCGGGAACGACGGCGTGCTCGTGTGGATGATCACGAGGTCGTAGTCGTTGGCGATCTTCAGCGTTTCCTCGACCGACAGGCCGTCGGCCGGTGCGTCGACGACGCGGCTGCCCGGCACGAGCGCGGCCGGCTGCGCGAGCCACGTCGGATACCAGAAGGAACGGATTTCGCGCTTCGCCTGATAGCGCGAGCCGGCTCCGCCGTCGAAGCCGTCATACGAAGGGGCCTGCAAGAACAGCGTTTTCATGAATGCTCCGGTAGCCTGCATAGTTCGATTCGTCACAACGATTCAGTCAAAAAACCGCGGGCCGCCCTGCCGGCGCCCGCCTCTCTGTCATGTCGCGCCGCGCGGCCCTGCCGCGCTGCGCGTCTCGGCCCTCGGGCCGGGTTCGGTCGGAACGGCCTAGCGGCCGTCCACTGCTTCCACGGCCGCCGTCGCGCGTTCGCCACCGACGACCGTCATCCTCGCGCCGCGCCACACGACGTGCGTGCCGAACACGGCCGCGAGCCATTCGAGCGCGAGCAGCGTGTCGCGCACCGCGACGAGCGGCAGGTCGCGCCAGAATGCGCGCCAGCCGTCCTCGCCGCGCGCGTGCAGCACGAGCCGCCCGAACGCACCCACCACGGCTGCCCAGCCCGCCAGCGAGCCGGCGAAAGTGCCGTCGAGACGCAGCGCAAGCGCCGCGCCGATCGCGAGCCACGGCACGGTAAACGTAATGAACAGGAACGCGAAGCCGGCCGGGTTCAGCGAACGGATCGTGCGCAGCCAGCGCGTCTCGCGGTGCCACAGCGGCCCGAACGACGGCTCGATCACGTCGGTCGCGACCTCGACCTCCGACAGCACGGTGCGTCGCCCGAGGCGGCGCGGCAGTTCGGCCAGCCAGAAATCGTCGGCCAGCTCGTCCTTCAGCGCGGGAAAGCCGCCGATCCGGTCGAGCGTGTCGCGCGTCAGCGCGAGCGTCGCGCCGAAGCCGAAGCGGCTCGAGCGGCCGAGGTGCGTGATCCGGACCGACGGCGCGAACCATGCGTCGACGAACTGCGCGCCGATCCGCGTCCAGAACCCGCCGACGCTGCGCGCATGATACAGGCACGTGACGACACCAACCGACACGTCGGCAAGGGGTGCCGTCACGCGCTCCAGATAGTCGGGCTTCACCGCGATGTCGCTGTCCGCGATCACGATGCGGCCGTATTTCGCGCGTTCGGCGAGATTGATCAGGTTGCTGACCTTCAGGTTCTTGCCGTGCACGCGCGTGTCGATCACGAGCGTGATGTCGCACTCGGGATAATCGGCGCGCAGCCGCTCGACCACGGCGATGGCCGGATCGGCCGCCGACGCGACGCCGAACAGCACTTCATGACGCGGATGGCGCTGCTCGCAGAACGTCGCGAGGTTTTCGTACAGGTGCGGCTCCGCGCCGCATAGCGGCTTGAGCACGCTGACCGGCTCGAAGCCGTCGCGCACCGCCGTGCGCGGCGTACGCGGCCGCGGCGCGAACGCGGCGACGAGCGCGTAGCCGGCCGCGGCCAGCGTAAAGACGATCAGCAGCCAGTCGAGCATCGTTGCGGTTGCCGTCATGCGCGACGCCTCCCGGCGACCTGAACGCCATGGAGAACACTTGAGCGTGATTGAGCGTGATTCGGTATTCCGACGACGACGAACGCGGGCACGACCCGACTCCTTGTTCCAGCAGCGTCTGTATATGAGGGAGGCCGCCCCATCCTTCGGGTTCGGCCAGCCCGGCTTCGCGTGGTGCACCTCCGCGCGACACCCGGACGGGATACGGGAAGACTCGTATGGCCACCTTCGGCACAACATGGGCAGGCGCCGGATTTTAGCAGCCTGCAGCACCCCGCGCTCGGCACTACGAGAAACGGACTAGTGCAATTCCGGCAAAGCTGCGCAGTCGGCGAACCATTTGGGTACCCCCGCGTTTACATTAGCGTAAGCGGTTTGCAGGCGTATTGCAGTCTTGAAAATCAGACGTTTCGTGCAAATTTGTAGGTCGATGCGGATTCACATCCAATCACCGTAAAGATTGGTAATTAATCATCGATTAGATGGATTTCCGCAACGATCGCCAAATGCGACCCTGCATCCCTGAAAGGCGCATGGGTATCGGACCGCCTCCAGCACGTTCCGGAACCCTTTGGCAAAATCCTTGGCATTTGTTGCGTAAGTGCATCATCCCGCTCCCCCGTTCGAAGGCCAACCGATGACTCCGTTTTCCGTACTCGATCTCGCCCCCATTCCGGCCGGCGCCGACGCCTCCCAGGCATTCCGCAACACCGTCGATTTGGCGCAACACGCGGAACGCTGGGGTTACCGGCGCTACTGGCTCGCCGAGCATCACAACATGCCCGGCATCGCGAGCGCGGCAACGGCCGTCGTGATCGGCCACGTCGCGGGCGCCACGCAGACGATCCGGGTCGGCTCGGGCGGCATCATGCTGCCGAACCATGCGCCGCTCGTGATCGCCGAACAGTTCGGCACGCTCGCGTCGCTGTATCCGGGGCGCATCGACCTCGGGCTCGGCCGTGCGCCCGGCACCGACCAGACCACGTCGCGCGCGCTGCGCCGCGACCTGATCGGCAGCGCCGACTCGTTTCCGGATGATGTCGCCGAGCTGCAGCGCTACTTCGCGGAGCCGGTGCCCGGCCAGCGTGTGCGCGCGGTACCCGGGGCAGGGCTCGACGTGCCGGTGTGGCTGCTCGGTTCGAGCCTGTTCAGCGCCCAGCTCGCCGCGATGCTCGGGCTGCCGTTCGCGTTCGCGTCGCACTTCGCGCCGGATTACCTGATGCGCGCGCTCGAGATCTATCGTGCGCAATACCGGCCGTCGGCCGCATGGCCGAAGCCGCATGCGATGGTGGGCGTCAACGTGTTCGTCGCGGATACCGACGACGAGGCGCGGCGCCTGTTCACGTCGCTGCAGCAGCAGTTCATCAACCTGCGGCGCGGCACGCCGGGCAAGCTGCCGCCGCCCGTTGACGCGCTCGAGGCGAACGAGCTCGAGCTCGCGACCGTCGCGCATTCGCTGTCGTTCGCGGCGGTCGGTTCGCGCGACACGGTGCGCGACAAGCTGCGCGACCGCATTGCGCAGACGGGGGCCGACGAGCTGATCGTCACTGCACAGATCTACGATCACGCGGCACGGTTGCGCTCGTTCGAATTGACCGCGCAGATCCGCGACGAACTCGCGAGCGAAACGCGCTGACGGCACGCGCCCGGGCCGCCTGCGGCCGGCCCCGCGTCACTGCGGGTGCACGGCGTCCAGCCCGTCGAGCAGCGCCTTGTGGAACGCGTCCGGGTCCTGGATCTGCGGCGCGTGCCCGAGCGTCGGGAATTCGACGAGCTGCGCGCCGGGGATCGCGGCCTGCGTGCGCTTCGCGAGTTCCGGATAGCGGCCGAGCTTCGCATGCACGTCGGGCGGCGAGACGTCCTTGCCGATCGCGGTCGTGTCCTTGTCGCCGATCATGAGCAGCGTCGGCACGCGGATCGCGCCGAGTTCATAGACCACCGGCTGCGTGAGGATCATGTCGTAGATCAGCGCGGAATTCCACGCGACCGCGTCGCGCCCGGCGCCGCGGTACATCCCGGCCAGCATCTGCACCCAACGCTCGTACGACGGCGACCACTTGCCCGCGTAGTACGTGCCCTGCTCGTAGCGGCGAATGCCGTCGGCCGTGGTCTTCAGTTCGCGTGCATACCAGTAGTCGACCGGCAGCGGCGGCACGCCGAGCGCCTTCCAGTCCTCGAGGCCGATCGGGTTCACGAGCACGAGCTGCTCGGTCGCCTTCGGATACATCAGCGCGTAGCGCATCGCGAGCATCCCGCCCGTCGAATGGCCGACGATCGTCGCCGACTTCACTCCCACCGATTCGAGCAGCGCATGCGTGTTGCGCGCCAGTTGCTGGAAGGTGTACTGGTAGCGATCGGGCTTCGAAGACTTGCAGAAACCGATCTGGTCCGGCGCGATCACGCGATAGCCCGCGCGGCTCAGCACGCCGATCGTATCCTCCCAGGTCGCCGCGCAGAAGTTCTTCCCGTGCAGCAGCACGACGGTGCGCCCGTTCGGGTGCGCCGGCTGAACGTCGAGGTAGGCCATCTCGAGGGTTTCGCGCTGCGACACGAACGTGTACACATGCACGGGCGCCGGATAGCCGAACCCTTCCAGGCGCGGGCCGTACACGGGCCCGTCGTTGCCGGCGGGCGACGCGGCGGCCGCCATGGCAGGCATGGCGCACGCGGCGGCGACGCCCGCGCCGAGCACGGCGGCGCGCGCGGCAAACAACATCTTGCGAATCGAAAGCATGGCGATCACGGTGATTGGAGACGCACGCGGGCAGCCGGGCCGCCTCGCGCCCCGCGATTCTACGCGGTCGCGCTGACGACGGCGCGCAACACTCCTGAGCCGCGCGACTTCCGCGCGCGCGACGAACTCGGGTATCGTGTGACGTGACCCTGAAACGCGTGCAGGCGATTCCCATGAAAAACGTCCTCAGCATTCAGTCGCACGTCATCTACGGCCATGCCGGCAACAGTGCGGCCGTGTTCCCGATGCAGCGCCTCGGCGTCAACGTCTGGCCGCTCAATACCGTCCAGTTGTCGAATCACATGCAGTACGGCCACTGGGCCGGCAGCGCGATCGATGCCGCGAAGATGGAGCAGCTCGTCGACGGCATCGCCGCGATCGGCGCGCTCAAGCGCTGCGACGCCGTGCTGTCCGGCTTCCTCGGTTCGCCGCCGCAAGCGCGCGCGGCCGTCGAGATCGTCCGCTCGGTGAAGGCGATGAACCCGAACGCGTGGTACTTCTGCGATCCGGCGATGGGCCAGACGGGCGGCATCCGGCCCGAGCCCGGCGTCGAGGAATTCATCGTCCAGGAGATGCCGGCGCTCGCGGACGGCATGTCGCCGAACCATACCGAACTGCAGAAGCTCGCCGGGCGGCGTATCGAAACCGTCGCCGAAGCCGTCGAAGCCTGCCGCGCGCTGATCCGCCGCGGCCCGCAGATCATCCTCGTCAAGCACCTGCACGACCGCAACAGCCCGGCCGACCGTTTCAACATGCTCGCCGTCACCGAAACCGAAGCGTGGATCGGCCAGCGCCCGCTTTACGCGTTTCCACGCCATCCGGTCGGCGTCGGCGACCTGACCAGCGCGATCTTCGTCGCATGCCGGCTGCGCGGCGACTCCGTGCGCGCCGCGTTCGAGCACACGCTCGCTGCCGTGCATGCGGTCGTGAAGGCCACCTACGATGCGCGCCGCTACGAGCTTGAACTCGTCGCTGCGCAGGACGAAATCGCGCGCCCGAGCGAATGGTTCGGCGCGTGGGTGACGGACGCCTGACGCGCCGGCATCGCCTTCCGCTTCACCGGCGTGCATCCCGCGCCGCATCGCTGTTCCGTCCCACCCCTGCCGCACCGCGACCGCTGGCGATATGTGTCCCGACGCCGCTTCGAAATCGCTGCAATGCGGATGCAAACGTTTCCGGACTTCACATGAATGACACCGATTCCTCGCTATGCTCGCGGCGGCACGACCCGGCGCAGCCGCATCCTGCAACCGGGGCGCGCCCTTCCAGCAGGTCCCGCCAATCGGCTCCCTCCTTTACCGCACGATAACGACCATGACCCGATCGAACCGTCGTGACTTCCTGCGCGTCGCTGCCGGCACCGCCGGCGCCGCCGCGCTGAACCTGTTCCCGCCCGTGATCCGCGATGCGCTTGCGATTCCCGCGAACCGCCGCACCGGCACCATCCGCGATATCGAACACATCGTGATCCTGATGCAGGAGAACCGCTCGTTCGACCACTACTTCGGCACGATGCGCGGTGTCCGCGGCTTTGGTGACCCGCGCCCGCTGCGCCTCGCGAACGGCAAGTCGGTGTTCCACCAGCCGGTCGGCCCGGCCGAGCTGCTGCCGTTCCATCCCGGCGCCGACAAGCTCGGCCTGCAGTTCCTGCAGGACCTGCCGCACGGCTGGCAGGACATGCACGCCGCGTGGAACAAGGGCCGCTACGACCAGTGGGTGCCGAACAAGGGCACCACGACGATGGCATACCTGAAGCGCGACGACATCCCGTTCCATTACCAGCTCGCCGATGCGTTCACGATCTGCGACGCGTACCACTGCGCGATCCCGAGCTCGACCGACCCGAACCGCTATTACATGTGGACGGGCTACGTCGGCAACGACGGCACGGGCGGCGGCCCGGTGCTCGGCAACGAGGAAAAGGGCTACGGCTGGACGACCTATCCGGAAGTGCTGGAGAGCGCCGGCGTGTCGTGGAAGATCTACCAGGACGTCGGCACGGGGCTCGACGCGAACGGCTCGTGGGGCTGGACGCAGAACCCGTACATCGGCAACTACGGCGACAACTCGCTGCTCTATTTCAACCAGTACCGCACCGCACTGCCCGGCACGCCGCTGTACGACAAGGCGCGCACCGGCACCAACATCAGCGCGGGCGGCACGCTGTTCGACGTGCTGCAGCAGGACGTGAAGAACGGCACGCTGCCGCAGGTGTCGTGGATCTGCGCGCCGGAAGCGTATTCCGAGCATCCGAACTGGCCGGCGAACTACGGCGCGTGGTACATCGAGCAGGTGCTGAAGGCGCTCGTGTCGAATCCGGACGTATGGAGCAAGACCGCGCTCTTCATCACGTACGACGAGAACGACGGCTTCTTCGACCACGTGCAGCCGCCGTTCGCGCCGCAGTCGCGCGACAACGGGCTGTCGACGGTCGCGACGACCAACGAGGTATTCCCCGGCGACGCATCGCACATGGCCGGCCCGTACGGGCTCGGGCCGCGCGTGCCGATGCTCGTCGTGTCGCCGTGGACGAAGGGCGGCTGGGTCTGCTCGCAGACCTTCGATCACACGTCGCTGCTGCAATTCATCGAGGCGCGGTTCGGTGCGCAGTATCCGGTCAAGGCAGGCAACATCTCGCCGTGGCGCCGCACGGTGTGCGGCGACCTGACCGCCGCGTTCGATTTCGCGACGGCCGACGCCGGCTGGCCGACGCTGCCGGACACGAGCGGCTATGCGCCGCCCGACCGCCTGCGCCATCCCGACTACATCCCCGTGCCGCCGGTGCTGCAGAAGCTGCCGAAGCAGGAGGCCGGGCTGCGGCCGGCGCGCGCGCTGCCGTACGAGCTGTTCGTGCACGGCCGCGTCGAATCGGTAAACGGCCTGTTCCGGCTGACCTTCGCGAACACGGGCCGGGCGGGCGTCGCGTTCCAGGTGCAGTCGCGCAATCGCCTCGACGGCCCGTGGGCGTACACGGTCGAAGCCGGCAAGCGGATCGCCGACACGTGGAGCGCCGCGGCGTCACTCGGCCTGTACGACCTCGACGTGTACGGCCCGAACGGCTTCTACTGCCATTTCCGCGGCCCGTTCGCGACCGGCGTCGGCAGCGCGAACGTGAACCCCGAGGTGATCTACGGCTACGACGTCGCGAACGGCAACATCACGCTGCGCCTGATGAACCGCGGCCACAAGGCCGTGCGGCTCAAGGTCACGAACGCGTACGGCCACGGCCGCGCGCGCACGTTCGACCTCGCGCCGGGCCAGCAGATCGACGACTACTGGGATCTGCGCGGCAGCCACGGCTGGTACGACCTGACCGTCAGCGACGGCCGGCTGCTCGGCTTCCTGCGCCGTTTCGCGGGCCACGTCGAAACGGGCCGCCCGAGCACCAGCGACCCGCTGATCCGCACGCACGCGTCGCACGACGACGCCGAAGCCGCATCGGACGCGCTGTCCGACTGACGTCGACCCACGCGCGGTGCGGCCCCGGCGGGCCGCGCCGCGTTTTTGCCCCACACCGCCCCCTTCTCTCCGCCCGTTCCGTTCGCGACGGGAAACTCCCGATACCGGCCACCGCCGCTCGCGCGGAAGCTATGCGCAAATCCGCATCGAATGCGCGACAAATTTCCAAGACCCGCGCATATCGGCGACCTATATATCGAAGCAATCGGGGCTCTTCGCGGAGCCTGACGGGAGATGTTTCCGAGGATCACGATGCCGACCTCCCCGCCCGATTCCGAGAAGCGGTCGAACCGCCCGCCCGTCGCACGCGCCCGGCCCGCCCAGGCGCGCGCTGTACCCACTCGCCGGTGTCGAACAAGAGGAACAACATGAAATTCCGTCATTCCCTGCTGTCGGTGTCCATTGCATCCGCGCTTGCCCTCCTCTCGCAACAGGCCGCCCAGGCGGCCGACGCAACCGACGTGAAGGTCGGCTTCGCCGCACCGCTCACGGGCGTGAACGCCGGCTACGGCAAGGATCTGCAGAACGGCGTGCAGCTCGCGCTCGACGATGCGGCCGCGCAGAAGGTGCAGATCGCCGGCAAGCCTGCCCACTTCAATCTCGTCGTGCAGGACGACCAGGCCGACCCGCGCATCGGCGTGCAGGCCGCGCAGGCGCTCGTCGACCAGAACGTGTCGGTCGTGGTCGGCCACTTCAACTCGGGGACGACGATTCCGGCCTCGGTCGTCTACGACAAGGCCGGCATCCCGGTGATCGATCCGGCCGCGACCAACCCGACGCTCACGGCGCGCGGGCTCGCGAACATGTTCATGGTGATCGCGACCGACGGTCAGAACGCCGGCAACGCGGGCAAGTACGCGGTCGACGTGACGAAGGCGAAGCGCATCGCGATCATCGACGACCGCACCGCGTTTGGCCAAGGCGAGGCCGACGAGTTCGAGAAGGCCGTGAAGGCTGCGGGCGGCAACCTCATCGGCCGCGAGTTCACCAGCAACCAGGCGGTCGACTTCCGCGCGCAGATCACGAGCCTGAAGGCCAAGAACCCCGACCTGATCTTCTTCGGCGGCCTCGATTCGCTCGCCGCGAACTTCATCAAGCAGATGCGCCAGCTCGGGCTGAACGCGCAGTTCGTCGGCGGCGGCGGCGTGAAGGACAACGAGTTCATCAAGATCGCGGGCTCCGCCGCCGAAGGCGCGATGGCGTGGGAATATGGCCGGCCGCTTGACGAGCTGCCGCAAGGGAAGGATTTCGAACAGCGCTTCAAGAAGCGCTTCGGCGTCGACGTGCTGTCGTACGCGCAGTTCGGCTACGACGCGGCCTGGGCGGCGATCAAGGCGATGCAGGCAGCCGGCTCGATCGACCCGAAGGTCTATCGCCCGGCGCTGAAGAAGATCGACTTCGAAGGCGTCACCGGCCGCATTTCGTTCGCGAACGACGGCTCGCTGAAGAGCGGGATGTCGACGCTGTACCAGGTGAAGAGCGGCGCGTGGAAGACGATCACGACGAAGGGAGGCTGATCGGCGGTGCCGGCGGCCGGCGGCGGAAACGCCGCCCGGCCCCGGTGATCGATGAAGGGATACCGATCTTGTATGACGACTGATGTTGACGATTCGACCGGCCGGCGGCACGACGGGCCGCGGCGCCCGGCGCGTCAGCTGGCCTGCGTGTCGCGCTCGGCCTCGGCCGCCTCGTGCGCGCGGCGCAGCCGCTCGCGGCTGTTGGTGAGGTGCGTGCGCATCGCGGCGCGTGCAGCCTCCGGGTCGTGGCGCGCGATCGCCTCGTAGATATCCTCGTGCTCGTGGTTCAGCCGGCCGACGTACCGTTCGAGATCGTCGCCGGCAAAGCGGGCCGAATTCACGCGCGTGCGCGGGATGATCGACGTGCCGAGCTGCGTCATGATGTCGACGAAATAGCGGTTGCCGGTGGACTGCGCGATCTGCAGGTGGAACTGGAAGTCGAGCTGCGCGGTGTCGCGCCCGCCGCCCGCCCCCGATGCGATCGCGTCGAGCGCGCGCCGCAGCGCGGCCAGGTCGGTATCGTTCGCGCGCTGCGCGGCGAGGCTCGCGCATTCGCTCTCGAGGCTGATGCGCAGCTCCAGCACCGCGAGCACGTCGCGCAGCGTCGTGATCGTCGCCGGGTCGATGCCGAGCGTCCGGCGGCGCGACGGCTCCAGCACGAAGCTGCCGATGCCGTGGCGCGTCTCGACGAGACCGCTCGCCTGCATCCGCGAGATCGCCTCGCGCACGACCGTGCGGCTCACGCCCTGCGCCGCCATGACTTCGGTTTCGGTCGGCAGCTTGTCGCCGGGACGCAGCGTGCCGTTTTCGATCTGCGCGGTCAGCGCGTCGACGACATCTTGTGCGAGGCTGCGTGCGCGACGGCGCGGCGCTGCGGGAAGCGTAGGCACGGACATGAGGCCGGTTCCTTTTTGAATGATCGTAATGTGAGCCGAGGGTTTACGCGGGGTTTGAGCGAAAGCCGATGATTCATTATACTGCGTCACAAGTCATCCGACGACTGATGATCAAAGCACGGATCTCCTGTCGACTCAAGCGGGCATTCCAGCGCCGCCTGGTCCCACGTCTTACGATCAGCCAGCGTTCGCGTTCTGCGCTCCGCTGGTCAGGTTGTCGCTCCCACCCCGTTTCGGGTTGCGTCGACCTGCGGGGCTTGCGCGCCGCGCATGTCGGTTGTCGAATGATCGCACCTCCCGCCGCGCGCGGCAAAGCTTTTGCCGCACGGCATTGCCCACCCTTTCGCCATCGCCGCCCATGAACGCCGTCACTGCCTCGCCCTCCCACGACACGCCGCGCATCGTCGACCTGCAAGCGATTCCGGTCGCCGGCCACGACAGCATGCTGCTCAACCTGAGCGGCGCACACGGTCCGTTCTTCACCCGCAACCTCGTGATCCTGAAGGACAGCGCAGGCCGGACCGGCGTCGGTGAAGTACCGGGCGGCGAAAGCATCCGCCGCACGCTCGACGATGCGCGCGCGCTCGTCGTCGGCCAGCCGGTCGGCAATTACCACGCGGTGCTCAACGACGTGCGGCGCACCTTCGCCGACCGCGATGCGGGCGGCCGCGGGCTGCAGACCTTCGACCTGCGCACGACGATCCACGCGGTCACCGCACTCGAGGCCGCACTGCTCGACCTGCTCGGCCAGCACCTCGGCGTGCCGGTCGCCGCACTGCTCGGCGAGGGCCAGCAGCGCGAGCGCGTCGAAATGCTCGGCTACCTGTTCTACGTCGGCGATCGCACGAAGACCGCACTCGCCTATCGCGACGGCAGCGGCGCAACCGACGACTGGACACGCGTGCGCGACGAAGCCGCACTGACGCCCGAGGCCGTCGTGCGGCTCGCCGAGGCCGCGCATGCGCGCTACGGCTTCAACGACTTCAAGCTGAAAGGCGGCGTATTCGAAGGCGCGAGCGAGATCGAGGCCGTGACGGCGCTCGCCGAGCGCTTCCCCGACGCGCGCGTGACGCTCGACCCGAACGGCGCGTGGTCGCTCGACGAAGCCGTGCGGCTGTGCCGTGACCAGCATCACGTGCTCGCCTACGCGGAAGATCCGTGCGGCGCGGAGAACGGCTACTCGGGCCGCGAGGTGATGGCCGAATTCCGCCGCGCGACGGGGCTGCCGACGGCAACCAACATGATCGCGACCGACTGGCGGCAAATGGGTCATGCGGTGCAGTTGCAGGCCGTCGACATCCCGCTCGCCGATCCGCACTTCTGGACGATGCAGGGTTCGGTGCGCGTCGCGCAGATGTGCCGCGACTGGGGCCTCACGTGGGGCTCGCACTCGAACAACCACTTCGACGTGTCGCTCGCGATGTTCACGCACGTCGCGGCCGCCGCGCCGGGCCAGGTCACCGCGATCGACACGCACTGGATCTGGCAGGACGGCGAACGGCTGACGCGCGAACCGCTGAAGATCGAGAACGGGCTGGTGGAGGTGCCGAAGCGGCCGGGGCTTGGCGTCGATATCGACATGGATGCCGTCGCAGTCGCACACGAGCTGTACAAGCAGCACGGGCTCGGTACGCGCGACGACGCGGCCGCGATGCAGTACCTGATTCCGGGGTGGACCTTCAACAACAAGCGCCCCTGCCTCGTGCGCTGAGCACGGGCCCGACCGGGCGGCAGGGATCGGCCGGTCGGGCCTGAATCGAGAGGAGCGATGCAGCCCGCGGTCGGGCTGGTGGTGTCTGGAAGAGGAAGACGCTACGCGGGTCGACCCGGATCCGGAGGATGGTGGCGGTAGCGATGACGGGCCTGGCCGGCCTCGCCTGGGCCAACCCTAGCCGACCGCACCTACCCGGCCAGCCCGATCCCCCGCGCCATTCCCGACGCGGCGAACACGATGACGATCACGAGCACCGCCTGCCAATGACCGATCCGCACATAGGTGCATGCACGGCCGAGATCGGGCATCTGCTGCTGCCGCGCGGCGACGCGCCACCGGATCAACCCGAGCATCGGCACGACCTCGAGCAGCAGGATCAGCACGAGCGCGGTCATCTTCAGGTGAAAGAGCGGTTCGTGCAGGTAGTACGCGGTGCCTTTCTCGAAACCGCCGAACGCGCGCATCAGGCCCGTCACGATCAGCACGAGCGCCGACAGCCCCCACGCGGCGTCGGCCTTGAATACACCGGGCAGGTCAGCCGCCTGCGTTGACGCGATCAGCCGCCGCAACGCGCGGTTCCGCCCCGCGATCGCGGCAAACGCGACGCCGAACGCGCTCAGGTGAATGGCAGCCAGCAACCAGCGGACGATCATCATGCCTCCGTGTCGCCCGCACGCCGTGCGCGGGCCTTGTCAGACGATCTGTTTGAGTGCGGCGTCGAGTGCGAGCACGGCGACGCGGTCGCCTTCGGTCGCGAGCGGCGCGCGCATGACGATCTGCCGGTTATGGCCGACGGCCGCCGGCGAATCCCACAGCAGTTCGACCTTCGGCCGATTGAACAGGCTGCCGCGGCGCGGCGGCACGACGGCCGGCTGCGCGTCCATCGCCCCCTCGCCTGCGGCAGGCGCCGCCCGGCCGGGCCAGCGCACCGACAGTTCGCGCGCGTCGTACTGGCCAACCTTGCGGCTTTCCATCCAGACGATCGCGGTGCGCGTCAGCACGTCGAGCGAAATCGCATAACGACCGACCGCGAAGCGGCGCGCGGCCACGTTGGTCCGCCACAGCGGCCGCGGGCGGCAGATCCAGACGATCGCCGCATAAAGCGCCGGTGCGGCAACGAGCCAGCCATTGGTCGCCGTCACCGCATGCAGCGCGAGGCGCCAGCCGTCCACCCATACGAACATGCCGATCGACCAGATCGCGAACAGGAAACCGATCAGCGCGAAGACGCGCAGCGCCTGGCGCAGCCACTGCGGCAGCGGATGAAACGGCCGTTCGGCGCGCGCGACGGCGCCCGGCAGCGCGAGCAGCAGGAAGATCAGCAGGAGGTAGACGAACGCCCAGGGCGACGACACCATCGCCGACAGCGACGAGCGATAGCCCATCTGGGACATCGAGAACAGCCAGCGCGCGAGCAGCACGAGACCGATCGCACGCAACGCGAAGATCACACCGGCGCCGGGGGCCGGCGCTGCGCGCGTGGATTTCGTTCTCGCCAAGACTGCTCTCCTCTGGATATTCGTGCGGGGCCGGATTTCACGGCACGGCCATTATAGGGACATTACCGTCTGGACAGACGGCCGGATGCCATGCCGGGCTGCTTCGGGGGGCGTTCGCAGCGTCGGGCGCGGCGAGAATACAACAGATCCACGCCGCGGATGTGACAACGCCCCGCCGGGAACCCGGACGGGGCGTCGAGGCCAAGCCGCGCGTCGCAGCGCGGCGGCGGCCCGCAATCAGCTTGCGTTGACTTCGCGGAGCACCGTGCGGCGCTTCTGGCGCAGCAGTTCCTCGTAGCCCTTCACGTAGTTCTGCGCCATCACCTTCGACGAGAAGCGGGCTTCGAACGCAGCGCGGACCTTCTCGCGCGGCAGCGTATCGAGGCGCTTGAGCGCGGCGACGGCCGACAGTTCGTCTTCGACGACGAAGCCCGACACGCCGTTGTCGATCACTTCCGGCACCGAGCCGCGCTTGAACGCGATCACCGGCGTGCCGCATGCCATCGCCTCGATCATCACCAGGCCGAAGGGCTCCGGCCAGTCGATCGGGAACAGCAGCGCGTGCGCGTTGCCCAGGAATTCGGTCTTTTCCGACTCGCTGATTTCGCCGATGTACTCGACATGCGGCAGCGCGAACAGCGGCTTGATCTTCTCTTCGTAGTACGCGCGGTCAGCCTTGTCGAGCTTCGCGGCGATCTTGATCGGCAGGCCGGCCTGCTCGGCGATGCGGATCGCCGTATCGACGCGCTTCTCCGGCGAGATGCGGCCCAGGAACGCCAGGTAGCTCGGCTTCACGTTCGGGATCGGCGTCAGCAGGTTTTCCGGCAGGCCGTGGTAGACGGTCGACAGCCAGTTCGCCTGCGGCAGCGGGATGCGCTGGTTGTCGGAGATCGACACGACCGGCACGTCGCTGAATGCGTTGAAGATCGGCTGCAGTTCCGGCAGGTCGAGACGGCCGTGCATCGTCGTCAGATGCGGGACCGGCTGGCGCGAGAACAGCGAGAACGGGTAGTAGTCGATATGGCAGTGCAGGACATCGAACTCTTCCGCGCGGCGGCGCACCTGCTCGAGGAGCAGCATGTGCGGTGCCATCACGTCGCGGATCGTCGGGTCGAGGCGCAGCGCCTGCGGCCAGCAAGCTTCGAGCTTCGCGGAAGTTTGCGAATCGCCGCTCGCGAAGAGCGTGACGTCATGCCCCATCTCGACGAGTGCTTCGGTGAGATAGGACACCACTCGCTCGGTACCGCCGTACAGTTTCGGGGGCACCGCTTCGTGCAACGGAGCGATTTGGGCGATTCGCATGCGTAACTCCTAAAAAATCGGCTAAAAACCAGGTATGGGTCGGCAACCTGCCGGCGGTCCGGGCTGGATGCATGTCGTCCGAAAATCGGACGAATCAGCCTGCCGGGGGCGTCAAACCCGCGCTGCTCAAGGAGCGTCGGCGACGCGACAGGCATAGAACGTTTGAAACGAAGACCCGTTGACAGGGGTTCGTAAAAAACCTGGAATCGAACCCGGAGCCGATTATCTAGGGTTAATCCCGATACGGCGCACAACATTTCAAACACTTTACTTTGTTACAAAGGTGCAACACTTTGCAACCCGCGGACTCGGGTGTCCGTTCTAGAGTGGAAGGCCCTTTTGGCGTTCCTTGCACCCGTGACTGCCGGCAGCGTGATTCCGGCACATGAGGCAGGACGGGATGCCGGATTTTATCTCAAAATCGATCGCGAGCCGCTGACCCAGTCAAGATTCGCGCAGCGCAGCGCACGGCCTTGTTTACAATGCCGGATTATTCAGTCCGGGCGAACGCCGGCATGCGATCCAGCCGCCACGCTCAATCACCGAATCACCGCACGCATATTTTGGAATCTCTTACCCCCGCCCAGCGCAACGCCCACAACGCGAAGCTGTCGAGCTACGCGCACCGGCCGATCGCGTTCCTGTACCGCTACATCCGCCTTCATCCTGTCGCCCACCTGGTCGTGCTCTGCAGTGTGCTGGCCGCCGTCGGCTGCGCGCTCGGTTCGCAATACGCGATCAAGCACCTGATCGACGTACTGGCGACCGGGCGGCATCATCCCGGCCCGCTGTGGAGCGCATTCGCGCTGCTCGTCGGGCTGATCGCGGCCGACAACCTCCTGTGGCGCGTCGGCGGCTGGTTCGCCGCGCACACGTTCGTCGCGGTCACCGGCGACTTGCGGCGCGACCTGTTCCAGTACCTGATCGGCCATTCGCCCACCTACTACGCCGAAAAGCAGCCCGGCACGCTCGCGAGCCGCATCACGGCCACGTCGAACGCGGTCTACACGTCGGAGAACACGATGGCGTGGAACGTGCTGCCGCCGTGCATCGCGGTGATGGGCGCGATCCTGATGATCATCGTCGTCAATCCGATGATGGCGGCCGGCCTGCTCGGCTGTTCGGCCGTGCTGTCCGTCATCCTGTTCAAGCTCGCCGGGCGCGGCTCGGCCCGCCACCACGCGTTCGCTGCGAAGGCCGCGGCGGTCGACGGCGAGCTCGTCGACGTGATCGGCAACATGGGCCTCGTGCGCGCATTCGGGATGACGCTGCGCGAACAGAAGCGCTTCGGCGCGACGGTCAAGGCCGAGATGGATGCGCGCCAGCAAAGCCTGCTCTATCTCGAGAAGCTGCGCCTGCTGCACGCGGTGATCACCGCAATGCTGTCCGCCGGCCTGCTCGGCTGGGCGCTGTGGCTGTGGGACCAGGGCCGCGCGACGTCAGGCGACATCGTGCTCGTCAGCTCGCTCGGCTTCACGATCCTGCACGGCACGCGCGATCTCGCGGTCGCGCTCGTCGACGTCACGCAGCACATCGCGCGCCTGTCCGAAGCCGTCAAGACGCTGCTCGAGCCGCACGGGATGCCGGACCGCTCCGATGCACAGCCGCTGTCGGCCAAGGGTGGCCGCGTCGACTTCGAGCGCGTGACGTTCGCGTATCCGCACCGTCGTGCGATCCTCGACCACTTCGACCTCCATATCGAGCCGGGCCAGCGCGTCGGCCTGATCGGCAAGTCGGGCGCCGGCAAGTCGACCGTGCTCGCGCTGCTGCAACGCTTCTACGACACGCAGGACGGCGCCGTGCAGGTCGACGGCCAGGACGTGAAGACGATCACGCAAGACAGCCTGCGCCACGCGATCGCGCTCGTGCCGCAGGACATCTCGCTGCTGCACCGGACGATCTACGACAACATCGCATATGGCCGCCCCGACGCGACCCGCGACGAAGTGCTCGCCGCCGCGCGCGACGCCCGCTGCGCGGAGTTCATCGAAGCGATGCCGGAAGGCTATGACACGATCGTCGGCGACCGCGGCGTCAAGCTGTCGGGCGGCCAGCGCCAGCGCATCGCGATCGCGCGCGCGATCCTGAAGGATGCGCCGATCCTGCTGCTCGACGAAGCGACGTCCGCGCTCGACAGCGCATCCGAGGAAGCGATCCAGAGCGCGCTCGACCGCCTGATGGTCGGCCGCACGGTGATCGCGATCGCACACCGCCTGTCGACGCTGCGCAACTTCGACCGAATCATCGTGATGAACAACGGCAAGGTGATCGACGACGGCGCGCCCGACGTGCTGCGCAACCGCCCGGGCCTGTACCGCGACCTGCTCGCGAAACAGCACGGCCGCCATCACCCGGCCCCCGACGGCAGCACGCCGACCGGCGAACGCGTGGCCTGACGCGCCGGCCCCCGCCGGCAAAAAGCGCAGCGCTTCACCGCTGATCGCTTGAATTGCTCGGTCTGTGTCGCCATGAAAAAAACCCCAAAAGTTGGCGTCCAACTTTTGGGGTTCAGTTCATTCGCGCGCTGCGGCTTTTTTATTGCACGGGAAACCGCCGCTTATGCGTGCTGCAGATCGCGCAGGAAGTTGTCGCGCCACACCGACACGTTGTTCTCGCGAAGCTGCGCGATCATGTCCGCATAACGCGTGCGCCGCTCGGCGAGCGGCATCGTCAGCGCCTGCGACAACGCATCGGCCATCCCGTCGATATCGATCGGATTGACGATCAGCGCCCCCGTCAGCTCGCGCGCCGCGCCCGCGAAGCGCGACAGCACGAGCACGCCCGGATCGTCCGGATTCTGCGCGGAGACGTACTCCTTCGCGACAAGGTTCATCCCGTCACGCAGCGGCGTCACGTAGCCGACCCGCGCGAGCCGGTATAGCGCGGCGAGCAGCTGGCGGTCGTACTGGCGATGGATATAGAGGATCGGCGCCCAGTCGAGCTCGGCGAAGCGTCCGTTGATCCGCCCCGACTCCCCTTCGAGCTGCAGGCGGATGTCCTGGTACGCACGCAGCTCCGCGCGGGTAGACGGCGCGATCTGCAGGAACGACACGCGATTGCGATGCGACGGCTCGTGCTCGAGCAGCTTCTCGAACGCGCGGAAGCGCTCGACGAGCCCCTTCGAGTAATCGAGCCGGTCGACGCTCATGATCAGCTTGCGGCCGCGCAGCGACGTCGCGAGCGTGCGCACCGCCTTGCCGTGCTCGCCTGCCTGCGCGAGCGACGCGATCTCGTCCGGATGCACGCCGATCGGATACGCCGCCGCGCGCAGCGTCCGGCCGAACGCACGCACCGTCGCCAGGTGGCCGTCGCGCTCGATCGCGCCATCTGCTTCGGATTCGACGTAGTCGCAGAACGCGCGCAGGTCGGGTTCGGTCTGGAAACCGAGCAGGTCGAACGCGCACAGCGACTCGACGAGATCGCGATGCGGCGGCACGTTGACGAGCACCTGCGCGGCGGGAAACGGGATGTGCAGGAAGAAGCCGATGCGGTTCTTCACGCCGGCCGCGCGCAGTGCACGCGCGAACGGGATCAGGTGATAGTCGTGCACCCAGATCACGTCGTCGTCCTGCAGCAGCGGTACGAGCTGCTGGGCGAGCCACACGTTCACGCGGCTGTAGCCTTCGAACTCGTGACGGTCGTACTGGATCAGGTCGGCACGGTAGTGAAACGCGGGCCACAGCGTCGCGTTCGAGAAGCCGCGGTAGTACTGGTCGTAGTCGCGCCGCGACAGGCCGATGGTCGCGAACGTGACGGGCCCGTGCTCCTCGACGCGGATCTGCGGCGCGCCGGACGCGACGACCTCGCCGCTCCAGCCGAACCACATGCCGCCCGTCTCCTTCAGCGCATCGTAGACGCCGATCGCGAGGCCGCCCGCCGCCGGTTCGCCTTCCGAAATCGGCGCGACGCGGTTTGAAACGATGATGAGGCGACTCATGCGTCCGGCTGCCCCGCACCGAGCCAGCACGCGATCTGCTCATGCAGCGCGTCGACCGAATCGAGCCGCATGCGGGCGGATGTCTCGCCCGCGCCGACCTTGATCGACAGGCCTCCGCGCGCGTTGACCACCGCGAAACCCTTCTCGTCGGTCAGGTCGTCGCCCGCGAACAGCGGCACGCGGCCCGCGAACGGCGGCTCGTCGAGGAACGCGGCGAGCGCGCGGCCCTTGTCGACGCCCTTCGGCTTGATCTCGAACACCATCTTGCCGGGCTGCAGGACATACGCGTCGGCATAGTCGGCGACGAGGCGCTCGGTTGCCGCGCGCGCAGCCGCCTCGCGCTCGGGCGCGTTGCGGTAGTGCAGCGCGACGGCCGCGCCCTTGATTTCGAGCAGCATGCCCGGATGACGGTCGACAACGGCCGCCAGCTCGCGCTCGATGCGCAGCAGGCGTTCGTCGTTGAAGCCGATGCGCTGCGTGTCGCCGTTCGCATCGCGGCGCTCCGCGCCGTGCAGGCCGGCCATCGGCAGGCCGGGCATCTTCAGGAACGTGTCGAGGTTGTCGATACCGCGCCCGGACACGATCGCGACCGCACCGTTCGAGCGGCGCTGCAACTCGTCGAGCAGCGTCAGCAGCGACGGCGGAACATGAATGCCGTCGGGCGTCGGCGCCAGTTCGACAAGCGTGCCGTCGAAGTCGAAGAAGAACGCGGTATCGGTCAGGGACAGGGAAGCCGGAACGGATTGCATCGATTCGATAGTCTGAGGGTCGGCCGGCAAGCGCCGGGCCGCCACTGCGCGAATGGAATTGTGCGCATCTTACCGCGCCTGCGCATCGAGATGGGCGAAACCGCTGCATCGCCGGCATCGCGCCGCCGCCTGCGTCAACTGCGACATATTGCCCCGCTCGCCCGCCGCGTACGGGTTTCGAAAGGGCGCGGGCGAGCGAATTGCGCTACAGTCCCAACCGCCTGCCGCGCGACGCATGGCGCCGCGGCTACCATTCCGTCCGATCGAGCTCCAGGATGTCGTCTGCCCGTCGCGCGCCGCACCGGCGCTTCTCCCGCTTCATCCGCACGGCCGCGGCCCTCGCCGCCGCCGTGGCGCTCGCCGCGTGCACGCACGACGAGCCGCGCTGGAACCTGACCAACGTTACCGGCCACCTGCCCGACCTGTCGTTCACGCTGACGGGCGGCGACGGCCGCCCCGTCGACGCCGATGCGTTCCACGGCCAGGTCGCGCTCGTCTACTTCGGCTACACGCACTGCCCCGATGTCTGCCCCGAAACGATGGCGCGACTGATGGAAGTGCTGGCGAAGCTCGGCCCGCAGGCAAACGACGTGCGCATCCTGTTCGTGTCGGTCGACCCTGCACGCGACACGCCGCAGGCAATGCAATCGTATGTCGCCGCATTCGACGCCGCGCATGCGCACGGGCTGACCGGCACCGACCGCCAGATCGAATCGCTCGCGAAGCGCTATCGCGTCGCGTACCAGATGGAAAAGCGCGATCCGTCCGGCGGCTACGAAGTCACGCACAGCTCGGCCGTCTACATCTTCGACGCGAGCGGCCGCGCCCGCCTGCTTGCGACCGACCGCGACTCACCCGACGCCATCGCCGCCGATGTGCGCCGGATCATCGACACCGCCTCCACGACCTGAATTCATCCCGACATGAAAATGAAAACGAAAACGACACTCAAGACGTTCGCCCTCCTCGCCGCGCTGTGCGCCGGCGCCCACGCGTATGCCGCCGGCGCGATCACCGCACAGAACGCATGGGTGCGCTGGCTGCCGAACAAGCTGCCCGCCGGCGGCTACGTGACGCTCGTGAACACCAGCGACAAGCCGGTCGACCTCGTCGACGTCGACAGCCCCGACTACGGAATGGCGATGCTGCACCAGACCGTTTCGAACGGCTCGACGCAGAAGATGGAAATGGTCGACAAGCTGACGATCCCCGCGCGCGGCAAGGTCGACATCGCGCCGGGCGGCTACCACTTCATGCTCGAGGAGCCGAAGCACGCGATCAAGCCGGGCGACACCGTGCACCTGCGCCTGAAATTCTCCGACGGTGAAACGGTCGATGCGCCGTTCGCCGTGAAATCGCCGGCCCAGGCGAAGTGATGCGCGCGCGATGAACCTCCTGTACTGGCTCGATCCGTGGGAACCGTCGCCGACCGTGGTGATCGCGGTGCTGGCCGCTGCCGTGCTGTTCGCGCGCGGCGTGAAGAAGGCGAAGGTGTCGCCGCTGCGGCAGTTCTCGTTCTGGTTCGGGCTGACGGCGCTCTACATCGCGCTGCATACGCGGCTCGACTATTTCTTCGAGCACGAGTTCTTCCTGCATCGCGCGCAGCATCTCGTGCTGCACCACCTCGGGCCGTTCTTCATCGCGCTGTCCTATCCGGGCGCGGCGATTCGCGCAGGCATCCCGTTTCGCTGGCGGCAGCGTTTCGTGCGCCCGGCGCTCGCGTGGGCGCCCGTGCGCGCGACGCTCGACGTGGTGTTCCATCCCGTCGTCGCGGTCGTGCTGTTCGTCGGGCTGATCTATTTCTGGCTGTTGTCGCCGATCCACTTCATCGCGATGCTCGACTGGCGCCTCTATCGCGTGATGAACTGGAGCATGGTGATCGACGGGCTGCTGTTCTGGTGGCTCGTCGTCGATCCGCGTCCCGCGCCGCCCGCGCGGTTGTCGCCGGGCCGCCGGATCCTGATCGTCGTCGCGGCGATCCCGCCGCAGATCGCGCTCGGCGCGCTCATCTTCTTCACGCCGCACGAGCTGTATCCGATCTATTCGATCTGCGGCCGTGCGTTCACGTGGCTGAGCCCGCTGCGCGACCAGCAGATCGGCGGCCTGCTGCTGTGGATCCCCGGCTCGATGATGAGCGTGATCGGCGCGCTGATCGCGCTGCGGCACTGGCTGCGGCTGTCCGCTCGCGGCCGCCTGATCGATGAACGGGCCGCGCCGCGCGCGGACCGGCCGTCGGTGGCACACGCCACGCACTGACCGCTGCGCAGCGCATCGCGCATTACGCGCGTGCGCTGCTCATCCACACGTGCGGGATGCCGTCCTCGTCGTGCACGTCCGAACTCGGCGCGAAGCCGAAGGCCCCGTAAAAACGCTGCAAGTGGGCCTGCGCATGCAGGCTCACCGGCGTATCCGGCCACTGCGCACGGATATGCTCGAGCGCGCGCGACAACAGTTCGTTGCCGAGGCCCGCGCCGCGAAATGCGGCGGTCGTCAGCACGCGGCCGATACGCACGTCGGTGTTCTGCGCATCGGGCAGCAGCACGCGCAGGTAGCCGGCCAGACGGCCGGCCGGATCGAATGCAGCCAGGTGCCATGCGGCCTGGTCCGCGTCGTCGATGTCGCGATACACGCAGTTCTGCTCGACGACGAACACCGCGCTACGTGCTTCGAGGATCGAATAGACTTCGCGCGCCGTCAGCGCGCCGAAGGATTTCCAGCGCCAGTCGAGATCGGCGGCGCTCAGGGATGCAGCGGATGCGTTCATGGTCGATCCTGATTCGGGCGCGCCGGCCGGCGCGCGGCAATCGTCGATTATGCCTCGAAGCGCACTCGACGCGCGACCGGCTGCCCGCGCGCAAAAAAAGGCCCCGCATTGCGCGGGGCCTGTCTGTCATGCCGGCATCTGGCCGAAGCGGCCACTGTTGAAGTCCTCGATCGCGGTGCGGATCTCCGCTTGCGAGTTCATCACGAACGGCCCGTAACCGACGACGGGTTCGTCGATCGGTTCGCCGCTCAGGATCAGCAGCTTCGCGTCGCCGTTCGCTTCGATCTCGACGTCGCTGCCGTCGCGGCCGAGCTGCACGAACTGCGCTTCACGGGCGACCGTCTCGCCGTTCACCTGCACGGTACCGCTCAGCACGACCACCGCGAGCGTGCGCCCTTCGGCAACCGGGAACCGCGCATGGCCGCCGGCCACGAGCCGCACGTCCCACACGTCGATCGGCGTATGCGTGCGGGCCGGGCCGCGTCGCCCGTCGAGCTCACCCGCGATGATCCGCGCACGCCCCGCGCCGTCCGGCAGCTCGACCACGGGGATGTCGGCGTTCAGCAGCGTCTGGTAGCCGGGCGCCCCCATCTTGTCCGCGGCGGGCAGGTTCACCCACAGCTGCACCATCTCGAGCGGGCCGCCACGCTTCGTGAACCCTTCCGAGTGGAATTCCTCATGCAGGATCCCGCTCGCGGCCGTCATCCACTGCACGTCGCCCGGGCCGATCACGCCGCCCGCGCCGGTCGAGTCGCGGTGGGCGACCTCGCCGTCATAGACGATCGTCACCGTCTCGAATCCGCGGTGCGGATGCTGGCCGACACCGCGCGGTGCCGCGGCCGAGCCCGGCTCGAACGTGGTCGGGCCGGCATAATCGAGCAACAGGAACGGGCTCAGGTGCGCGCCGTGAGACTGGTAGCTGAACATCGAACGCACCGGGAAACCGTCGCCGACCCAATGGCCGCGCGGCGCACTGTACACACCCTGGATCTTCTTCATTGCCTTCTCCGAATTGCGGCGAAACACGTGTTTCGCATCCTGAACAGGAATATAGAGGTGGAACGATCGATCCGGTAGACTGCCAAAATCGCACTCAGCGTTCCATTTCATGAACGATAAAGCGCGGGATCTGAACGATCTCTATTACTTCGTACAGGTCGTCGAACACGGCGGCTTCGCACCGGCCGGGCGTGCGCTCGACATGCCGAAATCGAAGCTGAGCCGCCGCATCGCGCTGCTCGAGGCACGGCTCGGGATGCGGCTGATCCAGCGCTCGACGCGCCGCTTCACGGTCACCGACGTCGGCCAGACTTATTACGCGCATTGCCGCGCGATGCTCGTCGAGGCCGATGCCGCCGACGAGGCGATCGCGCTGCTGCACGAGGAGCCACGCGGCATCGTGCGCGTCAGTTGCCCGATCGTGCTGCTCGATTCGCTGGTCGGCACGATGATCGCCGCGTTCATGGTCGCGTGCCCGCGCGTCGAGATTCACCTGGAAGCGACCAACCGGCGCGTCGACGTGGTCGGCGAAGGGATCGACGTCGCGATCCGCGTGCGCCCGCCGCCGCTCGAAGACAGCGATCTCGCGCTGCGCGTGCTGGCCGAGCGCGGCCAGTGCCTCGTCGCGAGCCCCGCGCTGCTGCGCGAGCATGGGGCACCGGCCGTTCCCGCCGATCTCGCGCGCCTGCCGAGCCTCGATCACGGCGCCCCGCAGTCCGCGCACGTGTGGCGGCTGCGCGGGCCCGACGGCGCTCACGCGGAAATCCATCACCAGCCGCGCTTCGTGACGGGCGGCATGCTCGCGCTGCGCGCGGCGGCCGTCGCGGGCGTCGGCATCGTGCAGTTGCCGACGATGATGGTGCGCGATGAGGTCGCGCGTGGCGAGCTGGCAGCCGTGCTGCCCGACTGGGCGCCGCGCCGCGAGATCGTGCATGCGGTATTCGCATCGCGCCGGGGGCTGCTGCCCGCGGTGCGCGCGCTGCTCGATTTTCTGGCGGAGCGGTTTGCCGAGCTCGAACCCGATTGAGCACGCCGCTTCACGCGTGACCGACCACGACCGGGCGCTGCAAACGATGCGCGCGTGCCGTAGACTCCGGTACGCGCATCGCGCATTCCACCACCCTGATCGCTTCCCGCCATGTTCACGCTGTCCAACGACCCCAACGCCTCCAAGGCCGATCAATACGCGACGCTCGTCGAGCAGGCGCGCGCGCTCGTCGAGTCCGAACGCGACCTGATCGCGAACGCGGCCAATTTCTCCGCACTCGTCTACCACTCGCTCGACCGTCTCAATTGGGCCGGCTTCTACTTCTTCGACGGGACGGAACTCGTGGTCGGGCCGTTCCAGGGCAAGCCTGCCTGCGTGCGGATCGCGCTCGGCAAGGGCGTGTGCGGCACCGCCGCGCAAACGCGCGAGACACAGGTCGTGCGCGACGTGCATGACTTCCCCGGCCATATCGCGTGCGACGCGGCGTCGGAATCGGAAATCGTCGTGCCGCTGGTGGCCGGCGACGGCACGCTGATCGGCGTGTGGGACGTCGACAGCCCGGTCGCCGCGCGCTTCGACGAGGAAGACCGCCGAGGAATGGAAGCGCTGTGCCGCGTGTTTGTCGAATCCGCATGGCACAAGGCGCGCGGTTGAGCGGCGGCCGAGTCGCGTTCATCTCCCGAGCCGCCGGGCGCCGCATTCGCGCGTGAATCGCGCCGCGCGACCTCGAACGCAAACGAAACGGGCCCCGCAAAAGGGGCCCGTTCCACTGTGCCGCCGCACCGCCCTTCGCGGCGCGCAGCGGCCGTCAGGCGGCGTGCGTGCCGGACAGCGCCGGGAATGCCTGCGGCGTCGCATCCTCGGTCAGCACCTCGAAGCCCGTTTCCGTCACCACGACCATGTGCTCCCATTGCGCCGACAGCGAATGGTCCTTCGTGACGACCGTCCAGCCGTCCGCCAGCATGCGCGTGTCGCGCTTGCCCGCGTTGAGCATCGGCTCGATCGTGAAGATCATCCCCGGCCGAAGCGGCACGCCGGTGCCCGGGCGGCCGTAATGAAGCACCTGCGGCTCGTCGTGATAGACATCGCCGATGCCATGCCCGCAATACTCGCGAACCACGCTGAATCCTTCGCGATGCGCGACCTGCTGGATCGCGTAGCCGACATCGCCGAGCGTTGCGCCCGGACGCACCGCGCGGATGCCCGCGTGCATCGCCTCATAGGTCGTCGCGACGAGCCGCCGCGCGAGTTCGTTCGGTTCGCCGACGAAGTACATGCGGCTCGTATCGCCGAACCAGCCATCCTTGATCACCGCGATGTCGAGGTTCACGATGTCGCCGTCGCGCAGCGGCCGCGACGTCGGAATGCCGTGACACACCACGTGGTTGACCGACGTGCACAGCGTCTTCGGATAACCGTGGTAGCCGATGTTCGCCGGGATCGCGCCGAGCACGTCGACGATGTATTCGCGGCAGCGAGCGTCCAGGTCATCGGTGGAGACGCCCGGCTTCACGTGCTCGGTAATCATCGTCAGCACCTGCGACGCGAGCTTCGCGGCTTCGCGCGACTTGGCGATTTCTGCGGCGCCGCGGATCGGGATTTCGCGCTTCGCCATTACGCCACCTGCTCGATGCGGTGCTCGACCGGTTCCGCCGGCCCCGCCTCACCGCCCCGTGTTTCGGCCTCGATCAGCATCCGGCAGATGTCGCCGTAGGACAGCGCCGGATTGAGTTCCGCCAGCATCCCGACGCGCAGCCAGTGTTCGGCCTGCGCGTTGATCGAGCGGCTCAGCGCCGTGCTGGTCGAGCGCAGCCGTTCGTGCATATGCTCGGAAATCTTGATGATGCCCATATATCCCCAATTAAACGAAACGTAGTCGATTCGTATATTACGCCGCACACGACCACCGGGCAAGCCATTCGGATTCCGTCGTGTCGTTGACATCGAATTCCAGTTTGCTGGAAAATAAATCCACCATGAAAGAATCAGTCACCGCCGTTGCCGACGACACCGGGATCAATGAACGCATCGCCCGGCGCGTACGCGACCTGCGCACCGTACGAGGCTACACGCTCGATGCGCTGGCCGCTCGCTCCGGCGTCAGCCGTTCGATGATCTCGCTCATCGAACGCGCATCGGCCAGCCCGACGGCCGTCGTGCTCGACAAGCTTGCCGCCGGGCTCGGCGTCTCGCTGGCCGGGCTGTTCGGCGGCGACCAGGGCGACACGCCCGCGCAGCCGCTGGCACGCCGCGCGCAGCAGGCCGAATGGCGAGATCCGGCGTCCGGCTATGTGCGCCGCAATCTCTCCCCGGCCGGCTGGCCGTCGCCGATTCAGCTCGTCGAAGTGGATTTCCCGCCCGGTGCGCGCGTCGCGTACGACAGTGGCGGACGCGAAAGCGCGCTGCATCAGCAGGTGTGGATCATCAGCGGCCGCGTCGATGTCACGTTCGGCGACGCGCTTCACGAACTTCACGCAGGCGACTGCCTGGCCATGCGGCTCGACCAGCCGCTGATTTTCAGCAACCCGTCGTCGCATGCCGCGCGCTATGTCGTCGTGATCTGCGATGCGTCCGCCGCCGGCGTGCGGAACCTCTGATGAACGCGTCGTCGCAGCAGCCGTGCGCGCGCCCTTCTTACTGCCCACAGGAGCTGGTATGAATTCCCCGAAACAGCGCGACGACGTGCGCCTGATCGATTGCAGCGAGGCCGAGCATGCACCGGCCATCCTCGAGATCCTGAACGACGCGATCGCGAACTCGACCGCGCTGTACGACTACAAGCCGCGTGCGCCGGAAGCGATGGCCGCCTGGTTCGCGGCGAAGCGCGCCGGCGGCTTCCCGGTCATCGGTGCGGTCGACGCGTCGGGCACGCTGCTGGGCTTTGCGAGCTGGGGCACGTTCCGCGCGTTTCCCGCCTACAAGTACACGGTCGAACACAGCGTGTACGTGCATCGCGACCAGCGCGGCCGCGGGCTTGGCGAGGTGCTGCTGCGTGAAGTGGTCCGGCGCGCGCGCGCAGCGCAAGTGCACGTGGTGGTCGGCTGCATCGATGCAACCAATGCCGGAAGCATCGCACTGCATACGAAGCTCGGATTCATGCACTCGGGCACGATCACGCAGGCGGGATTCAAGTTCGGCCGGTGGCTCGACGCGGCGTTCTATCAATTGACGCTCGAAACGCCGACGCAGCCGGTGGATGGCTGAACGAATCGCGCGACAAACGAGCGGCATCGCGTCGCCGGAGCCCGCTCGAGCATCTCGCTTCATGCACCGAAAATAAAAGAAGCCCGCTCATAGCGGGCTTTTTGTCTTTCGGACCGTGCTACGGGTGCATGCTCCTGGAGAGCCGCTGCCCGTCGCGCACGAAACCATGATGCGCATAAAAGCGATGAGCGTCCGGGCGTTGATCGCCACTCGTCACCTCCAGCTTCACGCATCGGCCGCTCTCAAACCAACGTTCTGCCGCCGCCATCAGTGCACCGCCAATTCCGCATCCCCGGTGATGCGCGTCAACGACCATGCTCGTGACGCGCCCGAGATTTCCGGCAGCATGAAAGAGCGGAAGGATGTGCAGGCTGATACTGCCGACGACCTCGCCACCCAGAGTCGCCACGCAAACCCGGCCACCCGGCTTGTCGGCCAGGAACTGCAACTTTTCATGAATCAGTGCGGGCGTCGCCTCATATCCAAGCTGGCACAGCAGCCTCGCGATTGCGGCGCAATCGGATAGCCGCGCCTCTCTCGTTTCGAGCCCCGGAGTATTCAATTCGCTTCACCTGGTATCGCCATCGACAGCCTCGACGTCTCGCGCAGGACTCCCCCCCCGCCGATCGCGCCATGCTACCGCACCCGCCCCGCCCGCATCACGACCCACCTCTGCAACGAACGCAGAAAAAAGAAAAGCCCCGCCGAAGCGGGGCTTTATCTGGAGGCGCGAGCCGGAGTCGAACCGGCCTAAACGGCTTTGCAGGCCGTCATTATCTATTATTAATCAATGGCATATGCGCAATAACCATCCAATTTAACCACCCAGCACCCCACCCCCAAAGTGACTTTGATCGGTGAATCACGTTCGCATAAAAATGTTCATGTGCGCCTCGCCACGCTTGCGCGCAAGTTCGTCAGAATCATTACGCGCAACCTCACACCGCTTTTCATTTCATGACCGGGCGACGCTGCTAAAATTGCCGCTACATAGCCGGGGAAGCCGTCCCCGTGAGAGCGCGGGCCATCAAGGGCTTGCAAAAAAACAACAAGATGGAAAACGCATGAACATGACCGAAGTGGCTCAGGCGATTCGTGGCGGCCTGATCCAGCAAGATCGCCTGCTCAAGACGAGCATCCCATCGCTGCCGGAGAATGCGCTTGTTCCGCGCAGAGCTGTGACTTATTCCGAGCTTGGCCGTGACTTCAGTGTCACGCTCGACATGGTATCCACGGCAGGCGATATCGAGCTCAAAACGTTGATCGCTCAGCCGATGACCCTTTGGTTGCAGCAAGCGAACAAGTCTTATCTACCCATCAACGGATACATCCATACAGCTCGCAAACTTGGTTCTGACGGAAGCCTTTCAAGTTACCAGTTGGCTTTTGCTTCATGGATGCATTTCCTCAAATTCCGCAGCGATATGCGGTACTGGCAGGACACAAGCGTTGACGCCATCCTCACCGATGTATTCAATGCGCATCCGCAAGCGCGAGGGCAATTCGAATTCGCCTTGGTGAAGACGTTACCCTCGCGCTCGTATTGCCGTCAGAGTGAGACGGACTGGAATTTTGTCCATCGATTGATGGAAGAAGAAGGCTTGTTCGGCTTTTGGCGTCACGACAACGAAGGGAAGTCGCATAGGTTTATCGTGACCGACGACATTTACTCGCTTGATGAGGTCTTGCCCAAACAAGTCGGATTCTCGAGATCGGGCACAAGTAGAGAAACGGCCGCATTTACGCAATGGGCAGGGTCGCGGACATTGCAGAGTACCGTGTACACGACACGCACGTTCGACTATAAAGCGCCGTCCTCTCTGGCCAATCCAAAAGGTACGACGCTGCCGACGACGGCCGGTCAAGGAAATTTGCCGGAGCAGACTGAAGTCTACGAATATACCGGTGCCTACACCTATTTGAACCAGGATCGCGGTGAGCATCTTTCGAAGATTCACCTAGAAGAATGGGAGTCGAGGGCAAAGCGATTCCTCGGTATCGGAGGTGTTCGGGCTATCGATGCCGGCCGTCGCTTCATTCTCACTGGCCATCCTGAGCACGATCAAGATCAAGCCGGGCAGCGAGAATTCGCTGCGATCAAAGTGCGTCGGTACATTGAGAACAACCTGCCGTTATCGAATCACGAAGCGAACTTTCCGTATAGCTTGCAGAGCGAACTAGCGCAGGCGAAGTTCGAACAAACGGGAGAGGTCGTCACTCACGAAGACGGCTCGGCTGGTTTTTATCTAGTCGAAGTCGAGGCGCAGCGCGTGACGGTTCCGTATAGGAGCCCGTTCGAGCACAAGAAGCCAACGATGGAGTTAGAGACGGCAATCGTCGTTGGGCCGCAGGGCGAAGAGGTGTACACGGATGCATTGAATCGCGTAAAGGTCATGTTCGTTTGGGACCGACAGAACTCAGGAAACGCAAATGCCTCGTGCTGGGTGAGAGTCGCGCAGTCAGACACCGGCGGCGGCTACGGAAGCGTGCACGTTCCGAGAGTCGGTGAGGAAGTCCTAGTGGGCTACATAGGCGGAGATTGTGATAGGCCTATAGTCCTGCATCGTGTCTACAACGGTAGCGTTCAGCCGCAATGGCATAGCAATGGCATCTTGTCCGGCTACCGTTCGAAGGAGTATTCGGGGAGCGGTTATAACGAGATGGTCCTTGACGATGCGACAGGACAGAATCGAGCCAGACTGTTCAGCAGTACGGGGAACAGCTTGCTTCACCTCGGATATCTGATCGAGCAAAACGGCAACACACGCGGTGCAATTCTTGGTTCAGGCTTCGACTTGAAGACGGACTTGTCTGGTGCCGTACGTGCCGCAAAGGGGCTGTACGTTACGACACATCAGAAGCATGCAAACAGCCTGCAGCTTGACGTCCGCGAGGCGCAACAGCAACTCGTGGACGCAGAAAGCACCATCGAAGCGATGTCGCAGGCCAGCCAGACGCATCAGGCAGAAAGTCTGGCAGAGGGGCACGATGCGCTGAAGAAATTTACCGATGCGACACAAGACCGTATAGAAGGCTCACATGCTGGAGGCAGGACAGCAGGTGGTGGCACCGGCAGTGCGAACGGATTCCGGCAGCCCCTCATGCTGATTGCGAGCCCCTCCGGTATTGCATTGTCGACTCAGCAATCGGTGCACGTGTCGAGCGATCAGCATACCAATTTCGTTAGTGGGCAGAGCGTATTCATTGCCAGCGGGAAATCGCTAGTTGCGAGCGTCGCAGAGAAAATCAGCCTGTTTGTGCAGAACGCCGGGATGAAGCTGTTTGCTGCGAAGGGGAAAGTGGAGGTGAACGCGCAGGACGACAACATCGAGTTGATCGCGCAGAAGACGGTGAAGGTGCTGTCGGCCACGGCGACGATTGAGGGAGTAGCCAAAGAGGAAATTCTGCTGACATCCGGCGGAGCATATATTCGAATCAAGGATGGCAATATCGAAATTCATGCGCCGGGTAAAATCGATATTAAGGGCAGCCAGCACTCGTTTAGTGGCCCAGCGAGCATGAGCTATGCGTTGCCAGCTTTCTCTGCGACTTCCTCTGATGACGAGATTGTCGAACAGAGTTTCGTGTTATTGGAGAATGGAACCACGCCGGTCGAAGGATATCACTACGACCTGTTTAGCGATGACGATCTCCACACGAAAAAAGGAAAATATGCCTCCGGAGAAACGGTGAGTGTTTCAGGGCAATCTTCCCTAAAACTAGTCACGTGGATTGCAGGAGATTCAGCAAGGAAAAGCGCATGAGCAATTCAAATCCCTCTAGCACACAGCAGCCAGCCAGTCCTGCAGCGCCTGCGAGTCCCGCGGCGCCTGCCAGCACCCCAGCGCCCGCCAGCCCCGCAGCGCCAGCCAGCTCTCCAGCGCCCGCCAGCCCCGCAGCGCCAGCCAGTGCTCCAGCGCCTGCCAGTGCTCCAGCGCCTGCCAGTGCTCCAGCGGCAGCACCGCCTGTCGATGCCCAGACAAAGCTACTTGCAGCGATGGCTTACGGAGAAGCATCTTTGCAGAACAATTCCGATGAAATGATGGCTATCGCAAGTGTGCTTGTTCGACAACGTGATGCGCGAGGCTATTCCGACATGGCCACATTTACAAAAAACGATCCAACATTCTCATTCGTGGTTGGCGATGGCAATGCACGCTACAACAGCATGATGAAGGCGACGGATGACCAAATCGCGAAGAATCCCGCCATGCAGGCCGCGATCGACGCTGCCCGCAACGCACTTGCGGGCGGCCCAGATAAATCGAACGGCGCTTATTTTTGGGATGGCGCGGACATCAAAACAAATTACAACAACCATTTTAAGGTGAGGCACGGAATTAAAATTACCGACCCGAGCCACAATATATACGATATCAAGGATTCGACAAAACTCGTAATTTTATACAAAATAATAAAGAAGAAAGACAAGAAGACTAAAAAAGTGGAGACCGAAAAGGTGGAAACGGGACGTTACGATCACGCTTACGATTCAACAGCAGGTGTCGGCGGCACAATTTTTTGGAAATACAACCAGCAGTACCTAGACGTTACGCGCGGGAGCGAATACCGATGAAGAAGAGTATTTTCGCTGTATCGATCATGGTCGTCGCCAGCATCGGATGGGCTGCCCCCCCGAGCGAAAGCTTGGTTAAAAGTTGTCTTCTAGCGCAGTCGGTTGCGCCCTCCGTCACCATCCAAAACATCGATGTGGATGAGGTTCTACAACAGGATGATTACGCAGACGGATTCAACGCTAGTTACCTATTCAAATACAAAGGCATCGATATTGGATACGCAGACGGAAAATCCGATCAAGCATTGATCTATTCCGGTAATATTTACCGATTTTCCAGATCCATATCCGTTCGGAATAACGGTGAAATTAAACCCACCTCATTTAACCCAACACTGGCCCAATGGAGCATTGCAAAAGACGGCAATCAGCGATATGTCTGCGTCAGCTTTAACTTTGAAGGGCTTGGGCAGAGTGGCTCGTTTCAAAATGTACACGGTGGATATCTCCTGAATTCAAAAACCAAAAAATTATATTTTGCTGTGCGCGACGTTAAGCAGCGTTCCTGACATGTTCATCTGCTTAAGCGCCTCCTATCCCGCCTTCGCCTATCCGTGAGTATGATGCCGGCGCGATTGCACGCCCCGGCATCATCGGTTAGAACAATCCAACCGGCTGAGCGGCATCATCCCAACTGAAGATGATCAACTCGTTTCGCTCAACGCCCCTCCCACCGCCGACCGTGTATTGAATCGGCACGGTCTCGATGTGAAAGCCGTCGAACACGCGCCGAATGTCGGGATGGTCATTGAGGCTCACGATCGTGACCTTGACCTGAGGCGGAATTTTGTGACCAATCAGGCAGTGAGTCTCGCGTCGATATTATCGGAATCCAGCCAGGCTCGACGGACCGTGGCAGGAGGTTGATAGCGATGAGCGCTATGGGGCCGACGCTCGTTGTAAAACTGTCGCCAGCGTTCGATGAGTACCTTGGCCTCGGCCCGGCTGCGGAACCATTCGCGATTCAGCAATTCGTCGCGCAGCTTGCCGT
>NZ_NBYX01000080.1 GCF_002099195.1 Burkholderia puraquae | reverse complement strand
CTGCGAGCCGCCGCCCGCATCGATCACGCCCGTTACGCCGAGCCGGTTCAGCTCGCGCATGAAGTGGCGCGTCGAGTTGTACTGGTACTCGAACGGCAGCTTCGGGCCTTTCGCGAGCGTCGCGTAAAGAATCGTCGCGTTCGGGTTCGCGAGCAGCAGCCCGGTCGGGTTGCCCGCGGCATCGCGCAGGATCGTGCCGCCCGGCGGCTCCGGCGTATCCTTCGTGTAGCCGACGACGCGCAGCGCCGCCGCGTTCAGCAGCGCACGGTCGTACAGGTGCAGGATGAACACGGGTGTATCGGGTGCGGCCGCGTTGAGCTCGTCGATCGTCGGCAGGCGCTTCTCCGCGAACTGGTGCTCGGTGAAGCCGCCGACCACGCGCACCCATTGCGGCGCCGGCGTGATCGCGACCTGCTGCTTGAGCATCTCCATCGCGACCGCGAGCGAGCGCACGCCATCCCAGCGCAGCTCCATGTTGTAGTTCAGGCCGCCGCGAATCACGTGGCAGTGGTTGTCGGTCAGGCCCGGCAGCACGGT
>NZ_NBYX01000079.1 GCF_002099195.1 Burkholderia puraquae | reverse complement strand
TGACCTGAGGCGGAATTTTGTGACCAATCAGGCAGTGAGTCTCGCGTCGATATTATCGGAATCCAGCCAGGCTCGACGGACCGTGGCAGGAGGTTGATAGCGATGAGCGCTATGGGGCCGACGCTCGTTGTAAAACTGTCGCCAGCGTTCGATGAGTACCTTGGCCTCGGCCCGGCTGCGGAACCATTCGCGATTCAGCAATTCGTCGCGCAGCTTGCCGTTGAAGCTCTCGACGAATCCGTTTTGCCACGRACTGCCGGGCGCGATGAAGGCCGGGCCGATTGCARCATCTCTCAGCCAGCGCATGACCTTGGCGGCGGTAAATTCGGCACCGTTGTCCGACCGCACAAACGCCGGCTTGCCGTACAGGCGCATCAGTCGCGACAGCGTTAGGATCACATCCTGCGAACGCAGGCTGGCGCCGATCTCGATCGCCAGGCACTCGCGGGTGTATTCATCGATCACGCAAAGCATCTTCAACGCTCGCCCATCCACCAACTGGTCGTGCACAAAGTCGTAGCTCCAGWCCGAATTGGGCTGGGTGGCGCCAGG
>NZ_NBYX01000078.1 GCF_002099195.1 Burkholderia puraquae | reverse complement strand
CCGATCACTTCGTCGGCGACCAGCAGGATGTCGTACTTGCGGCAGATCCGCTGGATTTCCGGCCAGTACGTCGACGGCGGGAAGATCACGCCGCCCGCGCCCTGGAACGGCTCGCCGATGAACGCCGCGACGTTCTCCGCGCCGAGTTCGAGGATCTTCGCTTCGAGCTGCTGCGCGCGGGCCAGGCCGAACGCCTCGGGCGTCTCGCCGGCCGCCGCTTCGCCGAAGAAATACGGCTGGTCGATATGCACGATGTGCTCGACCTTCGACGGCATCTGCTCGTGCATGTAGCCCATCCCGCCGAGCGTGCCGCCCGCGATCGTCGAGCCGTGGTAGCCGTTCCTGCGCGAGATCACATACTTCTTCTGCGGCTGGCCCTGCACGCGCCAGTACTGGTGCACGAGGCGCAGCACGGTGTCGTTGCCTTCCGAGCCGCTGTTGCAGTAGAAGAAGTGGTTGAAGCCCTTCGGCGTGACTTCCGCGAGCATCGCCGAGAGTTCGATCACCGGCGGGTGCGTGGTCTTGAAGAACGTGTTGTAGAACGGCAGTTCCTGCAACTGGCGA
>NZ_NBYX01000077.1 GCF_002099195.1 Burkholderia puraquae | reverse complement strand
ACGCCGCCGAACGCGGCGAATGCGCGGGCGTGTGCGTCGAACAGCATCTCGTGACTCTGGGTGGGATAGGCGACCAGCCAGAAGGCGCGGCTGACGTTCAGCTTGACGTGGGCGACCTCCAGGCGTCGCCGCAGGCCGCCGATGAAGGCGTATTCACAGCTCCAGTCGAACTGGAACGCCTCGCCGGGCTCGAAGGCCAGTGGTACGTAGGCCTTTCTGCGWGGAGCTTCGGCCAGCTCCTCGTGCCAGCGCCGAACAAACGCGCTGACGCGGCCGTAGCTGCCGGCATAGCCCTCGCCGCGGATCGCCTCGAACATGAACCGCGCAGTGCGCCGGTCACGCTTCGGGCGATGACTGTCAGCCCGCAGCCAGCCCGTCAGCTGTGCGGCCCACTCGTCGACGACGCTTGGACTGACGCGCTTCGGATACTTCGGCTCGACGGCATCGGTCTGCCGCAGCCAGCTGCTCACCGTGTTTCGGGACAGGCCCGTACGCCTCGCAATCTCGCGCAGCGGGACCTTCTCGCGGAAATACATCCGCCTGATCTTGGCCAATATGCCCACCGTGATCACCTTTGTATCCCCTGCTCAAGGATTGAGCAGGGCATTCAATCACG
>NZ_NBYX01000076.1 GCF_002099195.1 Burkholderia puraquae | reverse complement strand
GTCGGCTCAAGGAATTGGAGTCGGAGAACGATCGGCTTAAGCGCCTGATCGCCGAGCAGATGCTGGTGATCGACGGCCTGAAGGAATTCAGTCGAAAAAAATGAGCACCCCGACGGGCCGGCGCGAGGCGCTGGAAGTCCTGACTCGGCGRGGGMTATCACGACGCAAGGCATGTTGCTACCTGGGACTGAGTCGCCGGGTGGCGACCTATACGCTCAAGCAACCGGAGAAAGATCGGCGTCTGGGCGAGCAACTGAYTGCGGCTGCGCAGGARGTGCCGCGCTTCGGCTACCGACGGATGTCGGCTTGGCTGGCGCTGGGCGAATCGCGTGTGCGACGAATGTGGCGAGCCTTGCAGCTCAGCATTCCGCGGCGGCGCCCTCGCCGACGTCGTTGCGGCAACGACATACGCCTGCCTGGCGCCACCCAGCCCAATTCGGWCTGGAGCTACGACTTTGTGCACGACCAGTTGGTGGATGGGCGAGCGTTGAAGATGCTTTGCGTGATCGATGAATACACCCGCGAGTGCCTGGCGATCGAGATCGGCGCCAGCCTGCGTTCGCAGGATGTGATCCTAACGCTGTCGCGACTGATGCGCCTGTACGGCAAGCCGGCGTTTGTGCGGTCGGACAACGGGG
>NZ_NBYX01000075.1 GCF_002099195.1 Burkholderia puraquae | reverse complement strand
GCGAGGCCTGCGCCGTTCACGAGGCAGCCGATGTTGCCGTCGAGCGAGATGTACGCGAGGTCGAACTTCGACGCTTCGATTTCAGCCGGATCTTCTTCGTCCAGATCGCGGTACGCGACGATTTCCGGGTGGCGGAACAGCGCGTTCGAGTCGAAGTTGAACTTCGCGTCGAGTGCGATGACCTTGCCGTCGCCGGAAACGTTCAGCGGGTTGATTTCAGCCAGCGATGCGTCGGTTTCCCAGAATGCCTTGTACAGGCCTTGCAGGATGGCGCGCGCTTGCGGAATCGAAGCAGCCGGCACGCCGATCTTCGCGGCGAGGTCGTCGGCCTGCGCGTCGAGCAGGCCCGTCGACGGCTCGACGATGACCTTGTGGATCAGTTCCGGGTGCTTTTCGGCAACTTCTTCGATGTCCATACCGCCTTCGCTCGAACCCATCAGCACGATCTTTTGCGTCACGCGATCAACGACGAGGCTGACATACAGTTCCTGCTTGATGTCGGCGCCTTCTTCGACCATCAGACGGTTGACCTTCTGGCCTTCCGGGCCGGTCTGGTGCGTGACGAGCTGCATGCCGAGGATCTGGTTCGCGTATTCGCGAACCTGCTCGATCGACTTCGCCACCTTCACGCCGCCGCCCTTGCCACGGCCACCTGCGTGAAT
>NZ_NBYX01000074.1 GCF_002099195.1 Burkholderia puraquae | reverse complement strand
CCGCCCGACGTCCACGTTAACCAGGGCGGCGCAAACGCCGGCTTCACGTCGCTGAACCGCGCGCTGGATTACCTGCAAGCGAACCCCGACAAAAGCGCCTGGGTGATGAACTGGGACGCGCCGAGCTTTCCGCCGAAGGACGCGCAGATCAACGAGAACATGGTGGTGCTGTTTCTCGTCGGGCCGAACTTCAAGACGGAGCGTGAACCGTTGGCGTGGATCGGCCGAGCGGCGACGGGCAACGTCAGGGACTAYGAGGCGAAGGCYGGCACCACGCGTGCGGTGCAGGCGTGGAAAGCCACCATCGACAGCGCGGCGCGCAATGCGGGGGTGTCGGTGCCGTCGCTGAACTTCGTGGTGCATGACGCGGGCCGCGGCGGCGAGGCGGCGTCGGAGCGGATCGGCGCGCTRTCGCAGACGTTGACGGAAGTGCTGCCGGACTACAACTTCAGCAAGCAGACGTTCAATACGCCTGCGTTGCTGGGCCCGATGGGCGCCGGTACGGCATTGACGGACGTGGTGCTGGCGATCGGGCGGGCGAATCACCTTGGCGAGAAGGTGCTGGTGGCGGGGACGACGGACGCGCAGCACCCGACGGCGGTAGTGGTGGTGCCGCCGTCGAAAGTCACGGCGATCGATCCGGACAAGGACTGGTTCCGTGCGCGGGGCGAGAACAATGCGTATCTGCCGTGGTGGGGCCGCCGTCACGACACCAACTACGGCATGCAGGGCTATTCCTACTGACCGG
>NZ_NBYX01000073.1 GCF_002099195.1 Burkholderia puraquae | reverse complement strand
CTGTTAGCCGACGACAGGCCCGTCGAAGTCGACGTGGACAACGACGTGATGGAGCTATTCGCCGACGACAGGCCCGTCGAAGTCGACGTGGACAGCGAGCCGATCGAGCTATTCGCCGACGAGAGACCCGTCGAGGTCGAGGTCGACAACGAGCCGATCGAGCTGTTGGCCGACGAGAGGCCGGTCGAGGTCGAGGTGGACAGCGAGGTGATCGAGCTGTTTGCCGACGAGAGGCCGGTCGACGTGGAGGTCGACAGCGACGTGATGGAGCTGTTAGCCGACGACAGGCCCGTCGA
Source organism: Burkholderia puraquae (assembly GCF_002099195.1). GTDB lineage: Bacteria > Pseudomonadota > Gammaproteobacteria > Burkholderiales > Burkholderiaceae > Burkholderia > Burkholderia puraquae. The sequence goes on along the minus strand of NZ_NBYX01000073.1, from coordinate 465 downwards.
AGTCGACGTGGACAGCGAGCCGATCGAGCTGTTAGCCGACGAGAGGCCGGTCGAGGTCGAGGTCGACAACGAGCCGATCGAGCTGTTGGCCGACGACAGGCCGGTCGAGGTCGAGGTCGAGAGCGAGCCGATCGAGCTGTTAGCCGACGAGAGGCCGGTCGAGGTCGAGGTCGACAGCGACGTGATCGAGCTGTTAGCCGACGACAGGCCCGTCGAAGTCGACGTGGACAGCGAGCCGATCGAGCTGTTAGCCGACGACAGGCCCGTCGAAGTCGACGTGGACAACGACGTGATGGAGCTATTCGCCGACGACAGGCCCGTCGAAGTCGACGTGGACAGCGAGCCGATCGAGCTATTCGCCGACGAGAGACCCGTCGAGGTCGAGGTCGACAACGAGCCGATCGAGCTGTTGGCCGACGAGAGGCCGGTCGAGGTCGAGGTGGACAGCGAGGTGATCGAGCTGTT
>NZ_NBYX01000072.1 GCF_002099195.1 Burkholderia puraquae | reverse complement strand
TCGATCGCCAGGCACTCGCGGGTGTATTCATCGATCACGCAAAGCATCTTCAACGCTCGCCCATCCACCAACTGGTCGTGCACAAAGTCGTAGCTCCAGACCGAATTGGGCTGGGTGGCGCCAGGCAGGCGTATGTCGTTGCCGCAACGACGTCGGCGAGGGCGCCGCCGCGGAATGCTGAGCTGCAAGGCTCGCCACATTCGTCGCACACGCGCTTCGCCCAGCGCCAGCCAAGCCGACATCCGTCGGTAGCCGAAGCGCGGCACCTCCTGCGCAGCCGCAATCAGTTGCTCGCCCAGACGCCGATCTTTCTCCGGTTGCTTGAGCSTATAGGTCGCCACCCGGCGACTCAGTCCCAGGTAGCAACATGCCTTGCGTCGTGATAGCCCCCGCCGAGTCAGGACTTCCAGCGCCTCGCGCCGGCCCGTCGGGGTGCTCATTTTTTTCGACTGAATTCCTTCAGGCCGTCGATCACCAGCATCTGCTCGGCGATCAGGCGCTTAAGCCGATCGTTCTCCGACTCYAATTCCTTGAGCCGACGCGCGTCGGCCACATCCATGCCGCCGAACTTGTTGCGCCAACGATAGAACGTTTGTTCCGAGATGTTGTGGCGCTTGCATAGATCCTTCACCGGTTCATCCCGGCTCTCGGCCTCGCGCAAGATGCGGATGATCTGCTCGTCGGTAAATCGCTTCTTCATCGAGTTCTCCTTGTCTCTAGGATAAAAGAGAACTCACKTGCCGCATGGCTACAAGAATCGTCTCAGGTCA
>NZ_NBYX01000071.1 GCF_002099195.1 Burkholderia puraquae | reverse complement strand
CTGCGGGCCCGACAGCAGGCCGTGGCAGTCCACCTGGAAGGTGCGCACGCCGTCGCGCGGCTGCAGTTCGGAGGCGCTGAAGGTCGGGCCGGATGCGGTCGAGCACGCGGCGAGGGCCGTTGCGGAAAGTGCGAGCGCAAGAGCGAGTTTGTTCACGGTTACATCCTCAAAGCTTGGGTTGACTGAAGCCCGCCACGGGTTGCGCGGCGGGCTCGTCCGGCCGTCGGGGCCGCCGCGGGCCGTCCGGCTGGCGAGCCGGGCGGCCTGGCGGCGCGACGCGTTACTTCCACTGGTACAGCATGCCGGCGCCGATCACCTTCTGACCGCCGCTGAAGCCGCCGTTGATCGACGCCTTCAGGTTCTCCGTGATGCGGGCCTGCATGTTGACCGCCATCGCCTTCTGRCCGAGGAAGGTCGACGTGCCCACGCCCATCCCGAAGTTGGCGTCGCGATCGAGCTGCGGGATCGACGCCATCGCGCCGACGGCCGCGATACCCTGCTTCGCCATCTGGTCGGTCTGCTGCAGTTGCGAACCCAGCGAGTTGATCTGCGCCTGCTGGCCCGACAGTGCCGTCGACAGCGTCGTCTGCACCTGCGTCAGCTGATTCACGTTCACCGCGTCGGTGCCTTGCGTACCCGGCGCGACGTTCGTGATCTGGCGCTGCTGCGTGTCGCTGCCGACCGACACCACGTTCGAGCGGCCGCCGTCCGTCGAATTCGCGCCGATCGCCACCGAGTTCGAGCCGGCGGTGACGGTCGGGTGGTCGGTGCCGGTGCCATTCAT
>NZ_NBYX01000008.1 GCF_002099195.1 Burkholderia puraquae | reverse complement strand
TGACGCAATGAGGGCGACGCGATGAGAACCTCTGCTTCCACGCCCTCCACGCCGGTGTCGACCGGCGCCGCGAGCGCCGGCGCGGGCCGCGCCCGCCCGGGCCGCTTCGCCGCGCTGTCGCGCTTCTTGCCGTCGGGCCGCAGCGTCGCGATCGGCGTGCCGTTCCTGTGGCTCGCGGTGTTCTTCGCGCTGCCGTTCGTGCTGGTGCTGAAGATCAGCTTCGCCGACCCGATGCTCGGCATCCCGCCGTACACCGCACTCGCGCGGCTGGAGGCGGGCACCGTGCAGGTCGTGCTGTCGCTGAAGCATTACGCGCTGCTGCTGCAGGACGACCTTTACCTGAACACCTACGTCAGCTCGCTGAAAATGGCCGCCGCGTCGACGCTGATGTGCCTGCTGGCCGGCTATCCGATCGCGTACTGCATCGCGCGTGCGGCGCCGGCGCGCCGCAACCTGCTGATGATGGCCGTGATGCTGCCGTTCTGGACGTCGTTCCTGATCCGCGTCTACGCATGGGTCGGGATCATGAAGGACGACGGCCTGCTGAACCACGTGCTCGCAGCGCTCGGCGTAATCGCGACACCGCTGCGCCTGTATCACACCGACGCGGGCGTCTACATCGGGATGGTCTATTCGTACCTGCCGTTCATGGTGATGCCGCTGTACGCGCACCTCGTGAAGATGGATCTCACGCTGCTCGAGGCCGCGAACGATCTCGGCGCAACGCCGTGGTCCGCGTTCTGGCGCATCACGCTGCCGCTGTCGCGCAACGGTATCGTCGCGGGCAGCCTGCTCGTGTTCATCCCGGCGGTGGGCGAATACGTGATCCCCGAGCTGCTCGGCGGCGCGAACACGCTGATGCTCGGCCGCGTGATGTGGGACGAGTTCTTCAACAACATGGACTGGCCGATGGCGTCCGCGGTGACGGTGACGATGGTGCTGCTGCTGCTCGTGCCGATGGCGCTGCTCCATTACAGCCAGACCGAAGCGGAGGCCAGGCCATGACCCGAGCGAATCGCATCCTGTCCGCGTGCGTGCTGGGCGCGGGCTTCCTGTTCCTGTACATCCCGATCGTCAGCCTGGTCGTGTACTCGTTCAACGCGTCGAAGCTGGTGACGGTGTGGTCGGGCTTCTCGCTGAAGTGGTACGGCGCGTTATTGCACGACGGCGAACTGCTCGCGGCCGCGTGGCTGTCGCTGAAGATCGCGCTGCTGACGGCGACCGCGTCGGTCGCGATCGGCACCTGGGCCGGCTTCGTGCTCGCCCGCATGGGGCGCTTTCGCGGCTTCACGCTGTATGCCGCGATGATCAACGCGCCGCTGGTGATTCCGGAAGTGATCCAGGGCATCTCGCTGCTGCTGCTGTTCGTCGCGATGCAGCAGACCTTCGGCTGGCCCGCCGGGCGTGGCTGGCTGACGATCTGGGTCGGCCACGTGATGCTGTGCCTGTCGTTCGTCGCGGTGATCGTGCAGTCGCGCGTGAAGGAACTCGATCGCTCGATCGAGGAAGCCGCGCTGGATCTTGGCGCGCGGCCGTGGAAGGTGTTCTTCGTGATCACGCTGCCGCTGATCGCGCAGGCGCTGGTGTCCGGCTGGCTGCTCGCGTTCACGGTGTCGATCGACGACGTGATCCTGTCCGCGTTCCTGTCGGGCCCCGGGTCGACGACGCTGCCGCTCGTCGTGTTCTCGCGCGTGCGGCTCGGGCTCAACCCGGAGATGAATGCGCTCGCCACGGTGTTCATCACGGTGGTGACGATCGGCGTCGTCGTCGTGAATCGCGCAATGCTGTCCCGCGAGCGGCGGCAGGCGCGCGACGCGCGTACGTGGCGGGCGTCATCCGGGCCCGAGGTATCCGTCCCCCCCGCGTCGCCGTCCGTCCTGCCGCCCGCGCGCCAGCCGGCCGCGCCGCCGCTGCACGACCGCATCCCGCATCCCACGAAGTGACGAACGACCAGGAGACATTCCATGAAAAAGAAGATGCTCTGCGCGCTGATCGCCGGAGCGCTGCCGGGGCTGGCTGCGGCGAACGCGAGCACCGACCAGATCCGGACGCTGCAGCAGCAGATCGCGGTGCTGCAACGGCAGATGAGCGCGCTGCAATCGCAGCTCGCCGCGAAGCCTTCGGCCGCACCGGCTGCGTCTAATGTGTCGAACGCGTCGAACGCGTCGAACGCGTCGAACGCGGCGAACGCGGCGAACGCGGCGAACGGCGCGGTGGCCGACCCGTCCGCACCCGGCTACGGACAGGCGCCCGCCGTGCTGACCAACGACGACGTGTCGGAAATCCGGCAGCAGGTCGCGAACCAGCAACTGAAGGTCGATTCGCTGACGGATGCCGCGCGCACGGGCCCGATCGCGGGGCTGTCGGTGACGGGCTACCTCGACCCGACCTACGTGTACAACCGGGGCGCGGGCACGTCGTCGTTCCAGTTCGCGAACCACGAGAACGCGTACACCTACTACAACAGCACGTTCGGCGACGTATTCCTCGACATCAAGAAGACGTTCGGTGTCGGCCCGACCGCACCGTCCGCGGAAATCACGCTGATGCCGAACCGCGGCGCGGGCCTGTCGATGATGACGGGCAGCGGCGCGAGCGGGCTCGATATCGTGAACACGGCGATCGTCACGGTGCCGCTGTCGGGGACGACGTCGCTCGTCGGCGGGCTCGTGCTCGGCTTCGGCGGCTACGAGTACCAGCAGTCGAGCCAGATGCTCACGCTCACGCATAACCTGCTGTACGACTTCTCCGACCCGGGCTCGTCGATCGGCGCGGGCATCAACTACCAGAGCGCGGACGGCCACTGGGCGTGGAAGTTCTTCGTCGGCAACGAGCAGTTCCGCAGCGCGGGCGCGGTCACGCAGACGGGCGTCAACGCGCTCGGCGACCCGATCACGACGAGCAACAAGGTGCCGACCTTCACCGCGCGCGTCGACTACATGCACGGCAGCGCGCTCGACCTCGGCGGCTCGATCAACGTCGGCCGCCAGACGCTGCCGAGCGCCGTCGATCCGGCGACCGGCAACGTGCGCTACGGCGTCGGCGGCAATGCGCCGAGCGCGTACGGCGCGTTCTTCTTCGGCGAAGCCGATGCGACCTACACGGTGGCCGACGCGCAGTACAACGCGGAACTCGACTACGGCCAGCAGCAGCACGGCGCGTTCAACGGCGGGCTCGCGCAGTGGTTCGGGCTGTCGCTGCTCGCGCACCGCAAGTTCAACGCGCCGGTGGTCGGCCGCATGGGCGCGACGCTGCGCTACGACCTGCTCGTGAACCGGAAGAACGGCGGGGGCGGGTCGTCGATCGGCCTGAACGGCAACGGGATGGATCCGAACAACGGCTTCGGCATCGACGCGGATTGCCTCGCGCAGTCGAAGGCGAACGGCGGCGTCGGATTCGACTGCAAGGGCGCGACGCGGCAGGCGGCGGCGTTCGACCTGCTGTTCTACCCGACCCAGCAGGTGACGGTGAAGGTCGAATACCGGCACGACTGGGCGAGCAACAAGGTTTTCCTGCGTCACGACGGGTCGTATGCGAAGTCGAACGACCTGCTCGCGACCCAACTCATCTACGCGTTCTGACGCGACGCCGTTCGCGAGTCTCACCTATGCTCAAGTTCAAGAACCAGCAACATGTTCAGTCGTACTATGCAGCGACGGCCAACGACCGGGAGCGCCATGCGGCGCTCGACGGGGCCGTGAGCGCCGACGTATGCGTGATCGGCGGCGGGCTGACCGGCCTGTCAGCGGCGCTCGATCTTGCCGAGCGCGGCCATTCGGTCGTGCTCGTCGAGGCGTCGAAGATCGGCTGGGGCGCAAGCGGGCGCAACGGCGGCCAGCTGATCGCCGGGTACTCGTGCGACATCGATACGTTCTCGGCCCATCTGCCGGAAGACGACGTGCGGCGCGTATGGGCGATGGGGCTGGAGTCGATCGACCTCGTCAGGCAGCGGGTCGAGCGGCACGGCATCGATTGCGACCTGACCTTCGGCTACCTGACCGCCGCGAACAAGCCGCGCCATCTCGACGCGCTGCGCGCGTGGCGCGATGCCGCGGCGCGCCGCTTCGGCTATCGCGGCTACGAATTCGTCGAGCGCGCCGACATGCATCGCTTCGTCGCATCGGACCGTTACGTCGGCGGCCTCCGCTACGAAGGCAGCGGCCACCTGCATCCGCTGAACTACACGCTCGGCCTTGCACGGGCGGCGCGCGAAGCCGGCGTGACGATCCACGAGGACACGCCCGCGCTCGCGCTCGATCGCGCCGCGCCGTACCACCGCGTCCGGTGCGCGCGCGGGCACGTGGATGCCCGCCATGTCGTGCTGGCGTGCAATGCGTATCTCGGGCAGCTGGCGCCGTCGGTCGCGCGCAAGATCATCCCCGTCGCGACCTACCTGATCGCAACGGAGCCGCTCGGCGACGCGCGCGCGGCCGAGACGATGCCGGCCGATGCGGCGATCAGCGACTGCAATGCGGCGCTCGACTATTTCCGGCTGACGCGCGACCGCCGGCTGCTGTGGGGCGGCAAGGCAAGCAGCTCGACGAACACGCCGCGCGACCTCGCGGCCGCGATGCGGCGCGACATGCTGAAGACGTTCCCGCAGCTGGCTGACGTGCGGATCGACTACGCGTGGGGCGGCCTGATCGACGCAACGATGAATCGCGCGCCGCATTTCGGCCGGCTCGAGCCGACCGTGTATTTCGCGCAGGGCTTTTCCGGGCACGGCGTCAACGTGACGGGCCTCGCGGGGCGGCTGATCGCGGAAGCGATCGATGCGCAGGCCACGCGCTTCGACCTGTTCGGCCGGATTCGCCATCGCGACTTTCCGGGCGGGCGCGTGCTGCGCACGCCGATGCTGGCGCTCGCGATGACCTGGCACCGGATGATGGACCTGCTCTGACCCGCGCGGGGCGGCTCGCCCGTCCGCGCGGCACCGAAACGTTTCGAACCACTCATGCCCTGGAGGCACTTATGACCAACATCACGCATCTCGTCGACCTGATGCGGGCACCGGCGAAGCTCACGCAGAGCCGCGTGCCCAGCGGGCTGCTGCTCGACGGCAATCCGCTGCAGACGCTGTCGCATCACTACATCAGCCCGTGCGGGCAGTTCAGCTGCGGGTTCTGGGAGTGCACGCCCGGCCGCTGGACGATCGAGTATGACGAGTCGGAGTATTGCGAGATGCTGAGCGGCGTCGCGATCGTGCGCGACGCGGACGGCCGCGAGCGCGTGTTGCGCGCGGGCGACCGGTTCGTGATCCCGCCGGGTTTTCGCGGCACGTGGGAAGTCGTCGAAACATGCCGCAAGATCTATGCGTCGCACGCACCGCAGGCCGAACAGCCGGGCGCGTAACGCGCGCCGGTTCAGGACAACCATCGAGATCAACGAGGAGCAACCCATGACCCAGGAATTGTGGCGTCTCAGTGCAGCCGAGATGGCCGAGCGCGTCGCGCGTCGAGACGTGTCTGCCACCGAACTCACGCGCAGCTGCCTGCAGCGGCTTGAAACGGTGAACCCCGTCATCAACGCGATCGTCGACGTGATGGCCGACAGCGCGTTGCGGGCCGCGTCCGATGCCGATGCCGCGATCGCGTGTGGCGCACCGGTCGGCCCGCTGCACGGCGTGCCGGTGACCGTGAAGATCAACGTCGACACGGCTGGATACGCGACGACCAACGGCGTGCGCGCGTTTTCCGACCTCGTCGCAAAGGAGGACAGCCCGGTGACTGCGAACCTGCGCAAGGCCGGCGCGATCGTGATCGGGCGCAGCAATGCGCCGGCGTTTTCGTATCGCTGGTTCACCGACAACGACGTGCACGGCCGCACGTCGAATCCGTGGGACCCGTCGCTGACGCCGGGCGGTTCCAGCGGCGGTGCCGCCGCGGCCGTGGCGGCCGGTATCGGCGCGATCGCGCACGGCAACGACCTGGGCGGCTCGATCCGCTACCCGGCCTACGCGTGCGGCGTCGCCGGGCTGCGGCCCAGCACCGGGCGCGTGCCGGCGTACAACGCAACGCAGTCGAAGGACCGCACGCTCGCGGTTCAGCTCGCATCCGTCCAGGGGCCGCTCGCGCGCACGGTCGGCGATCTGCGGCTCGCGCTCGGTGCGATGGCGGCAGGCGACGCGCGCGACGCATGGTGGATGCCGGTCGCGCCGAATGCCCAGGAAGCCGTGTTCCCCGCGCGCGTGGCCGTGTGCCCGACGCTGCCGGGCGTGCCGTCCGATCCGGTGGTGGTCGACGCGATCCGGCAGGCCGCGCGCTGGCTCGAGGAGGCCGGCTGCATCGTCGAGGAAGCGGAGCCGCCGCGGATCGCCGAAGCGTGCGAACTGTGGCTGGACCTGGTGACCAACGAAGCGCGCAGCGGCCTCGGCGACGTGATCATGCAGCACGGCGACGCGGCGATCCGTACCGCGTTCGCGAGCCAGCGCCATCTCGCGACGCCGCTGGATCTCGAGGGCTACATGAACGGCCTGGCGCGGCGTACCGCGCTGCTGCGCGACTGGCAGCAATTCTTCGTGCGCTATCCGCTGCTGCTGATGCCGGTGTCGTGCGCGCAGCCGTTCGCGATCGACGCCGACCAGCACGGCGACGACGCGATGCGCGCGATCGTCGACCGGCAGGGGCCGCTGCTCGCGACCGCGCTGCTCGGGCTGCCGGGGCTGTCGGTGCCGACCGGTATCCGCGATGGCGTGCCGACCGGCGTGCAGCTCGTCGCCGGACGCTTTCAGGAAGCACTGTGTCTCGCAGCAGGCGAAGCGATCGAGGCGCGTGCGGGCATCTTTACGCCGATCGATCCGGTCACCGGGTCGTGATGCGCAATCTTTCACGAGGAAACGCATGAATCAATCGACATTCGAAGACTGGCAAGCCCGCGCGGCCGTGCTGCGGATCGAGGGGCGAGCGTTCATCGACGGCGAGGCGCGCCACGCGCAAACCGGCGCGACCTTCGCCTGCGTGAGCCCCATCGACGGTTGCGTGCTCGCGCACGTGGCCGATTGCGGCGCCGACGACGTCGACCTCGCGGTGGCGGCCGCACGCCGCGCGTTCGACGCGCGGCGCTGGGCCGGCATGAGCCCGCGCGCCCGCAAGGCGGTGCTGCAGCGCTGGGCCGCGCTGATGCGCGAGCACCTCGACGAGCTCGCGCTGCTCGAGACGCTCGACACCGGCAAGCCGATCGCCGATACCACGGCGATCGACGTGCCGGCCGCCGCGCATTGCGTCGACTGGTATGCGGAAGCGATCGACAAGGTCGGCGGCGAAGTCGCGCCGGTCGACCATCACCTGGTCGGGCTCGTCACACGCGAGCCGATCGGCGTCGTCGCGGCCGTCGTGCCGTGGAATTTCCCGCTGCTGATGGCCGCCTGGAAATTTGCGCCGGCGCTCGCGGCCGGCAACAGCGTCGTGCTCAAGCCGTCGGAGAAATCGCCGCTCACCGCGCTCCGCGTCGCGCAGCTCGCGTGCGACGCCGGCATGCCGCCCGGCGTGTTCAGCGTCGTGCCGGGCGGTGCGGAGCCGGGCAGGGCGCTCGCGCTGCATCGCGACGTCGACTGCATCGCGTTTACGGGGTCGACGCGTACGGGGCAGCAGATCATGGCGTGCGCCGCGCAGTCGAACCTGAAGCGCGTGTGGCTCGAACTCGGCGGCAAGTCGCCGAACATCGTGCTGCGCGATTGCCCCGATCTCGACCGCGCCGCGCAGGCGGCCGCCGACGCGATTTTCTTCAACATGGGCGAAGTGTGCACGGCCGGCTCGCGCCTGCTCGTGCATCGCGACATCAGGGACGCATTCGTCGCGAAGCTGGTCGACGCGTCGCGGCGCTTCGCACCCGGGCATCCGCTCGATCCGTCGGTGACGATGGGGGCGATCGTCGATCGCATGCAGCTCGATCGTGTGATGGGGTATATCGGTGCCGGTCGCGACGAAGGTCGCCTCGTGACAGGCGGCGCACGCGTACGCGAGGAGACGGGCGGGTTCTACGTCGAGCCGACCGTGTTCGAGGTGAAGCCCGATGCGAAGATCGCGCGCGAGGAGATTTTCGGGCCCGTGCTGTCGGTGATCGTGTTCGACGATGTCGACGAGGCCGTGCGGATCGCCAACGACACGGACTACGGGCTGGCCGCGGCCGTCTGGTCGGCCGATCTCTCGACCGCGCATGCCGTGGCGAGGCGGCTGCGCGCGGGCACCGTGTGGGTCAACTGCTACGGCGACGGCAGCGACGACCTGAACTTCCCGTTCGGCGGTTACAAGCAGTCGGGCAACGGTCGCGACAAGTCGCTGCATGCGCTCGACAAGTACACCGAGCTGAAGTCGACGATCGTGCGGTTGTAATCTTGAACGGCGCGGCACGCTGGCGGCGTGCCGCGCGATCCGGTGCCCAGGTCAGCGTCGATCGCCGCCCGATACGAACAGGCGCGGCTGTGCGGCATTCAACGCGTCGTCCGCTTCCGGCTGCCACGGGAAGATCCCGTCGCGGTCGGGCCACAGCAGCTGGACGCAGGGAAAGGCGTCGTTGCCGTAGAACCAGCGGTTCCAGCCGAGATGGGCTTCGTAGTGTGCTTGTTCGACCGGCATGAGGAGCGCGTTCGCGTTGCTGTACACGGATGCCGTGACTTCGCCGACCGGAGGCGGCGTGCCGGCCGCGACCATCCGGTAGATGTCCCACAGCACGTCATGGACGATGCGTGCCGGCAACGAGAACACGATGATTTCCGGAAAACCGTGGTTGACCCACAGCCCGGTCGTGAACGAGAACCCGGGTTCGCTCCCTTCCGCGAACACTTCCGTGCGGAACCACCCGTGCTGGCGAATCTGGTTCACGAATCGCCGCTCGTCTTCGTCGAGCACCGAATCGGGCGCGTCGAGCGCGGTGGCGATATCCGGTTGCGTGGTCATAGGGGCTCCCTGGATCTGCGTCGGGCGACAGGACGCTGGGCGACGGCACCCGGCCGGCAGGAAAGCGACCGCGGCCGAAATCGCCGCCGATCGCTGAGCCGCCATGTTGCCACAGCGGTTCCGCCTACTGCTCCGCCTTCTCCACATCCGCCGTTTCACCGAGGAATCCGCCGCTCTGGTGCGCCCACAGCGCCGCATAGATGCCGCCGGCCTGCAGCAGCTGCTGATGCGTGCCTTCCTCGACGATGCGCCCTTCGTCGAGCACGATCAGCCGGTCCATCGCCGCGATGGTCGACAGCCGGTGCGCGATCGCGATTACCGTCTTGCCGTGCATCAGGCCGTCGAGGCTGCGCTGGATCGCGACTTCGACCTCGGAATCGAGCGCGCTGGTTGCTTCGTCGAGCACGAGGATCGGCGCGTCCTTGAGCATCACGCGCGCGATCGCGACGCGCTGCCGCTGGCCGCCCGACAGCTTCACGCCGCGTTCGCCGACCTCGACGTCATAGCCGCTGCGTCCGTGGCGGTCGCGCAGCCGGTCGATGAACTCGGACGCTTCCGCGCGCACGGCCGCGTCGCGCATCTCGCGCTCGGTCGCGTCGGGGCGCCCGTACAGCAGGTTCTCGCGCATCGTCCGGTGCAGCAGCGACGTATCCTGCGTGACCATCCCGATCGCAGCGCGCAGGCTGTCCTGCGTCACGTGCGCGATGTCCTGCCCGTCGATCCGGATCGTGCCGCCGCCCACGTCGTAGAAGCGCAGCAGCAGGTTCACGAGCGTCGACTTGCCGGCGCCCGAGCGGCCGATCAGGCCGATCCGCTCGCCGGGCCGGATCGTCAGGTTCAGCCCGTCGAACACCGCGCGATCGTTGTCCTCGTGCGCGAACTGCACGTTGTCGAACACGATCCCGCCGCGCTGCACCGCAAGCGGCTTCGCGTCGGGCGCGTCGACCACGCTGTGCACCTTCGTCAGCGTGTTGATGCCGTCCTGGATCGTGCCGACGTTCTCGAACAGCTCGGTCATTTCCCACATGATCCAGTGCGAATAGCTCGACAGGCGCAGCGCCATCGCGATCACCGCCGCGACGACGCCCGCGCTTGCCTCGCCGTGCATCCACAGAACCAGCGCGAGGCCGGTCGAGCCGACCAGCAGCAGCGTCGACAGCAGGTGATTGACGACCTCGAACGCGCTGACGAGCCGCATCTGCGCGTCGCCGGTCGCCTTGAACGCCTCCATCGCGCGGCGCGCATGGTCGGCTTCGCGCCGCGTGTGCGAGAACAGCTTCACGGTCGTGATGTTCGAATACGCGTCGGTGATGCGGCCCGTCATCAGCGCGCGCGCATCGGCCTGGCGGCTGCCGACGGCACCGAGGCGCGGCACGAAATACGCGCACGCCAGGCCGTAGCCGAGCGCCCACAGCGCGAGCGGGATCATCAGCCGCCAGTCGAAGCTGGCCGCGAGCGCGAGGATGCCGATCAGGTACGCGGCGACGCCGATCACGACGTCGACCGACATGAACAGCGCATCGCGCACCGCGAGCGCGGTCTGCATGATCTTGGTCGTCACGCGGCCGGCGAACTCGTTCGCGTAGAACGACAGGCTCTGGTCGAGCATCAGCCGGTGAAACAGCCAGCGCAGCCGCATCGGGAAGTTGATCGCGAGCACCTGGTGCTTGACCATCGTATGCAGCGCGATCAGTAGCGTACTCCCGGCGAGGATCGCCGCGAAACCGGCGAGCGTGCCGAAGTGCCGGCCGCCGAACTCAGCCGGCGTCGCGGACGCGAGCCAGTCGACCACGCGGCCCATCATCGCGAACAGTGCGGCTTCGTACGCGGCCAGCGCGGCCGACGTCAGCGCGATCAGCAGGACCCAGCTGCGCGCGCCTTTCGTGCACGCCCAGACGAACGAGAAGAATCCCTTCGGCGGCGTGGCGGGATCTTCGAGCGGGAAAGTCGGCAGGCGCCGTTCAAACCACGAAAACATTGAAACCTCTCCTTGATGCGGCCACGCCAGCCGGCGCGGCCCGTATTGCCCGTTTCATGCGCGACGCCTTCGAAGGCGACGCCGTGTTGCACACGTGTTCACTGCGCCCGGATCCACGCTTCGATCGGCCCGAGCGTGCCCGGTGCATAGGCATCGCGCCCGAGCACCGTGTACAGCCACTGCTTCCACGTCGGCCAGTCGGACTCGAGCTGGTAGTCGAACCAGCCGACGCGCAGCAGCGCATGCGTCGCACCGGGCACGACCACCACGCGCCGGTCGGGCCGGTTCGCGAACGCATGCGTGTACGTGTTCGCCTCGTCCACCGGGTCGACATTGCGATCCTGCGCGCCCCACACGGCCAGCACCGGCCCCTGCATCGTCGCGAGCGCCTGTGATGCGTCTTCCAGGTAGTTGCGCGCGATGAAGCCGAAGCGGCGCGGCTCGATGTCCGGGCGTAGGCGCGGATCGGCCGGCACGTCCGCCTGGCCGAAGATCGCGTCGTTGGCGCGTCGCTCGGCGGCCAGTGTCGCATCGATTCGATCCGGCTGCAGGCCGGTTTCCACGGCCGCGATCTGCAAGGCGGCCGGCGTGAGCCCCGGCAACCTGTTCCACTATTTCCCGACGAAGGCGGCGACCATCGACGCAGTCGCGCAGGAGGATCAGCGCGAGATGGCCGACCGGTTCGCGCGGCATGCGGACGCCGACAATGCGCTGACCGCGATCGAGGAGATTGCGCTGGCATGGATGGAATCGTCGAGCGATCCCGTCTATGCGCGCATCAGCGTCGAGACCGCGGCGGAGGCAACGCGCAATCCGGATGTCGCCGCGCTGTTCGCAGTGAACGAGGCGCAGGTGAAAGGACGCCTGGTTGCGCTGATCAAGCGCGGCGTCGCGCAAGGGGAGATCGACGGCAGCCTGAAGCCCGATCTCGTCGCGACCTGGCTGCTCGCGCTCGCGGAAGGCGCGGCCGGGCGCGTCGTGTTCGAGCCGGGGTTCAAGCCGCGCGCGCACCGGGCGATGCTGCGGACGATCATTCAGCGGAAGTTGAAGCCGCAGTAAACGTGGCGGCGCCGGTTCGACGCGCGCCGGGTTCGGGCGCGATCCGAACCGGTTGCGCGGATTGGGCGGCGAGCGCGGGCAGATCGCGCATCGCGCCCTTAAAAAACCCCTTGACTGTCTATCTATGAGTAGATAAAGTTCACTCCATGGAAACGAAACCGACCGTCCGCGAACAGATTCTCGACCACGCGATCACGCTGATGATGCAGCGCGGTTACAACGGCTTCAGCTATCGAGACTTGTCCGACTTGGTGGGCGTGAAGACGTCGAGCATCCACTACTACTTCCCGTCGAAGGACGATCTGGTACTGGAAGCGGTGGCGGCCTACAGCGACGAAGTCCTCGCGGACGTGCGGGCGATCGATCCGGCGCTGCCGGCCGACGTGAAGCTGAGCCTGTACACGAAGATGTTCGGCCGCACGCTGGGAGACGGCAACCTGATCTGCCTGTGCGGGATGCTCGCGTCCGACATCGAAACGCTGCCGGAGAACGTTCGGCAGGCGGTGCAGGCGTTCTTCACGGCCAACGAGCGCTGGCTCGCAGAATTGCTGGCGCAAGGCGCGAAGGAAGGCACGCTGCAGTTCAGCGGCGAGCCGGACACGGCGGCGCGCACGCTGTACGCGGCGTTCCAGGGCAGCGTGCTGGCCAGCCGGCTGTTTCATACGCGGGCGCGTCTCGAGGATGTCGAGGCCGTCTGGAAAGCGCGGCCCTGACGGGCGGCGCGCGAGCGGTGGGGCGGTTCGCCGCCCTTTTATTGAATCTTGTTATCTATCATGTAGTAGATAGATGGCTGGCGCAGAGGAATCGATCCTCTGCATTTTTTGGGGATGTTTATCTATCTATGAGTAGATAAACAAATGCGAAGCCGGCGAAGAAGCCGCCGGCACGCGGTTCCCGGTTCGAAGGCTGTTTCATTCATTTGCTGAAAAAGGAGTCTGTCATGTCGATCGAAAAAGTGCTGTACCGCGCCCATGCAAAAGCCACCGGCGGCCGTGACGGCCGTGCGACGGTGCCCGAAAGCGGCCTCGACCTGAAGCTGACCACGCCGCGCGAACTCGGCGGCGCGGGCGGTGCGGGCGCGAACCCCGAGCAACTGTTCGCCGCCGGCTACAGCGCGTGCTTCATCGGCGCGATGAAGTTCGTCGCGGCGCGCGACAAGATCGCGATCCCCGCGGACGCCGCGATCGAAGGCAGCGTCGGCATCGGCGCGATCCCGAACGGCTTCGGCATCGAAGTCGAACTGAAGATCTCGCTGCCGGGCCTCGATCGCGATGTCGCGCAAACGCTGATCGACCGCGCGCACCTCGTGTGTCCGTACTCGAACGCGACGCGCGGCAACATCGACGTCACGCTCACGCTCGCCTGATCGTACGCATTCCGAATAATTAATCGTCACATCGTCATTCACAGGTTGAGCCAAGGAGTTACATCATGAAGATCGTCAAGCCGCTGCTGATCGCTGCCGCCGTCGCCGCCGCACTGTCCGCCACGACCACCGCGTTCGCCGCCGGCGCCGAAGCCGTCCGGCCCGATGCGACGACGAGCGCGTTCCTCGCCGCGCTGAACGGCCAGAAAGGCCCGGGCCTCGAAACGCTGAGCCCCGCGAAGGCGCGCCAGGTGCTGGTCGACGCGCAGAACGGCACGAAGGTCGACCTGTCGGGCATCGACGTGTCGAACCGCACGATCGAACAGGACGGCTTGTCCGTGCCGGTCACGATCGTCCGCCCGCAAGGCGCGACGGGCGCGCTGCCGGTGTTCATGTTCATTCACGGCGGCGGCTGGGTGCTCGGAGATTTCCCGACGCACGAGCGCCTCGTGCGCGACCTCGTCGTGCAATCGGGCGCCGTCGCGGTGTTCGTGAACTACACGCCGTCGCCGGAAGCGCATTACCCGGTCGCGATCAACCAGGCATATGCGGCAACGAAGTGGGTGGCCGCGCATGGCGCGGAGATCGGTGTCGACGGCAGCCGCCTCGCGGTGGTCGGCAACAGCGTCGGCGGGAACATGGCGGCCGTGGTGGCGCTGATGGCGAAGGACAAGGGCGGCCCCGCGATCCGCTTCCAGGGGCTGATGTGGCCGGTCACCGACCACAACTTCAACACGGGTTCGTACAACGCATACCAGGAGGGTCATTTCCTGACGCGGCCGCTGATGAAGTGGTTCTGGGACGCCTATACGAAGAACGAAGCGCAACGCAACGAGATCTACGCGTCGCCGCTGCGCGCGAGCACCGCGCAGCTGAAGGGCCTGCCGCCCGCGCTGATCCAGGTCGCGCAGTTCGACGTGCTGCGTGACGAAGGCGAAGCGTATGGCCGCAAGCTCGATGCGGCCGGTGTCGAGGCAACGACCACGCGTTACGATGGCACGATCCACGATTTCGGCCTGCTGAACGCACTGGCCACGGATGCGCCAACGAAGGCCGCGACGAAGGCGATGGCGAACGAGATCGCGACGCGGCTGAAGTAACGCGGCGGGTTCGCACTCGCGCTATCCCTGCGGCAGTGGGGGTGGGGCGGCGCGGGTGCGGATGACGAAGCGGCGGGCAAATGCCCGCCTTTGTTGCATGCCGCGGGCAAGCCGGGCGAATGGGCCGGCCTGCACACCGCACACCGCACACCGCGACCTTCCGCGATTTCCGTCCCAGTTCAGCAACACGTTCCCCTTCGCGAACCGCGCCGCATCGCCGGCTTCGCGCTGTGCTGCACATCGTGGCGTTGGCCGCTCGCGTCGTACGCGCTGGCGCCCCGCCCCGCGGGCATTGTTGGTACGATCGCGCGTATCGTCCACGCCGGCGCGGCCATCCGCCGGCCATCGGTCGCGCGGCCGCACGGCAGCGCAGCCACGTTCGGGAGAAGCGTTTCATGCTGCAGGCGTTCGCGGTCTTGCTGACCTTCCAGTGTCTCGGGGAAGGCGTGTCCTATCTGTTCGGCCTGCCGGTGCCGGGCCCCGTGATCGGCATGTTGCTGCTGTTCGGCTTCGTGATGCTGCGCCCGCAGGTGGCCGACGCGATCGAGCCGACCGCGCTCGAGTTGCTGCGGCACCTGTCGCTGCTGTTCGTGCCGGCCGGCGTCGGCATCATGGTGTCGGCCGACCGCGTGCGCGGCGATGCGGTCGCGGTCGTCGTCGCGCTGGCCGTCAGCACCACGCTCGCGATCGCCGTGACGGCGCTCGTCACGCGTGCGCTGCTTCGCCGCCAGCGGCGTGCGGGCGGCGCGGCGGAGGGTACGCAATGACGGCCTTCCCGAAGCTCGGCGCGATCTGGGTCTATCTCGCCGCGAGCCCGTTGCTGGGCCTGACCATCACGCTGATCGCCTATTTGCTCGCGCAGGCCGTCTACGCGCGGGCGCGCTTCAACCCGCTCGCGAACCCGGTGCTGATCGCGGTTGCGCTGATCGTCGTGCTGCTGACGATCACGCATACGCCGTACCCGACATATTTCGAAGGTGCGCAGTTCGTCCACTTCCTGCTCGGCCCCGCGACCGTCGCGCTCGCGCTGCCGCTGTACCGCCAGTGGTCGAAGCTGCGCCGCGCCGCGGTGCCGCTGCTGGTCGGCCTGCTCGCGGGTTCGCTGACCGCGATCGTGTCGGCGGTCGGCATCGCGGCGCTGTTCGGCGCGTCGCACCAGACGATCGCGTCGCTCGCGCCAAAATCGGCGACGACGCCGATCGCGATGGCCGTCGCGGCGGAAATCGGCGGGATTCCGTCGCTCACCGCCGTGCTCGTGATCTCGACCGGAATCTTCGGGGCCGTGTGCGCGCGCGGAATCCTCAACGCACTGCGCGTCGACGAACCGGCCGTGCGCGGGTTTGCGCTCGGCGTCGCGTCGCACGGGATCGGCACCGCGCGCGCGTTTCAGGTCAGCGAGGAGGCCGGCGCGTTCGCCGGGCTCGGGATGGGGCTGAACGGCGTGCTGACGGCCTTCGTCGTGCCGATCCTGCTGCCGGTGCTGTCGCGCTGGGTCTGAGCGCCGGCCGGGCCAGGCCGGGTTATCGGTTTCCCTGATGGCGCAGGCGAGGCGCCGGAACGGCGGCGTGCGCGGTGTGTACGTATCGTTGCCGTTATCAGGAGAATTCAGGAACGCACACGGACAACTGAATACTGATCGGCTAACGTTGCAACGGCGCCGATGTCGCAAGCGATCGTGTGCGCGCCGGTGTCCGACCCATTATCAACAATCGACAAGGAGATCCGGCCATGAAGCAGTCTCGCGTGGTTTCAGTGGCAGTAGCAGTAACGGCGTCGTTCGGTCTGCTGTTGACCGCCGCGCCGGCGGCATACGCGCAGGATCCGGCGTCCGCGCCGACGCAGAAGCAGCTCGACAAGGCGCAGAAGAAGGCCGCCCGCAAGGCCGCCCGGGCGCGGCACGCGTCGGACCTGAAGGCGATCGGAACGGGCAGCGGCTACCGGCTGACCAACGACCAGAGCAACTATCCGCAGAACGCCGCGCAGAAGGCGCCCGCGACGAAGGCGGCGCCGGCCGCGCCGGCGTCGGGGCAGTAACGGCCGGGTCGGGGCACAGCGCAAACGGCGCCGGATCGACCGGCGCCGTTCGCGCGTGCGCGGGGCTGCCCGAACTGCCAGGCCGGCGCGTTACGACGCGAGCTTGCTCGCGAGTTCCGCGACGTGCTTGCCCTGGTAGCGCGCGATGTCGAGCTCGTTCGCGCTCGGCTGGCGGCTGCCGTCCGCGCCCGCGAGCGTGGTCGCGCCGTACGGCGTGCCGCCGGTGATTTCGTTCATGTTGACGAGGCCGCTGCACGCATACGGCACGCCCACGATCACCATCCCGTGGTGGAGCAGCGTCGTGTGGAACGACGTGATCGTCGTTTCCTGGCCGCCGTGCTGCGTGCCGGTCGACGCGAACACGCTGCCGATCTTGCCGACGAGCGCACCCTTCATCCACAGGCCGCCGGTCTGGTCGAGGAACGTGCGCATCTGGCCGGCCATGTTGCCGAAGCGGGTCGGCGTGCCGAAGATGATCGCATCGTAGTCGGCGAGCTCGTCCACCGTCGCGACCGGTGCAGCCTGGTCGACCTTCACGCCGATCGCGCGGGCCTGGTCGGCGGGGATCGTTTCCGGCACGCGCTTGAGCGTGACCTCGACGCCCGCCACCGATTGCGCGCCTTCCGCGATGTGCTGCGCCATCGTTTCGACGTGCCCGTAGGACGAGTAGTAAAGAACGAGTACCTTGGCCATGTTGCGAATCTCCGATTAAAAGGGCCCCGCGTTCAGCGGGGCCCGGTTTCCCGAACGGGCTTTATGCCCACTCGGCCGTTACTTCGACCGGACGCAGGTCGAACACCAGCACTTCGGCATCCTTCCCGTCGGCGAACGTCAGCGCCTGTTCGTCGCGAATGCGCACGCCGTCGCCTTCGCCGAGCGTCACGCCGTTGACCGTCACGCTGCCGCGTGCCACGTGCACGTAAGCAAAGCGGTTCGGCGCCAGTTCCAGCGTCGCGCGTTCAGCGCCGTCGAACAGGCCCGCGTAGATCCGCGTGTCCTGCCGGATCTTCAGCGAACCGGCGTCGCCGTTCGGTGAGACGACGAGCGCGAGCTTGCCGCGCTTGTCGTCGGCCGTGACGTTCGTCTGCTGATAACGCGGCTCGGCACCCTTTTCGGCCGGCCCGACCCAGATCTGCAGGAAGTGGACCGGCAGTTCCGGCGAGTGGTTGAACTCGCTGTGGCGCACGCCGGTGCCCGCGCTCATCAGCTGCACGTCGCCCGGCACGATCACCGAACCGGTGCCCATCGAGTCCTTGTGTTCCAGCGCGCCGTCGAGCACGTACGACAGGATTTCCATGTCGCGGTGCGGGTGCGTGCCGAAGCCGCGGCCCGGTGCGACGCGGTCGTCGTTGATCACCAGCAGGTCGGAGAAGCCGACTTGCTTCGGATCGTAGTAATTCGCGAACGAAAACGTATGACGGGAGCTGAGCCAGCCATGCTCCGCACGGCCACGTTGGTTTGCTGCACGGGTTTCGATCATGATTTTTGTTCCTCAAGACGCCGGACCTCGGAAGTGAGCCCGGCCGTTCGTTGAGATGAATCTTAGGTCAATCGATTTGACAAATAAATGGCTGTAGAGATAATGACTGTCGCTATGGAGTGGACAATATGGAACTCAACGATCTCAGGATCTTCGTCGCGACGGTCGATGCGGGCAGCTTCACGGCGGCGGCCGACCAGCTGATGCTGTCCAAGCAGTTCGTCAGCCGGCGCACGATGGCGCTGGAGGCGTCGCTCGGCGTGCGGCTGCTGCACCGGAACACGCGCAACCTCGCGGTGACCGAATCGGGGCAGGAGTTCTATGCGCGCGCGCAGCGGATCCTCGCGGAGATCGCCGACGCCGAGCAGGCGATGTCGGTGCGCAGCACCGAGCTGCACGGGTCGCTGAAAATCAGCGCGCCGCTGTCGTTCGGGATCACGCACGTGTCGCCGCTGATCGCCGCATTCCTGTCCGCGCACCCGGCCGTGCGGCTGAACCTCGACCTGACCGACCGGCGCGTCGACCTGATCGGCGAGGGCTTCGATCTCGTGCTGCGGATCGGCTCGCTCGAGGATTCGACGCTGATCGCGCGCCCGCTCGGCGCGTGGCGGATGATCGCGTGTGCGAGCCCCGCCTACCTGAAGCGGCAGGGCACGCCGCAGACGCCGGCCGATCTCGCCAGCCATACGTGCGTGCTGTACGGTCGCGAGCGGCGCATCGGCTGGGAATTTCGCGTCGACGGCGTGGCGCGCACGTTCGACGTGCAGGGGCCGCTCGTCGCGAACAACGGCGAAGTGGTGCGCGACGCGGCGATCGCGGGGCTCGGCATCGCGCTGCTGCCGGATTTCATCGTCGGCGCGGCGCTCGACAGCGGCGCGCTCGTGCCGGTGCTCGACGCGTATGCGCCGTCGCCGATCACGCTCAATGCGGTGTTTCCGCAGCATCGGGAAGGGTTCGTCACGCTGCGCACGTTCATCGGGTTTCTCGCGGAACGGCTCGGCGAGGCTGCGCCGGCGGGGAAGGGCGGAGCCGGGCGGGCGCGGTAACGGACGGGGTTGCGGGGAATGCGGGTGCCATTCTCCGCAGAATGTGCGGAGAATATTGAGTCATGCGGTGAATCGGTGGGATAATCTCCGCATCATGAGCGGAGATTACACCTGCATCTGGGAGTCGGCCGACTGGCCCACGTGGCGCTTCGACCTCCCTGCACTGGCGACGCCACTCGCCGACGTCAGTCGTGCGCAAGGCATGCTGGCCGGGCGGCTGGCGGATGTCGGCCTGGCGTTGCGCGACGAGGCCAGTCTGGCCGCGCTGACGGAAGACGTCGTCAAGACGAGCGCCATCGAGGGTGAAAGCCTGAACGTGGCGTCGGTCCGGTCGTCGATCGCGCGCCGGCTCGGGGTCGATATCGGCGCGCTGGCGCCGGTCGATCGTCACGTCGAGGGCGTGGTCGACATGGTGCTGGATGCGACGACCCATGCGGCGGCGCCGGTCACGGACGCCCGTCTGTTCGGGTGGCATGCGGCGCTGTTTCCGACCGGCTACTCGGGGATGTCGCGGATCACGGTCGGCGGCTGGCGCACCGACGCCACCGGGCCGATGCAGGTCGTGTCCGGTCCGATCGGCCGGCAGCGCGTGCATTTCGAGGCGCCGCCCGCCGCGCGCCTCGCCGGCGAGATCGCGCGCTTTCTCGCGTGGCTCAATGCCGCACCGGTCGAGCCCTTGCTGATCCGGGCCGGCCTCGCTCACCTGTGGTTCGTCACGCTCCATCCGTTCGACGACGGCAACGGCCGGATTGCGCGCGCGCTCGGGGATCTGGTCCTCGCGCGCGCCGACCGCAGTCCGCAGCGCTTCTACAGCCTGTCCGCGCAAATCCAGCGCGAGCGCAACGCGTATTACGACGTGCTGGAGCGGACGCAGCGCGGCTCGCTCGACGTCACGGAATGGCTCGCGTGGTTCCTGACCGCGCTCGGCCGGGCCATCGATCATGCGCACACGACGCTCGACGCGGTGCTGGTGAAAGCGCGCTTCTGGCAACGCCGTGCCGGTTTCGCGATGAACGAACGCCAGGTGAAGGTCATGAATCGCCTACTCGACGGCTTCGAGGGGAAGCTGACTTCCACCAAGTGGGCGGCGCTGGCGAAGTGCTCGCAAGACACCGCGCTGCGGGACATCACGGAGCTCGTCGAGCACGGCGTGCTGCGCCGTTCGTCGTCCGGCGGCCGGAGCACGAGTTACGAGCTGATGCCGGTCGACGGCTGACGCCGGCTCGGGTCATGGCCGGTGGGCGTTGGCCGCGACGGAGCGAGGTCGCGTTGCCGCTTCGATCGTTGCCGCGTTGCCGCGTTGACCGGGCAGCACCGGACCGCGCCGGGCAGTGGACCACTGGCCCAAGCGATTACTCGCGTCTGGCACTATCCCGCGTCTTTTTGTCTTCGAATACTGGATTCGACGCCGGATGTCGACCAGGCGACATCGGTCGCCGCCGCGTACACCCCTTTCGCACGAACCCGCTTTCGAGGAGACACGCATGCTCAGGTACCTGATCGGCATCGGTATTCCGTATCTCGGCGTGATCGGCGTGCTGCCCTGGGCGGCCGCGCAGGATCGCTACGTGCTGGGTGTGCCGTTCATCTTCATGTGGATCTTCGCGTGGTTCGTGCTGACGTCCGGCTGCCTGTTCGCGTGCTGGATGCTGTTCGACCGCCGCGCGAGCGGCGCCGCCTAGCGCACGCATCCGTTTCCTGCGGACTGCCGGCCGCCCGCGCTTTCCGGCGAACCCTACGCATTCCTTTCCTTCGCAGAGGTGCGCATGTCCACGGTCGTCTTCGCCGCGCTGATCGCGCTGTCGCTCTATCTCGCCATCCGGTCCGGCCGCGGCCGCGGCCAGCAGAGCGTGCATGACTTCTTCGTCGCGTCGCGCCAGTTCGGCACGGCGCTCGTGTTCTTCCTGACCGCCGGCGAGATCTACAGCATCGGCACGATGGTCGGCTTCCCCGGCGGCATCTACGCGAAAGGGCCGACCTACGGCGTGTGGTTCCTCGGCTACATCCTGCTCGCCTACCCGATCGGCTATTTCGTCGGCCCGAAGATCTGGGAGGCCGGCAAGCGCCACAACGCGATCACGCTGCCCGACCTGTTCAAGGGCCACTACCGCAGCCGCGGGCTCGAGCTTGTCGTTGCGTGCGCATCGATCCTGTTCCTGATCCCATGGGGGCAGTTGCAGTTCACCGGGCTCGTCGCGGCGCTGAAGGGGCTCGGCTGGCACGTCGAGCCGCTGTACCTGATCCTCGTGTGCGCGGCGCTCGCGTTCACCTATATCGCGATCTCCGGCGTGCGTGCGTCGGCGTATATCGCGATCCTGAAGGACATCCTGATGCTGCTCGCGATCGTCGTGACGGGCGTGGCCGTCGCGTGGCAGGTCGGCGGCGTGCATCCGGTGTTCGACGCCGCGAGCCGGCAGGTCAGCAACACGATGAGCGGATCGCAGCTGCGCTTCTCGATGAGCACGATGCTGTTCCAGTCGCTCGGCTTCTACCTGATGCCGTTCGCCGCGCAGAATTTCTTCACCGCGCGCGGGCCGAACGCGATCCGGCGCACGCAGGTCGTGATGCCGCTGTACATGCTGATGTATCCGTTCCTCGTGATCGCGTCGTATTACGCGATCACCGCGAAGCTGACGCTCGCGTCGCCGAACGACGCGTTCTTCGCCGCCGTCACGCACCTGCTGCCCGGCTGGCTGATCGGCCTCGTCGCGGCCGGCGCCGCGCTGTCGGGGCTGCTCGTGCTGGCCGGCATCTGTCTCGCGATCGGGCCGATCGTCACGCGCAACCTGATGCCGAACCTGCCCGAGTCGCGCCAGAAGCGCGCGGCGAAATATGTGATCGTCGGCTACCTGCTGCTGTCGATCGCGACCACGATGCTCACGCCGAACCTGATGCTGACGCTGATCAACACCACGTACTACGGCGTCACGCAGTTCCTGCCGGGCGTGCTGATCCTGCTCGCGGGGCGCCGGGTGCGGCCCGTCGCGGTCGGGGCCGGGATGATCTGCGGCCAGGTGCTCGCGATGATCTTCTACATGTTCCACGTCGACTTTGGCGGCATCAACCTCGGCCTCGTGTGCCTCGTCGTCAACGTGCTCGTCGTCGCGGCCGTGCATGTGATGCTGCACGGCCGTCCCGTGAAGCAATACGCCGTATCCTGACGCATCGGCGTTCCGCCGCAAGGAGAACCGCATCCCATGCCAGCATCCGCAATCCCGGCCGCGCCCGTGACGGTGTTCACGGCGCGCCGCATCCTGACGATGAACCCGGCGCAGCCGTCGGCCACGCACGTCGCCGTGCGCGACGGCCGCATCCTCGCGGTCGGCGATGCCGCCGACGCCGCCACGTGGCACGCGCGGTTCGGCGCGTGCACGCCCGACGACACGCTGCGCGACAAGGTGCTGATGCCGGGGCTTGTCGAAGGGCATTGCCACCTGATGGAAGGCGCGATGTGGGATGCCGTGTACGTCGGCTACTACGACCGGCGCGGCCCCGACGGCACGCTTTGGCCAGGGCTGCGCTCGCTCGACGCGGTGCTCGAACGGCTCGCGGAAGCCGAGCGCGCGATGACCGACGACGGGCCGCTGCTCGCGTGGGGCTTCGATCCGATCTTCTTCGGCACCGCGCGGCTGACCGCGCACGAACTCGACCGCGTGTCGGCGCAGCGGCCGATCGCGATCCTGCATGCGAGCGTGCACCTGATGAACGTGAACGGCGCGATGCTCGCGCGCGGGGGCATCGACGAGGACACCGACATCGACGGCGTGACGCGCGACGCCGACGGCCGCCCGACCGGCGAGTTGCAGGAGTTCGCGGCGATGCTGCCGGTCTACCAGACGATCGGCGGCAAGCTCGCGATTTCCGCGAGCGAGAAACCGCACGCGGTCTGGAATTTCGGGCGCGTCGCGCAGCTCGCGGGCGTGACGACGGCCACGGATCTCGTCAACGACCTGTCGGCCGACGGCAACCGCACGCTGCACGAAGTCACCGCCGATCCGGACTATCCGGTGCGGATCGTGCCGGCGTTCGCGCCGCAGCGCAATCCGGCGCGCTCGGCCGACAGCGTGCTCGCGGAGATCGAACGCAATACCGACAAGCTGCATTTCGGGCCCGTGAAGTTCATCGTCGACGGCTCGATCCAGGGCTTCACCGCGCGCGTGCGCTGGCCCGGTTATGCGGGCGGGCAGCCGAACGGGCTGTGGCTGATTCCGCCGGCACAGCTCGTCGACGTGTTTGAGCCGTTCCATCGCGCGGGGCTGCAACTGCACGTGCATACCAACGGCGACGAAGCGACCGACGTCGCGCTCGATGCGATGGCGACGCTGCTCGCGCGCCATCCGCGCCCCGATCACCGCCATACGCTGCAGCATTGCCAGATGGCGGACGCGGCACAGTTGAAGCGCATTCGCGCGCTCGGGATGTGCGTGAACTTCTTCGCGAACCATCTGTACTACTGGGGCGATGCGCATTACAGCCAGACCATCGGCCCCGATCGCGCGAACCGGATGGATGCGGCCGGCTCCGCGCGGCGGCTCGGCATTCCGTTCGCGCTGCATTCGGATGCGCCGATCACGCCGCTGAATCCGTTGTTTACCGCATGGTGCGCGGTGCAGCGCGAGACGGCGTCGGGGCGCGTGCTGGGCGAAGGCGAGCGGCTGGCAGTCGACGATGCGCTGCATGCGATCACGCTCGGCGCGGCGTATACGTTGCGAATGGATCATCTCGTCGGCAGCGTCGAGATCGGCAAGTTCGCGGATTTCGCGGTGCTCGACGACGATCCGTCGGTATGTGCGCCCGCCCGCCTGAAGGAACTCGCGGTGTGGGGCACCGTGCTCGGCGGCCGCGTGTTCCGGTCGCCGCGATGAGCACGCAGGTTGCACCCGCTGCTCTCGCGCTCGGGCCGATCGACCTCGCGGTGATCGGCGGCTATCTCGGCGCGGGCAAGACGACGCTCGTCAACGCGATCCTGCAGGCGCCGCATGGCCGGCGCATCGCGGTGCTCGTCAACGATTTCGGTGCGGTGAACATCGATGCGCGCCTCGTGCGTGCGCGCGGCGACGACATGATCGAACTCGACAACGGCTGCATCTGCTGCACGATCGGCGGCGCGCTCGTCGATGCGCTGACGCGCGTCGCGACGCGCGACGTGCGGCCCGACCTGCTGCTCGTCGAAGCGAGCGGCGTGGCCGATCCTGCGAAGATCGCGCAGATCGGGCTGTTGAACGGTGCCTTCCGGCTGACGTCGGTGCTCGTCGTTGCCGATGCGCTTGCGTGGCGCGATACGCTCGCCGATCCGCTCGTCGGCGCGATGGCGCAGCGCCAGCTCGACGGTGCGGGCGCGATCGTCGTGACCAAGCTCGACTGCGTTGCGCCGGCACAGCGCGATGCGGTGCTCGACGACGTGCGAGCATGTGCACCGACCGATATTGTCGTCGCCGCGCGGCATGGCGAGATTCCGCTCGCGCTGCTGTTCGACGCGGGCGTGCCCGATCGCCGCAGCATGCCGGATATCGTGCGTGCGCACCGGCCGATCGGACATAGCGCGATGCCGGCGTTCGCGAGCGTCACCGTCGCCGCGCCGGACGTGCTCGACAAGGCGCGGCTGCGTGCGTGGCTGAAGGCGTTGCCGCGCACGATCCTGCGCGCGAAGGGCATCGTGCGCGTGGCCGATGCGGACGGCGCGGTCGCCACGCGCGTCTGCCAGGTCGCCGCGCGGCGCATCCGCTTCTCGTCGATGGAAGACGAAGGGCTGTCGGCGCACGAAGGAGAGGGGGTGATGGTGTTCATCGGGTTCATCGATGCCGCCGGGGAGGCCGCATTGCGTAATGGCATCGTGCAATGCAGCGTGGCCGCCTCGACGGTTGCGCTGACATCGAACGTCGATTGATCGGCGTAGCGCATTCGGGTTAGGCTTCGGCGAGCAACGGCATGCGCCGCATGCCGGGCCGGGTGTTTCTACCCCGAATGCTGCGTGCCGGTAGCTTCTACAGGCGCGCGATCCAGCGACGAGCCAAGCCGATGACCATCCAGAACCGATCGAATGCGCGCGGGCAAACCGCGAATCCCGCCCGTGGTGCATCGCACCTGCATCTGCGAGCCGTCGCGGCTGCTGCGCTGCTGACGCTGCTGCCGGCCGCCGCGCATGCCGCCGGCTTCGACTGCGCGAAAGCCGCTTCGCCAACCGAGAAGACGATCTGCGGGGACGCCGCGCTGTCGAAGCTCGACGGCGGCCTCGCGGCGGCGTGGAAGCAGGCACTCGCGAAAGGCGGCGATACGGCCGCGCTGAAGGCCGCACAGTTGAAGTGGCTCAAGCAGCGCGACCAGTGCGGCGCCGATGCGCAGTGCCTGGGCGACCGCTACCGCGAACGGCTCGCGAGCCTGAACGGCAAGCCGCTGGCCGCCGACCGCTGGCAGCAGACGTGGTACATGACGAGCGACAACCCGTCGTTCGGCGGCGTGCTGACGTTCACCGGCACACCGCCGCGCCTGCATTTCGAATTGGGCGGCAACAACGGCGCGAATACGGGCGGGCTCGACGGCGACATCGTGCTGCACGGCGACAGCGGCACTTACCGCAAGGACAAGTGCCGGCTCGACTTCGAACGGAAGGGCGGACGCATCGGTGTCGCGCAACACGGCGCGGATTTCGATTGCGGTGCCGGCGCGGGCGTCTCCTACGGCGGCGAGTATGTGACCGCGTCGCAGTTCCAGGCCAGGCCGGCTGCCGACCTGCTGAGCCTCAAGGTCGTTGCCGACGCGACGCAGAACGCGACCGCGCACAAGTTGCTCGGCGCGGATTACCAGACGCTCGTCGACAACGTCAATTACAGCGCCGACGAGAAGGATCTCGACGGCCTCAACGCGCGCGTGACGTCGTACTGGGTGCGCGGCATCGCGACGACGAACGCGGCGATCGTGATGCGCCGCGGTAACGAGCTGTGGATCGGGCTGCTCGTGTTCGACGCGCAGAACAACGTGAGGATGCGCTATTACACGAACGTGCCGGCGTGGAAGAAAACCGTGCCGAAGACCATCCTCGCGTGGCACGACAATCTCGACAAGACGCTGCCAACCGACGTGATGCAGTGACGAGCGGGCCGGGCAGCCGAAGCCGCCCGGCGCGTCTTCATTTCTTTCGCGCCGTGCGCGCCTGTGCCGGCGGCGCAGCCGATTCCCGCGTGCGCAACTCCGGCAGCACGGCATGACCGGGCCCCGTTGCGCCGTGCTCGAGCGCGTCGAGCAACGCCTGTGCGGCCTGGCGCCCGATCGCGTTCGTGTCGACCCACATCGTCGTCAGCGGCGGCTGGATCTCGCGCGCGAGCGCGATGTCGTCGAACCCGGTGATCGACAACTGCGCGGGCACCTCGATGCCGAGGGCCTGCGCCTCGAGCAACGCGCCCAGCGCGAGCGCGTCGTTGCCGCAGATCACGGCCGTCGGCCGCGTCGCCGCGTCGCTGTCGACGATTGCTCTCAGGCTCGCCCGCCCGAATGCGATCGTGGCCGCGCCTTCGTGCTGATGGACGGGGCGCACCGCGAGCCCGCGCGCGGCCAGCGTATCGTGAATGCCGCGCAGGCGGGCCTGCACGCGGTCGTTGTCGGCCGACGGCTGCATGATGATCGCGAAATCGCGATGGCCGAGGTCGAGCAGGTGGGTGGTGAGCCGCGCGAACGCCGCGCGGTTGTCGAAACCGATGCAGCAGTGCGGGCTGTCGTCGCGATACGCATACGTGACGACGTACGGCACGCGGTGCATCGCAAGCAGTTCGAACAGTTCCGGCGGATACGCTTCGCCGACCAGCGACACGGCTTCCACGCCGCGCGACAGCATCGCACGCACCTGGGCCAGCGCCTGCGCGGGATCGTAGTTCGAGCAGCCGAGGAACAGCGTGATGCCGTGCTCGGCCATGACCGTCTGCATGCCCGCGACCTGCGACGCGAACACCTGGTCGTCGAGCGTCGGAATGATCGCGCCGGTGATGTGGGTGCGCGTGGACGCGAGCGCACGTCCCGCCGCATTCGGAATCCAGTTCAGCACGCGCGCCGCGTCGCGCACACGCTGCTGCACGTCGGCCGATACCTTGCCGGGATCGTTGTACACGCGCGAGACGGTCGCGGTCGATACGCCGGCCAGCTTCGCGACATCGCCGAGCACCGAGCGGCCGCTGCCGCGGCGAGCCCGGGGCGCGCCGGCGCGGGACGGAGGCGCGCTCATCGACCGTCTCCCGGCGTGGTGCCGGTGACGGCGCCGCGCGTTGTCAAATGCGTCATTGTTTACCCTCGAATCGTGGTGGCACCGCTTGCATTCCTGCTCTCCCCTGTGAGAATGTAAGCGCTATCTTGACGTGCTTCCGTATTATGTCAGACACACATTCTATCCATATCGTGAAATTTTCATCGACGACGGCCATTTCGGCCATTTTGTTCGCCGAAAATGTAAGCGGTTACATTCAGAAATGAGCGACATCTATCCACCGCGCATCGCCGTCGTCGGCAGCGTGAACATCGACCTCGTCACGCGTGCGCCGCGCCTGCCGGTGCCGGGCGAGACGCTGCTCGGCATGGATTTCCAGACCGTTCACGGCGGCAAGGGGGCGAACCAGGCGGTCGCGGCCGCGCGCCTGGGCGCGTCGGTCGCGATGATCGGCTGCGTCGGCGACGACGCGTTCGGTGCGCGCCTGCACGACGCGCTGGCGGCCGAGGGTATCGACGTGACGCACCTGGACCGGATCGGCGGCACGGCGACCGGGGTGGCCGCGATCACGGTCGACGAGGGCGGCGCGAACAGCATCGTCGTTGTGCCCGGCGCGAATGCGCGTCTCGATGCCGACCGGATCGATGCGGCACGCGAAACGATTGGCGGCGCCGCGCTGCTCGTGTGCCAGCTCGAAGTGCCGGCCGCCACCGTGGCGCGCGCGATTGCCTGTGCATCCGCGCACCACACGCCGGTGCTGCTCAATCCCGCGCCCGCGCAGCCGCTGTTCGACGCGCTGCTGGCCCGGGTCGACTACCTCGTCGTCAACGAAACCGAAGCCGAGTCGCTGACCGGCATCGCCGTCGGCGACGATGCGTCGGCCGTGCGCGCTGCCGATGCACTGTGCGCGAAGGGCGTCGGCAACGTGCTGGTCACGCTCGGCGCGCGCGGCGTGTGCTGGCGCGGCGGCGCAGGCAACGGCCGCCTGCGTGCGATGTCGGTGGTCGCCGTCGATACGACCGCGGCCGGCGACACGTTCGTCGGCGGGTTCGCGGCCGCCCGCGCGAGCGGCGCATCGATGGACGACGCGATCGGCTTCGGCCAGCGCGCCGCCGCGATCAGCGTGACGCGCTACGGCGCGCAGACCTCGATCCCGGCGCGCGACGAAGTGGCGCGGATGGCCCCCTGAATTCCGCATGAGACGGACAGGCCGGAACCGGCCGATACCAGTGACATGGAGACAACCGCAATGAACGAAACCTCAACCGTCCCGCCCGCCCCGCCGCGTATCCGGCGCGGGCAACGCATCGCGCTCGCGCTGTTGATGGCGAGCGGGATCGTCAACTACCTCGATCGCGGCACGCTGGCCGTCGCAAGCTCGGCGATCCGCGGCGATCTCGGCCTGTCGCTCGCGCAGATGGGGCTGCTGCTGTCGGCCTTCTCGTGGAGCTATGCGCTGTGCCAGTTCCCGGTCGGCGGGCTGGTCGACCGCATTGGGCCGCGCCGGCTGCTCGGGATCGGCTTGATCGTGTGGTCGTTCGCGCAGGCGGCGGGCGGGATCGTGTCGACGTTCGGCTGGTTCATCGTCGCGCGCATCGTGCTCGGCATCGGCGAGGCGCCGCAGTTCCCGTCGGCCGCGCGGGTGGTGAGCAACTGGTTTCCGCTGCGCGCGCGCGGTATGCCGACCGGGATCTTCAACGCCGCGTCGCCGCTCGGCACCGCGCTTGCGCCGTTGCTGCTGTCGATTCTCGTCGCATCGTTCGACTGGCGCTGGGCGTTCATCGCGACGGGTGCGGCCGGTCTCGTCGTCGCCGTCGTCTGGTTTGCGCTGTACCGCGATCCGGTGCGCGCGCAACTGACTTCGGCCGAGCGCGGCTATCTCGATGCCGACGCGCAAAGCACGGTCGCGGCACCGAAACTGACGTTCGCCGAATGGCGCAGCCTGTTCTCGCACGGCACGACCTGGGGGATGCTGATCGGCTACTTCGGATCCGTGTACCTGAACTGGGTCTACCTGACCTGGCTGCCGGGCTACCTGACGATGGAGCGGCACATGAGCCTGATCCGTACCGGCTTTGCCGCATCGGTGCCGTTCCTGTGCGGCTTCGTCGGCTCGCTGCTCGCCGGCTGGCTGTCGGATCTGGTCACGCGCCGCAGCCGCTCGCCGGTCGTGAGCCGGCGCAATGCGGTGGTGGTGGCGATGCTCGGGATGGTCGCCTTCACGATTCCCGCCGCGCTCGTGCAGAGCAACACGGTGGCGCTCGCCTGCATTTCGGTCGTGATCTTTCTCGCGAACGCGGCGTCGGCCTGCTCGTGGGCGCTCGCGACGGCGGCCGCGCCGCCGAGCCGCATTGCATCGCTCGGCGCGATCCAGAATTTCGGCGGGTTCATCGGCGGTGCGCTCGCGCCGATCCTCACGGGCATCATTGCGCAGAAGTGGTCGTTCGTGCCGGCGCTGCTGACGGCCGCGGCGATCGCGTTCGCCGGTGCGATGGCCTATCTGCTGCTGGTGCGCAAGCCGATTCCCGAGCAGGCCGCGAACGCCGCGCCCGGGCCACTGCCGGCCTGAGCACGCGGCTTGCGGCCAACATTCACTGAAGCAAGGAGAAACAGATGCAACACCCGCAGCAATCGAACGTGACCATCGAGGGCATCGTACCGGTGATGCTGACGCCGTTCGACGATGCCGGCGCGATCGACTACGCCGGGCTCGAGCGGCTGATCGAATGGTATCTGGCGCACGGCGCCGATGCGTTGTTCGCGGTCGCGCAATCGAGCGAGATGCAGTTCCTGAGCCTGGCCGAACGCGCGGAGCTCGCGCGCTTCGTGGTCGAACGGGTGGCCGGGCGCGTGCCCGTCGTCGCGTCCGGGCACATCAGCGACGATCTCGACGCGCAGGTCGCGGAGCTGTGCGCCGCGGCCGAATCGGGCGCGCAGGGCGTCGTGCTCGTGACCAATCGCCTCGATCCGCAGCGCAAGGGCAGTGCCGCGTTGCTCGACCATCTTCACCGGCTGCTCGCGCAATTGCCGGCGGATTTGCCGCTCGGGTTGTACGAGTGTCCGGCGCCTTATCGGCGGCTGCTGTCGGATGACGAGCTGCGCGCGTGCATCGACACGGGCCGGTTCGTGATGCTCAAGGACGTGAGCTGCGACCTGGAGACGGTGAAGCGGCGGGTCGCGCTCGCCGAGGGTTCGCCGATGAAGATCCTCAACGCGAACGCCGCGATTGCCTGGGATGCGATGAAAGCGGGTTCCGCCGGCTTCAACGGCGTGTTCACCAACTTCCATCCGGATCTGTACCGGTGGTTGCGCACGCAAGCACATACGAATCCGGCGCTGGCCGACGAGCTTTCGACGTTTCTCGTCGTCTCGGCCGTATCGGAGGTGTTGGGGTACCCGGCGCTCGCGAAGCTCTACCACCAGCGGATCGGCACGTTCGGGTCGATCAATTGCCGCGCGATCGACTACGACGTGCGCGAACGATTCTGGGCGCTCGATGCGGTGCTCGACAAGATCGTGGCCGGCACCGAGCATTTCCGCCGGCGGATCGCTGCGTAATTGCGCGCGTGGTGTGCCGTCCGAGTCTTGCGATGCGCGACCGTATGACGTGCCGGGCAGGCGGCCGCCTTCGCTCGCATGAGTGCGGCGGAAAGCGCGCGGTAGCGGCGCGCGCTGGCCGCAAGCACGGTCGCTTTGTCGCGATGCGGCGCGCACGCGTTGGACACGCGGCGCTAGTGGCGTATCTGCCATGCGCTGGATGGTGTGAACCCGGCGCGGCGTTCGGGCCGAACGCTTAACGCGGCGAACCTGCCGGGATTTTCAATGCTGGCGAAGGCGGCAAAGCCGCCTGTAGCGGCTGGGCCGCCGCGCGGGCTGCCCGTTGTCGCGAACGACGGCGTACCGCCGGCACGATGCCGAGGCACGGCGCCATCTTCATCTATCCCATCGCACCATCGCACCATCGCGCCGCCTGCGAGCCGCGAGCCGCGAGCCGCGAGCCGCGAGCCGCGAGCCGCGAACGCAACGCCACCACGCGCCCATCCGCCCTGTTGCGTCCCGCGATCTGCTGCCGCCGGCTGACCGGCGCATGTTCACGTTGGACGACAAAAGCATACAAATCTGATCAACCCGTCCCATCGCTTCTTGTAACGATTCGTAATGTTGCGCCGCCGAGCGCTTTTACTGACGAACCGTTGAATCCGCATCCGCTTTCCATCCAACAAGTCACGACGACAAGCCAGCCGCCGATCCTGGCGGCACCGGTTGACGCCATGCTGCACGCCGTGATCGATGAAGTCGTCCACCGGAGCGTGTCCGAAGCGACGACGCGCAGCGGCTACATGCGATGTGCCGACTATGCGATCGTCGGTGCGCAGGTGCTGACGCTGCTGACCGGCAAGCCTTACCGCTCATTCGCGGGTGGGGAGGTGCTGGATTTCGGCGGCGGCAACCTGTATGCGCTGTGCACGACGCGCGAGCGGCGCCGCACCGCGCGGCATCTGTCGCAACTGGCGAGGTATCACTGCTGGATCGAAGCGCGTCACGACGATATCGGCGGCCGTGTGCGCAAGGAAATCGTCGATTTCACGCTGCGCCACGACGAGACCGTGGCGAGCAATCTGGGGATGCCGTTCGCGCGTGCGCACCAGGCCTATTTCTGGGGCTGGGACGACGAGCACACGGTACCGGCCGAGCTGCACGATCACCCGGTCTTTGCGAAACAGGGCCCCGTGTGGCGCTGGGCGGAGCGTGAATGCACGTCGCTGCTCCGTGCCT
Source organism: Burkholderia puraquae (assembly GCF_002099195.1). Lineage (GTDB taxonomy): Bacteria > Pseudomonadota > Gammaproteobacteria > Burkholderiales > Burkholderiaceae > Burkholderia > Burkholderia puraquae. The sequence goes on along the minus strand of NZ_NBYX01000008.1, from coordinate 274,359 downwards.
ACGAGCGCGAGCGGCCGGGCTATTTCGGGCGTCAGGTGTCGCGTGCGATCGACTTGTTCGCCGATCGCGTCGAAGGTCTCGGCTGACGGCACGCCCGTTTCCGGCGAACCGCGGGGCAGGCATGCCTGCCTGCATGCAATGCAGCGAACCGGGGAAGGAAAACCGGCACATGCTTGCGCTCCGCGGGGCGTGAGCGACGTTTCCAGGCGGGACACCGTGCGCCGCGGCGCGAACCGGTCGATCCATTGACCGGCGGCAGCCGCCACGATCATCGCGCGGCCCGGACGCTCATCACTTGTTCGACAGCGTGCCGCTACTGTTGGCGCCGCCGAACAGCCGCGTCAGGTACTGCGTGTTCGAGTTCATCTTGGCCATCAGCGTGTTGAGCGCCGTGAACTGCGCCTGGTACTGCTTGGTCAATTGCGTGGCGTAGTCGGCCAGGTCCGTCTGCTGCTGCGTGATGCGCTTCAGGTCGGCGCTCAGCGCGTTCGTGCGCACTTCGATCATCCCGCCTTTTTTCGTGAAGGGCGCGATCTGCTCGGTCAGGCGCGTGCCTATCCCGTTCGTCGAGTTGAACAGGCGCGCGACCCCCGACGGGTTGTTGGTCAGCGCACTGTCGAGCTTCGCGCTGTCGACTTTCAGCGTGCCGTCCTTCTCGAGCGAGATGCCGATCGCCAACAGGTTCGTGTGCCCGTTGCCGTTCTCGTTGGGGACGCCGCGCGCGACGATCGACGCGAGCGAGTTGCGGATCGTGTTGAGCGTCGAATCGCCGATCAGCGCGCCCTGCGAGCTTGCCCCTGCCGTGTAGCTCGACAGCGCGCCCGTCGTCTTGACGACGGTGTTGTACAGGTTCACGAAATTCGTGATCGTGGCTGCCTGCGACTTCGTATCGGTGCTGACCGTCAGCGTCTGCGTATCGGTCGCGCTGACCGCGGCCGCCGACAGGTTCAGCGTGACACCGCTCAGCACACCCGACACCGCGTTGCTCGCGCTGGTCGACGCGATGCCGTTGAGCGTGAACTTCGCGTCCTGCGCGACGGCGCTTTGCCGCCACGCGGCCGCGCTGTTCGCCGAATCGATCTTCGACGCGCCGCCGGACGTGTCGGCCGTCGACGTGACGCCGAGGTTCGACAGCCCGTTGTCGTTGGCCACGTTGCCGACCGCGACGCTGATCGCGTTCGCCGAGCCCGTCTTCGACGATGCGAGCACGAGGTGCGCGCCGTCGGTGCCGTTGATGACCGTCGCGCTAATCCCCGGGTTGTTCGACGCGGAGTTGATTGCGGCCGCGATGCCCGACAGCGTGTTGTTCGTGCCGTTGACGTCGACCTTGAACGACTGGCTGCCGAGCGATAGCGTCAGTGTGCCGGTGCCGAGCGCCTTTTTCCCGTCGAAGCCCGACGAAGCCAGCGCCTGCGCGGTCGCGATCTGCGTGACGCCGACCGTGTAGGTGCCGGCGACCGCGCCCGCACCCGCCGTCGCAGTCAGGCCCTTGCCGCTTGCGACCGCGGTGAACGTCGACTGCAGCCCGCCATTCGTCAGCGAGGTGAGGCCCGCCTCGAGCGCACCCAGCGCCGACGACAGCGCGCCGAATGCGGAAATCTGCGTGGTGCCGGTTGCCTGCGACGCGGCCAGCGCCGCGGCCCGGCCCGCCGTCTTCGCGTTCACCAGCGTCTTGACGAGCGTGCCGACGTCCATCGACGGATTGCCGGTCGAGCCGTTGATGATCGATTGCGCCGCCTGTTGCAACAGGCTGTTCGCGTTCGCGCCGCTGGTCACGGGCGTGTTCGTTGCCATGGGTGGTCTCCGGTTGAAAAGCGATCCCGTGACGCGCGGCTGCCGAGACGGCCTGCGGCGATTCGCCTGCAGGCCGTCTCCGGCGCGACGCGTTCCCGGGGGTTACGGGAGTGTCGGGAAAACGTAAGGACGTGCGCCATCGTATATTTAAATCGGTATTACTTGGTAATTTTTTGTAATCATTGTTGAGAAAAATGCAGGCGGGAGTGGGGTGGGGCAGTGCGGGCTAAAGGTCGTCGATTTTTTGCCGTAAACACACCGTTTTGATTGTATTTATTCAGTGAATTTTTCAGGCATTGAAAACTTGCTGGTGGTATGGATGTTTGATCAGGATTTTTCGCTTGCGCTACTAAACACAGGGGCGACCGACGATGTGCTGAAGCTGTTCATTCCGGCAGGCATCGGGCTGAAATCCTTGTCAGGCGGAGGATAGCCGCCGTGGACGGCTTCAACCCGTATGCCCGTGAAACGCTTTCGTTTGCCAACGCGTATTTCCGGGCCATGTGTCTTTTTACGATGCAGGATGCCCGGTCGATTGAAATGCAGGTCGAGTTGCTGGAATGAAATCGATCTGTGTGATTCACATATCAAACATGGCGCTGAATGACAGTCGCGATGCGCGGTTGTGACTGGTTCGTGTCAATTGATGTCGAAAATATCGATTGAATCAGGTGGCCTGAAAGAAGCAGGGGATTGTCGTGTTCCTGAAACATGGATCAGCGCGATTGGCACTGCCCACTGCCCACTGCCCACTGCCCGCAGGTGGGTGTTCCGTTGAAAGCTACCGCGGATGTGTTCGCACTGGTACCGCGCCCACCGGAAAACTGTCGCGCGCTAGTCGTCTCGATTGCGCCGATTTGCGGCCGCCAACCGTCCCCGTCTTGCGTGCTTGTTCAACGCGAGGCAGATTTTTGATCGCCTATTCCCTTGGTGGCTCAATCAGCTTGACCCGCGACTTTCCAAGCGGCGCGATGCTGTACTCCACCGTGACCGGGACGGTTGGGCCAAGGCACAGCATGAACACCCATATGAATGACTTTCTGGTTCGGCGAATCAGCGCCACCGGAACCACGATCGATGTAGCCACTGCTGGCTCGGGGCCGGCGATCCTCTTCCTGCACGGATGGCCCCCCTGTGTGGGAAATCTGGCGTGGTGTGATAAACGCGATGAAATCGAGCCATCCCGTCATCGCCCCCGACTTGCGGGGCTGGGTGCGAGCGCAAGGCAGAAGAATGGCTACGACCTGTATACGTTTGCCGATGACGATGAACGATTGCCCGCTGAGGAACCAGGGCGATGCGTCGAGCGAGCGCGGAAAAGGGGCGGTGCTGCTCAAGGGTGAGCCGGTTCGCCAGCGCAAACCGGCCTGATGCGCGCGTTCATGCGGCCATGACGATCGATTTCATTTCACCGGCGCCGAAGCGAGGTGCAGATGCGCGCCAGCGCAAGTCTTCGCGACGCTCGTCATTTATCGAGCATTTGATTTCTGGCGGAAACCGGAAATGCACAGTCGTTTCCTTTTGTTCGCCAGTGAACAGCCCGTCCAGATCCGATGCAGGAAAATAACCGGAAGATTTCCGGTGACATCGAAATATCCCCCTCATTTTCCCGCGTCTGACACATGGAATCGAATTGCTGGCGTTATTTCCATCGTGTGTGCGTTACGGGGTGTCGTTACGTAACGGGCGACACGGTTCTCGATTCGCAAACGTTTTACGCATGGAAGCTTAATTAATCAGACGGTTTGAGAAAAAAATCATAGGTCATTGTTTTGTTGGCATTTTTTTGCAATGCAGCAAGAAAATTCGTAACAGTGGCACGGATTGTGCGTTACACGATGTGTGCCGCAGTAACGAATACCAGAACGATAGACCGATCATGAATCGAAACCACACTCCGAAATCCGGACGCGACGCGGGGGCGAAGCGGTCGAATCCGGGCATTCACACCATTGATCGCTCCGGCAGGCCAATCGATTCGGGCCGGTCCGGGAACGAAGTCATTCTCGTCGCAACGGAACGGGCTGGCAGATTCCAGCAGAGCCGATCCGCCGGCATGCAGGCGTGCGCGTAGCCATTAATCGATTCAAATAATCCAGTCAAGTCATAAAATTAGTATTGCGAAATAAATAATCAATCGATATTTCGTATATGTCGGGGTCAATGATGGACGGGTTCTTCTTGCGCGTGATCGACGGCACGTTGATCGTGGTCGGCGCCTTTGGCGCATTGCATTTCGGGTTTCCGGCCGACGGCCTGTCGCACTCCGGATTCGATGGCTTGCTCGTGGCTTTTGCGGTTGCGCTCGCGCTGTCCGTGTTTCCGGCATGCGGACTGTATCGCGGCACTCGCGAACGCTCGGCGGTCAACCTGATGAGTCGAGCGATTGTCGCGTGGCTTATCGTGCAGGCGGGCGGATACGCATTGCTCTTCGTATTGCACCGGCTGCATCTGGTACGCGGACTATGGTTCATCTACTGGACGATCACAAGCGGGCTCGGGATGCTGCTGGCACGCACGCTCGCGCTCGCAGTGCTCAAGCTGTTCGTGCGCTTCGGCCGGCGGGCGCGCAGTGTGGCGGCACAAGGGCCGGTAGTGGCCTCTCGAATGCTGCGGCTCGTGTTCAAGCGCGTTTTCGATCTCGCGCTTTCGATTCCGCTTCTTTTTATTCTGGCGCCATTATTCGTAATACTAATTATTGTCGTGAAGCGCGACGGGGGGCCGGCCATCTTCGGGCACGTCCGTGTCGGCCGGGATGGAACGCGTTTCCGGTGCCTGAAGTTCCGCACGATGGTCGTCAATTCCGACGAAGTGTTGCGCGAAACACTTGCCCGGGATCCGGAGGCGCGCGCGGAATGGATACGGGATTTCAAGCTGAAGAACGACGTGCGCATCACGCCGGTCGGTCATTTCCTGCGCCGTACCAGCCTCGACGAATTGCCTCAATTGTGGAACGTGCTGCGCGGTGAAATGAGCCTCGTGGGCCCGCGCCCCATCGTCGACCAGGAACTCGCCCGCTATGGCAGCGATGCGCACTACTACCTCATGAGCACGCCCGGCATTACCGGGCTATGGCAAGTGAGCGGACGCAGCAATGTCGATTACGCGCAGCGCGTCTCGCTCGATGTGTCGTACGTGAAGCAATGGTCGCCGCTGCTCGACTTCGGCATCTTGCTGCGAACCGTCAAGGTCGTGATGCGACGGGAGGGAGCTTACTGACGCCTGCATGCGGTGCGTGATCGACGTCGCGAGGCCGGCCCGCGACGCGGCGGCATCACGGGGAAGTGGGGGCCGGATTGGCGTAAGCCGAGGATGCCGACCAGCCGTCGTATTGGTACGGGTCGCCGGTCGTGCCGCTTGCGGCGCCGCTGTTCCGGTCGCGGTAGCGGGCAAGGTGCTGGCGACGCGTCAGCGGTGCGTGATGCTTGCCCGTCGCGCCTGACAGCTTCGGTGCGTCGGGTCTGGCCGACGATGCGGCGTCGCTCGCCGCGCTGGCCGGAACTGGAAGCATCGCACCGGTCTGCGTCGTGCGGGTGGCGTGGGGCACGCGTCTGGCGGAAGCGGTGGATGCAGGGAACTGTGCGAGGGCGGTGACGCTGAGCGAAATACTCGTTGCAACAGCAAGCAGGTGCGGGATTTTCATGAAATGGCAAGAAGCGAGATCGTTTCGGGGTGAGTGCTGATATGCCAGGGCGTGCGGTTGCTTTGCGATGCGCGTGATTGACAGAAGACGGTGGAGGATCGATTCGAGCAGCCACCCAACACATAGGCCAAAAAATATGATTGACCATCTGATCGGTATTCGAACGATAGCACTGTCCGTCGTATCGAAGGAAGCGCGGAACGTACGTCACCGGGTTGCACGATGCGGCGGAATCCTGTCGGTCGCGCTCGCGCTGACGTGGCTCGGCGGCTGCGCGTTTGCACCGGGCATGACTTTTCGCGGTGGGTGCCCGGCCGACGTTTCCGCGGATCCGTCGGGGGCCTGTGGCCGGGCGACGCATGCGGCGTCGCTTGCGGCCACGACGGGCGGCACGGTAACCGAAGATGCGCCGCCCACCGGCGCGCTCGTCGAGATCGATGCCGCGCTGATCGACCAGACGCGAGCGAAGGCCGGGCCGTCGATCCCGAAGGACGTGCTCTCGCTGTTTCAGCAGGCGCGACCGTACACGCTCGGGCCCGGCGATGTCCTCAGCATCGTCGTATGGGATCACCCGGAACTCAACATGCCCGTCGTCGCGACATCGAACGGCATCGATACGACCGGTTCGAACGCGATCGTTTCCGGCTATACGGTCGACACGAACGGGGTGGTGCAATTCGCGTATGTCGGCCCCGTCAAGGTCGGCGGGCTCACGGAATTGCAGGCGCGCGACCTGCTTGCGCGCCACCTGGCGCGTTACATCCGCGATCCGCAGGTGACCTTGCGGATTCAGGCGTATCGCAGCCGGCGCATCTATCTCGACGGTGAAGTCCGCATTCCCGGCCTTCAGGTGATGAACGACCTGCCGATGACGCTGCCCGAAGCGATCAATCGCGCAGGTGGATTCACGTCGAACGGCGATCGCGCACGCGTCGCGGTCACGCGCGGCGATGCGACCGTGACGGTGAACCTGCCGCGCATGATCGAGCAGGGACTCAACCCCGACCGGATCCTGCTGCAAAGCGGCGATCTCGTGCGCGTGTATCCGCTCAGCGACAGCAAGGTGTTCGTGCTCGGCGAAGTCGGGCACACGATGACGGCGACGTTCAACAACGGGCGCCTGACGTTGAACGACGCGCTCGGCTATGCGGGCGGCGTCAGTCCGTATTCGGGCGATGCGAGCCAGGTTTATGTCGTGCGCAGCAGGCGCGGCGGCGCGCCGACGGTCTTTCACCTGAATGCGACATCGCCGGCCGCGATGGCGCTCGCGAACGATTTCGATCTGATGCCCGACGACGTGGTGTTCGTCGATGCGTCGTCCCTGGTGCGCTGGAGCCGTGTGGTGGGAATGTTCCTGCCTAGCGCGCAGACGCTCGCGACCGGCCGCAACATCGCGTTCTGACATGAACCGTCTGCTCCTGGTGTGTACCGCGAACGTGTGCCGAAGCCCGATGGCAGAGGCGCTGTTTCGACGCGTGCTGGAGGGTGTGCATGTGATGTCGGCAGGCGTCGACGCGATGCCCGGCATGGGCGCCGATCCGGCTGCGATCGCCATCATGCGGCGTATCGGCATCGACCTCGGCCAGCATCGCTCGCAACTGCTGGCGCGCTGGATGATCGAGTCGTCCGCGCTCGTGCTGACGATGAGCGAGCGTCAGCGTCAGGTCATCGTACACCGTTACCCGTCCGTCTCCGGACGCGTCTGCCGCCTGCTGCCGGACGGGGATGTGGCGGATCCCTACCGGCTCGACAGTGCCGCATACGCGGCGACCGTCGACCGGCTGATGACGGGCGTCAGGCACTGGTCCGGTCTGCTGGCCGATGTCACCCGTCATACCCAAACATTGCAGGAAACGACCCATGAACCATCTTGATGCGCCAGTGCGTTACGCGGAACCGGACGACGGGCCGCCCGGGAATATCGCGAGCTATCTCGACGCGCTCTACGACAACCGGCGGCTGATCGCGCTCGTCACGGGATTGATGCTGTTGATCGGTACGACCTATGCGTTTCTCGGGGTACCGGTGTATCGGGCCGATATCCTGGTGCAGGTCGAGGAAAACACGAATTCGGCAAAGAGCATGCTCGGCGACATTTCGTCGATGTTCGACGTCAAGACCCAGGCATCGTCGGAAATCGAGGTGCTGAGGTCCCGCCTGGTGGCGAGCAAGGTGGTCGACACCTTGTCGCTGGCCATCGACGCGCATCCGCGCTACTTGCCGCTGATCGGATCATTGTTGTCCCGGCACGCGACACGTGTGTCGGATCCGCTGCCGTTCGGCTATGTGACCGGCACCGAACGCATCTCGGTTGCCCAGTTCGACGTGCCCGACAAGCTCTATGGTGAAACCTTCGTCATGGCGCTGCGGCCCGGCAACACGTACCGCCTGTCGGGCCCGGATGTCGACGCGGGCGGCACGGTCGGCGTGCCGCTGAAGGTGGCCACACCGGACGGCCCGCTCGTCCTGCTGGTCACGTCGGTCCGCGGCAAGCCGGGTGCCACGTTCGTGCTGCGCCGGTATTCGACATTGTCGACGATCGAGGATCTCCGGCAGAGCCTGAACATCGCGGAGAAAGGCAAGCAATCGGACGTGATCGGCGTCACGCTCGACGGGTCCGACCCGGTGAAGACGGCGATGATCCTCAATACGCTGGGTACCGAATATGTCCATCAGAACGAGCGGCGCAAATCCGAGGAAGCCGAGCGATCGATCAGCTTCCTCAGTGCTCAGTTGCCGGAACTGAGGGCCCAGCTCGAGCTCTCCGAGAATCGTTTCAACGAATATCGCGCAAAGCACGGAACGCTGAATCTCGACGAGGAAGCAACGGCATTGTTGCAGCGCTCGGTCGATGCGCAGTCACGCCTGACGACGCTGAAGCAGAAGCGCGACGAACTGATGGCGCGCTTCACGCCGGAACACCCGGCCATACGTGCGCTCGATGCGCAGCTCGATACGGCCCAGGCGGAGATCTCGGGTATCGACCAGCGGACTCGTGCGTTGCCCCCCGTCGAGCAGGACGTGTTGCGATTGCAACGTGACGTGCAGGTCGGGACCGAGCTGTACACGAACTTGCTCAATACGCAGGAGCAACTGCGTCTCGTCAAGGCGGGGAAGGTCGGCAACGTACGACTGGTCGACACGGCGGCCGTTCCCGAAGAGCCGGTCCGGCCGAAGCGCCTGCTCGTGATCGTCGGGTCGGCAGTCTTCGGGTTGCTGATCGGCGCGACGGTTGCGTTCAGCCGCCGCCGCATGTTCGACTCGATCGACGACCCGATCGAGGTGGAGCACGTCTGCGGCGTACCCGTGTATGCGACGGTGCCGTACAGCCGCCAGGAAGCGTCGCTGACGCGTTTGCGCCGGGTCGCGAATATGCCGTCCCGCGAACTGATTCTCGCGCACAACGCGATGATGGACCCGGCACTCGAGAGCCTGCGCAGCTTCCGGACCGCACTGGAGTTCGCGATGACCGACGTGCCGAACCGGATGGTGTTCATCACCGGCCCGACGCCTTCCATCGGGAAATCCTTCATCTCGCTGAACCTCGCTGCCGTGCTCGGCTCGGCCGGAAAGCGCGTGCTGCTGGTCGATGCCGACCTGCGTCGAAGCGGGCTTCAGCGGACGGTTCCCGTCGGCCCGGGGGCCGGGCTCGTCGAGCTGTTGCAGGGCACCCATCGCGCTGAAGACGTAGTGCATCGCGAGATCCTGAAGGGTGTCGATTTCATCGCGACGGGCAGCGTGCAGATCAATGCGAGCGACGCGCTGTTCGATTCGGATCTGCACGCGATTCTGTCCGAACTGGGCGCGACGTACGACGTGATCGTGTGCGACGGGCCGCCGATCCTTGCGGTTCCCGACGCCGCGCAACTGGCCGGCTACGCAGGCGTGACGTTCCTGGTGGTGCGCCAGGGCGTGACGAAACACGGCGAGATCAAGGAATCGATCCGGCGGCTGCGACACGTGGGCGTGTCTCCGCACGGACTGATCTTCAACGGGCTCAGCGTGCGGCCGGGGCGCTATGCGTACGGCTACGGGCGGTATCGCCACAATCGCGACAGCCACGCGTATTACGGCAAGGAATGACGGATGCCGGCATGGAAAAGGCGGCCGGCCGACGTGACGGGCGGCCAGGGGCAACTTTCGGGCGGGGATCTGCATGGACGATACAACTTCAATGCGTGACGCCGTGACGAGTTCGCAGGCTGACGCGCGGCACACCGAACACGAGGCGGGGCGGCATTTCAGTCGCGTGGCTGTCGTGCACGACTGGCTGACGACCTATGCGGGCTCCGAGAAGGTCCTCGCCGAAATCCTCAACATCTGGCCGCAGGCGGACCTGTTCACGGTGGTCGATTTCCTGCCGGACAGCGAGCGCGAGAAACTGCTCGGCAAGGTCGCCACCACGTCGTTCATCCAGCGGCTGCCGTACGCACGATCGGCCTATCGCGCGTACTTGCCATTGATGCCGTTCGCGATCGAACAGCTCGACCTCTCCGGCTACGACCTGGTGATTTCATCGAGCCATGCGGTCGCGAAGGGGGTCATCACCGGGCCGGATCAACTGCACATGAGCTACGTGCACTCGCCGATTCGCTATGCGTGGGATCTGCAGCATCGTTACCTGAACGAGTCGGGCTTGTCGAAGGGGGTGAAAGGCTGGATCGCGCGCGCGATGCTCCACTACATTCGCATCTGGGATCAGCGTACCGCGCACGGCGTCGATGCATTCGTGGCGAACTCCGGTTTCATCGCAAGACGCATCCGCAAGGTGTACGGCTACGACGCGGCGGTCGTCTATCCGCCGGTCGACATCGGGCGTTTTTCGCTGGGCACGCAGAAAGAGGATTTCTATCTGACGGCGTCGCGCATGGTGCCGTACAAATGCGTGCCGCTCATCGTGGAGGCGTTCGCCCGCATGCCGGAACGGCGTCTCGTCGTCATTGGCGACGGCCCGGATTTCGAGCGCGTCAAGGCCGCCGCCACGCCGAACGTCACGCTGCTGGGGTATCAGCCGGATGCGGTGCTCATCGACTACATGCAGCGTGCGAAGGCGTTCGTATTCGCTGCCGAAGAAGATTTCGGCATCACGCCGGTCGAGGCGCAAGCGTGCGGAACGCCGGTCATCGCATACGGGCGCGGCGGGGCGCTCGAGACGGTGATCGCATCCGGGGATGAGAGCCTACGCACGGGGTTGTTCTTCTCGCGGCAGGAACACGCGGACATCGTGGACGCCGTGACGCGCTTCGAGGCGGCAGGCGTGTTCGATCCACTCGTGTGCCGCGCCAATGCGCAGCGATTCACGGTCGAGCGCTTTCGCGACGGCCTGCTGGAAGTGATGGCGAGAACGTTGCGCAACCGGGCATCTGCCGCCGGGGCGCGCGACACGGCCGGCAGCACGGAAAAGGGCGAACCATCGTGGAGCTGAGCCTGTTCGGCGTGATCGTCGTCGCGCTCGGCATCCTGACGTTCGTGCTGCCCTATCGGTGGGCGGTCTACGTCATGGTGGCCAGCACGCTGTTCGGGGCGACCGAGGCGGTCGCATTCGGCGGGCTGGGCGTGTTGCCGGCCAGCCTGATGATGCCGCTCTTCGTCGCACGTGCGCTGTTCCTTGAGGATTCGCGCGCGATCCGCGGCAGCCTGCGCGTCGGCTCGCCCGGGTTCTGGCTGCTGGTGTTGACCGGCTACGCGTGCATGACGGCCGTCGTGTTTCCGCGCATGCTGGCCGACACCACGTCGGTCTATTCCATCGATCGTTCCAACATCGGCACGGCGCAACTCATGCTGCAGCCGCTTGGCCCCGTGTCCGGCAACCTGAGCCAGTCCGCATACTTGATCGGCGAATGCCTGCTGTATCTGGCCGCCTCGATGGTGATGCGGCGGCGCGACGCCAGCCGGGTGGTGGCGGATGCCTTCCTGTGCCTGACCGCGTTGAACGCGATCGCCGCGGCGGCCGACCTGTTCGGCAGCGCTGCGGGCGTCAGCCTGCTGGATCCGCTCAAGACCGCGCAGTACTCGATCCTGGACGGTGCGGAGGTCGGCGGCATGCGGCGAATCAGCGGGACCTTCTCCGAAGCATCGGCGTTTGCCGGGTTCTCGTTGCCGCTGTTTGCGTTCACGGCCAATCTTTGGCTGCTCGGCTATCGGCGGCGCCTGTCTGGATTGCTTGCGCTGCTGACGGCCGGTTTCGTGCTGCTGTCGACGTCGAGCACCGGATACGTGGGGCTCTCGATCTATCTCGCCGTCTTCATGGCCAGCCGCTCCGGCGCGATCGTCCGTACCAGCCAGGCAAGGAAGTTCCGGATGCTGGCGGTGGCCTGCGTGGCGGCCGCACTGATCGCGTGCGTCCTGATCGCAATCGATTCGCCGGTCGTCACGGCCGTGTCCGAGGTGATCAACCGGACGTTGACGAGCAAGATGAGCAGCGATTCGGGCATCGAGCGTAGCGCGTGGAACATGCAGTCGCTGATCAACTTCGTCGATACGTTCGGGCTCGGCGCTGGCCTGGGCAGCGCGAGGGCATCGAGCTTCGTCGCGGTGACGCTCGGCAATCTTGGTCTGCTGGGCGCGACGTTGTTCGGTCTGTTCCTTTACCGCACCGTGCGCGTGCGCGTGCGGCCCGCGACATGGGCATCGGATCGGATCGTCAGTTTCGCCGCCGTTCAAGCGCTGGCCGCGGCGCTGATCGGCGCGACGCTCTCGGGTACGGTGTTCGACCTCGGTCCATGCGTCTATCTGTTTGCGGCGGCGGCGTTCGGGGCATTGAACGTCAGGCGTGCGTCGAATCCGGGGCCGAGGGCGTCATGAACACCACCTCGTCTCGTACGGAATTGCTTGCGGTGTATGTGGCCTACATGTTCCGCTATCTGTATCCGTTGTTCATGCTCCCGTATTACGGACGTGCGCTCGGCGCGAGCGGTTATGGCCTGGTGCTGGCGGGCGCCTCGCTGTCGAATTCGCTCTGGCTGTTCGTGAGCTACGGCTTTCCGACGGTCGGCGCGCGCGATACCGTGCATGCCGCAGGCAGCGCCGAGCGGGCCGGGATTCTGCGCACCCACGTGATCGCCCGGCAGCTGCTGTGCGTGCCGGCCATCGTCGCCGGAACGATCGCGATCGGCGCGTCGCTGGCGTTTCGCCAGCACTTGTCGAGCGGGCCGGTCGTCATCGCGATGGGGCTGGTCTCGGCATTCAACGTCGGATGGTATCTCGTCAGCACCGGCCGCGCGATCGCGAGCGTCCGGATCGAGGTCATCGGCTTCGCGATTTCGTTGTCGCTGATCGTCGGCTTCGTGCATCACCCGTCCGACGTCGAGCGTGTATTTCCGCTGCTGCTGACGTCGAGCGTCGTCCAGCTCGGGCTTGCGTACTGGCTGATCCGGCGAGAGTTCGCCGGCGCCGTCTCGAACCTGAAGCGGGCCGTGGACCTGATCCGCAGGTCGACGGTCATCTTCGTCTATGGCGGTACATCGGTGTTGCTGGCAGGCGCGTCGACGTATCTGTTGTCGACCATGGCGCATGCGTCCGAGGTCAGCGCGTTCGGTGTCGCCGAGCGGCTCGTCGCGGCGGGATTGAGTGTGATGTCGCCGGCCGCGCAGATCCTGGTGCCGAAACTGACCAGCCTGGTCGGCAGCGATCCGGCGCGCGCGAATCGTCTGATGCGGCGGGTGTTCGTGTGGTTCTTTTCCGGGGCGGCGCTTATGGCTGTCGCGACTGTCCTGCTGTCGGAGCGGCTGATTCCGCTCGCGCTCGGTGCGGGCTTCGAGCGCTGTGTGCCGGTGTTGAATCTCATGGTGTTCGTGCTTCCCGTCAGCGTCTGCACGCAGGTGCTCGGTGCCTATTTCCTGATTCCGCGCAAGCTCGAGCGCCTGCTTGCACAGGCCGGCGTGCTGGGCGCGATCGTGAGCCTTGCATGCGCGATTCCGCTGGCGAACCAATGGGGTGCGCTTGGGATGGCAGGCGCGCGCCTGGTCGGGGAGTTGACGATGCTGAGCGTGCTGGCAGCCGGCCTGTGGCGCGCGAAGCTGCTGACGGAAATCTTCGGTATCGACGGCGTTCCGGCCACGACTGTCGGCGACAACCGAATTCGCCAGTAACGAGGGTGTGTGATGACTCATGAATGGGAAGTTCGCGAGAGCGGAACCGTCAACGTGGATGACCGCGCGACATCGCGCGAATCGCGCGTGTGTGCCGGCATCGCGACGCGCGGCCGGCCCGCCGAGCTGGCGAACATCGTTGCCTGCCTGCGTGCGCAAACGCTTCGGCCGGCGTCGATCATCGTCGCGTGTACGGGGCCGGACGACATCGGTGCGCTTGCCGAAGCCGATGATCTGTCCGTCGTGTTCGTCGAGCCTGGCTTGACGCGTCAACGCAATGCGATCCTCGACAGGATGCCGGCCGGTACGGACTATGTCGCGTTCTTCGACGACGATTTCGTTCCGCAAACGGACTGGCTGTGCGTGGTTGCGGACGCATTCGAGCGCGATCCGATGCTCGCCTGCGTGACGGGGCACGTCGTTGCGGACGGCATTCTCGGCCCCGGACTCACGATCGACGATGCGAAGCGGGCGCTGGCCGCCGTACGGGGCGACACGCAGAGATGGGCCATGGACGGCTACAGTCCTTACGGCTGCAACATGGCGTTCCGTGCGTCGGCGGTTGCCGCGTTGCGTTTCGATGAACGGCTCGTGCTGTACGGCTGGCTGGAGGATCTCGATTTTGGTGCCCGGGTCGCCCAGCGCCACGGCCGGCTCGTGAAACTCGGCAGTGCTGTGGGCGTGCATCTGGGCGTGAAGCGCGGCCGCGTGTCCGGACGTCGGCTCGGTTACTCGCAAGTCATGAACCCGGTCTACATGATGGCCAAGGGGACGCTGTCGCGTAGCGATGCGTGCCGCCAGATCGTGCGCAACTTCGCGGCCAACATGGTGAAATCGATCGCGCCGGAAGCCTATATCGATCGGCGCGGCCGGCTGGCTGGAAACCTGATTGCGTTCATCGACGTGTTGCGCGGACGCCGGACACCGGAACGTGCGGCACAGCTATGAGCGGAAGAACGGCATCGGAAACCGGCACGCGCGTGTGGGCGTCGGCATCACCGCTTCGGTGTGGCAAACCTTTAATATTTGTTACGGTATGCGAATCATAATGGGACTGGAAGGTATAGTGAAAGCGTATCGTCACCCTAACGCGCCTGCAGGGATTCGATGCAAACGTCGGCTTCGCATCCGTGAATGTGCAGCGCGAAGCTGCCGCTCGCATGCCTTTCCGTCATCGTGCCGCGCATTTCCACGCGGTAACGTCCAGCGAGCCTGGAACACGTCCTGCGACACAACAATGCTTCCCGATCATCCCATCATGCAGAACCGCGTTCGTCACGGGGCGCCCGTCGCCAACGAAATGCCGCATGCGCCGCGCGTCGCGCTCGTCAACGTGAAGTACAGTCCGAATCTCGGCGACGGCATGCTGTCCGAATGTCTCGAGGCGGAGCTCGCAGCGGCGTTGCCGGGCATCGAGATTCGCGTGATCGATCTCGCGGGCCGAACCGACTACGCGTGCGGCGCCACCTCCCGAAAATCGGTATTGACGCTGATGCATCACAGCCCGCGTGTCGTGCGTCATGCGATCGTGCAATCGGTGCTCGGGTACAAGTTGCACACGGAGCTGCGCCCGCGCTGGCGTTCGGCGTTGCGCACCGTCGACGCCGTGATTGTCGGCGGCGGCAATCTGTTGAGCGATGCGGACCTGAACTTCCCGATGAAGCTCGATGCGGCAATGGCGGAGGTCCGTGATCTCGGTTTGCCGGCAGCCGTCTTCGGCGTAGGCGTATCCGGCGACTGGACGTCGCGCGGCGAACTGCTGTTCCGGCGCGCGCTCGGCGGGGTTGCGCTGTTTCATGCGTCGGTACGCGAGCGACGCTCGGCCGAGATCTGGCGGGCGCGGCTGTGCGGTGCCGGGATCCGCGCCGCGCAGGTCGTGCACGATCCCGGCCACCTGGTGTCGCGGCATGTCGCGCGATCCCGGGCGCCGGATCACGCAGGCACCACGATAGGATTGGGTATTACCCATCCGATCGCGCTCAAGTACCACGGCGGCAGCATTCGCGTATCGGCGGCCGCGCAAGCCGAATGGTATCGCGCACTCGTCCGTGCCGGCAGCGCGTACGGATGGCGTTTCGTCGTTTTCGCCAACGGCAGCCCCGAAGACGAGGCATACATCGGCGAACTGCGACCGATGCTCGCGGAGGCGGCCGGGTCTGGCCGAATCACTTTCGCGCCGCGTGCTGCGACGCCGGCCGACCTTGCGCGACTGATTTCATCGTTCGACTTGCTGATGGCTCACCGGCTTCACGCGAACATCGCCGCATTCTCGTATGCGATCCCGCAGATCGGGTTCGCGTGGGACGTCAAGCTCGAGTCGTTTCTATCGGGCGTCGGGCGCGGGCATTGTCTTTGTACGGTCGGCGTCGATTCGATCGACGCCGTCGTCGGGCTCGTTGCCCGCCAACTCGGTGAGGGCATCGACGCGCACGTGCATCGCACCGTGCTCGACGACGCATGCGCGCACGTGGCCGATCTTGCCGCCGCGCTGAGGGGCGCGGTGGCCGGATCGCGGCAGCCGGCCGGTCGCGTGCGGGTGCCGGGAGAGTCGCTCGTATGAATACGGTTCAGCCGGAACGGCTGGTGATCATCAACGACGTGTCGGTCGCCAATGGCGGCGCGACGGCGCTGGCGTTACTCGAACTGCGCCTGATGCGGGCGCGTGGCGTCGAGGTGACGTACGTCACGGGCGATGACGGCGCCAATCCGGAATTCGACGCGCTCGGTATCGAGGTCGTCTGCCTGCGGGGCATCCGGTTGCTGCAGGCGGGGGCCGCCGCGTTGGGGCGTGGCGTGTACAACCCGGACACGGTCAGAACGCTCAATGCGTGGATCGCGCGGCACGACACGCCGGGCACGGTCTATCACGTGCACGGCTGGAGCCAGATCCTGTCGCCGTCCTTGTTCGCGGCGCTGCGTCGCGTACGCGGGCGGACCGTGATTACGGCGCACGATTTCTTCCTCGTGTGCCCGAACGGGGCATTTGCCGACTACCGTGCCGGTACCGTCTGTACGCGTGTGCCGCTCGGCGCGGCATGCGTGACGCGCGATTGCGACAAGCGACACTACGCGCACAAGGTGTGGCGCACGGTCCGGCAGGCCGTTCAATCGCACACGCTTCACTTCGATTCCGCCGGGCCTCGCGTCCTGATGATTCACCACTCGATGCGCGAACCGCTCGAGCGCGGCGGCATTCCGGTCGATTGCCTGCAGACTGTGCCGAACCCCGTGACGCCGTGGAGCATCGCGCGCATCGCCGCGGAACGCAACGACACGTTCGTGTTCGTCGGCCGGCTGGCATCGGAGAAGGGGCCGGACCTGGCCGTGCGCGCGGCACGACGCGCAGGCGTGCGGCTCGTCATCATCGGCGACGGGCCGATGATGCCCGCGTTGCGCGCAGCGTATCCGGAGGTGACGTTTTGCGGCCATCTCGCACCGAGCGAGGTGGCGCAACGAGTGCAATCCGCACGCGCGCTGCTGATGCCGTCGCGCTATCCGGAGCCGTACGGCCTCGTGGCCGCGGAAGCGATGTGGAGCGGGTTGCCGGTTGTTGTCGCGCAGTCCGCACTGCTGGCGGGCGATATTGTTGCGTGTGGCGCCGGCGACGCGTGCGATCCCGCCGACGAGGCGGCATTCGCCGATGCGATTGCCCGCATTGCGCGCGATGACGATGCGACGCACAGGATGAGCATCGCCGCGCACTCGGCGACCCGCCACATGGGGCTGTCGCCGGACGCATGGGTCGAGCGTCTGCTCGAGGTCTTCGCGGCTTGCACGGCGCGGGAACTGCAGCCGGCCTAGTTCACGGCCAGCCGGCGGCGCGCGTGGCGGCCCCGGGCCGGGGCGCGGTCAGTGCTATTTCGGCCGCGCACAACGGCTCGATCGGCCCGCTTCGTCGAGTGCGTAGAGCCGCACCCATTTGACGGCGAGCGTCGACGGGTCGGGTGTCTGGTCGATCGGATAGCCCGAGCCCAGCGCAAGATTGACGAGCGGATAGAGCGGTGTGTCGAGTTCGGCTGGCGTCGCCTGTTCCCAGACGGGGCGGCGATCGAGGTAGTACGTGATCTTGTCCGGCAGCACGCGGACTCCGTAGTCGTGGTACCCGTTGACGAGCGAGTCGGCCGGAACGGGGCTGCGATGCGTGACATGGCGCGACTGATTCTGGTTCGCGCCGCGATACCACACGTGAAGCGATGAGGAATACCGATCGGTTGCGTGCCCGTAGTATTCGACGACGTCGATTTCCACGCGCGGCGCCGGATCGGCGACGGGCTTGAGGCTCATCAACCAGAACGCAGGCCATGTGCCGGGGCCGGGCGGCATCTTCATGCGGGCTTCGAAATATCCGTAGCGCACGCCGCGGCCATTGCCGGATGCATCCGCCGCGGCGATCAGGCCGGAATGCCAGCGACCCTGCGGCGTGCGGCTCGCCGTGATGTGCAATTCGCCGTTGACCACGCTGAACGGCCCTTGAGGCCCCGGATCGGAGAACGCGGCATCACCGAAATCACCATTCCACGGTGTGTGCGCGATCCATTGCGCGTCGCCCAGGGGGCGTGGCGAGACGCGAAACGCGCTGAAATTCTCGTTGAATACCGGCACGAACTCGCAAAGATTGAGCGGAGCGGATTCTGCGCCGTTGGCCGGTGCAACCGTTGTCGCGGCCAGGAGGGCGACGATGGCGGGAAGGATCGGTGAGGACATGGGATGGGGCGTCTGCGCAGTGGATGAGGTGGGTGGCCCGAAGCGGATTCGCCGTGCTGTGTTCGGCCAGCGTCAGGGTGGGATGATGCGCGATTGCGCGCACGACCGCAACGCCTGTCGGCGTGCAAAAGCGATCAGGTGGTCGTCGAGGACAGGCAGCAGGCAATGCGGCAGCGGTTGCGTGACGGGCTGAAACGTTTCCAGGATGCATTTTTCGAAATCTGATTCGCATCACTAATCGTTCATTCGATCGAATGCTCGAGAGAGCGGGTGGTGCCGATGTCCTGTTCGTCACGTGTGCGTTACGACGTGTCGTTACGTAACGGACTGCGCCGCGGACGGAGCGCAAACGTTTTACCGCGGGAACCGGTTTTATTCAGATATTTTGATCGACGGATAAAAGCCATTGGTTTGTCGACGTTTTTATGCGGCATCGCAACGGAGCGCGGGGAAATGGCACGAATCATGCATTGAGTGATATGTGCTGCGTCAATGGATGCCGTAAATTCAGCCCCGTCGTGAATCGCCGGCGTCGTTCGGGATCCTGGTGCGACGGCGGGCAGGGCGAGTTCGAGACTCACGTCGGTGGCGTGTCCCGTATGACGCGTATGTATCGGGACGTTGCGCCCTGTCTTTGGGATCGGGTGCCATGAGATGGGTCATGCAGTCACGGAAATGCAGCATCGCTTACGCGCGCCGGAAGGCCGCTAATTGACTTAATCTCGGAATGCATCAAATGAAGAGTCCTACGATTCGCGAGCTTCAAAAGCAGCTCGGTCACTTGAATCTGATTGTCGAAGAAGCCAGGCAGAAGGAGAAGAAGGTCAAACTCGAGGAGATTGCCGAGCACGTCAAGCTGTTCGACATCACGGAAATCGAGTTGTTGCGCGCGGCGGGTTTCGTCAAGACCAATCGACAAAAGGCATCGGCAAGATACTACGATCCGGACACCGGCCGGTCGTGGTCGGGAAAAGGTGCACGCCCCAAGTGGCTTGTCGACAAGAACCTGGATGACTATCTGATTCGGGAAACACCGCAACCATGGTGGCCGGACAAGCAGGCTTGTTGAGTGGCTCGCGTGAACTCGAGATGAGCGCGTCGCACGTCGGCGCGCATTGTCTCGCCAGATACTCGTCACGAACATACTCGTCGACTCATGATGCGACAGGCACGCCAGCTTGTCATCGCGCCGGGCCGCGGCCCCGGTGATCCTGGCGTTGCCTGACGACCGGAATTTCAGCCCATGCAGAATCCAGAAAGTGACGCCGTGGATCTCGTCGATACGGGACCTGCGAAAAAGGCAAGATATCGTGCGCCGGCGCTCGAGAAGGGGCTCGATATCCTCGAGTTGCTCATCGATCGCCAGTACGGCATGGCGCAGGCGGACATCTGCCGCGCGTTGAAGCGCAGCCGAAGCGAGCTGTACCGGATGATGCAGGTGCTCGAGGACCGCGGTTATATCTGCCGGGTGGATCGCTACGACCGGTACGCGCTGACCATGAAGCTTTACTTTCTCGGGCAGCATCACGCGCCGACGCGATCGCTGGGCGCGCTCGTCACGCCGCTGCTGCAACAGTTCGCATTTCAGACGGTCCAGTCGTGTTACCTGACGGTATTCGACGGAGACACGATGATCGTCATAGCAACGGCCGGCGCGGAAACGGAATGGAACATCGCGGTCCGCGTCGGGACGCGCGTTTCGTTGCACGGCAGCGCCGCGGGCGAGATGTACCAAGCCTTTCAGGACGAAGACGTACGGATCCGGTTGTCGCGGGCCGACGGGCACGATGTCGAATTGAGGAATCTGCCGCACGGCGACGAAGCGTTGCCCTCCCATCTGGTCGACGGCTATCTCTGCCACCCCAACGAGCGCATTCCCGGAATCACCGATATCGCGACGCCGATCGTCGACAAGTCGGGTTCGGCCATCGCGATCCTCGCTTGCCCGTACCTGGCGCAGTCGGGCGAAGCGGGTGCACTGTCGGTCAGACAGATCGGCGCGGCGTTGTATGAAACGGCCCAGCGGATCTCCGCGACAGTCGATCAACGGTTCATGCAATCGGCCGTCGACATGCCCGCGCGTGGTGCGGCACGCACGTAGGGCGGGGCGGATTCCGCGTACGTTGCCGAAGGGCGGCCGGGATTTGCAAAAAATCCGCCGCACCTCGGCCTGACCTATCGATTGATTTGTTAAAGCGGGTGTTTCTGCCCTCCACCTCGCGGCAATCTACCCGACCCTTTCCAATTGCAAGTCGACTGCGTCTGGCCGCCGCCGAACTTCAGGCACAGCGTTGGCTGTTCGGCCAGCAACACGTGAGCTGCGTGCACGGATCGCCAGCGCATAGATCATCTCGGCGCGCGCAGGGCGACGCCACGCTGAACTGCCTGGATCACGCAATCGATCGCCGCGCGCACTTTCGTGAAGTCGACCGCAACCGCAGCGGTCACCTTCGTTGCTCCGGATTCCGTACCATGCCGTATTACTTTTCGTCCTTTTCGAGCACGTTTTGTGTGAGCGTGACCGACGGAATCGTCGGTTTTAGCAACACACGACGTGCGCGGCCGCTCACCCAACGCCAACCGATGACAAGCAGCAGTGCGACGATTGGAATCGATGCCACGGTGCAGGTTCCATTTGGATAGTCGAACGCCATCAGCACCAGCACGCCGAGCAGGAACAGCAGCGTGAGCCACGACGTGACCGGTGCTCCAGGCATCTTGAACGGCACGTCGTCCACGTCACCGCGGTTGACGGCCGCGCGGAACTTCATCTGGCAGACGATGATGAAACCCCACGTGCTGATGATGCCAAGCGACGCAATGTTGAGCACGATCTCGAACACGCTCGACGGCACGAGATAATTGAGCAGCACGCCAACCACGTAGATCGCGACCGTCACGAGAATGCCGACATAGGGCACCGACTGTGCGCTCATCCGCGACAGTGCCGCGGGCGCGGAGCCGCCCATCGCGAGCGAGCGCAGCACGCGCCCGGTCGAATACAGCCCCGAGTTGAGGCTCGACAGCGCGGCCGTCAACACCACGAGGTTCATCACCGAGCCGATGCCCGGCACGCCGAGCGCGCCGAAGAACGTCACGAACGGGCTCTGGCCCGCCTTGTACGCGCTCCACGGCAACAGGCAGACGAGCAGAACTACCGACGCGACATAGAAAATCGCGATGCGCCAGATCACGTTGTTGATCGCGCGCGGCAGCACCTTGCGCGCGTCCTTGCACTCGCCGGCGGCCGTGCCGACCAGTTCGACGCCCGCGAACGCGAACACCACGCCTTGCACCAGCACCAGCGCCGGCATCAGTCCGTGCGGAAAGAACCCGCCGTTGTCGGTGATCAGATGCATGCCGGTGTCATGGCCGGCGACCGGCATGCCCGTGCCGAGGATCGCCGCACCGACCACGAGAAACAGCACGATCGCGGCGACCTTGACCAGCGCGAACCAGAACTCCATCTCGGCGAACCATTTCACGCCGATCAGGTTCATCGTCGCGACGATGCAGAGCGCGACAAGCGCGAAGATCCACTGCGGCACACCCGCGAACGGTGCCCAGTAATGCATGTAGAGCGCGACGGCGGTGATGTCGACGATGCCAGTCATTGCCCAGTTCAGGAAGTACATCCAGCCTGCGACGAACGACGCCTTCTCGCCGAGGAATTCGCGCGCATACGACACGAAGCTGCCGCTGCTGGGGCGATGCATCACGAGCTCGCCGAGCGCGCGCAGGATCAGGAACGAAAACACGCCGCACACCAGATAGACGATCGCGAGCGACGGGCCGGCTGCCTGCAGCCGTGCGCCGGCCCCGAGAAACAGCCCGGTGCCGATGGCCCCGCCAATCGCGATCATCTGCACCTGTCGATTGCCGAGGGTCTTGTGATAGCCGGCTTCGTGCGATTCGAGCCAGCTGCGTTTGTCGGTTTCGCCGGTTGTCGACGGTTCGGGAATCGATGCCATGACTGTATCCTCGCGCACGGATGGGATTGGATTCATCCCGATCGCGAGACGATCGGGACCAGCTGTACCGGCGGACGAGGGCGCGGAATCAAGCGCGCTCATCGTGATTGCGATTCGCCGGGCGTGGCGAACGGCACGGTACGTCACGAACGTATTCAGCCGTAATTCCGGTCACAAACGGAATGCAAATTTCGACTGGGCCTGTTCGAATCCGTGCATAGGGGGCCCGGCGGCAGGTGAACCAGTCAGTTAATTTGGTGCGCTGACGCTCGCTGCGAGGGCAACCGCTGCCGTCGCTGCCGGTTCATGCACCGAAATGAGGAATGCTGTTCGACAGAACTTCCGGCCAGTGTCGATGCGGCAAGCGCCGCATGGGGCGTGGCCCGGTTCTTGCTGGAGTCGTGTCGGGCCGCGCAACGGTTGCGCGCGCCCCCGACGACATACCAGACAAGGAAGATTCACCGTGAGCCCGACGACCCGACCGTTCCCCCGACGCACCTGGCTGGCTGCGCTGATCGCCGCGCCCGTGATCGCGCTGTTCGCCGCCGCGCCGGCGCATGCCGATGCGCTCGACACCATCGCGAAAAACGGCGCGCTGCGCGTCGCGGTGCCCGAGGACTATCCGCCGTTCGGCTCGGTCGGCACGGACATGCAGCCGCAGGGTTACGACATCGACATGGCCGCACTGCTTGCGAAATCGCTCGGCGTGAAGCTGAAGCTCGTGCCGGTGAACAGCGCGAACCGGATTCCGTACCTGACGACCAACAAGGTCGACATGGTGATCTCGTCGCTCGGCAAGACGCCGGAGCGCGAGAAGGTCATCGATTTCTCGACCGCCTACGCGCCGTATTTCCAGGGCGTGTTCGGGCCGTCCGACGTGAAGGTGAGCACCCCCGCCGATCTGACCGGCAAGACGGTCGGCGCCACGCGCGGCGCGCTCGAGGAGATCGCGCTGTCGCAGCTCGCACCGAACGCGACGATCAAGCGCTTCGAGGACAACAACGCGACGATCCAGGCGTTCCTGTCGGGACAAGTGCAGTTGATCGCCGCCGGCAATATCGTCGCGGCGGCGATTCTCGCGAAGAATCCGCCGCGCCGGCCCGAGGTCAAGTTCGTGATCAAGAATTCGCCGTGCTTCGTCGGCGTCAACAAGAACGAACCGCGCCTGCTCGCGAAGATCGACGACACGATCGCACATGCGAAGCAGGACGGCACGCTGGGCACGATGTCGAAGAAGTGGCTCGGCCAGCCGCTGCCGGCCGGACTGTGACGCAGCGCAGTGTCGCCTGACGCGCCGTCGCGGCCGGCATGCCCGGCGCGGCGGGCGTCGTTGTCCGAACCCGAATCCATCCACTTCCCATGAGCTATCAGCTTCAATTCGGCGAGCTCGCCGATTACACCGGCGTGTTCGCGAGCGGCGCGGCGATCACGCTCGCGCTGACCGCGGTCGCGACCGTGCTCGGCGTCGCGCTCGGCGTGCTCGGCGCGGCCGCGTACAGCGCCGATGCGCGCGCGGCCGTGCGGTTGCGCCCGCTGATCGGCACATACGTCGAGGCGATTCGCAATACGCCATTCGTTGTCCAGCTGTTCTTCATCTTCTTCGGCCTGCCGGCGCTCGGCGTGCACATCGGCGAGTACACGGCCGCGGTTCTCGCGATGACGCTCAATCTCGGCGCGTACTCCGTCGAGATCGTCCGCGCGGGCGTCGCCGCCGTGCCGAAAGGGCATCTGGAAGCGGCTTCCGCGCTTGCGATGTCGCGCGCGCAGATGCTGCGCTACGTCGTGCTGCCGCAGGCGCTTGCCAAGGTGTTTCCGGCGCTGTCGAGCCAGATCGTAATCACGATGCTCGGTTCGGCGGTCGTGTCGCAGATCTCGGTGGCCGATCTGACCTATGCGGCAGGCTACATTCAGTCGCGCAACTTCCGCGCGTTCGAGACGTATTTCGTGATCTCGCTCGCGTACCTGGCGATGGCGCTGCTGCTGCGCGCGACGCTCGGCTCGATGGGGCGGCGCCTGTTCTCGCGCCGCGTGCGAGGTGCGCGATGACCGACTTCACGTTCGGGCAGATTCTCGCGAACCTGCTGCTGGCCGCGCGCTGGACGATCGTGCTGTCGATCGTGTCGTTCCTGTCCGGCGGTGTCGTCGGACTCGGGCTGCTCGTGATGCGCGTATCGAATTCGGCCGTGCTGCGCGGCTGCGCGAAGCTCTATATCGAGGTGTTCCAGGGCACGCCGCTGCTGATGCAGCTGTTCATCGTGTTCTTCGGCCTGCCGCTCGTCGGGGTCGACGTGCCTCCGTGGGTCGCGGCCACCGCGGGCCTCACATTCTTCACCAGTGCGTATCTCGCCGAAATCTGGCGCGGCTGCGTCGAGGCCGTGCCGAAAGGGCAGTGGGAGGCGTCGGCGAGCCTGGCGATGAGCTACGTCGAGCAGTTGCGTCACGTGATCCTGCCGCAGGCGGCGCGCATCGCCGTCGCGCCGACCGTCGGCTTCGGCGTGCAGGCCGTGAAGGATACGGCGCTGGTGTCGATCATCGGCTTCACCGAGCTGACGAAGGCCGGCATCGCGATCTCGAACGCGACGTTCCGGCCGTTCGTCGTGTACGGGCTCGTCGCGCTGATCTATTTCGCACTCTGTTATCCGCTTACCCGTTACGCGCGCACGTTGCAAAGGAGATGGCATGCCGCTCGTTGAAACCCGTGGTCTCGAAAAGAACTTCGGCACCCATCATGTGCTCAAGGGCATCGATTTCTCCGTCGAGCGCGGGCAGGTCGTATCGATCATCGGCCGCAGCGGCTCGGGCAAAAGTACGCTGCTGCGCACGCTCAACGGGCTCGAGAGCATCGACGCCGGCACGATCTCGATCGACGGCGAACGCGTCGATGCACGGCATGCGAACCTGCGTGCGCTGCGGCTCAAGGTCGGGATGGTGTTCCAGCAATACAACCTGTTTCCGCATCTGAGCGCCGGGCAAAACGTGATGCTCGCGCAGTCCGTCGTGAAGAACGTGCATCGCCAGCAGGCGCGTGCGATCGCGGAACTGATGCTCGAGCGTGTCGGCCTCGGCGACAGGTTCGACGCGTTTCCGGAACAGCTGTCGGGCGGCCAGCAGCAGCGTGTTGCCATCGCGCGTGCGCTCGCGATGAAGCCGAGCGTGCTGCTGTGCGACGAAATCACGTCGGCGCTCGATCCCGAGCTCGTCGGCGAGGTGCTGGGCGTCGTCGAGCAGCTCGCGCGCGAGGACATGACGCTGATCATGGTCACGCACGAGATGAACTTCGCGCGTGCGGTGAGCGACAGGATCGTATTCATGCACCAGGGACGGGTGTGGGAGAGCGGCACGGCGGAAGACATCTTCGAGCGGCCGCAGACGGTGGAGCTGACGCGGTTCCTCGGCAGCATCCGGAATACGGAAGCCGTGGCGCGCTGACCCGTGATGCCGGCGGGGTGCTGACATCGCCGCCGGATCGTCGACAATCCCCGGCGTATGCACCGCGTCCGCGCGTGCCGAGCTGCGCGGGAGAGCCTTCGATGTCCGCAATATCCATCAGATCCGCCAGCCTCGACGATGCGCAGGCAATCGCCGATTTTCATGTCATGGTCTGGCGGCATACCTGTCGTGATCTCGCACCCGCGCAGGCGCGTGCCGTCCTCGACGAACACGATCGCGGCAGGAAATGGCGCAAAAGGCTCGCGTCGAGCGACGGCGGCCAACGGGTGCTCGTTGCGGAAGCCGGCGGCAGGATCGTCGGCATCGGCGCGGCCGGCGCACCGTCGGAGCCGATCTTCGGCGGCCGCGGCGGGATCAAGCTCCTGTATGTCGATCCCGAATTCAAGCATCGCAGAGTTTGATCACGGCGTTGATGTCTTCAATTGTCCACTTGTACGAGATAGCGAATCATGTTTTGACGGATTGATGATTCTTGGCGAGACAGTAGACTGCACCCGTGCTTCGCCAGAACCGATCCGGAGCGCACCAGGAACGGTGCGACCAGATGGATTCTTCGGCGGCGGGCCAGCCGGCTTGCTGTCCGATCGTGCGAGGAGTGGTTCGCTGCCGATCTGGCGCGCCGATTCGGCGTGTATCGGCACCGGACGCATCAAACCGTCAATTCAAGGGTGATTGCTATGCGTTACGTTTCGCTGGAGTCGAAGAAGGACGAGCTGCTGCTGGCGGCTCGCGTGCTGCTGATGATCCTGTTCGTGCTGTTCGGCTGGCAGAAGCTGAGCGGCTTCTCGGGCACGGTCGCGTACATGGCGTCGACGGGGAACCCGGCGCCCGAGCTGGCAGCCGCGATCGCGGTGGCGGTCGAGCTGGCCGGCGGCCTGCTGATTGCGATCGGCTTCTATACGCGGCCGCTCGCACTGGTGTTCGCTGCCTATACGCTCGCGACCGCGCTGATCGGCCATCGCTACTGGACGCTGCAGGGGATGGAGCAATACATGGCGATGATCAACTTCTACAAGAACGTGAGCATCATCGGCGGGTTGCTGTTGCTCGCACTGATCGGGCCGGGGCGGTATTCGCTCGACCGGAAGTAAGGCGGGGCGGAGTTACCGTTCCGGTTCAGGAGCCCGGCGCATGGAGAGTGCGCCGGGCTTTGTTTTTGCTGGTGGGGCGTGACGTGTGGCGCTCGCACGGGGTGCTTGCTGCGCGGGCACTGCGTTGCCAAATGAACCGGTTGCGGACATGATTGCACGTTCATGGTGACGCTGTTCACGCCGCGTTGGCCGGCGTGCTTTCGCATCGCGTTTCAATGTCTCGCGCGTGTCCTGCACCGGCACCCGGAGGTTTCCGGTGGCGCGCAAGGGGCTGCAGGGCAGACGCAATGCTGCGTTCGATGCGCGTCGGCACCGGCCGGGCCCGCGTCCGCAGCGTCTCGCAGATCTCGTCTGCTTCAGGGCATTGCCGACGGAGAACGACGACGTATGAGTCCGGAAGACCTGCTGTCCTATTACGAACGGGAACTCACCTTCCTGCGGCAGTACGTGCGTGAATTCGCCGCGCACTATCCGAAGATCGCAAGCCGGCTGTCGCTGACCGGCGGGATGGACAGCGGCAGCATGGACCTTCACGTCGAACGTCTGGTCGAGTCGTTTGCGTTAATGGCGGCACGTACGGCCCGCAGCATCGATGACGACTACCCGCAGTTTACCGAGGCATTGCTCGAGACGCTGTACCCGCACTACCTGCGTGCATTTCCGTCATGTTCGATCGCGCACTTCGAGATGGACAGCGGCCGGGCGGCACAGATGTCGGCCGCCGTTACCGTGCCGCGCGGTACGCAGTTGTACAGCCGGCCGCTGCACGGATCCAAGATATTGTTCCGGACTACGTATGATGTCACGCTTTCGCCGCTGCAACTGACGGCAGCACAGTTCCACTCCATCGCCGACGTGCCGCTCACGTTGCGCCTGCCTGCCGGTGCGACGGCGCTGATCTCGATGACGTTTGCGATTCAATCCGCCCACCTGTCGATTGCCGAGCTGAATGTGGGTTCGGTCCGGCTCTATACGCAGGGCACGCCTGTCTTCACCGCGATGCTTCGCGACGCGCTGTCGATGAAGGCGCTGCGCGCTTATGTCGAGCCGGAGCACGGTGGCCGGTGGATCGAACTCGACGGTACGCCTTGCGCCGCGGCAGGCATGGATCGCGCAGACAGTCTCGTCCCGTATCCCGAGTCGGCGGCCCCGGCCTACCTGCTGCTGACGGAGTTTTTTGCGTACCCGGAAAAATTCGGCTTCTTCGACTGCGATCTGCGCCAGGCCGGCCGGCTGGGCGGCAGGCAGTTCAGCATGCACATCGTGTTGAAGGACATGCCGGCCGAATCCGCGGCCGCGCAGGCGCTGGCGGTGCTCGACGCGAGTCACCTGGTGCTTGGCTGCACGCCGGTCGTCAACCTGTTCGAGGCGGTGGGCAAACTGGGTGAGCGATCGAGCACGTCGGACGCTGCCGACGCATACGCGCTGGAGGCCGACGAACAGAGCGCCCATGCGTGCACGATCTATTCGGTCGATTCGGTTGCGCAGGTGGAAGCGTCGCCGCAAGGCAACCAGGCCGTGGCCGTCGATCCGTTGCACTCGCTGCGCCATGGGCGGCATGCGGGGGCGGCGGCACTCTACTGGCAAGCCGGCCTCGATCGCGGGGCGACGCCGGGCCGTCCCGGCGAGGACGTGACGCTGACGTTCGTGAGCGGCGATTTCGCGCGCCGGCCGCCGCCGGCGGCGCTCGACATCCGGCTCACGTGCAGCAATGGAGATCTGCCCGAGCGGCTAGGCCATGGTTCGCCGATGGGCGACCTGATGATGGAGGGCGGCAGCCTTGCGCGACGGGTTGCGTTGCTGCACCGGCCGACCCGCCCGCTGTATCCCCGGCACGAACGCGGTGCGCAGTGGCGGCTGATTTCGCAACTGTCGCTCAATGCCGTGTCGCTGACGGGCGGCGCGGCCACTGTTCGGGACTTGCTTGCGCTGCACGATCTGCAACGGTCGGCCCCGTCGGTCCGGCTGATCGACGGCGTGGTGAAACTGACGCAGAAGGCGGTGACGGCGTGGGTGACCGAGCGAAACTTCGCGGGCATCGTCCGCGGGATCGAGCTTCACCTGACTGTCGACGAAGAGGCGTTCGTCGGCACGGGCACCGGCATTCATGCATTTGCGCAGGTCATGGACAGGCTGCTGCGCCTGCACGTGACGACCAGCAGTTTCACCCAGCTGATCGTCTTTTCCAGCCGCACCGGCGACGTGTTGTTGCGTTGCCCGCGCTGCGCCGGCAATGGATTCCTGACTTGAGCCTACCGGCGTGCCGTCGCCGGTACCGCCACGCATGACGAAAGCCGACTGCCCTTATGCGGGCGGCGAACCGCCGTTCGCTCCGGGCGCGACGGGATGGCTGACGACGACCGCGCCGCGCATCAGCGGGTCGCTGATCGAAACCGCCAGTGTCGGCCGTTGTGCGTCGACTGCGTGAGCGCCGGCCGCGGCGATCAGGCCGAGCGCCAGCGCGCCGCCGCCATCGCCGTTCGCGATGCCCAGGTGCCGGCAACGCAACCGGATGTCGGGGTCGTCGGGCCACATGCGCTGGGCTGCATCGCCGATCTCCGCGCGACGGCTGCTGCGCTGGTCCGCGTCGCTCACGAGTGCACAGCCGGCCATGGCCGGTTCGGCATCTGTCATTCGAGCGACCGCTTGTCGAAGCAGTCCGGCAACCGTATCGCCGTCGGGTTGTCCGGTCGACGCGGGCTGTTCGGCGGTCGCGAGCCGATGAATCCGGGGCGTGTCCGGCGTGCCCGCCGCCATCGGCAGCGCGAGCAGGAGCGCGCACGCGCCTTCGCCGAGCACCTGGCCGTCGGGGCGGTTGTGCGCAAAGAGCCGGCCGGCATGGTCGAGCGCGTTCACCGTCGGCTGGCTCAACATCGAGTCGCACGCCAGCACGAGATGCCGGGCCGTCGCGTGTGTCCGATGAAGCTCGACGTTCAGTGCATCGAGCGCTGTGAATGCATCGACCGGTTGCGCAACGAAAGTGATCCGTGCCGGCTCGACGGCCGGCCGCCAGTGACCGCGCTCGAGGTGCCGGTCGAGCCAGGCCGCGAGTGCCGGGGCATCGGCGCGCCAGCGCTCGGGCAGCAGAAGGTGCAGTGCGAATGGAAGTACCGTGCCCCGCGACGCTTCGCCGGGCGGCGTGACAGGGGTAGTGGCATGGCGTTCCATCAGCTCGTCGATCGCTTCGGCTGCCAGCAGCATCGCGCGGCGCTGCTCGTCGTTTTCGCTCTGCAAGACGTCGAGCGCGAGCATGCCGTCATTGGGGTCGTCGCGCCAGATCGACGCGGCGGCAGCCGCGAACACCTTGGTACCGTCAAGCCGCTGCAGCGTCGGATGCAGCCCGACGACCTGACCGTCGCGGGCAAGCGCGAGCACGTCCTCGACATGCATACCCGCCGGCAGGCGCAGGCTTGCATCCAGCAGCGCCATCGTCCACATGAGCGACGGATCGTTGTCGGTCGCTGCGGCTGGCGCGCCGGCAGCTTGCGGCCCGGGCTTCGGTGCCGAGCCGGGTGCCGGAGCGAAACCCTTGCGGATACTGGCTACCGCAATGACGAGCAAAAGCGGCACGCCGACGCCGGCCATGAACAGCTCCTTGACGCTCGGCACATGGTCGGTCGCTTTCCAGTACGCGGCGGCCAACAGCCAGACCGCGACGAACGCGACGGCCACCCGGGTGGCCGCGCGAACCGGCGATCGCCCGCCCGGGCGGGCGGCCGGAGAGTCGGGCACCGTGCTCATTCGCTGCCGGTATTCGACTGGCTGGCAATCAGGATCGCGCCACACTTCGTCTTGTGGCCATCCCGGGCGACGGCGCGACTCTCGATAATCGCGGTGTCGTCACCTTCGTCGATGTAATTGACGCCGTGAAGCGGGCAGGTAACCGTGTCGTTGCGACGGGCAATTCCCTTGCCGTCGATTTTGGCGATACCTGACGCACTGGTTACGACGCCGCCATGACTGTGCTTGTCCCCGAGAACGATAAACGGGCGTGTCATATAGAGGCCTCCTGCTATTTTGAATGTGCCGCTTCGAGCGATCGGTATTTAATTCGCGGCCTTCGGCGACCGAAGGATGAATATCGGTAATTAATGCCGCTCAACGGCCGCCACCACCGCCGATTATGTCCGGCGCACGCCGGATCGCAGGCAAAAATCAAATCAGGGTTGGTGTGCCATTCTATCCGAGTTCCAATCCCCGGTTGGCACTTGCTATCAAGCTGATGATATTCTAATGGCCAAGGCGCCATAAATTAGGGTTATATCAATTGGCGCAGAATGATTTTACATTTTTGTGTCATTTTAAAAACGAATGCCGGGCCGGCTTCATTGGTATTCGTCATCGGGCTTTCGAGAGGGCAGTTTTTTGCGCCGCGGCGCATTTAATAGAAAAACGTAACAGGTGAGAGAGACCCGCATGGATGTTAACTCGCAACTGCCGTCTCTATTCAATGCTTTGAATCGCCTTCACGTACTCGACGGGCCGGGTTCGATCTCGTCCTTGCAGATCGAACGCTGGAGCGGTCGCGAAGCGCTTTCGGAGATCTATCGCTGGAACGTCTATGCGCTCGCCACCGATCCCGGGCTCGATCTCGATGCGATGGTCGGGCAGCGCGTCACCATCACCACCACGCTGGCGAACGGATCGGCCACGACCCGCAGCGGCCTCGTGGCCGAAGCTGGATGCGTCGGCTATGACGGCACGCTGGCCCGCTACCACCTGCAACTGGTGCCATGGCTAGAGGCGCTCGCGCACGGCCGCGATCAGCGCACGTTCGTGAACCGGACGGTCGCCGAGGTGCTCGACACCGTATTCGCTACCTATCGCGGTACCGCCCGCTGGCGTTTCACCGCCGATGCCAATCAGCGTATCGATGCGCTTGGGCCGTGCGAATACCGCGTGCAGTACCGGACTCACACGCACCTCGACTTCGTCCGCCACGTGCTGGCGGAAGCTGGTCTAGGCTTCTGCTTTGTAGAGGACGAGGACGCCCCGGCGGGCCATACGCTGCTCGTCTTCGACGACAGCGCGCAGCTTCCCGAGGACGACACCTCCCGGCGGCTCGGCGGCCTGCCGCTTCGCCTGAACGGCATGGCGGTCGGCACGGGCGACGTGATTCTGGGCATGGGCCAGGTCGTCTCGCTGACGGCCGACCGGGTGACGCTGATCAGCAGCGACTATCGCGGCAACCAGTCGGTGACGGCGACTGCGAGCGTGGTCAATCCGGACGGCTATCGCGAGCTGTACGACGACGTCGGGCCCGAAGCGTTCACGACGCTGCGCGCAGCCGAGTTCACGGCGCGCCGGCAGGCCGATGCGATCCTGTCCGAGGCGCGCTGCTGGGCGGGCTGCAGCACGCTGCATACGGCGCGGGCCGGCCGCGCGCTGCGCGTCGCGAACCCGCCGTGGCGGCAGGTGCGCGGTTCGGCGGAAACGCCCGACATCTTTCTCGTCACCGAAGTGATGCACGTCGGTATCAACAACCTGCCGCGCACCGTGATGGAGGCGCTGCAGCAGACGCTCGGCACGCTGCCGCCGGACGATCTCGATCCGCGCGTGCTGAAGGAGGCGGGTATCGGCGGTTACGCGAACCGTTTCACTAGTGTGCCGCGCGAGCAGGTCTGGCGGCCCACCCTCGAGGACGGGACGGGCCAGCGGCTGAATCCGGTGCCGACGGCGCTGGGCGCGCAATCCGCGATCGTGGTCGGCCCGCAGGGCGAGTCGCAGCCGGGCGCCGCCGGCCCGGTTCATACGGACGCGCAGGGCCGGTTGAAGCTGCGCTACCACTGGCAGGCGGACGGCGACACCGGGGTGTTCGCGACGCGCGCGATGCAGCGACTGGCCGGCGACGGCCATGGCTTGCAGCAGACGCAGCGGATCGGCCACGAAGTACTGGTGCAGTTCATGAATGGTCTCGTGCATCGGCCGGTGATCCTCGGCGGCTTGTTCAATGGCCGTGGCGAGGGCGGCGAATCACCGACGCCGGGCGGTGAGACGGGCCGACCGCTCGACGAGTCGATCTACGCAAAGGCGGCCGATCATGCGCCGAGCGCGCAGGGCAATCAGGTTGGCGGTTACAGCCCGGCGTGGCACGGCGGCGGTGCGGGCGCGCAGCGGCACAACCACGCGGGCGCGCTGTCCGGTTTCAAGAGCCAGGGATTCGACGCGCAGGGCCACAATCAGTTGGTGACGGACGACAGCGATGGCATGGGGCGCCTGCAGATGGCGACGACGCACGCCGCAACTCAACTCAACCTCGGTCACCTGCGTCACCAGGCAGACAACTATCTCGGCAGTTTTCGCGGCCAGGGCGCCGAGCTGCGTTCCGATGCCTATGGCGCCGTGCGCGCGACGCGCGGTGTCCTGATCTCGAGCTATGCGCCGGATCCGGCGCAACCCGCCGGCGACGTCGCCGCGCTGAAGTCGTTGCTGGCGCAACAGTTGGCGTTGGCGCGCACCTTCGACAAGGCGGCCGACACGCACCGCACGTTGCCGCTTGCCGCACAGCGCGGCGTGCGCAAGGCGGGCCAGTCGTCGCTCGACGGCGAGGCGGCACCGCTCGACGCGCTGTCGCGCAGCCTGGCGACCACGGTGAGCGCGAAAGGGTTCGAGCAGGCCACGGCCGACGCCGCGCAACGCGGCACCGGCAACGCGCTGCCGCATACCGGCGACGCGTTGCTTGGCATCGCCGCTCGCGGCGGTCAGGGGCTGTTCGCAGGCCAGGCGCTGCAGTGGGCCGCCGGCGAGACGCTGACGGTCGGCAGCGGCGGCGATACCAACCTGGCGGTCGGCCGGTCGCTGCGGGTTCACAGTGGCCAGGGCATCGGCTGGCTGGCGGGCGCGAACGGGACGGGCGCGGCAAACGAGGCCGGCCTCAGCCTGATTGCGGGCAAGGACAACCTCGACCTGCAGGCGCAGCATGGCACGCTGGCCCTGCGCGCGAAGGACGACCTGACGGTCGCCGCGACGAAGAGCGACGTCGAACTGGCCGCCGGGCAGGCACTGCGGCTTGCCGTGAGCGGCGGCGCGTCGCTGCTGATCGAAGGCGGCAACGTCACGTTCGAGTGCCCGGGCAACCTGACGGTGCACGCGGCCGACCATCAGTTCCAGGGGCCGACCGACCTGGACAAGGCGAAGGGCGCGTGGGGCGATCACGGGCTCTACAACGAGTATTACTGGCTGCGCGACGCGCAGACGGGCGGCGCGGTGAAGGGGCTGCCTTACCGGATGGTCAGCACGAATGGCGATGCGCTGGCTGCGCGCAGCAGCGCCGGCGACGGGCGGACGGCGACCTATTCGACCAAGGCCGCGGCGAAACCGATCCGGGTCGAATACACCGGCAACGAGGACATCGATCATGGCTGGAGCTGACACGGTCGCCGTCCCGAAGGTGCTGACCCAGACCGACAGCACGCCGATGGCGCAACAGGACGGCCATCCGGTCGAGGTCGAATTGGTCAGGCTCGTGGAATACACGGTCAATATCCGTTCGTTTCACCCGAACAAGAAGTTCGAGCGGCTGGGTTTCCGCTTTCACGGCGACACGCGCGGCTTTTCGCTGGAGGAGAGCTTTCACCCGAGCTACCTGGCTCGCCAGACCGGCAAGGTGACGTCACGCGTATGGCAGCTGTATTCGTGCAACCTGGCGGCGGGCAGCAAGGACAAGTTCCAGGAGCGGCTGAGGCGCTCGAAGTACGCCGGATCCAATACGTCGTCGGGGCCATGGTGGGCCTCCGACGGCCCGGAGCCCTATACGGAGAAGAAATATCAGCCCGATGGAACCGCCGATGCGAACGCCTTCGAGCAGGGGCACGCGGGGGAACAGATTGCCGAAGTGACGTCGTGGTACGGGGGCAAGAATTTTGCGTTCCTGGGGTCGCGGCTGGACTGGAACACGCTTCACACCACCGTCGTTCCCACGCTCGATACGCGTGGGCATCTGTGGATCAGGGTCGAGCGCGTGCGCCGCTGGATGGACATCTGCATGCTCGTCTATGGCGACGGGTTCCCCAACTGCGAATCGTTCATCGAGGACCCCGCGGGCAACAAGCTGTTCCTCGGTACCCACGTGCGGATCGGCACGCCCGCCACCCATCTCGCCGGAGACAACAAGCGCATCATGTTTGCCAACGTATTGCGGGTGGAACTGACGCTCGACGGCAACTTCGGATCGAAACTGTGGATCTTCACGCAGGCGCTCGGCGGTACGCCCGACCGGCGCGACGACTACCCGGCGATCCGCGACATCAAGACCGCGCCGGGCACGCCGACGCGCCACATGAGCGACCCGGATCCGTCGGGGTGGTCCGGCGTGCCGGGCGACGGGCCGCCCGTCATCCTGCCGGGCATGGACGTCGTCGCGTGGCCGGCCGATCCGCTCGGCAAGATCGGCGACGGCGCGAGCGGCGGGCTTGGCAAGCCCTTGCATATTTCCGCATACGAGGAGGTGGGTGCCGTCTGGCAACGTCTGCAGGACAGCTTCAAGCGACCGCCGGCCACCCGTGACACGACCGTTCAGGCCTGGAATGACTACCACCTTCATCGAAATCCCAACGAGGGCCGCGCGCCCGATAGCGAAGACCTGGATCCCAAGCTATGGAAGAAGTAGTGCCACCGCCGTCGTCGGGGCGTCGCGTGAGGTGGCGCTACGTCGTGTTGCTTGTTGTCGTGCTGCTCGCGGCAATCGTGTTCGGACTGGATAGGAGTCGGCGCATGCCATTGATCTACGTGATTCCGGAAGGCTATGTCGGCCCGGTGGTCGCATTGTTCGACCAGCCCGACGGTGTCGAGCCGGTCCGTGCGAAGGACGGGCTCGAGGTGCGGGTGCCCGCGAACGGCATCGTCAAGATAAAGGGCAACCCGAAGCTCGGGCATTCGGAGGCGTTTCCAAAGAGCACGGTGGTGTTCGAGCTGGAGAAGCACGACGGCAGCCGCGAGGTGCTCCAGGAAGCGATCAACCCGTGGCAAGACTACGACCGGAACGACGATCCGCACTGGAAAGTCGGTATTCGCGATGCGCAGGGGAATCTGCGCACCATCGCCGTTTCCGACCGGAAGGACGGGTTCGTGTTCGACGATTTCCCCGAGTCGGATCGCAGCCGTGTCATGGTTTTCTGGCACGAGTCGTGCCAGGACCGCGTGTTCGGTCCGGAGTCGGATGCGTATCTCGCCGGCGAAAAGTCCGCCGAGGAACTGCACGTTCCGCCGTGCGGCGAGTTCGTCGTGGGCGCCTTCGATCACATCCGGCAGTGGCCGGAATGGATGTTCCTGCGCGGCAAGGGCAAGCAGGAAAAATCGGGAGTCAGGAATCCTACGTACAGTTCGATCCAGGAGCTGGTCGACGAGGCGAACGCGCGGGTGGCCAGGAAGAAGGCCGACGCGATCAACTGAGCGATTCCGCGTGACCGGCAACGAGCCTCGCGGCCGGCGTGACGCAAGAGGACGGAATGGATATTGCTGCTGCATTGAAGGGCTATTCGCAAGCGACTCGCCAGATCCGGATCGATACGGCGATGCCGGGTGCATTCGCGGTCGAGCGGTTTCATGGCCGCGAAGCGATGGACGAATCCTTCCGGTTCGAGATCGACGTGCTGTCGAGCACGCCGTTCCTCGACCTGAATCCGCTGCTCGGCACGGCGATCCGCCTGCGTCTCGCGACCGGCGCGGGCGAGCGCTGCTGGAACGGATACGTGGTGCGGGCCGCATACAGTGATAGCGACGGCGAGATCACGCGTTACCGGCTGACGATGGCCTCTTGGCTAGAATTGCTCCGGTTTCGCCGCAATTGCCTGTATTTCGTCGGCCTCGATACCGAAGGCATTTGCGAGCGCGTGTTCGGCGACTATCCGGAGGCGCATCGGCGTTATGAACGGACGGAGCCGTTGCGCACGTTCGAGCTGCGCGGCCAGTATCGCGAAACCGACTTCGACTTCGTGATGCGCCAGTTGTCCGAGGCCGGTCTGTCGTTTCGTATCGAGCATGCGCAGGACGTGGGCGAAAAGCCGTCCGGCAACCATACCGTCGTGGTGTTCGACCGGCGCGCCGGACAACCCAAAGGCAGCACCGTCACCTACAACCGGCAGGACGTGGGCGACCTCGACGGTGTGATGACCTATTTCACCACGCGTCGCCAGCTGGTCCCGGATCGCGTCACCGCCGCGAGCTGGAAAGCGAGCAATCTCGTCGCGCTCGCCGGGCATGCCCAGGACGACGCCGATCGCGATGCACCCGCGATGCCCGCGCGCGAAGTGCTCGACGCGCAGCGTGCCGGCCGTTTCGAGACGTCGGACCAGGCGAAGCGCTACGCGTCGCAGCGTCTCGACGCGCTGCGTTTGTCAAAGCGGATTCACTATGGCGCCGGCTCGTCGCGCACACTGGAGATCGGCAAGGTTCACACGCTGACCGGCTATCCGGACGGTACGGTGTCATTCGTCCCGCTGACGCTCGAGCACGAGGCGGTCAACAATCTCGGCGCCGATATCGCGCAACTGCTCGAGCACGGCGAACTGGAGCAGGGGCTCTATCGCAACCGCTTTGCCGCGGTGCCGCCCGGCGTGCCTATCGTGCCGCCTTACCGCGACCGGCCGGTCGTGCATGGCGTGCAGACCGCGACCGTCGTCGGCGAACCGTCGAACCGGGTGAGCAGCACGCGCGATCATCAGGTGCGCGTGCAGTTTCCGTGGATGCGCGGCACGGCGCCGCTGCCGGGCGGACTGACCGACACCGCGAGCCGGTCGAACCCGCACGGGCACGCGCCGGGCGACCACCGATCCGGCGTGGTCGCGCGCATCGCCGAACAGGCGGCGGGCCCGAACTTCGGCCACAGCTTTACGCCGCGCATCGGCGCGGAAGTCGTGGTTGGCTTCGACTCGGGAAATATCGACATGCCGGTCGTGCTGGGCCAGCTTTACGGCGGTCGCGTGCAACCCCCGTTCGCGGCCGGTGAAGGCAGCAGCGCGAATCATGCGGGCGTGCTGACCGGCATGCAGACGCAGACACTCGACGGCACAGCGGGCAGCCGCTGGGTGATGGACGATTCGTCGGGCCAGTTGCGTCACGAACTTTCCAACAGCGTCGCGAACAGCCGGCTTGCGCAAGGCTATCTGATCGATCAGCAGGGCACGGTTCGCGGTGCCTATCGCGGTGAAGGATTCGATCTCGCGACCGAAGGCTGGGGCGTCGTACGGGCGGGCGAAGGCGTGCTGGTGTCGGGCACCGCGCGCACGGAAGCGGCTTCGACGCAAATGGATCTGGGAGAGAGCGTTGCCCAGTTGAAGCAGGCGGTGAAAACCGCACTGGGTCTCGACGAGTCGGCGGCGCACGCGACCGCCGGCCGGCTGTCGGCGAACGCCGCGCAGGCGGATTTCCTGAAGGCGATCGATCCCGCGCAGGACGGCAAGTACACGGGAGCGGTGAACGGGCAGAGCGCGACCAAGCCGGCCGCCGGCGGACAGGGCGGCAGCGGGGATCCGGTCGAGCGCTTCGCGGTGCCGGCCGTCGTGCTGGAGTCGCCGCAAAACGTCGTGATGAGTACCGGCAACAGCGCGGTGACCTATGCGGAGAAGCATGTGCATCTGACCGCGCAGGGCGATGCGCATCTCGCCGCCGCCGCGACGGTCGCCGGTGCGTCCGGCGATGCGGCGAGTGTGTACGCGGCCGCGGGCGGGATCAAGGCCGTGGCCGGCCACGGGCCGGTCAGCGTCGAGGCGCATGCATCGTCGATGCAGATCCTGGCCGACCAGTCGGTGCGCATCACGTCGTCGGATGACCGGATCGACGTGCTCGCGAAGGATGCGATCGTGCTTCAGCAGGGGCCGAGCAGGATCACGCTGAAGGGCGCGGACATCCTGGTCGAGACGCCCGGATCGTTTGCCGTCAAGGCGGGCGCCCATCCGTTCATGGGGCCGGGTGCGCAGTCGCCGGTGCTGCCGGCGCTCCCGATACCCGTGCCGCTCGCGCTTTACGACGAGCAACTGCGCTTCGTCAACGCGGACGGCGTGCCGCTGTCGAAGGTCGCTTATCAGTTGAAGCTGGCCGACGGCACCACGGCGTCGGGCGTGACCGATGACGCGGGCAAGACCGAGCGCGTGGCGTCGGCGAGCCCGCTGGGGATCCTGTCGGCGCTGCTGACCCCGACCCAGATGGTGGACTGCTGTGGACGCACGTCGGGCACGCCGCCAACGCCGGTCGAGGTCAAGATCAAGGGCGTGCAGACGAACCAGTTTCAGTTAGGTGAATCGGAGCAGACGGTGACGGTCAAGGGACACGATCGGCCGTTGACGGCGGGCGAGATCGAGATGGCCCGGACAGTCTTCAAGGACGGCATCGATTACGACAAGGTGCGGGTGCACCGGGGGAGTTACTTCTGGTTCGACATGCAGCGCAAGAGAACCGCGGTTACCCCTAACGGGCACATGTATTTTCGCGACGAGGACTTTCTCGAGGACTTCTCCGCCGCGTCGGTGGCGGTTGGCGACATGGCGTGGTTCATGCACGAGATGACGCACGTCTGGCAATATCAGCTCGGATATTCGGTGCGCTGGCACGGGCTGACCGTCACCATTCGCGGCGAGAGTGCCTATCAGTACACCATCACGCCTCAGAACGTTTTTCACGACTACAACATGGAACAGCAGGGAAATCTGGTCGCGGATTATTTCGCGATTCATGTGCTCAAGAAATACCAGGCGATCATTCACCGCGGATACGTCGGTGCGCCGGAAGAACTCAACTGGGTGCTCGCGCCATTGCTGCGGGATCCGAAGAATATGGACAATTTGCCGAAGTAGCGAGACGGGCGCCGTCGCACGGTGGTGATGTTTGAATTCCTGATCAACTCAAGTGGTTTCGATGCCGCGATGAATGGATTCGAAGCATGAGGAAAATTTTGCGAAGCAGTGCCGTGGCATGTATATCGTGCTGGTTTTTTGCCTCATGTGCGGTCGCCACGTCGCATGGTCCGATTCGCCTGGACATCAGGCAGATCGACGGAAAACCGGCTGCTTGCCTGCCGGCAAGTGATGACACTGGTTCCGACCCGATCCAGATCCGCGGGGTCGATGTGACGAGACGGACCGGCCCGGTCAGTCCCGTTGTCACGTATTGGGCGCTGGAGGTTCCGGAGAGTGCGCCGCCGGTTTATCTGAAGCGAGGCGAGTGTCTCGTCTATGGCCAGACCGTGGCCGGTGCGGTTGTGCGTGCGGCGCCGAGGGCGCTGGACATCAACAAGTTCTACAGCATCTCGATCGTACCTGGGGGGGACTATGGCCCGGTGTACAGCTCGGCGTTTTGCGTGATCAGGCAAGCGGGAGGCGGTGTCCGCATTGCGACGCCGGGGCAGGAAGGGAACCCGTGCGCGTCGGCCGGATACTGAGCGGCGCAATGGGCTCCGAGTCGTGGCGTACCGGCCGCGGATGATGACGCGGACAAGGTTGCGCCGAGCGCCGTTGACGGGCTTTGATCATGGTTATGTCGGGTCACCCCAAGCGCTTGATCACATTCTTGTGCCGTTCCGGGAGGATCAGGGGAATGCAGACACTGTTCCGAAACAGCGCGCTGGGCTTGCTCGCGTCGTTGTCTTGCCTGTCGCGCGCGATGGCAACGTCGGAGGCGCCCGTCGAACTGGAGATCAGGCAGGTCGACGGGAACCCTGCCGCCTGCCTGCCCGTGAGCGACGAACGGGCAGGAAGCGTAATCCGGATCCGCACGGTGGGTGTCGCCAGGCCGACTGGCCCGGCGAGTCCCGACTTGACCTATTGGTGGTTGGAGATGCCGGCCGAGGCCGAGCCAGTCTACCTGAAGCGCGGCGAATGCCTGGTGTATGGACAGAAGGTGAAAGGTGCAATCGTGCGTACGCCGCCCAAACCGCTGGATCTCGACCGGACCTACTACGTCTCGATCATTCCGGGCGGGGATGCCGGCCCGGTCTATGGCGCGGCGTTCTGTACGCTCAGGCAGGCCGTTGGAGGTGTGCATATCGCAGTGCCGCAGCGTGACCGGAATCCATGTGCCCTCGCTCACTGACCGGCTTGCGGGAATGCCGGCCGACTTCGATCGGACGGCAGTTGTACGTTGGCCACGACACGAGGCGTAGCGAACAGCGCGCGTCGTACCTACAACGAACACATTCATGTCGACGAATATGGACGTTCTAAAAAAACTCGCCGGAGACTGGTCGCAGTACGACCGGTTTCTCTGGGTCACCACGCCGCTGGGCGCGAACGCGCTGGTCGCCGAGAGTCTGCTCGGGTGGGAGGCGGTCGATCACGGCGGCTACCGGTTCCAGTTGACGGCGTTGTCCGGGAACGCGGCGCTGCCGCTGGAGCGCCTGGTCGGCGCGACGATCCTGATCGAATGGCGTGCGCGTGAAGGCAG
This sequence comes from Burkholderia puraquae, assembly GCF_002099195.1. Lineage (GTDB taxonomy): Bacteria > Pseudomonadota > Gammaproteobacteria > Burkholderiales > Burkholderiaceae > Burkholderia > Burkholderia puraquae. The sequence goes on along the minus strand of NZ_NBYX01000008.1, from coordinate 233,243 downwards.
CGACGTCCGCCGTCCCGTTCACGGTCACATCATTGCGGCGGAGCGGATCGGCTACAACGGCGGGCTTGCCCGCTTTCGTCTTGAGGTCGAGCCGTGGCTCTCGGTGCTCCGTCAGCGCGTCGATCACTACAATTTCCAGAATGCCAGCGTGCTCGACATCAGTGAGCAGATTTTCGGTTATTACACCGCGGGCACCGTGGTGCCGGCGTGGCGCTGGGCGCTGGCCGATCCCGCCAGATACCGCAAGCGCAGCCTGACCACCCAGGCCGGCGAATCCGACTTCGATTTCCTGCAGCGGCTATGGGCCGAAGAGGGCATCTTCTACTGGTTCGAGCATGCCGGTGACGCCCATGCGTCCAGCCTCGGCAAGCACACGCTCGTGCTCGCCGACTCGAACCAGTCATTCACGCCGAACAAGCCGGCGGTCATCGGCTTCCACCAGACGAGCGACGGCGATCCGGCGGGCAGCATCCAGCACTTCATGACCGCGCGTCGCTGGCGTATCGGCCGGGTCGCGCGCGCCAGCTGGGATCACCGCACGCTGTCGAACCGGCTGACCGGCGCGCAAGTTGACGGCGTCGCAATGGCCGGCGAAGATCGTGACGTCTCCGGTCCTTATGCGTTCCAGACCGCGGCACTCGGCGATCAGCGCGCGCGCCAGCAACTCGACGCGCAACGCGTCGCCACGCTGTGCAGCGAGGGGCGCAGCACGTGCATGACGCTGCATCCGGGAATGCGTTTCACGATCGACGGGCATCCGGCGCTGAAGGCGTCGGACGCGTTCGTTTGCCTGCGCGTTCAGCACAGCGTGCGCGCGAACGTCGATGCGGACGTTCACGCCGCGATCGAGCAGGCGCTCGGCGACATACCGCCGATGCTGGACACCGACGTGAACGAATACGGCGTCGCCCATGCGCTGCACGCCGCGCTCGGCAGCGGGACGCACGACGGCGCGCCGCTGGTGGGCAACGAATCCGTCTATGCGAACAGCTTCGTCGCCTTGCCGGCCGGACAGACGTACCGGCCGCTGATCGAAGGAGGTCACGGCGCGCACTCGCATCCCGTGGTGGCGGTGCAGGGTGCGCAAACGGCGATCGTCGTGGGTGCGGGTGATCCGGTTCACACCGATCGCGATTACCGCGTCCGGATCCAGCACCATGCGCAGCGCGGGCAGAAGGCCGCGAGTCTCGAGGATCATCCACACGTGCCCAACGCGCCTGCCGATCGGAATGCCGGCACATGGACGCGTGTGCTGACGCCGGTCGGTGGCGACAACTGGGGCGGCGTGAGCGTGCCGCGCGTCGGGCAGGAGGTGTGGACCGAATGGCTCGAGGGACAACCGGACCGGCCGGTGGTGGTGGGCTCGCTGTACAACGGCCAGGGCAATGCCGATGCGCAGCACAATGCGCAAGCGGGCGGTCCGGCCAGCAGCACCGGTAATGCGGCCGCGTGGTTCGCGGGCAATGGCCATCCCGCAGCACTGACGGGCATCAAGACGCAGGATCTGAACCTGAGTCAGCAAGGCACGGGCGGTTATCGCCAGTTCCTGCTCGACGACACGGCCGGCGAGGCGAGCGCGCGTCTTTATACGACGAACCACAATAGCGGGTTGACGCTGGGTCATCTCAAGGAGATTCAGGACAACCAGCGGCAGGCCGATCGTGGGTATGGCATGGAGTTGACGACCGACGCGGCCGCCGCGTTGCGCGGCGGCTCGGGCATGCTCGTCAACGCGGCGCGCGGCGCCAGCCAGATGGATGCGAGCGCGGCAGGCCAGGTGCTGACCCAGAACCGTCAACTGCTCGACGGTCTCGCAGAGGCGGCGCGCACGCAAGGTGCCGAGCCGGCGCAGCCTGCCGCCCGTGTCGGCGCTGCGCCGGGTGACACGGGACATGCGACGGGGCCCGACGGATCGACGCAATCGGCCGCCGTGACCGGGTTGCAGCAGAGCGAACAGGCGCTCGCCGCGACGCGCGCCGGTCGAACGTCCGCCCAGGCCGGCGGCGGCAGCGGTAGTACTGTGGCATGGTCGCGTCCGCATGTCGTCGCACACGGCGCGGACGGTCTCGCCGCCGTGACGCCCGGCAGCCAGGTCTGGGTGTCGGGGACGGAGACCGTGCTGAGCGCCGGCCAGGATCTGCAATGGACGGCCAAAGGCAAGACAACCCTGGCGGCAACTCATGGCATTGCGTTCTATACACAGGGCAACGCCGCGGGCGAGCGCCCTGTCGCCGGGCAAGGCATCGCGTTGCACGCGGCCTCCGGCGCGGTGAGCCTGCAGGCGCAGAACGCGGGCACGCTCGGCGCGGCCGCGCAGCAGGCGGTCGTGTTGTCGAGCAGCCAGGGCGCGGCGAATCTGCAGGCACCGAAGCGTCTGCTGCTGAATGCCGCGAAAGCGTACCTGAAGATGGAGGGCGGCAATATCGAGGTCGGCGCGCCGGGGCGGGTGGAATTCAAGTCGGCGCAGCGCGAACTGACCGGGCCTCGCGGCGCGGGTGGGCAAACCTCGCTGGGCAGCAGCAGCGCGAAGGATTGCCAGTTGCGCTTGTCGGGAGCAGCCGCGAGCCACGACAGCATCGTCATGCTGCCGGCGGGCTGACGATGGAACGCATCGACTTCGACGGTCACGCGCTCGATGCGCGCCACTTCCTGCTACTCGACCCGTTGCAGGGCGACGAGGACGCGATGCTGTCGTGGCAAAACCTCCCGTTGCGTGCGCTGGCGCCGCCCGGATTCGACGCGCAGTCGCGGCAGTTGCCGTTCCTGCTGGCCTGGCAGGACTTGAGTGACGCGCAGCGCACGCAGGCGCTGCGTTTGCTGACCGATCGCGACGACGCGACCGCCGCATCGCTGTGCGTCGGGCTGCTGCAGTCCGACGCGGTGTCCGCATTTGTGCGCGCGCATCTGCGGCAATTGCTCGTGCCGCATTTTCCGGATGGCGCGCGCGGCGTATTCCGCTTCTACGACCCGGTCGTGTTCCTGCATCTGGGCTGGATGCTAGATGCCGGCCAGCGGTCGGTGCTGTTCGGCCCGGTGTCGGTCTGGACGTTCCCGTCAGGCGGCGCGTGGCTTGCGTACTCGACGCCGTCGCAAGGATCGCATCACGTGCGTTTCGCGCCGGGCGAGGCGGTGTGGCGCCGTATCGGGCGTATCGGTGCGGTGCACGCCGCGCTCGAAACCGAGCCCGCGTGGCGCGCCGAGCCGGTGCTGTACGGCCCGCAGGTCGAAGCGTGGCTCATCAGAGCCGAAGCGCACGGCCTGAGCGAACGCGACGACGTCATGGCGTTTGCGCGGCACGGGATGTTGAAGTATCCGGGGTTCGATACGCACCCCGAAGTCATTGCAATGCTGCAGCAGTGCGCGGGGCACCCGACCCGTTACCGGCGTCTCACGTCGCTCTGGAGCGACGACGACTGGCAGGCCATCGTCCGGGATCTGGAGCGAGCGGCCCAGGCGAGACACGTTGCACCGGCGAATACCGATCACTCGACGCAAGGAGCGAGTTGATGACGACACCCTGCCCCTTCTGTGAAAAGAAAGGCTTGCCGATCCTGCCGATACGGTATGGCATCGCGCCGACGAAGACGTTCGGCAGCTACAAGGTCACGCACCAGCCGCCCGACGCGACGGCGCTGCTGGGGCCCGCAGAGGTGCCGCTGAACGTCAGCGAAACCGTTTATACGGGGCGCACGTTGCGCCCGGGCTACCTGTACCTGTTCTACGAGACGCACCAGCACTGGGAAGCGTACGCCGTCGATGAATCGGGAATCCTGTCGATCGTGCCGCTCGTCGACGACAAGCCGCCGGGTGGCGATCGTTTCCACGAAAACTGCAAGCGCGATGCGATCAAGCTGGCCAATGCGTCGGTGGTCACGATCCAGGATCCCGGCAGCGCGGGCAAGGTGTGGTTCGGGTTTTCCGATGCGTGGTGGACCAAGGCGATTCGCGACAAAAATGCGGGATTGTCTGCGAACGAGCGGAAGAAGTTCATGCGTCTCGTCGATATCGGCGCCTGGTACAACCACGGCACGCCCGGGGCGCCGCAACCTGCTCACGCGTTCCAGATTTACCAGGTCGACATGATCGTCGCCGAATATGCGATGAAGCTCGTGGACGAGGTCAGCGCGTTGCGGTGGAGCCCGTTCCTGTGCCGCGACATCCTGTCCGCCACGACGCTCAAGACGGTATGCGACGGGTTGGCGCCCGCGAAGGGCCTGGTGCTCGTGCTTCAGGATCCGGCCGGTATCGCGCAGGAAATTCCGGCGTACATGAATGCGCGATGGGAGGGGTTCTCGGATCAGTGGAAACGGCCGACCGACCTGGATACCAACCTGACGAACCTGCAGGCCGCGGTCGAACGTCAGGCCGAGATGAATCTGTACAACAGCCGGGTCCGGCAATCGCAGGACGATTACAACCAACTGGTCAAGAGCGGCGGGACGGCTTTCCTGCTGGAAAGCTACCGCAAGCAAATGCAGCCGCTGCTCGATGAGGCCAGGAAAGTGAAGTTCACGGCGAACGACCTCGATCACGCGCGTACCGAGGCGTGGGGCAAGTACGACAAGCTGATCAATCCTAACCTGCGCAAGACGTATCGGCAGCAGTATGAAAAGGCATCCGACGAATACGACAACCGGATCATGCGGCCGCTGGCGGAAGCCCACGTGGCGTGGATGCGAAGCGCCGGCATGACGACGGTGTTCGATTACCACTTCGATGCGAAGGACATCAACACCGGGGTCGGCTTTACCGCGTTGTTCGCTGCGTGCGTGATGGGGACAGGCGGCTATGGGCCGTGCGTGAAGCTCTACGACGAGTGGTTGCGGGGCGGCATGGCGGCTCACAACCTGATATGGCGATCGCTGTTCTTCAACCATCCCGAACTGAAGGCCCATGCTGCAGAGGCCAGCGGGGGCGCGCAGAAGGACGACGGCAAGACGGCTGATACGGCCAACCATCTGCCGAACCCCGGCAAATGGTCGAAGTTGTTTTCGCTATACAAGACCGTGATCAGCAAGCTCAAGATGGCGGGGGAAAACGCGTACAAGACAATCGACAGCAAGAATACGCTGCCGGAACTGATCGTGGAGCTCGGGCCGAGGATGGTGGCCGTGATCAAGGAACGCGATCCGGCGTCCGAAGACTTGAAGACCGTACTGGGGATGCACGCAGGCATGCCGGTGCAGCGGTTGCAGGTGGTGGGCTCGCGGCGCGACGTGTTCAGCGCGATGCACGAGGCGCTGGAAACCTTGCAGCCTGCCGCGAGCGGTCCGGACAAGGCCGATCGCGCGATGATCGTGCAGGCACGGATGGCCATCCTGGAAGAGGAGGCGAAGAAGGCCGGCTACAGTCTCGATGAGGAAGTCAGGTCGTGGAACCTGCTGCTGGACGCCAGCGAGGCCGACAAGGACGCGTTGTATCGGCTGCCTTCCGACGCGCAAGGCAAGCTCGCGGCCGACCGGGTGCTGTCGCTCGGGAAGGCGCCGGGCGCGGAGGTGGTCACGAAGATTCCGGTCAACAGCTATATGGGCACGGTGCTGCGCTATGCGCGGTCGCCCGGCATGCTCGCGTCGGTGTCGTTGGTGTTTTCGACGCTGGGGTGGGCGAATGCAGAGGACGCGATGGGCAAGGCGCTGAAGAGTGAACAGGGGCGCGTGGCATGGGCGTTCAGGACTGCTACGGTCGGTTTGGTGGGGGGCACGCTGGACCTGGTCAGCACCGGCATCAAGTCGTCCGGCGTACGGCGATTGCCATTGCTCGGGCCGGTTGCCAAGAGCCTGGGTGGGGGATTTCTGCGTTTTGTAAAGGTGGGTGGTGCGGGCGCGGGGGTTGTGGCAATGTGGATTGCGACCGGCATCGATGCTGTGAATCTTGTCGAAGCATGGAAAAAACGCGAAGGTGCGATGGTCGTGCTGTATTTCACCCGAATGTCTGGTGAGGCTTATTTGACTTTCGGCTTGACTCGCGCATTGTTTGTCGCGATTGCGAGCGGAGCAGAGGTGGAATCGTTAGGGCCACCAGCGTGGATCGTTACGGCAGTGATCCTGATCCTGACGGTATCGATAGATATTTTCAAGGATCCTCCGACGTTGACCTGGACGCGCAATTGTCTCTGGGGGCCTGAAAACAGCTACGCGGATGGTCCCGAGGAACAGAAGAACTACGAAAACGCAATTGCAGGGTAAGAAATATGAGTAATGACTCGTCGTTAAAGGCCTACTGGGGCCAGCTGTTCAGCAAGCGCTACTGGCTCGAGGCCGAGTTCGGAATGCCGCCGAAGGATCCTTGGGCGCCGACGGGCGAAATGCTTGCGTACGAACTTGGCAAGACGAAGCCAGCACGGATCACCGGGCAGCCGACGTCGCTGGATATGGCCGTGTCGTACAACGCAACCTATCTGGAAGTCGCCGATAGCCGATACATGCGACGTGGCTTCGGCGGGATGGTGTTCACGCTTTTGCTGATGCCGCTTCTGTTTGTCGACACACTGGTATTGATCTCGATCTTTACCAATCGATTCGATTCGATTGCTCTTTCGCTGGTGCTTCTCGCATTGCTTGTGATATTGGGCGTCCCTTTGATCTTCATGATCGGCTATCAATGGAAGCAGGACATGTTGAGCTATACCTACAAACCGATCCGGCTGGTGCGCTCCACACGCAAGGTCCACGTGTTCCAGCATAACGGCCCCGACGGCGTGTGGTCGCTCGATTGGGACAAGCTGGTGTTCTGCCTGAAGAAGGGCGGACTGAACTGGGGTGTACTCGGCTATTTGCCGGACGCGAACGGGCAAGTGACGCATGCGTTTTACCTGGGCGCCGTCATGCCTGTCCATCCGAAGGGTATCGGACCAGATGAACCACTGCTTGCACACTGGGAATACTTTCGTCGCTACATGGAGGAGGGGGCGGTGAGTGTGCCGGCTCCGGATCTGTTATTGCCCATCGAAAACCGCCGTGAACCGTTCCTTTACGGCATGTACCGCCTATGGCAGATGTTCGGCCCGTTCGCGGTGCTGTTCGCGCCGCTCACGACGCTCGCGGGTGTGTTTCGCTGGATCGGGATGCGCATGAGCCGTCTGCCACGCTGGCCGGCGGAGATCGCCGCGCAATGTCAGGTGTCACCGGATGATGCGACCGTGCAGCCCAGGAAGAAGCCCTACAGCCGTGTGTCGGTCGCGACGGGTACGGTGGTGATGCTTGCGCTCGATGCGGTATTGCTGTGGCTGCTGTTCACGCAGGTGTTCGGCGTCGATCGCCTCTTCGCTCACGGTTCGTGAGACGGCAGGCACGCAGCCGACGTAGCAGGGGAGTCGACATCGGTTGCCTGTTCTTGTATAGATTGGGGGGTTCCCGTTTCCCTTTCAAAGATAGCTACCGTGCCGCACCCGACCGTCCTTCTCATCGGCGCCGCCGGCCTCCTCGGCCGTGCGGTTGCCGCATCCCTGGCCCGCGAATCGTCGTTGAACCTCGTCGCGACCATCCGGAACCCGCAAAGCGCAGGCGCAAAACGCCTTGCGCTGCCCGCGGAAAACCTCGCCGAACTCGACGTCCTCGACGAGCCGGCCCTCGAACACCTCTTCGCCACCCGCCAACCGGCCGCCGTGATCATCTGCGCGGCCGAACGCCGCCCGGACGTCTGCGAACGCGACCCTGCCGCCGCCCGCGCGATCAACGTCACCGCGCCGGCCCGCATCGGTGCGCTCGCCGCGCGCCACGGCGCGTGGACACTCGGCATCTCCACCGACTACGTCTTCGACGGCAAGGCGGCCCCGTACCGTGAAGACGCCGCGCCGAATCCGCTGAACATCTACGGTCGCACGAAACTGGAAGGCGAGGCGGCACTCCTCGCCGCGTCGCCGCTGTCCTGCGTGCTGCGCCTGCCGCTGCTCTACGGCCCGATCGTCGACTGGAGCGAATCGGCCGTCACGAGCCTCGTGCCGGCGATCGTCGCCTCCGCGCGGCCGGGCGCCGACGCGGTCGGCATGGACGCATGGGCGATCCGTTACCCGACGTATACGCCGGACGTCGCGGACGTCATCCGCGACCTGACGCTGCGCCATCTCGCGGGGGCATCGATCACGGGCCTCCGTCACTGGTCGGGCGAGGAGCCGATGACGAAGTACGACATCGCACAGCGGATCGCGGCCGCGCTCGGCATCGAAGCATCGCTCAGGCGGATCGACCAGCCGACCGACGCGACGCCGCGCCCGTACGATTGCCATCTGGACGCGTCGCGTGTGCGCGCCGCCGGGATCGATCACGCGACGCCGTTCGATATCGCGCTGCGCGCCGTGCTGCGCGATGCGCCGCAGGTGCTGTAGGATCGGGCGCCACTCGCGGCCCGCGCTGCGCAAGCCGCATTCGTCCATCGCGGCGGCTGCGCGGCGAATGCGGTTCGCGAATACCGACCAGCACGTCACTGCCCACCCAGGAGCCGAGCCAGGCAACTGAAATGGCTCGAGGACTTCGTCGAACTCGCGCGTACGCGCAGCTTCATGCGCGCAGCGAAGAACCGGTTCGTCACGCATCCCGCGTTCGGCCGCCGCATCCGGTCGCTCGAGGAATGGGCCGGTACGCGGCTCATCGCGCGCCCGAAGCCGCTCGGACCGACGGCGGCGCGATGCCGGCCACCGGAGAGGCGGCCGAGCATCATCACAAGATTGCCGAAGCCGTGCGTGCATGACGCCACGGTTACATCTTGTCTCGTGAATCCGCTTGCGTGCGGCGAAACCGAGACCCCGAGCAACCCGCAGCCGCCATCTTCTTGTCGTCATTGAAGATCATTCAATGGCGAAGCCAATTATCAGGATCGACCGGCGTGCGACAGAATGCATACAAGACTTTCCAGCATGGACACGAAGCATGCATTTCGACCACGCCACCATCGTTACCGATGACATTGACGGTACACGCCGCTTTTTCGATGAGGTCGTCGGTCTTGATATCGGGCCTCGACCGCCGTTCAGGGTGGACGGCTATTGGTTGTACCTCGATAGCCGCCCGATGATTCATGTCACGCGCGCAACGCTTCCCGCGCACGAAGGCCGTAGCGCGCCGCGCATCGATCACATTGCGCTTCGCGTCGACACGCACCGCGAATGGGCGACGTTGATCGATCGACTGACCAGCAGGCGGATCGACTACGCGTTGAGTGAAGTACCGTTGTCCAACGAGCTTCAGTTGTTCGTGTCCATTGCGCCGGGTGTTTCCGTCGAATTCGTGACGGCGCTCGCCGCCGATGAGCAGCGTGGGACGCCGAACCGATGACCGGATCTGCGGCGTCGTCTCGCGGAAAACAGGGGGCTTGCCGACTTCGCCGGCGCCCCGTTGTTCGGCGGTGACAGGCGCGGCTACCGCGACGGTTCGGCATGGACGGCTGACAACCCTTTGCCGCAAGCGGCATTCAGAACATTTGATGCGTGCGACGGGCGCGGCTTCGCGCTCGGGAACACGCTTTTGATCGGAGGAAGCGAACGATGAAACTCGATGGACAAAACGTGCTGGTGGTCGGCGGAAGCTCCGGGATCGGCGAAGCGACCGCGCGGGCCTTTGCGGAGCGCGGGGCGAGCGTGACGATCGCGTCGCGCGACGCGGCCAGGCTGGCGGCGAGCGCAGCGAGGATGGGGCACGGCGTGCGAACCGGTGTGATGGACACGACCGACGACGCGAGCGTACGTGCATTTTTCGATTCGGCGGGCGAATTCGACCACGTTGTCGTGTCGGCCGCGCAGACACCCACGGGGCCGGTGCGGGGTCTCGAACTCGCCGATGCCCACGCGGCGATGGACAGCAAGTTCTGGGGCGCCTATCGCATCGCGCGGGCCGTACGCATTCGGCAGGGCGGCTCGCTGACGTTCGTGTCGGGCTTCCTGAGCGTGCGGCCGAGCAAGACCTCGGTCCTGCAAGGCGCGATCAACGCGGCGCTTGAATCGCTGGCGCGGGGGCTTGCGCTCGAGCTGTCGCCGGTGCGTGTGAATACGGTATCCCCGGGCCTGATCGCGACGCCGCTCTGGTCGAAGCTCGATGCGCAATCGCGCGACAGGATGTACGAAGGCGCTGCGGCGCGATTGCCGGCCGGCCGTGTCGGTCAACCCGAGGACGTTGCGAACGCCGTGCTCTACCTCGCGTCGACCCCGTACGCGACCGGTTCGACCGTGCTGGTCGACGGTGGCGGTGCGATCGCATAGCGGCCCGGGCCGTTGAAGTCTGATCCCCGATTCGTCGCAGGTTGCCCGAACGCTCGCGCCCGATTGCCGCATGCCGCGAGCGTCGTCGGATGATCTCGAGCTGCGTCTGCGCCGCCCCCGTTCGGGGGCGCAGGCGTGTTCAGGCTACCGTTAGCGCTTTCTGGTGCCCGGAGGCCGGGATGACTCCGATGTGCATACCGAATCGTTGTCCGGCATGTCGAGGCCCGACGAGCGGATCGTTCGCGACAACGCTTCTTCAAAACGTTCCATGGCGGGCGTGAAGGTCTTGCCGCGACGCCAGCGCAACGCGGCGATGCGCGACAGGCCATCGTCCACGATCGTCGCCGTCACGATCCTCGCGCGGGGCGGTATCGCCAGTGGACTCGCGATGGTCGCGTAATCGGCGCGCTCGACGAGCCGTATCAGCGAGTCGACATTGGCCGCCTCGACCCGTACGTTCAGCGCAATGTTTGCGCCGGCACATGCGGCGTCGATCTGACCGCGCATGGCGAACGCCCGATTCAGCAGCGCGAGCGGATGAGTCGCCACTTCCCGCAGGCTGACGGTCTTCCGGATCTTGCGATTGGCGGATCGACGCACCAGCGCCAGCCGTTCGGTGAACAACGTTCTCTGCTCGACGTCCGCATTCGACAGATGCGAGAACGACACGCCGATGTCCAGTTCATTCTCCACCAGCCCCTGGTCGATCGCCGCAGCCGGAAGCTCGTGAACGGACACGTATAACTGCGGGTGTCGTGCGAGCAGGGCCGATATCGTCGGCATGACGAGCGATCGTGCGTAGGTGTCGATCGCACCGATGCGCAACGCGCCGTGAACTTCGCGCGAGCGGTTTCGGACATTGGCCAGCGTCACGTCGAGTTTCGACAGGATGGGCTCGACTTCCGCGAACAGATCCGCGCCGGCTTGTGTCAGCAGGATGCCGCGGCCCACCCGATCGAACAACGTCACGTCGAGCAGGTCCGCCAGCTCGCGCAGGTGCTGTGACAGTGCGGGTTGAGTGAGGTGAAGTCGCGCTGCGGCTCGCGTCACGCTGCCGGAGCGTGCGACTGCAATGAAGCTGCGCAGCAGGCGAAGATCGATCGCTGAATACATAACAAATCCTGATGAATCGATATGCGAAACATTAATTTACATCAGGCGAACCGAATCCTAACCTCCCGTCGATGCATTCTTTCAACGGAGGTGAAGAGATGCCGCATCTGATCATCGAATCCACGCCCCGCATTGCACGCCTGGTCGATTTCCGATCATTGATGGGTGCATTGCACGAACGGCTCGCTGCGCAAGGGCATGCGTTGCTCGCCGAATTGAAGAGCCGCGTCTATACGGCCGATCAGTTCCTGTCCGGAGATGACCCCGCACACGAATTCATCGTCGTCAGGCTGTTGCTGACGAAGCCCAGGAGCGAGCCGGTACTGCACGACATGGGGAGACTGATTCACGACGTCGTGCGAGATGTCGTTGAGCGTGTCGAACCGGCGTTCGGATGGCAGTGCTGCGTGCTCGTCTGCGACTTCAGCGGTGCGCCTTACATCAAGACGATTCGTGACGCGGCCCGCTCCGAGACCGGCGCGTGTGCATGACGCGGCCCGCGTCGAAAAACATTCATGGAGACAGAAATGGACATCACGCGCAGCACCGGGTGCGATACACCCGACGAACGAAAGGCAATTTCGGCGGGCAGGTCGCCGGAGAATCTCGACGCACTTTATCGGCGCATTGGTTGGAAACTGATGCCGTTGCTTCTGGTTGCGCAGGTTCTTGCGTATCTCGACCGGGTCAACGTCGGGGCCGCGAAACTGCAGATGGCGGGTGAGCTTGGATTGAGCGACACCGTCTACGGTCTCGGCGCCGGCATATTCTTCGTCGGCTACTTTCTGTTCGAAGTGCCGAGCAACCTGCTGCTGCATCGGGTGGGCGCGCGCTTGTGGATCGCCCGCATCATGGTGACCTGGGGCATCGTCTCGGCGGCTGCGGCGTGGGTACATTCTCCCGCCACGTTCTATTTGCAGCGGTTGCTGCTCGGCGTAGCGGAGGCCGGATTTTTCCCCGGCATCGTGCTGTACCTGACCTACTGGTTTCCTGCTCACCGGCGCGGTCGGATGACGACGTTGTTCATGAGCGCGACGGCGGTCGCAGGCATTGTCGGCAACCCGTTGTCGGGCTGGATCATGACGCATCTCGACGGCTTCGGGGCGCTGTCCGGATGGCAATGGACGTTCGTGATCGAAGGCCTGCCGACGGTCGGCGTGGGGCTCGCCGTGCGCTATCTGTTGCCGAGCCGACCGACGGATGCGCGCTGGCTGTCGCCGGAAGAGGCGGGCGCGGTATTGCGAGGCCTCGATGTCGACGCAAGTCATGCCGCGGATTCGCGGCGTGCAGCCGGGTTGTCGGCATCGGAGATGGCGTTGCTGACGGCGATCTATTTCCTGCTTCTCGTCGGTCTGTACGGGATCGGCTTTTGGCTCCCGACGCTTGTCAAGGACACGGGGCTGACGAAACTGTCGTGGATCGGCCTTTGCAGTGCGATTCCCTATCTGATTGCGGTGCTGGCGATGAATATCGGCGCCCGTCGCGCGGACCGTGGCGGCAACTGGGCGGCCTATGTTGCAGGTGGCGCTTGCGTGGCATCGGCCGGTTTCATCGTGAGCGCGTTGTTCAGTGGCGTTCTGCCTGCCGTGATCGCGGGGCTCTCGCTGGCCGCTGCGGGCACGCTGACGGCGTTGCCGCTGTTCTGGCACCTGCCGACCATGCGATTGACCGGCGCGGCGGCGGCGGCGGGGATCGCGACGATCAATTGTTTCGGAAACCTGGCGGGTTTTGCGGGGCCGATCGCGTTCGGATGGTTGAAGGATCGCCATCACGATGCGATGGCGCCGACCTTGCTGCTGGCGCTGAGCGCTTCGGCGGCGATGGCGCTCACCGTCATTTACCGAAGGGTATCGACGCATTGAAGAGCGGTGGACCGAGATGGCTTGCCGTATCTCGACGGAGCATCAATTCTTTGGTCTGGATTGAAAGTCTATTCATTTCAAGGCCCATTTTAAAAATGGGACCGCTTGCCGAAAATTCGTTGTGCGCGCACGAATCTGCGTGACATTCAATACCCGTTCATTCGTCATCATGCATCGCGTTGCGGTGCGAGAGACGCGCTTGCGCGTCATGAGGAGATTTCCATGGCAATTCAAATCGATCCTGCGGATCGTGACCCGATCGAGCAGGCGCCCGATCAGCCGACGCGCCGTTCCTTCCTGACCAGGGCCGGAATCGGCGCAGGCGCGTTTGCCGTCGGTGCGATGCTTCAATCCACACAGGCTGGTGCGCAAACGGGCAGCGCCCGATCGAACCCGGTCGCTGCGCCCATGCAGGGTGAATTCTGGCCGAACGGTGCGCGGCTGGTCATTTCGATCTCGATGCAGTTCGAGGCGGGCGGACAGCCGCCGAAGGGCGCCGACAATCCGTTCCCGAAAGTCGATTTTCCGGCGGGCGTTCCCGCCGATCTTGCTGCCGAAGCGTGGTTTGCGTACGGGTATCGCGAGGGGATTCCCCGAATGCTGGATCTGTGGGACCGTCATGACGTGAAGGTGACGGCTCACATGATCGGCGAGGCGGCGAAACGGCATCCGCAGGTTGCGCGCGAAATCGTGGCGCGCGGCCATGAAGCGTCGGGCCACGGGCCGACGTGGAACTCGCAGTATGCGATGTCGCGACCGCAGGAACGCGAATTTCTGATCCAGGCGCGATCGATGGTCGAGGCGGTGACGGGCCAACGTCCGGTCGGCTACAACGCGAACTGGCTGCGACGCGGGCCGAACACGCTGTCGCTGCTGCAGGAGCTGGGCTACGTGTATCACATCGATGATACGAGCCGCGACGAGCCGTTCATCGAAAAGGTCAACGGCAAGGATTTCGTCGTGGTTCCGTATACGCTGCGCAATAACGACATCCTGCTGGTGGAAGGCCGGAATTACTCGCCGGACAAGTTCCTCGAACAGATCAAGTTCGAGTTCGATCAGCTGTACGAAGAAGCGGGAACGCGCCGACGCATGATGTCGATCAGCGCGCATGATCGTATCAGCGGAACGCCGCAGATGACGCGTGCATGGGATGCGTTCCTGCGTTATGCGAAGAGCCATCCCGGCGTTGCGTTCATGCGCAAGGACGACATTGCGCGGTTCGCACTGCAAAGCCCGATGACGGTACGCGAAAGCGAGACGATCTAGCGGGCTGCCGGAGCGGCTCCGCACCGGTTCGATCGTGCGAAGTCGCTCGAATTGCCGGGCCGGCCGGCATTCGTCCGATTTTCCTGTCTGGATTGAAAATCATTCAAAGCCGAGACCAATTATCAATCGGCACGGTGGCAAGCAGAATGGCTGCACATCCACTGCGGTTTCGCCGCCTTCCCGGAGTCAGCCATGCCACTTCCCATGATGAAAACCCGCACCGTCCGTTCCGCCGTTTCCCGCATCGCGCTGGCCGCCGTCACCGCCGCTGCCGCGTTGCCTGCCGTCGCCGCGACCGGCGACGACCTCGTGCAGCCGAAAACGCTGATCGTCGACAAGAGCCTCTCGAAGCAGCTGGCCGAGCAACAGATCCGCGCGGCACGCCTTTACGATACCTTCTGGAGCACGGGCGACGAGGCCCAGGCCCGCGAGGCGCTGGCGGCCGATTTCACGGACCGCACGTTGCCCGCCGGCCGGCCGCAGGGCATCGCCGGGCCGCTGGCGGCATCGAAGGGCTTCCATCGTGCCGTGCCGGACGTCCACGCAGAGGTCGAACAGATGATCGTCGCCGGCGACCGGGTCGTCACCCATCTGCACTTCACCGGTCACTTCACCGGCACCTTCAACGGCGTGCAGGGGAAGGGGCAGGTGGTCGACTTCATCGCCACGGACGTCTATCGCATTCGCGACGGCAAGATCACCGACAACTGGCATCTCGAAGACAACCTGACGTTCCTGCAGCAGCTCGGCGTGGTCGCCAAGTAAGCGGGCCGGGGCCGATCCTGGCGGTCGGCCTTTCCTTCGTCTGTCCGCATCGCGTTACCATGCCCGGGGCCACGCGGGGCATCGCGCGGCACAACCCAACATTCTTTTCGCGTGACGCGATCATGGACAATCTCGGCGACATTCGCCTTTTCGTTGAAGCAGCAAGCCAAGGCAGTCTTTCGGCGGCCGGCAGAAAGCTCGGACTGTCCCCCGCGGCGGCGAGCGCCCGGCTCGTGAAGCTCGAGGGCGAACTCCATACTCAGCTGTTCGAGCGTTCGACCCGCAGGCTGCGCCTCACGGATGAAGGCCGTATGTATCTCGCACACTGCCAGCATGCGCTGCAAACGCTGGAAGATGCGCGCGCGGCGTTGCAGGCCGGACGTGCATCGGTGAGCGGGGCGTTGCGCGTATCGGCCACCTCCGATTTCGGGCGCACGGTGCTGCGTCGATGGCTCGACGAATTCAACGAACGCCATCCGAACGTCACGCTGACGCTCGTGCTCTCGGATTCGCTGTCGCACCTGCTGCAGGACGATATCGATCTCGCGATCCGGTTCGGCATGCCGGCGGACAGCTCGATGGTCGCCAAGCGCATGGCCGACAATCGCCGCGCGCTATGCGCGTCGCCCGACTACATCGCCGAGCACGGCATGCCGAACCATCCCGACGATTTGCGCGAGCATCGATGCATCGTACTTTCTTCGGCGGCCGGCGCGGCGAACAACTGGCGTTTCACGCGCGATGGGGAAACCGCGTTGTTCACCGCGCCGCTCGACAGCTCACGTCAGACCAACGATGGTTCGCTTGCCCGCGAATGGGCGATGGAGGGGCGCGGGGTGGCCATGAAATCGATCTGGGACATCGGTGCCGATCTTCAGGCCGGGCGGCTCAAGCTGCTCCTGCAGGAGTGGCGCTGCCCGGACGTGCCCGTGAACGCGCTTTTTCAGCGAACGCTTTATATGGCGCCGCGCGTGCGCACATTGCTCGACTTCCTCGAGCAGCGGTTCTCCGAAGCGTCCGAAGCATTGGCGCCGTTTCTGCGATAGTTCCCCGCGATCGCAGGCCGTCGGCTCGGCCGATATCCGCGGAAATCGTTGCGGCTGGCCAGGGAGGCGAGGGGCGCCTTCGCGCTCGGCCGGGGCTGGCTTTCAGAACGCTCGCTCGCTAACCAGCTCGATCCCGGCCGGGCCGCCATGCCGATCGGTCTCACCCGCCGCGAAAACGGGATTGCCCTGGCGCTTGCCGATCCGGGCGGTGATCCGCTCGCCGACCTATGCGCCGGGACGCTCGATATTACGCAGCGGCCCGTGCTGGCGCTTGGCGCGATCGACCCGATGACGCGGCTGGGGCGACTGCTGGATCGCCGATTGAGCGCGATGGCCGTCGCGATGCGGTTCGGCGTTGGCCTTGCCGGCGCAGGATGTGGTCAGGGCGACAAAATGCAGGACAGCGCCTGACGCGTAGCGGCAAGCACGATTGCTTCATGGGTACCGGAACGGAAGGGACAGGGTGATCGGGCAGCGGGCATGAAGGCGCCATGTTGCGCAGTGTCGGCACCCCAGCCCGCGATGGCGCTGGATTCAGAATGTCAATCCAGCCCCGGGCTCCACGTATTGATAATCGTCGAGCGTTTCAAGGTCGATTAGCGAATGGCAAATCGGGTCGCCGGCGAGCCATTTGCGCAATTATTGCCGTAGATAAAAAGATTCCTGTTTTCCGAGTATGCCTGGTAAATAATTGAATAAACTTCCTTGGCACTGAACGAGTAGGCGCCGTCGTTAATGGTCACCAGCAGGTTGCCGGCGCTGTCGGTTTCGATCTTGTCGATCTTGCCGGCCTTGCAAAGCGCCTGCGCGGACGCGCACGTGGAGGCGAGCATCAGTGCCGAAAACAGCACGGTTGCAATCTTCTTCATGACTTTCCTTTGGAAATGAATGAAATGATGCGATTTGACGACGTCGGCCACGTCCGGAAAGACATGTCTGCCTTTCCGGATTGCTGATTCACCCGTGTCTGGAAATCAGCGGTGGCCTGATAAGGTGGAAACTTTGCGACAAAGCACGAATGTAATGATTCGTGCTGCGCCTCCGTTATCTCGTTGATTTTTGACTCGCGGTGTTGCGGCGCACAACACAGATTATTTATTTGAATATGAGAGTGCCAATCGAATTAATTTATCGTTAACCGGATTCGATAATTTTTCGTTTGAATACAATTTCATTGAATTCTTCGTGTGGTTGTTTTTATTTTTTGATTGTTTCGATATTCAAATAATCGGCGGTGAATATTGATTCGATGGTTGATGGTGTGGCGAGCGTGGCAGGCGAGGCGCATCGGCGTGCATGGGGCTTCAGCGTTTGAGAGCGGGATGACTCCCCGGACGGGAAACCGGACGGGTTCTTGCCCGAAGTTCGGTCGCGTGGTTCGTCCGGTGCGCGAGCTGCGCCGCGCGCATACGGCGATGTCGGGGCGGTCGAGTCGACTCGTGCCGGCACGGAAAGGCGCTACACTGCGCGGATTCCCGGACACATCGGGAGCGTCAGGGCACCCGGCACCCGTATTGCAAACACGCGACGACGTATTTGCCCGCTCCCTGGCTCATTCGAACAAATCACGAGAGAAAGAAGAGGGCCCATGCTGACACGTCTTCGTATCGGACTCGATCGCGCGCGCGACCTGCGCGAAGCAGGACGGCCGTCCTCCATCCAGCCGCGTCCGCGGGCGAGCGAACTGGTCGACCTGAGCGCGACGCGCGCGATGTGGCGCGTTGCCGTTCCGGGCCAGGCGGACTGCTACATGGCGGCGACGCCCGCCGAAACGGAGCGCTTCGTCGTGCATCTCGACGCTCAGACGTTCTACGGGCTGTGGCTCGGCACGAGCCCGAGATTTCCGCAACCGAACTCGCAGGACTGCGTGCCGCGCCGCGTCATGCCGCTCGACAGCAAGTACGCGTCGGCCGCCGCCGCGTTCCGGGCCGGGCGCCTCGAACCGGTGGCGCTGCCGCCGGTCGGCTACTGGCTGGAGGGCAGCGGGTACGAAGTCGCGATGAGCAACGGCATGACACGCACCTTCTGGCTGCTCGCGAACCGCGTGCGGTCGTTTCCGGTGAGCGTCGACAACGCGACCTGGGCCGCGATGCTGAACAACATGGCCGGCGTCGGCGTCGCGCCGATCGCGTACCGCGAACTGTTTGCCCGGCACACGTAGGCCGCTCGTCGCGATCCGGCGCGCCGCGGCAGCGCCGGCTCGCCATCTGGTTTGACACGCCGCGTTCGCGGCCATTAAAGTCGCATCGCGGGCCGGTGGGTCAAGCACACGCCCGGAACAGGCAGCCGATGTTCCAGGACTACGGGGCTACCCCGTGGATGAGATCGACACCCCGATGCGTCGCAAGGGGACCGGTTGCGCGTTGCGTAACGCCTCCCCTCGCAGTACCGGTTACGTTGACTCACCGTCCCGCCCCTTTTTCTCGATGAGCTCATCCCTGTACGACACCACCAGCACGATTGCCGAGGCGATGCTGGCCGGTGCGCCTGAACGCGCCGGCGTCCTGTCCCGGATGGCAGCCGTGCTCGGCGGCGCGCCACTGTGGACTCACGAGGTTGCGGATGCCGCGCTCGCACGCTTCGGTGCGCGCTGGGCCGACGTCGACATCGATGCGCTTGCGGCGGACCTCGCCGATGCGCCGGCTTTCGTGCTCGCCTGGTACGGCAGCGACCGGCCCGCCGCGATCCGCGTCGTGCGGCGGCCGCCGGTCCAGCGGCCGTTGCCGGCGCCGCTCGCGGGCTGCGACGTGCCGCAATGGGCGACCCCGGGCGATCTTGCCGGCTGGCTTAGCGTGAGCGTGCCGGAACTCGACTGGCTGTCCGACCACTGGCGCGTCGACGCGCGCAGCAGTGCCACGCCGCTGCATCACTACACGTACGCGGCGCACGACAAGCGCAGCGGCGGGTCCCGCCTGGTCGAGATTCCGAAAGGCCGGCTGCGCGAAGCGCAGCGCCGCATCCTGCACGGGCTGCTCGATCGCATCGCGCCGCATGGTGCGGTACACGGTTTTCGCAAGGGGCACGGGATCGTGTCGTTCGCGGCGCCGCACGCGGATCGCGATGTCGTCGTCCGTTTCGATCTCGCGGATTTCTTCGTATCGGTACGCGCCGCCCGCATTCACGCGCTGTTCGTCACGCTCGGGTATCCGGTCGAAGTCGCACGCATGCTCACCGGGCTGTGTACCAACCGCGTGCCGTCCGCGCGGCTGCTCGCGCCGGACCTGCGCGACCGGTTCGACTGGATCGGCCGTCAGCGCTATCGCGAACGGCATCTGCCGCAGGGCGCGCCGACGTCGCCGGCGCTGGCAAACCTGAGCGCGTTCCGGTTCGACATGCGGCTTGCCGCGCTCGCGCGTTCGCTCGGTGCCGCCTACACGCGCTATGCCGACGATCTCGCATTTTCCGGCGGCGCCGTGCTGGCACGCGACGTCGCGCGGCTGCAGATCCGGGTCGCCGCGATCGCGCTCGAGGAAGGCTTTGCGCTGCAACTGCGCAAGACGCGCGTGATGCGGCGCGGCATGCGCCAGCAACTGGCCGGTGTGGTCGTCAATCGTCATCCGAACCTGGCGCGCGATGAGTTCGATCTCCTGAAGGCGATCCTGACCAACTGCATCCGGCGCGGGCCGGCGTCGCAGAATCGCGATGCGCATCCGGATTTCCGCGCGCATCTCGCCGGGCGCGTCGCGCATGCGGCCGCGCTGAACGCGGCGCGCGGCGGGAAGCTGCGCGCGCTGTTCGACCGGATCGCGTGGGAAGCCCGCGACGTTGGCCTGTAAACGGACGTATCCGCATCGACGCCGGCCGGCGACTTCTGCAACACGACGCCGAGCACTGCTATCATTCGCGCCATGCCGCGCCAGTGCCAGGTGCGGCGCTGACTTGCCGCAGCCGTTCGCCATGCTTCCGTACACGGCGGGCTGCGCGTTGCCGGCCCGGTCCAGCCTGTCATTGATTGACGCGCGACGTCGTTTAGTGCGTATCGCGCAAGCCGTGCCGGCTCAGGCAAACGATTCACCCATTTGACAGCCCCCATTGGCGGAACTTCGTGGTAGGTTCCGCCATCGGAGCTTTTTGCGAAAACATGCCCATAGAGGATGAATACATGACCCAGGCCCTGCAGGAACTCGAAGCACAACTTCGGGACCTGAATATCAAGCTGTCAGATGCGAAGCAGAAGGAGAAGCAGGCCGCGCTCGCGGCATTCAAGGAACAGGTTGAGCTTTTGGGAATTTCGCAGCAGGAAGTGCTGAGCGCGCTTGGCTATATCGTCCAGCGAAAACGCAAGGCACCTGCCAAGTACTACGATCCGACGACCGGCCGCTCATGGTCGGGCCGCGGCCCGCGGCCGAAATGGCTCGAAGGCAAGGATCTCGCCACGCTCGCCGTCGACCGCGAGGCCAAGACCTGGTGGCCCGGAGACGACCAGGGCTGAAGCCGGCCGGGCCGCCAGGCCGCCCGGCGCCGTCCGGTTCGTGCAAGCGGGCCGGACGGCAACACCCCGCCAGCATGCTGTCTTTCATCCGGTGTCCGGCCTGACCGCGACATCGCCGGCTTCGCCGCCGGCATCGGATCGCCGCTTTTCCTTCCCGTTCATTGCTCGCAGATTCCCGCTCGCCGCCCAGCAGGCGGGTGCCGACGCGCGCGGGCCATCGCCGCCGGCTGGCCTGCCGGCCCTTCGCTCGCGGACCCAGGCCTTAGAATGTTGCCGGACAATCGTGGCAGGACACCATGGCAGCAAACCTCAAATCTTCGACGCTCGGCGGCCCGTCGGCCCAGCGCGCGGAGCAGGTCGGTGCGTACGCGTGGAAAGCGCTGGCCGGATCGGCGATTGGCTATGCGATGGACGGCTTCGACCTGCTGATCCTCGGCTTCATGCTGCCGGCGATCACGGCGGCGCTGCAGCTGACACCCGGGCAGGGCGGCGCGCTGGACACGTGGACGCTGATCGGTGCCGTCGCGGGCGGCATCCTGTTCGGTGCACTGAGCGACCGTTACGGGCGCGTACGCGTGCTGACCTGGACGATCCTGCTGTTCCTGATTCCCGAACTCAAGGGCGTCGAGCTCGAATGAGCGCGGCGATCGCGCGCAACCCGACGACTTCACCGGAAACCACGATGCAACAGAAGAACAAGACGGTCGGCGTGATGGGCTCGGGCAAGGAGCCGTGGCTCGCGTTTTCCGAGCCGCTCGGCGCATGGCTCGCGCAGGCCGGCTTCAACCTGCTGACGGGCGGCGGGCAGGGCGTGATGCTGGCGGTCGCGCGCGCGTTTGCCGGCGTGCCCGGGCGGGCCGGCCGATCGATCGGCATCCTGCCGACGCAGGCCGATCCGCTCGCGGGCTTCGTGCCGCTCGACGGCTATCCGCATCCGTTCGTCGACATCCCGATCCTCACGCCGCTGCCGCGCCGCGAGCCGGATGCGGCGCCGCATACGATCAACCGCAACTACGTGAACGTGCTGAGCAGCGACCTGATCGTCGCGCTGCCGGGCGGGCACGGCACGGCCGAGGAGATTGCGCTCGCGCGGCGCTGGCGCAAGCCGCTCGTCTGCTTCGGGCCGGACGGTGCGTTTCGCGAGCTCGCGGAGGGGGCTGCATGCACGGCGTCGCTCGATGACGTGATCCGCTTCGTGGCAGGCGCGTTTTCGGCGGAGCATGCGCTGCGATAGTGCGCGGCCGGCTCGACGACTTTCGTTGCGAGGCTCGCATGGTGTGGCCGGCGCCTTGGCGTGCGATGTCACCGGTTCCGATGCGACGACGTGCCGCCGGGGGCAGGCGTCCGACTTGGTTAGGCGGTGTCTTTCCGGCGAGTTCCGTCTGGACGGCGCGGTAATTGTCGCTGCGACGCTGATCGATTTCGATGCAATCGAGTTGACCAGCGCCGAGTACGCGCAGCTGCTGATCCAAGCCTGGCTTCGATGGGCAGCTCGAGGACGACGAGCGCGCGATCCCGGCCTTCGCAGCCTGTCGAACCGTACAGGATTTTCTGGAAATCGATGACGCATGGTGGGCCGCCCATGGCTCGCAGCCGCTGATGGCGTTCGATCTCGACGGCGTCACGCCGCGCGCGGGCGCCGCCGGCCGCTTTCGGCGCGGGTAAATGCGGCCCGCAATGCGGGATGAACGTCGGTGCGCCAGTGCTCATCCGTGAACAGCCCGTAGTGATCGCAATCGTCGATGTCGACGCGCGCTCGCGCATCCGCTGCGAGGCCGCTGCACATGGCCAGTGCGGCATGGGTCTGCCCGGCACCGGTGACCGCATCGCGCCCGCCTTCGATGGTCGTCAGCACGATGGCGTGCAGTGCGGCGGGGTCGACACGCTGGCCGAAAACGTGCCAGGTGCCGGTTGCGAGGCAGGCGCGCTGGAACACGATGTCGACCGTGTCGAGGAAGTATTCGGCGGGCATGTCGAGGAGCGTCAAGTATTCGCGCAGTGCCCGGCGCGCGTGCGCGAGCGTGTCGGCACCGCCGCACGTCACCGCGCGCCGGTAGCGATCGAGCAGCGTCATGTAGCGTTGCGGGTACGCGATCGAGATTTCGGCGCGCTGCAGATAGGCCGGAAAAACCTGCCGCCCGTGTCCGGCGTAGCCGGGCGGCACTGTGTCGATCAACGTGGAGCGGCACCATGCGAGCGAATGCGAGCTGGCTGCGATCCCGAGCGCGCTGGGATTGATCCTGGCATCGAGCGGACCGCCGATGAGCGTCAGGCTCGCCGGCAGGGCGGCCCCGCGTTGCGCACGCAGCGCGAATGCGCCGAGCGACGGAACCGTCGCCTGGCAGACGGCAACGACGTGCACGGGCCGCGCGTCGGCCAGCAGCGCATCGATGAAGCCGTCGAGCATCGCCACGTATTCGTCGAGGCCGAATCGACCCGCGTCAGGCGGCACGTCACGCGCATCGATCCAGTCGGTGATGCACACGTCACCATCGGCCAGCAGCGTTTCCGCCGTCTCGCGCATCATCACGGCCGCATGGCCGGCCAACGGCGCGCACAGCAGGATCACGCGCGGCGCACCGGCGCGCGTGAAACGGCGCAGCGCGCAAAACGGGGTATGTGCGGCGATCGTTTCGTCGACGTCGATTCGTCGTCCGTCCGGTGCGATCGCTTCGATCCCGAACCGTGGTGCGCCGACACGCGGGTCGAGCAGGGGCTCGAACAGATCGGCGTAGCACGCCGCCGCCGCACCGGGCCAGAGACCGCGCGTGAATCGGGCCGCCGCGTCCCATGTACGCAACCATTGCCGTTGCTGTTCGATCAAGTCATACCACATGGCGCGTCGGCGAGAAGCCGCCGGGAATTCAGACAGGTCTACTGTCGCCGGATTGTCCGGCGGCGGGTTGACCTGAATCAGCGTCGGCCCGCGCACCGCTGCGTAAGCTGGTCTTCGGATCCTGGATCGACGCACGGAGCAGATCATGGAGGCTTCTCGACGCATGCTCGTCGTTTTCTACTCGCGCAGCGAAACGACGGCGGGGCAGGCGCGCCGGCTGGCCGCCGAACTCGGCGCGGATTGCGAACGGCTGCGGGAGCACGACGATCGACGGCGCGGCGGGGCCATCGGCTATCTGCGTTCGCTTGCCGACGTGATCCGTCAGCGCGACGCGGACCTGCGGCCGACGGCCTGTTCGCCAGCGGCCTACGACGTGGTCGTGCTCGGCACGCCGGTATGGGCCGGGCGCGCATCGACGCCGGTGTCGACCTGGCTGGCCCGTCACGGGCACGAACTGCGCGCGACCGCATTCTTCTGCACGATGGGCCTGCGTGGCGACCTGACGGCATTCGCGCAGATGCAGGCGCTGGCACGGCAAAAGCCGGTCGCGACGTGTGCGATTTCCGCGCGCGATATCGGTTGCGGCCTGGCTTCCCGGAGGCTCGCCCGTTTCGCCCGGTCGATCGATCGGCGGCTGGCCGTCCGCGAGCATCGCACGAGTACGGAGCGGGCAACGTGATGGTGCGTGCGGCCGGCAAGCGCGGCTACGTTCATGTGCGCGAACACGTGATTCAGCAGCGGCGCTTCGGCGAGCATCGGCTGGGCCGCCAGCAGCGAGTCGATCGTCCTGTCGTCCGGCTCGTATTCGAGCACGCAACTGAGGGTTCGCGAGATGCTGCCAAGATGCATGAGCAGCGCGCGGCGTGCTGCGGCTTCGTTCGGCATGATCGGCCGCCGGCTTCGCGGAGCGAATCGTTCCGCGTGCTTCCTTGCGATCTATGAGCGATGCCGCGACGGAGCGTTGATGGAGGTCAAGCGCGGTTGCGCGGGCCGATTCGCTGCGATCTACCCCGCGCCGACCAGGTAGGCTTCGATGGATGGATCGAGGTGCGCGACCCGTTCCAGGTTCATGTCGCCCGAATCGTCCGATCGTTGCGCATCGCGAATGCAAGCGGGCGGCGCGAACCAATCAGAATCGTTCGAGGCGTGCGAGGATCTCGTCGGCGCGGCGCAACAGCGTCTTGTGCTGCTCGGCCGTCGCCCTGACGGCGTGCAGTCTTGCGCGCCAGTACGCGGGATCGCTGATCGGCGTCTTCGTATGGAAGTGGTCTCGTGTTTGTTCGAGTAGACGAATGGATCCTTCGATATGGGCAAGTTCGCGTTCGACTTCGTAATACCAGTTCATGTCCGGACCTCTTCAGGATGGTGATGCATGGTGGATTCCCGCTGTCCGTTGCGCATTGATTTCACGCAAGCCATACACGACATTCGTTTCATCGGAGAAAATCAGATGATTCGGAGTGCTTTGTTGATGCAATGAGATCGGGAGCAAAAACCCGAAGAGCCGACGTGAAGATGCGTACGGTATCGCGGAGTTTCGGTCGGGCGGCGAAAGGCTGAATGATCAACGTGACGGGTTCCTGACAGGCACGCGAACCGGGCCGTCGGAGGGCATTGCGTCAGACGAATCGCTGGTAGTTTCGGTGGCATGCGTGCGCTTGATGACCTGTATCAAGACCGCTCGCGCGGCAAGCGCGATGATCGAGGTTCGCGCGTGCCGGTCATGATCGAAGACCGACATGCACCGTGCCGTCTGCGTCTTCACGTTCATGATACGGGCCTCCATCATGCCTTCCCTGTTCGCGCGCACGTCGAGTCTTCAGATCATCACGCTGCCCGGCGAGGCGATGCCGAACGTACCGCCCGCCGCACCGCACCGGAATCGTCCGGTCGACACCGACGGCGACCGCCTGTTGAGTCCCCACGAAATCGCGATCCTGATGGTGCTCGCCAGCGAGCCGAGACGCCAGCAGGGCGACCCTGCCGATCTTCATTGTCTCGTGGACCGGGGCCTCGTCCGGCTGGATGCCGCGCCGCTTGCGGAGGCGCATGTGCGCCTGTCGGACCGGGGGCGGCAGATGGTGTCGCGTCTCGCGGAGCGCGATCGGCCGCGATGCAGCCGCCATGCCGATTTCACGACGGCAGGCCGGACCTCGGGCGAGACGCCTCAGCGCGCGCCACGCTGACCTGCATCAAGTGCCGGCGATGCTGCCGGATTTACGGTTGTCGTCATGGGATACGGACAGCAGTCCATGACCATGAAAAACGGCGGCGAGTTGAAGAGGGACGTCGAGCGGGAGCTCGGGCGGGATCCATCGATCGATGCGATGCACGACGTGGTCGATCGAATTGCCGTTGCATGAATCGTCGGGCGGCGGCGGGCGTCGACCGACGTTCCGCGTCGCCCGGGCAGGGAGAGGGAACATGAATGCCGCGATGCTTTGCACCCGCGATATCGCCATGTGTTCCGCGCAGACGACCGTCGTCGAGGCGGCCGCGATGATGCGCGATGCACACGCCGGCGACCTGGTCGTCGTGCGTGAAAGGGAAGGACGATGCGAGCCGGTCGGCATGCTGACCGACCGGGACATCGTGCTTGCCGTCGTCGGCCCCGACGCACCGGCCGGTTCGCTGTTCGTCGGCGACATCATGTCGGCCCCCGTCGCCGTCGCGGACGTCGACGACGATCTCTGGCTACTCGCGAAGCGGATGCGCCAGCATGGCGTGCGCCGGCTGCCGGTGGTTGACGACGCCGGTGAACTGGTCGGCATCGTGTCGCTCGACGACCTGCTGCGCGCGGCCGCGGCGCTGCTCGACGAACTGCGCCTTGTGGCTGCACGCCAGCCGTATTTCGAGGAGAAACAGCGTGGATGATGCGGCGCGCGCCAGGGGCGGTTGCGGCGTGCCCGTGGCAACGGCGTGTGCGAGCACGGCGAGAAGGGGATGTAACGATGGCAATTGGCCGCCGGTATCGATGCGGCGTGCCGCGCGGGAGAGCGCATGATGAACGGATCCTTGCAGGAAGCGAACGCGAACGACGTGTTGCTCACGGATTGGTATGAGCTGACGATGCTGCAGGCCGCCTTCGATGCCGGCATGAACGACACGGCCAGCTTCGAATTCTTCGTACGGGCGCTGCCGCAGCCGCGCGCGTTCCTGATGGCGGCGGGCCTCGCGCCCGTGCTCGATTATCTGGAGCGACTGCGCATGCCGGCCGCCGTGCTCGAACGGCTGGCCGGAACCGGGCGCCTTCACGCGGACTTCCTTGCATCGCTCGCCGGCTTCCGTTTCACGGGCACGGTCGACGCGATGCCGGAGGGCACGGTGTGCTTCGCCGACGAGCCGATCCTGCGGATCACGGCGCCGCTTCGCGAGGCGCAGTTCGTCGAGAGCCGCGTGATGAACCTGCTCCACTATGCAACGCTCGTCGCAAGCAAGGCTGCACGCGTCACGCTGGCTGCGCACGGCAGGCTGCTGGTCGACTTCGGCCTGCGGCGCGCGCACGGCGCGGAGGCCGCGATGCTGTCGGCGCGTGCCAGCTATCTCGCCGGATTCTCCGGGACGGCGACCCTGCTGGCCGGCTTGCGCTACGGCATTCCCGCGTACGGGACGATGGCGCATTCATATATCCAGGCGCACGACGACGAAACGCTCGCGTTCGAGCACTTCACGCGATCGCAGCCGGACAACGCGATGCTGCTGATCGATACGTACGACACGGAGCGGGCGGCGCACAAGGTGGTCGAACTCGCGCGGCGGCTTGCGCGCGAGCAGATCCGCATCAAGGGCGTGCGGATCGACAGCGGCGATCTCGCGGCGCATGCGCGCAACGTTCGCGTGATCCTCGACCGAGGCGGCCTCGCCGACGTCACGATCTTCGCGAGCGGCAATCTCGACGAACACCGGCTGCAGGCGCTCGTCCGCGAGCACGCACCGATCGACGGCTTCGGAGTCGGTACGCAGATGAGTACGTCGGCGGATGCGCCTTGCCTCGATTGCGCGTACAAGCTGGTCGAGTATGCAGGCCGGGCGCGCTGCAAGCGCTCGGAAGGCAAGGCGACGCTGCCGGGCCGCAAGCAGGTGTTCCGGCAATACGGCCCGGACGGGCGGATTGCCGCCGACTGCATCGGGCTTGACGGCGAGCGCGTCGACGGCAGGCCGCTGCTGCGGCCGGTCATGGTCTCGGGGGCGCGGCTGCCGGCTCCCACGCTCGACGAGAGCCGCGTGCATGCGCTGCGCGAATTGACCACGCTGCCGGATTCCATGCGGGCGCTGGCCCCCGTGATGCCGCTGCAGGCTTCGATTTCTCCTGCGCTGGCGGCCTGCGTCGCGCAGTGGGGCGGCGGGCCGGATACGCACGCGCATGCGAGGCAGCAAGCGGCCTGAGCGACGCCCGCAGCGCGATCGGTGCGACGCGTGCCGGCCGCTGCAGGACGGTTGACGCAGGTCAACCGGGCTGGCCTGTCTGCCCCGGAAGATGAACCGCGATCATCGGCAGGGAGGGGCACCGTGGAGCACCATGCGGAGGTATTGCGGGGCGGGCGCTGGGCGCTGCCTGCGCCGGGCTGGCGGGATCTCGCCGCGATGCTGATCGTCACCGGTCTCCTGCTGCTGGCCGGCATCTCGGCGCACCAGATGGCCGGCCCGCTCGCGGTCGCCCATCCACCGGTCATCTCGTTGTCTCCGTCGGCGCTGCCGGGCTATACGCTGCGCACGGTCTCGCGCATGTTCGCGGCATTGCTCCTGTCGATCGCCTTCACGTTCGTGTACGCGACCGCGGCGGCCAGGAGCCGGGCGGCCGAGCGGGTGCTGATTCCGTTGCTCGACGTGCTGCAGTCGGTGCCGATCCTCGGCTACCTGTCCTTTACGGTACTGTTCTTCCTGTCGTTGTTTCCGGGCCGCATCCTCGGCGCCGAGTGCGCGGCGATCTTCGCGATCTTCACGAGCCAGGCGTGGAACATGACGTTCAGCTTCTACCAGGCGCTGCGCACGGTGCCGCTCGATCTCGACGAGGCCAGCCGCAGCTTCCGGCTGTCGGCATGGCAGCGCTTCTGGCGCCTCGAGGTGCCGTTTGCGATGCCCGGTCTCGTCTGGAACGCGATGATGTCGATGTCGGGCGGCTGGTTCTTCGTGGTCGCGTCCGAGGCGATCGCGGTCGGCGACCTGCACGTCGACCTGCCGGGCGTGGGCGCCTACGTCGCGCAGGCGATCGCGAACCGCGACCTGGCCGCCGTCGGTTGGGCGATCGTTGCGATGAGCATCGCGATCGTCCTGTACGACCAGTTGCTGTTCCGGCCGCTGGTCGCGTGGTCGGAACGGTTTCGCTACGGCGATGCCGCGCCCGCGGCCGCGCGGCACAGCTGGATGCTCGACCTGTTCCATCGATCGCGATGGATGGCTCGCGCGGTCGGCCCGGTCGGCATGCTGTTGCG
This sequence comes from Burkholderia puraquae, assembly GCF_002099195.1. Classification (GTDB taxonomy): domain Bacteria; phylum Pseudomonadota; class Gammaproteobacteria; order Burkholderiales; family Burkholderiaceae; genus Burkholderia; species Burkholderia puraquae. The sequence goes on along the minus strand of NZ_NBYX01000008.1, from coordinate 204,299 downwards.
CCGCGCGGCGCGTGCGCGGCTGCCCGGGGCCGCCTGGCCGTGGCGCGGCCGGATGACGCTGCCGCGCCACGCGGGCGATGCGCTCTGGTTCGCACTGTGCGGCGCGGGATGCGCATATGCGGTGGTCGTGCTGTTCCGGCTCGGACGCGCGACGCTGACCTGGACGGACTTGCGCGTCGTCGCAGGCGCGGGGGCGCTCACGTTCGTTCGCGTGACGGTGCTGGTCGCGATCGCGTCGGCGATCTGGGTGCCGATCGGTATCGCGATCGGTCTTCGGCCGCGCGTCGCCGCACGCGTTCAGCCGGTCACGCAGTTCCTCGCCGCGTTTCCGGCCAACCTGCTGTTTCCGGTCGCCGTGTTCGCGATCGTGCGCTTCCGTCTCGACCCCGCTATCTGGCTGTGCCTGCTGATGATCCTGGGTGCGCAATGGTATGTGCTGTTCAACGTGATCGCCGGTGCGAGCGCGTTCCCGGCCGACCTGTGCGAAGCGGCCGCATGTTTCCGGGTCCGGCCGGCGACCTGGTGGCGTCGCGTCATGCTGCCGGGTGTCCTGCCGTATTTCGTGACGGGCGCGATCACCGCGTCCGGCGGCGCATGGAACGCGAGCATCGTCGCGGAAGCCGTGAGCTGGGGCAGCACGCGCCTGAATGCAGGCGGACTGGGCGCCTACATCGCGCAGATGACCGACGCGGGCGACTATCCGCGCATCGCGCTCGGCGTCGCCGTCATGTCGTTGCTCGTGATCGCGACCAATCGGCTCGTGTGGCGCCCCATGTATGCGTTCGCGGAACGCAGAACGCGGTTCGATTGAGCCGGAACCCGATCCTTTACCCGCAGGAGACTGGTGTGCCGAATCCCGGTGAATGCAAGGAAGCGCACGTTGCGAATGCCGCCGCGCCGTCGTCCGGCCAGGCGCCGGTCGTGCTCGAGATGCGCGCCGTCTGCAAGTCGTTCACGAAGCCGTCCGGGGAGCCGTTGCACGTGCTGGCCGATATCGATCTCACGCTGCGCGAGGGCGAGATACTGGGGCTCCTCGGCCGCTCCGGCTCGGGCAAGTCCACGCTGCTGCGGATCGCGGGCGGGCTCGTCAGGCCATCGTCCGGCGCGGTCGCGTATCGCGGGGCGCCGCTGGCCGGCCCGACCGGCGGCATCGCGGTGGTGTTCCAGACGTTTGCGCTGTACCCGTGGTTGACGGTCGTCGAAAACGTCGAGCTTGGGCTCGATGCGTTGAGCCTCTCGCCACGCGAGGTGCGCGAACGGGCCACCGCCGCGATCGAGCTGATCGGGCTCGACGGCTTCGAATCGGCTTATCCGCGCGAACTGTCGGGCGGCATGCGCCAGCGGGTGGGGTTTGCCCGCGCGCTCGTCAGCGAACCCGTCCTGCTGTTGATGGATGAACCGTTCTCGGCGCTCGACGTGCTCACCGCGGAAACGTTGCGTACCGATTTTCTCGACCTGTGGGATGCGCGTCAGTTGTCGACCCGGTCGGTGATGATGGTGACCCACAACATCGAGGAAGCCGTGCTCATGTGCGATCGCATCCTCGTGCTCGGCGCCGGCCCGGCACGCATCGACGCCGCGCTGAACGTGTCGCTGCCGCGTCCGCGCAGCCGGCATGACCCGGCCTTCCAGGCGATCGTCGGCAAGATCTATGCGACGCTGACCGCACGCATCGCCGATGCGGCGGAGGCCCGCGACGCGGCCGGCGGCGCGCTGGCCATGACGCTGCCCGACGTGACGAGCCACCATCTCGCCGGGTTCGTCGAGACCCTGGCGGCCGCGCCGTACGACGGCCATGCGGAGCTCGGCACGATTGCAGCGGCGCTCGCGCTGCGGACCGACGCGCTCCATTCGACCGCCGCGGCGCTCCATCTGCTCGCCTTTGCCGAGTGGCACGACCGCACGATCCGGCTGAGCGCGGCGGGCCACTTGTTCGCGCATGGCGACGACGAGGCCCAGCGGCGCCTGTTTCGGGAGCATGTCGTCAAATTCGTGCCGCTGGCCGCGCATATCGACGAAGTGCTGGACGAGCGCGCCGGGCATCGCGCGCCGCGCGAGCGTTTCGAACTGGAACTCGAGGACCATCTCGATCCGCGCAGCGCGGATCAGGCGCTGCGCGTCGTGACCGACTGGGGCCGCTACGCCCGGCTGTTCGATTACGACGACCATACGCGCACGTTCGGCCGTTGACGGTGCGCGCCCCCGTCAAATGCGAGGCGACGTGACGTGCCGACGGCGAGCGCGGTGCCGCGGTGCGCATTGACTTCCGTCAACGCACGCCGCGCAGTGCGATCGAGAATGAATGCATCGTCGACGGCAAGACGAGGCGGCATGGGCAACGCTGCCGGCAGGCAGCTTGCCGATCCGGCACCGGAACACACCGGGCGTTCGCTGACGACGTCGTTCAGGCATCCGGTCGATGCGCCGCCGGTCGGCACGTTGACGTGCGTCAAGTGTGCCCGGGCCACCCCCCTTACCCTGAACCCGGGATGCATGCGCCGCCGCCGGGCGGGTCGCGTGCGTGGTCTCCACCGAACGCGCAACAGGAGCCTCATCATGCACATCGGAAGAATCAGTACCCGGCCGGTCGAATCCTGCACCGTGGAATGCAGTGCGCTCGAACTGGCCGATCGCATGCGGCACGCGCATGTCGGCGATATCGTCGTCATCGAGTATCGCGAGGGCGATGCCATCCCGATCGGCGTCGTCACCGATCGCGACCTGGTGATCGAGGTGATGGCCCGGGGCGACGATCCGGGCGACGTGACGGCCGGCCAGATCATGTCGCGGGGCCTGGTCGTCGTGTCCGACACCGACGAAATCGGCGTCGCGCTCGAGGAAATGCGCCGGTCGGGCATTCGGCGCTTGCCGGTGGTCGACGACGAGGGCCGTCTCGCCGGCATCGTGACGCTCGACGATATCGTCGAGTATCTTGCGGGGCTGCTCGGCGGTGTCGCGGAAGTCGGCAAGCTGCAGCAGATCGAGGAGCAGCGTTTCCGCGCGTAACGACGTATCGCCGGCCCCGCGCCGGTCGTGGGCGCAGGCGCCGTTTCCCGGGGCGCCCCGCCCCGCACGGCTATGTGCGTAGCACGGCGAACAACGGCGCCCAGAATGCACGGTCGCCGTATGCCGCGACATCGCAGTCGGTCTCGAACCGGATCGCGATCGCGGCCTCGGATCCGGCCAGCGGCTCCGCATGCCCGATCTGCCGGGCCAGTACGGCCGTGTCGGCGTCGGACGCATCGCGCCCGAGCGCGGCCCGGGCCGCGACACGCGCGGCGAGCGTTGCCTGGCTCGCGGTGAAATCGAGAATCGCGACACGCACGCCGAGCTGCGCGGCGAGCGAGATGAAGGCCGCCCGGTTGTGGCTGCGCAGGAAGGTTGCGTCGACGATCGCCGTGTAGCCGCTGGCGAGGACCACGCCGGCCTGCTCACGGAGTCTGTCGTAGATCGCGTCGATTGCCGTATCCGAGTATGCGGCGGCGGACAGCCGGGTGCGCTGCGGCGCGCGGGCGTCACGCTTGCGCTCGACATCGCTGGACAGCCGGATCGCGCCGATCTGTTCCGCCAGCGCGCGGCTGGCGACCGACTTGCCCGAGCCGGATACGCCATGGCACAGCAGCAAGGCCGGTTGCGTATCGCGCCGCGTCCGCGCCATGTCCGACGCAACGCGCAGATAGCGGCTGCGCGCCGCTTCGTCGCCGCGCAGCCGCGCGGTCATCGCCCGCACCAGCGCGCGATAGACGAAGTAGCACGGCAGCACGCCCAGCGCCGCATGGTCGCCCGTGCGGGCGAGCCATCCGGACAGGAGGCAGTGGGCGCAGTCGGCTCGCCCGCGGGCGGAATAATCCATCAGCGCAAACGCGAGATCGCTCGCCACGTCGATCCAGCGCAGCGTGTCGTCGAACTCGAGGCAGTCGAACATCAGGATGCGGTTGCGCCAGCGCACGACGTTGTCGAGATGCAGGTCGCCGTGGCACGCGCGCACGAAGCCGTGCGCATGCCGCTCGGAGAGCAGCGGCGCGATGCGGGCCAGCTCGGCCTCGTACCAGCGGCGCAGCGCGGCTTCCGCGGGCACGGCGACGTCGAGCGTGTCGCACAGCGGCCGGCATTGCGCCGCGACGCTGGCCGCGCTGCCCGGGTGGCCGCGCGGCGCACGGCGGGGCGCGTGAAGGTGGTGGCGGGCCAGTGTATCCGCGAGTGCGTCCGCATCCGTCAGCCCGAGATCGTGCGACGCGCTGCGGACAGACAGCATCGCATCCGCATCGAACCGGCGCATGCGGACCACATGCTCGCCCGGCACCGCAGCGTGTCGCTGCCGGCGCGCGGCGGTCGGCACGGGCGGGCCGAATGCACCGCGCCGGCCATCCGCGACGAGCGGCCAGACGCCCAGGTACAGCGGGCCGGCGAACGGCCGGTTGAGCGTGCACTCCGCAAGTGCGCAGCGGCGCCGCTGCGCGGGGCGCACGAGGTCGACGAACGCGAATCGGACGGGCTTGATGCGCTTGTACGCGTAACGCCCTGCCAGATAGACGACGGACAGGTGCGTTTCGATCCGTTCGATCCGGCCGGCGGGATGGGGATAGGTGGCGGGCCGGCGCAATGCGCGATCGAATTGCAGGGTCTCGCGTCGTGCGGCTCCGCGGCTTGACTTGAACGGCAGGCGTGGCGGTCGGGACATGGCATACGGATCGATGGCAGGGCGTGCATACCGCGGCGCCCGCGGGTTGTTGTCGAACGGGAATGGCCTCGTGCCCGTCTGCTCGATGTCGCGGGATCGGGCCGGCGGGCCCTCGGTGGCGTGTGCGACGCCCCCTATTGCAGCCGACCGCTGCCCGTTCCGGCTTGATGCGCGTCAAGCCTGTCGCGGTCGCGCGCCCCGGACGGGGTTCCGCGAACCGGCACTGGCCCGGATTCCGTGTAACGCCGCCGCTTCCACGCGAACGGCGGCCTGAGCGGTACGTACGGCCCGCGCCACTGGGTCGGGTGCTTGATGCAGATCATCTGCGTTCTCCGTGGCGGCAATACAGTCGATTCGAACGCTTGCGCGATACGGGACGTGACCGCGCGCCGTATGCGGGATGTCGGCCATCCCCGGCCGGATTCGCGCCGAGCGTGTTCATGCCGCCCGATTGCGGGCGGAACTCGATGCGTTGCGGGGCAGGGCGATGAAACAACAGGTGTGGGCGGTGGGCGTGCTGCTTGTGTTGGGCGCGTGCGCCGGTGCGGAACGGAACGCGGCCTTCCGGTCGACGGAAACGCAATTGTCAGCCGCGCGCCAGGCCGCGGCGCTGCGGTGTTCGACGCCTGCCGAATGCGATCGTGCATGGAACTTCGCGCGCCGCTACATCGAAGCGCATTCGTCGACCCGGATCAAGCGCGCCGACGCGGACACGATCGAAACGGCGGCTCCGTTTCTGGCCGGAGACGTGTATCTGTGGGCCTCCCGCACGACGTCGGGCGGCGCCTCGGTGATCCGGCTCAAGGCGATGTGCAAGGGCATGTACGACAGCGACGGCGGCCCGGGCTGGCGATACGACGCGTGCGCGACGAAGATCCTCGACATCGAGCGAGGCTTCCGGTCATATGGGAGCCCGGCGCGTTCGTCCGACGCGCCGGCGGCGCCCGTCGTGCCGCGATGATCCGGCGTCTCGCGGCTGCTCGCGAGCCGGTTTCCGCATGATTTCGAACCGTTGACCTCCGTCAACGCCCGCTTGCGGCGAACGCCGATGATGAAAACCAATCCGAACGCCGCCGGCGCGTCGGTTCATCCAGCGAGGTCGGTATGTATACGAACATCATGGTCGCCGTGGACGGCAGTTCTTCATCGCAACGGGCGCTCGACGAGGGCCTGAAGGTGGCGCGATCGTGCGGTGCCCGCCTGTTCGCCGTTTTCGTCGTCGACAAGTCGCTGCTGATCACGTTCGGCGGACGCATGGACCCGGATGCATTGCTTGCCGAGATCCGGCGCGACGGCGCGTCGGTCCTGCGACGCGAGGAACGGACCATCGCACACGCGGCAGTCAACGGCGAGGCGGAACTCATCGAGACCGAGATCGGCGAGAGTGTCGCCGAACGGCTGCAGCGCTACGTCGCCGAGCGGTCGATCGATCTCGCCGTGGTCGGTACCCACGGGCGGCGCGGGGTGCGGCGGCTGTTCCTCGGCAGCGTCGCCGAACGTTTCCTGCGCGGATCGAGCTGCCCGGTCCTGCTCGTGCGCGGCAGCGACGCCGCACCGGCCGCGGCGGCGGCGTAGGGCCGCCATGCACGGTGCGCCGCCAGCCGGCGCCTGCCCGTGCGCAACCTGCCGAGGTGACCATCATGCAGATCTCCTTTCCTTCCGAACATCCGACCTATTGCGGCCTGGATCCGGCACTGACCTTTCCGGCGCTGGTCGAAGGCCGCCGCGTGCGCTGCGCGATTACCGCGGAAGCGCTGGAGGATCACTTCCGCGCGGCGTCGCCGCGCGAGCAGGATCTCGTGGATGCGTTTGCCCGCCACCGCCCCGCGATCGAGCGCGCCGCACGCTGCCTGCTCGAGGAGATGGACGGCCGGCCTATCCTGCTCCACAGCGGCTACTTCCGGTTCTGCACGTGAGCGCCCGCAGCCGTTGACGCGCATCAAGCGCGCGCCGATTCGGGCCGTTACGCTGGAATCCTGATGATCGTTCGTCCGTTGCACGGCACACGGTGCCGGGCCAATCCGGTCTTCATCATGGCGTCGCGCGGGCGGGACGAACGCGCGGGCCGCCTGTCTATCGTTCAAGGAGTACGAACCATGAGCAATGTCACGCGTTACGATCCGTTTTCGATCGAACCCGTTGCCGACCTGTTTCAGGGGCTGTTCAGGCCGCTGCGCGGGATGACGCTGACGGACGAGCCCGACCTGGCCTCGATGAAGATCGACGTGACGGAAAGCGACGATGCGTACAAGGTCAACGCGGAACTGCCGGGCGTCGCCAAGGACGACATCGACGTCCAGGTGACCGGAAGTACCGTATCGATCAACGCGAAGATCGAGCGCAACAAGGAGCAGAAGGCTGGCGAGCGTGTGATCCGTCGCGAGCGCTACAGCGGCGCGATCAGCCGTTCGTTCTCGCTGTCGGGCGAGATCGACGATGCGAACGCTACGGCGACTTACCAGGACGGCGTGCTGTCGCTGACGCTCCCGAAGAAGGCGCCGGTCACACAGAAGAAACTGGCCATCAGCTGATCGGACGGCAGGCAGCGTGCGACGTGGGCACGCGCCGCCCGAAGGGAGGTAACGGCGCGCGGAGCGTTCCGCGCGCCGTCTTTATTGAAGCGGCCGCGCGAACGCTCACGCATGCGATGCCGTGCCGCCCGCCCGGTAGCCCACCGTCTGCGCAAGGATCGGGAGCTCGTCCTCGTTCAGCCGCAGCGCGTCGGCAAGCGCGCGGTGGTTGATCCAGCCGCGTACGACCGTGCCGAGCCCGGCGGCCGCGCAGTAGAGCGACACGTTCTGCGCGATGGCGCCGGCCGCGATCGCCGAGAACACGTCGCGCTGTTGCGGCGGCATGTCGAGGATCGCCGAGGTGCGCACGACGTAGACGAGATCCAGCGGCGCGCGGCCGACGAAGTCCTGGTAACCCGTGAGGTTGCGGGCATCCACCGCGTGTTTCAGCACGAGCCGATGCGCGGGCGCGTCGTAGCGATAGACGCCGCACGGCAGCGCGACGTACACGTCGATTTCGTTGAACGCATGCGCGGACGGCGCGGTACGGCCGCCGCCGGCCGGCCGGTTGACGCCGTCCGCGGCCCACAGCATCGCACCGAGCGTCGCGGGCGGCAGCGGCGTGGCGGCGAATTCGCGGGCGCTCATCCTGGCCGCGAGTGCCGTCATCAAGGGCGGGCCGCTGTCGAGGTCCGGATGCGGCAGGTCGATGAGGGCCGGGGATTCGCCCTGTGGCGATACCGGGCTTGCCGGTGGCGCCGGCGAATAGGCCAGCAGTTGCTGTTCCGTCATGTGAGTCTCCTTGGAGCATCGCCGTGCTTGCCTGGGACATCGCGCATCGGCGATCTCACGATAAGGCGGCCGGGCAGCGTCGGCTTGACCTCCGTCAAGCGATGCCCCGGCCGGCTGCGACGTGCGTCGAGCGGCGTCCGTTGACCTGCATCAGCGATCCGGGGCCGCGCGTGTGCAAATCTGGAGATGTGCGGCGGACTGGCGCGCCGCGGCTCACAGGAGTGCAGGCGATGAAGACCGACAAGCAGTTGAAGCAGGACGTACAGGACGAACTGGAGTCCGACCCGGCGATCGACGCGACACGTATCGGTGTCGAGGTGGTCAACCGGATCGTGACGCTTTCGGGCCACCCGCCGAGCTATGCGGAGAAACTGGCGATCGAGCGCGCAGCGAACCGCGTGGGCGGCGTCAAGGCGCTCGTCGTCGACATGACCGTGCATTTGCCGGACGACGACGTCCGCACCGACGAGGACATTGCGAACGCGGTGCGTTCGGTACTGCATTGGACGGTCGGGCTGCACGACGACACGGTCAAGGTGCAGGTCGAACACGGCTGGATCACGCTGTCCGGCAGCGTCGAGTGGGCGTACCAGAGCCACCTGGCCGTGCGGGCGATCTCGCAGATGCGCAGCGTGACCGGCGTGACCGACCATATCGCCGTGCACGGGACGATCGGCTCGGCCGACATCGGCGGCAACATCAAGCGCGCGATCATGCGTCATGCCGAGCGCGAGGCGAAGCACATCGCGATCGAGGTGCGTGACGGCACGGTGCGGCTGTCCGGCAAGGTCGGCTCGTTCTCCGAGCGCAAGGCCGTGCGCGGGGCGGCATGGTCGGCGCGCGGCGTGCGCGCCGTCGTCGACGACCTGGTCGTCGAGTAACGCCGGCAAGCGGCAACCGGATGCGCGGTCCGCGCGGAAGAGGGGAAGTCAAATGGCACTGTCAGGCGAGGTACACGACGCGGACTGGTCGGTGGCGATCGAGACGATCGCCACCGGAACGGGCGGCTACCGTTGCACGATCCACGTGACGCTGATGTCGCCCGACGGCGCATGCGAGCGCACGTTCGCGCACAGCCGGACTCACGACACCGAGCGCGAAGCCGCGATCGACGGGCTGCGCGCCGGGATGACGTGGATCGAGATGAGGAAGTCGAACACGTTCACGGTCTGAAGCAGCGGCGGTCGTGACCATGTCGCCCGCGTGGCGGCGTTTCGTTGTCATCCGATGCGGCACGCGGCGCATGCGTATGTATCGATATGTCTAGCTGTCCGCCCGGTTTCGTGCGGCAAGCGGCGGGGCGGGGCGCGTGACCGGTTCGTCGCCTCGTGCCGCATGTCTGCGTTGCCGTCCGACATGATGCGCGACGGCGTCGGTCACGGTCGGGAAGAAGCTGGCGGAACCCAATGCGTCAAATAGCCCGTAGGCGCGCAGGCGATCCTTCACGGGGCCTTTCATTTCCGCGAAGTCGAGCGCGATCTTCCGCTCCCGGAGTTCCTCGCCAAGCATCACGAGCCGGTCCGCGGCGCTGACGTCGATATCGGTGACGGGCTCGGCCGCGATGACGACGCGCGCGATCGGCGCCGCCGACTTTGCGATGGCCGCGTGCAGATGCTCGCAGAAAATCTCGACGTTCGCGTAGAAGAGCGGCGCATCCCAGCGAAACAGCAGGAGCCCGGGCGTCTGCACGGCTTCCGGATGGCGCGCAATGTCGTGATAGCCGCGCACGCCGGCCAGCCGGCCCAGCACCGCATCGTACGGATGCCACGCGCGCCACACGAACGACAGCAGCGACAGCGCGCTGGCGAGCAGGATGCCGGGCACGACGCCCATGCCGATCACGCCGGCGAAGCACAGCACCGAAATCAGGCATTCGCCGCGGCGCATCCGGTACAGGCGCACGACGCTGCGGACGTCCGCGATGCCGAACGCCGCGTAGATCACGACGGCTGCCAGCGCCGGGCGCGGGACGAGGGTCAGCAGCGCGGGTGCGGCAACGAGCAGGATCGCGATGCACGCGGCCGCGACGAGATTCGTGACCTGGCTTTGCGCGCCCGCGGCAATCGCGACGGGCGTACGCGATGCGCTGCTGCTGACCGCGCAGCCCTGCATCACGCCGGCCAGCAGATTGGCGGCGCCCAGTGCGACCAGTTCCTGGTTGCGGTCCGGCGTATCGCCCGCGCGCGTGGACAGCGCGCGCGACAACATGCTGATGTCGGCGAACGACACCAGCGCGACGGCGATCGCGCCGGACGCGAGCGCGGTCAGGTCGGCGACGGAGACGACCGGCAGGTGCGGCACGGGCGCGCCGGCCGGCAGTGCGCCGACCGTTGCCACCCCGTGCAACGGCGACACGTGCGCGACGACGGTCGCCGCCAGCACCGCGATTAATACGCCGGGCGCATGCGGCATCACGCGTTTCATCAGGAAAATGGCTGCGAGCGCACCGATGCCGAGCACCGCGGCAGCGCCGGAGAACCGATGTTCGACGAGGGCGTGCACGATGCGCGGCACGCTGCCGAACACGTCGCCGCCCGATACCGGCATGCCCAGCAGTTCCGGCAACCGGCCGATCGCGAGCGCTATGGCGATGCCGTTCAGGTAGCCGTACTGGATCGGACGCGACAGCAGATCGGTGACGAAGCCGAGGCGAAGCGCGCCGAGCAGGATGCAGATCGTGCCGGCCGACAGCGCCAGCACGCCGGCGAGCGCGACGGCGCGCTGCGGATCGTGACCGGCGAGCGGAGCGATGGCGCCGGCAATCAGCGCGGCCAGTGCCGAATCGGGGCCGAGGACGAGGATCCGGCTCGGGCCGAGCAGCGCGTACGCGAGCAACGCGGCGATCGATGCATAGAGCCCCGTGACGGCGGGCAGGCCGGCCGCCTCGGCATAGCTCATGCCGACGGGCACCAGCACGGCCGACAGCGCGATGCCCGCATAGAGATCGCGCGAGAACCATGCGCGCCGGTAATTCGCGAGCAGCGCAACGCCTGGCAGCAGGTGGGCGATGCGCTCGGAAAGGGGCCGGTTCATCGCGGCTTCATCCCGGAGACGACCGGGCGAAAGGCGTGGCCGGCGCCGGCCGGCGCACGGTCACCGGGATGCGGGCAACCCGGGCGAACGGACGAAACGGCAACGCGAGAACGGCCATTGCATCGGAGGGCGGGGCCGCCGCCGCCGCACCGAATGCCGGCGGCGCGGCACGGCCGTGCGCGCCTTCAGGCGGCCTTGAGCGCCGACAGTTGCAGCGCCTGCGCGAAGCGCGCCAGCGTGGCGACCGACCCCGTCACGCTCTCGTACCGCTCGCGCCCGATCTGGCCGTCGAGGATCACGAGCATGCCGGCGTCGCGTGCGAGGGCGACGAGCGCCTGCGTGTCGAGCGCGGGTGCGTCGGCGCGGCCGGCGTGATCGCCCGAATCGGGAAGATGGGTAGCGTGTGACATGACGACTCTCCTGATGGCCCGGAATCCGGATACCGCGCAGCCGTGATCCGTGAATCCAGTATCGTTGCCGCGCCGGCGCGATTCAATCGGCGTGCCCCGAAGCTGCGGTAGGAATCGTGCGGCGGGCGTCGGCGTATTCCTACACGGCACGCGGCTTCGGCGTCGTGCGGCGTCGCACCGGCCGCGCCGTGCGCCGCCGCGCATACCAGCCGCCGATCGCGCGCCAGATGTCGGGGGCGGATTCGCAGTACGTGAACAGGTCGAGATCGCAGCGATCGATCATCCCTTCGTCCGCGAGGAAGGCCAGGTCCACCGCGCGGCGCCAGTACGCTTCGCCGACGAGGATGACCGGCAGCGGCGGGATCTTGCGCGTTTGCAGCAGCGTCAGGACTTCGAACAGCTCGTCGAACGTGCCGTAGCCGCCGGGGAAAAATACCGCTGCCTTCGCGCGTTCGAGCAGGTGCAGCTTGCGGATCGCGAAATAGTGAAACCGGAAGCAGAGCTCGGGCGTGATGTACGGATTCGGCGCCTGTTCGCGCGGCAGCTCGATGTTGAAGCCGATGCTCGGCGCGCCGCGCTCGTACGCGCCGCGGTTCGCGGCCTCCATGATGCCGGGGCCGCCGCCGGTGACGATGGCGAGTCGCGCGGCTCGCGTGCACCGGTCGGCGTGGCCGACGATGCGCCCGAATTCGCGCGCGACGCGGTAATACGCGCTGTGCTCGACGAGCCGGCTCGCTGCCGCGACGGCGTGACGCCGGCCCGCATCGTGCGGGCGCGCCGCGAGCAGGCGATTGGCTTCGTTCAGCCGCGCGTTCGCAACGGCAGGGGCAACGATGCGCGTGCTGCCGTAGATGACGACGGCATGGCCGATGCGTTCGTTCTGCAGGCGTTCCTCGGCCTTCCAGTAGTCGAGTTGCAGCCGGATGCCGCGCATGCCTGCACGCTGCAGGATGGTGGCATCGTCGTCGTCGTCGGCGGCGGCGGCGGGCGTGCGGTTCGAGCCGTTGGCGCGACGCGGGATGCGCCGGACGCCTTCGTTGCCGATGATCGCGTCGGGCCGCGTGCGTGCGCGTTTGCTGCGCGTGTCCGCCGGCGTAGGGCCGGGTGCGGGTTGGCGGCGCAGGTCGCTTCGTGCGGTACCGGCGGGAACGCGTTTGACGACGGTCGACATGAGCGGCTGGCTGGCGGGCCGGTTACTGGCTCAGCACCCACTGCACGAGCTGGTGCGCGTCGTCGGCAGACAGCGGGCCGCCGCGATCCTCGGCGGACGGCATCGGCGTGTCGCCCCAGTGCACGCGGCCGCCGACGCGCAGCTTGCGTTCCAGTTCCGGCGCGGCCGTCGGATCGCCGCGGTAGCGCTGCGCGATGTCGTGGAACGACGGCCCGAGGAACGTCATGTCGGACGTGTGGCAGAACATGCAGTGTTGCGCATTGACGAGATCGGTCGGCTCGGGCACGGCCGTCTGCGCCGCGGCCAGGCTGGCCGCCGTGACGATCGCGCAGAAGCCGGCATAACGCAGGAGGTTCATGTTGTCTTTCCTCGTCCGGATCAGAAAAGCCGTATCGCGCCGCAGGGCACGATCACGAGATGACTTCGTCGAGCGGGCGGCGCGGCGAATGCGGCGTATGCGGGCCGCGCCCGACGCGCAGCAGCAACTGCGGTTCGCCGTGCAGCCCGAGCATGTGACGCAGGTGGGCACGCAGCCCGGCTGTTTCGATCGGCTGGTTCAGGTATGACGCGGTATAGCCTGCGCGCGTCGCGACGAGCAGGACGCGCTCCAGTGCCTGTCCGGCGGCGAGCCACGCGTCACGATCGTCGCGCACGGTCGAGATGCATACGACCAACGGCGACGCGCCGACGAGTTGATGATGCAGCGCGGCCAGCCCGTTGCCGAGATCGAAGGTCCGTACCGCCATCGTCACGACGGGCGCCGCGAAATCCAGCAGCGTCGGCACGCCGGCCGCGAATGCCGGCATGCCGTCGGCGTGCCGGCGCGGATCGATCCAGCTCGCCAGTTCGCGCCTGAAGCGCGGGTCTGCGAACTGCTCGTGATCGGCCTCTGCGACCAGCTCGGCCACCCGTGCGCGATGCGCGATCGAGTCGACGCAGGTGATCTCGGCACCTTCCGCGACACCGGCCGCGATCAGCTCGCGCTGCAGCGTTTCCGGAACGGCCGTCGATTCGAACGGCGCACGCGTCGTGACGCGCTCCGGAATCGCATCGAACAGCGCGCCGAGCGACGCGTCGGAATAGCCGTCGTCGCAAACCCGGACCATCGCGAGCAGATCGGGATCGACGTCGGACGGAAACGTGCTGATCGTGTGAGCGAGCCCGGCATGATCGAGCGCGACGCGCAGGTTGAGCAGGGCCGCACCACAGCTGATGATCAGCTCGCGATCGAACGGATCGACGACGGGCAACGCGCGTACACGATCCGCGCAGACCGCGATCGTGGGGCCGTCGACGATGAACCGCCACGGCTGCGAGTTGTGGCTGGACGGGGCCAGCACCGCATAGGCCAGCAGCGGCCTCAGATGGTCCTCGGGGTGGGCGCTTGCGGCAAGTGGGGGAACGGATATCATTCGATCATCTCCTGGTCGCCACACGGGGGGCGTTATGCCACTTCATCGTGTCAGCAACCGTCCGGCCGCCGTTGACCCACATCAAGCGCCAGTCACCGGGCCATGCGCAAGCGGCGCGGAGCGACTAGCGTGGAGACGTGAAGCGTACGAACCGGCGCGCGGGGGGAGGCGAGCATGCTTGCGATGATGTTTGACGGCACGACACCGCATTTGCGCGAGTCGCGCGTGCCGGACCCGTTGCCGGCGGCGGGCCAGTTGCTGATCGACGTACACGCATGCGGCGTATGCCGGACGGATCTCCACGTCGTCGACGGCGAGCTTGCGCATCCGAAGCTGCCGCTGATCCCGGGGCACGAAATCGTCGGCACGGTGCGCGCGCTCGGCGCGGGCGTGACGGGCTTCGCCGTGGGCGACCGCGTCGGTGTGCCGTGGCTCGGGTCGACGTGCGGCCATTGCGCGTATTGCGCGGCCGGCCGCGAAAACCTGTGCGACAGCCCGGGATTCACCGGCTATACGATCGACGGCGGCTATGCGGAGCGCACCGTCGCCGACCATCGATATTGCGTGCATCTGCCGCAGCGCTATTCCGATCTCGAGGCCGCGCCGCTGCTGTGCGCCGGCCTGATCGGTTATCGAACCTTGCGCATGGCGGGCGATGCGCGGCGCATCGGCATCTACGGCTTCGGCGCGGCGGCGCATCTCGTCGCGCAGGTCGCGCATGTCGAGGGGCGGAAGGTGTTTGCGCTGACGAAGCCCGGCGATACCGCGGCGCAGCAGCTTGCGCGTTCACTCGGTGCCGCGTGGGCCGGCGGCAGCGACGAAGCGCCGCCGGAGCCGCTCGATGCCGCGCTCATCTTCGCGCCGGTGGGGGCACTGGTGCCGGCCGCGCTCCGCGCCGTCGACAAAGGCGGGATCGTGGTATGCGGCGGCATCCACATGAGCGACATCCCGGGCTTTCCGTACGCGTGGCTGTGGGGCGAGCGCCGCATCGTGTCGGTCGCCAACCTGACGCGTGCGGACGCAGTCGAATTCATGCGGATCGCCGATACGATGCCGTTGCGGGTCGAGGCCGTGCGCTATGCGTTGACCGACGCGAACCGCGCGCTCGACGACTTGCGCACGGGGCGTTTGTCAGGGGCGGCGGTGCTCGCCATGCGCGGCTGATGCGCTTGCCGCGCACGCAGTGAGGTCAGATCTGCCCGAGGCCTTCCGGATCGACGATGCGAATCTGTTTGCCTTGCGCCGCGACGAGCCCCTTGTGCTGAAACTTCGACATCATTCGGCTGACCGTTTCAAGCTTCATCCCGAGATATTCGCCGATCTCGTCGCGTGTCATCCGCAGCACGAACTCGGCGGCCGAGTAACCGCGCGCCTTGAAGCGGGTAGAAAGGTTCAGCAGGAATGCGGCCACGCGCTGTTCGGCGGTCATCGTGCCGAGCAGCAGCATCAGCGCGGATTCGCGGACGATTTCGCCGCCCATCATCTGGTACACGTGATGCTGCATCGGCCGCACTTCGCGACACATCTGCTCGAGTTGCCCAAACGGAATGATGCAGACCGTGCTGTCCTCGAGCGCGATCGCATCGCCGTTGTGGTGCCCGGTGTGCACGCCGTCGAGCCCGAGCGATTCGCCGACGATCTGGAAGCCGGTGATCTGCTCGTCACCGTCGCGATGCATCACGATGGTCTTGAACGACCCGGTCCGGACCGCGTAGATGCTGTTGAACGTGTCGCCTGCGCGAAACAGCGTTTCGCCGCGCCTGATGTGCCGCGTCGTGCAGATCATCGCGTCGACACGCGCGAAATCGTCAGGCGAAAGGTCAGCCGGCATGCAGACGGTACGCAACGCGCACGTCGAGCAACGGGACGCGGCCCGCTTCGGCTGGTCTGCCCGTTCCACCGGATGCAACGGAATGAACGGACGTAATGGAGGTAACGGACGTAACGGCATGGTCGGCGAAACATCGGCATTGCTTTGCATGATCGGCTCCAATTTTTGGGGCGGCGGCGAATCGCTGTCGTGCAGGTTCGCGCTGGCCGTCGTACCGGCGGCCTTGACATCTGCCGCCTTCCTGATGGGGAACCACTCCGGACGGGCCTGGGGACCGGTACGCCGGTCTCGACGGTGATGCTGCCTTTGCTCCGGGAGGCACGTTTGCTTGCTTTTCTTGATACGGAGTATGGATGGCGTGCGGCACGACGGAAATCAGCCGGGATTGAAGATGGGGTAGGACACGTGGAAGCGTTGTAGGGCGTTTCCTACAAGGGGCGCGGAATCCTGTCGCGATCGCCGCTGCAGCGGCAAGCACGTGTCGCCTGGCTCAATTCGTCAACAGGCAGGCAGCCACGCAGCTGCAACGGCCGACGATTCCGTTGACCTGACTCAATGCCGGTGACGATGTCGGACGCTATCTTCGATATCACGCGGTGACGGTGAACGTCACCGATATCGAAGGCGAGCAGTTTGGCGCAGTCCGGTCCGCATGCGCGGTGGCGAGCCGTCGATGCGGCCGGGGCAGCGTGTTCACCGGAGCAGGCCACCCGACCGCGCTGCCGCCGTCAGAGCTCGTCCGGGTCGTCGAACAGCTTGTGGCGCATCGCATAGCGCACGAGCGCCGTGTCGTTCGGCATTTGCATCTTGTCGAGGATCCGCGTCTTGTATGTGCTGACTGTCTTGACGCTGACACAAAGTGCTTCCGCGATTTCGGAGATCGACTCGCCGGTGGTGACGCGCCGGAACACGTCGAATTCCCGGTCGGACAGACGCTGGTGCGGCAGGAGATCGGTCGGCTCGTTGAGACTCTGGGCGAACTGCTCGGCCATGGTCAGGCTGACGTAGACGCCACCGGCTGCGATCTTGGTCAGCGCCGCGACCAGCTCGGCGCTCGCGCTCTCCTTGGTCATGTAGCCGGACGCGCCTGCGCGGAACGCGCGCACCGCGTATTGCTGCTCGGCGTGCATCGTCAGCACGAGGACATGCAATGCCGGCTTCTCGTCCTTGATCTGCTTGATGAGTTCGAGTCCGTTTCGGCCTGGCATCGACAGGTCGAGCACCAGGACATTCGCGGGGGTGTCACGCACGAGCGCGATCGTGGATGCACTGTCGCGTGCTTCGCCCGCGACCTCGAAGCCGCTCGCGCTCTGCAGGATGTGCCGCAGGCCGTCCCGGACGAGTGCGTGGTCGTCGGCGATGAGTACCCTGATCATGACAGTATGTCTCCTTGCTGGATGGCGTGAAGCGGTAGCGCCACGGTAATCGTGAACCCCGTCCCGGGCCGGTTGTCGATCGTCACCGTGCCGTCGAGCATGTGCGCGCGTTCACGGATGCCGATCAGCCCGAACGACGGGCGATCGCGCTCGTCGTGAGCGCTCTCCGGGGCGCCGTGACCGTTATCCGCGATGCGCAGCATGCAGTAGCCGTCTTCCACTTTCAATACGAGCGTCACCTGCGTCGCATCGGCGTGCCGCGCGACATTGGTGAGCGCTTCCTGCACGATGCGGAACAGCGTCGTGGCACCGGCGCTGGTGAACGCGGTATCGACGGGGGCGATGTCCCGGTCGACCGTGATCCGGTAGCGATGCGTGAAATCGTTGACCAGCCACTCGATCGCCGGGACGAGACCGAGATCGTCGAGCATCACCGGCCGCAAATCGGCCGCAATGCGCCGAACCGACGCAACGGTCGAATCGATCAGGCGATGCATGCTGCCCAACTGCTCGCGCACGCCGGTGTGGGGGGCGACGACGCCCGCAAGCCCCAGTTCGACGGAGGAGAGATCCATCTTGAGCGCCGTGAGTTGCTGGCCGAGGTCGTCGTGCAGTTCACGCGCAATCCGCGTCTTTTCTTCCTCCCGCACGTTCTGCAGGTTGGCGGACAGGTCGCGCAGTTCCTCGCGTGACTGCTTGAGGGCATTTTCCGCCCGGACTCGCTCGGTAACGTCGCGCAACATGACCGTGTACAGCTTGCCCGTGCCGTCGCGAATCTGCGATATCGACGCCTCGATCGGAAACTCCGAGCCGTCGCCGCGCAGGCCGAACAGCACGCGCTGCTGTCCCATTTGGCGCTCCGACACGCCGGTCACGCCGAATTGTTCGACGTGCCGCGTGTGTGCGGCACGGAAGCGCTCGGGGATGAAGCGGGAGAGCGGTGCGCCGATCGCCTCCATCGCGGAGACGCCGAACACGCGTTCTGCAGCCGGATTGAAGATCACAATCGTCTGACTTTCATCGACGGTGATGATGGCCTCCATCGATGACCGGATGATGCCCATCATCCTGGCCTCGGTCGGCTGGCCGTCGCCGACAGGTACGACTGCAGACATTCGCTTGACGGCGGCCTGCTGCACGAGGGCGGCCAGGATCAGCGACAGCGCGATTCCGGCCACCCGCACGGCCATCGCGGATCCGGACGTGTCGGCGGGCGGCGCACTGTAGCGCAGCGAGAGCGGTGTGCCGCCGAACGTCAACGCATCCGTTCGCATGAGCACGTCGCGGGCGGCAGTGGCGTCGTCGCCGCTGAAGCCGCCGGAATAGACGGGAGCCGTCGGGTTGTCGGCCGTGATTTCCATGTGCAGCCGATCCAGGACCGATGGATCGACAAGACGCTCCGGATCGAGCGCCGCATAAACGTATCCGGTCGCGCGCGCGTGCTGCGGCCAGGACGAAGCCCCGTCTTCAGCGTTCGCAAAAATCGGCAGATACAGCGTCAGCGCCGTGCGGGTGATCGTCGCGTCCGTGCTGTCCTGGATCGCATTCGCGGCCAGCGCGGTCTTGCCGGTTTCTGCCGCGCGCTGCAGCGCCCGTCGGGTCGCCTGATTGTCGTCGGCGGCGCTCGGCTCGATCCTTCCAAGGCTGCGGACGGGTGACTTCAAACCGTCCAGATCGAGACCGGCGAGGTAGCGGCGCCACGCGTCGCCGGATTGAGGCACGGCCAGCGTCGATGCGAAGCCGCGCGCGCCACGCAACACGGTAGCGGCGCCGAGGAGGCTGCGCCGGAGGTCGGCCGTCGCAAGCGTCGCCGATTGCGCGAAGCGAGCCTGGGCGGCTTCCTGCGCCCGGTTTTGCAGAAGCCGGGCGCAGGCAAACGATGCAGCCAGGCCGAGCGCCAGCGTCAGCAGCGCGGCCAGGGTCGCGTATCGCGCAGGCCGAATCCTGCGCGGAGCCGGCCCGGCCTTGGAGGAGGACGCATTGACTGTCATTGCCGTTCATCCTGACGGATTTCGCCGGCGGCTGGCTGGCGGCGGGCGGCGGCCCGGACTCGGGGTATGAGAAGCGGGGCGGGCTGAAACTGCGATGTCGCCCGAAATTGTGCGCGTTTTGTCTGCATTCGCCAATCGGGACCGATGCATATGCCGGCTGCCCTGCGGGCTTGACCGGCGTCAACCGGATGACGCGCGTCGGGCCCAGACTGGTGTGGCATGCCGGTCGAAACCCGACGGCACCAGGGAGGCATCATGTATGCAAGGATCTTCGCGGCAATCGACGGCAGCCGCAGTTCGCGGCTGGCGCTCGACGAGGCGATCGCGCTCGCCCGCGATTCGGGCGGCCTGATCGTCGCCGTGTGCGTGGTATCGGACGCGCCACGGCTGACGGACGTCGACAGCGGTTATGTCGACCAGCGCGACCCGGAGGGGCTGGATGCGGACAGGGCCGCGATCGCGGTGGCGGACGCCGAGACCGCGTTTCGGCTATGCGGCGTGCGCGGCACAGCCCGTACGCTCGACGCTTGCGGCGAGGACGTGTCGTCCGTGCTGGAGCGAGCCGCCGCGGAATGCGACGCGGACCTGATCGTCATGGGCACGCACGGACGCCGCGGCGTGCGCCGCGCGTTGCTCGGCAGCGTCGCCGAGTCGCTGCTGCGCACCGCCGACCGGCCGGTGCTGGTCGTGCGTGAGGGGCGGGGCGCGTGCGCGGCCGTGTTGTGACGGAAGAGGGCAGCCGCGGGCGGCTGCCCCGTTGTCATGCGTGCGGCGTCAGTGCGACAGCAGCACCGGCACCGTCATCGTCTCGAGGACGGTGCGCGTCGCACCGCCCAGCACGCGTTCATGCGCGCGCGTATGGCTGTACAGACCCATCACCAGCAGGTCCGCATGCAGGTCGGTCACCCGGTTCAGCAGCGTCGCGCCTACTCCCACCGACCGGTCGCGCGGCGTTGTCGAGAACGACGCGCGCACGCCGTGCCGCTCGAGATACGCGGCGACGTCGACGCCCGCCGGCGTCTTGTCCGGATCCGGCTGCCCGCGCACGACCGTCTCCACGTTGACGAAGCGCGCGCGGGCCAGCAGCGGCAGCGCATCGGCCATCACGCGGGCGGCTTCGCGCCCGCCGTCCCAGCCGATCAGCACGTTCTCGCCGATCGTTCGCACGTCGCCCGCGTAGGGCACGACGATCGCCGGACGGCCGCTGCCCATCACGAGATCCTCGACGAAATGGCGCGCCACGTAGGTCATGCGATCGTCCGGGTCTTCCTGGCCGAGTATCAGCAGATCGGCGTGGCGCGCGTGCAGAATGGCGGCGGCGGTCGCGTCGCCGGTCGGTGCCTGCCATTCGACGCTGCGTCCCGCGCGCTCGGCGGCCATCAGGAATTTCTCCTCGGCCTCCTTGCGCCGCTGGTCGCACAGGCGCTCGTAGACGGCCAGCTTCAGCGGTTCGTCGGGCCGCCGCAACGGCTCGAAGAGATCCTGGCAGACCACGTAGAGGCCGATCAAATGCGCATTCCAGCGTGCCGCGAGTTCGAGCGCGAGGTCGACGCGGGTCGCGCAGCGCTCGCTGTCGTCGAGGTGGACGAGCAGGGTCTTGTAGCTCATGACGGCTCCTTTTCGGTTGATGCCGCGACGGTCTCGGCGGGTTTACCGGACGGGCAGCCCGCCGGAATCATCAGCACCGGGCACGTGGCCAGGCGCAGCACGCGCTCGGCCACGCTGCCGAGGAAGAGGCGCTGTACGCCGCGCCGGCCGTGCGTGCCGATGATGATCAGATCGGCCTTGATTTCGTTGGCAAGACTGACGATCCGGTGCGGGATGTCGTCACCGGCCGGCGCGACGTTGGTGATCTGCGGCGTGCCGGCGACGTCGCGCGCTTTCAGGCGCCGCGCCGCGTCGTCGGTGACGCGCAGCCCTTCTTCACGAAAGGCGTCGATCAGGATCGACGGGTCGTAGCCGTACATGTCGTAGGCTGGCACGAGGAAATCGACGACGTAGACGGGAGTCAGCCGGGCACCCGTCTCCGACGCGATAGCCAGCGCGGCGTCAAGTGCACGGGACGACGTGTCGCTGCCGTCGAGTGCAACCAGAATGTTCGAGTACATGGCGTTTCCCTTGAACGGATGTGGATGAGATCATCATCGGCGCGTGCATGCCGGTCGCGCTGATCTGGATCAAGCGTCGCGGTTGGCGCGCAGCACACCGACCGCGGCGCGCGCGGCGATCCACGCTTCGTTGGTCGGCTCGACGACTACCGCGATCGCGCTCGACGCGGACGACACGACCTGCGCGTGGTCCGCGTTCGCGTGCGCATCCATTTCAATGCCGAGCCACGCGAGCGCCGCGCAGATCCGCTCGCGCAAGACCGCCGAGTGCTCGCCGATGCCGGCGGTGAAGACCAGCATGTCGAGGCCGCCGAGCAGCGCGACGAGCGCACCGGCTTCGCGCACGATGCGATGGACGTAGAGTGCCAGCGCATCGCGGGCCAGTACGTCACCGGCGGCTTCGCACGCCAGCAGCACACGCGGATCGCCGGAGGCGCCCGACACGCCCTTGAGGCCCGACTCGTGATACAGCATGTGGCCCAATGCTTCGGCGGACAGTTTGCCGGCCTCGAGCAGGTGCAGGACCACGCCGGGGTCGAGTGTCCCGCAGCGCGAGCTCATCATCAGCCCGTCGAGCGCCGAGAAGCCCATGGTCGTCGCGACGCTGCGGCAGTCGCGCATCGCGCACAGGCTGGCGCCGCTGCCGAGATGGGCGGCGATCACGCGACCGTGCGCACGTGCGCCGAACTGCTCGGCGAGCGCGACGGCCAGGTATTCGTATGACAGACCGTGGAACCCGTAGCGACGCACCCCCCGGTCGAACCATGCATGCGGCAGCGGCAGCAACTGCTCGGCGCGCGGTAGCGTGCGATGAAACGCGGTATCGAACACGGCGACTTGCGGCACGTCGGGAAACGCGTCGCGCAGCACCTCGATCGCATCGAGGCTATGCGGTTGATGCAGCGGCGCGAGCGGCGTCAGCGTGCGAAGCGCGTCGAGCACCGCGTCGTCGACAACGACAGGGTCGACGTACCGGGCACCGCCGTGCACGACACGATGCGCGATCGCGCCCAGCGCGATATGCGGCAGTTGCACGCGGATCCACATCGCGATCTGCGCGAGCACGGCGCGGTACGGATCGCCCGCGTGCAGCGGCAGCGTGCCGCCCGGGGCAGCGTCGAAGCGGATCGATACACTGTTGCCGGTTGCGACCGCTTCACCCTCGTGCAGCGGCCGCCGCACGGGATCGCCGTGCGGCGGATACGCGAAGACCGCGAATTTCACGCTCGACGAACCGGCATTGACGACGAGCAGCGCGAGCGTACGCATCGCCAGGTTCAGTGCGACATCAGTACCGGCAGCGTCATCGACGCCAGCACCGTGCGCGTGGCGCCGCCCATGACCAGCTCGCGCCAGCGCGGATGGCCGTAGGCACCCATGACCAGCAGGTCGGAGCCCGTTTCGTAAGCACGTGACAGCAGCGTGTCGCCGACTGACTCGCCGGTTCCGGTGTCGATGTCGAGCACGTTCACGTCGCGCGCATGGCGCGCGAGCATCAACGCGGCATCGGCGGCCGGAATGCGCGTGGTCGCCGCTTCCGAATCGCCGTCGACCACGGCGACGACCGTCGTGCGCTTCGCATGCTCGAGAAAGGGGAGCGCGTCGTGCGCGGCGCGGGCAGCTTCGCGGCTGCCGTCCCAGGCGACGAATACCCGTTCGCCGATCGACGGGAATTCGCCGGTGTATGGCCAGAACAGCACCGGGCGACCGGCGGACAGCACGAGGTTCTCCGGAAACTGGTCGTCGATGTAGGTTTCGGGATCGTTCGGGTCGCTTTGGCCCGCAATCACGAGGTCGGCAAGACGTGCGGCGCGCGGCACGGCCACATTCGCGCGTTCGTCTGCGCGCACCCAGGTGGACGGCACCTTCGCGCGGGCCGTTTCCGCGTGAAACAGGCGCTCCAGCGCGCCGAGCCGCTCGTCGCGCTGCTCGCGTTGCGCGCGGAAATAGTCGGCGGAACCGGCCATCACGTAGAACGAATGCGGCTCCGGCGTATAGACCGCGAACAGCCCGGTGAGATGCGCACCGAAGCGCCGGGCGAGACGCAACGCGAACTCGAGACGCGAATGCGCGCGGGCGCTCGTATCGAGGTGCACGACTAGGCTTTTGTAGCTCATCGGAATCGCTCCATCGACGGATGATCCGCCAGTGCAATCCAGTCTACGAAGCAGGGTTTCCGAGTGCTTGACTCAGATCAACGGGTGCCGTGCGCCACGGTCGCACAGTGAAGCGGACGCCAATTCATCGACCGGATCGAAGGAGCGAATACGATGAGCCCCCAAGCTTTGACCACACCGAACGACGCGTGCCGCGCGGGTTGCGATCTCGCGTTGCGCATGGCCGCGCTGACCCGCGACTGGCAGCACGAATGGCATGAGCTGGCAGGGCGGCGCATCGAGCGGGACCGCGACGCGGTGCACGGCCTGCAGCAGGCGCTGACGGCGACGAACCAATGGACGGCTTTCGGCGAAACGGCCCGGCAGTTGATGCGCGACTACACGATCGCTACTGTCGCGATCTGGCAGGACGCCACCGAGCTGTGCATGCGCGGGCAGTTCGAGAGCGCGAGTGCGTGGCGCACGTGGTTGCGCGATTACGGCGCCGGCGCACTGTCGCGCTACCAGACCGACTGGTGGCCCGATCTCGGGCGGCTGGCCGTGGTCAACGAGGCGAGCATGCCGTGGCGCGACTGGATGGCCGCGTTCGAGCTCGGCATCACGGAAGCCGTCGACGCGGGCGACGACGCCACGGCCGTCCGGCGTCTCGATGGCAGCCATGCCGCGCAGGAGCACGATCATGTCCGCTAAGCGCGTCGCTTTCGTCACGGGTGGAATGGGTGGCCTCGGTGCCGCGATCAGCCGCCGCCTGCACGAGGCCGGCATGACGGTGGCGGTGTCGCACACCGAACGCAACGACCACGTCGCGACGTGGCTCACGCACGAACGCGAGGCGGGCCGCACGTTTCATGCGTACGAGGTCGACGTGGCCGACTACGAGTCGTGCCAGCATTGCGCGGCACGCGTGCTGGCCGAATTCGGGCGCGTCGACGTGCTCGTCAACAACGCCGGCATCACGCACGATGCCACCTTCGTGAAGATGACCAAGAGCATGTGGGATGCGGTGCTGCGCACCAATCTCGACGGCCTGTTCAACATGACGAAGCCGTTCGTGCCCGGGATGATTGCCGCCGGCTTCGGCCGGATCGTGAACATCGGGTCCGTGAACGGGGAGCGAGGCGCGTACGGGCAGGCGAACTACGCGGCCGCGAAAGCCGGCATCCACGGTTTCACGAAGTCGCTGGCGCTCGAACTCGCGCGGCACGGCATCACGGTCAACACGGTGGCCCCTGGCTACCTGGCCACCGCGATGCTCGAGTCGGTGCCGAAGGAAGTGCTCGACACGAAGATCCTGCCGCAGATTCCGGCCGGTCGCCTCGGCGACCCCGATGAAATCGCCGCGCTCGTCGCCTTCCTGTGTTCCGACGCGGCGGCGTTTGCGACAGGCGCCGAATTCGACGTCAACGGCGGCATGTACATGCGATGAAAGCGTCCGTCATCCGCGCGCCGCTCGTGCGCGAATCGAGGCAGCAACCCGATCCGGACCGGCAGAAAACCGGCACGCCCGAATGCGCGCCGGCCGAGGCGACGCCCGCCGAACGATGGAACCGCGCCGCGCATGCCAACGTCGCCGCGATGACCTTCGGGCTGTCGCCCGTGTCGCTCGCGCTGGCCATGCTCGACTGGGGCGCGCATCTGGCGGTGTCGCCGGGCAAGTGCTTCGAACTCGCGACGCAGGCGTGGATGGCGGCCGCGCCCGCGGCGGCGGAGAACGGCGCGGCGGACGACGCAGACACGGACGGCCTGGCCGTGCATGCGGGGCGCGCCGATCCCCGTTTCGCCGCGCCCGCCTGGTCGGGCTGGCCGTTTTGCGCGTATCGCGACGGCTTCCTGTCGGTCCAGCGCTGGTGGCGCGACGCGACGCGCGGCGTGCCGGGTGTCGAGCGGCACCATGAGGAGCTGGTCGGTTTCGCCGCGCGTCAATGGCTCGACGCGTGCTCGCCCGGCAACTTTCTGGCGACCAATCCGGTCGCGCTCGACGCGACGATGCGCAGCGGCGGCGCGAACCTCGCGGCGGGCGCGCGGCACTGGCTCGACGATGCGAACGCGTGGCTCGATCGCGCCGGCGGCACGCGTGGCCGCGACGCGCGTGCGTACCTGCCGGGGCGCGACGTGGCGATTACGCCGGGCCGGGTCGTGTGGCGCAACGCATTGTGCGAGCTGCTGCAATACGACCCGGCGACACCGCGCGTCGCGCGCGAGCCGATCCTGATCGTGCCGTCGTGGATCATGAAGTACTACATCCTCGATCTGCAGCCGCACGATTCGCTGATCCGTTTCCTGGTCGATGCGGGCTATACCGTGTTTGCGGTGTCATGGCGCAATCCGGGCGCGGAAGCGCGCGATCTCGGGCTCGACGATTACCTGCGCGACGGCTGCCTGGCCGCGCTCGACGTCGTCCGGTCGATCTGCGGCGAGGCGGTCCATGCGGCCGGCTATTGCCTCGGCGGCACGCTGCTGGCAATCGGCGCGGCGGCGCTCGCACGCGACGGGCGGCAACACGGCGCACTGCGATCCGTCACGTTGCTCGCGGCCGAGACCGATTTCAGCGAACCTGGCGAACTCGGCCTGTTCATCGACGCGAGCGAACTGTCCGCACTCGATGCACTGATGTGGCGGCAGGGCTACCTGGACGGCGCGCAGATGTCCGCCGCGTTCGAACTGCTGAACGCGCGCGACCTGATCTGGTCCCGGATGATGAGCGAATACCTGCTCGGCAAGCGCACGAAGCCGAACGACCTGATGTCGTGGAATGCGGACACCACGCGCATGCCGTACCGCATGCATTCGGAATACCTGACCCGGCTGTTCCTCGACAACGATCTCGCGGCAGGCCGCTACTGCGTCGACGGGCGGCCGGTCGCGCTGTCGGATCTCGACGTGCCGACGTTCGTGGTGGGCACCGAGCGCGATCACGTCTCGCCGTGGCACTCCGTCTACAAGCTCCATCTGCTGACTCACCATGCATTGACTTTCGTGCTGACGGCAGGCGGCCACAACGCGGGCATCGTGTCGGAACCCGGTCATCCGGGCCGCCACTACCGCTGCGCGACCCGCGAACCGGGCGCGCCGTACCGCAGCCCGCGCGCATTCGTGCACGACACGCCCGCAGTGGACGGATCGTGGTGGACCTGCTGGCGCGACTGGCTGCATGCGCGCTCGTCGGGCGACGTGCCGGCTCGCACGCCGGCCGCCGGGCTTGCCGCGGCACCCGGCGCCTACGTGTTCGAGACATGAACGGGCACCGCTACCCGGATGCAAGCGGCGGCGCGTGCCTGCCCGGCCTGCTGCCGCGTGCGGACGGCGCGCTGCCTGGGCTGATCGCGCGGGCACGCAACGCGCCGCCGCTCGTCGTTGCCGTCGTGCATCCGTGCGACGCAACCAGTCTCGTCGCGCTGGCCGAGCTCGGCGCGTCGCCTCTCGGGACCGCGATCGAGCCGCTGATCGTCGCACCGCGCGACAAGGTGCTGCGTGTCGCGCACGATGCGGGCGTCGATCTTTCGCCGTGGACGATCGAGGACGTGCCGCACAGCCATGCGGCAGCAGCCCGCGCGGTCGAACTCGCGGCGGCCGGCCGCGCCGGCGCGCTGATGAAGGGCAGCCTGCATACGGACGAGCTGATGGGCGCAGTCGTCGCCGCCGAATCAGGGCTGCGCACCGACAAGCGGATGTCCCACTGTTTCCTGATCGAGACACCGGCGTATCCGCGGCCGTTCATCCTGACCGACGCGGCGGTGAACATCGCGCCGGACCTCGCGCAGAAGGCGGCCATCACGCAGAACGCGATCGACGTCGCGCATGCGCTGGGCGTGGCGTGCCCGCGCGTGGCCGTGCTGTGTGCGGTCGAGACCGTCAATCCGGCGATGCGCTCGACGCTCGACGCGGCGGCGCTCGCGAAGATGGCCGAGCGCGGCCAGCTCACGGGCGCGATCGTCGACGGCCCGCTCGCATTCGACAACGCGATCTCGCTGCGGGCGGCGCGCGACAAGGGGATCGATTCGCCGGTCGCCGGCTGCGCCGACATCCTGGTCGTGCCCGACATCGAAGCGGGCAACCTGCTCGCGAAGCAGCTCGAATACCTCGGGGGTGCCGTCAGCGCAGGCATCGTCGTGGGCGCGCGCGTACCGATCGTGCTGACGAGCCGCGCCGACGGCGCTGCCGTCCGGGTCGCGTCCTGCGCACTCGCGATGGTGCTGGCACAGGTGCGGCATGCGCCGCCGTCCTGATGAGCGAACCTGCAACCCATTCTTTCGATGGAGGAACCACGATGAAAGCACTCGTCTACCACGGCCCGGGGCGCAAGGCGCTCGAGGAACGGCCGATGCCGGAACTGCAGTCGCCCACCGACGCGCTCGTGCGCGTGACGCGCACGACGATCTGCGGCACCGACCTGCACATCCTCAAGGGGGACGTGCCGACCTGCGAACCCGGCCGCATTCTCGGCCACGAGGGCGTCGGCATCGTCGAGCAGGTCGGTGCCGCCGTCGACGCGCTGAAGCCGGGCGATCACGTGCTGATTTCCTGCATCTCGTCATGCGGCCGCTGCGAATATTGCCGCCGCGGCCTGTATTCGCATTGCACGACCGGCGGCTGGATCCTCGGGAACCGGATCGACGGCACGCAGGCCGAGTACGTGCGCATCCCGCATGCGCAGACGAGCCTCTACCGGATTCCGCCAGGCGCGGACGAGGAGGCGCTCGTGATGCTGTCCGACATCCTGCCGACCGGGTTCGAATGCGGCGTGCTGAACGGCAAGGTGCAGCCGGGCTGTTCGGTCGCGATCGTCGGCGCGGGCCCGATCGGGCTGGCGGCGCTGCTGACCGCGCAGTTCTACTCGCCCGCGCAGATCATCATGATCGATCCGGACAGCAACCGGCTGGACGTGGCGCGGCGCTTCGGCGCGACCGAGTGCTTCGACGGCCGCACCGGCGACCCGGTGGCGGACGTGATGAAGCTGACCGATGGCGTCGGCGTGGATTGCGCGATCGAGGCGGTCGGGATTCCGGCGACGTTCGAGATGTGCACGTCACTGGTGGCGCCGGGCGGCGTGGTTGCGAACGTCGGCGTGCACGGGGTCAAGGCCGACCTGCACCTCGAGAAACTGTGGGATCGCAACATCTCGATCACGACCCGGCTCGTCGACACGGTCAGCACGCCGATGCTGCTGAAGACCGTGCGTGCCGGGCGCCTCGATCCGAAACACCTGATCACGCACCGGTTCTCGCTCGACGACGTCGAGCGCGCGTACGACACGTTCGGCCGCGCGGCGCAGACGCAGGCGCTGAAGGTCATCATCGAAGTCGGTTGATGGCCCGGTTGATGGCCCGGTAGCGCGCGGCGGGAACCGGCATGCGACACCCGGTTCCCGCCCCGTCCGGTTAGTTACGCCGTCAGGAGGACAGTGCGGCAGGCTCGCGTGTGCCGCCGGATTCGACCGCATCGAGATCGACGCACTGCGCATACACCGGCACCTCGCACGCCCAGTGCAGCCGCTCCGCGATGCGCCGCCGCATCGCATCGGCCGCGGCCGGCTCGCCGTGCGTGACGAAGGTCCGCACGGGCGCGCGCTGCATCGTGCCGAGCCAGCGGAGAATCTCTTCATAGTCGGCATGCGCGGAGAGCGTCGTGATCGACTCGACCTGCGCGCGCACGCGCACGTACTCGCCGTGGATCTTCAGTGTCGGCTCGTGCGCGGCCAGCGCCGCGCCGCGCGTGCCGGCCGCCTGGTAGCCGACCAGCGCGATCGTGTTGCGCGCATCGGGTGCGTAGCGGCTCAGGTGGTGCAGCACGCGGCCGCCCGTCGCCATCCCGCTGCCCGCGATGATGACCATCGGGCCCTGATGGTCGGCGATCGCCTTCGACTGCTCGACCGACCGGATCATCGTGGCCGCGTGGCCGAGTGCGTTCGCTTCGGAAGGCGTCAACCGGTGTTCGAGAATATGGTGGCGATAGATCTCGGTCACGTCGGTGGCCATCGGGCTGTCGACGAACACCGGAACGCGTGCCATCCGGCCCGACGCCTTCAGGCGCGCGATGTAGTGCAGGATTTCCTGCGCGCGGCCGACGGTGAAGCAGGGCATCACGACCACGCCGCCGCGCGCGAAGGTCTTGTCGAACATCGCAGCCAGTTCGCTCTCGGGGTCCGAATCCGGATGCAGCCGGTCGCCGTACGTCGATTCGACGACCAGGTAGTCCGCGTGCGCGGGTGCCAGCGGCGGCTGCATGATCGGGTCGTGATAGCGGCCAAGGTCGCCCGAGAATGCGAGCACCTTGTGATCCCAGTGCATCACGACGCTCGCCGCGCCCAGAATGTGTCCGGCCGGCAGCAGGCGGAACGCCAGGCCGTCGCCGAGCGCGGTGCATTCGTCGAACGCGACGGGCTTCAGCAGGTGCAGCGCGCGCTGCGCGTCGTCCAGCGTGTAGAGCGGTTGCGCCGGATGATGCTTCGAGTAGCCGTGGCGGTTCGCGAAGTCGGCTTCTTCCTCCTGCAGCCGCGCGCTGTCGCGCAGCATGATGTCGCAGAGTTCGGCCGTGGCCGCCGTGCAGTACACCGGCCCGCGATAGCCTTCGCGCGCCAGCACCGGCAGATAGCCGGTATGGTCGATATGCGCGTGCGTGAGCACGACCGCGTCGAGCGTGTCGGGCGCGACCGGCAATGGGCTCCAGTTGCGCAGCCGCAGGTTCTTGGTGCCCTGGAACAGGCCGCAGTCGACCAGCACGCGGCGCTTGCCGTGCTCGACCAGGTACTTCGAGCCGGTCACGGTTTCGGTCGCGCCGAGAAAAGTCAGTTTCATGGATCGCCTCACCGGGAGTCGAGGGAGCAGTGAATCGATTACAGCGCGGATCCGCGTGAAGCGATTGACGGAAATCAGGGATTGCCGTTTCCGTGCCCGGGGCGGGCGGGTTTGTCGTCCGCGCCTGCAGCATCGTCGGTCGGCCGAGCAGGCTCGCATCGTCCAGGCCGACGATCGTCACCGCCTGGTAGGTGCCGGAGCGCAGCTTGACGAGCGCGGCGCCGGAGTAGAGCGGCACCGCATACTTGACGCCGTCGATGCTGCGTACCGCGTCGAGCACGTAGTCGGGCATGCCAATGCTGTTCGCGATCGTCTTCACGGCAGGGTCCATCACCCACATCTTCGCGCCGATGTTGATCACGGACGCCGACGACTTGTTCAGGATCCCGGCGAACAGCGACGTCATCTCGATCATCAGCAGCACCGAGAACGTGATGCCGATGGTCAGCGCGGTGAACTTCGCGCTGTCGTTCACGAGCAGCTTGAACGCGAGGCGAAGGATGCCGTTCATGATGGGGCGTGAGCCGGGTACGAGCGCATCATGAATGCTCGCCGGCGCCCGGATCCGGCTGCGCGACGAAGGCGGCGCTGCCCGCCACCAGCGCGACGATCGCGTACGGAAGCACATGCACCCCGACCAGCATCGCGTGCACGACGCCCAGCAGCGACGCGAGTGCGACGAACACGCCGAGCGTGGCCAGAACGATCCGGAAGGGCAGGCGCATCATGACGTTCTCCAGGGAGGCGGCCGCCGGCCGCCCGTGAGCGCGATGCCGCGTGGCCGCGATCGCGGCCGCTACGGATTGCGCAAGTCGTGACGTCATGATCGCGTGAAGGGTTCCGGCACGGTTGATCTGTATCAACGGACGAATCCGGGCGCCGCGCGGGCATCCGGCCGCTCACCCGGCCGCTTACGCCATCTGCGCGATCGTCTTGCGGAAGCGCATCAGCGACAGCAGGAACAGCGTGCAACCGATCGCGAACAGCACCGCGAACTGGATCCAGACCGCATCGAGGCCGGCCCCCCGGTACAGGATGCGTTGCGCGAGTTCGACGAAATGCGTGGTCGGCGCGGCCAGCATGACGTCCTGCACCGCGACCGGCATGCTCTCGCGCGGCGTCAGCCCGCCCGACAGCAACTGCAGCGGCAGCAGCACGAGCACCAGCAGCATCCCGAACTGCGGCATGCTGCGCACGAGGGTCGCGAGAAAGATGCCCATCGACGTCGTCGCGAACAGGTGCAGCGCCATCCCGGCCACGAACAGCGGGATGGAGCCCGGAATCGGCACGTGCAGCGCCCCGCCCACGACCAGCGTCAGCGACGCGACGGCCGCCACCGTGACGACGAGCCCCATCGACCAGACCTTCGCAAGCATGATCTCCGCCGCCGTCACCGGCATCACGAGCAGGTGCTCGATCGTGCCGTGCTCGCGCTCGCGGATCAGCGCGGCCCCGGTGAGGATCATCGACAGCATCGTCACGTTGTTGATCAGCTCCATCAGCGCGCCGAACCACACTTCGTCGAGATTCGGGTTGAAGCGCATCCGCATCGCGAGATCGACGGGCGGCGACGATGCGCCGCGATAGCGCCGCACGAATGCATCGATTTCGCCCGACACGATCTGCTGCACGTAGCCGCCGCCGGTAAACGCCTGCGTCATGCGGGTCGCGTCGACGTTGAGCTGGATCGTCGCAGGGCGGCCGGCGAGCACGTCGCGCTGGAAATCCGGCGGAATGTCGAGCGAGAACGTGTAGTCGCCGTTGTCGAGGCCGCGGTCGGCCGCGGCCGCGCCGACGATCGGCGGCGGCGCGAACTGCGGCGGGAAGAACGCCGCGGCGATGCGCGCGGACAGCGGCGATGCGTCTTCGTCGACGATCGCGATCGGTACCTTGTGCAGCGTTTCCGGGCGCGCGGTGGCGGCGACGTAGATCGACGCGCTGAACGTGTAGACGATCAGCACGAGCAGGATCGGATCGCGGGCGAGGCTCCAGAGCTCCTTGACCCCCAGCCGGAAAATGACGAGCAGGCGCGACATGGTCAGCGCTCCTGTTTGCGCAGCAGCACGGCGGTCAGGACCAGGATGGCGGGCGCCGCCGCGAGCAGCGGCCAGAACTGCGACGACAGGTCGGCCAGGCCGAGTGCCTTGTTGAACACGCCGCGGCTGATCGCGAGCATGTAGGTGGCCGGGTAGACCGCGCCGATCCACTTGCCGGCGCCTTCCAGCGACGACAGCGGCGTGAGCAGCCCGGAAAATTGCACGACGGGAATCAGCGTGCCGACGATTGTCATGAAGATCGCGGCGATCTGGCTGCGGGTGAATGTCGAGGCGAACAGCCCGATGCCCGTCGCCACCACGTTGAAGACCAGCACCGCGGCCGCGAGCGTGAAGAAACTGCCCTTGATCCGCACGCCGAACGCGACGTCGGCCAGCACGACCATCAGCAGGAAGTTCAGCATGGCCAGCATCACGTAGGGCGCCTGCTTGCCGAGCAGGAATTCGGCCCGTGTGACGGGCGTCACGTACAGGTTGACGATCGACCCGAGCTCCCGTTCGCGGACGACGGCCAGCGCCGTCAGCATCGCGGGCAGCATCAGCAGCAGCATCGGCATGATGGCCGGAATCATCGCCGGCAGGCTCCTGACGTCGGGGTTGTAGCGATAGCGCACGGCGATCTCGACGGCCGGCGCGAGCGACGCGCCGAGCCGGCGCTTCGCCTGGTCGCGCAGCCAGTTCTCGTGCATGCCGGCGACATAGCCGCGGATCGTCTCCGCGCGCATCGGCATCGCGCCGTCGATCCACGCGCCGATCTCGACGCGCCGGCCGTGCGCGACGTCGCGGGCGAAACCGGGCGGAATCTCGATCGCGAGCGACAACTGGCCGTTGCGCATGCGCCGGTCGATGTCGCGATCGTCCACGAGCGGTGCGCGCGGCACGAAGTAGCGGGAGCCGGCGAGGTTCTGCGCGTAGTCCTGGCTGAGGATCGACTGGTCGCGGTCGAGCACCGCGAACGTCAGGTTGTCGACGTCGAGGCTGATGCCGATGCTGATCACGCACATCAGGACGAGCGATCCGAACAGCGCCAGCGTCGCACGCAGCGGGTCGCGGCGCAGCTCCAGCACTTCGCGCCACAGGTAGCTGCCGGCGCGTGCGGGGCTGAACCACGCGGTTGCGCGGCCATCACCGGCACGGGTGTCGGCGGCGGCGTCGGGCGGCGCGCTCAGCCAGCCCGCATCGGACGCCTCGTCCATCGGCGCGCCGTTCGCTTGCTGCGCATCGGTCAGGTAGGCGATGAACGCCTCCTCGAGCGAGCCGGCGCCGCGCGTGCGCACGAGTTCCGCGGGGGCGGCGCTGGCGAGCACCCGGCCCGCGTGCATCAGCGAGATGCGATCGCAGCGCTCGGCTTCGTTCATGAAGTGCGTCGAGATGAAGATCGTGACGCGATCGAGCCGGGCAAGCTCGATCATCAGCCGCCAGAAATCGTCCCGCGCGACCGGATCCACGCCGGAAGTCGGCTCGTCGAGGATCAGCAGCTCGGGCTTGTGCACCATCGCTACCGCGAGGGACAGCCGCTGCCGCATGCCGAGCGGCAGGCGTTCGGGCAACGCGTCGAGCGAGCCGGCCAGCCCGAAACGCTCGGCCATTTCGGCGACCCGCCCCGGGACGTCCGCCTCCGGTACGCCGAACAGGCGCGCATGCAGCACGAGGTTCTGCTGCACGGTCAGCTCGCCGTACAGCGAAAATCCTTGCGACATGTAGCCGACCCGCCGGCGCGTGTCGATGTCGTCCGCGGCGACCGGCTGGCCGAACAGCGTCGCCGTGCCTTCCGACGCGGGGAGCAGCCCGGTGAGCATCTTCATCGTCGTCGACTTGCCGCACCCGTTGGAGCCGAGGAAGCCGAAGATCTCGCCGCGACGGATCTGCAGGCTGACGTGATCGACCGCGACGAAATCGCCGAATCGCATCGTCAGGCCGTCGGCCTCGATCGCGTAGCCGGCGGCGGCATCGGGCTGGAACGGCGCGATCCGGATCGGCTGGTGCCCGCGCCGCTGCGCGTCGGGGAGCAACGCGACGAACGCATCCTCGAGCGTGCCGCAGCCGGTGCGGGCCAGCAGCTCGTCCGGGCTGCCGGTTGCCAGCACGCGCCCGGCGTCCATCGCGATCAGCCGGTCGAACCGCCGGGCCTCGTCCATGTACGCGGTGGCCACCAGCACGCTCATCGCCGGACGGGCGGCGCGAATGCGCCCGATCAGCTCCCAGAACTGGGCGCGCGACAGCGGATCGACGCCGGTCGTCGGTTCGTCGAGGATCAGCAGGTCCGGATCGTGGATCAGCGCGCAGCACAGGCCGAGCTTCTGCTTCATGCCGCCGGACAGTTTGCCGGCGGGCCGATCGAGGAACGGGTGCAGGCCGGTGCTGTGCGTGAGCGCGTCGATCCGGCGGCGCCGCTCCGCCGCGTCGTGGCCGAACAGCCGCGCGAAGAACTGCAGGTTTTCCTCGACGGACAGCGTCGCGTACAGGTTCCGGCCCAGGCCCTGCGGCATATAGGCGATGCGCCGGCAGACCCGCGCGCGATGACGGCGTGACGACAGGTCGCCGCCGAGGGTCCATACGCGCCCCTGCTGGATCGCGCGTGCGCCGGACACGAGCGCGAGCAGGCTCGACTTGCCGACGCCGTCCGGCCCGATCAGCCCGATCATGCGGCCGGCCGGGATGTCGAGCGTCACGTCGTCGAGCGCGGCCTTGTCGCCGTAGCGCAGCGAAACGCCGGACAGGCGTGCGACCGGCGCGGGAACCGGCGGACCTTCGGTCGCGCCTGCGCCGGTATCGGCCGGGAGCGTCGATTTCATTGGGGAACCTTGATCGCGAGGCGCGCGGGCCACGCGGCGTGCGGATCGGCCTTCAGCCACGCGACGCCCGGCAGCCCGGTCTTGACGAGCTTCAGGTGGCGCTGCAACAGGTCGCGGTCGATGCGCGCCTTCACCCGGAACATCAGCTTCTGCCGTTCGGTGGCCGTCTCGACCGTTTTCGGCGTGAATTGCGCGGTGCTCGACACGTACGACACGCGGGCCGGGATCACATACTCCGGCGCCGCATCGAGCACGATCCGCACGTCGGCGCCGAGCGGCACCCGGCCGACGACCGTCTCGGGCAGGAAGAACGTCATGTAGACGTCCGACAGGTCGACCACGTTGAGCACCTTGCCGCCGGCCGGCAGCACTTCGCCCGATTCGGCCACGCGATACTGCACGCGCCCGTCGCGCGGCGATGTCAGGTCGCTGTCCGAGATGTCGGCCTGCACGCGCGCGACCGTCGCCTGTGCGGCCGTCACGGCGGAGCGCGCGGCGACGAGCTGGGCGCGGGTCGCGTCGATCGCGGCCTGCGCGGCCTGCACCTGCGCGCGTGCCGCATTCACGGTGGCCCGCAGGCTGCCGGCGCGCGCGCGGTCGTCGTCGAGCTCCTGCATC
This sequence comes from Burkholderia puraquae, assembly GCF_002099195.1. Taxonomy (GTDB): domain Bacteria; phylum Pseudomonadota; class Gammaproteobacteria; order Burkholderiales; family Burkholderiaceae; genus Burkholderia; species Burkholderia puraquae. The sequence goes on along the minus strand of NZ_NBYX01000008.1, from coordinate 168,606 downwards.
GACGACGCGCCGTCGCGCGACAGCGTCTCGGAGCGCGCGAGCCGCCGCGTCGCCGCATCCAGTTCGCTTTCCCGCTGGACGACGACGGCCTCGGCCGCCGCCTTGTCGCTGCGCCGCTGCGCGACCTGCGCGTCGATGCTCGCCGCCGTGTTCACCGCCTGCTGCTCCCGGGCGCGCGCTTCGTCGAGCTGGGCCTGCAGGACGACGACGTCCATGCGCGCGAGCGGCTGGCCGGCCGTCACGAAGTCGCCTTCGTCGACGAGCATCGCGGTGACGCGCCCCGGCAGCTTGGTCGCGACGTCGATCTCGGTCGCTTCGATACGGCCGTTGCCGCTCACGAGGCCGGCATCGGCCTGTCCGTCATGCCAGCGCGTCCATCCGAAATACGTGATGCCGATCGCGAGCACGGCGACGCCTGCCCCGATCAGAAGAGGGCGCTTGAGGGTTTTCATCGTAGGGAATCCGGATTCGTCGATTCGTTGGTCGGTGGCGCGGCGGCAGTGTCGCTGTCGTGCGTGGCGCCGCCGAGCGCGCCATAGAGCGCGACGCGGCTCGACAGCAGCGCTCGACGCGTCATCACCCATTGCTGCTCCGCGTTCATCAGGTCGCGCTGCGCGTCGAGCACCTCGAGGAACCGGGTCGCGCCGCTGTCGTAGCGCAGCTTCGCTAGGCGGGCCCGTTCGGCTTGCGAATCCAGCGTGGCGCGCTCGATGCGCACCTCGTCTGCCAGCCAGTAACGGGACGCGAGCGCATCGGACACGTCGCGAAACGCGCCCTGGATCGTCCGCTCGTAGCGCGCGAGCGCTTCGTCGCGCTGCGCGTGCGCCAGCGCGAGATTCGAGCGGTTGCGGCCGCCGTCGATCAGCGGCAGCGTCACGTTCGGAACCACCGACCAGACGCCGGTACTCGATGTCAGGAGGTCATGCAGCGCGCTGCTGCCCGAGCCGATCGAGCTCGTCAGCGCGATGCGCGGAAAGAACGCGGCGCGCGCCGCGCCGATGTTCGCGCGGGTTGCCTGCAGTTCGTGCTCGGCCGCAATCACGTCCGGCCGCCGGGCAAGCAGCGACGAGGGCAGGCCGGGGGCGAGCGACGGCGCGACGGCGCCGTCGTCGAGCGTGAGCGGCGTGCTCGCCAGTTCCGGCGGTGCGCCGACCAGCAGGGCCAGTGCATCGGCCGCCGACGCACGCCCCTGTTGCAGCTGGGCGCCGAGGGACTCCGCCTGCTGCAGCAGGATCTCGGCCTGCGTCAGGTCGAGGCGGGAGATCGCGCCGGCTGCGTGGCGAAGCCGGAAAATCCGCAGCGACTCGCGTCGCGTGTCGATCGTCGCGCGGGTCAGCGCGATGCGCTCGTCGTATTCGCACAGTGTCAGATACGCGTTGGCGACCGACGTGATCACGCTCAGCGTGGCGGCGCGCCGGGCAGCATCGCTCGCGAGATAGCGCTGCAGCGCCGCGTCCTTCAGGTTGCGAACACGTCCCCAGAAATCGAGTTCCCATTGCGTCTCGGCCAGCTGGACCTCGTAGACCTGGCCGATGAACGGGGCGGGCGTGAGGAACCCGGCCGGTGCGCGAAACCGCGCATAGGCCGCACCGGCGCCGATCGTCGGCCACTGGTCCGCTCGGCGGATGCCATACGCGGCGCGCGCCTGTTCGACGCGCGCGACGGCCGCACGCAGGTCGCGATTGTTGGCCAGCGCCTGCGCGATCAGCGCGCGAAGGCGCGTATCGACGAAGTAGTCCCGCCACGCGGGCACCGGCGCAGCCTCGGCCTCAGCCGCGGGCGTGGCGCCGGCCGACGGATCCGGAAAGGCGGCCGGGATCGGCGCGGCGGGACGCCGGTCCGGCGGTGCGAGCGACAGGCATCCGGACAGCAGGCCGATACCCGTTGCGAGCGCAACGAAACGCACGTACCGGAAAGCTGCGATGCGGAACACGACGGGAAGCGCGAAGGCGCGCATGGAAAGCCTCGGCGAATACGGGAACGCAGGATGGCGCCGCCTCGTGGCGTCGCCGCTTCGGGTTCACTTATATCCGACGAATGACGCTCTTACCCTTGATCTGCATCACTTCGGCGGGAATGCGTTTCGAGCGGTGCTTCGGTTGACAGGCACGCCGGAAAATGGCCCCGCGCCGGCGGGTTGCGCCGCGCCCGACGCGGTCGCGCGCGTCACGGCCGGTCGCCCGGGGCGAGGTTCAGCAGGACGACGAACGAGAGGATGCTCAGGATCAGCGTGACGATCGAGTATCTGAAAACCCGTTCGTCGAACAGCATGCCGTGAATGATGCCGGCCAGCGATGCGAGCGCGATGAATACGCTGAGCGTCGCGAGCGCGATTCGGTATTGCCTGCGGTTCATGACGGTCTCCCGGGGAGCGGCTGTCGCAACGATGCGAAACGGACGAGACGCCACGGACTTCGGGGCGTCCGGGGTCATGATCGCGTCGCGCCCCGTCACACGCTTGATCTGCGTCAACGAAAAAATCCGGCTTGAGCGCGCGCGACGGCGGCTGCCGCCAGCACGCCGTTGATTGATCCTCGTCAACCCGCGGGCGCCGCCGTGCGCGATGCTGAATCCGGTGCGGCCCCATCGCCGATCGCGAATGTCGCGACCGGCACCGCCCGACGGGAGACGGAAATGAAGTCCGATGCAGCACTCAAGCACGATGTCGAGCAGGCGCTGTTCTGGAATCCGGCGATCGATGCACGGCGGATCGACGTCGACGTACGCGACCGGATCGTGACGTTGCGCGGCACGGTCGACAGCTGGGCGCAGAAGCTCGAGGCGCAGAAGACGGCGCTGCACGTCGAGGATGCGCGCGCGCTGGTGCTCGAACTGAACGTCACGCCGCCGGAGAACGCGTGCGCGGATCAGGAACTGGCGATCGCGATCACGTTCGCGCTCGGCTGGCAGGAGGCGCTGCGCGATCACAAGATCCGCGTCGAGGTCGATCACGGTTGCGTGACGCTCGACGGCGAAGTCGATCATGCATACCAGAGTCGGGCGGCGGAGAAGATGGTGAGCCGGATGATCGGTGTCGTCGGCGTCGCGAACCGGATCCGGGTGCGAACGGACCACACGGTGCCGGACGTCGGCACGCGGATCGCCGAAGCGCTTGCGCGTCGCGCGCAGCGCGAATCCGCGGGCATTGCGATCGACGCGGCCGACGGCGTCGTCACGTTGACGGGCAAGGTCGCGTCGCTCGCCGAAAGGCGCGCCGCGTGCGGTGCGGCCGCGGCGGTGAGAGGTGTCCGGGAGGTCGTCGATCGGCTAACCGTCGCCTGACGGCTGGCCCGTGCTGTCTATTGCGAGGAGAAGCAGTCATGAACCGTTCGAATTCCGGCCCCGGCCGAAACCCTCTGCGCCGCGACAAGCGCATGCAGCCGCATACGAAGGACAGTTATCGCGATCCGAAGCGGCCCACAGGCGACCGGATTTGCGAGGGCTGCGGCGCCGTGTGCGACGCAGGCCGATGGACGTGGTACGCGACGCCGCTCGACCGGCGTCAACTCGAATGCCCGGCCTGCAAGCGCATGCGAGAAAACGTGCCGGCGGGCGAGCTGGTGTTGCGCGGCGCGTACCTGCGCGCGCACCGGGCGACGATTCTCGACCTGCTCGAGCGTCAGGCTGATCTGGAGATGAGCGAACACGCGCTCGAACGCATCATGGAAATCGAGAAATCCGCCGATACGCTCGTTGTCCGCACGACGGGCGTGCACATGGTGCGACGGCTGGGGGAAGCGTTGCTGCACGCGCATCACGGCGATCTCGCGCTCAACTACCGCGACGGCGAGGACATGCTGCGTGCGCAATGGACGCGCGACGATGCATGAACGGCGGTGTGTCCGGCGAGCGGGCCCGATGCGATGAAAAAATCATTCGACTACTCCGTACTGCTGATCCCGTTCGTGTTTGCCGCGCTGGTGGCGTATCAGCTGCTGATGGCCCGGCCGGCAACGACGTCGATCTCGTACAGCGACTTTCACCGCCTGGTCGACGCGCGGCTCGTCGACGATCTGGACATCGGCCAGTCGTCGATTTCGGGCGTGCTGCGCATGCCTGAGGCCGGTGCGAACCTGCCGGCCTCCGATGCGGCCGCCGTGAAGAAGGTGGGGCCGCCGTGGCGCTTCACGACCAACCGGGTCGCCGACGATCGTCTCGTCACCGAACTCACGACCGCCGGCATCCGCTATCGCGGCGTGCCGGATTCGGGCTGGCTCGAAACGCTTGCCGGGTGGATATTGCCGGTGATCGTCCTCGTGACGTTCTGGAGCTTCATGATGCGCAGGCCGGGCGGGGTCCGGGACCTGAGCGGCATGGGTAAAAGCCGGGCACGCGTGTACGTGCAGCAGGAAACCGGCATCACGTTCGACGACATCGCCGGCATCGACGAGGCGAAGGCCGAGTTGCAGCAGATCGTCGCGTTCCTGCGCAATCCCGAACGCTACCAGCGGCTCGGCGGCAAGATCCCGAAGGGCGTGCTGATCGTCGGCGCGCCCGGCACCGGCAAGACGCTGCTCGCGCGCGCGGTGGCCGGCGAGGCGGCCGTGCCGTTCTTCACGATCAGCGGCTCGGCGTTCGTCGAGATGTTCGTCGGGGTCGGCGCGGCACGCGTGCGCGACCTGTTCGAACAGGCGCAGCAGAAGGCGCCGTGCATCGTGTTCATCGACGAACTCGATGCGCTCGGCAAGGCGCGCGGCGTCGGCCTGATGTCCGGCAATGACGAGCGCGAGCAGACGCTCAACCAGCTGCTCGTCGAGATGGACGGCTTCCAGGCCAATTCGGGCGTGATCATCATGGCCGCGACGAACCGGCCCGAGATCCTCGATCCCGCGCTGCTGCGCCCGGGGCGCTTCGACCGGCACATCGCGATCGACCGGCCGGACCTGACCGGACGCAAGCAGATCCTGGCCGTGCACACGAAGCGCGTGAAGCTGGCCCCGGAAGTCGACCTTGCCGAGCTGGCGCAGCGCACGCCGGGCTTCGTCGGCGCGGATCTCGCGAACGTCGTCAATGAGGCCGCGCTGCACGCGGCCGAACTCGGCAAGCCGGCGATCGGCATGGCCGACTTCGACGAGGCGATCGATCGCGCGATGACGGGCATGGAGCGCAAGAGCCGCGTGATGAACGACGAGGAAAAGCGGACCATCGCGTACCACGAAGCGGGCCACGCGCTCGTCGCGCAAAGCCGCGTGCATTGCGATCCGGTGAAGAAGGTGTCGATCATCCCGCGCGGCATCGCGGCGCTCGGCTATACGCAGCAGGTGCCGACCGAGGATCGCTACGTGCTGCGCAGGAGCGAGCTGCTCGACCGGCTCGACGTGCTGCTCGGCGGCCGGGTGGCCGAGGAAATCGCGTTCGGCGACGTGTCGACCGGCGCGCAGAACGATCTGGAGCGCGCAACTGCGCTGGCGCGGCACATGGTCATGCAGTACGGGATGAGCGCAAAGCTCGGCCTGGCAACGCTCGACGACGCGACGCCGCAGGGCGGTTCGCCCGGCGTGTGGACGCCGGGCGACGGCCGGTGCAGCGAACACACCGCGCAGTTGATCGACGAGGAGGTGCGCGCGCTGCTCGAAGACGCGCACGTGCGGGTCGCGGCGACGCTCGGCGAGCATCGCGACGCGCTCGAACGGATCGCGCAGTGCCTGCTGCAGCACGAGTCGATCGATCACGACACGCTGGTGGCGCTCATTACGCCGCCGGACGATCGCGGCGCGGCGCCCGAGCCGGCGCGAGCCGATGCGGAGCCGGTAACGGCAACGGACACGCCGGCCTGACCGGCTACCGGCGATCGGGCCGCTCAGCAGCCGATGCAGACCGCACCGTCGCGGAGTTGCGCCGTGTCGTCGATGACGACCGACGCGAGCTGCGGATCGGGCCGGAACACCGTGATGCCCTTGAGCCCGTCGCGCCACGCCGCGAAGAACAACGCGTCGACCTGAGCCAGCGAACACCGGCTGTCCATCGTGACAGTCTTCGAGATGCCGGCGTCGACGCAGGGCTGCAGCGCCGCGAGCATCGCGACGTGATCGAGCGGCGCGATCTCGGCCGCGGTAGCGAAATAGTCCGGCAGCTCGACGCCGTCACCATGCAGTGCGCGAAACAGCCGGTACGCATGGTTCTGTACCCGGAACGCGTGCACCTGCCCGTCTGCCGTGCGGACCATCCGGCGCTGCGTCCAGCCGACGGCCGGCTCGATGCCGTTCGAGCAGTTGTCGCAGAACGCGAGACTCACGCTGCCGGCCGGCGCAAACGACAGCAGATGGCTGTTGCGCAGCCCGTGCCGTGTCATCGCGTGATGCACCTTCAGCGGCAGCCGCATGCGGTATGCGGGGCCGGTCAGGTAAGCGGCCGGATCGTAGGCGGGAAACGCGCCGCGCTCGGCGGCCAGCGCGGCCGATGCGGCAAACGCGTGCTCGCGCATCGCCAGCGCGATGCTGCGTGCACATGCGCGCGCCTCGATGCTGTCGTAGCGCAGCCGCAGCATCGTCAGCGCGTCGCCCAGGCCCGTCACGCCGACACCGATGCGCCGCGTCCGATGCGCTTCGCGTGCGTGCGCGGCGAGCGGCCACGCCGTGAGGTCGAGCACATCGTCGAGCAGGCGGACCTGGACGTGCACCGCGTCGGCTAGCGCCGCGAAATCGACGCGCGGATCGCCGTCGATGCCGAACGGATGACGCACGAACCGCGACAGGTCGATCGGCCCGAGCACGCAACTGCCGTAAGGCGGCAACGGTTGTTCGCCGCACGGGTTCGTCGCGTCGATCCGCTCGTGCTCGCGCAGCGGATTCGCGTCATGGATCGTGTCGAGGAACAGCAGCCCGGGTTCGGCACTGTCGCGTGCGGCGTTGACGATCGCTTGCCACAACTTGCGAGCGGGAACCGTCGCATGAAGGTAGCGCCCGTCCGGCCGCCGGGGCGACGCAACGTCGGCTGCATGGCGCGGCGCGTGATGGACGAGCGCCCATGGCAGATCGTGCGCGACCGCTTCCATGAACGCGTTCGTGATGCCGACCGACAGGTTGAAGGTCGGCCAGCGCGATCGCCCGCGCTTGGCCGTGACGAACGCCAGCAGGTCCGGATGATCGCAGCGCAGGACGCCCATCTGGGCGCCGCGGCGCGGGCCGGTGAACGGCAGTGCGCGGCACATCGCATCGAATTGGTCGATCGCCGCACATACGCCGCGTTCGGGCGACAGGCTGCGTTCGTACGCACCGGCGGGCGGCACCGGCGAGAAGTCGTAGCCGATTCCGCCGCCCATCAGCAGCGTGAGCCGGGCGTCGGCGAGCGCCTGCGTGAGCGCTGCGTCGACACCTTGCAGCGGCAGGTCCAACGGAACCGCGAGCGGATGGACGAAGCAGTTGATCATCGTCCCGCCTGTCTTCGAGCCGGCGTTCGCCATGATGCGACCGGCGCCGATCGCGCCGCGCTGCAGGTTCACGAAGAACGTGCGCTCGGCCCGGGCGCGCAGCGCGGGCGGCTCGGCGAGCGACAGTGCGCGGGCGACACGCTGGAAGACGGCCGCGCGCGACGTTTCGCCGGGCTGCGCATAGCGTTCGGCGAACACGGTGGTGCAAAGCGGCTGCTCGTCCATGGCGGGGCTCGGCGACGACGGATGACTCACTGTAAGGGCCTGCCCGCCCGCGTCGTTGATCGAGCGCAATCCGGCGTTGTTGCGGCATGGCTTGACGGTCGTCAATGCCGCGGGAAGGCGCGCACGTAAGGTGGTGCCAGGGCTGGCCTGCACCGGTGGCCGGCACCTGCCACCCGCCACGGCCGCACGCGAGCGTCGTGCAGGCCCGCGAATCGCGCCTTTTACCGACTACGCGCCATGACCGAGATCGTTACCGTCACGTTGAACCCCGCCGTCGATGTCTCGACGTCGGTCGAGCACATCGTCGATACGCACAAACTGCGCTGCGCGCGGCCACGGCGGGATCCCGGCGGCGGCGGAATCAACGTCGCGCGGACCGTTCACCGGCTCGGCGGCGACTGCGTCGCGCTGTACCTGGCGGGCGGCCCGACCGGCGATGTGCTGACGCTGCTGCTCGAAGCCGAACAGGTGCCGGCCGTGCGCCTGCGGATCGCCGGCGAGACGCGCGAGAACGTCTGCGTGACCGAAACCGCGACGGGGCGCGAATACCGTTTCCTGATGCCGGGGCCGTCGGTCACGGCAGCCGAGTGGCGCGACTGCGCGGCGCGCATCGCGGCCCTGCGACCCGCGCCGCGCTACCTGGTGCTGAGCGGCAGCCTGCCGCCGGGCGCACCCGACGACCTGTACGCGACACTCGCGCGGACGGCCGCCGCAAACGGCAGCCGGGTCGTCGTCGATGCGGCGGGCCCGGCGCTGCGCGCGGCCCTCGACGCCGGGGTTCATCTCGTGAAGCCCAGCCTCGACGAACTGAGTGCGCTGGCCGGCGAACCGCTCGACGAAGCGGCGGCATGCGGCAAGGCGGGCGAACTTGTCGCGGAAGGACGGGCTGACATCGTCGCATTGACACTCGGCGCGCGCGGCGCATGGGTCGTCACGCGCGAGCGCGCGCTGCGCCTGCCGGGCAGGCCGGCGACGGTGTGCAGCACGGTGGGTGCCGGAGACAGCTTCGTCGGCGGGATGGTCTGGGCGCTCGCGCGCGGCGTGCCGTTCGACGATGCGTGTCGTTATGCGCTGGCGGCATCGGCTGCTTCGGTCGAGCATCCCGGCACCGCGCTGTGCACGCGCGCCGACGTCGAGCGGATTCATGCGGAACTGGTTGCGCAGGCAAGCGGCACGGCCGTCGTGCGTGGTGCGGCATGAGTGTTCGTGCGATCGTCTGCCTGCTGCTGCTGTCATGCTGGCCGAAGGTATCGTTCGCCGGCACGGGGACGGGCGAGCCGGTGCCGCAACGCGTGCTGATCCTCGTCTATCACCGGTTTGCGGCGCAACGCCTGGATTCGATGACGGTGCGCACCGGAACCTTCCTCGCTCAACTGCATGCGATCGAGGCGAGCGGCTACCGCATCGTGCCACTTGCCGACATCGTGCGCTGGCACGCGGGCCAGGTGGACGCGCTGCCGGCGCGGGCGGTCGCGATCACGGTGGACGACGGCCACCGCTCCGTCTACGACGTGCTGCGCCCGTTGCTGGCCGCGCATCCGGTACCGGTCACGCTGTTCATCTATCCATCGGCGATCTCGAACGCCAGCTACGCGATGACATGGGACCAGCTGCGCGTGCTCGGGCAATCCGGCGGATACGATATCGAATCGCATACCTACTGGCATCCGAATTTCCGCACCGAGCGCGCACGGCGGTCTGAGGAGGACTACCAACGATTCGTGTCGTTCCAGTTGAGCCGTTCCCGCGAACGGCTCGAGTCGGAAACCGGTCGGCCGGTCCGGCTGCTGGCCTGGCCGTTCGGCGTTCATGACGCACTGACCGATCAGGCGGCCGCTCGTGAAGGCTATGTCGCGGCGTTCACGATCGATGCGCGCCCCGTTCGGCTCACGGATCCCTCCATGGCGCTGCCGCGCTACCTGATGACGGATGCGTGCGATACGCGCTGCATGAACGGATTGCTGCAATCCGCCCGGGAGAAACCGTGACCGATCGCCTGATCGCGGGTTCGCCGCCGTCGTTCGCGGATGCCGTTTCCGTTCGGGCTCACGCCCGGCGCCGCGTCGTGGGGCTCGCACAATCGTCGCGATCTTGCCGCTTGATGCGTCGACCGGCGTATCGGGACCGGCGCATCGGGACGAGGAGGATCGACCGTGCCGTGGGATGACGAACGCTATCCGTCGTCGATGCGGAACCTTCCGCCGCCGGTGCGCGGCAAGGCGATCGAGATCGCCAACGCGTTGTTGCGGCAAGGGCGCGCCGAGGGCAGCGCGATCCGCATCGCGATCGCGCAGGCGAAGCGCTGGGGGCGGGTGCATGCGGCATGCAGCCGACGCGGGTGAACGGCAGCGCTAGGCCCCGCACTGAACCGGGCAGGTGCGGGCACCCGGCGTGGGTTCGACGGATGCCGTATGCAGCCGCGCGGCCAGCACGCAGGCAAGCAGCATGACGACGACCGCGATGCCGTGAACCGGGTTGCGCAGGCACGACGCAACCTGATCGCTCCTTGCAACGCCGAACAGGCACCACAGGCAGAAGTGCTCGCAGTTGTTGGTGAGCAACCGGTAGCGGCATTCGCCGAGGCGCGAGGCCGCGCGCCGCGCCGCTTCCGTGCCGCCGTACAGGGGCCGCGCGTGCCGGACGATCGCGAGTTCGAAACCGGCGCAGAAGCCGTCGACGGAGACGATTTCGACCGGGCCGCTGCTCAGGCTGTGCGCCAGGCCCGCGTAGTGGATCACGTTGCCGTCGCCGATATAGATCCCGTGATGCACGTAGCCGTGGCGCCGTGTCACGAGGTGGGCGCCGACCGGAGGATCGCGATCCGGCATGGCGTCGTCGGCTTGTGCTGCGGTCGGGTGAGTCATGGCCAGCTCCTGGATCCTGCAGCGGCCGTGCGGAAGACTTGCCCGCCAGCCGCGGAATGCGTTGCGTCCTGTCACGTCTCCAGTATTGGCGGCGGACCAGGGCCGGGCAATCAGCGCGGCCTGAGCTTGCTGTCCGATGTCGGCGCGTCGTGTCGGAAATTTCCGACGCGCCGTGCAATATCGGCTGACAGCCGGAACGGACAACGGTGCCGGCCTGCCGCCGTTCCAGGCCGGGCGGGCGCGCCGTGCCGCCCGAACGGCTGGCGGGTGCCGCCGGTCGCGCCGCTGGCCGGTTGGGTGTGCTTGACCTGCGTCAACGGGAAATCGACGTTCCGCGCGACGCTGGCTTCGTCAACGATGCGCATGCGTCACGTCGCGGCACGCCGGCCGTGACGCGCCCGAACGAACGAGCCGCATCGCCACCCGCGTGCATCAACCGGGAGAATGAAATGCGAACTGAAATCGCCGGGTCGCTGCTGTTGTCGGCCTGTTTGCTGGCTGCTGCCTCGAGCGCGACGGCTCAAGCGTTGCCCGAACCCGTCGAGCAGAATGGTGCCGTGTACGTCACGGGCGGCATCGGTGCCGAGGAGGTTGCTGCGTTTCGCGCCGCCGCGCCGCGTTACAACCTGCGGATCACGTTCGCGACGAAGGCCGGCCATTACCTGTCCGACGTCGATGTGACGCTGACGTCCGGCAAGTCGACGGTCCTCGACGCGCACACGGCCGGCCCGTTCCTGTTCGCGCGCGTGCCGCCGGGGCGTTATACGGTGTCGGCACGCGACCGTGCCGTCCAGGAAGTCCGGCACGTCGTCGTGCCGGCGCGCGGCGGTGTCGATGTGCGGTTCTACTGGCAGAACCCGGAGCGGCACGGCGTGATACGGCTTTGCGGCGGTTGTCCGGGCACCGGCACGCACGCAGGGCCATAGACGCACGCTTCGATCGACGTGGATCGGGCGGTGGCGCGTGGCGTACCGTTGATCTGCCTCACGGGCCGTTCCGCTGGATTCGCAACAATGTCCACATGAATTCGCGTCGCGAGGTGTGCATTGAAGATTCAGGCAATCGTCAGTGGGGCGCGCGCCGTGCGGCACCGGCATGAGTCGTGGCGAAACGGGTGGCAGGGCGTGGCGATGCTCGGCCGCGTGCTCGCAGGCATGCTGCTGGCGCTCACGTGCGTTACCGGCCGGGCCGGAACCGTCTCGGTGACGGTCGTCGATGCCGGCAGCGGCCGGCCGGTGGCGGGTGCGGTCGGGTATGCGTCGGGCAGCAACCTGATCGCGTCGGCCGCCGGTGAATTTTCCGCGCCGTCGGCCGACACGACGCTCAGCGTGACCGCACCCGGCTACGCGCGCGCGGAGGTCGCACTCGCCGTCGGCGAGAAGACCCGCACGGTGCCGCTCGTGCCATTCCGTCCCAAGGCCGTCTACCTGTCGGTTTACGGCATCGCGGATCGTACGCTGCGCGACGCGGCGCTCGCGCTGCCGGGCCGCACGGCCATCAACGCGTTCGTGATCGACGTGAAGGGCGATCGCGGCATGACGCCGTATCGCAGCGGCGCGCGCGACGCAATCGGCGCGACCGGCGCGACCGGCGAGCCAGGCCCGCGCGTGGCGGACCTGCCGGCGCTGATCCGCGCATTCCACGCGCGCGGGCTGTACCTGATCGCGCGCATCGTCGTATTCAAGGACGATCCACTCGCGGCCGCCCATCCCGACTGGGCCGTGCGCGACGCGGCCGGCGCAATCTGGCGCGATCGCGAGCACCTGCGGTGGATCGACCCGACCGTGCGCGCCGCGTGGGAACACAACTTCGACGTGGCCGAGGAGGCTGCGCGGATGGGTTTCGACGAGATCCAGTTCGACTACTTGCGCTTTCCCGACGCGAGCGGCCTGCGGTTCGGCGAGCCCAACACGGAAGCGAACCGCGTGGCCGCGATCACCGGCTTCCTGGAAGGCGCGCGCGCACGGCTGCGGCCCTACAACGTCTACCTGTCGGCCGACATCTTCGGCTACGTATGCTGGAATGCCGACGACACGCAGATCGGGCAGCGGCTCGGCGCACTGGGCGGGCTGGTCGACTACATTTCGCCGATGCTGTATCCGTCTGGCTTCACGTGGGGCCTGCCGGGCTGCCGCAAGCCGACCGATCACCCCGGCGAGATCGTCGGGCGCTCGCTCGCGGAGGCGATGCGCCGCACCGGGCTCGACGGCGTGCGCTTCAGGCCGTGGCTGCAGGCGTTTCGCGACTATGCGTTCGACCGGCGCGTATTCGACGCGGCGGACATCCGTGCGCAGGTCGACGCCGCCGACGCAGCCGGCACGGACGGATGGATGCTGTGGAATCCGCGCAATCGCTACGATCCCGCTGCGCTGCCGCGCTGACCGGCGCGCTGCTGTTGGCGCTGCTGCCAACCGGTGCACGTGCCGCGCCCGATGCGGCGTTGGCGACCGCGCAGCAGCGCGAGGCTGTCGCGATCGATGCGGCGATCGCGGCCGAGATCGCCGACGGCCATCTTGCTGGCGCGGTGGTCGTGGCGGGCGACGCGGACGGCGTGCAGGTGCGCGTGGCGCGCGGCCTTCGGGTGACGGGCGAGCACGCCGAGGCGATGACGGCCGATAGCGTCTTCGATCTCGCGTCGCTGACCAAGCCCGTGGCGACGGCCGTCGCGACCCTGCAGCTCGCGGAGCGCGGCCTGCTGAGCCTCGATGCGCCGGCCGCGCGCTACTGGCCGGCATTCGCCGCGCACGGCAAGGGCGCCGTCACGATCCGCCAGCTGCTCGCGCACGTGTCGGGATTGCCGGCCGGTGTGTCGTCGTCGCGCGCACTGCGCAGCCGTGCCGCGGTGTTCGCCGACATCGTCGCGATGGCGCTTGCGGAGCCGCCCGGCACGCGTGTGCGCTACAGCGATGTCAATTACGTGGTGCTTGGCGAGATCGTCGAGCGCGTGTCGGGGCAGCCGCTCGACGCGTGGTGCGCGGCTCACGTATTCGTGCCGCTCGGCATGGCCGACACCGCCTTCAGGCCGGGCGCCGCGACGCTGGCACGCGTCGCGCCGACGATCGTTCGCGATGGCCGGTTGCTGCGGGGGCGCGTGCACGATCCGGTCGCGGCGGCGCTGGGCGGTGTCGCGGGCAATGCGGGGCTGTTCGCGAGCGCCGACGACCTCGCGCGCTTCGCGCGCATGCTGCTGAACGGCGGCACCCTCGGCACGACACGTGTGCTCGGCGACGCGAGCGTCGCCACGCTCGAGACGCCGGCCACGCTCGACGCCGAAGGCGACTGGCATACGCCAGGCTGGCAGGTCGGGCCGCCGCTCGTCGCGAACCGCTTCCGGTTGCCGCCGGCCGGCGCCCTGCAGCATCTCGGCTACACGGGCACGGGGCTGTGGATCGATCCCGTGACGCGCCGCTTCGCGATCGTGCTGACGAGCCGGCTGTATCCGGATGAAACCGGCACCGCGATGCCGCTGCGCGCGCTCGTGCTCGGCATCGTATCGAGCGCGGCCGCGCCGATCGCGTCGTCGCTGATCGCGACGCGCGTGCCGACGATGGCGGCGGCCGTCGCGCAGGCTGGCCGGTTGCCGGCCTCGCGCGGGCCGGTGCTGGCCGGCATCGACGTGCTCGCGGCGAGCGGCTTCGCCGCGGTGTCCGGCAAGCGAATCGCACTCCTGACGAACCGCAGCGGCTTCGACCGGTTCGGCCGGCGCACGGCCGACCTGCTCGCGCAGGCGCCGGGCGCACGGCTTGTCGCGCTGTTCGCGCCCGAGCACGGGCTCGGCACGAACGTCGACGAAACCTTCGGCGATACGACCGATGCCGCGACCGGCGTGGCCGTTCACAGCCTCTACGGCGACCGGCGCAGGATCGCGCCCGCGCTGCTCGCCGATGTCGACGTGCTGGTGATCGACCTGCAGGACGCAGGCGTACGCTTCTTCACATACTTGGCGACCCTCGGTTACGCACTCGAAGCCGCCGCCGCCGCACATCGCCCGGTGCTCGTGCTCGACCGCCCGAACCCGTTGGGCGGCGATGCGTTCGGCGGCCCTGTGGCCGATGCCGGGGCGGTGACCTTCACCGGCTATTATCCGATGCCGCTCCAGCCCGGCATGACGCTCGGCGAACTGGCACGGCTGTTCAACGAGCGCCGGCAGATCGGCGCTGCGCTAACCGTGGTGCCGATGGCGAATTACGCACGCGCGATGCGCTTCGACGACACCGGGCTCGGCCGAGTGCCGCCATCGCCGAACCTGCGCGACGGCACCGCGCTGTCGCTGTACCCGGAGACGGGGCTCATCGAGGGGGCGGCGGTCAGTGTCGGGCGCGGCACCGCGACACCGTTCGGCGTGGTCGGCGCACCGTGGATCGACGCGCGCATCCTCGCGGACGATCTTCGCGCGATGCGGCTGGACGCAACCTTCTCGCCGGTTAGATTCGTGCCGACCGAGGGGCCGTATCGCGGCAGGTTGTGCGAAGGGGTGCGCATTGAACGGCGGCCCGGGGCGGCGCGGCCGGGCGAGATCGGGCTGGCACTCGCACTGGCGCTGCACCGCCGTTATCCGGCGCAGTTCCGGATCGGTGCGATACGTGCATCGGTCGGCTCGCACGAAGTGGCGGACATGCTGGAAGCGGGGCGATCGCTCGACGAGATCGAACGTGTCGTCGCTGCACAAGAGGCTGCGTTCGCGCGTGAGCGGGCGGCGTTTCTGCTGTACTGACTATGTGCCGCGCGGACACGCGCTCGATTCACTTGTCCGACGCGTCCTGCTTTCCAGGAAGCACGGGCAAGCGGACCACGTCGACGTGGCCCGGCAGATCGCCCGCCAGATCGCTCTCGACGAACGAGAAATACAACACGACGAGACGCTGCGTATCGAGAATGCGGAATACGTGTATCGACCTGAACACCGGGTCGACCGACTCGTCGAACACTTGCGCTTGTTGCGGCACGCTCGCCGTGGTCGCAAGTCTTCCGACCTGATGACAGGACACCGAGGTTGCTCCCCCTCCGGTACGTCGGTCGTGGAGGTTGCGTCGGCCACTGCCCGTGTGCGGTTCGGAAATGAAGCACGTCACGCCTTTGATCAGCGGGTCGTCGTACGCGGCAATTCCGATATGGGTACCGTAGCGCTGTGAGTGCACAGGTATGCGCGCCAGCTCTTCGGCACCGGATTTCGAAGCGGCGAGGATCGCCAGTACGGAGAAGGCAATCCACCTGCTTGTTCGCAAAGAGATCATCACGGGCATCCGTCGCTATATGCCGATTTCGCACGTCGAAGTCGATTGATAACCAGACTAGTGTCCACGTCGAACATTGGCTTGATTTGAGTCAAGCGCGAATGACCGGGCGGCGGGATCCTGATCACGAGCGCAACAAGATTCGTTCAGGGCATCTCCACGCTCGATTTACATGTCGTTGCGCGCTCATGTAATGGCCCGCCGACAACCCGACGTCGCGATGTTAAGAATGCGGTAAGGAATCTGCCCGAACATGAACGCATCGCTCAGGAGAAACACGATGCGGATATCCCGTTCCTTTCGCACGCTTTGTTACCCGTGCCTTTCTGTATCGATGGTGTTCGCCGCGATGGCGTGCGCCCGTGCCGAAACGCCTGCCCGGCTGCTCGACGGCTATGCGGCGCAGGCAGGCACGAGCGCCATGCCGTCGCGCGGACAGCAGTTCTTCACGTCCCGGCACGGACGCGACTGGAGCTGCGCGACTTGTCATGGAAGCACGCCGACCGGCCCGGGTCGGCACGTCGTCACCGGCAAGGCCATCGAACCGCTCGCTCCCGCGTTCAATCCCGCGCGGTTCACGGACGAGGCGAGGACGGAAAAATGGTTCCGCAGAAACTGCAAGGACGTCGTCGGGCGTGAATGCTCGGCAGCCGAGAAGGCCGACGTCCTGAGCTGGCTCATGAGCCTGAAACCCTGACGGCGAACGATCATGAACCAAGTCGACTCGACGACCTTGCCGTGCACGATCGCTGCACGGCGACATATGCGGGCAAGCCTGCTCGCGATGCTGCTGATGTCGCTGCTGCCGTGCGCGGCACTGGCGGAAGACGAAATGCGGGGCGTCGCGATCCCGTTGCTGCCCAAGTACAGGCAGGAGTGCGCGACCTGCCATGTCGCCTATCCGCCCGGTGCGCTGCCCGCCGAGTCGTGGCGCCGCATTCTGAACGGTCTGGATCGCCACTTCGGCACCGATGCGACGCTGGACCCAACAACGATCGGGCAACTGGAAACGTGGCTGACGGCACACGCGGCGACGGGCGCCGCAGCACGTCGTCCGCCGGAAGACAGGATTACGCGATCGGCGTGGTTCGTCGCCACGCACGACGAGGTTCCCGCGTCCGTGTGGCTCAGCCCCGCAGTGAAGCGGCCGTCGAATTGCGCCGCATGTCATACGCAAGCAGACAAAGGAAATTTCGATGAACGATTCGTCCGCATCCCGAACACACGGTGAACCGGCGCGCTCGCGTCCCGCCCGGATACTGGTCTGGGACGCTCCGCTGCGCGTGTTTCACTGGCTGATGGTCATTGCCTTTGCCGGCGTGTGGCTGACCGCCGAGAGCGAGCGATGGCGGCTGATGCACGTCGCGTTCGGGTACACGATGCTGGCGCTCGTCGCGTTTCGCGTCGTATGGGGCGTGGCCGGCACGCGTCATGCGCGGTTCTCGTCGTTCGTACGTTCGCCGGCGGCCGTTTTCCGCTACGTGGTGAGCCTTGCGAACGGCCGGCCGGAACATCATGTCGGCCACAACCCGGCCGGCGCGGTCGCGATTGTCGCCATGCTGGCGATGACGGTCGCGACCGGGCTAACCGGCTGGGCGGCCTACACCGGAAACGGCGAATCGTTCGGTGATTTTCATGAAGGGGCCGCAAATGTCATGCTCGTGCTCGTCGTGGTGCATGTCGCAGCCGTTCTCGTCAGCAGCGTCGTGCACCGGGAGAATCTGGCCGGGGCAATGGTGACCGGCTACAAGCGCGGTGTGCCGATCGATGGCATCCGGCGGGCGTGGTGGGGGATCGCTGTCGTCATGACGGCAGCGGTGATCGGCTGGTGGTGGACGCAATGGCATGCGGCGCCGCAGCCAGTGGAAGCGAACCGGCCCGTCGCGACGGACACCGGACGCCCCGTGCACGGGGCGGGCCGGAATGACGACTGACGGCCGCAGGCGGAGTGTTCAATCGTGCGCATCCTGCTCGTGGAAGACGACGTCCTGCTCGGCGACGGGATCCGCGCCGGATTGCGCCAGCAAGGGTTCCAGGTTGACTGGGTGCGCGACGGCGACGCGGCCCAGCGCGAGCTGCGCGCGCATGTTCATGCCGCCGCGGTCCTCGATCTCGGGTTGCCGCTCGTGGACGGCATGGACGTCCTGCAGCGCATTCGCCGGGACGGCATAGCATTGCCGATTCTGATCCTGACCGCGCGCGATGCCGTGCCCGACCGCATCAGGGCGCTCGACGTGGGCGCCGACGACTACGTGATCAAGCCCGTGGACCTGTACGAACTCGGAGCGCGCCTGAGAGCACTGGTCCGGCGGTCCCACGGCCGGCCGACGGAGCGGCTCCACGCGCAGGACGTCGAGCTCGAGCCCGCGTCGCGAACCGCACGCCGCGCCGGCGTGGCCGTTGGGCTGTCCACGCGCGAGTTCGACCTGCTGCACGTCCTGATGCTGAATGCCGGCCGGGTTCTGTCGCGCGAGCAGATCGAACACTATCTGTACAGCTGGGGGCAGGAGGTGGAGAGCAATGCCGTCGAGGTGCACATACATCGCTTGCGCGCCAAGCTCGGCAGCGAGCTGATCCGGACGGTGCGCGGCGTGGGTTATGTGCTGATGCGGGACGGTGCATGAAAAGCATGCTGCCCGCCCGCTCGCTGCATGGCCGGCTGCTCACGCTCGTGCTGGCCGTGGTCCTCGGAGTGTGGTTATCGACGCTGATGCTCACGTGGCTCGATGCCCGGCGCGAGATCGACCGGCTGCTCGACGGTCACCTCGCGCAAGCGGCGGCACTGCTCGTCGCGCAGCAGGCGCGCGGGCCCGATGACGACGACACTGCGATCGACGCACCGATCCTTCATCCGTACGGGCCTCGCGTGGCCTTTCAGGTGTTTCACGACGGGCGGCTCGGCCTGCATTCCGAAAACGCGCCGTCGAAGCCGATGGTGGCGCCCGAGCTGACCGGGCGCGATCGGGCTTCCGGCTTCTGGACTGTCGTGATCGACAGCGATGCGTGGCGGGTATTCGTCGTGCACGGCGTCCGAAGCGACGTTCAGGTGTTCGTCGGCGAACGAATCGATTCACGCAAATCGATCCTGGGTGCCGTCATGCGCAGCGCATTCTGGCCGATGGCGGCTGCGTCGCCATTGCTGGTGCTGGCCATCGGCTGGGCGGTTCGCCGCGGCACGGCGCCGCTGCGTGATTTCGGCCAGGCCCTGGCGAAGCGGAATCCGCAGGCACTCGACACGATTCGGCTCGACCGCACGCCGCTCGAGATGCGGCCGATGCTGGATGCGCTGAACCGCCTGTTCGAGCGGATTCGCATCGTGATGGACGCGGAACGCCGATTTACTGCGGATGCGGCTCACGAGTTGCGTACGCCGATCGCCGCCGTCAAGGCACAGGCGCAGGTTGCAATGGCGGAGCGC
The DNA here is from genome assembly GCF_002099195.1 of Burkholderia puraquae. Lineage (GTDB taxonomy): Bacteria > Pseudomonadota > Gammaproteobacteria > Burkholderiales > Burkholderiaceae > Burkholderia > Burkholderia puraquae. The sequence continues at coordinate 149,496 of NZ_NBYX01000008.1, read as the reverse complement.
CATGACGAGCGACGCCGGCATGCGTTGCGGGGCGTACTCGAAGGGTGCGACCGGGCGGCACGCCTGGTAGATCAGCTCCTGCTGCTTTCGCGTCTGGATGCGGGGGCACTGGCGGACCGCGCACCGGTCGACATATCGGTCGTCGCGAAGCGGGTGGTCGCGGAGGCTGCGCCACAGTCGATCGGGAAACGGCAGAGGCTGGAACTCGATGCGCCAACGCCATGCATCGCCAGCGGCAACGAACCATTGCTCGAGTCGATGGTGCGCAATCTGGTCGACAACGCGATCCGCTACAGCCCGCCACAGGCGTGCATAACCGTTTCGGTTGGCCGATGCGACCGACGCACCACGCTACGGGTCGAAGACAGCGGCCCGGGCATCGGCGACGACGACCTGCGCAGGCTGGGCGAACGGTTCTTTCGGCCGGCGGGAACCCGGCCGGGCGGGAGCGGCCTAGGCTGGTCGATCGTGCGGCGAATCGCAGCCGCGCATGAAGCGGACATCCAGGTGGGTCGATCGCCCGCGTTCGGTGGACTGCGCGTGGTCGTTTCGTGGCCGGCTGCCGATGAAACCGGTCCGGCCATGCGCTAGTCGATCGTGTACGTCGCCGATCAGACGGCACAAGTTCGATGCGTGGCCGGCGGTCACGGGAGCGGTCGATCGCGACCGGGATGCCGCGCTCGTCACCGGACACCCCGAACCACGCGATTACTGGCCGGCAGCTTCGCTTGCAGGGCCGCCAGGCTGGCCGTGCATATAGCCCGGCCCCATGCCCATACCCATGCCTTGCCCCCGATGCATGCCCGTCATCGGGGGCGCATCGGGCAGCTTGATGCCGCGCGCTTTCGCTCGCTTCTGCATTTCGGTGTGATGCTCCACGCGAATTTTCTCGCGCTCGGCATCCGATGCTGCGGCAAGCATGCGGGTACGGTATTCGTTCCGCTCGGCGGGCGTCATCAGCTGGCTGCCGTAAATCATGCCGCCGGATTCGACGGCGGGACCGCGAGTGGGCTGGCGTGGCTGGGCATCGGCCAGACTGGTCGTCATCGCGATCGCGACGCCGATCAGACACGAAACGGTGAACCTGTTCGCTCTGGACATGACGGTCTCCAGGTCGTTTGCATGGGGTCAACCGTACGTAAAACCGGCGGTCGAACCTTTGCCCCAGATCAAGTCCCCCGGGGTGGCCGCCAATACCATCGAATCCATGCTGGAGATCACGCTGTTGTCAAACATGCGGCGCATCGTTCCATGTCGCGATGTCAACGCGTGGGGCACCGGCTTGATTCCCTCGTTTAGGCGTTACCCGGCCATGCCGAACTCGTTGCGTTATCGTGAAAGAATCGCGGAAGTCGTCGGGCAGATGCGCAAGCTTCGGCAGTCGCAGCCGGAACTCTTGTCCGCCTTCGGCGCGTCGGGCATCGCGATTTCATGCCGCTGCGACGACTGTATCGGCTTCCCTATGCAATCGCTGATCAAGCTGAAGGCGACGCGCGAGGCGATCGAGGCGGTCGCAGGTGTCGCCGTCTACATGGGCGGCGGCCGCGTCGATGACGTACGCGGCACATGCGTGGATGGCGTTCGACGAGCTTTCGGCGTGAATGTCGGCGTACGTCGCTGCCGGAGCAGCAAGCGCGGGCCTCCGCGCCGGCTTGTGACTGTCCGACCGTGCTCAACCCTGGAATGTGACCTGAATCGTGATGTCAAAGAACCCTGACGTTGTTTTGGAAACCGTCGCCGACGCGACGCCCGGGATGGCCGCAGCGGCCACGCGTAGCACCTGGGTGAGCGTTGCGGTCAACCTCGCGCTGAGCATCGGACAAGTGGTGATCGGCATCCTGTCCCGATCGCAGGGTCTCGTGGCGGACGGTATTCATTCGATGTCCGACCTGATCGCGGATTTCGTCGTCCTGCTGGCCGGTCACCATAGCCGCAAGCCTGTCGACGAAAAGCATCCTTACGGACATCAGCGCTTCGAAACCGGCGCGTCGCTCGCACTCGCGGCGATCCTGCTGCTGGTGGGGGGCGGGATGCTCTGGTCCGCCATCCAGAAGCTCGGGCATCCGGAAGCGATCGCGCGCGTCCACGTCGCGGCGCTCTGGGTGGCGCTCGTCGCGCTCGCCGCGAAGGAAAGCCTGTTCCGTTACATGCTTGCGGTGGCAACGCGAGTGAAGTCGAGCATGCTGGTCGCCAACGCGTGGCACGCGCGCTCGGACGCCGCATCCTCGCTGGTGGTCGCGTGCGGCATCCTCGGCAACCTGTTCGGCTATCCGCTGCTCGACCCCGTCGCCGCGCTGATCGTCGGGGGGATGATCGTGAAGATGGGCGCCACATTCGGCTGGAACGCATTGCATGACCTGATGGATCGGGCGGCCGATGCCGAAGACGTGCAGGCGATCCGCGCGACGCTACTTGCGACGCCGGGCGTGCTCGACGCGCACGACCTGCGCACGCGAAAGACCGGCGATCTGATCCTCGTGGACGTGCATCTCGACATCGACGCCGATCTCACGGTCTCGCAAGGGCACGACATCGCCGTGGACGCGCGTGCTCGCGTGATGCGGCATCACCGTGTCCTGAACGTGATGACGCATGTCGATCCGCGCAAGCGGGAAAGCATCGCTGAAGGCACGTTCGGGATTCGCAGCCGGTAGGCTGGAACGGTTGACCGATGCGCCCGATTCGAATGTTGCGTGTGCCGGGTGTCATTCAGAGCTGCGCGGATGATGGCCGCGCCGGAACGTCAATCGGCGCTCATCGACGAGCGCGCGCCAATCGAGCTTCATCAATGCGAAGACGAGGCCGAGCAACACCAGTTGCGTGACGACGAAGTATCCGCCGAGGTAAGTGCCTTCGAGTGCGGATTCCATGTCCAGCCGAGTCGACGCGAAGCGGCCGAGGTGCGCCCAGAGCGCATAGGTCGTTGCGCGGCCGATGAAGAAGGCCGCCGCGATGATTCTGAGCGGCAACCCGGAAAGTCCGTATGCGATGAAGAGATAGTTCGACGGAAGCGGGCTCAATGCGTAAAAGAAGAAGGCGCCGGCGGTGAGCGTCCTGTGCTTTCGCAGCCAGCGTGTGGCGACGTCGATATTCTCTCGATCGGATTCCCGTATCCAGCGGGAGCGGACGAGCGATCGTGCGAAGGTCGCCAGAATGACGCGGCCGGTTGTCGCTGCACCTGCCGCGACGACGGCAAAGATCAGCGGATTGCCCTCAGGCAGGTTGAACCCGACCCACGACATCGCCATCCACGTGGGCGGGGCGAACGCGGGCATGAGATTCAGCAGAAGAATCAGCAGGAAAAGCACCGCCAGCGTCAGCACGATCTCGACTCCAAGCCATCCGGTGTCATGTTTGAATTTTGCTGAAGAAAGGGGCCGACGGCTTGACTCACGTCAAGCAACGCGCCGCGCTGCCGTCATTTCGTAGGAGGCCCTTCGTCCTGACCCATGTCAACGGTCGAAGCGCGGCATTTCCTAGACTGATGCCACGCCGTCTGGAACCGGATTCGATCGCAGCGAATACGTCCGCGCGCGGCGCTCGGAAAAATCGTCATGTCCCGAATCCGCTGGTCGATCGATCTTGTCTTGCTGGTCCTGGCGGCCGTTGCGCTCGCCGCAGGAGGCGTGTGCGTGGCGGTGGGTCTGCCTTCACTCGCGCGAGTCGTCTGGTTGCTTGGTACGTTGCCGGTCTTGCTCGCGTTGACTGTCTCCCTTGCAAAGGCCGTGGCGAAGCGGCAGGCCGGCATCGACGTGCTCGCGTGGCTGGCGATCGGCCTGGCGATCGCGCTCGACGAGACGCTGACTGCCGCAGTCATTGCATTGATGCTGGCAAGCGGCCGGACGCTGGAGCAGTATGCGCAGAACCGCGCGCAACGCGAGATGACCGCGCTGCTCGGCCGCACCCCTCGGCAGGCAACCCGGTTCGAGAACGGTGAATGGCGTTCAGTTGCGCCGGAAACCCTCCTCCCGGGCGACAGGCTGCTCGTGCGAAGCGGCGAATGCGTGCCGGTCGACGGCACGTTGACCGATGACGCGGAACTCGACGAAGCCATGCTGACCGGCGAGTCGTCCACCCAGCGGCGACACGCCGGAGAAGGCGCGTGCAGCGGCGTGGTCAACGCCGGCGCGCCGTTCGAAATGGTCGCCCGCACGACGGCAGGCGACAGCACGTTTGCCGGCATCGTCCGCATGGTCGAGCGTGCGCAACACGAGCGCGGTCCATCCGTGCGTCTCGCGGATCGCTACGCCGCATGCTTCGTGCTCGCTTCGCTGCTCGTCGCGGGCATCTCCTGGCTGCTGACGGGTGATGTCGCGCGTGCGCTCGCCGTGCTCGTCGTGGCCACGCCTTGTCCGTTGATCCTCGCCGTGCCGGTCGCCATCGTATCCGGCATGTCGCGTTGTTCGAAACGCGGCATCCTGGTCAAAGGCGGAGGTGCGCTCGAACGTCTTGCGCAGGCGACGATCCTCTTCTTCGACAAGACCGGGACGCTGACAGGAGGGCGGGCGCGCATCGTTGCGATCGAATGTGGCACGGACGTCGGAACGGACGATGTGCTGCGTTTCGCGGCGTCGTTGGCCCAGGCATCGGGGCACGTCATCTCGGATGCACTGACGGTCGCCGCGCGGGACCGTCGGATCAATCTGTCGCCGCCGTCGATCGTCGTGGAAACGGCGGGTGAAGGCGTGACAGGCCGGGTCGACAACCGAACCGTCGTGATCGGGAAGTTCGGGTACGTCACCGCCTGCTCGGCGGCTGCACCTTGGAGCGGCGCGTTCCTGAAGCGGGTCGGCAACGAGGGCGGGGCTGCCGTATTCGTCGGTGTCGATGGTGTCATGATCGGCGCGATTCAGATGGCCGACCAGGTGCGTCTGGAAGCGCCACGGGCATTGCGGCTGCTGAAACGTGAGGGCGTCGAGCGCCTCATCATGCTGACCGGCGACCGGCGGGACATTGCACAGGCCGTCGGCGAACTACTGGGTGTCACCGATGTGCGCGCCGAGCAGACGCCGACAGACAAGCTTGCCGCCATTCAGGCCGCTCGCAAGGAGGGCGTGACGATCATGGTCGGCGACGGTGTGAACGATGCGCCGGCGCTGGCGGCGGCCGATGTCGGTATCGCGATGGGGGCGCGAGGGGCGGCCGCGTCTTCCGAAGCCGCCGACGTGGTACTGCTGGTGGATCGGCTGGATCGACTCGTGGATGCGATGCGTATCGCACGACGGTCGCGCCGGATCGCGCTCGAGAGCGTGGTGGCCGGCATGTCGTTGTCGGTTGTCGCAATGACGATTGCAGCGGCCGGATTCCTGCAGCCGATCGCCGGTGCGGTGATTCAGGAAGTCATCGATGTCGTCGTCATCGTCAATGCGTTGCGCGTGTTGCTGGTGCGCCCGAGGCTGACCGATGCCCGGCTGGCCGATGTCGACGTCGAGCAACTCAAGCGCGAGCACACGGCATTGTCACCGTTGCTGGACCAGATCAGGGATCTCGCGGATCGCATGCCGCAATTGTCCGGGGCAACCATGACCGGCGAGCTTGCCCGGGTAATCGACTCGCTGGAAGAACGGTTGCTGCCGCACGAACGCACCGACGATCTGGACGTGTACGCGCGTCTTGCTCCGCTTCTCGGTGGCGAGGACCCGCTTGCAGCGATGAGCGGCGCACACCGGGAGATCTTCAGCATGGTCCGATCACTCAAGCAGATGGTCGTGGACCTGCCGCGCGACGGAACGAACACCACGCAGGTGCATGCGATACAACGCTTGCTGTACGGGCTGGAGGCAATCGTACGCCTGCATTGCGCTCAGGAGGAAGAACTGTTCCATGCCGTGGGAGGGGATGCGTGACGACGAAACGCATCACGCACGCGGCGCGCTCACGAGAAGGACCGGCGTTTTCGCGATGCGCGCGACGCGCTCGGCCACACTGCCGACAAGCCAGCCTGTGACGCCGCGGCGCCCATGGGTGCCCATCACGATCATGTCCGCATTCCATTCGAGAGCGTCGTTCACGATCAGGTGAGGAACGTCTGCGCCAGTCCGGTTCGTTTGAATCAGTTGCGACTGTGCGTGCCCGGTTGTGCCGTCGAGCAGGGCCGCGGCATTTTGCAGTGCACGATTGCCGTCGCTGATCAGTGCGCTTTCCAGCGTCTCGACGGGAACGAAATCACCCAGCGATACAGGGCGATCGAGTACATATATCGTACGAAATTCGCTGTTGGGTCGCGAGAATTTCAACCCCGTTTGCAATGCGTGGAGTGCAATCGGGCTTCCGTCGACGGCGAACAGCATCCGCCGCGGCAGGTGCTCGGCCACCGACGCGAAACCCTCCGGAACGATGAGCAGCGGGCAGCCGACAAGTTTGCCGAGCGGGTTGGAAACCGTTCCTTCGACCCATCCGAGCAGGCCACGATGCTGACGTGCGCCGACGATCAGGAGTTCGGCCTGCCAGGCTTGCGCACTGTCGACCAGCGCATTCACGACATCACCGCCGTGCGTGGACAGGTCGATGACTTCCGTGTCGACGGCGAGATCGTCGCGATCCATTGCGGCTTTGGCGCGCGACAGCGCGTCGGATGCGTCTCGAAGCAACTCGTTGCGCGCCGATTCGAGAAATGCCATGGTTTTCGATCCGAGCGGGACAAGCGTTCTCGGATTTTCCGCAACGCTGACGATATGCACCGCTGCATTCGACGGAACGAGCGCTTTGGCATATGCGAGTGCATGAGCCGATGCGGTGGAACCATCGATGGCGATCAGCACCCGTAGGGGAGCGGGGGCTGCCTGGACGGGTGAAGTGCTGGTGTTCATGAATGTCTCCCGGTGGCAATCGACGGTCTTGTACACGGCAATTTTTTGCACGGACGGCTTCTGCCGGGTTGACCTTCGTCAAGCAAGTTCGTCTTCACAGTGCCGCTCGAACCGATGTATCCGGTGGTGTTCTTTGACGCGCTGCGGGTCAAGCGCGATGGCGAACCGGTGGTTCGCCAATTTGTCGAGTCGAGGTCGATCAGGCCGGTTCAAGCCCCGGGCCGGACTTTCTGTTCGGGGGCCTGCCGTCGATGCCGTTCGCGCGGATGGCCGGATTCACGATGACTCGCTGCGGGCTGAAATCGACACGGGCACGGACCTGCTCGTTCGCATGGTTCCGTTGTGGACCTGGGTCGTCGAGAATTCCGACCGCTTCCGGGAAGCAAGGCAGAATTTCGACAGACAGCACCGCGACGCAAACTCGTAGTCGACATCGCTCGTCGGCAGAGCAGCGCTGCGCAAACGCCAGCCGTCGGTATCCAGCGGCGCCGATCCGGTTACGCGTACTTGTCGCCGACCGTACTGCGAATCGGATGCGTGTCGTAGACGATGATCATCCGCTCGATGAGCCCCGCGATGTCGAACTCGAACACGTCGACGCACTCGAAGCGCGCCACCGAACCGTCTTTCAGGACCCAGTCGTAGATGAAGTAACCTGTCGCACGTCGAGCGCCGGTCGCGCTGACGCAGATATCGATCGGTGTAATCTTGCTTTCTCCCGATGCAGCAGCGACCTTCGAAAAGAACGGCTCAGGGTGCATCCAGCCGAGAAATGGCGAGAAAATCCGAGCGTCCGGCGTAAATAGCGCGCAGATGGCGCCGACATCGCCTCGCTCGAGTTCCCGAAGGTAAGCGCGAACCCGTTCCGTATGGAGTGATTCCGACGTTGAGCCCAAAATTATCCTCCGATCATTCGTTGACGTCCCCGTTCATGCGTGGGAACGGGGTATCCGGTAGACGCACGATAGCGACGCACCGATGACCGAACAATCGAAAAATTTGCAACCCGGGTATGCGGCGCATGCATATCCGCTGGCTGACCTGACGAGGCCCCTCCCGCCGTTGGCGGCGATTCAGTCATTCGTCGCGGCGGCGCAGCTCGGCAGCGTCAGCAAGGCGGCGGATCATCTGTGCCGTACGCAAGGCGCGGTGAGCCGCCAGATACAGCAGTTGGAGACGCATTATCGATGCGCGCTCTTTGTGCGCCATGTATCGGGTCTGACATTGACCGCGGAAGGAAATGCACTGCTGACGGTCGCGGTCAACGTGCTCACGCAGTTGGTCCAGCACGCGGATTCCCGTGCACGGGCGACCTCGGTGCTCACGTTGAAGTTGCCGTCCACGTTCGCCGTTCGCTGGCTGCTCCCGCGGCTGCCGGACATTCATCGCGCGATGAGCGGGACGGAGTTTCGTATTTCGACATCCGCGGACGATACGCCGGATTTCACGACGTCCGACGTCGACGCCGTCATCGTGCGCGGCACGGGACAGTGGACCGGCATGGAAGCGGTACCGCTGTTTGCGGAGAGGCTCACGCCGATGTGCGCACCCGCCTTGGCAACATCGCTGCGATCCGTTGCCGACCTTGCGCAGGTCGATTTGCTCCATCCCGGCCCCAGCCACGCAGAGTGGAGATGCTGGCTCGATCACGTTGGGGCGCGCCAGATCGATGCGGGACGCGGGCTGGTATTCGATACCCTCGAATTGACGCTCGCGGCATCGACGGAAGGGCATGGAATTGCAATCGGCGACCCACGGATGGCAAGAGACCGACTCCGTGCCGGATCGCTGGTGACACCGTTTGAGGAGGTCGTCCAGGACGGCCTTTCGTACTTCCTCGTCTATCCGCCCCAACGTGCGGAACAACCGAAAATTCGAGCCCTCGCCGACATCTTGCTGCAACTGGCGCGAGAAGACTGATCGGCAGGCGAGCGTCCGATGCGGCAGGCGCCGCAGACCCGTCTCGCGCCGGCGTTCATTTCGGCTTGCGACAGACCGGCAATTCGCGTTCGAATGCCTTCGGAGCGGTATCGGCCGCTACATCGCCGCACCATAAAGATGATGCGCGTTGGCCAGTGCATCCGCGACGAGCTCGAGGCCGTCCCGGCACTGGTCCCGATCCTGCGGCCCGCCGAGGCAGATACGGATCGCCGCCGGCGGGTCGCCGTCCGTCGAAAATGCCGCGCTTGCCACCGCGGCGACGCTCCGACTCCGCAGATGCTGCGCCAGATCCGGTGCGGTCCACAGGCACGCGCGCGGAATCGGCAACCAGAGATGGAAACCGTCGGGGTGCGCATCGAAAGGCCATGCGCCGAGAATCCGGCTCGCGATCGCCTGCCGTGCATGCGCTTCCGATCGCATCGCGGCCAGCATCTCGCTCGCGGTGCCGTCGTTGATCCATTGGGTGGACAACAGCATCGTGAACGGGCTCGGCATCACGGTCGTGGCGCGCAATGCGCCGGCGATGCGCTGTGCTTCGCGTACCGTCGGCGCCAGCAGATATGCGATTCGCAACCCCGCACCGAGGTTCTTCGACATGCCGGTCACGTAGTAGGTCAGTTCGGGCGCCAGCAGCGCCAGCGGCGGCGGCGCGCTCTGCGGCAGCATCGCATACGCGTCGTCCTCGATGATCGGCACGCTGTAGCGCAGCGCGACATCGGCCAGTGCTTCGCGGCGTCTGAACGGTATCGTGAGCGTGCTCGGGTTCTGCAGCGTGGGGTTGCAGTACAGCGCGGCAGGCCGTCCGCTTTTGCAGAGCGATTCGAATGCGTGCGGCAACGGACCGTCTTCGTCCCGTGGCAGCGGCTGCAACTGCACGCCCAGTTGCGATGCGATTGCCTTGATGCCGGGGTAGGCGAGCGAATCGAGGCAGATCGCGTCGCCGCGGCGCGCAAGCGTGGAGACGAGCGCGACGAGCGCGCTGTGGATGCCCGGGCAAACGAGCACGGTATCGCTACTGCAGCCGGGCAGGCGATTGGCCAGCCACGCGCGGCCGGCGGCGCGATCCGCCGACGTGCCGCCGAAATCCTGGTAACGCATGAGCTGGTAAGGATCGGCGCCGTCGAACAATGCCGCCGCCGATTGCTGCAGCCGCCTGGCCATCTCGGGCGGCTCGGGAGGCATGTTCATCGACATCTCGATGCTGCTGCCGCCCGACAGCGGAATCGTTCGCGTCGGGCCGCGCACGAATGTGCCGCTTCCGGCGCGCGTATCGAGCAGGCCGCGGCGGCGAGCTTCCGCATAAGCGCGGGCGACCGTCGTGTAGTTGAGGTTCAGCGCACTGGCGAGATCGCGCAGCCCGGGCAGGCGCTCGCGCGGTTTCAGACGGCCCGCGGCGAGATCTTCCTCGATGAGGTCGGGGATCAGCAGGTACGCCGGTTTCCTGCTTTCCAATAGTCGCTTCGACCAATGATGGATTGCGTAATCCATATCCGTTTCCATTTGGTGATTCATCAAAATATTGGCATCACGAATTAATAGAAAAATATAGATATCGCCGTTTTGCGATCGGGTGATTGCATTGATCGCATCATGTATCGGATTGATGCATCGATGCACGCTCGATGCGCACGAACCCCTTTGCGCTGCATCAGTCCAGTGCGCGGCGGCGCGCTGGACGGCTATTTTCCGTCCGAGCCCGATCCGGTCACGCAAGGATCGGGCCGACAGCATCGGCATTTATCGATTGAATGATTGGAGAGTGATTGCATCGGATCGGGCCCGGTTGGCATATGCGTTGCGTTAATGAGTTCGCCCGGATTCGAAAGCGTTCGGGAATATCACTCAACTCATTTTCAAACGGAGCGTGCCATGCCCGCAGTCAACCAGCCTCTGCACAAGAAAGGAGATTTCCTCGTCGATTACGAGGAAAAAGTGTTTGAAGACGTCAAGGCCGAACCGGGCGAGAAGGCGCTCGTGACGTTCCACACGGTTGCGTTCGAGGGTTCGATCGGCTTCGTGAACCTGCTGCAGGCGACGCGCCTGCAACGCAAGGGATTCGAGACGTCGGTGCTGCTCTACGGCCCCGGCGTGACGCTCGGCCTGCAGCGCGGCTTTCCGACGCTCGGCGACGAGGCGTTTCCCGGTCACCTGAACTTCAACAAGCAACTCGTGAAGTTCATGGAAGAGGGCGGGAAGGTCTACGCGTGCCGCTTTGCATTGCAGGCACTTTACGGGCATGGCGAGGCGTCGCTGATCGAGGGCATTCGACCGATCAATCCGCTCGACGTGCTCGATATCCAGCTGCTTCACCGCAAGGAGAATGCGCTGGTCATCCATACCTGGACCGTTTGACCGAATGACGGGTGCCATCATGTCCGACAAACGCATCGTCCGGGCGGCAGCCGTCCAGATCGCCCCCGATCTGGAACGGGCCGGCGGGACGCTCGACAAGGTCTGTGCGGCGATCGACGAGGCCGCCGGCAAGGGTGTCCAGCTGATCGTCTTCCCCGAAACGTTCGTGCCGTACTACCCGTACTTCTCGTTCGTGCGGGCACCGGTCGCATCCGGCGCCGATCACATGCGGCTCTACGAGCAGGCCGTGGCGGTGCCCGGGCCCGTGACGCATGCGGTCGCCGAGCGCGCACGCCTCCACGGGATGGTCGTCGTGCTCGGCGTGAACGAGCGCGACCACGGCAGCCTGTACAACACGCAGCTGATTTTCGACGTCGACGGACGCCTCGCGGTGAAGCGCCGCAAGATCACGCCGACGTTTCACGAGCGGATGATCTGGGGGCAGGGCGACGCGGCTGGACTCAAGGTGGCGCAGACCGGTGTCGGCAGGGTCGGTGCGCTCGCGTGCTGGGAGCACTACAACCCGCTCGCGCGTTATGCGCTGATGACGCAGCACGAGGAAATTCATTGCAGCCAGTTCCCCGGATCGCTGGTGGGCCCGATCTTCGCGGAACAGATCGAAGTCACGATTCGTCATCATGCGCTGGAATCGGGCTGCTTTGTCGTCAATGCGACCGGCTGGCTGGCGGATGCCCAGATCGAGTCGATCACGGGCGATCCGAATCTGCAGAAGGCCCTGCGCGGCGGCTGTCATACCGCGATCGTGTCCCCGGAGGGCCAGCATCTGGCCGAGCCGTTGCGCTCGGGCGAAGGGATGGTGATCGCCGATCTGGACATGTCGCTGATCACCAAACGCAAGCGAATGATGGATTCGGTCGGCCACTATGCGCGTCCGGAACTGCTGAGCCTTGCCATCAACGATCGGCCGGCGATGACGGTGACCCCGATGGGGATCAGCGGGCCGGCCGCACGTGACTTCGAGGGAAATTGCCATGAGCGCGAACGCGAAACCGTCGGTGCAGAGCCGGCAATTGATGACTGAACTGCAGTCGGTCGGGCTGCGCCTTGCGGATCCGCGCATCGGCGCCGCCAGCCGGCGCGGCGGCGCGGGGCCGTCCGATCACAAGGCCGTGACGGTCGACGGCGTGACCATCATGGTGCCGGTGCACACGAGCACCGCGTGGGAGTCGCCGTTCGTCGCGGCGGAGCCCGACGCGGCGGGCGTCAGCCTGCTCTCGCGCGGCACCATCCCGATCGCGAGCATCAGCTTTCCGTCGAGCCCGCGCTTCTACGCATTGCAGACGCTGGAGGGCGTGCCGTATTCGCACATCGCGACGCTGCACGGTGCCGACGTGCTCGCAACCACGGTGTTGCAGACCTGCATCCGCTACGAGAGCCGGCGCAAGACCTGCCAGTTCTGCTCGATCGGCCAGTCGCTGGCAGCGGGCCGGACGATCGCCCGGAAGACGCCCGAACAACTCGCCGAGGTGGCACGCGCGGCGGTCCTGCTCGATGGCGTCAAGCACATGGTCTTGACGACGGGCACGCCGCCGACGCCGGATCGCGGCGCCCGCGTATTGTGCGAAAGCGCGTTCGCGATCAAGGCGGCCGTCGATCTCCCGATCCAGGCGCAGTGCGAGCCGCCCGACGACGACGCCTGGTTCGACCGGATGAAGGCAAGCGGGATCGATACGCTCGGCATGCATCTGGAAGCCGTGACGCCGGCCGTGCGCGAACGGATCATGCCGGGCAAGGCGAGCGTGCCGTTGTCCCGATACATGGCGGCGTTTCGCGCGGCCGTCGCCGTGTTCGGCCGCGGACAGGTCAGCACCTACATCCTCGCCGGGCTCGGCGACAGCGCGGCCGCGATTCTCGACATGTCGCGCGAACTGATCGGACTGGGCGTGTATCCGTTCGTCGTGCCGTTCGTTCCGATCAGCGGCACGCCGCTGGAGAGCCATCCTGCGCCGTCGCCGGACTTCATGCGGGCGGTGCTCGAGCCGCTCGGCGCGATGCTGCGCGACGCAGGAATGCGCTCCACCGACATCAAGGCCGGCTGCGGAAAGTGCGGCGCCTGCTCGTCGCTGTCGACCTACGAGGTGTGATCATGTACTGCACGGAGATGGGCCTTGCCGACAGTGGCGACACGTACCGGCCTTCGGAATACCGGATCAAATGGGCCGGACTTCCATGGGAAATCGACGAGGCGTACAAGTTGCGCCGGGCCGTATTCTGCATCGAGCAGGGGATCTTCGTCGGCGACGATCGCGACGATATCGATCGCCACGCGCAGCTGCTGGTCGCGGTGAGCTGCTGCGCAGGGTTGCCCGAGCAGGTGGTCGGCACGGTGCGGATTCATGAAACCGCGCCCGGAACCTGGATGGGTTCTCGGCTGGCAGTGCATCCGGCATTTCGCAGGCAGAGCAGGATTGGCTCGATGCTGATCGCACTGGCTGTAAGCAGCGCGCATGCCGAAGGGTGCCGGACTTTCGTCGCACACGTGCAATCGCAGAACGTGCCGTTGTTTCGCCGGCTTCACTGGGATGCGCTCGGCGAGGAAACGTTGTTCGGACGTCCCCATCAATTGATGCAGGCCGAGCTTGCGCACTATCCGCCGTGCGGCACGCCGTTCGAGGGTTTCGTTCTATGCCCGGAGGTGCGGCAATGAGTGTCGAGGATCGTGTCGCAATGCTTCGTGCGACCCGCGGCTTCCAGCACAAGCACGACATCTCCGGCGTGGTCGCATCGCTCGCGGCGGGATTTCCGAACGGCGAACGGGATTTCGCGCAGGCGGTTGCACTCGGCGACGACTGCGCGGCGATCGCCGACGCGGACGGCTACCTGCTGTTTGCGATCGAGGGCATGGTCGGCGAATTCGTCGAGTCGATGCCCTGGTTTGCCGGGTACAGCGGCGTGATGGCGAACGTCAGCGACATCTATGCGATGGGCGGACGACCGATCGCCGTTGTCGATGCGTTGTGGAGCGACGGGATCGACGCCGCGCGGCCGGTGCTCGCCGGGATGGCCGCGGCTGCGTCCGCGTATGGCGTGCCGATCGTCGGCGGTCACAGCAACACGCGCAGTGCGCAGGGGCAACTGGCGGTGTCGATCCTGGGCCGTGCGCGCGCGCTGCTGTCGAGCTTCAGCGCGCGGCCGGGCGATCGCCTGATGATGGCGGTCGACCTGCGCGGCGCATTCGAGGATCCGTACCCGTTCTGGAATGCGTCGGTCGGCGCACCGCCGGCCCGGCTGCGCGGCGATCTCGAGATCCTGCCGGCGCTGGCCGAAGACGGGCTGTGCGATTCGGCGAAGGATATCTCGATGGCCGGCGTGCTCGGTACGGCGCTGATGCTCGTCGAGTGCTCGCGCGTCGGTGCGCGGATACGGCTTGATGCGATTCCGCGTCCTCCAGGCGTCGACTTCGATCGCTGGCTGACAGCCTTTCCGAGCTACGGGTTCCTGATGGCGGCCCGGCCGGCGCATGCCGATACGGTAATGGAGCGCTTCGTCGCGCGCGGGCTCGCGTGCGCGGTGATTGGCGACATCGATGCAACGCGCGAGGTCGTCGTCGAGGAGGCGGGTGAAACCGCGGTGCTGTGGGATTTCCGGATCGCCCCGTTCATTGCCGGTGCAAGCGGAGGTGCCCGATGAGTCGAGATGCATTGCGCATCGCGCTGCTTACCCACTCGGTCAATCCGCGCGGCGGTGTCGTGCACACACTCGAACTGGCGAGCGCGTTGCACGAAGCGGGAAGCGACGTCACCGTGTTTGCGCCGGCAGCGCCGGGGGAGGCGATGTTTCGCGATGTTCCGTGCCGCGTCGTTCTGGCCCGCGTCGATGTCCGTTCGCGCAGCATCGCGGAAATGGTGCGCGCGCGGATTGCCGCGATCAGGAACGCTTTGCCGGGGCACGAGGCGGGCGGGTTCGATATCGTGCATGCGCAGGACAGCATCACGGGCAACGCGCTGGCGGAGCTGAAGCAGTCAGGGGCGATAGACGGATTCGTACGGACCGTGCATCACCTCGACGTATTCGACGATCCGCAGCTCGAACGCTGGCAGGCGCGTGCGTGGCGGGAGGCGGACCAGGTGCTGTGCGTGAGTAAGACCTGGGCGGCCACGATGCGCGAGTCGTTCGGAGTCGACGCAAGCGTGGTGCCGAACGGCATCGACGTTGCCCGGTTCGCCTGTGCACATCATCGCGACGTGCAGGTGTTGCGGCAGCGGTTCGGCCTGAGCCGCGGGCCGATCGTCGTGGCGATCGGCGGAATCGAGGAACGCAAAAACTCGATCGCGTTGCTCGAGGCGTTCGCACGGCTGCGCAGCACGACGCCCGACGCACAGCTCGTGATCGGGGGCGGCGCGAGCCTGCTCGACCACGACGCATACGCGCGCCGATTCGTCGCGCGCGCCGCCGCACTCGGGCTCGGGATCGGTGTCGACGAACCGGTCGTGCCGACGGGGCCGCTGGACGACGCGGCCCTGGTCGCGCTGATGCACAGCGCCGACGTGGTGTCGATGGTGTCGATCCGCGAGGGATTCGGGCTGGTCGTGCTCGAGGGGCTCGCCTGCGGAAAACCCGTCGTCGTGTCCGAAATCGCGCCCTTTACCGAATATCTGGACGAGCGCGCGTGCGTTTGGGCCGATCCCGACGATGTGGAGTCGATCGCCCGCGCGCTGCGCGACGCGCTCTCGGGACGGCGTGCTCCCGATTTCGCGCATGCCGTCCCGGCACTGCTGAACCGCTTCACATGGAAAGCGAGTGCGCGCAAGCATCTGGATATCTACCAGGACAGGCTGGCGCATCGTGCGCGAGCATTGTCCGCCGAATGAGGAGGAATCATGCCGGTCATGCATTTTCGGGTTCGTTGGCCCGACCAGTCGGAAACCAATTGCTATTCGCCTTCGACCGTCGTGTCGGAATTCTTCGCTGCAGACACGCAATACGCGCTCGACGACTTTGTCGAGCGCGCCCGACGCGCGTTGGGTATCGCGTCCGATCGCGTACGCGAAAAATACGGATTCGCGTGTTCTGCCGCAATGGACGAGCTGACACGGATCGAAGCACAGGCGGAGCGATTTTCACCGCAGGGCGACGCGACCGTGACCGTCATCGAACTCGTTTGAGGCGTCGAGCACGCAGAATTCAACTGCCGTCTTCAACACACATTCAGGACTGCATCATGTCAAGCGAACCCGTTTTTTTATCCAGCCTCCCGGATGTCGAATCCCATCTCGGCGTAGCCGTCGTCGGCGGTGGCCAGGCGGGGCTGTCGATCAGCTACTACCTGAAGCAGGCAGGTATCGATCATCTCGTATTCGAAAAGGAAACCGTCACGCACACGTGGCGCAAGCAGCGCTGGGACGCGTTCTGTCTCGTGACGCCGAACTGGCAGTGTGCGCTGCCGGGCTACCCGTATCGCGGTGCCGATCCGCATGGCTTCATGACGAAGGACGAGATCGTCGAGTATCTCGACGGATTCATCCGGAGCGTCGATGCCCCGGTGCTGGAACAGACCGCCGTCGAGCGCGTGACGCGTGACGCGAACGGACGCTATCGCATCTTGACGTCGCGCGGCGCATACACGGCCGATCAGGTGGTCGTTGCGTCGGGCGGCTACCATCGGCCGATCGTGCCGCGGATGGCCGAACGGTTTCCGGCAGCGATCGTGCAGATCCAGTCGTCGGAATACCGGAATCCCGGTGCATTGCCGGATGGCCCGGTGCTCGTGGTCGGCTCGGGGCAGTCGGGGGCGCAGATCGCGGAAGATCTCCATCTGGCCGGGCGGAAGGTGTACCTCGCGGTGGGCGATGCACCGCGCTGTGCCCGCTTCTACCGCGGCAGGGACGTCGTCGACTGGCTGGCCGACATGCAGTACTACGACATGCCGGTCGATGCGCACCCGCTGCGCGAAGGCGTGCGCGACAACACCAACCATTACGTGACCGGCCGCGACGGCGGGCGCGACATCGATCTGCGCCGCTTTGCCGCCGAAGGGATGGAACTGTACGGCAAGCTCGAGGATTTCGTCGGCGGGCAGTTGCAATTTTCAGCGGACCTGGCAGCGCAACTCGACAGCGCCGACGATACGTACAACCGGATCAATGCAGGCATCGATGCCTATATCGACAAGAACGCGATCGAGGCGCCGCCTGCGACGCGCTACGAGCCCGTGTGGCGTCCGGCCGGCGAGCGCACGGCGCTCGATCTTGCTGCCAGCGGTATCGCATCGGTCATCTGGTGCATCGGCTTCACCCCGGATTTCAGCTGGCTCGATGCACCGGTATTCAATGGCCGCGGCTATCCTGCGCACCAGCGTGGCGTGACGCCGGTTCCGGGGCTCTACTTCGTCGGGCTGCCCTGGCTGTACACATGGGGCTCGGGGCGCTTTTCCGGGGTTGCGCGCGATGCCGCCCATATTGTCGACCGGATCGAGGCCGAGCGGACGGCCGCACGACGCTCGGCCGACAGCCTGGCCGCCTGACGCAATGCATACCGCCACCCATCGCTATCGGGCCGGCATGCCGCAACTGGCGCACACCGGGCTTGCGGAAAACTGGCTGCGCAAGGAGTGCGGGCAGCGTCACTGGGACGCGCTGGCCGCGCATAGCGGCCGCGAGGTCCCCGAGTTCTTCGACGACGAGGGGCGGCGCGCCTATGCGTCGCTCGTCGCGGTACGCGTCGACATGAACCGGTGTCACGCGATTCGCGAGAACGATACATTCGCGCTTCATGTTGCGCTTCACCGCCGCTCAAACTCAGGCTTCGCGACGCGTGACAGGGGCTGCTGGCGCTGCGATGTCACCGCGCGGGAGTTGACACGGGTCTTCGCAACACCATCGCCGGTGACAACTTCAATTTGATCTACGCCTGCTCACTAGCTTTGCACACGCCTCTTTCGTGTCCTTTAATTCCGCTAGCGCTCGCCAGCTGGTGGCAGATGCAGCTGAATTAACCCCGGGCTCCCAAGCTGAACATTACTGGAAGCGGGGGGGGCGTCGTCGCGGCGGTAAGCGCGTCTATCTTGGATAGCGGATTCTTTCCAGTTCGAAATCGGCTTCTAATACGTTAGATGTGCAGGGAATAATTGACCGGCAATCGAGGTATAGCCGGAATGCGTTGAAGATCCACCGCCTGCGGCGAAGGAAAGGAAGGGGCGTCGTGCCCATTCCCTGCGCATTGGCTCCGGCACGGCCTCGGACTCATGCAGGCACAGGTCGCGCCCGTGGCGGGCCACCGTGCTCGCGCCACGCCCGTGGTGACATCGCGAACCGCTCGCGAAACACGCGACTGAAATGGGACATGTCGTTGAATCCCCACCGCAACGCGATGTCGGACACGCGCAGCATCGCGCATTGCGGATTCGCAAGATCGTGCGCACACCGTTCGAGCCGCAGGTTCAATACGTAACGCATCAGCGACGTGCTTTCGGCCTCGAACAGCTTGTTGATGTACCGCGACGAAATCCCGAGCGACCGCTCGATCATCATCGGGCTCAGCTCCGGATCGTGCAGGTGCTCGAGCAGATGCCGCTTCACACGCGTCAGCGTCAACGTCTTCATCCTGGATTGCGCGAGGTCGTTACGCTGCATGCCCCCGAGCGTCAGCGCGATCAGCGAGATCGCGGTATCCGACAACTGCCGCATCTCGTCCTCGGTCACGCTACGGATCTGCGACGACATCTGCTCGAGAAACGCACGCATGACCCTGCCGACGCCCTCCCCGGTGTGCGTCGGGCAGGCCGTGCGGTGTTCCATCCCGACGACGAGCTGGTTCAGGGTTGCGCGGGGAATGCTGACGACGATCTCGCGCCACGACTGGCCGAACTGTAGGTGATGCGGCCGGGTCGCGTCGTAGATCGCAAAATCTCCGGGGTGCAGCGTGACGATCTTGCCGTCCTGCTCGACCGATTGGCTGCCCTCGAGCATCAATACGCCGAAATACTTGTCCTCATACTCGCTCCGCGCCTGGCGATAGCGCCGAATCACGGCCTGTTCGCTGGCGTAGATTTCCGAGATCCGCATCTTTTCGCATTTGCGCTGCCGCACCTGGCCGAAGAAATCGGCCTTCTGCACGGCGGCGATCTGCACGTCCGCGAACAAACGCAGAATCGTCTCGCGCCAAAACTCGATACGCTGGCTGACCGAGCCGTCGGTCGCCAGCTCGATCGCCGAATTCGTCCATTCGTCCGGCGGGCTGTCGGACGCCGGGCCGGGCGCGCCGCCGCTTGCGGCGCGCGGGAAAGGACGCATCGTCATGGTCGTGCCCCACATGGGTTAGCAAACACGCAACCGGTAGCGTGCCCGTTCAAAAGCGCATTGTCCAATCGGCAACCGTGTACTTCTCGTTGCCGGTCGGACCGGCAGGCGGCGCGGCGGCGTTGCGCCGCCGCGCTTGGCACGTCATGCGAACGTTGTCTGGCGCCAGTCGGAAGACTGTTCATACGCATAGGCGCAGCGGTAGATGGTCGCCTCGTCAAAGCGGCGCCCGACCAACTGCAGCCCGATCGGTAGATCATCGGCTACCCCGCACGGCAGCGACATGGCCGGATGCCCGGACACGTCGAACGGCGCGGTATTCGCGAGCATCTCGAACGCCCTGGTCAGCGACTCGGACATCGCACAGCCAGGCTTCGGCAGTTCCGACGCGCGTATCGGAACGGTCGGCATCAGCAATACGTCATACGACTGCAGCGCCGCGTCGTAAGCCGATCGCAAGCGTCGCGCGAGGTTCTGGCACTTTGCGTAGTAGCGCCCGCGATACCGGCTCGTGAAATATTCGCCGAGCAGCATCGTCACTTTCACGGTATCTGGCAGCTCATCGGCGCGCTCGCGCCAGCCCGCGTGATGATCGATCATGCCGGTCACGTACAGGCCGCCCCAGTTGAACCCGTGGCTGTTGCCCTTCATCATCTGCTGCGTCGCG
Organism: Burkholderia puraquae; assembly: GCF_002099195.1. Classification (GTDB taxonomy): domain Bacteria; phylum Pseudomonadota; class Gammaproteobacteria; order Burkholderiales; family Burkholderiaceae; genus Burkholderia; species Burkholderia puraquae. The sequence continues at coordinate 129,469 of NZ_NBYX01000008.1, read as the reverse complement.
CCCTCGGCCGCGATCGGCAGCCAGATCGCGGTGCCGGCCGCATGCAGCGGCACCGACACTTCGTCGACGTTCGCGCCCAGCTTGCGCAACCGGAGCGCGGCGACCCGCACGGCCTCGTCGACCACTTTCTCCGAATTCGCGAGCCCGAACGCTTCGCGCAGGATGCCGATCCGCAGGCCGGCGATACCGTCGCGGATCGCGCCGAGATAATCGGCGCGCGGCGGCAGCGCCCGCTGGCGCGGATCGAGTCCGTCGTCGCCCGCGATGACATCGAGCAGCAGCGCGTTGTCGAGCACGCTGCTCGTCATCGGCCCGAGATGATCGACGGTCGCCTCGATCGGCATCGCGCCGGTGTACGGCACGAGCCCGTGCGTCGGCTTCATCCCGTAGATGCCGCAATAGGCGGACGGGATCCGCACCGAGCCGCCCTGATCGCCGCCGAGCGCCATATCGACCTCGCCGCTCGCGACCAGCGCGCCGCTGCCGGACGACGAGCCGCCCGACGAGTGCCCTTCCTTGCGCGGATTGTGCACCGGCCCCGACGCGCTCGTGTGCGAGCCGCCGGAAAAACAGTAGTACTCGCAGGTCGATTTGCCGGCGATCGTTCCGCCGGCGTCGAGCACCCGCGTGACGACGGTCGCATCGACGTCGGGCACGTAGCCTTCGAACGTGCTCGCGCCATTGCGCATCGGCACGCCGGCGACGCAGATGTTGTCTTTCACGACCACCGTCCTGCCGCGCAGCTTGCCGCCGGCGGCGCCGTGGATCGTGCTCTTGCGCGCCCACGCGCCGTAACGATTCTCGTCGCCTTCCGGGCGGTAGCCCGGCGTGCGCGGATACGCGACGACGGGCAGATAGTCGGGCAGCGCGTCGATCGCATCGTATGCGTCGAAGTTCGCCTGCAACGCATCGTCGTATTCGGCGAGTTGGCGGGAATCGAGATGAAAGCCGAAGCCGGCTGCAATATCGGACAGTTGTTCGCGGGTCGGGCGTTTGATGGCCATCGACGTTCTCCAGTTTGGTAAGCGGCACCGCCGGCCACGGCGGTACCGGCGGGATTCAGCGGGCGATGGCGACGGCGTCGCGCATCATCCCGGTGCGCGCATGGCAGTTCACGTATTCGTAGACCTGATGCTTTGCATCGAAGACGGAAACCTCGTGATACAGCCGCAGTTTCGACAGCCCGGTGACGACGCGGAAGAAGGTGACAAAGATCCGCAGGTGCGTCGGATGGGATTCGGCCCACCGTTCGAGGCGGTCGAGCGAGCGCCAGTGGCCGATGTTGTAGCTCTCGTCGAGCACGTTGCCGTCGAGATCGATCGAGCGCACGTAGCGGTTGCTGTAGCAGCCGACGTCCGTACCGTTGTCGCGCAGGAAGTCCATGCCGCTGCGCAGCGTCGGCTCGATTTCCTCGAGATACAGCCGGCGCTCGTCGCTCTCGGCCGCGCGCCAGTCCTGACCGGAGCGAATCAGCGCGATGTTGTCGTGCGCCAGCACGACCACGCGGCCGCCGCGGGCCGGATCGCCCTCGACGATGCGCAACTCGCCGTCCGCGCTCATCCAGTCCGTCTGCGAGATCGGGAACCGGTCGCGCATCGATCCCCAGTAGCCGTGCTCCTCGATCTCGCCGCTGACGCCGTCCATGATCGCGCCGACACCGGGGAAATCGCTCGTGAATGCGTAAAGCGTCTCGAACTGCTCGGCGCGTGGCGCGACGATTTCCCGGAAGTAACCGATGCCGTCCGCGAGGCGTGCGTCGGAAGTCCACCATTCGACGAGTGCCGGCGACGCAATCCAGCGCGCGTACGCGGCCGGATCGCGCCAGTAGCCGACGGCAATCAGGTTCTCGTAACCCTGGTCGTCGGTGTGTTGCGTCAGATCGTAGTTTTTCGGGCCGTCCTGCGCACCGAAATCGGTGACGATCCGGCGCAACGCGGCCAGTGCTGCCGCGCGCTTGTCGGCGCCGCTGTATTGCACGCCGAAATAGCCCATCACGACCTGGCTCAGGTCTTCGGCAGCCCGGGCGACGTACATCGGGAACGGCGGCTGGTAATCATCGGCGACGCGGCGCGACAGCGTCCGCGGGCAGGTCAGGTGTGTGTCGATGGCGGATTCCATGCGTGACCTCTCTGGAAAGGGAATCGGGTGTCGAGGTATCGACGTTGGGGGCACGGAGCGACATGCACCGGACGTATTCCGGCGCATGCGGGGTGTCAGAAGATGTGTGCGTAACGCAGGCCGGCGAGCAGGCTGTTCCTCGGGCCGTTTCGCACGGCCAGGTCGGTGCCGAGCTGAATTTGCACCTGGTCGGCCTTCGTCACAAATTTCGCCGCGGTGATCCGCAGGCGCGTCGTGCGCAGCGCGTCGTTGTTGTCCGCGCCGTCGACGCTCGTTTCGCCGCCCCAGAGCTGGGTGATGCCGATCCCGAGCGACGTGCCCGGATCAGGCATGTAACGCACCATCGCCTGTGCGCTGTAGCTCATCCGCTGATGCAGCGTCGCACCGTTCGCGCCGTACGACGTGTTGTTGCCGTACCAGATCGCGTCGCCGACGAGATCGAGTGCCCACTGCGGCGAAAAGTGCTTGACGTAGGCCGCCTGGAAGTCGAGCGACCAGCGGTTGGCGCCAAGATTGAGACCGCGGTTCTGGTCGTAACTCCCGGTCGGCGCGTAAACGTAGACCGTCGCGGCGATGACGTCCTTCGCTTCGTTCAGGCGGAATTTCAACGGAGCGGTCAGGATCACGTCGCCGACACCGTTCGTACTGCCAAGCGCGCCTGCGTTGCCGAAGCTGCTGATGTGACCGAACGGCAGCAACACCTGCGGATCGATCGTGAGCCTGTCGGTGAGCTGGAACACATGCAGCAGGCGGGCGATGCCGACATTGGACTGCAGATCGAAATCCGACGTCCGGTGGCCATTCGCGTAGTACGCGTTCGTCGCCGAATAGTTGTAGTACAGCACGCCGATCGTTGCGCCGATCGGGTACTGCTCGTAGTCGCCGGGATCGACCTCGACCGCGCCCGCGTAATGCGATGCGACGACCATCAGCGACAGGCCGATCCAGCGCGCGAATCGCTTCAGTTTCATTCTGTTGACGTTGTCCATCATGCTCCTCACCTGAATGCGCAGACACCGCCACGCTCGACATACGACTAACGGGAACCGTTGCCGGACGGGGCAATCGCGGGGTACTGGCTGACTGTTATTCCGCCGGTACTCGGGAGAGTGCCGACGATTCGCGACACCGGACCGCCGTCGCTTGAGGGTGAGAATAGAAAGGCAAAATCCGCATTTCTGTTTTCCGGCGGAACAAGAAATTGGCTGTGGCGGACCTCCGCAGCCAGCGCCCTGCGGCGGTCGCGAAACGTGCGCGGGCTACTGCCGTTTCGGGCCGGACGCCCTGTCGATGCCGCGAATCGTCGTGCATCCGCTGCGCGTCGGCGCCTGCCGCGCAACGGGGCCGTCTCGGCATAGTTTCCGATCCGTGCCGGCAAAGAACTGCGTTTTTTCTCTTCTTACCCTGCTCGTCGAGCGTGACCGACACGACGCGCCCGCACCCCGCCACGACAGTTGCCACGCCGTGGCGGCGGTCGCCCCGAACCACGACAAGGAGCCCCACGATGAACACGATTCCTTCCGAGGAAACCGCCTCGACGCCCGGCGAACGCGCCTGGGCGCTGTTTCGCGTGATGAAAGAGAAGAACCTGATTCCCGACGGCTATATCGAAAATCTGAACGAGCTGATGTCCACGACCTGGGATCCGGACAACGGCGCGCGCATCGTCGCGCGTGCGTGGGTCGACCCGGCGTTTCGCGAACTTCTGCTGAAGGACGGTACGGCCGCGTGTGCGCAGTTCGGCTACACCGGCCCGCAGGGCGAATACATCGTCGCACTCGAAGACACCCCCACGCTGAAGAACGTGATCGTCTGCAGCCTGTGCTCATGCACCAACTGGCCTGTGCTCGGGCTGCCGCCCGAGTGGTACAAGGGCTTCGAATATCGGGCGCGGCTCGTCCGCGAGGGGCGCACGGTGCTGCGGGAGCTCGGCACCGACCTGCCCGACGACGTCGTCGTGAAGGTCTGGGATACGACCGCCGAAAGCCGCTATCTCGTGCTGCCCATGCGGCCGGCCGGCAGCGAGCACATGACCGAGGAACAACTGCGCACGCTCGTCACGAAGGACGTGCTGATCGGCGTTGCGCTGCCGCGCGCGCGCTGACTCCCACCACGTTTCGCTCTCGACTTTCATCCCGGAGATCACATATGGACGGCTTTCACGACCTCGGCGGATTCCAGGGTTTCGGCCCGGTGCCGCATACGATCAACAGTCTCGGCTACAAGCCGGTCTTCAAGGAAGACTGGGAACATCTCGCGTACAGCCTGATGTTCGTCGGCGTGGACCAACTGAAAAAATTCAGCGTCGACGAGGTACGTCACGCGGTCGAACGCATCGACGTGCGCCAGCACGTCGGCACGCGCTACTACGAGCGCTACGTGATCGCGACGGCGACATTGCTCGTCGAAACCGGCGTGCTCACGCAGGATGAACTCGACCGCGCGCTCGGTTCGCATTTCAGGCTCGCGAACCCGCCGAAATCCGGGGGCCGGGCGGCACCGCCCGAATCAATGCGGTTCGAGGTCGGCGATTGCGTCGTCGTTCGCGACGAATACGTCAGCGGACACATCCGCGCGCCGGGCTACGTTCGCGGCAAGGAAGGTGTCGTGCTGCACCGGACGACCGAATCGTGGCCATTCCCGGACGCGATCGGCCACGGCGACACCGGCGCCGCGCATCAGCCGACCTACCACGTCGAGTTCCGCGTGAAGGATCTGTGGGGCGACGCCGCCGACGACGGCTACGTCGTGGTCGACCTGTTCGAAGGCTACCTGGATCGCGCGTCCGGGCAAAGCGCATGACGACGCCCGAGAATCAAGGAGCGCCGGCCGCCCCTGGCCCGAGAATTCCGGTCACAGTACTGTCCGGCTTCCTCGGCGCCGGAAAGACGACGTTGCTGAACCACATCCTGCGCAATCGCGCGGGACTGAAGGTCGCCGTGATCGTCAACGACATGAGCGAAGTGAACGTCGACGCCGACGACGTGCGGCGCAACGTCGAGCTGCATCGAGGCGAGGACGAACTGGTCGAGATGAGCAACGGCTGCATCTGCTGCACGCTGCGCGCCGATCTGCTCGAGCAGATCAGCACGCTGGCGCGGCAGCGCCGCTTCGATTATCTGCTGATCGAATCGACCGGCATCTCGGAACCGATGCCGGTCGCGGAGACGTTTGCGTTTCTCGATCGAGACGGTTTCAGTCTTAGCGAACTGGCGCGCCTGGACACGCTCGTCACGGTGGTCAACGGCGAGACCTTCGAGGACATGATCGCGTCGGCTGGACCGGTCGCGCACGACGCAACGCTCGCGAACGACGGCAATTCCGGTCCGCCGCGCAAGCTGTCGGACCTGCTGATCGAACAAGTCGAATACGCGAACGTGATCCTCGTGAGCCGTCTCGACCGGATCGGCCACGCGGGTTTCGACCGGCTGCGCGCCATGCTTGCGTCGCTGAATCCGTCCGCGCGAATCCTGCCGATGCAGCACGGTGCGATCGATCCGTCAGACGTCCTGGACACGCGGCGCTTCGATCTACCGGCGCTCGTCGAATCGCCGGGATGGATGCAACGCATGCAGGCCGGCGAACACCCGTCGGAATCGGATTCATACGGGATCGCGTCGTGGATCTATCGCGAACGTGCGCCGTTTCATCCGGCGCGCCTGCTTGCATGGCTGAGCCGGCCGTGGACCAATGGCCGGCTGCTGCGCTGCAAGGGCTATGTCTGGGCCGCGCACCGCCATGCCGAGATCGGCATGCTCGTGCAGACGGGCGGCGGATTCCAGTGGGGCTACGTCGGTCGCTGGTGGCGATTCGTGCCGCAGTCGGACTGGCCGCACGACGACTATCGCCGCGGCGGCGTGCTGGAAAAATGGGAGGAGCCAGCAGGCGATTGCCGGCAGGAGATCGTGTTCATCGGGCAGGTGATCGATCACGGCCAGTTGCGACGCGAACTCGATGCGTGCCTGCTGACGGTCGAAGAAATCGACGCGGGCCCGGAGTCGTGGGCACGGCTTCCGGAAGCGGACGCGTTCGACGCACGCGCGGCTACCGCCTGTTCTTGACGTGAGTCCGACCTGCCGGGTAGCCGTAGGATCGGTGATCGTCCTCGACGATCTCCGCATCCGCGCGCTGGCCCGCCGATTCCTCCATTCCCGACAGGACGTACAGCAAGATAATTCCGTCACTCCGGAATCCTCATGGATCAAGGCTTCCGGCCCGCGAGTCGACTGACTCTGAATGACCCTGAAAGTAACCGTGCGCGCCGCTCGGCCGAGCGTTCCGGAGCGGGTCGCGGCGTCGGCGCTCAGCGGAAGATGAACGTCAGGACCGCGTCGCAATGGGCGTCGATGGCCTTTTCCCGCAGTGCGTCGATGCCGTGCACGTATTTCATCTCCGCGGTCAGCAGGTACGGAATCTGTGCGATCGCCGTGACCATGTACAACAGCAGGACAGGGTCGATCTTTTCCAATCCCTTCGTCTGCGCGCAAACGCGCTTGATCAGCGGAATCGTGAGATCGTGACGCGGGCGAATGAACTTCTGGGCCATCCACTTCAGCCGCTCTGAATCGCGGTTGGCTTCCTGCATCATCAGACGCGCGTGCTCGGGATACTCCGCGCAATACCGAACGTAGTTCCGAATGTACGCCTTGACCGCCTCGAGCGAGAGCTTTCCGGCGTCCGGCTTCGGTGGCGCAGCCTTTTCCATGAAGCGTTCGAACAGGTAGGCCACGCTTTCACGCCACAGGTTTTCCTTGTTCCCGAAGTAGTAGCGAATCATCGCGTGGTTGACGCCCGCCTGATCGGCGATGTCCCGGACGCTTACCGCGTCGAAGCCGGACGTGGAAAACTGATGAAGCGCGATGCCCAGGATTTCCGCGCGAGTCTGTTCGCTTCGCTCCTGCTGGGCTTGTCTGACGATCGTCATTGCTGCTTCCGGAAAATGGATTATCGGAATTGTGCCTTCGCCCGGATAGCGCCGCAACGTCTGGCATAGCGTCGACCGCTGGCCGGCGCAACCGCACCGTGAACGGCATCGAATCGCTTGCCATCGGGGAAAGTCCCGACATCGATCGGCCGCATCCTGCTTGACTGCCCTGCCGAAGCGCAATTAAATTATCCGAGTGGATAGTTATAAGAGAGGGAGCGTTCTCAAGATGAAATTCGCCCACGGCGGCATCGATGCCAAAGAGATGGGTTCCGCCACGCCAGCGCCGTCGCCGAGTTCCGGCGTGCAGGTTCAGGATCCCGACGCGCGGGCGACGGAGACCGAAGCCCGCATGACGGACGACGAACGGTTCTCGATGCTGTACAGCCTGATGGTGCGCATCTTCGGCACGCACGCGCGAGAGCCGCGCGTACCGGCGGACGTGCCCGCGATCGCGGGATACGTGCGCGGCGTGGCGCGGTTGGGCGTACCGCCGCTGATGCTTGCCGACACGAGCCTGGGCGTGCGGGCGACGGACGATCCGCATGCGGGCGCGACGGCGTTCCCGGCCACGCTCGCGCTCGGAGCAACGTTCGATCCGGAACTGGCCCGAGCGCAAGGAGCGGCGATCGGCAGGGAGGTGCGTGCGTTCGGTTTCAACGTCGCACTGGGTGGCGGGATCAATCTGGTGCGCGAAGTGCGCAACGGGCGAAATTTCGAGTACGTGTCGGAAGATCCGCTCGTGTCGGGAAAACTGGGCGCCGCGCTCGTGTCGGGAACCCAGGCGCAAGGGGTGATCGCGCTGGTGAAGCACGTCTCGCTCAACGCGAGCGAGACGAACAAGTTTTTTCTCGACGCCATCATCGATCCCGCCGCGCATCGCGAAAGCGACCTGCTTGCGTTCCAGATCGCGATCGAGGAGGGTGCGCCCGGTGCGGTGATGGGCGCGTACAACCTGGTGAACGGCGAATACGCGTGCGGCAACAGGCGCATCTTGCAGGACATCGTGAAAGGCGCGATGCACTTCAAGGGGTGGATCATGTCGGACTGGCGCGCGGTCGGGCACTGGGATTTTGCGTTGAAAGGCCTGGATCAGCAGTCCGGCGCGCAGCTCGACGCGTGCGAGTGGTTCAACGAACCGCTGCGTCGCGCTTACGACGAAGGCAGGATTTCGAAGGCACGTATCGGCGAGATGGTGCGGCGCATGCTGCGTTCGTACTATGCGATCGGCATCGATCGGCCGCGTGCGGCCGAAGCCGTCGATTGGACGGCCCATCATGGCGTCGCGCTGGAGATCGCCCGCAAGGGGATCGTGCTGTTGAAGAACGATGACGAGACGTTGCCGCTTGCGCGCAATCTCGGACGGATCGCAATGATCGGAGGGTTTGCGCAGGCCGGGGTATTGTCGGGATCGGGTTCGAGCCAGGTTCGGCCGCGCGGCGGGTATGCCGCCGAGGTGCCGCTCAGGAGCCATCCGTTGCTGGGGCCCACGTCGATGTGCTTTTACGGGCCGTCGCCGCTTGCGGAACTGCGCGCGCGGATGCCGCAAGCGATCGTCGAATTCGACAGCGGCGCGCATATTGCCGATGCGGTGGCGTTGGCCGCCAAGGCGGATGTCGTGATCGTGAATGCGATCCGGCACGAGGGGGAGCGATTCGATTGTCCAGACATGGGACTTCCGTTCGGACAGGACGAACTGATCGAAGCCGTCGCGCGCGTGAATTCGCGTGTCGTCGTGGTGTTGCAGACGGGCAATCCGATCGAAATGCGATGGCGAGACAAGGTGCGCGCGGTGGTCCAGGCGTGGTTCCCCGGGCAGGCCGGCGCCCAGGCGATCGCCGAAATCCTGACAGGCGAGGTCAATCCGTCCGGACGCCTGCCCGTCACCTTTCCGGTCAGCATCGAGCAGACGCCGCATCCACGCTTGCCCGGAGCGGACGTCGAATTGGGCACGCCCATCCGGGTGCATTACCACGAAGGTGCGGAGATCGGCTATCGCTGGTTCGCGCAGTGCGGCGAGCAGCCGATGTTTTCGTTCGGTCATGGGCTGGGCTACACGCAATTCACGTACGGCAACTTCTCGGCATGTGGCGGCGAAACCGTGACGGTCGGCTTTACCGTTACCAATACCGGCGCGCGGGATGGCGACGATGTGCCCCAGGTGTATCTGACCGAGGTCGACGGGGAGCCGCGTTTGCGTCTGCTCGGCTTCGAGCGCGTATCGCTGCAAGCAGGGGCTTCCACGGAAGTTAGCCTGACCGCTGATCCCCGTTTGCTCGCGCGCTTCGATGAAGCGTCGGGGCAGTGGCATATACGGGAAGGCGTGTACCGGATCGTTCTGGGGCGTTCCGCGACGGATCACGTCGCGGAGGCGCTGGTGAAGCTGGAAGAGCGCCGATTCGGTACCTGAGGCCGAGCTGAAGGAACGATGGGCGCGCAATGCGGGCGCATCCGATCCGCCGGGCGCCAATCGACCGACGATCGAACGAGTGGATCGCCATTGAAGAATCATTGAGAGGGCCGTTCTTCACGATGTAATAAGCAGTGCAAAACAGGAGGAGACGAATGAAGGGAAAGATAATTCTGGCGACGGCGGCGGTAATGATGGTTGGCGGCGCGAACGCGCAGTCGAGCGTGATGCTGTTCGGGACTGTCGGCGGAGGCGTTCGCTGGGTCGATGGCGTGAAAGGCGGGCATCAGATCGGGTTCGATAGCAACCTCATCTCCGGCAATAGCTTCGGCCTGAAGGGAACCGACGATCTGGGGCAGGGGCTGAAGGCGATCTTTACCCTTCAAAGCGGATTCGTCACGGGCACGGGCGGCCTGGCGAGCACGTCGGGCCCCCTCTTTTCGAAGGCGGCTTATGTCGGCCTGGGCACCGACGCGTGGCGCGTCACGCTGGGCCGGCAACTCACTGCGGCCGCGGACGTCGGGGTGTGGTGGCTGTCCGCAATCAACTACGCATCAGTACACAGAATTGGTAGCCTCAGGACGGGTTGACGTACAGCGCCGCGGCGTGCAAACGGCAACCCACGGGGGCATCTTGTCGGCGAAGGCCGGCGACATGACGAGAAACGACAGACAATGAGACTGATTTACTTCGACATCGATACACTGCGCCCCGACCACCTCGGCTGCTACGGGTACCATCGCCGGACCAGCCCGAACATCGACAGGCTGGCTGCCGATTGCGTGAAATTCCGGAACGTGCATGCGTCCGATACGCCATGCCTGCCGAGTCGCACGGCGCTGCTGACCGGTCGTTTCGGCGTTCACAATGGCGTGGTCAACCACGGTGGCGTCGATGCCGACCCGGTGATCGGCGGCCCCGATCGCAAGTTCTGGTCGCAACTGCACTTCGACAGCTTCCCGTTTCGCCTGCAGCAGGCGGGTTTGAAGACCGTGAGCGTGAGCTCCTTCGCGCATCGGCATTCGGCGTTCCACTGGTACGCCGGTTTCGACGAGGCCTACAACGTCGGCAAGTTCGGGCGCGAGACAGCGGATGAAGTGTTCGCGATCGCGTCGGACTGGCTGGCCCGGCACGGCAGCGAAGACAACTGGTTCCTGCACGTTCATATGTGGGACCCGCACACGCCGTACCGCGCGCCTGCGAGTGATGGCGAGCCGTTTGCGGACGATCCATTGCCGGCGTGGCTGACCGAAGACGTGCGTGCAAACCACTGGCAGGGGTGCGGCCCGCACAGTGCGCAGGAATGCACGGGATTTGCGCCGAACGAAGCGGCCTTGCGGCGATATCCGCGCCAGCCGCAGCACATTCCGGACATGGCGGCCGTGCGAGCGATGTTCGACGGCTACGACGCGGGTGTACGCATGGCCGACGAATATGTCGGGAAACTGCTCGGACAGCTGACGGCGCTCGGCGTGATGGGCGACACGGCCGTGATGCTGTCGTCCGACCATGGCGAGACGCTCGGCGAGCTGGGAATCTACGGGGATCACCAGACGGCCGACCAGTTCACGACGAACGTTCCGCTGTTGCTCAAGTGGCCGGGCCTGGAACCGGCGCGCGAATACCGCGCATTCCACTATCAGATCGATGTCACCGCAACCATTCTGGAATTGCTCGGGCAGCCTGTTCCCGATTCCTGGGACGGCGTTTCGTTCGCGAAGAGCCTGCGGGAGGGCGTGGACGAAGGTCGCGATCACCTCGTCGTGTCGCAGGGCGCATGGACATGCCAGCGCGGCGTGCGTTTCGAGCACTGGCTGATGATCGTCACGTTGCACGACGGATATCACCTCTTCGACGATGTCATGCTGTTCGATCTCGACCGCGACCCGCATGAGTTGCGCAACCTGGCCGGCGATCGTGCGGACGTCGTTGCCCGGGGTACCGCACTGCTGAAGGAGTGGGAAGCGCAGATGCTCCCTGGGGCGGCACGCGGGCGCGATCCGCTCGTCAACGTCGTCGACGAGGGCGGCCCGTATCACGTGCGCGGCAAGTTACGGGCCTATCTCGAGCGATTGTCGGCAACGGGACGCGCGGACAAGGCGGCGGCGCTGCTCCGCAAGCATGAAGCCGAGTTGCAGAACGAGGAGGCACCGAATCGACCGCCGATTCCGATTCGAAACTTCACCGGATGAAGTCCGGGATTGAGTTTGGAGCGGGCAGGACGAGGCTGAACCGTGGAGAGACGATGGCCGAAATTTCACATTCCATGCCGGCGCAGGGCGCGCCGGGAGCGGGCGACAAGGCTGGCGTCAGGTTGCCGTTCGTACGCAAGATCGGCTTTGGCATAGGCGATTTCGCGTTCAATCTGTACTGGCAGAGTACGACGCTCTATCTGCTGTATTACTACACGGATGTGGTCGGAATTGCCCCGGGGGTCGCCGGCGCGATATTCGGCGGTGCAATGCTGTGGGACGCGGTGTTCGATCCGGTGATGGGATATATCGCCAATCACACGAGAACGCGCTGGGGGCGCTACCGGCCTTACCTGCTGTTCGGATGCGTTCCGCTCGCCGTCAGCTTCGTAGCGATGTTCGTGCCGAACCGCCTCGAGGGTGTCGCCCAACTCGCGTTCGTCGTGAGCACCCACGCGTTGTTCAGGACGGCCTATACCGTGCTGTCGATGCCGTACAACGCATTGATGGCGACGCTGACGGTCGACAGCCGCGAGCGGGGAAGCCTGGCCGCGTATCGGATGGTATGCGCGGCCACGGCTGGCGTGCTGGTCGCTTTGTCGACACTGCGGCTCGTGCAGGTGCTGGGTGGAGGCAATGCGAAAACGGGGTTTCTGTGGGTGAACGTGTTGTACGCGACGGTGGCGGTCTTTGTCTTCGTGATGACGTTCCTGTCGACGAAGGAAGCGATCGTCCCGGACCAGCATCGCGTGTCGATACGTGACGCGTTGCTCGTGATCGTCCGCAACCGCGCGTTCGTCATCGTGTTCGGCTTCGCGATCCTGCACATGACGTCGTCCACGCTGCTGTCGAAGACGCTCCCGTACGTGCTGAAATACTGCATGCATCGGGAAGACCTGATCGGCTGGGCGCTGGGTGCCGTCGCGCTGCAGGTATTCGTCTCGATCCCGTTCTGGGCGTGGGTCATGCGCAGGACATCGAAGCGTTGGGTCGCGTTGGCCGGCGCCTGCATCACGGCGATGAGTTACGGCTTGCTCGGGGTTACGGGGCTCCCGGGCCTGGGGATGTTGCTGGCCGTGCTCGTTGCGATCGGGTTCGGCAATGCCGCGATGCTGCTTGCCCAGTGGGCGATGATTCCCGATACCGTCGAATACGGCGAGTGGCGCACCGGCATCCGCGGCGAGGGGGTGATCTTCGGTGTCGTGGCGCTCGCACAGAAGGCGGCGCTTGCGCTTGCGGTCGGCGCCGTGGGCCAGATACTGGAGGCGATCGGATTCGCCGCCAATCGTGTGCAGCCGGCACGCACGCTCGACGGCTTGTGGGCGATGTTATGGAAGGGGCCGCTCGTGTTCACGGCGATGGCGATCGTGTTGGTGCTGCTGTATCCGATCTCGTCGGAAGTACATGCGCGGATACTCGGCATTCTCCGTCTGAGGCGGTCTGCCGCCGGGTGAGTGCCGTCGCGGCCGCGATGCTTGTCCCGGGCATCGTGCGCGTGCAACGCATCAAGTGCTGCATCGACCACGTGCCGCGCTCGATGCGTGCCCGGGGGCGTCCAGGCAACGCGTCATCCTCCGGTCGAGCGGATCGATGCCGGTCGCGGCATCGGTTGGCGCGGCAACGGCGGCCGGTGCGATGACGGCCGCGCAGAACGCAAGGGCGGCGAGACGTTCGAACATGCGTGGCTGGCGGTGCGGGAACGTCGTGCCGGCAGGCCACAAGGGCGTTCGCAGCGGAGCCGACCCGTCGAACCTCAGCCGCCGGTTGGCCCGGGCCGGCTGAAGCGCTGCTCGACCACCTCGGTTCCCCATTGCGTGCCGGCGGATTCGCTCGTCAACGCAAAGCCGAACGACTCGTACAGATGGCGCGCCGAATCCAGCCCCTTGAACGTCCACAGATAGGTTTCGCGAAACCGCTGCGCGTCGACGAACTGCATCGCTTCCGTCATGAGCCGGCGGCCGATGCCAGACCCGCGCAACGCGTCGTTCACGATGAACCATCGCAGGTGCGCGACGCCGCTGGCCGGGTCGCCGTCGATCGCGAGCGACGCGAGTGTCCGCCCGTCTTCCCGGCACAGCCAGAGCGCCTTGCCGCCGGCCGGCAGCGCACCGGCGAACTCGGCCAGCTCGGTCGCCACCCGCTTTTCGAAAAAGGCGCCGAAGCCCCAGTGTTCCGCATAAAAGCGCGCGTGGAGGCTCGCGATATCGCCGATGCAGCCCGGTTGGTAGCCTTCGCGGATCGATGGCGCATCGAATGCCGCGGCGGGCGCCTTGGCGGCGTTGTCCTGCGCGAGCGCATCGGCATACAGCGCGAGCGAGCGCAGCAGCGCCTGCTGGTCGGCAGGCACCATGCGGCGCAGCGCATTCGACACCTGATCCGTCGCGAACGTGTCGATTCTTTTCTGGAGCTTTTTTCCGTCGGCGGTCAGGTACAACTCGGTCGCGCGCGCATCGTCGCTCGACACGCGCCGTTCCACGACACCGGCCGCCTCGAGCCGCGCAAGTTGCCGGCTCGTGTTCGATTTGTCCAGCCGCAGGATGTTGCCGAGATCGCGGGCGTTGATGCCGGGCGCCATCCCGATCTCGAGGATCGCGTGAACGGCCGAAGGCGCCCAGTCGCTGTCGGCCAGCGTCGCGCGCATGAAGCCGAGCTCGCGAACCAGTTTGCGGGAGAAGTCGCGCAGCTCGAGGATGGTGGCTTCGCGAGGCTTGGCGGGAGCGTCGATGAGGTCCATGGTGGGTCCGGAAAGGTTGCGGATCGCAATCAATAATAGTTGCGAGTCGCAACTCGATCAAGGTGAATCTTCATGCGGACTGGTTGCGCCGGGGAGGCGCTGCCGGCGGCCGGTGTCGGTGCGGATCGAGGGGGCAGGGGCGGGCCGTGAGTGGTACTGGCGCGAATGGCGGAGTGCCGCGAACCGGACGCATACTGGGAGCCTCCGGACGGCCTGCAATGCGAGCACGGGTGTCGCCCGGTCATCGATCCGCGGCAGCGGACAACGGAGCGCACCATGAACCATCTGAAGCCGATGACGATTGCGTTGCTTGCCGGATGCGGCATCAGCGCCGGCGCGGCCCATGCTGCCGGCAGCATGGACGCGCCGCCCTGCAGCGCGGCGCAGGCGGCGGATCGGGGCGGGATCGCCGCGATGCCGGGCACGTCGGTCCGCAGCTTTTCGACCGCCGGTTGCTCGGGCGCGGTGCTGCAGGGCGAACGTGCCGCCGCGACCGTTAACGGCGACCGGGTCGAACTGCGGGACGGCACCGTTTATGTGAATGGCCGTTCGTACGGCGCCGTCACGCCCGCGCAGACGGTCGAATACGAAGCCGCGCACGACCGGCGCACGTTGAAGGTCGACGGGAAAGTCCGCACGCCGGTGCGCTGAGTGCCGGCTCAGGCACGCGGCAACCGCGCCGCGGTCATTCGACCAGCGTCAGCCGGCCGTCGCTGAGCCGCACCTCGCGCCCGATCCACGCCGCATCGACGCGCGGCAGCACGGCCGACGGCTTGCGCAGTTCGCGCAGCAGCGTCGCACCGTGCGACAGCCGGCCGCCCATCCGAGCGATCACGGCGCGCGCGGCGTGGTACTGCGCGTGCCGGCCCGGGTCGAGCGTGTCTTCCAGCAGGATGTCGTGGCCGAGCACGCCCTGCGTGTGGCCCGGGTAGATCATGAAGCCGGCGGCCTCGTCGGTGCCTTCGCTGCCGTCCTGCCAGAAGCTGCCGTTGCGTTCGCGGCGATCGGGATGGGGTGCGAACCACGCGTCGCGGTCGGCGGCCGGCATCGCATGATGCAGGCGGAAGAACACGCGCATCAGGTTGTCGCGATACCACTCGCGTACCTGCAGATACCAGCCGCGCATGCCGGGTGCGCCGAGCGCGTGGAGCACGCGGACCGGCAGCGGCCAGGCGGGAAACGCCTGCAGCGGCAGGCTGGTGGGCGCGGGCCGTGGGGTGCCCGGATCGGTTTCCCACGGCAGGCGATGCGGGCTGTCGTCGAGTTGGCCGTACGCGGTCGGCGGACGGCCCCACAGTGCGCCGCCGCTGCTGGCCAGCGACGACGCGATGCACAGGTTGCCTTGCACCACGAACACGTAGAAGCGCGTGAACCAGTCGGCCAGCTGCTGGCCGTCGGCGCGTCGTTCGACGAGCGTTGCGAGTTCCCGGTCGAAGCGCTGCAGGCCGCGCTCGAGCGTCGGCAGATGCCCGCGCGCGACGCGCAGCATGCGCCAGAACACCGGCAGCGAACGCAGCAGCCGCAGCGGGCGCCAGCGCAGCGGCGGTGTCGCACCGCCGATCTCGCCGCGGTAGTTGCCGGCCGACACGCCCCAGTCGGCAAGGCGGGCGAGGAACAGGTCGTTGTTGATGTACGACGCACCGCCATAGAGCGCGGTGAATGGTTCGTTATCCTGCAGGACACGTGCATCCCAGCGCGCCATGACGGCCGGGATGCTGCCGGCCGCGCGCCGTTGCGCGTACTCGACCAGCCGGCTCGGCTGCGGCGGCAGGATCTCGGCGATGTTCGCGGCGGTCAGGTGCCGGTGCCAGCCGTAGCTGCTGATCGGGCGGTACTGCAGCAGCCATAGCAGCTTGCCGTCCCATGCCCATTCGACGTCGCCCGGCACGTAGTGGAACGCCCGCAGCACGCGTTGCAGGAAGGCCCACAGCTGTGCCGCGCTCAGGCCGTGCACGGTCGGGAACGTGCCGCGCTGCCAGGGCTCGCCGAGCCGCGACAGGATCGCGCGTTGCGGGCTGGCCTGCCCGTCGGCGAGCGTTTCGAGGTGGCCTTCGACCCACTCGACCTCAACCGCGAGATGCCGCACGAACGCGATGCCCGACAGCACGGGCGTGATGAAGCGTTGCACGACCGTTTCCTCGAGGCCGCCGTCGAGCAGTTCGGCCACACGCGCGGCCGCCTGCGGTGCCGGTACGCGCAGGAACGTGGTGTGCAGGCCGGCATTGGCCGCATCGGCCTGGTCTTCGCCGTGGCTCGACGAGCGGATCGCCCACTCGGCGTCGGGCTGGCTCGCGAGAAAGCCGGGCAGGCGCGGATCGTCGGCGCGGGTCAGCGACAGCGCGGGCGGCACGGGCAGGCCGGCCATCGTGGCCAGCGCCAGGCGCCCGCCCTTGGTGTGCGCGACGAAGCCGGCGTCGCCCGCTTCGAGCCATTGCACGAATGCCGCCGGCGCGTCGATCCACGGATAGTGTCCCCAGCCGGCCTGCAGCGTGACGCTCAGGTCGGCACGCGCGAGGATGGCCGACCACGCGGCGGCCTGGCGCACGCCGAGCACGTTGTCCTGGTCGCCCCACACGAGTTCGATGCGATCGGTGACCCACTCGAGCAGCGGCAGCGCGGTATCGGCGCGCACGAGATCCCAGTGCGGCAGGAACGCGCGGCAGCGCGCATAGCCGGCACCCATGCGGCGGTACTGCGCGCGCGTCCAGGTCAGGTTCGAGAACTTGCGGGCGAACAGCGTCGGGTAGTGCGCGAGGAGCCAGTGGATGGTCTTGCGCAGTGGCTTCGGCGCCATCAGCTTCGGCAGGCGCCGTTCCCACAGAAATGCACCGACGGGCGCGAGCAGCACGCTGCGGCTGAAATGGCCGGGCCGCCGCTGCAATGCGTGCAGTACCAGCAGCGCGTTCACGCCGACCGCCATGATCGCGTGGCCCGGTTCGGTCGTGTCGAGCAGCGCTTGCGCATACGCGGCGAGGTCTTCGCAGGGCGGCGCGGGATTGTCGCCGAAGCCCGGCAGTTCCAGCGGCACGGGCCGGTAATGCCGGAAGTGGGGCAGTGCATCGTCCCACCAGTCGGCCGCGCTGCCGTTGCCGGCGAGGAGGTACAGGATCGGTTTGCTCATGGAGGCGTCGTCGGCGGGCGATCGGCGCGGCGCTCGCCCGGTCGGGGCGGCGCCGTTTGCGGATGCCGCAGGTCTTGTTCGTGTCGTCTTGTTCGCGTTGCGCCGGTGCGAGTGGAATGGAGGCGTGGCCCGCTCGGCTCGATGCTCGATTGCTGCGGGCATTTTACGCGAGTCGATTCGGATGACTGCCGCCATGTCCAGCGCGACACCATTTAGGCGCCGGTAATGAATGACGTGTGCCGAAAGCCCTGGTGCCGGTATTGAAACCGGCTTGCCATCGTTCGTCGGGAAAACTTTTGCTGCAGGCCTTTTAAACGGTCGTCCATTGCGCTTTACGCGTCGGGATCCGCACCGGCGCGCGGCGTGCGCCCGGTCCAGCGCCGATATGCATGACGGAAGCTGCGCGGCTCGCTGTAGCCGAGACGTTCCGCGATCGCCGCGACCGTCAACTCAGGGTCGTCGAGCATCCGCACCGCTTCGTCGCGGCGCACGTCGTCGAGCAGCGACTGGAACGTGAGGCCGTCCTTGTCGAGCCGCCGGCGCAGCGTGCGCTCCGTCAGGTGCAGCGCGCTCGCGAGCGACGTCATCGACTTGAAACGAGTGAGGTCGCGTGCCATCAGCTCCTTCGCGCGATCGGCGAAGCGCGTGCCGACCGACGCGGCCCACTGCCGTTCGAGCGCCTCGCACTGGCCGTGCAGTGCATTGAAGCTGACTTCGTTCGCGAGAAGCGGCATCTCCGTGCCGTTCACCGACGTGAACACGAGCCGGTTGTCGCCCGCATTGAACGCGATCTTGCAGCCGAAGTGGCGCGCGTAGTCGGCCGCATTGCGCGGCGTGCGGCGCGCGAGCTGCACCTGCTCGGGCCAGACCGGCTTGCCGACGAGATCGGACACGATCAGGCGCAGGCTCGACAGGCACATGTCGACCTGGAACACCTCGAGATCGGGCTCGCCGTTGTAGCGGCGGATCGTCACGCTCATGCCGCCCGCGTGCGCATCGATACGCACGTCGAAATACAGCCCCATGAACAGCGGAAACTGCCCCATGCACCGGAATGCCTGCATCACCGAGCCGCTGATCAGCATCGCGTAGCCGGCGAGGCCGAGCGTCGACACGTGCAGCCGTGCACCGATCGACAGCCCGATCGACGGCACGCCGCTGCACTGCAGCAGGTTGCGGAAGCAGCGCTGCTCCTGGCCGCGATTCACGTGCAGGTTCGGCGACGCGACTTCGTCCGCGCCGAGCCCCGTGCCTTCGAGCAGCGCGGCACCGTCGATATGCCGTACGCGGCACTCGTCCAGCGCGACCGCGATCGCGTGGACGGTGGCGGGAATGTCCTCCTGGCGTCCGGCCGGACGCGCGAGGCCGAGCGACGAACGCAGGCTGCGCTCGGCCCGGCTCTGGTTTCGATGGGAACGGCTGTCCATGATGCTGACGGGGCGACTGGGTCGCGTAGAACATAGCCGGAATGTCCGCAAAACGCCAGTGCGGCACAGCACCATGCATGAATCGCCGGCGCGACGTGCGGCGATGTGTCCGGAAATATCCCCTGATTACGTCCGCTTTTCTCATTCGTGGCCGAATTTTTGGCGCACCACACTTTCTCCGAGTCGTGCGCCGCCGGCCGTGCCGGGCGAACGAGTGTTGAAGCCGTGAACGCCACCCACGTGAGGACAGCATGGACAACGACAGCCCAGGTCGATACGCATCGGCCGCCGCGACGCATGACTTCGGGACGCACGCGATGCGCAACGATGCGGACGAACGCCGCAAGCCGCACCCGCTCGGACTCGCGACGCTCGTGATCTTCGGCCTCGCGTACATGCTGCCGATGACGGTATTCACGACCTACGGGCTCGTCTCTAGCGAGACGAACGGGCACCTGACGGCCGCGTATGCGGTCACGCTGGTCGCGATGCTGTTCACCGCGCGCAGCTATGGCCACATGGCGCGGCTGATGCCGAGCGCCGGGTCCGCCTATACGTTCGCGAGCCGCAACTTCGGCACGTCGGCCGGCTTCATGGTCGGCTGGGCATTGCTGATGGACTACCTGTTCATCCCGATGATCAGCTACCTCGCGATCGGCATCTACATGAAGCAGATTTTTCCGGCGGTACCGGCCAGCGTGTGGATCGTCGGCAGCATCGCGCTGATTACCGGGCTGAACATCGTCGGCATCCGGCTCGTCAATCGCGTGAACCTGATCCTGATCGCGAGCCAGCTCGTGTTCATCGCGATCTTCGTCGTCGCATCGGCGCGCGTCGCGGCCGGCGAAGGGCTGTCGATGGCCGTCGCGCTGCCGTCGTCGGGCGATGCACGCGCGATCTTCGCCGGGTCCGCGATCCTGTGCCTGTCGTTCCTCGGCTTCGATGCGGTCACCACGCTGTCGGAGGAAACGCGCGAGCCGAAGCGCACGGTGCCGCGCGCGATCCTGCTCTGCACGCTGGCGAGCGGCGTGCTGTTCATGCTGATTGCGTATGTCGGGCAAGTGGTGTTTCCCGACTGGCACGCATTCAAGGATCTCGATTCGGCCAGCCTCGAGCTGATGCGGCGCATCGGCGGCGGCACGCTGTCGGCGTTCTTCGTCGCGGTGTACGTGGCCGGCTGTTTCGCGAGCGCGATGGCCGGGCAGGCGAGCGTGACGCGCGTGCTGTTCGCGATGGGCCGCGACCGGGTGCTGCCCGAATGCGTATTCGGCCACCTGCATGCGCGGCTGCGCACGCCGGTGCGTGCGACGCTCGCGGTCGGCGTCGTGTCGCTGTCCGCGCTGTTCATCACGCTCGATCTCGCGTCGACGATGATCAGCTTCGGCGCACTCGTCGCGTTCGCGATCGTCAACCTGTGCGTGATGCGCAGCTATCTGTGCCGCCCCGAGCATCGCCGTTTCGCGGGCTGGATCACGTTCGGCGTGATGCCGGCGCTCGGCTTTGCGATGAACGTGTGGCTCTGGTCGGGACTGTCGCGCCAGACGTTCTACGTCGGCACCGGCTGGCTCGTGCTCGGACTCTGCCAGCTCGTGTGGCTGACGCGCGGCTTCACGCGCCCGGCGCCGACGCTGTCGATGAATTGAATGACCGGTCGCGCTGCGCCGGACTTGAACCCCTGAAGGAGGAGTGACCCATGAACGCTGTTGACGTCAATCTCGATGCGGACCTGCAGGCGCTCGGCAAGCGCCACCTGCTGATGCATTTCACGCATGCCGATGCGTATCGCGACCACGCGCTGACCGTGTTCGATCGCGGCGAAGGCTGCTGGCTCGTCGACCGCAGCGGCAAGCGCTACTTCGATGCGCTGGCCGGGCTGTACTGCGTGCAGATCGGCTACAGCCACGGCGCGGAAATCGGCGACGCGATCCGCGAGCAGATGGTGCGGCTGCCGTTCGCGACCAACTGGGGGGCGGGCCACGAGCCGGCGATCAAGCTCGCGCACAAGCTCGCGGCGCTCGCGCCCGAGGGCCTGAACCGCGTGTTCTTCACATCGAGCGGCTCGGAGTCGAACGAATCGGCGATCAAGCTGGTGCGCCAGTACCACCAGTCGCGCGGCGAGCCGCAGCGGCGCAAGTTCATCGCGCGGCGTGTCGCGTATCACGGCACGTCGTTCGGCGCGCTCGCGCTGAACGGGATGACGAACTTCCGCAAGCATTTCGAGCCGCTGATGTCGGGCGTGCGGCACGTGGGCAACACGAAGCGCTACGGCCGCCCGGCCGGCGAGACGGAAGCGCAGTTCACGCGCCATCTGCTCGACGAAATCGAATCGCTGATCGTGCAGGAAGGGCCGGATACCGTCGCCGCGATCGTCGTCGAGCCGCTGCAGAACGCGGGCGGCAGCCTGACGCCGCCGGCCGGCTACGCGGCCGGGCTGCGCGACATCTGCGACCGGCACGGCGTGCTGCTCGTCGCGGACGAGGTGATCTGCGGGTTCGGCCGGCTCGGCGAATATTTCGGCTCCGCGCGCTACGGGCTGAAGCCGGACATCATCACGTTCGCGAAAGGCATCGCGTCGGGCTACGTGCCGCTGGGCGGCGTGATCGCGAGCGACGCGGTCGTCGACACCGTGCTCGACGGCCCGCAGCAGATGTTCCTGCACGGCGCGACGTACGGCGGCCACCCGGTCGCATGCGCGGCCGCGCTCGCGAACCTCGCGATCATGGAGCGCGAAGGCGTGCTCGAGAACGTGCGCAGCAACGAAGCGGTGTTCCGCCGGACGCTCGACGGCCTGCTCGAGCTGCCGTGCGTCGGCGACGTGCGCGGCGACGGCTATCACTACTCGCTCGAACTCGTGACCGACAAGGCCGCGCGCCGCTGGGCAGCGGGCATCGGCGCGCAGGCGTTCGTGTCGACGCTGCTCGCGCCCGCGATCTTCGATGCGGGGCTGCTGTGCCGCGCGGGCGTCGATCATGAAGGCACGCCGATCGTGCAGTTCTCGCCGCCGCTCGTGATGTCGCGCGACGAGATCGTGTGGTTCGTCGCGCAGATCCGCGACATCCTCGTCGATACCTTTGCGCGTGCGACGCGCTGAGCGTGGCGTCCTTCATTTCAGGAGCATTCGATGCGAACGTCACAACAGTCCTATATCGACGGCCAGTGGCTCGATCCGGCCGATGCGAAGTCGATCGACGTGATCGACCCGAGCACGGCGCGGCCGTATGCGCAGCTCAGGATCGGCGGTGCGGCCGACATCGACCGCGCGGTCGGCGCGGCGAAGCAGGCCTTCGACACGTATTCGCGCTGGCCCGTGGGCGAGCGCGTCGCGCTGCTGCTGCGTGTGCTCGAGATCTACCAGCGCCGCTACGAGGAGGTCGCGCAGACGATCAGCCAGGAGATGGGCGCGCCGATCGCATTCGCGCGCGCGATGCAGGCGGCGGTCGGCACCGCGCACCTCGAGCAGACGATCCGCGCGCTGCAGTCGTTCCGCTTCAGCACGCAGACCGATTCGCTGCTGGTGTCGTACGAACCGATCGGCGTGTGCGCGTTGATCACGCCGTGGAACTGGCCGATCAACCAGATCGTGTGCAAGGTCGCGCCGGCCCTCGCGGCCGGCTGCACGATGGTGCTCAAGCCGAGCGAGATCGCACCGTTCAGCGCGATCCTGTTTGCCGAGATCCTGCACGAAGCCGGCGTGCCGCCCGGCGTGTTCAACCTCGTGCACGGCTACGGGCATGAAGTGGGCGACGCGCTGTCGTGGCATCCGGATGTCGACATGGTGTCGTTCACCGGGTCGACGCGCGCGGGCGTCGAGGTCGCGAAGGCGGCCGCCGACACGGTGAAGCGCGTGCACCAGGAGCTCGGCAGCAAGAGCCCGAACCTGATCCTGCCCGACGCCGACATCGACGATGCGGTCGCGCGCGGCGTGCGCAGCTGTTTCAGCAACAGCGGCCAGTCGTGCAATGCGCCGACGCGCATGCTCGTGCATGCAGACCATCTCGCGCTGGCCGAGCAGGTCGCGCGCCGGGAAGCGGAACGCACGATCGTCGGCGATCCGCGTTCGACGGATGCCGGCATCGGGCCGGTGGTCAGCCGCACGCAGTTCGACCGCATCCAGCACTTCATCCGGCTCGGGATCGAAGAAGGCGCGACGCTCGTCGCCGGCGGCCCCGGGCGGCCAGAGGGGCTCGCTGACGGCTTCTACGTGCGGCCGACGGTGTTCTCGAACGTCACGCCGGACATGACGATCGCGCGCGAGGAGATCTTCGGGCCGGTGCTCGCGATCATGACCTACCGCACCGAGGACGAGGCCGTCGCGCTCGCGAACGATTCGGTCTACGGGCTCGCGGCCTACGTGCAGTCGAAGGATCTCGATCGCGCACGCAGGGTGGCGGCGCGGCTGCGGGTCGGCAATGTCCACATCAACTACCCGCCGTGGAACCCGGCCGCCCCGTTCGGCGGCTACAAGCGCTCGGGCAACGGCCGCGAGTATGCGGAGTTCGGCCTCGTCGAGTATCTGGAGACGAAGGGGACGACGGGGTACGCGTGAGCGTGCGGGAGATGACGATCCCGGCCGCCCGGGGAAAGCGAGGCACGGATGCGTACTCGCCGGTGTCGACGCCGCTCGCGGCGTCCGGCCGTCGCGGCCATGACAACCGTAGCGACCCGGAGCCGCCTCGGCATCCACGGCGCGGCTGACGCATCCCGTGCGCGGCGAAGCACGCGGCGTCGAGCCGACGCCGCGCCCGCGGGCAATCAGTCGTCGGGATCCGTTGCGCCCGCATCGGGTCCGCCGATGGGCGCGGCGGCCCGCCTGCGGATCTCGGAATCGAGGATCAACCGCCCGCGCAGCTTGCCCTTCATCCGCTTCACATGCTTGGGCGCCTCGGTCATGTGCTCGACCATCAGCGCCCGGACGCGTTCGGCGTCGCGCTCGCGCGCAGCTTGCAGGATCGCCTTGTGGATCGACACGTTCGCTTCGCCGAAGCGCTTGTGCTCCACGAGCGGCGTATCGTTCCGGAACTCGATCAGCTGCCGGATCATCTCGTTGATCAGCTCGCAGCTGAAGCGCAGGAACGGGTTCGGGTTCGCGGCCGCGAGGATGTCGTGGAACGTCGTGTCCTCCTGCCGCTGGCGCAGCATGTGGCCGCGGTCGTGCACGCCCGACGCGCCGTCGCAGCACGCGATGTTCGCCTCCAGTGCCGCGAAGTCGCGCTCGGTCAGGTGCGGCACGGCACCGGCCGCCAGCTCGGGTTCGAGCAGCTTGCGCACGGTGTAGATGTCGTCGATCGTCACGTCCTTGAAGAACAGGTAGTTCTGCAGGAGCTGCAGCGTGCGGTCGAGCGGCACCTCGACGACCATCCCGCCGCCCGACGGCCCGGTCGTGACCTTGATGAGCCCCTGCACCTCGAGCGACTTCAACGCCTCGCGGATCGTGCTCTTGCTCACGGCGTAGAGCTGCTGCAGCTCGGCTTCGCGCGGCAGGCGGTCGCCCGGCTTCAGGTCCTTCTCGGTGATCAGCCGCTTGATCTCCTCGGCGACGAGGTCGGCCCGCTTCGGCTGCTTGATTTCGACCGCGAGGCCCGCCCTGGCTCGGTCCATGACCATCTTCACGACTCCTTTGTCTGACTGCGCGCCGCGTCATCGTCGACGATCCGTTCCGGCGCGGGTACGGAATTTTGCCTGATTGACACCAATTTTGATCAACTTTAGCATCAGGTTCATTCTATTTATCATGATAAATAGGATCAACCGGCGGCGCGCATCCTGCAGGGCGTGGGCACGGTTTGGCAGTCGGTCGCATCGCGTGTGTCCCCCTTTATCAGGAGCGTCAACTTGAATCGCCGAGAACTGTTGAAACTGGCCGCGCTGTCGGCCGTGCCGGGTGCGCTCGGCAGCATGTCGTCCCGTGCCGCGTTCGCGCAGGGTTCATCCATCCAGCTGGCGTGCCCGGTGCCGATGTCGGGGCCGTTCGCCGCCAACGGCAAGTACGCCGATCTCGGCATGAAGCTCGTCGTCCAGCAATACGGCAAGGTGCTCGGCGCGCCGCTCGCCTACACGGCGCTCGACACCGAGGGCAAGCCCGCAACCGCCGTGCGGCGCGTGCAGGAGATCGCGCAGCAGAAGGGCGTGCGTTTCTTCGCGGGCGGCATCCTGTCGTCCGAATCGCTGGCGATGGGCAAGGAAGTCCAGAAGGCGGGCGGCGTGTTCATCACGACGGCCGGCGCGGACGAGATCACCGGCAAGGATTGCAATGCCGCGACGTTCCGCTGGTCGGTGCCGACCTTCGGCGCGATCGAGCAGACGGTGCGCCCGTTGACCCAGATGCTGCCGAAGGCGAAGCGCTGGTACACGATCACGCCGCAATACGTGTTCGGCGACGGCCTGCTGTCGGCCGCGAAGGCGATCTTCAAGGAGAAGGGCATCGAGCATGTCGGCAACAGCTACCACTCGCTCGCCGAGAAGGAGTTCAGCGGCTACCTGACGAATGCGGCGGCCGCGCAGCCGGACGTGCTCCTGATCCTGAATTTCGGCTCGCAATCGTCGGACACGCTGCGCCAGGCCGTCAGCTTCGGGATGAAGCGCAACTGCACGATCCTGCTCGCGTGGGCGTCCGGCCTCGAGCAGTTCGAGGCGCTCGGGCCCGACATCTGCGACGGCGTGTATTTCGGCGCGCAGTACTGGCACGGCATCGATTCGCCGCTGAACCGCGACCTCGTGAAGCGTGCGAACGCCACGTTCAAGGCGAACCCGAACTACAGCCTCGCGGGCTCGTATATCTGCTCGAAGATCCTGGTCGACGCGATGGTGAAGGCCGGCAGCGCCGATCCGAAGAAGGTCGTCGCGGCGATGGAGGGCATGAAGTACGACGGCCTCACGGGCCCGGAGGAAATCCGCAAGGGCGACCACCAGGTGCTGAAGAACTACTACCTGCTGAAGGGCAAGCCGAAGAGCCGGATGAAGAACGCGGACGACTACGCCGACATCGTCAGCTCGGGCCAGTCGTTCCTGCCGGTCGACAAGACGAGCTGCAAGCTCGCGTGACGCAGTGCATGCGCCCGCGGCCGTCGTGCGCCGCGGGCGTCCGTTACCTTCCTTTCTGACACGGAAGCCATGAACGTCTATCTGCTGCAGATCGTCAACGGCATCGGCGTGGGCATGCTGTATTTCCTGCTCGCCGTCGGCCTGTCGATCGTGTTCGGCCTGCTGCGCTTCGTGAATTTCGCTCACGGCGCGTTCTACCTGCTCGGCGCGTATCTCTGCTACCAGGCGCTGCAATGGTCGGCGAATTTCTGGGTCGCGCTCGCGGTCGTGCCGCTCGTCGTCGGCGCGTTCGCGTGGGGCGTCGAAAAGCTCGTGCTGCGTCACGTGTACGCGCAGCAGCACGAATTCCACATCCTGGCGACGGTCGGGCTCGCGCTCGTGCTGCAGGAATGCGCGATCCTCGCCTGGGGCCCGCTCGGCGACAACGTGCCGCCGCCCGACGCGCTGAACGGCGTCGTGATCTGGGGCGGCTTCGTCTACCCGAAATACCGGCTGTTCGTGATCGCGTTCACGGCCGTGCTCGCCGCGTTGCTGTGGTGGGTGCTCGAAGGCACGCGGCTCGGCAGTACGGTGCGCGCGGGCAGCGAATCGTCGGAGATGGTGTCGCTGCTCGGCATCAACGTGACGCGCGTGTTCAGCCTCGTGTTCGCGCTCGGCGCGGCGACGGCGGCACTCGCGGGCGTGCTCGCCGCGCCGATCCGCGGCGTCGACCCGTTCATGGGAATCGAGGCGCTCGGCGTCGCGTTCGTCGTGGTCGTCGTCGGCGGGATGGGGAATTTTCTCGGGGCGCTCGTCGGCGGGCTGCTGGTCGGCATCGTGCAGAGCCTGATGAGCACGCTGTGGCCGGAAGGTGCGCGGCTGATGATCTATGTCGCAATGGCGGCCGTGCTGCTGCTGCGTCCGAACGGGTTGCTGGGGAGGGCCGCATGATCGAATCGTCGAAACCGCTGCCGCCCGGGACGGCGGCCACGTCACGCCCGCAGCCGTGGCGCGGCGCGCTGCGGCGGCCGGAAGGCTGGCTCGCGGTGGCCGTCGTGTGCGTGCTGCCGGTCGCACTGAGCTCGGGCTCGCTCGCGACCGAAGTGCTGGTGTTCGCGCTCGCCGCGCTCGGCTGCAACCTGCTGCTCGGCTACACGGGGCTGCTGTCGTTCGGGCAGGGCATCTTCTTCGGGCTCGGCAGCTACGCGGCGGGGCTGGTGCTGACGCACGGCGTCGCGTCGGTGACCGCCGCGCTGGTCGCCGCCGCCGTGCTCGGTGCCGTCGCGGCCGCGCTCGTCGGCTGGTTCTCGATCCGGCAGCGCGGCACTTACTTCGTGATGCTGACGCTCGCGTTCGGACAGCTGTTCTACTTTCTCGCCTACACGACGCCGGACCTCACGGGCGGCGACAATGGGCTGCTCGACATTCCGCGCCCCGTGCTGTCCGCATTCGGGCATCCGCTCGTCCCGATCGATTCGCCGTGGCGCTACTACGGCTTCGTCGCGGTGCTGTTCGTCGTGGTGTTCTGGCTGCTGTTGCGCGTGTCGCGCTCGGTGTTCGGCCGCACGCTGCTCGCGATCCGCGACAACGAGGCGCGCGCGGCCGCGGCCGGCTACGACGTGAAGCGCTTCAAGCTCGCGGCGTTCGTGATCTCGGGGGCCGTCACGGGCCTCGCCGGTGCGCTGCACGCGTTGATGACGGGCATCGCGCCGTTGTCGAACATCGACTACCACACGAGCGAGATGATCCTCGTGATGACGGTGATCGGCGGCACGGGCAACCTGTTCGCGTCGGTGCTCGGCGCGGCGTTCTACGTGCTGTTCGCGGACTGGCTGTCGACGTTGTGGCCGCGCTGGCTGCTGCTGCTCGGCCTCGTGCTGATCGCGGTCAGCCTGTTCATGCAGCGCGGGTTGTGGGGATTGGGTGAACGTATCGCGGCGTCGCTGCGGCGCGGCGGACGCACGGCAGCGACGACCGGGGAGCGGCAATGAGCGAAGCGATTCTCGAGGCGCGCGGCATCGTCAAGCGCTACGGCAAGTTCACGGCGCTGGGCGGTGTCGATCTGCGGATCATGCCGCGCACCGTGCATTCGGTGATCGGGCCGAACGGTGCGGGCAAGACGACGCTGTTCCATACGCTGACGGGCACGTTGCCGATCACGGCGGGCTCGATCCTGTTCGACGGTCACGACGTGTCGCGCGAACCCGACCACAAGCGCGTGCGGCGCGGCATCGCGCGCTCGTTCCAGGTGACGAGCCTGTTTCCGAACCTGAGCGTGCGCGAGAACCTGCGCGTCGCCGCGCAGGGCGTCGAATCGCGGCGTGCGCTGAATCCGTGGGCGCCGCCGCGCGGTGCGCTCGCGCACGACGGCATCGTCGACGACGTGCTCGAGCGGCTCGGCCTGCAGCGCTTCGCCGATACGGCGGCCGGCGTGCTGTCGCACGGCCAGCAGCGCCGGCTCGAGGTCGGGATGGCGCTGGCGGCGCGGCCGCGCGCGATCTTTCTCGACGAGCCGACTTCGGGCATGGGGATCGACGATCTCGACGACATGAAGGCGCTGATCCGTGGCCTGCGCGACGACTACACGGTCGTGCTGATCGAACACAACATGGGCATCGTGATGGACATCTCGGACACGATTACGGTGATGCAGCAGGGCCGCGTGCTGGTCGAAGGCAAGCCGGATGCGATTCGCGGCGACGAGCGCGTGCGCAGCGCGTATCTCGGCAACATGATCACGGGAGGCCGCGCATGATGCTCGACGTGAAGGAAGTCCATGCCTGCTACGGCAAGAGCCACATCCTGCAGGGCCTTTCGCTGAACGTGAACGAAGGCGAGACGGTGACGCTGCTCGGCCGCAACGGCGCGGGCAAGTCGACGACGCTCAAGACGATCGCGGGCGTTGTCGCACCGACCGGCGGCACGGTGACGTTCGCGGGCCGGCCGGTGTCCGGGCAGCCCGCGCACCGGATCGCCGCGCGCGGCCTGTGCTTCGTGCCCGAGCATCGCGGGATTTTCCGCCTGCTGTCGGTCGAGGAGAACCTGCGGCTCGGTGCGCGCCGCGAATCGCCGTGGCAGCTCGACGACATCTACCGGATCTTCCCGCGCCTGAAGGAGCGCCGCCGCAACGGCGGCGCGCAGTTGTCGGGCGGCGAGCAGCAGATGCTCGCGATCGGCCGCGC
This sequence comes from Burkholderia puraquae, assembly GCF_002099195.1. GTDB lineage: Bacteria > Pseudomonadota > Gammaproteobacteria > Burkholderiales > Burkholderiaceae > Burkholderia > Burkholderia puraquae. Next base: position 100,341 of record NZ_NBYX01000008.1, on the reverse strand, counting down.
GCTGATGAACCACCCGCGGCTGCTGATGCTCGACGAGCCGGTGGAGGGGCTCGCGCCGGTGATCGTCGAGGAGATCGTCGCGCAGCTGAAGCAGATCAAGGCGGCCGGCGTCGCGATCCTGCTCGTCGAACAGAACCTCGAAGTGTGCACGCAGCTCGCCGACCGCCACTTCGTGATCGAACAGGGCGTGATCGTCTACGAAGGCAGCAACGCGGCGTTCGCGGCCGATCACGAGGTGAAGGACCGTTACCTGGGCGTCGGTGTCGCGTAAGCGCCGCGCCCTTTCATTGCGAGGAATTCCATCGATGCAAGTTCAGGATTCGACACCGGGCGTCGCGGCGTCCGGCTTGCGCGTCGACGGCGCGCGGCTGTGGGACAGCCTGATGCGTCTCGCGCGGATCGGCGCGACCGACAAAGGGGGCGTATGCCGCCTCGCGCTCACCGAACTCGATCGCGAGGCGCGCGACCTGTTCACCGCATGGGCGAAGGAAGCCGGCTGCACGGTACGGGTCGACGCGATCGGCAACATATTCGCGCGGCGCGCGGGCGAACGCGACGACCTGCCGCCCGTGACGACGGGCAGCCATATCGACACGCAGCCGACCGGCGGCAAGTTCGACGGCAACTACGGCGTGCTCGCGGGCCTCGAAGTGCTGCGCACGCTCGACGACGCGGGCGTGCGCACGCGGGCGCCGCTCGAGGTCGCGGTCTGGACCAACGAGGAAGGCTCGCGCTTCGTGCCCGTGATGATGGGCTCCGGCGTGTTCGCGGGCGCGTTCACGCTCGACCATGCGCTCGCACAGTGCGACCGCGACGGCGTGTCGGTGCGCGACGCGCTGGCCGCGATCGGCTATGCGGGCGATGCGGGCGACGGGCGGAGCGCTCATCCGGTCGGCGCGTATTTCGAAGCGCATATCGAGCAGGGCCCGGTACTGGAGGCGCACGACACGACGATCGGCGTGGTCGAGGGCGCGCTCGGGCAGCGCTGGTATGACGTGACCGTGCACGGCATGGAGGCGCACGCCGGCCCGACGCCGATGGCGCTGCGGCGCGACGCGCTGCTCGTCGCGTCCGATCTCGTGCGCAAGGTGAACGCCATCGCGTGCGCGCATCCGCCGCATGGACGCGGCACGGTCGGCTGGGTCGACGTGCACCCGAATTCGCGCAACGTGATTCCGGGCCGCGTGACGCTGACCGTCGACCTGCGCGCGGCCGACGATGCGACGCTTGCGGCGATGGATGCCGAACTGCGCGCGGCGTGCACCGAGCTGGGCGCATCGGCCGGCATGCCGATCGACGTCGAGCAGGTCGTGTACTTCCCGCCGCAGCCGTTCGATACGGCACTCGTCGAGCAGGTTCGCGCGGGCGCGAGCACGCTCGGGCTGTCGTCGATGAACGTGATCAGCGGGGCGGGCCACGACGCCGTGTATCTCGCGCGCGTCGCACCGACCGCGATGATCTTCGTGCCGTGCAAGGACGGGATCAGTCACAACGAGATCGAGGAGGCCGATCCCGCGCATCTGGAGGCCGGCTGCAACGTATTGCTGCACGCGATGCTGGGCGCCGCCGGGATCGTGGAGGGCCGCGCACGATGAAAATCCTGATCGCCCGGATGAACCACGAGACCAACACGTTCTCGCCGGTGCCAACGCCGCTGGCCGCGTTCGGCCGCACCGGCCCCGACTGGGGCGACGACGCGTATCGCGCGAATCGCGGGATGCGCACCGCGATGGCCGCCTTCCTCGACGCGGCCGAGCGTGAAGGCGCCGAGATCGTGACGCCCGTATCGGCGGCCGCCAACCCGAGCGGGCCTGTCGCGGCCGATGCATATGCGGCGATCTGCGACGCGATCGTCGCGGCCGCGCCCGGCTGCGACGCGGTGATGCTCGACCTGCACGGCGCGATGGTCGCCGAGCAGAGCGCGGACGGCGAGGGCGACCTGCTCGAACGTGTGCGCGCGGCACTGCCCGGCGCGCCGATCGCGGTCGCGCTCGACCTGCACGCGAACGTCACGCAGAAGATGGTCGATCATGCGGACGTGATCGTCAGTTTCAAGACCTATCCTCACGTCGACATGTACGAGACGGGCGAGCATGCGGCACGCGTGCTGCTCGACCGGCTGCACGGCCGCGCGCGGCCCGTGCTCGCGTGGCGGCAGCCGCCGCTGATGGCGTCGACGCTGCGCAGCGCGAGTGCCGAAGGCGCGATGCAGCGCGCGGTGGAGGCCGCGCGCGCGGCCGAGGCCGACGGGATGCTCGCGGTATCGGTGCTGCCCGGCTTCTCGCTCGCGGACATTCCCGCGCCGTGTATCAGCGTCGTCGTGGTGGCCGATGGCGACCGGGCCGCGGCCGATGCGGTGGCCGAGCGCATCGCGCAGCAGATCTGGGACGCGCGCGACGCGTTCGTCTATCGCAGCGCGCCGCTCGCCGAATCGGTCGCGCAGGCGGCGGCGCTCGCGCGTGGCGCGGATCGGCCCGTGCTGATGCTCGATCACGGTGACAACTGCATGTCGGGCGGCCCGTGCGACACGATGGACCTGCTCGAGGCCGCGCTTGCGCACGGGCTCGACGGCATCGTCAGCGGGCCGCTGTGCGACCCGCAAGCCGTCGCGGCGCTGATCGACGCGGGTGTCGGTGCGACCGTCACGGTACCGGTCGGCAACCGCCTGCCGTCGCACGGCGGTGTGCGGCGCGAGCCGTTTCGTGCGACGGGCATCGTGCGCGCGCTGACCGACGGCGAATACGTGATCACGGGGCCGACTTATACGGGCCAGCGCGCGTACATGGGCCGCACGGCCGTGCTCGATATCGGCGCGGCCACGCTCGTCATCACCGAACGCACGCAGGAGCCGTGGGATCTCGGCGTGTTCGAGAGCGCCGGCGTCGATCCGCGCCGCGCGCGCTTCCTGCTGCTGAAATCGCGGATGTATTGCCGGCCGGTGTTCGTGCCGATCGCGGCCGCGCTGGTCGAATGCGACAGCCGCGGCGTGACGGGTTCGGACTACGGGCTGTTCCGCTACGAGCGGCTTGCGCGGCCGGTGTATCCGCTCGACGATGTCGGCGAGTGGTCGTCGTCCGGCGCGCGACGGCCAGATTGACGGAAACGAACCGGGCGCGAGGCGCCGGATTCGCCGGCTTTCGGGCATCATGCGATGGCATCGACCCGTCGAGCAGCAGGGTCGAGCCATCCATTGCGTCCGCAACCGATCCGGAGAACCGACCGCCATGCATTCGAATCCTTTTCGCCCGCGCAGCGCGCGCCTGCTCGCCGCGCTGACCCTCGCCACGACGGCCGTTGCCGCACATGCCGCCGACTGGATCGTGTCGGGCAACGACGGCAAGTATCAGCGCGTCGAGGGCCGCGACACCTATCTGGCGTCCCCGCCCGCCGACACGCTGACGCTGCTCGATGCCAGCACGTTCCCGCCGAAGGTCGCGCTGCAGGTCGACGTCGAGAACGGTATCCAGGGGCCGCCGCAGGCCGTTGCGATCACGCCCGACGCGAAGCTCGCGCTCGTCGGCGCGCCGACGCGCTACGACACGGCCGCGAAGCAGCTCGTGTTCGACACGTTCCTGCAGGTCGTGAGTCTCGATGCCGCGCCGCCCTCGGTTTCGCGCATCGAGCTCGGCACGCATCCGCAAGGCATTGCGATCGACCGCTCGGGCAAGCTCGCGCTGGTCGCGAACGTCGACGGCAGTGTGTCGATCCTGCGCATCGACGGCACACAGGTGACGCTCGACGGCAGCCTGAAGATCGGCAAGAAGCGGCTGGCCGGGATCAGCTTCACGCACGACGGCAAGCATGCGCTCGTGTCGCTGCGCGACGAGCAGGGCATCGCGGTGCTGAACGTCGACGACGGCAAGGTGACCGACAGCGGGTCGCGCCTGAGCACTGGCGTCGCGCCTTACACGATCGACGTGTCGAGCGACAACCGCTGGGCCGTCGTCAGCAACGTCGGGCTCGCGGGGCTGCCGGGCTATACGGGCACCCTTGCAGGCGACGCCGATTCAGTCGCGCTGATCGACGTGTCGCGCGTACCGTTCCGCACCGTCCAGTACCTGAACGTGCCGTCGCTGCCGGAAGGCGTCGCGATCTCGCCGAACGGAAAGTGGATCGCCGTGCAGGCGATGGACGGCTCGAACCTGACGACCGACAATCCGGGCCGCCACAAGATCGGCAAGGTGCTGCTGTTCGAGATCCGTAACGGGCAGGCCGTGAAGGTGAGCGAGTTGCCCGGCGGCGAAGCCGCGCAAGGCATCGTGTTCACCGCCGACAGCCGGCACGTGATCGTGCAGTTCAACGTCGAACGGCAGCTCGCGCTCTATTCGGTCGAAGGCGGCAAGCTGCGCGATACGGGCAAGCGGATCGCGCTGACGGGCGGGCCGTCCTCGTTGCGGACGTTGCCGCGCTGACGCGAACGGCATCCGCCCGCTCAGTTCCACACGTTCATGCGGCGCCCGGATTCGCCGGGCGCCGGTCAATGCCCCCCCCGTGCGCCGCCGTTGCAACGCAACAAATGGCGGAATTTTGCACCCAAATACATTTAACGCCGGATTGTTTAGTTAAACAAACTGAAAATTCGGGAAACTTCTCGTGGTGAATAAACAGTCGTTGCGGCACTGTAAGCCCCTGGGAAGCCTGTGACATTCCCGGAGACAGGGTGGTGGAGGCGACGGTTGCGGCAGCAACGATCGTCGCCGGGTATTCGCACGTGAAAGTCTGCGTGACATCGCTTGGGGGGGCAGGCGACGTCACGCCGTGCGGCATCGCGGTGCCCCGCAGAGCCGCAAGCGAGGCGGCATGCCGGATGATCGTCGGCGCCGGATCAATCGCTTTAATTAACGGTACTAAACGAAAAAATGAAAAACCCACGACTCTTGCTCGTCGCCGTGCTGACTTGTGCGGCGCTTGCCGCGTGTGGCGGCGACGATGTGAACAGTGTGCCGACGGCCAGCAACGGCGCAGGGGACACGCCGTCGACCGTGCCGCCCGCCTCGGGGCCCTCGCAACCGTCGCAGCCGGATCAACCGGCTCCGCCGAAGCGCATCAACCTGCCGTTGACGCAGTTCGTCAATCCGCTGATCGGCACGCAGGTCAACGCGGATTCAGGCTACGCGGGCAACGTGAGCCCGGGCGCGATGGTGCCGTTCGGGATGGTGAATGTCGGGCCGAACACGCCGCGCTACAACTTCAACGGCTCGGGCGGCTACCTGTCGTCGGGTGGGTCGGGCGGCACGATCGACTTCTTCAGCGTGACACACCTGAGCGGGGTCGGGTGCCCGGGGCAGGGCACCGTCGCGATGCTGCCGACCGATACGGCGACGGCCGTGGCATCGGGCGGCCGGCCGATCGGGATCGGGTACAGCTATGCGGATGAAACGGCCGAACCCGGGTACTACAAGGTTCGCCTCGCGAACGGCATCGTGACGGAGCTGAGCGCGACGGCGCGCGCCGGCCTCGCGCGCTTCACGTACACGCACAAGGACAAGGGCTTCTTCTCGATCGACGCGAAGCTGAACGGCAACAGCGATTCGGGCAGCACGAAGGTCACGGCGAACAACGTCGCGCTGGCGTTCGCAAGCGATGGCAAGTCGATCAGCGGGCAGGCTGTCGCACCGGCGTTCTGCACGCCGTACGGCACGGTGTGGAATGCGCCCGTGTATTTCTATGCGACCTTCGACAAGCCGCTTCGCAAGCAGTCGGGCACATCGGCGGTGAATACCGCCAGCAACGGCGCGGCGACGCTGCAGTTCGACCTGACCGACGCGGACCGGACCGTCACCGTGAAAGTCGGGGTCTCGTCCGTCAGCATCCAGAATGCGCAGGCCAACCTGAAAGCCGAAGGCGAGAAGCTTGCGTTCGACGACGCACGCAAGCATGCGTCCGGCCTGTGGAACGACCGGCTCAACACGATCCAGATCGACCAGGCCGCGACACCTGCATCGCTGAACACGACGCAGAAGGCGAATCTGACGAAGTTCTACACCGCGCTCTATCGCGTGTTCGGCACGCCGACGCTCTACAGCGACACGAACGGCGAATTCCGCAGCATGCGCCAGCCGAGGAACGCGGACGGCAGCTATCCGAAGTCGGTCGACCAGACCGGCACCATTCCGCCGCGCGCGACGGCCAGGGTTGGCGACTATGCATTCCGGCGCACCGACGGATCGCAGGGCGGCGCGGGCAACCACTACACGGGCTTCTCGCTGTGGGATACCTATCGGTCGCAGGCGCAGTTGCTGGCGCTGCTCGCACCGAAGGAATCGAGCGACATGATGCAGTCGCTCGTCGTCGACGCGTTGCAGTGCGGCGCGTTCCCGCACTGGGTCGACGGCAGCGACGACTCGACGCCGATGGCGGGCGACAATGCGCTGAACGTGATCGCCGGCGCGTACAAGTTCGGCGCGACCGATTTCGACCTGGTATCGGCCGCCCGCCTGACGAAGCAGTCCGTGTTCGATCCGTCCAGCGCGTGCAACGACCGCACGAGTGCAGCGGGGCTCGCCAATTTCCTGACGGCCCACTACCTGTCGCAGAGCGACGACGGCCATTCGTCGTCGGCGACCATCGAGCGCGTGCTGAGCGACCGTTCCGCGGCCGCGTTCCTGCAGGCGTTGCCCGCCAGCGTGCTGAACGCGCCGTCGGTCGGCGTGACGCCGGACAACGTCGGCACGCTGTACACGCGCGCCGGGTGGTGGCGCAACATCTTCGACTACACGAACAAGGTGATCGCCGCGCGCAACGCGCCGCCGGCCGGCTCGGCGCCCGGCACGCTGGGCACGCTCGTGCAGGGCTCGTTCCATGAATCGACGGAACCGAACTACTTCTGGACCTTCGCGCAGGACTGGAGCGCGCTGATCGACGCGATCGGCGGCAAGCAGGCGGCCGTCAAGCGGCTGAACACGCTGTTTGCGATCACCACGCCGTTCTCGACCGTGCCGACCTCCAGCGACCTGAACGGCGGCGAATCGTCGAACGCCCTGTACATCGGCAACGAACCGTCGTTCCAGTCGCCGTGGGGGTACAACTGGGCCGGGCAGCCGAGCGGCGCACAGTACGTTCTCCCGATCATCATGTCGAAGTCGTTCACGACCGGTCGCGACGGGCTGCCGGGCAACGACGACATGGGCGCGACGTCGAGCTGGTACGTGTGGGCGGCACTCGGCATGTTCCCGGTCATTCCGTCGGAAGCGGGGCTCGCGCTGTCCACGCCGCAGTTCAGCGGGATCACCGTCTGGTTCGGCAACGGCAAGACGCTGCGGCTCGAAAGCGACAGGCAGGTGGCGATGGACAGCTCGGGACGCCCGTCGTTTGCGTATATCCAGTCGCTGAAGGTCAACGGTGCTGACTACGCGGGGTCATGGCTGCCGCTGGGCAAGATCGCCAACGGCGGCACGATGAACTACGTGCTGTCCGCGACGCCGACGCAATGGGCGGCCGCCGACCACCTGACGCCGCCATCCGGGCCGAACGCGGATTACACGCGGATGACGGCCGGCGGCTCGTCGGCCGCGATGGACCTGCGCCAGGCCGGCGCGCGATAAACGCAAGCGGGCACGCGCAGGGGCCACCCTGCGCGCCCGTCGAGACGACGTCATCCGGGAGAACGACAAGATGAAATCGAAAGCGCGCCGGAAATTCCTGTCCTACAGCGCCGCATTCGTCGGCACGGGCTGGCTCGCCGGCTGCAATGGCGATATCGATCCGGCGTCAGGCGCCGCCGGCACGCCGCGCGCCGACGGCCCCGCGACGGTCACGCCCACCGTGCCGGGCGACCCAGAGCCCAGCCTGCTGGCCGCGCAGGAACTCGCCACGAACTGGACGTTCGCATCGGCGAGCAGCCTGCCGGGTGCCGGCGGTGCGCAACTGTCGGGTGCGGCCGCCGTGACGGGCATGGCGCCGGCGACGGTGCCCGGCACCGTGCTGAACTGCATGATCGTCAACGGCAAGTATCCCGATCCGTTCTACGGCCGCATCGTCACGGACACCGTTCCCGATACGCTGAAGGACACCGACTACTGGTACCGGACGACCTTCGCGGCACCCGCACGGCAGCCGGGGCAGCGGCTGTGGCTGCGTTTCGGCGGCGTCAATTACTGCGCCGAGGTCTGGCTGAACGGCGCGCCCGTCGGCCGGCTGGAAGGCGCGTTCAAACAGGGCGCATTCGATATCACGCGGCTCGTGCCGCAAGCGGGCGGCACAGCCAACCTCGCGGTACGCGTCCTCAAGCTGGATTTCTCCGAAGGGCCGCTGCTGCCGAGCTACAAGAGCGGCGTCACGCGCGGCGGGCGCAACGGCGGCCCGACCGGCGTCACGCTGAAGAACGGGCCGACGTTCTTCTGCTCGGCGGGCTGGGACTGGCTGCCGACGATCCCCGATCGAGCGCTCGGCATCTGGCAGCCAGTGACGTGGTTCACGACCGGCGCGGTGCGCATCGCGGCGATCAATGTCGCGCACACGTTGTCCACCGACCTGTCGCGCGCCGAGTTGCGGCTCGATCTCGAACTGGACAACGGCTCCGGCACGGACCTCGTCGCGACCGTGGTCGGCACCATCGGCAACGGTGCGCCGTTTCGCCACGACCTCACGATTCCCGCATCGAGCACGACGACGAAGGTGTCGCTCACGTCGTCGGATATCGCGGCGCTGTCGATCAGGCAGCCGCGCCTGTGGTGGCCGAACGGGTATGGCGAGCCGAATCTCTACGCGGTGAAGGTCGGCATCGAGGTGGCGCGCAGGCGCTCGGACGAGCGCACGCTGAACATCGGCCTGCGCCGCATCGAGTACGCGCGCGACATCGGCATGGGCCGGCAGCTCGCCATTACCGTGAACGGCCTGCCGATCCTCGTGATGGGCGGCAACTGGGGGCTCGACGAAGCGCTGAAGCGCATTCCGCGCGCGCGGCTGTTCAACCAGGTGCGGCTCCATCGCGATGCGAACCTCAACCTGATCCGCAACTGGAACGGGCAAAGCACGAGCGACGATTTCTTCGACGCGTGCGACCGCCACGGGATCCTCGTCTGGCAGGATTTCTTCTTCTCGACGGAAGGGGACGGGTCGGGCCCGGCCAACGTGCCGCGCGATCTCGACGACATCCGCGACGTGATCGCACGCAACCGGCATCGTCCGTCGATCCTGCTCTGGTGCGGCGGTAACGAAGGTTCGCCGCCGCCGGCGCTCGTCAAGGGGCTCGACGCGCTCGTCGCCGAACTGGACCCGCAACGCCTTTGCCTCACGAGTTCGGCCGGCGATACGGGCGCCGGCGCGGTGAACGGCTATTCGTCCGGCGGCCCGTACAACTGGGCATCGCCGCAGGCCGCGTTCAGCCGCGGCTACGGCACGACGTCGGTCGCGTTTCACAACGAAGTCGGCTCGCATTCGATCCCGACGCTCGAATTCGTCGAATCGATGCTGCCGCCCGGTTCGTACGAATGCCCCGACGACTTCTGGGCCGACCGCGACATGAACGGCAACGGCGCGTACTACCCCGCGGTCGGCAAGCAGGGCGGCGCCGGCTACATCGCGATGACGGCGCTGCGCTACGGCGCGATCCGGAATCTCGCGGACTTCGTGCGCAAGGCGCAGATGATGAACTACGAATGCATCCGCTCGATCTACGAGGCGAACGCGGCCGTGATGCTCGGCCCCGTGGCCGGGAAGATCACGTCGCCGGCCACCGGCGTGATCATGTGGATGACGAACCCCGCGCAGCCGAGTTTCGTGTGGCAGATGTACAGCCACGATCTCGAGGCGCATGCGTCGTTCTTCGCGGTGCAGCACGGGTGCCGCCGCGTCAATGCGCTTCTCGATGCGAGCACGGCCGATGTGACGATCGCGAATCACACGGCCGCGGCCGTCACCGGCCGCGTCGAGATGCGCGTGTACAACCTCGACGGCACGCTGAACAGCCGGGCCACCGCGGATGTCGGCGGCGTCGCGAAGGCGTCGTATCGCGTGGTGGCGAACCTCGCGTCGGCGCTGGCTGCCGCGAAGTCCGGCGTGTGCATCGTCGCGCTCGCGCTGACCGATTCGGGCGGCAATACGCTCGCCGAGAACGTCTACTGGCGCCAGCGCGACGGCAGCGACACCGCGTATGCGTCGCTCGATACGATGCCGGGCGCGGCCGTCGCGATCCGTGCGTCGTCGGCCGAGGCCGACGACGTGACGACGCGCATCACGGTCGACGTCGCGAACATCGGCGCCACCGTCGCGCTGATGACGCACCTGCAGGTGTTCGATCCGGCGACCGGCGCGCGTGTGCTGCCCGCGTTCTACAGCGACAACTACCTGAACCTGGTGCCGGGCGCGAAGCGGCAGATCGCGATCGACCTGCCGCATGCGGGCGGCGCGCCGGTGTCGCGCGTCGCGCTGCGTGTCGACGGGTGGCGGCTCGATCGCCCGAACTGCAGGCTGGGGCTCGGCGGCGTGCCGGTCGTGTTCAACGAGCGCGCGCTGGCGGTCGATCCGGCGGTGCCGACGTTCGGCGCATGCTGACGGAGGCGCATGCTGCGTGATGCCGTGCAACCGGTAGCGAGCGGGTGAAACGCCGGTCGAATGCGGACGGCCTGCGCTGTATGCAGGACGGCCGGCAAGCCGTTACGGATTGAGAAATTTGTCGAGCCAGCGCGGTCTCGCCGCGCGGTCGAAGACGACGTGCAGCGATGGACTGAACGTGCCGTATTCGAGCCCGTGGCGTTGGGCAAGGAGCGTCAGGGACTGGGGGGTGTAAAACGAGATGTGCCCGTTGCGCGGCACGCAATACCACCACTGATCGATGCCGTGATCGATGATCTCCCGGGTGATCAGCGACGTCTGGAACAGCAGCGCGCCGTCGGGCTTCCGATAACGCATGATCTGGTCGAAGAGGTCGAACGGCGCCGGATGATGCTCGAACACTTCGAACGACAGGATCGTATCGAACGTGCCGTCGGGGGGAACCGGGTGCGAGAACGGATCGTACGACGTCACGTCCGTGAAGCCGCGCGACGACAGTTTCCGTTCCAGCAAGCCGAGCCCCGAGCCGAAATCGAGCACCCGGTCTTCCCGCATGTCCGGAAAACTGGTGCAGATCAGGTCGGCCAGCTGTTGCGGACGGATCTCGAGATACTCGGGGTCGTGGCGCGCATAGTCGGCGTTGTACACATGCTGCGCGAAATCGTCGTGGGTCCAGCTGTCGAACATGGGTGCCCATGTGAAGCCGCATTCCTGGCAAGCGTGGTAGTAGACCGGAACCCCCGCATAAGGGTCGACTTTCTTCCCGGCGATGAAGTCGGCGCCGCAGCGCGAGAAATCGACCAGGCCGCAGATGGGGGCGTGGGCCGAACACACTTTGCAGGCAATGGCCGCCGGGTGGCGATGCAGGTCGTGATTCAAATCCCCTTCTCCTGTTCGCCGGCGAGGCGAGCGCGTGACGGATGGTGCGAGAGAGGCTATCACAGTCGCGTCGGCCGTCGCGACCATGCGCGGCGGCGGCGCCGCGCGTGCCTACGGACGCAGCAGATCGAATCCGCCGAATACGACGACACCGCTCAACGCGATCATCGCGACGGAGTGCTGGCCGAAGTAAAGAATCGCGGCGGCAAGCCACGTCGTGATGCAGAAGGCGCCGATGCGGGCCATCGTATGCTCCTCGAATGCGTGATGAAGTGAGCGTCGCCGCACGGCGTTCGCCGCTCGAATCGGCGAGCGGGGCGCACAGGCGGACGGAAAAGGCGACCCGCGCAGCCGCAACCGCGGCGTCGGCACGTGTTGCGTGCCGAGCCCGGAAGGGCGGGAGTCGAGACCGGCGGCGTGGCGCGCTTGTGCCGGAAGGCGGTGGGCGCGCGAATCGCCGCTGGCGAACCCGCGATTTTACCAGCGCCGCGCAGTCGCCAATCTGGCCCTTTCGCGGCTAAAACCCGGCGATCTTCGGCCAAATCAGTCCGGCCCCGATACTCAAGTTTCGTGTGACGAATGCCGTAAACGTATTGGAAGGCAGTTTTGCCCCAGTCACGATTCGCTTACCGACACACGGACCGACACGATGCAGATCGATTTCTCCACGACCACGCGCGCCCCGCTGGCGGACGGCAGCCTGAACGCAAATGCTTCGCCGGGCGCCGCGGCGACCACGTCGGCCGCGCCTGGCGCCACGTCATCCACCGACGGCGCGACAAATACCACGGGCGCGACGAGTACGACCGGCACCACCGGCACGCGGGGTTCGACCGGTGCGACCGGCGAAACGCTCGGTGCATCGGGCGCGTCGTCGGACAGCCCGGCCGTTGCGCAACTGAAGGCGTTGATCGACCGGCTGCAGAAGCAGCTGGCCACGATCGAGCGCCAGATGGCGAGCGCGGCGCAGCGCGCGAAGGACGACCCGGCCGCGGCGATCGAACAGCAGTCGCTGAGCGCGGAAGCCGGCGCAATCTCGGGGGCGCTGGCGACCGCGATCGCGCAACTCGCGGCGGCGATCCAGAAGACAGGCGGCTCGTCGGCGGGCGGGCTGGTATCGACGCAGGCCTGACCGGTCGTGGCCGCGTCGGCCGCCCGCATTACAATCGCAAGCACGTCTCACTCGACAGGACGGCAGAACGATGAATGCGGCACTGAACGACGACGACCTCGTTCGCTTCGACGCGCAGGGCGGCACGCCGCTGCCGCCGGCCGATGAGCAAGGATGGCTGGAGCACGACGGTGCGCGCCTCTGGCACGCGTCGTTCGGCCACGGCCCGCCGGTCGTGCTGCTGCACGGCGGCCTCGGCCACAGCGGCAACTGGGGCAACCAGGTGCCCGCGCTGCTTGCGGCAGGCTACCGCGCGATCGTGATCGACAGCCGCGGCCACGGCCGCAGCACGCGCGACGACCGACCCTATTCCTATGAACGCATGGCGACGGACGTGCTCGCGGTTCTCGACGCGTTGCACGTCGACCGTGCGCGCTTCGTCGGCTGGAGCGACGGCGCGTGCATCGCGCTCGTGCTGGCCGATCGCGCGCCGGAACGTGCGGCCGGCGTGTTCTTCTTCGCATGCAACATGGACCCGGGCGGCACGAAGGAGATTGTGCCGAGCCCGCTGCTCGACCGCTGCTTCGCGCGGCACCGCAAGGACTACGTACAACTGTCGGCGACGCCGGACCGGTTCGATGCATTCGTCGCGGCCGTCAGCGAAATGATGCGTACGCAACCGGATTACAGCGCGCAGGATCTCGCGGCGATCGCCGTGCCGGTGACGATCGTGCTGGGCGAGCATGACGAATTCATCCGGCCCGAGCATGCGGCATACCTGGCGCGCACGATTCCCGATGCGACGCTGACGATCCTGCCCGGCGTGAGCCATTTCGCGCCGCTGCAGCGGCCCGCGCGGTTCAATGCGGCGATGCTGGCGTTCCTCGACCGGCTGCCGGGGTGATGCACGGGACGACCGCGGGCCGACATGCAGGCGGCACGCGAGGCCCGACCGCGGCCCCGCGCGTTAGCCGCCCGGGGCTCAGACCATCGCGTTGTCGGCGCCCGGAATCTCGTGCGCCTTGATCTGCTTGCGATGCAGCTTGTACAGCAGCTTGCCGAGCATGCCGTCCTCGTGGCGCAGGCGCGTGATGTTGCGCACGTATGCGTCGTCCGGCGCGATCGCTTGGGCGCCCATGATCCAGCGCACGCTTTCGCGATAGTTGTAGACCGACTTGTCGCGGCTGTCGGCCAGGATCGACGACAGCGCGGCCATCGCCGCCGGATGGCCGCTTTCCGCATGGCTGCGCAGTTCGCCGACGTACCGATGGCGAGACGGGAGATCGTCGACGTCGGCGATGAACATCAGCATCGTTTCGAGGCCCTCGGAATGGCCCATCTCGTGCGCCTTGCGCGCGGCCTCGACCGCCTCGACCTGCATGCGCATCCGTTCGGCTTCGTCCTTGCTGGCCTCCGCGATGTGGTAGTACGCAAACCCGAGCTTGTACGCAGCCATGTTGCCGCCCTCGGTCATCGATTCGCGGAAGTAATGGGCGGCGCGGTACAGATCCCGCTTGACGTGCATGCCCTCTTCGTAGAAGCAGCCGAGCAGGTAGTCGCACGAATCGCCGCCGGCCTCGTAGCCGAGCTCGCACAGCGCGACGGCATCGGCCGGGCGGCGGCCTTCGTCGCGCATCGCGGACGCGAGCTGGTTCCATGCGAGCGAGCCGGGCTCGTTCGTGCGGGCGGCCTCGAGCCACGCCGCGCCGCGTGCATCGTCCCGTGCGAAACCGAACGTGCCGGTGCGATGGGCGTAACCGCGCAGAATCATCGCCGACGTGCACGCGCGCGCATCGGACGCGCGCTCGATCGCCCCGGTCAGCCAGGCCCCTTGCGGATCAAGGTCGAGCACCAGGCGCACGCCCATCGCCAAAGCATGGTTGTCGTCGATCGGCTGGTGGTGCTCGGCTTCCTGCAGGCGGGCGTACGCCTGTTCGTATTCGCTGCGCATGAAATGGCTGTGCGCGAGCCAGTGCAGCGTTTCCCAGCGGTGATACGGATGCAGCGCGGCCTTGGCGCGCGCGAGCGTCGCGGCGATCGCGCGGCGTGCATCTTCGTCGTCGTCATCCGAATCCAGCGTATTGCCGTAGTATTCGTCGCGCCAGATCTCGTGCAGCAGCCGGTCCTTCTCGACCGCGTCGAGGTGCGCGCACGCGTCGGACGCGACGAACGCGCGGACGTGGTCGTGCGAGCCGCCCCAGCGCGGCTGCATGTACCAGATGAACGTGCGCATCGAGAAGTACTGGTTCGGGTGGATGTGCAGCGTTGCCTCCATCCAGTACCACTTTTCCTTGCGCAGCTTCTTGCCCTGGACGGGGCCGGGCAGCGCGTCGGGAAATTCGGCGGGGCAGGCGACCGGCACGTCGGGATTCAATCCCGAGCGCGCGAGCATGCGCGGCAGTTCGGCGCGCGTGGCTTCGTCTTCGGCGCCGATGTTCAGGTGCAGTTCGGTGACGGGCCAGCGGCGCTCGCGCACGAGCTGCGTGAGCCACTCGGGCTCGCCGAACGACGACACGCTCGTGAAGATCACCTTCGGCGCGCTCCACATCGTCGGCGCGAGCACCAGCGCGCGCAGCGCGGCGACGATCGTCAGCGTCGCGCAGGCGTGCGCGCAGATCCAGCCGGCTTCGGTCACCGTCTCGGCCCAGCCGCCGCCGCGATACTCGTATGCCCAGTGATGCCAGTAGTGCGCTTCGCACAGCCACGCGTGTGCCGATCGCGGGTTCGCGGCCTGCCACGCGCGCAGGCGCGCGAGGCCTTCGGCGCCTGCGTCGAGGCAGGGCTGGAGGTCGGCCGGCAGCGCGTCGACGTACCGCGCTTCGGCCGTGCGGTCGGCGAAGCTGGCCGCGAGCGCGGCGTCGAGCTGCGTGTCGAGCGCGGCGAAATCGCCCGCGCGCAGCAGCGCGTCGACGTCGCAGATGAGCCATCGGGACTTCGCGGGCGGAATCAGGTCGGCTGGAGCGGAGGACATGTCGGTATCGGCGGTCATGACGAAACGGGTTGAGGATCGAAGATGCGGTAGCGCTTCCACGGCAGCGCAAGCCAGTTTCCGGACGGATTGCGCAGGTGCTCGCGTACTTCCTGCGTGGCGCGCGACGACGCGGGGCCGTCCTGGCCGCTGCCGCGCAGCCAGTGCTGGCGCGCCCGCGCATACGCGAGCCCGAAGTCTTCCCAGCTGTCGAAGCTGTCCTGCGCGCGCTGCGCATTGAGCAGCAGCACGACCCACGCGTGCTGTTCGGACGCCCAGCCGAGCAGCGCGATGCAGCGCACGAGGAATGCGGTGCGCGCGCAATCGAACGCCAGCGCGTCGCGCACGCGGCCTTCAGCCGCGAGCTGTTCGTAGAAGCCTTCGTGTGATCGGCCGACGCCGCGGATCCAGCCCGCGAGGATCGACGGCACGCGCTGCACGATCTGCCACTCGGGCAGGTTGGCCGGCATGTCGAGTTCGCGCCGCAACTGGGCCGCGAGCTTGTCGCGCTGCGCGTCCGGCAGTGCGTATACGAGGTCGTCGCAATCGCAGCGCAGCCCGTTTCGGATCAGCAGGATGTCGGCGAGTGCAAGCGACCAGCGGCGTCGGTTCGGCGGCGCCTGGTCGGCGAGCGTATGTGCGAGCTTGATGGCCGCAGTCTGCCGGACCGTTACCGTGGCGTCGGTGCCCGCGGCCTGGTCCGCGTCGACTTCGCGCACCATCCGCGCGGCGACCCGGATCGACCGCCACACGTACCAGACGAGCCACAGCACGGCCGTGCCGATCAGCAGCTTCAGCATGACGGGCTCCCGTCCGCCGTCGCGGGAAACGCGAGCGCTGCGCACAGCGCGGGATCGATCGGAATGCCTTCGATCGCGAAGGCCGCGGTATCGGCCGGCGGCGCGGCCGGATCGCGCGCGGCGGGCAGCGCATCGGCCGGCAACGCGTGCCGCGCGGCCGCCGCCACGGCCGGGTCGATCTGCCTGAGCTGGCCGAGCGCGTACGGTGCGTTGCGCAGCAGCAGCCATTGCAGCACGGCGGGCGGCTGCGCGAAATGTTCGATCAGGTGGAAGTTCTCGCTCATCACGCTCAGCAGATGGTCGGGCGAGCGCACGTCGGTGACGAATGTCCACGCGCCGGCGGCCGCGCCTGCCGTCTCGGGCTCGAACACGAGCCCCATGCCCTCGCAATCGGGATGGCGTTCGCCGTGCGGCGCGAGCGCGCGCAGGAACTGGCGGACATCGTCGGCGTAGCGGCGCACCGGATGGCGGTTCTGCTTGCCCTTGATCTGGTCGATGCGCAGGCCGTCGCCGGTCACCGACAGGCTGATCGTCACGTGCGGCTGGTTGCCCGCGCCGCGCAGCGTGAACAGGCGCAGCCGTCCGTCCTGCGCGGCTTGCGCGTACTGCTCGCCGTACCCGCCGCGCAGCCGGCGGCGATCGGCGAACTGGCCGAGGCAATGCTGCATGTAGTACGACTCGTAGGCCAGTTCCTCGCGCAGCGCTGCGTGGCCGCCCGCTAATTCGAACACGATCCCGTTCGGCGTGCGCAGCACCTCGCGCAGCGCGAGGCCGCTGCTCGGCACCCAGCCCTTGTCGCGGCGCGCCTGCATCCGCTGGTGCTCGCGCGCCCACATGTCGAGGGCCATCGCGCACGTGATGCGCTGCAGCTTTTGCGCGAGCCGCGTGCCGGCGCGCGAGCGCAGGAATTCGACCAGCATGCGCTCGCGCTCGATCAGCAGCATGTGCTCGGGATCGATGAAGTAGAGCGGCTTCGGCTCGACCGCGGGTGGCGGCACTGGATCGGCGGCGACCGATGCCGGTTGCGGGCGGAGCCGGCGCACGAGCCAGTCGGGCGCCGGCCGGCCGGTGCCGGCGAGTGCACGGTAGTCGGCAAGCGAATCGAGCGGCTGCGCCTGCTCGAACGCGCCGACGACCCAGCGGAAGAAATGGTTGCCGAGCCACGCGCGGATGTCGGCCGGATCGCCGCGCTCGGCGCTGCGGCGCGCAATGGCTGCCTTGATGTCGGGCGCATTGACGACATCGCGCGGCCGATAGGCGGACGCGGCCACGGTTTCGGTCACGGGGTCACTCTCCGGTCAGGCAGGGCGTCCACCGGCGGTGCGCACGGGGCCCTGGCGGTTCTCTCGGCTGGCGGGCGAAGCGGCGAACGGGCGCGCGAGCGGGGCGCGGCGGCGTTGCGTGTTCCCGCTGCGGGGCGGTCGATGCGTGAAAATCACGCGACCGGGCGGCAGCCAATGACGCGGGAGCGGGCGATCAGTGAATGGCGATACATGGCTTCTCTCAGGAGGGATCTTATTTTTTGCTTCCGCGAGTCTACTGCGATCCGCGCGGCTGAATCAATCGCGCGGTGTGCCCGCGTATGCGGATCTGACAAGACTTATCTCTTTTTCACCGATTTTCGATGCGGGGCGATTCGGCCGCGAGATTGAAGGCTGTTAAAACCGACAGGTTTTTCCAACAAACCGGCGAGCGCTCCGGGAGTGATATCGGGGCAACGCAAGGCTTCGCGTATCTCATAAGATTTTCTTTCGGCTCGCGCAACATATCGTCGATTGTTGGCGGCCGGTCGACAGTGGATAGTCCTGCTTCGGCAGGCCGGCTATTGCGAGTTCCGCATGGCGCGGCCGGATCCGTTGTCCACGCAACCATCAGAAATCAAAGGAACCGCAACCATGCGATTCAACGCGACCCGCTTCGCAGCGACCCTGTTCGTCGCCGCGTGCACCACCGCCGCGGCCGGCCGCGCGGCCGCCGCCACTCAGGACGACCTCCACGACACCGTGACCCGCCACATCGCGCCGCTGATGAAGCAGTACGCGATTCCCGGCATGGCGATCGGCATCGTCGCCGACGGCAAGCCCTACGTGTTCGACTACGGCGTGATGTCGACGCAAACCGGCAAGCCCGTCACCGGCGATACGCTGTTCGAAATCGGCTCCGTCAGCAAGACGCTGACCGCGACACTCGCGGCCGATGCGCAGGAGGGCGGCGAACTGTCGCTTGCCGACCCTGCGGCCAAGTACCTGCCCGCGCTGCAGGGCAAGCCGTTCGGCGTCGTCACGCTGCTCAATCTCGGCACGCACACGCCCGGCGGCATGCCGCTGCAGGTGCCGGACAGCATCCGCGACGACGCGGGCCTGATCCGCTATCTCGACGCGTGGCGGCCCGCATATGCGCCGGGCACGTACCGCACGTACTCGAACGTCGCGATCGGGATGCTCGGGTGGCTCACCGCGAAGGCGATGCACAAGGATTTCGCGGTGCTGATGGAGCAGCGGCTCTTTCCCGCGCTGGGGATGACGCACACGTACATCAACGTGCCCGACGCGCGCACGGCCGACTATGCACAGGGCTATACGCAGGACGGCAAGCCGATCCGGATGACGGGCGGCATGCTGTGGCAGCCGGCGTACGGCGTGCGGACCACGGCGGCCGATCTGCTGCGCTTCGTGCAGGCGAACATGGGGTTGATCGACACGGCGCCGCGGCTGCAGCGCGCGCTCGAGCGTACGCACACCGGCTATTTCCGCGCGGGGCCGATGACACAGGACCTGATCTGGGAGCAGTATCCGTATCCGGTCGCGCTGCCGACGCTGCTCGCGGGCAACGCGACGAAGATGCTGCGCGACGGGGCACCGGTCAGCGCGATCAAGCCGCCGCTCGCGCCGAGCGCCGATACATGGATCAACAAGACGGGCTCGACCAACGGCTTCAGTACCTATGTCGCGTTTGTCCCCGCGAAGCGGATCGCGATCGTGATGCTCGCGAACCGTAGCTATCCGATCGAGGACCGTGTGAAGGTCGCGTACGGGATCCTCGGGTCGCTCGACGGGCGGCGGTAACGTTTCCGCCGCCGGGGCCGGAGCTGATTACGCCGGCGGCTGCTCGTCGTATGCGACGAAGATCTTCCGCGTGCGTTCGACGACTTCCCACGTGCCGCGAAAGCCCGGCGGGATCACGAAACGATCGCCGGCGCGCACGGTCTTCGTGTTGCCTTCCGGATCGGCAATCACGGACGTGCCTTCCAGGATCTCGCAGTATTCGGCTTCGGTGTACGCGACGTGCCAGCGGCCGGGCGTGCTTTCCCAGATGCCCGTCGAGAAGCGGCCGCACGGGCTCGTGAAGCCGGGGGTGAGCGTCTGCAGCGGGTCGCCCGCAATCAGCTTCGCGGGCGGCACGCGATACTGCACGGGTTCGCCGTTCGGGGCGAGTGCGTCGGTGATGGCGGAAATGTCGAGCACGGCTGGCATCCTTCGTCGAAGTGAAATGAACGCGCCGACGGCGCGTTCGCATGATTCCACAAGTGCGGGCGGTATTGGCGGTTGCCGGTTTCCCGGTGCTGCCGGCAGCGGGTCTCGCGTCGTGCGATCGCGGCCTGAATGCGATGCGCGATCGCGCCGGTGCGGCGAACGCTTATGATGAGCGCACGTCACGGTCACGCAAGCGCGACACACGAGGAGGCTGCTTGAGCATCGCATGGGATGGAATCACGGGGGCCGACGTGCTTGATGATGCGCAGGTCGCGAGCCGGCACGCGTTGGCCGATGCGGCGCGCAACGGCGACTGGGCGACGATGCTGGATCTCGTTGCAAGACAGTCCAGGCTCGTCAACGCGACGCGGCTGGGCGGCACGTCGCTCCATACACCGCTGCATCAGGCTGCATACGGCGGCGCACCGAAGGAGGTCGTTGCCGAACTGTTGCGGCTCGGCGCGTGGCGCATGCTGCGCGATGCTCGCGGCGAGCGTGCGATCGATATCGCGGTGACGCGCGGGCATCGGCATCTCGTCGATCTGCTGACGCCGCAGCCGCGACGCGTCGCGCCCGACGATACGCTGCACGACATCCAGCGCCATTTCCACGACATGATTCGCGGCCGCATCGCGCACCTGCGCGTCGACGCGCTGCGCCTGCCCGAACTCGAACCGCTACTTGAACTCGACGAACAGGCCGAACGCGTATGGTTCGCGGTGCCGGGCATGTATGGCGGGTTCGGCTATGCGCTGCACACCGACGGCGCCACGGCCGTGCTCGTGTCCGACAGCTGGAGCCGCGTGGTCGGCGGCTCGGGCCAGCGGCACGAGATCACGGCGCACGGCTGCACGCTGGTCGATGAAGGGTTCGTGTGACGGCCTTGCGCCGGCACGTGACCGCTCAGGCGACAGCGGTGTCCGTTGCGGCGACTGCCGCAGCTCCGCGCGCGGCCGAAGCCTGCGCCGCCGCCGCGCCCGCGAGCCGCCGATAGCGCGCGAGCGCCCACAGCGGAAAGTACGCGGTATAGCCGTGATACTTCAGGTAGAAGATGCGCGGAAAGCCCGGCGCATTGTGCGAGCGGTGCCACCAGAAGCCGTCTTCCTGCTGGACCGACTGCAGATACGCGATGCCGCGCTTCACCGAATCGGATTCGCAGTCGCCGAACGCCATCTGCGCGAGCAGCGCCCACGCGGTGAAGTTCGACGTGCTCTCGCCGCCGTTCGTGCCGGCCAGCTTCGGGTCGATGTAGCTGTCGTTCGTCTCGCCCCAGCCGCCGTCCGCATGCTGTCGCGCGCGCAGCCAGTCGATTGCGCGCGCGATATACGGCTGCGACTTGTCCTCGCCGGCGAGCGCGAGGCCGGCCAGCACGCTCCACGTGCCATAAATGTAGTTCGTGCCCCAGCGGCCCCACCAGCTGCCGTCGGGCTGCTGCGTGCGCTTTACGTAGTCGATGCAGCGCGCGAGCGACGCGCGTTCGTTCGCGCGTTTCGTCACGCCGAAGCACAGCAGCACGCGGCCCGACACGTCCTCGGTCGGCGGATCGAGCAGGGCGCCGTGATCGGCGAACGGGATCGCGTTCAGGTACATGCGGTCGCAGTCGGCATCGAACGCCGCGAAGCCGCCGTTGCGCGATTGCAGCCCGCGCATCCAGTCGAGCGCGCGCGCGACGCGCAGCGCATACGGGTTCGTGCCGTCCGCGTTGCGATGCGTGCGGCCGCGGCGATCGAGCATCGCGGTGACGACCGCGGTGTCATCGATGTCGGGGTAGTACGGGTTCGCGTACTGGAACGCCCACCCGCCCGGCTGGACGTCGGCCGGCGCGTTCTCGATCCAGTCGCCGCGCAGGTCGTTCACCTGGCGTTCGGCCAGCCAGTCGTACGCGCGCGCGATGCGTGCGTCGAGTGCGCGCCGTGCGTCGTCCGGCTCGCCGTCTTCCGGCACCGCCACGCCGCGCGCCTGCTCGAGCGCCATCGTGCTCCACGCGGTATCCCACACCGGCGACAGGCACGGCTGGCAATACATGCTGCCGTCGGGGCGCGTGACCAGCAGCTTCTCCAGCGCATTGTCGCAGTCGCGCCGCAGCGGGTGATCGTCCGGGTAGCCGAGCACCTGCATCATTTGATTGGCATACACGATCGGCGGGAAGATCCCGCCGAGCCCGTCCTCGCCGTTCATGCGCTCCGCGCACCACGCCTCGGCATGGCGGATCGCGCGCTGCCGCAGGCGCTTCGGCATCAGCGGCTCGACATGCCGCACCGTGTGGTCGAGCGCGAGGAACAGCTTGCGCATGCCGCGCGCGGGCGGAAAGTAGTGTCGTTCCTCGTCCGGCGGTGTGACGAACAGCTCGCGGATCGAGATGTTGCGCGGATTGCGGGCGCGCGCCTTCAGCGAGCACAGCACGAGCAGCGGCACCATCGTCGTGCGCGCCCAGTACGCGACCTTGTACATCGAGATCGGCACCCACTTCGGGAACAGCACGAATTCGATCGGCATGAACGGCGTCGCGCGCCACGGCACCTGGCCGAATGTCGCGAGCAGGATGCGCGTGAACACGTTCGAGCGCGCCGCGCCGCCGAGCTTCAGGATCGCGTCGCGCGCGCGGACCATGTGCGGCGCCTGTTCGCTGTCCCCGGCCGCCTTCAGCGCGAAGTACGCCTTCACGCTGCACGACACGTCCGGCTCGCCGTCGACATACAGCGCCCAGCCGCCATGCGTGTCGAGCCGCTGGTTCGCGCGCAGGTAGCGCGCCATCTTCTCCTGGCGCACGTCGTCGATCTTGTCCATGAAATGCATCATCAGGATGTATTCCGCGGTGATCGTCGCGTCGGATTCGAGTTCGAAACACCAGCTGCCGTCCGGCTGCTGGAGACGCACGAGTGCGTCGCGTCCACGGGCGATGGCAGTGTCGAGCGCGGACCAGGGAGAGAGGGCGGGTTTGTTCATGCGGCGGATCATACCATCCAGCCGGAATGTTTATATCGAGACGCCCGGGTGCTACCATCCGCACCATGAAAAAACGCCTCGAACCTGCGCCGCACGATATGTCCGCGCCCGTCGAACCGGCTGGAGCGGCCGGCGCGCGGGCGCCTGAAGCATCATCGGCGCCGGCCGTCGCCACATCCGGCGTGCGTCGAAAAAAAGCGCCGGATCAGGTGCGTGCGCAGTTGCTGGCGGCCGCGTCGGAAATCGCGACACATCACGGTGTGGCCGCGTTGACGCTCGATGCGGTGGCCGAGCGCGCCGGCGTGACGAAAGGCGCACTGCAATATCACTTCGCGAACAAGCAGGGGCTGCTGGATGCGCTGTTCGGGCAGGCGACCGAGCGGTTCGGCGCGCAGATGGCCGCACGGATGGCCGCGGATTCCGGCGGCGACGGCGCGGCGGCGCGCGCTTATCTGCATGCGGTGCTCGATGCGGCGAATCAGGCCGCGAGTACCGATGTGCTGCGCGTGCTGGTCGCGTCGATGATTACCGAGCAGGACACGCGCGCGCGATGGTCGGTGCCGATGCGCGAATGGACGCGGCCCGATCCGGTGCCGCTCGAGCAGGCCGCGACGCTGATGATCTGCCGGCTCGCGGCCGATGGGCTGTGGATTTCGGAACTGCTCGACAGCGTCGAAGTATCGGCCGAATTGCGCGCGGAGATCGTCCGGCAACTCGATGCGATGAGCCAGGGTGTGTTTCCGGGATGACGCCCGACACGGGCCGGATGTCGTCGGCGGCCGCGAATCGACGCAGGCAAGGGCGGCCCCGGGATGTCGCCCCTGGCCGCTCGATGACGGGATCTTGAACGAATCGGCGGGGATTGCATGCTGCAGGTACACAGTGGCCGGGTGAACGACCCGGAAACGCTTTCGCCGATCGAAATCGTGGAAGCGTGCGCGCAACGCGAGCGACTGGTTGTCCAGTTCAGCACGCCCGAAGCGTACGGGCCGGCGATCCTGCAATCGCTGAATGAAGCCTGCCGGCTGGCCGGGGATCGTCTTCAGGTCCGGTTCTACGGGCATTACCGCGCACCATTCGATGCGGTCGTGCTGCGCCACCTGCCAGACGCCCGGGACCTGTCGGTCGATTGCCTGACCGAGATCGCGCACGAAGAAGAAATCGGCCGGCTTCCCGGGCTGAAACGGTTGAGCTTCGGCGTGTTCAGGCTGAACCGGCCGGACTTCCTCGCCACGCTCGACCTCGGCCGACTCGAGCGGCTCGTGCTGGCTGAAAACCAGAAGCGGAACATCGATCTGTCGCGTCTGGCGAAGTGCGCATCGTTGACCGAACTCTTCGTGCACGGCCACGCAAAGGGGATCGATGCGATCGCAGGCCTGCCCGGCTTGCGCAAGCTGACGCTCGGTTGCCATGCAAAGAAGCATCCGCTCGGATTCATCCCGGCCATGCCGGCCTTGACGGAAATGACGCTGATCCTGGGCGGCCGCGACGACATCGACGATCTGTCGAGCGCCACCATCGAGATGCTGCAGATCCTGCGCGTGCGCGGGCTGGCCACATTGGGCGACCTGTCGCGCTTGCCGTCGCTTTCCGCGTTGCGCATCGAGGATCAGTTGCAGCTCACGACGCTGGACCTGGCTGGCGTGAAGCTGGAGCGGCTCGCGCTGTTCAATTGCCGGAAGCTGGCCGACTTGCCCGGGCTGGACGGGCAGGACCGGTTGCGGGAATTTCGTGCGTCGGGCGTCGCACTCGACCTGAATGCGTTGCGTGATCGCGATTGGCCGCCGGCTTGCCATTCCGTCGGCCTGTTTTCGGGCAGCGTGAAATGGAACGACGACGCCAACGCCCGTTTGGCGGCGCGAGGGCTGGGCGAAAAGGCCGGCTACTGGCCATGATCCACGTAGGCCGCAGTCGTGCGTGCATCGGCTTCGCGCGCGCAAGCCGACGCGCGCCGTCCCGCATCCGCTTGCTCACGATCGGGAGTTGGTTATTCTGATGCGCATGACCCATTCGCAAACCCGTTCGATTATTTGCGCCGCAATGTTGCCGGCGGGATAGCGATCGACTGAATGGATATCGTCACAACCCGCCCGGAAGGCGGGTTTTTGCTTTCCGGGCATTCGATGGAGAGGCTGGAAATGCAGACAGGGAAGCCATTTCACGCGACCGCATCGAGCGATGCCGCGTTGCTCCACATGGTATGCGGCGAGATCTCGTCCGGAAAATCGATGCTCGCCGCGCGGTTCGCGCGCGCCGTCGGGCCGGTCGTTTCGGCCATAGTCGATCCTTTGCAGATCTCGAGTGCCGGGAGGACAATACTCCCGGAAATCTCTTCGGAGGCTGCCCGACATGGTCAAATTCCAGCTCGACGGATGGCCTACCGTCACGCCCCGGATCGTCGTGCCGGATCCGCAAAACCTGATCGAATTCATTCGGACGGTATTTCATGCCCAGGGCGAATACCGCCCGGGGTTGCCTGCGGAAATCAGGATCGGCGATTCCGTCGTGATGATCAGCGGGGAAGATGGCCTGCGTGATCCGATGCCCGCGTTTCTGTACGTCTATGTCGAGGATGCCGATCTGACCTATCGGCGGGCGCTTGCCGCGCATGCCATCCCGCTCGAAGCCCCGGCCGACTTGCCGTACGGCGACAGGCGGGCAATGGTGAAGGATCCGTGGGGGAACAGATGGCAGATCGCGACGCACCAGCGCGACCTCTCGGCCGACGAGATCCGTTCAAGGCTGGCCAACGGCGGCTAGGTATCGGTCGGGATACATCGACCGATCAGGATGCCTCCGTTCCTGCCCAAGGTGGGCCGAGGCCCACTCAAGTGATCGTCGGCACTGCTTGGCACACCGGTCACGTGCGCCTTCGCTTGTTACCTGTCGCTATCGTCAAGATTCACGTCGCGTACAGATAAAACCCTTCCGTTCACCCCGCCGTTAACCCGTTCGCAGCCCATGCGCCCCGTGTTGTGACGCGGCGCGCGTCTTTCGTGATCCGGAATCCACATCCACCGCTGGCCGCGCCCGGCCGGCGCAAGGGAACGTCATGCGAAAACAACTCACTATCCGTGGTGGTCTCGTCGCGACCATCGCCGGCTATACCGTGCTGCTCGTATTGGTGGTCGGCGCGTGCATCGCGGCCCTCTATATGGGCAACGGTTCGCTCGAAGCGATGTACCGCGATGACACCGCGTCGCTGCTGCACCTGAAGACCAGCTCTGAGCGGATGCTTGTCCTGCGCGAACGCATGAGCGACGTCGCGCAGATCATCAGCGCCGGCCAGCCCGCGAAGGAGGAAATCGCGCAACTGCACACGCTGCTCAAGCAGAGCAACGACGAACTGGACGCGTACACGCGACTGCATGCGCGCGACGCCGGCGAGCAGGCGCTGTTCGACACGCTGCAGAGCCAGCGGCGCGCGCTGCTCGATCGCGTGTTCCTGAAGGCGCTGTCGCAGCTCGACGGCGACGATGCGTTCAACTTCCTCGATACGCAGCGTACCGCGCCGCCCGCGCTGTTCGCCGCCTACCAGGAGGCGATCGACGCGCTCGAATCGTTCCAGGTTGCGCGCGAAAAGGCGCGCTACGACGCGGCCGGGGTCTATTTCCACCGGATCGTGTGGGGGATGGCGGCGGTCGCGGTCTTCGCGCTCGTCGTCGGCTTCCTTGCGCAGCGCATGCTCGCGAAGGCGATCGTCGAGCCGATCAGGCTCGCGGTCGACCAGTTCGAGAAGATCTCGAAAGGCGACCTGACCGGCACCGTCGTCGTCCCGGGCGAAAACGAAATGGCGTATCTGCTGAATGCGCTGAAGCGGATGCAGGACGGCCTCGTCGACACCGTGAGCCAGGTGCGCGCAAGCACCGAGACGATCGTCGGCGACGTCCGTACGATCGCGAGCGGCAACGTCGACTTGTCCGCGCGCACCGAGCAGCAGGCCGTATCGTTGCAACAGGCGGCGGCGAGCGTCGAGCAGCTGACCGCGGCCGTGCGCCAGAACGCGGACAACGCACGCGACGCCCGCACCTACGTCGAGGGCGCGGCGGGCATTGCGTCGCGCGGCGGCGAGGCGATGCAGCGCGTCGTCGAAACGATGTCGGCGATTTCGCACGGTTCCGCGCGGATCTCCGGCATCGTCGGCGTGATCGAGAGCATCGCGTTCCAGACCAACATCCTCGCATTGAACGCTGCCGTTGAAGCCGCACGCGCAGGCGAGCAGGGGCGTGGCTTCGCGGTCGTCGCGACCGAGGTGCGCGGGCTCGCGCAGCGCTGTGCGTCGGCGGCGAAGGAAATCCGCGAACTGATCGGCCATTCCACGCAGCGCGTCGAAGACGGCAGCGGCCTCGTCGCACTGGCCGGCTCGGCGATGGCCGAGCTCGTCGCCGCGGTCGAGCGTGTCAACACGATCATGAGCGAAACCAGCAACGCCTTCGAAGAGCAGTCGTCAGGCATCGAGCAGGTGAACGCCGCAGTCATCCAGATGGAGCAGACGATGCAACGCAATGCCGCGCTGGTCGAGGAGGCCGCGGCCGCGGCGCTGTCGCTCGACGAACAAGGCTCGCGGCTGAGTGCGGCGGTTGCGCAGTTCCGTCTGCGTGACGAGGCGCTCGCGTGACGCGCTGAGGCGGGCGATCGGCGCCCGCACGTCGGGCCGGGTGTCTATCCGACGAGAGGCGGCCTTCGTCGAAGCAGCACATTTCTGGTGCGGGCATCCGGACTGCCGATATCGACGCGATTCGTGCACCGACCCGGTGAAGAACGAGATTCGGACGATCGCAGAACCCGGTGCGATGTTGTCGGCATGCAGTGCCCACGACGCGAACACGGTAATGCAGCGATGCTTGTCGGCAGGGAGACCGGTCGATTGCGTCGAGGTTCTCCACAGGGTTATGCACGGAAATTGTGGATAACTTTCGGGGTGTGAAAAACCGGGGTGTGAAGAACCGCCCACGATTCCTGAACGCGCATGTCGCCATGCGACATCACGCACCGCGCATTGCTTTGCTGGAATGATCGTTTCGTGACTGTCACGGAAGGGCATAGCATGAAGACCCTTCTCGATTGGCCGCCGTATGCGGGGCCAATCATTGCGACCCGACCCGACCATGACGACACTGAACGACTACCTCGAACAGAAGCGCGACGCCTGGCTCGCGAAAAAGGATGCCGCTCACCGCAATCCGGATCTCAAGGCGACGCCGCTGAAAGCGACCGTGCGCGCGCTGGGCCGCAGCGGCGTGCGGGAAATTCGCATTCGAGATTTCCAGGTGATCAGCGACAGCCCGCCCGATTTCGCAGGCTACAACCTCGGGCCGGCGTCGCCGGAGCTGCAACTCGGCGTGCTGGGCAGCTGCCTGACGCACATCACGCTGATCCAGGCCGCCGAGCGCGGCCTGAAGATCGACTCGATCGAAGTCGAGGTGACCGGCGACCAGCATCCGCTCGCGCAGCAACCCGGTTTCGAACATGTGCCGGTGTTCCCGCACAACCTCCGCTACACGCTCGATATCGTGTCGCCCGAACCGCCGGAGACGATTCGTGCGCTGCATGAGGCGGTCGAGGCCGTGTGCCCGATCTTCAACCTGCTGAGATTGCCGCAGACGATCGACGGCGAATTGCGGCATACGCACGGTTGAAGTGCGCCGGTGCACCGCCGCGTCGCGGCATTTCACGCCGCCGCGGCGCGAGCGGGCGCTCGCGCTGCCCGCGCACCCTGTTGGGGCCTCGATACGACGGCGATGCTTGCCGCACGGGCACTGCACGACGGATGTGTCATCCCGGCGCCGAACGCGTACCGGATCGGAGCCGGGGGACACCGGCCATGCATCAGTCGGCGCGAAGTCGGGCTTCAGATGCCTGATGGTCGCGCGGCCGGCGCCTCGTCTCGTCGCGGCGCTCCTGAAGCTGCTGGAATGCGTCCAGCAACTGCGCGCGCAGCACGGCCAGCGACGGATCGCGCCGATCGCGCGGCCGTGCGACGTCGACACGGATCTCGTCGTCGACGCGGCCCGGGTCGGGGGCCAGCATCAGCACACGATCGCCGAGATACAGCGCTTCGTCCAGATCGTGCGTGACGACGATCGCGGCCATCCGGTGCCGGTCGACGACATCGAGCAGCAGCGTCTGCAACCGCATCCGGGTCATCGCATCGACCGCGCTGAACGGTTCGTCGAGCAGCAGCAGATCCGGTTCGCCGAACAGGCCGCGCGCGATCGCGGCGCGTTGCGCCATCCCGCCCGACAACGTGGCCGGCAGTTGCCGGGCAACACCGGCAAGGCCGACTTCGTCGAGCAGACGGGCGACGGCCGGCTCGCGCCCGCCGCGAGGGCCGGCCGCAAAGCCGACGTTATCCGCGATCGACAGCCACGGCAGCAGCCGCGGCTCCTGAAAGATCACGCCGACGCGCGGAGAGGGGCCGTCGAGCGCGATGCCTTCCAGCTTCACGTTGCCGCGAAAATCGGTGTCAAGGCCGGCGACGATCCGCAGCAGCGTGCTCTTCCCGCAACCGCTCGGGCCGACCACGCAGACGATCTCGCCGCGTGCGACCTGCAGCGGGACGTCGGCGAGGATCGTGCGATCGCCGTAAAGCTTGCGGATGATTCGCAGGTCGAGCAGCGGTGTATCGGTACCACGCGCCGCGTGCGCGGAAGGACGCGTGCTCATGTCGACACCTTGCGCGGCGTGTGGTCGAATGCGTCGCGCCAACCGAGCCAGTGCGACTCGATGCGCGCCATCGCGCCGTCGGTCAGCTTGCCGAGCAGCGCCAGCAGCAGGATCGCCCCGAACACGAGATCGGGGCGCCCGGTTTCGCGGCCGTCGCTCAACAGGAAGCCGAGGCCGCGCGTGGCCGCGATCAGCTCGGCGGCAACCATGAACATCCACGCGAGACTGAGGCCGGTGCGCAAGCCGGTGACGATCTGCGGCAGCGCGGCCGGCAGCAGGATGCGACGGAACAGCGCGAGCGGGCCGAGCCGGTACACCGCGCCGAGCTCGACGAGCTGGCGGTCGACGTCGCGAATGCCGGCGACCACCGCGAGGTGGACCGGGAAGAAGGCGCCGATGGCGATCAGCGTGATCTTCGGCGCTTCGTCGATGCCGAGCCACAGCAACAGCACCGGCACCCACGCGAGCGACGGAATCGCGCGCAGCGCCTGGAACGTCGGCTCGAGCAGCGCGTCGATCCGGCGGCTGAGGCCCATCGCCGCACCGACGACGAGCGCGAGTGCGGCGCCCGCGGCAAAACCCGCCGCGACCCGCAGCGTACTCGCGCCGACATGGCGCGCCACGCGCGTGACGCCCATGCGGGCGAGCGTGTCGAGAATCTCGCTCGGCGCCGGGACGAGATGGTCCGGCAGCCAGCCGTGCCGCACGACGACCTCCAGCAATGCGAGCGCCGCGAACGGCAGCGCGAGGCCCGCGATGCGCCACTTGCGAAGCGGATCGCGCCGGCCGGCGCGCGACGATGCGGGGCGACGAGGCGCAAGCGTGTCGTCGCGGGCAGCGGTGTCCGTCATGAGCGGCCGCCTCAGTGCGAAGCGGCGGCGAGCGGGCGCGCGAACGACGGATCGATCAGCGTATCGACGATCTTCGCGGGATCGACGCCGGGCCTGGTCAGCTGCTCGGCCGTCAGCACCGGCGCCGCCGCCCTCAGCGCCGCGCGCTGGGTTTCGCCGGGAACCGGATCGCTGAAGTCGTTGCGCTGAAGCTGCAGTTTCGCCACCTGCGGCGATACCTTCGATTCGTCGGCGACGATCTGCGCCGTATCGGCCGGATGCGCGATGATCCACTGGCGTGCGCGATCGTAGACCTTCAGTACGCGCGTAACCGCCTGCGGATACTGGCTGGCGAATGCGTCGCGGACGTTCAGGAAGCCATAGGTGTTGAACGCAACGTTGCGGTAGAGCAGGCGAGCGCCATCGTCGATCTGCGCGGCAGCCATGTGAGGATCGAGGCCGGCCCACGCATCGACCTGGCCGTTCGCGAGTGCGGTGCGCCCGTCGGGATGCTGCAGGTTGACGATCTCGACGTCGTCGCGGGTCAGGCCGACCGTGTGCAGCGCGCGCAGCGTGAACAGGAACGGATCGGTGCCGCGCGTCGCGGCGATCTTCTTGCCCTTCAGGTCCGCGAGCGAGCGGATCGGCGAATCCTTGCGGACCACGAGCGCGGTCCACTCGGGGCGGGAGAACACGTAGACCGTATGGATCGGGTTGCCGTTCGCGCGCGCGAGCACCGACGCGAGACCCGCGGCGGAACCGAAGTCGACCGCATCGCTGTTCAGGTATTCGAGTGCGCGATTGCTGCCCAGGCTCAGCACCCAGCGAATCGACGTGCGGTCGGCCTTGAATTCGTCTTCGAGCCAGCCGAAGTGGCGGATCACCAGGCTCTCCGGTGAGTAGTACGCATAGTCGACGCGGATTTCCGCGGGCGTCGCTGCGCGGGCGTGCACCGAGAAGAGACCGGCGAACGCGGCAACGACGAGGGCCGCGGCTTGCCATGCGCGGGACCAGGACAGCTTCATCGGGGATTCTCCGGAAGGGCGGCAATGTGCCGCGAACAGGCAGGGTGACCGGCTAATGTAACGAAGCACCGGCGATTCGCGAACGAAGAAATCCGCGATTGAACATGTGCGCTGCTGCTAAGCGCGGACGGCGAGCAACGTTATGACGCGGGCCGATTAATTTATCGCTTTATATCGCTTGGGATAACCGGATCGGGAGAACAGAATGCGTGCTGCCGGAACGCGGCGGCATCGCGTGTCGTGAGGATCGCGGTTGCATCGGGTCCCCGCTGGTCGTGAAAGAGCACGTCCGGCTTCCGGCTCCATGCTGACATCGCCGACTACTCGGTGAAAACTAAGGAATGCGATGAGTTCGATCGATCTTGACGCCGTCACCCCGGTTTCCTCGCCCATCCGCTCGGCAAGCGACGTCGCGCGCCTGATCAACACCGTGGACAGCTCGGTCAGCCATGCCCGGATGATCGTGCTGCTGGCGCTCGGCGGCGTCTTTCTTGACGCGTACGATCTGACGACGCTGTCCTACGGGATCGACGACGTGGCGCGCGAGTTCGGTCTGACACCCGCGCTGACCGGGCTGGTCGGGTCGGCGATCATGATCGGTACGATCTTCGGCAGCCTGATCGGCGGATGGCTGACCGACAAGATCGGCCGCTACCAGGTGTTCATGGCCGACATGCTGTTTTTCGTGGTCGCGGCGATCGCGGCCGGGCTGGCGCCAAATGCATGGGTGCTGATCGGCGCACGCTTCGTGATGGGGCTCGGTGTCGGCATCGACCTGCCCGTCGCGATGGCGTTTCTCGCGGAATTCTCGAAGTTCAACGGCCGCGGCAACAAGGCGTCGCGGCTCGCGGCGTGGTGCCCGATGTGGTACGTGGCGTCCTCGGTCTGCTTCCTGCTGATCTTCGGGTTGTATTTCCTGTTGCCTGCCGAGCATGCGGGATGGCTTTGGCGCGCGTCGCTGATCTTCGGCGCGGTGCCCGCCCTCGTCATCATTCTGTTCAGGAACCGCTTCATGAACGAATCGCCGCTGTGGGCCGCGAACCAGGGCGACCTGGCCAACGCCGCGCGGATACTGCGCGAGTCGTACGGGATTCACGCACATGAAGCGGAGGACGCCCGACGCGCGCCGAGCCAGCCGCCCGTGCGAATTCGCGTGCTGTTCCAGCGCCCGTACCTGGGGCGCACGATCGTCGCCAGCGTGATGAACCTGTGCATCCCGTTCGAATACACGGCGATCGCCTTCTTCCTGCCGTCGATCCTGTCGCAGTTTCTCGGCGCGGGTGTGTTTGAAACGATCGCGGCGTCGCTGGCGCTGAACGTGCTGTTTGCGTTCACCGGCGGCTTGCTGGGCATGCGCCTCGCCCATCGCCATGCGTCGCGTCATGTCGCGATCGCCGGGTTCGCGCTCCAGTTCGTCGCGCTCGTGGCGCTTGCGCTGGCGGGGCATCCGCATGGCGCACTCGCGATCGGCTTCGTGCTGCTGATGCTCGGCACGTGGTTGTTCGCCGAAGGTTTCGGGCCCGGCGCGCAGATGATGATCTATCCGACACTGTCGTATCCGGCGGCGATCCGCGGCACCGGCGTCGGCTTCGGGCGTTCGCTGTGCGGCATCGGTCAGGCGCTTGCGCTGTTCGTGCTGCCGATCCTGCAGGCGCGGCTCGGTACGGACATGTTCTGGGTCGTCGCGATCAGCGCCGCGACGCCGATCGTGTTCCTGTTGATCGTGCGTTACGAGCCGACGGCGCGCGACATCGACGACGACGGCGTTGTGTGAGCGCAGCCGGAATCGATCATCGCCAGAAAAAATGCGCGCGCACGCTTGAGTGCGCGCGTCGTCGTTGCCGCAACCGCAACGTTCGCCCGCTTGATGTGCGAGTGCGGAAGCCGAATGCGCATCGAGGCTGCACCGGGCTTTGAGTGAAGGGAGAGGGGAGATTCAGACGGTGTGTCGGGCGAGCGGCCCTGCCGTTCATCGCGAAGCCGGCCGGCCCGCACGCGGGCCGACTCGCTGCCGCAAGGCCATCACGCGCAGGCAGTCACGTGTTCGGCATCGCGCTTGACTTGCTCGATGTCGCGGAACTGCGCGGCCGGATGTTCGTCCGGCAGCCGCGCCGATCCGCCGAACAGCTTCTCGCGCAGCGTGCCCGGCGCATAGCCGGTCGGATACACGCCGCGCCGCTGCAGCTCGGGCACGAGATAGCGCACGACATCCTCGAAGGTTTCGTGCGCGACCGCGTACGCGAGGTTGAAGCCGTCCACGTCGGTGGCGGCGACCCATTCCTGCAGGATGTCCGCGACGGTCGCGGCCGAGCCGACGAAGACCGGGCCCAGGCCGCCGATGCCGCCCCAGGCCGCCAGCGCCTCGATCGTCCATGCGGTGTCGCCGCCTGCCAGGTGCTCGACCGCCGACACGATCGCATTCGTCTCGACGCGCCGGACGGGATCGTTCGGCGCGTACTGGCCGAAGTCGATGCCGGTCCAGCCCGACATGAAGACCAGCGAGCCGTCGTACGACACGTACTTGCGATATTCGTCGAACTTGGCCTGCGCCTTCTCGTCGGTTTCGTCGACGATCACGGTGACGAGGTTGTAGATCAGGATCTTGCTCGGGTCGCGCCCGGCGGCCGTGGCCTGCGCACGCACGTCGGCCACGTAGCGCGCGAGCTGCGGGCGGGTCGGCGCGGCGACGAACACGCATTCCGCGTGCTGCGCGGCGAATGCCTTGCCGGGGCCGGACGCACCGGCCTGGAACAGCACCGGCGTGCGCTGCGGCGAAGGTTCGCACAGGTGGTAGCCGGGCACGTCGAAGAAGCGGCCCTTGTGGCCGATCTCGTGCACTTTCTCCGGGTGCGTGAACACGCGGCCGTCGCGATCGCGGACGACCGCGCCGTCTTCCCAGCTGCCCTCGAACAGCTTGTACAGCACCTCGACGTATTCGGCCGCGACCGCATAGCGATCATCGTGCGTGCGCAAGCCGTGATCGCCGAGGTTCTTCGCGCCGCTTTCGAGGTAGGACGTGACGATGTTCCATGCGAGCCGGCCCTTCGTGTGATGGTCGGCGGTCGACAGCCGGCGCGCGAACGTGTACGGGTGCTCGAACGTCGTCGATGCGGTGATGCCGATGCCGAGATGCTCGGTCGCCATCGCGATCGGTGCCGCGAGTTGCAGCGGATCATTGACCGGGATTTGCGCGGCCTGGTGCAGCGCGTGGTAGTTGCTGCCCTTGTAGACGTCGTAGTAGCCGATCACGTCCGCGATGAAGATCGCGTCGAAGATCCCGCGCTCGAGCACGCGGGCGAGGTCGGTCCAGTAGTCGAGATCCTTGTACTGCCACGACCGGTCGCGCGGATGGGCCCACAGCCCGGGCGACTGGTGGCCGACGCAGTTCATCTCGAACGCATTGAAGCGGATGGTCTTGCTCATCGGGCGGCTCCCGTTTCTGCATGCGTGGCCGTGCCCGTGCCTGCGCCATTGCCGACCTGCCAGACGAACGGCGGCGTGCGCCCGTTGATGACCCAGTCGCCGACGATCCGCGCCTTGTAGACGAGCGGATTGTGCGACGACACAGTGCGTGCGTTGCGCCAGTGGCGGTCGAGTGCCGTCGTGCTGCGGGTCGCGGACGCGCCGAGCGCGTCGAACAGGCGCGTCGCCGCGCGCAGGACGAGTTCCGACACGACGAGCTGGCTTTGCGCGGATTCGATCTCGGCCGCGACGTTCGCATCGTGCTCGGCCGCCGCGTCGCCACCGAAGTGCGTTTCGTAGGCCCGTTGCAGCGGCTGCGCGGCGCGCAGCGCGAGCGCGTCGGCTGCATAGGCCCACGACGCGATCTCGCCGATCACCTGCTGCAGCTGCGCGTCGTCGGCCGCGCGCGGCGCGTTGCCGTGGCTGTACACGCGGGTGCGGCGGCGCACCAGGTCGCCGGCGTCGCGCACGATCGCGTGGCCGATGCCGGCCAGCGTCGCGACGTGGAAGAGCTGGTAGAACGCGGTCTGGTACTTGAAGCGTCGCGCGAAGTCGATCACGTCCCGTGCATCGACCGTCGCGTCTTCGAAGCGCGTGGTGCCGCTGCCGGTCGTGGTCTGGCCGAAGCCGTCCCAGTCGTCGTCGCGGATTACGCCCGGCTGGGCAGTCGCGACGGCGACGATCACGTCGCTGCCGTCGTCCGCGCGTTGTGCGAACACGTCGATCCAGTCGGCGAACAGGCTGCCGGTGCTGTAGAACTTCCGGCCGTTCAGCACGAGGCGGCCATTCTTTTCCGAGACTTGCGTGATGGTCTGGCCGAGCGCCACGTCGCCGGTTTCCGTCCATGCGTTGCCGACGAGCTGGCCGCTCGCGAAGCGGTCGAACCATGTCTGGCGGTCGGCGCCGGGCGGCGCGTTCAGCCAGTCCTCGACGAACGCGAAGTGTCCGCGCAACGCCTGCGGCAGATTGGAATCGGCAGCAGCGAGTTCGGTCAGCAGACGGAACAGCTGCGGCAGCGATGCGCCGGCGCCGCCGTCGCGCACCGGCAGCCGCACGGCGCCGAAGCCGGCCGACTTCAGCCAGCCGATTGCATCGTGCGGCAGTTCGCGGCGGCGTTCGCGTTCCGCGGTGCCGGCCGCGATGCGTTCGAAGATCGGCCTGAAGCGACTGGCAAGCGCGTCGTAGTCGGTGCCGGTGGAAAGTTCGGTTGCTGCGGGAGACGAAGTCATGCAGTGTTCCTTGAAAGGCGGGGCCGTCGATGCCGGCAGGCCAGTATAGGAAGCACGCTGCGGACGATCCAATAACGGATTCATACATCGTTATCGCCACCGGGCATTACGCGGGCGAGGCTGCGTCGCTTCGATGCCGGGGCGTCGATGTCGCCGCTGACGCGCGGTTCGTTGCGCGTGGCGCGCCGCATCGTTTGTCATTCGAAGGAATATCGTTGTGCGAATCGCTCGGTTTGCCGGCGCGCGGGGCGCTGCTAGATTGAGTGTTTCCGTCAATCAGCAGGAGAGCCCGATGTCAGAGACGAGCGCCACGATCCAGGAACGGCCGGCCGATACGCAACCGCAAGCAGCCCGCGTGATCGCCGACGACGCGCAGGCAATCGAAGCCGCGCATGCGCTTGCGCAGCGGCTCGCGCACGGTGCGGCCGAACGCGACCGGGAGCGCCGGCTGCCGCGTGACGAGATCGAATGGTTCTCGCAGTCGGGGCTGTGGGCCATCACGGTGCCGAAGGCCTACGGCGGCGCGGGCGTGTCGCACGTGACGCTGACGGAGGTGGTGAAGATCGTCGCGGCGGCCGATCCGTCGCTCGGGCAGTTGCCGCAGAACCATTTCGGGTTGGTCGACGTGATCGCGCTGACCGGCACCGATGCGCAGAAGCGCCACTTCTTCTCGGAAGTGCTGAGCGGCAAGCGGTTCGGCAACGGCTTCTCGGAGAAGGGCACGAAGCACGTGCTCGACCTGAAGACGCGCGTGCGGCGGGACGGCGACGATTACGTCGTCGACGGCACCAAGTTCTATTCGACCGGCGCGCTGTTCGCGCATTACGTGCCGGTGCTAGGCCTCGACGACGAGCGCCGCGCGTGGCTCGCGTACATTCGCCAGCCGACGCCGGGGCTGACCGTGATCGACGACTGGTCGGGGTTCGGGCAGCGGACCACCGCGAGCGGCACCGTCGTGCTCGACGACGTGCGCGTGCCTGCGTCGCACGTGCTGCCGGCCCAGCGCGTGTCGGATCTGCCGACGCTGAACGGCCCGCTGTCGCAGATCATCCAGGCCGCGATCGACGCGGGCATCGCCCGGGCCGCGCTCGACGATACCTTGGCGTTCGTGCGCACGCGCTCGCGGCCGTGGGTCGACAGCGGCGTCGAGCGGGCGGCCGACGATCCGTTGACGATCCGCGAGATCGGCCATCTGCATATTCAGCTGCATGCGGCGGAGGCGCTGCTCGAGCGTGCGGCGCGTACGCTCGACGAGATCGCGGCGCGCGGCGACGTGACCGAGGACGATGTCGCGCGTGCGTCGGTGGCGGTGGGCGAGGCAAAGGTGCTGACGACGGAGATCGCGCTGCTCGCGGGCGAGAAGCTGTTCGAGCTGGCCGGCACGCAGGCGACGCTGGCCGAGCACAACCTCGACCGGCACTGGCGCAACGCGCGCACGCATACGCTGCACGATCCGGTGCGCTGGAAGTATCACCTCGTCGGCAACTACTACCTGAACGGTGTGCGGCCGGCGCGCCATGCGTGGAATTGAACCCGTTGCGATCGTCGCGTGACGGCTCGGCGATGGTCGAGCGCGCTGCCGCGGTCGAACGCATCCACGATATCCGGAGCGAACCCGGCAATGCCTTCGTCGAAGCGCGATCGCCGGGTCTCGGGCAGGTGAATGCTGCGCGGGGACGGCAACGCGTCACTGTCCGGGCGCGGCGCCACCGTGACGCTGCCGCGTCGCCTTGAGTCGGCTTACCGAGGCGCGTCAGGCAGCGTGTAGTCGAAGCGGTACGAATGCTGGCCGTTGTCGATGATGATGATCATCGAGCCGGAAAGCCCCAGCAATTCTCCCGTTCCGGAATCGGGCACGACGGTGATCGACTGCTGCGGCTGCCCGCGGGTCATGGTGGAACTGTGCTGCAGGACAAAACTGCCGTGGTGGCCGCCCAGCACGCCTTGCACGGTTTCCATCGCCACATAGCCCGCCGAGCCCTGGACGCTGCTTCGAAACGCGAGCATCTCTCCATGACTGACGGCTTCCAGGTCGCCGTGATACTGCTTGTCGAGCGACATGCGGCCGAGCCCGGTCTGTTCCGCGACGGTACTCAGGGATTCCGGATTCAGTTTCACTTCAAATGGACCATTGGCCAGCAATGTCATTGCGGCGTTCCTCGTCGAATTGGCAACCCGCACTATAAGCCAACCGGGTTCTGCCGGCGTTAACGATTTGCCCGATATGTCGGAATCAACGGCGGATCGGCTTGTGGATCGTGTGCCGCGCGGCGCTTGCGGCGATAATCGGCATCCCGACCTCGACCGCCTTTCCCGATGACTCTCCCTGCGTTCGCCCCCTTTCAGGATCTGGCCAAGGCCTTGCTGGCGCACTGGAGCGACGCCAATGGCGATGGCTCCCACGACACGTCGCATCTGCAACGCGTGTGGAAGAACGCAGCCGCGATCCAGGCGAAGGAGGGGGGAGACGCCGAGGTGCTGTTTGCGGCGACACTGCTGCACGACTGCGTGGCGGTGGAGAAGCATTCGCCGCTTCGCGCGCAGGCATCGCGGCTGTCGGCGGAAAAGGCCCGGCAGGTGCTGAAGTCGCTGGATTGGCCGGACGCGAAGATCGACGCCGTCGCGCACGCGGTCGAGGCGCACAGTTTTTTCGCCTGTATCGCGCCGAAGACGCTGGAAGCCAAGGTGCTGCAGGACGCCGACCGGCTCGATGCGATCGGCATGGTTGGCGTCGCGCGGTGCTTTTATGTCGCGGGGCGAATGGGCAGCGCGCTGTATGACCCGGCCGATCCGCATGCATCGGAACGGGAGCTCGACGACGCGCGATTCGCGATCGATCACTTCCGCACGAAGCTGCTGAAGCTTTCAACCGGTTTCCAGACCATCACCGGTACGCGCCTGGCGATTGTCCGCCGCGATCGATTGCAGCGCTTTCTCGACGAGTTTTCCGACGAGATCTGATTGTGCCGAAGCCGCTCGACGGATACAGGTCGATCTGGATGCGGCCGTCGTCGCAGTGAGAAAACCGCAGATCGTAAATCCACGACGGGAGAGAGACATTTTCCGTCGCGAACTCGCTTCCCTCTACTTCCTCGAACAGGAACGTAATGCGGCAAGGCGTTTGCAACAGGCGCGGCACTCGCGCTCGTGGCGGCCGATCCCCGGCATTCCGGCCTGCACGATCGAGCGGCGATGCCGGAACTGTCGGCCGTTCGCCGGTGACGGTCCATCGTCCGTCGATGGACTGTGGCGGTAGCGGTCAGGGATGCGGCGAAGCGCGATGATCGCCCGGCGAGCCCCGGAAATCTCACGTTGAGAAGCGCGACTTCGAACTTGATGCGCGCAAGGGTTCCATTGTTCCGAATCGCGCGGCCGCATCGGTGCAGTAGGCGGTGCTTCAATCGTCGCCTGCCTGATAAAGCGCGTTCACCTGCGACAACTCTTCGATGAACTGATCCTTGAGCGCCTGCGGCCCCAGGATCTTCACATGTGCACCGTACCCCAGTAGTCTCCGCGCGCCATGCTCGATGGATTCGATGGGCATCAGGAACGTTTTCCATCCCGGCGGCACCTCCGCGCTGCTTGCCTTCTGCGCGACTGGCGCGGCCTTGATCCGCGCGTTGGCCAGCCAGGTTTCGCCGCGCGGCGACACGGCGATATGGGCGGTCAGCCGATCGAGGTCGGCTTCATACCGGCTCATCGCGTCGCGCCAGTGCGTCGCCAGGTCGAATCGCGCAGGACGTTTGAAGCGGCGGCGCGATGCATTGAGTTCGAGGATATTCGCGACCCGGAACGTGAGTGCGCCTGGCTTGCCGACTACCCGGGCAATCAGGTACCAGGCGCCCCCCTTGAGCACGAGGCCGAGCGGCTCGAGTTCGCGGCGGGACACGCCGCGCCAGCTCTGATACTTCACGTCGATACGGTACGCACCCCACACCGCATCGGCGGCTTCACGCAGGAATGCCGGCGTTTCCTGCGCGCGATACCAATCCACGGTATCGACATGCAGCCGGCTGGCGACGCGATCGGCGTGCTCGCGCGAGCCGGGCG
This sequence comes from Burkholderia puraquae, assembly GCF_002099195.1. Lineage (GTDB taxonomy): Bacteria > Pseudomonadota > Gammaproteobacteria > Burkholderiales > Burkholderiaceae > Burkholderia > Burkholderia puraquae. Next base: position 60,408 of record NZ_NBYX01000008.1, on the reverse strand, counting down.
GCAGGCTCGCGATCATCTTCAGCCGCGCCGAGGTCGCCATGCCGTCGAGGCCCAGTTCTCTCGCGGGCCCGGGCAGGCCCGCCAGAATCAGCGCGTGCGCTTCGTGCTCGGTGAGCCCCGTGAGATCGGTACGCCAGCCGTCGCTCAACTGAAAGCCGCCGTTGCGGCCACGATCGCCCCAGATCGGCACGCCGGCCGTGGAAAGCTGGTCGATATCGCGCAGGATCGTGCGCTCGGACACTTCCAGCGCGTCGGCCAGTGCCGGTGCGGTCATCCGGCCGCGCGCTTGCAGCATCATCATGATCGACAACAGGCGGCTCGCTTTCATGGATGACACGTTACCTCAAATACCTGACATGAGGTGTCATGTTATCGGGCTTATGCTGTTCCGCATTCCCGATCCGTTGCATCGACGCGGAGGTCGAACATGAACTGGCGCGATCCGCGCTGCCGACACGCATCGGGTGGTGCCTGCCGGACGCTCGGCGGTTCGCGCGTGAGCGTATTCGATGCGGGTTGCGCAGCATGACATCACGAGGGATCAGACGATGAAGATAATTTCCGGGCCACTGAGCATGTTCGGGGCGAAGGTCGAGATTGCGGCGCACGAGAAGGGCATCGACTTCGAGCGGGTGATGGTGCCGTTCAGCCAGCTTCGCGGCTACGATCCCAAACATCCGGATGTGCTGCGCATCAACCCGAAGCGGCAGGTGCCGGTGCTGATCGACGGCGATCTGGAACTCTTCGATTCCACGCAGATCTTCGAGTATCTCGAAGATCTGAAGCCCGATCCAGCGCTATGGCCGGCGTTTCCGGCGGCCCGCGCCATCGCGCGTCAGCTCGAGCACTGCAGCGACGAAATCTATTTTCCGCACGTCATCCGGCTGATGGGGCTGGAAGCGATGCCGGACGATCCGGCCGCTCGGGCTGCGCGCGCCGAAGCGGCGCAATACTATCGGCGCATGGAGCACGTGCTTGCGGATCGCGAATTTCTGGCCGAGTCGTATTCCTACGCCGACATCGCGTTCTACATGGCGCAGTTGTTCGGCGCGCGCAAGGGCGCACCGATGACGGACGAAACGCCCCGCCTGCTTGCGTGGCGTGAACGGATGACGGCACGTCCCGCCGTGCGAAAGGTCGCTGGCGCGATGGCCGGCTATCTTGCATCGATCGGGGAAGGGGTCCCCGATTTTCTTCGCGGGCCCGACTAACTGCGTAACTGAACGGCTCGGAGCGTACGCGGCGGACGATGGACCGGTTGCGCAATCCGGACGTGGAAGCGACACGCGGCAAGGGCCGTGGCACGACCGCCAAATGATTCGGCACCCGCACGGCGAGTGCCAGCCGGTCGTGCAAACACAATCCGACGTACGCCTCTATTCGGCGCATTGACCTTGAAGTTGACTTAACTCCTGGAGTGCGTGCTGACGGCAGTGAGTCAGCAGGCTTCGGGTGTTGCCTGCCACGGTCGATCATCGACGAGAGGCGACGAACATGGACAGGCGGTTTACACAGGTCGAATTCGGGTCGCACAAGGTCGACGTGCCCGAAGGCGGGTACTACGACCGGTTCCGGACGAAGCCCGATCTCGACGCGGTGGCGCGCGATCCCGCGGCGGGGAACATCGATTTTTTCCGTCGGATTCCGAAGCGTCAGGTTGCGTCGAGGGTCGGCCCGACCTAGGCGCCGAATTTCTACTACCGTTCCAGCCGCATCCAGCTGCTGTTCCTGGCGCCGCTCGAACGCCTGCGAACCACGCTGCCGGTGCCGCTCGAGCCGCTGCGCGCGCTTCCCGGGTATGGGCTGGTCGCGCTGACCTTCTTCTCGTACTCGGTATGCGACAACGACCCGTATGACGAAGTGTCCGTCGCGGTGGTGATCCGCCGGCCCGGCGCGACAGGATCGCACGCGTTCGAGCTGATCGATTCGATGCGGCGCCGGAGCTTCTTTGCACACGTGCTGGCGCTGCCGGTCACCACGGAAATCACGCGGGTGCGCGGCGTACGAGGCTATCAGCTGCCCAAGCGGCTCGCCGATATCGACGTGAATCTCGGTGCTGTCGCCAACGCCCGCATTGCCGGCCCGGGCGGCCGGCCGGACTTGAGCCTGAGCGTGCCGATGCCCGGGTTGACCCACGTCGCGTCTCAGTCGCACATGGGCACGTCGACCATGATCAATCGCATCGACGGAGAATGGCACCAGACATGGGTGCAGACGAATGCGCTATCGTTCGCCCAGCGCCTGTTGCCGCGCAACGTCGAGCTCGTGCGGCACGGCGGTCCGCTGAGCCAGCTGCTGGACGGGCTTGGCGCGTCCGCCCTCCTGCGTCTCGACGTGGTGAAGGACGCGCAACGGGTCCTGAACCTGCCAACCCCCTTGAAGGCCTTCGATGAACCCGGAAAGCAACGCTGACGCCACGCAACTCCGCGATACGCCCGCGGCGAAGGAACCGTCCATGAACCGGCCGACCCACGATCTCGTCGTATTTGGTGCCACCAGTTTTGTCGGGCAGATCCTGGCCCGCTACCTGTCCGAGTACCTGCCGGGCTCCGGCGAGACGCTGCACTGGGCCATTGCGGGCCGGTCCGAAGCGAAGCTCAGGCAGGTCAGGGATTCACTGGGCGCGGCCGGGCAGGCCGTGCCGATCATCGTTGCCGACGCGGCTGACGAAGCGCAGCTTCGTGCGCTCTGCGCGCAGACGCGGGTGGTCGTGTCGACCGTCGGCCCCTATGCGCTTTACGGAGAGCCGCTGGTCAGGATCTGCGCGGAAACCGGCACCGACTATTGCGACCTCACCGGCGAGACGCAGTGGATCAAACGGATGATCGACAAGTACGAGCCGGCGGCCCGGCAATCCGGCGCGCGCATCGTCCATTGCTGCGGCTTCGATTCGGTGCCGTCGGACATGGGCGTGTACTTCCTGCAGCAACAGGCGCGGCAGCAGTGGGGCGTGCCGGCCGCGCAGGTGAAGATGCGGGTGAAAACGCTGAAGGGCGGTGCGTCGGGCGGCACGGTGGCGAGCGTGATCAACGTCGTCCGGGAAGCCGCGGCCGATCCCGCGTTGCGCCGCGAACTGCTCGATCCTTATTCGCTGTGCCCGAAGGGGCATGGCTTCACGGAGCGCCAGCGTGCGGTGCGATCCGCCGCATTCGATCGCGATTTCGACGCGTGGATCGCGCCATTCGTGATGGCGGCGATCAACGAGCGTGTCGTGCATCGCTCCAATGCGCTTGCCGGCAACGCGTACGGCAGCCGCTTCACGTATGACGAAGCGGTCATGACGGGCAGGGGCCTCAAGGGCCGCCTGACCGCGGTGGCCATGGTGGCAGGCCTCGGCGCGTTCATGGTGGGGGTCGTCATCAAGCCGCTGCGCAGCCTGATGGAGCGCTTCCTGCTGCCGAAGCCCGGCGAGGGGCCGAGCGCCGAGGCCCAACTGGCCGGCCGCTACGATCTGCGATTCTTCGGCCGTGCCGACGACGGGCGTACGTTGCGCGTGAAAGTGGCTGGCGACCGCGATCCGGGCTACGGCTCCACCGGCAAGATGCTCGGCCAGGCCGCGATCAGTCTTGCACTGGACTGCGCCGGCGACGGCGTCAAGACCGGCCGCGGCGGCGGCTTCTGGACGCCCGCGACGATGTTCGACGCGCGCTATATCGAGCGGCTGGTGCGCCATGCGGGGTTGCGCTTCGAGGTGATCTGAGCGCGCGTGCCGTCGGCCATTCGACAGGAAGTCGATCAAGATCGGATGGCGAATCAACCTCGGGAGACAACGGACAGTCACGACGGGGCAGATGGCCGGAGGCGATCCGGCCAGCGAGTATCGGAACGTGAAGATCGGGGAACTGGCGGAACGCACCGGCCTCGCGCCTTCGGTGAGCCGCTGCAGCGCCGCATCGTCCGGGTAGTCCCACATCACCGCGTGACCGCCGGTGAAGTAGATCGCATCGAAATCGGCTGGATCGATCTCGCCGGGGCACGCGGTGCTGGCCAGTAGCGCCGCGTTGGCTTTGTCGGCGCGCCACGCTTTCGCGGCGGCGTCCGCATGCGGCCATTTGAGCGAGCGCGGCTCCAGCGGCGACATGCCGCCCTTGGGGCTCACGAGCCGCTGCTCGTAGCCTTGCGCCGCGAAGATGTGATGGGCATGGGTCAGTTCGGACAGCCACAGGCCGGTCGGTTGCGACGAATCGGCGTAGTGCGCGACGTTGCTGACCACATGAAGGATGCGCTTGCTCATGAGGCGGTTCCCTTTCATCGGCCACGGGCGGGCGTTGTCGACGCGCCGCCGGATTGTCGGATGGCAGTACCCACACCCCTGGCCTCGATACGCTGCCGACGCAAACCATAACCTTCAAGCAAAGCTGAAGGTCAAGGCCTTTTCGCCTTCGCTACCCGCGCAGGGATGGCGGGCAGCACGAGTCCATCCAGCAGGGTGGTCAGCGCATCTTCGATCGCGTGATCGCCGACCTTCTCGCGCACCAGCCGCCCGTCGATCGCCAGCATCGTCAGGCCGTGCAGATGCGCCCAGCAGGCCGTCGCCTGGCCGAGCGCCGGGCGCGGGCGGATCGTGCCGGCGTGCTGGCCGCGCTCCAGGATGTCGACGACCAGCAGGAACGGCGCCTGCACGCGCGGATCGAGATGGATGTCCGTGGGTTCCCCGGCATCCGCGGCAAACATCAGTCGATAGAGATCCGGGTTGCGCTGGCCGAATGCGAGATGGGCGTAGGCCAGCGCGAGCAGCACGTCCGGTGCGTCCGCCGCGGGATCGACGGACGCGGCGAGATCGTCGCGCAAGCGATCGAAGCCGATCAGTGCGAGCTCGTGCAGCAACGCCGCCTTGTCCGGGAAATGCCGGTACGGCGCCGAGTGGCTGACGTTTGCGCGCCGCGCGATTTCGCGCAGCGTGAACTGCCAGCCCTGTTGCTCCTGCAGCGTGTCGAGCGCCGTTTCGATGATCGCGCGACGCAGATCCCCGTGGTGATAAGCCTTTTGCCCGGCGTCCGCCTCCCCATCCGACGACATCGCGTTGCTCCCATGTTGACAGGGAACACATTGTCGCCCTATGATCCGCCGCATGCAAGTTGACAGTGTCTACATCGACGCAACCTCGTGAGGTGTCCCATGGCGATTTCCGCAGAATCCAGCTCGAGCTTCGACCCGGCGGCATTGCTGGCCCGCCAGCGCACCGCGTTCGTCAGCGAGGGGCCGCCGAGCGTGCAGCAGCGCAAGGCTCGGCTCGCGCGGCTGCGCGCGGTGGTGCTGGCGTATCGCCGCGAAGTGGAGGAGGCGGTCAGCGCCGATTTCGGGCATCGCTCGCGACACGAGACCGCGATCATGGAACTGGTCGGCGTGATCCAGGCGATCGACTACCTGACCAGCAACCTGCGCCGCTTCATGAAGCCGCAGCGCCGGCACGTCGGGCTTCTTTATCGGGCCGGGCAGGCTCATGTGGAATACCAGCCGCTGGGGGTCATCGGCGTGATGGCACCGTGGAATTACCCGTTCGCGCTCACGTTCATTCCGCTGGCCACCGCGCTGGCCGCGGGCAACCGCGCGATGCTCAAGCCGTCGGAGCTGACGCCGCGCACCAGCGAGGTGATGTGCCGGATGCTCGCGGAGACATTCCCGAGCGAAGAAGTCGCGGTCGTGCTCGGCGGCCCGGAAGTCGGCGCCGCCTTCAGCGGCTTGCCGTTCGACCATCTGCTGTTTACCGGCAGCACGCAGGTGGGCCGCAAGGTCATGAAGGCGGCCAGCGACAATCTGGTGCCGGTGACGCTCGAACTCGGCGGCAAGAGCCCGGCGATCGTCGCGCGGGGGCACGTCGACGGCCGGACGATGTCCAGCATCGTGTTCGGCAAGCTGTCGAACGGCGGGCAGACCTGCGTCGCGCCCGACTACGCGCTTGTGCATGAAGACGACCTGGACGCGTTCGTCACGCAATACGATGCGGCCGTCGCGCGCTTCTATCCGGACGGGCCAACCAGCCCGGACTACACGTCGATCGTCAGCGACCGGCATTACGATCGCCTGAAAAGGCTCGTCGACGAAGCGCGCAGCAAGGGCGCGCGCGTGATCGAGGCGGGCGTGAACCCGCAGCAGGCGGCCACCCGCAAGCGGACGCTCGCACCCACGCTGATCGTCGGGGCCGGCGACGATACGACCGTCATGCAGGAAGAAATCTTCGGGCCGATCCTGCCGGTGCGCACGTATCGCACGATCGACGAAGTCGTCGACTACGTGAATGCGCGTCCGCGGCCGCTTGCGCTGTATTACTTCGGCGCGCGGGACGGCGATTGCGAGTCGTTGCTGAAGCGCACCACGTCGGGCAATGTCGGCATCAACAACACGCTCCTGCATGTCGCACAGGAAGACTTGCCGTTCGGCGGTGTCGGCCCGAGCGGGATGGGCGCGTATCACGGCATCGAGGGATTCCGAGCGATGAGCCATGCCAAGGGCGTGTTCGCGCTGGGGCGCTGGAACCTGCCGAGCCTGCTGCGCGCGCCGTTCGGCAAGCTCGCGGATCTGTCGCTGGCGGCGTTGCTCGGGCGCAGCCGGGATCCCGCGGGCGGGCGCGTCGAATGGAGTACGAAGCGCTAAGGACGACGATGCATCTCGACCGGGGCGCAGCTGCTTCACAGGCAGCGCGCCGTTGTGGTCGAACGCGAACGTAAATGCGTCGCTGCGTGCCTCGATCGAACCTCAAGCGCGGAGGATGCCCGCTAGGGCCTGTTGCGCGTGCCTGCCCCGTTGCGAATGGCGGTTTCATCGAAAATCGTCGCGGCGAATTCGACGGCGGCCGGCATCCCTGCGTCGTGCATCATCACGAATTCCATTTCCGGCAGCTCCGGCAAGCCTTCGGACACGCCCAGCTCGCGGAGCGTATCGTCGATCGCGCTGCGTGGCACCGGCGCGATCGCGATGCCGGCGCGTGCGAACGTCAGGATGCCCGTGACGCTCGGGCTTTCGCATGCCATGCGATAGGGCATGCCGGCCAGCGCGAGCACCTTGATGGCGGCGCCCCGGTACGGGCAGGGATCCGGGAAGCACGCGAGCGGCACGTCGCCTTCCGGCAGCGGCTCGTGGCGCGCAAACGCCCAGGCGAGCGGCTCTCGCCACAGCGTCGCGCCCTGGCCCGTGTGCGCGCACCGGCTGCCGATCACGAGATCGAACTCGCCGTTGGCGTGCCGGCGAAACAGGCTGTCGCCGATGTCGACCGTCAGGTCCAGCCGCAAGCCGCGCCGCGCGGCGCCATAGCGGCGCATTGCGCCGGGAAGCCAGCCTCCCGCGAAATCCTCCGATGCGCCGATACGCAGCGTGACGTCGACTGCGTCGCCGGTACCCAGCTTCGCCTTCGCTTCCTCGCTCAGATTGAGCATCGCGCGTGCGTAGCCGAGCAGCATCTGGCCATGCTCGGTGAGCGTGACGCTGCGCGTATTGCGCGCGAGCAGCGCCCGGCCGACCTGCTCCTCGAGGCGAGCGACCTGGGCGCTGACCGCGGATTGGGAGAGATTCAGCCTGCGACCTGCGCCGGTAAAGCTCCGCACGTCGGCGATGGCGACAAACGTATGAAGCAGTGTCGTGTCGAGGGGAGGGTTCATTGATCACCAATTCGGGTTAATTCGATCAATTCATATCGTTTCCAAATTATAAGTCGATCCGATAGGCTGCCAAGTGCAGTGGGCGACCGCGCATCCCGCGCGTCGCCGTCACTTTCGGCAAGGACCGGTTTCATGACACGCGTGCTCTATATCGAAGGCTCACCCAACAAGGACTATTCGGCATCCATCGAAGTGTGCAATGCCTTTCTCGATGCGTACCGGCTCGCCCATCCCGATCACGAGATACAGAAGCTCGACATCTGGAATCTGGCGATGCCCGAATTCGACGAAGCCGCGCTGGCTGCAAAATATGCGGGGCTGAGCGGCACCGCATTGACGCCGTATCAGGCGGCGGCATGGCAGCGGATCGAGCAGCTTGCGGCACCGTTCCACGAAGCGGACAAGTTCCTGTTCGGCGTGCCGCTGTGGAATTTCAGCATTCCGTACAAACTCAAGCACCTGATCGATGCGATCTCGCAGAAGGACGTGCTGTTCACGTTCGACGGCGCAGGTTTCGCCGGCAAGCTGGCCGGGAAAAAGGCGGCGGTGGTCTACGCGCGCGGGCTCGGCTATCAGTCGCCGGGCTCGTTTACACCGGCCGCCGAGTTCGATCTTCAGCGCCCGTACATGGAGACCTGGCTCCGGTTCGTGGGCGTGAAGGACGTCACCGGCATCGTCGTCGAGCGCACCTTGTTCGGTCCCGACGGAAAGGTCGACCGCAGTCGCGCGATCGACGAGGCCCGCACGATCGCGCGCACGTTCTGACACTGCCGAACGGCGCATGCGGCGCGCCAGCGGCGTGCGCCCGGCGGTTGTATCGGCGCGTGGCGCGGAGTGTCGAGTCAGCGCCCGCCGCGCGCGATGGCGAGCGCGACGCCGAAGCCGACGAGCAGGCATCCGAAGGTGCGATCGATCCAGTGGCGCAGCGCCAGCAGGCGATCGCGGACGGCCGTGGCGGAGAAGCAGAGGGCCACCAGGCTGAACCAGCCGGCATGCGCGACGGCGATGAACGCACCGTAGCCGATCTGCACGATCAACGGCGTGTCGGGCCGCACGGCCTGCATGAACAGGCTGACGATGAACACCGTGGTCTTGGGGTTCAGCGCATTCGTCAGGAAACCGGTGCGCAGCGCGGCCAGGTCGGACAGCGGAGCGGCCCGTGCCGCGGGCTGCCCGTTGCCGGCCTTCGTCATGAGCATCTTCACGCCCAGGTAGATCAGGTAGACCGCGCCGATCAGCTTGACGGCATTGAATAGCCACAGGGACTGGCGGATCAGCAGGCCGACGCCGAGCAGCGTGTAGCTCACGTGAACCGTCACGCCGAGCCCGATACCCAGTGCGGTGAGCACGCCCGACCGGCGCGACAGCATCAGGCTGTTGCGCGTGACCATCGCGAAGTCCGGGCCGGGGCTGATGACGGCCAGCAGCGTGATGGTGACTACAACTATCCATTCGGTCATGGTCTTGTCCTTGCGATTTGTGACTTGATGGCGCAATCTTATGGGTCATGTTTCATCGGGAAAAGCGATGATTTCTGACCAGAATGGTGAGATTGACTCACAATCAACTCGAGCAAACCTGCCGTCGCTGATGGCCCTGCGTTGCTTCGAGGCGGCGGCGCGTCACGAGAATTTCAGCCGTGCCGCCGACGAGCTGTGCCTGACCCATGGTGCGGTCAGTCGCGCGGTGCGCCTGCTCGAGGATGACCTCGGCGTGGCGCTGTTCCAGCGGCGCAGCCGTCGTGTCTTCCTGACCGATGCAGGCCGCAAGCTGGCCCAGGCCGTCCATGACGGGCTTGGGCTGATGCGTCACGCCGCGCAGGAATTGCGTACCGAGGCTGCGCGGGCGCGGCGTTGGGTCCTGTCGTGCGAGCCGACACTTCTGATGCGCTGGCTGATTCCGCGCTGGCCGGATTTTCAGGCGCGACATGCGGGCGTCGACATCCACCTGGCTGCGGCGGGCGGCCCGTTTTCATTCGACAGCGGTATCGACATGGCGATTCGGCGCGATGACTTTGCGTGGCCAGCGGGTTATCACGCGGAGCGTCTGTTCGCAGAGAAGGTGGGGCCGGTTTGCCGGCCGGATAAGGTCGATGCGTGGTTTTCCGCGCGCCGCGGTCATTGCTCGTTGAAGCCGGACGTGCCGCAATTACATACGCGGACGCGGCCGGACGCCTGGAAGGAATGGGCGATGGCTGCGAATCAGCCGGGCGTGAGTGGGCGCGGGCAGATGTTCGATCATTTCTACTTCAGCCTGCAGGCGGCCGTCGCGGGGCTCGGTGTCGCCATCGGCCCGTGGCACCTCGTTCGCGACGACATCGAAAGCGGTGTGCTGGTCGCGCCGATGGGGTTCGTCGACGATGGTTCGCACTATTGCCTACTGACGCCGGAACCGGTGGTGGCGGAGAGTGCGCAGGGGGATTTGCTGGGGTGGTTGAAGGCGGTGGTTTGATGGCAGGACGTTGGCGAAGCGCACGATCGGCTGCTGCCGGCCCGCTCGGGTGAGTCGGCAGCGAAACGTTCGATGTCGCGGGCTCGATTATCCCTTCGTCCCTGCTGGGTCTTGATAGGGCGTGCAGCTTTTCCGTTCGGTCTCCGACGGTGCACCATGCTGGGCTGCATCCATCCAGCCCAGGTTGAACTGGGTGGAGCTGTAATGGCATTGCAGGGTCGGCTTGCCGGACACGGTCTTGCTATCCACTGTCCGGGTATCCAGCGTGAGTGGCGCTGAAGGAAACGTGACATCAGCTAGCCCGATCTGGCGGGCGGGATGTTTGATCTTGTATTTGTCGATCCACGTTTCTGCTGCTTTGCCGGATACGACGCGATAGCCGGTGGGCCTTGTCGCTGGCGAGACGTAGTAGAGCGCCATGGGTTGATTCAGGCGTGCATCGTCGCCGGCTTCAAAGCGAAACAGTTTGCTGGGAATGAACAGGTCGGTGGGGTTGTCGCTTCTGTCCGATTTGAATTTGGGTTGATCGATGAAAATCCACTGATGCGTGTCGTCATAGATCACCAGCTTCACGTTCAGGTCTTGTGGGTAAGCGAGCGTGTTGAATTCCTCGATCTTGACGTAGCGGTTGTTGTTGTCGGCCTTGTCGTAGTTCTTGTGGTCGGTCAGATTTTTCGGAATCGAAAACACGATTTCCGGGTAATTGTCGAACGAGCCCATCAAGCGATATTGCGTGCCGGGTACATACGCGGAGAGTGGGCGGCGCATGGGTATATTCGCCCCCTGGACTCTCCAACTGACCGCGCGGGCATCCAGAAGGCTTTTCCAGTCTGGCGGCGTCCCGCTTTTCAACGCAACCAGATTCTGCAGGCGACACTCGCTCGGCGGGTTGTCGCATCCCTGATACAGGTAAAGGCTGATGTCTTCATTTTCCAGCGTCAGCCACGGATGCGGGTCGGCGGAAAAGTGGTAAACCTTGTCATATTGTTGTGTCTGAACATTCGGCACGATCATGGGTGGGCAACCAGCCAGCAACGCGCCAATCGGCGCCAGTGCAAGCCATCTGGATATTTTCAAGTAACTTGATTCAGCTGTTGTTGTCTTTTTTCTCATGGTGCATTGCTGTTATTGATTTTGGTTGCTTGAGTTAGAGGGCTGTTTTACCGGTTACCCGTATTTTCTCCGGCTTCAACTCGCCACACGCCGAATTTTCGCGAGTTATTCTACTTCACCCCAAATTGCCTCAATGCGCTTGCCGTCGATATGCAGGGAAATCCAGCCAATCACCATCGTGACGGGCGATGTCGATCTGATCGCGAAGCCGTTGGCCCTGTATCGCATGGTGATCCGTGCATCGCCCGGTTATCTCGCGCGACATGGGCGTCCGGAGACGCCGCACGATCTGGGCTTGCATCACTGCCTGTCTCATTCGGTGTGGAACGGCCGTCACGGGTGGAAGCTCGGAGGCCGGGATGGGCCGCAGGTTTCGCCGGATCCGGTCTTCACGTGCGACGATGACAACGGCCTGCGCATGGCCGCGATCGCGGGGGCGGGGCTGTTGTTGCAGCCTGAGGTTCTGGTGGCGCACGATCCGGCGAGCGGGGCGCTGGTGCCGGTGTTGCAAGCTTATTTGCCCGAGCCGCACCCGATTCATGTCGTGTATCGGCAAGACCGGCGGCCACTGCCGAAGCTGACCCGCTTTGTCGAGCATATGCTCGAGCATGTGGCGGGGCGGGAGGAGGCTTAGCGGGCGGGCGGTCATGGTCGACTGCGGATGCAATCCGTCGATGCAACGGATTGATGAAATCGTCAGCCGATAACGTTGGCTCCCGACATGCCAAACAGCCGGGCGACGACCGAACGCAGCCAGCGATTGCCTGCCTCCTGATGGTAGCGCGCGTGCCAGTGTTGACGAACGGCGAAGCCCGCGACGGGAATGGGGCATGGATGTACCGAAAGATCGCTGGCCTGAGCCAGCGTCTCGCCGATATGGCGCGGCAAGGTCGTGATCAGGTCGGTGGTCTGCACAATCGCTCCAAGCCCCAGAAAACCGGGCAATTCAAGCACCACCTGCCGTTCAATGCGCTCGCGCATGAGCGCCTGCTCGAGCAGCGCCGTGCCCGTTCCAGCCGTGATCGCCACATGGCCTTCGGTGCGATACGCGTTGACGCTGAGCCGCTTGTGAATACGCGGATGATTGCGATTGGCAAGGCACACCCAATCCTGCTCGTATAGCTGTTGCTGATAGATGCCGCCGCTCAGCCACGGCACGTAGCCAATCGCAAGATCGGCCTCGCCCGATTCGAGCGCCCGTTCGGTATTGCCGTCGATCCGCGCAGCTTCCAGGCGCACGCCAGGCGCTTGCGCGCGCACATGAGCGAGCAGGCGCGGCAGCAGCGTCACGTGGCTCGCATCGGTCATGCAGATGCGAAACCGTCTCTGCGCAGTCGCCGGATCGAACGCGACTTCCCAGGCCGAGAAGCGTCGCAGCGATTCGAGTATCTCCCGGCATGGGCCGATCAGCGCATCCGCTTGCGGTGTGGGCGCCATGCCGCCGGGCGTCCGGATAAAGAGCGGATCGTGCAAATGATCGCGCAACCGCGCGAGCCAGATGCTGATGGTCGGCTGGCTCTGGCCGAGTTGCTCGGCCACGCGCGTGACGCTGCGCGTGTCATAGAGCAGGTCGAACAATTGCAGCAGTTTGAGGTCGGGCAGATCGGCCGGGATCATCGCAGGGCACCATTATTGCGTGAGGCAATGATGCCATTGTAACCATTGCATTGCGACATGATGCAGCGCCTCTTATCGTGACGTCACACATTAAGGAGACGCTCTTGAAAATTGCCATTCTGGGTGCCGGCGCGCTGGGCTGCGCGATCGGCGCGACGCTCACCGAAGGCGGTCACGAGACCTGGCTGATCGACCGCTCGCCCGCTCATGTCGATGCGATGCGAACCCACGGCCTGCGCGTCGACGACGCAAGCGGCTCTCGCAAGGTGCAAGTCCGCGCGACTACCCAGCCGGACGAAGCGGGGGCGGCCGAGGTCGTCATCGTGCTCGTCAAATCGTTCCATACCGACGCGGCGATTCGCAGCGCGCAAGCGCTCGTGGGGCCTGAAACACAGGTGCTGTCGCTGCAAAACGGCCTCGGTCACGAAGACATTCTTGCCGACGCCGTGGGCCGCGAACGCGTGCTCGCGGGCAAGACCTATGTGGGCGGCGTACTGCGCGGCGCGGGGCATATCGAGTCGGGCGTCGTGGGCAAGCAAACCATCATTGGCGAACTGGACGGACGCGTGACAGATCGCGTTCGACGCATTGCCGAGGCATTCAGCAACGCGGGTCTCGAAACGCGGGTAAGCGGCAACATCGTCGGTACCATGTGGGACAAGCTGCTCGTGAATGTTGCGACGGGCGCGCTGACCGGCATCACGTCGCTGACCTACGGCCAGCTTTATGACGAGCCACTGCTCAAGGCCACTTCACTGGCGGCCGTCGCTGAAGCGATCGCGGCCGCAAAGGCGGCGGGCGTGACACTGTCGATGACCGATCCGGAGCAGGCGTGGACGCTTGCCGCCGAGGGTTTGCCCGCAGCGTTCAAAACGTCGATGCTGCAAAGCCTCGAAAAGGGTTCCATGACCGAAATCGACTTCATCAACGGCTCGGTCGTGCGTTGGGGCGCGCGCCACGGTGTGCCGACGCCCGTCAACGCCACGCTCGTGGCGTGCATCAAGGGCATCGAGCGTGCGATGGTCGACCGCCAGAAAGCGGAGGCGCAAGCATGAGCGAACCGAAAGCCTATCTCGAACATGTCGCCGTCTTCGTGCGCGATATCCACTGGCACATCCGCTTTTTCGAGGAGGTGTTCGGCATGACGATGCGCGAAGTCGACGGCACGACTGAAGCGCCGCGCCAGTACTGGACGCTCGGCGGCATGCAGTTCATCCACATGCCGGATTTCTCGGGCCCCGAAGGGCGGCTTGGCCACCTCGGCATCATGTGCGAGGACGTCGAAGCCTCGCTCGCCGCCGCCCGCGGCTTCGACGTGCAGCCAATGCCGCAAGGTGCGAACTGGCTGCGTTTGCCCGATGGTCTTGCCGTCGAATTCATTCAGGCGAAACCCGCGCGTTGCGTGGCGCAGGCGCTCGCCATCAATCCGCGCGCGGAGGCGTGACATGACCATCGTCGAAAAATACTGGGACGACGCGCGCGAAGGCGACGAATGCGTGAGTCCGCACTACATCGTCACGAAGGAACGCATTCTTGCGTATGCCGATCTCACGGGCGATCACACGCCCGTACACGTCGATGAAGCGTATGCGAACGCGAGCCACTTCGGCTGCCTCGTCGCGCATGGCCTGTTTGGCCTTTCCATTGCCGATGGTCTGAAGACCCAGAGCGATTATCGTTTTCTGCCGGGCATGTCGCTGGGCTGGAGCTGGGACTTCGCTCTGCCGATCAGGGTCGACGACGTGCTGCACGTGAAGTTTCGCGTCGGAGCGATGCGCCCGAGCAAGAGCCGTCCCGACTGGGGCATCGTGACGCTTCCTTCGGAACTCATCAATCAGCATGGCGAAGTCGTGCAGCGAGGCGAGCATCGTCTGATGGTGCCACGCCGACCGGGAGCCGAACGATGAAACAGGCGCGTCCACTCGAAGGGATTCGTGTCGTCGATTACAGCCACTTTCTCGCGGGTCCGTATGTGGGGCGTTGCCTCGCGGCGCTGGGTGCGGACGTGATCAAGGTCGAGCGACCCGGCAGCGGCGATGCAGGGCGCCAGCACGCGACCGTGCTTGACGATCGCTCGAGCGGCTATTTTCTGCAGCTGAACATGGGCAAGCGCGGCGTCAGCGTGAACATGAAAGACCCGCGCGGCAAGGCCTTTATGGAACGGCTCTGCCATTCGGCGGACGTATTCGTGGAGAACTATCGCCCCGGCGCGCTCGACAAACTCGGGCTGGGCTACGAAGCGCTTTCCGCGCGCAATCCAGGGCTGGTTTACTGCTCGATCTCTGCGTATGGCCACACGGGGCCGGACGCGTATCGCGCGGGTTTCGGCCTGATCGCCGAGGCCAAGAGCGGCATCATGCAGATGGTCGGCACACCGGGCGAACGTCCGCCGCTGCTGCGCATTTCGCTCGGGGATATGTACACGGGCATTCACGCGGTCGCGGCCATCAATGCGGCGTTGCTCGGCCGCGTGAAAAGCGGGCGAGGGCAGCACATCGACATGGCGCTTTACGACACGCTCGTATCGATGCACGAGTATGCCGTCCAGTGCTACACGCTTGCAGATGTGCTTCCCGAACAGACCGGGCACGACATGCCCGGCTCGACGCTTTATGGCGTGTTTCGCGCGACCGACGGCGATCTGGTGATCGCCGCGCAGGTGGACGATGCCTGGAAGCGCTTCGCCGCGCTGATCGAAGCGAGCGGCGGGCCGAGCGGCTTTGGCACCGATGAGCGGTTTCACAACAGCGTGGGACGCAACGCTCATCGGCTCGAGATTCTCGCCGTGGTCGAGCCGTGGGTCGCAGCGCGCACGGTGACGCAGATTCTCGACCTGCTCGATGGCATCGATGTGCCTTGCGCGAAGGTGCAACGTATCGACGAAGTGATTGCCGATCCGCAGATTCAGGCGCGCGGCATGATCGTCGAACAGGAGCATCCGCGTTACGGCACGCTGCGCTTGCCGAATCTGCCGTTCCGGTTTTCCGGGTGCGATACCACGATCCGCGAGGTTGCCCCCGATCTGGGGCAACACAATGCCGAAGTCGCACAATCGCTGGGCTTCACGCCCGCCGAGATCGATGCGATGCAAACCGATGGCGTGCTGTTCGACCAGTGAGGCGACGATGAGCGATACCTATGCGGTGATCGGCAATCCGATTGGCCATACGAAATCCCCGCTGATTCATGGGCTTTTCGCCGAAGCGACGCAGCAGGCGATGCACTACACAGCCATCGAGGGGCCGCGCGAACCGGGTGACGCGTTCGCGGCAACGGTGCGGGAATTTATCGCGGCGGGCGGCAAGGGCATGAACATCACGGCGCCGTTCAAGCTGGCGGCATTCGACATGGCCGATGAGCGCAGCGAGCGTGCGACGCTCGCAGGCGCGGCGAACGCGTTCAAGTTCGAGGGCGGTCGGATTCTCGCAGAGAACTTCGACGGCATCGGTCTGCTGCGCGATATCGAGGCGAATCTTCACGCACCGCTCGCTGGCAAGCGCGTGTTGCTGCTCGGTGCGGGCGGCGCGGCCCGCGGCGCATTGCTTCCGTTCCTGGGCGCACGCCCCGCGGAACTGGTGATGGCGAATCGCGATGTCGAAAAAGCGCGAGCGCTGGCATTGCAATTGGCTCCGTATGGGCCGATAACCGCGTGCGCTTACGGTGAACTCGACCGGATGGGGCGCTTCGATCTGGTGGTCAACGCGACGTCCGCGAGCCTCACCGGCGATCTGCCGCCTGTGCCGCCCGGTGTTTTCAGCCCGCGTGGCACGGCCTATGAACTGGCCTATGGCAAGCGTCTCACACCATTCTTGCGGCTGGCGCGCAATGCGGGTGTCGCCGGTGTGGCCGATGGCGTTGGCATGCTGGTGGAGCAGGCGGCGGAAGCCTTTGCGTGGTGGCGCGGCGTGCGCCCCGAGACGCAAGCGGTGATCGACCGGCTTGCCGTGCCGCTCGATCGCGTGTGAACCGGAGAGGATATGAAGACCATCCTGATGTTGCACGGCATCAACCACAACATGTTCGGCAAGCGCGATCCCAAACAGTACGGGACAATCACGCTCGAACAGATTGATGCCCAATTGCAGGCACTCGCAGTAGAACTGGGCGTGCAAGTGGCGTCATTCCAGAGCAACAGCGAAGCGGCGATGTGCGAGCGGATTCATCAGGCCTTTGAAGACGGTGTCTCCGCGGTGCTGATCAATGCGGGCGCATGGACGCATTACAGCTACGGCATTCGCGACGCGCTGGCCATTTTGACCTGCCCGGTAATTGAACTGCATATGTCGAATATCCACGCGCGCGAGCCGTTTCGGCACCGGTCGGTTTTCGCGGATATCGTGACGGGTCAGATCTGTGGGTTTGGTTCGCAAAGCTATCTGCTTGCGCTCCGGGCGGCGGTAGCTGCGGTGCATCAGCGCTGAAGCGACGCGCGCCAGGTTGCTTCGCTTATATCGCCTCGTGTCGAGAGAAAGTGCGACACGAGGCGGCGGAAACCCGGCAAAAGTCTGCTATTCAATTCAGCGCAGCCATCGGCGATGGCTGCCGTCAATGGCTGCTTATGGCCAAACGTGTCGAGTCGATTGCCAACAGAGGCGATCTCGGCGGGTTTGATTCCACTTGTCCCGGTGGGACGCGCTCGAAGCAACATATAGCCGGCCATTCGACGCCCCATGATGCGGACGAGGCTTCGATATCCGCAAGCACGTCAAGAGAACGGAGCGCATCTTCGGTCTCAACGGGTGGTTCTCCTCGATCCCAACCAGGGTGCCGGCTTCTCGCCGCCATTTCAGGCGTGACGCGACGTCAGGGTAGAGATCGTCTGTCGTCACCGCATAAGCGATCCCGTTCGACACCCGGTTTTTGGCTGATCGTACATCGGAGCGGCGGCGCAGATCTCGCTGACGCATTGTTTTGGTGCCCATTCCTATCAGGGAAATCCCGGTAATGGTCAGGGTTATCAAACGCGATTAACTTATATCAAACAAATTTTGACGACGATTTATGTTCCTGATATGGTTTTTTGCACGTGCAAAGCGCGACCCGGCCGGCTGCGTTGGCGCTCGGCGAAAAGGTCCGCGTAGTTCGCCGGCGGCTGTACCGGACGCTCGATCAGCCTGCAATGGCGGCCGGCATGGCCAGGCTGTTTGTTTTCGCGGGTGGACGAGTTTTTCGGCTTTGCGGATTCGGCACATCTGTCCGCCCGGATCACGAGTCAGGCGGAAGGAGGTCGGTTCGAGAGGGGATCCTCGTGTGCCAGCAGGTGAGCACGACACGCTCAGAGGCCACCATGCAGGGACGCGTTCCTTTGCGTGATCGGCGGTGCAGTGTTGTTGGAGTTGGATGGCAAGGTGTTTGTGCTGCAAACAGGTGACTCGGCACATGATCAATCCACGGTGCCGTATAGCAGAAGCGACAACCAACGCAAGGAAGCGCCTTTCGTCCAGGTAGGGACGCCGCGATTGTCCTAATCGGAGAAGTACCGGATAGGTCGAGATGTGAGGTGCCTCCCTGCATGACATTGTAAGGATGACGAAATGATTGAATCCATTATGCCGATTTGGCGAATATGACGCCGGCCGTTGCAACTGAGACGACGCGCAGGCCGTGCGCCGTCATCTGCATTCGAATACAACAAAACCCGTTTCAAACAATTCCGAAACCACTCCTGACAGTGAAATACAGATGAAAAACAAGAAAATCAACGTCAGCGTTATCGCTGTTGCCGCTTTCGCAGCATCTTCGGCAGCAATGGCACAGTCGTCGGTCACCCTGTATGGCATGCTCGACGCGGGTATCGGCTACACCTCGAACATCAATGGCCACAAGAGGTTCGGTCTCGATGGCGGTGCCGCAGGTTCGAACAAGTGGGGCCTCAAGGGACAGGAGGACCTCGGCGGCGGCCTCAAGGCGGTATTCAAGATCGAAAATGGCTTCAACATCGGTACAGGCGGCATAGGCGGCCAAGGGCCCATTGGTTCCACGCGCTCGCTGTTCAACCGCCAGGCCCACGTAGGCCTCACTTCCGATCAGTACGGTACCCTGCGTCTGGGGCGCCAGCTCGACGCCGTGACGGAAATGGTTCAAGGCCTGACGGGCGACGCCATTTCTGCGTCGACATTCTCGACCCCGGGCGACGTAGACAACAACGACAACACGACGAACCAGAACAACGCCGTGAAGTACATTTCGCCGATCATCCACGGCTTCCAGGCTGAAGGCGCGTACTCGTTCGGCGGCGTTGCCGGTGCGATGGGTTCGGGTCAATCGTGGTCGGTGGCTGCGAACTACGCTCAAGGTGGCCTGACGGTCGCCGGCGGCTACTTCCATGCTGCGAACCAGGGCGAGAACGGGTGGTTGAACGCAACGGCACAGCCGAGTTTCGGTGGTGCGCTGGGCTATCCGAGTTCGGGTTACAACGGTGGCAATGCGTTCAAGAGCGCGGGCATCGCGCAAGTCGCTGCCCAATACCAGGTTGGTCCGTACACGGCCGGCTTGCGCTACTCGAACGCCCAGTACAAGGGCAACGATGGCCAGCCGTCGATCCACTTCAACGTGCTGGGTGCCCTCCTGCAGTACCAGGTAACCCCGGCGCTGGCGCTGGCGACGGGGTACACGTACGTCTACGGCTCCGCACCCACGCCCAAGCAAGCTGCCGAAGGCCGCACGATGGCTTCGATCAACCAGGTGTCGCTGGGGGCGACGTACTCGCTGTCGAAGAGCACCTCGCTGTACGCGATGGGTGCCTACGTCCATGCTCAGGGCGCCCAGGCTTCGGCTGCCGACTTTGGCAACACCGCATCGGGCGGTAACCAGGTTCAAGTCAACATCGGCATGTACCACGGCTTTTGATCGCCGGCTCGGATGTCCGGAGTAGTGGAGGCATTACTCCGGAAAATTAGCGTTCTGCTAGTAGAGCCTCGCCTCACGCTAGCGCCGTGAGTTGAAAATTCCTTGAGTCGATCGGTTTTGCTGGCAGCAGTGACGAAGCGTTGCCTGGAGAGCGGTTCAGATTTCCGCAAACCGTCGTCATTCAGGATCAGCGTAAGCATTCGATCTGACCGTCGCGAATTGTGTTGACGCGCGAGACGTTCGGCTGCGTGCGAACGGGATCGATGTGTGAGGCGGCGCGCGGCAAAGGAGTGACGTTCCAGGGTAACAGTTCGCCGATTCGATTCACCGGGTGATCGGCGATGCGCTCGATGACGTAATGCAGGCAGGCTTCCAGATCTTCAGGCAGGGGCACGGGAGATCGGGCGGAATAGAGGGTTGTCGGTTAACTCAATCGTCAGTCGCCGGTGCCCTCGCCCGGGACGGGCGTCGCAACCAGCGCTTCGCGTTTTTCCGCCCATTTCAGCATCGCATCCAACGCAGGACACAAAGCCTGCCCCCAATCCGTTAGACGGTACTCGACTTTCGGCGGGACTTGCGGATACAGCTTTCGCGACACGATTCCATCGGATTCCAGTTGCCGGAGTTGCTGGGCCAGCATCTTCTGGGAAATCCCGGGGATCAATTTCTCGAAGTCCGAATAGCGTTGTACTTTTCCATCGAACAAATGGAAGAGGATGATCAGCTTCCATCGACCTTCCAGCAGTCGAAGAACTTCCTCTACCCCCCGTGCGGCGGTCGCCGGCGTGTATATCTTTCCCATGGCGCAGTAACTTACTTTTCGGTGCGTTCTTGATGAATGGATAGTCTATGGCGAGAATGCCAGGACAGCAAACCATGGCGAGAACGCAACCATGTCCCTTTCACTACCGGATCCGGTCTTGACCTACTTCAAGATCAGCAATGGCGAGGACATCGCGCAGATCGCCCGGGTCTTCTCGCACGATGCGCTCGTCGTTGACGAAGGCCAGACCTACCAGGGCCACGATGCCATCGAGTCCTGGCGACGGGAGTCACGGAAGAAATTTGAGTACACCGTCGAGCCTGTCGGCGTTTCCCGAGAAGGTGGTCGGCTGACGGTCACGGCCAATGTTGTGGGCAACTTTCCCGGTAGCCCTGTCCAGCTCGACCATGTGTTCAGCCTGGAAGGCGACAAGATCAAGTCATTGGAGATCGGTTGATGACCATGAACTTGGAATTGCAAGGCAAGCGCGTCTTGGTGACGGGAGCCACCAAGGGAGTTGGAAAGGCCGTCGTCGGCCTGCTCCACGAACTCGGCGCGAAAGTACTCGCCACGGCCAGAGGACAGCCGACCGAGACGTTGGCTGACGCCTTCGTCGCAGCAGACTTGACGACAATCGACGGCTGCGACGCGGTGGCAAGGGCCGTCACGGCCCACTTTGGAGGCGTGGACATCATCGTCCACGTCGTGGGTGGTTCGACGGCACCGGGTGGAGGCTTCGCCGCGTCCGGTGAAGACGAATGGTGGCGCGAATTGAGCCTCAATCTGCTTCCTGCCGTCCGGCTGGATCGTGCATTGTTGCCCGGCATGCTGGCACAGGGTGCCGGCGTGGTCATTCATGTCACCTCGATCCAACGCGAACTGCCGTTGCCGGAATCGACTACCGCCTATGCGGCGGCGAAGGCCGCGCTCTCGACATACAGCAAAAGCCTGTCGAAAGAAGTTTCACCCAAGGGCATTCGTGTCGTTCGGGTGGCGCCCGGGTGGATTGAAACAGAGGCATCCGTGGCACTGGCCGAGCGGCTTGCCTTGCAGGCGGGCACAGACTACGAGGGTGGGAAAAAGATCATCATGGATTCACTGGGCGGCATTCCGCTGGGGCGGCCATCGCAACCCATCGAGGTGGCGAACCTCATTGCCTTCCTGGCTTCCCCGCGCGCCGCAACGATCACGGGAACGGAGTATGTGATTGATGGGGGCACGATTCCGACTGCATAGGCATTCGGAAACATGAAGCGACAAGGTGTGAAAAAAGCATGATCGCCAAGGGACTAATCGCCCGATGCGGGTGGGCTGACAGCGATCCGTCGATGCAGGTGTATCACGACCGCGAGTGGGGCGTGCCGATCCGCGACTCACGCTTGACCTGCCTGATTTCCCCAGGCCATCTCAATCTCGGAGAGCAACCTCGGTTTCCCGCAGGCATGCGAAACCGACGATGATCTATTGCAGCTTGCAACGCGCAATACCCATCGGTGTCGCTACAAGGTGTCGATGTATTGGAACATTGGCCAACGATCTCGGTCAGCATGCTTCAGCGCATGTCACTTCAACAGGATGAGTACTCAAATGGCTATCCCCGACCTGGATGCATGGAAAGCATGGCACCCGGTCGAACTCGCCCGGCGATTGAACGCTGTCCATTTGCCCTGGTGTGTCGTCGGCGGATGGGCCCTCGATCTTTGGCATGGCGCTCAGACGCGTGAACACGGCGATCTGGAATTCACCATATTACGAGAAGACTTTGGCACCTTCCGCCAAGCGTTCGATGATCTGGCGTTCTACACTGCGCATGCCGGCGTGGTCGAAAAGCTGCCGGAAAATCAGAACGCTCCATCGGGGATCATGCAATTCTGGGGATTCGACCGCGCAGATGGAAGCTGGCGGATAGATATGATGATCGAACCGGGAACGGTTGAATCGTGGGCGTACAAGAGAAAGCCGTCGTTCAAACGACCACGTGCCGAAATGGTGACGAAAACCAACGACGGCATTCCCTATCTGAACCCATCTGCCGTACTGCTATTCAAGGCTCGGGACCGGCGCCCGAAAGATCAACAGGATTTCGACAAAGCATTGCCAAAACTGCCGGCTGCCGAACGTGCGTGGCTGAAAGGCTGTCCCGACGTTCTTGGTATTGGCGGTCACTGGACTACAGTGACCATTCCCCGCCACCTTCAAACCTGGCCCATCCCCCTGAATACCACTGACGAGGCGACCCATGCAACTTCAAACCGGCAACCTGTTCACTGCCGAAGGCCAGCGTGGCGACGATGAACAAATCGACCTCATCGTCACGGGCCAGCGCGTGAATGTCGAGCGAATCGTATCGATGGGCCACACGAGCCCCGATGGCTTTTGGTATGACGACTCGCGCGCAGAATGGGTCGTCCTGCTGTCCGGTGCGGCAGTGCTCGAATTCGAAGATGGCCCGACGCGCCATGAAATGCATCCCGGCGACTACGTGCTGATCGAGCCGCATTGCCGCCATCGCGTCGCGTGGACGCACGAAGAAACGCAATCCGTCTGGCTTGCGATCTATTACGAACGTTGAATCAGGAAATATTGGGCGGAATGAAATCCGGCGCGTAGCATGCCGCCACGCGCCGAATAAGGCAAAGCTTCATCACCCCGGAACGGTCTTTGAATACCGCCGGTATCGATGCCCAAATAAAGGACGGCGCGCCAAACCGCGCCGGTGTGCGTCGAGAATCTTATTCCTGGATCAGGAATCGATTGCGATTCTTCGCGTCCTTGATCCATGCGGGCGCGCGACCGCGGCCCGACCAGGTTGCCCCGGTCTTCGGATCGCGATACTTTGCCTGCACGGGGGCGGCCGCTTGCTTGGCCGGTCGACCACGACGCGTACCGAAAATGTCCTTTTCGGTAATGCCGAATTCCGCAACTTTGGTGCGGATGTCGTCGACGATCGCCTGGAATTCCGCGGCACGTGCAGCTTCGGCTTTCTCGGCCAAAGCTTCCATTTGGGCTTTCAGTTCCTTGTAGGTTGCCATGTATCACTCTTCAGGTTGAGTACACACATGATAGCGGTTTCAGCGGCAAATTTTGAGGAAATTCTCTTCGACTACGCATTTTGTGGTCGATAAGACGATGCAGGACTGCTTCGAACACCTGAAAAGTGTGTCATGTTTGAGAAAACGTAGAGGATTACCCGAGAACTCTTAACGGCGGCAGCACGTCACTTTGACCGTTCGCGACGGGTTCTCTGCCTGGAGACAAGAAGAAAAGACTCAATTAATCTTTACATTTTTCTGAAGTATCGGGGAATTCACTAATGAACAGAGACAATAAGCTGAGCCAGGTTGCGGCTGAATTCGGCTTCAATCCGGACGAGGAAATCAGGATCGGCGGAAAGTACACGCCCGTTCTGGTCGACGGGAATACGGCCTACATCGCCGGCCAGATTCCGCGGATCGGCGAAGTGGTGCATTTCGTGGGCGTCGTGGGGGAATCCGTTTCGCTCGATGAAGGTCGCCGGGCCGCCGGCGTATCGGCGCTGCGTGCGCTCTCGCTGATCAGAAAGCACTGCGGTACGCTCGACGCGATAGCGACGGTGCCACGCATCACCGTGTATGTGCGAAGTGCAGCCGGCTTCACGATGCAAAGCGAAGTCGCCGACGGCGCGTCCGACGTCTTGTATGCGGTGCTTGGCGACGCCGGTATTCATACCCGTACGTCGGTCGGTGTGTTGCAATTACCCAAAGGCGCATCGGTGGAAGCGGATTTCATTTTCGGACTGAAGCATGGCGAGGCCGATCTCTGAGTCCAGCGAACCGTATCTCGCAGGTGTGCGGTTTCGCAAAACATTCAGATGTCCGATGCATGATGCGCCAGCCAGTGACGACAGGCGCGTGCAATGACGAAAGAACAGGAGACTGCTGCCGAAGGACTCCGACAGGTTGCTCGACGAAGAGGGTCTCGCCAAGCTTCAGGCGGTATTCGATGCCTGCGATGTGAATGCGCGCGGCGGGCCGGGCAAGTGGGCCGCGCTATCGTTCGACCCGTGCCCAGGCGATTTTGCGCGCGGGTTAGTCGGGCAGGGCGCGCACGTTGCCGTGGCCGACGCTTATGGCATACGGTGCTGCACGGTGGCGCCCGCAGTCGTCATTCGTGCTACGAACCCTGCACTACGCCGGTGCAGGCTGCCAATCCTCGCGGCCTGCCCACCCGGCGACAACGCACCGGCGGCGCGCCGTTCAATTAGCAAGCCGATCGCGAATTTGTCGCCGGCCGGCAACCGCATGCCGGCCGCGCGGCTCCCGACTTCCCGCCATTTCCAGAAACCCCGCCCCGCCAATATCGTCGGACATCCCCACTTTGGGAGATGCCATCGCACGACGGTAAGCCTACGATTGACCATCGGGCATCGGGGCCGGAAGTCACCAGAACAAACGGATAGGCCCGCCATTCCGTGTCGGAATCAGCACATGCCCACGAGGTTGACTGACACAGCTTCTGCGTACGATGACGACCGACGTGTGCGGTGAGTCGTTTGCATCGCAACACGATGGCGCGTTGATGACGGAAGGCCTGTTGTCGTATTTCGGGGAATTTCAATCAATATGCTGGCACGAGACTATGCAGAACGAGAGCTCTCTCACATCCAGAGAATGGTGGCTCTCCTGGACAGCGAGACGAACGCTGACGATGTGTCGATGTCGGGCGCGGGGCGTGTACGGCATCCGAGCTACTGGCGAGGGCGAATCGAGGAGCTGCTGTCGGCGCCCGATGTGCCGCGCCACGTCAGAACGCTCAGCGAAGCGGTACTTGCGAAGATCGACGCGATGGAATTGCGGTTCGCGACGATGAAGTAAGTGCATCGTCGGATACGGTGCCGGCACGCGCTCCATCGCGTCGTCGACCGGATGGCCGGTCGCTTATCCGGGCGCCATCACGTCAAGCAGGGCCGCACGAAACGCGGCCATCTCCGCGCGGGTGCCGATGGACACGCGGAGATACGCCGGCGGGCCCGACTCGCGAATCAGGACGCCGTGGTGCAGGAGCCCGCTCCAGATCCGGTGGCGATCCGTAAACTCGCCGAACATCACGAAGTTGGCATCGGAATCGGCCACCGTGAGGCCCAGGCCACGCAGCCAGCCGACGGTCGAATCGCGCTCGGCCTTGATCGCCTCGACTTGCGACAGCATCTCGTCGCGCGCGACCAGCGCCGCGCAGGCCGCCGCCTGGGTAAAGGCGGACAGGTGATAGGGCAGTCGCACCAGCTTCAGCGCTGCCACGACCGCAGGCGCGCACGCGCAATACCCGACGCGGCCGCCCGCGAACTTGAACGCCTTGCTCAGCGTGCGGGTAACGATGAGCCGCGGATGCTCCGGCAGCAGCGTCACCGCGCTGGGGACGCCGTGACGCCGGAACTCGGCATAGGCTTCGTCGACCACGACCACGCCCGGCGCAATGTCGAGGATGGCGCGGATATCGTCGACCGGCAGTGCGGTTCCGGTCGGGTTGTTCGGTGACGTCAGCAGCACCACGCTCGGCTGGTGCTCGCGGATACCGTCGAGCGCCTGATCGAGATCCAGCGCGAAATCCTCGGTGCGCGGCAACGTATGCAGGCGCGTGAAAGTCGTGCGGCAGTATTCGTCATACATGGGATACGCGGGCGTAAAGGCCAGCGCCGATCGCCCCGGGCCGCCGAAGGCCTGCAGAATCTGCTGGATCACTTCATTCGAGCCGTTGGCTGCCCAGACGCTCGATGCGTCGACCGTCACGCCGGTGTCGTGCGTCAGATACGCAGCCAGATGCGATCGCAGCCCGGCAAAGTCGCGATCGGGATAGCGATTCGCCGCGCGCGCGGCATCGGCCACCGCGGTCGCGATGCGCTCGACGAGCGAGGGCGACGGCGGATAGGGATTCTCGTTGACGTTCAGGCAGACCGGCACATCGAGCTGCGGCGCCCCGTACGCGTGCTGCAACTTGAGGTCCTCGCGGAGCGGCAAATCCGGCAAGGCGACTGCTTTCCAGGGCTGTTGCATTGAAAATTCTCCGTACGGTATCGATTGATCGGCGCAGCAGGTTTTTAAGGCGGCAAAAAACAAAAAAGGCGCCGGAGGCGCCTTGGTTGTCGTCCTGATCGGGCATTCACCCGATGCAATTGCTAGATGCGAAACGAGCCACGGCGCAACCGAGGGCGTCCGTGGTGATGGTGCAGCGAGATCGTGGTGTTTCGAATCGTCATGGGCCGGATCATGGCATACCCTGATCCGGATGAAAAGCGGGCGCCGCCGCATGCGCGGAATTCGATCGGGTTGCGAAGCCGTAAAAGCAGCCATTACGTCTGACGATAAACCGTAACAAACGTGGTATTTCGGCCAAACGCGAACGAGTGATTTAAACGATGACGCCGATTGACTAAGATGCGCAAAAGACGTTCGACAAAAACGCACGGCGCGGGGTGGCCAGATGCAAATGAACGGGTTGATTCCATCGGCATGGATCGATGACGTCTACGCTGCGGCACTGGGCGATCAACGATGGGAAACGGTGCTAGACGGGCTGCGATCGTGGGTCGGTGTGCGCATGGTCACGCTGCTGTCGTTCGACGACGCGGCGAGGGTGCCGGCGATCGAGCAGGCGGCGGGCGACGACGCGTCATGGGTCGCCGCGTGTTACCACACCTACAACACCGAGTTCTACCTGTACGACCCGGTCGTGCCGGTCGCCGGCAACTGGCCGGCGGGCCGCTGGTTCGAGGACGTCAAGCACCTGTCCGCGCACCAGCGCGCGCACAGCGCGTTCTACCAGGAGTTCCTTCACCCTTACGGGCTCGGCAGCATCTCGGGCCTGTACATCCATCGCAACGAGGGCGCCGGCGCATTCCTCAGCGTCCAGGGCGGCCCCGAATCGCAAGGGCTTTCCGACGATCAGCGCCACGCGATCGAAAACATGGGGATGCACATCAGCCGCGCGTTGCAGATCCAGGCGCGGATCGGCGAGCTCGAAGCGCGCGTGGCCGCGGCCGAATCGGCGCTCGATGCGATTCCGGTGCCGGTGTTCCTGCTCGGCGCGCAGCGTGAGTTGCGCTACACGAATCGCGCGGCCGATCAACTGATCGCGGCGGAACCGGCGCTGCGGGTCGTGAACGGGCGTTTCGCGCCGGAAGGCTGCGTGGACGATGCGCAGTGGCGGCACGCATACGCACGCGGCGGGCTGTTGTTGCGGCGCGCCACGGGCGAACCGCTGCCGCTGGCGTTGATGCCGGTGCCCGAGCAGTCGCGGCTGATGCGCGAGCGGCCGGGCGTCGCGACGCTGATGACGGCCGCCGACCTGCGTTCGCCGTCGGCCCGCGCGCAGCGGCTGCGCGTGTTCTACGGGCTGTCGTCGGCCGAGGCCGACCTCGCTGTGCTGCTGTGCTGCGACGGGCTGTCGCCGCAGGAATGCGCTGCGTTGCGCGGCGTGTCGATCGGCACGATCCGCACGCAGATCAAGTCGATCTACGCGAAGACAACCGTGGCGCGCGCGGCGCAACTGACGTCGCTGGTCATGCAGACGTGACGGCGCGGGCGTAGGCGTAGGGCGCTAGGGTATCGGCAACGGTGTGTGCAGAAAATCAGCGATTTACGGCCAATCGCGCCAACGGCGCCGGGGTGGTGCGTCGGAGTTTGTGCGATTGGTTTACTGCGGTGCCAACGGAGTGGCATTTCGTTGCGCCCGATTGACTGCAGCCGACCCGGAGCGGTCGGCCCTCATTCTCGATTGCGGACAGTCATCTCGACATTTGCGGAGGAACGTGTGGATTTAGCTCTATGAGTTCTCGGGCTAACTTGACAGCAACCACGACGCCACAGCCCAGACAAACGCCATTGTTGGTCTGTTCACCACAACAGGGACAAAACCATCGCCCCGGGTGGGGCCGAGATGATTGACCGGACGTTCCGCCGGTCCTGAGTGCTTCGAACTGCATTCGAACGGAGCGGCTAAAGAGTGCGCCCGTCGATGCACATTGAAGCTCTTCTCCCGCGACTATGACGAGTTCAGCGGAGCAATAGGGACAATGCATTAGCAGTGCGGTTGGGGTAGTGACTGGATTGCCAACAATCTTGGACGGGGCATCAAATGTCCGCAATTGGCGGCGGCTGTCGCCCGGTAACGCACGACCGGCGCAGATCGACCCCAAGCGGCCAACCAGCTTTCTTTGCAGCGGACGTTCGGCCGGCACTACTCGCTGTAGTTCGTTCTCAACGGATAAGCGGGTGTGAATTCCACGTCGAACCAGTCCGGTCCATGAGTTACAACACCAAGACTACCTTGATGCGCGGCCGAGTTGAAATTGATGTAGCAATGCGTATCGGCGGGGAGTTTCTTGTAGGAACCGTCGCGACTGTCAAGCAAGAAAGCCTCTCCGTAAATATTCAAGAAAGCATACCGGCCACCTGGAAGCACCCGACCATCTCGTTGCCAGAGTCCGTCCATTTCCTGCCCTTTTATATTTTTATAGGGTTTTAACCGCATGTATGGGGTGACGGAATAATTCCTGCGGAAAATGCCGACAGTCCCATCTTGAAGCCTGCGCATGAAGAAGCCATAGTGCGTTAGCCATATTTCCGTTTCGTGAATATTCCCGTTGTAGGACGCAAACGGTTTTCCGGAAATCATTGTGCCATCGTCGAATACGATTTCGTCGTGAGAAATCGATCTAACCTCTTTCACATCTCCACTCAACTGACATTTCCATATTATCTTGTTTGCGTTTACTTCAAAATTGAAGCAAACAGTCTCGCTATTGATCAGAAAAAATGATGAGCTTCGAAATTGGCCCGCCGGAATCACTTCGCGGACGACGGTGGGATTGTCAGTGTCAATGCGCACCAGTGATTCGTCGGGCGAATAAAATTGTTGCGATATTTGAAGTTGTTTTCGATCTCGCTGAATCAATATATACCGCGATGACGGATCCCATTGAAGTCTAAAGTGCCGATAGAATTGGGCTCCGAGCGCATGCAAGCTTCCCACCTCGTTGTCGGCTTCGCTCAGGATAAGGTAAGGTTTTTTTCCCGCCTCGACCACGTACAGTTTTTTCCCAATAACTACGATCGCCCTTTTCTCGTTTGGAGATGGGTACACGGCGTTGTGCAAGCCATCTGAAAAATCACCCTCGAATAATGTTGGCGCAGAGTCCACAATGGCTCTGCCATACTTCAGCTTGTTGCCGATAGAAAAAAAGAATGGCGTATCGGCTAGCTCAGAAAATGTCGAGGGCCTGTAGTCAACAATGTTGCTTTTATTGAGCGATTTATCGTCGGCGTGCGCTGCGGCGCAGATCATCCGGCTTGCCACAAGTAATGCGAGTAGCACCTTCGACGCATTTGAATACCAAGCGCTGGCGCTGCTACGTCCGAGGTCTTTTTGTTTGTTTTCTGTGCTCATCGCTCATTCCGTTTAGCTAAAACGATGTTGAGAGGCCGAGGTCAACGCGGCCAAAGGTGCTCACCAATGCAGCACGTTTACGGTTCGCGAGCGATTTGTCAACAATCGTGATTCGGACATCGAACGTCCGAAACTGGCCGGGAGCCGCCGTCGGAGTTGCGAGCCAAGTCGCTTACGTCGACTTGGTCGAAAGTCGGAAAAGCATGGTGCCAGCCGTGCGCCCTACGCGAACATGCCACCTATGCGGTTTGAATCCGGCCGGCGACATCACGGGGTATTGTCGACAATGCGTAGGGCGGTCGCCGTCACTTAGTCACACCGGGTCGCAAAACCGTGGCGCCAGTCGCAAATACTCTCGCGCCCTACGGCGGGGCAGGCGTTGGCGCCAGCCGCTGCCCGGACTCCCTTTCGTTCCTTCCTGGTAGCGTCGCACGCGGCGGTGCGTGGCCGGCCTGTGCTCATGACATCGCGCTGACTTGCTGGCTTTGTGATCAGTCATCCTATGACAATTGAAAACAAAGTGACAGTTTGATTTCCGATTCCGACGGAAGCGGTCGGCTCGCCATCCGGCTTTAACGCGCACGCATTTCCGGAAAACGTTTCGCGTGAATTCGCCTAAACAGAGAAAACGATTCCCCGAAATTTGCCGAAAACCCGTCATGGCAGCGGCTCTACGGGTATGCACCAAGTGAGTTAAACGATTAACCGACGTACATTCGCGTCAACACATCATACGACGTATGACTCTGCGGCCAGCGAGCACGGCGCCGAAGAATGCGCATGCCGGCGGATCGCCGCGCAACAACGAGCACAACCATCAAGGAGACTGACGATGAAGCACCGATTCAACCGCTCCCGTACCGCCCTGGCCGTCGCCCTGATGGCCGGCTTCGCGATGTCCGCGCAGGCGCGCGTGTTCCGCTCGGCGGACGTGCATGGCGACAACTTCCCGACCAACATGGCCGTGAAGTTCATGGGCGACGAGCTGTCGAAGCAGACGGGCGGCAAGGATTCGATCAAGGTGTTCGGCAACAGCGCGCTCGGCTCGGAGAAGGACACGGTCGACCAGGTGCGGATCGGCGCGATCGACATGGCGCGCGTGAACGGTGCGTCGTTCAACGAGATCGTGCCGGAATCGCTGATCCCGTCGTTCCCGTTCCTGTTCCGTGACGTCGACCATTTCCGCAAGGCGATGTATGGCCCGGCCGGCCAGAAGATCCTGGACGCATTCACCGCGAAGGGGATGATCGCGCTGACGTTCTACGAGAGCGGCGCGCGTTCGATCTACGCGAAGCGCCCGGTGCGCTCGCCGGCCGACATGAAGGGGTTGAAGGTGCGCGTGCAACCGTCGGACCTGATGGTCGACGAGATCAGGGCGATGGGCGGCACGCCGACGCCGATGCCGTTCGCCGAGGTCTACACGGGCCTGAAGACGGGCCTCGTCGACGCGGCCGAAAACAACATGCCGTCGTACGAGGAAACCAAGCACTACGAAGTGGCGCCCGACTACTCGGAGACGCAGCATGCGATGACGCCGGAAGTGCTGGTGTTCTCGAAGAAGGTCTGGGACACGCTGTCGCCGCAGGAGCAGGCGGCGATCAGGAAGGCCGCGGCCGATTCCGTGCCGTACTACCAGAAGCTGTGGACGGCGCGCGAAGCGTCCGCGCAGCAGACGGTGACGAAGGGCGGCGCGAAGGTCCTGCCGGCCGCGCAGATCGACCGCGCGGCGTTCGTGAAGGCGATGCAGCCGTTGTGGACCAAGTACGAGAAGACGCCGCAGATGAAGCAGATCGTCGACGAGATCGAGGCCACCAAGTGACGCGTCGCACTTCCCTGAACGGCGCGGCGGCCACGGGCGGGGCAGCTGCCGCCCCGGACGGCGCGGCAGCAGCGGCGCGGCCGCATGCCGCGCCGCTGCTGCGCTGCGTGAACGACGTGCTGTTCCGCGTGCTGGCCGTGATCGCGTCGGCGTGCCTCGCGGTGCTCACGGTACTGGTGTTCTACGCGGTCGTGATGCGCTACGTGTTCGAGAACGCGCCGGATTTCGTCGAGCCGATCGCGCTGCTGCTCGTGATCGTGATCGCGATGTTCGGTGCCGCGATGAAGGTGCGCGACGGCGGCCATATCGGCCTCGATTCACTCGTGCGCCGGCTGCCGCCGAAATCGCGCACGGTGGTGATCGCGATCCAGCACCTGAGCCTGATCGCGTTCGCGATCATGATCATGGTCGGCTGCGGCAGCATGGCCGCCGAGACGATGGGCGACCGCATTCCGATCATCGGGCTGCCCGAAGGCGTGCGCTACCTGATCGCGATGCCCGCGGCGATCGCCATCATCCTCTTCTCGCTCGAGCACCTGCTCGCGCTTCGTCGTTCTTCGCCGGGACAATAACGCCATGGAACTCGCGATCCTGTCCGTCAGTTTTCTGATTTTCCTCGTGCTGGGCGTGCCCGTGTCGTTCGCGCTCGGGATAGCCTGCGTGCTGACCTATATGGTCGAAGGTTTGCCGATCGCAACCGCGATGCAGGCCATGGTCTCGGGGATGAATGCGTTCTCGTTCCTCGCGGTACCGTTCTTCATCTTCTCCGGCGAACTGATGCTGCACGGCGGCATCGCGGACCGGATCCTGCGCTTCGCGCAGGCGACCGTCGGCCATTTCCGCGGCGGCCTCGGGATGGCGAACGTCGTCGCCTGTACGCTGTTCGGCGGCGTGTCGGGCTCGCCGACCGCCGATACGTCGGCGATGGGCGGCGTGGTGATTCCGCTGATGAAGCGCGAAGGCTACAGCGCCGCGTACGCGGTCAACGTGACGACGCATGCGTCGCTCGCCGGCGCGCTGATGCCGACGTCGACCAACATGATCATCTACGCGTTCGCCGCGCAGGGCATCACCGGAATGCTGCACGGCCAGCCGGTAAGCGGCGTGTCGATCGGCGACCTGCTGTTCTCGGGGCTGCTGCCGGTGTTGTGGGTGATGGGCTTCGTGCTCGCCGCCGCGTACTGGCAGGCCGTGCGTCACGGCTATCCGCGCCGTGAAGACGGTTCGTCGGCACTGCCCGCGTTCCCCGGCTGGTATGCGGTGCTGCGCAGCTTCGTCGGTGCGGTGCCCGGCCTGATGGTGATCGCGATCATCCTCGTGTGCGTGGCGAAGGGGATCGCGACCGCGACCGAAGCGGCCGCGATCGCCGTCGTGTACTCGCTCGTGCTGACCGCGGTCGTCTACCGCACGCTGACGGCCGAGAAGCTGCGCCGCGCGCTGTCGCATGCGGCACGCACGACGGGCGTCGTGCTGCTGCTGATCGCGGTGTCCAACATGCTGCGCTTCCAGATGTCGTACCTGGAGATTCCGGATGCGATCGAAGGGCTGCTGAAGCAGTCGACCGCCGCGCCGTGGCTGATGCTGCTGTACATCAACATCATCCAGGTGTTCCTCGGCACGTTCGTCGACATGGCCGCGCATATCCTGATCACGACGCCGCTGTTCCTGCCGATTGCAATGGCGTGCGGCGTCGGGCCGGTGCAGTTCGGGATCATGCTGCTGCTGAACTGCTCGCTCGGCCTCGTGCACCCGCCGATCGGCTCGGTGCAGTTCGTCGGCTGCGCGATCGGCAACGTGTCGATCGGCGAGACCACGAAGATGGCGTGGCCGTACTACCTTGCGATCTTCAGTGCGATCAACATCGTCACGTACCTGCCGTTCTTCTCGACGTGGCTGCCGAGCCTGATCAGCGGGCACGCGGTGTTCTGACCGCCTGCCTTGCCGGTTGCGGCGCCGGACGATCCGGGTTGTCCGGCGCCGCAATCACGTCGACGGTTTCTTCACCCGCAGCGACTCCACATGAACAGGACAACGGCATGGCGGCGCGCCGTCGCGGCCGCCGCATTCGCGCTGGCTGCACCGCTTGCGCACGCCGCGACGTATGCGTACGTATCGAACAGCGACAGCCGCGACATCTCGGTGTTCGGCGTCGATCCGTCGAACGGCGCGCTGACCGCGATCGAAACCGTGCCGGTCGACGGCACCGTGATGCCGATGGCGTTGTCGCCCGATCATCGCCGGTTGTACGCGGCGCTGCGCTCGGCGCCCTATCGCGTCGTCAGCTTCGCGATCAATCCGCTCGACGGGCGGTTGATCGAGCTCGGCCGCTCGCCGCTCGCGGACAGCATGGCGTATGTGTCGACCGATGCGTCGGGCCGCTATCTGTTCTCCGCGTCGTACGGCGGTAACCTGCTCGCGGTCAACCGGATCGGCGAGAACGGCGTGGCCGGAGACGTGCAGCAGACGGTGAAGACCGGCCCGATGGCACACGCGATCCGCCAGTCGCCGGACGGTCGCTACGTGTTCGCTTCCGTGCTCGGTGCCGATGCGTGGCTGCGCCTGCCGTTCGACGCATCGACCGGCAAGCTGACCGATACGGGCGAGCCCGCGTACCGGCTGCCGGAGAAGTCGGGGCCGCGCCATTTCGTGTTTTCGTCGAACGGGCGGTTCGCATACCTGATCGACGAGCTCGACGGCAAGCTGCACGTGCTTGCGCTGTCGCGCGGCGGCGCCGATGCGCGGCCGATCCAGACCGTGTCGATCCTGCCGCCGGATTTTCATGGCGACAAGCCGTGGGGCGCGGACCTGCACCTGACGCCGGACGGGAAATTCCTCTACGCGTCGGAACGCACGTCGAGCACGCTCGCGGCGTACCGTGTCGATCCGGCGTCGGGCAAGCTCGTGCGGATCGGTACGTTCGCGACCGAGCAGCAGCCGCGCGGTTTCGCGATCGATCCGTCGGGCACGTATCTGCTGGCGGCCGGACAACTGTCACCGACGCTTGCGGTGTACAGGATCGACCGGCACACCGGCCGCCTTGACGCGATCGGCAAGTATCCGGTCGGCAAGGGCGCGAACTGGATCGAAATCGTCACGTACGACGGGGCGAACTGAATCAATCGCGCCGCCCGTCCGGCTCGAGGTGGCCATCGCCCGACCGGTCGTCGCGCCAATCCGCCAGCTCGCGCCACAGCGCCGGGCGCGCATGATCGCGCGGTGGCAGCTGGATCACGTACGCCACCCCTCGTACATTGACCACGACGCCCGAGTCGGGCAGCGTGGCCGGGATGCCGGAGAGCGGCGGGTCGGCATCCGGTTCGGAAACAGGTCCCGGGCCGGGCGGGTGTCGAAGGGTCATGCGAATTCTCCGTGGCGCCGCGACGGCGCATCAATAGCGGACACGCCCGATCAGACCCAGCGGGTCGACGGCGTGCTGGACGGCGGCGGCGACCTGGCGGTGCGCGGCCGGCACGTGCTTGCGGTAGTACGCGACGTTGACCGGCCCGACGCCATGCTCTGCGCTGAAGCAGCCACCGGCCCGCACCACGCGCTCGTACAGCGCGCCGCGCAGCGCCACCTGCTGCAGCGGCCCGTAGCGTTCCGCACTGGCGTGCGGGATCGACACGACGAGATGGCAGCCGCCGTCGCCGAAATGGCCGAACGCATGGCAGCGCAGCAATGGATGCGCTGCCGCGATCCATTGCTCGGCGTCGGCGACGAACGCAGCCAGCGCGCCGCGCGGAAACGACACGTCGAACGACAGCGGCATGCCGCCCTGCGCAACCGCGGCCGGCAGTGCGTCGCGGATCCGCCAGAACCGTTCGGCCGGCGCGCAGGCCGCGTCGAGCACCACGCGTTCGCCCGCCAGCGCATCGAGCGTCGCGATCGTGCGTTCCTCGAGGAGCGCATCGAGCCCCGGCATGCCGGTCGCGATCTCGACCAGCGCATAGCACGCGGCAGCGTCGGCTTCGAACGGAATGCGCGCCGCCGGAAACGCGGCCGCGACGCATCCGACGGCCGCGGCCGACATGAATTCGAATGCCGACAGCATCTCGCCGAACGCGCGCTCGAACGCGAGCAGGCCGGCGAGTGCCGCGTCGTACGAGGCAAACGCGACGAACGCGGCGCACGACGACCGTTCGAGCGCGGTGAGCGCGAACGATACGGCCGTCACGAGCCCGTTGGCGCCGTTCGTGCCGATGAAGCATTGCGTGACGTCGAAGCCCGCGTTGCGCTTGCGCAGCGGCGCGAGCGCGTCGATCACGGTGCCCGCTGCATCGGCGAGCACGACTTCGATTCCGAGCACATTGCGGCGCACGTCGCCGTACTTGATCAGGCGGCTGCCGCCCGCGTTGGCGCCGACGAGGCCGCCGGCCGCCGGATCGCTGCCGAGGTCGATCGGCAGGCAGAGGCCGGCTTCGGCTGCCACGCGGTTGATGTCGGACAGCCGCACGCCGGCTTCGACCGTGATGCTGCGATTCGCCGCGTCGAACGCGCGAACGGCGCGCATCCGGTCGAACGACACCACGCATTGCGTGCCGCTGCGATCGGGCACGGCGGCGCCGACGAGCCCGGTGCGTGCGCCCTGCGCGACGAGCGCGATGCGGTGCGTGAAGGCGACTCGTGCGAGCGCACTCGTGCCGGCGGTCGAGGCGGGCCGCGCGACGCCGAGTGCGATGCCGCCGTGGAGCGTCACGTCCGTCGCGTATGGCTCGCATGCGTCGCCCGATGCACCGTCGAGCCAGCCGTCGCCGAGCGTCGCGGCGAGCGCGTGCCGCTGCGCGGCGCGGTCGGGCAGCGCGCTCATCGTCAGCTGGCCCGCACGAGCTGCTTGCGCAGGCGGCCGCGCACGACGACCAGCGCGATCAGCGGCACGACGCCGCCCCACAGCGGGCTGTGCCGCATCGTGATCGACACCGCGAGCGCGACGACGGTGACGGCGAGCAGCACGATCGACAGCGAACGCGCGCGCCCGTGGTCGACGAACGTGCCGTCGACGAAACCGCCGTCCGACCACGCGGTATGCACGATGCCGACGACCAGCACGCAGACGAGCATCGCGGCCGGCCCGAGTTCCTCACCCCACAAACGGCTACCTGTCGGCGACACGAGCGCGAGCACCGCGCCGATCACGAGGAACAGGTCGACGCCGATCGCGATGCTGTTGCGGTCCGCGCGGCGGATCAGCCATGCGCCGTGCACGAGCGCGAGCACGCCGCCGATCAGGAACGCGTGTGTCCAGCGCACGTCCGGCTGTCCGGGGCCGAGCCGGCCATAGAACAGGAACACGATTGCCGGCAGGAAGTTGCTCGCGTGCAGCAGGTAGTCGGTGATGGGATGGCTCGATTTCATCGGGGGTTTCTCCTTCGTCGAAACGTCGAAACAACGGGCGACGCGTCAAGCGTCGTGCCAGCGGAACAGTCGCGCGGCGGCGAACAGGAACAGCGCCGTGCTCGCGGTCATGCCGAGCAGTTGCGGTGCGAGCTGCGCGTACGGGGCGCCGTCGACCAGCGCGCCGCGCAGCGCGACGGCGAACTGGTTGGTCGGCAGGAACGCGAGTACCGCCTTCAGCCAGGCCGGCGCGTCATGCATCGGGATCGTCAGGTCGCTGAAGAACAGCAGCGGGTAGTAGGTGACGTTGCAGGCGAGTTCGGCGGCCGCCAGGGATCGGGTGCGGCTCGCGAGCAGCACGCCGATGCTGAGTACCATCGCCGCGCCGAGCAGCACGATCGGCAATGCGCGCAGCCCGTCCGGCGTCGCGATCGGCAGTGCGATGCCGAACGCGACGCGTGCGACCGTCAGCAGCACGAGCGCCGACAGCGCCATCATCACCATCCGCGCGACGATCAGCGCGGCGAGGAACACGCCGCGCGAGACCGGGAAGCACACGTACAGCTTGAACGTATTGCGTTCGCGCAGCGACGCGATCGCGGTCGTCGTCGAGTTGAGGCCGATCGCCATGAACGCCATCACGAGAATGCCGGTCGCGAAGAACGCGCCGTAGTCGAACGGGCGGCGCGCGGGTGCCGCGTTCTCGAAGCGTGCCTGCGCGGCGGGTAGCCCGAGCCGCTGCGCGGCACAGCGCGCGAGCGCGATCTCTACGACGCGCGACGCGGCCTTGACCGCGAGCGAGCCGTTGAAGTCGTAGCGGATCGTCGCCGGCGTGCGCTCGTCGTTGCCGAGCACGACGGTCACGCGATCGGCCGCCGCGCCATGGCCGCCGAAGGTTGCCTTCACCGTGTCGCTGTGCGTGAGGCTGGCGACGATCTGCGCTTCGCATGCGCGGCTGTACGGCGTTGCGCCGCCGGGCACGTCGAATGCGATGTCTGCGGTGCCGAGCGAACCCGACCCGCCGAACGCGAACAGCATCACGCTCAGCAGGAACACCGGGAACACGAGCGTCCAGAACAGCGACGAGCGGCTGCGCAGGTAGCCGAGCAGCTCGTTGCGCACGAGAATCAGGAACACCTTAGTCATGGGTGGGGCCCTCGGTACAGAGGCGCAGCAGGTCGCCCGGCGTGCTCGGCGCGAGCGCGAGATGCTGGATGCCCTGTTCGCCGACGATGCGGTGCACGTTCGGATGCAGCGTCGCATCGCCGAACACCTCGACGACATGTGCCGCCGACACGCGCACGCCGGTCACACCCGGCAGTGCCGCGAGCCGCTTGCGCAGCGCACGCGCGTCGCCTTCGTCGCGGCAATGCAGGACCGCGCGCGCATCGCCGACGAGCTCGGCGCGCAACGCGTCCTTGTCCCCCTGGTAGCGCACGCCGCCGTCGCGCACCCATACGAGATCGTCGACGACGGCGAGCTCTTCCTCGGCGTGGCAGATCATCGCGACGCTCGTGCCGCGCGCGCGGTGGCGCAGCAGGTCGATCACGACGCCCGCATAGCGGCGGTCGAGGCCGGTGAACGGTTCGTCGAGCACGGCCAGTTCGGGCCGGTGCGCGAGCGCCACGTAGAGATCGATGCGCTGGCGCTGCCCCTTCGACAGCGCGCGGCACGGCTTGTCGAGCAGCTCGGCGATGCCGAGCGCGTCGGTGATCGCGGCGTCCGCCTGCACGTACATCGCGCGGTGCAGCGCGACGATCTCCGATACGCGCAGGTGGTCGGGATACTCGACCTTCTGCAACTGCGCGCCGATCCGCCGTAGCGACCGCGTATCGCGCATGAAGCGCGCGGCCGGCACGTCGAGCACGCGCACGTCGGTGCCGCCGCGTCGGAAGCCGAGCAGCGTTTCGAGCAGCGTGGTCTTGCCGGAGCCGTTCGGCCCGACGATCGCGGTGACGGCGCCGAGCCGGAACCGGACGTGCCGCGCGGAAAAACGGAAATCGCCGGCCGCGACGTCGATCGCGCGCGCGCCGAGTGCGGCGCCCGGCGCGTGCGCATCGGGCAGCGGCTGCGTGGCCGTGCGCAGCGGCCGGTCGAACGCGGTGTGCGGGCCGAACAGCGCGCGCACGGAGGCGAGGAACGAATCGCTCATCGTCGGCTTCCTGTCAGTCGAACAGCATGACCTGCGTGTCGCGCGCGCCCCGGTACGGGTTGCGGCCGTGCGCGACCAGCATGTTGTCGACGACGAGCACGTCGCCGGCCTGCCACGGGAACGCGCGCTCCTCGTCGTCGAACGCGTCGTAGATCGCGACGAGATCGTCGAACGGCATCGGCGACCCGTCGCCATAGCGGATCTCGTACGGGAACGCCGCGCGCCCGCCGTACATGCGCTGCAGGTAGCGGTAGCTGAGCTCGCCCATCGAGCGCGGGTTCGGGTGCTGCGCACTCGCCTGGTTGAACCAGACGGTTTCGCCGGTACGCGGATGCGCGCGCAGCGCGCTGCCGACGTGCGACACGGTCACGCTGCCGTCGTCGAGCCAGCGGCAGCCGACGCCGCGTTCCGCGCACAGCCGCTCGACCTCGCCACGGTCGCTCGTGCCGAATGCGTCATGCCACGGCCGGTGGTATTCGGCGAACGGCAGGTTCGGGTTGGCGGCGAGGCCGTCCGCACGATCGCCGGGCGCCGCGAAATTGCGCAGGTACATCACGCCGCGTTCGGCGAACCGTTCGCGCAACGCGGCCGGCACACGCGCCGTCACGCGCCGCATGTCGCAGAGCGGCGTTTCGCCGCCCGCGTCGGCCGGCTGCCGGCAATAGAATGCGACGAGGCGCGGGAACGCGGGCATGTAGGCCATTTCCTGGTGCAGCCCGATCTTGAACGGTGGCGGCATGCGGGTCGACTCGTACACCTGGCCGTCGATCTGCTTGCGCGGTGCGGCGCCCGCCGTGTAACCGTTCGCGTGCGCCGGATACAGCGCGCCGAGGCGGCCGAACGCGGCGGTGTCGGGCACCGCGAAGCCGCGCCACAGCAGCGCGCCGCACGCGTCGAGCAGCGTGTCGATCGTGTCGAGCCGCGAGCGGTACCACGCGACGAACATCTCCGGCGAGGTGGCGAGTTCGGCGCTGCGCGGCGTCACGCACAGCGGCAGCGTCGCGCCGGGTGCGACCGCCGCGCAGTGCACGTCGTCGGCGCCGAGCCGCACGGCGGCGTGCGCGGCGAGGAAGGCGAGGTCGGTCATCGCTCAGGCCAGCGCCGGTTTCTTCAGCAGGATCTCGAAGCCGAGTGCGCCGAGCCCGGCGCTCGGGCTGTAGATCGACGCGACTTCCGCGAGACCGGCTTCGGCGACGAGCGCGTGCGCTTCGTCCAGCGTGATCTTTTCCTCGACGTGGGTCGGCGGATAGTCGGCGGCGGCGCGCATCTCGGTGAAGCGGTCGAGCAGGTGCTGCGGCGCGTCGCGGCGCATGTCGTGCACGAGCGCGATGCCGCCCGGTTCCAGCACGCGATACATCTCGGTGAGGCTCAACGCCTTGTCGGGCAGGTGGTGCAGCGTCGCGCGGCCGACCGCCATCGTCAGCGTGCCGTCGTCGAACGGCAGTGCGAGCGCGTCGCCGACGCGCATCTCGATCGTGTCGTCGAGATCGAGTTCGTGGATGCGCGGGCGGCCTTCGTCGAGCATCGCCGGATCGAGGTCGATGCCGACGTAGCGCCAGCCGCGCATCGCCGGATCGGTCGCGAGCCGCACCGGCACGACGCCGGTGGCCGTGCCGATGTCGGCGATCACGCCGGGCGTCATCCCGCGCGCGAGCTGGCGGATGCGGCTGATGAACAGCAGGTCCCACGGTTCGAGCGTTTCGGTGGCGAATCGATCGTAGTCGTTCGCCGGGCGCAGGTTCTTGAGCAGCATGACGGTCCTTTTGCTGAGTGCGGAGGGAGGAGGGTTCACAGCCAGCCGACCGGCACGGCGGCCAGCAGCCGTCGCGCGGTCGCGCTGTTGACGCCGAAAGCAGGCCGGCGCCGGCGCTCGACCGCATGCGCGGCCATCGCCGCGATGCGCGCGCCGAGCCCGACGCCGACGCCCCACGACGGCGCGGCGACACCGAGTTCGAGCAGCGTCGCGGCCGTCAGGAAATCGATGTTCGGCCGCAATGCGCGGCGGGCGTCGGCCTGCGCGCAGCACGCGTCGAACAGCGTCACGTACGCGCCGTCGAAGCTTTGCGCGGCGAACAGGCCGCGCATGTGCGGCGGACGCGGGTCGGCCACGAACAGCGGATGGCCGAAGCCGTACAGCGTGTGCTTTGCGTCGAGCGTTGCATCGATCGCCGCGCGTCCGGCCGCGTCGAGCGCGGCGGGCGGCGCATCGGTGCCGCCCGGGAGGGAGTGCGCGAGCGCGGCGAGCCAGTGCATCGCTTCGAGCGCGGCGCCGACGTGCGACGGCCCGCTCGCGAGGAAACCGGAGGCGATCGCCTGCGTGAGCGTGACGCCGGTGCCGATCGCGACACGCGGCGCGAGCACGGTCGGCGTGATGTAGCCGAAGCCGGCGTGCCACGCGACGAGCAGCATGTCCATTGCCGCTTGCGCCGGCGCGTCGGTGCGCGTCGCGCCGGTCAGCACGAGCATGCGTTGCGCCTGGGTCGAAGGGCCGGCGAGCGACGCACCGGCTTCGTCGTTGCGCGCGGCGAACGGGCGGCCTTCGATCGCCGCATGCAGCAGGAACGGCGCGGCGGCCGCGCACAGCAGCATCGTGTCGAGATCGGCGTCGTCCGGCGCGCCGCCGTGCACGCGAGCCGTTACGTCGTCGAAGCCGCGCAGCAGGCCGGACGCAGCCGCGAACACTGGCGCGACGCCCGCCGCGCCGAGATCGGCGGCGACGGACTGGGCGGCCGAGCCGGGCGCCAGCGCATCGGCGAACGCCGCGAGCCGCGTCCGGATCGTCGCCTCGTGCGCATGATGCGCGGCGCTGCCCGGTGCGACGTCGAACCACAGGTGCGCGAGCGCGCCTTCGAACGTCGTCGCGCCGATCAGCGCGTTCAGGTCGAGATCGCGTACGCGCAGCGCTTCGGGTTCGAGCGTCGCGCCGTCGATGTCGGTGCCGCGATGGCGGGTCGCCGGGCGGCCGAGCAGGTTGCGCGGCGCGTCGCCGGCCGAGGTGGTCGAGGTGGCCGAAGCGGTCGTACGGGAATCGAGCGTCGTATCCATGTCATTCCACCTGCGCGAGTTCTTCGCTGCTGACGCTGATTGCCGCGTGCGCCATCGCGGCGATCACGGCCGCGTGCTGGTCGACGACGGGCAGCACGTTCGCGAAGTAGTAGCGCGCGCTTTTCAGCTTGCCGCGATAGAACGCCAGTTCGGCCGGCGTATCGGCGGTGTCCGGCGCGTCGAGTCGGCGCGCGGCGATCGCCGCCGATTCGAGCAATACCCACGCCGACGTGACGATGCCGAACATCTCGAGAAAGCGCGTGTAGAACTGGCTGCTGCGGTGCGTGTGCCCGTCCTGCACGTCGCGCGCGATGTCGTCGAGCGCGGCGGCGATCCGGTCGGCACCCGCGCGCAGCGCATCGAACAGCGGGCGCAGCTCCGCATGCGTGCCTGTGTGATGCTGGCGCGCGAGAAACACGTCGAGTTCGTCGCGGTAGTACTGGATCAGCCGCGAATGGCGGCCGAAGCCGAGCTTGTCGCGCACGAGGTCCTGCGCCTGGATGTAGTTCGTGCCTTCCCAGATCGACAGGATCTTCACGTCGCGCGCGTTCTGCTCGACGGGGCTCGCATCGGTATAGCCGAGCCCGCCGTGCACCTGGATCGCGGTTTCGCAGATCCGCCACGCCTGGTCGGAGATGAACGCCTTGCAGATCGGCGTCAGCAGCAGTTGCAGCTTGCGGTGACGCTCGATCTCGGCCGGGTCGGCGTCGGGCGCGGCTTCGAGCATCGCCGCGCGCGTGGCGGTCGCGGCGAGCTTGCCGAGCAGGCCGCGGCAGCCGTCGACGCGGCTCTTCATGTCGACCAGCATGCGCTGCACGTCCGCGTGCTCGACGATCGCGACGCGCGCGGCGTGGGTGTTCGACGCGCGCTCGATCGGCCGGCCCTGCAGCCGGCGGCCTGCATACTCGACCGCATGCAGGTACGCGCTCGACGCGACGCCGACGCCGAACATCCCGGTGCTCATCCGCGCCTGGTTCATCAGCGGCATCAGCTGCAGCAGGCCGACGTTGCGCCGGCCGCCGAGCAGCCAGCCTCTGGTCGTGCCGTTCGCGCCGAACACGAGGTGCGTGTTCGCGCAGCCCTTGAGCCCCATCTTGCGCGGCAGGCCGATGCAGTCGACATGGTTCGGCTGCAACTCGCCGGTTTCCTCGTCCGGCCAGAAGCGCGGCACGACGAGGCACGACAGCGAGAACGAGTCGGGCGATGCGGTGTCGATGCGGCCGAGCACGAAATACAGCGTGTTCTCGGTCAGCTCGTGCATGCCGGCCGAGATGTAGACCTTCTCGCCGTCGATCGCGTAGATGTCGCGTTCGAGCGGCGTCGCGCGCAGCGCGACTGCGGTGAGGTCGGTGCCGGCCTGCGGCTCGGTCGCGCAGAAACATGCGTCCCAGCGGTACGCCTCGAGCGGCGCGATCAGCGCCTTCTGGTGCGGCGTGCCGTGCATCTGCAGCAGCTTGATCGCGGGGCGCGTGAAGCCGCCGTACGTCATGAACGACGGGTTCGCGCCCATGAACATCTCGTAGATCATCTGCGTGACGATCGGCGGCAGCCCGTGCGCGGTGCCGAACAGCGTGTTCGACCATTCGTCGCGAAACCGCGCCCACAGCGCGTGGAAATGCGATGGAATGCGCACCTGGCCGTCGTCGAGCAGCGTGCAGCCCTCGACGTCCGCCTGCTGGTAGCTGCGGCCGAGCTCGAGTGCGAAGTCGCGTGCGCGTTCGAGCAGCGCGTCGATCGACGCGCGGTCGTGCGTACCGTACGGGCTGTGTTCCGTCAGGAACCGCTGGTCGGCTTCGAACAGTTCCCACAAAAAGAAGCGCAATTCGCGCAGGCTCACCTTGTAGGCGCTCATCACGCGTCTCCTTCGATATCGAGCGCGGCATCGAGGCCGCCGGCGAGGTCGACGACGGCCGCCGCCGCCGCGCCATGCAGTGCCGCATCCCACACGAGCACCGTGCGGCGTTCGCCTTCGTCGAGCGCGCCGGCGAGACGGATCAGCGCGGCCGCGGATTCGGCCGACGACAGGTGGCCCGACCCGTCGTGCTGGATTCGTGCGCCGACCGGGATCGATGCGGCGTCGGTCACGCGCGCGGCGAAGCCGGGATCGAAGCCGGGCGGCACACACCAGTCGATCTGGTTTGCGCGCAGGTTCGCCATGTCGAGCGCGCGGCGGATCGCGCGCGCGGCTATCGGCGCGAGCGTGTCGCGCAGTGCGCCCGGTGCGTCGGCCCACGGATCGGCGATCGACGGCCCGAATTCGACCGCGACGGACCGCACGCCGCCCCAGTCGGCCGGTTCGGGCGCCTGGCCCGCGCGCGACACGAGCAGCGCGGCGGCCGCGTCGCCGTAGCCGACCAGGTCGCCGAACTGGCGGAAGAACGGGTAGAGCCACTTGTCGCTGAGAATCACGAGCGCCTGGTCGCCTTCGTCGAGCAGCCCGTCGAGCAGCATC
This sequence comes from Burkholderia puraquae, assembly GCF_002099195.1. GTDB lineage: Bacteria > Pseudomonadota > Gammaproteobacteria > Burkholderiales > Burkholderiaceae > Burkholderia > Burkholderia puraquae. Next base: position 15,801 of record NZ_NBYX01000008.1, on the reverse strand, counting down.
AGCGCCGAATACCAGCCGAGCGAGCCGTTCTGGCCGAGCGCGAACGGCGTCACGCGCTGCAGGCCGAGCTCGTATTGCATGCGGCCGACGACCGAGTCGCCGATGCCTTCGTTGAGCGCGCAGCTCGCGACGATCACGTGGGTCGTGCGGGCCAGCTGCCCGGAGCCGAGCTGGTCGCGCAGGTCGAGGGCCGCATCGGCGGCGAGATCGGCGAGGCTGCGCCCGGGCGGCGCGACCCGTAGCGTGGGCCGGCCGCCCGGCGCGAGGCGCGTGCCTTCGTCGGGCGTCAGCGCACCCATGCCGCGCGGCCGCGCGAAGCGCGCCTGTGGCAGCAGCAGGTGCCGGTAGCCGGGGTGGCGTTCCTGTGCCTGGATCGCGCTGAACACGACGGCGGGCGGCAGCACCACGACGCCGCCGGACAGGGCCAGCGTGCCGGGCTCGGCGACGCGGCGCGCGCCGAGGCAGGTTTCATCGAGCGTCGACAGGGTCATGCGGCGGTCTCCTCGTTCGTGCGCGCGAACGCGTCGCGATACTGGTTTTTCAGCGCGGGGCGGTCGATCTTGCCGTTCGGGTTGCGCGGCAGCGCCGGCAGCGGCTCGACGACGAGCGGGCTCATGTAGGTGGGCAGCGCGTCGCGGCAGGCGCGCGCGATGTCGGCGCGGCACGCGTCGGCGTCGAGCGTCGATACGACGCACGCGGCGATCGCCTCGCCGAGCGCTGCATGCGGCACGCCGAACACCGCCGCCTCGCGGATGTGGGGCAGCGCGAACAGCACGTCCTCGACCTCGGTCGGGCTGACGCGATAGCCGGACGTCTTGATCATGTCGTCGCCGCGCGCGACGAAATACAGGTAGCCGTCCGCGTCGCGCCGCACGATGTCGCCGGACCACACGGCGACGTCGGGGCGCGGGATCTCGCCGTGCCGGCGCGGCAGCGGCCGAAAGCGCTGCGCGGTCAGCTCGGGCCGGTTCCAGTAGCCGAGCGTGACGAACGCGCCGCGATGCACGAGTTCGCCCGGCTCGTCGGCCGCGCATTCGCTGCCGTCCGCGCGCAGCACGAGGATGTCGGCGTTCGGCACGGCCTTGCCGATCGACGTCGGGCGCAGCGCCGCGTCGGCCGGCGGCAGGTACGTCGAACGGAACGCTTCGGTAAGCCCGTACATCAGGTAAGGCGACGCGTTCGTGAACAGCGCCTGCAGGCGGTGCAGCAGCGGCGTCGCCAGATGGCCGCCCGTGTTCGCGAAGCGGCGGATCCGCGTGCGCGCCGTATCGCTCCAGCCGGCGGGCGCGAGCTGCATCCACAACGGCGGCACGCCGGTGATCGACGTCACGCCGAACGCGTCGCAATGGCGCGGCACTTCGGCGGGCTGCAGGAAGTCGAGCGGCGCGTAGCACGCGCCGGACGCCAGCGCGGTCGTGAGCTGGCTGAGGCCCGCGTCGAAGCTGAGCGGCAGCACGCCGAGCACGACGTCGTCATCGGCCAGCCCCTGGTACGCGGCGACACTGAAGGCGCCCGACACCAGGTTGCGGTGCGACACGACCACGCCTTTCGGCTTGCCGGTCGAGCCCGACGTGTAGAGCAGGGCGGCGGGATCGTCGTCCACCGGCCGGCCGGCGGGGGCCGGTGCCGGTGCGTCGGTGCCGGGCGCGTTGATCGCCTCGGCCAGTTCCTCGATCAGCATCGCGCGAGCGCCGACGAGCGCGGCGAGCGCAGGCAGGCGCTTCAACCGCTGCGCGCCGGTCATGAACAGTGCCGCGCCGCTGTCGGCGACGATATGTTCGATCTGCGCTTCCTTCAACTGCGGATTGACCGGCACGAAGATCGCGCCAAGCGCGTTGGCCGCGAGCATCGCAACCACGGTTTCGATGCGTTTCGGCGCGTAGATGGCGATGCGCTCGCCGGGCCGCACGCCGCGCGATGCGAGTGCGGCGGCGGCGCGCCGGACCGCGCGCGCGAGCTGTTCGTAAGTCATCGTGCTGCCGCCGTCGGCATACGCGGGATGTTGCGGCCAGCGCGCGGCGCCGTGTTCGAGCAGGTCGGCGACGCTGATCAGTGCGTTCATGATCGGCTCCTCTCTCTGGTTGGTCTAGGCGGGCCGCACGTACACGTGCGCGGCTTCGTGGGACAGGAAATGTGCCATCGAGTACGTGCGGTGATACGCGCCGCAGCGCGCGAACACCGCGATGTCGCCGACCTGCGGCGGTGCGCCCGTGTCGTCGCGGCCGATCACGTCCGCGCGGCTGCACGTACTGCCGACATAGATCGTCGGCACGCCGCGCACCGGCGGCGCTGCCGTGCGGCGCACGAGCGACGGCGCGGCCAGCCGGCGCATCACCGATTCGGTCTGCGCGAGCAGGAACGCGTGCGACAGCCCGCCGTCGCAGACGGCGATCGTGCGGTCCTGCCACGCCTTGACCGCGACGACGCGCGTCGCGAACACGCCCGCATCGGCGAAGATCGCGCGGCCGGATTCATGTGCGAGCGAGTACTGGCCGGCCAGCGGCGCGAGCGCTGTGGCATAGCGCCCGAACGCGGCGTCGCCCGGGTGATCGTCGGCAAAGCCGCCGCCGAGGCTCAGCGACGCGAGCGGGGCGCCGTTGGCGGGCGCGAGATCGCGGGCCAGCGCCGCGAGCCGTTCGGGCAGCACGAGCGTGTCGGGTTGTGTCGCGTCCTGGCGGATGAACGAATGCGGGCCGGAGAACACGTGCAGTCCGGCTACGGCCAAGCCGGCGGCGGCGAGCGTGCGCACCGCGTCGTGCGCCTCGTTCGGCGTCATCCCGAAGTGGTCGTGCCACAGCGAGCGCGCATCGTCGCCGGCCAGCGCGCCGGCATTCACGCGCAGCAGGACGGCGCCCGGTGTGCTGCCGCCGGCCGCCGCTTCGCGCGCCAGCGGCACGAAGCGCGCGACCGCGTCCGGGTTGTCGAGCACGAAATGGCAGCGCGACGCGAGCCCGGCCCGCATGAACATCTCGTCCATCGACGGGTTGTTCAGGTAGCGCGGCGTCTTGATCCGGCCGATCACCGCGTCGAGTTCGCCGCGGCTCGCAAGTTCGACGCCGTCCTCGTACGCGTGCGCGCAGCGCGCGAGCATGTCCTGGTTCGGGTTCGCCTTCAGCGACACGATCAGCCGCGTGCCGAGCCGCGCCTTCAACGACCGGTAGCGCGCGATCGCGACTTCCGGTTCGTACACGTAGCACGGCGTGCGCAGGTCGGCGATCCACGCGTGGTCGCCGGCGGGCGGAAGCGGGCGCTCAGGCGTCATGGCGGCCCACCGGATGGAGCGTGGCGGCTGCATACGCCCCGCAGTTCGACTGCATCACGCCGAGCACGCGCTGCCCGCGCGCGACCGCGTCGAGCCCGACGTCGGCCAGGTTGATCGGAAAATCCGAACAGCACGCGTGGCCGCGCGCATGGATGTTTTCCGCATAGAGCCGCTCGGCCGACACGCGCATCGCGCGGCACAGCGCGTTCCAGCCGGGCAGGTCGGCGTTGTGCGGCAGCACGAGCTCGTACGCGTCGAGCGCGTGCGGTTCGAGCGCGACCGCTGCGTCGATCGCCTTGCGCGTGTACGGCCACTCCATCATGATCAGGTCGGCTTCGTTGGCCGCGACGGTATCCGAGCCGCGATGCCATTTCGCATGCGTCTCGATCGCGATGCCGCCGAGCCGGTTCTTCGTGCTGTTGCGTGCGATCAGCATTGCGGCTGCGCCGTCGCACTGCACGCCCGTCATCTGCCGCATCCGGTAATCCTCGCCGTACACGCGGTCGGACGACACGACGAGCGCCGCGTCGAGCTGCGGATAGCGGCGCATCAGCGCGCGCACCGTCTCGATGCCGGCCGCGACCGACACGCAGTTCAGCTGCGCGACCGAGCCGAGCCACAGCGGCTCGATGCCGAGCTGCGCGGCCAGTTCGTGCGGCAGGCTGCGCGGTGCGGGCGGCACGCTGAACTGCTGCGTGTGCACGTGCACGATCGCGCCGATGTCGGACGGATGCACGCGCGCCGTGTCGAGCAGGCGGCCGGCCGCCGCGATCGCGAGTTCGGTCTCGCTCGTGTCGAGCGCCATGTGGAAATAGCGGCTGCCGGACTGCGCGATCGCTGCGGCCCGCTGCGCCGGGTAGTCGCGCTCGGCGGCCCAGGCCTCGATATCGACGGGCAGGCCGGGCAACTCGTAGGCCACCGCGTCGATGCCGATCCAGAAATCGCGTGATGCTTGGGAGGCGTTCGTCGTCATGGTTCAGTTGAGCGGCATTGCCGCGTAGTCGAGGACGTCGAGTTTTTCGAAGGTTGCCTGCACGGTCGGCGTGAGCAGGCCCATCTCGCGGATCGTCGGCACCAGGCGCCGGAAGATCGAGCGGCGGATCGAGCTCGACACTGGCGACTCGCGCACCATCGCGCTGCATTCGCGCTTCGACAGCCCCATCGGTTCCCAGATGTCGTCCGCGCACAGGTGCTCGTACAGCACGGCCGCGCCTTCGCAGACGAACTGCTCGCGCTCGCGCAGCTCGTGCGCACTCATCTCCGCGTACACGCGGCACAGCGTGATCCGGCCGACGGCGAAGTGGCGCGCTTCGTCGCGCTGGATCCGCGCGAACAGGTCCTTGATGAACGGATCGGTGCTGTACGCGACGACGCTCTGGAAGATCGACAGCGCGATGCCCTCGACGAGCACCTGCATCCCGAGGTTCGTCATGTCGAGCGCGCTGCTCGTGATCGTGTCGTGCAGCAGCCCCTTCAGCGAGCGGCTCATCGGGTAGCTGACGTCGAGCTTTTCGTTGACGAGCTTCGCGTAGGCCTCGACGTGGCGTGCTTCGTCCATCATCTGCGCGGCCGCGCACAGCCGCGCGCTCAGGCCGTCCTCGGCCGATGCGAGCTTCGACGCGCAGATCAGCGCGGCCTGCTCGCCGTGCAGGATCTGCGAGAGCAGCCAGCCCTGCGCGTGATGGCGCACCTCGCGCTTGTCGGCGTCGGACAGCTTGCCCCACAGTTCGGTGCCGTAGATCAGCAGCGTCGGGTCGGGCATGCCGAGCGGGTTCGCCGGATCGAGGTCGTGGCTCCAGTCGACGTCGGTCGCGACGTCCCACTGTGCGGCCTTCGCCTTTTCGTACAGCCGGTTCAGCGCCTCTTCGCGCAGCGCGTAGTCGTTCGACATCAGTGCGTCGACGGGCATCGACCAGCGGATGTCGGCCGTGTCCTGCATAACGGTGAGCGTGTCAGTCATTTCAGGGTCTCCCCGGCCGCGCGGCGGCGCCGGAATGATGGGCGGAATCGGTAAGCGTCGCGGCCGCGCCGCGCGGTGTGGCCGGGTGCGGCTCGAGGCGGATCGCAAACGACGGCCACGCGCCGCGCAGCTGCGCGTCGAAGGCATCGGCGAGCCGCGCGGGCCAGATCGCGCAGCACACGCGGTTGTCGCCGGCGAACTCCGCATCGCGCAGGATCCGGTCGCCGATCCACACGACGGGCGCGCCGCGCGCGGCATCGCGCAATGCTTCGTCGTACAGGTGCACGCCGAGCAGCACGTGCGGCGCGAGCAGTTCGGCCGGCAGCGCACCGAAGTACGGCGCGCAGACTTCGATGAACACGCGTACGTCGGGATGCACGGTGTCGCGGATTCGAGCAGTGATTTCCGCGAGGAATGCGAAGTACTGGACGTGGTCGAGCAGCACGCGGCGCTCGCCGCCGCATGCATCGCCGGCGTCGTACGCATCGCCGGCCGCTTCCGCGAGCGCGGCGCGCGCGTAGTCGGCCGGCGTGTCGAGCGGCATCCGGTACGCGCTCGCGGCGATCGCGAGCGGCTGCCGCGCATCGCGCTCGATCCGGTAGGTGAAGTGAACGGGTCGCACCATGTCACGCCTCGCCGTCGAGAGAGAAGGTCGCGTCCGGCGCGAATGCGACATCGGCGACCGCGTAGTAGCCGTTCAGCGCGAGCGAGCAGACGGCCGCGCGGCGCGGCGTGTCGCCGTCGCGATGTGCCAGCAGCACCGACAGCCACGGATCGCTGCCGAACGCATGACCGAACAGCCCGTGGCCGTCCGGCAGCAGCGGCGTCTTGCCGACGGACGCGAGCAGCGCGCGGCGCGACGTCGCCGGAAAGAACGGCAGCGCCGCGTGAACGCCGGGGCGGGCGGCGCAGAAGGTGCGGATGTCGCGGCCCAGCCGCACGACCGCGCTGGCCGGCGGCGCGGCGTCCGCGAGCACCGATGGTGCTGATGGTGACGCTTCGCGGCCGACGTCGATGAGCAGCGTGCACACGCCGAAGCCCGAACGCCCCCAGGCGGGGTTGCCGTGCCAGTACGTAAAGCCGTGCACGTCGATGTCGACGATTTGCAGTAGCAGCGTGCGCGGCCCGGTTTCGGCCGCGGTTGCCAGCGTGCGGCGCAGCACGTAGCCCCAGCCCGCGCATTCGTACGAGCAGGTCATCCAGTCGGGCGTGTAGTCGTTCGCGCCGGCGAGTGCCTGCGCGAACACGCGATGCTGCGGCGAATCGTTCATCAGCAGCATCGACAGGATCGTCGAGCTGACCACGTAGTCGTCCGCGCCGACCGCGCCGCACAGCCGCTCGCGTTCGGCACACGCGAGCGTGCCGATCGCGCGGGCCGTGTCGTCGAGCGGCACGGCCGCGCCGTCGCGCGACGGCGCGACGCGCCGGTACGCGAGCGCCTGCACGGTCAGCGCGGTCGCCGGGGCCGGCTGGGCGGCGGGGGCCGCCACGGTCGCAAGGGGCGCGAGCATCGTCGTATCAGGCGGCGTGCTGCTGGCGGCGCAGTTGCGCGTCGAGCTGCTGCAGCGTCGTGTACTGCGTGATGTTCAGCGCTTCCGGGTCGATCGAACCGTAGAGCTGTTCGCAGAACACGATCAGCTCGACGATGTTCAGCGAATCGATGCCGAGTTCGCCGATGCCGGCGTCGGTGTCGACGGTCTCGACGTTGAGGATCTTCGCGACTTCGCGGGACAGGATGTCGAGCGCGTCGGCCGGAACGTTCTGGGTCGTCATGAGAGGAGCTCCTGGTAATGAAGTGGGTTGATCGGGATCGATCGGCCTGTCGCGTGGGTCAACTGCCGGCTTCGCAGCGCAGGCTCTTGCGAAGCTCGTGATAACAACGGTACGAACTGCCTTCCATCTTCGAAAACGCCAGCAGGTCGCGCTGGTCGTCGAAGGCCGCCACCTTGCCGTCGCGCACGAGTGCCGTCAGGAACTCGTTCGACAGCAGCTTGATCGCGAGCACGCGCTGCACCTTGCCGAAGCTGTAGTGCGCGTCGTCGGTCTGGCTGCGCGCGGCGTCGGCGATGAAGCTGTGCACGGCGCGCGCGTCGGCATCGAATTCGACGCGGCCGGTGCGTTCGAGCCAGCCGACGTGCGCCATCAGCGCGCGGACGAAGTAGGGCCGCACGACGGTCAGGTACTTGTTGAACACGGTCGGGCCGCCGATCCGCAGGCGATCCTCGGCGCTTGCGCGCACCTGGCCGCCGACGTTCGCGAGCTGCAGGTTGCCCGCGAGGAACGGCGCGCCGCAGGTCGTGCGCTTCAGCTTCCGGTACTCGTCGGGCCACACGAGGTAGGCCGCCGGAAACATCACGCCGGGCAACCGCGCGGCGACGACCGCCATGCAGTCGCGATGCGCTTCGATGCCCCATACCTTGTCGACGGTGAGCGCGAGGCCGTTGTCGTCGCTGCGCACGACCGTGCGCCAGGCGGCGAGCGTCGGGCCGCCGCCGTCGCTCATCAGGAACGCGAAGTTGTGGCCGCTGTCGATGCAGTCGCACGCACGGCGGTTCTGGTCGTCGGAGAAGAACAGCCCGAACATGATGCGGATGAACGCACGCATGAACGGCTTGAACAGGTGATGAAACCCTTCGCGCTCGATCTGGTCGAGCAGCGCTTCGGTGAGCGGCGCCTCGTCGTGCCGAAGCGGTGCCGACGCGGACGAGTCGGGCAGCACGCCCAACGTGGCGGCATGCAGCGCGATCACCATCTCGCTGTCGAGCAACCGCACGGCAGCGGCTTCGACGAGCCGGGCGGCCGCGCGCGGCGGCGTGCCGAGCGACTCGATCGTGTCGAAGTGGCGCAGCACCGGATACGCGGCCTGGTCGGCCACGCGCAGCAGCAGCGGTGGAGTCGCGAGCGGGTCGGCGGACGAAGCAGGGACGGAAAGCGTGGACATGGGCAGGGTTCCTGTCAGAAACGCACGCGCACGGCGGCGTCGATGCGGGTGCCGAGACCGACCATCCGGTACTCGGAGTTGCTGTCGGAGAACGCGCGGGTGACCGCGACATCGACGCTTACGCGCTTGTTCAGGTCGGCGACGACCTGCGCGATCGCGAGCAGGCCCTTGTCCTGCGGCGAATAGACGCCGCGCAGCGAATACTCGACGCGGCCGATCTTCTTGCCGAGCCGCGCGAACAGGTAGTCGCGCAGGTTGCCGTCGACGCTCACGAAATCGGCCGTGCCGCCGAGGCCGGCCAGTGCGGCGCCGGGCGCGACGGGCAGCAGCGCGTTGTTCGCGCGGGCCGCGCCGACCATCTGGCGCCACTGGTTCGCGTCGTAACGCGCTTCATCGTGCGACCACTCGACGATCAGCGACAGGTTGCCGGGCAGTGCGCTCTGCATGCCGACCGCGCTGCGCCACATGACTTGGCGATCGTTGCGGCGATCGACGGCGTCGTACGCGGCCGGCGAATCGACCGGCGTGCCGTTCGCGATAAAGGCGGGCAGCGGCCGCGTCGTGCCGCGCTCGAGCCACGCGCTCACATAGACGGTGTTCGAGCGCGCGACGTCGAACGACAGCGTCGCGCCGGCGCCGCCACGGCCCGCATGACGGCCGGCGAGCAACGCGGCCGAGCCGCCCGACCAGTTGTACGCGCCGCGCACGAGCTGCGTCGCGCCCTGCACGTCGCGGTTGTCGACGTCGTTGCGCAGCGTGCGGTTTTCTCCGGCGATGAACTGCAGCGTGGTCTGCTCGCCGGTCCATTTCGCTTCGACGAGCGGCGTGCCCTCGACATCGCCGTAGCGGTCGTAGATGTCGGCCGTCGCGGCGCGCTTCTGGAAGAAGCCCAGCGGAAAGAACGCCTGCGACGTGTCGAGCGGATCGATCCGCTTGCCGGCCGTGAGCGTGATGCCGTTGTCGAATGCGTAGCGCACGCCGGCCTCGTTGAAGCGGGTGGCCTGCGCGCCGAGCGAGTGGCTGCTTGCGACGGCGCGCACGTTCATGAACAGGTTCTCGCCGTCGATGCGCGCGAGCAGGCCCGCTTCCTGCTGGTTGCGCGGCTCGTCGCCGATCAGGGCGCCGAGCAGCGCATGACCGTCCATGCTGTCGACCGAGCGTGCGTACGCGATGCCGTTCAGCGTGCTCAACTGTTCCATCAGCGATTCTCCGTGCGCGAGCGTGCAGCCGAGCGCAAGCGGGACGGCGAGCGCGACGGCGGGCCAGATTCGGCCGGATGATGGGCGGAGGCGGTCACGACGGGCGTCGACATGGGCGTCGTTGTCACTGGCCATCGGCAAGCGTGTCGGGATTGAACCAGCCCGACGGAATCTTGTGCGGCTGGCCGTCGAGGATGTCGACGACGCTTGCGCGCTGCTTCTCGATCTCGTTGCGATACGTGATCTTGCGGATCACCTTGCGCCCGTTCGCATCGACCGGCGCGGAGAAGTCGGCGCTGCGGAACAGCAGGCCGCTCGCCAGGAAGAACTGCGCACGCACCGGCACGTCGGTGTCGGGCGTGACCCACAGCTTGATCGTCGGGTAGACGTTGTCGGGATCGGTCGCGGTCAGGTCGAGCTCGGTCGCGGGCTTGCCGGCGATCGACGTCGCGCCGGGCGCGGCCGATGCGCGATAGCTGTCGGCCCAGTGCGTGCGCGTGATGTCGCTGATCACGACCTCGCCCTGCAGCCGCTGCATTCCGTTGATGCGTACCGCGCTGCGCGTGTTCGGCACGTAGAACCAGTGGCCGCGCGTGGTCGCGAGATACTTCTGGCCGTCGTTCTCGCCGCTGCGCGTCAGCGCGAGCGTGTCGCCGTTGCCGCGCGTATAGACGAGATAGCGCGTCGCGTCGCCGGATTGTCCGCCGACTTCGTTCGTGATCTGGATGTTCGTCTGCGTATCGGCAGCCGTGCTGCGGTATGCGTCTGCGCGGGCGAGCATGGTCTGGGCCGTCGGTGCGTCGGCGGCATGAACGAGCGGCGCGCACGCGACGAGCACGGCGACCAGATGGCGAATGCGAATCATGGGGCGAGTCCTTCGAGGATGTTGCGTTTGGCGAGCCCGAGTGTCGCGAGCAGCGCGGCGGCCACGCCGAGCACGACGAACGCGCCTTCGACGGCGGCCACGGCGGCCGGCGAGACCGTGAATTCGAGCAGGATCGGCTTCACGCGGCCCGGCGGCGCGGGCAGGTGGATCTGTGCGTGATTGAGCGCGACCATCGTCAGCAGCGCCACCGCGATGCCGGCGGCAGCCCCTAGCAGGCCGAGGAAGGCGGTCTCCTGGATCAGCACGCCGCGCACCGTTGCAGCCGGCACGCCCAGGGCACGCAGCGTCGAGATCTCGCGGCGGCGCTCGACGATGCTCATCAGGATCCAGTTGCTCATCGACAGCAGGATCGTTACGCAGAGAATGGCGCCGAACACCGAGAACTGATTCTTGTACAGCGCGACGACCTGGTGATAGAGCGACACGAGCTGGTCCCAGGTCTTCACGTCGAGCGCCGGCAGCGCGGCACGCAGCGTCGCGGCGGCGGCCGGCGTGTGCGCCGTATCCGACAGGAACACCGCGATGCGCGACGCGCGGTCGGTGCGCAGCAGTGCCTGCGCGGCGGTGAACGTCACGTTGACGATCCGCTCGTCGACGTCCTTGTTGCCGGTGCTCATCACGCCGACGATCTGCGCGTCGGTCGCGTTGATGCCGCCGTGCGCGGTCGACGCCATCAGTTGCACGACCGAACCGACATGCACGCCGAGCTTGCGCGCGAGTTCGGCGCCGACGACGACTTCGGTGCCGGCATTCGTCGGCGACAGGTAGCGGCCCGACAGCACCGTGTGATAGTCGAAGAAGCCCGGCGGCTCGCGGTTCGGCTCGATGCCTTCGCCGACGAAGCCGTAGCTGAGATCGCCGTTGGAGATCAGCCCGTCGAAGTCGACGCCGCGTGCGGTAGTCGCGACACCGGGCAGGGCCGCGATCGCGTGCGTCGCGGTGGCCTGCTCGTCGGCGGTCAGCCCGTACTGCAGCGGCCGCTCGCCGATCAGGTCGAGATAGCCGTGGTGCAGCACCTGGACGTGGCCGACGCCGCTGTCGATCGACCCTTCGCGCACCGCGTCGAAGGTCGCGATCACATAGCCGAGCGCGAGGCTCGACGCGAACGCGGCGACGCCGATCATTGCCATCGTGAGCACGGTACGGCGCTTGTTGCGCCAGAGGTTACGCCACGCAAACGTCGACCAGTTCACGATTCACTCCCGGTATGCCGTCGCGCATCTCGATGCGGCGCGGCAGGTGTGCGCACAGACGATCGTCGTGCGACGCAATCAGAAAGGCGGTGCCCAGCGTGCGATTGGTGTCGAGGATCAGCTCGGCCACCGCCCGTGCGTTGGTGCTGTCGAGGCTGGCGGTCGGCTCGTCCGCGATCACGATCGCCGGCTCCTTGGCGAGCGCGCGGGCCAGCGCGACCCGCTGCTGCTCGCCGCCGGACAGCTCGCCGGGGCGGTGGCGTTCGCGCGCGGCGAGCCCCACCGCGTCGAGCATCGCGCGGGCGCGCTCGCGGCGCGTGCGCGGCGTGCCCCACGCGAAGCAGCCGAGCTCGACGTTCTCGAGCGCCGACATCACCGGAATCAGGTTGAACTGCTGGAACACGAAGCCGATGCGCTCGCGGCGAATCCGTTCGAGCGTGTCCGGCGCATCGTCGATCCGGCGGCCTTCGAGCCAGCGTTCGCCGGTGCTCGGCACGTCGAGAAAACCGGCCAGGTTGAGCAGCGTGCTCTTGCCGCTGCCCGACGGGCCGACGAGCGCGACGACGTCGCGCCGGCCGATCGAGATCGTCGCGCCGCGCACCGCGACGACGCGGCCCGCGCCCTCGTAGACACGTGTGACGTCGCGCAGCTCGAGCACCGGCGTGAGCGTGGCGGTCGTCATGCGTACGCTCCCTGGCCGGCTTCGGCTGCCGCCGACGCGTGGATGACTGACAGCGCGCCGTTCGCATAGAGGTCGCGGCACTTCAGGCGCTGCAGCTTGCCGCTCGTGGTGCGCGGCAGCGAGCCGGGTTCGACGAAACAGAGGTCCTGCGCGGCGAAGCCGATGCGCGACGCGAGCAGCTGCTGGCACTCGGCGCGCGTCTGCGGCGTCGCATCGACCGGCCGCGCCTCGATCGCGACGACCAGCCGCTCGGTGCCGGTCTCGGGATCGGGCAGCCCGAACGCGATGCACGTGCTCTTGCGCAGCGTGCGATGCGAAGCAAGCGCCTCCTCGATTTCGTGCGGGAAGTAGTTGCTGCCGCGAATGATGATGACTTCCTTCTTGCGCCCGAGGATATGGAGCTGGCCGTCCGCGACGTAGCCGATGTCGCCGGTGCGGAACCAGCCGTCGGCCGTCAGCGGCGCGGCGATCGAGCCGTCGTCCGGATTCAGGTAGCCGAGCATCACCGACGTGCCGCGGATCGCGACTTCGCCCACCGCGCGATTCGCCAGCGCGTGGTCGCCGTCGTCGAGGATCCGGAACGCCATGCCCTCGATCGGCGTGCCCATCGCGAGCACGGTTTCGGTGTCGGTCTCGGCGCTGTCGTTCGCGGCGGCCGGTTGCGCGTCGCGGCGCTCGATCAGCGCACGCCGGTCAAGCGTGTCGGCGATCACGTACGGCGCGCCGTCGACCGTGCCTTCGTGCCATGCGCGATGCATCGATACCGCGAGCGTCGATTCGGCCATTCCGTAACACGGCTGCAGCGCCGATGCCGCGAGACCGTACGGCGCGAACGTCGCGGCGAAGTCGCGCAGCGTTGCGTCGTCCACGCGTTCGCCGCCGATGAAGATGTTGCGGCACGCGGAAAGATCCACACCTTCCATCGCGGCGGCATTGAAACGGCGCACGCAGTAGCGCAACGCGAAGGTCGGTACCGACGTCGTCGTCGCGCGCGCCGACGCGATGCGCTTCAACCAGCCGAGCGGATTCCGGATGAAACTGTTCGGCTGCATCATCAGCAGCGGCGCGCGGTAATGCATGTTCGACAGCAGCGTGAGCAGTCCCATGTCGTGATAGAGCGGCAGCCACGACGCGGTGCCGTCGCCGGCCGCGAGGTCGAAACGCACCGACCCGCCGATGCCGAGCACGTTCGCGATCACGTTCTCGTGGCTGAGCACCGCGGCCTTCGGATGCGACGTCGAGCCGGACGTGAGCTGGACATGATGCGGATCGCGGCCGTGCTTCGCGCTGATCAACGCGCGTGCGCCGGCATCCGCGACGATCGACAGCGTCTCGAGATCGACGACGCGCGTGGACGAGGCGGGAAACGCATCGTCGCGCCACGCGGCGGACTGCGCATCCGCGGCGATGACGAGGCGCGGCCGGTACAGCTCGCATGCGACGTCGATCACCTGCCGGCCGGCGGTGGCGCGCCGCGCGGGAACGGGCACGGTGCAGGGCAGTGCGCCCGTCATCACGCAGGCCATCATCGCGGCCGCGTGGTCGACCGACGCGGGCAATGCAAGCATCACCAAGTCGTTCTCGCGTACATCGAGTTCGCGCAGCGCGCCGGCCTGGCGAAACACCTCTTCCGCGAAGCGCCGGTACGTGATGCTCGCCTCGTTGCCGGCGTCGTCGACGAACGTCATGCGATGCATGGCGCCCGCAACGTCCTCGAGCGATTCGATCAGGCGATGAATGGTGGATGCGCACTTCGTCACGAGGATTCTCCCCTTGAGGAACACGGCCGCTCGTGCCACGGTGCCGGCGGCGCCGTTCGTCGAGTGAGGAGGATTCTTGCCGGATCGACATGACACGACAAACGGAATATTTGCAGGCTATGCATGAGCGGCACGCATCCACTCGGGCCTGCCATGCACGTGAACCCGTGCGAGGTGAATGGTCGGTACGCATTCGACCGGTCGTCTAGTTCACGATGTGGTGCGCTCATGCGCCGGGGGCATGCAATGCGTTCGGAAAATTCGTTTGTCCGAAGCATCGACTCACAGAAGAATTGCAACCCGGCAGCGCGCCAGCGTCGCCGTGTCATGGCGCCGGGCAGGGTCCGGCCAAGGAGAGCGTTTTGTCCGTTACCTCATCGCTTGTCGCCCGTCCGAAACCGGTTGCAGACATGAAGAGCCGCCCGAGCGGCGTCGTCTTCTCGCTGAAGCTGGCGGTCTACGTCGCACTCGTTGCGCACGGCATGCTGTTCGCGCTGTCGACGTACGTGATCCTGAAGATCGTCGGCATCCTGCTGATCGGCGCGATGTACGCGCACGGCGTCGAGCTGCAGCACCAGGCGCTGCACTACCAGGGGTTCAGGAGCAAGCGGCTCAACATGGTGTTCGGCGTGCTGCTCGGCATGCCGATGCTGGTGTCGTTCCATGCATATCAGGACAGCCACCTGCGTCATCACCGGCTGCTCGGCACGCCCGAGAACAAGGAGTTCTTCGATTACGGTGACCAGTACGGAGCGAGCCCCGTCGTCAATCTCGGCCTGTGGGCCTGGCGGCTGTCGATGGCCGCGCACTATATCCAGTTCGCGAAGAACGTCGCGAAGCTCGTCGTGCCGGGCGCGAGTTTCGGCGACAACCCGTTGGTGTCGCGCGCGATCCGCCGCGATCACCTGCTGATGGTGGCAGCGATCGCGCTGCTGGCCGGCGTGTCGTTCGCGCTGCACACGTGGTTCGTCGTGTGGGTGTGGGTCGTGCCGCTCGTGTTCGTGGCCGCGCCCGTGCATGCGCTGGTCGAGATGCCCGAGCATTACCGCTGCGACCTGACGAGCACCGACCCGTTCAGCAATACGCGGACGATCGAGAGCAATGCGTTCATGACGTGGTTCACGAACGGCAACAACTATCACGTCGAGCACCACATGATGCCGAACCTGCCGATCGAGCGGCTGCACGATCTGCATGGCGCGATCGGGCCGCGCATCCGCTATTACCACCGCACGTACCGGCAGTTCTATTACGCGCTGCTGCGCGGCAGGCTGTCGCCGCGCACGGTGGAAGACGAGGCGGACGACCGCGCGCCTGATGCCGAAGCAGCCGTGCCGGCGTCCACGCAATCGGCATGAACGCGACGGTACCGTGCGCCCGTGTGCTTGCCGCGCCCGAACGTGCTCAACGATGGTGACGACGATGCTCTATCCGGAACTTTTCAGATCGCTGGAGGCGGTGCGCTGGAACATGGAGACGGACATTCCATGGAACCGGTTCGACGCTTCGCTGCTCACCGACGAGCAGGCGAAGACGATCAAGATGAACGCGATCACCGAATGGTCGGCGCTGCCCGCGACGGAAATGTTCCTGCGCGACAACCAGCACGACAGCGACTTTTCCGCGTTCATGAGCGTGTGGTTCTTCGAGGAGCAGAAGCATTCGCTCGTGCTGATGGAATACCTGCGCCGCTTCAGGCCGGAAATGGTGCCGACCGAGGAGGAACTGCACGCGGTGCGTTTCCAGTTCGACCCGGCGCCCCCGCTCGAGACGCTGATGCTGCACTTCTGCGGCGAGATCCGCCTGAACCACTGGTACCGCTGCGCGGCCGACTGGCACACCGAGCCCGTCATCAAGCAGATCTACGAAACGATCTCGCGCGATGAGGCACGCCACGGCGGCGCGTACCTGCGCTACA
>NZ_NBYX01000070.1 GCF_002099195.1 Burkholderia puraquae | reverse complement strand
ATCCCTTCGTCGCGCAGCAGCTTCAGGTTCGCGACCGCGACGGCCGCTGCAACCGGGTGCCCCGAGTACGTGAGGCCGTGGTTGAATTCGCCGTTGTCGATGATCGGCCGCGCCACGCGCTCGTGAATGCCGACGGCACCCATCGGCACGTAGCCCGACGTGAGGCCCTTCGCCATCGTGATCAGATCGGGCTCGAAGCCGAAGTGCTGGTGCGCGAACCAYTCGCCGGTGCGGCCGAAGCCGCCGATCACTTCGTCGGCGACCAGCAGGATGTCGTACTTGCGGCAGATCCGCTGGATTTCCGGCCAGTACGTCGACGGCGGGAAGATCACGCCGCCCGCACCCTGGAACGGCTCGCCGATGAACGCCGCGACGTTCTCCGCGCCGAGTTCGAGGATCTTCGCTTCGAGCTGCTGCGCGCGGGCCAGGCCGAACGCTTCGGGCGTCTCGCCGGCCGCCGCTTCGCCGAAGAAATACGGCTGGTCGATATGCACGATGTGCTCGACCTTCGACGGCATCTGCTCGTGCATGTAGCCCATCCCGCCGAGCGTGCCGCCCGCGATCGTCGAGCCGTGGTAGCCGTTCYTGCGCGAGATCACATACTTCTTCTGCGGCTGGCCCTGCACGCGCCAGTACTGGTGCACGAGGCGCAGCACGGTGTCGTTGCCTTCCGAGCCGCTGTTGCAGTAGAAGAAGTGGTTGAAGCCCTTCGGCGTGACTTCCGCGAGCATCGCCGAGAGTTCGATCACCGGCGGGTGCGTGGTCTTGAAGAACGTGTTGTAGAACGGCAGTTCCTGCAACTGGCGA
>NZ_NBYX01000069.1 GCF_002099195.1 Burkholderia puraquae | reverse complement strand
AAGCTGATCTTCAGCACCAGCACGAACGGCAGCGCGAAGAACACCGCGAGCCACAGGAACGGCACGCCGATCGCGACGCTGCGGCCCGACGGCAAGAAGCGCGACAGCGCGGCGAAGCGGCCCGGGCGGGCGCGGCCCGCGCCGGCGCTCGCGGCGCCGGTCGACACCGGCGTGGAGGGCGTGGAAGCAGAGGTTCTCATCGCGTCGCCCTCATTGCGTCAGCACGACGCCGCTGGCCGGCGACCACGACACGAACACGTCGTCGTTCCACGCCGGTGCGTTGTCGCTCATCAGGTGCGAGCTCGACAGGTTCGACACGACCGTCTTGCCGCTCGGCAGGCGYACGTGRTACAGCGAGTAGCTGCCCATGTACGCGATGTCGGTCACGACGCCGCGCGCCCAGTTGTGCTTCGAACCGGGCTTCTCGCGCGACACGTGGATGCGCTCCGGGCGCACCGAGATGCCGACCGGCATCCCGAGCGGGCCCGTGACGCCGTGGCTCACGTACATGCGCGCTTCGAGGTCGTCGCTCTCGACGAAGATGTGGTCGGGTTCATCCTCCACCACGCGCCCTTCGAACAGGTTGGTCGAGCCGATGAATTCGGCCGAGAAGCGGCTGTTCGGGAACTCGTACACTTCGCCCGGCGCGCCGATCTGCACGATCTTGCCTTCGCTCATCACCGCGAGGCGGCTGGCCATCGTCATCGCCTCTTCCTGGTCGTGCGTGACCATCACGCAGGTCACGTCGACCTTCTCGATGATGTTCACGAGTTCGAGCTGGGTCTTCTGGCGGATCTTCTTGTCGAGCGCGGACATCGGCTCGTCGAGCAGCAGCAGCTTCGGGCGCTTGACCAGCGAACGGGCCAGCGCGACGCGCTGCTGCTGGCCGCCGGAGAGCTGGTGCGGCTTGCGCTGCGCATACTTGCTCATCTGCACGAGCGCGAGCGCATCGGCCACGCGCTCCTTGATCTCGTTCTTCGGCGTGCCTTCCTGCTTCAGGCCGAACGCGACATTCGATTCGACCGACATGTGCGGGAACAACGCGTACGACTGGAACATCATGTTCACCGGGCGGCGATACGGCGGCAGCGATGCAAGATCTTCGCCGTCGACGAAGATCTTGCCGG
>NZ_NBYX01000068.1 GCF_002099195.1 Burkholderia puraquae | reverse complement strand
GTGATCGCGACCTGCTGCTTGAGCATCTCCATCGCGACCGCGAGCGAGCGCACGCCATCCCAGCGCAGCTCCATGTTGTAGTTCAGGCCGCCGCGAATCACGTGGCAGTGGTTGTCGGTCAGGCCCGGCAGCACGGTGCGGCCGTCGAGGTCGATCACCTTCGTCGCGCGGCCCGCGAGCGGCATCACGTCCGCTTCGCTGCCGACCGCGATGAAGCGGCCCGCGGCGATCGCCACCGCTGTCGCTGTCGGGTTCGCTCGGTCCAGGGTCGTAAACCTGCCGTTGCGCAGGATCAAATCCGGTTGGGTTTCGGTTGCGGTCATATGCGTCACCTCACTTCGATCAAAGGCCGATGAGCTGCTTGAGGGCGGGAACCGCCTGCACGCCAATCAACATGCCGAGCAACCCGACCAGGGCAATCAGCGGCGGTGCGGGAGAGCGAACCTTGATCGCACTGTAGATCACGCCTATCAGCAGGCCCGCACCAAGGGAAACCAGATAAGGTTCCATACGATCAATCTCCCGAACAAACTGGAATGCAGGCAACCGCCCCGCAAACACTTCGTGGGCGGTGTCCGCGGATCGACCGCGTCACGCCGCCCGCATTGACGTATCGCCGCTGCGGCGCGCGCATGGCGCACGCCGCAGCGGCATCGATAGTCGCGACTGTCAGCGTCACTTCGCCGCTACGGGCGGGAGCGACTCGTGCGGCGTTGCGGTGCGTTGCGGTGCCTTGTGGAGCATCGTGTATGCGTAGTCGACGCCCATCCCGTACGCGCCCGAATGCTCCTTCGCGATCGCCATCACCGCATCGTACGAATCGCGGCGTGCCCAGTCGCGCTGCCATTCGAGCAGAACCTGCTGCCACGTGACGGGCACCACGCCCGCCTGCACCATCCGCTGCATCGCGAAGTCGTGCGCGGCTTGCGACGTGCCGCCCGATGCGTCGGCGACCATGTAGATCTCGTAGTCGCCTTCGAGCATCGCGCACAGTGCGAACGTGGTATTGCAGACTTCCGTCCACAGGCCCGATACGACCACCTTCTTGCGGCCGTTCGCGGCGAGCGCGTCGCGCACCTTCTGGTCGTCCCACGAGTTCATCGACGTGCGTTCGAGCGTCTTCTGGTTCGGGAA
>NZ_NBYX01000067.1 GCF_002099195.1 Burkholderia puraquae | reverse complement strand
GGTAAATTCGAGCGGACGAAGCCGCACGTGAACGTTGGTACGATTGGTCACGTTGACCACGGCAAGACGACGCTGACGGCAGCGATCACGACGGTTCTGACGAAGAAGTTCGGCGGCGAAGCGAAGGCATACGACCAGATCGACGCGGCACCGGAAGAAAAGGCGCGCGGCATCACGATCAACACGGCACACGTCGAGTACGAAACGGCTAACCGCCACTACGCACACGTCGACTGCCCGGGCCACGCTGACTATGTGAAGAACATGATCACGGGCGCAGCGCAGATGGACGGCGCGATCCTGGTTTGCTCGGCAGCAGACGGCCCGATGCCGCAAACGCGTGAGCACATCCTGCTGGCGCGTCAGGTTGGCGTTCCGTACATCATCGTGTTCCTGAACAAGTGCGACATGGTGGACGACGCGGAGCTGCTCGAACTGGTCGAGATGGAAGTTCGCGAACTCCTGTCGAAGTACGACTTCCCGGGCGACGACACGCCGATCGTGAAGGGTTCGGCAAAGCTGGCGCTGGAAGGCGACACGGGCGAGCTGGGCGAAGTGGCGATCATGAGCCTGGCCGATGCGCTGGACACGTACATCCCGACGCCGGAGCGTGCAGTTGACGGCGCGTTCCTGATGCCGGTGGAAGACGTGTTCTCGATCTCGGGCCGTGGTACGGTTGTGACGGGTCGTGTCGAGCGCGGCATCGTGAAGGTCGGCGAAGAAATCGAAATCGTCGGTATCAAGCCGACGGTGAAGACGACCTGCACGGGCGTTGAAATGTTCCGCAAGCTGCTGGACCAAGGTCAGGCAGGCGACAACGTTGGTATCCTGCTGCGCGGCACGAAGCGTGAAGACGTGGAGCGTGGCCAGGTTCTGGCGAAGCCGGGTTCGATCACGCCGCACACGCACTTCACGGCTGAAGTGTACGTGCTGAGCAAGGACGAAGGCGGCCGTCACACGCCGTTCTTCAACAACTACCGTCCGCAGTTCTACTTCCGTACGACGGACGTGACGGGCTCGATCGAGCTGCCGAAGGACAAGGAAATGGTGATGCCGGGCGACAACGTGTCGATCACGGTGAAGCTGATTGCTCCGATCGCGATGGAAGAAGGTCTGCGCTTCGCAATCCGCGAAGGCGGCCGTACGGTCGGCGCCGGCGTCGTCGCCAAGATCATCGAGTAAG
>NZ_NBYX01000066.1 GCF_002099195.1 Burkholderia puraquae | reverse complement strand
TGACCCTGAACCGGATTTAGTCCCGATCGGAAGTGGAGATTTCCGGCTTGGTTGAGTTGTCGGGCGAGGCGGATTCCCTTGCCTGACGGGCGAATTCGGCAGGCGTCATCCACTGCAATGCGGAGTGGGGACGAACCTCGTTATAGTACGTGCGCCAGTCGTCGATTTTGCTCTGCGCGTCGGCCAATGACAAGAACCAATGCGCGTTCAGACATTCCTGCCGGAAGCGTCCGTTGAAGCTTTCGACCTTGGCGTTGTCAGTTGGCGTGCCCGGTCGGCTGAAATCCAGTTCAACGCCATGTTCATATGCCCAGCGATCCATTGCCTTCGAGATGAACTCGCTGCCATTGTCGACCTTGATCGTGGCCGGGTGGCCGCGCATGGCAGTGATACGCGTCAACGCTTCGACCACGTGTTCACCCTTCAAACTTTGGCCGACCTCGATGGCCAAGCATTCCCGTGTGTAGTTGTCGACGACGGTCAGTGTCCGAAGACGTCTCCCGTCGAACAGTGCATCTGCAACGAAATCCATGCTCCAGATTTCGTTGATCGTAGTCACGATATGCTTGGGCTGCCGTAGGCGTGCCGACTTGTTGCGCCGCGGCCGCTTATGCCGCAGCGACAGRCCTTCCGCGCGATATAGCCTGTACACGCGCTTGCAATTATCTCGCCAGCCTTCCCGTCGCAGGACCACGTGAACGCGTCGATACCCGTAGTGCACGCGCGTGGAGGTGATCTCCTTGATACGCATGAGCAGTGCCGACGAATCGCGCGCGACTGACTGATACCGATACAGCGAACGAGACATGCCAAACAACGCACAGGTCTTCGTCAGACTTGTTCGATAGCGATCACGCAACTCATCGATCAACATGCGCCGACGGGCAGGCTTCAGAGCTTTTTTGCGAGTACGTCCTGCAGCATGGCCTTGTCCAGGCTCAGGTCCGCCACAAGTCGCTTCAGCTTCGCGTTTTCCTCTTCGAGCTGGCGCAACCGGCGCAACTCGGAAGGTCCYAACCCTCCGAATTTCTTCTTCCAATTGTAGAAAGTCGCCTCGCTAATTCCGAGCTTGCGGCAGACTTCTTCGACCTTCGTACCCAGCTCGGCTTGCTTCAGTGCAAATGCGATCTGCTCTTCCGTAAACTTGCTCGTCTTCATGGCATGACCTTCGTGTCCGCTTGGACACATCATGCCGAATTTCTCTACTTTTGCGCCGGACTATTTCTTGGGTCAGGGTCA
>NZ_NBYX01000065.1 GCF_002099195.1 Burkholderia puraquae | reverse complement strand
TCGTCCGCCAACAGCTCGATCGGCTCGTTGTCGACTTCGACCTCAACCGGCCTCTCATCGGCCAACAGCTCGATCACGTCGTTGTCCACCTCGACCTCGACCGGCATCGGCTCGTTGTCCACCGGCCTGAGCAGCACGAACAGCACGATCCTGTCGCTGTCCACGTCGACTTCGACCGGCATCGGCTCGCTGTCCACCGGCCTGAGCAGCACGAACAGCTCGGTGTCGTCGCTGTCGACCTCGACCTCGACCGCGATCAACGCCGCGAAGACGCACTACTACAGCGTCAACGACAACGGYGTGCAGCAAAGCAACTACGTCAACGACGGCGCAACGGGCACCAACGCCCTCGCGGCCGGCGTGAACGCCAGCGCAGCAGGCGCCAGCAGCGTCGCGGTCGGTGACGGCTCGAACGCGCAGTCGGCAGGCGCGGTCGCSATCGGCCAGAACGCATCGGCAACGGGCGGCAAGGCCGTGTCGATCGGCTCCGGCAACACGGCAAGCGGCGACGGCGCAGTCGCGATCGGCGACCCGAGCATCGCAACGGGTACCGGCGCGGTGGCGATGGGCGCGAACGACACGGCGACCGGCAACGGCGCAGTGGCGCTCGGCAACGCGAACACGGCCAACGGCGCGAGCGCGCTCGCCCTCGGCAGCTCGAACCAGGCTACCGCGGACAACACGATCGCGCTCGGCAACCAGGCCACGGCAAGCGCCACCGGCGCACAAGCGTACGGCTCGGCAGCGCAGGCAACCGCCGCCGACGCACTCGCCTTCGGCACGAACGCACAGGCCAACGTCGCCAACTCGATCGCACTCGGCGCGAACTCGGTCACGAGCGCCGCGAACCCGACGTCGAGCGCCACGATCGGCGGCGTCACGTACCCCTTCGCAGGCGGCTCGCCGGTCGGCGTGGTGAGCGTCGGCGCACCGGGCCAGGAACGCCAGATCACGAACGTCGCCGCAGGCCGGATCTCGGCCAGCAGCACGGACGCGATCAACGGCAGCCAGCTCAACGCGACGAACAACGCGATCAACACGCTGTCGACGTCGACCGCKTCGAACGTCGCGTCGCTGTCGACGGGCATCAACTCGCTGTCCACCGGCCTGAGCAGCACGAACAGCTCGGTGTCGTCGCTGTCCACGTCGACCTCGACCGCGATCAACTCGCTGTCGACGGGCCTGAGCGCGACGAACAGCAACGTCAACTCGCTGTCGACGTCGACTTCGACCGGCATCGGCTCGCTGTCCACCGGCCTGAGCACGACGAACAGCAACGTGGCCTCGCTGTCGACCGGCGTGACGAACATCAACAACCAGTTGAACCAGTTGTCGACGACGCTCAACAACAACACGACGCGTGCGGCGAACAACAACGGCGTGGCGGCCGAYATGAATGGCACCGGMACCGACCACCCGACCGTCACCGCCGGCTCGAACTCGGTGGCGATCGGCGCGAATTCGACGGACGGCGGCCGCTCGAACGTGGTGTCGGTCGGCAGCGACACGCAGCAGCGCCAGATCACGAACGTCGCGCCGGGTACGCAAGGCACCGACGCGGTGAACGTGAATCAGCTGACGCAGGTGCAGACGACGCTGTCGACGGCACTGTC
>NZ_NBYX01000064.1 GCF_002099195.1 Burkholderia puraquae | reverse complement strand
ACCGTGCTGCCGGGCCTGACCGACAACCACTGCCACGTGATTCGCGGCGGCCTGAACTACAACATGGAGCTGCGCTGGGATGGCGTGCGCTCGCTCGCGGTCGCGATGGAGATGCTCAAGCAGCAGGTCGCGATCACGCCGGCGCCGCAATGGGTGCGCGTGGTCGGCGGCTTCACCGAGCACCAGTTCGCGGAGAAGCGCCTGCCGACGATCGACGAGCTTAACGCAGCCGCGCCCGATACGCCCGTGTTCATCCTGCACCTGTACGACCGTGCGCTGCTGAACGCGGCGGCGCTGCGCGTCGTCGGCTACACGAAGGATACGCCGGAGCCGCCSGGCGGCACGATCCTGCGCGATGCCGCGGGCAACCCGACCGGGCTGCTGCTCGCGAACCCGAACGCGACGATTCTTTACGCGACGCTCGCGAAAGGCCCGAAGCTGCCGTTCGAGTACCAGTACAACTCGACGCGCCACTTCATGCGCGAGCTGAACCGGCTCGGCGTAACGGGCGTGATCGATGCGGGCGGCGGCTCGCAGAATTACCCCGACGATTACGAGGTGATCCGCAAGCTGCACGACGCRGGCGAGATGACGATCCGCATCGCATACAACCTGTTCACGCAGAAGCCGAACGCGGAGAAGGAAGACTTCGTGAACTGGACGAAGAGCGTCAAGTAYCACGAYGGCACCGACTACTTCCGCAACAACGGCGCGGGCGAGATGCTGGTGTTCTCGGCGGCCGATTTCGAGGATTTCCGCGTCGCGCGCCCGGACCTGCCGGCGCAGATGGAGGACGATCTCGAGGGCGTCGTGCGCGTGCTTGCGCAGAACCGCTGGCCGTGGCGCATGCATGCGACCTACGATGAAACGATCAGCCGCGCGCTCGACGTGTTCGAGAAGGTCAACGMGGATATCCCGCTCGAAGGGCTGAACTGGTTCTTCGATCACGCGGAAACGATCTCCGAGAAATCGATGGACCGGATCGCGGCGCTCGGCGGCGGCATCGCGGTGCAGCACCGGATGGCGTACCAGGGCGAATACTTCGTCGAGCGCTACGGCGCGCAGGCGGCGGAAGCGACGCCGCCGGTCGCGAAGATGCTGTCGAAAGGCCTCAAGGTTTCCGCCGGCACCGACGCGACGCGCGTGGCGTCGTACAACCCGTGGGTGTCGCTCGCGTGGCTCGTGACGGGCAAGACGGTCGGCGGGATGCGCTTGTATCCGCAGCGCAACCTGCTCGATCGCGAGACTGCGCTGCGCATGTGGACCGAGTACGTGACGTGGTTCTCGAACGAGGAGGGGAAGAAGGGGCGCATCGCGGTCGGCCAGCTCGCCGACCTGATGGTTCCGGATCGCGATTTCTTCACGTGCGCGGAGGACGATATCGTCGAYACGACGGCGCTGCTGACGGTAGTGGGCGGCCGGATCGTGTGGGGCGCGGGGCCGTTTGCATCGCACGATGCGCCGATTCCGCCCGCGATGCCCGACTGGTCGCCGGTGCGCGCCTACGGCGGCTATGGCGGCTGGGGTGCGACGCAGCGCGACGGCGCGCCGCTGCAGCGCGCGGCGGCCGCCGCGATGTGCGGCTGCGCGAGTGCGTGCGGCATGCACGGTCATGCGCATGCAAGCGCATGGGGCCGCACGTTGCCGACCTCGGACGCGAAGGGCTTCTGGGGCGCGTTCGGCTGTTCGTGCTGGGCGGTCTGACATGG
>NZ_NBYX01000063.1 GCF_002099195.1 Burkholderia puraquae | reverse complement strand
GAGCTGTTCGTGCTGCTCAGGCCGGTGGACAGCGAGCCGATGCCGGTCGAAGTCGACGTGGACAGCGACAGGATCGTGCTGTTCGTGCTGCTCAGGCCGGTGGACAACGAGCCGATGCCGGTCGAGGTCGAGGTGGACAACGACGTGATCGAGCTGTTGGCCGATGAGAGGCCGGTTGAGGTCGAAGTCGACAACGAGCCGATCGAGCTGTTGGCGGACGACAGGCCGGTCGAGGTCGAGGTCGACAGGGACGATACCGTGCTGTTGGTCGAACTCAGGCCGGTGGACAGCGAGTTGATGCCGGTCGAAGTTGAGGTCGACAGCGAGGTGATCGAGCTATTGGCCGACGAGAGGCCCGTCGAGGTCGAGGTGGACAGCGAGGTGATCGAGCTGTTGGCCGACGAGAGGCCGGTCGAGGTCGAGGTCGACAGGGACGATACCGTGCTGTTGGTCGAACTCAGGCCGGTGGACAGCGAGTTGATGCCGGTCGAAGTCGAGGTCGACAGCGACGTGATCGAGCTATTGGCCGACGAGAGGCCCGTCGAAGTCGAGGTCGACAGCGAGGTGATCGAGCTGTTGGCCGACGACAAACCGGTCGACGTCGAAGTCGACAACGAGCCGATCGAGCTGTTGGCCGACGAGAGGCCCGTCGAGGTCGAGGTCGACAACGAGCCGATCGAGCTGTTGGCCGACGACAGGCCGGTCGAGGTCGAGGTCGACAACGAGCCAATCGAGCTGTTTGCCGACGACAGGCCGGTCGAGGTCGAGGTCGACAACGAGCCAATCGAGCTGTTTGCCGACGACAGGCCGGTCGAGGTCGAGGTCGACAACGAGCCGATCGAGCTGTTTGCCGACGACAGGCCGGTCGAGGTCGAGGTCGACAGCGAGCCGATCGAGCTGTTTGCCGACGACAGGCCCGTCGAAGTCGACGTGGACAACGAGCCGATCGAGCTGTTAGCCGACGAGAGGCCCGTCGAGGTCGAGGTCGACAACGAGCCGATCGAGCTGTTTGCCGACGACAGGCCGGTCGACGTCGAAGTCGACAACGAACCGATCGAGCTGTTTGCCGACGACAGACCGGTCGACGTGGAGGTCGACAACGAGCCGATCGAGCTGTTAGCCGACGACAGGCCCGTCGAAGTCGACGTGGACAGCGAGCCGATCGAGCTGTTAGCCGACGAGAGGCCGGTCGAGGTCGAGGTCGACAACGAGCCAATCGAGCTGTTGGCCGACGACAGGCCCGTCGAAGTCGACGTGGACAGCGAGCCGATCGAGCTGTTAGCCGACGACAGGCCGGTCGACGTCGAGGTCGAGAGCGAGCCGATCGAGCTGTTGGCCGACGACAGGCCGGTCGAGGTCGAGGTCGAGAGCGAGCCGATCGAGCTGTTAGCCGACGAGAGGCCGGTCGAGGTCGAGGTCGACAGCGACGTGATCGAGCTGTTTGCCGACGAGAGGCCGGTCGACGTGGAGGTCGACAGCGACGTGATGGAACTGTTAGCCGACGACAGGCCCGTCGAAGTCGACGTGGACAACGACGTGATGGAGCTATTCGCCGACGACAGGCCCGTCGAAGTCGACGTGGACAGCGAGCCGATCGAGCTATTCGCCGACGAGAGACCCGTCGAGGTCGAGGTCGACAACGAGCCGATCGAGCTGTTGGCCGACGAGAGGCCGGTCGAGGTCGAGGTGGACAGCGAGGTGATCGAGCTGTT
>NZ_NBYX01000062.1 GCF_002099195.1 Burkholderia puraquae | reverse complement strand
CTGTTCCTCGCCGGCCCGAACTTCAATACGGAACGCGAACCGCTGGCATGGATCGGCAAAGCCGCAACGGGCAACTCGCAAGCGTTTTCGCCGAAGGTTGGCACGACGCGAACTGTGCAGGCATGGAAGGCAACCATCGACCAGGCGGCACGCAATGCCGGCGTCGCGGTTCCAGACCTCAAGTACATCGTCCACGACGCAGGCAAAGGCAGTGATGCATCATCGTTACGTATTGCCGCGCTCGCGCAGGCCTTGACGGAATCGCTTCCGGAGTACGACCACCAGCAGCAGACATTCAACACGGCCGCGCTACTCGGTGACATGGGAACCGGAAGCGCATTGACCGACGTTGCGCTCGCGATCGGCCGGATCAATCACTACGGCGGCAACGCCTTGGTCGCCGGCACGACCGACCCCGAACATCCCGTCGCGGTTGTCGTCCTGCCGCCGTCGACACTCACGCCGCTCGATCCGAACAAGGATTGGTTCCGCGCGCGCGGCGGCAACAACGCCTATCTGCCGTGGTGGGGACGCCGGCACGATACCGATTACGGCATGCAGGGTTATTCATGGTGATGCAAACCGGTGCGTAACACGTTGCATGCGAACGAGATCGCAGCACGGATCAGTCAGAGCCAAGGCTACCTCTAGGTTGAAGGCGTGATTTGAAAACGCTAGTCGCCACACGGTCGCGACGTGTCGCCGCCGCCTTTTCGGCATGGCTCATCGCCACCGTGCTCATGGCGTCGCTGATGGCATACGTAGAACAACCCGACCCGGCCCATTTGGAAATCGGAGATTGGATGAAACGATTTTTTGTTGTACCTGGCCTGACTGCGCTCGCTGTGTTTCTGTTCACCACGGCCATCATGCGTCCGGCATACGCCGCCTCCGTCCAGGAGCCCGCGGGGAAGGCAGCATCAGTATTCGAAGCGCAGCCGAAGCCATTCGTCGCGCAGGTTGTCGGCCTGATGTGGTTGAATCCATTGCAACGTATGGACTACCCCACCGAATGGCAATTGTTGTGGACGCAAGGACTCGCCGTGCCAAACAAGAATGATGATATGGTCCGTACCGATTCGAAGTCCTTTACTACGCTGCAATCGGTAGCAGGTATCGCATACGGCAACAGAGGCAAGGAAACGTTCAAGGGCTTCTATCACAAGTACATGTACATGTTTCCTCTGCTGCTTAGCTCTCGCTATGCGTCTAACCCAAAATACTTCTACACGGTGAGCCCCGACGATAAAAGGGACTGGCGCGAACTCGCGGGTATTCGTGTCGAACTTGCCATTCCGAATCGACTCGGAGTTGACGACTCGCAAAGCTACTTGCGCGATTCGATTCGAAAGACGTTCTTGATCGGCAACCCGCATTTCCGAAAAATGTGGAGTCGCGACACGCTCCCCGACGTACAAATCACCCAAGGCGGCGCGAACGCGGGCTTTACATCGCTGAACAAGGCACTGGACTACTTGCAGGCGAATCCCGACAAGACCGTATGGGCGATCAACTGGGACGCGCCAAGCTTTCCGCCCACGGATGCGCAGATCAACGAGAACCTCGTCGTGCTGTTCCTCGCCGGCCCGAACTTCAATACGGAACGCGAACCGCTGGCATGGATCGGCAAAGCCGCAACGGGCAACTCGCAAGCGTTTTCGCCGAAGGTTGGCACGACGCGAACTGTGCAGGCATGGAAGGCAACCATCGACCAGGCGGCACGCAATGCCGGCGTCGCGGTTCCAGACCTCAA
>NZ_NBYX01000061.1 GCF_002099195.1 Burkholderia puraquae | reverse complement strand
GATTGAATCGGTTCTTCACGAAACCCGTCAGTTCGCGCCGCCCGCGGCGCTCGAGAAGGCGGCCACCATTTCCGGCATGCCGGCCTATCGTGCGCTCGCCGCCGAGGCCGAGCAGGATTACGAAGGCTTCTGGGCGCGTCTCGCGCGCGAGGGCCTCGCGTGGCACAAGCCGTTCTCCAAGGTGCTCGACGAGAGCAACGCGCCGTTCTACAAGTGGTTCGACGACGGCGAGCTGAACGCGTCGTACAACTGCCTCGACCGTCACGTCGAAGCCGGCAACGGCGAGCGCGTCGCCGTGATCTTCGAAGCCGACGACGGCACCGTCACGCGCGTCACCTATGCGGATCTCCTCGCGCGCGTGTCGCGTTTCGCCAATGCGCTGAAAAAGCGCGGGATCGGCAAGGGCGACCGCGTCGTCATCTATATCCCGATGTCGATCGAAGGCATCGTCGCGATGCAGGCCTGYGCGCGCATCGGCGCGACGCACTCGGTCGTGTTCGGCGGCTTCTCCGCGAAGTCGTTGAACGAGCGGCTCGTCGACGTCGGCGCGACGGCGCTCGTCACGGCCGACGAGCAGGCGCGCGGCGGCAAGACRCTGCCGCTCAAGAGCATCGCGGACGAAGCGATCGCGCTGGGCGGTTGCGAGGCCGTGAAGAGCGTGATCGTCTATCGCCGCACCGGCGGCAAGATCGACTGGCACGCCGGCCGCGACCTGTGGATGCACGARCTGATGGCSGGCGAATCCGACCAGTGCGCGCCGGAATGGGTCGGCGCCGAGCATCCGCTGTTCATCCTGTATACGTCGGGCTCGACYGGCAAGCCGAAGGGCGTGCAGCACAGCACGGGCGGCTACCTGCTGTGGGCCGCGCAGACGATGAAGTGGACCTTCGACTGGAAACCCACCGACGTGTTCTGGTGCACGGCCGACATCGGCTGGGTCACGGGCCACACGTACATCACGTACGGCCCGCTCGCGTGCGGCGGCACGCAGGTCGTGTTCGAAGGCGTGCCGACCTACCCGGACGCCGGCCGCTTCTGGAAGATGATCGGCGACCACAAGGTCACCGTGTTCTACACCGCGCCGACCGCGATCCGCTCGCTGATCAAGGCGGCCGAGGCCGACGACAAGGTCCATCCGAAAAGCYATGACCTGTCGAGCCTGCGCATCATCGGCACCGTCGGCGAGCCGATCAACCCGGAAGCGTGGATGTGGTATCACAAGCACGTCGGCCAAGAGCGCTGCCCGATCGTCGACACGTGGTGGCAGACCGAGACSGGCGGCCACATGATCACGCCGCTGCCGGGCGCSACGCCGACCGTGCCGGGCTCGTGCACGCTGCCGCTGCCGGGCATCATGGCCGCGGTGGTCGACGARACSGGYCAGGACGTGCCGAACGGGCAGGGCGGCATCCTCGTCGTCAAGCGCCCGTGGCCCGCGATGATCCGCACGATCTGGGGCGACCCGGAGCGTTTCAAGAAGAGTTATTACCCGGAAGAACTCGGCGGCACGCTCTATCTGGCSGGCGACGGCACSGTGCGYGACAAGGAMACCGGTTACTTCACGATCATGGGCCGGATCGACGACGTGCTGAACGTGTCGGGCCACCGGCTCGGCACGATGGAAATCGAATCGGCGCTGGTCTCGCACGAGCTCGTSGCGGAAGCGGCCGTGGTCGGCCGTCCGGACGATACGACGGGYGAGGCGGTCGTTGCGTTCGTGGTGCTSAAGCGTTCGCGCCCGGAAGGCGAGGAAGCCGCGGCGCTCGCGAAGACGCTGCGCGACTGGGTCGGCAAGCAGATCGGGCCGATTGCGAAGCCGAAGGACATCCGTTTCGGCGACAACCTGCCGAAGACGCGCTCGGGCAAGATCATGCGGCGCCTGCTGCGCTCGCTCGCGAAGGGCGAGGCGATCACGCAGGATACGTCCACGCTCGAGAACCCGGCCATCCTCGAGCAGCT
>NZ_NBYX01000007.1 GCF_002099195.1 Burkholderia puraquae | reverse complement strand
GCAGGAATGTCTGAACGCGCATTGGTTCTTGTCATTGGCCGACGCGCAGAGCAAAATCGACGACTGGCGCACGTACTATAACGAGGTTCGTCCCCACTCCGCATTGCAGTGGATGACGCCTGCCGAATTCGCCCGTCAGGCAAGGGAATCCGCCTCGCCCGACAACTCAACCAAGCCGGAAATCTCCACTTCCGATCGGGACTAAATCCGGTTCAGGGTCAGTTCCAGCACGTCGCGACACACTACTCCAGATTGACCGCCATCGCCCGCTTCGCGCTACACGTCGAAATGCGCGACGAAGATCGACGCTACGTGTTGCAAGCGATACGCGAACTCACTGAGCTGGGAGAAGAAGACTTGCGGCGGTGACACGACGCACTGCGCATGACGGCTTCGCGATACTGGCTGGCGCGATACGGCGGCGACGCGAACCGTTCGGCGCGACATTGAATGTGAAGCTTCGTCAGCACGCGGTGGGGGTAGATCGCGATTTGATATGATGAATCCCGGCTCGGCGCGATTCGGCAGTTTGAATCGCGCCGATGCTCGAAGGCCCTCAATAGCGGCCGAAATATTTGGGCCTTCCTGTTATGTGATTCCAATCCGCCGCCCGGCGTTGCCCGGCGGCCGTTTTTGTTACGACACGGTACGGGGTAGTCTGATGGTTTCCGATCTGCTGAACAAGGTACTGCGCGCGCAATACGTGCAACATGGACGCATTGTCCGCCTTGATACGCCACTTGGCGAAGACTGGTTGATTCCGCTGTATGTCCGGGGGCGCGCATGCCTTGGTCGAGACTTCGAATTCACTATCGATGCCACATCGACCCGGCTTGAAACGATTCAGGCCAAGGCGCTGATTCGGCAGTCCGTGACGTTGTGGATTCGGCAGACGGACGGCAGTGAAATGCCGGTTCATGGCTTCGTGACCGCGTTCAGTCGCTTGGGCGCGGACGGTGCCAACACCTACTATCAGCTTCGATTCAACTCGTTCCTTGCGCTGCTTCGGCTTGGGAGCGACCGGCGCGACTGGATCGAGACACCCGCGCAGCAAACCGTGTCCGACGTGCTCGCAAAGTATCCGCAGGCGTCCGGTAACGTGACTTGGCAATTGAGCCGAGCGCTGCGCTCGTACTCTCAGCGCATGCAATGGGAATCGGATTGGAATTACGTGCACCGCACGTGGGAGGAAAACGGCGTCTTCCCGCGTTTCGATATCGCGCAGGACGGCAAGTCGCACAAGGTCGTCGTCGTGGACGATCTGTTTGCGGTTCCTGAACTGATGCACAAGACCATTTTGTTTAGTGGCTCGGTGCAGGACGAGGAATTCGACGGCCTTGGGGAGTGGATCGACTCGCAAGAAATCCAGTCGGCCGAACTCGATAGGAGCACGTTCGACTACAAGCGCCCGGACCTTCCCAAGCACGTCACCATGCCCGCGTTCGATCTTGACGACGTTCCGGGCTTGGGCGAGCAGTACGAATACACAGGATCGCATACGTGGCCGGATCGCGACATGGGCGAAGCGCAGGCAAACGTTGTCGCTGAGGAATGGCGCTCGCGCGCGCAGCGCTTTCACGGTGTAGGCGCACTGCGTTGCGCGTGGCCGGGCCGCTACGGCGTGCTGACGGGGCATCCCGTGCACGATGCACAATCGGAACAGGATCGCGAGATGGCGATTCTTTCGGTGAACTGGCTGATTCAGAACAACGTGCCGGGCCTTGAAAACCTGACGCGTTTTCGCAAGAGCCTGCGCGCGGAGGTCGAGCAAGCGCGCGCGACTGGCGCGGGTTCGGCCGTGCGTCACGAAGACGGAGGCGTTGGATTCTTCCATGTCGAAATCGAAGCGCAACGGCGTCGCGTCGCGTTTCGCAGTCCGTTCGAACACAAGAAGCCCGTCATGCAGATTCAAACGGGCATCATCGGCGGACCGGACAACGAGGAAATCTATACGGATGCGATGCTGCGCGCGAAAGTGCGTCTGACATCCGATCGGCTCAATGACGGCGATCAGAACGTGTCGGCGTGGATACGTGCGGCGATGCCCGATGCGGGCCACAAGCGCGGCGGCATGTTCCCGCTGCGCAAGAACGACGAAGTCTTGATTGGCTTCATCAACGGCGATTGTGACCGTCCGGTGATTTTGTCCAGAATGCACGGTGGTGAAAGCATGCCCGAATGGCACACACACGGGCTGACCTCGGGCTTGCTGTCGCGCGAATACGGCGGAGAAGGCTACAACCAACTCATGATGGACGACGCCAGCGGGCAGAACCGCGTGCATTTGTACTCAACGAGTTATAGCTCTCACCTTCACCTGGGCTACTTGATCCAGCACTCAGGCAACACGCGCGGCGCGTTCATCGGGCAGGGTTTCGACCTCAAGTCATTGGGTTACGGTGCGGTGCGGGCCGAGCAAGGGCTCTACGTTTCGACGCAACCCGCAGCCACGCAACCGTTGAGTGCGACGGCGGCATCCGAACAGCTTACCCGCGCCGAAGCGATGCTGGAAACGACTTCGAAGGCGAGCCAGACGAATCGAGCACAAAGCCAGCAACCTGGCCGCGACGCGCTGAAATCCTTTACGGACGCAACGCAGCACGCGGTCGCAGGCACGACCAAGGGTGGCCGCACGGCAGGCGGCGGCACTGGCAATGCGAATGGCTTCGCCAAGCCGATCATGCTGCTGTCCAGTCCGGAAGGCATCGCCGCATCGACGCAAGGATCGGCGCATATCACGGCGAACAAGCAAACCAACGTGGTCGCCGGGGAAGACATCAACCTTGCGGCCGGCCGGGCGTTGCTCGCCAGCGTACTGGAACAAATCAGCCTGTTTGCGGAAAAACTCGGCGTCAAAATCTACGCGGCAAGCGGCCCGATAGACCTTCAGGCGCAGAATGATTCGATGAGCTTGGCCGCGTCGCAGGATGTGAAGATTACGGCAGGCAAGAAGATGGTCCTGTCGGCCGACGAAATCTGGATTGGCGCGAATGGTTCGTATATCAAACTGACGGCGAACATGATCGAGAACGCAACGTCGGGCCAGATTGTGGAAAAGTGTGCGGATTGGGAGAAAGCAGGAGCGGCGAGCAGCACCTTGCAAAATCCGCTTCATTCGTCGCCAGTATCGGTAGACGGCGGACGCTATACCATGTTCTCCGGTTGAGCCGATCGGCCGGCGTAGTATCGACATAAAAATTCTGAAACCGAATCCGAGTCGGGAATCATGAGCAAAACAACGCCCAAAAAGAAACATCATCCGGCGGCCGCGCCACAACCGGCACCCAAGCCCACCGAACCCACCGATACGCCGCTGAGTTGGGCGTATCCCTTCACGCCCGTGGGGAAGAGTGACGCGGCCGACCCGATGACGTATTTCAGCGCGCTGGCGAAGTGCGACACGGGTTTTTATCCGTTGGGAGTGAGTGGTATGTGGCACGGAGGCGTGCACTTCACGGCGGGCAGCGCCGAAATGTTGAAGCAGGACAGCGGCGTGCGCGCCATCGCGGACGGCAAGATTGTTGCGTACCGACTGAACACGCAATACGAGGAAACGACGTACCCGAACAACCTTGGTCTGGCGCACTACTCGACCGGTTTTGTACTGATCCGGCATGAATTGAAATTGCCGCCGCTGCCGCCGAAACCGGCACCGAAAGAACCCGCGAAACCTGCGGCCCCAGCATCGGCTCCCGCGCCAGCATCGACCACCGCCACGCCGCCGACACCCGCCCCGGCCGATAACCCAGCACCCAGCAGCAAACCGGCGAACGACAAGCCCCTCGTGTTCTTCAGCCTGTACATGCACACGATGGACTGGAAGACCTATCAGAAGGCGATCGAACAGGCTCAATCTAACGCGAAGCCGGACCCGACGCTTCCCACGCCGATGTCGTATTGGGAGGGCGAGCGCTACTATCGGGTTGGCGATAAGGCGAAAGATCCGCAATCCATGCCGAAGCCGAAAGCGCCTGCGCCGCCCGCTCCGCGTACCGATGGGGCCGACAATCTGCCCATTAACAACACCCTCCGGAATGATCCGCCGCCCGCGAGTAGCGAGCAAGATGCCGATCTACCGGCTCCCCAGACGGGGTTGCGCATTAGAGAATTGCCGAACGGCAAGAGCAAGATTGCCGGTGTGTTGCCGAAAGGGGCTGAAATTATTGCCGGCGAAGGCGACCCGGCCCATCCAGACTGGATCAAGATCAAGGCCGTTAAATCGGGCACGATTTTGCCTGCCGAAGTGGGTAAGCCGGTGTCCCCCCAAGCGCCTTGGGGCTATGTGTTCAAAGGGGAACTGGATGCCGTTGTCGATCCGAAGCCGCTTGATACCGTCGTTATCCTGAAGGAGCCGCAGCGCGTCAAGGCAGGCGAAGTCGTCGCCCATGTCGGCCAGTATCAATGGGCCGTGAAAGCCAGTCCGATACCGCCCAAGTCGAACTTCCCGATGCTGCATCTCGAAGTGTTCGCGGGAGCGGATTTCAAGGATTTCATGGACCGAAGCCGCAATCGCGCCAAGGAACTGAACGACAAAAACCAACCGCTTCTGGAAATCGAGCCGGGGGCGAAATTGGTAAGCGAAGTTCCCGCGCCGGATCAGAAATTGACCCAAGCCGGGCTGAAGCTTGTACCGGTCGGCGATGCGAAGGGTTCGCGCTGGATCAAGGTGCAGCCCAAGAGCGTGACAAACGTACCCGCGAAAGGCAAACAGAAGGCCGGGCAAAAGCTGGCAGATGTCGGGAAGCCGATGTGGGTGGAAAGCAGTCTTGCGAACACGATCAGCACAGCGAATGTTTCGGGTTGGCAGAATTTTCCGCTGGACGTTTCCAAGGCAAGCGGGCCGGGAGTGGGCTTCCGGAACGTGATTCGCCGTGCCGAACTCGACAAGCTTGGGACGGACAACATCGCAATCGATGACAAGGGCCATCATTGGTGGAATATCACGGTTGGTTCGAAGGACGGTTCCGACCAGCAAGGCTGGGTGTGCGACACTGATCATCCAAACGTACAGTTTCGGAGTCCTTGGGAATGGCCGGGTTTCGAATTGGTCGACAACGGTAGCGTGAGCCCGTCCGACATGTTCAAACGCCATATCCATACGACCGAGCAGTATATGGCGGATGAAGAAGGCACTGAGTTCATGGACGAAGCGGCGAAGGTCAACGCCGGTGAACTCATCACGAAACTTGAAAAGGCGATTGATAAGAACCAAGACGGAAAGGTGACGGCGCAGGAACTGAAGCACGCACTTGAAACGCCGTGGATGGCTGAAGCGGTTTCGCACCTTGTGGTACGCAACGAAACCGAATGGGGCGGCGGTCTAGGCAAGTGGGAAGAACTCAGCCCGCTCATGCAGAAGCAGACCGAGATGTGGAAGACGGAACTTGACCGGCTCGCGAAGCTTCAGTGGTGGGAGCAAATCAAGGGTGTTGATGGGTTTCCCTCGGACCTTTCGCCTTGGCACCTCCATCCGATTGGGTTGATTGGGAATTTCACGGCGAAAGGGACGAGCATCGGTGAGGCACTTTCTGACGATGGATTGTGGTTTATATTTTCACACGAGGCGCAAGCTGGCACGACCAACCGATTGCATTGGCCCGGCGGAGCAAGCGGTGTTACGTTGGGGGCTGGATATGATATGAAAGGGCGTAGTGAGGCAGGGATTATTGCAGATATGAAAGCTATTGGCCTATCAGACGAGACTGCCGCAGGTATCGCGAAGGCTGCGGGAAAAGAGGATTCCGCCGCCAATGATTTCGCGAAAGATAATCGAAATATGGTCGATCTGACTCATGAGCAAGAGGTCGGCTTACTACGCCATACCGTCAAACCGTATGAGAAAATGGTCAGAAATTCAATAAAAATCCAACTCTCTCAGAATCAATTTGATGCGCTTGTTAGTTTTGCTTACAACCCCGCCGCGCGCTGGGACAGCGTGACCAATTTGATTAACACTGGAAAAGTTGATGCCGCCATGAGCAAGATCAAGGAAGGCGTTAAATCGAAGGGTACAGTGCTTCCCGGTCTCGTACACAGGCGAGATGATGAAGTGAATTTGTATCAAGAAGGACGGTATGAGATGAATGGCGTGCCGATTAATCATGAATGATCGAATTTGTAAGTCCCTAGGGGGTGGCATGTCGATAAGGTTGCAAGAAATTTTTAAACTGCTGGGGGTTGGATTATTTATTTTTATCCAATCGTTGCAGGCTATTGCTGCCGAATGGAATCCAGTCATTGAAGGTCAATGGGAAGTAGAATCGGTGCACTTGAATGCTGATGCGGAGTGGACCCCAAGCTATGGATGGAATGATCCACGGCTAGTAGGAAGGCTGTTCGTTTTTAAAAAAAATAAGATATGGACTGACGCCCCCGAAAACCGATCTTGTGCTGAGGCAAATATTCAGACCTCACAAACAAACTTGCGCGACCTGATTTCATCTAGCATGTCTGGATTTGGAAATCCAGCAATGAGCGCTACTGAAAAAAATTACAAAATTGATATTCCCGGATCAACGATGGTTGATGTTATTAGGGTGTTTTGTGGCGCTCAGCCTTGGCAGGGCAGTTTGGGAGCATCAGATAAAACAAATGGCGCATGGATACTTTCACCCAGTCCGGGAAAGCTTCTGCTGCGGTGGTATGGGGAAACAATTCTCACTCTAAAACGGATTCGCGACAACGCGAAACCAAATCCATCTTTCAACTGCGACAAGGCAAAGAGCGAAGTGGAGATGGAGATATGTGGCTCATATGAACTTTCGTCATTTGACAAAAGTGTAGCCACATCGTTTTCGCAATTAATCAAGCAAAGAAAGTCGGCCGGGGATACAGTGGACGACGCAATTCGCAAACAAAGAGAATGGCTTTCGAAGCGAAATTTATGTGGTAAAGATGCTCCCTGCATTCTTGATGCAATGAAGGCGCAGCTTCAAAAGCTTGACGACATGAGCCGAAATTAGCGAAAACCATCTAGGTAAATTTATGATGAACTTGATTCGCATAGGTGACGATACCGACCACGGTGGCAAAGTCGAAACGGGCTCATCGACCATGAAATTCGATGGCCGCTACGTCGCCCGCAAAGGCGACCGCATATCGTGTCCGCAGCATCCCGGCGTGTCACCGAACATCATCGAGGAAGGCGACGAATCGATGAAGGACAACGGCATTCCGATCGCGCGACACGGCCATCGCGCGACATGCGGTTGTCACCTGATTTCGAGCCTCGTGTAGCGCTACAGCAGTGGCGCGATGCCCGGTCGCATCGGGCAACGCCGATCAAGGAGCCGTCGTTCTTCGACAGCACGACGAGCTGCGTAAAGCTGTTGGCGGGCGCATAGCGCGACAGATAGAGGTCGAGCTGAAGGATCAGCGCGCCCATGCTGTTTTCAATGAGCGCGTTCTCGTCCGCCGCCATCACGATTTCAAAGCCTCTCACAAGGGCGGAATGCGGCTTGATCGCCAGTAGTCGCTCGACGACGTTTCGCTTCACGAACGAAATCGCGCCGACGTGCTCGGCGCAAGCTGGCGCATGAGCTTCACGAAGTCCGGCCACCCCTCACGTGTCAACTGCGTCAGGTTGGCCGTCGTCAGAGCAATCACGCGCCACTGCGCTTCCGCCTCACGGGACGCGCTATAGGTCGGTGTCGGCTGTTTCAACAGGGTAATCTTGCAAGGCACTTGATCGTTTTCGTTTTTGAGATCGCCCATGGGCGAACCGATCCGTATCCGCGACGGCCAGTCGCGATTAGTGCACGCGAGGTCGGCGCTCAATTGCAGCGGCATCTTCGCCGCCGCCGTCCCGTCCGCGCGCAGCAGCACGAGCGACGTTTCACGGCCGGGATGGTGGATCGCCGCGTAGGAATCGTGACGCGCGAGCCAGAACCGTTCGCCGGTTCTGGTCCCCCACGCATTCAGCGACGGAATGACGGCCCCGTCTGACGGATCGCGAACCGCATCAATCGAATAGATGCCGCGCATGGCTGGTCGGTTCGGCTTGGGCACAAGGGGATAGTCCGCGACGATCTCGCCGCGCGATAACTTGGCGCCGGTGTGCTCAAACAGGTTCACGATTGGCGTACAGAACAATCCGACGTTGTCCGCCGATATTGGCGCAAGCGCCTGCGCGATGCGCGAATCGGCGTGCACGCTGTCAATTGCGAGATGCAGGGTGATGCGCCGCGCACGGTCCATTTGGGCGGCCTGAAGACATCGGTGTAAATGAACGTCGAGGAAATAGAACTTGTCCGGAAAGTCGCGGACGCGACCGGCGGTGAAGTTGATGCGGGCCAAGTAGTGTAACTCCTGCGTAATCAAATTGGACTAATGCCAGTCAATTGTATTACGTTACTTACGCCCGCTAAAGATGTATAAGTCATTGATAACATTGCGCTAACTCGAATTCTGTAACGTCATTCAACCCCGATGAATTTAGATGGTCGGGCACGCGCCAGCCCCACGACAGCAGTGCTTCCTGCGACAGCGTCGCGGTGAGCAGCGCGACCGTCGCCGCGCCGAGCGTATAGCCGATCAGCGTGCCGAATTCGAGGAAGCTGCCCATGAAGCCGCGGCGCTTGTCGGTCGAGAATTCGGCGATGAAAGTGGCCGCACCGCCGTATTCGCCGCCGGTCGAGAAGCCCTGCACGAGGCGGGCGACGAGCAGCAGCACGGGCGCCATGATGCCGATCGACGCGTAGCTCGGGATCAGGCCGATCGCGAAGGTGCCGGCGGCCATCATGATCATCGTGGCGGCAAGCACGCGCTGGCGGCCGATGCGGTCGCCGAGCGGGCCGAACACCATGCCGCCGAGCGGGCGCACGAGAAATGCGGCCGCGAACGTGCCGAAGGTTGCGAGCAACTGCGCAGACGGGCTGCTGGACGGGAAGAACACCTTGCCGAGCGTGACG
Organism: Burkholderia puraquae; assembly: GCF_002099195.1. Lineage (GTDB taxonomy): Bacteria > Pseudomonadota > Gammaproteobacteria > Burkholderiales > Burkholderiaceae > Burkholderia > Burkholderia puraquae. The sequence continues at coordinate 310,313 of NZ_NBYX01000007.1, read as the reverse complement.
GCGATATAGCTGTACACGCCGAAGTCGAACCATTCCATCGCGTTGCCGAACGCCATTGCGCCGACCGCGCGCTTGAGGACGGCCGGGTCGACGATCGTGATGTCATCCAGCTTGACGGACTGGCGCGAAGACTGGGCTCTCGCGGGGTGCGCTTGCGACGGGCTCAATGAATTCTCTTGGAATTGTCTTGGTAGCTGGCCGGGCTGGAATGCAGCGGAGTCGTGCGGGCCGAGGAGCAGCGAAGGAGGACGTCGCCGGGGGGGCTCGATGCCGATGGCGTGATGCGCGCAGCGCGCTGCCACCGTGCGAACCTGTTGTATCAACGAGTTTAAGGAAACGGGCGCAACCAGTTATCGGTCGTGCGCTCGGCACCCGATTGAAAACGACACGGGTTCCGGGGAGTGCCGGTCGTACCGAAACGGGCGTCGGCACGATGTGAGCGGTCATCTCGCCGTGCGCCGGCTCGCAGAGACGAGCAACGCGACGAACGCCGCTTCATCCGCGCGCAAGCCGCGCGGCGTCCGCTGGACCGAGAGCGCGGTGAGCGTGCCCGCTTCGAACGCGTCGAGCACGGCCGGATGGATGTAGCAGCGCCGGCACACGGCCGGCGTGTTGCGCAATAGCTCGGCCACCGCGCGCACGGTTTCGACGATCTGCTTGCGCGCGTGCGTGACGCCGCGATGCTCGGTGCGCCGCAACAACCCGAGCGCGTGCACGCTGCCGGCCCAGGTCCGGTAATCCTTCGCGGTGAAATCGGCGCCGCCGGCTTCGCGCAGGTAGTCGTTCACGTCGGACGAGCCGACCGGATGGCGGGCGCCGTCGTCGTCCACATACTGGAACAACTCATGCCCGGGCAACTCCGCGCAGCGCCGTACGATGCGCGCGACCCGCGCGTCGTCAACCGACACGTCGTGTTCGATCCCGCTCTTACCGGCGAAGCGCAGCCGCACCTGGCCGGGCTGGATCTTCAAATGTCGCTTGTGCAGCGTCGTCAGCCCGTACGAGCCGTTGTCGCGCGCGTATTCCGCGTTGCCGATCCGTGCGAGCGTCGTGTCGAGCAACCGGACGATCGTCGCGGCGACCTTGTCGCGTGGCATGCCCGGCAATGCCAGATCGCGCGTGACGCGCGTGCGGATGCGCGGCAGCGCACGCGCGAACGCCGCCATCCGCGCGTATTTGTTCGCATCGCGCGTCGCGCGCCACAGCGGGTGATAACGATACTGCTTGCGGCCGCGTGCGTCGCGGCCTGTTGCCTGCAGATGGCCGCGCGGGTCCATGCAGATCCACACGTCGGTGTACGCGGGTGGAATCGCGAGCGCGTCGATACGGGCGATTTCGCCGGCATCGCGAATCCGCACACCGTCGGGCCCGTAATACGCGAAGCCGTTGCGGATGCGCCGGCGCGTATAGCCGGGGCGACGGTCGTCGACATGACGCAGCGGCCCGGCGGGCATGGGTGCATTCGGCTGCGACGTGGCGCGTTTTTTCATGCTGCGGCGCGTCGATCGACGTCAGTGCCGATCCGCGTATCGTCGGGCTGCGTTCCGGGCGGACATCCTGCGCGCACGGTTTTCTCCTGTTTGTGCGTACGTTCCGGCGTCGTGCAGCAAGAACTGTGCGCCGTTCCTCGCATGCGCGAGGATGCCCGGCGCAAGCGCGCGCCGGACGGGTGTTCGGGCGTGTGTTACCGCTGCATGGACGAAATAACGCAACGGCTTCGCCCGGGCAAGATGACGGCGGCCCGGTGTCGGCATCGGGCGGATCGTGTCGATGCCGTGCCGCGTTCAACGAACATCGAAGCTACCGCGGAGATCGTCGATGTCGGCTGGAGCGAGCGTTTTAAGATGCCGCGCGGCAACGCGCCGGTGGTGCGCGTGGCTCGTGCAAAGGTCGCGCAAACGCGGCCAAGGCCGGCTAGAACGGGCCGGGTCGTTCGTTTAAGTGTTTATACGTATGCCGAATCCGATATCGCCGCAATCCAATATTTCATTGGAAGGTTATCGGACTTGTTCCTAGACTGATGCGGGGCATGCAGACCGGGCCGGCTCGACGCACCGGCCGGCACAGCCCCGACCCGCGCGGGCGCCACGCAGAAACAGAACAGCACCGCGGCAGACAACGACATCATCGGAGACGAACCATGACATTCATCAGGAAGCTGGCGGCCACCGCGATCCTCGCGGCGACGGCGGTGCTGGCCACCGGCGCGCACGCGCAGCAGAAGCCGATCACGCTCGGGTTCTCGCAGGTCGGCGCGGAAAGCGCATGGCGCACCGCGAACACCGTGTCGGTGAAGGGCGCGGCGAAGGACGCCGGCATCAACCTGAAGTTCTCCGACGCACAGCAGAAGCAGGAGAACCAGATTCGCGCGATCCGCTCGTTCATCGCACAGAAGGTCGACGTGATCGCGTTCTCGCCGGTCGTCGAATCGGGCTGGGAGCCCGTGCTGACCGAAGCGAAGGCTGCGCACATCCCGGTGATCCTGACCGACCGCGGGGTCGACGTGAAGGATCCGTCGCTGTACGTGACGATGATCGGTTCGGACTTCCTCGAGGAGGGGCGGCGCGCCGGCCACTGGATGGAAGAGCATTACAAGAGCGACGCAGGCCCGATCAACATCGTCGAGCTGCAGGGCACGGTCGGCTCGGCACCGGCCAACGATCGCCGCGCGGGCCTGCTCGAAGTGATCAAGAACAATCCGAAGTTCAAGGTGATCGCGTCGCAAAGCGGCGACTTCACGCTCGCCGGCGGCAAGCAGGTGATGGAAGCGTTCGCGAAAACCTACGGCAAGCAGATCAACGTCGTCTACGCACACAACGACGACATGGCGCTCGGCGCGATCCAGGCGATGGAAGAAGCCGGGATCAAGCCCGGCAAGGACGTGAGCGTCGTGTCGTTCGACGCGACGAAGGGCGGCTTCCAGGCGATGGTCGCCGGCAAGATCAACGTCGACGTCGAATGCAGCCCGCTGCTCGGCCCGCAACTGATGAGCGCGGTGAAGGACGTCGTCGCCGGCAAGCAACTGCCCAAGCGCATCGTGACCAACGAGACCGTGTTCCCGATGAACGTTGCGGCACAGGTGCTGCCGACCCGCAAGTATTGACCTTGTGCGCACGGACGGCGGCCTGTCGGCCGCCGTCCGGCGACGCTTCGACGGAGGATGCATGGAGAGTGTGCCGGTGGTCGAGATGATCGGCATCGACAAGTCGTTTCCGGGCGTCAGCGCGCTGCAGCGTGTGGACTTCCGGCTGTTTCCGGGTGAGATCCACGCGTTGATGGGCCAGAACGGCGCGGGCAAGTCGACGCTGATCAACGTGCTCACCGGCGTGCATGCGCACGACGCGGGCGAGATCCGCGTCGGCGGCCGGCCGGTGCGCTTCGCTGCGCCGCGCGAGGCCGAGGCGGCCGGCATCCAGACGCTCTACCAGGAAGTGAACCTGTGCGCGAACCTGTCGGTGGCGGAGAACATCTTCGCGGGCCGGCAGCCGATGCGGCGCGGCGCGATCGACTGGAAGGCGATCCATGCGCGTTCGCGGGCGGCGCTCGCCGAACTCGACCTGTCGCTCGACGTCACGCGCTCGCTCGACGCGTATCCGATCGCGGTGCAGCAGATGGTCGCGATCGCACGCGCCGTGTCGGTCGATGCGCGCGTATTGATTCTCGACGAGCCGACATCGAGCCTCGACGACGGCGAGGTCGCGCGCCTCTTCGACGTGCTGCGCCGGCTGAAGGCGTCGGGCATCGCGATCCTCTTCGTCACGCACTTTCTCGAGCAGACCTACGCGGTGTCCGACCGGATCACCGTGATGCGCAACGGCGAGCGCGAAGGCGAGTACCTGGCGCGCGACCTGCCGGTCGATGCGCTCGTCGCGAAAATGACCGGCCGCGAGCGGATGTCCGACACGCTGCAGGCGGGCGCCGCGGCCGTCGAGCGCACCGCCGGCGAGGCCGAACCGTTCCTGTCGATGCAGCAGGTCGGCCGGCGCGGGATGATGAATGCGCTCGATCTCGACGTGCGGCCGGGCGAGATCGTCGGGCTGGCCGGGCTGCTCGGTTCGGGCCGCACCGAGACCGCGCAGCTCGCGTTCGCCGCGGAGCGTGCGGATACCGGTGCGATCGAGATCGATGGCACGCGCACGCGGCTCGCATCGCCGCACGACGCGGTGCGGCAAGGGATCGCGTACTGCCCGGAAGACCGCAAGAAGGAGGGCATCGTCGCTGCACTGTCGATCCGCGAGAACATCATTCTCGCGCTGCAGGCGCGGCGCGGCTGGTGGCGGCTGATCGGGCGTGCGCGCCAGCGCGAGATCGCCGACAACTACATCGCGCGGCTCGGCATCAAGGCGCGCGACGCGGAGCAGCCGATCGGCCTGCTGTCGGGCGGCAACCAGCAGAAGGTGCTGCTCGCGCGCTGGCTCGCGACGGAACCGAAGCTGCTGATTCTCGACGAGCCGACGCGCGGGATCGACGTCGCCGCGAAGTTCGACATCATGGAGCGTGTGCTCGCGCTGTGCGCGCAGGGGCTCGCGATCCTGTTCATCTCGTCGGAGATCGGCGAGGTCGTGCGCGTGAGCCACCGGATCGCGGTGCTGCGCGACCGGCGCAAGGTCGCCGAACTCACCGGCGCGGACGCGTCCGAGGAGCAGGTGTACCGGTTGATCGCGGGAGGCCAGTCATGATGCAGTTGCGTACGCTGTTTCGTCACCCGCTCGCTTGGCCGGTGCTGACGCTCGCGCTGCTGTTCGCGCTCGACGTCGCGCATCGCCCGGGCTTCCTGTCGATCACGCTGCTCGACGGCCACCTGTTCGGCGCGCCGGTCGACATCCTGAACCGCGCGGCGCCGCTCGTGATCGTGTCGCTCGGGATGACGCTCGTGATCGCGACGCGCGGGATCGACATCTCGGTCGGCGCGATCGTCGCGATCGCCGGCGCGGCTGCTGCGATCGTGCTCGATGCGGACCCGTCGCGAATCGGCACGGCGCTGGCCGTCGCACTCGGCGTCGGGCTGCTCGCGGGCGCGTGGAACGGGCTGCTCGTCGCGTTCGTCGGGATGCAGCCGATCATCGCGACGCTGATCCTGATGGTGGCCGGCCGCGGCATCGCGCAACTGCTGACGGGCGGCCAGATCATCCCGATCGGCGCACCCGGCTACCTCGTGCTCGGCGGCGGCTATCTCGCGGCCGTGCCGTGCGCGGTGTGGATCGCGGTCGCGACGATCGCCGCGACCGCGCTGCTGGTGAACCGCACGGCGCTCGGGCTGTTCATCCGCGCGATCGGCGTGAACCCGGTCGCGACGCGGCTCGTCGGGTTGCGCTCGGGCGCGGTCGTGTTCGGCGTGTATCTGTGCTCGGGCGCGATGTCGGCGCTTGCCGGCATCCTCGCGAGCTCGAACGTGCGCAGCGCCGACGGCAACAATGCGGGGCTGCTGCTCGAACTCGACGCGATCCTCGCGGTGACGCTTGGCGGCACATCGCTGCTCGGCGGCCGCTTCAGCCTCGCCGGCTCGGTGCTCGGTGCGCTGATCATCCAGACGCTCACCTACACGACCTATTCGATCGGCGTGCCGCCGGAGGCGACGCTCGTCGTCAAGGCGGTCGTCGTGATCGTCGTGACGCTGATCCAGTCGGACGCGGCGCGCGCGCTGGTCGTCCGGCACGCGTCGCGGCTGCTGTCTTCCGCGCGTTCGCGCGCCACTTCCGGAGCGACGCCGCGATGAACCGATTCCTTGGCCGGCTCGCCGACCCGCGCACGCTGCCGATCGTCGTGACGATCGTGCTGTTCGCCGCGCTGTTCGGCTTCGGGTCCGTGACGTACACGGGCTTCTTCTCGATGCAGGTGCTGACCGGGCTGCTCGTCGACAACGCATTCCTGCTGATCGTCGCGATCGGGATGACGTTCGTGATCGTGTCGGGCGGAATCGACCTGTCGGTCGGCTCGGTCGTCGCGCTGACGACGATCCTCTGCGCGGTCGGCGCCGAGCGGCTGCACTGGCCCGTGTGGGTGATCGTGCCGCTGGTGCTCGCGTTCGGCGCGCTGTACGGCGCGGCGATGGGCGCGTTGATCCATTACTTCCGGCTGCAGCCGTTCATCGTCACGCTGGCCGGGATGTTCCTCGCGCGCGGCGCGTGCTTCCTGATCACGACGCAGTCGATCACGATCAACGAGCCGGTGTTTCATGCGATCGCGGGCATCAGCGTGCCGGTGGGCGGCGGCACGCTGAGCGCGGGCGCGTTGATCGCGCTCGCGACGCTGGCCGTCGCGATCTACGTCGCGCATTTCACGCGCTTCGGCCGCAACGTGTACGCGATCGGCGGCAACGAGCGTTCGGCGCTGCTGATGGGGCTGCCGGTCGCACGCACGAAGATCGGCGTGTACGCGCTGAGCGGCTTCTGTTCGGCGCTCGGCGGCGTGGTGTTTACGCTGTACGTGCTGTCGGGTTACGGGCTGCAGGCGCAGGGGATGGAGCTCGACGCGATCGCCGCGACCGTGATCGGCGGCACGCTGCTCACGGGCGGCGTCGGCTACGTGGTCGGCTCGGTGTTCGGCGTCGGCATCCTCGGCACGATCCAGGTGCTGATCACGTTCGACGGCACGCTGAGTTCGTGGTGGACGCGGATCGTGATCGGCGCGCTGCTGTGCGTGTTCTGCGTGCTGCAGCGGGTCATCGAGCGGCACGCGGCGCGGCGGCGCACGGGCGGCACGGGGCTGGGTGCGCCGCGGCCGAAACGCGGCCCGGTGCAGGCGCGGCCTGGGACGCCCGACGAGGGTGCCGAGCTGGTTTCGACGATGCAGCGGCTGTAGCGCACGCAGCGTCCGGCAGGGCGCACGGCACGACGCGTCGTGACGTGACGGTGGGCGATGCCGATGCGCGGGCTGTCGAACCCGGCGGCCGGCCGGTGCCCGACCGGAGCCTGAGCGATGCGGCGGGGCCGTGCTGTCAGGCCGGCCCGGCCGCGTCGGCCTCGGCGTCGAACGACGTATCGGCGCTGCGCGTGTGCTTCAGCGAGCCGGCCAGTTTCCCGATCGCGTCCAGATCCAGCGCTTCGAGGTGCTCGCGCACGTCCCGCACGAAGGCCGCGTAATCCGGCTCGTCCGCATACGGGCGGAGCCATTCCTCGATATCGGTGAGCTGCCCGTTGTCGGCCAGCCGGATCAGTGCGTCGAGCGCATCGTCGGGCGGGCACTGCATCGCGGGCGCGGGGATGTCCGGCTCGGCATCGCCGTCCGGATGAAACCGCCGGACGAGCTCCGACGCCGGCACGAGCGCGTGCCCGACGGCCGGCGCGACGATCGCGAACGAGAACGCGGTGCCGACGCCCGGCTGGCTGGCGACGGCCAGCTCGCCATCCATCGCGCCGACGATGCGCTGCGCGATGAACAGGCCGAGCCCGGTGCCGCCGTTCACGGCCTGCACCTGCTGGTACGCGCGGAAGATATCGCGGTTTCCGCTGATGTCGATCCCGATGCCCGTATCGGCCACTTCGAACAGCAGGCGCCAGGTGTCGCCTTCGCGCGCTGCATGAATCGACAGCGTGACCGTGCCGTCGCGCGTGAACTTCGATGCGTTGGACAACAGGTTGAGCAGCACCTGCTGCAGCCGCATGCCGTCGAGCGACACCGTGCGCGGCAGCGGCGTGGCCGGCCGGTACACGAACCGGTTGTCCTGCTGCGCGCACAGCGCAAGCGCATAGTGCCCGATGTCGTCGAGCAGGCCGGGCAGGTCGGTCGCGTCCGGCGACACGCCGAGCGGCTGCAGCTCGGCCTTCGTGAACGCGAGCAGTTCGTCGATCAGCGTGAGCTGGTAGCGGATGCTGCGATCGATCGACCGGATCAGCCGCGCCTGGCCGCGCGTCGCGCCTTGCAGCAGCAGCTTCGCGTAACCGTTGATCGTAGACAGCGGCGCGCGCAGGTCGTGACTGACGTAGCCGAGCGTCTCGATCTTCTGCTGCATGTGGGTCGTCACCTGTTGCAGCGCGTCGTTGAGCGCGAGCGTGCGTCGTGCGACTTCGTCGCGCAGGCGATCCTGTTCGGTGATCTGCCAGTGTTCGAGCCGCTTCCTCGCTTCGGTACGCTGCCGGCCCACGTGGTGGATCCACGCGGCCAGCACCAGCAGGTGCGTGGCGAGACCGATGATCGCAATGACGGGGTTCGGGTAGATGTCGGATTTCAGCCACCCGAGTGCCGGGGGCAGCGCGTTCATGCCGTCGAGTACGCGGATCAGCATGTTGAAGGAGGCGAGCGCGACGGCAATCAGCATCACGCGGCCGGTCGGCGTCCGGCGGATCGCGAGCATCAGCGCGAGGCTGATGTTGACGATCCCGAGCGCCGCGTTCAGCCGCAGGCAGAACCACGTGAACGTCAGCAGGTCGCCGCATGCGGCGCCGACCATGCCGACGCCTTCGAGCGCGAGGAATGCCATGTAGATCGCGCGCATCGGCAGCTTCGCCTGCTCACGCCGCGCGACCATCAGGATGAAGGCGATGAAGCAGCCGACCGCCAGGTACGCGAAGATCACTTCGCCGCGCGCCGACCACTCACGCAGCGCAAGCGGCAACGCCATCGCTGTGTAGCCTCGGTAAGCCGCTTCGAACAGCGCCGTGCCCAGCGCGATCGTGGCGAGCACATGGAACATGCCGCTGCGAGAAAAGAACCCGATCAGCAGCGCGCACCACACGAGCGCGAGCAGCCCGCCGAAGAAGCCGAAGTCCCACATCGTTGCGCGCCGTTCCAGCGCATCCCAGGCCGCACGCGTGAACGCGGCGGGCGCGAGCCGCAGTTCCTTGCGCGACGTGACGCGGATCAGCACGGGGAGGCTTTCGCCGGCGCGCAGCGTGACGTCGAGTGTCGGGTAGCGCGATGGCGGTGCGACGGCATCACCGCCGGTGCCGGCGGCCGGGAAGCGGCTGTCGAGTGTCCACCGGCCGTTCTGCTCGACAAAGAAGTCCGCCTGGTCGACCCGCGCGTCGCGAATCGCCAGCACCAGCGGGCGCGCGGCGCTGGCGCGGTTGGTCAGCGTTGCGCGGACCCACCACGCCGATCGCGAGAACTCGACGTTGAACGACGACGTGCTTGCCAACGGCGTGCCATGCAGCGGATCGGCGAGCCGTGCGGCGACCTGGTCGGCGGACATCGTCGTGCTCGCATCCTCGAATACCGACACGGCGCCCAGTTGCGCGGGGTCCGGCGTCGACGCGGCGCGCGCGGTCGCACCGGTGACGGCCATCGCGAGCAGAAGCAGCAGCACCGCGCGACATCCGGCTGCCCATGCCGCGCGGCGGCTACGCATCGTGATGGTGCTCCCCGGGCGTGGCGGGTGCATTGACCGCATGGCGCTGGCGCCGCCAGTCGGACGGCGTGATGCCGAAGCGTTCGCGGAACGCCGTCGCGAAGTTGCCGGGCGTGGAAAAGCCGATTTCCTCGGCGATGTCGCCGATCCCCATCGACGTCTCCGCGAGGAAATGCATCGCGGCGCGCAGGCGCGTGTCGCGCAGATATTCGAACACGGTCTGGCCGAGGTGATCGCGGAACACGCGGGACAGGCGCTTTTCGTGCGTGCCGACCTGCCTGGCGAGCTCCTCGAGCGCCGGCGGATGGCGCAGGTCGCGCAGCAGGACCTCGGTCGCCGCGCGCACGAGGGCCGCATCCGGGTTGTCGGGCAGCTCGGGCAGATGCGCAAACGGCTGGCTGCGCCGCGTCCGCTTCAGGTGATTGCGGATCCGGGCCAGCACCTCGGTCGGCTCGAACGGCTTGATGATGTAGTCGATCGCGCCGGTTTCGAGCCCGGCGATGCGATCCTCGAGATCGCCCGCGGCCGTCAGGATGATGACCGGGATCGACTGCGTCGAAGGGGTCGACGCCAGCAGCCGGCACGCGGCGAAGCCGTCCATGCGCGGCATGCGGACATCCATCAGGATCAGGTCGGGCGCGATCGCCTGGGCACGGTGATAGGCCTGCAGCCCGTCGAACGCGACGCTGATCCGGCACCGCGCGGCCCTCAGGATTTCGGTCAGGAGCCGCAGGTCGTTCGGACGATCGTCGACGACAAGAATATGTGCGTCGGCGAGATCCGGCATGGGACGAGGCGATGCCGGACTGGACAAGCGGGATGACATGGTTGCGGACGCGTTGGAAGGGTAGCCGGTCAGGTAGTGCAGCATCGCTGCCTGCGCGATTGTTGCGAAAAATTATATGCCGGCAGCCGCGTCGACTGTGAGGATTCCGTGTGACCCGTGGGGGCTTGAGCGACGGGGTGCTGCCGGCTTGTCGGGGCGGCATCCGGCCGGAAGAAACGGAAACGGAAAAACATGCCGTATCGATTTTTTAATATCGGTCTTTATTGCCGGATTTATGGTCATGAATTCGAATTGATTCGGGCGGAGAATTGGCTTGCCAGGTGTCGGGAACGCGGCGTGCGCGATGTAAGGTGGGTGAGCGAGATCGTCATCATCCTGATTATTTTTTTTACCGTTGTCGGATCGAAATGAGGTGCGAATGGAAATGCGTTTCGCAACGAAATGTATGAATGTAAATGCCATCCGCTCCAGAAAAGGGTTTTTCCGCTCGGGAAAAGGTTCGCTCGGACGGATGCCCGCACACTAGCCCCGGCGCGGCTGGAATCGGTTCTTTCGAGACGCCCTGGATCGCGCGAGTCGCATGTCGAATTCCCGTCGCGGTGCATGCGATATCAATGTGACATTGAATGATGGTATTCCCATGATATGGGAATGCGGCAGTGAGCGAATAACTGGCACGAGGGTAATGCAAATTTCATAATTCACCGAATACGTTGTTATATAAGAGAAATCGGTGAATCTTGAAATGTGGTTGGGTGTGGCGCGCCGGTCGAGACGAAATCATCAAGGAAATTCGCTCGATTAATTCGGTGCAGGGGTCGTCCGGCAAATCGTCGATGCTGTTCCGGAAATCCGGAAACGCGTTTGACGGCCGGGCGGAAAGGGTGAGTGGCTGCGCGTCGGCCGTCCGAGGGTTCGATCCATCGGGGGACGGTCGCGCGCGGTGCGCTCTCGAATCAGGCGGGCACGAAAACGATGAGTAAAACAGGCATGACAGGCCAACGCACCGGTTCGCACGAACCGGCGGCGCATGCTTCAGTCCCGGGGATCGCACGGCGTCATCCTCCTCCTGAATGAAACAGGGCGGGCCGCCCCCCGGGTGCGGGCCGGCATCCGCCCATCCGGCGTCTGAATGACGCTTTCCCATGAGATTCAAGGTCGTCGCGGGTTCGGCGCGATGGCGCACGCGCGCGCGGACGAGCGGTGCGTCGCGCATGGTGCCGCCGGGCCCGTCACGTCGGCTTTCATGATTCGATAACCGGTGATCGTCGCCTCGCATCGTGTCGACAGGCACGGGCGGCGCGCGGTCGCGTGATCGCGATGAACATCGCGAGCGTTGTGCAGCGTTACCCAGCAATTTAATTAGTGATCCAAAGTGAGTAGAGGGGCGTCGCGAGGCGGGCGGGAACGTGCAGGGGATGTTCTCGCCGGTCGCCGTGTTCGCCGTTGCGTCATCCAGCACATGAGAACCGAGGGAAGACAAGATGAACAAGTCGTTCAAGTCGATCTGGAACGAAGCATTGGGGGCCTGGGTTGCGGCTTCGGAGCTTGATCGCGCGCGCGGCAAGCGCGTCGCGTCGTCGCGCAGCACGACGGAGCGGGCCGCGGACGGAGGGGCCGCGGCACGTGCGGGCACGCCTTCGGCTCCGTCGCTCAGGCGGCTCACCGTGCTGATGGCGTCCGCGTATCTCGCGCTGTTTCATGCCGGTGCGCACGCGCAGTACCAGCCGGATGGCGGCTCGGCCACCGGAGGTGTCACATCGATCTCGATCGGTGTCGGCTCGAGTGCCGCGCAGCAGAACTCCACCGCATTGGGCAACCTGTCGACCGCGCAGGGCGTATCGGCCACAGCGATCGGCCCGGGTGCGCATGCGATGGCCGACGGCTCGACGGCCGTCGGCATCAATTCGCAGGCGACCGGCATCAACAGTACGTCGATGGGCGTGCAGGCGATTGGTTCGGGCGCCTACTCGGTTGCCATCGGCAACCTGTCGAGCGCGACGCAAAGCGGATCGGTGGCGATGGGCAGCGGGGCGGCCGCGACCGGTGTGTCGGCCGTCGGGCTCGGCAACAATGCGCTGGCTTCCGGTCAGTACGCCGCGGCGCTCGGCCTCGGGGCGAGCGCCGTCGGCGCGCAAAGCGTCGCGCTCGGCTATGCGTCGCATGCGACCGACACCGGCAACGTCGCGATCGGCAACCAGTCGACAAGTTCGGGCGCGGCCGGTGTCGCCGTGGGGAGCGGCGCACTGGCGACCGGGAATTCCGGCGTCGCGATGGGGGTCAACAGCGGTGCGAAGGGCACGTCGTCGATCGCGATCGGCTGGGGCGGGACGGCCGGCGTACCGGGTTCGGGCACGCAGTCGCTCGGCACCAGTTCGATCGCGCTGGGCTCGAACACGACGGCCGGCGCCAATCAGGCGGTGGCCGTCGGCCTGAGCGCCAACGCGTCCGGCGTCAGTTCGATCGCGATGGGCGTGCAGTCCACCGCGACGCAGCAGTTCGCCGTTGCACTCGGCGATCTCGCGCTCGGAAGCGGCATCTCGGCGACCGCCCTCGGGCCCGGTGCGACGGCGTCGGCCACGAACGCAACGGCGATCGGTATCAACAGCGTTGCGGCGGCGGGTTCCACCGTGGCGATCGGCGACAGCAACTCGGTCGCGGCAGCGGCGGGCGCGGGCTCGATTGCCGGCGGCAACAGCTCGAAGGTGCTGAGCGGCATCGGCGCGGTCGCGCTCGGCCTGGGTCAGACCGTCAGCGGCAACGGCGCGGTGGCGATCGGCGACCCGAGCACCGCGATCGGCACCGGCGCGGTCACGGCAGGGTCGAACAACACGGCGAACGGCGACGGCGCGGTCGCAATCGGCAATTCGAACGTCGCGCAGGGCACCGGTTCGCTCGCGCTCGGCAACACGTCGACGGCCGCGGCAGCCGGTGCAGTGGCGTTCGGTGCGTCGGCCGTGGCGAACAATGCGGGCGACGTCGCGCTCGGCTCGGGTTCGACGACGGCCGCGCCGAATCCGACGTCAAGCGCGACGATTGGCGGCGTGACGTACACGTTCAACGGCACGTCGCCGACCAGCGTCGTCAGCGTCGGTGCGGCGGGCACCGAGCGGCAGATCACCAATGTTGCTGCCGGACGCATCAGTTCGGCGAGTACGGATGCGATCAACGGGTCGCAGCTCGATGCGACGAATCAGGCGGTGAATTCGCTGTCGACTTCGACGGCGTCGAGCGTCAGTTCGTTGTCGACGGGGGTGTCGTCGTTGTCGACCGGGTTGTCGTCGGCGAATAGCGCGATCACGTCACTGTCCACGTCGACGTCGACCGGTATCAGTTCGCTGTCGACGGGGTTGAGCTCGACCAACAGCGCGGTGACATCGTTGTCGACCTCCACGTCGACCGGGTTGTCGTCGGCAAGTAGCGCGATCACCTCGTTGTCCACGTCGACGTCGACCGGCATCAGCTCGTTGTCGACGGGGTTGAGCTCGACCAACAGCGCGGTGACGTCGTTGTCGACCTCCACGTCGACGGGGTTGTCGTCGGCGAATAGCGCGATCACCTCGTTGTCCACATCGACGTCGACCGGCATCAGTTCGCTGTCGACGGGGTTGAGTTCGACCAACAGCGCGGTGACGTCGTTGTCGACCTCCACGTCGACGGGGTTGTCGTCGGCGAATAGCGCGATCACCTCGTTGTCCACGTCGACGTCGACCGGCATCAGTTCGCTGTCGACAGGGTTGAGCTCGACCAACAGCGCGGTGACGTCATTGTCGACCTCCACATCGACCGGGTTGTCGTCGGCCAACAGCGCGATCACGTCACTGTCCACGTCGACTTCGACCGGCCTGAGTTCGACCAACAGCTCGGTCGCTTCGCTGTCGACTTCGACGTCGACCGGTATCAGCTCGCTGTCCACCGGGCTGAGCTCGACGAACAGCACGGTGACATCGTTGTCGACGTCCACGTCGACGGGCATCAGCTCGCTGTCCACCGGGCTGAGCTCGACGAACAGCACGGTGACATCGTTGTCGACGTCCACGTCGACCGGCATCAGTTCGCTATCCACCGGGCTTAGCTCGACGAACAGCGCGGTGACATCGTTGTCGACGTCCACGTCGACGGGCATCAGTTCGCTGTCCACCGGGCTGAGCTCGACGAACAGCGTGGTGACATCGTTGTCGACGTCCACCTCGACGGTCGTCGGTTCACTGTCCACCGGCCTGAGCACGACGAACAGCAACGTCACGTCGCTGTCCACCGCCACGTCGACGAGCATCGGTTCGCTGTCCACCGGCCTCAGCTCGACGACCAGCGCGATCTCGTCGCTGTCGACGTCGACCTCGACGACCGTCGGCTCGCTGTCCACCGGCCTGTCGAGCACGAACAGCAACCTGACGTCGCTGTCCACCGCGACGTCGACGGGCCTCGGCTCGCTGTCGACCGGCCTCAGCTCGATCGCGAGCAACAACACCAACCTCGGCAACAGCACGGCGGGCGCGATCGGCGGCGGGGCCACCTACGATCCGACGACCGGCACGATCTCGGCACCGTCGTACGTGACGTACAACAGCGACGGCTCGACGACGATCAACAACAACGTCGGCTCGGCGATCGAGAACATCAACACGCATGGCATCAAGTATTTCCATGCGAACTCGACCGCGCCGGACAGCCAGGCGCTCGGCGTCGACAGTGTCGCGATCGGCCCGAATGCGATCTCGAAGGTGGACGGCAGCATTGCGCTCGGCGCGGGTTCGGTATCCGACCGCGCGACGACGCCGGCGTCAGGCATCATCCGCAACGGCACCGCATCGATCCCGTTCAACACGACGGACCAGACGCTGCTCGGCGCGGTGTCGGTCGGCGACGCGACCAGCAAGACGTATCGCCAGATCACCAACGTCGCGGACGGCACCGGGCAGCAGGATGCGGTGACCGTGCGGCAGCTCACCGGCGCATTGCAGTCGTTCGCGGTCACGGGCCAGAAGTATTTCCACGCGAATTCGACGGCGGCGGACTCGCTCGCCGTCGGCGCGGAATCGGTCGCGGTGGGGCCGACGACGGTCGTCAACGGCGACAACGGCGTGGGTATCGGCAACGGTGCGATCGTCGACCAGACCGCCCCTGGCGGCGTCGCGATCGGGCAGGCGGCGAGTTCCGCGCAGGCCGACGCGATCGCGCTCGGCAGCGGCGCGACGGCATTGGGTGCACAGTCGGTCGCGCAAGGCGCAAATGCGAAGGCGGTCAGCGTGGGCAGCGTCGCGTTGGGTTCCGGCGCGCTCGGCAACGCGACCGATGCGCTCGCGCTCGGCGCCGGTGCGTCCGCGACGTTCGCGAACAGCGTGGCGTTGGGCGCCGGTTCGCTGACGACGGTCGGCGCGCTGACGAACTACGTTGCGTACGGCCTGAGCAGCCCGCAATCGTCGGCCGGCGAAGTGAACATCGGCAACCGGCAGATCACGGGCCTCGCGGCCGGCAAGAACGGCACCGACGCGGTGAACGTATCGCAGCTCGATTCGGTCGCGAACCAGCTGACGACGCTGATCGACCAGCGCACGACCAACCTCGGCGGGCAGTACACGACGAACCCGAATGGCACGAACGTGCCGCCGGGCTCGACCGGCCCGAATTCGTCGGCGGGTGGGTCGGGCGCGGTGGCATCGGGCTCGAACAGTACGGCGGTCGGCAACAATTCGCTCGCATCGGGCAACGGTTCCACTGCCTACGGCGTAGGCTCGACGGCGTCCGGCAACAATTCGACCGCGATCGGCACGGGCAGCAACGACGGCGGGCGGTCGAACGTCGTCGCGGTCGGCTCGGCGGAATCGGCGCGCCAGGTCGTCAACGTCGCGGCCGGCACGCAGGGTACGGATGCGGTGAACGTGAACCAGCTGAATGCGGTGTCGAACCAGTTCACGCAGTCGCTGAACACGGTCAACAACCAGCTCACGCAGATGCAGCAGCAGATCCAGCAGACCGATTCGATGGCACGTGAAGGGATCGCGGCAACGGCCGCGATGGCGTCGATCCCGCACATGGACCGCGACTCGAACTTCGCGATGGGGGTTGGTACGGCGACGTTCCAGGGTCAGAAGGCCATGGCGGTCGGCGTTCAGGCGCGCGTCACGGAGAACCTGAAGGCGACGCTGAACGGCGGCTTCGCCGGCAGCCAGCGCGTCGTCGGCGCGGGCATGCTGTATCAGTGGAAGTGATCGTGCGTCGCGGTTCGTCCCGGCACGCACTGCCGGGGCGGACCGCGCCGAACGCAAACGCACGCGGATGCGGCTGCGCCATTGCGCCGCACGCGTTGCGCCCATCGCATATTCGGAGCAATCAAGTGAAAAAAATCCATCTTGCACTGCTGGCGTCCGTCGTTTCCCTCGCGGCCTGTTCGAGCGCGTCGGGACCGACGTACAACGCATACGAACTTCAGCCCCGCGACGGCATCCGGACTTTCCGCGTCGACTGCCACGGCATCCTGTCGAGCGCCAATACCTGTATGAAGGTCGCGACGCGCATGTGCGGCAACGAGGCCGTGCGCACGGTCGATTCCACGACGCCGTACCGCGACGGCGCCGATCCGCACTCGATGGTGTTTCAGTGCGGTGCGGCACCCGCGCCGGTCGCGGCGGCTGCGCCGGCGCCCGCCGCGGTCGAAAAGGTGAGCCTGACCGGCGATGCGTACTTTGCGACCGACTCCGCCGTGCTGACGTCCGCTGCCACCGCCGCGCTCGACACGCTGCTGAACCAGCAGGGCGACAAGCATTTCTCGCGCGTGGAAGTGGACGGTTATACCGACGCGACCGGCTCGGATGCGCACAACCAGACGCTGTCGAAGCGCCGCGCCGACGCTGTCGCGGGGTATCTGCGCGAACACGGGCTGAAGGCGGAATCGTTCGCGGCGGCGGGGCATGGAGAAACCAATCCGGCGGCATCGAACGAGACCGCCGAAGGGCGGGCGCGCAATCGCCGGGTGGAAATCTCGCTGCAGAAGTAGGACGTAGCCATCGGGTTGCCGCAGGCGTGGCCGTCGAAACCGGACGGCTCGCTGGCGGCAGCGGCGGTGTCCGGGACGCCGGCGGTCGAAGCAGGCAACGCGTCGCGACGGGCGTGTGCGGTGCCGCCGTCGCCGTCGCCGTCGCCTGGACGACGATGCGGCACGCCGGGCTGTGGGCCGGTTGGCGGGCGCCGATGTCGTGGGTTCATCGGCGCCTGCCAACGTGTTGCTGCGCGGGGCGTAACAGATGCCCGGTGCTGCTGCGTGAAAATGGGATGAGAGAGACTACGGACGGGGGGCGGGCTGCAATTGTCGCGTGGCTGCTGCATAGCGACGCATCCACTTGTAACGCTTCTCCGTATCAAGATCGTCCCACTCGATTTTCGCGTCCTTGTGCAGACCGCTGCTCGTGACAACGATGCGCGACCCGGATGTTTCCGTGAGCTTGGGCAACATGAGCGCGGTGAACGCAAAGCAACCAAGATGATTGACGCCGAATGTCAGTTCGAAGCCTTGCGCCGTGTGCTTTAGCTTCGGCCCTTGCACGCCCGCATTATTGATGAGCGCGTCGATGCGCGGTTCCTTCTTGGCCAGTTTTGCTGCGTTCCGCACGCTCGTCAGGTCTGCGAGGTCAAGCGGCAAGAATGCGAGATTCGCTTCAGATGTCTTCAGACGAATCCGGCTAATCGCTGCTTCCGCTTTCCGCTCGTCACGGCACGCGAGAAGCACCCTGGCTCGCCGCGCCGCCAACGTACTCGCTATTTCAAAACCTATGCCGGTGTTGGCGCCGGTGACGATAAAGGTCTTTCCCGATTGATCGGGTACATCAGCATTGGTGAATCCGCTCATGGCGTGAACTTTGTCGAGACGTTGCTGCGTCAGTGGTTAGCGATGCCTGGCGCGGCGCGCACGAACTGCTTGTCGGTCACCTGGTCGACCAGGAACTTCGCAAGATTGCCTCTGGAGAGCTTCATACTGAGTTTGGTCTTTCCATACCAGCCCATATCCACGCTGCCGTCGGCGTGGCCATCCTTGAGGTTAGGAATGCGTACCAGTGTCCAATCCAGGTTCGAATTGGCGATCAATTCGCCAGTCGCCCTGATGTCCTCATATCCCTTGCGCGCGATAACCTTGAACAACAGCGCGAACGCATGGGGTTTGAAGGCAAAGCCATCCTTGGGATCGCGATAGGCAGCCGTAGAAATCTGAATAAGACGGCGCACGCCTGCGTGCTTCATGGCGGCGATGATGTTGGTCAAGCCGTGCATGATCGGCTTATCGCCCTGCACCTTGAGACGGTTGGGACCAAGGGCGCTAATGACCGCATCGGCACCTTGGATGCACTTCGCAATGGCACGCTGGTCTTGCAGGTCGCCGACAACAATTTCGACCCTTCCCGCGAACGACGCGAGTTTCTTTGCGTCGCGCGTATAGACCGACAGGTTGTAGCCCTGCTTCAAGGCTTCCTCGATGATGTGCCTTCCGGTCGGCCCGGTTGCACCGAACAGCGCGATGGTTTTTTCCCGGGCCATGATGTCACGCAGCCTTCGCCAACAAGGCTTTGATGGCCGTTTCGGTGTTGGCGATTGCGGCCTTCGCCGCATCGGGGCCCAAAACCGTGCCTTCGACACGCACCACTTCAACGTCGGTCAGGCCGATGAAACCAAGCAGATGCAGCAGATAGTTGGTCTGGAAGTCGAACGGCGCCCAGGCACCTTCCGAGAACACGCCGCCGGCAGCGGTAACGAGATAGACCTTCTTGCCGGTCAGCAGCCCCTTCGGCCCAGTATCGCCGTAGCCGAAGGTGACGCGCGGCCAGGTGACGTGATCGAACCACGCCTTGAGCTGCGAGGACGGACCGAAGTTGATCATGCCCGAACCGAGCACGATCACATCGGCGACCTTCAACTCATCGACCAACTCTTGCGCGACCTTCACCGCCTCGCCCTGTTCCGGTGTGCGATCTTCGGGCGACGTGATCCGGCCCTGGATGTAGGCCGGCGTGATGTGCGGCGGCGGATTCGCGGCGAGGTCGCGCACGGTCAGCGGGCCGCCCGAGCGGGCCTGGATGCGATCGGCGATGTCGGTGGCAAAGCGGGTGGAAAGGCTGTCAGCCCCGCGCGGGCTGGAAGTGACTAGTAGGGTGTGGCTCACGGCGGCTCCAAGGTATAAAAAGAGAACTAAGTAAGATATTGACCCTTACTTACTGATTCATACAAAGGATGGTATGGTTCCTGCCGTTTCCCCACAAGAAGGCACACGCATGTCACTTAGTCACCCCGAGCTACCTGCCGATATGCCTGCACCTGACGCTGGCGGCTGCCTGGCAACTCGTGAAATCCTGGATCGCATCGGCGACAAGTGGAGCCTCTACATTGTCGCCATGCTGGCCAATGGCCCGCGGCGCTTCAACGAATTGAAGCGCGGCATCGAGGGCATTTCCCAGCGGATGCTGACACTGACCTTGCGCGGACTGGAACGCGACGGACTGGTAACGCGAACGATGTATCCAACGATTCCGCCTCGCGTCGATTACGAACTCACTGACATGGGAAGAACGCTGTTGAAGCCTGTCATGGCGTTGGTCAACTGGGCGAGCGAGAATCAAGTCGCCATCGCCGAGGCGCATAAACGTTTTGACGAGGAGCCGGAGCCAGATCAGGTCTCGATTCAGGGCGTTGTCTACCAGCGTCGATAGACGAGTCCAGGCCGTAGGCTTGTGCAGAGACAGCGGCGAAATCCAACTGCCAGCTTGCGTTGGGATCTGTCCCAACGCGGATCTTTCGTGGGTGCGAAGGCGCTGCATTTTCCGATCTATCCAACCAACAGTCGGCCACGGCCGATCGAAAAAATCACATGGCGTGACCGGGTGTCCGTTCCCTGCGCCACACGGGACGCCTCAACGTCTCGCCGTCGACGCAAACCCATGACGCTTCATGGCCGACTGCCTGCCTGTCGAGCCCACGCGTTTGATTCGACGCAAGCGCGCAGCAATCGCGGCTCACACGTTCCCAATGGCGAGTACACTGAAAATGCCGTAGAAACAGGAGAATGCGATGATCGACGCTGGCCCCCAAAGCACCTTCCGAGGGTTGCCGCTGACCGTGGAGCAGGACGCGGAAGTGAGGCACTACATCAAGGACCGGATTCGGCGTGGGCTGCCATGGGACACGTCGGAGTTGAGCGCGATGCTCAAGGACATGCTGCATCCCCCGGGCGACGGCGATGGTGATGCTGCCTTCGCGGCAGACGAAACCAGAGCGGCCGCCGAGCGCGCGAACGCTTCGATTGACGAAGCGATGGATCCCATCGAGGCGAATGAGGAGTGGAATGCGGCCATGGAATCGGAGGGCATGAAAGGGCCCAAACGATAAGAGCGGCGCTACGACGCTCCGCTTCCTGGCAGCGCAGCATACGGGGCGTGCGCGCCGGATGCCAGGCGTCTCAGGAAAGGCACGCTCAGCGTTGCGCGTGCGCTGCGTCGCACCGTACGCGGCGAGACTGCTGGCGCACCGGATGCTCCTATCGCGAGAATCCCGACACGCAATCCGACCATTCGCAGGTAATTTCGGGCGCAGCCCACCGCGGCACCCATGTCGCATGGCGCCAGCGAAACTGCGAGCCGCATCTCGTCGCCGGGCGCCCGGCAGCGGGCGTCATGTCAGTGCCTGATCACGCAGACGGCCACGATTTCGTATCCGGGGTCGGCATGCACGTGCGCTGCCTTTTCCGCTTCCTCGTAAGAAAGAAACGACGTGGCATCTTCAACTGCCGGTGCCATGCCGATATCGCCATCCTCGGCGGTGCAGAGGAATTGCTCGCCGGTCTTCACGACGTAGACGGACAACATGATTCCCTCCATCGTTTGCAGGGGGGAATTCCAGTCTAGCAGGCCAGAAAAGGGGCGCAGGCGGTTTGCAGCGTCCTTTCCGTGAGGTCTTCGCGGGAGGTATTCCCGCCTCGATGTCCGTGCGTCATTCCGGTCTGCTCATCGGTTTTCGTCGGGGCTCGATCTGGCGGGTAATCGGCTAGCACCGGCCGGAAGCGAGCGATGGCCGTCAACCCGGTTCAGCTACCCGTGACAGGCAGGATTCACGACCTTCAGTCGATCGGAATGGCTCGGTACGCGACACAACCGAAAGCCATGCACAATACCCGCATGCAAAATCCAGACCTCGAACACCTCGTCACCGTCACCATGCCGTTTGGGAAATACAAGGGCCGGCTGATTGCCGACCTGCCCGGGCCTTACCTCAATTGGCTGGCGCGCGAAGGGTTCCCGCGCGGCGAAATCGGTCGGCAGCTCGCGCTGATGCACGAGATCGACCACAACGGCCTGCGGGGCCTGCTGGAGCCGTTGCGAAAACGCGGATAGCGCCAATCGCGGGCGAATGTCCCGGGCTCCCGCGTCGATCGACCGTGATCGACGCCCCCCTTTCTCCCGCCACGCCAGCCACATGCACCGAATGCACGTATGGAGCCCCGGCCGTGGCCCGCGCGCACCTAGCGCGTCGCCGATGCTGACATAGAATAGAAAACAGTCCCTTGAGGACGAGTTGATGGCAAGAAAGGGGTGCCGACATGAGACGCCTTTATTTCCTCGTACCCGATACGCAGATGGCGAAGGCCATCGTCGACGATCTATTGCGCGCACGCATCATCTGGCGCCATATCCACGTCCTCGCCGACCACAGCGTCACACTCGATCAGTTACCCGAAGCATCGTTGCTGCAAAGCAGCGATGTCGTGCATGCGCTCGAGCGCGGCGTCGCGCTCGGCGGCGCGGCCGGTGCGCTGATCGGCCTCGTCGCGCTCGTCTTTCCTCCGGCGGAACTCGTGATCGCGGGCGGCGCCGTCGTCGGGTTGACGTTGGCCGGAGCGGGTTTCGGGGCGTGGACCGCCGCGATGATCGGCATCGCCGAACCGAACGCGCGGCTCCAGCGATTTCGCGAGGCCATCCAGGAAGGCCAGATCCTGATCATGGCCGACGTGCCGGCATTGCGAGAGCAGGAAATCGAAGAGATGGTCGCCCAGCATTTTCCGAAGGCGGACCTGGAAGGCGCCGAGCCTACGACACCGATCTTCCCCTGACGCGCGATAGCAAGCCGGCCTGTCCGACACCCGGGTTCATCGACGCGTTTCGTCGAGCGCACGGCCGCGACCGAGGGCCGCGCGCGGAGCGGGTCGTTCGCACGTTGCGCAGGCAACCCTGGCCGCCATTCCGAATCGCGCAAGAGACGCAGGCTCGACGCGCGTGACGCGTTCGGAACCCGCAGCGCCGACGTCGAACCGTCGGCAAGGAGGTCGTATGGAACTGCACATTCAGTCGCACCATTGGGAGCGTCGTACGCCCGACTGGGTCGCCGCCGCCGTGGCCGGTCTCGCGGGCGGTGCGCTGGTGATCGCGCTGGAATTCGTCTGGTCGACCCTCGTGCTCGGCTCAAGCCCGTGGCAACCGACCCACAAGATCGCGGCGATGGTGATGGGCCGCAGCGCGCTCGGCCAGATGACGCAATTCAACCTTGAAATCGTGGCGATGGCACTGCTGCTGCACTACGTGCTCGGCGCGATCATGGGGATGATGCTCGCCGCGATCATGGCGCCTTTCCGCTTCGATTCGAGCATGGGCATGGAGGCCGCCATCGGGCTGGCGTTCGGGATCGTCGCGTATGGGTGGAACTTCTACGTCATGACGGCCGTGTTCCCGTGGTTTGTCTCCGAGCGGGGTTCCGGGCCCTTGCTGGCCAACCTGTTGTTCGGCGTGGTTACAGCCATCACCTACGGCACGCTGGAACGATTGCGCAAGCAGAACGCGGACGACTGACACATCGCGTTTCCCGTCGCGCCGACCGTGAACACGCGGCGCCTGCGGGAGACACGGAACGTGGTGTCGGCGGCGCCGATGAGTGACACGCTGCGAGGCGGCCTATGGCCCTAGCGATTGCCCTGGTCCTGATCATCGTCCTGGCGGTGGGGTTTCACTTTGCCAGTCCGTGGTGGATCACGCCCATTGCGTCGAACTGGGTGCGCATGGACGACATGCTGACGATCACGCTCGTCATCACCGGCGCGTTCTTCATCGCAATCAACCTGTTCATCGTGGTCGCGCTCGTGCGCTATCGCCACCGCAGCGGGCATCGCGCGGCCTACGAGCCGCACAACCGGAAACTGGAATGGTGGCTGATCGGCCTGACCGCGGTCGGCGTGGCGGCGTTGCTGGCGCCGGGGCTGTTCGTCTACGCGGACTACATCCGGCCGCCGCGCAACGTGCTGCAGATGGAAGTGCTCGGCCAGCAATGGCAATGGCGCTTCCGCTTCGCCGGCCCCGGCGGCAAGCTCGGCACGACCGACGTGCGCTACATCAGCAACGACAACCCGTTCGGCCTGAACCCCGCCGACCCCAACGGACGTGACAACTACCTGATCGAGACGCCCGAGGTGCACCTGCCGCTCAACCGGCCGATCCAGGTCCTGACACGGTCGCGCGACGTGCTGCACGACTTCTACGTCCCGCCGTTCCGAGCGCGCATGAACATGGTGCCCGGCATGGTGACGACCTTCTGGTTCACGCCGACCAAGGCAGGGCGTTACGACATCCTGTGCGCGCAGCTCTGTGGGATCGGGCACTCCACCATGCGCGGCGTGGTGGTGGTGGAAGACGAAGCCGCGTTCTCGCGCTGGCTGGCGCAGCAGGCCACGTTCGCGCAGCAGCAGGCCCGCGTGCAGGCCGCACCCGCCGCGGCCGGCGGCAGCGCGCAGGCGCTTGCCGACCTGGGCAAGACGCTCGCGGCGGCCAAGGGCTGCGTCGCCTGTCACACCGTGGACGGCACGCCGCGCGTCGGCCCGACCTGGAAGGGCCTGTACGGCAAGACCGAAACGATGGCCGACGGCAGCACCGCGAAAGTGGATGAAGCCTATCTGCGCGCGTTCATCCGCAATCCGACGGCGCGGGTCGTGAAGGGCTTCTCGCCGATCATGCCGCACTTCGACCTGAGCGAGCAGGAACTGACCGCGCTGGTCGCCTATATCAAGGCGCAGGGCGGGCCGGCTCCCGCCAGCAGCGCAGCCCAACCCTGACGGAGCGGACGCCATGCCCTACGCGCACACCGACCACCTCCCGCACAGCTTCTGGACCCGCTACGTGTGGAGCCAGGACCACAAGGTCATCGCCGTGCAGTATGCGCTGACGGCCATCGCCATCGGCCTGGTCGGCCTCGTATTGTCGGACCTGATGCGGTTGCAGCTCGGCTTTCCGGGCAAGTTCGCTTTCATCGACGCGAACCACTACTACCAGTTCGTCACCATGCACGGGATGATCATGGTGATCTACCTGCTGACGGCGCTGTTCCTGGGCGGCTTCGGCAACTACCTGATCCCGCTGATGCTGGGCGCGCGCGACATGGTGTTCCCGTTTCTCAACATGCTGAGCTACTGGGTCTACCTGCTGGCCGTGCTGGTGCTGGTGGCGAGCTTCTTCGTGCCGGGCGGGCCGACCGGCGCGGGCTGGACGCTGTATCCGCCGCAGGCCATCCTGCCGGGTACGCCGGGCGTGGAATGGGGCATCGTGCTGATGCTCGTGTCGCTGGCGATCTTCATCGTCGCGGCCACGATGGGCGGCCTGAACTACGTGACCACCACGCTGCAGGCGCGCACGCGCGGCATGACGCTGATGCGCATGCCGCTCACGGTGTGGGGCATCTTCATCGCGACCATCATGGCGCTGCTGGCGTTTCCGGCGCTGTTCGTGTCGGCGGTGATGATGCTGCTCGACCGGACGCTCGGCACCAGTTTCTTCATCCCGGCCGTGGTGTCGATGGGGCAGACGCTCACGCATGCCGGCGGCAGCCCGCTGCTGTTCCAGCACCTGTTCTGGTTCTTCGGGCATCCGGAGGTCTACATCGTCGCGCTGCCGGCCTTCGGCATCGCGTCGGACCTGATCAGCACGCACGCGCGCAAGAGCATCTTCGGCTACCGGATGATGGTGTGGGCCATTGTCATCATCGGCGCGCTGAGCTTCGTGGTCTGGGCGCACCACATGTTCATCGCCGGCATGAATCCGTACTTCGGCTTCTTCTTCGCGACCACCACGCTCATCATCGCCGTCCCGACCGCCCTCAAGGTCTACAACTGGGTGCTGACGCTGTGGCGCGGCGATATCCACCTGACCGTGCCGATGCTGTTCGCCATCGGCTTCATCAGCACCTTCGTGCTGGGCGGGCTGACCGGGCTCTACCTCGGCAACGTGAGCGTCGATATCCCGCTGTCGAACACGTACTTCGTGGTCGCGCACTTCCATATGGTGATGGCCGTGTCGCCGATCCTGGTGGTGTTCGGCGGCATCTATCACTGGTAC
The DNA here is from genome assembly GCF_002099195.1 of Burkholderia puraquae. Classification (GTDB taxonomy): domain Bacteria; phylum Pseudomonadota; class Gammaproteobacteria; order Burkholderiales; family Burkholderiaceae; genus Burkholderia; species Burkholderia puraquae. The sequence goes on along the minus strand of NZ_NBYX01000007.1, from coordinate 284,890 downwards.
CCGAAGGTAACGGGCCGCATGCTCGACGACAGGCTCGGGCGCGCGCACTTCTGGATCACCTTCGTCGGCACCTATGCGATCTACTTCCCGATGCACTATCTCGGCATCCTGGGCATGCCGCGGCGGTATTACGCGTATCAGGGCTACAGCTTCATTCCGCATTCGGCGCAGACGCTCAACACGTTCATCACCGTCGTCGCGCTGATCGTCGCGGCAGCGCAGTTGCTGTTCCTGTTCAACCTGGCATGGAGCCTCGTGCGCGGCCGGCGTGCCGACGGCAACCCGTGGCGCGCCACCACGCTCGAATGGCAGACGCCGCAAACGCCGCCCGTGCACGGCAACTGGGGCGCGGCGCTCCCCGTCGTCTATCGCTGGGCGTACGAATACAGTCCGCCGGGGCAGGGGGAAGACTTCGTGCCGCAAAACCAGCCGCCCGCGGCGGTGCCTGAACCCGAGGCGGCCCACCCGACGCTTCATCCCGGCGAGGCCCGCGAATGACCACGCTGCCGCGCCCCTTCGTTCCCGACGCGCCACCCAGCCTGCCGAATGCAGGCCGCACCGGCCTGGTCGTCTTCATGGCGGTAGCCACGACGTTGTTTTCGCTGCTGCTGCTCGCCTATGCGATGCGCATGCGCGAACCCGACTGGCAGCCGATCCCGCATCCGGTGCTGCTGTGGTGGAACACCGGCGCGTTGGTGCTCGCAAGCGTCGCGATGCAGCGCGCGCGGCAACCGACCGTGCACCGCATGGCGTGGCTGGTGTGCGGCGGCGTGCTGGCGGCCGTGTTCGTGACCGGGCAACTGACCGCCTGGCACCTGCTGTCGTCGGCCGGGCAGACCGTCGACGTCAATCCGTCCAACAGCTTCCTTTACCTGCTCACCGGCCTGCACGGGTTGCATGTGCTCGGCGGGCTGGCGGCGTGGGGCGTGACGATCGTGCAACTCCGGCGCGCGGACCCGTTCCGGGCCCAACGGGCCATCCGGCTGTGCGCGCTCTACTGGCATTTCCTGCTCGCAGTCTGGCTCGTGCTGCTGGCGGCGATGTGGTGGCTTACCCCCGGGATCGTCGCCGCGATCTGCGGGCCGCTGTATGGAGCCGCGCCATGACCTCACCCACGGTCCGCACCGAATCCGCTGCCGAATCCCCGGCGGCCCCGCTCGCCGACGCGCGGCCCGACGGCTGGCGCGGCATCGTCACCGACTGGTCGGCCGACCGCGAAGCCTTCAAGGTGCCGTGGGGCAAGGCGATGATGTGGATCTTCCTGCTGTCGGACACCTTCGTGTTCAGCAGCTTCCTGATCGGCTACATGACGGTGCGCATGTCGACCACGGCGCCGTGGCCCGATACCGCGAAGGTGTTCGGGCTCAGCGTGGGCGGCGTGGAAGTGCCGTTGCTGCTGATCGCCATCATGACGTTCACGCTGATCAGCAGCAGCGGCACCATGGCGATGGCCGTCAACTTCGGCTACCGGCGCAACGCACGGCCCGCCGCCGCGCTGTTGCTGGCGACCGCGCTGCTGGGCGCGACCTTCGTGTCGCTGCAGGCGTTCGAGTGGAGCAACCTGATCTTCCGTGAAGGGATACGCCCGTGGGGCAACCCGCTGGGCGCGGCGCAGTTCGGCGCGTGCTTCTTCACGATCACCGGGTTCCACGGCTTTCACGTGACCTGCGGCGTGATCTATCTGCTGCTGATCGCGCGCAAGATCCTGCAGCCGGGGTTCACCGAACACGGCAACTTCCAGATCGTCGAGATCGCCGGCCTGTACTGGCACTTCGTCGACCTGGTGTGGGTGTTCATCTTCGCGCTGTTCTATTTGTGGTGAGGCTGGCCATGGACCACACCGATCCCGCCGATCGACCCGACGCCGCACACGGCCAGCAGCATCCGATCGGCCTCTACCTGAAGATCTGGGGCCTGCTGTTCGTGCTGAGCACGTTGTCGTACCTGGTCGACTACTTCAACGTGCAGGGCCTGCTGCGCTGGGTGCTGATCGTCGTGCTGATGATCGCCAAGGCCGGGCTGATCGTGTCGATCTTCATGCACATGATGTGGGAGCGGCTGGCGCTCGTGTACGCGATCCTGATCCCGCCGCTGTGCCTGCTGGTGCTCATGGTGCTGATGGCGGCGGAAGCACATCACACGTTCGGGATGCGGGCGCTGTTCTTCCACTGATTCCTTTGGAGTCACGCGCTCGAGCCCGGCGGGTTCAGGCCTGACGAAGTATCGGGCGACGCTTCGCGGACATCCGGTCACGCAAACATGGAGGAGGACGTCATGCAATTCTCACGTCGACGTTTCATCGCAACCACCACCGTTCTTGCATCCGCGCTGGCCTTTGGCCGCCGCGCGGCGGCAGCGGATGCCGGTGCCGGCACAGTGCAGGAATCCGATGCAAACGCCCAGGCCCTCGGCTACAGGACGGATGCCAGCCGGGTCGACCATGCGAAGTTCCCGAAATTCCAGGCGGGCCAGGCCTGTGCGAATTGCCAGTTCTTCCAGGGCAAGGCCGGCGCCGCGATGGCGCCGTGTGCCATCCTCGGTGGCAAGCAGGTCAATGCGAAAGGCTGGTGCAGCGCCTATTCGAAAAAGGCGTAGCACGGCCGGGACGGCGTGGCGGCCGTGCTGCCGAATCGTCGTTGTCGACGGGGGCGCCGGCGAACATCGTCCCGTCAACGACGATGCCGCGCGGCGACATTCGGATCGGCCACCGGCGCCGTGGCGAACGCCGGCGCGATGCACGGGAGCGAGCCCCTACAATGTGAGCGTCCGCCGGCCGGTGCGTCACCCGCAATATCTGGGTGACGCACCGGCCGATCCACCCGCGACCTTCCAAGGCCAACATGGAAATCAAATGGATCGAGGATTTCCTCGCGCTCGCTCAATATCAAAGCTTTTCCCGTGCGGCTGAATTTCGCAACGTCACGCAATCGGGCTTCAGCCGTCGCATTCAGTCGCTCGAGCAGTGGATCGGCGCCGAACTGATCGACCGCAGCAGTTTTCCGCCGGTGCTGACGCCGGCGGGGCGCCTGTTCCGCGAGACGGCCGAAGACGTGCTCAGCCGCCTGTTCGACACGCGCGCCATCATCCGCACCGAGCAGCGGATCGCCGGCAAGAGCCTGCAGATCGCCGCGGGCCACACGATCGCGCTGAGTTTCCTGCCGGCCTGGCTCAAGGCGCTCGCGCCGCATTTCGGCGAAGTGCGGGCGCGCGTCATTCCGACCAATGTCCACGACTCGATCCTGATGCTGGTCAACGGCAACTGCGAGCTCATGTTCGCCTATCACCATCCGGCGTTGCCGCTGCATCTCGACCCGGTGAAGTACGAGCACCTGACCGTGGGCCTCGACACGTTGATGCCGGCCTGCCGACCGGACCGGCGATCGGCGCCCGCGTTTCGCCTTCCCGGAACGAAGCAGCGCCCGCTGCCGCTGATTTCGTATACGGAAACCAGCTATTTCGGCCGGTGTCTCGCGCTGCTGCTCGGCCGTGCGGCGGCCGTGCCGGCGTTGCAGCTGCACTACGAGTCCGACATGGCCGAAGTGCTGAAGAAGCTCGTGATGGAAGGCGAGGGTGTCGCATGGCTGCCCCGGAGCGCGATCGCCGCCGAACTCGCCGCCGGCGAACTCGTGCCGGCCGGGCCGGCGGCGTGGAACCTGGAAGTCGAACTGCGCGTGTATCGCGACGCGTCGAACCGAAGCGAATTCCTGGACACGCTCTGGCAGCATCTGCGCGCGGCGCCTTCCCGGCTGGGATAGGTGAGGGTTTTCCCGTCTTATGCGCCACTCGCATACCGGCATGTCGTACCGGCATGACGAGCGGATCGACCGCTCCTACCATTCGTTCCAGCGGCAAATGCGACGCGTGACCTGCGTCGCGCGGCCCTCTTCGCAGCGCTCGCCTGCCTGCTGGCGGCCGGGTGCCACCCACGGACGGATGGACATGAAAAATCGCCTTACCCTGAGCATTGCAATCGGCATGATCCTCGGTGTCGTTGCCGGTTACGCATGCCACACGAACATAGCGGACCCGGCCACGCTCAAAGCGGTCGCCGGTTATTTCTCGATCGTCACCGACATCTTCCTGCGCCTGATCAAGATGATCATTGCGCCGCTGGTGTTCGTGACGCTCGTGTCGGGCCTGGCCGGCATGGACGGCGGCGAAGACGTCGGGCGCATCGGTGCGCGTTCGATCGGCTGGTTCGTCTGCGCGTCGCTGATTTCGCTGAGCCTCGGCCTCGTCATGGCCAATGCGCTGCAGCCGGGCGCCGGCCTGAACCTCACGGAAACCGCCGGCGAGGTGAACACCGGGCTGAATACCGCCGCACTGAACGCCCGGGACGTGATCACGCATGCGTTCCCGACCAGCCTGCTCGACGCGATGGCGCGCAACGACATCCTGCAGATCCTGGTGTTCTCGGTCTTTCTCGGCGTCGCGCTGAGTGCGCTGAAGCACGACAAGCGGGTCGGCGTCGTGATCCAGTCGATCGACGGGATGGTGCCGGTGATGCTGCGCCTGACGAACTACGTGATGCGTGCGGCGCCGCTCGGCGTATTCGGAGCGATCGCGTCGTCGGTCACGCTGCGCGGGCTCGACGTGATCTACACGTATGGAAGGCTGATCGGCGCGTTCTATCTCGGCTTGCTCGTGCTCTGGGTGATCCTGGTCGGTGTCGGCTACGTGTTTCTCGGGCGGCGCGTCGGGAGCCTGCTGAAGGCCATGCGCGAACCCGCGCTGATCGCGTTCTCCACCGCGAGCAGCGAGGCCGCCTACCCGCGCCTGGCCGAGCAGCTCGAGAAGTTCGGCGTCGACAAGAAGGTCGTGGGCTTCACGCTGCCGCTGGGCTACGCGTTCAACCTCGACGGTTCGATGATGTATCAGGCGTTTGCCGCCATCTTCATCGCGCAGGCGTTCGGCGTGCACATGCCGCTGTCGCAGCAGGTCTTCATGTTGCTGGTGCTGATGTTGAGCAGCAAGGGCATGGCAGGCGTGCCGCGCGGCTCGGTGGTGGTGGTCGCGGCGGTTGCGCCGATGTTTCATCTGCCGGCGGCCGGCGTCGCGATGGTCCTGGCGATCGACCAGATTCTCGACATGGGCCGCACGATGACGAACGTGATCGGCAACAGCGTGGCGACCGCGGTGATCGCGAAATGGGAAAGCCGGCGTGCCGCGAAGCTGCAAGGCGCGGTATTCGACCAGCCGGAGCTGAACGCATGATGCGCACGGAGAGCGTGAATGCCCGGCAGAAATTCGGCGTGGTCGGCGGTCTCGGGCCGCTGGGCAGCGCCGACGTGTTCTTCAAGATGGTGAAGGCGACGCCTGCGTCGTCCGACGAGGAACACGCCGAGATGGTCTTCGAGCAATATCCGTTCAAGGGTTCGGGGTCGGGCAGTGCGGCGACGATCGAGCGCAAGCTGTATGTCTTCGACATGATCCGGGCGTTCGAGCAGCGTGGCGTGACGACGGTCGTGCTGCCGTGTTTCCTGAGCCATACATTCATCGACGAACTGAAGGCGAATACGCGCCTGCCGATCGTGGATATCGTCGAAGCCGTGCGCAGCCACGTGCGGCGCAGGTACCCGGGCGCGACGCGCATCGGCGTGCTGGCGTCGGACTACGTGCGGGTCAAGCGACTCTTCGAAGCGTATTTCCCGGCGCCGCAATTCGAAGTGGTCCATCCGCGGTCGCACGAGGGTATCGACCTCGTGACGGAGGCCATCTACGGCGCCGACGGCGTCAAGCGCGGCAATCTTCGGGGCCGGCCGGTCGAACTGTTGCGCCGCGCATGCGAGGACCTGGCCGATCAGGGCGCGCAGGTCATCGTTCCGGGGCTGACCGAGATCGCGCTGGTCGCGGACGAAATCGGCCCGCAGCGCGTGCCGCTCGTGGATTCGAACCTCGCGTACGCGCAGTATGCGGTGACCGGGCAGCCGGGTTCGCGGGCGGCGACGTTCAAGATCGGCGTGGTCGGCGGGGTGGGCCCGGCCGCGACGGTCGATTTCCTGGACAAGATCGTGCGCAATACGCCGGCGTCGCGCGATCAGGACCATATCAAGCTGCTGGTCGAACAGAATCCGCAGATTCCCGACCGAACCGAGAACCTGGTGGGCGCCGGCGCGGACCCGACGATCTCCCTGTACGCGACCTGCAAGAAGCTCGAGGACGGCGATGCCGACGTCATCGCGATTCCGTGCAATACCGCGCATGCGTTCGTCGAGCGGATTCAGCCTTACCTCGGCATTCCGATCGTCAACATGCTGACCGTCACGGTCGCCCACCTGCGCGACACCTATCCGGCGCTGCGGGAGGTCGGCGTGCTGGCGACGTCCGGCACGATCGAAAGCGGGGTCTACCGGAAGGCGCTGGAATCGCAAGGACTCCGGCAAGTGGCGCCGGGGCCGGCGTTGCAGGCGCGCGTGATGAAAGCGATCTACGGCAAGCAGGGTGTCAAGGCCGGTTTCACGACCGGGCAGTGCGAGGAAGATATCGGTGCGGCCATCGAGGCGTTGATGGCCGAGGGCGTGAGCGTGATCGTGCTCGGATGTACCGAACTGCCGATCCTGCTGCCGGGCGGGGAATATGTTGCGCGCAACGGGGGCCGGGCGACGCTCGTCGATCCGACCGACGTGCTTGCGCGCACGTGTATCGCCTACGCGACGGCGGGCGGTGGCCGAGTCGGCGCCTGATCGGGGCGGGCGTCGATGAGCGGAGTGATCCGGCCCGTTTTCGCCCCTTCGCGCCACTCGTGGAAAACTGTATGAATATACAGTATAGTATCCGTCGAACTCGAGCGGCGCGGGCATGACCCGTGCGGCACGTGCGCCGCGCCTGCGGGCATCCGCCGCAGCGTTCCGGCACCGTGATTCCGGCTAACTTATTCAGACGGGCAGGCAAATTGTCATCCAGCAATCTGATCCGCATTCGCGGAGCACGTCAGCACAACCTCAAGAACCTCGATCTCGATCTGCGCACCGGCGAAATGACGGTCGTCACCGGCCCGTCGGGCTCCGGCAAGTCGAGCCTCGTGTTCGACACGCTGTACGCGGAAGGCCAGCGGCGCTACGTCGAGACGTTCAGCGCGTATGCGCGGCAATTCCTCGACCGGATGGACCGTCCGCAGGTCGAGCGCGTCGACGGCGTGCCGCCCGCGATCGCGATCGACCAGACCAACCCGGTGCGCAGTTCGCGCTCGACCGTCGGCACGATGACCGAGCTGAACGATCACCTGAAGCTGCTGTACGCGCGCGCGGCCGAGCTGTTCGACCGCCAGACCGCGCGGCAGGTGCGGCACGACACGCCCGAGACGATCTACGCGGAACTCGTCGCGCGCACGCAGGCGGACGATCCGCGCGTCGTCGTCACGTTCCCGGTCGAGCTGCCGGACACGGTGTCCGACGAAGAAATCGCGCAGTGGCTGTCCGCGAGCGGCTACACGCGCGTGCAGGCGCAGCGCGAGGTCGCATCGCCCACCGGGCCGCGCAAGATGCTCGACGTGGTGGCCGACCGCTTCCGCGTGCAGCAGGCCGACAAGGTGCGCGTCGTCGAGGCGATCGAGGCGTCGCTCAAGCGCGGCGGCGGGCGCGTGAACGTGTACGTGCTCGCGGCAGAGCCGGAAAGCCCGGATGGCGCGGTCGCCGAGCCGCAGGTGTGGCGCTTCTCCACCGGGCTGCACGATCCCGACAGCGACCTGCGCTACGCGGAGCCGCAGGCGGCGCTGTTCTCGTTCAACTCGGCGTACGGCGCGTGTGAAACCTGCCGCGGCTTCGGCCGCGTGATCGGCGTCGATCTCGGCCTCGTGATCCCCGACGCGCGCAAGACGCTGCGCGGCGGCGCGATCAAGCCGATGCAGACACCCGCGTGGAAGGAATGCCAGGACGACCTGATGCGCTACGCGGCGAAAGCCGGCATCCCGCGCGACACGCCGTGGTCCGAGCTGTCGGATGCCGAGCGCGACTGGGTCGTCAACGGGTCGCCGGACTGGAACGGCAAGTGGCAGAGCCAGTGGTACGGCGTGAAGCGCTTCTTCGGCTATCTCGAATCGAAAGCGTACAAGATGCATATCCGCGTGCTGCTGTCGAAATACCGCAGCTACACGCCGTGCGACGTGTGCGGCGGCGCGCGCCTGAAGACGGAATCGCTGCAATGGCGGCTCGGCTCCAAGGAAAACGCCGATGGCGTGCTCGCGCCGGCCGGCCGCTTCATGCCGCGCGGCGTCGACTGGAGCCGCGCGCAGCTCGAAGCGCTGCCGGGCCTGACCGTGCACGACCTGATGCTGCTGCCGATCGAGCGCATCCGCCGCTTCTTCGATGGAATCACCCTGCCGAGCGCGTTGCTCGACGATGCGCTGAAGCTGCTGCTCGCCGAGGTGCGCACGCGCCTGAAATACCTGTGCGACGTCGGGCTCGGCTACCTGACGCTCGACCGGCAGAGCCGCACGCTGTCGGGCGGCGAGGTGCAGCGGATCAACCTGACGACGGCGCTCGGCACGTCGCTCACGAAAACCCTGTTCGTGCTCGACGAACCGAGCATCGGGCTGCATCCGCGCGATCTCACGCGGATCGTCGAGGCGATGCAGCGGCTGCGTGACGCGGGCAATACGCTGGTCGTGGTCGAACACGATCCGTCGGTGATGCTCGCGGCCGACCGGCTGATCGACATGGGGCCCGGCCCGGGCGAGCGCGGCGGCACGATCGTCTACGACGGCACGCCGGGCGATATCCGTTCTGCGCACACGCTGACGGGCGAGTATCTCGGTGGCCGCAAGCATGTCGCGCACGCGTCGAACTGGGCGCGCCGGGTGGTCGATGCGCATACGCCGCGCATCGTGCTCGAAGGCGCGAGCGAACACAACCTGCGCGATGTGACGGTCGAGATCCCGCTGCAGCGGCTCGTCTGCGTGACCGGTGTGTCGGGGTCCGGCAAATCCACGCTGCTGCAGGACGTGCTCTATCCGGCGATGGCGCGGCACCACGGCAAGGCGACCGAGTCGCCGGGCGCGTTCCGCAATCTCACGGGCGCCGACCAGGTGGGCGATGTCGTGTTCGTCGACCAGTCGCCGATCGGCAAGACCACGCGTTCGAACCCGGCGAGCTACGTCGGCGCGTTCGACGAGATCCGCAAGCTGTTCGCGAAGGCGCCGCTCGCGCTGCAACGCGGCTACGGTGCCGGCACGTTCAGCTTCAACTCGGGCGACGGCCGGTGCCCGACCTGCGGCGGCTCGGGCTTCGAGCACATCGAGATGCAGTTCCTGAGCGACGTCTACCTGCGCTGCCCGGACTGTGACGGCAGCCGCTACCGTGCCGAGATCCTCGAAGTGCGCATCGAGCGCAACGGCCGCGCGCTGAGCATCGCCGACGTGCTCGATCTCACGGTGAGCGAAGCGGCCGCGTTCTTCGCGACCGACGCCGAGGTGCTGCGCGTGCTGCAGCCGATCGTCGACGTCGGCCTCGAATACGTGAAGCTCGGCCAGCCGGTGCCGACGCTGTCGGGCGGCGAAGCGCAGCGCCTGAAGCTGGCCGGCTTCCTCGCCGAATCGGCGGCAGCCGTCAACGGCCGCCGGGTCGTCACGGAAGAGGCGCGCATTGCGCGGGCGAAGCTGTTCATGTTCGACGAGCCGACCACCGGGCTCCACTTCGACGACATCGCGAAGCTGATGCAGGCGTTCGGCAAGCTGCTCGCGGCCGGCCATTCGCTGATCGTGATCGAGCACAACCTCGACGTGATCCGTGCGGCCGACTGGCTGATCGATCTCGGCCCGGAAGGCGGCGACGGCGGCGGCCTCGTGCTGTGCGCGGGCACGCCCGACGACGTGAAGGCCTGCGCCGCATCGCATACCGGCGTGGCGCTGCTGCAGTACGACCGCGCGATGGATGCCGAGCTGGCGCTCGCCGACGAAGGCAAGCCGCTGCAGGCCGTGCTGAACGCGGCGCGCGAGCGGCGGGCGATCGAAGGCGAAGACGTCGTGCGGATCGTCAACGCGCGCGAGCACAACCTGAAGGCGCTCGACGTCGACATCCCGCACGGCAAGTTCAACGTGATCACCGGCGTGTCGGGTTCCGGCAAATCGACGCTCGCGTTCGACATCCTGTTCCATGAAGGCCAGCGCCGTTACCTCGAATCGCTGAACGCGTACGCGCGCTCGATCGTGCAGCCGGCCGGCCGCCCGGAAGTCGATGCGGTGTACGGCATTCCGCCGACCGTCGCGATCGAGCAGCGGCTGTCGCGCGGCGGGCGCAAGAGCACGGTGGCGACCACGTCCGAGGTCTGGCACTTCCTGCGGCTACTGTACGTGAAGCTCGGCCTGCAGCATTGCATCCACGACGGCACGCCGGTCACGTCGCAGTCGGTCGAATCGATCGCCGCGCAGTTGCTGCGCGATCATCGCGGCGAGCACGTCGGGCTGCTCGCGCCGCTCGTCGTCAACCGCAAGGGCGTGTATACGGATCTCGCGAAGTGGGCGAAGGCGCGCGGCAGCACGCATCTGCGTGTCGACGGCGAGTTCGTGCCGGTCGATCCGTGGCCGAAGCTCGACCGCTTCCGCGAGCACACGATCGAGCTCCCGGTGGCCGATATCGTCGTATCGCCGGACAACGAGGCCGAACTGCGGCGCGTGCTCGACGAGACACTCGAGCTCGGCAAGGGCGTGATGCATCTGCTCGCGCCGCTCGACGGGCTGCACGATGCGATGCAGAACGATCATTCGACCGCGCGCGTCGGCACGGTCAAGGTGCTGTCGGTCAAGCGCGCCTGCCCGGTGTGCGGCACGAGCTACCCGGAGCTGGACCCGCGGATGTTCTCGTACAACAGCAAGCATGGCTGGTGCACGACCTGCGTCGGCACCGGGGTCACGCTCACGCGCGAACAGCGCGCCGCGTACGACGACACGGTGCTCGCCGGCGACGATCGCGGCCGCGAGCAGACGCTGCCGTCGGACGAGCAGGAACCGGAAGGCGTCGGCAACGAGCCGTGCCCGGATTGCGGCGGCACGCGGCTGAACCCGTCCGCGCGCGCGGTCACGTTCGACGCGCATCCGATCGTCGAGGTCGCGCAATGGACGGTGTCCGACACGCGGCGCTGGATCGACGGGCTGGAACTGTCGGGGCGCGACGCGCAGATCGCGCGCGACATCGTCAGCGAGATCGGCAGCCGCCTCGCGTTCCTCGAGGAAGTCGGGCTCGGCTACCTGAGCCTCGATCGTGCGGCGCCGAGCCTGTCGGGCGGCGAAGCGCAGCGCATCCGGCTCGCCGCGCAGCTCGGCAGCAACCTGCAGGGCGTGTGCTACGTGCTCGACGAACCGACGATCGGCCTGCATCCGCGCGACAACCAGATCCTGCTGGACGCGCTGCGCAAGCTCGGCGACAAGGGCAATACGCTCGTCGTCGTCGAGCATGACGAGGACACGATCCGCCGCGCCGATCACATCATCGACGTCGGCCCGGGCGCGGGCAAGCGCGGCGGCACGCTGGTCGCGCAGGGCGCGGTCGCGGATCTGGCCGCGCAGTCCGATTCGGTCACGGGGCGCCTCCTTGCGCAGCCGATGACGCATCCGCTGCAGCCGCGCCGCAGCGTGAGCCTGCCGGGCAAGAAGGGCGGTGCCGCGGTGCCGGAAGCCTGGCTGACCGTGCATGGCGCACGGCTGCACAACCTGCGCGACGTCACGGTCGGCATTCCGCTCGCGCGGCTTGTCGCGGTCACGGGCGTGAGCGGCTCGGGCAAGTCGACGCTCGCGCGCGACGTGCTGATGACGAACCTGCTCGACGCGGTCGGCCGTTCAGTGCTGTCGTCGCCGGCCACGCGGCGCGCACGCAAGGCCGCGCAGCAGGATGCGCCGGCCACCAACCGCCGCTCGAGCGTGCTCGCGCGCAGCGCGCCGCGGCCGTCGCTGAACGTCACGCATGCGTGGCAGGGCTGCGAGTCGCTGAGCGGCTGGGAGCAGATCGATCGCGTGCTGGAAGTCGACCAGACGCCGATCGGCAAGACCCCGCGCTCGTGCCCGGCCACCTATATCGGTGTGTGGGACACGATCCGCAAGCTGTTCGCCGATACGTTGGAGGCACGTGCGCGCGGCTACACGGCGTCGCGCTTCTCGTTCAATACCGGCGACGGGCGCTGCCCCGCCTGCGAAGGGCAAGGCGTGCGCACGATCGGGATGAGCTTCCTGCCCGACGTGAAGGTGCCGTGCGACGTGTGTCACGGGCAGCGCTTCAACCCGGAGACGCTCGCCGTCACGTGGCGCGGCCGGAACATCGGCGACGTGCTGACGATGGAGATCGACGAGGCGGTGGAGTTCTTCGCGCCGATCTCGAACATCGCGCATCCGCTGCAGCTGATGAAGGATGTCGGCCTCGGCTACCTGACGCTCGGCCAGCCGTCGCCCACGCTGTCGGGCGGCGAGGCGCAGCGCATCAAGCTCGTCACCGAGCTGACGAAGGTGCGCGACGACATCACGCGTCGCGGCCAGAAGGCGCCGCACACGCTGTACGTGCTCGACGAACCGACGGTCGGCCTGCACATGGCGGACGTCGCGAAGCTGATCCGCGTGCTGCACCGGCTCGTCGATGCGGGGCACAGCGTCGTCGTGATCGAGCATGACCTCGACGTGATCGCGGAAGCCGACTGGATCATCGATCTCGGGCCGGAAGGCGGCGTGGGTGGCGGCACGATCGTCGCGGCGGCGCCGCCGGAAGCGCTCGTGCAGGTGAGCGCCAGCCATACCGGGCAGGCGCTCAAGCCCGTGCTGGCGCGAACGGCTGCTGATGAGGGGGAGGTCGAACGGGAGGGCGAAGCGCGGGTAGGGTGAACGCCACGGTGCGTATCGATGGCCCCCGGTGTCGGGTGATCGTCCCCCCGGCCACAAAGACATGGCCGGGGAGGGCGACGAGATCCGGCGCATACACCCGCATCGGCGGGTGTTTTCTTTGGTGTTCGATTTCGACGCCCGACTGTCGTCATGGGGCGCGCAAGCCGTCCCGGGGCGGCAGGTCAGAACGGCGAGCGATCCGACCGGCACCACGCGTCGTCGTTCATCGTGCGCACCACACGCCTGCAACCGTCGATCGTGCGGCAAGCTCATGCAGCCGCGATTGCCGGCGCGACCGCAGCGTGCGTGTAGGCGGCGGTTTCCTCCTTCTTCGGGAAAAACCGCAAAATCTGCAAACCCGCCGGCCCTACATTGCTCCTCCAGGAGCCCGCAATTGAAAACCCGAACCCTTACCCACTATGCCCGGCGCATGGATCCCGTCCTGCGCTGGCTGGCAAGCCACCCCGACGCCGACCCGGATCTGTATCTGCTTGCCGACCTCGCGTGCTTGTCGCCGTATCACTTTCATCGCGTCTACCGCGCGATGCTCGGTGAGACGGTGAACGCCACCGTGCAGCGCATCCGCATGCACCGTGCGGCGGTTGCATTGGGCAGGACCGGGGTGCCATTGCGCGATGTTGCGCAGCGCGCCGGCTATACGTCGGACGCTGCCTTCAACCGTGCGTTCGGCGCGACCTTCGGCCTGTCGCCGGGGCGCTACCGCGCGGCCCGCTCCGTTCCGTTCAATCCACAGGAGCTCGGCATGTATCCCGTTACCATCGAAACCTTCCCTGGCGCCGTACTGGCCGCGTTGCCGCACCGGGGCAGTTATCTGGAAATCGGCCCGGTCTTCACCCGGGCGTTCATGCTGGCCGCCGCCCGCGGCCTGGCGCGCCCCGAGGCGATCGGCTTCGGCGTGTATTTCGACGATCCCGAGCAGGTACCGGCCGACCGGCTACGCTCGATGGCCGGCATGTCCGTCGCGCCCGACGCCGAGGTGGGCGACGAGCTGGAACGCTTCGAGATCCCCGCCGGCCGCTGCGCGATCCTGACCTACACCGGGCCGTACAACGAGATGGACCGGCCGTATAACTGGATGTTCTCCGAATGGCTTCCCGCAAGCGGCATGGTGCCGGCCGACTTCCCGATGTTCGAGCAGTACCTGAACGACCCGCGCAGCACGCCGCCCGCGCAGTTGCAGACGCGCATCTGCTTGCCGTTGAAGTAAGCGCTGCGCGGCCCGGCGGATGCACGCCGGGGCCGGGCGGCGATGGCCTGCCCGGGCCGGCTATGCCCGCCGGGGCAGGCTGCGATCACCCTGGCGCCTGTTCGCGCCCACGGGACGGTTCACGCCCTAGCCCAGCCAGCGCGCATCGGGCCAGTCGCCCTGGTCGAACGTAGCCTTCACACAATCGAGCAGCACACCGACCACGCAGCGCACCGGCGCCGTGGCCTGCCGGCTGCTGGGCGCCGCGAGCACGATCGTGCGCCTGACGCCCGGCGACGCGAGCGGCGCCGCGCTCAGGAGGCCGCGCTCGACCTCCTGCGTCACGCCGACGGCGGGCAGGATCGTCCAGCCATGGCCTTGCGCGACCAGTTCCTTCTGGACGCTCAGCGCATTGGTTTCGGCGAAGACCTGCAACGTCACGCCCGCCTCGGCCGCCGCGTGCTCGATCGCCGCCCGCAGGCCCTGCGGCGCGGAAGGCAGGATGAACGGCTCGCGCGCGACCCGATCGAGCGACACCGGCCGCTTGCGCGACAGCTTCGCCGACGGCGCCGCGACGGCCCACAGACTCTCGTCGATCAAGGCCTTGACGTGCAGCGCGGGCGTTTCCTTCTGCCCGTACAGCAGCGCCGCATCGACATCCCCCGCTTCGAGCCAGTCCTGCAGGTGGCCCGCATAGCCGATCGTGAGCCGCAGGCGGATGTGCGGGTAGCGCCGCGCCACCTCGCCCGCCAGCCGCGTGGCCAGCAGGTCCGACGTGCTGGCCAGCAGCCCGATGCTCACGATGCCCGCCACCGGCCCCTCGGTCGGCTGGATCTCGGCCTTGGCCCGCGCGACCTCGTTGAGGATGCGGCGCGCGTATTCGAGCATCGTCTTGCCCGACGGCGTGAGCTGCATGCCGTGTCGGCTGCGGTCGAACAGCTCCGTTCCCATGTCCTCCTCGAGCAGGCGCAGCTGGCGCGACACGGCCGGCTGCACGAGATTCAACAGGCTCGACGCGCGGGTGACGTTGCCCGTTTCGGCCACGGTGACGAAGGCGCGCAGTTGCTTGAGATCCATCGCGGATACCTCGATGCCAAAAACTGATCTATCGATCAGGAAATTCTATTGTTTAAGAAATCCATCAAAATCTATTATGGCTGCAACCCTAGCCGATGACGAGACAGGATTCATGCGCGCCTCCGTTTTTTCCGCCCCCGACCAGTACCAGGAAATCCGCGATGCGGTACGCGGCCTGTGCAATCAGTATCCGGCCGAATACCACCGCAAGATCGACGAGGCGCGCGGCTACCCCGAAGCGTTCGTCACGGCCCTCACGCAGGCCGGCTGGCTGGCCGCGCTGATTCCGCAGGAATACGGCGGCCCGGGCCTGTCGATGGCCGAGGCGTCGGTCATCATGGAAGAGATCAACCGCTCCGGCGGCAATTCGGGCGCGTGCCACGGCCAGATGTACGTGATGAACACCATCGTGTTCAGCGGCACCGAAGCGCAGAAGCAGCGCTACCTGCCGCGCATCGCCGCCGGCGAACTGCGCGTGCAGTCGATGGGCGTGACCGAGCCCACCACCGGCAGCGACACCACCAAGCTCAAGACCACGGCCGTGAAGAAGGATGGCCGCTGGGTCATCAACGGCCAGAAGGTGTGGATCTCGCGGGTCCAGCACAGCGACCTGCTGATCCTGCTCGCGCGCACCACGCCGCTCGAGCAGGTGCAGAAGAAGAGCGACGGGCTGTCGTGCTTCATCGTCGAGCTGGACAAGGCGATCGGCAACGGGCTGACGGTTCGCCCCATTCTCAACATGGTCAACCACGAGACCAACGAGTTGTTCTTCGACAACCTGGAACTGCCGGAAGACGCGCTGCTCGGCACCGAAGGCAAGGGGTTGAAGGTGATCTTCGACGGCCTGAACGCCGAGCGCACGCTGATCGCGGCCGAGTGCATCGGCGACGGCTACTGGTTCCTCGAGAAAGCGCGCGACTACGCGAGCGACCGCAAGGTGTTCGGCCGCCCGATCGGCCAGAACCAGGGCATCCAGTTCCCGCTCGCCGAATCGTTCATCGAGCTGGAGGCCGCGAACCTGATGCGCTGGCGCGCCTGCGAGAAGATCGATGCGCGCCAGAACGCCGGCGTCGAGGCCAACATGGCCAAGTACCTGGCCGCGAAGGCAAGCTGGGAAGCGGCCAATGCGTGCCTGCAGACGCACGGCGGCTTCGGCTTCGCATGCGAATACGACGTGGAGCGCAAGTTCCGCGAAACGCGCCTGTACCAGGTCGCACCGATTTCCACCAACATGATCCTCGGGCATGTGGCCGAGCACGTGCTGCAGCTCCCTCGTTCTTACTGATTCCCGATGCGGTGGTGTACGGGCCGACCAACGTACCGTGACGGGGCCGGCGGCCTCTGCGACGCATCCATCATCGAACACGAAACGACATGAGTCTCGAGTCTCTCGAATCCTTCGACGCGTGGGTCGGCCGCAGCGAAGACCATACGGACCGGATTACCCAGGCCCCCGTCCGTCTGCTGCGGGCGACACTGGACTACACGAACCCATCCGAATTACCCGCGACGCTGCCGCCGCTTTGGCACTGGCTGTACTTCCTGCCGGGCGAGCGACAGTCGAACATCGGCGTCGACGGTCACCCGCAGCGCGGCGGCTTCCTGCCGCCCGTCACGCTGCCGCGCCGCATGTGGGCCGGTGGACGGTTGCAGTTCCTGCGCCCGCTCGCCATCGACGCGCCCGTGCAGCGCCGGTCCACGATCCTCAGCGTGCAGAGCAAATTCGGCCGCAGCGGCCAGCTGGTGTTTGTCACCGTGCTGCACGAGACGAGCGACGCCGAGGGCGTGGCCATCCGCGAAGAACAGGACATCGTGTATCGCGATGCGCCGCCTCCCACAGCGGCCGGCACACCGGCACCCCAGCCGGCACCGGCGCCGACCAACGAAGAGTATTCGCGCGTCGTCACGCCCGATCCGGTGCTGCTGATGCGCTTTTCCGCCCTCACCTTCAACGGCCACCGGATCCACTACGACCGGCCCTACGCGATGCAGGAAGAAGGCTATCCGGGCCTGGTGGTGCACGGCCCGCTGATTGCCTTGCTGCTCATGGAAGAGTTGCGTCGCATGCACGCCGGCAGGACCGTTCGCAGCTTCGAGTTCAAGGCCGTCAGCCCGTTGTTCGACACCGCGCCGTTCACGGTGAACGGAAAACTCGAAGGTCATGCCGCTCGCCTCTGGGCACGCGGCCCGCAAGGACAGCTGGCCATGCAGGCCAGCGCTGAACTGGAATAGCGATTCGACCATGCAAGCTCGAAAAGGCCCCCTGAGCGGGATGACCGTCGTCACGCTCGAACACGCGATCGCCGCACCCTTCTGCACACGCCAGCTCGCCGACCTGGGCGCCCGCGTCATCAAGGTGGAACGGCCCGGCGTCGGCGATTTCGCGCGCGCCTACGATCACCGCACACGCGGTCTCGCATCGCACTTCGTGTGGACCAACCGCTCGAAGGAAAGCCTCACGCTGGACCTGAAGCAACCCGCCGCGCAGGAAGTGCTGGGCGAACTCGTGGCGCAGGCCGACGTGCTGGTGCAGAACCTCGCACCCGGCGCCGCCGCGCGCATGGGTCTGTCGTTCGACGCGTTGCACGCGAAGCACCCGAGGCTCATCGTCTGCGATATCTCTGGCTATGGCGCCGACGGCCCCTACCGCGACAAGAAAGCCTACGACCTGCTGATCCAGAGCGAGGCGGCGTTTTTGTCGATCACGGGCACGGCGGACGAGCCCAGCAAGGCGGGGACGTCGATCGCCGATATCGCGGCAGGCATGTATGCGTATACGGGCGTCCTTACCGCGCTGCTGCAGCGCGGCGTCACGGGCACGGGTTCGCACGTGGAAATTTCGATGCTCGAGGCGCTGGCCGAGTGGATGGGCTTCCCGATGTACTACGCGTACGACGGCCAGGAGCAGCCCGGCCGCAACGGCGCGGCGCACGCGACCATCTACCCGTACGGTCCGTTCAAGGCCGGCGACGGCCGCGTCGTGATGCTCGGCCTGCAGAACGAGCGCGAATGGAAAGCGTTCTGCGACGTCGTGCTGTGCGACCCGGCACTCGCGACCGACCCGCGCTTCGATGCCAACGTGCGCCGTTCGGCGCATCGTGTCGAACTGAAGCGCGTGATCGAACACGCGTTCGCGTCGCTGACTGCGCAGGAGGTGATTGCGCGCCTGGACGAAGCGCAAATCGCCAACGCTGCCGTCAACCAGGTGGGCGACCTCTGGACGCATCCGCAACTGCAGGCGCGCCGGCGCTTTCGCACGGTCGATTCGCCGGCCGGCGACCTGCAAGCCTTGCTGCCGCCCGCAACGGTCGACAGCTTCGATGCCCGCATGGATCCGGTGCCCGCGCTGGGCGAGCACAGCGCGGCGATCCTGCGCGAACTCGGGCGCACCGACGCCGATATCGACCAATTGCGCGCCGCCGGCGTGATCTGAACCATGTCCACGATCCTCACTCCCGTACGGCACGCGCGCAGTCTCCTGTTCGTGCCGGCCACCCGCCCCGAGCGCTTTGCGAAGGCGCTCGACTCGGGTGCCGACTGCATCATCGTCGACCTGGAGGATGCCGTCAGCCCCGACAGCAAGGACAGTGCACGCGAGCAACTCGCGCAGCATCTTCCGCTGCTGACACCGGAGCAGCGTTCGCGCACCGTCGTGCGGGTGAACGCGGCCGGCACGCCGTGGCACGACGCGGACATCGCGCTGCTGAGCGCATGGGCCACGCAAGGCGTGGTGGCGATGCTGCCCAAGTCCGAAGACGCCGGTGCGCTGCGTCGCGTTGCGGAACGGCTCGGCGGCGAAGCGTGCATCGTGGCGTTGATCGAATCGCTGGCCGGGCTCGATGCGGCCGATGCGCTGGCGCGCGACCCGCAGGTCGTGCGCATCGCGTTTGGTCATCTCGATTTCCAGCTCGACCTCGGCATGCGCGCGACGCCTGACGAACCGGAACTGGCCTTTGCACGCAATGCGTTGGTCGCGGCGTCGCGCCGCGCCCGGCTGCCCGCGCCGATCGACGGTGTGACCACGCGCACCGACGACGCCGAGCGCCTCTCGGCCGATGCCCGACGCGCTCGCGCGTTCGGTTTCGGCGGCAAGCTGTGTATCCACCCGGCCCAGGTTACGGGCGTGAACGACGCGATGGGTTATTCGGAACACGAGCAGGCGTGGGCGCGCCGTGTGATCGACGAAGCCGCAAAACGCGGCGGCGCAGCTTTCAGCCTGGACGGCCGCATGGTCGATCTCCCGGTGATCCGCGCGGCCGAAACGATCGTCGCCAGCAAGCGATCGTGACCGCTGCGCGGCATTCCGCGAGAGAATCACCCTTGCAAAAACATCGCCGGTATCCGGACGCCACCCGCCGTTTTGAACAGGGTGGGTGCTCGCCGAGATGCTCGTTACGTCCTGCCGCGTGCAATCACGCCTGCGGCGCGACGGATGCGCCGGGGATGCCATGCCGCCGCAGCGAATCCGCGACGAAGCCCGACGCCTTCATTTCCTCGACGAACGCATTCAGCGCCGCCGCGGCCGCTTCGCCGCGACTCTTCGGCACCCCCATTGCCTGCCGGATTACCATGAACCGCTCGTCGAGCAGGCGCAGGCCGGGCGTTTTCGCCGCGTCGGCCTCGAGCTGCTGCTTCACGCCCGCCGCCACTTCCAGTTGCTGTTCGATGAAGGTCTGCACGACGGCTTGCGACGTCGGCGCACGCACGATCTGCGCGGCCTTCAGTTCGCGCGTGAGGAACAGGTCGTAGGCGCTGCCCTTGCCGACGGTCACGCGATTGTCGGGCTGGTCGACATCCGCGTTCGTGCGGATCGGCGATGCGTCGCGCACGAGATAGAACCCCTCGATCAGCACGTACGGCGCCGTGAACGCGACCGTTTCGCCGCGCAGCGGGTCGACCGCGAAGAAGCCGAAGTCGGCACGCTCGTCGGTCAGCGCCTGCACCGATTTTCCGGCGGCGTCGAACACCACGAGCTCCAGCTCCGCCGACAGGCGTTCGGCGAATGCGCGCGCGAGATCGATCGATACGCCGAACGGTTCGCCGGTTGCCGGGTCGAGGTTCGCGAGGATCGGGTTGCCGAGATTGATCGACGCGCGCAGCTTGCCGGTCGGCGTGAACGCGGAGAGGACGGAAGGGGCGAGGGGCATGGGAGGCTCGTTGCGGTCGTAGGGTCAGGGTTCGGGGCGTGTCGATGCGCGACGGGGTATCGGCATCGAGCTTATCACCTGGCCGGCGCGATTCGCGAAGCCGCTGTGGCCGACGGCTGGCTCACTACGCTGGAACGTCGGCGATCGGTCGGCGAGGCGGGAGACGGGCGAGCGGAGCGGGCCGCCAGCCTGCGTCGGGCGGAAGCCTCTCGGTCGGCCGCTTCAAACGCGTCGTGATGCTGCACTGTGCCGGGTGGCGCGCCACCGGCAAATGCCTGCGCCTGGAACTACTCGCGGGCCACCCCGGGCGGTTCCAGGCCCGGGTGAACCTTGAAACCGAAATCCAGCCAGGCGCGGCAGGCCTTGATCCGCCCGGCAACCGCTAGAATTGCGGTTTTAGCCCGGAATACCGTCCATGTCTTTTGCCTCGCTTGGCCTGATCGATCCCTTGCTGCGTAATCTGCAGGACCTCAACTATCAGGCCCCTACGCCGGTGCAGGCCAAGGCGATTCCTGCCGTGCTCGGTGGCAAGGACGTGATGGCGGGGGCCCAGACCGGCACGGGCAAAACGGCGGGTTTTGCGCTGCCGCTGTTGCAACGGCTGGTGCAACACGGCCCGGCGGTGTCCAGCAACCGTGCGCGCGTTCTGGTGCTGGTGCCTACGCGTGAACTGGCTGAACAAGTGCTGCAAAGCTTCATCGCATACGGCAAAGGCCTCGATTTGCGATTTCTGGCCGC
Organism: Burkholderia puraquae; assembly: GCF_002099195.1. Lineage (GTDB taxonomy): Bacteria > Pseudomonadota > Gammaproteobacteria > Burkholderiales > Burkholderiaceae > Burkholderia > Burkholderia puraquae. The sequence continues at coordinate 263,925 of NZ_NBYX01000007.1, read as the reverse complement.
CTACGGCGGGGTGAGTATCAACCCGCAGATGATGAAGTTGCGCAAGGGTGTGGATGTGCTCGTTGCCACGCCGGGCCGTTTGCTGGATCTCAACCGCCAGAACGCGGTGCAGTTCGATCAGGTGCAAACGCTGGTGCTGGACGAAGCCGACCGCATGCTGGATCTGGGCTTTGCGCGCGAGCTCAACGCCGTCTTTGCCGCGTTGCCCGCCCAGCGCCAGACGCTGCTGTTCTCTGCCACGTTTACCGACGATATCCGCGCGATGGCGGCGAGCATTCTGCGCGGCCCGGTCAATATCAGCGTCAGCCCGCCGAACGCCACGGCCAGCAAGATCAAGCAGTGGGTGGTGACGGTCGACAAGAGGAACAAGCCCGACCTGTTCATGCACCTCGTGGCCGAAAACAAGTGGGAGCATGCACTGGTATTCGTCAAGACGCGCAACGGCGTGGATTACCTGGCGGCCATGCTGGACGAAGCGGGCTATGCGGTCGACACCATCCACGGCGACAAGCCGCAACCCGCGCGCCTGCGTGCGCTGGAGCGCTTCAAGACGGGCGAAGTACAGATGCTGGTTGCTACCGACGTGGCGGCGCGCGGGCTGGATATCGACGACCTGCCGCTGGTGATCAACGTGGATCTGCCGATCGTGGCGCAAGACTATGTGCACCGTATCGGCCGTACCGGCCGCGCAGGCGCCAGCGGTGTGGCGGTGTCGCTGGTGTGTGCAGATGAAGCACCGCAACTGGCCGCGATTGAAGCGCTGATCCGGCAAACGCTGCGCCGTGAGGAAGAGCCGGGTTTCGAGGCGGAACATCGCGTGCCGGAAACCAGTGCGACGGGCCAGATCGTCAAGAAGCCCAAAAAGCCGAAGAAACCCAAAGTACCGCAGGCTGCGTCGGCTGGCATGCCGGTGCCCGGTAAAAAGCCGCGCCCGCAAGGCAGCGAAAACACGCGCAAGGCTGCCGCGCCGCGCGCTGGCGCGGCGGGCAAGGGCGCAAGCTTGTCCAGCGGCAGTCCATTCAGCGCGCAGAAGCCACGCAGCAAACCGGCCGGCAAGCCGGCTGCGGGGGCACGCAAGCCGGCCGGCAAACCCGCTGGCGGCCGCGGCAAGCGCCAGCCTTGATGCGTGGGGATGAGTCACGCCAGCCATGGAAGATGGCTGGCGGTTCGGGGCCCGCAGGCCGCCTCGAGTGTGTGGCATCGACGGACTGAATCGGAAGCAAGGCAAAGCCGTTCTTCACGGCGATCTGGCAATATGCATCGACAGACTTCAGATCGGGCACGCCATGCACATCGCTATTCTGACTTTCCAGGGCTTCAACGAACTCGACTCCCTCATCGCACTTGGCGTACTCAATCGAATCAGGAAGCCCGACTGGCGGGTAACGCTGTCATGCCCGGAGCATTTCGTCACGTCGATGAATGGCGTGACCGTGCAGGCGCAGTCAACGTTGGCAGAGGCGTGCACGGCGGATGCCGTCATCGTCGGGAGCGGCATTCGAACCCGGGATGTCGTCCACGACGCGACGCTGATGGCGCAGTTGAGTCTCGATCCTGCCCGGCAACTGATTGGCGCCCAATGTTCGGGCACGCTGGTTCTGGCAAAGCTTGGCCTTCTCGACAACATCCCGGCCTGCACGGACCTCACGACCAAACCCTGGGTCGTCGAGGCGGGCGTCGAAGTCCTCAACCAGCCATTCTTCGCTCAAGGTAATGTCGCAACGGCCGGTGGCTGCCTTGCTTCGCAGTATCTGGCCGCATGGATCATTGCACGCCTGGAAGGCGAGGAAGCGGCGCGGAGCGCACTGCACTACGTCGCACCGGTCGGGGAGAAGGAAGAGTACGTTGCTCGTGCGCTGACGAATATCACGCCTTATTTGCCGTAGCTCGATAAAAAGTGGCGCTGCCTCAATTGCAACGAGCCGGTTTCAGCGGTAATGCGGTGATCCGTCCGGGCCACTCAGTTTGCGATCGCCTTACCGGAGGCATCCTTGATTTTCGCCTTCCATTGCTTGCGAATTTCGGACACCACCGAATCGGGAAGCGAGATGTAGTCCAGATCGGTGGCGGCCTGGTTGCCGTTGTGGAATGCCCAGTCGAAGAACTTGAGCGTTTCCGCCCCTTGTTCCGGCTTCTCCTGCTTCGTGTACAGCAGCACGAACGTCGCGCCGACGATCGGCCATGCGTCCTTGCCCGGCTCGTTTGTCAGGATCTGGTAGAACGACTTCGTCCAGTTCGCGCCGGCAGCAGCGGCCTTGAACGTTTCCGTCTTCGGCTCGACCACCGTGCCCGCCGAGTTCTTCAGGGCCGTGTAGACCATGTTGTTCTTCTTCGCGTACGCCCATTCGACGTAGCCGATCGAGCCCGGCAGGCGCTGTACGAACGCTGCCACACCGTCGTTGCCCTTGCCGCCCGTGCCCGTCGGCCAGTTGACGGTCGTGCCTTCGCCGATCTTCGACTTCCATTCGCCGTTGACCTTCGACAGGTAGTTCGTCCAGATGAAGCTCGTGCCCGAACCATCGGCCCGGCGCACCACGGTGATGTCCGTATCCGATAGCTTGACCTTCGGGTTCAGTGCGGCGATCGCCGGGTCGTTCCACTTCTTGATCTTGCCGAGGTAGATGTCGCCGAGCACCGGGCCCGACAGCGTCAGTTCACCGGCTTTCACGCCCGGCACGTTGACGACGGGCACCACGCCGCCGACCACCGTCGGGAACTGGAACAAGCCTTTCGCCGCGAGCTCGTCATCCTTCAGCGGCGCGTCCGAACCGGCAAAATCGACCGTCTTCGCGACGATCTGCTTCAGGCCGCCCGACGAGCCGATACCTTGATAGTTGACCTTGCCACCGCCCGCCTTCCTGTACGCATCTGCCCACTTTGCGTAAATCGGCGCTGCGAATGTGCTGCCTGCGCCGGTGATATCTGCAGCGTGAGCACCGAGGGCAACAAGAACGAGGGTGCAGGGAACCAAGATCCGGATGTTCATGTAACGCCTCCTGGCTGCGATCTACTGTCGGCCTGCAAGCGGGGCCTCGGTTTAGAAGTCCGACTTGTCGAGTGGGATCTGCCGGCCGTCTTTCGGCAACGTGTGTCGGCTGACCGCGGCAGTGATTTTTTCTCGATTGCTCTTAAACACCGCGAGCAATTGCGTGGGTGTAGCCGTCTCTGCACCGCGCCTTTCTCGAATGACGTCCGCCGCGAGCTTGATTGCAACGTACTCACCAGGCGGGGCCGTAGGCAGAGAACGGCCGGCTTGGATCGACACCGACGATCGGGCAGGTCGGGCAAGTAGCGGAGTCCGTCATCGTGCGCGGTACGTAGTCTCGCATCGAAGGGTGATACGAGTATTGCATCTGGCCATGAAAACTCAAGGAGGGGTGCAATTGCTCGATCCGCCAGGTTCAATGCACGTTGCTTGCGACGATGGAGGCCAACGCTCGATCTCCGTCGCGTTGGGCAGTGACTTGAGTGGAAAACGTGTGGTGACTGAATGCGATCAGTTTGAAGCCGGATCCCGCGGAGCGAGGAACCGTGATGCCCCAGTGCCAACCACCATCTTGCTGGAACACGTGGAGGGCCGGGGGCGCTTGGCTCAGTGCTGGTGAAGAAGTCGTCATGGCGTGCTCTCCCGTCATGGGGGCGACTGCAGGGCAACTACATCGGACGTTGAAACTCAGTCTACGGATACTTTTGCTGCGGCGCAATATCCGGGATTCGCGAGAATGGCGATGCGTGAAGTGCCACAATTTTGAAATACAAATATGCAACGTCAAGGATGACTGGCATATTGATGTGACGATTAGAATTCTTTGGAGGCTTCATGGATCGCAGCTCGCTTGTATGGGCGGGGGTGCCGCATAGCAGCGATGGCGTCGTGTTTCAGATTCGGATCGGCCGCGGGCTTCAGCGCTTTCATGTTGCCCGGTTGATTCTCGAAAGGGCGTGCGACCTTGAGCGACTGGCATCTGATGCGCGACAGCTCGAATGCTTTTATGAGCACTTGGCTCCGATCCTGGCGGTTGCGCGGAAGATGCGCTCAAAGGCGAAGGCCGATACGGTTTCGCTGAATGTTTCGGATTTTGGTCGGGCGGGGAACGCGCGAGGCGAGCAGAGGTCTTGGGCGGTGATGCGGTGATGCGGTGATGCGGTGATGCGGTGAGTGCCGTAGGGAAGTGAGGGGGCGGAGTTCTCGGTCTCGGAACGGGCGGGCGTAGAGCTTGGCGTAACCTCGCGTGTTGCGCCTTGTCAGGTGCGGCGCAGGGACTGCTGCATTGTTGGCGTGATGTTTGCGGGCTTTCACGTAGTCTCGTGATTGAGCGTCGCGATGAAAGGGCATCGCTCAATGACCGCGTACCCATGAATGAAAAACGCTGGCCGGTGAACTGGCCAGCAAAATGGTCCTGGCGATCCGAGGTTGAGTGTGCCAGAACCAAAGGCACTGAACGGTGTGCGCATGCAGCCAGACGGGCATGTCAAACGATCGTCCCGAAAATCGGGGCTTTTCCGGCTCGAGCTTGCGCAACAATCTGTGATCGCAGTTTAGGCCGGGCTGGCGGATGCGACCAGACGTGCACTCACGCTCGGCAACGTGAAGGCATCGTCGGGCTTTTTCGGTACGTCCCATGTTGCGATCATCGCGTCGGTCGGGAGATAGTCAGGATCGGCCGACGCAACCCCGGCCCATACGCCTTGAGACACCTGTCTGCCATGCAGATAAAAGTGCAGTGCCCGGCCAGCGCGGTCGCAAATACACGTGATTCTCTCTACCGATTGGCCCAATCCTTTAACCCGTGCGACCTGGTTGCGATCCAGCTCGAACATGGCACTCAACACTCCGTCGCAATCGCCGATGCCAATCATGTTGCTGTCATCAGTCAACGTCCACGTTGGATGCGGCGTGCCTAAACGCAGCATGAAATAATCTGCAGATTCTGAACCAACCATCCTGTTTCTCCTGCAAAAGATACGTCGTTCTGCTAACTGAACATCAATAAAAACGAACGTTCATCCAATCCTGTCGTCGTCGCCGTACCTGGAAGCTCGAGTGGAGGTGCCCCAGCGCCTTGCAATGGGCGGGCGCAGCATCGAAACGCGCTGCGCCCGACGCCCCCGAAGCACCTACACGCTTGCCTGACGAGTCACGGTTTCCGCAGCGATACTGTCCGAACCGGAAAGTCTCACCGCAACAGCAGCGCCCGCCGTGCTGCCGTAGACGTTGAGGGCGGTTCTCCCCATGTCGAAAAAGGCATCGACGCCCAAAAGCAGCAGCACCGCATCGGCCGGCAACCCGATCGACGTCAGAACGATGGTGATGGCTACGATCGCCCCGGAGGGCACATTGGCTGCTCCGTCGATGGTGATGATCGTCAAGATCAAAATCGTGATCGCCAGCGGCCAAGACCAGGCAAGATGATAGGCGTCGGCCAGATAGCCGACCGCAAGGGCCGTATAAAGGACCGCACCGTCGCGATTGAAAATATATGCGAGAGGCAAAATCGTGGACGCCACGCCGTAGGGAACGCCCAGTTCAACCAGCTTCTTCAGGTGCAATGGGTAGGTAATTTCAGACGAACGCGTCGTGAAACCAAGGATCAGTGGTTCCTTCACCTTCCTGAGAACGGCGAGAGGCGACTGACCGGCGACGCGAATGACGATGGTGAGTACAACCGCCAGAATCGCCATGCCGAGATATGCCACGCCCAGAAGCTCGATCAGCGAGTGCACGCCGGTAAAGCCCTTGGCTGACAACATCTGCGCGATCGCGGCGAAGATGGCGAGCGGCGACCATGCGATCACCCACTGGGTCATCTTGAACAGTCCCGACAGCAGCGCCTCGAAAACCGCAATCGCAGGCTCGGCACGCTCCGGGGCAGCCGCCAATGCTGCACCGAAAATGACGCCGAAAACGAGGACTGGGAGCGAATTCCCTGCAGCGAGCGCAGCGACGATGTTTGCCGGGATCAAGTCAACGAGAAATTTCGTCCAGTCGATGCTGGACGCGAGTGCCGTGGGCATCGATCCAGAGTGAATGAGGCTCGCGCCGAGACCCGGTCGAAATACAAAGTTGAGCAGCAGGCCGAGCGATGCAGCCAGGCCAGTCATGAAAACGAAGAAGCCGATACTGGATAGTGTGACTTTTCCAAGCCGCTCGCGAAGTCGGCCCGCACGAAAGACACCGACCGTGACCGACAGGAAGATCAACGGCATGACGACCATCTTGATCGCGTGGCCGAACATCGCGCTTAGAAAGCCTAGCTTCGCTGCAAAGCCAGGAGAAAATACGCCGCAAGCGACGCCCAGGACCAGCCCGCCAAGCATTTGCATCGGGAGGGAAAGTCCCTTATTTTTCGTGTTCATGCCGCGCCTTTAGTAGTTTTATCCGTGCGGGAGTACCGTCAACGATGTGATTCCACATATGCTGACGCGCAAGCTCGCCATCGTTTGCTTCGATTGCGTGAAAGATGTGCAGGTGCTCGATCGTGCCGCGCCGAACGGTTTCGGCGTCGCTACGCGGGAGTTCGTTCAGGGCCAAGGTTTGGGCCCGCAATAGACCATACGCCGAGGAGATTCGCGCGTTCCTTGCGGCGGCAAACAACGCTTGATGAAATACCCAACCGACACGTTGCTCGAGCATGATGTCCGCGATGTCGCGGTCAATCAGCTCCTGCATTTTCTCTGCCGCCTCGCGAAGGCCTGCCGTTACCCCCGACCTGGCTGCAAGAAACGCAGCTGTACTCTCGAGGGCCAGCCGCATTTCAAAAATTTCGCGGAGATCGCTCGTCGTCGGCGATGCGACATAGGTCCCACTCTTTTCGATTACGACGACCAGCCCTTCGGATTCGAGCAAATGCAATGCGCTGCGCACGGGCATTTGACCGAAGCCAAGTTCGTCCGACAGGCCTCGATGGGATACTTTCTGCCCAGGCGCAAGCCGGCCGTCAAAGATCCTCAATCGGATCTCGTCGTAGGCAAGCTCTGCATCTGTCGAGACTTTCGACGTCATCTGTGATCGCAGTTAGCGTATGATTGGAAAAGAAATGCAGATAGGAAATTACCCTTACTGGTAACGCTCGGCAACTGCTAATTTTGCGAGTGGGTATGCCGCAAGAGAACCGGAAGAAAATCTGCGTCACGAAGAGAGTTGACAATTAGATGACTTCACACGATGTGCGCTTTACCATCTGCGTTGTTCGCGCGGAAGAAACCTATCCCCTCAGGGCCGCAATCTTGATGGCCGGAGATGAAGAGGGGAGCGCGCTACCCGGAGACCTTGCTCCAACGACAAGGCACTTTGCCGTTCGCGATGCCGACGGTATTGTTGCTGTGGCGTCAGTGTGTAAAGAAGGGCAATCCGGTGTGTTGAACGCTGAAGCCTGGCGCCTTCGCGGCATGGCCGTCCATCCATCGGTGCGGGGCCTAGGGTTCGGGCGCCTTCTGGTCAATCTATCCATTCGCTATGTCCGCGAACAGCGTGGAATTCTGCTCTGGTGCACGGCGCGCGAATCAGCATACCCATTCTACGAAATGCTTGGCTTTAATCGCGATCCGATGCCGATTTCAATGCATGGTCGCGACGACATGAGATTCTATCTAATGCAGCGCCAGATCGAGTGCTGATTTGCGTCTGCTACTGACGTGAGACGACCTGACGCTGTCTGTGTAGCCTGGTCCAGACTTCTACGTTAAGCCGTCTCCGGTTGCGTCTGATGTCCATGGGTTTTCGCGATCAACCTGAGAAAGTAAACGATCTCCTCGATCATTACATTCAGTACCATGCGGCGCCAACGTACTTAAGCGCTGCAAAATGCCGATGAGGTGAGAACCTCGGGTCGACAGGCAAAGGCAACGATCCGAGGACAGTCGAGTGCCTCTTCGTGATAGCAGCATTTGCAGTTGACGTTACAGACCTAACCGAAAACGAAGGCAGGGCCGGTAAATCAATTGCTTTTGCGAGCGACGTCACGCAATCGGAAATGGCGGTGCAAATTACGCCTGGGTGTCACTCCTCTAGAACTTGTCCAGCGATAACCGTTCCGTCCTTGCGCGGAATTCCGAATATCGTCCCTGGGGCAGCAGTTTGTCATACTCCAGACATCGGAACGCCTGCTATGTGAGCCAGGAAGTCCGGGTTTATCGACGGCCTGAACGGGATTGTTTGTCATTTGACGTCGAGATTCGGATCGAATCTGATTGCGTATCGTCGGGCCGCAAGGCCCCCATTCGACATGGTCCAGCGGATCGTCGACAATCTGCACGCGTGTCGAGCAACGACGTGGCAGTCCCGCGTTGCGCAAAGTATCTGGCGTATGGCGATGTCTTCTAACTGACGAACCGGACACTGCCATGAGCTATCCGATAACCCTGTTCATTCTGTCTGCGATCGATCCGGATCTTCTGTGCCCGTGCCTCGAGGTTCGATTCGAAACCGACGACCTGGATGCGCTGCGGCGGCTGGTCGACCCGGACGCCCCCGAGGATGTGGACCTCGACGACCACTATCTTCTATCGCCGACACAGGTCGCCGCCGTTTGCGACGTTTTCGCGATCGAGTTTGACCACGGTTCGCGCGATGGCGTCATCTCGAAGTATGTCGATACAGGTGTCCGCATTCCTTACCTTGTCCATACCGGTTACGAGCTGGCTTTGATGGCGCAAGGGCGCAAACCATTCGGATTCGTCGAATTCAACAGCGAATGGTGGCCGTCGGTCGTACTGAAGGCTCGCTTCGACGAGTATGTAGCTCGAGGTGTCTTCCACTCACAGGAAATCATCCTTGACGTACCGGCTCGTCCAGGCCGTCCGGCGCGTCGAATTGGGCAAATCCTGTATACGCTCAAAGGCGAGGAGTGGCGCATCCCGGCTCTGGATTTTTTCCGTCAGAACGTCAACCGGCAGGGCGATGGCTGCGAGAACATGGAGCGGCTGGAAGGTGCGTTGCTCGGTTACGAGTCTTGGCAAAACGACTGGTGGATCGACCATCTCGCGCGCAGCGGGAGGGGCCTTTACGGAGCGTCCAGTATCCTCAAGGTGGACCGGGCACAATTCGACTGGCTCGTTCACGCGGGTTTTCGAGCGCTTCCGCCAGTCGATGCACCGACGTTCACGCTCTATTCGTCACACTGGTTCGATGAAGCGGCAATGAAGGCGGCCATGCGCGACGACCCGACGATCGAAGCGTTCGTTCAGTTCAATGGCGGGCAGGCTCACATCGTGCACGCAGCCGATTTCCGGACTGCGGGCCCTCATGAGATTCCTGCAACACTGATTCCGACGATAAATCGTCATCTTTTGCGCGCGGTAAGAGTCTTGATTCGTCGAAGCGACTGCCTCGAACCTTCTTCTTCGTAAGGACGGGCCACGCGCATGAGTTTGGCGGCTGATCGCCCAGTCAAAAGGGAAGTGAGGGTCGGAGCGACGTCAGGAATGCGGCGCAGGTACTGCTGCATCATTGGAGTGACGGGTGCAGGTGCTGCGGTGGGTTGCATGCTCATGTGACCGGGAAAAGTTGCTTTGGCTGCCCGAGTTTACCAGCGGCCTGCACGGGACCGCTCGAAGTTCGCCGTTCGGCCAGTTGCTGGAGGTCACGACCGGCGGCTCCCGGCCACTTGCGGACGTTCGGCACATTCGCTTGGATCACCTACAATCGGGGCGCATTCACCGAATTGGCAGATGCGGGCCTAAACGCTCCGGTAAGCAGATTTTGAAGATCGCGTGGCGGCGCAAGCGTGAGCACCTAGCCCAATAGTTGCGCAGGCCGTCCAGTGCTGCCTCATGTTAGTCTCCGATGACGAAAGGGGGTTTTCATGCACCGAATGATCGTGTATCGCGGCTTCGAGATTCAGGTCGAGTTGACTCCGGCTGCTGATGAGGACACGTTTGACGTGACTTTTCAGATAAAAGGCGGAACAAACCTCGAAGTGCTCGGCGCGCGGGGAGGCCGCATACAGCTGCGCAACGGCCCTTTTACTGAACGATGGGCCTATCTGGTAGCCGAAATCGCCGGTCAAGCCGCAATCGACGTGTTACTCGGTCCCGTCGACTGATTCCATCTTCGTTTACCGGCTCAATAGGCTCAGTGATCGCACAGGGGAGGGCCACCCGCCACGTTCTGCGGTACGGTCGAAATAGTTGACGATCGCCTGCGGATGGCATTGGACTCGGGTGCGGACCCAACTTTCAGACCGGGAAGAAAGGGTTCGTTCCAACGTTTCGCTCAGGTAACACAGCAGGCGATTATTTTACATGCGAGCGTGAAGCCCGGCAGCGTGGAAACATCTCTTGTTGCGGTCTCCGGCAGTGCGCCTTCGAAATGCCAGGCCCAACGCCGCCCGGAATCAGCCGAATCAGGGAGGATTCATGAAGCTTCGCGTCGGATACGAACTGGCGTACGAGTGCCCGCAACCTACGCCGATGATGCTGATGCTGAACACGCATTTTTCGCATGCGAAGGATATTGCCGTGGCGGATCTGCTCGTTACCGATCCGCCGGTGCCGATAAGGCAGTATCGCGATTTGTTCGGCAACCTGTGCAGTCGAATCGTCGCGCCCGTCGGGCATGTGGAATTGCGGACGACAGCGCTGCTGAATGTGTCAAGTGCTATGGAAACGCGGCCCATTGACGGTTGGGGCAATCCGGTCGAGCAGTTGCCCGACGATACGCTGATTTTCCTATTGGGCAGCCGCTATTGCGAAACCGATCTGCTGGTCGAAATCGCATGGCAGATTTTCGGCCAGTGCATGCCGGGTCGTGAGACTGTTCTGGCAATCTGCGATTTCGTGCACCGACACATCGAATTTGATTACGGGCATGCGCGGCCGACCAAAACCGCGTTGGAAGCGTACCGCGAACGCAAAGGCGTCTGCCGCGACTTCGCACATCTGGGCGTCACCCTTTGCCGGGCCATGAATATTCCGGCGCGCTACTGCACCGGCTATATCAGCGATGTGGGCTTGCCGCCCGTTGCGGCGCCGATGGATTTCGCGGGGTGGTTCGAAGCCTATGTGGGCGGCAGTTGGCAGACCTTCGATCCGCGAAACAACGCGCCACGCATTGGGCGCGTTTTGATGGCATACGGACGCGATGCCGCCGATGTCGCAATCAGCAATGCATTCGGGCCCGCCGTGCTAACGCACTTCAAGGTGCACTGCGACCAGGAATGACCGAGCCACAGTCCGCTGAGCCTGCGCGGAAATGCACGGATAAGACGCGGTCGCGTGGCAATGTCGCCGTTCGAACGCAAACGGTGCATTGCGCAGCGCTGCGCGTTCGTGGCCCTACGGCGTGAGGTTGGCCCACGCATTGAGGTCTCTCCCAGCGGCCGCTTTGGAGAAAGTCGAATGCCCGCTGCGGGTCGTTAACGGGCGACCCCCAAAAGGGCGAGCGTAGGTCTTGGCGTAGGTTTGTCCGCGAAGCCTTGTCAGATAAGGCGCAGGTACTGCTGCATCATCGGGTCTGAGCGATGCGGAAGTGGGAGCGCTGATCAATTGGCTGCCGAACTTTAGCCGTAACGTTGAGGATGCGCTGACGTTGTATCTCCGGACCGGGATGAGGGACGTCGAGATTGGCGCAATGGAGGGGGCGGAAATCACCATTGAGCCGGACGGCCTGTGGTGGACGATTTCCAAAGCCAAAACAAAAAACGCCCGGCACCAGAACTGACCTGCGGGTTCCACTGATTGGGCGCGCGGAGGCGATCGTGCGACGACGCGTCGACCGCTACGGCAAGGGGTGGCTATTTCCGGCGGAACGGAGCGGTCATATGGAGCAGAAGGTGTTCGGCCACGCGGTCCATTTCCATATGCCGTATAGCGAAACACGACCGAACCAGCAGCGGCCGCGTCTCCCGGTCCCGCATTGGGTGCCTCACGATCTTCGTCGAACAACCCGCACGATGCTGGCTGCCTTGGGATGCCCATTCGAGGTCGGCGAAATCATCATTGGCCATATGCTTGCGGGCGTCGGTGGCGTATATAACCGACACAAATATGACAGAGAGCGGCGACATTGGCTTGAGAAGTTGAGTGAGAAGTTGGAGCGGATTGTGTCAATTCGCGATTTATTTAATTAAGTGAATCATGAATCCCGCGACTTGTAATTGTTGTGAATTAAGTGCTGATCGATGCGATTTTTTATGGTTTTGGAGTGCCGATTTCGGTGGGTAAAATTTTGGAATAATTTTTAGAATTGTTTAGCCGAATTGGGCTGCTATAAATGTCAGCTTTCGATGTGGGTAATTGTGTTCTATGTTTGAAGCGCATTGCGGGGTATGCATTTTAAATGGCTGCGATGCGCAATCACACTTAATTGTGGAGAGCGAAATGTCCGCACGAAGCACAGTCGTGAAGTTTCAAAACAACTCGGGAAATACGTTATTTCTGGACCCGGCATCGATCAATCTGATTCATGGCGAGTGGGTCACGTACCCTCCGGAAAAAATTCCGGATGGCCAAACTGGCCAATGGGAGAGTGATTCGGACGGTTTTATGACCGGAACGGAGGGGCAGCTTCAATATCAATTTGCTGATAGTGGTGGTATTGAGAACGTCCGACTCTACTGGGACAACCCTTATATCGGCAATAACGGCTATTCGATCACTGTTAGTGCTGCAGGTTATAAGGTCGGTTATGAAGGCGGCGTCGGAGATAACGCAACCGTCACTTTCTACGTCAAGCAAGAGTGACGGCTTGTGATTGGCTCGCGCCCATTCTGATTGGGCGCGAGTGATAGCGAATGTCTGTTTTGATCTGAAGCCTTGTCAGATAAGCCGCAGGTACTGCTGCATCATTGGGGTGACGGGTGCAGGTGCTGCGGTGGGTTGGGTGCTCATGTGACCGGGAAAGGCTGCTTTGGCTGACCGAGGTTACCAGCGCCCCCGCCCGGCAAGAGCGAAATACGCCTTTCGCACGGCCGGCGGCTGCCGGCCATCTCCGGCCGTTCGCGCGCTGCCGAACGAGCATTTAAATGTCCTGTCCTATCTGCTTAGCGGGCGCTCGCCACTGTGTTTAATTTGTCGCGTTGCCGATCATTGCGAACATCACCCCGGAGAAGTCAACGTGACCGGCTCGACTGAAGGCTTCGTTTCAAGCTTGATCCGGGGGAATGCAACTGAAACTGCTAGCAAAAGCGATATCAGCGCGAGGCCTGACGCGACATGGACGAACGCCTTCACCCAATGCAGCGTGCTGTCGAGCAGCTTTGCGTCCGTCCACACGAAGGCGAGCAACGCGCCATTGATGGCGACGAGAAAGCCGGCTATCGCTTCAAGTACCGTGATCCACTTCCGTGAAAACTCACTGGCGGCGCTCATGCTGCTCGCGGGCAAATCCCAAAGCCACCACATAGCTCCGTCGACTCGTCGCAGAACACGCTTGCTTCCCTCCTTTATCCGGCGACCAGGAAAAAGATAAATTTGCTCTGGATCTGTGCGCTCAAACCACCATCGACTGCTGGGCGAAGATGCCCGCCATCGCGCCCTGCGATGATGCCTGGGTGACCGAGGGCAACAGGGGCGTGGCAAGGTCGCCGGCGGCGTAGATGCCGGGCATGCTGGTTTGGCGGCGCTCGTCGACCTTAAGGGCGATGCCGACGGGCGTATCCACCGTGGCGAGGCCCAGCGATTCATGCAGATTTGCGGACGGCTTGTTGCGCGGATGGGCGAACAGGACGTCGACCGCGACGTTGCGGCGGTTATCGAGATTGACGGTGGTGATATGGCCCTTTCGATGGGCGATCTCGACGATCCGGCCATCGACGACAGGTACGTTGCGGCGCGCCAGATCGGCCTGGATATCGGGCGCCATGTCATGACCATCGGCGAAGACAGTCAATTTGTCAGTCCAATCGCGGAACAGCCTGACAGACTGGTGCGACTGCGGGCCGGACCAAACGAGGCCCCAATGCTGGCCGGCGACTTCAAAGCCGTCGCAATACGGGCAGGGCACGATGGACGTGCCCCAGCTTTCGGCAAAGCCCGGAACATCAGGCATTTGGTCGGCGACGCCATAGCTCAGGATCAGGCGGCGCGCCCTAAGGCTTTCGTTATCGTCGGTGACGACGCAGAAATCGTCGATGGCGCCAGACACGCTCTCGGCCCGGGCATCGACCAGCCTGATCGTCGGATAGCGCACCAGCTGCTGCCGCGCCTCGACCAGGATGTCCAGCGGCGGCTTGTGATCGTGGCCGAGCAGGCCATGCGAGTGGCCGGCAAAGCGGTTGCGCGGCCGGCCGGTATCGAGAACGGTGACCCTGCGGCGGGCACGGCCGAGCTGCAGGGCGGCGGCGAGGCCGGCAAAGCTGCCGCCGATGATGATGACGTCATTCATGGTGATGGGCTCCGTGTTGTGGAGGGAGGGGCGGGCTGGGCGCGGTGTGCAATATCGTCCGGCAATACGCGCTCGAGACGGTCAGCGAGCAGGGCTTCGGCATTGGCGAGAAAGTTGCCCATGGCTGTATTGACCGGCCAGACAATGCCGCTTCGATATCGCCGGGCGACCGGTTGCAACCTGCCCTTGGCTTGCACATTTAAGATACTGCGTGGTATCGTAGTGCGAGAATTTGAATACTGTCAAGTACTGGAATTGTCGTGACCGAAAACAGCCAGGGCCGGCGCGGCCGGCCTGCCAACGAGGCGCTTCGCCAAACGATCGTCGACGCCGCGTGCGAACTCTTTGTGGAATTGGGTTTTCAAGCGACGACCATGGACAAGGTCGCCCAGCGGGCGAAGATATCCAAGCTCAGCATCTATCGGCACTTCGAGAACAAGGAGGCGCTGTTCAGCGCGGCCATGGCGGCCCACTGCCATCAGTTCGCACCACAGGCCCTTTTTGAAGGCGCCGACGGTTCGGCCGAAGATCAGCTCATGGCGGTGGGATCATCCCTGCTTCGCACGCTGTTGAGCCCCGACGTCCGCAGTGTCGAAGCCATGGTTTTGGCCGACAAGACGAATCAAAAGTCGTTAAGCAAGCTCCATTACGAAGCCGGGCCCGCCCATGTCATCGCCCAAATCGAGGCCGTGTTGCATCAGTTGCACGCGAAAGCGATTCTGAACGTACCCGATGCGCTCAGGTCCGCCCGCTTGTTTGCCGCGCTTTTCAAAGGATCCGACCTCCTGCTTATCGCACGCTTCGATGAGGCGAGAGCAGAGGACGACAACGAAATCGAATCCTATTGCCGGTCGGCCGTCGCCATGTTCATCGCCGCGCACGGTGGCAACGATCACGCGGACGGGTAGTCCAGTTACGAACGGATGAGAAAGGAGATGGCGTGGCAGAGAAAAATGTTGATCAGGTAGCCGACTGGAATGGCCAAAGCGGGGAGCGCTGGGTCGCTTACCAGGCCCGGCTCGATGCCATGATGGCTGTGTTCGGCCAGGCCGCGATCGAAGCCACCGCGCCCGCCAAGGGCGAACGCGTGCTGGACGTCGGCTGCGGCGCGGGCGCGTCTAGTCTGGATCTGGCCGCCCGCGTCGGCGCGGGGGGCCAAGTGCTCGGCGTGGACATATCCGAACCGCTGATCCGCCGAGCGCGCGCGCTTGCGCCACAGGATGCGTCGGCCCTGTTCCGGGTGGCCGACGCCAGCAGCGCCGAGCTGCCCGAGGGCGCGTTCGACATCCTGTTCTCGCGCTTCGGCGTGATGTTCTTTGACGATCCTGCGGCGGCGTTCGCTCATATGCGCCGTGCGCTCAAGCCGGGCGCGCGAGTCGCTTTCGTCTGCTGGCGCGGCATGGCCGAGAACGATTGGGTGCGCTTGCCGATGGGTGCGATCAAGGGCATCGTCCCGCCGACGGTGCCGCCCGATCCCGAAGCACCCGGTCCATTCTCGTTCGGCGACCGGGGGCGCGTGGCACGCATCCTGACGGCCGCCGGCTTCACCGATATCGCTATCGCGCCATTCGATGCTTCCATCCCATTCGGCGAGGGGGCGACGCGGGATGCGGCAATCGACGACGCGGTAGAGATGACACTTGAGGTCGGCCCGCTTTCGCGCGTTCTCGCTGATCAGCCCGACGACATCCGGGCCCGCGCCTCGGCCGCGGTTCGTGCCGCCTTCGCGAGCCTCCCCGGCGAGCGGTCGGTGATGATCGACGGCGCGGCATGGATCGTCATGGCACGCAATCCGGCGAGCTGACAGGGATTAACAGGGGAGACGCCCCCGCTCGGTGGAGCCGGGCGTCAGGTTGACATCCCTTCTGGCTGGGTAGCCGCCATTAGCGAGCTAGAGGCTTTGATGGCATGACCTGCTCCCGGACGGGAAACTTGCGTCTTCATTGAAGTGGCATGCGAGCTTGATGGTTTCCGCAAAGGCGGCATTGGACAGCGCGCAAGCGGCAAGGCTGATCACGATAGCGCTTGACATAGATGTCCCCGGCTTTGATTGACCGCAGTATAAGTCGGTCATGGCGAACGGCCCTTGCGCCCCGGGGGCCTGCCATTCGCGGTGCGGTGCCACGAGCGTCCCGGAAGGGACGATGCCGGACGTCGACTTCGCGCGAAAGCGCATCGTTCGATGCCCATCATGGACGCGACCGCACCGAGACACGCAAGAGCTGAGTTCCGGTCTCGGTCGAAACGGCGGCCGTCTAATCGTGGAGTAGTATTCCCCCATGTCCACGTTATTGCTCGGCTTCTACGGCGCATAGTCAACCCATCCGTGACGAGGGCGGCAAGCTCGTTAAAGGGTTTGGAAACTGCTTCGACGAGACGTGCGGTTGCGTTGGCCGTGGCGACGGCATTGATGGGAATGCGTCATGTCAACCGAGTGGAAGCACCGCGTCAGACTGTTTATCCAGCGTTTCTGGCAGCCAACCAGTGCGTGCATGACCTGCATGCCGGGGAGCTGGGGCAATATCATGAGCGTTGCCCACTGGACTATTGCATTTCATACAGGTCTGCTTACTGGGCTCCTGGCTGTACTTTTGACTTTCACGCCTGCAGCGAAACTCTACGCGCATCGATACGGCAATGCGCTGGTCGTTGGTGTCCTGACAACGTTGGGCGACGCCTACTCGCACACGAGTCACTACCGTATCCCCTATGTCGAGCACGTCGTGACGGGTGCAATTTCAGGTCTCTTGACGCTGGCGGCCTCATACCTCTTCGAAGACCGCGCGCGACGCCTTCGGGCGGCATGGGGTCGGGTTTTCGGACCGCTGATCCGCTGACTTTTCGAACCCACCGGGCCAAACGGAAAGGGCTTCCCGGTGTGGCTACGTTTCATGATCGGGTGGCTGCGCATGGACAACGGGAATTCGCGACCGTTACATGCCCCGGCATCAACCAGCGCCGCGCTGGATCGCTCGACGCTCGCCATCCGGCCAGTTGTCGGGGTTGGAGAGCGGCAACTGCCGCCCAGGAGCGGTCATGGCCGTAAAGCGCAAAATGTTCTCCATAGCGGTGTGGGTGGCGTCGATACCGGACAAAATCGATGGCCAACACGGTGCGCAATCCAGGATCGTCAGCACGCTGACTAGCCGTTCTGATGTCGTCTCGAGCTTCGTTGCTCAAGGGTCATATCATGGTGATGAGGATTCTGCGGCCTTGGCCGGCTTCGCCATTGCCTTCCTTGCCGGTTTCGTCAGCGACGGGCCGGCCCTCCTACCATCCGGCGGCGCTGCTGAAGATATATATCTACGGATGCCTTAACCGGATTCAATCGAGCCGCCGCTTGGAATGCGAATGCCAACGCAATATCGAGTTGATGTGGCTGACCGGTCGTCTGGCGCCGGACTTCAAGACCATAGCTGACCTTCGATGGAACAATGGCGCGGGCATTCGTAACGCTTGTCGTAAGTGCCAGCAGGGTGAAGTTTGCCGAAAAGCTCACTCTCTGATCGGCCCGGGATTCCTAAGGCGGATCAGCAACAAACCAGTCGATTTTTTTAAAAATCACGAAAATTAAATAATCGATCAAAAAATAAATAAAATACATCCGCTTCGGCATTGGCTTTGATTTTTCTTATTGCTTACGTGATCGCCTTTCCCTTTCTGGTCGTGCTCCAAAAGTTTCCCGAGACGTATCAATATTAAGAATTGATGCAAATGTTGTGCTCTGGGTGACGAGAATTGGCTCGCAATATTCGAAGCGCAAACCGATCGCTTGAATCTGCGATGCGACGGTAAATTTTCTAATTCAGAATTTCCAATAAAGGAAAATTCTGGAATTAATTTCCGATCGCTTGATTGGCGCATTGACGCACAAACGGCTCCGCATGCTAGTATCCGGGCACAACCATGTGTGATCTATAAATTGTCGAGATTGAAGATCGTTTAGAGACCAGTGTCACATTTAATTCAATAAAAAATTTCAACAGTATCGCCGTGAAGGAATGCCGATCACGTTGTCCACCACCATTACCCTGATTTCATCGGCTGGTGTCGGCGATGCGCTGTCCGGTAGCGACAGGCGTGAACTATTCAGGATGGGAATCACGTTACACAGGGAATCAATACGGGGCATCGCGCGCAAGTACTACTCCAATGGGCCCTTGTGAATCGTTCCGCTAGAGCGGTCCGGTTTGCGGCAGCGCGTCTGCGCTAACCGGCGGAGCGAACGCGCGCGCGTCCACCCGATGAGAAAGATGGAACGCCATGCATGGTAGCAAGCTTTGTAATTTGCATTCCTGATTGATTGTTTGACTATGACTTTCCATTCATCCAAGGAGATTTGAAAATGTACACGTCACGCAACGCCGGACTTTACCGCCCGCTATTGCGGCCAAGCCGCCGTTATCTGGGCGTCGGCATCCTCGCCCTCATTGAACTGGGGCTCGCCGGCTGCGGCGATGGCACGAACGGCGAGTCGTCTGCCGCCAGCTTCGCTGCCAGTGTCAAAACCGCCGCGTCCGTCCCTCAGAATTTTCTCTATGCCACGTCAAACGAGCCCGCTGCCACGGCAGCTGATCAAACGAACCTCGCGGATGGATTCAATGCTTCGGTTAACGAAGCGACCAAGCTCGTTTTCTCCGATGCCAACTATAGCTGGCTGAGCAACTGGGGCAGCTGGAGCACCAATCCGGCGTGTGGTCAGGCCGCCATGGATACCGCGCTTGCCAATGGCGGAAATAATGGCTACCTGGCCGGCCTCTCGAACCGCTGCGCGTATTACTCGCGTGATTTCGCGCACTATCTGGTCGGTGCCCACTACATGGGGTATCACTCGCAGAATCTCGACATGGCGCGGCATTTCGCCCAGAACCTGTACCTGAACAGCGGACTCAACATGCCGTACTGGGCCTTTGGCACGAACGGTGGGGTCTACGAGCGGAAAGACGAGCAACCCGCCGTATTCGAAATCGGCCAGAGTCTCATGACACTCTACAAGCTGACCGGCGATCAGTCGTTCATTGCCACACCGCTGAAGAACTACATCGACTATATCAACAACCAATACTGGACCAAGACCTATTCGAACACCAACCTGCTTTACCAGAACGCGGACGGATTCAGGCTGTCCCGCAACGAAACGGGCGAAACCGCCACCTACAATGAGTTTGCGTACGACCCGACGGAGGGCCAGTTCATTCCGCCGGGCTATGACATTTTCCTGGGCGCTGATTCGGCGGCCACCCAGGTCGCCTACTATTGCCAACTTGCTCAATACCCCGACTTCCTGCTCGATCCAAGCACGGCGTCGACGTACAGCAATCGCTGCGCGAGCCTGAAAAGCAACTTCAATTTGCGCTGGCTGAACGCCGGGGCGAACCACTTTTACGCAGCGCTCGCTGGCGTGAAAGGCACCGTCTTTACGACGAATAACGCGTCGAAGTTGACGTATATCGACGGTTACGTCGAAGAGCCGAACATCTATCCGCTCTACAAGAACGTCATGGCGGGCGAGCAGAGCGCCGTGAATCAGGCCAACTACGTCGATGCCAACGCAGAAGCCAAGTACACGAAGAACAACAACTACACGCCGGGCATCGAGAGCTTCACGTATCTGCCGACATCCCTCTTCAACGTTTCCGATGGGTCGGCCAATCGCTACGACAACGCCTGGAAGTGGCTGCGCCGTCTCGCCAACACGGTGTCGGCCGACGCGAAACGCGAGCCCGACGGCTATGCCAGGGTCTATCCGGAAGTGCCGTTCGTGATGATCGCGGACACGATCACGAAGGTCATCGGTCTCGATTTCGACGGCCTGCACAACAGCTTCACGACGCTCCCAAGGTTGCCGTCAAACTTCGACAATAGCCATTACATGACGGTCCATCACGTGCCGCTATCCAGCAAGAGCGCGAGCGGGTCGTACACGCTTCCCGTCGACATCACGGTCAAGAAGGTTGCGAACCTTTACCCCACGGACATTACTGCCTATGGCATCCAGCTCAATTTCACGAGTACGAAGCCGTGGCAGGTGACCGGTTATTCAGGAGCACTCACGTGGACGCCGCGCTTCTCAGGCGCGAACGAGGCAAAGTCCTGCGCGATCAACGTCACGTATGACGATGGCACGACGGATACGAAGACCTACTCGACCGTGCAATCGAACCTGCCGATCTATACGTGTGCCACGTCGACAGGGGCGCCCGTCACGGTCTCGATCCCCGTGGGGACGTCGGCCAGCAAGCACGTGTCGAAGGTCGTCGCCGTCACCTACACCAGTTCGACGCCGCCGCCCGAACTGCTCAACGGCATGCCGGACTGACGCGAAACCTGAGGGAGTCGGTGCGGCAACACCGGCTCCGTACAGCCCGCCAAACTCGATGTGACCTGCTGTTGCCAGGTGGGCCGGCTCCCGGCCCGCTTGGCGGGAATCCGGCCGCCCGAGTTACCCCATCCGACACGCAAGAAAATTCTTCCCGTGGCAGCAGTGTTTGCCTCGCTTGAATCAAGAAATGCGATGGCGTAGGTTGGGTCGTGGCTTTCCAGGTTATGCCCTGTCAGATACGGCGCAGGTA
This sequence comes from Burkholderia puraquae, assembly GCF_002099195.1. Classification (GTDB taxonomy): domain Bacteria; phylum Pseudomonadota; class Gammaproteobacteria; order Burkholderiales; family Burkholderiaceae; genus Burkholderia; species Burkholderia puraquae. Next base: position 243,030 of record NZ_NBYX01000007.1, on the reverse strand, counting down.
CTGCCGCACCATCGGTATGCCGTTGTCGTCTCGGCGACTGCAACATGTCGTCCTGTTAGCGTAGTCTTCTGCGCATCCTGATTCATCGACGCGCCCCGCCTGCTTCGGGGCTTCGATATCGAATGTTCCCGTGCGGCCCGTGTTGCCCAGGCCGCTCTTCTTCCGTGCCGCCAATGCTCGGTGCTTTGATCGTACAACGAACGAAACTGCAGGCGCTGGCCGAAGGCTGTCGGCCATGGTGCGGTTGGAAACTGCGGTCCCTCTCACGCCGGTAACTCAACCTTGGCCACGATCCCCCGCCGCAGGCGCCAGCGCCCAATCGAGCGCGAAGTCGGCGACGTCCTCCCAGCCCTTCTCACCACAGGTGTGATGGCTGCGTCCGGCGAACAACTTATACGCCGAGATCGCCCGCGAGCGCTTCGCATTCTTTTCGACGTTCTCGCGGTGCACGATCGTCGTTCGCGAAGTTATAGCGCGTCGCGGCGTTCGGGGCGACGTTCGCGAACCCGCCTTGAAACAGGATGCGCCCCGACACGGGAACCGCGTAGCGGTCGTCAACCCGCTTCGATTCATCGGGACTCAGGTTGTTCGTGAACGCATAGCGGAATTCCTTCTCGGTAATCGGCACCGCGCGATGCAGGTTGGCCGGATTGCGCAGGACCGGGAACGTCGCCTTGATCTCGCTGAACGGCAGCGCCCATACCCCCTTCACCGCGGCGCCGTCGAGCGATACGCCGGCCGAGCCGTAGCCCGCGTCGAGGAGAAGCCGGACGAACGCGCCGCCGAACGAATGCCCCATGATGATCGGCTTCGTGTCGAGTGCCGCGATGGTCTGGGCCAGGTGGTCGAAGATCTTGCGCACGCCGAGATTCACCAGCGGCGACGGATCGCGGCGGAGTGCGTCGACGCCGGCCGTGCCCGGCTGAACGCCCGGATACCCGGCGTAATGACGCGCATGCCGCGCTGCTCGTAGCGAGTGACCCAATGCTCCCACGACAACGGTGTCATCCACAGGCCGTGAATAAGTACAACCGTGTCGGTACGCGTTTACGGATTCATGTCCCTGCTCCAGTGATCGCTGGATGACGAACATCACGCCCGTAAGACCTCGGTATTTCCGGATCCGTCTGCCCCGTGCTTGCCAGCATCGAAACAAGGAGGGCGATGCGGTTGCCGCGCGCCACACGCCTGGGAATAGTCTTTGACACCGGCATCGGTCAGCGTGAATGACGTGTCCATCATAAGGATCAACCGAGTACGCGACATCGCCAAAAAGCCGGAATTCTTTGCTCGAACGCCGACGGCGCTGGACGATGACGCAGATCCATTCGCCTTCAAGCGGGATGCCTTTTCCGACGTGCTGGAACTGATGCGCATCCGTGGCAACACGGTCTTCACGTGCGCGGCATCGGCGCCTTTCGGATTGCACTTTCCTGCCGGAAAGTATCGTTTGCACATCATCCGCAGCGGCAGCGTGGCGATCGAAGTGGAGGGGCTCGAGGAGCAGTATCACGCATCATAAGGAAACCTGATTATACTGATGCATGGTCACGGCCATGTTATCTCCGACCGGCCGGGCCGCTCGGCGAGCCTCGTCACGGATCTCGCGCCACGGTACTACGACCGCGCGCGCCTGACGATAGGGAGCGGTGATACCACCTGGCTCTGCGGTGACTTCGGATTCGACGATGTGCTGTCGCAGCGTTTGCTGTCCGTGCTGCCGCCGGTGCTGGTGCTGAAAGGGTTTCGTGAACCGCCGTTCGAGTGCCTGGAGCTGAACTGCCACTTCATTCTCGACGAGGCATTGAGCCCGCGCGCGGGCGCCGCCGCGATGATCTCCCGATTGCTGGACGTCATCTTCGTCCAGTTGCTGTGCACCTGGGCGACGGAGGGCTCGGCAGGGCACGGGTGGTTGTCCGGTGCGATCGACAGCCGGATCAACCCGGCGATGTCCGCGCTTCACGCCGATCCCGGACGCGCGTGGAGCGTCAGTGATCTCGCCGAGCTGTCGAATCTATCGCGGTCGGCTTTTGCGGACCGGTTCCAGCGCGTCGTGGGGCAGGCGCCGTTGAGCTATCTCACGACCTGGCGTCTGGATCGGGCGGCGGAGTTGTTGCGGTACAGCCGCGCGCCGATTTCGGATATTGCCGGTCGGGTTGGGTATACGTCGGAAGCGGCGTTCAGTCGGGCGTTTCGAGGACGGTACGAGATGTCGCCGATGCAGTGGCGGAGGGTGAATACGGAGTAGGGTGAGGGATGGTTCTCGTCCTGGCCGAGCCGACGTCAGGGGCTAGGCATACAGACAATCGATCAGGACGTAAACGACCTTTTTCCCTCATTTCAGGCTGAATGGCGCTATTTGAGGGTTCCTTGTAAAATGCGACTTTCCAGGGTTTTCAGCTAACGACTTCGTCATGCATCGAATTGGATTCTTCGTGTGCCGTGGCTACGATGTGCTTGATCTGGGCGGCCCACTGTCGGCCTTCAATCAGGTGACCACTGCGGCGGGCCATACGCCCTATGATCTCCATGTCATCTCGCAGTCCGGCGGCCCGGTTTCCGGCAATACGGGCCTTTCGGTCGAGACGAAGCCGAGCGGAAGGCGCACGTTCGACACCGTCATTTTCGTGGGGGGCGATGTCGATCCGATGCAGACACCGGAAAACATCGCCGCAGCCAGGAAACTGGGCGCGAGGGCCGCGCGGGTGGCAAGCGTCTGTACGGGGGCGTTTCTGCTTGCGGAAACCGGCTTGCTGGACGGCTTGAGGGCCACGACGCACTGGCGATACGCGGCTCAGTTGCAGTCGCGCTTCCCGCTCACCCGGGTCGAAGGCGACAGTATCTATATCGAGCAGGGCCGCATCTGGACGTCGGCGGGTATCGCGTCTGGAATCGACCTGGCGCTTGGCCTGATTGAAAGAGATATGGGCGCGGAGACTGCGCGCGCTGTTTCCAGGCTTTTGGTTGTTCCGTATCGTCGCCCAGGAGGGCAGTCCCAATTCTCTGCAATGTCGCAGATGGAGCCGGAATCGGATCGTATCCGCATCGCGCTGAATTTCGCGAGGGAACATCTGGCCGAAGCGTTGCCCGTCGAACGGCTCGCCGACGCCGCAAGATTGAGTCTGCGACAGTTCGGGCGCGCATTTCGCCGGGAAACCGGTGAAACACCGGCCAAGGCGGTCGAGCGCCTGCGCGTCGAAGCGGCGAGGCTGCGCCTGCAGGGCGGTAGCGAACCGATCGAACAGATTGCGCTGGCTGTCGGATTCACCGATCCGGAACGGATGCGGCGGGCCTTCATCAAGCTGCACGGGCATCCGCCGCAAGCGATTCGACGCGAGAGTCGATCGAACGGCGCGCGCTGATCGGCCGGCCGATCAGCGCGCTGCCTGGTCAACGTCCGTCTGACGCACTAGCGGCGCCTTGGGTGCGCCACTATCCGGTTCGCCAGATGATCAATGGCCATCCGTTTTCAGCGGACCGTAGTCGTTCCACATGTCGCGATGCAACTTCCAGGCGTCGCCCTGCTTCAGAAAGACGAGCGTCTGCTTGCCGCGGTATTTGAGCTTTCCATCGTGGTCGTGAATCTCCGCATCCGAAACCTCCGTCACGATCCGGTCATTCCCGTAGAACTCGTAGTTGCTGAACGATACGGTCGCGGGCGTTGATCCCGCATACCCCTTGGTGAAGTACTCGACGATCGCGCTGCTCCCCGTTACCTTGTCACCTCCGGGCGGCAAGAGTGCGCCGTCGCGGGTGTAGAGGCGACCGATCGCCTCGTAGTCGCCTCGCGCAAAGGCATCGGCCCATCGCGCATTCTCGGCTTTGATGGCCGCTTCGGGCGGACGTTGCGAACCACCGGCAGTCGCCGGCGCTGCAAACGCGAAAAAGGTGACGCAGGCTGCAAGAGCAGCAGTGAAAACACGATTCCGTTGCATCGAGTGATTTCCAGTCATGGCTTGAATGAAGAGGACTACAAAAATTTTAAGGTGGAGCAGGCAATGTCGGATGCGGTAATCGTCGAGGGCTGCCGATGGCCCGCTTGCACTGCCTGCAAGCGTGTCAACGAACGCCCGGGACGCGTGCAAGCCCCCTGGATGCACCGGGCAGCTTCTTGTCGACCATCGCGACAACCTCTGGCCGCGCATCTCTCGGATGGCCGGAATGGAACGGCGGCGCGGGATCGTATTCGATCGCGAGTTGCGTGAATTCGGCGGCCTGTTGACCGCGCAGCTTCGCCGCCACGCGAAGTGCGAAGTCGATGCCCGCGGTCACGCCGCCGCCGCTCATGAACCGCCCGTTGTCGTCTTCCACGAACCGGTCGGGCACGGGAATGGCACCATACTCGGCCAGCTTGTTGACGAAGGCCCAATGGCACGCGCTTCGCTTGCCCTTGAGCACGCCCGTTGCGGCGAGCACGAGCGATCCGTTGCAAACCGACGTCACGTGCCTGGCGCTTTCCGCCAGACGCCGGATCTGCGCTTGATACGCGGGTCGCATTGGTGCCGTCAAATCGGACCCGCCGGGGACCAGGAGCACGTCTGTCTCGTCGATATCGGCCAGTCGTTCGGTCTTGCCGTACACGACGCCGAATTCGAGCGTCACGTTGCCGCCATCGAGGCTCGCGTAGCGAACGTTCGTGTTCGGTAGCCGATGAAAAATCTCGCTGGGGCCGGCGAAGTCGAGCAGCGTCCCGCCGTCGTAATTGACGATCAGGATATTGAGCGGGTCATTCGGGGCAAGTGTTCCTTCGCTGCCTGCCTGGGCAAGAGCGGGGGTTGCGCGCCCAAGCAGGGCTCCGCCGCCGAGGACGGCGCCGAGGGTGGCGATGCTTCCGAACTTGAGCACATCGCGACGCGAACGACCTGATGTGGTGAGTTGCTTTTCGAAAGCAGAGTTATCGCTACTGTCGGTCAAGATCATTTCTCCTTGCACTTCGGCCCCCTCTGCGAGCACAGCCAGGCTGGGCCGGATGGAATAGCCGCCGCGACGAAGCGCGTGGCGGACCTGAGATCAGATGTGTGGATGAGCGCGATGACGTGCAGTGCGCTGGAATCGGGCGCCGCAGGCTTAAAGCTGCGAGGCACCGCCATCGACGACCAGTTCGGTGCCGACGACGTACGAGGATTCGTCGCTGGCGAGATAGAGTGCCGCGTTGGCGATGTCCTCGGCCTTGCCCATGCGGCCCACCGGAATGGCTTCGGCGAACTCGGCCTTGCGGTCGCGAACCCATTCGTCGGGCATGCCCCACTTGGCGAGCAGAGGCGTGTCGATCGCGCCGGGGGCGATCGCGTTGAAACGGATTTTTCGACTGAGAAACTCGTAGGACCAACTGCGGGCAAGCGATCGCACGGCGGCCTTCGCGGCCGCAGTCAACGAGATGCCGTGCTTGCCGGTCTGCGCGACGAACGACGTATTGAGAATGACGGAGGCGCCTTCTCGCAAGTCCGGCAGCACCGCCTGAAGCGTGAACACCACGCCTTTGACGTTGATGTCCATGATCTCGCTATAGAGTGCGTCGTCGATGTCGTCGACTGCGGACGGGAAAGCCCAGCCAGCGTTCGCGAACACGATATCCAGGCCGCCGAACTTCTCTTTGACCTCGGCGGCAATCGCCCGCATGTCCTGGATCGAACGAACATCGCCCTTGAGAACGAGCGCATGCTCGCCCAGTTCGGCCTTCACGCGCTCGAACACGGCATCGTCGCGACCCGTAACCGCTACGCGGGCGCCTTCCGCAATGAACAGCTTCGCGGTTGCAAGACCGATGCCACTGGTACCACCGGTGATTAACGCTGACTTGTTTTCAAGCCTCATCTTTCGCTCCTTTCTACGTCGTGATGGATCGGGCCGACGGTTCAAAACGCAATTGCGTTTGTGTGCCTTTCTCGGCCCGAACTTCCACGCGAAGTATGGAACGCGAAGTGAATGGCGCAAAGGTCGTATAACCCTCAAAAAGCGCCACTCGGTTCAAATGGGTGACTAATGCATCGCGGCGTTGGGTGGTGGCATCGCACGTCGGTATACGTGTTGCCTCATTCTCCGCTCTCGTAAAGCAACGCATATCCTCGACTCATTCGCTTGATGCGTGCGAACCCGAGTTCTCCCAGATGCATGCCGGCGATCAACAACCCTTCCGAACTGGCCTGATCGAGAAGGCGTGACCGCGTAGCAACTGCCAGCGACGCATCGTGATCGAAGGCAATCGATACGTCCGGCCGCTGAATCTGGATATGCGGGAAATGAACCACATCCCCCCATACAAGAAGGCCTTGATCGCGGGATTCAACAACATATCCGGTGTGTCCATCGGTGTGCCCCGGCAGCGGTAGCGCGCTGATGCCGGGGAGTACCTGTCCGTCGTCGAACCTGCGAAGCCTGTCGTCATACGCATCGAACACCTGACGCGCTTTGAAGAAGTTGCCGCGTGCCCGCTCGCCGGCGCGGCTCAGATTGCCGTCGTCCTGCCAGAACCTGACCTCTCGCTGATGTACAACCAGCTCCGCATTCGGAAAGGCGACTTGACCTGCATCGTTCACCAGCCCCCCGACATGATCGGGATGCGCGTGGGTGAGCAGGATGGTGTCGATCGCGGCGGGCTCGATGCCGGCAAGCGCCAGGTTCGTCTCGAGCTGGCCGCCCCATTGCCTGAACCCGCCAGCCCCACCATCGATGAGAACGGTACGGCCCGCTCCGCGTATGACATAGCAATTGATGTGCACGGCGTCGGGGTCTTTCTGCCCGGCATCACGCTGCATTTTTGATGCGCCATCCGAATCGATATTCGACAGAAAGTCGAGACTGGCGGAGAGGTAGCCATCGCTGATGGCCGTAATCGTGAAATCCCCGACCTGCTGGACGGGAAAGGTGAGAGTGGACATCATGCTGCTCCGAATCGGCTAATGGCGGGCGTGGATGCTCGATGCGGTGTAGCCAAAACACCGAATGCGCGCCGTGAGACCCGTGCGGCGAACGATCGCCTGATCCAGCGCTTCCATGAACCGGTTCATGACCGCCGATGTGCGAGGCGCCCCGGCGCGATACCGGATGTCCGCGAAGACAGGGTGTCCATGCCCATGCCGAACCTCCAGAAAAATGACGTGGACGTTCTTGAGCTCTGCTCCGAGCACATGCGTACAGAGCTCGACGCAGTCGCGCGACAACTCGGCGAGATTCTCATCGGCCGGCATCCGCTTCGCATCGATCGAGAAAGTGACGTTCGGCATCGTGGTCTACTCCTGCGCAGCAGCAACGGAGCATGCGCTTGTCAGTTGCTCCGTCATCGGCGCGTAAAGGTGAATGCCCTCCGGGAGCGCCTCGCCGGGCAGCGCGCTGTTCCGTGGTACGACGGCGAGCCAACGTCGCTCCGGAAACTTCTCCAGCGCAACGGCCTGCATGGCCAGCGGTTCGAGACCCAGGCGAATCAGCGGATCAGGGCCGCCGGCACACAGCGCGAGGCGTTCGTCGTCCGTCACCGCCGGGGCAAGACCGGTAGCGCTGTAGAGATTCCGATGCCAGTCGGTGATGTGTTGCTGCCACTTCGAGAAATTGCCGCCGCCTTTGCGGCGGTATTCGTCGCCGGTCAGCACGTCGAGCCCGTCGATCGTATGGATCGCCAGATAGACAGGGCATCCGTCGCTGATTGCCTTGAACCGCTGCGACGTGTGAAACCCCGTCACCGAGATCAGGGCGGGCAGCTTTTCAACGCTGTAGAAGTCGTTCCATTCGGCTTCGCTGTCGAGATCGGCGAAGCTGCATTCCACGGTGTAGATCATCAGAATGTCCTTTGAACAGGGGGGGTACATCCATCCGCGAGCGTTTGATATTCAGTGCGGTAACGTAATGCTAAGCTCGCATTTCTGCGCCATAAAACGAATTAAAGTCAGCCTTCAGTGATATTTGCTCAAGCTGACAGCGAGTACACTCCGACCAGCGAGACGCCCATGCCCCGCAAGATCCCAAGCAATTCCGCGCTTCAGGCGTTCGAAGCCGCGGCCCGACACGGAAGTTTTGCCCGAGCCGCCGAGGAGCTGGCGCGGACGGAGGGCGCCGTCAGCCGTCAGATCGGCCGGCTGGAGGCGTTCCTGGGCGTCACCCTGTTCGAGCGGATCGGCAATCGGGTACGGCTGGCACCGAACGGTGCGCGATACGCGGTGCAGGTTCGCGAGATTCTGGACCGGCTGGAACGGGACAGCCTGTACCTGATGGGGCAGCCGATCGAAGGGGCGAGCATCGATATCGCCGCCATTCCAACCTTCGCCGCCCGCTGGCTGATCCCCCGGCTGAAGCACTTTCAAGACCGGCATCCGAGCATCACGGTGCATATCGCCGAGCGGATGGAACCGTTCCTGCTGGCCGGGAGCGGTTTCGATGCAGCCATTCATTTCGAGCATCCGGCATGGGCGGGGATGCATCTGCATCCGCTGCTGGAGGAAGTGCTGGTGCCCGTGTGCAGCCCGGCGCTGCTCGCCGGTGCCGGGGCGAATCCGTCGCTGGATGCACTGCCACGCCTGCACCGGCGACAGAACCCGGACGCGTGGCAAGCTTACGCGCACGAGTCCGGCATCGTGCTGACCAATTCGGCGGTGGGGGCGCGTTACGATCTCCATTCGATGCTGATCGAAGCGGCGCTGGCCGGCCTGGGGGTTGCGCTGGTACCGCGCCTTTACATCGACGCCGAGCTCGAGCAGGGCCGGCTGGTCGCGCCCTGGCCGGAGGGCAAGGCGATCACGAAAAATTTCTGCCTCGTCCTGCCCGAACCGATCGAACTCGCCGAGGGGCCGGTGCAGGCATTCGCGACATGGATGCTGAATGAAGCCCGAGGATCGGCGCCGCACGGCAGCGCCTGACGCGCATCGCCAAACCGTTACCACTGCGAAGGCGGCGTCGCCCGGCTGATTCGCAGGGCGCAGGCCGGGCTCGGGTACATGCGGCCGGTTACGCAGTGACCACCTGGTTGCGGCCCTGATGCTTGGCGCGGTACAGGCGTTCGTCCGCCTTGCGCAGGATTGCGTCGATCGTCTCCCCGTCCCGGCCGAATTCGGAAGCGCCTACGCTCACGGTGACCTCGATGGGCTTGCCAATGCCGGCTTCAAACGGCGCGCTCGCGATCTCCGCGCGGATGCGTTCAGCGATCGACTGCGCCGTATCCAGCGCGACTTGCGGCAACAGCACCATGAATTCTTCGCCACCGACTCGCGCGACGCCGTCGTACGGCCGGATCGCGCCAAGGCATTTCGCGACGAAGCGCTGCAACACCTGGTCGCCCGCCTGATGCCCGTAGCTGTCGTTGATCGCCTTGAAGTGGTCGAGATCGAGCGCCAGCAACGAGAACGGTGCGCCATTGCGCTTCGCCCGGGCAATTTCCGCTTCCACGCTCTCGATGAATTGCCGCCGGTTAGCCGCGCCCGTGAGCGGATCCGTTGCCGCCATATGCTCGAGCTTCTCGTTGGTCCGCTGCAGTTCCTGCCGGGCTCGCTCCGTTCTCGCCATGGCGTCTCTCAAGCGCGCAAACAGATCTTCCTGGCTGTAGATCTTCGAAAACGAACGGGTCGTATGAAAGGCCTGCACCACGCCGAAGCTGAGCAGGATGAAGCCGGCGGCAAAAATCGCGTGTGCCAGCCACCACATATGATTCCACGGGCGGCCGAGAAGGAAGGCGAGGGACGAAAAGGCGAATGACGCCACCGAAATGCCGTAGATCGTCATCAGTGGCGAGCGGATGCGGCGCAGGACGAGCGCGACGACATTCACGGTGGAGAACAGGAGCGCGCCCCCCTCCATCGAAAGACGCACCCACGGTGCACCGGCCACCGGCGAGTAGGCGATCCCGGCAACAGCAACGTCGATCAGCACGAACAGCGCGATCCACTGGGTCCAGACGCGGCGATCGGCGCGGGCGGCCTCGCTGTCGGCCGGGCGGTTGTAGGCGAGCTGCCCGACAAAAATCAGGACCGACATGGTCAGGCGGGAAGCCGGCCCGTACAGCAGGAACAGCCAGATATTGTGATGCGCCATGCCGGTGAAGGCGCCATGCAATGCATAGACCAGCGAAAAACCCAGAAAGCCCAGCGTAAGCCAACGCAACAGCGGTTCGCCCGACAGGTGATAGCAACGCCAGCAGACATAGGTGACGAATGCCCCCTCGGCCGTGGCGACGGCGATCGCCAGTTCGTGAAAGGCGTGATTCTCGAACGTCAGCGACGGATCCTGGAAGAAGTAGAGGTAGGCGATCAGATACAGCGGCACCAGCGCGAAGCCGGCCAGCAGAAGCTTCGCGTAGCCCCGTGTGACCAGTTGGATCGCGCCGGACGGCTCATTGGCGGCAACACGGATGACCATGGTCTGCCTCCTGTTTCGTCAGGTGAATCCAGTATAGGCGCGCAAATGCGTTCGGCCAGACCGGCCGGTGTCCTGCGTTGGCGACCTGATTCGGCAATGGACACATGCGGCCCGCCGCACGAACGAGCGCCAGGCGTCACGCAACGCCGAAGGCTCGGCGCAGCCGCCCGGATCGTCGTCCCGCCTTCAGCGGCTCGCCGGTGCATGGTTGCGGCATCTGCGCCAAGCTCATCGAGCTGCAGGATCCCGCAAGCCCCCGCCGGGGGAGCAAGGACGATTGGCCGTTTGTTGCGTTGTCCCAATTACGCGCTGGCCCGGGGCGGCAGGAGCCTGATGCACGGCTGCACGCATCAGTACAATTCGACGCCGAATGTTGACAACGCGGTGAGCGAGCCGAGATGGTTTTCCTCGGGGGCGCAGAATCTGGATTTTGATGCGCGTGTCGAAGTTGGTCGCGGCCTTGACCTTTCCCCTCTGGCGTATCCCACGGTAGACTGCGTGGCTTTTGAAGAACGTTCTCGGAAAGGGGTGAGTTCGTGGACAGTCAGCTCTGGATCATCTGCGGGCTTACCTTCGTGATCCATGTGATCGCGACGCTGGCTTATGCCGTGCGGATCGCTGGCGTTCGCACGCGCCGCATCGCGTTGTCGTTCTCGTTGTTCGGGATCATCGCGCTGGTGTCCCGAACGGCCAATTCGTTTCAGGGGCCGTTCATCGCGAAACGGGTCGAAATGGACATCGCGCACCGGGTGGGGAACGGATTGCTGACCGACTTCCGGTGGTTCCTGCTGTCCGCGACCGTGGCGACCATTGCCGGGTCGTTCCTGATCCCGACGTTCCAGCGTTACTTCAGTCGCGCCGTCGAACACTTCCAGGTGAACCGTTCGATTCCCCGCCTGCTGATGCACGCGTGCAGTCGTGCGGGTATCAACTATCTCCGCATTGGCGCACGACTGCCAGCCAGCCAGAATGTCACGCAACTGACCGCCAACACCGGCGTGTCGTGGGGCGTCATCGCGTTGAACGTTGCCGCGATGGCGATCTGGACGGTCGGCGTGTTCGCCTCGTTGTATGCGGGCTACCTGAAACCCGATCTGAGAGTGACGTGCGCGAATTTGTCGTCCGTCATCAACGGTTTCGCGACCGTCGTGCTGGCGGTCGTCATCGATCCGCAGGTGTCCGTCATGACCGACGATGTCATCGAAGGGCGGATATCGGAAAACAGCTTCAGGCGGGCCATCACGACACTCGCGGGTGCGCGCGTGCTCGGCACGTTGTGCGCGCAGGCAGTGCTCGTGCCGGCCGCGCTCGTCATCGTGCGCGTCGCCGAGCTGATCTAGCGCGGTAATCGGGCAACCCGCAATCTTTCCCGTCGACCATCGCCATGAAACCCGTTGCCGTCGTATTGCACGGCCCGACCAGCGCCGGGAAGAGCAGTCTGGCAAGGGCACTTCAGCAGCGCTCGGATGTGCCGACGTTTCACGTATCGCTCGACGCGTTCGTCTGCATGTCGCGCCGGCGTGACATGCGATCGGACGAAGAACTGAATCAGGCGCTGAGACTTCACCTGCTCAACCTGGAGTCGACACTCATGCGGATTGCGGCCAGCCATTTCGAGATCGTGCTGGATCTCGTGCTTCGTGATCCGGCCGCGCTCGACGAATGCATTGCCGCGCTGTCGCCTCGCCGGACCTTTGTCATCGGCGTTACGTGCCCGCTGGAGATCCTCGAGCAGCGCGAACGCGCGAGGCCCGATCGGGGCGAAGGCATGGCTCGATCCCAGTTCGGGCATCCGGCTTATTCGCGGCCATACGCGCTGCGCATCGATACATCGACCTGCACGCCGGAAGAGGGCGCGCGCCGCATACGTGCCCACGTCGACGCGCAGCGCGGATGATCGTCTCCGGATTTGATCCGGACAGGCTGCGTTCTCCTTTAAACTCGCCGGCACCGACGATCGTCAGCCATGCGGACGATGTCGTTGGCACGCGACAAATTGTATTGTGCCGACGAGCGGGAGATTCGCAATGAAACCGATTCCGATGCTTTCGTGCCGATAGCCGGTTTTTCATGTTTCGAGCGGATTCACGTATCGACGGGGCGAGCCGCGCGGTTCTGGCAGGTGAGCGGGAGGTTGCCGGCCCATTGTGTCCAGACAGGGGATTCATGGATTGAATGCGCGTCGATTCAAAAGATAAATTTCGGAAAGACTCTGGCACGGGATATGCTTCGCAGTTCTTATTCGAACGGAGCGCCCGCCCGATATTCGTCAGGATGATCAGACGAGAGCATGAACCGGGTTGATCTGGCAAGACGATCCATTAGAGGATGGATCGTTTGTGAAATCTGCGCGGCGGTGCGAAGCTGCCCGCGGAGCAAAGTCGTACACGGATTGAGTTGGGTGACTTGACACGCAGGCCGTAATTCCTTGCGACGGCCACTACTGACAGTTCAGGATATGACATTACAGATTGGGGTCCCTTTGGAGACGGCCCACGAGGAGCGGCGCGTAGCGACCGTTCCCGACGTGGTCGAAAAGCTGATCAAGCTCGGGTTCTCGGTGGCCGTGCAAAGCGGTGCCGGCACCGGCGCGAACTTCAGCGATGACGACTACCGCACGGCCGGCGCCGACGTCGTGGCGACGGCCGCCGATCTATGGGGCCGCAGCGATATCGTCCTCAAGGTGCGCCCGCCGAGCAGCGAGGAAGTCGCGCTGATGCGCGAGGGCGGCACGCTGATCGGCTTCGTCTGGCCGGCGCAGAACCCCGAACTGATGCAGCAGCTGGCCGCGAAGCGGGCCACGGTGCTGGCGATCGATTCGCTGCCGCGCACGCTGTCGCGCGCGCAGAAGATGGATGCCCTCACGTCGATGGCCGGCGTGAGCGGCTACCGCGCCGTCATCGAGGCGGCCCATGCGTTCGGCCGTTACTTCAACGGCCAGATCACGGCCGCGGGCAAGGTGCCGCCGGCCAAGGTGTTCATCGCCGGCGCAGGCGTCGCCGGTCTTGCGGCGATCGGTACGGCCGCAGGATTGGGCGCGATCGTGCGCGCCAACGACACGCGTGCGGAGGTGGCCGACCAGGTCAAGTCGCTGGGCGGCGAATTCGTCAAGGTCGACTACGAGGAAGAGGGCTCGGGCGGCGGCGGCTACGCGAAGGTGATGAGCGAAGGCTTCCAGCAGGCGCAGCGCGCGATGTACGCGCAGCAGGCCAAGGAGGCGGACATCATCATCACCACCGCGCTGATTCCCGGCAAGCCGGCGCCGAAGCTGATCACGGCCGAGATGGTGCAGTCGATGAAGCCGGGCAGCGTGATCGTCGACATGGCCGGCGAGCAAGGCGGCAACTGCGAGCTGACGGTGCCGGGCGAAGCCGTGGTGCGTCATGGCGTGACCATCGTCGGCTACACGGATCTCGCGTCGCGCCTGGCGCGACAGTCGTCGACGCTATATGCGACCAACCTGCTGCGCGTGGTCGAGGAGCTGTGCAAGGGCAAGGACGGCACGATCAACGTCGACTTCGACGATGACGCGATCCGCGGCCTCACGGTCATCAAGGAGGGCAACGTCACCTGGCCGCCGCCGCCGATCCAGCAGCCGGCCGCCGCACCGAAACCCGCCACGCCGCCGGTCGCGGCAGCCGCGTCCAAGGGCCATGGCCACGGCAGCGGCGCGCCGATGTCGGCCAAGTCGCTCGCGATCGTGTTCGCCGTCGGCGCACTGGCGTTCCTGCTGGTCGGCCAGTTCGCGCCGGCCACGTTCCTGGCGCACTTCACGGTGTTCGTGCTGGCCTGCTTCATCGGCTACATGGTGATCTGGAACGTCACGCCGTCGCTGCATACGCCGCTGATGAGCGTCACCAATGCGATCTCGTCGATCATCGCGATCGGCGCGCTGGTGCAGGTCGCGCCGCCGTTGGGCGACGCCGCGGCCGAGGGCCGTCCGTCCGGGCTGATCCTGGGCCTGGCGGTGGGCGCGCTGACGCTCACGGCCGTCAACATGTTCGGCGGCTTCGCGGTGACGCGTCGCATGCTGGCGATGTTCCGCAAGTAAGGAGACGACCACAATGACTTCCAATCTGACTACCGTCTCCTATATCGGCGCGGCCATTCTGTTCATCCTCAGCCTTGGCGGGCTGGCCAATCCGGAGACCGCGCGCCGCGGCAACCTGCTCGGCATGATCGGCATGCTGATCGCGGTGCTCGCGACCGTGCTCGGCCCACGCGTGTCGGCCGAGGGCATTCCGTATATCGTCGCTGCGCTGGTCGTCGGCGGCGCGGTCGGCCTGTACGCCGCGAAGAAGGTGCAGATGACGCAGATGCCCGAGCTGGTTGCGCTGATGCACAGCCTGGTCGGCCTGGCGGCGTGCCTGGTGGGCTTCGCGAGCTACATCGATACGTCGGTGCAGTTCACGGGTGCCGAGCACGCGATCCACGAAGTGGAAATCTACGTCGGCATCCTGATCGGCGCGGTGACCTTCGCAGGCTCGGTGATTGCGTTCGGCAAGCTCTCCGGCAAGATCGGCGGCAAGCCGCTGCTGCTGCCGGCACGGCACTGGCTCAACCTGGCCGCGCTGGTGGTGGTGATCGTGTTCGGCCGCGCGTTCCTGCATGCGGAGACGGTCCAGGACGGCATGACGCCGCTCATCGTGATGACGGTGGTGTCGCTGCTGTTCGGCGTGCACATGGTGATGGCGATCGGCGGCGCGGACATGCCCGTCGTGGTGTCGATGCTCAACAGCTACTCGGGCTGGGCGGCGGCCGCCACCGGCTTCATGCTCGGCAACGACCTGCTGATCGTGATCGGCGCGCTGGTGGGCTCGTCGGGTGCGATCCTGTCGTACATCATGTGCCGCGCGATGAACCGCAACTTCATCAGTGTGATTGCCGGCGGCTTCGGCACCGGCAGCGGCGCGCCCGCGGCGTCGGGCGCCGGTGCGCAGCCGGCCGGCGAAGTGGTGGCCGTGAGCGCGCTGGAGACGGCCGAGCTGCTGCGCGATGCCAAGAGCGTGATCATCGTGCCCGGGTACGGGATGGCCGTAGCGCAAGCCCAGCACACCGTGCATGAACTCACGAAGGTGCTGCGCGAGAAGGGCGTGGACGTGCGTTTCGCGATCCATCCGGTGGCCGGCCGCATGCCGGGGCACATGAACGTGCTGCTCGCCGAGGCGAAGGTGCCTTACGACATCGTGATGGAGATGGACGAGATCAACGGCGACTTCCCCGAAGCCGACGTGTCGATGGTGATCGGCGCGAACGACATCGTGAACCCGGCGGCGCAGGAAGATCCGGGCAGCCCGATCGCCGGCATGCCGGTGCTGGAGGTGTGGAAGGCGAAGACCTCGATCGTGATGAAGCGAAGCATGGCGTCGGGCTATGCGGGCGTCGATAACCCGCTGTTCTACAAGGACAACAACCGGATGCTGTTCGGCGATGCGAAGAAGACGCTGGACGAGGTGTTCGGGGCGTTGAAGGCTTGACGAGGCGCATGGCCGGGCAT
Organism: Burkholderia puraquae; assembly: GCF_002099195.1. Lineage (GTDB taxonomy): Bacteria > Pseudomonadota > Gammaproteobacteria > Burkholderiales > Burkholderiaceae > Burkholderia > Burkholderia puraquae. Next base: position 227,195 of record NZ_NBYX01000007.1, on the reverse strand, counting down.
GTGCGCGGGTCGAACGATCACCGGCTGTGGTGTCGGACAGTCGGTTGATCGGGGCCCGGCACGTCGGACATGTGTTTCGGAGCGTTCACGGAAGTGCGGGGCGGGATGGTCCGTTTTGCACTTCCTTCCTTCCGGAAAATGACGACGATCGATTGCCGGTGCGCAGATCCCCCTCCGTACGGCAGCCGCATCCGACCGATCCCCATGACTGCGCCGGCGACGATACCGGCTATCCAGCGAATCCAAGCTCGGCAAAACGGGTGATCCTTGCGTCGCAGGCGCGCGCCAGCGCCGGATCGTGACTCGAGAAAAAGACGGCCCGGTCTTTAGCCAGCGTCTTGAACAGATCGATCAGAACAGCACGTGACGCAGCATCGAGCCCGTTGCCCGGTTCGTCGGCGATCACGACGGTGGGTGCGCCGAGCGTCGTTGCCGTCAGGAACAGTTTCTTGCGCGTGCCGAGCGACATCTGCTCGAAGCGCTTCTCCATATGCGGGGCCAGCCCGAATCGATCCGCCAGCTCGAGCGTGCGGGTGTCGACGACGGTCTTCTTCGCGGCCGCCACCAGGTCGAGGAATGCGCGCCCGGTCTGGAACGGATAGGCCAGGCAATCGTCGGGCACGTACGCCAGCGCGGATTTCGCATCGAGCGGCGCGGTGCGCAGCGAATGGCCGCCGAGCCATACCTCGCCTTCGTCGGCGTCGATCGTGCCGGCGAGAATGCCGAGCAACGTCGATTTGCCGCTCCCGTTTTCGTCGCATAGCGCCACGCACCCGGCACCGGATGCGTAGTGGAGTCCCTGGAAAATGACGCGCTTGTCGTAGCGCTTGCCGAGATTGTCGAAGCGGAGCATGGATCGGTCGATCAAACGAAAATTGGCCAGGTGAGCGTGACCCAGATCACGGTCAGCAGGACACCCAGCAACACGGATTGTCGGGAGGCGTAGCGTTGCGGCAGATAGTGTAATGCGACGAGCGGTGCGCCCGAGCACACGAGCGCCGCTGCCATCGGCCATGACAACACGCCGTGCAGCGCCAGCAACAGCGGCGCGATCGCGGCAAACGGCAGCGCCAGCGCGGCAACGGTCAGCCAGTCGGCTCGGCGTTTCGCGAAGGCCGATAGCGGCAGCGACCGCATGAAGTGAGACGCGCGCAGGTGAGCCGCCCGCAAATCGCGATAGGTCGTCGCCGCAATCAGTGCGATGACGGCCTGCGCCATCAGCGTCAGCGGCACGGCGCGCTTGTCGAAACCCCAGAGTGCGAGCAGGAACCCTGTGGAGGCGGCGACCGCAGCCATCATCAGGCAGCGTCCGACGGTGCTCGCGGCACGGTCCTGCAGGATGCCGATTTGCAGCCTGGCGATGGGCGAAAGCCCATCTCGCGCGCGGGCACGGATGGCATGCGTGACGCGACGCGAGCATGCGCCCGGCGTTCCCGACCGGGCGGACGACGCAGCGGCGGTAGGCGCAATCGTGAACGCCGCGAGCAACAATGCCACGATCAGCCACGCAGGACGCAACATGCCCTCGGCGTGAAAGCCGCCGACGAGGAACCCGTTGGCAACAATCAACGCGATTGCGTTGCGCATATTGCGCGACAGCGCGGTCAGTTGCCATCCCAGCGTAATCAGGAACAGGTCGAGCACGAACAGGTAGTTGACCGCCTTCTGCGGCACAAAGGCGAGTGCGATGGCGGCCGCCAGCACGGGCAGCAGCAGCGGCGTGCTCGCGGCGATCACGACGATGGTGTCGACGAGACGACGGCGGTTGTCGGGGATTGGCAAAGACGCAAGGAAGGTGACGAACGGCCCCCCTGTGATCGCGGTACGCTGCGCCAATACCCACACGATGCCCACGGCTTCGAGCAGGTGCACCCATGCGAACCGCCATTCGATGCCATGCGACGGCGCCAGCGCTTCGAGTACGGGGGCGCCCAGAATCCGCGTCTGCGAAAACACCGGCATCGCCGGCAGCAACAGCAGAATCAACAGGAACAGTGCCTGCCAATGCCTGCGCAGCAGGCTGGACGTCGCGAGCGCGTACCACCTCAGTCGGCAAGACAACATGGTTTCCCGCTCCCTTCCACCGTGCAATCGAACCCGGCATCCTGCCATGACGGTCGCCGCGCCACAACCTCGCGGGTGTTCGATGGCGGGAACAGGCAGGAGATCACCGTGCCGCATGAAAAACCGTCGCCGCGCATGGCCGCGCCGGCTGCGCAAACGGGCGGGTTACGTCGGCTCAAGGCATCCGTCGGCGTAGCATCCGGATCCGGGTCTTGTCGGATTCACGAGCCAACCCCGCGCCGCTCATTCGGCACGCGCCGCAGAAATGCACCGAAAACCGAGGCACGCGCGTCATACGGCTCGGGTATGCTGGATGAATGCCGGCCGGATGATCGACCAGGGCGGCAAAACTGTACGCAATCGTCGCGATTGAATCACAACCACCGGCCGCACCGGGCCGATTTCAACTCCGGAACAGGGATTCGACATGGCAGAACTGGACAACGCGCTGTACGAACGGATCGGCGCGCTGAGCGACGCGGGCGATGCCTTGATGGAAGACGGCGACTACACAGGCGCGCTGGAAAAATTCTGGGCCGGATTCGACCTGCTTCCCGAACCCAAGACCAATTGGGAGGCCGGCACCTGGTTGATGGCCGCCATCGGCGACGTGAATTTCCATCAAGAGGACTACGCGGCCGGGCGCGACAATCTCGGCCAGGCGATGCATTTCCCCAACGCGATCGGCAATCCGTTCCTGCACCTGAGGCTCGGTCAATGCCAGTTCGAACTGGGCAATCTCGACCGCGCGGCCGACGAGCTGATGCGCGCGTACATGGGCGGCGGGCCGGAGCTGTTCGAGGACGAGGACGGCAAGTACCTGCGATTCCTGGCGACGCGGGCGGAAGGCATCGAGACGCCCTGACCGGCCGCCGGCCGGCGCCGCGAGAAAGCGTCGACGCTTGCGCAGCGATGCCGGGCGTTTTCTCCGTGTGAGCGCAACCTGCCCATGAACCTGACCTTTCCCCTCGCCACCCGATCCGACGCCGAAACGCTGGTTGCCATCCGCATCGCCGCGATGCGCGACAGCCTCGAGCGCATCGGCCGCTTCGATCCCCAGCGTGCGCGCGAACGCTTTCTCGCGTCGTTCGACCCGGCGCTATGCCGCTTCATCGAAGCCGACGGGGTGAACGCGGGTTTTTTCGTGGTCCGGCCGCAGGAAGACCACTGGCTGCTCGACCATCTGTACATCGTGCCCGGGCACCAGGGAAAGGGTATCGGCGCGGCCGTGCTGCGCAGGATCCTTGCCGACGCGGATGCGCAGCGCGTGCCCCTCCGTGTCGGTGCGCTGCGCGGCAGTGATTCGAACCGCTTCTATGCACGGCACGGCTTCGTGCAGGCCGACGAAGCGGAGTGGGACATCTACTACGTGCGCGAACCGGGTTCGACCACGACTTAGGCCGCGCACTGCCGCGTGCCGCGGCGACGGGCCAGCGGTGTGCTTCGGGCGAGCGCATCAGCGTTTTCCCGGATGTGGAATGCGCGGCGCATGCCGATGATGCAGAGAGAATATAAATACAGGATCCGAGGCCAATCATGACGACATCTGCAACAAACGGACCGAATGCGGTATCGCCTGAAACGACCGGGGCGCCAGCGACATCCGACGATGCGGGTGGCGTACCGTCGATCCTGCTGGTCGACGACGAGCCGAGCGTGCTGTCAGCGCTCAGGCGCGTGTTCCGGCCCGCCGGCTACGAGATCCTGACCGCGGATAGCGGCGAGGCCGCCCTCGAGATACTGGCGTCGACCGAAGTCGACCTGATCGTGTCCGACATGCGGATGCCGGGCATGAGCGGCGCGGAGTTCCTGGCCCGTGCACGGGCGCTTTATCCGGACGCGATGCGCATCCTGCTGACCGGCTATGCGGAGATCGCGTCGGTCGTGCAGGCCGTCAACGACGGCGGCGTGTATCGCTACCTGAACAAGCCGTGGGACGATCACGACCTGCTGCTGACTATCGAACAGGCGCTGGAGCAGCGGCGCTTGCGGCGCGAAGCGGCCCGGCTGGCCGCGTTGACGGAAGCGCAGAACGAAGCGCTGCGCCGTTTCAACACCGAACTCGAAACGCAGGTTCGTGCGCGCACGGAGGAGCTCGGCCAGACCGTGATGTTCCTCGAAGCCGCGCAACGCGACCTCAAAAGCAGTTTCACCGCGATGGTCCAGGTCTGCGCGAGCATGATCGAGATGCGCTGCGGATCCTCCAGTGGTCATGCGATGCGGGTCGGCGAGATTGCGCGGCGGCTCGCGCTGGCGTCCGAGATGAGCGAGCTGCATGCGCAGGACGTCTATTTCGCGGGGCTGCTGCACGGCATCGGCAAGTTGTCGCTGCCGGACGAATTGCTGCACAAGCCGCTCGCGAAGATGACGGCCGAAGAGCACGGCCTGTTCCTGCAGCATCCGCTGCGCGCGCAGATGGTGCTGACACCGGTCGCGCAACTGCACAAGGTTGCGTCGATCGTGCTGCACCAGTACGAACGCTTCAACGGACGCGGTACGCCGGACGGGCTGGCGGGCGACTCGATCCCGCTCGGCTCGCGGATCGTCGCGATCGCGCGCGATTTCGAAGGGCTGCGCAACGGCGACATCGGTGCGCCGCATTCGGTCGAGCAGGCGATCGACGCGTTGCGCTCGCAGGCTGGTGTGCGCTACGACCCGCGGATCGTCGAAAGCCTGGTCGAACTGATGCGGGATCCGGCGAGTCTCGGCATCGCGGCGTCCGTCGCTGAGATCAAGTCCGCGCAGCTGCGCGAAGGGATGCAGCTCGCCGACGATCTGCGCACGCATCGCGGCGTGCTGCTGATGACCAAGGGCAGCGTGATGTCGGCGCACCAGATCGAACTCGTGCGCCGCTTCGAGACGCGCGAGGGGACGTCGTTCGATATCCTCGTGCTGGCCGGCCAGGCTGCGGCGAAGCCGGCGCCGAACGCGGGCGCGGCCCCTGCCTGAGCCCGGGCACGCGGCCTGATGGCCGCGGTGCGCGACCGCGCCGCGGCAACGCACTCACCTCGATTCGGGCGCTCGATCATGTACGGCACCTACAATCTCCCGCTCGTCGTGCTGTCGCTCGCCATCGCGACGCTGGCTTCCTATACGACGCTCGACCTGGCCGCCTTCATTTCGCTGCTCGACAACCCGAAGCTCAAGCGTGCGTGGCTGGGCGGCGGCGCGGCGGCGATGGGCACCGGAATCTGGTCGATGCATTTCGTCGGCATGCTCGCGTTTTCGCTGCCGATTCCGCTCGGCTATGCATTGCCGGATACGGGCGCGTCGCTGGCGATTGCCGTGCTCGTGTCGTACTTCGCGCTGACTGTCGTCACGCGCGCGCGGCTGGGCTGGCGGCGGCTGCTCGCGGGCGGCGTGCTGATGGGTGGCGGGATCGCCGGCATGCATTACGCGGGGATGGCCGCGATGCGCATGGAGCCCGGCATTCGCTACGATGCCGCGCTGTTCGCCGCCTCGATCGGCATCGCGGTGATCGCGTCGACTGCCGCGTTGTGGATCGCGCAGGCGCTGCGCGTGCAGCAGGCGCGCCATGCGACCGCGCAGCGGGTCGGCGCGGCCGTCGTGATGGGCATTGCGATTACCGGCATGCACTACACGGCGATGGCGGCCGCGCATTTCGCACCGGATGCGCGATGCGGGGCCGCGAACGGGGTCGACACGCCGTGGCTCGCGACCACCGTCGCGCTGTTCACGACGGGGACGCTGGTCGTCACGCTGCTGCTGAGCCGATTCGATGCGCGCACAACCTTCCTGCGCGGCATGACCGATACGCTCGAGCGGCTCGTGCGGTTGCGAACCGCGGAACTGGAGCGCGCGCTGCACCGCTACGAACAGACCACGGCGGTACTGCAGCGCACGCGCGAGATCATGGCGACCGAGATCGACGAACGCAAGGTCGCGCAGGCGCGGCTCGAACAGGAGAAGGAGGAGCAGCGGCGCTTGTTGCAGGCACTCGAAGAAACCCACGAGCAGTTGCTGCAGTCGGAAAAGCTCGCGTCGATCGGTCAGCTCGCGGCCGGTGTCGCGCACGAGATCAACAATCCGATCGGCTTCGTCAGTGCGAACCTCAATACGTTGAAGACGTGGGTGCGCAGTCTGCTCGACGTGATTGCGGCGCATGAAGCCGCGCTGCCGCAGCTCGACCCGGCCGCCCGCGACACGCTGACGGCGATGAGCCGCGCGGCGGACCTGGACTACGTGCGCGGCGAGATCGCGATCCTGATCGACGAATCGATCGACGGCGCGCTACGCGTGCGGCGCATCGTGCAGGACCTGCGCGATTTCTCGCGTCCGGCCAGCGGCGAATGGAGCGTGGTCGATCTCCGCGCGGGCCTGGAAAGCACGCTCAACGTCGTCCACAACGAACTCAAGTACAAGGCCGAAATCGTGCGCGATTACGGCGACGTGCCGCAGGTCGAATGCCTGCCGTCGCAGTTGAACCAGGTCTTCATGAACCTGCTGGTGAACGCGGCGCACGCGATCCCCGAGCGCGGCGTGATCACGATCCGCACGTCGAGCGACGGCGAGCAGGTGTCGATCGCGATCAGCGACACCGGAACGGGCATGACGCCCGACGTCGTCCGGCGGATCTTCGATCCGTTCTTCACGACGAAGCCGGTCGGGCAGGGAACGGGGCTGGGCTTGTCGGTTTCGCACGGTATCGTCGAGCGCCATCGCGGCACCATCGACGTGACGAGCGAGCCCGGGCGCGGCACCACGTTCTGCGTCCGGCTGCCGATCCGGCGGGCCCGCGATCGCGCGAACGCAGCAGCGCTGGAGCAACGGGCGTGATCGCGTGACGGCATCGTGCGCCACGGACCGGCCCGGTTGTCGCGCGTCACCGCAGTCGCTGGCGGCGTTGCCGACGAAAGAAATGCCAGAACATCGCGGCGGCGTCCGGCCCCGTGGCGGAATGAAACGCCTCGCGCGGGTCTCCGCCGCTCCATGCGTGCGGCAGCCGGCGGACGATGCAGACCCTGACGACGAGCCGTCCGGCCTTGAGATAGTCGATGTAGTCGGCATCGTCGCGCGCATGGATGCGTTGCTCGCCAACACGCATCGCGCCGTGTTCGTCGACGAGCCGGTTGAGCCGTGCGAACTCGATGCCGAGTTGCGTCGCGTTCCTGTCGGTCACGACGGTATCGAGCGCGCCGTGCATGACGAGGGCCGGCATGCCGGGATAGGACGCGACGTCGGCGCAGGCATCGACCGTGCGTATCGGGTCGTCGCGGAGGCCTCGACGCATCAGGTTCATCGCCGCCATCGTCGACGACGGCGGTGCGATGGCGGGGCCGGAGTGCAGGCCGACTGCCGCGAAGCGGTCGGGATACCGAATCGCCAGTGCCGCGGCGAGCCCTGCACCGGCGGACATGCCGGCCAGGTAGATCCGGTCGCGGTCGAAGCCGTGCTGTCGCACGATTGCGTCGACCAGCGACGCGACGGCCGCGGCTTCGGACTGCGTCGCGTCGCCATGCCAGTGCCAGCAGCGGTGCGCATGGGCGGTCGTGGCTTGCTCGGGAAACAGCACGGCGAACCCCGACCGCTCGGCGAGACGGCATATGCGCGTGCCGGCGGCAAACGATTCGGCACTCTGCTTGCAGCCGTGCAGCATGACGACGGCCGGCATGCCGGCTGTCGTCGTCGGCGCGGCGGGGAGATACAGCGCGTATGCAAGGTGGTTCACGTAGCGGCCGGCACTCGGGCCGGCGGAATGAAACGAGCGGAGCCACGTTCCGGGCGCCTTGTCGGTCCGTACGCTGGCGGGATGCACGGTGCGCGTGCGTTTGGCGGCACGAGGGGGGACGGTTGGCCGGGCGGCCGGCTTGATCGCCCGTTTGGCGGCCGGTGGCGGCTTGCTCGCGCGCTTCTTCGGGCGCGCCCCGGTTGCGACGGAGAGCAGCTCGAGATGCCGCAACCACAGGCTGGTCTTTTTCCTGGGCATGTGCAGTTTCGTGTCGGCGGCCGGCCGCGGCAGGAAGATACGGCCGAATCCGCCGTCGAGTTGAAAATCGAAATGGGACGCGGAGCAAGTTTCGTGCTGCCGGCCGCGTGCGCATCGGAACCGATCGGCCGATCGGATGCAACGGGAAGCAGGATCCTGCGTGACGGCGGCCATTCGATCCGGCCATCGGTGATGTTAGCCGTTCGATGTGACGCCCCTGCGAATCGCGGCCTGCTTCGACCCTGCCGCGAGCGGAGTCAGCGCCGATCCAGCAGTGTATCGCTCAGCACACTGAACGCTGCGCCCGGCAGCTCGTGCAGATGCTCGACCACGCTGCTGACCGGATAGAACGCGTCGACCGAATCGTCGAGAATCCCGACGCCGATCAGTTCGACGCGCCGCTCGCGCAGCGCATCGATGCGTGCGTGCAGGTCGGTGCGCAGGATCGCCGGGTTGCCGTCGCCGGTTGCCGGATAGCCGTCCGACAGCACCATCAGGATCCGTCGCCGCGCCCGCTTCGCCAGCAGCCGCTCGGCGGCCCAGCTCAGCGCCTCGCCGTCGGGATTCTCGTGGCCGCATTCGATGCACGCGAGGCCGCTCGGGTTGTCGGAATCGAAGCGCTTGTAGACGCGCAGGTCGAGCCGTTCGACGAACCGGTTATAGCCGAACGTGTCGCGGCCGGCGTCGAGCCAGCGCTGGTAGTGCGCGCGCATCGCGGTGTCTTCGACGGAGCTGTAGCCGAGCACTTCGCACGCGAAGCCGAGCTGCGCCAGCGCATCGCACAGCGCCGCCGCGCACAGCCTGGCGAGCGCGATCTTCTTGCCGGCCATCGACCCGCTGCAATCGATCAGCAGGCTGACGGCCGCGTCGCGTCCGGGCGCCGCGCGCCGGATGCGGAACGGCGTGCGATAGCCGGGCGACGTGACGAGGCGGGCGAGCGACATGCGGTCAAGTTCGCCGCGTTCCTGCTCGCGCTTCCAGCGCGTCTGCTCGTCTACTTTCAACGCACGTTCGAGTCGCAGCTTGAGCGGCTCGGTCTGCGCGCGGGCCGCGCTTCGCAGGCGGTGCCAGCGGGCCGGTTCGCCCTGGCCGGTGAAGTCCGTCACCGTGTCGAAGGCGGTGGTCAGCGGGACCGACAGCAGCGGCCGCTTGTCCGCAGACAGGCGGATCGTGCCGGGTGCTGCGTCGCCCGGTGACGGTGCTGCGGCTGACGATTCCGTGTCGGCGATCGCACCGGCGCCCGATTCGGCCGAAACCGGCGCACGCGCGTCGTCCGGCGCGCGCTGTCCGTCCGGGTCGAAGCCGGCAGCGATGCGGTCGCTGTCGAGCGTGCTGCCCGGATCGGCGGTGAACATCATGGTGTTCGCACCGGCCGACGCCAGCGCGCGGACGCGCTCGACGATCCGGTGCGCGGCGCGGATGCTGGCGGCGGTCGATGTGGCCGCACGCGCTTCGTCGACGAGATCGTCCGATGCGGCCAGCGTCGCGTCGAGCGACGGCACGCGCTCGACGGAGGACGGCGGTTCGTCCCACAGCGCACGCTCGATACGCCACACCAGCTTGTCGCGCCATGCCATCTGCGGCCAGTTCCGAAGCGTGTCGGCGGCCGACACCGCCCGCATCCGCCGCAGGAACGTCGTCGCGCCGGGATAGATCGAAACGAGGCGATCGGCCGCACGCCGGTCGTCGATCGCTTGCGCAATGGCGCGCACACCGGGCGACGTCAACGCGGCGACTTCATCGATCGCGCCGAAGCGTGCCCGCGCGGCGTAGAGGTCGACGAGGCCGATGAGCGCGTCGTCGTCGACGTCGCCGGCGAGCAGCGTGTCGGGCAGCACCAGCAGGTCGCGCTGCGCGACCGGCTCGTGGCGCGCGAACCGTACCTCGATGCCGTGCCGTTGCGCGAGCGTGCGGGCCAGCCGGGTCAGGTGGCGCGACCGCGCGTCGTCGTCCCGGTTCATCGCGTCAGGCCTCGACGTCGATGTAGTGGCGAATGATGCTGCGGATCAGGTCCGCGTCTTCCGTGCTGACCTTCGCGTAGATCGTCGGGCCGGCGGCCGATTCGGGATCGCCGGTGCGCAGCATCAGCTCGGCCCAGTCGATCAGGCGCCGCGTCGAGAACGCGCCGGCCAGGTCCTCGCGGACGAACGCGGCGCGGCAGTCGGCCGCGATCGCCGCGAGCGTGCCGGCCATCGCCGCGGTCATGGCCGCGCCGAACGTGCGCTGCAGCACGCGCGCCTCGTCGGGCGGCGGCAGATAGTCGAGGCGATACACGCGCCAGCGGTCGAGGAACGCCTCGTTCATCACGTTGGCGCCCTGGTACAGATGGCGGAACTGCCCCATCGCGCCCACCGCATTGGCGGTCGCGAACAGCCGGAACGACGGATGCGGGACGACGATCTCGTTGCCTTTCTCCTTCAGCAACAGGCGTCCGGCCGGTTCGAGCACGGCGGTCAGCACTGCGAGGATGGCCGGTTCCGCGAAGTCGATCTCGTCGACGATGAGCCACAGCCCTTCGCGCATCGCGGTCGGCAGCACGCCGTCGACCCAGATCGTCTCGCCGCCCTTGACGGTCCAGAACCCGACGAAGTCGCCGACCGTCGTCTGCCCGTTCATGTTCGAGCGCAGCACGCCATGGCCGGCCAGCGCGGCGGCCTGCTCGATGAGGCTCGTCTTGCCCGTGCCGGTGTGGCCGATCAGCAGGATGCGCCGGTTCTCGGCGATGTCTTCCAGCACGTTCGTCGCACGCGCGGTGAACAGGTAGGCCGGGTTCGGCGGCGGGACGAGCGGCCCGCCCGGGCCGCGCGGCATCGGCACGCCGCCCACGTGTGCGACATGCGCCGCGCCGCCGCCTGCCGCCGGTCGCGATGCGTGCGCGCGGCGCAGGTCGTGCATGAACCGGTCGCGATGGGCGGGCGCCGCACGGTCGTCCGTTTCGCGCCGGACGAAGCCTTCCTGGATCCACTTGTGCAGCTTCGCATCGAGGTTGTCCGCATCGACGACCGTATCGACCGATGTGCTGCCGTCGGGCCGGTGATGCTGGATGCGGTACATGTGCGCGCGTTCGGAGCGGCTGACGATCCATTGCCCGGCGGACGGATCCGCCAGTTGCCGATAGACGCCGAGTACCGACGGGGCGGAGGGGGTGGGGTCAGCGGGTGCGTTCATGGTGGCGGGCGAAAGTGGGCGGCTGGCGCTTCTTGCCTTCGATGCATCGCGTCGATTGTATATTTTTGCCGGGAAGGGCGGCATTCGCGCGGGAATCGATTCGCTGCGATTCGGTATGGAGCAGGCGGCGCGTCGGCCTGCCGGATCAGGCGAGCGCCATGGGCAATGCGCTGCAGCATGGTGGCTCGGCACCCGCGCCACGCACCGAACCACCGTTACCGCGCCGATTCGCCGGCAAAGTTGCGGCTCGCTGGCGTGGGGCGGCCACGTCCATGCGTGTGAAGGTCGATTGACACCCGCGTGGCGCTGATCTCCCGGGCTTGTCACGAAGGCAATCCGTCATGTCGAATGGCGGGCGGTCTCGCCTTGATCGGCAGGGTGGAATTTCAGTACCGTAGCAGGCTTGATCGCCTGGCTTCCATCGCGGGTCCCTGGGCAGCCCGGCTTTACATCCCATTGCGCGCCAGTCGATGACGCTGGCGCAGGAGTGATTGAACGTGACGATGACAGGAACGGACGAACGGGTGATCCGTCGTGCCAGCGCGCTGGATGCCCCGGCCGTGCTGGGGATCTTCGACGACGTGATTGCGTGGTTCGTCGACGTCGGCAACGAGGGGCAATGGGGCAGCGAGCCCTGGTCGACTCAACCCAGGCGGATTGCGCTCGTGACGGAAGCCTGTGCGCTGCCCGACGCGTGGGTAGCGGAGGATCAGGACGGTCGCGTCCTGGGCGCATTGATCCTGGGCGAGTCCATGCCTTACGTGCCGCCCGCGACCGAGCCGGAAGTCTACGTGCGCGTGCTGGTTGCGTCGCGCGATGCGCGGGCGCGGGGTGTCGGCCGGCATCTGATGGCCTTCGCGGACGAACGCGCCCGGGCTGCCGGCGTGGCGCGCTTGCGAGTGGACTGCTATGGCGGCGGGACTGGCGCGCTGGTGCGTTTCTACGAATCCTGCGGATACGAGCGAATTTCAACCTTCGACGTGGAGGGTTGGCCGGGGCAACTGTTGGGGCGTCGTTTGTGACGGCGCCAGTCCGCAACTCGGCGTGCAAAGCATCGGTTGACGGGCAGCACGCCGTTGATTGACCCGTGTGCGGCACCGGCGTCGCCACAGTCCAGCGAAGTTCGGCCGGGTACGGCACGCGGTTCTTGTCCGATTCAGCGTGACCTGTTGCGGATGGGCGTGCCGATGCCGCCGTCCCGACCCGGGTCTCCAGGGGGATGATGGTCGAATGCGCGTGCCGGTCAGCCGAGCAGGCCGCCCCAGTACAGCTCGGCGGCCAGCTCGACGGCGCGCGTCTGCGTCGTGTGTGCCAGCCGGAACGCGTCGCCCTCGATCGTTTCGTCGGGAAACTCGGTGATGAGCGTGAACGGCACGGTCGAGCGATGATCCTCGATCACATGGCACGGAATGCCGTTGATGCGCGGGAACGGCAGGTCACCCGCGTGCGCGTGCCACGCGTGGATTTGCCGTTCGTTGAACGCGACGAGTTCATCCGATTGCGACAACGTGCGGGTCAGTGCATCGAGGAACGGCAGGCCGTCGTAGCCTGCGTGGTGACGCAGGATCAGGAAGAAGCCCTTTGGAATCGACCAGAGCTCGCTGCCGCGCGGGATGTAGCCGCTGCGCGGCCGCGTCCAGTCGTGCGCGGGGTAGCCGTGCAGGCTCAGGTGCAGCCGCGCACCGGTGCGCTCGATCGCGTCGAGCCGGGCGGCTTTTTCGCCGAACGGCGGTTGCGTGCGCGCTTCGAGGTCGTCGCCGAGCGCGGTAAAGCGCGCGGCATGGGACAGGTGCGTCGGGTGCGTGGCGCGCAGGTGATGATGGAGCGCGGCGCCGTCCGGATTCTCGAGCGGCACGAGCGCGTAGTGCGCGTTCGCGCGCAGGTTCAGCGCATGGGCGGCCCGCAGCGCGCCGACGACGCCCGACGCCTCGTTGGCATGCTGGCCGGCGGTGATGACGAGCCCGGGCAACGCGCCGCGCACGTGAATGCCGTTCACGCCGCGGCCCTGATGCGAGGTGACGGCGAACCGCTCTCCCGGCAGCGCGCCGAGCGCACGAGCGACGTCGGGCGGCGACAGCGGCTGGCCGACCGCCGCGAGCGCGTCCGGCGTCGCGAGCGCTTCACCCGGGGTGGGCTCGGCTTCCGCCGTTGCCGCGCGGATAGGCGTTTCAAGCGTGATCCGAACCGTCGTATCGCCTTGCGTGCGCGTAATCTCGGGCACGATCTGCCCCGATTGCAGCGTCCGGTCGGACGCGTCGCGGCCCGCGTGTGCATGGAAGAATTCGGCCGCGCCGTAGAAGGCGTCTTCGTGCCACGCGTCGAGCGTGCTGACGAGTTCCTCGCCATAAGGCAGCGTACGTTCGATGCCCGACGTGGCGATCGCGATCCGCAGGATGTCGAAGAACGGTGCGCGGTCGGGCCACGGGTAGGCGCGCAGCGCGTCCAGCGTCGCGGCGGTAGCCGCCTCGAATTCGGTGACGAGCGGCGTGTCCTCGATCAGGGTGTCGCCGTGCCACACGCGCAGCCAGCCGCACGGCGACGCGGTCGCGTCGTTCGGCGCGAAGACGCGGTGCGTCGCCCCGTCGGCTTCGACGACATAGTGCGCGGGATCGTCGCCGGGCTCGAACGCGAATGCGAGCGGCGCGAGCCAGCCCGCGAGCGGATACGCTTCGAGCCGGAACCGCTGGTGTGCACCCGCCGGCGTGCGGATCACGATCCGGCCCGTGCGCGGTGGCTCGAATTCCTCGAGGAAGAAATGCACCAGCGGCTTGTACGCGCTGCGCAACACCGCGTCGATGCCGCGGGCGGCCAGCGTGCGTTCGGCATCGCGGCGCGCCGCTTCGTCTTCGAAGAGCCAGGCCTCGATACGGGTTGCGGTGCCGGACGTGAAACGGTCGGTCAACGTGCGCAGCGTGCGCGGATACACGGCGGAGAACAGCGTCGTCATGGTGAATGGAGGCGGGTAGGGATCGGGAAATCGCGCGGCACGTACCGGAGCTGCGCAGGTCTTGTGTCGACCGCTACGTTAACCGGAAACGGCCGGTTGTGCGACCGGCGTTCCGTGGGCCGACGAGCCGGGAGGCGCTGGCGTCTCGTGCGCGCCGTGCGCGGTCGGCAGCCCAACCCGCACATACAGAAACGCACGCCGCTCGCGATCCGGCAGCACTTGCGGCCCGTAACTGATCGTGACGGTGCCGTCGTGAATCTCGCCCGCCTGCGCGAAACGCCACGCGCCGGGATCGCTGTCGAGCAGGAATTCGGCGCGCGCATACGCATGCGGTTCGAACAGCTCGGGAATCTCCACCCGGCGTCCGTCGAGCTTGTCGAGCAACGCTTCGGCCACGTTGAAGCCGTAGCCGTCGCGCACGATGTCGCAGATGAAGCTGCCGGCGATGCGCGGATTCAGTTCGATCACGTGCGGCACGCCGTCGTGCACGATGCAGTCCAGGTGCACGGGCCCCCATGTCAGCCCGGCGGCCGCCGTGGCGCGCGACCCGACGTCGATCAGCGCGCGCAGGGTGCCCGCATCGAGATCGAGTTCGGACGTATAGCCGCGCTCGAGAAAGCCGGCCCCATGCCGCTTCAGCTTGCGCAGCGCGCCGACGTACCGGCCGTCGAAATACTCGACGCAGTATTCGCTGCCGCTCAGGAATTCCTCGACCACGATGCGCTCGGCCGCCAGCGACAACGCATCGGCTTGCCCGGCGGCGAGCGCGTCGAGTTGCGCGCGTACTTCGGCGATGTCCTCGCAGCGCCGCACGCCGTCACTCGCCGAGCCTTCCGACGGCTTGACGACGACCGGAAAACGCAACGGGGCGGCCGCGGCCGCGAGTGCTGCCGGCGCCGCCAGCGTGCCCGTGACGAATCGCGCGGCCGGGATGCCGTGCGCGGCGAGCAGCGCCTTCTGGTTCGACTTCGACACCGCGTGCGCGACGTGGCGGGCGTCGGGGCCGGGCAGGCCGAGCGCGTCGGCGACCGACGCGGCGGTGCGCGCATAGGTGTCGTGTGCGGTCGTCACGCGCAGCGTGTCGATCTCGTCCGGATAGCGCGTGCGCAGCCAGCCGGCGAGCTGGCCGGCGTCGGGTTCGAGATTGATCGTCTCGACGCCGGGGGGAAACACGCCGTCGAGACGATGGCCGGGCGCGGTGACGACGGTCACGGCCACCTGGCGTGCAAGCGCACCGCGCACGAGCGCGAGGCTGCTGCCGGTGGCGCGGGCGCCGATCACGATGAGTCGCTTCATGCGGGATCCTTGATCGATAACGGGAGAGTGGAGCGGCATCGCGTGCCGGCTAGCGTGCACGCCGGCGCAGGCGCTGCGCTTCGAGGCGCGGCAGCAGATGCTGGACGACGCGCGGCAGCGTATAGATCGGCAACTGCGCGCACGTGAACACGAGCGCCATGGTCGGTGTCGCGGCGAGCCCGAGCGCCGCCCACATCAGGCCGACGTTGCGATTGGCGACGATCAGCGCGACATTGAGCCGCGTGCGGACGTCGCCGGGCGTGAGCCCGTACGCGATGACCTGGAAGCCTGCATTGACGGCGAACGCGAGTGCGATCGCGGTCAAGGCGCGGTGCGGCGCGTCGATGATCGACTGCTGCATGCCGGCCATCGTGCCGAGCGCGAACACCAGCAGCGCGGCGACGACGGTCGCATCGATCGGCGTCGCATAGCGGTCGAGCCGGGAGCCGGCAACCCGCCGCACGAGCAGCGCAACCCCCTCGGCACTGCCGATCAGCAGCGCGAGCCGCAATGCGAGATTCAGCGGCGAGATCGCCACGGCCGCATCGTGGCTGAACCAGGCCGTCAGCAGCGGCGCGGTGAGCGGGACGAAGACCATCGACGCGAGGGTCGCGACGAGCGCGACGCTGGCGTCGAGCGACAGCATCCGCGCGATCGTCGACGTGCCGCTCGACGGCGGCGCGCAGTACGCGATCACCAGCGCGACGACCCAGTCGTACGGCATGCCGGCGAGCCGCGCGGCGATGCCGAGCGCGACCGGGCACGCGATCATCGTCGCGGCGGGCAGCAGCAGCGACACGGCCGGCCGCCGCGCGACCGCGCGCACCGCGCTGGGCTCGACGCGCAGCAGCGTGCCGAGCACGAACAGGAACACGGTGACGGGCATCAGCGGCCGCGCGAGCGCCGCGAGCGGCGGTACCAGCAGCCCGAGGCCGACGCCGCATGCGAGCACGGTCGGGCCGCGCCGCACCAGCGCGGCGATCAGCGTGCGCATGGCCGAGCCTCGCGATGACGGCGGACGGTCGTGCAACCAGGGCAGGCTGAGAATGGCATGCGGATTCCTTCGAAACGGTCCGTCCGGCACCGGGTATTCGCTAGGCTAATCCGGATTATTGACGAAGTAAAATGATATAAACGGAATCTGTAACAAGGGAAAGTGATATGAACATCCCGCTGCTCGAAACCTTCCGGGCCGTCGTTCAGGAAGGCAGTGCGCTGCGCGCGGCCGAACGGCTCGGCTGCACGCAGTCGAACGTCACCGCGCGCCTGCGCCAGCTCGAAGAGTCGCTCGGCGCGCCGCTGTTCGACCGGCACGGCAAGCGGCTGGTGCTGAACGCCGCCGGGCGCCGGTTGATCCCGTATTGCGACCGCATCCTGCGCCTCGTCGACGAAGCGACGCAGGTGGTGCGCGAGACGCCCGTCGCGCACAGCTTCCGGCTCGGTTCGATGGAAAGCACGGCCGCCACGCGGCTGCCGGCGCTTGCCGCCGCGTTGAAGGAGCGTGATCCGGCGCTCGGCCTCGCGGTGCAGATCGGCAGCGAGCCGGATCTGGCCGACGCGCTGCTGCGCGGCCGGATCGACGCCGCGCTCACGGCGCGCGCGGTCGTCCGGCCCGGGTTGCGCTACGAGCCGGCGTTTGCCGAAGAGATGGTGCTGGTGAGCGCGGCCACGGCCACGCGGCGGCAGGTGCTGGCCGACCACCCGGTGCGGCTGCTCGCGTTTCACGACGGCTGCCCGTATCGCGCGGTCGCGGAGCACTGGCTGAAGGCGCGCGGCATCGCGATCGAGTCGGTGGCGTCGTTCGGCACGTTCGGCGCGATCCTTGGCTGCGTGGCGGCCGGCATGGGCGTCGCGATCCTGCCGAAGCGGATCACGACCGAGTACGTGGCGCGCAAGGAGCTGCGGGCGCACGCGTTCGACGATCTCGACAGCGTGACGACCTATCTCGTCACGCCCGAAGAAGCGCCCGCGCTGCCCGAGCTCGACACATTGCGCGCGGTGCTCGGCCGGCAGGCGGGCGCGCTGCTGGCCCGCTAGCGCTGCGCACGGCATCGCACCGTGCGCGCGGCGCCGATCGCGCTAGGCTGGTGCGACCGCCCGTTCGTCCGCGAAGAAATCGGCCTCGATTTCGCGGATGCGCCGGCAATCCTCGAGCAAGCGCTCGAACGTCGGGCTGTAGAGGCCGACCGTGCCGAGCGCCGTCTGCAGGTCGGTCGTCACGCGCAGCGTGTCGCCCACCTTGGCCCATTGCTTGAGCCCGACGAACGACGGCAGCGCCTGGATCGCCTGCCACGTGAAATCCTGCCGGAGCACGCCGTTGCGCGAAGACAGCAGCAGCACGTGCCCGCAGTAGCCGCGAAAATCCGTCGGCGCGGCGGCTTCGCCGAACAGCCGCTCCGGATGCAGGACGGCCTCGACGGTGGCCGATACGTGATTCTCGCCGCTGACCGCGCTCGTCAGCCGCGGATCGAGGCTGCCGTGCAGCCGCGCGTTCAGCTCGACGATCGTCGGGCCGTCGGCCGTATCGAACAGTTCGAGATGGGTCGGCCCGAAGCGGACGTCCAGCGCGTCGAGCACGTTGGCCGCGTAGTCGAGCAGCGGCGCGTAGCGCGGATCGGCGTGATTCAGCACCAGCATCTTGTCGAGCCGCGGCGCATGCGTGCGGTCGCGGTGCACTTCCCACAGGCTGACCACCCGATGGCGGCCTTCGAACGACACCGAATCGACGATGTATTCCTGCCCCTCCGAATAGCTCTGGATCACGATGTCGTCGTTCGGCTGGTTGTACAGCGAACGGGTGGCCAGCACGTCGCGCGCGGCGGCCTCGACCTGGTCGAGCGTCCTGCAGATCTTCACGCCGGCCACGCCCGCGCTGCGGGCCGGTTTCACCACCAGCGGCAGCGTGCCGTGCGCGCGCGCCCATTCGAGCGTGGCGTCGACCGACGTGCTGTGGAAGTGGGCCGGTGCGCGCAGGCCGGCCTGGCGGATGCGCTCGTTCATCGCGTACTTGTCGCGCCGCGCGGCCGAGGTCGCGAGCGGATTGCGAGTCGGCACGTCGAGCCGCTCGGCCAGCGTGTCGGCCAGTTCCAGCGCCGCATCGAGGCCGTGCAGCACCGCGCCGATCCGCAGGTCGCTCAGTTGCGCGAGCGTCGCGTCGATATCGCCGCGATGCTGGACCTGGCGGATATAGTCGGACGGGACGAACTGGTTCCGGTAGATCTCCGGCAGATCGGGATCGCTGATCACGTGCGCGCAACGGATGCCGTAGGCGCGGAATGCGGGGGCCAGATAGGCGGCTGTCGACGCGCCGTCGACGATCAGGACGGTATCGATGAAGCGATGCGGCATGGATTCCTCGCTGGGCTGTGGGATCGGTTGAAGAGGGCGGGCGGCATGGGCTCAGGCCCGCGGGCCGGTATCGGGCGCATCGCCGGGCCAGCGTGCGGCCAGCACGATGCAGACGGCGACGAGCGCGGCCGCGACGGCGAACCCGCGCGCCGCGCCGGCCACGATTGCCGCGCCCTGGCCCGCGACCAGCGCACCGAGCGCCGCGACACCGACGGCTGCGCCCACCTGGCGCGCGGTATTGAGGATCGCCGACGCGGTGGCCGAACGGCCGGCCTCGACGCTGCCGAGCAGCGTCGACGTCAGTGCGGGAATCGCGATGCCGCCGCCGATCGCCATCGCCGCGAGCCCGGGCGCCAGCAGCCCATACGGCGTGTGCGCGCCGAGCGTCTGCCACAGCCACACGTAGCCCGCGAGCGACACGGCGAGGCCGACGACGACGGTCGCGCGGAATCCGTAGCGGACGGCGAGCCGTGCGCTTGCGATGTTGGCGAGCATGATGATCGTGAGCGGCGCGAGCGCGAGCCCCGACTCGGTCGCGGTGAAACCGCGCGCATTCTGGAAATAGAGGCTCAGCGAGAAGATCAGCCCGTAGAACGCCGCATTCGTGACCGCGCCGATCGCAAGCACGCCCGGCACGCGCGCGATCCGGAAGAACGCGAGCTGCAGCATCGGTGCGGCCACGCGCCGCTCGATCGCGACGAACAGCGCGCCGAGCACGACCGACGCGGCCAGGGCACCGGCCGCATACGGATCGCCAACCCCGTACGCACCGGCCCGGATGATCCCGCCCGTCAGCAGCCCGAGCACGAGCACCGCGACGATCTGGCCGGCCGGATCGAACAGCCGCGTGCGCGCGGCGGCCGAATCACGCACATGGCGCAGCGTGAGCCACAGCCCGGACGCGCAGATCGGCAGATTGATGAAGAAGATCGCGCGCCAGCCGAGCGAATCGATCAACAGGCCGCCGAGCGTCGGCCCGGCTGCGCTGATCGCACCGCCCGTCGCGCTCCACCACGCGACGGCTCGCACACGCGCGGCGGCGTCGTTCGCGCACGCGTGCGTGATGAGCGCGAGCGACGTGGGCAGGATCATCGCGGCGCCGACGCCCTGCGCGACACGCGCGGCGATCAGTGCGGCGAGCGACGGCGCGAGCGCGCAGCCGAGCGATGCCAGCAGGAACAGCGCGAGGCCGTACGCGAACAGCCGGCGGCTGCCGAAGCGGTCGGCCAGCGTGCCGGACGTCAGCAGCAGCGCGGCGAACGACAGCGTGTACGCATCGACGATCCATTGCAGCCCGTGGACGCTCGACCCGAATGAACGGCCGAGGCTCGGGATCGCGACGTTGACGACGGTCACGTCGAGCTGGACGATCGCGAAGCCGAGGCTCGCGGCCGCGACGGTGGGGAGAATCGCGCGCAGCGACGTGCGGTGCAGCGGCGCGGCGGTGGCCAGCGTGCGGCCGAGTGCCGGAGCGCGATCGCTCATCGCGGCCTCCGCGCCGAGTCGCGGGCGAGGCGGCACGCACGCACGGGCGTGTCGTTTCCGAACGAACTGCGCAGCAGGCGGAATCGGTTCATCTGGCGGGTTTCCGTAGGGCAGAGGGAGGGCGCCGGCCGCCGATCCACGGCCGGCCGCATTGTCGAATCCGACAGAAAGCTAGCATCGACCCGTTAGCGAATACAAATAATAAGCAGCGATTTTTTAACAACCATTCGTGTTAAGCGACGGTGCGAACGGTACGGCCCGACGTCGATCGGCGTTGCTGAACTTATATCGAATTTTTTTGTTAGCAATCGACTTAATATCATTTCGCAATGCAAAGACGGTCTCCTAGTCTTGTCGAGCGCTGCGCCCCGAGGACGGCAACGCGCGGCGGTAGTGCCTACCGCTTATCGACCCCCGATCTTTATACGAGAGACCTATGACCTATCTCGCAGATGAACGCATCGTTTTGACGGCAGCGGAGTCCGGTCACATCCGGAAGACACTCGGCGCACTGGCCTATGATCCGGCCGGTGGCGCGGGCTACATCAGCGCGGTGCGCAAGCTTGCCTACAACGCGTTTCCCGACCGGATCGTCGACGCGTTCGATCGCGCGAAGGCGCCGACCGCCGATGCGCACGGCTCGATCGAGATCGACAACCTGCCGATCGACGACGACGTGAAGGGCAGCCCGAGGTTCGAGGAAACCGGCTGCTCGTTCAAGGCCGGCGTATTGAGCGAGAACGTGCTGGTCGCACTGAGCACGCTGGCCGGCGAACCGTATTCGATCGCACACGAAGGCCGCGAGCTCGTGAACAACCTCACGCCGCACAAGGCGACCGCGCGCGACTATACGGGCCTGGGCTCCGAAGTCGAGCTCGATTTCCATATCGAGAACGCCGCGCAGGCGCACATGCCGGAAGGCGATACGTCGCCGTTCGCATTGCTGCTGCTCGGCGTACGCAGCGAAGCCGGCGGCGGCCCGTACACGCGGCTCGCCGATGCGCGCCGCGCGCTGCAGTTGCTGTCGCCGGAAGATATCGCGCAACTCTACGGCGAGCACTACATCATCCGCGTGCCGTACCGGTGGCGCGGCGCGGCGCCGACGCCGCGCGACAACACCGACCTGAGCGCGGTGCTGTCGGGGCCGCTCGACGCGCCGCGCGTGACGGTCGCGTTCTATCCGGACATGGTGCTGGCGGTCAACAAGCGCGCGCAGGATGCGCTGGCCAACTTGTATCGCGCAGTGCGGGAGGTGTCGTTCGGCGTGCAGGTGCAGCCCGGCAAGCTGGTGCTGATCAACAACCATTTCACGCTGCATTCGCGCGACCGCTTCGATCCGCAATACGACGAGAACGGCCGTGCGTTCCGCTGGGTGCAGCGCGTGTTCGTCGCGCGCAGCCTGTGGAATTTCCGCGCGTTCACGCCGCTGCAGGCGCGCGTCTTCGATCCGAAGGCGCTGTATGCGGGCGAGTCGCAAGCGGCGCGCCCGTCGCCGGCCGCACAGCCGGTACCGCAACGCGCGGCCGTGGCCTCAGCCGAACTCGAAGCGACGCCCGCGTGAGCGGGCCGGGAATGCAGGGCGGCGACGGACGGCGAAAATCGTGCGGCCCCGCCCGCGCCGGCCCACGCATCATCGAACAGAAAGGAATCCGGAATAAATGAGAAGAACAGCATATCCCGTTGCGCGCGTCGTTCGCGTGCTGGCCGCCGTCCTGATCGGCGGCAGCGTCGCCGCGCAGGCCGCGACGTTCGACCTGAGCCCCGAGCAGCCCGGCCGGCAGCGCGGCACCGTGAACCCGGCGGTCGAGCACGCGTTGCCGGCCGGCTTCCGGTTTGCCGAGGAGAACACGCTGACGATCGGCATCGCGCCGAACCTGCCGCCGCTCAGCACCTATGCGACCGATGCGCGAACGGTGGTCGGTTTCGATCCCGATCTCGCGCAGCTCGTCGCGGACAGCATCGGCCGCAAGCTGAAGATCGTGCCGCTCTCATGGGCCGACTGGCCGCTCGCGCTGCAGTCCGGCAAGGTCGATGCGGTGATCTCGAACGTGACGGTGACCGAGCAGCGCAAGGAGAAGTTCGACTTCTCGACCTATCGGAAGGATCAGCTCGGCTTCTACGTGAAGAACGGCAGCCGGATCGCCGCGATCCGCGAGCCGAAGGACGTGGCCGGGCTGCGCGTCGTGACCGATTCGGGCACGAACCAGGAAAAGATCCTGCTCGAGTGGAACCGGCAGAACGTCGCGCGCGGCCTCGCGCCGGTCGAGATCCAGTATTACGCGGATGCGGCGGAGCGCTGGGTCGCGCTGCAGTCGGGGCGCGTCGATACGATCTTCAGCGTGAATTCGATGCTCGCGTACCAGGCGTCGCTGCGCGGCGATGCGAAGCTGATCGGCACCGTGAGCGGCGGCTGGCCCCGCACCGCGGACATCGCGATCACCACGCGCAAGGGCAGCGGCCTCGCCGATCCGCTGACGGTTGCGATCAATGCGCTGATCGCGAACGGCAGCTACCGGAAGGTGCTCGGCCGCTGGAGCCTCGACGCCGAAGCGATCGACCGGTCGCAGACCAATCCGCCGGGGTTGCCGCGCACCTGAGTGCGGGAACCGCGGGAAGGAGGGAGCGCTTACCGGTAGGTCCAGAGCCGGTGCAGCACGAACGTCGTCGGCGGAATCAGCAGCGCGATCGTGACGATGCTCATCCCGCGGGACACGTCGAGCGCTTCGGCCGCCCGTGCGAGCAGCATCGTTTCGACGAAGCCGGCCAGCGTGACCGCGAGAAAGCGCGCCGCATTGCGCGGGCGCACCGACGACGAAAAGCTCCACAGCGTATTCGCGAGATACGAGAACGCCGTTGCACAGAGGAATGCGATCGCGTTCGCCGTCACCAGCGTCGCATCGAGCTGCGCGAACAGCGCCGCCGCGACCAGCGTGTGGATCGCGGTCGAGCAGAGCCCCGACACGCCGAAGCGCACGAGCCGCGTGCGCTCGGCATACAGCAAGTTGATCATGGCCGTCGGCGCGCGTCAGCGTTCGCCGACCCGCGCACGGGTCGGCTGCACGCGCCGGCGTGCGATCTGGCGGCGCGCATCGCGCGCGACCGGGAGCTCGATCACCTTGCCGTGCGCCTGGTAGCGGCGGCGGATCAGGTAGACGGGCCGTTGCTTCGACTCGTCGTAGATCCGCCCGATGTATTCGCCGACGACGCCGATCCCGATGAGCTCGATGCCGCCGATGAACAGCGTGACCGAGATCAGCGACGCGTAGCCGAGCACCGGATTGCCGAACAGCAGCGTGCGGAAGATGATGAACGAGCCGTACAGGAATGCGAGCGCGGCGATGCCGAGGCCGATGTAGGTCCAGCTGCGCAGCGGCACGGTGCTGAAGCTGGTGATGCCTTCCAGCGCGAAGTTCCACAGTTTCCAGCCGGAGAATTTCGAGTGCCCGGCGCTGCGCGGGTCGCGCTGGTATTCGACGATCACGGTGCGGTAGCCGACCCACGCGAACAGCCCCTTCATGAAGCGATGCCGCTCGGGTAGGTTGCGCAGCGCGTTCACGACCTTGCGGTCCATCAGCCGGAAATCGCCGACGTTCTCGGGCAGCTTCACGTCCGACAGCAGGTTGTGCACGCGATAGTAGATCGCGGCCGCGGTGCGCTTCGCGAACGAGTCGCACGCGCGGTTGCTGCGCTTCGCGGCAACGACTTCCGCGCCGTCGCGCCAGTGCTCGATCATCACGGGAATCAGGCTTGGCGGATCCTGCAGGTCGGCGTCGAGCGGGATGACCGCGTCGCCGAGGGCTTCGTCGAGGCCGGCTGTCAGCGCGGCTTCCTTGCCGAAGTTGCGGGTGAGATCGATCACGCGCACGCGTCGCTCGCCGGCGCTGATCCGGATCAGCCGGTCGAGCGTGTCGTCGCGGCTGCCGTCGTTCACGCAGACGATCTCGAAGCGGATCGCGTCGATGGACGTCATCAGCGGAATCACGACGTCGAAGAAGCGCTCGACGGCCTCGCCTTCGTTATAGAACGGCACGACCAGCGAGATGAGCGGTGTATAGAGTGATTCCCGCATGATGATTCCCCTTGTGATGTCGCTTCACCGATGCGCGCCGATGGTCGGCCGGCCGGTGCGGCGCATTTCGTACGCCGGGCGGTGGTGCGACCGGACCGGATGCACGAAGCCGGTCTCGGTCGAGTTGTCGCGTGCGTCGGGCATCGACGGCACGTCGTGTCTTTCCTGTGCGATCCGGCTGACGAGCAGCCCGAGCGACGCCAGCGTGACGAGCGGCATGAACTGGAACGACAGATGCGGCACGACCCCGAGGCCCGCGAGCGGCGTCAGCCATAGAAGCAGCAGCCATTCGCGATCGAAGCGGCGCCAGCCATGCGTCCACGCATAGCGCGCGTACCACGCGATCACGATGCCGTACCAGGTCAGGTCGTAGTCGTACAGATAGGGGCTGACGAGCAGGCAGGCGCAGGCGAGGGTCGCGGCGCGCAGCGCATAGGCGCACGCACCGCGCCACGCATAGATGACGGCGATGGCCGCGGTCGCGGCCGACAGCAGCTGGAGGCCGTTCGCGACGATCGCGGGCCAGTGGGCCATCGTCGCGAGTGCGAACACGGACGGCATGCGGGCGAGCTTGGCCTGGCCGGTGCCGACGATCGCGTAGACGCCGTCGATCACATGCGCGAACGTGAGCCACGGGCCGACCCCGAACGCGAGTGTCGCAAGCGCGATGCTGCAGGCGATCGTCGCGGCCCACGCGGCCAGCGCGCGCCATTGGCCCGCGCACAGCAGCGCGAGCGGGAACAGCATCGCGAGCTGCGGCTTCATCGTCAGCAAGCCGAAGCAGATTCCGGCATACACCGGGCGGCGGTTCAGCGCGAGCAGGCCGGCACCGGCGAGCAACGCGGTGAAGAGGCTGGTCTGCCCGACGATCACCGTGAGGAACGCGCCGGGGAACGCGAGCGCGCACAGCCATGCGGCATCGCGCTGCACGGTCGCACGGATCGTCGCCGCGAACAGCGCATACGTGAGCCCGAGCCACAGCACGAGCGCCAGCGTGTACGGCAACCAGCCGAGCGGCAGCACGAGCAGCAGCATGGAGGGCGGATAGAGCCACGGCAGCGTGCCGTCCGCGAGCGTCATCGTCGGGATCGCGAGCTTCTGGACGGCGAACAGCGCGGGGAAATGCCATGCATCGGCCGCATGCCCGTGCGCGGCGAGCCACGCGGCGCTCCAGATCGGCGAGAAATCCTGCGACAGCGGTTGCAGCGCGCCGTTGTGCGACAGGAACACGCGGATCACGTAGATGCAGATGAACAGCAGCTCGCTCGCCAGCACGGCGCCCGCATAGAGGCGCACACGCTCGCGATTGAGCCAGTGCGGGTAGCGGCGCGGGCCCGCGATCGGGAGCTCCGGATGCACGTGGGCGGCCGAATGCGCGTGGCGCGCGGAAGGGGACGATCTCATCGGGCGCTCCGGGGCTCGAGCGCCGTGCGGCGCACGATGACGAACAGCACCGCGAGCAGCACGAGCGGCCCGATCTGCGGCAGCTTCATCAGCCGGTTGAACATCTCGAAGATCGGCAGCAGCCACGCAAGCACGATGATGCCCTGGTCGCCGGGCAGCCAGCCTTCGTCGAGGCCGTGCGCGATCAGGCAGAAGATCGCGATGCCGAGCCACGTCAGTTCGTAGTTCCACAGATACGGCGTCGTCAGCAGCGTGGCGACGGCCAGCACCGCGCCGCGCAGGCGCATGTCGTGCGTGCGGCGCCACACGTCGACTGCCGCGGCGATCGCGAGCAGCGCAACCGCCGCTTGCGCGGCCAGCGCGGTTGCCACCGGCATGCCCGCGAGCCGCAGTGCGGCGAACGGCGTCGGCGACGCGAGCCAGTACGACGGGAGCATGAAATGCTGGTCGCGCACCGTCGCCAATGTCTGGCTCAACCCGTGCAGCGCGCCGGGGCCGGACAGCGCGATGCCGGCGGCCGCGAACAGTGCCGCGGTGATCGCGGCCGCCGCGAACGTGCGCCACGCACGTGCCGCGATCAGCACGAACGGGAACACCACGGCCAGTTGCGGCTTGATCGCGAGCAAGCCGATCAGCACGCCGGCGACGATCGGGCGTTTGCCGAGCAGGTGCAGTGCCAGCGCGGCGATGCCGGCGGTCAGGATGCTGTTCTGGCCGAATAGCGCGGCCATGCATACGGCCGAGTACGCGACCACGACGAGCGCCGCGGCGCGCGGCACGGGAAGATGCGCGCGCAATCCCGACAACCGGGAGACGGCGAACGCATAGCATAAAAGACTGCCCGCGAAAAAGAGGAAATATGCGGGCAGGAAAGGCACAAGGGCAACCGGAGCGATGAACAGCAACATCGTCGGCGGATAGAGCCAGGGAAGCGGCCGGTGCTGCAGATACGCACCGAAGTGCGCGAACTCGGCCTGCAGGAATGAAGAGGAGTCGTAGGCCGACGCGGCATGGCCTTGCAACACCAGGTGCGATGCGGTCCAGAAGACCGAGAAATCGACGCCCGGCCGGACGATGGCATTCGACGTGAAGCCGTCCGTCACGATGCCCCAGGTAACCAGCAACGCGGCGAAGAACATCAGCATGATGCAGCTGTACGGAATGATCCGGTCACGTGTCAGCCATTGAACGCGGCGTATTGCACGCCCGCGCATTTCGCGATTGGCGGTGTACATGATTCCCCGTATGTAGTTTGGCTGCCTGGTCAGTCGCAGCCGTTTCATGTTCTGGTGCCTGCGGATCAAATCGCTCTGAAATGGCGTTATCCGGTGAGTTCATTGTTGAAGAAAAAATCGCGCATTGCAAACCACCCGCTGAAAGCCGGGATTTGGATTGGTCGATGTCGCAGGTGAAAACCGCATTTTCAGGTATGAGAAATCCGCGCGGCCGGTTTTTGTGTTTCTGTCTTGAAACATTCTGTCATTTTGACCGGTTCGGCACCCGGCCAATCGCGTGAGGCACGGGCGGCTGCCGGTGTTCGGGAAAGTCCCGAGTAAAAATTTTTGATCCTTTGTGCAGCGCGTCGGCAGGCATGCTGGCTTACGGCGCTTGCAGGGAAACACATATCAATTTTGAAACATTTCGCGCGTCGGGGCGCCAGCCGGGGAACGCAGGCATCGCTGGAACCCTTGCTGCGCCTGGATTTTGTCCGAGGTGGCCTGCTCTTTGCGTAAGCGTTGGCACGGCAGTCGACGATGTGACGACCGGGCGGTTCCGGCAAGCGAAACAGGGAACCAGCATCGGAATCACGGGCGGAAAGGAGGGCCGGAGCGCGACGGGGAACACGCAGCTCCAGTTCGATCAACCGCGCAAGCGTTCGTCGAGTGACCCATGAGACCCGGTTTTGTCAGGGCAATAAAAAATCGGCATGGCCGTATATGGGGAATAAAAAATGAAAGACCACAGCACATCACGGTTTGAAAACCGCGTTAAAAGCATATTGCAGCTTATCCGGGAGTTTGTCTCCCGTTCAACTGGATTCCATGCGTCGAACGGCAGCCGTGCCGTTCAGGTCGATCTGATTGCCCGGTTCATCCGGCCGGTCGCACCGTACACGCCTCGCTCGCTCTCTGCGTCACTGATACCCGTTCGCACGGACAGGGGTGTGTATCCCCGCTCCCGCAGCTGAGCGTCGCGTCCCGATTTTTCGAGTAGTGCCGGTGGTGCCCAACCCCGACGTCCTGACCGACGAAGGGAATTAAGTAGCAGTCCGAAAGGAGAATGCCCATGTCAAGAATCATCGAAAAGATCGCGTGGTTCGTCCAGGATCACGACGGCGTGACGGCCATCGAGTACGGCCTGATCGCTGCGCTGATCGCGATCGGCATCGTCGTTGCGTTGACGACGATCGGTACGGATCTGAAGACCGCGTTCAGTACGATCGCCTCGGATCTGGACTCGATAGTAGCTGGCTTTTGATGGATGGCATGGCAAGCGAATCGTTCAACTCGTTTGTCTGCACCACACGGCATTAGCAACATTCCTCGACGTATCGATGCACGGTCATCCGACCAGCCGGCACGCGGGGACCCTGAAATTCACCATGCAAGGAGATCATCATGTCCAAGTTCATTCAACAAGCCGGCCGTTTCGTTCGCGACGAAGACGGCGTGACCGCCATCGAATACGGCCTGATCGCCGCACTGATCGCGGTCGGCATCATCCTCGCGCTGTCGACGATCGGCAAGGACCTCAAGACCGTTTTCAGCACGATCGCGGCCGACCTGGATTCGGCGGTAGCCGGCCTTTGATGGACCGTACCGCGGACGGCTCGGCCGGTGCAGTACTCGAGCCGTCCCCGGTCTTCTGATCAACCCGGAACCGGAGACCATCATGCAAGCCAGGATGCGTGTCGTTCGCAGCTGGATCGGCGACGAGCAGGGCGTGACGTCGATCGAGTATGCGTTGCTCGCGGCGATGTTCGCTGTCGCGGTACTGGGCAGCGTCGTTACGCTGAAAGGCTCGCTTGCCAATACATACGAGGTGATCGCAACGGCCGTGACGGCCGCCGTGGCCACCGCGCTGGCAATGGTTTCCTGATCCACCGACTCCACCGATTCGACCGCGAGGTTCGCCATGCTACTTGTTGCGCCGCCTTACCCGGTTCCGTTGTGCGTGACGCTGCTCGCGATCGCCGCGGCCAGCACGGACATCGCGACCCGCCGCATCCCGAACCGCCTCGTCCTGCTCGGCCTGGCCGGTGCGCTGGTTGCCCAGTGCCTGTTGCACGGTGTCGTGGCAGGCGCACTCGGATGGCTCGCCGGCGCCGCCACCGGCTTCGGCCTGCTGCTGCCGTTCTACCTGTTGCGCGGCATGGCGGCCGGCGACGTGAAGCTGATGCTCGCGATCGGTGCCTGGGTCGGCGCGGAAATGACGTTTTACATCGTGCTGGCCACCTTCCTGGCCGGCGGGATTGGCGCCATCGTCTTCGCGCTGCTGCGCGGGCGGATGCGCCAGATGTGGGCGAACGTGCGCGCGTTGATCGCGCGGCGCTCGCAAGGCTCGAGCGCCGAGGCCGCCGGCGGCCCCGTCGAAATCGCATCGGTCGGCACGCTGCCGTACGGCGTGGCGATCGCGGCCGGCACGCTGGGCATGCTGTTCGCGTCGTGCGCATAGCGCGACGTGTCCGCAACGAGGACGCAACGATCATGAACACGAATCACACCGAACCGAGACGCGACGCACAGGTGGCACGCCTGCCCGATCCGTTGCCGTCGCGGGAAGCGCACACGAAGCTG
The DNA here is from genome assembly GCF_002099195.1 of Burkholderia puraquae. GTDB lineage: Bacteria > Pseudomonadota > Gammaproteobacteria > Burkholderiales > Burkholderiaceae > Burkholderia > Burkholderia puraquae. The sequence goes on along the minus strand of NZ_NBYX01000007.1, from coordinate 197,670 downwards.
GGCGCGCAGCTGCCGACGGCGCCGCGCTCGCTCGAGGAAACCGGGTTGAGCATGACGTTCGTCTCCGGCCTCGTGCTGAAGTCGACGCTGATGCTCGGCCGCCCGTCGTACGGCGACCTGGTCGAGCGGCACTGCCTGCCGCTTGCGGTGCTCGACGACGTCTTCGCGTTCCTGGTGCGCGAGCATCTCGTCGAGCTCACCCATCGCGGCGCGACCGATCTCGACGTGACGTTCCGCCTGACCGAGGCGGGCCGCGTGCTCGCGATGGAGGAACGCATGCGCAGCGGCTACAGCGGGCCCGCGCCGGTGACGCTCGACGCGTATCTCGCGTGCCTGAACGCGCATTCGGTGCGCGAGCTGCACGTCAGCCAGAACGAAGTGTGGGCGGCGTTCGAAGGCATCGTGATCGACACGTCGCTGATCGATGCGGCGGCCGCCGCGCTGAACGCGGGCCGTCCGCTGCTGATCTACGGCCCGGCCGGCAGCGGCAAGACCTTCCTCGCCGAGCGGCTCGGTTCGCTGATGCACGGCCGCGTGCCGGTGCCGTATGCGATCTGCGCGGCCGGCGAAGTGATCCAGATCTACGACCCGCTCGTCCATGTCGACGCGGAGGCCCAGCCCGGCGGCCAGTCGGTCGATCGCCGCTGGCGCCTGTGCAAACGGCCGGTCGTGATATCGGGCGGTGAACTGACGCTCGACGAGCTCGACCTGCGCCGCGACGAGGCCGCCGGTTTCTACCAGGCGCCCCCGCACATGAAGGCGAACATGGGCATGTACGTGATCGACGATCTCGGCCGCCAGCGCGTCGAGCCGCGCGACCTGCTCAATCGCTGGCTGCGCCCGCTCGATCGCGGCGTCGATTACCTGACGCTCGAATCCGGCAACCGCTTCGTGATGCCGTTCGATGTCTGGCCGGTGTTCTCGAGCAACCTGTTGCCGGAGCAGTTCTGCGACGACGCGTTCCTGCGCCGCCTCGGTTCGAAGCTTCACGTCGGTGCGATGTCGATCGACGACTACCGCCAGGTGTACAACGCGGCCTGCGCATCGCTCGGACTCGTATCGGCGAGCGATGCGTTCGACTTCCTGCTGCATCGGCTGCATCTGCCGACCGGCAAGGCATTTCTCGCATGCTTTCCGGCGGACCTGTTGCGCCTCGTGGCCGCCGGCGCGCGTTATCGCGGCGATCCGCCCGAGGTGACGCACGACGCGCTGTACGACGCGTGGGCGAGTTACTTCGGCGCAGCGCCAGAACGGGACGGCAGCCATCCGTCGCCCGTCGAGCGCGGAGGCCGTACGTTCGTCACCGGTTGAGCGGTTTCTTTCACGATTCGTCGAGGAGCATTGCCATGAAAAACAGTCGAGCGGTCATGATGCTGGTCGTCGCGATGGTCGCGGGTCTTGCCGCGGTCGTGTTCGCATCCCACTGGCTGGTACAGACATCCACGAGCTCGGTCACGCCGGTCGCGGTGGCCAACACCGACCTGAACCTGGGCGAACCGCTCGGGCCGAACCAGATCCACATGGTCAGCTGGCCGTCGGGCAGCGTGCCCACCGGCGCGTTCACCGATACGAAGGTGCTGGAAGGGCGCGTCGTGCGCACCAGCCTTGCACGCGGCGAGCCGGTGATCGAGTCGAAGCTCGCGCCGATCGGCACGAAGGGCGGGCTGTCCGCGGTCATCGCCGACGGCAGCCGCGCAATCACGGTGCGCGTGAACGACGTGGTCGGCGTCGCGGGCTTCGCGCTGCCGGGCAACTACGTCGACGTGATCGTCAACACGCAGGAGCAGCAGGGCAAGACCGACGGGCAGAGCATCTCGAAGATCGTGCTCGAGCACATCCTCGTGCTCGCCGTCGCGCAACAGGTCAGCCGCGACGACACGGCGCCGAAGGTCGTCAACGCGGTGACGCTGGAAGTCACGCCCGACCAGGCCGAACGGCTCGACCTCGCACGCAGCGTCGGCACGCTGTCGCTCGTGCTGCGCAACCAGGTCGACCAGAAGACGCTGAACACCGACGGCGCGACCAAGCTGACGCTGCTCGGCAAGGAGCCCGCACCCGAAGCGCCGCCGGCACCCGTCCGTGTGAAGACGGTACGCGTGCACGTCGCATCGCATGCGGCGCCGGAAGCCCGGCGCGACTGCGTCGGCGTGCTGACGGGGGTGAAGGGCAGCGTCGAGTGTTTCTGAATCAGTTCATTGAAGTCACATAAACGGCCACCGGCAACGCGCGGCGGCCCTGGAAGTCGATAACCGGCACGGCGCCGGTCTCTCGGGGGATCAGACGAAATGAAGATCAAACCGCAATGCACAGGTACCGGCCCGCTGCGCACACGCGTCGCACGCGGCACGATGATGGCCGCAATCCTTTGTTCGGGATGGCTGACCGTTTATGGCGCACTCGCCCAGGAAGGGATCGAGTCGGCCGTGCTGACGAAGGGCGGCGCCAGCGCGCCGGCCGCGGCCGGCAAGGGGCCGATGCAGATGACGATCAGCATGGCGCCGGTACCGGCCGCGCCGGCCGCGTCGTCCGGGCCGCTGCGCGGGCCGAACTGCGTCGGCGCGGTGCGCGAATCGACCAGCGTCAGCGTGCCGCTCGGCAAGTCGCTGCTGGTGCCGATGCCGGAGCCGGTCCGCAATCGGACGATCGGCAATCCGGCCGTCGCACAGGCCACGATGGTGTCGCCGCAGACGCTGTACATCCTCGGGCTCGCGGTCGGCACGACCAACATGATCGTGCAGGGCAAGAGCGGTGCATGCCGTGTGATCGACGTCGCGGTCGGCGCGGATGCCGGCGGCCTGCAGGCGTCGCTGATGCAACTGATGCCGAACGAGCGCGATATCCATGTGTCGACCGCCGCCGGCACGATCGTGCTGGCCGGCACCGTGTCGAGCTCGATGGCCGCGCAGCAGGCCGTGCAGATCGCACATGCGTACGGCGACAGCGCGGGCGATCCGGCGGGCGGCGGCAAGGGCGGCGGCGGGGTGCTCAACATGCTGAACGTCACGTCGCCGCAGCAGGTGATGCTCGAGGTGAAGGTGGCCGAGGTGTCGAAGACGCTGATCAACCAGATGGGCAGCGCGCTCAACATCCAGGGCGGGTTCGGTTCGTGGAGCGGCGCGCTGGTCAGCAACCTGCTCGCGGGCGTCGCGACCGGGATCGCCTTCAGCAAGGCGAACAACAAGCCGTTCAACCTCGCGGCCGACGCGCAGAACACCGACAACCTGGTCAAGATCCTCGCGGAGCCGAATCTCGTGACGATCAGCGGCCAGGAAGCGACATTCCTCGCGGGCGGCAAGATCTTCATCCCGATCCCGCAAAGCAGCGGCAACGGCACGTCGTCCATCACGCTGCAGGAAGAGGAGTTCGGCGTCGCGCTGAAGTTCACGCCGACGGTGCTGGGTAATGGCCGGATCAGCCTGCGGGTTGCGCCGGAAGTGTCGGAGCTGTCGCAGACGGGCGTCACGCTGAGCGCGACCAACATCGGCGGCACGTCGATCCTGCCGCTGATCACGACACGGCGCGCCTCGACGACGGTCCAGATGGGCGACGGCGAAACGTTCGCGATCGGCGGGCTGATCAAGGACAACGGAACCGGTGCGCTGAAGGCGCTCCCGGGGGTCGGCGAAGTGCCCGTGCTCGGCGCGCTGTTCCGCAGCACGTCGTTCCAGCAGGACCGCACCGAGCTGATCTTCGTGATCACGCCGCACCTCGTGAAGCCGCTGCAGACCGCGGACGTGCCGTTGCCGACCGACAGCTTCTCGAAGCCGAACGAAGTCGACGTGTATGCGACGGGCAACATGGAAGGCCGCGGCGGCGTGCGCAAGCCCGGTGCACAACCGGCGCACGGCGCGGCAGATGCACCGCAGACGCCGGCCCAGGCACCGGCCCCCGCACCGGCACCGCAATCGGAAGCGCCCGCCGCCCCGGCCGCGGCGCTGCCGGCACCGCGCGCGCCGCAGGGTACGGACGCGCAGCCGCCGGTGCCGGCCGAGCCGCAGAAGACGCCTGCGCCGGTCGCCGCCGCCGCGCCGCAGCCCGACGCGGCAAGTGCAGCCAACGCGGCCCGCATCGCGCGTATCGAGGCCGCCGCCGCGCGCCTCGCGGCGGCAGGCACCGACACGCCGGCCCAGTCGGCGGCGCGGCAGAAGCAGCGGGTGACGGCGGCTGCACGGGCGCAGGTTGCGCACGTGAGCACGGCACCCGAATCCACCGATCGTTGAAGCCATCCAAGGGGAAGCTCATGAAATCCGCCTACCTCGTCATCGTGCGCCGCGCGGCGCTCGCCGCACCGCTCGCGTTCGCGCTTGCCGGCTGCATGTCGTCAACCCCGGTGTGGGACACCCGCTTCGGCGATTCGGTCCGCGCCGTGACCCAGGCCCAGATCATCGACCCGCATGCCGCCGAACACGCGGCCTCGGTGTCGGCGCCGGGGGTCGACGGCGGTGCCGCCGCGGCCGCGCTCGACAACTACGACAAGTCGTTCAAGCAAACCGTGCCGCCCGCCAATGCGTTCGTGATCGGCATCGGCAAGGCCACCCAGTAACGACGGCACGCTCAGGGAGAACGCCATGAACAGCGCAGCCCGCTATCCGAAAGTCATGCGTCACGGCCTGCATCGCCAGCGCGGTGCCGTCGCGATCATCGTCGGTCTCGCACTGGCGGTGATGATCGGGTTCGTCGGCCTCGCGCTGGATCTCGGCAAGCTGTACGTCACGCGCAGCGAACTGCAGAACAGCGCCGATGCGTGCGCGCTGTCGGCTGCGCGTGACCTGACGTCGGCCATCAGCCTGTCCGTGGCCGAGGCCGACGGCATCGCCGCCGGCCACCTGAATTTCGTGTTTTTCCAGAACAAGTCGGTGCAGATGTCGACCAATGCGAACGTCACGTTCAGCGATTCGCTGACCAACCCGTTCCTGGCGAAGAACTCGGTCACGACGCCGGCGAACATCAAGTACGTGCAGTGCACCGCCACGTTGAGCAACATCGCGCACTGGTTCATCGAGGTGCTGAACGTGCTGCCGGGCACGAAGCTCGCGAACGCGGCGGAAGTGTCGGCCAGCGCGATCGCCACCGTCGGCGGCGGGCAGACGACCTGCGCGATCCCGGTGTTCGTGTGCCGCGGCCCGTCCGATCCGGCCTACAAGGTCGGCGACTGGATCTCGTCGCCGTCCGGGTCGTCGACGACCTACGGGCCCGGCAACTTCGGCTGGGCGGCGCTCGACGGCTCGACGAACGAAACCACGCTCTCCGGCGAGCTGTCGGGCAACACCTGCAACATCACGAGCCCGCCGGACCTTGCCACCACGGGCCTGAAGTCGGCGTCGCTGCGCGCCTGGAATACGCGTTTCGGCATCTATACGAACGGCGCGAACGGCTCGAGCGGCCAGCCCGACTTCACCGGCTACGCGTATGTCGGCCCGAACTACGGGCCGCCAGGAACGGCGGGCATCAAGGGCGACGCGTACACGCAGTTCGTGGCCGACCGCGCAGCCTTCAAGTCCTACCAGGGCGACGGCGCACCGCCGTCGGGCAGCGGGATTACCACCAACGGCACGGCGACGGCGAGCAACTACCAGACCTTCGGCGGCGACCGCCGTGTCGCGCTCGCGCCAGAGGGCGACTGCTCGACGCTGTCGGGCAGCAGCGGCAAGGTACACGTCACGCAATGGGATTGCGTGCTGATGCTCGATCCGCTGCCGTTCAGCTCGGGCAGCGGCGCGCTCGTCGCGCACCTCGAATACCTCGGTTCGTCGGTCTCCGGCAACAATCCGTGCGCGACGCACGGCTTGCCCGGCAGCGGCAGCGCGTCCGGGACCCAGGTCCCGATGCTCGTCCAATAGCGGAGAGAGGATCATGAAAAAGCCCCCGTTTCGCCGTTCGCGCACCCGCGGCGCCGTCGCCGTCGAGTTCGCGCTCGTGCTGATGCCGATGATCATGCTCGCGACCGGCGTGGCGGAGTTCGGCCGCGCGATCTACCAGTTCGAGACGCTGACCAAGGCGACGCGGGATGCCGCGCGCTACCTGTCGGTCTGGTTGCCGAGCGACAGCGCGTATCCGGTGTCGCAGGCGCAGTGTCTCGTCGTCTACGGCAGCACGACGTGCGGCGCGTCCGGTACCGAGCTGGTGCCCGGGCTCACGACGTCGATGGTGACCATCTGCGACGCGCAGCACACGACCGGCTGCAGCGACGCGTCGGACCCGTCGCAGTTCGCGAACCTGCCGACCTACGACTCGAACAACAACGCGTCGAGCGGTACGGCAACAGGCGCGATCAACGTCGTCGAGGTAAAGATCACGGGCTACAAATACCAGCCGATCCCTGCGTTCCCGGGGCTGCCGTCGATCACCTTCAACAACATCGTCACCGTGATGAGGCAAGTGTCATGAGCGCGCGCCATGTCCCCCTGTCACGCCGGCGCACCCAGCGCGGCGCGGCGATCGTCGAGTTCGCGCTGATCGCGTCGGTACTGATCATGCTGCTGATCGGCATCTTCGAGTTCGGTCGCGTGCTGTTCTACTGGAGCACCGCGAGCGAGGCCGTGCGCCTGGGCGCACGCACGGCGGTGGTCTGCGACGTCAATGCGGCCGGCGTCGTGAAGCGCGTGAGATCGCTGCTGCCGCTGCTGTCGAACGCGAACGTATCGGTGAACTACTCGCCGGCAAGCTGTGACGTGAATTCGTGCGCGTTCGTGACCGTCAGCGTCACGAACGTCACGGTCAAGACGATGATCCCGTTCGTGAACGTCACGGTGAGAATGCCGCCGTTCACGACAACGCTGCCGCGCGAGAGCCTGACGTCCTCGAGCGGCGGCGCCGCCTGCAATTAATCGCACAGACGAGGTACACGACATGATCAACATCCTCGTAGCTTCCGACGACACCGCGCGGCTCACGCAGATCGCGCGCCACGTCGCCGACTGCGGACGCTATCGCGCGACGCGCGCGACCGGCCGGCCGTCGCAGATCGAGCATCGCAGCGACGGGCTCGACGCGTTCGACATCCTGCTGATCGACGGCACGTCGATCGAGCCTTCCGAGCTGTCCGCGATCGAGCGCATCTGCCGCGCGCACGCGAGCCTGACCTGCATTCTCGTGACGGCGGACGCGTCGCCGCACGTGCTGCTCGACGCGATGCGTGCGGGTGCACGCGACGTGCTGCAATGGCCGCTCGATCCGCAGGCGCTCGGCAACGCGCTCGAGCGGGCCGCCGCGCAAAGCACGCGGCGCGACACCGACGATACGCGGATCGTGTCGTTCATGTCGTGCAAGGGCGGGGCCGGCACGAGCTTCGCGGCCAGCAACCTCGCGTTCGAGATCGCCGAAGGCTTCAAGCGCCGCGTGCTGCTGATCGACCTGAACCAGCAGTTCGCCGACGCGGCGTTCCTCGTCAGCGACGAAACCCCGCCGTCGACGCTGCCGCAGCTTTGCGCGCAGATCGAGCGGCTCGACAGCGCGTTCCTCGACGCGAGCGTCGCGCACGTGACGGAAAACTTCCACGTGCTCGCGGGCGCGGGCGACCCGGTCAAGGCCGCGGAGATGCGCGAGGACGCGCTCGAATGGATCCTGGGCGTTGCCGCGCCGCGCTACGACTTCGTGATCTTCGACGTCGGCGTCTGCATCAATCCGCTGTCGATGGTGGCGCTGGATCGCAGCGACCAGATCCAGCTCGTGATGCAACCCGCGATGCCGCACGTGCGGGCCGGCCGCCGGCTGCTGGAGATCCTCGTGTCGCTCGGCTACTCGACCGACCAGATGCGGCTGATCGTGAACCGCGCGACGCGCGCGAGCGACCGCACCCGCACCGCGCTCGAGGAAGTGCTCGGCCTGCACGCGGCCTGCACGATTCCCGACGACGCCGACACCGTGCTCGAAGCGGTCAACCAGGGCCATCCGGTGTCGCGGCTCGCGCGCGGCACGGCGGTGGTCCGTGCGTTGCAAGGGTATGCGAAGCAACTCGTCGACGGGGAGGTGCGCGCGGGTCACGGCACGACGCACAGCGAACCGCTGATGTCCCGGCTGTTCGGCCGCAAGGCTACGCCGAAGCTCAAGTCTATGTAATTCTTTCGGGGAACCATCATGTCATTGCGCGAACAGATGTCCTTGCACCGGGCCCAGCCGCTGGCGGCGGGCAGCGAACCGGCCGGCCCGGTGCATTCGTCGGTGCGCGACGCATACCAGAAACTGCGCCGCGAAATTCACCTGGCCGTGCTCGAACGCGTCGAGCTCGAGCGCCTGTCGCGGCTGTCGCAGGAATCGGTGCGCCATGAGATCGGCGCGCTGATCTCGCGCATTCTCGACGAGGAGCGGCTGCCCGCGAACGACATCGAGCGGCGGCAGCTCGCAATCGATGTGTACGACGAGATGTTCGGCTTCGGCCCGCTCGAAGCGCTGCTGCGCGACCCGGGGATTTCCGACATCCTCGTGAACACGTACCGGCAGGTCTATGTCGAGCGCAGCGGCCAGCTCGAACTGACCGACGTGACGTTCTACGACGATGCGCACCTGATGAAGGTGATCGAGAAGATCGTGTCGCGCGTCGGGCGCCGCATCGACGAGTCGAGCCCGATGGTCGACGCGCGGCTGCCGGACGGCTCGCGCGTGAACGCGATCATCCCGCCGTCCGCGATCGACGGGCCGCTGATGTCGATCCGGCGCTTCGCGGTCAACCCGCTGAAGATGGACGACCTGGTGCGCTACCACAGCCTGACGCCGCCGATGGCCGAGCTGCTCGACGCGCTGTCGCGCGCGAAGATCAACGTGCTGGTGTCGGGCGGCACCGGCAGCGGCAAGACGACGCTGCTCAACATCCTGTCCGGCTACATTCCGCGCAACGAGCGGATCGTGACGATCGAGGATGCCGCCGAGCTGCAACTGCAGCAGCCGCACGTGCTGCGGCTCGAAACGCGCCCGCCGAACATCGAGGGCAAGGGCGAGATCACGCAGCGCACGCTGGTGCGCAACGCGCTGCGGATGCGGCCCGACAGGATCATCCTCGGCGAAGTGCGCGGCGCCGAAGCGCTCGACATGCTCAACGCGATGAATACCGGCCACGAAGGCTCGCTCGCGACGATTCACGCGAACACGCCGCGCGACGCGCTGACGCGGCTCGAGAACATGATCAGCGTCTCCGGCCTGACGCTGCCGCCGAAGACGATGCGCCAGCAGATCGCGTCGGCGATCTCGGTGGTCGTGCAGGCGGCACGGCTGACCGACGGCAAGCGCAAGATCGTCAGCATCCAGGAACTGACCGGGATGGAAGGCGACATCATCAACATGCAGGAGATCTTCACGTTCAAGCGCACGGGCGTGGATCGCGACGGCTCGGTACGCGGCCACTTCTGCGCGACCGGCGTGCGGCCGAAGTTCGTCGAGCGGCTGCAGGCGTTCGGCATCAACCTGCCGGATTCGCTGTACGACCCGTCTCAGCGGTACGAGACGAACTGACGACAGGGCGCTGTTCGCTACCGGGGAGGCTTCATGAACGCGATCTTTTACGGTTTTGTGATTCTCACCTTCGTCGCGGTGGTGCTCGCGATCGAAGGTGCGTATCAATGGTGGAACGCGCGGCACGGTACGGCCGCGCGCCGGATCGAATCGCGCATCCGCTCGATGTCGGCCGGCGGCAACGTCCAGCAGGAACGGCTGTCGATCCTGAAGAAGCGGATGCTCGACGAATCGAAGCCGTTCGACCGGCTGCTGCTGCGCGTGCCGCGCGTGCACCGGCTCGATCTCGTGATCCAGCAGTCGGGCCTCGCCTGGACGCTCCCGAAGCTGATCATGCTCAGCGCGATGTTCGCGGGGGTTACGTGGCTTGCATTGAGCTTCGCGACGTTGCCGCAACTCGCCACGCTGCCGGTCGCGCTGTTTGCCGGATGCTGGCCGACGATGTACGTGATGCGCTGCCGCGGGAAGCGGATGCGCAAGCTCGAGCGGCAGTTGCCGGACATCTGCGACATGATCTCGCGTGCGCTGCGTTCCGGTCATTCGTTCACGAGCACGCTCGGGATGGTCGGCGACGAGTTTCCCGATCCGATGGGCGGCGAGTTCCGCATCACGTTCGACGAGGTGAACTACGGCGTGTCGCTGCACGATGCGCTGATGAACCTTGCGACGCGCGTGCCGGTGCAAGACCTGCGCTACTTCGTGATCGCGGTGCTGATCCAGCGCGAGACGGGCGGCAACCTGGCCGAGCTGCTCGACTGCATCTCCGCGCTGATCCGCGAGCGCTTCAAGCTGTTCGACAAGGTCCGCGTGCTGTCGGCCGAAGGACGGCTGTCGGCATGGATTCTCGGGCTGCTGCCGTTCGGCACCGCCGCGGTGATGGCGCTGCTGAACCGCGAGTTCCTGTCCGTGCTCTGGGAGGACCCGGCAGGGATCAGGATGGTCGGCGGGATGCTGGTGTCGATGCTGTTCGGCCTGTTCTGGATCCGCCGCATCGTCCGCATTCGCGTCTGACGCGCGAGTCGTACAACAAACCATTTCGAGGCTGTCATGCAAAATCTGAGCGTGGTCCAGGCCGTGATGCTGGGCGGCTTGTTCATCTTCGTGGCCGGCGGCGTACTCGTCGCGATGCTGCTGTTCGCGCCGCGCAGCATCCAGCGCAGGCTCCAGCAGGCCGGCGGGGCCGGGGCGGGCGCGACCGGCACCGGCGACGGCGACGACATGGCGTCGCGCTGGGTCGCGAAGCTGGTCGAGCTGTCCACCCCGATCTCGAAGCTGTCGGTGCCGAAGGAGGGCTGGGAGAATTCTCCGCTGCGCATCCGGCTCATGAATGCCGGCTGGCGCAACCAGAGCGCGGCCGCGCTGTACTTCACCGCGAAGACGGCGCTCGCGCTCGGGCTGCCGGGCGCCGCGCTGCTGGTGCTGATCACGACGTCGCTCGGCGACGAGCGCGCGATCCTGTCGGTGATCCTCGTCGCGCTCGCCGGGATTGGCTACTACATCCCGAACATCGTGCTGTCGCAGCGGGTCAAGGTGCGCCAGCAGAAGATCTTCGAGGATTTCCCGGATGCGCTCGACCTGCTGACGGTGTGCGTCGAAGCGGGGCTCGGGCTCGATGCGGCGCTGATGAAGGTCAGCGAGGAACTGCGGTTCAGCAGCGAGGTGGTCGCGAGCGAACTCGACCTGCTGCTGCTCGAGATGCGCTCCGGCTTCACGAAGGAGACGGCGCTGCGCAATCTCGCGCTGCGCACCGGCGTGGAGGACATCGAGTCGTTCTGCGCGATGCTGATCCAGGCCGACCGGTTCGGCACGAGCATCAGCGAATCGCTGCGCGTGCTGTCCGACATGCTGCGCACGCGGCGGCGCATGCGCGCGGAGGAGCGGGCCGCGAAGATCGCGCTGAAGCTGCTGTTCCCGCTGATCTTCTGCATCTTCCCCGCGCTGATGCTGGTGCTGCTCGGGCCGGCGATGATTCACGTCTATCGCGTGCTGTTGCCGACGTTCGTGGGCATCGCGCAGTGAGCAACGGACCGGCATTGCGCCGGGATCGCCGATAAAGGTTTTTGCGTGCCGGACGGCCACCCCCGCCGGCCGGCACGGCAACAGGCTTCATGGAGACTCTCTCCCCAGGCGGCGCCGCGAGACAGGTTGACCATAGCGGCGTCAACGCATCCTGGACCCATGGTCGGCCATGGAGCGAGCCGTAGTCCACCGCCTTACCGGCTGCCCCCTACTGCTAACCTGAATGCCGGCGAAGCTTGCCGGCATCACGTTGTGCGCGGGTCTCGCGGCCATCGTGCGCGTGCCGGGCACGTCGTGCCCGTTCACCGGGCCGCGGCCGTCACTGAAAGTGATGCACATACCGCAGCACCATCCGCGTGCCTTGCGGCCGGTTCCGCGCATAGGTCTCGAAATATGCGTTGAACATCAGATGATCCTGCGGCGAGAAGCTATACATGGCCCCCGGGCCGATCGCGAACACCGCCTCCCGCGTGCCGGGCACATCCTGCCCGTTTTCCTTCATGTCGGTGGTCTGGCGCAGCCAGTAGCCGTTGAGCCCCAACCGCAGGCCGGGGCGCACTTCATACTCGGTCGCGAAGTTCGCGTGGATTGCCTGGCCGGCCTGCGTCGACGTCGCGTCCGGGCCGAGCGACGTGGCCGGCTGGTGGTTGGCCGTGTTCCACAAATAATGCAGCCGCCACGACACGGTCCACTGGGGCGTGAGCCACAACGTTGCCGCCCAGTACGGATCGAACGACCAGAAATGGCTGCCGGGGTTGATCGCGCGCGACGGATCGTAGGCGCCGGTCGGTGCGATGAACTGGAATTCCACGCGCTGCGCGAAGCGCGGGCCTTGTGCGCCCATCACCGGGTCGAACTGGATGAACGGGCCGATCAGCAGGTCGCCGAAGCCGGCACGTGCATTCAGCGCGACGTTGCCGATGCCGTCATCGGTCCGTGCGGACGCGATCCACGGCAGGATCACGTCGAGGCCGGGGTGCATGCCCGCGAACGTCAGCGGCGACTGATAGACGAGCTGGCTCAGCCCCGCGAACAGGTCGATGTCCTGCTTCGGCAGCCCGACCTTGTTGCCCGCATTGTCGTTGACGCGGCTTGCCGTGTAGTACTGCAGGTACTGCGTGCCGTACCAGCCGGAGCCGGCCGGCGGCGTCCCGTCGAGGAAGCTGGTCATGCCGAGGTTGACCGCCGGCAGGTCGGCGGCGCCGGCCGGCGCGCTTCCGGCCACGCCGGCGATCGTGAGGCCTGCGACGACGAGCAGGCGAGAGCCGAATTTCATGTTCACCACCTCCTGGAGATTTATTTGTATAACTAATCAAATGGTGCGAAAAAGATCGGGATGATCGACGATCGCGCGATACTGGCCGGCATGGAACACGAGCGGCGCATGGCCGTTCGCGTCGAACTGCTCGATCTGGCCGATGAAGAGCAGGTGATCGCCGCCTTCGTAATGGCCGACGTTACGGCACACGAAGCATGCGCTCGCGCCGTCGAGGCAGGGCACGCCGCCGGTCGCCGAATCGACGTGAAGCACGCCGTCGAACTTGTCGGCGCTGGGCGTCGCGAAGCGGCGCGACAGGTCGACCTGGTCGTGCGCGAGGATGTTGATCGCGAAATGCGTGGCCGCGACGAAATCCGGGCGGCTCGGCGCGACCTTGCGCAGGCTCCACAGCACGAGCGGTGGATCGAGCGACAGCGACGAGAACGAATTGGCGGTGAGGCCGACCTTGCGTCCGTCGGCCGCGCGCGTGGTGATCACGGTGACGCCGGTCGGGAATTGCCCGAACGCGGCGCGCAGCTGCATCGGGTCGAGGGCCGGGCGATCGATAGCGGTCGTTTCCATGCCGGTCACTCCGCACGCACGCTGTGTTCGCGGATCATCGCCGCGCAGGCCGACGGCTCGAACCACCACGGCGAGAACCGGCGCGGATCGTCGAAGCCGTCGACGATCGCCGCGGCGAGCGAAGGCCGCTGGCCGGCCGCGCCGAGCAGTTCGAGGATGTGCGGCGGCGGCGGCGTGAGCAGCGAGTTGGTCCAGCGCACGACATGCTGCGCATAGGCCCAGTAGCCTTCGAACGTCTGCTGCATCCAGTCTTCGCCGAACGGTGCGGCATCGCGTGCGACGATCGCATCGAAATAGGCCTTCGCGCATTTCGCGGCGTTGTTCGATCCCTGGCCGGTGATCGGATCGTTGACGACCACCGCATCGGCCATCCCGAACACCGTGCGGCCCGACGGCAGCCGGAAGAACGGCTTGCGCACCGTCGGCGCGAAGCGTCCGGCCAGCGTGCCGTTCGGATCGGTGAGCTCGACGTCGCGGCAGCGCTCGAATTCCCACGGCACGTAGTGCTGCAGGAACGACAGGCTCCGGTCCAGATGCTGCTCGGGCGTCTTCACGTCGGCCCAGCAGTCGAGCGGGCCGCCCGGAATGCCTTCGAACACCATGATTTCGCACGGGCCCGTCGTGGTCAGCGCGGGGAACACGAAATACTCGCCGATGCCGGGCAGCAGGTTGAAGCGCACACGCGAATACGGCTGGCTCGGCGTCATCCCTTTCACATAGGTGAGAGCCAGCGCGCGTTGCGGGCGGTCGAACGCGCTGCGCGCGTCGTCGCGGCCGAGCAGGTTGACGATCTCGCCCTTGCCGGCCGCGAGCAGCACGAGGTCGTGGCTGCGCGCCAGTTCCTCGAGTTCGGGTACGCCAACGTCGCCAATGCGCACGTCCGCGCCACGGCGCCGCACGCCGTCGAGCCAGTCAGCCATTTTCACGCGCTGGTCGACCGACTGCGCATAGCGGGTCAGCCGCGACGACCAGTCGATCGCCTTGCGGCCGTTGCCGTCCGGATGCGGCACCGCGATGCCGATCCCTTCGACGGACGGGCACGCTTCCTCCCAGGTGTTCAGGCCGAGGTCGCGCTCGATCTGCAGCGCGGTATGGAACATGCACTGGCTCGACATGACCTTGCCCGTGCGGATCTGTTCGGCGTCGCGGTTGGTCGCAAGCGTGACGTGGTAGCCCTGGTCGAGCAGGGCGAAGGCGAGTTGCAGGCCGGACTGGCCGGCGCCGACGATAGCGATGCGTCTCATGGGTATGTCCTTGGTTGGCCGGCGTGCGGCCGGAAGAAGGGTTGCGGAAAGCGGCGGCGGGCAGCGGTCATTCCGCGAGGCGCGGAATGGCCGGCACCGCCTGTTCGGGGCCCATCGCGGAGTAACCGCCATCCACCGCGTAGTCGGCGCCCGTCACGAAGCTCGCCGCGTCGCTGCACAGGAACGTCACGACCTGCGCGACCTCGGACGGATCGCCGACCCGGCCGAGCAGGTGGAACGGCGCGGCGACGCGATCGGTCTTCGCACGGTCGCCGTGCGTCATCTCGTCCATCACGCGCGACCACGTCCATCCCGGCGACACCGAGTTGACGCGAATGCGGTCGGGCGCAAGATCCATCGCCATGCTGCGCGTGAGCTGGCGGATCGCCGCCTTGGAGGTCGGGTACAGCCAGCGGCCGGTCTGCGCGCACCGGGCCGAGATCGAGCTGAAGTTCACGATCGCGCCGCCGCCGCGCCGGACCATGTGCGGATGCACGGCCTTCGCGAGCATCGCCGCCGACACGACGTTGACGTCCATCGCGGCGAGCCAGTCGTTGCGGGTCGCCTGGATGCCGTTGTCGACGTAGCTGCACGCGAGGTTGACGAGCACGTCGATTGCGCCGAACCGTTCGACGATGGCCGATACCGCATGCTCGATCGCATGATCGTCGGTGATGTCGAGCGCGACGAACATCGCCCGTTCGCCGAGCGAATCGGCCACGCGCGCGCCGTTCTCGGCATCGAGATCGAGGATCGCGACGCACGCACCGGCGCGGGTCAGGTCCTGCGCGACCGCGGCGCCGATCAGCGTGGCGCCGCCGGTGACGATCGCGACTTTGCCAGCAAGGGCAGTCATGGGGTGTCTCCGGAAATCGTTGGGTGAGGGAAGGGGCGCGTCACTGCGCACCCGTCGACGGCTCGCTGTCCTGCCAGCGGCGCATCAGGCCGTTCGACGGCACGGTTTCGTCGAGCAGCTTGCGGGCCGTTTCGACGCCCGCGACCGGCAGGCCGGCCGGATCGAGCAGGCCGATCTGCACGAGCACGCTCGCCTGGTCCCAGTAGATGTGCTCGTGATACAGCTTGTCGCCGCGAAACTTGACGATCGCGACGAGCGGAATCTCGACGCGCTTGCCGGTCGGCGCGACGCCCGGCAGCATCCAGTCGATCTCGGTGGTATGCGTGAAGCAGAACAGCAGCTCGTCGACGATCTGGCTCGCGCCGATCGTGCGCGAGATCGGCGTGATCGTCGTATCCGGCGGGTTCGCATGCACGAAATGATGCGTGTAGAAGCGCTTGAGCTCGTCGTAGCCGACGCCGCCCGTTAGCGTCGGAATATGGTTGACGTACGGTTCGGCAACCATCGTCGCCATCGTGGCATCGACGTTGCGCGTGTCGAATTCGTGTTTGAGGTGCGCTTCCCACAGTGTGGACAGGTCGTAGCGCGGGCCGAGCGCGGCACGGAACGCGGCGATCGCGCGCTGGTGGGCCATCACCGCGGCGGCCTTGTCGAAATGATCGCCGCCGACGCGCGCGAACGCGTGATCGACGCCCGGATACACGTACACTTCGACGCCGTCGCGCCCGGCGAGCGCTTCGGCAATGCGCTGCTGCGCGTCGGGCGGGCAGAAGCGGTCCTGCGCCGCAATCTGCAGCACGAGCCGGCCGTGCAGGTGCGACGCCTCGTCGAGCGCCTGCTCGATACCCACGCCGTAGTAGCTGACTGCCGCGGCCACACCCGGCAGCCGGCACGCGGCGAGATACGCGAGCTTGCCGCCGAGGCAGTAGCCGAGCACGCCGGCTTCGCCCGTGCATTCCGGCCGCTGCCGGAGCACGCCCAGCGCGGCGCCGATGTCCTCGACACCCTTGTTCTCGTCGTATTCGCGATAAAGGGCCATCGCGCGCTCGACTTCGGCCGGGGCATAACCGAGTTCGACGCCCGGCGCCTGGCGCCAGAACAGGTCGGGCACGAGCACCGTATAGCCTTCCTCCGCGTAGTAGTCGGCCGCTTCCCGCATCGTCGCGTTCGCGCCGAAGATCTCGTGGCACAGCACGATGCCGGGCCCCGTGCCGCCGGCCGGCGTGCTCAGGTAGGCGCGAAACGTGCCGCCATCCGGTGACGGAATCTCGATGTGACGTCCTTTCATGTGTCTCTCCATAGCGTTCATTGCTGCGACGGGCCCAGTATTGGCGGACGAAACGGGCGTTTCTATCCGCTTTCTTCGGCCGGTATCCGGGAATTCCGGAAACCTGTTGCACCGGCCGCCGCGCGTGGGCAGGCGCACGGCTGACTGCGGGTATGTGCGGATGCGGAATGCCCGCACAGTTTTCTACGATGCGCGAACGGTCCGCTTCTTGCGTCGTTCGAGCGGGACTTGCGTGCTTTGGCGGCCGGACTGTCCGGATACTCCGGGCGCTATCCGGATCGTGCGGCGGATGCCCCCATACCGGGAACGCATGCACGGCGCGAGTGCAATCGAGCATGACGGGAGAACATCGATGGCGCAATTTTCAGAAACGGGCTGGCTGGCCGACGACGCCTGTTTCAATCACGGCAACCTGCTGCTGCAGTCGAACGATGTCGACGAGGTTCGCGCACGCGTCGCCGACGTATTCAAGCCGCACCGGCTCACGCCGATCGGCGCATCGCGTGCGCTGCACAGCTGCATGCACCATGCGCGCTGGGGCAACCTGTCGTTGAACCTGCTCGACTATGGCGGTGGCGTCAGCATCGAACCCGGCCCGCTCGAGCACTTCTTCCTGTTGCAGATCCCGCTGCGCGGCGACGCGGAGATCGAATGCGGGCCGGCGCGTTTCGTGTCGTCGCCGGGCACCGCATCGTTGATCTCGCCGACGCTGTCGCTGAAGATGCGTTGGGGCGATGCGTGTCCGCAAGTCATCCTGCGCATCGAGCGCGAAGTGATGGAGCGCCACGCGCAGCGGCATTTCGGCGACGACCGGCGCGCACCGGTCGAATTCGAACCTGAATTCAGCCTGTCGTCGCCGCAGGGGACGTGTCTGGCGCAGATGCTGCCGATCCTCGCCGGCGCGATCTCGACGGATGCGCATCCGTTGCGTCACCCGCTCGCGTTCGAGCAGCTCGAATCGACGCTGCTCAACCTGCTGCTGCACGGCCACCCGAACAGCGCGCGCAATGGCACGCGGCACCTGCCGGTGGCGCTCGCGCCGTTCTATGTGCGGCGCGTCGAGGATTACATCCGCGCGCATCTCGACGAGCCGCTGACGATCGAACGGCTCGCCGAACTCGCCGGCGTCAGCCCGAGCACGCTGTTCGCCGGCTTTCGCCATCGCCACGGCATCACGCCGATGGGCTTCGTGCGGCAGTTGCGGCTTCAACATGTGCGCGAGGAGCTGCTGGCCGACGCTACGCCGGGGCTCGCATCGGTGACGGACATCGCGCTGAAATGGGGCTTCGCGCACCTCGGACGGTTCGCGATCGAGTACAAGCGGGCGTTCGGCGAGTCGCCGTCGGCGACGCTCAGGATGCGGCGCGTGCGCGCCTAGCGACGCAGGCGGTGGCCTACCCGCGGCCTACCTGCGGATCGCCCGCGGATCGCCTACGGCAGCGGCACACCCCAGACCGCCGTCACATCCCCGCCGAGCCGCCATTCACCGAACGGGCGGCGCGGCGCGATGATCGCCGGCAGCCGCGCGTCGTGAAAGCGCGCGTAGTACGGCTCGACCCAGCTCAGTTCATCGCGGAACGTCCACGGAAACAGGTCCTGCCTGACCGGCGTGATGGCCGTGAAGCTCGCGGGATTCTCGACGGCGTTGATGACGAGGTTCGCAAGGCGGCCGATCGCGCCGTCGTTTTCCCGATAGAGATCGATGCGGCGCCGCTGCACGAGTTCCGCCGCGAATACGAGCGGGAGCAGCGCGAACGTGTGATAGTGCAGCGCGCGGTTGCCGCGCTTGACTTCGCGCGCGAGCGCCCCGTCGGGGCCGATGTCGCGGATGCCTTCGCGAACCCGCAGCAGCCCCGAGTCGATGAGGCTCGAGTTGCCGGTCACGGTGCCGATGGCGATCAGGTCGAGTCCGGCCCAGTACACGAGGTTGTTGTGCAAATGATTGATCGCTTCCGCATCGCGGGTGGCGATCGCGATGCGTTCGAGCCACGGATCGATCGCATCGAACCGCGAGCGGTTGGCTTCGCGCACGTCGCGCGGCATGCGCAGGATCACCATCGCGAAGTCGGTACCGGCCCACGAACGCTCGTAGTAGCCCTGGTAGCCGGAGATCCGGCCCATCAGCGCATCGGCCTGCGCCCAGCTTTCCAGCAGGCTCGACGCGCACGGCCAGTCCCCCTTGTCAGCCGACGCGTTGAGCCGGGCAATGAAATCGCGCATCGGCTTCACGGCGCGCGCATAGCCGGCGGCGTCGTCATAGTAGCCGGGCGGGTCGATCGTCGTGACGGCCGCCGGTATGTCGCAGGCGCGGGCCGGCGGCACGGCGCCGAAGAGCGTGCTCACGGCGAGCAACGCGGCGAATAGCGTTCGAATCGACATGCGGTGCATACGGTCCTCGGTGGTGACGGGGGGCGGCAAACACGGATGCCGCCCCTGGAGCGAACCACGTCGCGACGCTGGACGTGCGCAGCCGGCAGAGCCCGACGAAGCCGGGTGACACGCGCAGGGGCGTGCAGCCTGCGGCCGCTCCGGCGGCGCACGCAGTCTAGCGCTCCCGTCTTTCATCCGCCTTGCCCGGCTGCCGCATGGGTCGATCCCGGCCGGCCCTGCCTGCCAGGCGCCAGGCGCCGGGCACCGGCGTCGCCCGCGGGTGCATTTTTTTTCAAGACTGCGCTACGTTCGCCCGGTATGATCGCTGCGCTCGCGAACGACGCCATTGGCCGGAGCATGCCGACTCGCGCGTAACCCATCTCGCAAGCATGACAACACAGGGCGGACGCCGGCGGTGCGTCGCGCCGCGATCGGGCCGAATCGGCCGCCAGCACGACGGAGCATGGAACGATGGTAACGGGGACGGGTGCGGCGCGACGCGCGAGGGCGATCGCCGCCGGGGGAAGCTTGTGCGTGGCGGCGGCGGGCGGCGCGCACGCACAGGTATCGGGTTCGACAGCGGCGCCGCCGGCCGGCGCGGCGGCGGCCGTGCTGCCGGCCATCGACGTGACGGGAAAGGCCGACGGCGCGTCGAGCGGGCTCGTCGGGCTGCGCACCACGGCCGGCACGAAGACCGACACGCCGGTGGCCGAGATCCCGCAAACGATCAATCTCGTGACCGCGCAGCAGATCGAGATGACCGGCGCGACCGATCTGAACCAGGCGCTGCGCTACGTGCCGGGATTCGCGACGTTCGGCGCCGACAGCCGCACCGACTGGTACGCGGCGCTGCGCGGCTTCACGCCGACGCTGTATGTCGACGGCGTGGCCGCGCCGAATACGGCCGTCATTGCGAACTGGCGCGTCGACCCGTACACGATCGACTCGATCGCCGTGCTGCGCGGGCCGACGTCGGTGCTGTACGGCGCGGGCGAGCCCGGCGCGATCGTCGATGCGCACACGAAACTTGCCGACGGCGAGCGCGTCCGCGAGGCCGGCGTGCAGGTCGGCAATGACGCACGCAAGCAATTCATGGTCGATGTCGGCGATGCGCTCGACCCGGACGGCCGATATGCATATCGCTTCGTCGGCGTGGCCCGCGACGGCAATGCGGAAACCGGCCCGAACGGCGACCGGCGCGTCGCGCTGGCGCCGTCGTTCCGATGGCGGCCGAACGCCGACACGTCGCTGACGCTTTCGGCGACGTTCCTGCAGGACAGTGGCGATATCTCGTCGAACTTCCTGCCCGCGTCGGGCACGGTGTTGCCGAACCCGAACGGCCGCCTGTCGCAGGACATCTACATGGGCGCCCCTGGGTTCAACGACTACCGGAAGAAGCAGTGGTCGCTCGGCTACACGCTGGAGCACCGCGTGAATGCGATCTGGTCGCTGCACCAGGACGTGCGCTGGTCGCACCTGTCGCTCGACGATGCGACGGTGTTCGGCAACGGCTTCGCGCCCCGCAGCACCACCAACATGATTCGTTTCGCGGGGCTGTTCCAGCTCAACTACAGCCGGCTCGATATCGACAACCACGCGCAGGCGCGCTTCGGCACGGGGCCGCTCGAGCATACGCTGCTGCTCGGCGCGCAATACGACCGGCAGACGACGACCCACAGCGTGTGGCTCGCGCTGGCGCCGTCGCTCAACCTGTACCACCCCGTCTACCGGCCCGTCACGGCCGCGATCTTCTCCGGCCCGACGTCGCTCGGCCACGTCGACCAGTACACGGCGATGAACGCGTTCGGCGTATATGCGCAGGACCAGATTCGCTGGAAGCGCTGGATGCTGACGCTCGGCGGCCGCGAGGATTTCGTCAATGCGCGGTTCGACGACCGGACGGCCGGCACGCAGGCACAGCAGGACGTCAGTGCGTTCTCCGGACGCGTCGGGCTCACCTATCAGGGCGACGCCGGGCTGTCGCCGTATGTGAGCTACTCGACGTCGTTCGATCCCGTCATCGGCGTGAGGATGGCTGGCGGCGGCTTGCCGAAGCCGACGCGCGGCAAGCAGACGGAAGCCGGCCTGCGCTGGCAGCCGCCCGGCAGGAACCTGATGCTGACCGCAGCCGTCTACCAGATCGACCAGACCAACGTCGCGACGCCGGCACCGGTGAATCTCGACCCGACCGGCACGACGTCCGTGCAGACGGGCAAGGTGCGATCGCGCGGGATCGAGCTGAGTGCGGTCGGCAAGGTCACTCGCGAGCTGTCGATCGTCGCGTCGTATGTCTATCAGGATGTCAAGAACGTGCAGGCGAACGACGCATCGCTGAACCACTGGCCGGTGGCCGTACCGCTGCCGCGGCAGATGGCGTCGATGTGGGCCGACTGGACCTGGCGCACGGGCGCGCTGGCGGGCCTCGGGATCGGCGGCGGCGTGCGTTACCAGAGCGCGTCGGCCGGCGCGCCCGACAACTCGCTGACCGTGCCGAGCGCGACGCTGTATGACCTGGCACTGCACTACGAGATGCCGCACTGGCGGTTCGCGCTGAACGTCGCGAACCTGTTCGACCGGCGTTACGTCAGCGGCTGCACGTCGTACACCATCTGCGTGTTCGGCAACGAGCGGACCGTGCTGGCCAGCGCGAAATACAACTGGTAATCGCGAACGCGCGGAACCCGTCCTACGCGTCGCGCTGCGGCTCCCGGCGCGCGGCACGTTCGCCGGCGTGGCGCTGGCGCCGCCATTCGGTCGGCGTCAGGCCGAAACGTTCGCGGAAGGCGGTCGCGAAATTCGCCGGTGTGGAAAAACCGATCTCCTTCGCGATGCTGGCAATGCTGAGCGACGTCGAATCCAGCAGATCCTGCGCGATCCGCAGTCGCTCGTGCCGCAGATACTCGAACACCGTCTGGCCGAGATTGTCGCGAAACGCACGTGACAGCCGCTTCTCATGCGTGCCGACCGCGCGTGCCAGTTGCTCGACCGTCGGCGGATCGTTCAGCGTGCGCGCCAGGTGGCGGATGGCCGCGCGCACGATGATGTCGTCGTCCTTGCCGGCCGCGAACGGGCTTTCCGTGTCGACGGGCCGATCGCGTTTCTCCCGCGCGAGCTGCACGCGAATCCGCGCGAGCACTTCGGCGGGCTCGAACGGCTTCACCACATAGTCCACGCAGCCGATTTCGAACCCCTCGAGGCGTTCGTGCAAGGCGTCGGCCACGGTCAGGAAGATGACCGGAATCGCGCATGTCAGCGGATCGGCGGCAAGCAGCCGGCACGCGGTGAAACCGTCCATCCGCGGCATGCGGACATCCATCAGGATCAGGTCGGGCACGAGCGCCTGCGCGCGCTGGCACGCTTGCAGCCCGTTGGATGCAATGCTGATCCGGCACCCCGTGCCGCGCAGGATGTCGATCAGCAAGCGAAGCTGGTCGGGCTGATCGTCGACGATCAGGATATGGGCGTCGCCCAATGCGGAGATCGATGGATGCATCGTGCACCTGTTCTGGAATGGCTGCTGGCTGCGTTCCTGCGGGTGGCCGCCCCGGTTCCGAATCATCGTCGGAAGCCGCTCGATGGCGACGCACACGTGCATCGGCATTCGGATTTCGCCACACTACGCGACCGGCAACCGTTCGGTGTCGTACCCGGTATTGCTTGTTTTGGTCACTGATCCGGTAAAGACGCGGAGGGCTGCCGTCGTCGCGCATTGAAAAGGGCACTGCTGCCGGTATCGATGCGAGCCGAATTGTAGGGGCATATTTCGATTCCTGCCAGACGCATTGACACTATTCGCCGCATTCCGAATTCCGGATGCTTCATCGTGTATCGTGGCTTGTGTTTGCAGTATGGCACGCCGGTGCCTGTCAATTTCCGCCATTTTCGTTCGTAACCCAAGTGCAGTTCCGCAGTCCGGCGGTTTTATTTGAAAAAAACTTCTCCGGAATTTGCATTCAATCCGCCTCGGCAAAGTATTTGTCAGCCCAATAAAACACTTCAATTAATTTGGATGGCGCGAAATCGTTTGCGAGATGTGTATTTTTAACTTAACCCATTGAATATATTGAATTTTACAATCTATAAAGAATGTTGCCTTCAATAATTTTAGATCGTGTCCCATAATTCGTCCGAACTTTGAATGCAGGGTTGCACAGAGCAACACAAGGCACGGCGGATTGTGACGAACGTTGTGTGATTCGGGGGCAGGGCATCAATTGATGCCTATCCGATCGCATGTCCGTTGCGCGCAAGCGGAAATCCGGTTGCCGTGGATGAAATAAAAGAAACGGGGTTGGTCGCGGTCGGCGCGACATCAAATCAGGGGTGTTCATAACGGCGGGTTGAGTCTCCGGATTCATCCGATGGGCGAATTCGCCCATGCAAAACAATATGCATTCCTAATGCATTTTATGGATTAACGGAACGGGCCGTAACACGAACGGCATGCCCGGGCTTTCGAACGCCCCCGTCGCTACGGGGCGGACGATGCGTGTCGCCTTCGGCACGCTCGGGCCGGGCATTGGAATCGGGTTCCGCACTGAAGTCGTAATCGCAATCGTAATCGCAGCTGAAGCCTTCAATAAAAGTAAGTAGTCCGTATTCAAACCAAACGATACAAAACGGAGCAGAAGACCATGAAGAGGAAGCAGATTTCGGCGTTGGCCGCCGCCATGTTCACGGGTGCAGGTGTCCTGATCGCGGGTGCCGCGCATGCGGACAACTTCGTCGACCGCGGCAACCCTGACAATGCGCTGAGCGGTCAGTGCATCGACGGGACGAATCCGCTGTGCGTCTCGACCAAGAGCGGGAGCTACGTGGCGGTGAGCACGGCAAACGTGACGATGGGCACGAATGCCAAGGCCGGCACCAGCGGTATCGCGATCGGCGACCAGTCGAATGCAAGCAGCAAGGGCGGCAGCGGCAGCGGTGGCTCGATTGCCGTCGGCGTCGGCGCGCAGGCGCTGGCGAACTCCGCCACGGCAATCGGCACGGTAGCCGTCGCGCAAGGCAATACGTCGCTTGCCGTCGGTCGCCAGTCGGCCGCGATCGGCGACTTCTCGATGGCCGTCGGCAACGTTGCGGACGCGCGCGGCACGAGCTCGATCGCACTCGGCCACTCGGCGCTGGCAAGCGGCGATCGCTCGGTGGCGATCGGCGGCGCCAACCCGACGTCGAGCGATGGCGTATCGAACGGCGCGGCGTACGACGCGGCGACGCAGACGCGCGCAGGCGGCACGCAATCCGTGGCCATCGGCGCGGGCGCGCAGACGAACGACAACAACCAGGTGGCAATCGGCTCGGGCAGCGTTGGCGCGAACAACGGCGGCACGCCGGTGTTCGGCGGCACGGCCGCGCCGGTCGGCGGCGCGGTGTCGTTCGGCGCACCCGGCAACGAACGCCAGCTCAAGAACGTCGCGGCAGGCGCGGCCGATACGGATGCCGTCAACGTCCAGCAGCTGAAGAACGTGAACGGCACGCTCAGCACGAGCATCGCCAACGTCGACGCGCGCGTGACGTCGGTCGGCAATTCGCTGTCGACCACGATCTCGAACGTCGACCAGCGCGTGACCAGCGTGGGCAACAGCCTCAGCACCAGCATCGTGACGGCGACGAAGAACGTCGTGAAATACACCGACGATTCGCATGCGGCGATCGCGCTCGACGGCAGCAACGGCACCACGATCGGCGGCGTCGCGGCGGGTGTCGCCGACACCGACGCGGTGAACGTCGGCCAGCTGAAGGGCAGCGTCGCACCGCTGCAGACGTCCATTTCGACGGCGGCATCGAACATCACGAACCTGCAGGCCAGCGTCACCGGCATCAACACGTCGCTGAGCACGGCGGCCACCAACATCAGCAACCTGCAGGCGGCCGACGCACGCAACGTGAAGTACGACGGCCAGAGCGGGTTCGACTCGGTGACGTTCGTCGGTACGAACGGCACGACGCTGCACAACGTCGCAGCCGGTGTCGCGAACACCGATGCGGTGAACGTCGGGCAACTGAACGGCGGGCTGTCGTCGCTCAGCACGAGCGTGACGAACAACCTCAGCACGACGCTCGGCAACCTGAGCACGTCGATCAACAGCCAGATCGGCAACGCGACGAAGAACGCCGTGCAGTACGACGATGACGCACACGGCGGCGTGACGCTCGGCGGCAAGGGTGCGCAGTCGCCGGTCGGCCTGCACAACGTGGCGGACGGCATGGCCGCGAGCGACGCCGTGAACGTCGGCCAGCTCGGCAAGGCAACCGACTCGCTGAATCAGTCGATCACGACCGTCAGCAACAACGTGACGACGCTCGGCAACCAGGTGACGACGAACACGGGCAACATCGCGGCGCTCCAGCAGGACGCGCTCCAGTGGAACGCAAGCCTCGGCACCTACGACGCGAGCCATGGCGGCAACGGTGCGCAACGCATCGGCAATGTCGCGGCCGGCAAGAACGGAACGGACGCGGTCAACGTCGACCAGCTGAACTCGGCGATTCAGAACGGCACGAGCCAGCTCGATGCGCTCGCCGTGAAGTACGACGATGCGAGCAAGACGCAGGTTTCGCTCGGCGCCGGCAACGGCGGTAGCCCGGTGCGCCTGACCAACGTCGCGGAAGGCAATGTCGCGGCGGGCAGCACGGACGCGGTGAACGGCGCGCAACTGCGCCGCGCGACCGACGGCACGGCGGCCGCGCTGGGCGGCGGTGCGACGGCGAATCCGGACGGCTCGATCAGCTCGCCGGCCTATAAAGTCGGCGGCGGTTCGTTCAACAATGTCGGCGACGCGCTCACGAACCTCGACGGCCGCGTCGGCAGCAACACGACGACGCTCGAGAATCACGAAACGCGCATCGGCAATGCCGAAACGAACATCGCCGGCAACACGGCCGCGATCGCCGGGCTGCAGCAGGACGCGCTGCAGTTCGACCCGAAGCTCGGCGCATACAACGCGGCGCGCGGCGGTGCACCGACGAAGCTGACGAACGTGGCCGACGGCAACGTCGCCGCAGGCAGCACGGACGCGGTGAATGGCGGCCAGTTGTCGGGCGTGAAATCGTCGCTCGAACAGCAGATCACGCAGGTGTCCAGTCAGGCGGGCGAGGCGGTGAAGAACGTCGTCAAGTATGACGTCGACGCAAACGGCAACCGGATGAATTCGGTCTCGCTCGTCGGCGGCGACACGAATGCGGCCGTCGTGCTGAAGAACGTCGCGGCGGGCACCGCCGACACGGACGCGGTGAACGTGAAGCAGCTGAAGGGCGTGCAGTCGAGTCTCAACCAGCTCGGCGCGCTCGCGGTGCAGTACGACGACAGCTCGAAGAGCTCGATCACGCTCGGCGGCGCCGGTGGCACGCGCATCACCAACGTGCAGGCCGGCACGCTCGGCGCAACCAGCACGGATGCGGTGAACGGCTCGCAGCTCTACGCGACCAACCAGCAGGTCGCGAAGAACACGACCGATATCACGAACCTGCAGGGGAACGTGACCAACATCGCGAACGGCAAGGCCGGCCTCGTGCAGCAGCAGGATCCGAACGGCGCGATCACGGTCGGGAAGGACAGCGGCGGCACCAGCGTGAACTTCTCCGGCACGGCGGGCGACCGCGTGCTGACCGGCGTCGCGGCGGGCGTGAAGGACAACGACGCGGTCAACATGGGGCAGTTCAACACGGCGCTGAAGAACGCGGCGGCCAACGACCAGATCCGCGCGGCGGCGACCGATGCGAACACCACGTGGATCGCGCGGGCCGATGCGGGTTCGATCGGGGCGACGGCAACCGCAACCGGCAAGAACGCGGTGGCGGTCGGCCAGGGCTCCGTCGCCGATCGCGACAATTCGTTCTCGGTCGGCGCGAAGGGCAGCGAGCGCCAGGTCACGAACGTCGCGGCCGGCACGGCGCCGACCGACGCGGTGAACGTGCAGCAGCTGAACGACAACCTGTCGGCCGCGTCGAATCAGGCGAAGGGCTATACCGACCAGCGCATCGGCCAGGTGTACAACTCGTTCAACGACCTGAAGAAGGACATGTACGGCGGCGTGGCATCGGCAATGGCGGTGGCCGGCCTGCCGCAACCGACGGGCGCGGGCCGCTCGATGGTCTCGGCAGCCACGTCGAACTATCACGGCCAGCAGGGCTTCGCCGCCGGCTACTCGTACGTGACGGAAAGCAACCGCTGGGTCGTCAAGGCGTCGGTGACGGGCAACACGCGTTCGGACTTCGGCGCGGTGGTGGGCGCGGGTTACCAGTTCTGACGTCGTTCGCGCAGCATCGATGGACCGGTCGTGCCGGGCAGCGGTTGTGATGCCCGGCACCGGCGGGACTTCCGCGGCCCGGGGTGCGCCTGTCGCCCCCGGGCCATCGACGCTTGATGCGTTGCGTTATGAAGATCGACGGGGTTGCGCCGGGCGTAGCCGGCGCGTCGCGTCCCGGGCGCTTCGGGGCACCGGCTCGTTTGCGCATGCATCGGGCGGACGACTGACGTCGGCGGCGCGCGGCCCGAATGCGAGTAGCGCGATCCGCGGCGCTCGGCACCCGCGCGTTGGCCGACGGTTTCATGCGGATTCGCGCGTTTCCGAAACGTGCGTCCAATGCGAGTTGTCGAATGTGAGCCTCGGCTCGTATTCTGAATTCGTCGGGCGGAACGGCATGGGGCCTCCGCCGATCCACGCATGACAGAGACTCGCAATGACTGCCATTACGCAAACCATGAAGCTCAACCACCTGAGCTTCCCCTCGGCCGACACACTGGCGACGGCCCGATTCTTCGAGCGATACCTCGGCTTCACGATCGCCGGCAGCTGGGACAAATCCTGGATCCTCAAGCGCCCGGGCTTCGACGTCGTGATCGATCACGTCGGCGACGACGTGCCGGCATGGCCGACGAGTTTCCACGTCGGGTTCGAACTGCCGAGCCTCGATGCCGTCCGCGCGTTGTTCGAGCGCTTCAGGGAAGAGGGCGTCGAGATGGTGACGGACATCTTCAACAACGGGCGCGGTTCGCGCTTCTTCTGCCGCGCACCGGGCGGGGTGATGTTCGAACTGAACACGCGCGCGGATGCCGCGCCGGAATATCGCGGCACGTTCGACGACTGACGCAGGTACGCGTCGCGCGGCGAACCGCACCAACCTCAACCCTACACGCCGTTTGCCGTTGCGCAAGACTTCAAGAGCAAGAAACGGAGTGTCTGCCTGCGTACGGTCACATACATTGCCGTGACGAACCTAACTCACGGGATGTAAAAAAAATGACCGTACTCGAAGGGAAAGTAGCTATCGTCACCGGCGCCTCGACCGGAATCGGCCGGGCGATCGCATTGATGTTCGCGGCGCAGGGCGCATCGATCGTCCTGGGCGCGCGAAGCGAAGCCACGCTGAATCAGGTTGCCGACGAGATTCGTCGTCAGGGCGGGCAGGCGTGTGCATGCGCCGGCGACGTCTGTCACGTCGATACGCATCGAAGGCTCGTCGCGACGGCCCTGCACGAGTTCGGCGGCCTCGACATCGCGATCAACAACGCGGGGGCGGTCGGGCCGCTCAAGCCACTCGCCGACATCTCGCTCGACGATTGGCAGCAAACGCTGTCGACCAACCTGACGGCGGCCTTCCTGGGAGCAAGCAACCAGATTCCCGTGATGCTCGAACGCGGAGGCGGTTCGATCGTTTTCACGTCCAGCTTCGTCGGAACGAGCGTCGGGCTTCCCGGCATGGCCGCGTATGGCGCGTCCAAGGCCGGCCTGATGGGATTGGTGAAGGGAATCACTGCGGACTATGCGGCACGGGGGATTCGGGCAAACGCCCTATTGCCGGGCGGTGTGGACACTGCGATGGGTGGAGACCGCGAGCAGAAGGAATGGGCGGCCGGGCTCCACGCGATGAAGCGCATCGCCCGCCCCGACGAGATCGCATCGGCAGCGTTGTTCCTGGCGAGCCCGATGGCCAGTTTCGTTACCGGCTCGGCCCTGTTCGCCGACGGAGGCAATGCTGCCGTGAAGTAATCTCCTGTTGGCGCGAAGGCGTGTCGCGCTGCGCTCAACCGCTGGCACGGGCCAGCATGTCGATGACCGCGCGGGTGCGCGAAGGCCGGGTGATTTCCGTCCAGTGCAGATGCGCGTATTTCGGGTCGTCACGCAGGGCGGCAAACTTGACGCGATTCTTTGCGAACGTGGTGTATGACCACAGCAGCACCGACTCGCGGGAGAATGCCATCCGCAGCGACTCGCGGTTGCCGTGCGAAAGCTCGGTGCGCATGAGCCCGCGGCTCAACGTGCGCCAGAGCACCCGGGAGAACACCGTCCGCCTCCCGAAGTTGAGCCAGATCACGTGCGTGGCGCGCGACCAGAGCACGTCGCGCACCGCGCTGTAGTTCCCGTCGGCGACCCATCGGTCGCCGGCCGTCGCGGCCAGCACGGCGTGCTCGAACTGTTCCGGCGGCACAGCTGTCCAGTCGGGGCCCCAGTAGAGTCGATCCAGCTCGACGTACGGGCAGCCTGCCGCGGCCGCCAGCTGGCTGGAAAAGGTGGATTTCCCCGCACCGCTGGTTCCAACGACGACGAAGCGCATGTGTTTGGCCGCGGTTGATTCTTGAAGCCGCCTATTGTGCCTCATGCCCCCGAAACGATGCTGCGATCTTCGATCGGTGTCAGGCAGCCGGCCGTGTTGCGCGCCATCCCCGCTTCATGCATGGCTGGCGCGATAGGCGATCGGCAACGCGTGCAAGCGTTGACCGGGCGTGGGCACGTCTTCGGCGGAGCGAGCGCGCTGTTCGTCGCTGCGGGGATCCCCTCGGATCCAGATCGGTCAACTCCGGCAAACCGCATCGAAATCAACCACGCCCTGTTTGCGCGGATCTTCCGATGCAAGCGCAAGTGTGACGCGCACACGCTATCAGTTGCGCCGCGTCGCCCGAAAGAAAGATTCGTAGAAAGCATTAATCCTGTGCGTCGCTCGCCAGCCGTTTACTACGAATTCAAAGGCGCCGCCATCCAAAGCCTGAATCGCAGCGTCATTGGGAAATTGCAATGACGCGCCGGGAAAGGCAACAATCAAAATCAATATTTAATAAAGCAAATAGTAGCTGCCGCTTTCCCCCGGCTTCACATCGCCGGTCCTGCTCGACCCACGCCACACAATGGCATAGCCGAGCAAAACCGGGCTCGCCACGCACATTCCGCCGACGCAACGTTGCCGATAACGCCATCGCGGCCGACGAGATCATTTCAAATTCCTCACCAAACCATGACTCGATTAACACCGCCGACAGAAAAAATTAACCTGTTAGAAAATATCTTGTAATTATAAAAATGACCTTCTAGCATCCCTCTGCGGTTCGTGACATGTCTTACATCAAAGTCTGTACTTGATGCATTCCTCTAACGTCACCCACACATAACCTGGGGGATTACATGAAGAAACTGTCTCGTCTGCTGTCCATCACTGCGATTACCGTCGCGAGTCTCAGTGCTTTTGCCCAGGCCGCCGACCAGTCGGCCACGGTCGACAAGGCCCTGCAACTGATCCAGCAGAACCCGTCCGCCTTCAGTCTCGCAGCCGGCGGCGCAGCACGCACGTTGAAGTTCGCGGGGCCGCAAGCGAGCGCGCCGACGGATGGCGATCAGTTCCAGGTACGCGACGTGATCGTCGATCCCGACGGCACCGAGCACGTGCGCTTCGACCGCTTCTACGCGGGGCTGCCCGTGATCGGCGGTGACGTTGTCGTTCATTCGAGCAAGGGGCAGTTGAAGCAGGCGAGCGTGACCCAGCTCGCACCGATCAGCCTCGCCGGCACGATCGGCAAGGTCGGAGACCGCTCCGTGGTCCGCAACGCACCCGACATCGGCGCCGCCCGGGTCAAGCGCATCGCAGCCGCGCGTTTCAACTCGGACGTGCGCCGCGTGGACGACGCGGAACTCGTCGTGTTCGCACGCGACGTCGCACCGACGCTGGCCTACGCGGTGCGCGTATACGGCAAGGCGACCGATGCGCATGGCGATGCCGTGCTGTACTACGTCGATGCGCGCAACGGCACCGTGCTCGACGCACAGGACCTGATCAAGACCGCCGCCGCGACCGGCACCGGCCGCTCGTTGTACTACGGCAACCTGACGCTCACCACGGACCAGACCGGCACGAACGCGTACCGGATGCTCGATCCGGGCCGCGGCTCAGGCTCGGTCTACGACGGCCGCGGCCTGACCTCGGACGACGTCGAGCAGGCGACTGACCTGCCGATCTTCACGAGCAGCACGAACGTGTGGGGCAACAATACGACCACCGACCGGCAGACCGTCGCCGCAGACATCGATTATGGTCTCGCGTTAACTTGGGACTACTACAAGACCACGCACAACCGCAATGGCATTTTCAACGACGGTCGCGGCGTGAAGAGCTACGCTCACGTCGTATTCAATACGGGCAGCGGCACGACCGGCGCGAATGCGGCATGGCTCTCGTCGCATGTGATGGTGTACGGTGACGGCCAGCCCGGCACCAGTCTGCCGAAACCGGTCGTTTCGGTCGACGTCGCCGGACACGAGATGAGCCACGGCGTGACCGAGGCCACGGCCAACCTGAACTATTCGGGCGACGCGGGTGGCCTGAACGAATCGACGTCCGACATATTCGGCACGCTCGTGAAGTACTACGCCAACAACCCGAACGATCCCGGCAACTACGTGATCGGTGCGCGCGTGGTGAGCGGCGGCCTGCGCAAGATGTACAAGCAGGATCTCGACGGCCGGTCGTTCAGCTGTTATCCGTCCGGTGGATTCTCGTGGTCGAATCCGCGCCATGATCCGCATTACACGTCGGGCGTCGGCAACCGCCTGTTCTACCTGCTGGCCGAAGGCCCGACGGTGCCGTCGACCGATACCTCGCTGACGAAGGGGCAACTGGTCTGCAACGGCGACACGACATTCAGCGGCCTCGGTCGCGAGAAGGCCGGCAAGATCTGGTACCGGACGCTGACCGTGTACCTGAACGCCAACTCCAGCTACCCGAACGCACGACGTGCATCGATCCAGGCGGCGAACGACCTGTACGGCGCGAATTCGGCCGAAAGCGCCACGGTCGCACGTGCCTGGAGCGCGGTCGGGGTGAATTGATGGCGCCTGTGCCAGTGCGTTGAACGCCCTGAGATCGCGTGGCGGTACCTTCGCTTCGGGGAAGTGCGAACCGATCGAGGCCACGCGACGCTCAGGGGAATGACGCACAGATGTCGATCAGCCGCCTGCGATTGCAGGCGGTTGATCTTTTGGAGCCGGCTTTCATCAGGTTCGCCACGCCTGCCTCGTTCCGGCACTTTTCCCCAAAAAAATTTCTTCCAGGCAATCGTTTGCGCCCAGCCGCGCGGCGTTCAGTTTGTTCATCGCATGCCGATATCTTGAAGGCGCGCCTGATCGAAGCGGCATCGCCCCCGCCGAGTCGATCAGGAACGGCATCAGCCCATGCGACGGATAGGGGAAGAAAGGTTTTGGCGACAGTTTTCGGGTGCATCGTTCATCGGCACAATCACTGGCTGGTGTTGCTTGCCGCACTGTTGTGCGGGGGCGGCTCGTGGGTCACCGCGCGCCTGTTCCAGCGCACGGTCAACACCGCCGGCACGCAGCGGCTCGGCTGGCAGGTGCTGACGGCCATTTCGGCCGGTGTGGCGATCTGGTGCACGCACTTCATCGCGATGCTCGGCTTCGAAGCCGGCGCGCCCGTGCACTTCAACCTGCCGCTCACGCTCGTGTCGCTGCTCATCGCGGTCGGCGGCAGCACGATCGGCTTCGCGCTGACGACCTGCCGCACCGTCAGGGCCGCGCCCGCGCTCGGCGGCGCGACTGTCGGCGTGGCGATCGTGCTGATGCACTACACCGGCATGCTCGCGTGGCGGGTCGAAGGTATCGTGTCGTGGGACGTCGGCTACCTGATCGCGTCGGTGTTCCTGTCGATCACCCTCGCGGCGCTCGCGCTGCACCTCGCGCTGCGGCCGTCGCCGCACGCGGTCAACCAGATGGCCGGCGTGCTGTCGCTCGCGATCCTCGCCCTGCATTTCACCGGGATGTCCGCGCTACGCATCACGCCGCTGACGCTCGACGGCGCGTGGACCGACGCGAGCACGCTGCGCCCGCTGGCGCTGGCGCTGGCGGTCGCGGGTACGTCGCTCGTGATCGTCTGCACAGGGCTCGTGAGCTACCTGATCGACAGCAACGTGCGGGCCGAATCGCTCGAGCACCTGCGCCGGCTGGCGCTGAGCGACATGCTGACCGGCCTGCCGAACCGGGCCAGCTTCAACGAGCGGCTGGACCTCGAAATCGCGCTCGCGCAAGAACGCGGCACGAAGCTCGCGCTGGTCGGCATCGACCTGAACCGCTTCAAGGAAATCAACGACCTGCGCGGCCACCACGCCGGCGACGAGGTGCTGCGCATCCTCGCACGGCGCATGGCGAACCTGCTGCGCGAAGGCGAATTCGTCGCCCGCATCGGCGGCGACGAATTCGCGGCGCTCTGCCGGATGAACGACGACACACGCCTGATGGATCTGCTCGAGCGGCTCGAGTCGGCACTCTACAAGCCGGTCAGGCTGGACGACTACGAGGTCGTGCCGGGCGCGAGCTTCGGTGTCGCCATCTACCCGGACGACGCCACCAACAAGGCTATCCTCATCAACAACGCGGACCTCGCGATGTATCGCGCGAAGGGCAGCCTCTCGCAATCGATCTGCTTCTACGAGCCGGCGATGGACCTGATCGTCCGCGCGCGCCGCAGCCTCGCGGCCGACCTGCGCCGCGCGGTGGCCGACAACCAGCTGAGCATCCACTACCAGGTGCAGACTTCGCTCGCGACCGGCGAGATCCGCGGCTACGAGGCGCTGCTGCGCTGGCAGCATGCGACGCTCGGCACGATTCCGCCCGCCGAGTTCATTCCGCTCGCCGAGGAAAACGGCGTGATCCTGGACATCGGCGCATGGGTGCTGCGCGAGGCATGCGCGCGGGCGGCCACGTGGGAGCCGCCCTATGCCGTCGCGGTGAACGTTTCGGCCGTGCAGTTCATGCACGCGGACTTGACGGCGCTGGTGGCGGACGTGCTCGAAGCAACCCGCCTGCCGGCGTCGCGCCTGCAACTGGAACTGACCGAATCGACGATCTTCGCCGGCCGCGAGCGCGCGCTGGACACGCTGCGGCAGATCAAGGCGCTGGGCGTGAGCATCGCGCTCGACGATTTCGGTACCGGCTATTCGTCGCTCGACACGCTGCGCTCGTTCCCGTTCGATCGCATCAAGCTCGACCAGTCGTTCGTCGCGGACGCGGAAGCGAAACCGCAGGATCGCGCGATCATCCGCGCCGTGCTTGCGCTCGGCAAGAGCCTGGGCATTCCGATCCTGGCCGAAGGCATCGAGACGCGCGACCAGCTTGCGCTGCTGACCGACGAGGGCTGCGACGAAGCGCAGGGCTTCCTGCTCGGCAGGCCCGCACCACTCAACGAGATCGTCGGCAGCGGGCAGATCGCGCTGACCGGCGGCAACCGCGCCGGCGCGCCGGTTCTCGCGTCCGAATCGGCTGTCGAGGCCGACAGGGACGCGGGCCCGCGCGGGTAACCGGCGTCGTCGGACACGGCAACCCGAACCCGGGGTGCAGCATGCAGGCTCACATGAAAACCCACTACGCACGGATGGCAAGACTGGCAAGCCTCGCGGCGCCGGTCCGGAACCCGGACCTGCTCGCGGCGCAGTACCGGGTATTCGCCGGCCAGTTCCCGGTGATGTACCTGATCCTCATCTCGAGCACCTGGAGCCTCGCCGTCACGCACCTGGGCAGCACGCCGTGGTGGCTGTCGGTCGCGATGCCGGCCGCGATGACGCTCGTGTCGCTCGCGCGGCTGCTGCACTGGCGCCGCGCCCGGCTGCTGGAGCCGACGCCGGACGCCATGCTGCGCGCGCTCACGGTCACGAACTGGCTGGTGATCCCGATCGCGGCGACGTTCACCACCTGGGCGCTGCTGCTGTTCCCGTACGGCGATGCGTGGCAAAAGGCCCAGGTGGCGTTCTACATGGCGATCACCGTGATCGGCTGCATCTTCAGCCTGATGTACCTGCGCGCGGCCGCGCTGAGCGTGGCCGCGATCGTCAACGTCGCGTTCATCGGGTTCTTCCTCTCGACGCGCGAGCCGACGCTCGTCGCCACCGCGGTCAACATGGCCTTCGTGTCGGCGGCGCTGATCGCCGTCATCTCGGTCAACTACCGGGGCTTCCAGCGCACCGTCGATGCCCAGGCCGAATCGCGGATACGCGAGCAGGCGCAGACACGGCTGATGCGGATGATCGACGACATGCCGGTGGCCGTGATGACGGTCGACCCGGAGACGTTCCGCATCAACTACCTGAACGCGGCGTCGCGAAACCTGCTGCGCTCGATCGAGCACCTGCTGCCGATCCGCGCGGACGATGCGCTCGGCGCGCCGATCGACTTCTTCCACCCGCACCCGCAGCACCAGCGCCGCCTGCTCGCCGATCCGGCGAACCTGCCGCATCGCGCCCGCATCCGGCTCGGGCCGGAAGTGCTCGACATCCAGGTCTCGGCCGTGCGCGATACCCAGGGGCGCTACCTCGGCCCGATGCTGTCGTGGTCGATCGTCACGCAGCAGGCCGAGGCGGAGGCGCGCATCCACCAGCTCGCGCATCACGATTCGCTCACCGGCCTGCCGAACCGCGCGACCTTCCTTGACGAATTCGACGCGAGCCTGCGACGCTCGGACAAGGTGCTCGGGCTGCTCTTCATCGACCTCGACGGCTTCAAGCTGATCAACGACGCGTGCGGGCATTCGGCGGGCGACGCGGTGCTGCGCCAGGTCGCGGAACGCCTGCGCGGGCAGTGCCCCGAGCCGGCGATGATGCTCGGGCGCATCGGCGGCGACGAATTCGCGGTGCTGCTGCGCGACACCGACGCGGACGGTGCGATGGGCGCAGCCGCGCGGCTCGTCGACACGCTCGCCGCCCCCTATGCGCCGTCGCCCGACCGGCAGTTCCGCATCGGCGCGTCGATCGGCTGCGTGCTGGCGCCGCATCACGGCAACGACGCCGGCGTGCTGCTGTCACGCGCGGACATGGCGCTCTATGCGGCCAAGCAAGCCGGCAAGGGCACCTACCGGATGTTCTCGCCGGACATGGAAACGAGCGCGCAGGAGCGGGTCGCGCTCGAATCGAAGCTGCGCGTGGCGCTGGACGAGAAACAGGGGCTGTACGTGTTCTACCAGCCGATCGTCGACGTCCGGACCCGCCAGATCACGACGCGCGAGGCGCTGCTGCGCTGGCATCACCCGCGCTCCGGCTGGATTTCGCCGGGCCGCTTCATTCCGGTGGCCGAGCGCGGCGGCCTGATCGACCGGCTCGGCCGCTTCGTGCTCGACCAGGCATGCCGGGAGGCGGCGCGCTGGCCGGACGGCGTGCGCGTCGCGGTCAACGTGTCGGCGGGGCAGCTCGGCCACGGCACGATCGTGCCGGCCTTCGCGGCGGCACTGGCCGGCTCGGGCCTCACGCCCGACCGGCTGGAAATCGAGGTGACGGAAACCGCGCTGCTGCACGACGAGGGCAAGGCCATCGCCGACCTGCGCGCGCTGCGTTCGATGGGCGTGCGCGTCGCCCTCGATGACTTCGGCACGGGCTTCTCGTCGCTCGCGCATCTGCGCGCATTCCCGTTCGACAAGATCAAGATCGACGGCAGCTTCGTGCGCGATGCGGTTACGCGCCCGGACTGTGCGGCCGTCGTGTGCGCGGTGGCCGATCTCGGCAAGCGTCTCGGCGTGACGACCGTCGCGGAAGGCGTCGAGACGGAGGAGCAGCTGGCGTGCATCACGGATGCCGGCTGCCGCGAGGTGCAGGGCTTCCTGATCGGCAAGCCCGCGCCGGGCGAGCACGATGCGCCGGCCGTCCGCTGGATCGAGCGGGCCGCGCAGGCGGCTCAGGCCACGACCAGGCGGGCGTAAGCGCCGACGAGACGAGCGATTTCGTCGCCGCATCAGCCGCTGCGGCGAAGCGGTCGATCGACGGCTGCTGCATCGCGGCGCGGTGCGGTGCACTTTCGACGACCCGCCGACGGCAAGCAACGCCAGGAGCAGCACAAGGGCGACGGGGGCAGAAAGCGGTGACTCGCGGGTCTTGACGGACGCTGAGCGCACTGAACTCGACGCGTTGTTTCTTGTCCATGATGAGTGGCTTGCTGCAGTGCCAGTCCATCGCTACCTCGAGGCGCTGGAGCAAGCGGGCCGGCATGGCGCCGAGCGCTGAGCTGCCTGCCGCGCAGCCATGTGATCGCGGGGGATTCGCGTCGCACCCCGCGTCATCGCAGCGACATCTTTCTCACGTACATCTATGGCACTTCGCCAGTCGGCGGAGTCCCGTTTTTCAAGGAATACCGATCATGGCGGCAAAACGCCTTCGCATCAACATGATGACCCGTCGCCAGTCGACGTTCGACGGCCGGCATATCGACACCGAGGCGGTACGCCGCTTCGACGCGCACGCGCAGGACGCGACTCCCGCGTATCTGAAAGGCACGCAGGGCGCCGAGGCCGAATGGCTGCCGCGCGTGAAGGTCAGCGAGCGGTAATCCGGTTACGCGGATCTCGCCGTCCGGCCGCTCTCCCTGATTCGATCCATGTGAAACGCACCCGCCGGACGGCGGGCGCATGACGGCGCGCGACGAGCGCGTCGCTTCGCCGGCGCATGACTTGCCGGTGGCCCGTTCCGTTTCGGGAACCTTCACGACGGGCGGCAAACCGGCGCACGAGCGCGCGCGGCTTGAGAAGTCTCGATTTCATGGTGACGAAAATCACCGCATGCAGCGATTGGACGATCGACGACTACAAAACAAACGAACCTATCGATGCGTCCCACTCGATTCACGATCGCATGCTTCGTCGCGGCGAAGCCGAACGCTCTCCGGCGTCGTCAATACGAACGATGACGCATCGCGGTTGGGTCGGCTGGCGGAACCCGGGGGCGCACGCTGCGCGCTCGCGTGTGACGCATGCGCGGCGATGTGCCGCGCGGTGGCCTGAGCACGGCGGCTACGATGTATGTCGAACCCGGCGCGCAACGCGCTGCAGCAACGCATCGAGCACGGTCATTTCGACGGGTTTCACGAGGTGCTCGTCGAAGCCTGCGCGTTCGGTGCGGGCGAGGTCGGCCGCGCCGGCATGACCGGACAGCGCGACGCAGGTCGCGTCGCGCAGCGCGTCGATCGCGCGCAGTTCGCGCAGCAACATGAAGCCGTCGATGTCGGGCATCGTCAGGTCGAGGATCATCAGCTGCGGTGCGTAGTCGCGAGCGAGCGCCAGTGCGTCGTTCGCGTTGTATGCGACGCGCGGCGCGTGTCCTTTCACCTGCAGCAGCATGGCGAGCGTGTCGGCCGAATCGCGGTTGTCGTCGACGATGACGATACGTAGCGACGTGGTGCCAGTCTGCGCAGACGTGACCGGCCCGCGCACGTCGCCGCGTGCCGCGCGCGCTATCCGGTCGATCGGCAACCGCACCGTAAACGTCGCACCGTGACCGGGCCCGGCGCTTTCGGCTGAAATTCGCCCGCCATGCAGTTCGACGAACGTCCGGCAGATCGCAAGACCCAGCCCGAAGCCCTCGGACGGCCGCCGGCCCGCCCCGCCTTCCTGCTCGAACAGATCGAAGATGGTTTCGAGCGCGCCGCGCACGATGCCGACGCCACGGTCGGTCACGCGGATCGCGACGACTGGCCCCTCGATCCGGGCGCCGACGTCGATTCGTCCGCCAAGCGGCGAAAACTTCGACGCGTTGTCGAGCAGGTTATGCAGCACCTGGACGAGCCGCGCATCGTCGCCTTGCAGCGGCACGGGATCGGATGGCAGATCGACGTGGATGTGCTGCCCGCGCGCGGCAAGCTTCGGCTGGGTGCTTTCGACGCCGCGGCACACGATGTCGCGCACGGTAATGGGCCGGTCGTCCAGCTCGACCTTGCCTGCCGTGATGCGCCCGACGTCGAGCAGGTCGTCGACCAGCCGCGTCAGTTGCGTGACCTGACGATGCACGGCGTCGCGGCACTGCGCGAGCGCGGGCGCCGGATCGGCCAGGCTCTGCAGTACGCCGACCGAATGGCGCAATGGCGCGAGATGGTTGCGCAGCTCGTGCGCGAGCATCGCGATGAACACGCTGAGCCGGTGCGTCGACGCTTCGAGCTCCTCGAGCCGCTTGCGTTCGGTCATGTCGCGCGTGATCTTGATGTAGCCGCAGAGCTGGTTCGTGTGATCGTGCACGGGCGTGATCGTCACGTTCGCCCAAAACTGCGAGCCGTCCTTGCGCACGCGCCAGCCTTCGTCTTCGAAGTGGCCGTTTCGGGCCGCTTCGTCGAGCCCGCGCGACGGCCGGCCGGCCGCGATCGCGTCGGGCGGATAGAAACGCGAGAAGTGGTGGCCGACGATCTCCGCCGCACGATAGCCCTTGATGCGTTCAGCACCCGCGTTCCATGTCGCGACATTGCCGTGCGGATCGAGCATGAACACCGCGTAGTCGGTGATCGATTCGACCACCGTCTGGAACCGGAACTCGGCAAAGCGGTGCAGCAGGTCGCGCGCGTCGGACTGCCCGAGCGAGGGGGGATGCGAGCGAGGATCGGTATCGTCTTTCGTCATCGGAGCGGCGAGTCGAAGGCGGGCGGACAAGGGCCACCCGGCCGCCGTCGGGCGTGCCGGCGGCGGCAATACGAATCGAATTGGCACCCGGGAAGCATAAGCGAACTCAATTCGGCTGATCAATGGGCGCGCATCGGTTGTGCCGATCTTCGTGCGGGCAGCGAGCAACCGGTTCCGGCGCGCGTCGCGGCATGACGATTGCACGGGCCGCCGGTTCGCGTGCCGTGCCGCGGCTGCCCTGCCGCAAGCGGCCGCGAGACTCGCAAGGAGAGCCACATGAACAGCACGCTGAACCCCGACAACGAACCGGCCGACCCGGACGACGGCAACGCCCGTCGCGGCCGAGACGGGCGCGCACTCGGGCCGAGCGACTCGTCCGACAGCGGCAGCGACACGGCAGGCGCGCGGCGTCATCCGTTCGACATCGATTCGCCCCTCGACGATCACGCGCTCGAACGCGGCGATGCATCGCTCGACAGCGATACGGACCGCGCGGGTACGGGCGAGCGCGCGTCGGCGGACGGCGATTCGACACTCGACGAAGGCGCGGACATCACGCCGGATCGCACCGAGCGGCTGAGCGGGCCGGATCGCACGGAGGAACTGAATGACCGGGGCGAATCGGCCGATGACGGCGCGCCGTGACGCCCGACACGCAAAAACTGCAATCGCATTGCAGATTGGCGCATCCGCTAGCTGATCGGCGTCGCGATGCGCGTCTGTCGCGTATCGGCAACGACATCGGCACGCGATTTGCGCTCGGCCGTTCACCCGCTGGCCACGCCGGCTCGACGAAAGGAGGTCACGATGAAGGCATTTCCGTTGCAAGCCCGCTCCCTGCGGTTCCGTCGTCGCATGGCGACGCGCACCGGCATGGCGATCGCGATTGCCGCAACCACCGCGTGCGCGGCGATCGTGCCGAACGCGTTCGCCGCCGGCGACGACAGCGCCGCGTCGATGTCGGCGTCCGCTTCGCATTCGGCGACCGGCATGAAGATCCGCGATGCGACGATCACGACCAAGGCGAAGGCCGAACTCGTCGGTGCGAACGGCCTGTCGTCGGGCGACATCCACGTGAAGACGCGGCACGGCATCGTGACGCTCACCGGCAGCGTGCCCGAGGAGCAGCAGCGCACGCAGGCCGTCAGCGTCGTGAAGCAGATCGACGGCGTACGGGACGTACGCGACCAGTTGACGATCCGGGCCAAGTGACCGCGGCGGCGCCGCACAAGGAGTTCAGCCATGAACTGCATGCTCAAACCGGTCGGCGAGCAGACGATCGTGATTACCGGCGCGACGAGCGGCATCGGCCTCGTCACCGCGCGCAAGGCTGCGCGCCGCGGCGCGAAGCTGGTGCTGTTCGCGCGTAACGAGGCGGCGCTCAACACGTTGTGCGACGAGATTCGCCAGCATGGCGACCTCGCGGTGGCGGTGGCGGGCGACGTGGGCAACCTCGAAGACCTGCAGCGCGCGGCCGCGCAGGCCGTCGAGACCTACGGCGGCTTCGATACGTGGATCAACAACGCAGGGGTGTCGATCTTCGGCCCGGCCGCCGCGGTGCCGCTCGACGACCAGCGCAGGCTGTTCGACACCAACTATTGGGGTGTCGTGCACGGATCGCTCGTCGCGTCCGACCACTTCCGGCGCAAAAGCGACTTCCACGGCGGCGCAATCATCAACATCGGCAGCGAGGCGTCCGACGTGCCCGTGCCGTTGCAGAGCGCGTATGCAGCGTCGAAGCATGCGGTGAAGGGCTTTACCGATTCGCTGCGGCTCGAAATGGAGGGCGACCATCTGCCGGTGTCCGTCACGTTGATCAAGCCGGCTGCGATCGACACGATGTTCGTGATGCACGCAAAAAACTACATGAACGTCGAGGCGAAGCTGCCGCCGCCGATCTACGACCCGGAACTGGTGGCCGACGCGATCCTGTTCGCGGCCGCGCATCCGCGCCGCACGCTGTTCGTGGGCGGTGCGGCGAAGTTCACGTCGGCGAGCGCGTACCACGCGCCGCGGCTGTTCGATCGCGTCGCGGCCCGGCTTTTCTGGCGCAGCCAGCGCACGGATCGCCCCGCCCGCCCGCGCGACGACAACGCACTCTACGCGCCGCGCCATGCGTTGCACGAGCGCGAAGGCATGGACGGGCCCGTGTTGCGCGGTTGCGCATACAACACGGTGGTTCAGCGGCCGAGGGTGGCGGGTGCGGTCGCACTCGGCGCGGCGGCGCTGGTGGTGGCCGCACTTGTGCGATCGCGCCATGCGTCGTCGTGATTTCGTTCGTCTTCCAGGGAGACTGCCATGACGTCCCGGCAACATACGGGCCACGAATACAGCCACGCACGCGCACACGAAGGCGAGCGCGTGCAGCAAGACCATGACAAGGGCGGCCATCAGGGCGGGCACGGCAAGGCGCCGGGCCCGGTCGACGTGCAGAAGGCACTGAAGGGCATCGCCTATCCGGCCAGCAAGTCGGAGGTCATCGAGTGCGCCGAGCGCTCGCAGGCGGGCCGTGACCTGATCGACCTGCTCCGCCGCATTCCCGATCGCGAGTACGGCACGCCGGCGTCGGTGTCGAAGGAACTCGGGCGGTTGATGTAAGCGCCGCCCCCGTTGCGCCGCGGGCGATCCGCGCGCGGTGCAGCCACCGTCACGAGGAGCACGACCATGACGATGATCGTCGCAGGCCGCTTTACGACGTTCGACGCAGCGGAAGGTGGGGCGCGTCACCTTTACGAGCGCGCATTCGGTTCGGATGACGTATCGATCTTCTTCCTGAATCCGGGCGGACAGCACGCGCGCTTTCCGATCGGCGGCGATGTCTATGCCGATACGGCGGCGAAGCCGGGCGGTCGCGGCGCGATGATCGGCGCGATGCGCGGGTTGCTGATCGGCGTCGTCGCGGGGCTGCTCGTCTACGCGATCGGCATGCGCTACTGGTTCGTGCCGGCCGCCGGCGCCCTGGCCGGCGCGTATCTCGGCGCATTCGGCGGCGCGCTCGGCCGGATGCGCGGCGAGCGGGCCGAAGGCAAGGGCGCGCTCGCGCAAAGCGAAACCGGTGTGATCCTCGCCGTGCGCGTGGTGCCCGATACCGCGACTACCGCAGAGGACGTGCTGCGCGCGACCGGCGCGACGTCGATCGAGCGCGTCGAGGGAGACTGGCGGGACGGTGAGTGGAGCGACTTCGATCCGGTGCGCCGGCCCGACGAGGCTGCGTCGGGCGTCGGCAAGCGCTGAATTTTCACGCCGGCTTGCCGCAACGCAAGCATAAGGGCCTTGCCGTGCACGGCACGCCGCTTGCGACGTATCGACGACACCGTTCTGGGAGGAATCGAACCCGTGACTACCGCACAAACCCCGCCGCCTCGGAAACAGGACCATCGGCCGGGCACCGGGCGCGACATGCATCTGCCGCCGCGCGACGATGCGGCCGATTATGTCGGGAGCGGCAAGCTCGCCGGCAAGGTCGCGCACGTGACGGGCGGCGACAGCGGGATCGGCCACGCGGTCGCAACGGGTTTCGGGTGTCGCGAAGGAGGGGGCGGGCGTCGCGAGCGTCGGCGGCGGACGGCCGCCTCACGCCACATGCAAGGAGGAAGCACATGAAACGACCCAACTGGACGATCGCGGCATTCGCCGCGGGCGTGCTCGCCACTGCGGGGCTCGCCCACGCGCAGATGCCGGGCGAGCCGCCCGCATCGAGTGGACATGTGCCGGGCGGCATGATCAATCCGTCGTCGGGCGCGGGCGACGCGCGAATCGCCAAGGCGCCGCAAGGCGGCGACGCGGAATTTGTCGACAAGGCCGCGATTGCCGGCAAGGCCGAGGTGCAGGCAAGCCAGCTCGCGCTGAAGCAGGCGCAGTCGCCGGACGTGCGCGCGTTCGCGCAGCGCATGGTGGCCGATCACGGCAAGGCGAACGCGCAATTGAACGAGATCGCCGCGCGCAAGGGCAT
This sequence comes from Burkholderia puraquae, assembly GCF_002099195.1. Lineage (GTDB taxonomy): Bacteria > Pseudomonadota > Gammaproteobacteria > Burkholderiales > Burkholderiaceae > Burkholderia > Burkholderia puraquae. The sequence goes on along the minus strand of NZ_NBYX01000007.1, from coordinate 154,023 downwards.
GAAGCCGCAGGTCGAACAGATCCTGGATCCCGACGTCGAGGCGCTGCGCGGCAAGAGCGGGCACGACTTCGACGTCGCGTATGTCGCGGCGGTCGGGCCGGACGCGCACCGCAAGGCCGTCGCGCTGTTCGAAGGCGAGGCGCGCGAAGGCAGGGATCCTCAGTTACGCGCGTTTGCGAATGCCGCGCTGCCGACGCTGCGGCATCACCTGAGCCTGGCGCAGGCGCTCGAGCGCAAGGTGGGCGCGCAGTAACGCGTGCCCGTTCAACCCCGGGCCGCGCGTGCGGCCCGTCTTTTTGGAGAGTCAGTCATGGCCCATCGGCAACCGAAGCACGAAGGCATCCGCGAATTGCTTTGCCAGGCGTACGAAACCGAGCTTGGCGGCGCGAAGATCTACGAGGCCGCGCTGCAATGCGCGACCGACGAGGATCTGCATCAGGAATGGGAGAAGTACCATCGCGAGACGTTGCATCACCAGGCGGTGCTGCGCAAGGTGTTCGAGACGTTCGGCATGGACGCCGACGCGCAGACGCCCGGCCGCAGCGCGGTGGCGGCCATCGGGAAGGCGCTCGTCCATGCGATCGAGCAGGCACGGAAGCAGGCCGATCCGGCCGCCGCGCAGATCGTCGCGGCGGAGTGCGTGGTGCTCGCCGAGACCAAGGACCACCTGAACTGGGAACTGATCGGCTATGCGGCCGACCAGTTGTCGGGTGACGCCGCGAAGACGCTGAAGGACGCGCACGACGAGGTCGAGGCCGACGAAGACCATCACCTGTATCACACGCGCGGCTGGGCGCGCGAGATGTGGATCGGGTCGATGGGCTTCAAGGCCGTGCTGCCGCCGCCAGAGGAAGTGAAGAAGGTCGAATCGGCGGCCGACGCAGCGCGCGCCGAACGTTCGCGCGGCAAGATGATGTGAGCCGGGTGAGCCGGGTGCGGGCGTCAACCGCCGGCGCGCCCGGCTGACCGGCCCGCGACGACGGCCAGCCCGCCGGCGAGCGCGAGCAGTGCCGCGCTCATCGCGAAGGTCGCGCGGTAGCCGTGCAGGTCGAACAGCATGCCGCCGATCGTCGCGCCGAGTCCGATCGCGAGTTGCACGACCGCGACCATCAACCCGCCGCCGGCCTCCGCATCGTGCGGCAGTGTGCGCGCGAGCCACGTCCACCAGCCGACCGGGGCCGCGGTGCCGAGCAGGCCCCATGCGCCGAGCAGGCAGGTGGTTGCCGCCGTGGATCCACCGAAGAACATCAGCGCCACCGCGATCGCGGCCATCAGTGCGGGCGTGACCACGAGGGTCCGGTAGAGCCCGCGCTCCAGGACACCGCCGATCAGGACCGTTCCCGCGAAACCCGCGATGCCGATGACGAGCAATATCAGCGACAGCGTGACGGTGGCCGCATGCGTGACGGTTTCGAGGAACGGACGCAGGTAGGTGAACAGCGTGAACTGGCCCATGAAGAACACGCTGACCGCGGCCATGCCGAGCGCGACCGGCGGCCGGGCCAGCAGCCCGAGCGCGTGGGTGGACGTGCCGCGCGGCGTGGACTGCATCGGCGGCAGGCTGACGAGCTTCCAGCCGAACGCGACCGCGGCGACCGGTACGACACTGAAGAACGCCCAGCGCCACCCGACGATCCCGCCCAGAAAGCTGCCGAGCGGGGCCGCGACGACGGTCGCCAGCGCATTGCCGCCATTCACGATCGCCAGCGCGCGCGGCACGTGCTGCGCCGGCACGAGACGCATCGCGGTAGCGGCCGACATCGACCAGAAGCCGCCGATCGCCACGCCGATCAGCGCGCGGCCGGCGATGAACGCGCCGTAGTTCGGCGCGGATGCGACGAGCGCTCCGGACACGATCGTCAGCAGCGTCAGCAACAGCAGCAACGGCTTGCGGTCGCGCCGGCCGGCGAGCGAGGCGATGAACAGGCTGGTGACCAGCGCGAAAGCGCCCGATACGGAGATGGCCTGGCCGGCCTGGCCTTCGCTGACGTGCAGATCGCCCGCGATCGGTGTGAGCAGGCTGACCGGCATGAACTCGGACGCGACCAGCGCGAACGCGCCGAGCGACATCGCGAGGACGGCGCCCCACGCGGCAGCGCCATCCGCTGCCGTGCCGCGATCGGGTGGTGAGACGGATTGCATATCGGGAACGGGAACAAGAACAGGATCGGAAAGGAGGGGCGGTTGCGCGCTCAATCGCAACGTGTCGCCGTGCCGCGCCCGGCCAGATGTGTGCGCGCATCGTCGTCGCGCCCGGCCTGCACCCTGGCCGCGGCGGACTGTGCGTCGTCGACCCAGGTGCGCGGGTTCATGCGTGCGGGATTGAAGCCGGCGGCCTCGTAGCGAAGCATGTCCTGGCGGACCTGCTCGCGCGTCAGGCCCGGTGCGGATTGCGCGAACAGCGGGCCGTAGGCGACAAGTGCGGCGATGGCGGCAAGAAGGCGGATATTCATGAGGTGCGGCTCCGGAAAGCGGGTAGTCGGTGCGTCCGGGCTGTGCCGCGACGCGTCGGTCGATGGCTTCGCAGTCTAGCGAGCCATGCCGGAATGATTAAGTAGCACGGCGCACTTGGACTTATTAGCCAATCCGATGAATCGCCGCCGGCGGTGCTACGATTGGCGTCCGTCCCCGCAGGAGTAGCTTTTCGACATGGCGCGTGAAAATTTGAACGACCTGCTCGTCTTTCTCGCGGTGGCCCGCGAGCGCAGTTTCACGCGCGCGGCCACGCGGCTCGGCGTGTCGCAGTCGGCGCTGAGCCAGACCGTCCGCGACCTCGAAGCGCGGGTTGGCGTGCGGCTGCTGACGCGTACGACGCGCAGCGTGTCGACGACCGACGCCGGCGAAGCGCTGTTCCAGGCGGTAGCGCCGCGCATCGACGAGATCTCGGCACAACTGGCCGCGCTGTCGGATTTCAGGGACAAGCCGGCCGGCGTGGTGCGCATCACGGCCACCGAGCATCCGATCGATACGATCATCTGGCCGAAACTCAGGAAGATCCTGCCCGACTACCCGGATATCCGCGTCGAGCTGTCGGTCGATTACGGGCTGTCGAACATCGTCGAGGAGCGCTACGACATCGGCGTGCGGTACGGCGATCAGGTGGCGAAGGACATGATCGCCGTGCGGATCAGCCCGGATGTCCGGATGGCAATGGTCGCGGCGCCTTCGTATCTCGACGGCCGCAAGCCGCCGAGGAAGCCGCAGGACCTGCTCGATCACGATTGCGTCACGTTGCGGCTCGCGACGGCGAAGGGCATCTATGCGTGGGAGTTGAAGAAGGGCAAGAACGACGTCCTGGCGCGCGTGAACGGCCGGATCACCTGCAACACGCAGCCGCATCTGGTTCAGGCCGCGCTCGACGGGTTCGGCATCGCGTTCGTGACCGAGGACGTCGTGCTGGAGCATGTCCGCAACGGCAACCTGCAGATCGTGATGCCCGACTGGTGTCCGGTCTTTCCCGGCTACCACGCGTACTATCCGAGCCGTCGCCCGGCGTCGCGTGCATTCACCGTCGTGATCGACGCGTTGCGGCATCGCGCGTAGCGCCCCGCGCATCGCGCGTCCCGTCTGCCATCGGGAGGCAAAAAAACGCCCCGCGCGGGCGGGGCGTTCAAAACGGATGCGCCGGCGAACCGGCACCGAGTTGTGGTGCGATCAGTGACGGTCGCGTGCGCGCGGATCGTTCAGTTCCTCGGTCGGGTCGGTCAGCCCGAGTTCGTCTCCGGCGCTCCAGTACGGCGCGCTGCCGTAGAACTCGTGCAGCGGCTCGGCCCATTGCGGATCGGCCATCGCCGGCCAATGGTCCTTGTCGAATCCCGGCGCATTGCGGATCCGCTCCGACGACACCGACAACAGGAAGCACTTGCGTTCGGTGTCGAGCGTCAGCGCGCTCCACGGAATCGCGTGCAGCTTGTCGCCGATGCCGAGGATGCCGCCGCTCGACAGCACCGCATATGCGACGCGGCCGGAGCGCACGTCGAGCATGATCTCCTTGATCTTGCCGACATCGTCGCCGTCGGTCGTATAGACCTTGTCGCCTTCCAGTGTATTGGCCGCCATCACGTCCGGGCCGGGGCCGGCCGCCGTTGCGGCGCCCTTGCCGATGATGCGGGTCTGACCTTGATGGGAAGTCTGCATGGTTTCCTCCAGGCTGCGTAGGGCGCGACGGTGCCCGGGGCGGGCCCTGCGGGTCGCGCGGGGTTGTCGTGACGGGGCGAAGGTCGCACCGTCACGTCTGCTTCGGTTGCGACACGCCTTCGAGCGTGTTCGCGACGTCGTCGCGTTCGGGGCCGGCCGAGCGCGTCGCGATGTCCGCGAGCGACAGCATGCCGACCAGCCGCTTGTCGTGATCGACGACGGGCAGGCGGCGCAACTGCGCGTCGGCCATGTAGTGCTGGATCTCGTCCAGCGAATCGTCGTCGAAGCACCATTCGATCGGGCCCGACGCGACTTCGTGAATTCGCGTTTCCGGCGGCTTGCCGGCCGAGATCGCGCGCACCGCGAGGTCGCGATCCGTCACCATCCCGACCAGCCGGTTGTTCTCGCACACGGGAAGCGCGCCGATGTCGTAGCGCTCCATCAGTTGCGCAGCATGACGGATCGAGTCGGTCGGCGCGATGCGCACGACGTCCTGCGACATGATTTCGTTGACGCGATGCATTGAAATTCTCCTTGCGCGTTGAGTGGGGCAGTGGATAGGCACGTGCGCGTCCGGTTCAGCAAGCCGCGTGCCGTGGGCGGTCATGCGTCGCCGCGTTCGCGCTTGTCCTGCCACGGCCCTTCGTCGTGCGTGCCGGGCGGCGTGTCCGGTTCGATGCGCGTGACGCCGCCGGTCGCTGGCGGGTCGCTCGCGGGAAACGTGTCCTCGAGCTGCTTGTCGATATGACGCTCCGAATGGCGCGTGTGCGCGCGGTCGCGGTGCTTGAGCGGCGGCGACGGATCGGGTTGCCGCTCGTGTGCCGGCGCGTCGTGGCCGGACCGGGTCGAATCCTTCATCGCGAGCCTCCGTGTCGATGGCGATGGCGTGTCCCCTCCGCAACGGCCGTGCCCGGTGCGCGACGGGTTCGCGCCGGACATGGGCGGCACGCGACTTGCCGCAAAGACGATGACCGACGATGACGGCGGCGCGTGGCGCAACAGGGACCCGCCCCGCACACTTCGAGCGGGAGGCACGATGGCGATTCCGAAACGACGGCCCGGCGTGCGCTACGAGGTCAACGTATGCGGCGGCGGATTCGATTCGTTGAAGAGCTATTTCAACGAATGGAAGAAGCATGAACCGCTGATCTACCGGCCCGAGCGCCGGATGTTCGAAGGCAAGGCCGATGTGCGGCCAATCGGCCACGAGACGTTCGGCTCGACCGAGCCCGCGCGGTTCGCGCTGCCGCGTGCGTGCGAGCCAGCCGACCCGTATGCGCTCGCCGCGCATGTGCGCGACGACGGCCGCGAACGGTGGCTCGTGATGGCCGCTTACGACGTGTAGCAACCCGCTTGCAAGATTTGCAGCGGACGGTGTAGCGAAGACACGGCATGTCGCGCAGCGCTGTTCGCATGCGCGTCACGGCGGACAGGCGGGCGACGTGCCCGGGCGGCATGCGCCTTGCGGGCGATCGGTATGCGACCGTCGCGTCCGCTATCGACTCGCCGGCCATCGCAACGATGGAGCACCGATGACACACGACACCACGCAGCGATTGCAGCGCCCCGAACCGCCGTTACCCGACATCGAGCCGGACCCCGAGCCGCCGGCTCCCGACGACGTGCCGCCCGGCACGCCCGAGCCGTACCGGCAGCCCGAGGGCGACCCGCCGGGGCAGGTGCCGCCCGAGCGCGAACCGCCGTCGCACGAGCCGCCCGTGCGTGCGCCGCCGGCAGGCGCGGCCGTGCGAATGCGCAAGGAGGGGCTGCGATGAGCATCCGTGTGAAACCCGGCATGTTGCGCGACATCGCCGAGACGCTCGGCCGTCATTTCGAGGCGCGTGCGATGCCGTTTCATGTCGAGGAAGGGCCGGCCGGCGCGTTGCATATCGGCTTTCGCGTCGACGGTCATCCGGCATCGCTGACCGTGACGTTCGACGCCGGCGCGTTCGCCGCGCTCGAGCAGGCCGCTATCGAATCGCAACGCCGCGCGCTCACGCGCGTCGCCGTGGAATTCGACGAGATGATGGCGCGCCGCGCCCCGACCGCCTACGCAGGCGATTTCCATTTCAACCGGCTATGAGCCTTCGATGGGAGGGAGGAAGATGTCGATGAAGCCGATCCAGACGATACGCGTGGGCATCCATGCGTTCGCCGCCGCGTGCGTGCTGGGCGCCTGCACGCAACCGGCGAACGGTCCCTACGGCACGCGTGCGGCGCCGCCCGACGGCCGCGGGGCCCAGTCGACCACGACGATGCCCGACGCGAATACGCGCTACGGCACGCGTCCGCCGCCGGGCAACATGATGCCGCAGGGTGCCGCCGGCGGCGAACCGGCCGACGGGACGCCACCGGGTTCGAACGATGCGCAGGGCGACCGGCCGCTGCCGGGCACGCCGCCGCTGATGCAATACTGACCTGACGCCGGGCACATCACCCACGGTATGCGCGCGGAATCGCGTGCGCCGTGCAGCGCGCCGCCCATTGCGGCGCATGGCATGCCGCACCGCGATGCGGCCGGAGGAAAGCGATGGCGAATCCGCGCGAACATCTGGAAGACTGGCTGCGCGATGCCTATGCGATGGAGCGGCAGGCCGAGACGCTGCTCGCCGCGCAACTGAAACGGCTCGATCACTATCCGCAGTTGCAGGATCGGCTGCGCCTGCATCTCGACGACACGGTCGGCCAGCAGGCGCTCGTCGAAGCGTGCCTGATGCGGCTTGGCACGACGCCGTCCGCGATCAAGGACCTGGCCGCGCGAATTGCCGCGTACGGCCAGATCGCGAGCGGCATGCTGTCAGCCGACGAAGTGGTGAAGGGGGCGCTGGCCGGATACGGGTTCGCGCAGGTCGAGATCGCCGCGTATACCTCGCTCGTCGCAGCGGCGCAGGCGGCTGGCGAAGCGGAGATTCGCGCGTGCTGCGAACGGATCCTGCAACAGGAGCGCAGCATGGCCGCATGGCTGCTGCGCCATCTGCCGGCGCTGACGACCGCCTTTCTCGACCGTTCGGCCGTCGACCGCATCGATGCGAAGCGATGATGGCTGGCGACCAGGCACGCTGCCCGGCGCGCGGAATGCGTGCCCCAAACTTGCCGCTGCGTTGTAAATAAGCGGCCCCGGCCTGCGGCGACGCCAGGTACACGCTCGCGACAGCCGCGACGCGACGCGCTTCGTCGAGTTGGCACGATAGCTGCATTACTCTGGAGACGATCGGCTGGCAACCGAACGGTCGGGCGGCTTTCGATGCCGTTCTCGCTTGTGCGGCAGATCCGCCAGCATCAGGCGCTTGCGCCGCCGCTTCGGCGGCCGCCGCGCCCGCGAAGGTGCCGGTCCGCAACAGGATGGCGGCCGAGCGGCATGCCGATTCGCTGTCCGATGTCACGTTCGCGGCGGATCTCGCGGGCCGGGGCATCGTTCTTGCGCGTCGCACGGTGACGAAGTGCCGCCAGGCGATGACGATTCGCCGGCTGCCGTGCGGCACCGCGACGACGCGCGACCGCCAGGTGATTCACCCGTGCGCGTGTCACCGCTCGCGTCGATGCGCACGTCAACCAGAGGAGCACAGCCATGCCAGCAAAATCCCAGGCCCAGCAACGCGCCGCGGGGGCGGCATTGTCGGCCAAGCGCGGCGAAACGAAAATGAAGGACCTCAAACCACCTTCGAAGTCGATGGCCAAATCGATGAGCGAGAAGGAGCTCGAGAAAATGGCCTCCACGCCGGCCCGCGGCAAACCGAAACACAAGCACGACGCCTGATCGACGCCGACGTGTGTTGGCGGCCGCTGTCATCCAGGAGGGCCCCATGCTTCGATACGCCATCATCTTCTTCATCATCGCGATCGTCGCGGCCGTGTTCGGTTTCGGCGGGATTGCGGCCGGCGCGGCGGAGATTGCGAAGATCCTGTTCTATATCTTCGTCGTGATCTTCCTCGTCACGCTGCTGCTGGGCGTCGTGCGACGATGAGCCGCGCGCCCGACCGGTCGCAGCGCATCGCGGAACTCGAGCACGCGCGCGCGATCTCGAACGATCCGCTGCTGCAGGGGCGCCTGTTCTTGTACACGGACACGCAGTTGAGCCGGCTCGGCGGGCCGAACTTCCGCGAAGTCCCGATCAACCGGCCGGTGTGCCCGTTCGCGAAAAACCCGCGCGATGCGATGCACCGGCAGGCGATCAACGTCGGGCAGGCCGTCGATCTCGACGCAGTCCTGAATGTGCTGTCCGGCCACATCGGCCGCCATCGCGTAGGGGCACGCGAGCAGCAGGCCGCCGCGTTGCCGGCGTAGCGCCGCGCGATCATGGACATCGTCGTCGCGCTGTTCGGACAAGGCCGGATGCTCGGCCCCGGGCAGATGGTGCTGCGGGCGATCGTCGTGTTCGTGGTCGCGCTGGTGTTGATCCGCATCGCCGGGCGGCGCGCGTTCGGCCAGCGCTCGCCGTTCGACTACGTGGTCGGGATCCTGCTCGGCGCGATCCTGAGCCGCGCGGTGGTCGGTGCGTCGCCGTTCGTGGCGACGGTAGCCGCGTCGCTCGCGATCGCGCTGCTGCATCGCATGATCGGCTGGGCCTGCGTGCGCTCGGGCCGACTCGAGCGGCTGCTGGTCGGCGCGGAGCGCGAGGTGTATCGCAACGGCCGCTTCGACGACGCGCAGATGCGCGCGGCCCTGATCACGCCGACGGACATACGCGAAAGCGTGCGTCAGGCGCTCGGCGCGAACGACCTGTCCGACGTCGACGCGGCGATCCTGGAGCGCAACGGTCACGTCAGCATCGTGCGGCGCAGCCGTTGCCGGAAGCCCTGACGGTCGCATACGGCGACGGACGCCGCAAGGAGGACCTCGATGACACGCATGATCTGGAAAGGCGCGATCAGCTTCGGGCTCGTTCACGTGCCCGTGCAGCTGTTCCCGGCCACGCGCACCGTGAAGCCGTCGTTCCGGCTGCTCGACAAGCGCTCGATGGATCCGGTCGGCTACCGGCAGGTCAACAAGCGCACCGGCAAGGAAGTCACGCGCGAGGACATCGTGCGCGGCTACGAGTACGAAAAGGAGCGCTATGTCGTGCTGACCGACGACGAGATCCGCGCGGCGAACCCCGAATCGACGCAGACCGTCGATATCGTGACGTTCGTCGACGAGGACGCCGTGTCGTTCCTGTATCTCGACACGCCGTACTACCTCGTGCCGGACCGCAAGGGCGAGAAGGTCTATGCGCTGCTGCGCGACGCGCTGAAGGATAGCGGCAAGATCGGCATCGCACACGTCGTGATGCGCGACCGCCAGCATCTCGGCGCGCTGATTCCGGTCGGGCCGCTGCTCGCGCTCGATACGCTGCGCTGGCAGGAGGAGTTGCGCCCGCTCGACGAGCTGTCGGTGCCGGCCGACGACGCGAAGCGCGCGGGCGTCAGTGCGCGCGAACTCGCGATGGCGAAGAAGCTGATCGACGACATGTCGGGATCGTGGACGCCCGACGAGTATCACGACACGTTCCGCGACGACATCCTCGAGCTGGTCGATCGCAAGGTGCGCGCGGGCCGGATCGAGGAAATCGAGGACCGGCCCGCGCAGACAGCGCGCACGGCGACCAACGTGGTCGACCTGACCGAGCTGCTCAAGCGCAGCCTGAAGGGCGGCGGTGCGCGTGCTGCACGCGCGGACGACGACGAGGATGCACGGACGCCTTCGCCTGCCACGGGCGCGCGGCGCAAGCCGGCGGCGAAGACGTCCGCGAAAGGCGCGGCAAAGACACCGGCGAAGCGCGCGGCGGCGAAGCATGGCGCGACCGGCACGCAGGCGGCGAAGAAGACCGCCGCGCGCCGCAAGCACGCCGCGTGACGGCGCGCGATGGAGGGTGACACGATGGCCGGCAAGCTCGAACCTTATCGCAGCAAGCGCCGCTTCGATGCGACGCCGGAACCCGCAGGTACGCACGGGCGCCGCCGCGCGCACGCCGATGCGAACGAGGAGAGGGCACCCAAGGCGCGACCGTCCGCGCGCACGGCCCGGCCGCTGCGCTTCGTGATCCAGGAACATCATGCACGGCGGCTGCACTACGACTTCCGCCTCGAGCTCGACGGCACGCTGAAATCGTGGGCCGTGCCGAAGGGGCCGAGCGTCGATCCGTCGGTGAAACGGCTGGCCGTGCATGTCGAGGATCATCCGCTCGAATATGCGTCGTTCGAAGGCGAGATCCCGGCCGGACATTACGGCGCGGGCTCGGTCACCGTGTGGGACGAGGGCACGTGGACGCCCGACGGTGGCATTGCCCGGGCACGCGACGGCTATCGCGCGGGCAAGCTGACGTTCCGGCTCGACGGCACGAAGCTGCATGGCGGCTGGGCGCTGGTGCGTAGCGGGCGGCGGCAGGAGCGCCAGGAGCAATGGCTGCTGATCAAGGAACGCGACGACAATGCGCGCGATGCGGAAAGCTTCGATGTCGTCGCGCAGCAGCCGGGCAGCGTGCATCGCGATCGAGCGCGCTCCACGCGCGCGAAGCCTGCCCACAGGCCGCAGGACGACCCGGCCGTCGCTGTGCCGGCCGACCCGTCTCGCGTGGAAGGCGCCGTGCGTAGTGCGTTGCCCGACCGCGTTACGCCGCAACTCGCGACACTCGTCGATGCGCCGCCTGCACACGAAGACTGGCGCTACGAAGTGAAATTCGACGGTTACCGGATCCTTGCCCGCATCGCGGGCCGTGGTGCGCGGCGGCACGTCACGCTGATGACGCGGGAAGGTCGCGACTGGACCGCGAAACTGCGCGTGCAGCGCGATGCGCTCGCGGCGCTCGATATCGACAACGCGTGGCTCGACGGCGAGGCCGTCGTCCTGGGCGCGAACGGACTGCCCGATTTCCAGGCACTGCAGATCGCGCTCGGCGCGGGCCGCTCGGACGCGGTGACGCTGTTCGTGTTCGATCTGCCCTTTCTCGACGGATACGACCTGCGCGATGCGCCGCTCGCCGCGCGTCGCGCGCTGCTCGAACCGTTGCTCGCCGGCAGCGATCCCGCACGGCTGCGCTACTCGCCCGATCTCGGCGACGACGTTGCGTCGCTGATCACGCACGCGTGCGACACGGGGCTCGAAGGGTTGATCGGCAAGCGCGCGGATTCACGCTATCGGGGCGGCCGCTCGTCCGCATGGATCAAGCTGAAATGCCGGCGGCGGCAGGAGTTCGTGATCGGCGGCTACACCGAGCCGTCGGGCAGCCGGCATGGCTTCGGCGCGCTGCTGCTCGGTGTGTACGAGCCGGCCACGAGCGCGGGCGGCAAGCGGCCACGCGGCGCGCCGCCGTTGCGCTATGTCGGCCGCGTCGGTACCGGGTTCGATACGCGTCTGCTCGACCGGCTCGCGGCGACGCTGCGCAAGCACGAACGCAGCACGACGCCGTTCGATCCACCGCCGCGCGAACGGTCCCGCACGCGTGTCCACTGGGTCGAGCCGACGCTCGTCGCCGAATGCGAATTCGCGGAATGGACGGGCGGCGGAATCGTGCGGCAGGCGGCATTCGTCGCGTTGCGCGAAGACAAGCCGGCGCGGCGGATCGTCCGCGAGGTGCCGCAGCAAACCGAAACGGAGGCGACGATGAACGAACCCCGCGCAGCGCACGACCAACCCTCGCACGCACCGCATACCGATACGGCGCCTGGCCGCAAGCGCAGCGCGCGGTCGTCCGCGTCCTCCGGCAAGACGCGCGGCGCGGCCGCCGCCGATCATGTCGGCCGCGTGCGCATCACGCATCCCGATCGTGTGCTCGATCCGCAGAGCGGCACGCGCAAGATCGACCTCGCGCATTACTGGCAATGGGTCGCGCCGTGGCTGCTGCCGGACCTGAAGGGGCGACCCGTGTCGCTCGTGCGCGCACCGGGCGACATCGCCGGCGAACTGTTCTTCCAGAAGCACGCAGAGCGCCGCGAGATCCCGTTCGTCACGCAGCACGAAGGGCTCGACCCCGGCCACGGGCCGCTTCTGTCGATCGACAGCGTCGATGCGCTGCTCGGTGCCGCGCAGATGGGCACGATCGAGCTGCACACGTGGAACGCGCACGCGTCGAACATCGAGCGGCCGGACCGCATCGTGTTCGACCTCGATCCGGATCCGTCGCTGCCGTGGCGCGCGATGATCGACGCTGCGCAGCTCGTGCGCGGCCTGCTCGACGAGCTGGGGCTCGTCTCGTTCTGCAAGACGAGCGGCGGCAAGGGGCTGCACGTCGTCGTGCCGCTCACGCGGCATGCGGGCTGGGACGACGTGAAGGATTTCTCGCGCGCGATTGCGCAGCACGTCGCGGGTGCGCTGCCCGACCGTTTCACCGCGACGATGGGGCCGCGTCATCGGCGCGGCAAGATCTTCGTCGACTACCTGCGCAACGGGCGCGGCGCGAGCACGATCGCCGCGTATTCGGTACGCGCGCGGCCCGGCATGGGCGTATCGGTGCCGCTCGACTGGGACGAGGTGCCCGACACGACGGGCGGCGCACAGTGGACGATCGATACGCTCCATGAGCGCCTCGACACGTTGACGCGCGATCCGTGGGACGGCTATGCGCAGGCGCGTCAGCGCATCACCGCGTCGATGCGTGCGCGGCTGGGTGCAGAAACGTGAATGCGCCATCGTCGCCCGCATGCAGCGGCACGCCGCTTGCTGCGACACCGGCGCGGCACGTCCCGTGCCGCGTCACTGACGGAGGGCCTCATGAGCGGAAGGCTGGTTCATTGCAAGGTGGCAATCCTCGCGGTCGACGGCTTCGAGGAAGCGGAGCTCGTCGAACCGCAGCGCGCACTCGCAGCCGAAGGCGCGCAGGTCGACGTGATTTCGCAGAAGCGCGGCGAGATCCAGGGCTTCAGGCACGTCGAGAAGGGCAAGCGCGTGCAGGTCGACCGCACGTTCGACGATGCGCGCGAGGGCGATTACGACGCGGTCGTGCTGCCTGGCGGCGTCGTGAACGGCGACGCGATCCGGATGGTGCCGGCCGCGCGCGAGTTCGTGACGGCGGCCGTCGGTGCGGGCAAGCCGATCGCGGCGATCTGCCACGGTGGCTGGCTGCTCGTGTCCTCCGGTCTCGTGGAAGGCCGCACGATGACGAGCTGGCCGAGCCTTCAGGACGACATCCGTCATGCGGGCGGCAAGTGGGTCGACCAGGAAGTCGTACGTGACGGCCCTTTCATCACCAGTCGCAAGCCGGACGACCTGCCCGCCTTCAACGGCGCGCTGATCGACTCGCTGGCGCAACCGGGGGCGTGAACCGTGCCGGCCGCCATCCGTCATGTCATGCCGCTTGCCCGGGGAAGGCATCGATCTTGCGGATCGACTGCTGTTTCATTCATACCGGAGAAGATCATGAGCGTGGCTTCGACTGGACGGCCGACGACGGAGGCCGAATCGATCGGCGACGGGCGTGGTGGCGCGCAGCACACTGTGACGCCTACGCGGACGCGCAAGGCAAGGGCGACGTCGCGCGGCACACGGCCGGCTCGGGAGCGGGAAACGAGGAGCGGGCCGGTGACCGCAGGCAGCGGCGGCGAGACGGGCCAGCCGTTGTGGGAGGACGACGGTGGGTCGTTGCCGCCTGAAGAGTGGTCGTGAAACGCAAACGCGGCTCGTCTGCGCCATGTGATGGCACGAGCCGGCGCGACGGCGGTGAATGCATCGTGTGTTCGTCATCGGCAGCGCACGTATGCGTCGTGACCCAGGATCCGTGCCGGCGAGCCTGCCTGCCCGCACGGGGCGCGCTCGACGTCGAGCTGGGCGTGCGCTTCGGCTACGGTCGCGCCCGTTCGGCCGCCACGCGCCGCTCGACGTGGGGCGGCGCTGGGCCGACGCGGTCCGCGCGGGCGTGCCGTGCGGCGCGCGTAAGGTCACCGGGCACGCAAGCTGCTCGTTAGTCGGCGGCGCCCGCACGCGGGATCGAACCCCGTGCCATTGCGCGTGCGCCGAAATCGACATCCGTCTCCTGGAGGCGCCCATGCGTGAAGCGAACCATCCATCCCGCGTCCGGTCGGGCGCGCACGACCGACCCCCGGCCGATCCGCGGGCGGTCACGGTACGGCATCCGGTCACGCGCGCGTTCGAACGGTTCGCGTCGCACGTGACCGTGTGGGCCGGTTCGCCAATCGCGTTCGGCAGCGCCGTGGCCGTCACGGCGCTGTGGCTCGTCACGGGGCCGGTTTTCCACTATTCGGATACGTGGCAGCTCGTCATCAATACCGGGACGACGATCATCACGTTCCTGATGGTGTTCCTGCTGCAGCGCAACCAGAATCGCGACAGCGTCGCGATGCACCTGAAGCTCGACGAACTCGTCGCCGTCACGCACGCGGCAAGCGACCGGCTGATCGGGATCGAGGACGCGTCGGAGGAAGAACTGCGCGCGATGGCGCAGACCTACCTCGACTTGGCGAAGCGGGTGGCCGCCCGGGAGGAAAAACAGGGTGCCGATCGCGATCGCAAGCGGGCCGGTCATTCGCCTGAATCCTGACGGGCGGCAGCGCGACTGCGGAACGGCCGGTACGGGATCCGCGGACGATTTTTCAAGTGCTTGTCATTTCTGTCCCGGCGTCGCCGCGTGAACGGGGGGCTGGGCGACACGTTCGTCGGCGCGCTCGGCAAGCCGCCGTGCCGAGCGCGCCGAATCTTGCGGTGTGGCCGATGGCGCTGTTGCGCATTTCGCCGGAGCAGTTCGGCGTTTGCCGGTAGTCCGGCCCGTATTGCGCAGGCCGCCAATTCGAAGAATCGACGCAGCGCGCGTTGAGCCAGGTACGGAAATCGCTCCGATCCGCAATTGAACGCTGCACGACGAATCTCCGTCGTTCACCTCGCCTGTGTCGGCAAACAATCTTCCGTATGGGCGGGGAATCGCGTGCAGCGTTGAAAGCGAGCAGCCAAGAAGCACAAGTTGGTGCAGTACGGTCCGCGGCCGCCGGCGGCGTGTTTGCCCGGTACCCGGAGATCCGTTGTCGGCATGCTCCGGGTCAAGCGCTTGTCTCGGCCAGGTAGCCGGATGTCAATGGACAGCGCATGCACTTCCAGGCGGCATTGTTTCCGGTGTTTAAGGAGAGGCGCTCCACTCGGCGATGTCGCGATCTATTGTCAAGGGGCAATGCCATGCACGTATTCGCGAACTTGAGTCCATTGGTCTCGCTGATCGCCGGAATTCTGATTCTGGTGGTACCGCGCCTGCTGAATTACATCGTCGCAATCTACCTGATCGTCATAGGATTGCTCGGACTTTTCGGAGGACATTTCCACTGACGAGCGGCCTGGAATGGCCCGGTGCACGACCGGACCGGGTCACTCACGCGAATGTGCGGGAAGGCACGATACGCGTCGACAGGCGGGAATGAGGAAAAGCGGCGGCTATACGGTCTTCGGCAACGAGCTCGGGCGCGTCGGCATCTAGATGTGTTCGACCCGTACCTCGACCGAATCCTTGGGCACGGTCAATCGCGTGCGTCCAAGCAGCGCATCCGCGGGCGCGGTTCCGTCCGGGTTCAGCGGCTTCACTTTGTTGAACGTGACGGAAAAACGGTCCGGCGTGACGGTGGCCGATGCGTAACCCTGTGCGTCGTGGTCGGCGTGGCACAGATCGGGGTTGTTCGCCATCAGGAAGCTGTCCAGCCGGGCTGGGGTGGCCACCATCGACGCGAGCGGCGTACCTTTCCATGCGGTTTTCAGGTACGAATAGAAGGATGCGCTGCTGATGCCGGCACAGACGAAATCGACGATCACCGGTATCCCCGTCGCAGGATCGGGATCGTCCCGCACGACGCCGCACTGAAATGCATGCAGATCCCCGGTGATCGCGACGACGTTGTGGATTTCGTGGTCCTTCAAGTAGGCGAGCAGTTCGTGCTTGTGCGCGGGATAGCCGTCCCAGGCGTCGCAATCGGCCACGAGGCGGGCTGCCGGTGTCTTGGGTGCGCCAGGCATCAGCAACCACAGGCGGTTCAACATCACCTCGTTGCCCCACACCTTCCAGGTTGCCGGCGAGCCCTTCATCATGTCTTTCCACCATCGTGTCTGTTCCGGGCCGA
Organism: Burkholderia puraquae; assembly: GCF_002099195.1. Lineage (GTDB taxonomy): Bacteria > Pseudomonadota > Gammaproteobacteria > Burkholderiales > Burkholderiaceae > Burkholderia > Burkholderia puraquae. Next base: position 137,862 of record NZ_NBYX01000007.1, on the reverse strand, counting down.
GCATCGACGGCGGGCGACCAAGCTGCTCCGTATCGCGCGCCTCGTCACGTTGCAGCACGTCCTGCTTGACGAAGTAGCGCGAGCCGGCTGCGTCGTCTCCATGCACCGGGTCGTGCCCACGCGCGCGCGCGACAGCGGCCTCGCTCACGACGTGGTCGTCGCGATACAGCCGCTCGTCCGTCATCACCAGATGCATCAGCATGCCGAAACGAAAATCACGGTAGATGCGGATGTTCGTGTAAGACGGATGGTCCGGCTCGAAGCGCACATCGCCCCAATCCACCGGCATGTACTCCGCCCACGCGCGACTGGCGCTGCGTCGCCGCCGGGTTTCCTGCCGCTCCTCGTTGGTATAGACCTGATGGTCCTGCCAGCAGTCGTCGGAAAATTCGTGGTCGTCCCAGATCGCGATCATCGGCAGGCGCTGGTGCAGCGTCTGCAGGCGCGGATCGGTACGATAGGTGCGATAGAGCGTCCGGTAGTCTTCGAGCGAATCGGCATACGCGCGACCGTCCGCGAGCAGCTTGCCGTCGGGCAAGCGCAGCGGCGAATGCGCGGGCTCGGCACGGCCGGGGGGAGTGGTTCCGACCGCTTCATAGATGTAATCGCCCACGTGCACGACGAAATCGAGATCGCGTTCATCAGCCAGCAGCGTCATCGCCTGCCAGTGGTTGACGCTCCAGTCCTGGCAGGTGAGCCACGCGAAGCGAACCTGCTCGTTGGCCTCGTTTGCCTCCGGCGCCGTGCGCGCGACGCCCGTCATGCTGACGTCGTCGCCGGCGACGAACCTGTAGTGATAGGTCGTCTTCGGCAAGCACGCCGTCACCTTCGCGCGCACGGTGAAGTCGTAGGTGGCCAGCGCCGTCAGCGGGACGCTGGCGACGAGCGTCGAGAAATCCGGCAGCGTCGACACTTCCAGTCGTAGTGGTACCGCGCGCACGGCGCCTTTTGCATGATGCCGAGCATCCGGCGATACCGGTACGCATCGCGTCCAGAACACGATGGAGCGATCGCGCGGATCACCGCTCGCGACACCTTGCGGGAATCGATAGCGGTTCTCGCGCATGGCGCTGACCGCCAGGCCCGCCCGCGGCGCGCAGTGAGCGGCGGTGGCAGCCGCAATGGTAAAAAAGGCCGACGACTTGAGGAAATGGCGACGATCCATCGATCCTCCCGATCGACATCTCGTGGATGCGGGAAGCACGGCCGCAGGCGTTTGCTTCTCTCGTTCACAAGCGTGCCACTGCCACACTGCGCGGGCAGGTAGAGCAGTCGATCCGGAACATTACTGCGAAGATCGACACCTGAAAAGTCGTGAGAACCCCATTTCGAGTTCACGCACGCAACCCCTGGCGGAGTGCGCCTTTTCTGCAATCCCTCGAAGTCCCTGCTCATGTCGCGGATCGTCCGGCAACCTGGCGTCGCGGCACCCGTTCATGGCTCGCGCAAGCGTTCGACAAGTCGACCGCGATTGCGCGTCGATATCGTCAGACCCGCCCATTCGAAGCGTAATCAGGAACACGAATTGCTCGATACGGTGCAGCAAACTCGGGGGAGTGAGAAATGCACATCGGCCACACCGTCGGCAAGGCGGCCGCGTGGCTTGCCGTTATCGTCACGCTGGCGCTTGCAGCGCTGGTTGTCTTCATGGTGACGTTCGACTGGAATCGAGCCCGGCCTTGGGTAGATGACAAGGTATCCGACGCGATCGGACGGCAGTTCGCCATCAACGGCGACCTCCGTATCGGGTGGCGTCGGCCCGTGAGCGAGCAGGGCTGGCGTGCATGGGTGCCATGGCCGCGATTCAGCGCACGCAATGTCACGATCGCCAACCCGGATTGGGCGCGCACGAAGCATTTCGTCACGCTGGACGAGATCAGCTTCGAAGTCGAGGCGCTGCCGCTGATGGCACGCCGAATCGTGATTCCGGCCATCGATCTGGTCAATCCGTCCGTCGACCTCGAACGCCTCAGGGACGGGCGAGTCAACTGGACGATCAAGCTCAAGGAGCCCGCGCATCGCGGCCGATGGACGCTCGACCTGCATGAGATCGCGTTTGCCCAAGGCAATCTCGGCTACTACGACCAGCAAAAGCAATTCGATCTGAGCGCCGTGATCGACACGCTCGGCCGGCCGATTCCGTTCGGCGCGGTGGTGAAACAGCAGGAGGCGTCGGCGCGCCACGAATCGGCACAGGCCGTCGGGCCGGCAGGTCAAAAAAAGCTCGCGGCCCAGGCGCACGCCGGTTCGACGCAACCGGTGGTGCCTGCGTCGGGTGCCGAAGCGGCGTCCCGCGCATCGGCAGCGGCCTCGCAAGCGGTGGCCGCTGCGTCGCATGCTGCAGCGATGACGTCCGGCACCGCGATCGCTCCGGCTGCATCTGGCCTGCCGGCGGCGTCGAGCGCACCCGCGGCTGCCGCACCGGGCGCAACGGCCTCCGCGGCAGCGAACGCATCGGCGGGCGCGGCGCCCGCAGCATCTGCCGGCGTTGGCACTTACACGATCGGCTGGACCGTCAAGGGGACCTACAAGAAGGGGAAGGTCGTCGGCACCGGCAAGATCGGCAATTTGCTGGAGGTGCAGGGTACGCAACACCCGTTTCCGGTTCAGGCCGATTTGCGCTTTGGCGATACGCACCTGGCGCTCGTCGGCACGCTGACCGATCCGTCTCACCTGGCAGCGGTGGATCTCCGACTGTGGCTCGCGGGCACCAGCATGGCTCACCTGTATGAAGTCACGGGCATCACCCTGCCCGAAACCCCGCCTTATGCGACCGACGGCCGACTGGTCGGCCAGTTCCGGGCGTCCGGCAACGTCTTCAAGTACGAGGACTTCACGGGACGCGTCGGCGGCAGCGATCTCAACGGCACGCTGGTGTACGTTTCGCGCGAGCCGAGGCCGCTCTTGTCCGGTACGCTGGTGTCAAAGCTGCTGCAGTTCTCCGACCTTGCACCGCTCATCGGCGCCGACACGAATGCCAGCAAGGCGCGGCGGGGCGCCGCCGTCGCGCAGCCCGCGAACAAGGCGTTGCCGGTCGAGCCGTTCCGCACGGACCGCTGGAAGAAGGTCGACGCCGATGTTCGATTTACCGGGCGGCGCATCGTCAAGACTTCGAGCTTGCCGATTACCGACTTGTCGACCCACGTCATCATGCATGACGGTGTGCTGACGCTCGACCCGCTGAACTTCGGTGTCGCGGGCGGGACGCTTGCGTCGAACATTCACCTGGACGGCAGCGGCGTGCCGCTCAAAGGGCGATTCTCGCTGCAGGCGCGACATCTGAAACTCAAGCAACTGTTCCCGACATTCACGGTGATGCAAACGGCGCTCGGCGAGGTCAACGGCGATGCCGCGTTGTCGGCCACCGGCAATTCGCCGGCGGCACTCGCAGCGACTTCCAACGGGGAAGTGAAGACGTTGGTGACCGACGGCACGGTGAGTCTCTTGTTGATGGAAGCCGCCGGGCTGAACGTTGCAAACGTGGTGTACGAGAAATTGTTCGGCACACGCGACGTCAGGATCAATTGCGGCGTGGCCGACTTCGTGGTCACCAATGGCGTGCTCGATTCGCGCGTGTTCGCGCTCGACACCGATGATGCGGTGATCGGAATGGACGGTAACGTGAACCTGCGAGACGAGACCATGAATCTCACGATCCATCCCCATACCAAGGGATTCCGCGTGATATCGCTACGCTCGCCACTGTACGTCACCGGCTCCTTCAAGCAGCCGCACGTCGGGGTCAAGGCCGGCGCGCTGATCGCGCGTGGCGGGGCAGCGATCGGGCTGGGCTTGCTGAATCCGCTCGCGAGTCTGCTCGCGTTGCTGCAGCCGGGCCGCAACCGCCCGTTGCCGTGCCAGCAGATGCTGGCCAGCATGGAGCAGCGCCCGACGGCGCCACCGCCGGGAATCCGGCAGAAGGCGAAGCCTGCACCGGCGTATATGAACGCGCTGTCGGCTGCTTCGTCGGCCTCGGCGGCTTCCGCGCCGGCCAGCGCCGAACCCGGGCAGGCGGAGCGGTCGAACCGGGCGTCCTCTCACGGCCGGTAACGCTGCCTTGCCTCGAGCGGTTTTTCCGCATGCCCATGCGGCTGCGGGGCGGCGTCAAGCTTAAATTGGTACGCAATTTTCGTTGACTTCGGTCTTAATGCAATTCTTCCATTGCTGTTCCACTCGGATCAGGGCGGCCAGTATGTGAGCCGGAAATTCCGTCAATCCTCAAAATATCTGGTTTGCCAGATGGTGCGGTATCGTACAAAGAGCGCCGGAAAAGTGACGGATCATTGGCCCGTCGGATTCAGTGCTGTAAGAATCTCCGAGGTGAAATCTGATGTCGACCAGCCATCCAATGACGTTTCGTTGATTAGGTGAGCGGCATTTGGCACACGATTATTCTCGGTCGGGCAGTCTTTTTCGTTGAAACTTCGTACTCCATGACGTGCGGGTGCCGCGGCATCCATGCGCGGGGCATCTACGCGTCCGTTACTCGGCGTACTCGGCGTCTTTCAGCCGGACGCCGGGCGGGACGGAGAATGCACGCATATTGCCGCTGAATTGCCGTCCGGTTGTCGATTGCTGAGAAAGAGCGACCGATTCATCTCGGCCGACGGGATTTTATACGCCATTTGAGCAGGGCTGATGCATTTATTTAATTCCGCCTGGTCGATATGTCACGTCGTTCGAAAGTTTAAATCTATTTAACGTGTTGATCTGCGTCGCAATTGCGGCGTTGTTCGATGCCCCGCTAGATGGATTATCTAGCATTTTGAAACTGGAGAAATGCAATGCAAGAACTGAATCAACAGGAAATCGCACAAGTTTCCGGCGGCTACTACAGCGGCCCGGGCATCCCGTCGGCACTGGGCAACATCATCGAATGGGGCGGCAGCACCGCGGAGAGCATCGGCAATGCGCTGACGTTCGGCATCTTCGCCGCACCGGTCAAGCAGGCATACAACATCGGCGAGACGATCACGACCGCCGCGGTGAACCTGCTGGACGGCCTTTTCGGCGGCCCGCAGTACTGAGTTGCCCGCGTTGAGGCGACGCGGTAGCCGCCGCGTCTCCCAATGATGGAACTGACGATCCGGTATGCACGGGTCTTCTTTGTATACCGGATCGCTTTCGCCTGTTCCGACGCGTGGAAGCGGAATGGACGTCGATACCGATATTTGGCGACACGTTGGTGAAAATGGAGTTCGGTCTCTTTCGTTCTGAAGCGGCACAGGCTCGGCGTATGCGGGTGCTGGGCGACATCGTGCTGGTGCACCCCCTGCCCATGACGCTGCTGACGGTCGTCGCGATGGTCATGGCCACCTGCGTGGTGCTGTTCTTCACGTTTGGTACGTATACGCGGCGCACGACGGTCTCCGGCGTGGTGATGCCGGATGCGGGGCTGGTCAAGGTCTATGCATTGCAGCCGGGCATCGTTGTCGAGCGCGACGTGAAGGAAGGGCAGCGCGTGACGCGCGGGCAGACGCTCTATACGGTGTCGACCGACTTGCTGAGCGCGGCGCAAGGCGCGACGCAGGCCGCATTGATCGCGCAGGCGCGGCAGCGCAAGGCGTCGCTGCTCGCGGAAATGGACAAGACCCGCAGCCTGCAGCAGGACGAACGCGACACGCTGCGCGCGAAGATCGTGAACCTGAAAGGCACGCTCGCGCAAATCGACGACCAGCTCGCGGCCCAGCGGCTGCGCACGTCGATCGCGGCCGACGGCGCGACGCGCTATCGCGGCCTGCTCGCGCAGGATTACATCTCGAAGGACCAGGCGCAGCAGCGCGAGGCCGACTTGCTCGACCAGCAATCGAAGCTGAACGGGCTGCTGCGCGACCGTGCATCGACGCTCCAGTCGATCACCGAGGCGAGCAACGAACTGTCGGGGCTCGGCTTCAAGCAGCAGAACCAGCTCGCGCAGATCGACCGCAACGTGATCGACGTCGACCAGAACCTGATCGAAAGCGAGGCGAAGCGCCGGATCGTCGTCACGGCGCCGGAGGCGGGCGTCGTCACGGCCGCGATCGCCGACGTCGGCCAGTCGGTCGATACGTCGCGGCCGCTCGCGAGTGTCGTGCCGGGCGGCGCGCGCTGGCAGGCACACCTGTTCGTGCCGAGCACGGCGATCGGCTTCGTGCGGGTCGGCGAACCGGTGCTGGTCCGCTATCAGGCGTTCCCTTATCAGAAATTCGGTCAGTACGGGGCCACGGTCATGTCGATCGCTCGCACGGCGCTGTCGGCGACTGAACTCGCGAACGACGGCGGCCCGGGGGCGACGCCGGGAGAGGGGCGCGACGCGACTTTCTACCGCGTAATCGTCGCGCTCGACGCGCAGCACGTCACCGCTTACGGCGCGCAGCAACCGCTGCAGGCCGGCATGACGTTGCAGGCGGACATCCTGCAGGAACGCAGGCGCCTGTACGAATGGGTGCTCGAGCCGCTTTACAGCCTGACCGGCAAACTCTGACGGGCGCACGCATGCGATTACTCGATCGACTCTCGTTCGGCCTCGGCCGCAAGCTGCCGATGGTCCTGCAGACCGAAGCGGCCGAATGCGGCATCGCGTGTCTCGCGATGGTGGCCGGCTATCACGGCCATCACATGGATCTCGCGACGCTGCGCGCGCAGTTTCCCGTCTCGCTGAAGGGGGCGGGCCTGGGGCGCGTGATCGAGATCGCGCAGCTACTGTCGCTCGGCACGCGTGCGGTGAAGCTCGACATGGCGCAGCTCGGCCAGTTGCGCCTGCCGTGCCTGCTGCACTGGAATTTCAACCACTTCGTCGTGCTGAAGGAAGTGAACGGCAAGACCGCGACGATCCACGATCCGTCGCACGGTATTCGCAAGGTGCCGCTCGCCGATGTCTCGAGCGGGTTTACTGGCGTCGCGCTGGAGCTGTGGCCGAGCGCCGGCTTCGCGCCGCGCGCGGCGCGGCCGGCGGTCAGGCTGCGCGAACTGCTGGGCCCGGTGTCGGGGTTGTCGCGTTCGCTCGCGCAGATTCTGGTGCTGGCGATTGCGCTCGAAGTCTTCATGCTCGTGCAGCCGTTCTTCCTGCAATGGGTGATCGACGAAGTGATCGTCAGCGCCGATCGCGACCTGCTGACGGTGCTCGCGCTCGGCTTCGGCCTGCTGCTGCTGATGCAGCAGGCGACCGGCGCGATTCGCGCGTGGGCGCTGATGTATGTCGGGGTCACGCTCAACATCCAGTGGCGGGCGAACGTGTTCACGCATCTGCTGAGCCTGCCGGTGCGCTATTACGAACGCCGCCATCTCGGCGACGTCGTGTCGCGCTTCGGCTCGATCGACACGATCCAGCAGACGCTGACCACGTCGTTTCTCGGTGCGGTGATCGACGGGCTGATGACGCTCGTCACGCTGGCGATGATGTTCGTATACAGCCGCACGCTCGGCCTCGTCGCGATGGCGACGATGGCGCTGTACGCGCTCGCCCGCTGGATGTGGTACGGCCCGTTGCGGCGTGCGACGGAGGACCAGATCGTGCACGCGGCCAGGCAGCAGAGCCATTTCCTCGAAACGGTGCGCGGCGTAAAGACGATCAAGCTGTTCAACCGCCAGACGGCGCGTCGCGCGAGCTGGATCACGCTGCTGGTCGAGCAAGTCAACGCGAGCCTGCACGTGCAGAAGCTGCAGATCTTCTACCAGCAGCTCAACGGGCTGCTGTTCGGCATCGAGAACGTGCTGGTCATCTGGCTCGGCGCGCGGATGGTGATGGACGGCCAGTTCACGGTCGGCGTGCTGATGGCGTTCAACGCGTACAAGAATCAGTTCGACAGCCGGGTTGGCAGCCTGATCGACAAGTATTTCGAGGTCAAGATGCTGCAGTTGCAGGGCGAGCGGCTGGCCGACATCGTGTTCACCGAAGCGGAACCCGACGCGAGCCTGCGCAGCGTGCCGGGCGAGGCGGTCACGCTCGACGCGAGCATCGAGATCGACGGGCTGTCGTTCCGCTATGCGGACGGCGAGCCGCTTGTGCTGGACGGTGTCAATGCGACGATCGCGGCCGGCGAATCGGTCGCGATCGTCGGGCAGTCCGGTTGCGGGAAGACGACGCTGATCGGCGTGCTGCTCGGGATTCACGAGCCGACGGGCGGCGCCGTGCGCATCGGCGGGCTCGACGTGGCCAGGCTCGGCATCGAGCGGTTGCGCGCGCTGGTCGGCACGGTGCTGCAGGACGACGTGCTGTTCGCGGGGTCGATCGCCGAGAACATCAGCTTCTTCGATCCGGAAGCGGACCCGGACTGGGTCGCCGAATGCGCGCGCATCGCGGCCGTGCACGACGACATCGCGGCGATGCCGATGGGTTACAACACGCTCGTCGGCGACATGGGCACCGTACTGTCCGGCGGCCAGAAGCAGCGCGTGCTGCTGGCGCGCGCGCTGTACAAGCGGCCGCGCATCCTGGTGCTCGACGAAGCGACGAGCCATCTCGACATTCAGCGCGAGATGCAGGTCAATGCGGCCGTCACGCAGCTCGCGATGACGCGGCTCATCGTCGCGCACCGGCCGGAGACCATCGCGTCCGCGCAGCGCGTCATCATGCTGCAGGGCGGGAAGGTCGTGCTCGATCAGTCGACCGCGGCGATGCGCGCGGCGGCCGCGGCGAAGTCGCACGCGGGCGTACCGGCCGCGACTCGGCCGGCGCCGCACGATGCCGATCCGGTACAGCCGGTGGCGGGGCGCTAGATGATGAAGCGATCGTTCGCCCTCGTGCTGGCCACCGTTGCGCTTGCCGCCGCACTGCCCGCGGGCGCGCAGATGCTCGACGTCTATCGCACGCGCGACGACGTCGCGGCGACGCAGGCCGGGTCGATGGCATCGGCCACCGCGTGCGGCGCACGGCGCCTCGACGACCGGCCGATCGCACTCGAGGACGCCATCCTGCTGGCGATCTGCTCCCATCCGCAACTGAGCCGCACGTGGGCGGACGCACGCGCGGCGACGGCCGAGGTCGGCGTGTCGAAGGCCGCGTACCTGCCGACGCTGAACGCGACGGCCGGGATCGAGCGCGACAACGTGAACACGACCTATACAGGCGGTTTTTCCGGCGATCAGCGCAGCACCAGCCGCTACGGCATGCTCAACCTGAGCTGGGTGCTGTTCGATTTCGGCAAGCGCGGCGCGAACCTCGACCGTGCGCGTGCGTTGCTGCGCGCGGCCAATGCGGCACACGACGACGCGTTGCAGAGCGTCTTCTACGACGCAGCGCAGGCGTTCTATGCGCTGCGCGATGCGCAGGCGGCGCTCGAGGCGGCACAGGCGGTTGAACATGCCGCACAGGAGAGCCTGGCCGAAGCAAGCGCGCGGCACGACGGTGGCGCGGGCACGCTCGGCGACGCGTTGCAGGCGCAGACGACCTATCGCAAGGCGCTGCTCGATCGCGTAAGCGCGGAGGGCGACCTGCAGAACGCGATCGGCACGCTCGCGACGACGCTCGGCGCAGACGCCGATACGCCGCTGCGCATCGCCGATGCGGAGCCGTCGCCCGATCGCGACGACTTCACGCGCGGCGTCGCAAACCTGATCGCCGAAGCGAAGCGCGATCACCCAAAGCTGATCGCCGCACGCGAGCGGCTCGAAGCGGCGCGCGACCAGATCCGCGCGGTGCGCGCCCAGTCGCTGCCGACGATTTCGCTGATGGGCAGCCTCGCGCGCAACAACCCGTCATACCAGCAGCAGCCGTCGCTGTTCCAGTTGCAGAGCAGTCACAGCAATTCGGTCGGCATCCAGATTTCGATTCCGCTGTTCGAGGGATTCGCGTCCGGGTATCGCATCGCGGAGGCGAAGGCGCAGGCCGATGCGCAGGAAGCCGACGTGCGCAATACCGAACTCAAGGTGTCGCTCGACGTGTGGAAGAGCTACCAGAGCCTGCAGACCGACACGACGAACCTCGACAACTCGCAGCATCTGCTCGACACCGCGCTGCATTCGCTCGACATCGCGCGCGGCCGCTACAAGGCCGGGGTTGGCACGTTCACGGAACTGCTGAATGCGCAGTCGGCGCTCGCGGATGCGCGCCGGCAGCGGGTGCTCGCGGTGTCGAGGTGGCGCACCGCGAGACTGAAACTGGCCGAGAGCCTTGGGAGATTGGGATTATGGAACGACGCGGGTTGAACGCGGGCGACGCGCAAGCGCGCGGCTGCGCGTTCCTGTTCCCGGGACAAGGGGCGTTCTATGCGGGCGCGTTGCGGCAACTCGGGCGCGAACACCGCAGTGTGCGGCAGACGCTCGACGCGATCGACGCGGTTGCGAGCGAGCGGCTCGGCCATCCGCTGACCGGTGCGCTGTGGCGCGACGATGCGGGGCTCGATACGTGGCTGCGCGAGGCGCCCGACTTGTTGCAGCTCGGGATCTTCGGGGCATCGGTCGGGATGTTCGGCGTGCTGCGCGAACGCGGCGTCGTCCCCGACCTGCTGATCGGACACAGCTTCGGCGAGATCGCGGCGCTGGTGTGCGGCGGCATGTATTCGATCGAGCAGGGCACGCGGATCGTATGCGACAGGATTGCATCGTTGCAGGCCGCAGCGCCGGCCGACGGCATGATGGCCGCGATTTCGGCCGGCGCCGACGCGACACTCGCGCTGATCGACGCGAGCGCGATCACGTACGGGGTGCGCAACGTCTGCATCGCGGTCGAGAACCACGCGTCGCAGACCGTCGTGTCCGGCCCGCGCGACGCGCTGGAAAGTTTCGTCGCGATCTGCGCGGCGCAAGGCGTGACCGCGCAGACGCTCAGGTCTCCATATGGCTTTCATCACCCCGATCTGGCCGGCGCGCGCGCGCAGTTCGCCGCGCGGCTTGCCGAATATCGGCCCGGCGCACTCGAGATTCCGGTGTATTCGCCGATCCTCGGCCGCCGCTATAGCGGCGCCGACGATCCCGGCATGCGGCTCGCGTCGCATTTCGTGATGCCGGTGCGCTTCGCGGACGCGATTCGCGCCGCGCGCGCAGACGGCATCGCCCGCTACGTCGAGTGCGGCGCGCTCAATGCGCTGGCGCGCATCGTCGTGCGCATCGCGGGGCCGGGCGCGGTCAGGACGTTCGGCGGCCCGTCGAACGTGGCAGAGGAATCGAGCGTCGTCACGACGATCATCCGTTATTTCCAGGAGGACAGCATCATGAAAGACGATATCCGCACCGGCAACGCAAGCTTCGGCTTCGACGCGTTCTGGCGCGCGCGCGGACCGCACCTCGTCGACTGGCTCAAGGGCGAACTGCGTCACGCGTTCGACGCGGCGGCCGCGGTGCAGCCAGGCGCCGCACCGGCGGCGACGCCATTCGCGCCGCAGCCGGACCCGATCCTCGCACCCGCACCGCGCCTCGCGGCAGTGGGCGGGGCGGCGCTGACGCCGGTTCCGGTGCCGGCGGCACCGCATGCGCCGGGTGAGCCGATGACGGCGGCTGCGCCGCCCGCGGCGGTTGCAGCGGCGCGGCCCGCGCACGTGCCGCGCGAGCGGCTGTTCTCGGAGCTCGTCGATATCTACGCGCAGGCGATGGAATATCCGGCCGAGGTGTTCTCCGAATCGATCGAGCTCGAAGCCGAACTCGGTATCGACTCGGTCAAGCAGACGGAGATCATCCAGCGGATCACGGCGCGCTATGCGTTGCCGCCGCTGCCCGCGAATTTCCGCAGCGGCGACTTCAAGGCGATGGGACAGATCGTCGATTTCGTCTACGAGAACCAGGGAAAGGCGCTCGCCTGACGGCCGTGGGCCGAAACATCGGTTGGCAGGGGGGCCCTGCCCGTAATGACAAGTTCTCGATAGGCAGGCGATCCATGTCGAATACCAGCATGCGCGGCAAGCTCGTTCTCGTGACGGGCGGTGCGAAAAACGTGGGAAAGGCGATCTGCAGGCGTTTCGCCGAGCAGGGCGCGCACGTGATCCTGAATTTCTTCCATTCGCTCGACGCGTCGAAGGAGACGGCCGAGGAACTGCGCGCGCTCGGCGCGACCGTCGACGTGATCCGTGCGTCGGTCGCGCAGCAGACGCAGGTCGACCGGATGTTCGACGAGATCGAACGGCGCTACGGCCGCCTCGACGTGCTCGTCAACAATGCGGCGTCCGGCGCGCTGCTCGGCGTCGACGAGATCGGCGCAGAGCATTTCGATCGCGCGCTCGACACCAACCTGAAAGGCGCATTCTGGTGCGCACGCCGCGCCGCGGCGCTGATGGCGCGCTCGGGCGGCGGCGCGATCGTCAACGTGTCGTCGGTGGGCGCGACGCTCGTGCCCGCGAACTATCTCGTCGTCGGCACCGCGAAGGCGGCGCTCGAATCGCTGACGCGCTATCTCGCGGTCGAGTACGCGGGTCGCGAGATCCGGGTGAACGGCGCATCGTCGACGCTGATCGACGGCGACGTCGCCGCGCAGTTTCCGGACCCGGAGAACACGAAGCGCTCGAGCATCGCGGCGACGCCGCTGAAGCGGCTCGCGCGCGCGGAGGATCTTGCCGATCTCGTCGTGTTTCTCGCGTCGGATGCCGCGCGCTGGATTACCGGGCAGGTGGTCGTCGCGGATGGCGGGTTGTCGCTGTGCAGCGAAGGGTTGTCGCCGCGAGCGGAATGGGCGAGCGCCGGGCAGGATGCGGGCGCTGCCGCTGCCGTCGCGCAACCGGCCGCCCGTACGGCCGCGCCTGCCGAAGACGCACCGGACAGCGACGACGTCGCCGTGGTCGGCATGGGTCTCGCATTGCCCGGCGCGAGCGATCCGGACGCATTCTGGCGCGCGTTGCTGGACGGCCCCGAGCTGTTCGGCAACGTGCCGCGGGATCGTTGGGATTACCGGTCGTTCTATTCGCCGGATACGTCGGCGGAAGACAAGAGCTACCAGTCGCGCTCGGTCTTCATCGAACAGTTCGAACCGTGCTCGACGGTGCGCGCCGAGCTCGACGCCGGCACCGCGCCGCGCGAACTCACGACGCTGTGGTTGCGCCACGCACTGTGCCAGGCGCTCGACGGCGTGACGCTGTGCGAGGCCGACCGCGTCGCGTTTCTGGTCGGCTACACGGCGGACGGCAGCCAGCATCTCGAGGAAGGAATGGTGCTGGCCGCCGCGCGCGAGCGCCTGAACGCAGTGCTGGCCGACGCGGGCGTCGACGCGGCCGAGCGCGCGCGCCGCGTGGCCGCGATCGATGCGGTGCTGAGCGCGCGCTATGCGCGCGGCGCGGGCGATCTTGCGTCGTTCTTTCCGCACCGTGTTGGCCTGAACGCGATGAAAGGCGTGCTGCCGGAAGATGCGGAGTACATGATGGTCGACACCGCGTGTTCGTCGTCACTGTATTCGATCGATCTCGGGATCAAGGCGCTGCTGCTCGGCAAGCACGACGTGGTTGCGTGCGGCGGCGCGTTCGCGCTCGCACCGCGCGGCTCGATCCTGTTTTCGAAACTGCACGGGCTGTCGCGCAGCGGCGAGGTGCGGCCGCTCGATCGCAACTGCGACGGCGTGCTGTTCGCGGATGGCGCGGGCGTCGTGATCCTGAAGCGCCTGACGCGGGCGCGCGCGGACGGCGACCGCATTCTCGGCGTGCTGAAGTCGTTCGGCTCATCGTCGGACGGGAAGGGCAAGGCGATCTATGCGCCGAATTCGGCCGGCCAGCGCATCGCGATCGACCGCGCGTATGCGCGCACCGCGACGATGCCCGCCGACGTCGACTGGGTCGTGGCGCATGCCACCGGCACGCCGGCCGGCGATCTCGCCGAATTCCAGAGCCTGCGCGACGCGATCCGGCGCGATCGCCCGGTACAGGTGACCTCCAACAAGTCGCTGGTGGGGCATACGGGCTGGGCGGCCGGCGTCGTATCGGTGATCCAGGTGCTGCTCGGTTTGCGTCATCAGGTGATTCCGCCCCAGCATCGCTTCAGCGAACCGCCGCCGGAATTCGACCTCGGCGGCACGAACCTGCGGATCCCGGTGGCGCCCGTGGCGTGGCCGGTTCGGCGCGATTCGCCGCGCGTCGCGGCGGTGTCCGGGTTCGGCTTCGGCGGCACGAACGGCCACCTGATCGTGTCGGAGTACCGCGCCGATCTGCCCGCCGACGCCGCGAGTGGCCGCTTCAAGCGCGAACCGCTCGCGATCGTCGGGTGGTCGGCGAAGTTTCCCGGCCTCGACGGCGACGCGCAGGTCGAAGCCTGGCTGCGCGGCGAAGGCCGTGCGCCCGATGCGAGCTTCGGGATCGGCTATCCGCTGCCGAGCTTCGCGCGGGTGAAGATGCCGCCGGCCGTGTTGCGCGCGCTCGACCGCTGCCAGCTGATGGCGCTCGACGCCGCGCACGATCTGCGCGAACGCCTCGGCACGTTCTGGCGCGAGCACGCGGACACGATCGGGCTCGTGATGGGACATATGGGCCCCACGCGCAACGCGGCGCTCTATGCGAGCCGCTGCTATCTCGACGATATCGCGACGGCCGTGCTCGACGCGACGCGGCCGGACGAGCGCGCGGCGACCGAACGTCTGCTGAACGGCCTGCGCGAGACGACGCAGCAGCTCGTCGCGCCGACTACCGAAAACTCGTTCCCCGGCATGATGCCGAACGTGATCCCGGCACGCGTCGCGAACTACCACGATCTGCACGGGATGAACATGACGGTCGATGCGGGTCACGCGTCGACGCTGGCCGCGTTCGAGGCGGCCGAGCGGTTCCTGTGCAGCGGCGAGCTCGACATGGCGATCGTCGGCGGGATCAACGGCAACGTCGCGGAGGAGGTGAGCCCGGCATTCGGGCTGCCGCTCGCGGAGGGCATCGTGCTGTTCGCGGTGACGACCGTGCGGCGCGCGCAGGCCGAAGGGCTGCAGGTGCTCGCGGTCGTCGGCAACGGCGACGCGCGGGCCGCGAGCCAGCCGGCCGCGCCGTGCGACGCGATGGGGCGGGCGGTCACGTATGCGGGCGCCGATTCGGCGATCGACGTGCTGCGCGCGCTCGTTGCGCGGACATCCGGCACGACGCTGGCACGCGACAGCGGTGGCGACCGGCTGCGCTACGCACTGCACGTCGCGTGCGAACCGGCTACCGCGCAAGCGGCCGCGCCGCGCGAGCCGCAATCCTCGGCCGTGCCAGTGCCGCCGACGCCAACGGCCGCGCCCGTTGCGCCCGGCACGTTGCTGCCCGGTGCGCTGCGCCGGACCGGCGTCGCGGCCGACGGCGAACCGCTCGGCGTCGCGCGATACCGGATCGAATGGCGCGATGCGCCGTGGCGGCCGGCGGGCCGGTCGACGCCGTTCATCGCGCCGCATTGCGTGATCGTCACCGACATGCCGGAAGCGCTCGCCGCGCAGGCCGATCCGGGCCCCGGCTGCTTGGTGCTGTCGACGCGTCCGTTCGCGGGGAGCCGGCCGGGCTGGCACTGGATCGAGCGAATCGACGAAGCCGTGCTCGACGGGCTGCCCGACGACATCGGCCACGTGCGCGTGCTGACGTCGCTCGATGCGGGCGCGCTCGCGCCGGGCGCCGCGGCGCCGGCCACGCCCGCGCGGCTCGCGCTGCACGATCTCGCATTCCTCGCGATCAAGCGTTGCCATGCCGCGCTCGAGCGTGACGGCACGTTCGTCGCGCTGCTGCTCGACGCGCTCGCGGGCGAGGTTCCGCATCCGGATGCAGGGCTGTTCACCGGCCTCGTGAAAGCGCTGGCGATCGAGATGCCGAAAGCGCGTCCGGTGGCGGTGCTGACCGACGCGCGCGCGCTGCCCGATGCGCTGCGCGAAGCCGAGCGCGAAAGCGGCGCAGGCCACTGGCTGCCGGTCGTCGCGCTGGGCGGTGGACGCCGCCGCACGCCGCGCGTGGTCGAGGACGTGGGCGAACTGCGCGCGGACGAGCGCCTGTCGCTCGGCCCGGACGCGGTCGTCGTCGCGGTTGGCGGCGCGCGCGGGATCACCGGCGAGTTGATGAAGACGCTGGCCGCATATGTGCGGCCGACGCTGTACCTGATCGGCAGCAGCGCGCTCGACGACGTCGATGCGGACCTGCTCACGATGGACGACGAGGCGTTCGCGAAGAGCCGCCCCGATTACATCCGCCAGCAAAAGGCACTGCATCCGGAGCGGCCGCTGCCGGCAATCATTCGCGCGTTCGAGCGGCGCGCCGACGCACGCACGGCATGCATGAACATCGAGGCGATGCGCGCGTTCAGCGGCGCGCATCGCGTGACGTACCTGCGCGCCGACGTGCTGGATCCCGGCAGCGTGCGCACGGCCATCGACACGATTCTCGCGCGCGAGTCGCGCGTCGACCTGCTGGTCAACGCGGCCGGGCTGAACCGTTCCGCGTCGGTCCTCGTGAAGTCGCTCGACGATTTCGTCGCGGTGCGCGACATCAAGGTGCGCGGCTACTGGAACCTGCGCAACGCATTCGGCGCACGGCAGCCGCGCCTGTGGTGCAACTTCGGGTCGTTCATCGGCCTGACGGGCCAGGCGGGCGAAACCGACTACGCGTCGGGCAACGACTTCCTGAACACGCAGGCGTCGTATCACCGTGCGGCGCTCGGCCACGACGAATTCACGATCGGCTGGACACTGTGGCGCTCGGTGGGGCTCGGCTCGAATCCGGTCACGCGCGCGTTTCTCGAGAAGAGCGGCCTGTTCACGAGCATGCGCACCGCGGAAGGGCAGCATCACTTCATGCGCGAGCTCGGTCTCGGCGAGCGCGCGGCGATGTCCGTGCATCTGGGCGATGCCGAGCGGCGTGCGATCGAAACGCATCTGCCCGGCTACTTCGATCTCGATGAAGCGGCGCCGGCCGTCGCCACATCGCGCGATCCGGATTTCTATCTCGGCGGCGAACTGGCGCGCACCGACGACAGCGTGACCTTCGAGCGCGTGTTCGATCTCGAGCGCGACGCATACCTGCAGCATCACGTCGTCAACGGCTTTCCGACGCTGCCGGGCACGTTCGTGCCCGAAGTGGCCGCGGAGGCTGCGCTGCGGCTCGTGCCCGGGCTCAAGGTCGTGGGGTTCGCGGACGCGAAGTTCCTGCACTTCCTGCGCGTCTACGACGCGCAGCGGCCGAGCGTTAAGCGCATTCACGCGCGGATCGCGTCGCACGACGGCGATGCCGTGCTCGTGCACGTGCGGATTGCCGGCGACGTACTGGCGCCGGGCGGCCAGGTGCTCGTGCGCGACAAGCCGCACTTCGAGATCACCGTGCGCTTGGCCGGCGCCTACGCGCCGGCGCCGGCGTGGAGCGAACCGTCGGGCGGCGCGTTCACGCCCGTCGCCGATCCGTATCACTTCGACGCGGCGCCCGTGCGGCTGACCGGCATGTTCGTGTCGACGACCGACACCGGCATGAGCGACACGGGCAAGCAGGCGCGTTTCCGGTTGAACGTGCCGGACGGCGATCCGGTGTTCTCGCGCTTCGTGGTGCCGAGCATCCTGCTCGACGGGCTCGCGCGTGTGGCGGCGCTCGATCATGTCGCCGGCGACTACATACCGCTCGCGGCGCCGATGTCGATCGGCCGCATCGACCTGTACGAAGCCGGCAACGACTGCGAGCTGGCGGGCCGCCACGCGTCGATCGCGCTGCGCGTGACGCCACGCGATTTCGCGCTCGAAGGGCCGGCGAGCAGCGGCAACAGGTTCGTCGCGGTGCGCCCGGACGGCCGTATCCTGATGCAGATGCGCGACGTGACCGGCATCGTGACCGGCTACGTGCACCGCGTGACCGGCGCGTTCGCCACGCGCGGCGAGATCGATGCGCGGCTTGCCGCGCACGCGGCTTCCGAACAGGTGTCGGCATGAGCACGAAGCGTCTCGCACCCGGCCCGCGCGGCAGCGTCGTGATGGGCAACCTCGCGGACTACAAGCGCAATCCCGTCACGATGCTGCTGAAGCTGCAGCAGCAGTACGGCGACATCGCCCGCAACCGGCTGGGCCCGTTCCTCACGCATGCGCTCGCGCATCCGGACGGCGTCCAGCACGTGCTGCAGGACAATCACCGCAACTACGTGCGCGGCCGCTTCTACGACAACTTCAAGATGTTCTTCGGCGACGGACTGCTGACGACGGACGGCGAGTTCTGGCGGCGTCACCGGCGCGTCGTGCAGCCGCTCTTTCACCGCAAGCAGGTGGAATCGCATACGGCCGCCGTCGGCGACGCGGCGCTTGCGCTCGTCGAGCGCTGGCTGAAGCAGCCCGCGCATGTGCCGTTCGACGTTGTCGAGGAGATGATGCGCACGAGCCTGCGCATGCTCGGGCTGATGCTGTTCAACGCGGACATCTCGCGGCACGCGGACGAGGTCGGGCCGGCCGTGCGCTTCGGCATCGAGGCGATGATGCCGCAGGGCAACATGAACGATTTCGTGCCGCGCTGGATGCCGACGCCGTTCAACCGCCGGATCGCACGCGCGCGCCGCGGGATCGACACGATCGTCGATGCGATCGTCGCGGAGCATCGGGCGGGACGCTGCGAAACGAGCGACGTGATCGCGCTGCTGCTTGCCGCGCGCGACCCCGACACGGGCGCGCCGCTGACCGAGCGCGAAGTGCACGACGAGGTGATGACGGTGTTCCTCGCCGGCCACGAAACGACCGGCAGCGGGATGGCGTGGGGGCTCTATGCGCTCGCGCAGCATCCGGACGTGCTGCGCCGGCTGCGCGAGGAGCTCGATGCGGTGCTCGGCGGTCGCGCGCCTGCTGCCGACGACATCGAGCGCCTGCCGTATCTGGTACAGACCGTCGACGAGATCCTGCGGCTCTATCCGCCGATCTGGGGCTTCACGCGCGACCTGGTCGACGACGACGAGATCGGCGGCTATCACGTGCCGGCCGGCTCGTCGGTATTCATGTCGCCGTACGTCACGCATCGTCATCCGGCGCTGTGGGCCAACCCGGACGCATTCGATCCGGAAAACTTCGGATCGCACGCGCCGATACGGCACAAGTACGCGTATTTCCCGTTCGGCGGCGGGATGCGCAAGTGCATCGGCTATCAGACCGCGCTGCTGCAGATCCGCGTGCTGGTCGCGGTGGTCGCACAACACGTCGACCTGAGCGCGGTGCCCGGTCGTTCGCTCGATACGGGCGCGACGATTTCGCTGCGCCCGCGTGACGGGATTCAACTGGTCGCCCGGCCGAGATCGCGCGAGCGCGTGAGCGCCGCGCATGCGGGGCGTGACGCGCCCGTGCCGGCTTCGCGCGGCGCGGCGTGTCCGTTCACGGGCGCGCCGGCAGCGGCGGCCGGCGGCGAGCGGGCGGCAAGCGTGGCGGCGCCGGCCGCGCCCGGGCCTGCTGCCGGGCCGACGCTCGCGCCCGACGTGCTGGCGTTTCTGCAACGCGACGCGACGGCATCCGAAGCACGGCGCGACACCGACGTGGACGACGCACCGACCCACCGCTTCATGTGGCGGCCGGTCGAGATCGAACCTCTGCCCGAACGGCCGGCGGCCGAACTGAGCGGCAAGCGGATCGCGATCGTCAACGGCCTCGGCCGCACGGTCGAGCGCGTGGTGGCGGCGCTCGCGCGCGCCTGCGCGAAGCCGGCGGTGTTCGCCGCGGCCGACGGCGTCGATCCGGCGGCGGCCGCGAACGCATTCGTTGCACAGTCGGGCCCGTTCGACGGGATCGTCGATCTCGGCGTCGAAGCGCCGTTTTCGCTCGACGCGCGCGATCAGTGGGAAGCGCCGCTGCGCCGCACGGTCGCGTTGCTGCAGGCGTGCTACGGCGACTGGGTGCAGGAGGAGGCGACGTCGCGGCTGTTCTATCTCGCGCTCACCTGGCAGGACGGGCTGATGGGATATGGCGACGATGCGCTCGTGCAGCCGCTCGGCGGATTGTGGGCGGGGCTCGCAAAGACGCTGCCGCAGGAATTGCCGAACTGCAACGTGCGCGTGCTCGACATCGCGCCGGACGAAACCGGCCGCGTCGACGGGTTGATCGCACGCGAGCTGTATCGCTGGGGGCGCTTCGAGGTCGGCCATCGCAGCGGGCGCCGCCACACGCTCGTCGCGGCCCGCGCCGACCTGCCGGCGCAAGCAGCGCCCGACTGGGGGCCCGACGACGTCGTGCTGTTCTCGGGCGGCGCACGCGGCATCGGGTTCCTGGCCGCCTGCGAGATCGCGAAGCGGCATCACTGCACGGTGATCGTCACCGGCCGCGACGCGCCGCCGGCCGGCGACGAGCCCTGGCTCGTGCTGGACGACGCGGGCTTCAGGCGCTACGGCCTGGACCTGCTGCGCCAAGCGACGCCGGAACGGCCGCCCAAGGCGATCCGGCACACGCTGCAGCAACTCGAACGGCGCCGCGAGCTGAAGGCGTCGCTCGACGCCGCGGCTGCGCTCGGCCTGCCGGTGCGCTACCGGGTATGCGACGTGACCGATGCGAACGCCGTGCGCGCGCTGTGCGACGCATTCGGCGCGCGGCTGCGCGGCGTGATCCACAACGCCGGCATCGACCAGCCGGTGCGATTGCCGCGCAAGTCCGCTGACGAATTCGTCGGCACCGCGCGCGTGAAGGTGCTCGGCTTCATGAATCTGTACGCGGCGGTGCGCGAGCGGCCGCGCGTCGACTGCTTCGTCAACGTCGGCTCGCTGACCGGCCGTTGGGGCGGCATGACAGGCGAGACCGACTACGCGGCCGCGAACGAGGCACTCGCTCGGCTCGGCTGGTGGGCGCGCCGCGACGCGCCCGGGCGAGCCGTGAAGACGCTCGTGTGGCCGACGTGGGACGGCGTCGGCATGATCACGAACCTCGCCGTCACGCGGCGCTATGTGACGCCGATGCGCATCGCCGACGGCGTCCGGCACTGGCTTGCGGAACTCGCGCCGCCCACGGCGCCCGGCGGCGGCGAACCGATGTACATGGGCGCCGTCGGCCGTGCGCTGACGCCGATCCAGCTCCGCGGCTTCGATGCGGTCGACGGCTTGCCGAATCTCGGCGAACTCGCGACACGCCGGCACCACGCGGGCGAGCCGCGGCGATTCCGGCCGTTCGCGTTTTTCTCGACGCGCTATCGCGCGGCCGGCGCGCCCTATACGCGCGCATTCCGCTTCGGCGGTCGCGCAGCGGCGCCCGCGTCGCTTCTGCTCGAGCATGCGCGCGTCGTGGCCGACTGGGTTGCGCCGCCCGATGGCGAGCGCGCCTACCTGCATGAAGCGGTCGACGTGACGATCGCACTCGACGCGCTCGCCGACGCGCTCGACGTCCACGGCGATCTCGCGCTCGACACCGACGTGACCGGCCGCACGGCCGGCGACGGCTGGCGCGTGACGGTGCGTTGCGCGTCGCTCGCCGGCCGCGTGCTGCTCGATGCGACGTTCGTGTACCGGAGTCATCCGCCCGCGGGTGCGACGGTGCCGCTGCCGCACGACGGACAGGACGATGCGGTCCGGCCGGCTGCGTGCGCGATCTGGCGCGGCGACCTGCTGCCCGACGCCGAATGGCATGGCGGCATCGCGCAGGTCAGGGCCGCCGACGCCGATGCGTTGTGGCGCGCGCCGGGCGAGGGCGACGCGCGCGGCGCGGCGCCGTGCCCGCAGTTGTGGCTGCCGGTCAATCATCTGGAGAACGTGTTGCGCGTGCTGCTCGGTGCGTGGCCCGTAGACGACGAGCCGCCGCGCACGTGGCGCATCGGCAGCATCGCATTCGGCGCCGCGTGCGCCGCCGATGCCGAATTGCTGCTGCGCTATCCGGATGGCCGCTTCGCGATCGCCGATCGAGACTGCGCATCGATCGGCGATCTGCGCGACGCGCGGCTGGCCGGCGCGACCGGCACGCAGGCCGCGGCCGCGCCGGTTCTTTAAACGGAAAGGGGAGATCCACCATGACGGAGCGCAACGACGGCGCGCGGTACTGCATCATCGGCGCGGGCGCGGCGGGGATCACCGCTGCGAAGAACCTGCTCGCGGCCGGGATCGGCTTCGACGTGATCGAGCGCGAGGACGACGTCGGCGGCAACTGGTACTACGGCGTGCCGAGCGGCGCGGTGTATCGCTCGATTCACATGATCAGCTCGAAGCGGTTTTCGGCGTACACCGACTTTCCGATTCCCGACGACTACCCGACGTATGCGCGCGGCGACCAGGCGCTCGCGTACCTGCGTGCGTACGCGCGGCGCTTCGGCGTATACGACCGGATCGAGTTCGGCCGCTCGGTGCTCGAGATCGCGCCGGTCGACGGCGGCTCGGGGTGGCGCGTCGAGCTGGATCGCGGCGAAGTGCGCACCTATCGCGGCGTGATCGTCTGCAACGGGCATCTGTCGCATCCGCAACTGCCGGAGTATCCGGGCCGCTTCGACGGGCTGCAGCTGCATTCGTCGCAATACCGGACGCCAGAGATCTTTCGCGACCGGCGCGTGCTCGTGGTCGGCGCAGGCAATTCGGGCTGCGACATCGCGGTCGAAGCGTCCCACCATGCGCGCGCGGTGTTCCACAGCACGCGGCGCGGCTACTACTACTGGCCGAAATTCCTGTTCGGGATGCCGGCCGACCAGTGGGCCGAATGGCCGCTGCGGCTGCGCATGCCGCTGTGGGCGCGCCGCTTCTTCGGCGAGCGGCTGCTGCGGCTGACGACGGCCGGGCAGCCGGAGGACTACGGGCTGCGCAAGCCGGACCACAAGCTGTTCGAATCGCATTTCATCATCAACTCGACGCTGTTCTACCACCTCGGCCACGGCGATCTCGATGCGCGGCCCGACGTGCGCGAACTGAAGGGGGATCGCGTCGTGTTCGCCGACGGCCGCGAGGAGCCGGTCGACGTGATCGTCTACGCGACCGGCTATCGACCGAGCTTTCCGTTCATCGACCAGGCGCATCTGCAATGGCGCAAGCAGCAGCCGTCGCTGTACCTCAACATGTTCGACGCGCAGCATCGCGACCTGTTCTTCGTCGGGCTGTTCCAGACGTCGACCGGCAACTGGCCGCTGATGGACTATCAGGCACAACTGCTCGCGCGCTATCTGCATGCCCGCGACGCGGCGCCGCGCAAGGCCGCGCATATCGACCGGCTGATCCGGCGCGGAAGGTCGGACTGGAGCGGCGGCATCGCGTTCCATCGCACGCCGCGGCACGTGATCGAGGTCGAGCATTTCGCGTACCGGCTGCAGTTGCGGCGGCTGATACGCGGTCTGCCGGCCGTGCCGGGCGCGGCAAGCACGGATGCACGCGCCGCGCCGGCGGCTCCCGTGCGTGCGGGAGGTGCGTCATGAGCCTCGTGAGCGTCGAACACCTGTCGAAGACCTACCTGCTCGACAGCGTGCGCGTGACCGGGCTCGCCGACGTGTCGGCGACGCTCGAGGCAGGGCGCTTCACCGTGTTGAGCGGCCCGTCCGGCAGCGGCAAGACGACGCTGCTGAACATGATCGGCTGCATCGATCGCCCCGACAGCGGACGCGTGACGATCGCGGGCCACGATACCGCGTCGCTGTCCGACGATGCGCTGTCCGATTTTCGCGCGCGCCATGTCGGCTACGTGTTCCAGACCTTCAACCTGCTGCCGGTGCTGTCCGCGTACGAGAACGTCGAGTATCCGCTGCTGATGGCGGGCTGGGCGCCGGCGCGGCGCGCGGCGCGGGTGCGCGACCTGCTCGACGCGGTCGGGCTGGCCGACAAGGCGCGGCACCGGCCGAGCCAGCTGTCGGGCGGCCAGCGCCAGCGGGTCGCGATCGCGCGGGCGCTCGCGGCCGAGCCCGCGATGGTGCTGGCGGACGAACCCACCGCGAACCTCGACAGCGCGACCGGCCGCGCGATCATCGCGCTGATGCGCACGATCCAGCGCGAGCGCGACGTGTCGTTCATCGTGTCGTCGCATGATCCGCAGGTGGTGAGCGTCGCCGACGAGGTGATCCGGATTCTCGACGGCCGCATCGTCGGCCGGGAACGGGCCGGCGACGGCACGGCGGCTCAGGAGGTGTGCCGATGATCCATACACTGATGCTCGCGCTGCGCAACCTGCAGCGTAACCGCCGGCGCTCGCTGACCACGCTGCTCGCGATGATCGTCGGCGTCAGTGCGATCCTGCTGTTCGGCGGCTTCAGCCGCGACATCACGCTCGGGCTGCAAACCGACTTTGTGCAGCGCAGCGGCCACTTGCAGATCCAGCGGCAGGGCTACTTCCTGTACGGCACCGGCGATCCGGCCGCGTACGGGATCCGCAACTATCCGGCGCTGATCGACACGCTGCGGCGCGACCCGCAGCTCGCGCCGCTGCTGCAGGTCGTCACGCCGACGCTGCAGTTCGGCGGCATCGCGGGCAATTTCGCGGCCGGCGTGTCGCGCACCGTGATGGGATTCGGCGCGATTCCCGACGACCAGTACCGGATGCAGCAGTGGAACGCATACGGTTTTCCGCTGCGCCCGCGCGCGTTCGCGCTGCGCGGCAGCGCCGACGATGCGGCGGTGGTCGGTCTCGGCGTCGCGCGCGTGCTGCATCTGTGCGGGCCGCTGCACGTGCCGGATTGCCGCGATGCGCCGCCGGGGCCGGCCGCGCCCGTCGCCGCCGGCCCGGACGCGACTGCGCCGGCCGACGTGCTCGCGCTCGCGGAGGGCGAGGCCGGCACGCAGCCGGCCGGCGACGGCGCGACCCATATCGAAGTACTGACCGCGAGCGCGGGCGGCGCGCCGAACGTCGGCCGCTTCTCGGTCGTGAAGGGCGAGCAGCAGGGCGTGAAGGAACTCGACGACGTGTATCTCGCGGTGCGCCTGCCGCAGGCGCAGCGGCTCGTGTACGGCGGCGCTGCGCCGCGCGCGACCGCGATCGAGATCCAGCTCGCGCGCACCGCCGATCTGCCGGCGGCCCGCGCGCGCATCGAGCAGTTGCTGCGCGGCGGCTTCGACGGCCAACCGCTCGACGTCGTCGATTTCGCGACGCTGAACCCGTTCTACGACCAGACCAACCGGATGTTCTCGGTGATCTTCGGCTTCGTGTTCGTGCTGATCAGCGCGATCGTGCTGTTCGTGATCAGCAACACGATGAGCACCGCGATCATCGAACGCACGGTCGAGATCGGCACACTGCGCGCGATGGGCATGCGGCGCGGCGGCATTCAGGCGCTGTTCGTCTGCGAGGGCGCACTGCTCGGCGTGGCCGGCGCCTCGCTCGGCGTGCTGGTCGCGCTGGCGATCGCCGCGGGCGTCAATCACAGCGGGCTGGCCTGGACGCCGCCCGCGCGCATCGACGCGGTCGCGCTCACGGTGCGCGTGTGGGGCGAGTGGCGAACCATCGCCGTCACGTTCGCGGGGCTTGCCTGCGTGGCCGGGCTGTCCGCGTGGCTGCCGTCGCGGCACGCGGCGCGGCTGTCGATCGTCGATGCGCTGCGGCATGTGTGACGCCGTACGGATGCGGCTTTTTTTCGTTCATTTCACTTCCGAGGGAGCACACGTGCGTCGCCTGTTCGTTTCATGTTGTCTGAGTCTTTCGTTCCTGGCCGGCGCTGCGCATGCGCAGCCGGCGCCCGATCCGCAGAAGGTGCTCGCGGCGAGCGACGCGATCCGCACGCCGGAGAAATCGTTCGTGCTGACCGCGACGCTGATCGAGTACCGGTCGGGCAAGCAGGTGGACGGCAATACGCTGTCGATCTATTCCAAGCCCGACGCGCCCGGCGGCGCGTTCCGCACGCTGGTGCGCTTCGCCGCGCCGGCGCGCGACACGGGCAAGCTGATGCTGAAGAACGGCAACGACCTGTGGTTCTACGATCCCGCGAACCAGGCGAGCGTGCGGATCTCGCCGGATCAGCGGCTGCTCGGGCAGGCCGCGAACGGCGACGTCGTGACGGTCAATCTCGCGCACGACTACACGGCCGAGCTGAAGGGCGTCGAGGACATCGCCGACGGCGACCGGCAGACGCGCCGCGCGTACCGGCTCGCGCTCACCGGCCACGGCGACGGGCTCACGTACCGCCGCATCGAGCTCTGGATCGACGCGGCCAGCAACCGGCCGCTGAAGGCGCGCTTCTATTCGGAAAGCGACCGGCTGCTGAAGACCGCGTTCTACCGGCGCTACACGATGCAGCTCGGCGTCGAGCGGCCGACCGAGACCGTCATCATCGACGGCCTCGACAGCAACTGGGTCACGGTCATGCGGTTCTCCGATTACGCCTGGCGCGACATTCCCGATGCATGGCTGCAGCGCGACTACCTGTCCCGCTTCCAGGCGCAATGACGGTGCGACGTCGATGCCGGATCGCCGCGCTCGCGTGCATGCTGCTGCCGGCGCTCGCGCGTGCGGCGGCGGCCGCCGGCGCGGAGGCGGCGAGCGGCGCGGGCGGGGTGGACGCGGCCGATGCCGCGGCGCTCGATCTCGCCGATCGGCCTGCCGCGGTGCCAGTCGATACCGCGAAGCCGTGGAAGCTCGACGTGCAGGACGCGGTGCGCGCGAGCCGCTATCGCGACGGCGCGGACGCCGGGCGCAACCAGCTGTCGGTCGAATTCGAGTACGGGCAGTGGCTGACGCCGACGTTCGCCGCGCACTTCTCGATGCGCTTCGACCGCTTCGATCCGCTCGGGACATCGCGCACGTCGTCGCGCGACGTGACGCTGGTGAAGGAGGCGTATGCAAGCTGGCGCGTGGCGCCGACCTTCGTCGTCGACGCGGGGCGCGTAAACGAGCGGCTCGGCGCGGCGATCGGCTACAACCCGACCGATTTCTTTCGCGCGGGCGCGGTGAGCCTCGACGTGCCGCCCGATCCGGACAGTCGCCACACGAACCGGCTTGGTACGGTCGCGCTGCGCGCGCAGCAGGTGTGGGACACGGGCTCGCTCGCGGCGCTGCTTTCGCCGCGGCTCGCGCGCCGCAGCCTGCCGGGCGATCCGGCCGCATCGTCCGACCTGCGGCGCACCAATGGCGTCGATCGCTGGATGCTCGTCGCGAGCCAGCGGCTGGGCGCGGCGATCCAGCCGCAATGGATCGTCTACGGCGAAAGCGGGCAGGCGCCGCAGTTCGGCCAGAATCTGAGCGTGCTGCTCGGCAACTCGGTGGTCGCCTATGTCGAATGGGCGGGCGGCTACCGGCGCTCGCTGATCGCGCGCGCGACCGGCGCGGCCGGCGACAGCGCATTCCGCACGAGTTCGTCGGTGGGCGCGACCTGGACGCTGCCGATCGACCTGTCGCTGAGCGCCGAATTCCAGAGCAACGGCGGCGGCGCGGACGCCGCGCAATGGCGTTCGCTGCAGCGCGCGACCCCGGCCGCATGGGGCCGCGCGGTGCAGACGTCGATCGCCGCGCAGGAATTGCAAACCCGCCACGGCGTGTTCCTGATGGCCGCATGGCGCAATATCGGCGTGCGCCGTCTCGACCTGTCGGGTTTCGTGCAGGCCGATCTTGGCGGCGGCCGGCAATACTGGCTCGAGCTGCGGCGGCGCTTCGACCGGTTCGACATCGCGCTGCAATGGCTGCATCAGGGCGGGCCGGCGTGGAGCCGCTTCGGTGCGATGCCGGAATCGGGCAGCGTGCAGGTGCTGGGCATTTTTTATCGATGATGCAAGGAGAGTTCGAATGAGCAAACGCGCGCTTCAGGCGGCGACCGCCGTGCTTGCGCTGGTCCCGTCGATCACCGGGGTGCTCGGCATGATGGGCATCCACGATCCGCTGTACGCGTCGCTCGGCATCGCGCTGCCGGCCGACGCGACGCTCGACGGCAACCTGCGCTTCTACGCGGGCGTCTGGTTCGGGCTCGGGCTCGCGGCGTTCTCGGTGATCCCGGCGATCGAGCGTCAGGGGCGGCTGTTCGCGACGCTGTGGACGATGATCTTCCTCGGCGGCATCGGGCGGCTGATTTCGCTCGCGGCGCTCGGGCTGCCGTGGCCGCCGTTCGTCGGCTTCACGGTGCTCGAAGTCGTCGGCGCGCCGTTGTTCATCGCGTGGCAGCGGCGCGTGGCCGCTCACGCAACGTTGGGGAACGCGCATGCATGACATCGACATCGATATCGCACGACGCGCCACGCCGGTGCGACGCCTTTTGCGCGCGTACGCGCGGTTCCTGGCCGGTGCCGCGCTGCTCGCCTGCGTCGGCCTGGCCGCGCCTGCGGCCCGTGCGCAGACGGCGGCCGGCGCCGCGCTCGACGACTACGCGGCAACCCGCTATCCGATCGTTCTCGTGCACGGCCTGACCGGCACCGACGACTATTTCGGCGTGGTGCCTTACTGGTACGGGATGCAGATGGACCTTCAGCGGCATGGCGCGACGGTCTACGTCGCCGACCTGTCGGGGTTTCAGAGCGACCTCGGCCCGAATGGACGCGGCGAGCAGCTGCTCGCCTATGTGAAGCAGGTGCTGGCGGTCACGGGCGCGGCCAAGGTGAACCTGATCGGGCACAGCCAGGGCGGGCTGACGTCGCGCTACGTGGCGTCGGTCGCGCCCGCGCTCGTCGCGTCGGTCACGACGATCGCGACACCGCACCGCGGCTCGCAGTTCGCCGACTTCGTGCTCGCCGCGCTGAAGCTCGACCCGACGGGCATCTCGACACCGGTGTTCGGAGCGCTGCTGAACCTGTTCGGCATCCTGACCAGCGACACGCACAACACGAACCAGGACGCGATCGCCGCGCTCGACGCGCTCGGCACGACCCGGACCGCGCAGTTCAACCAGCTGTTCCCGAGTCCGGGTCTCGGTGCGGGCGCGTGCCGCACCGGCGCGCCGGCCGAGACCATCGGCGGCAACGTGCATCTGCTGTATTCGTGGAGCGGTGCCGCATACCAGCCGGTGTCGCTGCTCGGCATCGTGACGGGCGCCGCCGATACCAGCGTGATTCCGGTGATCGACCCGGCGAACCTGCTGGATCCGTCGACGCTCGTGTTCCTGACGGCCGGCAACGTGATGGCGCTGGCCAGCGCGGGGCCGAACGACGGCTTCACGTCAACCTGCAGTTCGATGTTCGGCACGGTGATCTCGACGCGCTACCGCTGGAATCACTTCGACGCGATCAATCAGTTGCTCGGCATCCGCGGCGCGTATGCGGAAGATCCGGTCGCCGCGCTGCGCGTGCATGCGAACCGGCTGAAGCTGCAGGGCGTTTGAACGATGACGGTCCGGACGGTGCTGTCTCGCGCCGCGCTCCATGGCGCCGTCGGCATGCTCGCGGCCGCGGCGGTGTGGCATGCGCTCGACCGGCCGGCGGCGTCGACGCAAGCCGTTGCGCTGCCTGCCGTGCGCGTCGCGGTGCCCGACGCGGCGGTGCTGCGGCCCGTGCCTGCCGCGTCCGATGCCGCACCTCCCGCATCGCTGGCGGGTTCGCGCGCGCCGCGCCTGCCGCTCGGGCCGGACGGGCGTCTCGCGAAACTGCGTGCGGTGCGGGAATTCTTCGATTACTTCCTGCTCGCGCAGCACGACCTGACGCCGGCCGCGCTCGACGCGCTGGTCGCGCGGGAGGTTGCGGCGCAGCCGATCGGCGATCCGGCGCAGCGCGAAGCGCTCGACCTGTGGCCGCGCTATCGTGCGTGCGTTGCCGCGTTCGATGCGCAGCCGGGCGCCGTGCAACCCGGCACGCGTATCGATCCGGACGCGATCGCGGGCGAGCTCGAGCGCCGGGCGGCACTCGCGAGCCGCTGGCTCGGCGGCTGGAGCACACCGTTCTTCGCCGACGCGTTCCGGCAGCAGCATGACGATCTCGACCGGATCCGGATTGCGCGCGATCCGGCATTGAGCGACGCGCAGAAGCGCGCACGCCTGGCGGCGCTCGACCAATCGCTGCCGCCGGACATGCGCGACGCACACGAGCGGCTCGCGCGGCAACGCGAGGCCCTCGTGACGGTTGCACGGCTCGACGCGCAGCGCGCGACGCCCGATGCGCTGCATGCGCAGCTCGGCGCCGACATCGCCGCGCGCGTCGTGCGGCTGCGGCAGGACGACGATACATGGCAGGCGCGCTATCGCGACCATGCGGCCGAACGTGATCGGCTCGCCGCACAGCAGCTTGCGCCGGATGCGCGCGATGCACAGCTCGCGCAATTGCTGCGACGAGACTTTCCGGATCCGGCGGACGCATTGCGTGCTGCGTCGCTGGACGCGGACAGTGCGGCCATCACCGCTCGCCAGCACGCACGATAGCCGCCCGGCGCCGGCATCCCGGGCAGGCGTCGTCATGGATAGCTCACGTTCGCCATTGGAGAAGTGTGGGATATGTCACTCAGTCCGCATTATTTCGATGGAGGAATGATTTTTATTTTCAGGATTAACTACATTCCGTCGCGTTGGCCGCTATTCGGAATTTTCAATGATTCACTGGGAAGGTGTCTTTGCAAGGGCGGTATTTAAATCACCGATAATTGATTGACCAAGCAAATATCTTCGGGCGACGCCTGAAACTGTCAAATTACTTCATGTAACAAAGCCGGAGTGGCGCGGACGGCAGGGCTGCGTGATACCTTTTTACTTAAGTAGACCGTAAGGAAAACGGCAAAACCGGAAAACCGGTTCGTTTTATCGCTGCATGAAGATTCGGTGGCCGAGGGGCAGGAATACAACGTACGAGGTGCACCGTGATACATCAGGCCAACAATGTCATCGAGTTTCCGCATGCGCTTGGTGCCAATCAATTCCTGTCTGCGCTCGACGGAATCAGCCGTGCGGAATTGGCGCCTCATTTGATGCTTTCGAATCTCGAGACCGGCCAGGTGCTATGCGGTGCCGGCGAGAATCTGGGGGCCGTCTATTTTCCGGTAACGGCGGGTATTTCGCTGCAATACACGACAGGCGGCAAGACGGCGCTCGGCGTGACGGAAATCGGCCGCGAAGGCATCGTGTGCGACGACGTCATCGGCAGCACGATGCAGCGCCGCGTCGTCGTCTATCACGGCGGATTCGCGTATCGGCTGTATGCGAGCCGTTTCGTCGACGCGTGCGCCGCATCGGCGGCGCTCAGGCGGCAGGTCTTCGTGCGGATGCAACTGGTGCTCTCCCAGGCGTCGCAGGTCATGTTCTGCAGCCGCCATCACGTGATGCGACATCAAGCGAGCCGCTGGCTGCTGATAGCCTACGAGCGCTCGCGCAGCATCGAAATCCCGGTCACACACGGCGCACTGGGCCAGATGCTGGCCGTGCGCCGCGAGACCATCACCGATACCGTGCGACAGCTCCACGAGCTCGGCCTGATCCATCAGCATCGCGGTGCCATCGTGCTGACGGATCTTGCCCGTCTCGAAGAGCAGGGCTGCGACTGCCATCGGGTCATCCGCGACGAAACGCGCCGCATTCTCGCGATCGAGGCCGGTACCGAAGCCGGTGTCGGGTGGTCGCGACGCGCCCCGACGACCTAGTGGCCTGAGCATCCTGCCGTGCGGCCGGCACCGGCGTGCCGCCGCGACTGCATGAGCGCCGGCGCGTCGCGCGCATGGAAGGGGAGAGGTCCGAACGCAAGACGCGTCGCGACGCGGCTGGCCGGCGGCATCGAGAAGAATCAGAAAAGCAGTCAATCGGGTATGGAAAACATTTCGAAGCGCCAGAGTCAGCGCAGCTCGTTTCACGTGTGGCCATGGAGTCCGGCGCTCGGCATCCTGCCGATCGTCGTCGTGATCGTCGCGCTGGCCGGGTTCGTCGCCGTCAGCCTGATCGTGATCATGTCGCTGCGCGTGTACGTCGGCGGCGAAAGCAGCTGGTCGAAGGCGCAGAAGGACGAGATCATCCTGCTGACCCGCTACGGACAGACCGGTGACGAAAAGCTGTTCGACGATTACCTGACGGTTGACCGGACCCTCACGTTTCTCGGCGTCGCCCGCCGCGCGATGATCAGCGTGCCGCCGGACCACCGCGCGGCGCGCCAGGCGCTGATCGAGGCGGGCATCAATCCCGTCGATGCGGTGGCGGTGGTGTGGTTCTATCCGATCCTGAGCAGCTTCGCGCGCCTGAACGCCGCGTTGCAATACTGGGAGGACGCGGACCGGCAACTGGTCAACCTGCGCGCGATCGCCAACGCGTTGCGCGAGTCCGTGCATGCGGACGACGTCCGGCGCACGAGCCGCCTGAACCGCGCGATCTGGGACTTCAACTTGCACATCGAGCCGCTGCCGAAGCGCTTCTCCGACGAACTGAGCGCCGAATTCCGCTCGGCCGTCATCCTGCTGTTCCTGTCGTACGTCGCGGCCTCGCTGTTGATCGTTCTGCTGTCGGTGCGATGGGCGAGCCGCGCGCAGCGCCAGCAGGCGTCGATGCAGACCGAGCTGGACCGTAGCCAGGCGTTCGCGGAAGCGGCGCTGCGCTCGGTGGCCGACGCGATCGTCACGATCGGCCTCACGCGCAGCATCGAGACCGTCAATCCGGCGGCCGAGCAGTTGCTCGGCGCGCCGTCGCGGCTGTGTGTCGGCAAGCCGATCAACGACGTCCTCGATCTGATCGATACGTCGACCGGCATGTCGATCAAGCTGCTCGCGTCGCTCAGCAACAGCGGCGATCACACGTTCACCCGCGATCTCGACCTGATCCGCGTGTGCGGCTCGGCGGTGCCGGTGCGCGCGTCGCTGTCCAGGATGGACAATACCGCGGGCCGTTGCGTCGGTTACGTGCTGATCCTGCGCGACATGACGCGCGAATACCAGTTGATCGAGAAGCTGACCTGGCAGGCGTCGCACGATGCGCTGACCGGCCTTATCAATCGCACGGCGTTCGAGCAGCGCCTGGGCGACGCGCTGACGCACCGCGGCGGCGGGATGTTGATGGTTCTCGACCTGGACGGATTCAAGGAAGTCAACGACGTGTGCGGGCACGCGGCCGGCGATGCGCTGCTGCGCGACGCGACCGCGGTGTTCGCGCGCTGCCTCGAGGACGACGATGTGTTCGGCCGGCTGGGCGGCGACGAATTCGGCATCCTGTTGCCGGCCCGCCGCAACGGGCCGCCGGACGACGGCAAGGCGGAGCGCATCCGGGCGTATCTCGAGGATTTCACGTTCCTGTGGGAAGGCGAGCCGTTCAAGATCAGCGTGAGCATCGGCGTGCTGGATCTCGCCTGTCGGCCCGAGAGCGTCGAGAAGGCGATGCATATGGCCGACATCGCGTGTTACATCGCGAAGGACCGCGGCCGCAACCGCGTGCACGTCTCGGATTCGCGCGACATGAACTCGGGACGCCAGGCGTATCACATGCAGTGGAGCCGCCGCGTGAAGACGGCGCTCGAAACGAATTCGTTCCAGTTATATGCGCAACGCATCGTGCCGATCCAGCCGGCGCACGGCGCGCAGGAGCGCGTGGAGATCCTGCTGCGCATCCCGGACGCCGACGGCAAGCTGATCTCGCCGGTCTTTCTGCCGGCCGCCGAGCGCTACGGTCACATGACGATGATCGACCGCTGGGTCGTGAGTACCGTGATCCGGCGTCTCGCGCGGCTCGAACGGCGCCAGTACGTCGAATACAACGTGAACCTGTCGGCGATGTCGATCACCGACGAGCGCTTCGTGGAGTTCGCGATCGCCGAGCTGTTGGCGTCGGGGCTGGACCCGGCGCTGCTGTGCTTCGAAATCACGGAGACGAGCGCGGTCCGCAACCTGGAGGTCGCGTCGCGTTTCATGTACGAGCTGCGCGACCTCGGCTGCCGCTTCGCGCTCGACGACTTCGGCGCCGGCATGTCGTCGTTCTCGTATCTGCGCCAGTTGCCGATCGACTACCTGAAGATCGACGGCGGCCTCGTGGCGACCATGACGTCCGACAGCATCAAGCGCGGCATCGCGTCCGCCATCAACGACATTGCACACGTGATGCAGTACCGCACCGTTGCCGAGCACGTCGAGGA
Source organism: Burkholderia puraquae (assembly GCF_002099195.1). Lineage (GTDB taxonomy): Bacteria > Pseudomonadota > Gammaproteobacteria > Burkholderiales > Burkholderiaceae > Burkholderia > Burkholderia puraquae. The sequence goes on along the minus strand of NZ_NBYX01000007.1, from coordinate 104,217 downwards.
CGCGGAGACGGCCGAGATGCTTCGCGCGCTGGGCGTCGACTATTGCCAGGGCTATTACTTCAGCCGCCCCGCACCCTGGCAGGAAGGGGGATTCCATTGAACCAAGCGAGGAACGAACGCATGAGTGCTCCATTTGAACTGACCGGCGACCTGATGGATCTGACGAGCTACCCGGCCTGGCTGCGCGACGTGGTCGGCGCGACCGACGAGCTGAAGGCTCGTGTCCGTGCGCATCCCGTGTTCGCGGCGATGAGCGGCGGGACGCTGCGCGCGTCGCAACTGCGCGCGTTCTTCGTGACCGGCTGGGCGGTGGTCAGCCAGTTTCCGGAATACATGGCGATGAACCTGGTGAAGACCGCTGCCTATCGATCGCGCGGCGACGAGAAGGCGCGGCGCTATCTGATCCGCAATATCCGCGTCGAACAGAACCACGTCGATCACTGGGCCAACTGGGCTGCGGAATCGGGCGTGACGATCGACATGCTGCTGCGCGGCGATGCGCCGCTGGCTGGATTCGCGCTGAGCCACTGGTGCTGGAAAAGCAGCAGCACCGACGCGCTCGCGCCGAGCATCGCAGCGACCAACTATGCGATCGAAGGCGTGACCGGCGAGTGGAGTGCGTTGCTGTGCGCATCGCCGTATGAACGGCAGTTCGACCCGGCCGTGCGGCATCGCGCGATGCGCTGGCTCAAACTGCATGCCGACTACGACGACCGGCATCCATGGGAAGCGCTCGACATCGTCGCGACGCTGCTCGGCCAGTCGCCCGAGGCCCGCGACGTGCGGGACGTCGAGGCGTCGATCCGCAAGAGCCTGAGCTACTTATTGACGAGTCTCGATTGCTGCATGCATGTGTAGTTGTCTGCGCCGCATGCCCGCGGGTACGTGCTGGCCGCGCCCGGCCGCTCCGGCCGGAAGGGGGGGCGTCGTGACGTCGCGATACGCCGCGCGGGCCGTCGTGCTGGACGATTTTCCATGGCCACCCACGTTCTCGTCGTAGAGCCCGATCCGCGCATGCGCGACCGGATCCGCGCGCCCCTGCGCGGCTGCCAAATCGCTACGTCGGCGCTCGACGACGTGTCGCTGCTGCTGGCGCACGTGACGGCCACGCCGCCCACCCTGATCGTGATGCGGGTCGAACGGCCGACCACGACGTTCTACATGGCGCTCGGTGCGCTGCGGCGCGCCGGTCACGACATGCCGGTGATCGTGATCAGCCGCGACGCGCAGGTGGTCGACAAGGTCGTTGCGCTCGAGATCGGCGCGGACGACTATCTGGTGGAGCCCTTCGACCCGATGGAACTGATCGCACGCGTGCGCAGCGCGATGCGCCGCTACGCGCCGCACCGTCCCGCGTCGGTGTGCGGGCCGGTGAGCCCCGAATCCTACGCATTCGGCGACATCGAGGTGAATTTCGTCACGCGGCGCGCCACCCGCGCGGGACACGACCTCGGGTTGCGTGCCAGCGAATTCGCGCTTCTCGCGCTGTTCATCTCGCAGCCGATGCGCGTCCTGTCGCGCGCGGAGATTCTCGCGCTCCTGGGGCTGAGCGCGGCCGGGCGCTCCGAGCGCGGGCTCGACGTGCTGATCTTCCGGCTGCGCAACCTGGTCGAGCAGGCGGTCGGCGATTATCGATACATCCGCACCGTGCGCGGGAAGGGCTACATTTTCGTGCCGCTCGGCACGCTGGCAGACGACGCGGCCCCGTCGCCGCACGCGTGAGCGGGGCGCAGCCCGTTCCGGCTCAGGATTCGGCGGAAACCGACACCCCGAGAACAGCGTTCTCGCGCTACGTCTTCATGCAGGCCCGCTCGGTCCGCTCCAACGTCCGATAAGGGCGGGGAGATTTTCGCGGACCAAGGTCCCAAAGCCCCGTGTATGTCCGACACGCGCTAGCGGCACCGTGTGCAAGCGCATCGTCAATTTCCACGTTTTCCTTATCCGCCAAAGGCTACGACCTTCGACACTGCGTAACGGTCAAAACGGGGAAACACAAGTAGCAAAACCAACCTTGAAACCGGACATTTTTAAATGGCTGGAAGGTGGACATCTGAATCCGGGTGTGACATTTGAAGGGGGCGGGTTCTGTTGTTTCTGGCGGATCGCAGTTGCTCCCGCGAACGAGCAGGCCGTGCCCAATCGGATCGGATCGAGCTTGCCTAGATATTTGACCCGACCCTAATTTATCGATAATTTAGCTTATGTCAAATTACTTGGAATTCCTAAACACTAGTGATCGTTTCATCGGGTACCCGCGCAAACTCATCGACTCGCCAACGAATCAGAAAGTCACCAAGATCAGGTGCCTGACACGGTCTCAACTTTCGCCTGCTCACCCGTACCCGATGCTCGACAGATTAATCGCGCGCCCTCAACGTCTTCCTTCCTGGATCCTTCAAGCAGCTAATCCCGGCGATGATGCATCCGTGACATCCGGGTTGAACCGGGTCATGCAGTTCAGGTCAAGTGCGCGTATCTGCTCAGTCATGAAGTCGACGAAGATACGAATGCGCGTCGGCAGATGTTGCCGACTGAGATAGCAGATATAGTGGCCGCGATCTTCCGGCACATGCTTTGCCAGCGCGACAACAAGCTCGTTCGATGCGAGGTGGTCGCGAACCTGATAGCCCGCCATCTGCGCGATACCCGATCCGTGTAGAACCGCCTGCAACACCAGATCAGCGTCATTGAACGTCAGGCGGGACGTCGGCAAGTATTTTTGTACTCGGCCATCGACGTTGAATTCCCATTCGAATACGCGGCCGCTGGCAAAACGGAAGTTGATGCACTCGTGCCGGTCGAGATCCTCCAGGTTCTGCGGGAGCCCATGCCTTGCCACGTACGACGGCGCCGCGCAAAGCGCCATCTGCATCGGAATCAGTTGTCGCGCAATGATGCTGGAGTCCTCGATGCGGCCATTGCGGAACGCCACGTCGATCCGTTCCGACACCAAGTCGATTGGCCGGTCGTCGAGCAATAGATCGAAGACGATGTCGGGGTACGCCTGCGCAAACGTTTCCAGCAACGGCGCGACGATTTTCCGGCCGAACCCCACCGCTGAACTGATACGGATCAGGCCTCGCGGCGGCCCCTGCCGCAGTTCCAGCATGTCGTTCATTGCCTCAACGATCTGCGCGACGCCCTGGTTGCAGTTCTCGAAGAACCGCTGACCCTCGCACGTGAGCTCGGTCATGCGCGTGGTGCGCTGAAACAGCCGCGTACTCAACTGCGCCTCGAGCTTCTGGACGTTCCGACTGACGGCGGGCCGGCCAACGCCGAGAAGCTCGGCGGCTTTTGTGAAACTGCCTTCGCTCGCCACCGCGACGAACGCAAGAATCCCCGCGTAGCTCGCACCGAAGCTCGCCGAGAGTGCATCGGCACGACTGGCCAAGTCGCGACGAGCACCGTGCTCCGCTGTATCCGATTGATTCATTTCCGCTTCCTCAGACATGTCGCTCACTCCGATTGCCCGTCTCCGGCATGCGCCAACGAACCGCTATACGTGCGAACGCGAATCAGCTCCGTGCGAGCCACTGGTCGAGACCGATGCGGCCGAGTCGCGCATCGCCGAGCGGCACCAGTGATTTCTCCTCGACGCGGCCGCCGTAGTAACGGGCGTCGCGATCGGTCACCACCGTACGCGTATCGCCGACCGACTTCAGATACCGCGCGACGATCTCCGCGAACGGTGCGCGATCCGGGCCCGCGATCTCGACCGTGCCGTTCTGCGGCCCGGCGAGCGCGGCCTGCGCGACGAGCGCCGACACGTCTTCCGCGGCGATCGGCTGAAACAGGCCGTCGCCGATGCGGACCGTGCCGTCTTGCGTGCCGAAATCCGCGATGCCGCCGATGAATTCCATGAACTGCGTCGCGCGCACGATCGTGTACGGCACGCCCGCCACTTCGATCGCCTGTTCCTGCGCGACCTTGGCCAGGAAATAGCCGTTCTCCGGCATCCGGTCGCAACCGACGATCGACAGCGCGACGTGATGGCGCACGCCCGCGGCCACTTCGACCTTGCCGAGATTGCGTGTCGACGTGCGGAAGAAGTCCAGTACCGCCTGCGGTTCCCACGACGGCGCATTCGCCACGTCCACGACGACGTCCGCGCCCGTCAATGCGTCGGTCAGGCCTTCGCCCGTGATGGTATTGACGCCGGTGCGTGGCGAGGCGGCCAGCGCCTGGTGGCCGGCTTCGGTGAGCAGCGTGACGACACGCGAGCCGATCAGGCCCGAACCGCCGATGACAACGATCTTCATCGCAAAATCTCCTGACGAATGGGTGTGATGGGAATGCGACGCGGCCGTGAAAAGTGCCGGATCCGATGCAGGCAGCGATGGCCGTCGCATCACGTGGCGCAATTGTGGAAGAATCATGTCCTATCCATAAGTGCCAAGAATCGTCGATCGGACTGATCCAAGCCCTGTCCGCTCTCCGTTACCCACGAGACCGTGATGCCTGAGCAAACGCCCCCACTAACCATCGAGATCGACCGGCAACAACAGTTGCCGATCTATCTGCAGATTTGCGAGCGGTTCAGAACCGCGATCGCCGCGGGTCATCTGCGTCCCGGCGACCGGGTGCCCGCACTACGCGGCCTCGCGACGCAACTGAACACCGCGCGCGGCACCGTCGAACAGGCTTACACGATCCTGGTCGACGAGGGATACCTGCAAATGCGCGGCGCGGCAGGCACGTTCGTGTCGCCGTCGCTGCCGAAATCGGTGACGCGGCCAACGCCCGAGCGTGCCGACGATGCCGACCTCTTCCACGCGTCGGGCATGTCGCGCGACAATCAGCCACCGCGGCGTCCGCAGCCGATCGCCGTCGCGATGAGCGGCGAGCCGCGTCCGCTGCAACCAGGCGTCCCTGCGCTCGATGCGTTTCCACGCAAGGTCTGGCACCGGCTCGTGTCGCTGCGCGCGAGCAGTGGCGAACGCGCACTATTGGGCTACCCGAATCCGGCCGGTTACCGGCCGCTGCGCGAACACATCGCGACCTATCTGGCGCTGTCGCGCGGCGTGACCTGCATGCCGGAACAGGTATTCATCACGAGCGGCTATCGCGCCACGCTGGAACTCGTGCTGCGCAGCCTCGCGCGTCCGAACGACCGTGTGTGGTTCGAGGATCCCGGCTATCTGCTCGCGCGCAGTTTCCTTTCCGAGACCGGCGTGCAACTCGTTCCGGTGCCGGTGGGCCCCGAAGGGATCGACGTCGAGCGCGGCATGCAACTGGACGCCCAGGCACGTTTCGCCCTGGTGACGCCGTCGCACCAGAGCCCGCTCGGGCACACGCTGTCGCTCGCCCGGCGTATTGCGCTGCTGGATTGGGCCGAGAAAACGTCGGGCTGGATCGTCGAGGACGACTACGACAGCGAGTTTCGCTATGTCGGCCGCCCGCTGCAGGCGCTGAAGAGCCTCGACCGGCGCGATCGCGTGATCTATTGCAGTACCTTCAGCAAGGCGATGTACCCCGGCTTGCGGCTCGCGTACACGGTCGTGCCGGAGCGCGCGGTGGAGCGCGTCGAACGCGTGGCATGCAGCATGAATGCCGGCTCGCCGACGCTCTTGCAGGCGGCTCTGGCGGATTTCATCGAACAGGGGCACTTTGCCCGGCATCTGAAGCGGATGCGTGCGCTGTACGGCGAGCGCCGCACGCTGATCGTGCACGCATTGCGGCAGGCGTTCGGCGAGCGGCTCATCGTCGAATTGCCGCCTGGCGGCATTCAGTTCGCGGTGCGGTTCGCGGAGGGGCCTGGCGGTCCAGTCGACGACGTCGCCGTTGCGGCGCGTGCCCGCGACGCGGGGCTCGCGGTCCTGCCGCTTTCGATCTGGTATACGAACAGCCTCACGCAGCAAACGCCGCGCGGCCTCATCATCGGGTTCGCGAACATCGCCGATGCCGATGAAGCGTGCCGCCTCGCACAAACACTGCGGACCTGCCTGGACCGCTGACGCGCATCACGCCGCAACGGCGTACGTCATTTCGAATCGGCAACCGGTGGCGCCGGGTGACGCGCGGGAATGCGTGGCGGCGAAGAGTGTGCCCGAGTCCGGATTGGTGTCCAACGGGAAACATACAATCACCCCGCACGGACATACCGCCGCCGTTCGCGCTCCTCTAGCATGGGGGCGTCTTTCTCCCGTCGACAAACCCCAATCGGGCTGCGCCGGAAGAACGCCGCATTCATCATACGATAGTTCGCCCCACCCGATTTCTTGAAGATGCCATCTGCCCGGGCGGTGCAGCCCCCGCCGCAAGACACTTCGACGAATGAATGACCGAGGGTCGGAGCGCGTCGTCGAACTCGAGCACGCACCATGGATGACAAGAAGCTGCAGGCCCCTCCGCTTTCCCTCCTCGACCGGTATCGGGGCCGGGATTTTCAGCCTCTGTATACAACGACTGTCACCGTAACTGGTGGCGAGACGGGGCACGGCCGCGCATCCGGGGTGGCCCGCTCCGACGATGGAAATCTCGCTGTCGATCTGCGCCTTCCCACCGAGTTCGGCGGGCCCGGTAACGGAACCAATCCCGAGCAGTTGTTCGCGGCGGGCTTCGCCGCGTGCTTCCACGGTGCGCTGAACCTGCTCGAGAAACGCGCCGACATGGAGATCACCGATACGGTCGTGGAGGTGCAGGTTTCGTTTGGCCGCGACCCCATGGACGGCGGCTATGCATTGCTCGTCGATGTCCGGGTCCGGATGCCCGGTATCGATCGCAGCATCGCGGAAGAGATGGTTCGAACCGCGGAGCGCTTGTGCCCGTATGCAAAGATGGCCAAACAAGGCACCGTCAATATCGTGACCGTCGTCGACTGAATCGCCGCCTGCCGGGCGGCAGAGGCGTCGCCCGTGGAAGACGCGCAGTGCCGCTGCCGCGCGCCAAACCGCCCCCGTCGCGCGTCGCGCGTCGCGCGACACGTGCGGGGGCACCGGCTGGTCAGCCGACGGAGACCGGCGGCTTACCTGCCGCCAGCGCCTCGGCACGATTCGGCGCCGGCGGATAGATCCACTGCGTGTTGATCATTTGCTTGCGCGCTTTTCCTTCCGCGTGCGTCAACTTGATCTCACGGTCCCAGCCTTCCGAGTAAACAGCGCCCCATTCGCCCAGGTCGACGCATGTCGCATAGAACGGCTGCGTGTACTTCAGCGTCGGCAAACCAATCAGATCCGCGGCGACGTTGTGCCCGCCGAATTGCCCCATCACGATCGCGTGCTGGCACGACATCAGTGCATAGTGCCCTTCCTCATCGCTGCGCGCTCGCGCCACGTCGCCCGCCACGAACACGTGCGGCGCTTCTGCGACACGAAGATCCGGCGCGACCTCGACACGTCCAAGCGGGTCGAGATGCGAGGAGACTTGCGCCGTCAGCGGACTGGCCTGCATGCCGCCTGCCCAGATCACGGTCATGGCTTCGATGTGCGTGCCCGATGCGGTGCGAACACCGTCCGCCCCTACCGACACGACGCGCGATCCGAGTACGGCCTCGATGCCCAGCGAGTCGAACGCTTCAGCGACGTAAGGCCGTGGATTGGGGCCGAGATCGGGGCCAATTTCGGCCTGCGCGCCGAGCACGACTACGCGAATCGTCGCGTCCGGGCCGAACCGCTCGCGCAATCGATGCGGCAACTCGGTGGCGACCTCGATACCCGTGAAACCGCAGCCCACGACCGCGACGGTATTGCGTGCCGGCGAATCCGGCAGTTTCGCCAGCGCAGCGAAGTGCTCATCGAGCGCGACCGCGTCCTCGATACGATCGACCGAGAACGCGTGCTCTGCCAGCCCCGGTACCGGCGGCCTGCCCAGCTTGCTGCCGCTGGTCAACAACAACCTGTCATACGCGAGCAAACGCTTTTGACCGTTGGAGCAAGCCACGCTCACCGTCTTCTCCTGAACGGCAATCTCTTCGACACTACCCTCGAGAAACTTCACGCCGACGGCGTCGAGCAGCGGCAGCAGCGGCGCGGCCATGCGTTGCGGCTCGCTTTCGTACAGCCGCGGCCGGATCTGCAATTCCGGTTTCGGCGAGATCAACGTGATTTCGACGTCACTGCCCGTCACACCGGCATCGTCCAGCACGCGAGCTGCGCCCAGTGCGCCCCACACGCCGGCGAAGCCAGCACCCACTATCAAGATCTTCTGCGACATGATGATTGCCCTCGGTTGGAAAATTGCGATGTCGACGGATGCCGGTTGCAAGCCAGGCAAACAAAACGCAAACGTCGTCGCGCGGAATCATCGTAGGTTGCCGCAGCATTGCGCAGTAGATCCGCAAGCGTGCTCACGGTGTTGCCTCTTAGGCACCAATCGATCACATCCCGGCCGAATCGATCGCAGGCATGATGCGTGACGAAAGATCGCGCGTAGCCAAGCGCTGCACTCGTCAACCACCTGAGCCATCGATGAGGCAAATAAAATGCATCTCGGGAAATCGTACAAACTATCGGAATTTCTGATCTGGACTCGCTGGAAAATCTACGAACTCCTCATTTTCGGTTCCGTCCCGGTCGTTCTGTATCAGTTCTTTTCAGTCACATGGCTGTCGATCCCCCTGACGATCGTAGCGCTCCTCGGAACCGCGACATCGTTCATCGTCGGCTTCAAGAACGTCCAGACGTACAACCGGGCAATGGATGCGCTGGAAATCTGGACCGATATCCTGAGCAAGAGCCGCCGCTGGGGGCAAATTACGCGCGACTTCGTGACGGACGAAGAGATTGCCCGAAAGCTGGTCTATCGACACCTCGCCTGGCTGACCGCACTGCGATATGACCTGCGTCGCCCTCGTATCTGGGAAAGCACGAACAAGCGCTACAACGCGGAGTACCGCCGCTTCTACCGCGTGCCGGAATGGGAAAACGACATCAAGGAATTGTTGCCGAAATACTTGTCCCCCTCCGAAGCGGAACAAGCGCTCTCTTCTGCCTCCATCACGACATTCGTGCTGAGCCTGCAAGGCACTTCGCTCAGGATGCTTCATCTTGCCGGCCATCTGAACACGAATTTCTACATGGAACTTCAGAAAACCATCGGGGACTTCATCGATCTCCAGTCCCGAGCGGAACGATTCAAGAATTTTCCCTATCCACGCCAATACGCGACCGTCAGCTCCCTGTTCGTCCGATTTTTCTGCCTGTCGCTTCCGTTCGGTCTTCTGAACGAATTCAACCGGCTCAACGACAGCGTGATCGGCTTCATGCACGGCAACATGATCTGGCTGGTCGTGCCATGCAGTGTCGCCGTGTCGTGGATGTACACGTCGCTCGACCAGGTTGGCGAAAGCACGGAGAACCCGTTCGAAGGTGGCGCGAACGACGTTCCCATCTCGACGTTGTGCGGCACGATCGAGCGAGACCTGAAAGCGATGCTCGGGGAGCATGCCGTCGCATCGTCGAGCCATACCGTCATCGCGTTATAGCGAATCCGGCGCCACCCCGGCGGGCATCGTGCCGCCCGCTCATCGCGCCTCCGATTGTTGTCGCCGAGACAACACGGTGAGGTCCACTGCGACGCTACTGCCGCAAGGTCACATCGCCTACGCTTGGTGCTGACGGTGACCAACCATGCTGCCGGACCCGCCCGGAAACAAACAGGACACCGCAAGCGCAACACGCGACCGTGCTCCGCAAATCTGCGCAGCGTCGCGCCTCCTCCCGTCGATGGCCGCGTCGTCCGAGGCCGTCGCGACGGATATGACCCAGCACTTCACCAACCGAGGAACGACCCATGACCGAAGAAGACATCCGCGACAACGCCTTTGCCATGCCCGTGCACAACCCGGCGTATCCGCGCCCGCCCTTCCGGTTCATCAATCGGGAGTACTTCATCATCTCGTATGAGACGGACATGGACGCGCTCCGCGCCGTCGTTCCGGAACCGCTGACGGTCGACCGTGCCATCGTCCACTACGAATTCATCCGCATGCCGGATTCGTCGGGGTTCGGCGACTACACGGAGAGCGGCCAGGTGATCTCCGTTCTCGACGAGGACGGCAATCGGGCCAATTTCACGCACGCGATGTACCTCGACGACGAAGGCCCGATCGCAGCCGGACGCGAGATCTGGGGATTTCCCAAGAAGCTGGCGTCGCCGACGCTCTGCGTCGATGGCAAGGACACGCTGCTCGGCACGCTCGACTACGGCACGCAACGCATCGCCACCGGAACGATGGGCTACAAGTATCGCGCGCTCGACACGGCGCTGGAACGCCTCAAGCTCGCCGACACGCCCAACTACCTGCTCAAGGTCATCCCGCACGTCGATGGATCGGCCCGCATTTGCGAACTGGTGCGCTTCTTTCTGCGCGATGTCGACGTGATCGGTGCATGGGAAGGGCCTGCCGCGCTCGAGCTGCACCCGCATGCACTCGCATCGGTTGCCGATCTGCCGGTTCGCAAGGTGATCGGCGCCCGCCACCTCATTGCAAATCTCACGCTCGACATCGGCGAAGTGGCTTACGACTATCTCGCCCCTGCCGAGTCGCTGAAACTCGCAGTCAACCAATAAGCTCCCGGAGGTCGCATGGCACTGAATGGCAAGATCGCGCTCGTGACGGGCGCGGCAAGCGGCATCGGCGAAGTGTGCGCGCGCAAGCTCGCGACGGACGGCGCGACGGTCGTGATCGCGGACCTGAATGTCGAGGCAGCGCGAAAGGTTGCCGACGACATCGTCGCCAACGGCGGCAACGCGTTGGCAATCGCCATGGACGTCACCAGCGAGGAAGCCGTCGACGCGGGGCTGGCCGAAACGGTGAGCCGGCTGGGTGGAATCGACGTGCTCGTGTCGAACGCCGGCATCCAGATCGTCAACCGGATCGAGGATTACGCCTTTTCCGACTGGAAGAAGATGCTGGCCATCCACCTCGATGGCGCATTCCTGACGACCCGGGCCGCCATCCGGCACATGTATGCATCGAACAAGGGCGGCACGGTGATCTACATGGGATCGGTGCATTCGCACGAGGCCTCGCCGCTCAAATCCGCCTACGTGACCGCGAAACACGGGTTGCTCGGTCTCGCGCGGGTGGTCGCGAAAGAAGGCGGACCACGCGGCGTGCGCGCCAATGTCGTGTGCCCGGGATTCGTCAGAACCCCGCTGGTCGACAAGCAGATCCCCGAGCAAGCGAAGGCCCTCGGGATCTCCGAGCAGCAGGTCGTCAGCGACGTGATGCTGAAGGAGACGGTCGACGGCGAATTCACGTCGCTGGCTGATGTCGCGAACACGGTTGCGTTCCTGGCCGGCTTCGAGTCGAGCGCGCTCACCGGGCAATCGATCGTCGTCAGCCATGGCTGGTTCATGCAGTAAGGAGAACATCATGCATTCGAGCCAGCGTAACAAGCTGAAGCAGCCCCATCGCATCAAGCTCCCCGCCTATGACGAAATCGGGCTCGTGCTGCAGGGCGGCGGCGCACTCGGCTCCTATCAGGCCGGTGTCTATGAAGGCATGGCCGAAGCCGGCGTGGAGCCGACGCGAATCGCTGGCGTTTCGATCGGGGCGCTCAACACCGCGATCATCGCCGGCAATGCGCCCGCGGATCGAGCGGAAGCGCTGCGCGGCTTCTGGAACACCATCAGCCAGCCGACCGATCCGTTCTCACACCTCGGCGTGTGCATGTCGGCGTGGCCCGGTCTTGAAGACATCGGGCGCAGGTGGTCGAGCGCATGGTCCGCAACGCGTACGTTGATGGAAGGTCAGGACGGCTTCTTCGCCCCGCGCACGCATGTGCCTTTCGCAGGGGGCGGCAGGAAGCGCCCCGATCAGGTCAGCTATTACGACACGTCGGCATTGCGTGAAACGCTGTTGCGGTACGCGAACTTCGATCGCATCAACGACGGGAACATTCGAGTATCCGTCGGGGCCGTCAATGTTCGAACGGGCAATCTCGTCTATTTCGACAATTCGAAAATGCGCCTCGCGCCGGAACATTTCATCGCCTCCGGCGCGCTGCCGCCGGGTTTTCCGGCCGTCGAGATCGATGGCGAGTTCTACTGGGACGGCGGACTGGTTTCCAACACGCCGCTGACCGAGATCATCCGGGAAAGCCAGCACAAGGACACGCTCGTTTTCCAGATCGATCTGTGGAGCTCGCGCGGCAAGCTGCCGGGCGATTTCCTCGATGTCAGCGAGCGCACCAAGGACATTCAGTATTCGAGCCGCACGCGCGCCATCACAGCGTTCATGTCGCAGAACCAGAAGCATGCGCAGATGATCAAGGCGCTGCTCGAGCACATTCCCGAACACGTGCGGCTTGCGCACCCGTTGTTGCGGGAGGCGCAGAAGACGGCCGATGGAAGCGCAGTGAACGTCGTGCACCTGATCTACAAGAACAAGGTGTTCGAAGGGCACTACAAGGACTATGAGTTCAGCAGGGACACGATGCGCGAGCATTGGGCGAGCGGCCTCGAGGACATTCGGCGTTCGTTTGGGCATCCCGACTGGTTCGATATCCCGAACCGCGAAATCGGCTTCGTCACGCGGGACGTGCACCGCTACCGGCAGGACGTCGACGAAACGGGCGGCCAGCGCACCGACGCTGTTCCGGCAGTGAATCACCCGCATGACAAAGAGCCGTCGGTTGCCAGGTAATACGTAGCGACGCGCTGCCGCGCCGCACGTTTGCGGTGGGGGTGAAGGCCACCGTGGATCCGGCATCGGGCAGGCAGGTTCGGGTGGAGCAAGGAACGATCTTCGAGATCGGGTATGTGCGAGTCTCAAGGAGAGCACCATGATGTCGCATGAATTGATTGCACGGTACGGCACGTTGGTCGTGTTCCTGAACGTGCTCGGGTCTTCGCTTGGCCTGCCTCTTCCCTCGATACCGACGTTGATCACGGTCGGGGCAGGCATTGCGCTCGTCACGCATGCGGCGTCGTCGACGTTGCTGCATTTCTCGACGATACTGGGCGCCGCCGTGATTGGCGGCTTTCTCGGCGACCTGGTCTGGTTTCAGGGTGGCAAACGGTACGGCAAGCGTACGCTTCATACCGTCTGCAAGCTGTCGCCGTCGCGCGATGCGTGCGTCACGACGACGGAGCGCTTTTTCGGGCGCTGGGGTGTTCGCGTACTCATCGTTGCGAGGTTCGTGCCCGGCCTGTCGCTCGTTGCCGTTCCGCTATGCGGTGCGATGGCCGTCAGGATGCGCTCCTTCGTCCTGCACGATTGCGCGGGCATTGCACTGTGGGCGTCGATCGGGCTGGCGATCGGCACGCTGTTCGCTTCACAGATCGACGTGCTTTTCGCGCTTGTCGCCCGTCTTGGCTGGCATGCGCTCATCGTCGCCGGCATCGTTCCGGTGCTTTATCTCCTGTACCGCTACTGCCGCAGGCTCATGCTGGCAAGTGCGCTCGGCAAGGCACGGATCAGCGCGGGCGAATTGCATGCATTGCTCGCGAACCTCCGCGACCGATCGTGATCGATATCCGCTCCGCGGAGCGAAGGACGCTCGATCCATTCGTGATTCCGGGCGCGGTAATCGGCGATGAACGAAAGACCCGGCAGATCATGGAGCGCCATGGAACGAACCGGACACTCGTCATCTATTGCGCGTGCCCCGACGAAGGGTCCGCAGTGTCGGTGGCCAGGCAGTTGCGGCTGTCCGGCATCAAGCTGGCGTTGCCGCTCGCAGGCGGCATCGATGCATGGCGCGCCGCGGGTTTCGACGTCGAGCCGATGATCGGAATGCACGACGCGGCGATCGGCTGACAAGCGGCGGCAAGATGCTATCGACTCGACGGTCTTTCCTGGTGGGCCCAGTTCGAGTCCGATGTCAGACGACACCTCGGGCAACCGCGCATCGCGCTACCTGCGATAGCGCGAACCTGCCGATATCCCGCGCATCTTGTTCCGTCCGACCAGGACCTGCAACGCGCGCTGGATAGTGAGCCTCCTGGCGGCAATCGTATTCACGTGTTCCGCGTAGGCTGAACCGGCCGCGTTCAATGCCGGCGTGAATCGCATCACGATAGCGCACGAGGCAACTCCTTTCGAAGCGGCGTTCTTTTTATCCTGCACATGAGCGTGAGAGGCCATGGCAAGCGAGACCATTCAGGTCGATGCCACACGCGACGCGTCGCCAGCCCCGGATCACCGCTTCCCCGTCGTGTCGATTTCACTCGGGCGAGGCGGTGGCCCGCTCGGCCACCACGCGTTGGCTGCCGCATTGACTCGCGCCGGCTTTATCGCCGTCGTGCCGACGTACGTCGGAAATCCTTCAGGTTATCCGCGGGTGCTGTCCCGGGTCCGGATCCTGATCGATCGCCCGCGACAAGCAGAGGCCGCGCTCAGTGCAGCGCTCGCGAATCCACGGCTTTCAGCGAGCGAAGATGCGAACCGCATCGGCACTGCTGGGTAGTCGGCCGGCAGCGATACCGTGCTGACCCTTGCGAGTGCTGATCCAGACTTCGTGTACGCCGGTGAATACTGTGCTGGCCACGACGATCCAGGATTGTGTCCGCGTTCCGCAACCGGCAATGGCACTCGCGGCGGCCAAGGTAACGCCACCGTATCCGCTACGTTGATCAACGTCTCACGGCGCGGGTCCTGATGGCCCCGTTGGATATGATGTCCGAGGCATCCGGCCTGCCCCCGCCGTGCGCATGGCGACGATGCGCTATCGACCGCAGGACGACAGCTATCCGAGTTCCGCGAAATACGTGCTTGAGGTGGTGTCACGCTTGCCCATCCCGCCGGTAGTGCAGATCGTGACGGGTACGCATTTCGTTCTCATCGATCCTTGCCCGCCCTCGGTCGCGGCCAGTGTGGCCCTGATTTACCAGGACGCATCCGGGATCGATCGCGTGGAGATGGATCGCCGGATCAGCCACGATGTGGCGGACTTCCTGCGTGAAAATCGACGACCGGCCCGGGACCGCCGAGGTAGGTGGCGGGTCAGGATCGACCCGGCTCGACGTTGCACGCGTGATCGTCGCCGCGCGCTTCGAAGCGGCCTCGCTCAGTGCGCCCCTGCCGCTGCCCCTGCGCTACCCTTGCCCGGTTTGGTGAGCCAGACCAGCGGGATGATGACGATGAAGATGATCGACGACAGCCAGAAGATATCGTTCAGCGCGAGCATCGCTGCCTGCGCATTCAGCGTGCGTTCGAAGAACGCCGCCGCCTGATCCATGCCGCCGAGCGTCGCGTGGAGCTGCGCGAGGGCGCTCGCGTAGTCGGGATTGTTCACGCTCGACTGCTCGGCGAGCCGGGCATGATGCAGGATCGTCCGGTCGTTCCACCCCGTCGCGATCAACGACGTGCCGACGCCGCCCGCGAACACGCGCACGAAATTGGACAGGCCGGCCGCCGCCGGAATCCTGTCGGGCGCCAGCCCCGACAGGATGATCGCGGTCAGCGGCGTAAAGAAGAGCGCCATCGGAATGCCTTGCAGCAAGGTCGGCAGCACCAGGGTATACGGGTCGACACCGGTCGTGTAATGCGAGCGCATGAAGAACACGCCCGCAAAACCGAGGAAGGCCAGCGTTGCAAGCACCCGCGCATCGGATTTCGGCATGATCTTCGCCATCAATGGGGCAAGCAGCACGGCGAAGATCCCGAGCGGCGCCGTCACGAGCCCGGCGTCCACCGATCGATAGCCCAGATAGCCCTGAATCCATTGAGGAAGGATGACGAGGTTCGAGAAGAACACCGCGTACGCGACCGAAATCGCAATCGTGCCGCCGCGGAAATTGCGCACCGCAAAGAGGCGGATATCGACGATCGGGTTCTTCTCCGTGAACTCCCAGATCAGGAAGAACAGGAAGCTGATCGCGGCGATGACGGCCAGCACGCAGATCACCGGCGAATTGAACCAGTCGAGATCCTTGCCCTTGTCGAGCATGATCTGCAGCGTCGCGACCCACACCACGAGCGACATCAGCCCGACCTTGTCGATCGGTAGCTTGCGCACCGGCGTCTCGCGGTCGCGATAGATCATCCACGTCACGCCGGCCGCGAACAGGCCGACAGGAATGTTGATGTAAAAGATCCACGACCAGCTGTAACTGTCGGTGATCCAGCCGCCCAGCGCGGGCCCGGCGATCGGGCCGACCGTCGCGGTCATCGACCACAGCGCCAGCGCGGTCGAGCTTTTCTCCTTCGAATACGAACCCAGCAGGATCGCCTGGGACAGTGGAATCAGCGGCCCCGCGACGACCCCCTGCAAGACGCGCGCGGCGAGCAGCACGAGCAGGTTCGGCGCGACGCCGCACAACCACGACGAGAACACGAACAACACGATGGCGGCCACGAACAGCCGGATCTGTCCGACGCGCTGCGTGAGCCAGCCCGTCAACGGAATCGCGACGGCATTGGCCGCCGAGAACAGCGTGATCACCCACGTGCCTTCGTCGACCGAGACGCCGAGGTTGCCCGAGATCGTCGGAATCGCGACGTTCGCAATGGATGAATCGAGCACGTTCATGAACGTCGCGAGCGCGACGGCGATGGTCGCAAGGACCAGCTTGCCGCCCGTCAGCGGCGGTGGTGCGGGTGGCGTTGAGGCATTCATCTCGCTTTCACTCTGGAGTATCGACCGTGCCGGCGTATCGAGCCGGCCAGTCGGACGATTGGATCGACCGAAGCGCGACGACGACGCGCACCGGGTGGAGCGCTCAGCTTGCGCGCCGCGCCGTGTCGCGCATGGCGCTTGCCTCGCGCTTGACGGAAGCCGTCGGCGATCCGGCATGCTCGACGACGACGTTTCGCGCGATGATCTTCTCGATCTCGGCATCCGCCTTCGCGCCGTATTCGGAAAACACGTTGGTGCGATACGACGTGTTCATTGCCGCGCCGAGCTGCGGGCCCGTGTCGTCGCGCGTATCCACATCGACCTCCATCGACAAACCGATACGCAGCGGATGCGCTTCGAGTTCCTTCTGGTCGAGCTGGATGCGCGCGGGCAGACGTTGAACGACCTTGATCCAGTTGCCCGTCGCGTTCTGTGCCGGCAAGCTCGCGAAGGCGCTGCCCGTGCCCGCCGAGAAGCCGACGACGCGGCCGTGATACTTGACCTTGCCGCCATACACATCGGCCGTCAGCGTGACGGGCTGACCGATGCGCATGCCGTGCAACTGGCTTTCCTTGTAGTTCGCGTCGACCCAGACACCGTCGAGCGGAACGATCGCCATCAACGGGGTGCCCGGCGACACGCGCTGGCCGACCTGCACCGCACGCTTCGCGACATAGCCCGTGACGGGCGCAGGCAGGACATTGCGCGCGTAGGCCAGATACGCATCGCGCACTTTCGACGCAGCCGCTTGCACGTTCGGGTGCTGGTCGATCGTCGTGCGGTCGGTCAACGCGCGGTTGGCTTCCGCCTGCTGACGCGCGGCGTCGAGCGCCGCCCGCGCGGCCGCCACGGTGTCCCGCGCGTGCGCGATGTCTTCGGCCGATACCGCGCCCGTATCGGCGACGGCCTGGCGACGGCGCAGGTCGTCCTGGGCACGAACCAGATCGGACTGCTTCTGGGCGACGTTCGCGGCATACAGGTCGTTGTTGACGTAAAGACTGCTCACCTGCCGCACGGTCTGCCCCAGCGCCGCCTCGGCGTTGCCGAGCGCGACTTTCGCGTCGGCGTTGTCGAGCGTGACCACCGGATCGCCCGCCTTCACGATCTGCGTATCGTCGGCATTCACGGCGACGACGGTACCCGCCACCTGGGGCGTCAGTTGCACGAGGTTGCCGCTGACGTATGCGTCGTCGGTGGACTCGTGGTAGCGCGCATACGTCAGGTAGTACACGCCATACGCGATCGACGACACGACGATCGCCATGCCGAGCAGCGCCAGCAGCAGCGGACGCCACCGCATAGCGGGTTCGCTTGCGACCTCTCCGCCTCCCGACGGCGACGGATCGTGATTCACGCGGGCGGTATCGACCGGCTTGCGAACCGGCGGGTTGATTTCACTCATTTTCATTCTCCAGGCAGATTCGATGGATAACCGCTCAGCGCGCGGCGACGGCAGGCGTGCCGGATACGGGCCCATTGGCGCGAGCCGCGACGCCGGCGTCCGCGAACGACGTGTCGACGAAGCCGCCGCCCAGCGCCGACGCCAGCGCGATCTGCCGATCGCGGCGCGTCATGCGCAGCGTCGCGACGCGCTGATCGGCGGAAAACGCGTTGACGTCCGCATTCAACACGGTCAGTTGATTGGTGAGGCCGGCCTTGTACTGCGTGAGCGCCAGCCCGGCGGCTTTCGACGCGGCTTGCTGCGCGGTCTGCGCATCGACCAGTTGCGCATCCGTCGAGCGCACACCGGCGATTTGCGTGGCAACGTCGCTCAACGCGGTCACCAGCGCCTGGTTATAGGTTGCGACCGCGCTATCGAAATCGGCATAGCGCCCCTTCAGTTGCGCGCGAAGCGCACCGGCGTCGAAGATCGGCAGGTGGATCGCCGGGCCGACCGAAGCCGTCCGGCTCGCCGCCGTCAGGAAGCGCCCGAAGCCGAACGCGTCGAGCCCGATCGCGGCGCTCAGATTGATGTCGGGATAGAACTCGGCCTTCGCTTCCTTCACGTCGTGCGCGATCGCGTCGACGGTCCAGCGGGCGGCCACGATGTCGGGACGCCGGCCGACGAGATCGGCGGGCAGATCGTCGGGCAGGCGGACGTCGTCGCCCGTGCCGAGCACCGGCCGCTCGATGCGCAGGCCGCGATCGGGCCCGGCGCCGAGCAGCGCGGCGATCTCGTAGCGTGTCGCGAGAATCTGGCCGTCGAGCGCTTTCATCGTCGCGCGGCTCGTCGCGAGATTCGCGCGTGCGGTCTCCCGCTCGACTTGCGTGTCGAGCCCGGTCGCGATACGACCGGCGGTGATTCGATCGATCTGCTCGCGCCGGACGATCTCCTGTTGCGCGATGTCCCGCAACTGGTCGAGCCATGCGAGCTGGTTATAGGTGCGCGCGATCGAAGTCGTGAGCGTCAGCCTGACCGCTTCCGCGTCGGCGCGGCTCGCCTGAAGCCTGGACACCGACGCCTTCAGCGCCTCGCGCTTCTTGCCCCAGAGGTCGAGCTCGTACGAAGCGCCGAGGATGCCCCGGTTCTCCGTCTGCCACGATCCCCCATAGGGCGGCGGAACGAGCGCCGTGCCTGAAAATTGCTGGCGTGTGAGCGCGTAGCTGGCGTCGACGCGCGGCATCGTTCCCGCCTGCGCGGCTTCGCTGTAAGCCTGTGCGGCCGCCACGCGCGCACGTGCCTGATCGAGCGTCGGGCTGCTTCTCAGCGCCTCCCCGACCAGTACCTTGAGCTGGCCGTCGCCGAACTGATCGGCCCAATCGACGGTGGGCCAATGTCCCTGCTCGGACGGGAGACTCTGTTGCGCCGGGTACTGCCGCGGATCGGCCATCGTCGCGTCGCCGTGAATGCCGGCGTAATTCACGCACGCCGACAACCCTGCCGCGACGATCGCCGGCACCCCCGCCTTAAACACGCGCGGCGCTTGTCGCCCGGCGATTGAAAAAATACGCATTGCTCGTCTCGTCAAGTAGTAGGCCAACCAAGCCGTTTGCAGAAAAATCGCCATTCGCGTTCGGTCCGGCATCCGCGCACGCGCCGCAGGGCCCGGGCGCATGCCATCGCGACGAAGCAACGTCGTGTGTGCGCGAGCAGCCAGCACCTCGGTCGCGAACGCGAACAGTGTCGCGATGCCGGTCCACGGATTCCTCAAGCCGCGCTGGACCTGCTCACTGCGCCCGACACCCCGCACGCACCACGTACAGAAGTGTTCGCAGTTGTTCGTCAGAAGCTGGTATCGGTCTTCACCGAGGCGCGACCTGGCCCGCTCGACGACGGTCATTCCGGTATAAACTGCATCCGGCTCAGGCTGAACACGGATGCCCTTGTTCGCCGCGAAGCGACACAACGGAACGCATTCCACCGGGCACCGCCTCGCGGCACCATGAAAGCCGCCATAGTGGATAACCAGGCCGTTTCCGACGTAGATCCCGTGGTGCGCATAGCCGTCGCGGTCACTGACGAGATGAGCGCCCGCTTCGATGCGCGGATCAGTCCGGACCGGCGCCTGCGGAATCGTCAACCGATCGATATTCAACATGTCCATCGCAAGCCTCCGATTTCGCATGTGCGTTGCATTGCGCGTCGCCGATGGGCCTCTCGCACGCGCAGGTCGAAGTGTGGGTCGCGGTCTTCCGGATCGCAGGCAAAGCCGGTCCCGCCCGAAGTCCGTCTTTCGGGAGCGATTGCCG
Organism: Burkholderia puraquae; assembly: GCF_002099195.1. GTDB lineage: Bacteria > Pseudomonadota > Gammaproteobacteria > Burkholderiales > Burkholderiaceae > Burkholderia > Burkholderia puraquae. The sequence continues at coordinate 84,022 of NZ_NBYX01000007.1, read as the reverse complement.
TTGCATTCGCGGCACGTCATCAGCGGCGGAAAATCACGAATCAGGGCGCAAGCGTCGAGCGTTATCGAAAGCGATGACTCGTTTGCATCCCTGATCAGGCGTATTGCCGTACCTTGATACTAAGAGCCGGCCGCACGCGCAGGTAGACCTGTATCGGAACACTTTCCCGTTCCTCATCGGCACCAATCCGCTGCGTCACCGCATTCGCCGAGCGCGCGATGCAACCGATCACTCCCCGGTCTCACCTGCATTGGTGCAGAGTGGGCAACACCATGCATCCCGATGTCGATCTGGCATGGAGACGCGTCTTTGCCTAGCATGCAGAAGCGTTTGGTCCATCTTTCGGATGGAGGTCATGGAGATCGACTTGCAGGCACGCGCTGCACCATTGCGTTGATTCGCTTCGCAAAACGACGCCCCGGCCCGATACGCAAGGTTCGAGACGCTCGGGTTGACCAATACAAGTAACCGGGAGGCATATGGAGAACGAGAGGTCGCAACCTCCGTCGCTGACACTGCTCGACAAATATCGTGGGGAGGCATTCGCCGCTCTCTACACGACCACCGTTACCGTCTCCGGAGGCGAAGCCGGGCACGGCCGCGCATCGGGCGTCGCCCGATCCGACGACGGTTGTCTCATCCTTGACCTGCGGTTACCCACCGAACTTGGCGGCCCGGGCGGCGGCACCAATCCCGAACAGCTTCTTGCCGCCGGCTATGCCGCGTGTTTTCACGGTGCACTGAGCCTGCTGGCGCAACGCGAGAAGATCGACAACCGAGAAACAACCGTGGCGGTCGAAGTCTCGTTCGGTCGCGATCCTATCGATGGCGGATATGCGCTGATTGCCAACGTCACCGTCCGCATGCCGGGTGTGGACCGGCAAGTCGCGGAACGCCTTGTCCGCGACACGGAGCGCCTGTGCCCTTATACGAAGATGGCCCGGCAGGGAATCTGCGGTGTCGTTGCCGTGTCGGCCTGACCGAACGTCAACGGTGTGCGGTTGACCAACGCATCTGCCGGGCGATTGGTGCCGAAGGGGCAACAGAATGCGCACGTTCCCGGCACTACCGACCCTCGAGGCCCGCGACTACGATGGTTGCCAGGCAAGTCTCGCACCGAATCGGCATGTGCCGGACATGCGACACCGCTTCCACAGATCAGGAGAACGGATCATGACGCAACGGATCAACTACTTTCAGCAATCGCCGGAACTGACCAAGAAACTCGTCGAGCTCGACGGGTTGTTTCACAAGACCACGATCGAGGCGCCGGTTCGCGAGCTCGTCGAAATCCGCGCATCGCAACTCAACGGCTGCGCGTTCTGCGTCGACATGCACATCAAGATGGCAAAAATCCACGGCGAGCGCGAACTGCGCCTGCATCACGTCGCGATCTGGCGCGAGTCGACGCTGTTCTCGCCGCGCGAGCGCGCCGCGCTCGAATGGACCGAAGCACTGACGCATCTCCCGTCGCATGGCGTGCCCGACGATCTCTACGAACGCGTGCGGGCCCACTATGCCGAGAAGGATCTGTCGGATCTCACCTTCCTCGTGGGCGCCATCAACTGCTGGAACCGGCTGAACGTCGCATTCCGCATCGTGCCCGGCTCGTTCGACAAGATGTTCGGGCTCGACAAGGCCAACCTGGAGTAACGACATGAAACGCATCATGCTGGCGCTTGCCCCGCTCGCGCTGTCGCTCCTGATTCCCGCTCAGCCGGCGGCCGCCGCACCGCAAGCGACGGTGACGCAGCTGACCACGGAGCCGTTGCCCGAGTATCCGGGCAAGGAAGTCGAGATGATCGTCGTGAATTACCCGCCCGGCAGCGTCGATCCCGTGCATCGTCACGATGCGCACGCATTCGTCTACGTGCTCGACGGCAGCATCGTCATGGGCCTGAACGGCGGCAAGGAGGTCACGCTCCACGCCGGCGACACCTTCCACGAAGGCCCCGAGGACGTCCATACAGTCGGACGAAACGCTAGCAGCACGAAGCCGGCGAGGTTCGTCGTGTTCCTGATCAAGAACAAGGGCGCGCCGGTGCTCACGCCCGTGAAGTAGTGCAATCGTCATCGAGGCCCGGTGACGCCGGGCCGCTTCCCCGGTTTCAGCCGAGCCAGTGCATCGAACACGTGCTCTATTTGTATTAGTCAGGACTCGACCCACCATCCACGCTTCGATTGATTGGTAGACAGCAACGCGTTGATTTAAAACGATAACTATGTGGGGGCACAAGGGAAAGCTTTACCAGGCCTAAAGTCTCCTAACCGGAAAATTGCAGGAAAATCAAGACCACCCCATTTTTACGCGCCGTCTGCGCAACGGGCAGCCGGTTCTTGTCGGCAACGCACCCGGCCCGTTCACATTGCGGCTAAAGGGCGAGAGCGCCCATGGCACCACCGGGTATGTGGAAACACACTGGAAGCGTGCTGAAATCCCGGTCGGAACCGTCCGAACCATTAACGGCGAAGCACTTCCGCCGCCATTTCCGCCGGAACTACAAGGCAACGTGATTCCTGGCACTGAGAAAACGCGGCTTGATGGCAGCGCAAGCGAAACTGAACCGGGTAAGCAGGCGCTCGATCAACTCGAGGCAGAGGTCGCCGTGAGCACGAATAGCGGCGCCGGCGCGCTACAGCAAGTAGCGCAAACCGTCGCTTGGCCGTCCTTCGCGATCGGCGGCCGGGTATCGGACAGCCGCGAGGTCGAAAGCATGCTGAATGCAAACCAGGCTCTCGACAATCAGTGTCGGGTCTTGCGCGTGCAACCCGTCTTCCCACCGCATGCGGGCAAGCTACAGGTGTTGCGTACCGAGACACCCAATGAGGCGAAAGTACGCCTGATGAATCAGCTGCAGCCCGACAGCTCTTATCACTCCGGCGTGATGAGTGGTCGACGCAATCATCGCTGCGCAACCGCGTTCGATGTGTCTGTCGGTCAGGGCCGCGTTCTCGACGATCCAATTTTGGCCAAGCTGCTCCGTTCAATTGCTGACTGGCGCATACCCTTCGCGAGCCTCACAAAAGGCGCGGCACTCGAGCGATACAATCAGCTTGACCATACAACACGCGAGATCGTCGAGGCGACTTGTCGGTACTACGGGGACGGGACGTTTCCCTCAGATCGGCTAGTACCCAAAAAGCCGCCACAGCAGGTTGTCAGCGAAGTCTATAAGCAGCAACAGGACTTCAAAAAGCAGGAAGAACAACGCCTGGAAAAGGAACGCATCGACCAGCGCAACCAGCAGCTGAAGGCGCAAGCCGACAAGGTCAAGTCGACAATTCAACAGGACATGGACCAACTTCAGCAACGCCTTGGACAAGGAGCCGACGCCGCTCGACAGGGGGTCAATCAGGCCGTCGAACAGGGTAAGCAGGCCGTCAAGAATCTGATCGATAAATTCTGAATGCGATGAATTCCACTGCTTCCAAGCGCCTGTCGGGCGGACACCTGGTGGTCGCGTTGGTAATGTGCCTAGCGCTGGTCTGGAGTATTGCGCTCAAATTGGCCACAATGAACGGCTATATCTCTTGGGAAACGATATCGATGAACCAACGGGCGCTGTTGTGGCTGTTACCGATCCTGCTGCTCGCCGGCATGATTGCGACCGGATACACCATTTGGACGCGCCGGCATGCACCAGGCCAGTCCGACCCAGCCGCAGTACAGGCGGCGACTGTTTCCGACGGCGCAACGACAGCCGCGGCGGCACACGATCCGCGATTCACGCTGGAGGTGCGGCGCCTCGGCGTCACCGTCGACCGGTTCCGTCAACGAGCCCTGTTGATGCGCCTCGATGAAGTCGGCCAGAAAGGCAAACTCCTGCTGCAGGACCCAAAGGAGTATCCGTGGTCGAGCGAAACGCGCGATTCGCAAGGACGTCAGCGCGAAAACAACGTATTCGGATATGCGCTGCGTGGCTGGCTCGGCTTTTGGCCAATCCCGGTTATTGTCGCCGGGCCGCCGAGAGACGACAGCAATCCAGGTGCCGATCGCATGGCAACCCATATAGGAACTGCCGACAACGGCGCTGGAATCGGGAATCCGATTTATATTCGTCTCGATGAGGTCCAGACCGAGCACGGCGACGACGTTGTGGCCCGCGTGTTTGATGTCTTTGAACGTCATCCGGACCTGCCAGCAGTCGTCCTGTTAGTCGAGGATGGGCTCAACACTCGCGCGTACATGCGAACGCCAGGCGAGGATCTCGCGCAGTCGGATACTGACGGCAATTTCGTCCCGAAACGACCCGACAGTTTCGTGGCGCTGCTTGTGACACGCAAGGATCGGGTGGATCGACTAATCCGGCCATACGTGACCGATGCGCCGGACGCGATCGACAGTTCGAAGACGCAGTACGACGTGATCAAGCTGTGGAACTACTTCTGGGACCAACAGGATCTGTATCGAAAGGACCATCGCAACGAAATGCCGTGGGACTACTGGCAATCAAAGCTGCCGGAGTTCTGGAAGACCACACAGTTGAAAGTGCCCGAAGGGTTCAAGCCGAATCCATGGGTGCCCGTGCCGTGGACAAACTGGCAGCTGAAAGAGTACGACGATTGGCCGGTACTGGCGTATCTGCATCGCCCGGTGCGCGTCGACCTGAGCGACGGTCACGGCGAACCGCTGAAAAAGGGTGAGCGCATCGAGAAGATCAAAACGGGCTGGCAGGACGCATTGCAAACCGTTACACCCGAAAGTCAGCCGAGTCGGATGTTTTACGACACGGGTGCGTCATCCAGCCAACTCCCGCTACTGGTGCAGGCGCTGCACGACAACCCGCAGCATATCGATTTGGACGACCCGAAAGACGCGTTCGATATGCAACGTCGCATCGGCGGCGACACTGGTACCAGTTCCACGTGGGTCCAGCTCGCGTTGGCGTTGATGATGAATTACCAGGACGGCAAAACCAGCGCGCTTGTGAACCTACGCGATCCGCTACACGCCACGATCGTGATGCTGAGCCCCCCGGACGCGGCAGCCCGGCAGGCCCATCCTCAGGACTTCAGTTGGGCTTTCTGATGAGCGAGAAACCTTACGTCCTAGAAGGCGATGGGCATAGCCATGGCGGACGAGTTCTGTCGGGCGCGCTGCATTCGCGAATCAAGGGCCGAGCGATCGCTCGTCTGCACGATCCCGCGATCTGCGAGATTCACGGGCCGACGACGATCGTGAAGGTATCCGGTCGCGGCCGTTTCGATGGTCAGCCGGCCGCATGCGACGGTGACGAACTGGCATGCGGGGCGCGATTGATTGCGAGTCAATCGAACACCGGCGGCTAACGCTGCGATGATGTGTGATGCGCTCGGGTCAGCAATCGCCAGCCGCCGACGTAACCGATGCCCAAGCGACTGACGCGGATCGGTGGTGCCCATGTCACTCCTTCAATGGCGCTGGGCCGCCTTGTTTCAGCGCGCTCGATCGATGAGCGCAAAACGGGGGGACCATGCCGCATAGGCGGAACGATCATGAACACGACCCGTTAGGAGTCCGCGTTGTCGTCCTGACCGCGTCAAAGTTTCTGTAACTCCACCGGCACGAAGAGCACGATCGCGAAGTACCCAGTCTTCGACGTGAGCGAACCGTCAGTCCACCCTTTCGGCACGTGAATCAACGCAAAGGCACTGTTGTAGATGCCATCGACAGGAACGTCCACCTTTTTTTGGGTGAACGACTCGAGATCCGCTTTCGTGAACGGTCTCAGATCACCTTTGACCGGCACCCAAGCTCCAGAGTGAAACTCGGACAACGAGTACTTTCCGTTCGTGGACTCGACCTTCAGAAACGGCTCCACCTTACCGTGGTCCTCAACACCGTATGTTCCAACGATACTGTCGGCGCTATCGGCCCTGTCGGTGCTTTCGGTGCTGTTGTGGCATGCGGCCACACACAGGCTCAGAATAGCCGCGCAAAAAAGCTTCTTCATTTCGATTTATTCAGTGTTATAGGACGAACCCACCTGCAGCACATGCACGACACTCTGCCGACCGCGAGCGGCTCGCTGGTGCCGGTACCGACGGAGAGGCGTGCTATCGGTATGCGTATCGCGCGTGCACACCTCACTGTGAATTCGGTGCTGCTACGGTTAGTTCGCCATCGATCACTCGGCGGCCGCGCGTGCACGCGACTTCGTCGGACGTTTGGCCGGAAAGAACGCGGTCCACTGCTCAGGCGTGGCGCGGTCGATTTTCTCAATCGCAACGACGCGAGCGGCATCGATCGATCCTTCCATGATCCTGCCCAAGCCCCGGCCGGTTTCCACGTCGGACACATCGAACATCGCCGGCATGCTCGGATCGGAAATTGTGCTGCGATGCACGGCCCAGGTGCGGCCGCGATGCTCGAACGGCACGCCGATCACCTCGACCCATCGATCTTCGGCGAGCGCGAGGAAAAATACAATGCCTTCGACACGCTGCGGCGAAGGAATTTTCTGAGAACGGTTTGCGGCCACGGGGTGGGTTCCGATGAAGTGGTTTAGTGCGGGGGCGCCGGTGCCGAATCCGTCGATGTCCGGTTGGCGGGTGCCGGATGGCAGACTTGATCGACGGTTGTCGTTTCGAACCGAACGACGCCGTCTCGGGGTAAAAATTGGGCGACCTGGCGGATTGGGTCAAACACCGCACAGCCTGTACTGGCACAAGTGATCGAGAAGCCGGAGTAGTGCGCGCTTGTGCTACCCGCCGCGCACTCGATCTGCACCGGCTTGTACTTCGGAACCAGCAACTGCGCCGGATCACATGACGTCATCGCCTCGCGCTGCTTTCGCGCGGCGTCGGCTCCATTCGACTCCGCGTATTGCTGTAACGAGAGGAACGCGATAACACTGAGCGCCGACGCCAGGCCAAACATCAACGCTCGCGTGACGCTGCGTTCAAGCCATTCAGGCAAGGTCGCCGTTGACCACCTCGAAGTAACCTCCCTTAAAATTCAACAATTTAGCCTTCGTCGGAGGCGACTAAGATTGCTTCCGTCGCGCAGAGCCTCGCTCGATTTTGCTGTCCGAATCGAGACTGGAGATCGCTCGCCTCGCCCCCAATGGCCGCTCCACCCGCAGATGCGGCCATACACATATCGTCAGTGCGCGCGCAGTCCGCGGTAAGCGTTGATCCGCAACGCATGTGTTCTGGTCGTGACGATCGAGGGCGCGTCGCTGAAGTCGACGGAGCCGGCAGGTTCATTCCCGGCACGTCGCGAATCTCGACCGGCGCCGATGTTGGCGCCGCCGCATACGCCCGTCGGTACGACTGCCCGACGGCGTCGTGATTGAACTGGAATGCCAGGACAGGACACGCTGCCCGTCACAGTGATGCTCGCTGCGCCGGGAACGCGTCGATGTTCCGCTTCGACGACGATTTGTTGTCCGTCACGCCACTCGGCGCAAGACCGCGCGCTCCGATTCCAGTGCGTCACGCACCGCCTCGGTGACGCTACGCCAGTTGCCGGGTGCCGCCTGACGAAAGATACGAGTACGCGGATACCAAGGCCCCGTGTCGCCTTGCGCGCCCCAGCGCCACTCCGGCGCACCGAGCATGACCCACGCGGGCAGGCCCAGCGCGCCGGCCAGGTGCACGGGCGCCGAGCAGATCGAGATGGTCAGATCCAGGGAGGCAGCAAATACAGCCGTGTCGTAAAGATCGCTCCATTCGTCGGATCGATTCAGGATCGACAGCCCGCTACGTGCCGCGAAATCGGGCTCAAGCGGATGTTTCTGAAGCACGAACCAGTCGACGTTTTCAATCTCGGCCAACGGCTGAAGATCTTCGGGGGCGAGACTGCGAGAGCGCCCTGCAAAATAATTGGGCGACGTGTCCCAGCACAACCCGATTCGCAGCCGATCGGATATGCGACAGCGGTCGGCCAGTGCCTTGGCGACATCCTGATCCTTCAGCTTGATGTAGCCGTCCCGGTAGGTAGGCACCTTGCCTTCGCTCGCCCCCAATCTCGCGGGCAGCAAGTTTTCGAAGATCCAGTAATCGTAGTCGCCCCAGGTCTCGACTGGCCAGGCGCTCAACAACTCGTCGACGCCTTCCAGTTCGCTTAGAAACTGCATCAACGCCGGGTTGACGCAGAGCGTGACATGGGCGCCCGCTGCCTTCAGGTCTCGAGCGTAACGTGCGTACATCAGGCAATCACCGAGACCGAGATGGCTGATCACCAGAAGGCGCTTGCCTTCAAGAGGCTGCCCGCGCCACAGGCGGTCGTGATAGGTGGTCAGTACACGTGGGCCGTTGCCGAGCGACGCAAGATCCGCGAGCATTTCGTATTGGCGCCAGCCCGCTTTCGTGTCGCCCAGCAGCAAGAGCAGATTCGCCAACGGAAAAATGACTTCGCCCCGATACGGATCGTGTTCAGCGGCCCGGTAAAGATAGCCCACGCTTTCGTCAAAGCGCCCCAGCAAGTAGAGCGAAATACCGCCCTGCACAAGCGCGCCGATCTCCGTCGGGTATCTTTCCAGGATGGCGCGCGCAATGTGTACGGCGCCTTCATGATCTTCGAGGAATCGATGGCGTGCCCGCAACGCAATGGTCAGATCGCCGAGTTCGGCTGCCTTCAAGCCATGCCGGCGTGACGTATCGAAGTCGAGCATCTGAAAACTCGCGTCGGCCAGCATCAGATGCAACTCGGCGTTGGAAGGAAATGCCGCCAGTCCATCTTTCAGACTGGCGATTGCAGTGGCGCGATCGTTCAGTTGATTGAAGCAGAGAATCGCTTTTTCGCGCCACGGAACGGTCGACTCGGGCGTCGCGGCGATCGCGCGATCGCAAGCCTCGAGCGCTTTTTCTGCCCTACCCTGACGCAACAAGGCATCGAGATAGGGTTTTAGCGCGATGTCGCTGCGAGGATATTTTTCAAACAGGATCCGGAGAAGATCAGCCGCCCGGTCGAACTGCCCGGCAGCCTCTGCATCACGCGCCTGTGCCGCGACGTTATTGGAATCCTCGTCAAACGACATCCCATTCCCCGATAGTAAGTTATGCAATGAGACAGCATCGATCTGTCCATCATTCTTCTGCCGCTACGCATCGCCATTGCCATCGGTTCAATCCGCCCGGCGCCTCGCTCCGGAGCAAGCCCGGCAGATTCGGAAAACGACTCGGGTCATATTTCGTGCCGGAACGGCAAGGCTGCGGCCATGCTGTACGCGCACCCTCCGCGCACGCCGCCGACGACAAGGTACCCGATTTTTATCACGACGCGATATCCCGATGCAGCATAAAAATGCGCTTCTATCCGGGGCATTTGTTAAATAGCTTGAATGACCGTCAACAGGCCAATGATTTGCCGTACTATCCGGCCGTCATCCTGGCTAATGTCGAGCGCGGTCGATCGATCTTCGGCAACGGCCGTGGTTTTTTATTTTCGGGAGCTCGACCCGGGCGCCGATTTCATCCGAACGCTAGGACCGATCATGTTTCAGTCCCCCGGAGATTCCTTCGTCAACGGTTCGTTGCTGGGCCTGTGCGTCGAGGTTCCGCTTGCTGCGGTCGTTTCGCTGGCGATGCACGGCGTCGACTGGAACGGGCAGCGCATCGCGATGCTCATCGCAACGCCGGTGCTGATCGCATCCATCGCCCTGCTGACCCGCCCGGTGGCATTCAGCACGGTATGGAAGCACAAGCGCTCGCCGTTCGTGCTCGACGACAATGTGCGCGCGTCGATCTACGGCCGGCTCTGCGGGATCGCGATCGGCGTCGTGTTCGGCATCATGGTCGCGACGACGTTCGCCTGACCCGGTCGAGCAGGATCTCCCGACGAGGCCCGCGCCGGGCGTGGAACCTCACTCACGCAGGGAAAACAGCGCTTTCAACAAGCGCGCGCCCCCCCGAGTCCCCCTCTCATATGGGGATCTCTCATTGCGCCGATCACGTCGCCGCTATCAGCGCGTTGAACGACGTATCCCAAAGCGGCGCGACATTGGCCGGCCCATCCAGTACACCGATCCGCGCGAACACATCCGCGACCTGCTGATGCTGTGCCACCACGTCGGGCGTTACCGGCAGCAGCGCGTAGTCTTCGCTGCGCTGGTCGAACATCGCGACGAGATCGGCAACCGGCACGCGCGTCTCGCGGTTCTGCACGAGCGCATAGTCGCGGAAATGCCCGTTCGCCCACGCATACGCGCGCCGAAACCGCAGCAGCAGATCGCCCGTGGCCGCACGTCGGCGCGTATCGTCGAGCGTACGCGGGTTCGCATAGACCGGAAAATTGCCCGACAGGTAGCCCTTCCCCGTCTTCAGCACGCGCGCACCGTAGCGATTGCGCGCGAGCTGGCCGTTGTAGCCGTAGATCGCCCACGCGTCGATGTCGCCGCGGTCGTATGCGGATAGCCCGTCGGTCGGCGACAGGTTGATCGGCTGGATGTCGTCGAAGCTCAGGCCGGCCTCCGTGAGCTGGCGATACAGGAAGTAATGCGACGTCGTCGCACGCACGTACCCGACGCGCTTGCCCTTGAGATCCGCAATGCCGCGGATCGGCGTGTCCTTGCGTGCGAGCGTGACCTGGTTGTTCAGGTCTTCGCGCACGCGGGTGATGAGCCGGACGTTGGCCTTCTGGCGCGCGGCGAACACGGCCGGAATTTCGCTGCCCGAGCCGATGTCGAGCGCATCCGCATTGAGCGCCTCGATATGCAGCACGCCGTTGTTCAGCTCGCGCCAGTCGATCCGGTACGGCGTGTCGGCAAGCCCGGCCGCCTGCAGCAGCGCGCGCCAGCCGCCCTTGTAGGTCGCGACACGCAACGTGGTGCCGGCGAGATCGGCGCTGACGGCGGGCGCAGCGAACGCAGCCTTCGCGGCCCATGGGGACGCCGCGATCGCGGCGCCGGCAAGCAGCAAACGGCGGCGTGCCACCGAAATTGACGACATCGGATGCTCCTGTCAGTCGATCAAATGGGAAGTCAAAACCGTCGCGTCAATGCAGCACCGGAAAGCCGTGGCGTTCGGCCAGCAGTTCGAGGATACGGCGCGCGTCGGTGACGAAGCGCACGTCGCCGAGCGTCTGTGCGTCGTCCGGCGCCGGCAGGTCGCGGCCGAGCACAAGGACCGGCAGCCCCTGGTGCGCATCGTCGAGCGCGTCGATCACCGCGTGCCGCGGCCGCGCGAAGCCGACGCGTTTCACGTCGATTCGCCCCGCGCGATCGGGCGCGCTCGCCAGCAGCCCCTCGATCGACAGTCCATGCGGACAGACGAAGCGCTGGCCCGGATGCTTCGGATCGGCAAAGCCCGGTTCCAGCAGAAACAGTACATCGCGACTCATGTCAAACGGCTCCCGAGTTCGTGGTTCAGCCGGGACGAACGCGCGCTTGCGCGCCCTTCCGTTCCCGGCGCAGGCCGGCCCGAGGCCGGATGCCCGACTCTACCGTCACCCGTCGCACGGCCCTACCAACGTTTTGCGGAATCGATATGCGGGCGCATGTAGCGCATCGACCGTCCGCTGCACAGCGGACGTTGCGTAAAAACATCGCGTGCCGGGCCGCATGTCATGCGCACATCGAACGATTTCATCGATCGATATGACGTCACCCGCGCGTTTCCGGTCCTCGCCGTTCGCCGTTCGCGCGATGCGTTCGCCGCAGCATGGGTGCCGGACGCGATCGCGACACACATGCCGGGCTTGCGGCAACGCACATTGCAAATCGGCCGCGCAGCGATTTGCAAACCACGGATCGGCCGTTCGCCGGCGCGTCCGTCGTCAATAGCATCGTGATCCTCGCAGAGGTCCCCATAAAAACAGAGGATAGTCATGATCAAAAAATCGGTAGTCCTGGGTTTGGTTTCGATCGGTTCGGTCAGCGCGCACGCGCAGAGTTCGGTCACGTTGTACGGCGTCGTCGATGCCGGTTTCGCTTATACGAACAACCAGGGTGGCGCGAGCAACATCCAGCAGACGAGCGGCAAGCTGAGCGGCAGCCGCTGGGGCCTGAAAGGCGTCGAGGATCTCGGCGGCGGCCTGCAGGCGGTCTTCACGCTCGAAAGCGGGTTCCGGCCGAGCGATGGCGGGCTCGGCCAGGGCGGCCGCCTGTTCGGCCGCTCCGCGTACGTGGGCCTCGCCAGCAAGGGGCTCGGCACGCTGACCTTCGGCCGCCAGTACGAGCCGATCACCGACCTCGTCGCGCAGTACTCGGGATCCGGCTTCTGGTCGCCGGCCACGCACGTGGGCGACAACGACAACATGAACCAGAGCTTCCGGCTGAACAACGCGGTGAAGTTCCGCAGCGACACGATCGCCGGCTTCACGGCCGACCTGCTCTATGCGTTCAGCAACCAGGCCAACGGCGGTGCGGGCACGGGTTTCTCGAACAACAACGCATGGGGCGCGTCGGCAAACTACGTGAATGGCCCGTTGTCGGTGGGCGCCGGCTATGTGCGCTTCAATCATCCGAATGCGACGTCGAATACGAGCGGCGCGGTGGGCGGCGCAACGTCGACCACCGGCAACGACTACAGCGGCGCATTCTTCTACGGGTTGAACGGCGGCGTGCTCAAGCAGCAGATCGGCGCGGCAGGCGCGAACTACGCACTTGGCCGTGCGACGCTCGGCTTCGCGTGGAGCCACACGCAGCTCGACTATCTCGACGGCTCGTCGCGCAAGTTCAACAACTACGACGTGAACGCGCGTTACCAGATCACGCCGGCGGCCACGCTGATCGGTGTCTACACGTTCACCGACGGGCGCGCGAGCGGCCTGCCGGGCACCAGCGGCCAGACACTGAAGCCGCGCTGGCACCAGTTCACGCTCGGGTTCGACTACGCGCTGTCGAAGCGCACCGACCTCTACCTGTCCGGCATCTACCAGCTCGCGGCCGGCGACGCGAGCACGGCAACGTCGGGCGGCTATCGCAAGATCGCGGCGATTTCGAACATCGGCAGCGCGTCGTCGACGAATCGCCAGGTCGCGCTCGTCAGCGGGCTGCGCGTGAAGTTCTGACGGCACGCGCATCGGGCGCGACGCGGTGCGGTGCGGTGCGGTGCGGTGCAATAAGCAAAGCGGGAATCGTTGTTTGCCGCACCGTGCCCGGTTGCCGAGAATGGGCATTTCCCCGCGCGCTGCCTCCGCGCGCGATACGCGTTCGACCATGACCGACTTCCGTTTCCCTCCCCGTCCACCGCGCAGCAGCCGGCGCGCGGCACTGCGCCAGCTCGCTGGCGGATGGGCGGCCGCGATGCTGCCTGCCGGCAGCGCGCTCGCGAGCCAGTCGCTCACGCCACGCTCTCCGCTCGACGTCCCGCCGTGGACACGTGCGCCGGGCGCACCGCTACTGTCGCCACCCTACGGCGTACCCGGGCCGCACGAACGCGACGTGATCCGCCGCAGCGCCCGCACGCCGGCATTGCCCGGCTCCGGCTCATCGATGACGCCGCTCGCCGACCTGTTCGGCGACATCACGCCGAACGGCCTCGTCTACGAGCGTCATCACGCAGGCGTGCCCGAGATCGATGCGCAGCGCCATCGCGTCGTCGTGCACGGCCTCGTGCGCGAGCCGCGCGTGTTCACGATCGACGACCTGCTGCGCTTTCCGTCCGAATCGCGGATCCACTTCCTCGAATGCTCGGGCAACACCGGCAGCGAATGGAGCGGCCCGAGCGGGCTGCCCGTTCAGTTCACGCACGGGCTGCTGTCGTGCTGCGAATGGACGGGCGTGCGGCTGTCGACGCTGCTCGACGAAACCGGCATCGATCCGGACGCACGCTGGCTGCTCGCCGAAGGCGCCGACGGCGCGGCGATGACACGCAGCCTGCCGCTCGACCGGATCCTCGAGCGCGCGCTCGTCGTCTATGCGCAGAACGGCGAACGACTGCGCCCCGAGAACGGTTATCCGGTGCGGCTGATCGTGCCGGGTTTCGAAGGCAACACGAACATCAAGTGGCTGCGGCGGCTGAAGCTGGTGCGCGCACCGGAGATGACGCGCGAGGAAACGTCGAAATACACGAACCTGCTGCCAGGCGGCTGCGCGCGCCAGTTCGTGTTCGAGATGGATGCGAAGTCGGTCATCACGCGGCCGTCGGCCGGCCATCGGCTCGCTGCGCACGGCTATCACCCGATCAGCGGCTACGCATGGTCGGGGCGCGGCCGGATTCGCGCGGTCGACGTGTCGACCGACGGCGGCCGCACGTGGCGGCCCGCGCGACTCGCCGGCGACGTGCGCGATCGCGCGCTGACACGCTTCGAAGCCGACTGGATCTGGAACGGCGAGCCGGCCGACCTGCAAAGCCGCGCCACCGACGACACCGGCTATGTGCAGCCAACCCGCGAGGCGCTCGTCGCCACGCGCGGCGTCAACGCGCAGTACCACTACAACGGCATCCAGAACTGGCGCGTCGGCGCGGACGGCGAGGTGCGCAATGCGTAAGCCGCTTGCCTGCCTGCTCGCCGCATCCCTGATCGTCCCGAGCGCGTTCGGCGCAGGCTACGGTCTCGGCCAGCCGGTCGACCGTGCCGCGCTCGCCACGTGGGACATCGACGTCGCGCCCGACGGCAGCGGGCTGCCGCCCGGCGCGGGCACGGTTGCAGGCGGCGCTCACGTGTTCGCGGACCAATGTGCCATGTGCCACGGCGCCGGCGGTGAAGGCGGCGTCGGCGATCCGCTCGTCGGCGGCATCGGTTCGCTCGCGAGCGCCAAGCCGAAAAAGACGGTCGGCAGCTACTGGCCGTATGCAACGACGCTGTTCGACTACATCCGCCGCGCGATGCCGTACAACGCACCGCAATCGCTGAGCGCGGACGAAGTCTATGCGGTCACCGCGTATGTCCTCCATCTGAACGGCATCGTGCCCGACGACGCACGGCTCGACGCGCGCACGCTGCCACGCGTGCGGATGCCGAACCGCGAAGGTTTCGTGCCCGATCCGAGGCCCGGCAGCCTATGACGCTGCCTGACCCGAGCGCCGGCGCACCGGACATCGCACCCGGGCGATTCGCCGCCGCACGTGCCTGCCGTTGCCGTCCGGTACGTGCCCAACCCGCAAGGAAGCCATCATGAGCGCCACCTCCCTCGCCGCTCCGGTCGCGCCGTCGCCGTTCGTCGACGTCCGCTCGCCGGCGGATTTCCCCGACAGCCCGGTGTCGCGCGTCCTCGCGCAGCCGCTGATGCTCGGGCTGTTCCTGCCGATCCAGGCCGGCGGCTGGAGCGCGTCGACGCTGCCGCGCACAACCGACTGGACGTTCGACTACAACGCCGAC
This sequence comes from Burkholderia puraquae, assembly GCF_002099195.1. GTDB lineage: Bacteria > Pseudomonadota > Gammaproteobacteria > Burkholderiales > Burkholderiaceae > Burkholderia > Burkholderia puraquae. The sequence continues at coordinate 68,835 of NZ_NBYX01000007.1, read as the reverse complement.
CTGGTCGCGCGCGCCGAAGCGCTCGGCTTCGATCTCGTGTTCGCGCTGTCGCAGTGGCTGCCGAAAGGTGGTTACGGCGGCGTGTTCGACGGCCATGCGCTCGACTCGTTCATGACGCTGGCGGCACTGACCGCGCGTACCGAACGGATCATCCTCGTCGCGACGAGCCACGTGCTCTACGGGCCGTGGCATCCGCTGCATTTCGCGAAATTCACCGCGACGCTCGATCACATCTCGCGCGGGCGCTGGGGCATCAACGTCGTGACCGGCCACCGCGCAATCGAACACGAGATGTTCGGCTGGAACCGGATCGAGCACGACCGGCGTTACGACATGGCCGCCGAGTTTCTCGATGCGGTCCAGCAGTTGTGGGCGCAACCGGACAATTTCAGCTACACGCCCGCGCTGTCGAGCTGGCGGCTGGGCGGCGCATTCGTGACGCCGAAGCCGCGCTATGGCCGCCCGTTGCTGATCAACGCGACTGGCTCCGATGCGGGCATCGACTTCGCGGCACGCTATTCGGACATCGTGTTCGTCACGAGCCCGGCCGGCCCCGACGCCGAACGCGCGCTCGATGCGCTGCCCGCGCATGCCGCGCGTGTGAAGGCGGCTGCCGCAGCGCGCGGCCGGGCGATCCGCACGCTGCTCAACCCGCTCGTGATCTGCCGCGAGACGGCGGCCGAGGCGCGCGCGTACCGCGACGCGATCGTCGCGCATGCGGACGAAGGCAGTTTTCACCGTTTCGACAGCGACGCGCACGCGTGGCGCGGCGGTTTCGAACAGCGCTCGCAGGCGGCTGCGCGCGCGATCGGCGGCAATATCTCGATCACGGGTTCGCCGGACGAAGTCGCCGATACGATCGTGCGACTGCACCGTGCGGGCATCGACGGCATCCAGTTGAGCTTCTACGACTTCAAGCCCGATCTCGACTTCTTCGGCGAGCGCGTGCTGCCGCTGCTGCGCGACGCCGGTTTGCGGCGCTGACGTCAGGCGGCAGATGCGGCGTGTGCCGCGGCGTCGCGGCGCACGGGCCGCCGCAGCCCGAGGTGCTCGCGCAGCGTACGTCCCGCATAGTCGTTGCGAAACAGCCCGCGGCGGCGCAACTCGGGCAGCACCAGCGCGATGAAATCGTCGAGGCCGCCGGGCAACGTCGGCGCCATCACGTTGTAGCCGTCCGCGCCGTAGTGCACGAAGCGCTCCTCGAGCTGGTCGACGATCTGCTCCGGCGTGCCGACGAGCTGCCAGTGGCCGCGCGCGCCCGCGATACGCAAGTAGAGTTCGCGGATCGTCAGGTTCTCGCGGCGCGCGAGCTCGATCGTCAGCGCCTGCCGGCTCTTGCTGGCGTTGGTCTCCGGCAGCGGCGGAATCGGGCCGTCGAGCGGATAGGCGGACAGGTCGAAGCCGCCGGTGAGGCCCGATACCAGCGCAAGCCCGACCGTCGGATCGATCAGCGACTGCAGCGCGTCGAATTTCTCCTTCGCCTCGCTTTCGGTGCGGCCCACCACCGGAAACACGCCCGGCATGATCTTCAGCGTATCGGGATCGCGGCCGAACGCCGCGAGCTGGCCCTTCACGTCCGCATAAAACGCGACCGCATCGTCGAGCGTCTGCTGCGCAGTGAAGATCACCTCGGCCGTGCGCGCGGCCAGCCGCGTACCGGCCGGCGACGAACCGGCCTGCACGACGACCGGATGCCCCTGCGGCGGCCGCGCGACGTTCAACGGCCCGCGCACCTGGAAGAAGCGGCCGCGATGGTCGAGCACGTGGCGCTTCCGCGGATCGAAGAAACGGCCCGATGCGCGATCGCGCACGAACGCATCGTCGTCCCAGCTATCCCACAGGCCGCGCACGACATCCGCGAATTCCTCCGCACGCGCATAGCGTTCGGCGTGATCGAAATGCGCGTCGCGATTGAAGTTGCGCGCCTCGTGCGCACTCGACGACGTGACGAGGTTCCAGCCCGCGCGGCCACCACTGATATGGTCGAGCGACGCGAACTTGCGCGCGATGTGGAACGGCTCGTTGAAACTCGTCGACGCGGTGCCGACGAGGCCGATCCGCTCGGTGACGGCCGCCAGCGCCGACAGCAGCGTCAGCGGCTCGAACTGCGCGACGTAGCTGTGCGCGGTACGGCTCAGGAACTCGACGTCGTCGCCGCGCGTGCCCACGCCGTCGGCAAGGAACACGAGATCGAACTTCGCGGCCTCGGCCGCCTGCGCGAGCCGTACGTAGTGGCGAAAATCGACGCCCGCGTCGGCCTGCGAACCGGGATGGCGCCACGCAGCGATGTGATGGCCGGTCGGGTACAGGAATGCGCCGAGATGCAGGTGTCCGGTGCGGGTCGTCATCGGGATGGGTTTCCGGAAAAGAGGGCCGCGCGCGGCCGGATCAGAACACGCGGCCTTCAGTCAGATGCGTGGTCACACCGTTCAGCTCGTAGTCGCCGATCACGCGCGCCTTGTGCAGCAGCGGGTTGTGGCTGAAGATCGTGCGCAGGTTGCGCCAGTGCCGGTCGAAGTTGTGTTCGCGCGCCGTCGCGGAGGCCCCGCCGACTTCGAACAGCCGCTCCGCCGCATGCAGCGCAAGCTTGCTGACGATGAGCTGCGTGCGTGCCGTTGCAAGTGCGCTGTCGAGCACAAGGGCATGCGCGTCGGCATCGCCGGCTTCGATCGCGTCGGCGGAACGGTCGAGCGCCCGCGCGTTTTCACGGACGAGCGCATCGATTGCATGGCTGTGCGCGGACAGCTCGCCGACGACCTGCTGGATGAAATGATCGTCGTGCGCGGTCGGCGCCGGGCTGTGCAGTACCGGGCGGCCGTGCGTGAGCACGTAGCGGCGCGCATCGGCAACCACGTTGCGCACGATGCCCGCGCCCGTCGCGACGAGATGCAGCTGCCGCAGCGCGCCGCAATGGCGGCCGACGAGCGTCGAGCCGTCGCGCGCGGCCACTTCATCCGCGAATACCTGCACGTTGTCCAGCAGCAGGCTGCCGCTCGCGGTCATGCGCTGGCCCATGCCGTCCCAGTCGTCGAGCACCTGCACGCCGTCGCGCGCGACGGGAATGATCACGGCGACTGCGTCGCCCGCCTCGTTCTCCACATTGATGCGCGCGAAATCGGCGAACGCGGTGCCGGTCGAATAGTATTTGCGGCCCGTCACGCGGTAGTGATCGCCGTCGCGGCGCAGCACGGTGGTGTTCTCGCCGGGCCGCGACGTGCCGCGCTCGGTCGACGCGCCGCCGAAAATCGCGCCGGCCCGCGCGCGTTCGAGCTGCACGTCGTTGAACGGCGTGCGCGGCGACAGCCGCAGCGTCTCGGTCTGGTCGTAGTGGATCCGCAGCGCATGCGCGAGATTCGAATCGGCGGCGGCCAGCGTTGCGATCGTGTCGAACAGATCGACCAGCGTGCCGCCGAGGCCGCCGCGCGCTACCGGAATTCGCAGCACGCCCAGCGCCGAGCGACGGAAGATCGCGAAACCCTCGAACGGCAGTTCGCGACGCGCCTCGCGTTGCGCGGCATCCTGCCCGATCGCATTCGCGAGATCGGGCAGCGCGGCAAGTGCGTCGCGCAACGCGTCGCGCGGATCGACGGCATCACGGGCAGTCATTCGGCAGGTCCTTGTTCGAGCTGAGCGGAGGCTGCGTCGCGCGATCGCGGCATTTGCGAACCGCCCCATGCGCAGCATCGCAAAGTATAGGGACGCACCCGGCGCGCGTGAAAAACCGATTTCAGCTTTCGTTATGCCCGCGCCGGGATTGATCGCGTGCGGTTACGTCAGTGCTGGATACCCCAGCGCCGCACGGTCACGCGTTCGAGCGTGTCGAACACCTGAGCCCCTCGGTGCATCCGGATTCCGGTCGAACCGGATCGCACGGCCTGCGGGCCGAACGCTGCCGCTCCGGCATGGGCCGGCGACGCGCGGGAACCGATGCGATCGGGCGCGTCGACCCATCGCGTATCCGTCCGGATACGAACATGCCGTTGATCGTCGTTTCGCCACACCCGGTTCCCGATCGGGAACGAAACGGGTATTCCGTTGCCGATTCGAGCGATTCGTTTCCGTACGGAAACGAATCAATGCCTGCGCCGGCGAGTTGTGCAATACTGTTCCCGATCAGATACGAAGCACGGAGGACGTCATGCAGGAGATCCTGCCTGTCAGCACGATCGGCGCACTCGCCAACCTCATTCGCGCGGCACGGCTCCAGCAGGGGTTCACGCGGGACGAACTCGCGAATGCCACGGGGCTGTCGCCGAAATTCATCAGCCAGGTGGAAGCCGGGAAACCCACCGCGCAAGTCGGCAAGATCCTGCTGCTGCTCGGCGAACTGGGCATCAGCCTGCTCGCGCAATCGTCCATCGAAATTTCGGCGGAAAACGTGCTGAAGGCGGCGCAACGCCGCAGGAGCCGCCATGGCGAATAGAACGCTGATCGCGTCCGCGAACGGGCTGCGCATGGGCGCGCTGGCCGACGACAAAGGCGTCTGGTCATTCACGTACGACGCACAGTGGCTGGCATCGCCACGCGCGTACCCGCTCTCGCCGGCTTTCCCGCTGCGCGCCGACACCTTCACCGACACCTCGACCGATCGCCCGGTGCAGTGGTTCTTCGACAACCTGCTGCCCGAAGAAGGGATGCGGACGTCGCTCGCGCGCGAGGCCAGGGTCGACGCCGCCGACGCCTGGGGCCTGCTGGCCTACTTCGGGCGCGAATCGGCCGGCGCGCTCACGCTCCTGGCAGAAGGCGAACGGGAAGCGGCAGGCAGCATGCAACCGCTCCCGCTCGACGAACTCGAACGCCGCATCCAGGCGATGCCCGAGCGCGCGCTGACGGCGACCGCGCCCAAGCGCATGTCGGCGGCCGGCGCGCAGCAGAAACTGCTGCTGATCCTGCGCGGCGACGCGCCGGACTACACGCTGTTCGAACCGGTCGGCAGCGAACCGTCGATGCATCTGCTGAAGCCGGACATGCGCGCCGCCGGCTACCCGCATTCGGCGATCAACGAGTTCTTCTGCATGAAGCTCGCGAAGCGGATGGGCCTCGATGTTCCCGACGTGCACTTCCTGCGCGCGCCGTCCGCGTGCTACGTGATCGACCGTTTCGACCGCGATACCGCGGCAGAGCCGGCCGAGCGACTGCATACGATCGATGCGATGCAGCTGCTGAACTACGATCGCGGCTTCAAGTACCAGCGCGCGAACGCGGAAGAACTCGGCCGCGCGATCGGGCAGACCAGCACGCGCGCGCTGGCGCGCCTGTCGGTGTTCCGCTGGACGATCTTCAACGTGGTGGTGGGCAATGGCGACGCGCACCTGAAAAACCTGTCGTTCTTCGTCGACGCGCGCGGCTACCGGCTCGCGCCGTTCTACGACATCGTCAGCACGGTCGTCTATCACACGCCCACGCACCGGCCCGATCATCGCGGCGATCATTGGCCGCACTGCGAACTGACGATGCCGCTCGGTGCGGCGACGCGCTTCGCCGACATCGACACGGGTGCGCTGGTCACGTTCGGCACCGCGCTCGGGCTCCGGGAGAAGGCAGCCGAAAACGAGCTTTTGCGCTTTCTCGAACCGCTCGATCGCAGCGTCGCGCAGACGCTCGATGAAGTGCGCGAGCTCGCGCGCCCTGACGCCGGCGAAATCCGCCTGCTGAACTCGATTGCCGCGATGCCGATCGCGGAGATGAGCCGGGCGCTTCGCCCGCCCCGCGGATAAGCGGCCGCACGCGAATCTCGCGCCGGCCGCATGGCCCGCTCTCCGCCGGCGCCCGTACCTTCCGCCGTGCGCGCTCGGGCGTCAGCGGCGCGCCGCAAAGGCATCGATTCCGGTCAGCTCCGCGGACCACGCCCACAAACGCGCCGCCTCTTCCGGATCGATCGCATGCGGCCGCACGCCCGATTCCTCGTTTCCCTGCGTGAGAACCGCGACGTCGCAATCCTCGCAATAGACACCGCCGATCCCGGCAACGCGCGGCGACGTTGCCGCCCATACCTGGGTGGCCGCGCCCTGGGCAGGCGTCTTGAAGGTCGGATCGACCGGCACGCCGTGCGCGTCCACCCAGCCCTGCGCCATCATCTCTTCGCGTGTCAGATGACGCTGCAGCGGCGTCGCGATCTTGCCCGGATGCAGCGAATAGGCGCGCACGCCGAACGGCGCGCCAAGCGCGTCGAGCTGCACCGCGAACAACGCGTTGGCGGTCTTCGACTGCCCGTACGCCAGCCATTTGTCGTAGCCGTGTGTGAACTGGACGTCATCCCAGCGAATCGGCGACAGCCGGTGCCCGAGCGACGACACCGAGACCACGCGGGCGCCGCCGCCCTGCGCGAGCACGGGCCACAGCCCGTTGACGAGCGCGTAATGGCCGAGATGATTGACTGCCATCTGCGCTTCCCGTCCCTCGCCGACGCGCGTCTCGGGGCACGCCATGATGCCCGCGCTGTTGATGACGATATCCACGTCGCGCCGCGCATCGACGAACCGCGCCGCGAATGCGGCCACGCTCGCGAGATCGGCGAGGTCGAGCTCAGCAATCTCCACACCGCGGATGCCGCGCGTTGCGTCGCGCGCGGCATCGGCGCTCCGTGCGCCGACGACGACGGTCGCACCGGCCTGCGCCAGCGCGCGCGTCGTTTCCAGCCCGAGACCCGAATGGCCGCCCGTGACGATGGCGGTCTTGCCGCGAAGGTCAAGATCGGCCAGTACGTCGCTTGCCGTCGATGCGGCGCCGAATCCGGAATGAAGGGGGTGTTGCCTGCTCGTCATTGAAGGCTCCTGGAACGTTGCGTGAAGCACGCGCCCGCCCGCCGGCCGCGTCACTGCACGAGGTCATTCTCCGGCGACGCCCCCGGACCGTGAATGCAATAGAATCCGACTTTTCGTCGAGATCGTCCGGAGCTTGAGCGTGGATCCCCTATCGGAAGTGCTGTCGCTGCTGGAAACGCGCGACTCGTATTTCACCGGCCTGAGAGCAGGCGGCCAGTGGGCGGTTGCCATTCCCCCGCCCGACGGAATCAAGTTCAATGCGGTTGTCGAAGGAAGTTGCTGGCTGACTGTCGACGGCGCGGGACCGCCGATCCGGCTGCGCACGGGAGACTGCTTCCTGCTCGCATCGCCGCGGGCATTTTCGCTGGCGAGCGATCCGTCGGTCACGCCGGTGCCGGCCGCCGACGTGTACCGGAACGTGGAGCGCGGTATCGCGCACTATGGCGAACCGGCGAACTGCTTTCTGATCGGTGGCCGCTTCTCGTACGAGGAAGGCATGCCGCTGCTGCTCGGCAGCCTGCCGCCCGTGGTGGTCGTGAGCGGCGACTCCGAGCAGGCGGCGGTGTTGCGCTGGGCGCTGCAGCGGCTCGCGCATGAATTCGGCAAGCCATCGCCGGGGGCGTCGTTGATGGTTCGACATCTCGGGCACATGATGCTGGTCGAGATCCTGCGGCGCTATGTGGACGCCGGCGCGAACAGCGATGTCGGATGGCTCGCCGGGTTCGCGGATTCCCGGGTGAGCACGGCACTCGTGGCCATTCATGCGGAGCCCGCACGACGCTGGACAGTCGACGAACTCGCGACCTGCTGCCACGTATCGCGTTCGACGTTCGCACTGCATTTCAAGCGACGGCTGGGATTCGGGCCGCTCGAGTACGTACTGCGCTGGCGCGTGCAGCTCGCGATGCGGGAATTGCGACGCTCGAACGCATCGATATCGGCGATCGCACAGATGCTCGGCTACGACTCGGATAGCGCGTTCGGGCATGCATTCAAGCGCATCGTGGGTTGCTCTCCCCGTGCCTATCGCCACGACGTCGCGAGCGAGTCGGGCGGCTAGCGTCATCACCCGAAGCGCCACCGCTTCTGCCGGCGCTCCAAACCCGTTTCAGTCACGCAAGCGATGCGGCCATCCCCCGATGATATTCACTCGAATCAGCACCATCAGGATAAGTTTTCTTATCACAATAGCTCGATTTTAGATCCAAACCCGCATTTGCGCGAACGCCCCGCATGTAACGGGGCGTCCGTCGTTCAGCGCCCGATCGGCAGCCCCGTCGGCTCGATCCAGCCCAGCTTGTAAGCGATCAGCAGCGACAGGAACAGCGTGACCGACAGCCCGACGCGTGCCGCGAGCGACCATGCCATCCGCTTGGACTTGCCGCGATCGTGATTCATGAAATACAGCGCGAAGATCAGGCTCGCGATGATCATCGCGAATGCCACGGAAACCAGCAGAGTTTTCATTGGTGATGCCCTTGAAGATCGGAATCGGCCTGAATCAGTTCGGCCAGTTTTTGCCGCTCGTCGGCGAGCTCGCCGACGCCTGACGCCGGCCAGTCCAGCGTGACGCCATTGCCCAGCGAATCGCGCACGAGCGCCTGGTAGCGCCGGTCGTTGATCCGGCCGTGGTCCATCGTTTCGGAGATCTCGCGCCGGAACGGCAGCGGGAAACTCGCGTACGCGCGCGACAGCGCCGCATATTGTCTCGCATCGATCTCTTTCGACGATGGTATGACAGTCCAGATCACCACGGCCACGATGGCCGTGAACGGGATCGCCGTGTAGCGAAGAATGAACTTGATCGGGGTCATGAAGCGGTGGGCAGAAGTGATCGCGAATGCGGGCGGCGCGGCCATGCGGCAGCGAAGCAGCAGTCGGGCCGCGCCGCATGACATTGTACTGAAAGCCCCATGCCGCCAACAGAGTATGATAATGATATTATCATGTTAATCACATGATTCGAGAGACCCGGTGCCTGCGCGCAGGGGGCGTGCCCGCCCTGCCGTCCGGCGCCGGTCTTCACGTCCGTGCCCGCGATCCGCGGCGATTGAGCGAAGCCCCTATGCCAGCGAAGTACTTTCGAAACCTGACGGGAAAACACCGCAGCGAGACCGCAAACCGTCATCTCGGGTTCTCGCTGGCGTTCGTCGCCGGCGCGGCCAATGCAGGCGGCTTCCTCGCGGTCAAGCAATACACGTCGCACATGAGCGGTATCGTATCGGCGATCGCCGACCAGACGGCGCTCGGCGACGTACGGCTCGCGCTGGCCGGCATCAGCTCGCTGGGGTCGTTCCTGATCGGCGCCAGCTGCTCGGCAATCCTCGTCAACTGGGGCCGCCGCCGCGGCCTGCACAGCCAGTTCGTGCTGCCGCTGCTGGTCGAGGCCGCGCTGCTGCTCCTGTTCGGGCTGCTCGGCAGCCACCTCGCGCTGTGGGAAACCTTCTTCGTGCCGGTGACCGTGACGCTGCTGTGCTTCATCATGGGGCTGCAGAACGCGACGATCACGAAGCTGTCGGGCGCGGAGATCCGCACGACGCACATGACCGGCATCGTGACCGACCTCGGCATCGAGCTCGGCAAGCTGTTCTACTGGAACCGGTCGGCGGCCGACGTCGACGCGCATGCAGTCGTCGCCAACCGCTCGAAACTGCGGATTCACGCGACGATGCTCACGTCGTTCTTCATCGGCGGCCTGGCCGGTGCGATCGGCTTCAAGCATGTCGGGTACGTATCGACCGTGCCGCTTGCCGCGGTGCTCGTCACGCTCGCGATCGTGCCGGTGATCGACGACCTCCTCGCACTGCTCCGCAGCAGGCGCTGAGCGCGTACCAGGGCAGCGTTTTCGGCCGTGGGGCCGAAGGCGGATCGATTATAATTTGATTAACATACTGACCACCCTCGCCGCACAATGGAAACGAAAACAGCCCGCCTGACCGTCCTGATCGACCCCGCGAAGAAGGAAGCCTTCGAGATGCTCTGCGCCGAGCAGGATCTCACGCCTTCGCAAGTCGTGCGGCAACTGATCCGCGAGTATCTCGACCGCCACGGCGTGACGTACAAGACCAAGAGCGCGCTCGGCAAGCGCGTGAAGTAGGCGCGGCCGGACAGGCCGCACCGGCGGCGCCGCTTGCGTGCCGTCTACGTGCCGCCCGCATGCGGGTTACACGCCGATTTCCCATCGCCCGTGCGGCTGCGCCCGCAGCACCAGCCGCTGCGGGTCGACATTCTCCCCTGCCTTCATGCGCCTCGCCGTGGCCGCCAGCTTGAGCTCGCCGGCCCGTGCGCACGCAAGTGCGCGCTCGAGCAGGATACGCAGCGACGGCAGCCGGTTGCCGCCCTTCCACGCGAACGCGATGAAGTTGTTGTCGTCGCCGCACGGTACCAGCGTATACGACGCGCCGAACACCGATCGCAACTGCTCGAGATGCCGCGGCAGCGCCGGATCGTCGTCCATGAAGTTGATCGCCAGTACGCCGGTATCGCTCAGGCGCGCGCGGCATGCAGCGAGGAATCCGGCGCCCGTACACCGGCCCCGCATGCCGTCGGCGACGAACGCGTCGTGCAGGATCACGTCCGTCCTGACATCCGCCCGTTCCAGGTGATCCGCGCCGTCGGCGCACACCACCGTGAACCGGCCGTCATCGGCAGGAATCCTGAATACGTCTCGCAGCGCGATCACGTCCGGGTTGATCTCGACCGCGTCGATCGCCGTGCCGGGCAGGTGCCGGTAGCAGTACTTCGCCAGCGAACCGCCGCCGAGCCCGAGCATGCAGATGTGTGCAGGCTCGGGCTGCAGCAGCAGAAAGGCCATCATCACGCGCGTATAGCCGAGCTCGAGCCGGCCGGGATCCCGGAGCGACATGAAGCTCTGCGTGCCGAGATGGTCGAAGTGCAGCGAAAGCGCGTGCTTCGTCTCCAGCACGAAAGGCCGGCCGTCGTTCAGCGGCGTCGCCAGGAATCTGACGAACGCGTCGTAGGAAATTCGATCCTCGGCCATGAGCGGGCAGTCGATTGCGATCGGTCGATTGGCGCGCGTATGCTCAGACTTTCTTCAGGTAGCAGGCCTTCAGCATGAAGCCACCCATGTCGGTCTTGCAATCGACCTCGTGATCGCCGCCGACGAGCCGGATGCTCTTGACCTTGGTGCCCATCTTCAGCGTGATCGATGAGCCCTTCACGCGCAAGTCCTTGATCAGCACGACCGAGTCGCCATCCGACAGCACGTTGCCGTTCGCGTCCTTGACGACGTCGCCCGCCGGTTCGTCGCCCGCTTCGGCGCCGGCGCCGGCCGACCATTCATGGCCGCAGTCCGCGCATACGGTCAGCGTGCCGTCCGGGTAAGTGTTTTCCATCGCGCATTGCGGGCAGGCGGGGGCGGCGTTCATTGCAGCTTCCATTCAGGAGAAGTGGGATCGTCGATAAAAATGCCGGGCGCGCTGGCAGCATCGCCCGGCCGGCCTGGCGGCACGCGCCGACGGATCGGCAGGCCGCCATCGGCGCACACGACATTATAATGCAATACACATATCTTGACCGCTGTATTATAATCGTCGCTTTCACGCCGTTCGCCGGACTTGCAGCCTGTTTCGCCGAGAATGCCGGCACATCCAAGCAGGATCGCATCCCCCGGCTGCGCTGCCGGCTTCCCTGAGTCGTGCGGGAAAGCGCGCTCACGCGTGCCTGGCGCACTGCCGGCCCGGCGCCGCACACCGATTCCGACGTTCCCGTCCAGAGGCTTTCCGACATCGTGGCAACCGTTGTGTACGTTGAAATCGGCCCCGCGTGGAACCGCAACCGCGGCGGCGCCGCACGAGAAGCCGCCGTCGACGCGGCGTGCGGCTTCGAAAGCGACATCCTGCTGATCGCGAACGGGATCAGCAGCAACGCGAAGGACAGCGCCGCCGTCGCGGCGTTGCAGGTACAAGGCGGCACGTCTGCGCAGGTACTGGCCACCGGCCCTGACGAGGCGGCGGCACTGCAGGCGCTGCTGCCCGTGCTGCAGGCGCGCTGACCCGAGCGCCACCCGAGGTCACGGCATCCCGCCCACCCCGAATCCCCTTTTCGCGAGGAAGCGATGAGCGACAACTTCACGTCCAACACCCCGAACCTGTCGGCCTCCGCCATCTGGGCGCTCGAACGCCTCGCCGACGTCCGCTACGGGCGCGATGCGCCCGCGCTCGGCTGGTCGATCGCGCGGGAGCTCGTCAGCGCGGGCTTCGTCAGCCATTCCGCACACGGCCGCTCGGGCGCGTCGATCACGGCCGAAGGGCGGACCTTCCTGAAAAGCCGGAAGTAGGCCGCCAGCGGCAGCGATACGGCTTGATCCTTTTGAGCATCAGATTGGCGATTTTGCGCCTTATGAGGATCGCTCTGCGCTTCTAAAGTGGCGTCACCCCGAACGAACGGGCGTCAACTTTCCGGTCAAGGAGCCAGTCATGAGCCGCATCGCCATCCCCGCCATCGAAACCGCCACCGGCGCAACCGCCGACGTGTACGCACAAATCCGCAAGGTCGCCGGCGGCACCGTCCCCAACCTGTTCGCCGCCGTCGGCCATCTCGCGCCGCACGCGCTCGCGGCCGTGCTCAACGCCGAAGGCGCGCTCGCCGGCGGCACGCTGAGCAAGCAGGATCTCGAAACGATCAAGCTGCTGGTCAGCGCCGACGCGGGTCTCGAGGATCGCGCGCCCGCGCAGCACCACGTGATACGGGATCTCGCGCGCAGGCGATCGTTCATACGTGACCGCCCACGGCGCGCCGAACGTGCAGCGGATTTCGAGCTTCCCGGTGACCGTGACGAGCGCCATGAAGCGGCTCAGCCAGTCGGATTCGAGCGTCATGTCGAGTGGTGGATCGGAAGTGCGGCGCACACCGCATGAAGTTTCGATTATCGCGCGGGAAGCCGGTGCAATCGCGCACGCTTCGTGTTCTTCCGCCGCGTCGCCAGTCCCGGCAAGGGTTTTGCTATCATTCCCGCTCCCGGTCTTGCCGAAATGGACATGCCCGCTCGCAGAGTGCCGCCGTCGCGTGGCGTCGATCGCACGCCGTCGATCGCCGACAAACATCGCCGCCCGATCTGCCCGCGGGTGCGTGAACGGGACCCAACCAGCGCGGCATCGACGTGCTGACGGCCTGGCCGTCCCATGCGCCCCTTCTTTCCGGAAACCACGATGCCGCTTGTCTCTTCCCCGCCTGTTCTCGACACGCCGCGCCTCATCCTTGAAGGCCATCCGCTCGGCGACTTCGAAGCGCTCGCCACGATGTGGGCCGAGCCGGTCGTCGTCGAGCACATCTTCAACGGCGAGCCGTCCGCGCCGCGCGACTCGTGGATGCGCATGCTCGCATATCGCGGGCTGTGGCCGCTGCTCGGCTATGGCTACTGGGCGATTCGCGAGAAGGTGTCGGGCCGCTATGTCGGCGATCTCGGCTTCGCCGATTTCCACCGGCTCATCGAGCCGTCGATTCGCGGCGTGCCCGAAGCCGGCTGGGCACTGGCGACGTGGGCGCACGGCAAGGGCTACGCGACCGAGGCGCTCGCGGCCGCGCTTGCATGGCTCGACGGGCAGCAGCGGTTCGAGCGCAGCGTGTGCGTGATCGCGCCGACCAACGTCGCGTCGATCCGCGTGGCGGAGAAAGCCGGCTATGGCGAGCCGGTCCGGATCCGGTTCAACGACGCCGACTCATTGCTGTTTTCGCGCGCGAGCCGGTAGGCTCGATGGCGTACTGGTAATCGCGGGCGGGCCGCATGAGCTTGCGGCGCCGGCGCGTCCTCGTTGCTCACTCCACCGCCGGTTCATAAAGACTGGAAAAGAGCCCGTTGTCCATCGGCCAACAGTTGCCACGCTCATCGAGCAATATCCAGTCACCCGGCTTCACCGGACGCCAGCCTTCCGGCGTGGCGACCGCCCGTGCGCCGTCACGGGTTTCCACCCGATCATGGTCGCCATCAACGAACCACCGTGTTGCATCGACATAACTGATGCGTTTTCGAAATCGCATACCGCCACCAAAACGTTGAGACCTGACAGGCCCTTCCAAAGACTGCCCGTGTATTGAGCATGTGCGTCGCGAGGGGCCATGAAACTCACGAGAGCCACGAAGGGGATCGGGAAGCCATGGCATCCGCCCCGGGCGACAGCGGCTGAGCGGCCAGCCGGGTTTCGTGCAACGCCTTCCGGCCCTCGGTGACGAGGGCTTCCAGCGTTTCCCTTGCGGCGATGGAGATCCGGATATCGGTCTCCCGCATTCTCCCGATCGCCGCATGAACCTCGTCGGGTTGATCGGGCTCGAGCGTCATCAGGAACATCGACCGTGTTTCCGCGGCGCGGACCGCCTCGCTCCAGTCGGCGCGGGCGACCGCGACTTCGATCGCGTTCGTGAGTGAATCGAGACTCCGGATGATTTGAAGCGGCGTCATTTCGCATTCCTATCAGAATATCGTACCGGCCGCACGTTTGCGCCTGGATGGCCCGGGTGACGTCTGCATCGATCCGCAAGCGTTGAGCACCGGCCCTGGCTCGCCGAAGGTACGCAACCAAGGGCGCAACGGCACGCCATCGGTCACCGCCTTCGCCGTTGCATTCTCTCTGGCGACCAACCGGAATCCGATGTGCGTGATGCTCGCCACTGAGCTGCCACGATTGTAAGGAACCGCACCCCACCCGGTTCGTAATATTTTGTAATGATATGTCGAGCAATCTTTACCGGGCTCTGCCCGGACAAGCGAGCAGGACGTTCTCACACGCAACCATTTCGCAAACGTTTTCGCCCGAACGATGCCTCGCCGGGTATCGCTGCCGGATGCGCGCCGGATATCGTTCCGAACCTGTTCCCCCGTCCATCGCGTCGTTCGACGGCGACACGGCGCCGTACCTTCACCCATTCGCATTTTTGCGTGACGGCGATGCCTTGGAGGCACGCAGGTTCACCGAGCGATGCAGATTTCGCCACATTCCACCGAAATGTTTCTCAGTATCATTCGCCTCTCTTCGGCTGCCCCATGATCGGACCGGGCCTGAGCGTTCGCCACCTTCCCGTTTCACCCCTTGTTTAGCGATGCCCATCCGAATCCTGCTCGTCGAAGACGACGTCCATTTGTCCGCGCTGATCGCAGACTATCTGCGCCTGCATCAGTACGAGGTGGACACGCTGTTCGACGGCACCGACGCCGTGTCCGCGATCGTCGCGTGTCGCCACGACCTGGTGCTCCTCGACATCAACTTGCCGGGCAAGGACGGCTTCGAGATTTGCCGCGAGGCACGCATGCAGTACGACGGCATCGTCATCATGATGACGGCGCGCGACGAACCGTTCGACGAGTTGCTCGGCCTGGAATTCGGCGCGGACGACTTTCTCCACAAGCCGGTCGAGCCGCGCATTCTGCTCGCGCGGATCAAGGCCCACCTGCGACGGATCCGCATGCGCCCGGCCGACGTCGCGCCGGCATCGCCTCACCGGTTCGAATTCGGCAAGTTTTCGATCGACCGGGCGGATCGCAAGGTTCGCCTGCCCGACGGTAGCGTGCCTCGCCTGACTTCCACCGAATTCGACCTGCTGTGGGCGCTTGTCTGCCGCGCCGGCGAGGTGGTCAGCCGCGAAGAGCTGACGCAGCTGCTGCGCGGCATCGAGTTCGACGGCTTCGACCGCTCGATCGACGGCCGCATCTCGAAGCTGCGCCGCAAGCTGCATGATGACTTGACGGAGCCGAAGCGCATCAAGACGATCCGCTGCAAGGGCTATCAGTTCAGCAAGCACGCGTGGGAATGATGCGGCCTGCGCGGTGACACGCTGCATCGCGTGCGACCCGTCGTGGCACACGACCACACGCGTCGATCGGCCGCCTACCGGCCATCGCGCGTGCGCCGCCCCTGCAGCCTTCGCCGTTCGGCGTCGGGCATGCCGATGCCGGCATGCAACCGGACACCGTCACGTGCCCTTCGTCTTCTCGCCGAGCACGGAAACGGGTGCCTCCGGATCGCGCGCAAGCCCTTGCGCGAACACCTTCAAGCCTTCGAGCAATGGCGTCAACGCGTCCCACAGCGCTTCGTCGTGCAGCAGCCGATAGACGCCGCGCACGCCGGGTGCGACATGCTCGTGCTGCGACGGCTGCCACGCGCCGACGTGGTGCAGTGCGTCGGCGGCCGCGAACACGGCCTTGCCGAACTGCTCGGGCGGAATGCGCGACAGCGCCGTCAGGAGCACCGCGAGATTCTGCATGCCGCTTTGCATGCCGGGCTTGTCGAACGCATCGACGAACGTGTCGGCCAGCCGCGCGTTCGCGCTGACGACCTCGTTCGCCAAATGGAGGAATCCATGTCGGTGCAGGCTGCCGAGCAAGTGTTCGAGCGCGTCGTGCGCCCCGGGCTCCGCGTGCGGAGGCGTCGTGTCGGGGGATTGACGTTCGGTCATCGGCTTTCTCCGGTTGGGACGCCACGTGGCCGTTGCGACGGCGGCCACGCGCGCCGGTTGCGTCTCGTTCGTCTGACACAGTGCCCGGCAACAGCGGACGCCGTACGCCGCAACGGGCCGGGCTGGCGCTCGAACCGCGCGCCATTTGCGCTGCGCCGGCTGCTGGCAGCGCGTTCATCGGCGAGCCATGCGGCCCGCGTGTCGAGCGGCCGTGCCGGTGCGCGCTGGCCGGGCGCCGACCTACCGCATGTTTCCCGTATGGCCCAGCGAATAGCGCCCCGGCTGCGGCCACACCGTCAGGCCGTGCGGCTCCATGCCGACGGGAATCGACCGGACCGCGCCGCTCGTGGTGTCGATCGCATAGACGACGTCATCGAAGCGGCCCGACAGCCACAGCGTCTTGCCGTCCGCGCTGACGTTGCCCATGTCGGGGCTGCCGCCACCGGGGATCGGCCAGGCCGCGACCACCTGGCGCGTCGCGAAATCGAGCACCGATACGCTGCCCTTGCCGTGGCGCGGCCCGTGGACGAGATGGGAGCCGCGATTCGCGATATAGAGCTTCGTGCCGTCGCGGCTCGGATACAGCCCGTGCGTCCCGACGCCGGTCGGGATGAAGCCGATCTTCGTGAAGCGGTCGCCATCGATGACGTATACGCCGTCTGCCATCATGTCGGCGACATAGAACACCTTGCCGTCCGGCGACACGCGGATGTCCTGCGGCATCCCCTTCCGGTCGAGTTCGAGGTAGCCGACCACCTTGCGATTCACCAGATCGATCTTCGCGAGCTTGCCGCCGAATTCGCACGTGAAGAGCGCATACCGGCCGTCGATCGAAAAGTCGGCATGGTTGATGCCCTTGCATTGCGGCACATCGAGGCTCGATTTCGGCGCCATCGTTTTCGGGTCGCGGAAGTCGAGCCGCGCATGTGCCTCGGCCACCACGATCGCGTCCTTGCCGTCGGGCGTGAAATACATGTTGTACGGATCGTCGACGCTCACTTCCTGGCCGGGCTTGCCCGTCTTCGGATCGATCGGCGTCAGGCTGCCGTTGGTCCGCCCTTCCGCATTGTTCGCGACCCACAGCGTCTGCAGGTCCCATGCCGGCACGACGTGCTGCGGACTGCGGCCGACGGCGAACCTGTCGACGACCTTGTACGTGGCCGGGTCGATCACATAGACGTCGTTCGATCTCAGGTTCGGCACATAGATGCGCGGCAACGCGCCCGATACCGCCGCGCTCATGCGGCCCACCCGCGCCTCGCCGTACAGGTTGTCGGGGTTGATGACGGGCGGCATGCCGGGTACGGCCGCGACGGCGGACGCCGCGATCGCCCCGTGGGCACCGAAGCCGGCCAGCGCTGCCGCGATGACGATCGCGGGACGGGGGAAGCGGATGTGACGGCGAAAGCGCGACGGCATGACGATGTCCCTGTTCGATCGAATGGCACGACGGCAAAGGTGGCGTAACGGCCCGGCTGCGTCAGCGGCCGGCGATGTCCTTTCTGATCGCATCGACGGTGCGCGACACGATTGCGTCGGTGCCGAGCCGGCCGAGTTCGACGCTCGCATGACGCGGATCGCCGCCGTAGACGCCGTCGACGGCACCGGGCTTCGCGGCATGGTGCAGCTCGTCGGCCCTGACCATGCGCGGCGCGACCGCCAGCAGCAGCGACGTATCGGCAAGCCCTGCATGCGTGCCGATATCCGCGGCCGGCACGCCGTGCTCTCGCAGGATCTGGTCATAGCCGTCGGAACTGGTGCCGTAATACTCGGCCGGCACGAACGCGCGTGCTCCCGTGCCGGCCCACGACTTGTTGAGCCGGGCGACGGACTGCCTGATGTCATTCTGGTAGCCGCCGTGGTCGCCGAGAAACACGATGTTCGTGAAGCCATGAACCCGGAAGCTGTTGGCTGCGGACTCGAGGGTTTTTTCGAAGACGTCGTCGGGCACGGTGATCGTGCCTGGAAAGCGCATGTGCGACGTCGGCGGCGCATAGCCCCCTTCGGGCACATAGGCGATGACGGGCGCGACGATCGCGTTGCCGAGGCCTTCTGCGATCCGCTCGGACAGCACCCTGACCCGCGCGTTGTGCTTGCCAAGCGCGACGTACGGCCCGCTTTGCTCGGTCGCGCCGATCGGAATCAGGATGGTGGTCTTGCCGGCCCGGATGCTGTCGCGCAGTTCGGTCCAGGTCATGTCTTCGAGCTGCACCGTTCCCGGCACCTGGGCGAGCGCGGCTTGCGCGACGGTGAAAGCGAGGGCGGCGAAGATGGCGCGTGGCAGGCATTTCATCGCGGATTCTCGACGGAAGGAAAGAAACGACGCTGCGTTCCCTCGCACCATAAACGAACTCGCCCGACTTGTCGCTGACCGCGGCGCAACGATTCACGCCAACGGTCGCGAGAAAGCCATTCGTCAGGATGGCGCGGTGTATCGCGAAGGCTCTCGCTCGTTTCAAGCACGCGACAAGCCGGTTCGATGCATGGACTGCGGCTCCTCGCGCCGGCCTCTCGTCAACGCGAATCAAGCCGGCAACACGGCCACCGCCTTGATCTCGACGATATAGCCGGGCGCGCCGCCCAGCATGTGCGCACCGACGGCCGTCCACGCCGGCTTCGGGTGCGCGGCGAGGTAGCGGTCGCGCACCTGCATGAACAACGGCAGGTCGCGCATGTCGGTATGGAAGGTCGTCAGGTCGACCACGTCGTCGAACGATGCGCCGGCGGCCTCCAGCACCTGCTTCAAATTCTCGAACGCCTGCACGATCTGTGCTTCACGGCCTTCGACGAGCTGCATCGCCGCATCGCGGCCGATCTGGCCGGATACGTACAGCGTATCGCCGACCTTCAGGCCGGGCGCGTAGCCGATCTTCTCGTACACGGCTTCCATTCCCGCCGGAACGATGGCTTTGCGATCACGCATGGGGGGCTCCGTGGCCGGCGTCGTCGCGCCGGCCGGTTGGTTGTCGATGAACACGTTGAACACTTGCAAGCGACGTCACGACGCGCCGCTCAACCCGTATCGCCGCCCGCGACCGGCAGCACCGTGCCGGTGATGTAGCTCGCGTCGTCGGACGCGAGGAACAGGATCGGCGCGATCTGTTCGTCGAGGCTGCCGTAGCGTTTGAAGAACGTCGATTCCGTGACCTGGCGCACGGCCTCGCCCATCCATGCCTGTTCCTGTTCGCTGTCGCCGGCTGCATTGCGCGGCACGCGGCGCGGCGGCGCGCTGGTGCCGCCCGGCGCGGTGGCTACGACACGGATGTTGTGCTCCGCGTATTCCATCGCAAGCGCTGCCGTCAGCGCATTGACGCCACCTTTCGCCGCCGAATACGGCACGCGGCGGATACCGCGCGTCGCGTTCGACGAGATGTTGACGATCGTGCCGCCGCCGCGTGCGAGCAGGTGCGGCAGCACCGCGTGACAGGTATAGAGCGTCGGCATCAGCGAGCGGCGGATTTCCGCATCGATCTGCGCCGGCTCGAATTCGGCGAACGGGCGCATGCGAATCGCACCGCCGACGCCGTTGATCAGGATGTCGATGCCGCCGAACGTCTGCACCGCGTGCGCGATCGCCGCGTGCGCACCGTCGTACGTTTCGAGATCGGCGACGAATCCGGCCGTCTCGCAACCGGTCGCTTCGGCGGCGACTTCGGCGACGAAATCCGCGCGATCGACGAACAGTACCCTGCCGCCTTCGGCCGCCGCGCGCAGCGCGACGCCGCGGCCGATGCCCTGTGCGGCGCCCGTGACAACGATGACCTTGCCAGAGAATCGTTGCATGGTCATGCCGCCTTTGCCGTGACGTTGGGGGTGAACTTCTCGTAGTGGAAGCTGTTCGGCTTCACGCCCTCGTCGTCGAAGTACTTGCGCACCGCGTCGACCATCGGCGGCGGCCCGCACAGGTAGACGTCCACGTCGCCGTCGTTCAGCGCATCGGCCGGGATGTGCTGCGTGACCCAGCCCTTGCGCGCATGGCTCGACGCAGCGTCCGCGACGACCGTCGCAAAGCTGAAGTTCGGCAGCTTCGCCGCGTAGGCTTCGATCGCTTCGACCAGCACGAGGTCGAGATCGCGCGTCACGCCGTAGATCAGGTGCACCTTCTGCTGCGAGCGGCTGCGCGCCAGCACCTCGAGCATCGACAGGAACGGCGCAAGCCCGGTGCCGCCCGCGAGGAACAGCAGCGGCCGCTGCACGTCGCGCAGGTAGAAGCTGCCGAGCGGCCCGTGCAGTTCCAGCGTGTCGCCGGGCTGCGCCGATTCGAGCCACGTGCTCATCACGCCGCCGGGAATCTTCTTGATCAGGAATCCGACCTTCGTATCGCCCGGCGCGGACGAGAACGAGTACGACCGGTGCTGGCCGCTGCCCGGCACGCCGATGTTCACGTACTGGCCCGGCAGGAACACCGGCGCGGCCGCGCTGACGTCGAGTTCGAGCACGATCGCCGCGTCGTTGTGCGGCGCGACCCGCGTCACGGTCGCGGCAAACGCGCTGTGACCGGTCTTGCACGCGACCGACGACGTCGGCACCGCGATCACGCAATCGCTTTGCGGCACCATCTGGCAGGTCAGCACGAGGCCGCCGTCCTTTTCGTCTTCGGTGAGCGCGTCGTCGATGTAGTCGTCGCCGAGGTCGTAATTGCCGCTTTCGGCGCGGCACTTGCAGGTGCCGCACACGCCGTCGGAGCAATCCATCGGCAGGTTGATCTTCGCGCGGAAGGCCGCGTCGAGAACCTTCTCGCCGGCCTTGCAGTCGATGAAGCGGGTTACCCCGTCCTCGAAATTCAGTGCAATCTTGTAGCTGGACATGGCGTCGCCTCCACTTCCTTTCCTTTCATGACGGAACAACGGGCGTCAGACGTGGTACACGTCGAGCACCTGCCGGATATAGTCGTTCTTCAGCACGATCTTCTTGTACGAGATCAGCAGTTCATCGCCCGCCCGGCGCAACGTGACGAACATCGTGCCGAAGAAGTGATCGGTCACGCGGTAGCGGTGGTTCAGCGTGTGAAAGTTGTAGCGCACGTCCACCTCGTCGTCGCGTTCGGCCAGCACCTCGACGTTCGTCACGTTGTGGCTGGTGCGCGGCTCGGGTGTCGATGCGCCGCTGCGCTCGGTCTTGATCCGGAACACGCGATCCTCGAGGCCGCCGCGATCCGCGTAGTACATCAGCGAGATCTGGCTTTGCGGATCGTCGGTTGGCCGGTCGTCGTCATCCCACGCGGGCATCCAGTACGTGACGTCCTCCGTGTAGCAGGTCAGCCACTCGTCCCACTGGCGATCGTCGAGCAGGCGCGCTTCGCGATACAGCGCCGCGCAAATGTTCCGGTGATCGAAGCTCATGCTGCCACCTCCCCGCGTTCCTTCTTCAGCGCATCGCGCATCACCTGCACCCAGTGTTCGTGCTGGCACACGAACAGCCCTTCGTCCTCGCTGCGCTCGCCGGAAATGCGCGGGTTCAGCCCCATCTTCTTTGCGTTCTCGTCGGGCCCGTCGACCCACAGCGGCGCGCCGCGCGACAGGTCGTTCCACATCGCCGTGATGCCCGCATAGCCGGCCTGGCATGCGCGAAACTCTTCGAGATCGTCGGCCGTGCCCATGCCCGTCACGTTGAAGAAGTCCTCGTACTGGCGGATCCGCACCGTGCGATCGGCCTCGCTTTCGCTCTTCGGCGCGAAGCAGAAGATCGTGACTTCCGTCTTGTCGACGCCGAGCGGCCGCACCACGCGGATCTGCGTGCTGAACTGGTCCATCAGGAACACGTTCGGGTACACGCACAGGTTGCGCGTCTGGTTGACGATGAAGTCGGCCTGCACGTTGCCGACGCGCGCCTTGATCTCGTCACGGTGCTGGTACACCGGCCGCACTTCCGGGTTCATCGTCTGCGTCCACAGCAGGATGTGGCCGTTGTCGAAGCCGTACACGCCCGCGACTGACTTGCTCCAGCTGTTCGCGTCGACGGCCTTGGTGCCGTCCTCCTTGCGGCGGCCCATGGTCGCCGCGTAGTTCCAGTGCACGGTGCTGACGTGGTAGCCGTCGCAGCCGTTCTCCATCTGCATCTTCCAGTTGCCTTCGTAGATGTAGGACGAGTTGCCGCGCAGCACTTCGAGCCCGTTCGGCGCCTGGTCGACGATCTGGTCGATGATCACGCGCGCCTCGCCGAGGTAGTCCTCGAGCGGCAGCACGTCGGCGCTGAGGCTGCCGAACAGGAAGCCGCGATAGCTCTGGAAACGCGCGACCTTCTTCAGGTCGTGCGAGCCGTGCGTGTTGAACTGCACCGGATACTCGGTCGTCTTCTCGTCCTTCACCTTCAGCAGCTTGCCGGTGTTCGAGAAGGTCCAGCCGTGGAACGGGCACGTGAAGCTG
Source organism: Burkholderia puraquae (assembly GCF_002099195.1). GTDB lineage: Bacteria > Pseudomonadota > Gammaproteobacteria > Burkholderiales > Burkholderiaceae > Burkholderia > Burkholderia puraquae. The sequence goes on along the minus strand of NZ_NBYX01000007.1, from coordinate 46,298 downwards.
CCCTTGTTGCCGTGCTTGCGGCGGCACAGCATCGCGCCCTTGTGTGCGCAGGCATTGATCACCGCATGCAGCTCGCCGGTCTTGTCGCGCGTGATCACGATCGGCTGGCGGCCGATCCACGTCGTGTAGTAATCGTTGTTGTTCGGGATCTGGCTTTCGTGCGCCAGGTATACCCAGTTGCGCTCGAAGATGTGCTTCATCTCGAGCTCGTACAGCTCGGCGTTCGTGAAGATGTCGCGGCGGCAGCGGAATACGCCGGCCTCCCTGTCGTCCTGCACGGCGGTGGCGAGCAGGTGATCCAGGTCGTTGGCTTGGTCGATCGTGGCGGACATGTTGGCTCCTCCCATGCGCGTGCCGCGTCCTGCAAGCACGCTCGCATCGGTATCGGTTGAATCTCGCGGAAACCCGGCCGGCGGCGGCGCATCCGCGCCGCGCCGGCGGGCGGTTATGCCGTGGCGGAAGCGCGCAGGCGTTCGACGATCTGGTTGTCCTTGCCCTCGACGCGCGGCGTCAGGACGAAGTTGAACTCGATGTCCTGGTACGCATCGGCCTTCAGCCCGAGCGCGGCGCCGCCGGTCTTCGCGGTGACGGGCGGAATCAGCTCCTCGCGCGTCGCATACGCGAAGTCGTCCCAGATCAGCGGGTCGCCGTCGATGTTGAACTGCGTCGTCAGCTTGCGGTGGCCGTCGCCGGTCACGAAGAAGTGCACGTGCGCCGGGCGGTTGCCGTGGCGGCCGAGGCCGTTCAGCAACTGCTGCGTCGCGCCCTGCGGCGGGCAGCCGTAGCCGACCGGCATCAGCGTGCGGAATTCGTACTTGCCGTCGGCGCCCGTCTTCACCGCGCCGCGCAGGTTGAAATCGCTCTGCTTGCCGGTCGGGTCGAAGTGCGAATAGAAGCCGTGCGAGTTCGCGTGCCAGCATTCGACCAGCGCGCCCGCGACCGGCTTGCCGTCGAGGCCCGTCACCGTACCGTGGATCACGAGCGGGCCCGCGCCGTCGTCCGGGTCGAGGTCGATCTTCGACACGCCGTCGCGCACCGGTGCGCCGGCCACATACAGCGGCCCTTCGATCGTGCGCGGCGTGCCGCCGTCGAGGCCGACCGCCTTGTCCGCGGCATCCATCCGGATGTCGAGATACTTCTCGAGGCCGAGGCCGGCCGCGAGCAGCGCCGCTTCGCCGTCTTGGCCGAGCTTGTTCAGGTAGTTGACGCCGGCCCACACTTCGTCGGGCGTGATGTCGAGATCGTCGATCGCCTTGAACAGGTCGCCGAGCAGCCGCAGCACGACCTGCTGCGTACGCGCGTTGCCGCCCTTCGTGCCGTTCGCGCCCGCGTTCGACGCGGCCTTCAGCAGATCCTGCACTTCCCGGGTATCGAAAACTTTGACGCTCATGATGGTGTCTCCACGTGTATTGGGGGGAATGACGGCCTTTGCCTGGCTAGGGTTATCGCGCGGCTTTCGTCAGCCCGTCGCGGGTGAAACGCCTGACCTTGTCCTCGTCGAGTTCGATGCCGAGGCCGGGGCCGTCCGGCACGGTCAGTTCGAAGTCGCTGTAGTCGAGCGGCTGCGTCAGGATCTCTTCGGTGATCAGCAGCGGCCCGAACAGTTCGGTGCCCCACTGCAGGTTCGCGAAACTTGCGAACAGGTGCGCGGAGGCCACCGTGCTGAACGCGCCTTCGAGCATCGTGCCGCCGTACAGCTCGATGCCGGCGGCGTCCGCGATCGCGGCGACGCGCTGCGCGGCAAACAGGCCGCCGCTCTGTTCGATCTTGATCGCGAACACGTCCGCGCCGTGATGCTTCGCGATGTCGAATGCGCTGTCGGGGCCCTGCAGAATTTCATCGGCCATCAGCGCGACCGGAAAGCGGCGCATCAGGCGCGCCAGCGCCGCGGCCGAGGCCACCGGCTGCTCGACCAGTTCGCAGCCGGCATCGGCCAGCGCCGGAATCGCGCGCGCGGCCTGCGTTTCGCTCCACGCCATGTTCACGTCGACACGCACCGATGCGCGCTCGCCGACGGCCTTCTTGATCTCGGCCACGTGGCGGATATCGACTTCGGGTGCCTTCGCGCCGATCTTCAGCTTGAACACGTTGTGGCGGCGCAGGTCGAGCATCCGCTCGGCTTCGGCGATGTCGGTGGCCGTGTCGCCGGACGCCAGCGTCCACGCGACCGGCAGGCGATCGCGGCGGCGGCCGCCGAGCAGTTCGCTCACCGGCACGCCGAGCCGCTTGCCATGCGCGTCGAGCAGCGCGGTTTCGAGTGCGCTCTTCGCGAAGTGGTTGACCTTCGCGAGCTTGCCGAGGAACGCCATCAGAGCCTGGATGCGCGTCGCGTCCTTGCCGACGATCGCCGGTGCGAGATACGTATCGATCGCGAGCTTCATCGCTTCGGGGCTTTCCGGGCCGTACGCCATGCCGGCGATCGTCGTGCCTTCGCCGACGCCCGTCACGCCGTCGCTGCAGAACACCTTCACGAGCATCAGCGTCTGGCCGTGCATCGTGGCGACCGACAGCTTGTGCGGGCGGATCGTCGGCAGGTCGACGAGGCGGGTTTCGATGCGTTCGAGGGTGACGGAGGACATGGGGCACGCGGTGGGGGTGAAGTTCTTGAGGCGATTTATACGTCTCGGCCGGATCGAGCGTCCAATACTTTTAGGCGACCATTTCAATACCTGTCAGGTATTGAAACTCGAAGATATCGGCGATATTTCGCGACCAACCATACCTCCGATGACAGGTAATACGGTCTCTAAACCATACTGGATCTAGGCGAGCGGCCACCCGCGATGCGGGCCGCCGCAGACGGCAACGGCACCGGTCGCCATACGCGCAGCGACGTAAAAAAGCGGCCTCGGCGGGCCGCTGTCAGGGTTTTCCTGATGCCTCGCCCAGAGGGTTCGTGGGCAAGTTTCGCGACATGCGCGGCCGGCGGCCGGCTTCGAAGCCGCTTCATCAGACCGGCTGTCGGTGCAAGCTCATGCGGCCCCGACAGGATTCCCGGCAGCGAGGCGTGCGCACCGGGTCGCGCACGCCAAGGGTTCGGTGTCAGGGCCATCCGCTGGCCATGCATGCCGGCCGGTTTCGGCGCGAGCGCCGCCGGTTCCGGCGATTCAGCCGCCGCACCGTCCCCGGTGCGGCGTCACGGCGTCACGATGCGCCCTCGAAGGCCGGGTCACCGCCCAGCCTGCCTTCCACCCCATATCCGTCATCCGGCGCCGGCAGCCGGCCGAGCACCCGTTCGACCTCCAGCGCGACCGCGATGAGTTCGCGATCGGTGCCGGCCGCGCCATCCAGCGCGAGGCCGACCGGCAGCCCGGCCGCCGTCAGGCCGGCCGGGACGGTCATGCCCGGTACGCCGGCATTGCTGCCCGGCTCGGTATTCCGGATGTAGGTCGAGAACACCGAAACGGTCTCGCCGTTGAGCATCATCGTGTCGCCCGACGGGATCGGGCATGCGGCGGCGATCGTGGTCGGAAAGACCAGCGCATCGGCACCGCTGTCGGCGAGGCATTGCCGGTACGCGGCACGCGACCGCGTACGCCGGTCGAGCGCGGTGCGGTACGCCGCTTCACCGATGCCGCCGGGGCCGGTGATATGGCGGGCGATCTTCGCGACGTCCGGGCTCCCCACGTTCGCGACGATGTCGTCGACCGACAGGTCGTAGCCGTTCTCGACCAGATACGCGTGCATCGACGAACGGAATTCGAACATCGCGATGACGGCCGGCTCGTCGTCGAAGAACCCCGGATAGTCATTCAGGTCGATATCGACGCACTCGAATCCCGCCTGCGCCAGCTTCGCCACTGCGGCATTCGCGACCGCGTCGACATCCGGCGCGAGGCCGCGCCAGAACGTCGTGCGCGGGACCGCCAGGCGCACCGGGCGCGTCGCGCGACGCGTCGGCATCGACGCCGGCGCGCTGGTGCCGGTGCCGGTGCCGGTGCCGGTGCCGGACAGAATCGCGTCGAGCAGCGCGATGTCCTCGACCGACCGCGCGATCGGGCCGACGGTGTCGCGCGTGCGCGAAATGGGTGCCACGCCGCCCGACGGGTAGCGCCCCACGGTCGGCCGCAGGCCGACGGCGCCGCACAGCGCCGCCGGAATCCGGACCGAGCCGCCGGTGTCCGTCCCGAGCGCGGCGGGCACCACGCCCGCGCCGACCAGCGCGCCCGAGCCGCTGCTGCTGCCGCCCGGAATCCGGTTGAAGTCATAGGGGTTGCGTACCGCACCCGTCACGCGGTTGTTGCCCGATACGCCGAATGCCAGCTCGTGCAGGTTCGCCTTGCCCGCGATCAGCGCCCCGTGCGCCAGCAGCCGCGCCACGACCGGCGCATGCTGCGGCGGCACGCGGTTGTGCAGCGCCAGCGTGCCGTTGCCGGTCGGCATGCAGGCGGTGTCGATGTTGTCCTTGATCGCGATCGGCAGGCCCAGCAGCGCATGCGGGGTGGCCGACGTCGCGAGGCCGCGGTCGCAGCGGGCCGCTTCGGCAAGCAGCCGCGCATCGTCGACGCAGGCAAAGCCGTTCAGGTAGCGCCAGCGTGCGTGCCGCTCGATCAACGCGTACGCATATTCGACACAGGAAAATTCCCGGCGCAGGATCGCGTTCCGGGCTTCGGTGAGCGTCAGGGGTCCCAGGGTGGGCATCGTCGTCGTTCCTCGTCACGGGGGATCGTCACAAGGTAGGGCACGCCGATTTTGACGCCCATCATCACAATGGATGACCCCGGCCGACGGCCGCGCAGCCGGTCACGCCAGCGCGGCCGCCAGGCTCGCGCGGTTGGCGACGCCCTTCTTCGCCATCACGCGCCGCAGATGCGTGCGGACCGTCGACAGCCCGATGCCGAGCGTGCGCGCGACGTCCTTGTCGGTGTAACCGGCGGCGACGAGCCGCGCGACGTCGCTCTCGCGCGCGGTCAGCCCCGCGCACGCATGGCGCCGCCGCAGCAGCGCACGCCGGAAAAACGGCTCGATGCCGTTCAGCAGCAGCTTGTCGCGCTCGGTGAAATCGGGCCGCCCTTGCGCCCGCCAGATGCGCAGGTCGCCGACGTGGGTCGCGCCGTCGAACGCGTAGACGTTGATGCCGTGGTGCATGCCGTCGCGGCGCAGGAAATCGTTGTAGAACTCGGTCCGCTCCAGCGCGGGCCGGCTTACCACCTCGTCGACGCAGGTCGCCACGCGGCGCGCGCGCAGTTGCGCCGTGACCGGATCGATATGCTGGAACCACGCTTCGTAACGTGCGATCTGCAATGGATCGACGTTGTACGCGAACCCGTTGCGCCACAGGCCGGTTTGTTCGTCGCAATCGAACGATGCGGCGAAATCCGCGCGAAGCAGCTGCGTGATTGCCGGCAACACGACCGTCCTCACGTCGACGACCGGCCCCAGTGCTTCCAGGCGGGCGACGATGTCGCCGAACAGCCGGAGTTCCTCCGGCGTGATATCGGACACGGACAGGTTCATGACGGACGGACCCTCGGCAAAAGCCGCTCGACGCGCGGCAGCGGACAACGGACAGCGCCGCATGCACGATAAACGGCGCGCACCGGCCTGTCGAGCGCCTGCGCGATAGCGGCGCCGTCACTCGGGCCGCCGCGACTCCCCTCGCCAGGTCGCCACCCCCAGCTTCGCCACCAGCGCGTCGTACACGACCCTGATGCGCCGGGGCATCGGGCCGCGCCGCGGCCGATAGACGTGCAGCTTCCACGGCTCGGGGTCGAGGCCGGGCAGCAGCCGCACGAGGCGCCCCTTGTCGAGGTACGGCCGGACGAGATACTCCGAGCACTGGCCCAGCCCCACCCCCGCACATACGGCCTCGATCTCCACCTCGGTATCGTCGGTCAGATACGCCGGCGACGACGGGACGAACTGGTGTTCCCCCCGAAACATCCACGGCCACGCCCGCCCGCTCGCGCGATCGATCAGGCAGGTCACCGGCATCGCTTCGAGTTCCTTGCGATTCCTGGGCTCACCCAGCCGCTTGACCAGCGACGGCGCGCCGACGATCCACATCGGCAACGGCCCGACCATGCGCGCGACGAAGCGGTTGTCGCCGATCGCCCCGACGCGCACGCCAATGTCGATCTGTTCGTCGACCACCGGCGAAGGCACGTCCGACAGCCTCAGGTCGGGCACGAGCCCCGGATACCGCTGCATCAGGTCGCTCAGGATCGGCTGGACGTAATGACGGCCCATGCCCGACGGCGCCGTGATCCTGACGACGCCCACCGGCTCGTCGGCCTGGCCGGTCGCGGGCCCGAACAGCCCGTCGACCGCAGCCAGCGCCGTCTGCGCGTCACGCGCGAACGCCTGCCCGAACGCGGTGATCCGGATACTCCGGGTCGTGCGGTGGAACAGCGTTTCGCCCAGCATCTCCTCCAGTTCGCGCACCGCGCGCGTCACGACCTGCGGCGACACGCCCAGACGCGCGGCCGCCTCGCGGAACGTGGGCGCCGCGGCGGCCGCGGAAAAGATCTTCAGGATGTCGAGCCGGTTGAGCATGGCGCCCCCTTCCGACGCGCTTGAGATAACGATCTTAATTCCCGGGATGGGAATTCTGAATGCGCCATTGTTCCATTTTTTTACGACGGGCGAGCGACCACAATGCACATCAAGCGTGCATCGCAACCGATTCGACTCAGCCACATGCGCCGCTTTCATCCATCACTCAGGAGAATTTCATCATGAACGCAAGCACGAAACCGGCCCAACTCGACGGCCGCGTCGCACTGGTGACGGGCGCCAGTTCCGGCATTGGCCGCGCATCCGCGATCGAACTCGCGCGTCGCGGCGCGAAGGTCGTCGTTTCCGCCCGGCGCAAGACCGAACTCGATCAGTTGGTCGACGAAATCGTGACCGCCGGCGGCGAAGCAAAGGCTTTCGTGGCCGACGTCGCGAACGAAGACGATCTGCGCAAGCTCTTCGATTTCACGGCAGCGACCTACGGACGCCTCGACATCGCGTTCAACAATGCCGGCACGGAAGGCGTGTTCGCGCCGCTGCTCGAGCAGGATGCCGAGCGGTTCGACAGGGTGTTCGAACCGAATGTGCGCGGCGTGTTCAATTCGATGAAGTACGCCGCTGAAATCATGCTGCGGCAGGGCTCGGGCAGCATCATCAACAACGCGTCGATGGGCGGGCTCATCGGCTTTGAAAATGCGTCGGTCTACATCGCGAGCAAGCACGCGGTGATCGGGATGACGAAGACCGCTTCGATCGAATGGTTCAAGCGCGGCGTGCGCGTCAACGCACTGTGCCCCGGGCTGATCGAAACGCCGTTCCATCACCGCGGCATCTGGCCGTCGGACGATGCGCAACAGGCGTTTGCCGCATCGACGCCGGCTGGACGCTGGGGCTCGGCCGAGGAAATGGCGACGATCGTCGCGTTCCTCGCGTCGGACGATTCCAGCTATGTATCGGGGCATGCGCTCGTGGCCGACGGCGGTTACTCGGTGGCATGACATGCGAACCGCGAGGCCGGGCCGTGGCCGCCTGCACCGCACGCCGCAACCCGGCGCCGGCTAGGCCACCGCCTGCCTCGCATGCAGCCGCAACGCGAGCCACGCGATCCCGACCGCAACCGCGCCGACCACGCCGCCGAACGTGCCGATCCACGGCAGCCCGAAATCGCTGGCGATATGGTTGCCGATCAGCGCACCGGCGCCGATGCCGACGTTGTACAGCCCGGAGAAGATCGACACCGCCAGGTCGGTCGCCTCCGGCGCCAGCTTCAGCACCCATGCCTGCATGGCCAGCCCGAAACAGACGATCGCCCCGCCCCAGACCAGCGTATGCACGGACAGCGTGACGATGTTCAGCGCGCACGGGAACAGGATCAGCAGGCATCCTGCCAGCGCGACGATCGACCCGAGCAGGAAGTCGTCCGGCCGGTGCGGATAGATGCGGTTGAAGCAGATCGCGGCCGGCATGCCGGCGATGCCGAACAGGATCAGCACATACGTGATCCGGCTGCTGCTCGCGTGATTGACGCTCTGGACGAACGGCTCGATGTACGTGTACGACGTGAAGTGCGCGGACACGACGAGCACGGTGATCGCGTACAGCGCCACCAGCGCGGGCTTGCGCAGGAACACGCCGATGCTGCTGAGCGACCCGGCGCCCTGGCTCGGCAGGACCGGCAACGTCGCGCGCAGCAGCAGCAACGCGACGCCCGCCGCACCGGCGATGATCAGGAACGTGACCCGCCAGCCGAACGTCTCGCCGACCACGCGCCCGAGCGGAATGCCGGCCACCATCGCGATCGCCGTGCCCATCGCCAGCAGGCTGAGCGCGCGGCTTTTCCGGTCGCTCGGCGCGAGCCGCACGGCCAGCGGCACGGAAATCGACCAGAACACCGCATGCGCGCACGCAATGCCCAGCCGGCCGACCATCAGCACCGCGAAATTCCACGCGACGCCGGTCACCACGTGACTGCCGATGAACACCAGCAACGCCCACACCAGCAGCTTGCGACGCTCGACATGGCGCGTGGCCAGCGTCAGCGGCAGCGACACGGCGGCCACCGCCCATGCGTAGATCGTCAGCATCAGGCCGACGTCGGTCGGCTGCATGTGCAGGCTGTCGCCGATCGCGCTGAGCAGCGCGACGGGCACGAATTCGGTGGTGTTGAAGATGAAGGCGGTGAGTGCCAGGGCCAGTACGCCCCACCACGAGTGCTTGGAACTGACGGCGTCCGGTGTGGCCATGCCTGGAATCGACGAGACGAGGGTTTGGGGGCGCGCGGCGCGGAGAACCCGGCCCGGCGATCGCCGCGATTGTACCAGCGGCGCTTGACACGGCGCGGCGCGAGATGGCCGCGGGACATGGTCATGACACGGCCGTGCGCCGATAATGTGCCGACCGGCTTCTCTCGACCCGTTCGCTCGAACCCTATCGAGCCAGGAGATTCACATGCGTATTGAAACGTCTTTTCTGTTCGATCTCGACGGCACGCTCGTCGACAGCGTGTACCAGCACGTGCTCGCGTGGAAGGAAGCGCTCGATGCCGAAGGCATCGAACTGTCGGTGTGGCGCATTCACCGCAAGATCGGCATGAGCGGCGGCCTGTTCCTGAATCAGCTGCTGCGCGAGACATCGGGCGACCTCGACGCCGAGCGCGTCGAGCGGCTCGCCCGGCTGCATGCGGCCGCATACCAGCGGCTGCGCGCGCAGGTCCGGCCGCTGCCGGGCGCGCGCGAACTGCTGGCCGCGCTGTCGGCGGCGGGCATTCGCTGGGCAATCGCGACCAGCGGGCGGATGGAAACGGCCGCCATCAATCTCGAGGCGCTCGGCGTCGATCCGGCGAAGCACGTCGTCGTCACGCGCGACCAGGTCAAGTACGCGAAGCCGGACCCCGACCTGTTCCTGACGGCCGCCGCACAACTGAACGTGCCGATCGAACACACGGTCGTGGTCGGCGACAGCATCTGGGACATGCTCGCGGCCAGCCGCTGCCGTTCGCTCGGCGTCGGGCTGCTGTCGGGCGGATACGGCAGCGACGAACTCGAACGCGCGGGCGCGCTGCGCGTGTACGACGATCCGGCCGATCTGCTGTGGCATCTCGACGAGATTGCCGCGCGGCCTTGAAACGCCTGCTTTGCCGACGGCGCCTTCAGTGGATCGCCGTCGGTTTCGCCAGGCTGCGAACGACCACCGGCCACGCCCCTGCCATAACGATACGCGGCCGGCGAGCGGCTCAATCGTCGTCGATGCGCTTGTCGATCAGATAGCGGCCGCGCTCGATGCCCGCGAGGAGCGCCTCGTTCTCGGTGAGCCAATCGGGGCCGTCGGCTGCCGGCACGGCCAGCTCGATGCGCTCGCCGCTGACATACACCTGCACCTCGTCGCGCCACGCGCCGCTGTCGCTGCGGCGTGCCCACACCCGTATCTCGTGCCCGCGATACGGGTCGCGAACCTGTGCGTCCTGTTGATTTTGCACGCTGGCCTCCAGTGCCTATCTGCGATGAGGATGCAAAAAATGCGCGCCGCCTGATCGCCGCGCGCCCCGTCGGCGCGACGAGCACGCGCCGTGCCCGGCGGCAACCGGCCGGCACGCGGCTTGCGCGCCGATAGCAGGTCGAACCGCTGCGCGTGCCCGTCCAGCGGTTCATCGCCCTGCAACCGGACGACGATCCGCGCCCCGGCGCCCTTCCGGTTCCTCACTCGCGAACCGGCACGCGAATCGGTGGTCCCGACCCTTCGCCAAGGAGCTTCGTGTGAATCCAACGGCCAATCTGCTCTCCCATCTCGTGACGCGCCAGCTGGTCGCGCGCATGCGCTTCGGCGCATGGCTCACGACCGGTCAGCTCGTCGACGCGCAGCGCGTGTGGCTAGCGTGCCATCACGCCGAATGCGGATGGCTTGCGCGGGTCAGGATCGCGGACGCGTCCGCGACGATCGCGCAAGGGATCTACGATATCGCGGTCGCGAACCGCGATCCCGACAGCGGCAAACGCGGGCGGCTCGACGCCGATTCGCCGGAACTGCACGCGCTGCGCGAACGCTGCGATTCGCTGTTGCGGCGCATCGACGACAACCAGGACATCGGCCCGCGATGACCGCGCGATCCTGGATCGTGTAAAAAACGACAGCCCCCGGCCGCCGTCATCCCGCGCAGGCCCCGCCGCACGGGAAACGACCCGGCAGGCACGTGCGTTGCGGCGAACCGGCGTCACCGACCGCCGCCCGCACGCCCCCGCGCCATGGACTCCACGCCGACCTTCGCTCCGCATATCCAGTTCTGCGACGCCCGCCTCGTCGGGCCGCTCGACGCATGGCCACAGACGTTCGCGCATGTCGCCGGCATGGGCTTCGATCACGTGCTCGTCGGCGCCTTCTGGGCCGCGAGCGCCGCCGGCTTTCCGCGCCACGTGGCCGATTTCCGGCGTCCGGCCCAATCGTTCGCGACGCGCGCAAGCGCGCTCGAAACCTTCTCGCGGCTCGCGCAGCTCGCACTCGGCCACGGGCTGCGCCTGCTGCTCGAAGTCGTGCCGGATCGCGTCGCGCGCGAGAATCCGCTGCGCGCCGAGCATCCGGACTGGTACGTCGAGCACACGCACGACGACGCGCTGATCGATCCGCGCGGCACCGCGCACGCGCGCGATGTCGCCCACGCGAACCTCGGCGACGACGCGGCGCGCGACGCGCTGTCCGCGTGGTGGTGCAAGCACCTCGCCGCGTTCGCCGATGCAGGCGCGGCCGGCTTCCTGATCGACGCGCCGCATCATCTGCCGGCCGACTGGTGGCCCGGCTGGCGCGCGGCGCTGCGCCGTGCGCGCCCCGACGTCGCCGTGCTCGCCGGGGTTCCCGGCCATGCGCGCGACGCGCTCGCGCAGCTCGAAGGCGCCGGGTTCGACGCGGTGTTTTCATCGGTACGCTGGTGGGATCTGCGCGCACCGTGGTTCGTCGACGAGCACCGGCTGCTGCGGCGCATCGGTTCGCCGATCGCATTTCCCGACGCGTTCGACGGCACGCGCCTCGCCGGCGACTGGCCCGATGCGCCGGATGACACCGTCGCCCGCGCGTATCGCCGCGCACTGTGGACGGCCGCGGCCGTCGGCACCGGCTGGCTCGTGCCGATGGGCTTCGAGCGCGGCGTCACGGTGCCGCTGATGGCACGCGACGCCGATGCGGCGCGCTACCGCGCCGCGTTCGAACGCGCGCGCTTCGACCTGTCGGGCGCGATCGCCGATGCGAATGCATGGCGCCGCGCCACGCCCATCGCGGCCGCGCGCGGCGAAATCGCGCAGTTGAGCGCGCCTGGCGCACCGGCGACCGCGCTGCTGCGCGGCACGGGGCCGTCGCTCGAACACGACGAAGCGGCGCTGCTGATCGCGTTGAATCCCGGTCTCGACACGGCGGTGACGATCGAGCCCGCGACGATCCTGCCCGGCGTGCCGGGCGGATTCACGCGCGTCGTCACGCACGACGGCACGCAAACCCACCCGCCGTCCGCACTCGAACCGTTCACGCTCGAACCCGGCGCCTACGCGCTGCTGCATGCGTGGCAGGCGCCACCCGTCACGACACGCCGCGACGCCGCGTGCGAACGCGGGGCGCTCGCCGCAGCGCTCGCGGGCGACCGGATCGCGATCGAGCGCGTCGAGCCGTCGGTCGATGGCGGCCGCTTCGCGGTCAAGCGTGTGATCGGCGAGACGCTCGTCGTCCATGCGTCGATCTTCACCGACGGGCATGCCCATCTCGCGGCCGCGCTGCAGTGGCGCGCCGCCGGCGACGACGACTGGCGCGAAATCCCGTTCGAAGCCGAACCGAACGACGGCTGGCACGCGCGCGTCGCGCTCGACCGGCTCGGCCGCCATGAATTTCGCGTGATCGCCTGGCGCGACGACTGGGCGTCGCTCGTCGACGATGTCGCGAAGAAACACGCGGCCGGCCAGGACGTGACGCTCGAACTGCGCGAAGCGCAGCTGCTGCTCGCGACCGCGCTCAAGCTAGCCGACCCGCTCGATGCGCGCGCGCTCGCGCAGATGGAACGGCTCGTCGCCGAATTCAAGGACGCGCCGGCCGACGCGCGGCTCGCGCAGCTCGGCGCGGCGCCGCTGGCCGATGCGTTCGCGGCGCTGCGCTACCGGCCGTTCGTCACGCACGACGAAACGACCTATCCGGTGGACGTCGAGCGCCGCGCGGCGCGCTTCTCGAGCTGGTACGAGATGTTTCCGCGCTCGGCGAGCGACGATCCGCACCGGCACGGCACGTTCGACGACGTGATCGCGCACCTGCCGCGCATCCGCGACATGGGTTTCGACGTGCTGTATTTCCCGCCGATCCACCCAATCGGCACGACCGCGCGCAAGGGGCGCAACAACAGCCTGAAGGCCGGCCCGGACGACGTCGGCAGCCCTTACGCAATCGGCGCGCCGGACGGCGGCCACACGGCCGTGCATGCCCAGCTCGGCACGCTCGAATCGTTCCGCGCGCTGGTCGATGCCGCGCGCAGTCACGGGCTCGAGATCGCGCTCGATTTCGCGATCCAGTGCTCGCCCGACCATCCGTGGCTCGCCGCGCATCCGGGCTGGTTCGCGTGGCGGCCCGACGGCTCGCTGCGCTTCGCGGAGAATCCGCCGAAGCGTTACCAGGACATCGTGAACCCCGATTTCTACGCGCCGGACGCACAGCCCGGCCTGTGGCTCGCGCTGCGCGACGCGGTGCTGTTCTGGGTCGATGCGGGCGTGCGGATCTTCCGCGTCGACAATCCGCACACGAAGCCGCTGCCGTTCTGGGCGTGGATGATCGACGACGTGCGCGGCCGGCATCCGGACGTCGTGTTCCTGTCCGAAGCGTTCACGCGGCCGGGCATGATGTTCCGGCTCGCGAAGGTCGGTTTCTCGCAGTCGTACACGTACTTCACGTGGCGCGAGTCGACGCGCGAATTCATCGACTACCTGACCGAGCTGACGACCGGCCCCGCACGCGAGTTCTTCCGGCCGAACTTCTTCGTCAACACGCCCGACATCAACCCGCGCCACCTGCAGAACGCGCCGCGCACGCAGTTCGTGATCCGCGCGGCGCTCGCAGCGACGCTGGCCGGGTCATGGGGCATGTACTCGGGCTTCGAGCTCGGCGAATCGGCCCCGCTGCCCGACAGCGAGGAGTACGCGAACGCGGAGAAGTACGAACTGCGCGCGCGGGACTGGAGCAAGGCCGCGCATATCGGCGCCGAGGTCGCGCGGCTGAACCGCGCGCGGCGCGCCCACCCGGCGCTGCAGACGCATCTCGGCATCACGTTCGCCGATACGGACAACGACACGGTGCTCGTGTTCGTGAAGGCGACGCCGGCGTTCGACAGCGTGGTCGTCGTCGCGATCAGCACCGACCCGTGGCATCCGCAGGTCGCGAACTTCACGCTCGATGCGTCGCTGTGGCGCGGCTTCGGGCTCGTCGACGGCGAACCGCTCGACGCGCTCGAACAGGACGCCACGCATGCGGAAACCTGGCGCGGGCATCGCCAGTACGTGTCGCTCGATCCGCACGTGCGGCCGTATGCGATCTGGCGGCTCACGCCGTCTCCAGGCGCCGCGCGGGTGGCGGCGCGCGAACCGGGCGACGCCCGGCCACCTTCGGGAGGGCACGGATGATGAAACGCGAAGATTCCCTCGACGACGTACGCCGCGCGCAGTTCCCGTCGCTCGCGCCGGCCGGCACGCCGCGCCGGCGCCGCGCACGCCGCCGCGCGCCGGCGCTCTGCGCGGACGATCCGCTGTGGTACAAGGACGCGATCATCTACCAGGTGCACGTGAAGTCGTTCTACGACTCGAACAACGACGGCATCGGCGATTTCCCCGGCCTGATCGCGAAGCTCGACTACATCGCCGAACTCGGCGTCGACACGATCTGGCTGCTGCCGTTCTACCCGTCGCCGCGCCGCGACGACGGCTACGACATCGCCGACTACCGCGACGTGCATCCCGACTACGGTACGCTCGCCGACGTGCGGCGCTTCATCCGCGAAGCCCATGCGCGCGGCATTCGCGTGATCACCGAGCTCGTGATCAACCACACGTCCGACCAGCATCCGTGGTTCCAGCGCGCGCGCCGCGCGAAACCGGGCTCGATTCACCGCGACTACTACGTGTGGTCCGACACCGACACGAAATACGCGGGCACACGGATCATCTTCCTCGATACGGAGACGTCGAACTGGACGCACGACCCGGTCGCCGGCCAGTACTACTGGCACCGCTTCTATTCGCACCAGCCCGACCTGAACTTCGACAACCCGGCCGTCGTGCGCGAGGTGATGCAGGTGATGCGCTTCTGGCTCGACCTCGGCATCGACGGGCTGCGGCTCGACGCGGTGCCGTATCTCGTCGAGCGCGAAGGCACGAACAACGAGAACCTGCCCGAGACGCACGCGATCCTGAAGCAAATCCGCGCGACGATCGACGCCGAGTATCCGAACCGGATGCTGCTCGCGGAAGCGAACCAGTGGCCGGAAGACGTGCAGGAATACTTCGGCGACGAGAACGAATGCCACATGGCGTTCCACTTCCCGCTGATGCCGCGCATCTACATGTCGATCGCGAGCGAAGACCGTTTTCCGATCGTCGACATCATGCGGCAGACGCCGGCGCTCGCGCCGAGCAACCAGTGGGCCGTGTTCCTGCGCAACCACGACGAGCTGACGCTCGAGATGGTCACCGACTCCGAGCGCGACCTGCTGTGGCAGACCTACGCGAGCGACCGGCGCGCGCGGCTGAACCTCGGCATCCGGCGCCGGCTCGCGCCGCTGATGGAGCGCGACCGGCGCCGCATCGAGCTGATCAACTCGCTGTTGCTGTCGATGCCCGGCACGCCGGTGATCTACTACGGCGACGAACTCGGGATGGGCGACAACATCCACCTCGGCGACCGCGACGGCGTGCGCACGCCGATGCAGTGGTCGTCGGACCGCAACGGCGGCTTCTCGCGCGCCGACCCCGAACTGCTCGTGCTGCCGCCGGTGATGGGTTCGCTGTACGGCTATGACGCGGTCAACGTCGAGGCGCAGACGCGCGACCCGCATTCGCTGCTGAACTGGACGCGCCGCATCCTGTCGACACGCCGCGCATCGCAGGCATTCGGGCGCGGCACGATCCGCTTCCTGCGTCCGGAGAACCGCAAGGTGCTTGCGTACCTGCGCGAGCTGGACGGCCACGATCCGGTGCTGTGCGTCGCGAACCTGTCGCGCGCGTCGCAGGCCGTGGAGCTCGACCTGTCCGGATTCGCAGGCCGCGTGCCGATCGAGATGACGTCGGATTCACCATTCCCGCCGATCGGCCAGCTCCCGTATCTCCTCACCTTCCCGCCCTACGGATTCCTGTGGTTCGTACTGGCCGAGCACGGCCGCGAGCCGTCGTGGCGGCAGCCGCATGCGGAGCCGCTGCCCGAATACGTGACGCTCGTGATGCGGCGCGGCGATACGCGGCCGGACCTCGAGCAGTTGCACACGCTCGCGCACGATGCGCTGCCGTCGTGGCTCGCACGGCGGCGCTGGTTCGCATCGAAGGACCGCACGATCGGCGAGGCCAGGCTGAACGTCGTCACGCCGGTGCCCGGCGAGCCGTTCCAGTATGCGGAGGCCTGGGTCGAATCCGGTGCGCAGGGCGACGTCGAGCGCTACGTCGTGCCGCTCGCAGCCGCGTGGGGCGGCGAAACCTCGCAGCCGCTGTTCGCGCAGCTCGCGCTGGCGCGCGTGCGGCGCGGCCATACGGTCGGCTACCTGACCGACGCGTTCGCGCTGCCGGCGTTCGCCCGCGGGATGCTGCGCAAGCTGCGCGACGGCGCGACGGTGTCGACCTCCGACGGCGGCCGGCTCGCGTTCCTGCCGGAAGACGCGCTCGCCGCACTCGATCCCGGCGACGACGCCGAAGTGCGCTGGCTCGCGGCCGAGCAAAGCAACAGCTCGCTCGTGATCGGCGATGCGATCGTGCTGAAGCTGGTGCGCAAGGTCGCGCACGGCGTGCATCCGGAAGCGGAAATGAGCCGGCACCTGACGCGGATCGGCTACCCGAACACCGCGACGCTCGCCGGCGAAGTCGTGCACGTCGATCCGGACGGCACGCCGCACACGGTCGCGATCCTGCAGCGCTATGTCGACAACCAGGGCGACGCGTGGACGCGCTCGTTCGACTTCCTGCGGCGCGCGGTGGACGAGCTCGCACTGCCGGCCGCGGACGACGACGAGACCGACGAAGCGGACGAAGAACCCGAGGCGCTGCTCGGCTATGCGGCGTTCGCGGGGATCATCGGCACGCGGCTCGGCCAGTTGCACGTCGCGCTCGCGCAGCCGTCCGACGATCCCGCGTTCGCGCCGGAGCACGTGACGCCCGGCCATGTCGACGGCTGGTGCGCGGACGCGCTCGCATCGTTCGAGCGCGCGCTCGACGTGCTGCATACGCGGCTCGATGCGCTCGATCCCGCGATGCGCGAAGCGGCCGACACGCTGCTCGCCTCGCGCGACGCGGCCGTGCGTGCGCTCGGCGAGCTCGTGCCGCGCACGCTCGATGCGCAATGCATGCGGATTCACGGCGATTTCCATCTGGGCCAGGTGCTCGACGTGCAGGGCGACGCGCTGCTGATCGACTTCGAGGGCGAGCCGGCGCGCCCGCTCGAGCGTCGCCGCGCGAAATCGCATCCGCTGCGCGACGTGGCCGGCCTGCTGCGTTCGTTGTCGTACGTGAGCGCGATCGCGCAATTCGCGATCGAGAAGGCGCCGCCGCAGGCGGCCGGCCGCAAGCGCGCGCTATTCGACCGCTTCGGGCAGGCCGCCGCCGACCGCTTCGTCGACTGCTATCGCGCGGCCGCCGAACGGGCCCCCGCGCGTTTCGTCGACCCGCGTTACGCCGATCGCCTGCTCGCGCTGTTCCTGATCGACAAGGCGTCGTACGAGCTGTGCTACGAAGCCGCGAACCGGCCCGACTGGCTGGGCGTGCCGGTCGGCGGGCTCGCGGCGCTGGTCGAACGGCTGCTCGGTGTCGGCGGCACATCCGACGGCGGAGGCACATCATGACCGAGACGCTGTTCGAACAATCCGATATCGACGCGCTGCTCGCCGGCCGTCATCCCGATCCGTTCGCGTGCCTCGGCCCGCACGGCGAGGCCGGCCGGATCGTCGTGCGCGCGCTGCTGCCCGGCGCGAAAAGCGTGCACGCGCTGTCGCCGGAAGGCGCCGAACTCGGCACGCTCGCGTGCGTCGATCGCGCCGGCTGCTTCGCGGGCACGATCGCGCGCAACGGCGGCGCGCTCCACTACCAGCTCGCGATCGACTGGCCGGACGCGCGGCAGGTGATCGACGACGCGTATGCGTTCGGCACGCTGCTCGACGACGCTGCGCTCGCGCGCTTCTCGGCCGGCGACCCGGCCGCGGTGCTCGACTGCCTCGGCGCGACACCCGCGCGCATCGACGACACCGACGGCGTGCGCTTCGCAGTCTGGGCGCCGAACGCGCAGCGCGTGTCGGTGGTCGGCGATTTCAACGGATGGGACGGCCGCCGCCATCCGATGCGGCTGCGGCAGCCATCGGGCGTGTGGGAGCTGTTCGTGCCGGGCATCGGCGCGGGCGAACGCTACAAGTACGAGCTGCGCGCGGCCGACGGGCGCGTGCTGCCGCACAAGGCCGATCCCTGTGCCCGCGCGACCGAAGCGCCGCCGCGCACGGCGTCGGTCGTCGCCGACGTCGGGGCGCTCGACGCGTTCGCGTGGCACGACGACGGCTGGATGCACGCGCGGCCGCGCGTCGACCGCTACCGCGTGCCGTGGTCGATCTACGAGGTGCATCCGGAATCGTGGCAACGCGTGCCCGAGGAGATGAACCGCAGCGCGACCTGGGACGAACTCGCCGACCGGCTGATTCCGTACGTGCAGGGGATGGGCTTCACGCACGTCGAGTTCATGCCGATCGCCGAGTACCCGTTCGGCGGCTCGTGGGGCTACCAGCCGCTCGCCCAGTTCGCGCCGTCCGCGCGCTTCGGGCCGGTCGACGGCTTCGCGCGTTTCGTCGACCGCGCGCATGCGGCGGGCATCGGCGTGCTCGTCGACTGGGTGCCCGCGCATTTCCCCGACGATCCGCATGGCCTCGCACAGTTCGACGGCACGGCACTGTACGAGCATGCCGACCCGCGCGAAGGGCTGCATCCGGACTGGCACACCTGCGTGTTCAACGTCGGGCGCACGGAGGTCGGCGCGTTCCTCGCCGCGTCGGCGCTCGCGTGGGCGCGCCGGTATCACGTCGACGGCATCCGCGTCGACGCAGTCGCGTCGATGCTGTACCGCGACTATTCGCGCAACGAAGGCGAATGGGTGCCGAACGTGCACGGCGGCCGCGAGAACCTCGAATCGGTCGCATTCCTGCGCATGATGAACGACACGCTGCACGGTGCGGCCGCGCCGCCCGGCGTCGTCACCGTCGCGGAGGAATCGACCGCATGGCCGGGCGTCACCGCGCCGACCGGCGACGGCGGGCTCGGCTTCGACTTCAAGTGGAACATGGGGTGGATGCACGACACGCTCGCGTATCTGCGCGAAGACCCCGTGCACCGCCGCTATCACCACGACCGGATGACGTTCGGGCTCGTGTATGCGTTCTCCGAGCGCTTCGTGCTGCCGCTGTCGCACGACGAGGTCGTACACGGCAAGGGTTCGCTCGTCACGAAGATGCCGGGCGACGCGTGGCAGCGGCTCGCGACGCTGCGCGCGTACTTCGGCTTCATGTGGGCGCACCCCGGCAAGAAGCTGCTGTTCATGGGCAGCGAATTCGCGCAATGGGCCGAGTTCGCGCACGACGCGACGCCGCACTGGGACCTGCTCGATGCGCCCGCGCATCGCGGCGTGCAGCGGCTCGTGCGCGACCTGAACCGCACCTATGCGGCCGAACCGGCGCTGCATGCGCTCGACTGCCACGCGGCGGGCTTCGCGTGGCTGATCGGCGACGACCGCGACAACAGTGTGTTCGCGTTCGCGCGCCGCGACGAGGCCGGGCATCTTGTGGTCGCTGTCTGCAACTTCACGCCGGTGCCGCGCACACGCTACCGCGTCGGCCTGCCCGCACCCGGGCAGTGGCGCGAGCTGATGAACACCGATGCTGCGCCGTACGGCGGCACCAACGCCGGCAACGACGGCGCCGTGTGGGCCGAGGCCGTGCCCGCGCACGGCGAGGCCTGGTCGGCGCTGCTGCGCCTGCCGCCGCTCGCGACGCTGTGGCTGCGCCCCGCCTGATTTCCCACGCCCTGGACTCGGAGATCCGCCCCATGCCGACCGCCCTGCCCGCCCGTCTCGAATCCGGCCGCAGCTATCCGCTCGGCGCGACCTGGGACGGCCTCGGGACCAACTTCGCGGTGTTTTCCGCGCACGCGCAGCGCATCCAGCTGTGCGTGTTCGATCCGACCGGCCGCAAGGAACTCGCGCGCCTCGACCTGCCCGAATGCACCGACGAGGTGTGGCACGGCTACCTGCCCAACGCGCATCCGGGCACCGTGTACGGGTTTCGCGCGGACGGCCCTTACCAGCCGCAGCACGGCCATCGCTTCAACCCGACCAAGCTGCTGCTCGACCCGTACGCGCGCAAGCTGGTCGGCCAGTTCCGCTGGTCGGACGCGCTGTTCGGCTATCGCCTGCATTCGAACCGCGCAGACCTGTCGATGGACCGGCGCGACTCGGCCCCCGCGATGCCGAAGTGCGTGGTGGTCGACGAGGCGTTCGACTGGAGCACCGACCGGCGCCCGCGCGTGTCGTGGCGCAACACGGTGATCTACGAGACGCACGTGCGCGGCGCGTCGATGCGGCGCGCCGGGTTGCGCCCGCCCGAGCGCGGCACGTTCGCGGCGTTCGCGCATCCGGCGTTCATCGATCACATGCTGTCGATCGGCGTGACGACGGTCGAACTGCTGCCCATCCATGCATTCCTGCAGCAGCGCGCGCTGGTGCAGCGCGGCCTGCGCAACTACTGGGGCTACGACACGGCCGCGTTCTTCGCGCCGGAGCCCGCGTATCTCGCGACGCGGCGGCTCGACGAAATGCGCATCGCGATCCGCCAGCTGCATGCGGCCGGCATCGAGGTCGTGCTCGACGTCGTCTACAACCATACGTGCGAGGGCAACGAGCTCGGCCCGACGCTGTCGTGGCGCGGCCTCGACAACGCGAGCTACTACCGGCTCATGCCGGACGACCACCGCTTTCATGTCGACGAGACAGGGTGCGGCAACACGCTGAACCTGTCGCATCCGCGCGTCGTGCAGATGGTGATGGATTCGCTGCGCTACTGGGCCACCGCGTTCAACGTCGACGGCTTCCGCTTCGATCTCGGCGTGACGCTCGGCCGCGAGGCGCACGGCTTCGATCCCGGCGCGGGGTTCTTCGACGCCCTGCGGCAGGACCCGGTGCTCGCGCAGCGCAAGCTGATCACCGAGCCGTGGGATCTCGGCCCCGGCGGCTATCAGCTCGGCCGCCACCCGCCCGGTTTCGCCGAGTGGAACGACCGTTTCCGCGACACCGTGCGGCGTTTCTGGCGGGGCGACGCGGGCCAGCGGCCGGAGCTCGCCGCACGCCTCGCGGGGTCGGCCGACCTGTTCAACCACCAGCGGCGCCATACCTGGGCATCGGTCAATTTCATCACCGCGCACGACGGCTTCACGCTCGCCGATCTCGTGTCGTATGCGAGGAAGCACAACGACGCGAACGGCGAGGACAACCGCGACGGCCGCGACGACAACTGCACCGCGAACTGGGGGGTCGAAGGGCCGAGCGACGATGCGGCGATCCGCTCTGTGCGCGCGCGCGTCGCGCGCTCGATGCTCGCGACGCTGTTTACCGCACTCGGCACGCCGATGCTGGTCGCCGGCGACGAGTTCGGCCGCACGCAGCACGGCAACAACAACGCGTACTGCCAGGACAACGAGCTGTCGTGGCTCGACTGGGATCTGGCGCGCGGCGACGAAGCGGTGACGCTGATGCGCTTCGTATCGCGGCTCGCCGCGCTGCGGCGCATGTATCCGGTGATGTCCGCGCCGGCTTACCCGTCCGGCGACCGCCATGCTGCGCCGGGCATGGCCGAGATCGGCTGGTTCGACGAGCGCGGCGACGCGATGACCGTGCCCGCATGGCAGGACCGCGAGCGCCGCGCGCTGACGATGCGGCGCGTCGGCACGGGCCGCACCGGACGCACCGAGGCGCTGCTCGTGATGCTGAACGCGTCGTCCGAGACGATCGTGTTCACGCCGCCCGCGCCGGTGCTCGACTATCGCGTGCTGGTCGACACGGCCACACCGGATGCGGGACCGCGCTCGTGGCCGGCCGACGGGCTCGACGTGGCCGCCCACGCGGCCGTGATCGCGGTGGCCGCCGTGCCGCCCGACCTGTCTTCGGGAGACTCGCCATGAGATCACGCTCCGCCCGTCCATCCGGCTCGCACCCGTTCGAAGCGACGTTCGGCGCGACCTGCGTCGATGTCGACCGCACGCGCTTCCGGGTGTGGGCGCCCGCGAGCCGCACCGCCGCCGTCGAAATCGAGGGCGAACGCACGCCCCCCATCGCGATGACCGCGATCGGCGACGGCTGGTTCGAGGTCGTCGCGCCGTATGGCCCCGGTACGCTGTATCGCTACCGGCTCGATGGCGGTCTCGCGGTGCCCGACCCCGCGTCGCGCTTCCAGCCTGGCGGCGTGCTCGGCCCGAGCCAGGTCGTCGATCCGGCCGCCTATCGCTGGCGCCACGACGCGTGGCGCGGCCGCCCGTGGCACGAGACGGTGCTGTATGAATTGCACCTCGGTGCATGCGGCGGCCATGCGAGCGTCGAGCGGCGCCTGCCGTCGATCGCCGCGCTCGGTGTGACCGCGCTCGAGCTAATGCCCGTCAACGCGTTCCCCGGCATGCGCAACTGGGGCTATGACGGCGTGCTGCCGTTCGCGCCCGATGCGTCGTACGGGCGGCCCGAGGAGCTGAAGGCGCTGATCGATTCCGCGCACGGGCTCGGGCTGCAGGTGCTGCTCGATGTCGTCTACAACCACTTCGGCCCGGAAGGCAACCTGCTGCCGCGCTACGCGCCCGGGTTCTTCCGCACGGACCGGCAGACCGCATGGGGGCCGGCGATCGACTTCTCGCACGAACAGACGAGCGCGTTCTTCATCGAGAATGCGCTGTACTGGCTCGACGAATTCCGTTTCGACGGGTTGCGCATCGACGCCGCGCACGCGATCGACGACGATGCGTGGCTGCGCGCACTCGCGCGCCGCGTGCGCGCGTATGCGGGCGACGCGCGTCACGTGCATCTCGTGCTCGAGAACGAGCGCAACGCAGCGAGCCTGCTCGGGCCCGGCGGCTTCGACGCGCAATGGAACGACGACTTCCACAACAGTGCGCACGTGCTGCTGACCGGCGAGCGCGACGGCTACTACCGCGCGTACGCCGACGCGCCGCTGCGCCATCTCGCGCGCACCCTCGGCGAAGGTTTCGCGTACCAGGGCGAACCGTCGCCGCTGCACGACGGCGCCGCACGCGGCGAACCGAGCGCGCACCTGCCGCCGACCGCATTCGTCGCGTTCCTGCAGAACCACGACCAGATCGGCAACCGCGCGTTCGGCGAACGGCTGCGCGCGCTCGCGAACGACGACGCGGTGCGCGCGACGACCGCGCTGCTGCTGCTCGCGCCGTCGATCCCGCTACTGTTCATGGGCGAGGAAGACGGCAGCACGCAGCCGTTCCAGTTCTTCACCGACTATCGCGGCGCGCTCGCCGACGCGGTGCGCGAGGGCCGGCGCCGCGAATTCGCTGCATTTCCGGCCTTCGCCGACGCCGGGCATCGCGACGCGATTCCCGATCCGAACGACATCGCAACGTTCGTGCGCTCGACGCTGCACGGCAGTAGCGACGAAACCACGCCCGACACCGACGCATGGCGGCATTTCTACCGCAGCGCATTGGCCGTGCGCGCGGCGCTCGTGACGCCGAACCTGCCCGGCGCGCGCGCGCTCGGCGTCGACCTGCTCGCGGGCGACGGCGACCCGCCGGCGCTCCTCGCGCGCTGGCGCCTCGGCGACGGCTGCACGCTGACGATCGCGTTGAACCTCGGCTCGCACGACGCGGTGCTACCCGCGCTGCCGGTCGGCAAGATCGTGTTCGAGACGCCGCCGCGCGCACGCGACCGGCTGCCGGGCCTGCGGCTGCCGCCGCGCGCGTGCATCGTGTGGCGCGACGGTGCGGTCAACCACGATGCGCGGCGGCACCGCGCGAACGGACAGCGTCCATCATGACGACCGACGTGTCGATCGCCGAACTCGCGCGCGCGGCCGGCCTGGAAACCGACTGGACCGATGCGGGCGGCGGCGCGCGGCGGGTGGACGACGGCGCGCTCGCGGCGCTCGTCGACGCGCTCGGTTGGCCGTGCGGCACGGCGACCCAGCGCGTGGCCAGCGCCGCGGCGCTCGCCGACGCAAACGCGGCACCGCCGCAGCACGTCGTCACCGGCGACGCGGGCCTGCCGCTGACACTGCCGGCCGCGATCGCGCCACCGGGTGCGCGCTTCCGGATCACGCTCGAAGCGGGCGGGTATGTCGACGGGCGCGTGGGCGACGCGGGCGAACACGGCACGCTGCCGCCGCTCGCGATGCCCGGCTATCACGCGCTAGACGTCGGCGACCGGCGCATCGGGCTCACGATCGCGCCGCCGCGCCCGCAACCGTTCGACTCGCGCGCGGCGGGCGCCGGCGGCCGCTGGGGCATCGCGGCGCAGCTCTACAGCCTGCGCCGCACCGGCGACGACGGCGCGGGCGACTACACCGCGCTGGCGCGGCTGGCCGCGCACGCGGCACGGCATGGCGCGCAGGCGGTGGCGATCAGCCCGACGCACGCCGGCTATCCGGCGCTGCCCGCGCACGACAGTCCGTATTCGCCGTCGTCGCGGCGCTGGCACAACGTCGCGTATCTCGACTGCGACACGGTGCCGGGCGCCGCTGCCGTGCATCGCGCGCCTGATACCGCGGCCGACGCGCCGCTGATCGACTGGCCGCACGTGCTGCCGCTGAAGCTGCGCCGCCTGCGTGCGTGCTTCGACGCGTGGCGAGCCACTGACGCCCCGTCGCGCGACGCGTTCCAGCGGTTTCGCGCGGCGGGCGGCGCGGCGCTCGACGCGCATGCGCGCTTCGACGCGCTGCAGGCGTTCTGCATCGAGCGCGGAGTCGGCGCGGACTGGCGGCATTGGCCGGCGCCGTGGCGCGAGCCGGGATCGCCTGAGGTCGACGCGTTCGCGCACGCTCATGCCGACACGGTCGCATTCCACACATTCCTGCAATGGCGCGCGTCGCGCGCGCTCTGCGACGCGCAGCACGCGGCGCGCGGCGCGGGCATGGCGACCGGGCTGATCGCCGACCTCGCGGTCGGCTCCGATCGTGCGGGCAGCGACGCGTGGGCGCACGGCGCGACGCTGCTGCGCGGCGTGTCGCTCGGCGCGCCGCCCGACCTGTTCAATGCGGCCGGCCAGACGTGGGGCGTGACGACCTGGACACCCGCCGCGCTGCGCGCGGAGGGCTTCGTGCCGTTCGTCGAGCTGTTGCGCGCGGCGTTCGCGCATGCGGGCGGCATCCGCATCGATCACGTGCTCGGCTTCGCGCGGATGTGGGTCGTGCCGGACGGCGGCTCGCCGCGCGACGGCGCGTACCTGCGCTATCCGGTCGACGATCTCGTGCGGCTCGTCGCACTCGAGGCCGCCCGCCATCGCGCGCTCGCGATCGGCGAGGATCTCGGCACGGTGCCGGCCGGTTTCCGCGAACGGCTCGGCGCGCAGGGCATCGCCGGGATGCGCGTACTGTGGTTCGAGCGCGACGCCGATGGCACCTTTCGGCCGCCGTCGGCATGGGACCGCGACGCGATCGCGATGACGTCGACGCACGATCTGCCAACCGTGGCCGGCTGGTGGCGCGGGGTCGATCTGGCATGGCGGAGGATCGCGGCCGAGGCCGCGAAGCAGTCCGACGACACGGATACGCGCAACGTGGCGCCGCCCGCGCCGGACGAGGCGAGCGCGCACGATCCGCACGGAACGGCGCCCCGCGCGGCCGCCGCGCCCGACACTGCACCGCATCCGGAAGCCGCTCCTGTCACACCGTCACCTGCCGTCGATCCCGACCTCGCCGCCGCGCATGCAGCGCGCGCCACCGAACGTGCGGCGCTGTGGCACGCGTTGCAGTGCGCAGGCTGCGCGCCGGCCGGTGCCACCGCCCCGCCGGCCGACGCACCGCCGGTCGCCGCGATGCTCGCGTACGTCGCGTGCAGCCCGTCGCCGCTCGCGATCCTGCCGCTCGAGGACCTGCTCGCGCTGGACATGCAGCCGAACCTGCCGGGCCCGCCTTGCGGCCACCCGAACTGGCGGCAGCGCCTGCCGCGCGCGATCGACACGCTGTTCGACGCTGATGTGCGCGACCGCATCGCGGCCGTCGCGCATGCGCGCCGCTCTCGGGAATCCGGCCCATGACGCCGCGCGCGACGCTGCGGCTGCAGCTGCATGCGGGCTTCACCTTCGACGACGCGGCCGTGCACGCCGGCTACTTCGCGCGGCTCGGCGTGAGCCACCTGTACCTGTCGCCGGTCGCGACGGCCGAGCCCGGTTCGCGGCACGGTTACGACACCGTGGATTACGGCACGCTCAACGCCGAGCTCGGCGGCGAAGCCGGTTTCGTCCGGCTGGCCGATGCGCTGCACGCGCACGGGCTGGGCGTGATCGTCGACATCGTGCCGAACCACATGGGCGTCGGCGGCTCGTCGAACGGCTGGTGGAACGACGTGCTCGAATGGGGGCCCGCGAGCCCGTACGCGCGCCACTTCGACATCGACTGGCATCCGCCCGACGCGGCGCTCGACGGCAAGGTGCTGCTGCCCTGCCTCGGCACGCCGTACGGCGAGGCGCTCGCGGCCGGCGACATCTCGCTCGGCGCCGAGCCGGCCACCGGACGCTTCTTCGTGTCGTGCCCCGGGCGACGGCTGCCGGTAGCCGCCGCCACCTATGCCGACATCCTGCGCATCGCGAATCGCGCGGACCTGAACGCGCTCGCCGAACGCTTCGACGCCGCACCGCCGCGCGACAGCGCACGACTGGCCGCCGCGCATGCGGCGCTGCGCGATCACGCGGCCGCACACGGCCCGCATGCACTCGACGCGGTGCTGCGCGGCGCCGATCCGCGCCGAGCGCGCTCGCGCGCGTGCCTGCACCGGCTGCTCGAACGCCAGCACTACCGGCTCGCCTGGTGGCGCACGGCGGCCGACGAGCTGAACTGGCGGCGCTTCTTCGACATCGCGACACTCGCGGCCGTCCGCGTCGACGACGACGCGGTGTTCGATGCCGTCCATGCGCTGCCGCTGCGACTTCATGCGGCCGGCTACATCGACGGCCTGCGCGTCGATCATGTCGACGGGCTCGCGGATCCCCGCGCGTATTGCCGGCGACTGCACGAGCGACTTGCCGCGCAGCGCGACGCGCCGCCGTACGTCGTCGTCGAGAAAATTCTCGTGCCCGGCGAAACATTGCGCGCCGGCTGGGCCGTCGACGGCACGACCGGCTACGATTTCATGAACGACGTCGGCGCGCTGCTCCACGATCCGGCCGGCGCCGCGCCGCTGGCCGCGCACTGGGCGCACGTGTCGGGGTCGTCGCGCACCTTCGCGCAGGAGGCGCTCGACGGCAAGCGGCGCGTGCTGATGCGCCAGCTCGCCGCCGAGCATGCGCGCGCCGCCCGTGCGTTGCACGGCATCGCACGCGCAGCGCCCGCGACGCGCGACGTCAGCCTGATCGCAATTCGGCGCGTCCTGGGTGAACTCGCGGTGCAACTGCCCGTGTACCGGCTGTATCCGGCGCGCGATGAAGAACCCGCCGACGCCGATCGCCGCGTGCTCGCACATGCGTACGAACGCGCGTGCGCGGCCGTCGATCCGGACGACCGGTTCGCACTCGATCGGGTCGCCACATGGCTCGGGTTGCCGGTCGCACGCGTGCCGCGCGCGGACGCCGATGCGCTGCATGCGGCGCGCGTCGCGTTCGCGCAGCTCACAGCGCCACTGGCCGCGAAGGGCGTCGAGGATACGGCCCACTATCGCTACGGCCGGCTGCTGTCGCGCAACGAGGTCGGCGCCGACGCAGGCGACTTCAGCCTGTCGCGCGGCGCGTTCCATGCGCGCAACCGGCGCCGTGCCCGCACCGTGCCGCACGGGCTCGTCGCCACCGCCACGCACGACCACAAGCGCGGCGAGGATGCACGTGCGCGACTGGCCGTGCTCAGCGAAATGCCCGACGCGTGGCGCGCGGTGTCGCTCGACTGGTCCGCGCTCAACCGGCCGCATCGCGGTGGCGCGCATCGTGACCTCGCGTGGGCGCCGGGGCCGGCCGCCGAGGCAATGCTGTACCAGACGCTCGTCGGCTGCTGGCCGCCTGAACTTGCGCCCGACGATGCGGCCGGGCTTGCGGCACTTGCCGAACGCGTCACGCAATGGCAGACGAAGGCGCTGCGCGAGGCGAAGCGGCACACCGACTGGCTCGCGCCCGACACGCGCTACGAACGCGATTGCGAAGCGTTCGTCCACGCGATCCTGGCGCCGCGCGGCGCCATCGACTTCGTGCACCGGCTGCACGCGTTCGTCGCGCGGATCGCGCCGGCCGGCGTCGTCAACAGCCTGACGCAGGCCGTGCTGCGGATGGCGTCGCCGGGCGTGCCCGACCTGTATCAAGGATCCGAGTCATGGGATCACTCGCTCGTCGATCCGGACAACCGCCGCGACGTGCCGTTCGCGGCGCTCGCGGCCGAACGGGTCGACGGGCCGGTCGCGTCGTATCTGCCGGCGTGGCCCGATGCACGCGTGAAGCGGGCACTGGTCGAGCGCATGCTGGCACTGCGCGCGCGGTGGCCGGCGACGTTCGCGCACGGCGCGTACGTGCCGCTGCGCGTGCGCGGCCCGCTCGGGCGCCATGCGGTGGCGTTTGCACGGTGCAGCGATGAGGCCGCCGTGGTCGTGGTGGCGACGCGGCTCGCGTGCCGGCTGCTCGGCGAAGCGCCGGAGTTGCCGCGCGTGCCGCCCGCGCAATGGGGCGATACGGCGGTGGTATTGCCGCGCGATGTGAACGGACCTTGGACGGACGGGCTGAATGCGCGGGACGCGATCGACGTGCCGGGACACATGCTGCCGCTCGACCGCTGCCTGGCCGCCTTGCCCGTCGCGGTGCTCGTTGCCGCGCACCCGCCCGTCATGCATCGGTAACGTCGGGCTCGCTCGCGTCGTTGCGCTGCACGCACTGCACGAGTGACAGCCCGTCGGCCGTCAGCGCGGGCCGGCGCTCGCCGGACGCGTCATCGTGCTGCATCACGATCAGGTGCCGTTCGACCAGTGCGACGACATCGTCGCGGTCGATCTGGAGTTGCTCTGGTGCGCGCTGCACCAGGAACAACGTGGCGAATTCATGGGCGGTCAGCATGCTTGTTCCCCGTTGGCGGCTGGACGAGAGGCGCGCCGGCCCGAGGAACGCAGGCAGTCATCATGCCGGTTTGCCCGACGTAGCCGCTGCCTGCGCCACCGGCGCGCGACGCGATGTGGCACCGCGCGGCGGCCGGCGGCCGGTGCAAAGTTTTCAACGGCGTGTAATGCCGGGCGCAAGCCGCGGCACGACGCGCCGGCAACGACGACCGGATCAGGGCCGGATCAGGGCCGCCGCAACCTGGACAGGCCGGCCGGCGCGCGGAAATCGCCGCTGTGCAGCACCACGCCGCCGTTGCCGTCGGCCAGCACGTCCGCGCATGCGGCTTCGATCCGCGCGCGGCCCTGTTCGAACGCATCGCGCAGATCGGCCTCCAGCGCCGACTTCGCGCCGAAATGATCCTCCAGCGCTTCGACCGTGATCGCGCAGGTCTGCGGTTCGCCATCGACAGCGACGACGAAGCACAACTGCAGTTCCGCACCATCGAACACGGGCGGCGCGTCGGCCAGCGTCACGCGGCGGGTGGAATCGGCCGGCATCGTCTCAGGCGCTCCGCGCCAGGAGGTGATCGACCGGCGACGCGCCGTCGACCGCGAGAATGGCGACCATGCAATGATCCAGCTTGCTACTCATGAAACCCTCCGTCCGCGTGGCGGCACAGTCCGGCACTGTCGTGCCATGCCTGTCGCGCAGCAAGCGGCATGCCCGCACGCCCGTTCGCATGGACGGAATCGCCTGGCCGATCGACGCGGTTACTGCAGACGGCACGCGGCGTCGAGCATCGCGTCGGTCAGCTCGACCGTCAGCGTCACGTTCTCGTCGGGCAGGCGGTCGAGCAGGTCCTGCACCGTGTCGTGCAGGATCGCGTGCACGCGCATCCGCGTGCCTTCGTCGAGATCCGCGTAGCGCTCCATCGTGTCGCAGTCGAGCACGAGCACGACCGAATGTTCCGCGGTCTCGGGCGGCGGGTCGGCCGCCTGCGCCCACGCCGCCTGAAACATGACCCTGCCCGTCGCGACGTCGACATGGACCGTCGTATCGAGATCGTCGGTGTCGATCGTCTCGCCGTCGGCATCTTCGTTGTCGATCTCGTCGTTCTCCAGCCAGATCCGGGAATGCGATTGCATGATGTCCTCCTGCTTGATGGCGGGGTGGCGTGTCCTGCCCGTCTTGTCCAGCAACGCCCGTGCCGCCCGCGGCACGGGTTCGTCGCGTTGATGATGCGCGCCATGCGGCACGCGATTTGCGCCGCAAACGCCTGTACTCCGTCCCTTGTGAACCCCTAATGGGAGCCCACGCAATGCCTTCCGCTACCGCTTCCCACGCGCACGGCAAGCGCCTGACGCGACACCCGGGCCGCGCCCGAAACATCGCCCCGCAACACCGCAAGCGCTGGTCCGCCGGCGTCACGCAAACAAGCGATGCGCTCGACATCGAACCCGATATCTTCAAGTCCGACGATCCTGCCGCGATCGCCGCGTCGCTGAAGCATTCGGCCGAACACAGCCGCCGCCGCAAGGCATCGCCGTTCCAGTCGGCGATGTCGATGCTGAACTTCTACGTGAACCGCGCGGGCCGCAACCTGCCGAAAACGCGCCGCGCAACGCTCGAACGCGCCAAGCGGAAACTGCGCGAGGCGTTCGGCCGCAAGCCATGACGGCGCGCGACCCCGTCATCGGCCTGCTGCGACGGCATACATGCACGAGACGCTCTGGTACCTGATCGTCGGCGCGGTGCTGATGGGCATGGGCCTCGCGACGTCCGCACTGCGTCACCTGCCGTGCAGCGCCGCGATGATCTACCTGGCACTCGGCGTCGCGCTCGGCCCGTCCGGCGCGGGCCTGCTGCAGCTCGACATCGGCCGCGATGCACGGCTGCTGCGCGAGATCGTCGAGGTCGCACTGCTCGTGTCGCTGTTCGCGATCGGGCTGCGGCTGCGCGTGCCGCTCACCGACCGGCTGTGGCGCGTGCCGTGCCGCGTCGGCCTGCTCGCGATGGGCCTCACCGTGCCGCTGCTCGCCGCGTGCGCGATGCTCGTACTCGGGCTCGACTGGGCTCCCGCGCTGCTGCTCGCGGCGATCCTCGCGCCGACCGACCCCGTGCTCGCGCACGACGTCCAGGTGCACGACCCGGGCGACCGCGACCTCGTGCGCTTCGCGCTGTCGGGCGAAGGCGGCCTGAACGACGGAATCGCGCTGCCGTTCGCGCTGGCCGGGCTCGTGCTGTGCGGTGCGCACGATGCGACGCACGGGCTGCCGCCGCTGTCGGGCGCGTTCGCGCTCGCCGCGCTGTGGGGCATCGCCGGTGCGGCCGCGATCGGCGGCGGCCTCGGCTGGATCACGACGAAGACGATCGGCTGGCTGCGCACGCGTCACGCCCAGGCGCTCGGCCTCGAAGGCTTCTTCGCGCTCGCGCTGATCGTGCTGTCGTTCGGTGCCGCGCAGTTCGCGCACGCGTTCGGGTTCATCGCGGCGTTCGCGGCCGGGGTCGCGATGCGCCGCGTCGAACATCGCGCGAGCGGCGACCGCACGCCGAGCGAAGTGATCGGCCAGATCGATTCGGCCGACGTCGTCGCCACCGAGAAGCATCCGGAGAAAGCGCATGCATACATGGCCGAATCGGTGCTCGGCTTCACGATCGAACTCGAACGGATCGCGGAAGCCGTCGTGATGACGATGATCGGCAGCGTCCTCATGACGCTGCCGGACCCGCTGCTCACGTGGAGAGCGGCGGTACTGGCCGTCGTGCTGTTCGTCGCCGTGCGGCCGCTCGCCGTGCTGGTCACGCTCGCCGGGTCGCGCGCGACACATCCGCAGCGGCGGCTGATGGCGTGGTTCGGCATCCGGGGAATCGGCTCGTTCTACTATCTGCTGTTCGCGCTCGAACACGGACCATCCGGCACGGTGCGCCCGCTCGCGGCCCCGGTGCTGGCTATCGTGTCCGCATCGGTGATCGCGCACGGGATCTCCGCGACACCGCTGATGAACTGGTATCACCGGTTGCAGCAGCATCGGCGCTGATACGTTCATGATGCGCGGGGCCACGCAATCGGGCTGCCACGCGCGTGGCAGGGTCCGGGCCGTTGAGGGAGGAATCGACATCGACGTGCGTTCGCCGCGTGCGGGGAGGCGACGGCCACGCGGTTCGCCGCACCGCCACCCCGCACACGGCTGCCGTATCAGGGCGCGCGCAGCGCCGCGTCGAGTTCGGCGCGCGTCACGTCGAGCGCCACGTCGCACTCGATCGCCTCGTCCTCGACGCGTGGCTTGCGCTCGTCCACCGCACGCCGCGCGCTGTCGCACAGATGCGTGCGCACGCGCAGCCGGTCGGCCGCGCCGAGCGACGCATAGCGCGTGATCACGTCCGGATCGAACCGAAGATCGACCGAGCAACGCCATTCGCGCGCGCCTTCGTCGGCCGGCACACGCACCCACGACACCTGGATCGTCAGCCGCCCCGATGCGTCGTCCGCATGGACGACGACGGTCGACTGCGACGGGAAGCCGTTCGCGAGCGCATGCTCGAGTTCCGCGATGCGCTGCGACCGGTCGGGCGCGCGGCTCATCGTCGCACGACGCCCAGCAGCAGCGTGACGAGGAAGATCACGACGAAGATATAGAACAGGATCTTCGCGATCTCCGCCGCGCCGGCCGCGATCCCGCCGAAACCGAACACGGCCGCGACGATCGCGATGATGAAGAAGATGACAGCGTATCGCAGCATGGATACCTCCTGGATGGCAGCAGTTGTCAGCACACGTCGTCGCCGTTCACGCATCGTGCTTGTGCTCCGGTTTGCCGCGCCTCGGCGTGGACGCCATTTTTTCGAGTTCCTTTTCGCTCATCGACCTCGCCATCGACTTCGCCGGTGGCTTGAGATCCTTGATCTTCGTCTTGCCGCGCTTGGCAGACAGCGCGGCCCCTGCGGCCCGTTGCTGGGCCTGGGATTTTGCTGGCATGGTTGCGCTCCTGTCGTTGGCGCGCGCGTCGACGCGACGGCCGGCACGCGCGCGCGATCCCGCCGCCCGGCAGCCGTCACGCGGCGGCGCGGCGCCGCAGGTCGGCCGGCGGAATCTTCATCGCCTGGCGATACTTCGTCACCGTCCGACGCGCAAGCAGGATGCCGCGGCCCGCGAGGTTGTGCGCGAGCGCGACGTCGGACAGCGGATCGGTGTGCCGCTCGGCCGCGATCATGTCGCGGATCAGCACCTTCGCCGCCGCGGCCGAGCACACGCCCTTGCCGGCCGCCTCGAGCTTGCGCGGGAAGAAATGCTTGAACTCGAACGTGCCGTGCGGCGTGGCCATGTACTTGTTGCCCGTCGCGCGCGACACGGTCGATTCGTGCAGGTCGAGTTCCTCGGCGATGTCGCGCAGCACGAGCGGCTTCATCGCGATCTCGCCGTAGCGGAAGAAATCGCGCTGACGCGCGACGATGCATTCGCCCACGCGCTGGATGGTGTCGAAGCGCTTCTGCACGTTGCGGATCAGCCAGCGCGCTTCCTGCAACTGCTGGCCGAGCGGCGAATCGCGCTCGCCGCTCGACTGCGCGAACAGCGTCGCATAGCGTTCGTGCAGCCGCGCACGCGGCAGCACGGCCGGGTTGATCGTCACGATCCAGTCGTCGCGCACCTGGCGCACGATCACGTCGGGCACCACGTAGTCGCCGCGCGTGCTGCCGTAGTGATTGCCGGGGCGCGGGTCGAGCCCGCGCACCAGCGCGCAGGCCGCCTGCAGCGTCTGCGGATTGCAGCCGATACGCCGCTGGATCTCGGCCGTCTCGCGGCGCGCGAGCCGCTCGAGATGCTCGCGCGCGATCGCTTTCGCTTCCGCGAGCGCCGGCGTGCCGGCCGGGATCGCGTCGAGCTGCAGCACGAGACACTCGGACAACGAGCGCGCGGCGATGCCGGGGCGGTCGAGCATCTGCACGAGCCGCAATGCAATCGCGAGATCCTGCTCCGACAACAACCGCGCGGGGTCGGCCGCGGCCAGCAGTTCGGCCAGTTCCTGGCGCAGGTAGCCGTCGTCGTCGAGCGCGTCGATCACGATGCGCGCGGCTTCGCGGTCGCGCCGGTTCAGCGGGTAAAGCCGCAGCGCATCGTGCAGTTGCTGATGCAGCGACGGTTCCGCGGCCAGCCATTCGCCGGGCGACAGGCCGTCCGCATTTTCGCCCTGGCGGCTCGTGCCGCGCGTCGCGGGCGCAGCCGTCAACGACACTTCGGACACCTCGGGCACTTCAGGCACCTCGCTGTCCGGTGCGCGTGCGTCGTCGGGCTCGGGCACCGCTTCCGGCGCGGCAGCTTCGGCCTGCGGCCCGCTTGCGTCGGCCGCAGGCTCCTCGTCTGCCTGGCCGTCCTCCAGAAACGGATTCTGGTCCAGCGCCTGTCGCAATTCCTGTTGAAATTCGAGCGAGGACAACTGCAGCAACCGCAGCGACTGCTGAAGCCTCGGCGTAAGTGCCAGATGCTGTCGCATCTGCAGCGCGAGCGAGACGGTCATCGATGGCCCTCCTGACGTTTCGCGGGTTTCGCTTCGTATTCGGTCAGGATTCACGCAGTTTCCATGCCAGACGGGCCGATCGCGCCGCGGCGCGGTTCACGCGGGTTCGTACCCCGTCTTGCAGCCCGCCAGGGCCGCTTTTTTACAAGCCGGCGGCAAGTTTTGGGCACGCGTTTCGCGCACCGTCCCGCCATGCGCATGCCGTGGGTCGAATCAGTACTGCATCGGCGGCGGGGCGCCTTGCGCCCCGTTCGAGCCCGGTGGCGGCACGTCGGCCGGTTCGCCGACATCTGCGCCCGGCGGCATCGTGTTGCCCGGCGATGGACGCGTCTCGTAACGCGTATTCGCATCGGGCATCGTCGTGCCCGGCGGCGCCGCGTGGCCACCGGGCGGCGGGGGCGGCGCGCCGCGCGCGCCGTAGGGGGCAGGCTGCGTGCACGCCGCCAGCGCACACGCGGCGGCCATCATGCATACGCCCGCGCGTATCGTGCGGATCGGTTTCATCGAAATCCTCCTGAGTCCGCTACAGCCGAGGAATCGGTCGAGCCGGTCCACGCAAGTCCGCAATCCGCGTGCCGTCCGGTTGTGCGCCACGCGCGCGCCCCCGCGGTGCGTCGCGCGTTCGGTATGCCGTCCACTGCGATGCCTGTCCGCGCGCCGCTACGCGTCGTACGCGGCCATCACGAGCCACAACTCGCGGCCGTCGTCGCGCACGCGTGCCGCGAGCGCATAGGTGTCGGCGGGCTCACACGCGCGCTGCAGCGCGAATCGCGCCGGCTCGGTCGAGCCGAACGTTTCGTCGCCGAGCGGCCGCACGTCGGCCTTGCCTTCGAACATCCGGCGCTCGGGCCGGTAAATCAGCGGCTCGCGCTTCCATGCCGTGAAGTGGCTCTTCACCGAATCGAAACCGCCGCCGCAAATGTTCAGTTCATAGCGCACGCCCTCTCGCCGTTTCGGAATCGTCATCCTGCCTCCGCTCGATGTGCGCGCGGCCGGCATCGGTCGCGACGCGCGTGATCGTCATCGTGGTCATCCCCGTCGACATGGCAAATCGCGTGCCGCGCGCAAATCCGGGCATGGCCGTTGCGGAAATACCTGGGTCATCGTCATTCGCAGGGCGCCTCGCCATGAAGGATTCGATGCAGCCCGGCCATGACGCGCCGGCGCGGAAGCACGAGGACCGCACGCGCACGCGCCATTCGGAACGCCATCTCGACCAGCAGCTCGACGATCCGTTTCCCGCGAGCGACTGTCCCGCGACCGGCGGCGTCACGCGCATCGAGCCCGACACGCCGCCCGATTCGCCGCCCGATTCGCCATTCGATACGCATGACGAATGACCGCAGCACGACCGGCGCAAACGCGACAACGTCGCGAACACGCTCGAAGGCGTGTCTCGGCCGAGGCGGACGTGACGGCGCGTCGATCGCTGCGGGCGATGGCACCTTTAAAACATCATGCAGATCTCCGGTCGAGGTCAGCCCCGCCTCACCGGAAAAGGCCGTCACGACAGAGGCGCGATGGACGGCCGCAGCGTCAGCCGTCGTGCGTCGTCACGCGCACGATCTTGTCCGCCAGTTCGCGCACGTCGACCGGCTTGCACAGGTAGCCGTCGAACCCGGCCTCGAGCACACGGCGTTCGTCGGCCAGGCCCGCATGCGCGGTCACGGCGAGCACCCGCACCCCGGGTGGCGCACCGCTGCCGTTCATGCCCGCGTGCCGCAACGCGTCGACCAGCCAGAAGCCATCGCCGTCGGGTATCTCGAGATCGGCCAGCACGACGGTCGGCCGCAGGTCGGCGGCCGCCGCGAGCGCTTCGCGGCCCGTCGACGCGATCGCGACGGCCGCGCCGAACGTCGTCAGCGCGGCGGTGAGGCTCTCGCGCGTCGTCGCATCGTCGTCGACGATCAGGATGCGTTGCGTATCGAGCATCGTCGGGTCGCGGTGGCGGCCCGCGCGCGCATTCCCCCACGCCATCGCGCCGATCGGCCGCCAGCCGGCCGGCAGGGTCACCGTGAACGTCGTGCCGCGATTGCGGCCCGCACTCTCGACCGTCACGCTGCCGCCGTGCAGCTCGGCGATATGGCGCACGATCGACAGCCCGAGGCCCAGCCCGCGCCGCGACGATGCGGGCGAATCGTCCGCGCGGCGGAACATGTCGAACACGTACGGCACGAACGCCGGCACGATGCCCTGCCCCGTGTCGGATACGGTCAGTACCACCCGTTCGTCGTCGCGCACGAGCCCGACCGTCACGCGGCCGCCGGCCGGCGTGAACTTGAGCGCGTTCGACACGAGATTCGACAGCATCTGCCGCAATCGCTCGGCATCGCCCGACACGACGCAGGTCGGCGCCGCACAGTCGAACTCGAGCACGATACCGGCCGACGACGCGGCCGTCTGGAACGCACCGACCGAATCGGAGAACAGCCGCACGACGTCCACCGGCATCGCATCGAGCTGCAGCTTGCCGGTGGCAAGCGACGACGCGTCGAGGATGTCACCGACCATCCGCGTGAGCGAACGCGCGCTGCGGTCGATCGCGTCGATCGCCTGCTGCTGCAGCGCGTTGTCGCCCGAATTGCGCAGCACCTCGACCCAGCCGTAGATCACGTTCAGCGGCGTGCGCAACTCGTGCGACACCGTCGCGAGCAGCTCGTCCTTCAGGCGGTTCGACGAATCGGCCTGGTCGCGCGCATCGCGCGCGCCCTGCAGCGACCGCTGCGCGCGCAGGTCGCGGCGGCGCTGTGCGCCGGCTTCGCGCAGCGTCAGCGACAGCGCGACGCATGCGCGCGCGTCGCCGCGTACCGGGCCCGCCGACACCGTCGCACGAAAGCGCCGGCCGTCGCGGCGCACGCACAGCAGGTCGATCGGCCCGACCGCGTCGCGCATGTCGTCGAACGATCTGGCAAGCGGCTTGCGCTTCAGCCAGCGCATCGCAATCAACGATTCGAATGTGCGTCCGCGCGCATGGCCTTCGTCGTACCCGAACATCCGCTGCGCGGCCGGGTTCCAGCTGACAATGCGGCCGTCGGTATCGATGCCGACGATCGCATCCGGCGACGCGTCGACGACGGCGCGCTGCAACCGCGACGCGTCGGCCCGCGTGCGGTCGGCGCTGGCGTCGCGCAGCAGCAGCACGGCGCCGTCGACGTTGCCGTCCGCGTCGCCGAGCGGCGCTGCGACCTCGACGATCGGCACCGGTTCGCCGCCGTCTGCCTGCAGCCAGTGGCGATCCGACACGACGCCCGCGCCGCCGAGCGCGAGATCGAGCGGTGTCGATTGCACGCGCCGGCCGTCGCGATCGACGACCCGCAGCACGTCGCGCGCGGCACGGCCCGTCGCGTCGTCCGGCCGGCAGCCGGCGAGCGCCGCCGCCGCGGCGTTGATGCAGGTGAGCCGCCCGTTCGTATCGATGGCGATCACGCCATGCGGCAGCGCCTGCAGCACGGCTTCGAGCCGCCGGCGCGCGGCCGTTTCACGCCGGAGCGCGGCATCGTTCGTGATGCGCGCGTGGCGCAGCATCGACACGATCGCGCAGACGAGCGCGCAGATCAGCACGAAGGTGCCGAGCCGGACGAGCCGCTCGGGCAACGGCTGCGTATAGGCCGCGGGATCGGACAGGAACAGCGTCCAGACGAGCAAGCCGCTGACCACCGTCGAGACCATCCCGAACAGGAACGACGTCGCCCATGCGGCGCCCGCGAGCAGCGGGTAGTACAGGACGAGCGGCAGGTTCACGCCACCGAAGCGGATCGCGAGCGCCTGCAGCACGGTCGCGATCGCGACCAGCATCACGGCGGTGACGTAATTGCCGGCGCGCATCCGCGATGTGTCGAACATCGCCCGGATTCCCGGCGGCTGGTGCGGTCGGCGCGGCATCAGGATTCCGGCTTGTCCGCTTCGTCTTCGAGCTGCGCGAGCCGGTTGTAGATCGTCTTCAGGCTGACGTCGAGCACCTCGGCCGCCTGCGCCTTCACGCCGCCGCATTGCGCGAGCGTGCCGAGGATCAGCCGCCGGTCGACTTCCTCGAGCGGCGTGCCGAACGGCACGGTCACGCGATCCTCGTGCGAATCGGCCAGGTTCGACAGCTCGTCCATGATCGGCGGCGGCAGCGTATCGATCACGTCCGCATCGCTGAAGATGCTCGCGCGCTGCACGAAGTTGCGCAGCTCGCGCACGTTGCCGGGCCACGCATAGGTCTTCAGCGCTTCGCGCGCGGCCGGCGCGAAGCGCAGGTTCCGGCCGCTTTCCGCGTTGAACTGCTGCAGGAACGCATCGGCCAGCATCGGGATATCGTCGCCGCGCTCGCGCAGCGACGGCAGCGGAATCGGGAACACGTTGATCCGGTGGAACAGGTCGGGCCGCAGCTTGCCGTCCGCCATCGCGGCTTCCGGATCGCGGTTGGTTGCCGCGACGATGCGCACGTCGACGTCGATCTCCCGCGTCGAGCCGAGCCGCGTGATGCGCCCCGTCTCGAGCACGCGCAGCAGCTTGACCTGCGATTCGAGCGGCATCTCGGTGATCTCGTCGAGAAACAGGGTGCCGCCGTCCGCGCGTTCGAAGAAGCCCTTGTGCTGGCGCTCCGCACCCGTGAAGCTGCCGCGGTCGTGGCCGAACATCTCGCTCTCGACCAAGTTCGCGGCGATCGCGCCGCAGTTCACCGCGAGGAACGGGCCGCGCCGACGCAGGCTCAGGTCGTGCACCGTCTGCGCGGCGAGCTCCTTGCCGGTGCCCGATTCGCCCGTCAACAGCACCGACGCCTCGGTGCGCGCGACCCGGCCGATCGCGTCGTAGGCGGCCTGCATCGCGGGCGAACTGCCGAGCATGCGGCCGAAGCGGCCGAGGCGCTGCAATTCCGAACGCAGCTCGGCGATTTCCTCATGCAGTGCCGTGGTGCGCGGCACGCGCGCGAAGATGCTGTTCAGCCGCTGCATGTTCAGCGGCTTCACCAGGTAGTCGGTTGCGCCGCGCCGCAATGCGTCGATCGCGGTTTCGAGGCTCGCGTGGCCGGTGGTCAGCACCATTTCGCAGTGCGAACGCTTCGGCAACGCGTCGAACAGATCCATCCCGTTGCCATCCGGCAGCACGAGATCGCACAGCACGAGATCGGGGGTATGCGTCGAAACGAGCGTGCGCGCTTCTTCGAGCGTCGCGGCCGTATCGCATGAGAGCTGCTGCGTGCGCGCGAGCGCCGCGAGCATCGCTCGCGTATCGGCGTCGTCTTCGACGATCAGCACGTAGGGCATCGTGGCTCCTTGTGAAGCGGCCCGGCGCGCGTATCGGCCAGGGCCGCAGCGGGTAGCAGCGAGATCCGGCCGCAAGCCGCACGACGATACGGCACGATCGATGCGTTCATGCGGACTGGCTGTCCTCCCGCAAAAAGCAGTCCCTGTCAGTATAGAAGAGCGATGTCGCGCATTCGCCGATCATCGAATAAATCTATCTGCACATGTGCCCTGCATTGCCAGATTCAATGCGTCATGATCGGTAAGAATGTCATTGCTTTCGCGCGAATCATGCGGCGTGAAGTCGTCCTGATCACATCTTTTGCGCACTTCTCCGACATCTGCGGTCAAACTTTCCGGCCTGACTTTTCGCATGTCGAAATCGGTTGGCGACGATACGCGGCGGCTCGACGGCTTGCGTTCGCTTCAGACCCTGCTGATTCACTCGCCGTACAGCGGTCGCCCTGCGTGCTTCGTCGGTCAGTCGGTCGCGGCATGACTGCCGCCGTCGCGCGCATTCGAGATCGCTTCGACGAGCTTCAGTTCGTCGTCGATCGACAGCGTCGTGTCGATCACTTCGCCGCCGAACGGTGCGAACGCCGTGCTCAGCGCGTAGATGTCGAGTTGCGTCGCGGCCAGCCCGAGCGACACGGTGCCGGGGCGCGCCTTGCGCGCGACGCGGTCGATCAGCGCGTCGTCCACCGGCCGCTTGCGCCATGCATCGAGCGACGATTCGATGTGCTCGACCACGCTGTCGAGCAGCGAGCCGGGCGGCATGCGAGCGGGGTCGAGTGCATGCGCGCGCAACTGTCCATCGGTTGCGCACTCGACGATCGCAACACCCGACAGCGCGACGACGTGCCGGTCGCGCAACGTATCGAGTACCGCGAGCGCGCGATGGGCGGCCTCGAGGTCCGGATAAGACAATGCAATCAACGTATTCATCCGCCACTCCGTGAAATCAGGCGGCCGGTTCCGGATGCACCGCGCTCAATGCGGCAGCCCGAACGCGGCCTTCAGGCTCGCGACGATCATCTGCATCGCGATCGCCGCGAGAATCATCCCCATCAGGCGCTGCGTCACCGCCGTCACGCGCGGCGACAGGTAATGGCCGATCAGCGGTGCCGACAGCAACGAAACGGCCAGCAACACGAGAAACGCAGCCAGCCCGAGCGCGAACGCGAGTTCCTGCCCGGTCGAGAACGCGCCGTGCCCGAGCACGATCATCGTCGCGATCGTGCCGGGGCCGACGAGCAGCGGGATCGTCAGCGGATAGATCGCGACGCGCTCGGCCGCCGCCGGGTCGGCGCCTTCGTCTTCTCCCGGCGAATGCTGGCGGCTCGGCGCACCATGCAGCATCGACAGCGCGATCAGCAGCACCAGCAGCCCGCCCGCGAGGCGGAAATCGTCGATCGTCAGGCCGAACATGTGCAGGATCGCGCCACCTGCCACAGCCGACACGATGCAGCCAACCGTCACGCCGATCGCGGCCGTCAGCGCGACCTTGCGGCGCACGCCGTCCGCCGCGCCTTCCGTCAGCGACAGGAACACCGGGATGTTCGCGATCGGGTTCATGATCGCGAACAGCGCCGCGAACACCTTGATCGAAAAGGTCAGGTCGAAGGTCACAGGTTCGCTCCCGTCTCGCGCGTCGAATCGCGCGCAGGTTCCGCTGCATTTCCGATGCATGGCGCGCGCCATGCTGCTACGATCGACGCACCGCGTTCACGCACGACGGAGGGCCCCGACCGATGCAAGCCACCGACACCTTCATGGATCACGAGATTCGCGTCGATGCGACGCGCAACGCGAACGGCGCGTGGGTCGCGCAGGTGCGGATCTTCCGCGACGGCGCGCCGGTCGACCTGCCGGCGCCCGAGCTCGTCACGCCCGAATGGCTCACGTGCGACGAAGCGCTGCGCGGCGGCATCGACCAGGGCCGCGTGATGATCAGGACACGCGACCGGTAGCGGCAACGGGCTCATCGGCACGCACCGCGCGACGCGCTCACGCATCGAAATCCAGATCGCCGATCAGGATCTCGCGGTCGCGCTGGGTCCGCGTGCTGAAGTCGACCGGCAATTCCATCTGCCAGCGTTCGATCGTGACCGGCAGCGCCGCGAGATAGCGGTCGAAGCGGCTGCGGTCGGGCTCGGCCAGCAATGCATCGATCGCATCGTCGCGCCACGCGAGCCGCGCATTCAGCCGGTTCGGCAGCCCGACCGTCGACGTGAGGCCGATCACGTCGACACAGGTCGGGCTGCCCTGCCCGTCGTGCGGCACGACGTCCACCCTCACTTCGCCAGGCTGATAC
This sequence comes from Burkholderia puraquae, assembly GCF_002099195.1. Taxonomy (GTDB): domain Bacteria; phylum Pseudomonadota; class Gammaproteobacteria; order Burkholderiales; family Burkholderiaceae; genus Burkholderia; species Burkholderia puraquae. Next base: position 4,329 of record NZ_NBYX01000007.1, on the reverse strand, counting down.
AGGCCGAGCACGCGCGCCGCGATGCGCGGCGCAAACTCGGTTTCAAAACGTGCACGGACTTCGGGATTCATCTCGCCTCCGGGTTCGAATCATGTTGTCGCGCCGCGGTCACGCGGCTGCTATCTGCCGCTCGAATGCCGCCTCCGCCTTCAGGCTGTCGAGATCGCGGCCGATCGTCGCGACCGCGAGCCGCGTGTTGCCGCGCCAGTATGCGATCGAGCAATCATGCGCGCCGAGATCGCCATCGATCTCGACACGATCGAATTGCTCCGCATGCCCGACATAGTTGACCGTCAGGTCGTAATGCTGGCTCCAGAAGAACGGCACCGCGTCGAACGGCCGCTGCTGCCCGAGCATGTTGCGCGCGGCGACGATGCCCTGCCGCTCGGCGACGACCCAGTGCTCGACGCGAATGCGCTCGCCCGTCAGCGGGTCGGGCCAGCGCGCGATGTCGCCGGCCGCGTAGATGCCGGGCACACTCGTCTGAAGGAAGCGGTCGACCGTCACGCCGCGCTCGACGGCCAGCCCCGCGTCCTGCGCGAGCGCCACGTTCGGATGAACGCCGATGCCGACCACCACGACATCGGCCGGCAGCACGTCGCCGGTCGACAGCGTCACGCTGTCAGGCGTGATCTGCGCCGGCGTCGCGCCGAGATGGAACACGACGCCGTGCGACTCGTGCAGTGCCTGGATCGTCTCGCCGAGCGCTTCGCCGAGCACGTGCGCCATCGGATGCGCATCGGGCGCGACGACCTGCACGTCGAGCCCGCGCGTGCGCAACGCGGCGGCGGCTTCGAGCCCGATGAAGCTCGCGCCGACCACGACGCAGCGACGCGCCGTTTTCAGCTTGCCGATCAGCGCGTCGCAATCGGCGCGCGAGCGCAGCACGCACACGTGCGGCAGGTCCGCGCCGGGCACGGTCAGCCGGTTCGGCTCGGCGCCCGTTGCAAGCAGCAGCGCGCCGTATCCAACGCGGCTGCCGTCGGCCAGTTCGACCGCCTGCTGCGCGGGATCGATCCGCGCGACACGCGCGCCGCACCGCACGTCGATACGATGATCGGTATAGAAAGAAGGCGCACGCAGCGGCAGCCAGTCGGCGTCGGCCGTGCCGGCGAGATAGTCTTTCGACAGGTTCGGCCGGTCGTACGGCGGATCGGCATCGGCGGTGAGCAGCGTGACGGGATGCGGATAGCCTTCCTGCCGCAGCGTCACCGCGGCCGCGATCGCCGCGGCGCCGCCGCCGACGATCACCACCGACGCGGGCAGTCCGGCCGCATTCAGCGCAGGCGGCGCGGCGGCCGGCCGCGCATCGAGCACAACGGCGCGGCCGGCGCGGCGTTCGACGCGCCAGCACGGCAGCCCGTCGAGCGCCGGCGCGCGCAGCAGTTCGCCGGTGCGCAGGCAGAACGCCGCGTGATGCCACGGGCAGCGGAGCGTGTCGCCCTCCAGCAGGCCATCGGCCAACGGCGCACCGTAGTGCGGGCACTGCGCGCCCACGGCAAACAGTTCGTCGGCGCGGCGCACGAGCAGCACCGCTGCGTCGCCGACATGGCCCTCGATCATTGCACCGTCGGCAAGATCGTCGAGCGCGATGCCTTGCGTGAGATCGGGACGTGCAGACGAGGAATCGCTTCCGGACATGACGTTGCTCCCCCAGAGTCAGGTAACGATCCCATTATCGGCGTCCCTCATGAAAAGAACAGGTACAGACACCCCCGCAGCGCACGCAAACACTGACTGTAGCTTGTACGAGATCCATGGCGGGCGTAGAACGTCATCAACGTTGCGGCGCAACACGCCTGCCGCCTGCGGCGCACGTCGCGCGTCCTGCGCAATCCGCATGCCGCGCGCCTTTCCCCTGTCACCCGGAGTGCTACCCGATGGCCACCGTCCTGTGCGTGCTCTACCCCGATCCGGTGGACGGCTATCCGCCGCGCTACGTGCGCGATGCGATTCCGGTCATCACGCATTACGCGGACGGGCAAACCGCGCCGACGCCGGCCGGCCCGCCCGGCTTCCGGCCCGGCGAACTCGTCGGCTCGGTGTCCGGCGCGCTCGGGTTGCGCGGCTATCTGGAAGCGCACGGCCACACGCTGATCGTCACGAGCGACAAGGACGGCCCCGACTCCGAATTCGAGCGCCGGCTGCCCGAAGCGGACGTGGTGATCTCGCAGCCGTTCTGGCCGGCGTACCTGACGGCCGAACGGATCGCCCGCGCGCCGAAGCTGAAGCTCGCGCTGACGGCCGGCATCGGCTCCGATCATGTCGATCTCGACGCTGCCGCGCGTGCGCACATCACCGTCGCCGAAGTCACCGGTTCGAACAGCATCAGCGTGGCCGAGCACGTGGTGATGACGACGCTCGCGCTGGTGCGCAACTACTTGCCGTCGCATGCAATCGCGCAGCAGGGCGGCTGGAACATCGCCGATTGCGTGTCGCGCAGCTATGACGTCGAAGGCATGCATTTCGGCACGGTCGGCGCGGGGCGCATCGGGCTCGCCGTGCTGCGCCGGCTGAAGCCGTTCGGCCTGCATCTGCACTACACCCAGCGCCACCGGCTCGATGCGTCGGTCGAGCAGGAACTGGGGCTCACCTATCACGCCGATGCCGCGGCGCTCGCGGGTGCCGTCGACATCGTCAACCTGCAGATCCCGCTGTACCCGTCGACCGAGCACCTGTTCGACGCGGCGATGATCGCGCGAATGAAGCGCGGTGCGTACCTGATCAACACCGCTCGCGCGAAGCTGGTCGACCGCGATGCGGTCGTGAACGCCGTCACGGCCGGGCATCTCGCGGGCTACGGCGGCGACGTGTGGTTTCCTCAGCCGGCGCCGGCCGATCACCCGTGGCGCACGATGCCGTTCAACGGGATGACGCCGCACATCTCCGGCACGTCGCTGTCCGCGCAGGCGCGCTACGCGGCCGGCACGCTGGAGATCCTGCAATGCTGGTTCGACGGCAAGCCGATCCGCAACGCATACCTGATCGTCGACGGCGGCACGCTCGCGGGAACGGGTGCGCAGTCGTATCGGCTGACGTGACGCGGCGGGCAACGCGCGACGCGCGGCGGTACGTTCAGTCGAGGCAACAGGCGGCGAGCTTGCCGACTGTCACGACCGCCTGCTCGATCTCCGGCGACCACGGGCTGCTGTAGTTCAGCCGGATGAAATTCCGGTAGCTGTCCGTGATCGAGAACATGTAGCCGGGCCCGATCGTGATCCCCTGCTCCAGCGCGAGCTGGTACAGCCGCATCGCGTCGACCTGCGCGGGCAGCTCGATCCACAGCACGTACCCGCCCGCCGGGCTCGAAATGCGCGTGCCCTCCGGGAAGAACCGCGACACCATCGCGCGCATCAGGTTCGCCTGCTGCGCATACGCCTTGCGAATCCGCCGCAGGTGATGCTCGTAGCCGTCGCGTTCGAGAAACTCCGCGATCGCGAGCTGCGGCAGCGACGGCGTCGCGAGCGTGTTCAGGAACTTCAGCTTCTCGACCTGCTCGCGATAGCGGCCCGGCAGCGCCCAGCCGATCCGGTACGCAGCCGTCAGGCTCTTCGAGAACGACGAGCAATGCAGCACGATGTCGTGGCGGTCGAACGACTTCAGCGTGCTCGGATGCATGTTGCCGAAGTACAGTTCGTTGTACACGCCATTCTCGATGATTGGCAGGTCGGCTTTCGCGGCAAACGCGACCAGCTCGCGCTTGCGCTCGTCGGGCATCTGGAAGCCGAGCGGGTTCTGGAAGTTCGGCATCACCATGCATGCGGCGATCGGCTGCGACTTCGCAATCGCGGCCAGCGCCGCGATGTCGATCCCGTATTCCGGATGCGTCGCAACCTCGATCGCCTTCATCCCCATCCGCTCGATTGCGTGCAGCATCGCGTAGAACGTCGGCGATTCCACCGCGACCGTGTCGCCGGGCTTCGCAACGGCCTGCAGGCACAGGTTGATCGCCTCCGTCGCGCCGACCGTCACGATGATCTCGTTCGGGTCCACCGACATCCCGTTTTCCAGGTAGCGCCGTGCGATCTGCCGGATCAGCCGCGGATGCCCGGGCGGCAGCCCGTCCGTCACGCCCCACAGCGACTTGTCGCGGCCGGCCGCATACGCATAGCGGTTCAGCTTCTCGAACGGAAACAGGCTCGGGTCCGGATACGGCGAGCCCAGCGGCACCGCGTCGTCCGTGCCGATCGAGCGCAGCGTCGACAGCACGAGCCGGCTCACGTCGACCGACGACGAGATCGCGATCGGCTTCGACGGTCGCAGCTCGCGCACCGGCGCATGGCCGTCGTCGCGCCGCAGGTTCACGAAATAGCCCGACTGCGGCCGGCT
>NZ_NBYX01000060.1 GCF_002099195.1 Burkholderia puraquae | reverse complement strand
TGCAGGACGAACCCAGCGGAAATATTACAGCGCCTTCTTCAGCAGGCGACCCATTTCCGACGGGTTGCGCGTGACGGTGATGCCGCACGCTTCCATGATTTCCAGCTTCGCTTCGGCCGTATCCGCACCGCCCGAGATCAGCGCGCCGGCGTGGCCCATGCGCTTGCCCGGAGGCGCCGTGACGCCCGCGATGAAGCCGACGACCGGCTTCTTCATGTTGTCCTTGATCCACTCGGCGGCGTTGGCTTCGTCCGGACCGCCGATTTCGCCGATCATCACGACYGCRTCCGTATCCGGATCGTCGTTGAACATCTTCATCACGTCGATGTGCTTCAGACCRTTGATCGGGTCGCCGCCGATACCGACTGCCGACGACTGGCCGAGGCCCAGTGCCGTCAGCTGWGCAACGGCTTCATACGTCAGCGTGCCCGAACGCGACACGACGCCGATGCGGCCCTTGCGGTGGATGTGACCCGGCATGATGCCGATCTTCAGTTCGTCCGGCGTGATCGTGCCCGGGCAGTTCGGCCCGAGCAGCAGCGTCTTGCGGCCTTCGCGACGCATGCGGTCCTTCACTTCGATCATGTCACGGACGGGAATGCCTTCCGTGATGCAGATCGCGAGATCGAGATCGGCTTCGACCGCTTCCCAGATCGCAGCCGCTGCGCCTGCCGGCGGAACGTAGATGACCGACACGGTTGCGCCGGTTTCGGCCTTCGCTTCCTTGACGCTCGCGTAGATCGGAATGCCTTCGAAATCTTCGCCGGCCTTCTTCGGGTTCACGCCCGCGACGAATGCTTCGCGGCCRTTTGCGTATTCACGGCAGGCGCGCGTATGGAACTGACCGGTTTTGCCGGTAATGCCCTGCGTGATGACCTTCGTGTCCTTGTTGATCAGAATCGACATGTATTTTGACCTCTGTTCGATGGGCGTCGCGTGCAAACCGCGCCGCCATGCGTATTCGATAGCGTTACTTGCCTGCGGCAGCYGCGACGACCTTCTGCGCAGCCTCTTCCATGCTGTCCGCCGAGATGATCGGCAGGCCCGAATCGGCCAGCATCTTCTTGCCGAGGTCCTCGTTCGTGCCCTTCATGCGCACGACGAGCGGCACCTTCAGGTTCACGGCCTTCGAACCGGCGATCACGCCTTCCGCGATCACGTCGCAGCGCATGATGCCGCCGAAGATGTTYACGAGGATCGCCTTCAGGTCCGGGTTCTTCAGCATCAGCTTGAACGCTTCCGTGACCTTCTCGGTCGTCGCGCCACCGCCGACGTCCAGGAAGTTCGCCGGCTCGCCGCCGAACAGCTTGATGGTGTCCATCGTCGCCATCGCSAGGCCTGCGCCGTTCACGAGRCAGCCGATGTTGCCGTCGAGCGAGATGTACGCGAGGTCGAACTTCGACGCTTCGATTTCAGCCGGATCTTCTTCGTCCAGATCGCGGTACGCRACGATTTCCGGGTGGCGGAACAGCGCGTTCGAGTCGAAGTTGAACTTCGCGTCGAGTGCGATGACCTTGCCGTCGCCGGAGACGTTCAGCGGGTTGATTTCAGCCAGCGATGCGTCGGTTTCCCAGAATGCCTTGTACAGGCCTTGCAGGATCGCGCGCGCTTGCGGAATCGATGCAGCCGGTACGCCGATCTTCGCGGCGAGGTCGTCGGCCTGTGCGTCGAGCAGGCCCGTCGACGGCTCGACGATGACCTTGTGAATCAGTTCCGGGTGCTTTTCGGCAACTTCTTCGATGTCCATGCCGCCTTCGCTCGAACCCATCAGAACGATCTTTTGCGTCACGCGATCAACGACGAGGCTGACATACAGTTCCTGCTTGATGTCGGCGCCTTCTTCGACCATCAGACGGTTGACCTTCTGGCCTTCCGGGCCGGTCTGGTGCGTGACGAGCTGCATGCCGAGGATCTGGTTCGCGTATTCGCGAACCTGCTCGATCGACTTCGCCACCTTCACGCCGCCGCCCTTGCCACGGCCACCTGCGTGAAT
>NZ_NBYX01000059.1 GCF_002099195.1 Burkholderia puraquae | reverse complement strand
TGTTGATTTTCACGCAGTCTTAACCCACCGTTTTCATCCGAATCTGACCCACCCCGAGATAGCCTAGTACATCTATTGCGGTGTGGATAACTCTTCGTTGCCTGCTGGTTTTGCTGCTCTCTTGCTCGTTGTCTTCGCCTTGGCAGAACTGGTCCTGAAGCGCCACGATTCATTGCCCGTTTCGACGATGTGGCAGTGATGGGTAACGCGGTCCAGCAGCGCTGTCGTCAKCTTTGCATCCCCGAACACGCTTGCCCACTCACCGAAGCTGAGATTGGTCGTGATCGCGACGCTCGTGTGCTCGTACAGCTTTGAGAGCAGGTGGAACAGCAATGCGCCGCCGGTCTGGCTGAACGGCAGGTAGCCCAGCTCATCGAGAATCACCAGATCGACGTACGTAAGCTTGTGAGCGATCTGACCTTGCTTGCCGGTCGATTTCTCCTGTTCCAGGGCATTGGTCAGCTCGACGGTTGAGAAGTAGCGCACACGCTTGCCGTGGCGCTGTACGGCTTCGATTCCGATCGCGGACGCGAGGTGCGTCTTGCCCGTGCCGGGCCCGCCGATGAACACGACGTTGTGCGCGCTTTCGAGGAACGACAGATCGCTGAGCTCGCGCAMCAGCGCTTCGTCGACGTGCGCCTGCGCAAAGTCGAAGCCCTTCAGGTCGCGGTGGGCCGGGAAGCGCGCAGCGGTCATCTGGTAGGCGATCGAGCGTACTTGCCGTTCGGCGGTTTCAGCCATCAACAGCTGCTTCATGAAGCGCTCCGGTTCGAAGTCAGTGTGGCGCGACTGCGCGAGCAGCTCCGGCCACGTGCTCGCCATGCCATGCAGTTTGAGCCCCTTGAGCTGGGCAGCAATATCGTTAGACATGACGATCCTCCGGTGGGTTGGCGCGCAACGTCTCGTAGCGGCTGACGTCAGCCGCGGGTTCTTCCTTGAGCTGGAGTTTCGTCGTGGCGAGACTGGCACTCGCGACGGGCGCCTTCAGTCGGCTCAGCACGTTCAGGACGTGCTCCCCGCTGGGGCGTCCTGAATCCAGCGCAGCCTGTACCGCAAGCAGCACGGCATCGAGTCCGTGTTCGCGCACTGCCGAGAGCACCTGCGTCATGACGCGATCGCCGCCCGGGTGTTTCAGCAGGTGCCGCTGCAACAGCTGCAGCGGCTGCGGCATCGTGATGAACGGCGCTCCGTTGCGTAGCGCGCCGGGTTTGCGCTCGACCAGCGTGATGTAGTGTCGCCAGTCATAGAAGGTCATGTGCCGCTCGAAGCTACGTTCGTGGCGCGCAATCTCCTGGGCGTCGGCGACGACGCTGAGATACGCCGGATAGCAGCGCACGCTCACCAGCTGGTTTGTGTACTCGGTGGGCACGCTGTAGCGGTTGCGCTGGAAGTGGATCAGGCTGGTCGACGAGACCCGCAGTGTCTGCTCCACGTAGCCGTCGAATGGGCGCGGATTGGGCATGAGCCGGGTGCGCTCGTCCTGCAGCACGTCCTCGACCGTCAGCTCTGGCCACTGCGGGTGCCGCATGTGCCAGGCTTGATGGCATTGACCCGCGACCCACTCGTTCAGGACTTCCAGCGTCTCCCAGCGCCGTAGCGCTGCTTCGTGCCAGATCTGCCGTCGGCGGTCCTGAACGTTCTTCTCGACGATGCCTTTCTCCCAGCCTGCTGCCCGATTGCAGAACTCCGGCTCGAACAGGTAGTGACTGCACATTGCCTCGAAGCGCGCRTTGACCGCACGCTCCTTGCCGCGGCCAACCTTGTCCACAGCGGTCTTCATGTTGTCGTAGATGCCGCGCCGGGGCWCGCCGCCGAACGCGGCGAATGCGCGGGCGTGTGCGTCGAACAGCATCTCGTGACTCTGGGTGGGATAGGCGACCAGCCAGAAGGCGCGGCTGACGTTCAGCTTGACGTGGGCGACCTCCAGGCGTCGCCGCAGGCCGCCGATGAAGGCGTATTCACAGCTCCAGTCGAACTGGAACGCCTCGCCGGGCTCGAAGGCCAGTGGTACGTAGGCCTTTCTGCG
>NZ_NBYX01000058.1 GCF_002099195.1 Burkholderia puraquae | reverse complement strand
TTCCCGAACCAGAAGACGCTCGAACGCACGTCGATGAACTCGTGGGACGACCAGAAGGTGCGCGACGCGCTCGCCGCGAACGGCCGCAAGAAGGTGGTCGTATCGGGCCTGTGGACGGAAGTCTGCAATACCACGTTCGCACTGTGCGCGATGCTCGAAGGCGACTACGAGATCTACATGGTCGCCGACGCATCGGGCGGCACGTCGCAAGCCGCGCACGATTTCGCGATGCAGCGGATGGTGCAGGCGGGCGTGGTGCCCGTCACGTGGCAGCAGGTTCTGCTCGAATGGCAGCGCGACTGGGCACGCCGCGATTCGTACGACGCGGTGATTGCGATCGCGAAGGAGCATTCGGGCGCGTACGGGATGGGCGTCGACTACGCGTACACGATGGTCCACAAGGCACCGCAACGCACCGCAACGCCGCACGAGTCGATCGCGGCCGTCCCGGCGAAGTAACGGGCAGCCGGCCGGGCTCGGCGCGGCCGGCGTGCGCGATGCATGCGCCGGCCGAAGGGCTCGCCGGTCGCCGCGCTCAGGCCACGGGCAGCGCCCACGGCGCGCGCGCGAAGTGTTCGGCGAGGAAATCGAGCAGGACCGTCACGCGTGCGGCGCGCAGCATGCCGGGCGGCGTGACGAGGTTGACGTTGATGTCGGCGATCTTCCAGTCGTGCATCGCTTCCTCGAGTTCGCCGCGCTGCAGCGCGTCCCACACCAGGAACTCGGGCTGCAGCGCGAGGCCGTGACCGGCGATGAGCGCGGGAGCAATCACGTCGGCGTTGTTGGTGCGGATGCGCCCATGCACCGAGATGCCGACTTCCTCGCCCGATGCCGGACTGCGAAAGCGCCAGTACTCGGGTGTCGGCAGGTTCGTGTAGGTGAGGCACACGTGCTGTTCGAGGTCGCGCGGATGCGTGGGCCGGCCATGCCGGTCGAAATACAGGGGCGACGCGACGAGCGGCCGGCGCACCGCGCAGAGCCGGCGCGAGCGCAGCGACGAATCGCTGAGCTCGGCGATGCGGATCGCGACGTCGAAGCCGCCGGACACGATGTCGACGATGTGATCGGTGAGCACGAGGTCGATGTCGACGCGCGGATAGCGTTCGAGAAACGCGGGCAGCAGCGGCGACAGATGGCGCAGCCCGAACGACATCGGCGCGTTCACGCGCACGAGGCCGTGCGGTTCGAGCGCTTGCGCGGACGCTTCGCTCTCGAGCAGCTCCGCATCGGCGAGCAGGCGGATCGCGCGGTCGCGCAGCAGTTCGCCGGTCGGCGTGAGCGACAGCTTGCGCGACGTGCGGTACAGCAGCATCGCGCCGAGGCGCTTTTCGAGGCGCGCGATGGCCTTCGACACGGTCGGCTGCGATACGCCGAGCAGGTCGGCGGCTTTCGCGAACGAACCGGTCTCCGCGACGCGCGCAAAGATGGCCCAGGCTTCGAGATCAGGAAGGTGTTGCATGGTCGGGATGAATGGCTGGGAAGCGAAACAAGCGAAACGGATGCAGCGCACCGCGACGGCAGGCGAGCGATGCAGATGATTCTAATCCGGCCGGGAGAAAAATCGTTATGGAATCTTATCTACTTTCATTGGGCGCCGGCATGCTGATCGGCGTCGTGTACAGCGTGATCAAGGTGCGCTCGCCGGTACCGCCGCTGATCGCGCTGGTCGGCCTGGCCGGCATGCTGATCGGCGCCCAGGCCATCGCACCGGTCCGTCACTGGCTCGGCTTCTGACCGTATCGAGGACACTTCATGAGCGCAACCGCTACTCAACCCGATCTCATCCTGCACAACGCGCGCATCACGACGCTCGATCGTGCGAACCCCGTCGCGACGGCCGTGGCGATCAAGGACGGCCGCTTCATCGCGGTCGGCAGCGAAGCGGACGTGATGCCGCTCGCGGGCCGCGCGACGAAGGTGATCGACCTCGACGGCCGCACCGTGCTGCCGGGCCTGACCGACAACCACTGCCACGTGATTCGCGGCGGCCTGAACTACAACATGGAGCTGCGCTGGGATGGCGTGCGCTCGCTCGCGGTCGCGATGGAGATGCTCAAGCAGCAGGTCGCGATCAC
>NZ_NBYX01000057.1 GCF_002099195.1 Burkholderia puraquae | reverse complement strand
AGCAACACGGAGACCGCCCTGCAGGCGAACCGGCTCGCGATGTCGGCGAGCGAGGCGGCGGGGCGCGGCGGGCAGGCAGTGGGCGAGGTGGTTGCGACGATGAGCGACATCACCGCCAGCTCGCGCAAGATCGCCGACATCATCGGCGTGATCGACGGCATCGCGTTCCAGACCAATATCCTTGCATTGAATGCGGCGGTGGAGGCGGCGCGTGCCGGCGAACAGGGCCGCGGCTTCGCGGTGGTCGCCGGTGAAGTGCGGGCGCTCGCGCAGCGCAGCGCGAATGCGGCGAAGGAGATCAAGACGCTGATCGGCGCGAGCGTCGATCGGGTCGAATCGGGCGCGCGGATCGTCGACGGCGCGGGCAAGACGATGGAGGACATCGTCACGCAGGTGAAGCGCGTGTCGGACCTGATCGCGGAGATCAGCTCGTCGACGGCCGAACAGAGCACGGGGGTCGCGCAGGTCGACCAGGCGGTGGTGCACCTGGACAACATCACGCAGCAGAACGCGGCACTGGTCGAGCAGAGCACGGCGGCGTCGGAGAGCCTGAAGCAGCAGGCGACGCGTCTCGTGGATGCGGTGAACGTGTTCCGGTGATCGTCGGGGCGCGCATGCAATGTGCGCGCCCGATCAATGCATCGTGATTGATGCGCGCAATGCGCGTTCAGTTTTTTCGATTCAATCAAAATGCGCAGAACGAGAAATATTCGTATTCAGGATTTTGCGTTCAGGCATTGAATCGATTCGGGTGAATTGGCTTGAGTGGTCGAGTGAATGTCCGTCAAACCGGTGACTGGCCTGGTGTTTAGTTTCATCAGTAAACGAATTGTTTGGCAAAGGCAAGATAATGCATTTTTAATGCATATTTACCCGAATACGCCATAATGTTTTCGTGGAATTTGCCGAAAGCGCAGGAGCTAGACCAATGCGCGTGCGGATTGACTGCAATGCGCAGGGTCGCGAATCAATCGACAAACGGACGCAAGATCCGTTACCCGGAGCTCCACACCATGCGCAACAACCAGCCCGTCACGCAACGCGAATTCGAGTTTCCCGACGACGCGACGCTGATGTCGACCACCGACGCAAACAGCTACATTACTTACGCGAACGCGGCATTCATCCAGGTCAGCGGATTTTCCCCCGAAGAGATCGAAGGGCAGCCGCACAACGTCGTGCGGCATCCGGACATGCCGAAAGAGGCGTTCGCCGACATGTGGGCGACGCTCAAGGGCGGCGAGCCGTGGACGGCCCTCGTGAAGAACCGCCGCAAGAACGGCGATCACTACTGGGTGCGTGCGAACGCGATTCCGGTGATGCGCAACGGCGAGCCGAAGGGCTACATGTCGGTGCGCACGAAGGCGACGCGCGACGAGATCGCGGCCGCGGAGGCGCTCTACAAGGAATTCCGTGAAGGGCGGGCCGGCAACCGGCATTTTCACAAGGGGTTGATCGTCCGCAAGGGCATGGCCCGTTTCATGTCGCTGTTCCAGACGATGTCGGTGCGCGCGCGGCTCCATGCGTCGCTGTGCGTGCTCGCGCCGGTCGTGGTGGGCGGCGGGTGGGCGTGCGGGCTGGCCGGCGGCGGGCTCGCCGCGTTCGCGGCGGTGACGGCAGGTGCGGCGGTGGCCGCGGCGTTGTGGCTCGATGCGCAGATCGCGCGCCCGCTCATGCAGTTGCGCGACGAGGCGTTGCGCGTCGCGACCGGCGAGAGCCGCAGCGGCGTGCGGATGAATCGCGTCGACGAGATCGGCATGACGCTGCGCACGATCAACCAGCTCGGGCTGATGTTCCGCTGGCTCGTCGACGATGTCAGCGAACAGGTGCTGAACGTGCAGCGCGCGAGCAACGAGATCGCGCAGGGCAACAACGACCTGAGCGCGCGCACCGAACAGGCATCGACGAGCGTGCAGCAGACGGCTGCGTCGATGGCCGAGATGACGGCGACCGTGTCGAGCAATGCGGAGACGGCGCTGCAGGCGAACCAGTTGTCGGTGTCGGCGAGCGAGGCGGCCGGGCGCGGCGGGCAGGCGGTGAGCGAGGTGGTCGCGACGATGAACGACATCACCGCCAGCTCGCGCAAGATCGCCGACATCATCGGCGTGATCGACGGCATCGCGTTCCAGACCAACATCCTTGCATTGAACGCGGCGGTGGAGGCGGCGCGGGCCGGCGACCAGGGGCGCGGTTTCGCGGTGGTTGCC
>NZ_NBYX01000056.1 GCF_002099195.1 Burkholderia puraquae | reverse complement strand
CTTGCGCTGCGCATACTTGCTCATCTGCACGAGCGCGAGCGCATCGGCCACGCGCTCCTTGATCTCGTTCTTCGGCGTGCCTTCCTGCTTCAGGCCGAACGCGACATTCGATTCGACCGACATGTGCGGGAACAACGCGTACGACTGGAACATCATGTTCACCGGGCGGCGATACGGCGGCAGCGATGCAAGATCTTCGCCGTCGACGAAGATCTTGCCGGAGGTAGCCGTCTCGAGCCCGGCGAGCATGCGCAGCAGCGTCGACTTGCCGCAGCCGGAGCTGCCGAGCAGCGCGAACAGCTCGTTCTTCGCGATCGTCAGGTTCACGTTGTCGACGGCCGTGCTGTCGCCGAATTTCTTCACGACGTTTTCGATTCGCACGAACGCGTCGTTTTGCGTACGGGCCGCGGTGGCCGGTTGGGTCTGTCGTGCAGCAGCGGAAGAGGGTATCGATTGCATGGGATTCACCATTCGTTCTTCACGGATTGCAGGCGTGAGCGCCCCCGCACGAGGCGCACAATGCGACTCGCGGACAACGGCTCGTGCCGGATGGAACAGTGCGCGCGGCGCGCGCGGGCGGACGGAGGTCCGCGGATCTCAGGCGGGCAGGCGTGGAGCGATGCCTGCGCCGCCGGAATGCATGGCGATCAGTGGCCGGTCTTCAGTTGGGCCCACAGACGGTTCTCGAGGCGCAGGATGTCGGCCGGCATCGGCTTCATCAGCACCATCTTCTTCAGCACGTCTTCAGGCGGGTAGACGGTCGGGTCCTGCGCGACGGCCGGCGTGACGAACTGGTGCGCAGCCTTGTTCGCGGTCGGGTAGAACACCGTGTTGGTGATCGCCGCGTTGACCTTCGGATCGGACACGTAGTTGATCCACTTCAGTGCGGCCTCGGGGTGCGGCGCATCCTTCGGGATCACCATCACGTCGAACCACAGCAGGCCGCCTTCCTTCGGGTTCGAGAACTTGATGTCGTACGAACGCTTCGCTTCCGACGAGCGGCGGTGCGCGATGCCGACGTCGCCCGACCAGCCGAGCGCGACGCATACGTCGTTGTTCGCGAGGTCGTTGATGTAGCCGGACGAGTTGAACTGGGTGATGTACGGGCGGACTTTCTTCAGGACTTCGAAGGCAGCCTGGTAGTCGCCCGGGTTCGTGCTGTTCGGGTTCTTGCCCATGTATTGCAGCGTGGCGGCGAACACGTCGACGGCCTGGTCGAGGAACGACACGCCGCAGCCCTTCAGCTTTTCCATGTTGGCCGGATCGAACACCAGTGCCCAGCTGTCGACCGGCGCCTTGTCGCCGAGCGCCTTCTTCACAGCCTGCGCGTTGTAGCCGATGCCGTCCGTGCCGTAGGCCCAGGGCACGCCGTACTGGTTGCCCGGATCGGCATCCGCGATCATCTTCATCAGCAGCGGATCGAGGTTCGCGAGATTCGGCAGCTTCGACTTGTCGAGCTTCTGGTACACGCCGGCCTGGATCTGCTTGGCCATGTAGTTCGACGTCGGCACGACGATGTCGTAGCCCGAACTGCCGGCAAGCAGCTTCGCCTGAAGCGTGTCGTCGCTGTCGTAGTTGTCGTACTTGACGTGGATACCCGTCTGCTTCTGGAAGTTCGGGATCGTGTCCGGTGCGATGTAGTCGGACCAGTTGTAGACGTTCAGCTCGTCGGCGGCATGCGCCGACGGGCTGGCGACCGACGTGAACGCTGCCGCGGCGGCGAGGGCGGCAACAGAACAGGCTTGGCGAAGTAAGCAGGCACGCATGGTGGAATTCCCTTGAGTTATGGCAGCGTGCGGCGCCCGCCGCACGCCTGTAGGCAAGGCCGTTACGAAATACCCAGTTGCTGGGCGGTTGCATCGACGGCCTTCTTCGCCTTCGACACGAGTTCATCGATTTCCTGGCGCGAGATCACGAGCGGCGGCGACAGCAGCATCCGGTCGCCGGTCGCGCGCATGATCAGGTTGCCGGTGAAGCAGAAGTCGCGGCAGATCGTGCCGACGTCGCCGCCGTTCGCGAAGCGGCGGCGTTCGGCCGGCGCTTCAGCGAGCTGCAGGCTCGCGACGAGGCCGTGGCCGTGCACTTCGCCGACGATCGGGTGATGCGCGAAGGTTTCGCGCATCAGCGCCTGGAAGTACGGGCCCGTGTCGTTCTTCACGCGCTCGACGATCCCTTCGTCGCGCAGCAGCTTCAGGTTCGCGACCGCGACGGCCGCTGCAACCGGGTGCCCCGAGTACGTGAGGCCGTGGTTGAATTCGCCGTTGTCGATGATCGGCCGCGCCACGCGCTCGTGAATGCCGACGGCACCCATCGGCACGTAGCCCGACGTGAGGCCCTTCGCCATCGTGATCAGATCGGGCTCGAAG
>NZ_NBYX01000055.1 GCF_002099195.1 Burkholderia puraquae | reverse complement strand
GCGAGGCCGATGTAGGTCCACACGCGCAGCGGCACGGTGCTGAAGCTGGTGATGCCTTCGAGCGCGAAGTTCCAGCGCCGCCATCCGGAGAATTTGGAGCGGCCGCCGCTGCGTGGCGCACGCGTGTATTCGATGATCTCGATGCGATAGCCGACCCACGCGAACAGGCCCTTCATGAAGCGGCGGCGCTCGGGCAGCGCGCGCAGCGCGTCGACGACCTGACGGTCCATCAGGCGGAAATCGCCGACGTTCTCGGGCATCTCGACTTCGGAGAGGCGGTTGTGCACACGGTAGTAGAGCGCGGCGGCCACGCGCTGCATCAGCGGGTCGCACATGCGGTCGGTGCGCTTGGCGGCGACGACTTCGGCGCCGGCAAGCCAGCGTTGGACCATGGCGGGAATCAGCGCGGGCGGATCCTGCAGGTCGGCGTCGATCAGGATCACGGCGGTGCCGGCGGCTTCGTCGATGCCGGCGGTGAGTGCGGCTTCCTTGCCGAAGCGCCGGGTGAGATCGACGATGCGCACGCGCGAGTCGCCGGCGGCGATGTCGATCAGCTTGTCGAGCGTGTCGTCGCGGCTGCCGTCGTTGATGCAGACGATCTCGAAACGGACCGACTCGACCGATTCGAGGATGGGCAGCGTTGCCGCAAAGAATGCGTCAATTGCTTCGTCCTCGTCGTGGAACGGCACGACGAGCGAGACCAGTGGCTTTCTGGCGTGCGCGGACATACGTCCCCCGTGAGATCCGGCCTGCGCTGCACCGTATGGATCCGGTTGTCGTCCGCTGGAGGCCGGACGACAGGCGTTCCGATCATTGTAGGCAGGAATCGGGGATTCGTAACACCAATCGATGCCGGTGCGGCGGTGGGCGCGCGCGCGGCCCGGTGCGCGATTGCCGGGCGCGGCCGCCGGCACGGGCAGGGTACTGGCCGGCGCGCGGCTATCGGATCAGGGGGCGCGAACGATAGCGGAGCGCGTGCCGCGGCCTGCAAGCCGTGCGCGCCGCAGCAGCATGAGCAGCGCGATCGACGTGACGAGCGGCCCGACCTGCGGCAGATGCATCCATGGATTCAGGAACTCGTACAGCGGCAGCGCCCACAGGATGGCCACGACACTTTGCTCGCCGCGCAGCCAGCCGTCCTGAGAACCAAGAGCGATCATGCACGCGATCGGGATGCATAACCAGGACAGTTCGTAGTGCCAGAGATAGGGGTTCACGGCGAGTGTCGCGATGACCAGCACGGCGCCGCGCAGCCGGGCGTCCCGGTGGCGATGCCAGACGAAGCACGCGGCCGCGATCGCGATCGCGGCGATGCCGGCTTGCCCGGCATAGGCGAGCGCCGGCGGCAGGCCGGCGAGACGAAACGCCGCGAACGGCGTCGGCGACGCAAACCAGAACGGAACGCCATGCTCGATGATCAGCGAACGCAGCGCGCCGGCGTTCTGCGTAAAGAGATGGAGTGACTCGATACCGCCCGTCGCGATGCCCAGCACAGTGAAGGCGGTCGCGAACGCCGCGGCCCACGCGAATGCACGCCACGCGCGCGCGGCGATCAGCACGAACGGGAACAGCAACGCCAGTTGCGGCTTGACCGACAGGAGCCCGATAAAGAAGCCGGCCAGCATCGGCCGCCGATCGACGAAATACACGGCGAGCGCCGCGCACGCCGCGGTCAGCATCGCGTTCTGTCCGTACGTCGCGGTGACGAGCACGCCCGGGCATGCGAGCAGCGCGAGCCAGCCGACGCGTTTCGCGCCGGGCGTCGCCGCGAGCCCCGACACGCGCCAGGTCGACACGCCGAGCAGCACGATGCCGAGGGCGACGAACAGCGGATAGCCGATCGCATGGGGCAACAGCGCGAGCGGCGCGACCGCCAGTAGATACGCAGGCGGGTACAGCCACGGCAGGAACGCGTAGCGGGCCGCGGTCGGGAACAGGTCGGCGAGCGCCCGCGAGAACGTGGGGACGTCGTAGATCTGCCACGGCGAACCGTGGAGCATCAGATGGGACGCGGACCAGAACACCATGAACCCCGAGCCGGGGCGGAACATGCCCGGGTCGGTCGAGTGGGCGCCGACCCGGACCAGGATCGACATGAACAGCACGCCGATCGTCAGCATGACCGCGCTGTAAAGCGCGAGGCGTCCGGGCGTCAGCCAGACGCGGACAGGGCGTTCGTCGGTGGGTATCGATGAGCTGGAAATATCCATGAGGCGTTACTTGACCGGCACGTTGCGTGGCACCGTCGCGCTCGCGACGGCCGTCTGTCGGCGGCGGGCCGCGGCGATGCGCCGGACCGGAAACTGCAGCAGCTTCAAGGCGTCCGGCTGCGCGGCATGTTGCCCAGGGTGCTGGCCTACCAGGGCGTCGGCCCGGTAACGCCGCCGCACGAGATAGACCGGGCGCTGTTTCGACTCGTGATAGATGCGGCCGAGGTATTCGCCGATCACGCCGATACCGATCAGCTGGATGCCGCCGACGAACAGCATCACGGAGATCAGCGACGCGTAGCCGTGCACGGGGTTGCCGAACAGCAGCGTGCGCATGACGATGAACGTGCCGTAGATGAACGAGAGGGCGGCGAATGCGAGGCCGATGTAGGTCCACACGCGCAGCGGCACGGTGCTGAAGCTGGTGATGCCTTCGAGCGCGAAGTTCCAGCGCCGCCATCCGGAGAA
>NZ_NBYX01000054.1 GCF_002099195.1 Burkholderia puraquae | reverse complement strand
TAGTGGCGGTTAGCCGTTTCGTACTCGACGTGTGCCGTGTTGATCGTGATGCCGCGCGCCTTTTCTTCCGGTGCCGCGTCGATCTGGTCGTATGCCTTCGCTTCGCCGCCGAACTTCTTCGTCAGAACCGTCGTGATCGCTGCCGTCAGCGTCGTCTTGCCGTGGTCAACGTGACCAATCGTACCAACGTTCACGTGCGGCTTCGTCCGCTCGAATTTACCCTTGGCCATTTTCGACTCCCAAAAGGAATTTCACAGGTTGCGCCGCGCGCAAACAAGACACTGACTTTTTACTGCTGGTGCCCATGGGCAGGATCGAACTGCCGACCTCTCCCTTACCAAGGGAGTGCTCTACCACTGAGCCACATGGGCGCTTTACGCTTCAACTTCGCGGTCTGGAGCGGGTGAAGGGAATCGAACCCTCGTCGTAAGCTTGGAAGGCTTCTGCTCTACCATTGAGCTACACCCGCACGGGCTACAAACGATTCCTTACCGCTCACTGCGCTGATAATCTTGGTGGAGGAGGTTGGATTCGAACCAACGTAGGCGTAAGCCAACAGATTTACAGTCTGCCCCCTTTAGCCACTCGGGCACCCCTCCGTAGAGAACTGACGATTATGGGGGTGCAACGCACATCTGTCAAGCACATCCGGAAGATTATTTTCACTCTCTTCCCGACACCTGCTTAACCACCAATCTCCCGCTCTTGCCCGGCTAAGGCAAGCATGGGTGTTGCCGATCAGTGCCACATCTTCGTCAGACTCCGCCCTCAACGTCGATCTGCATCTACGCTGAAAACGAAAGACCGCCATCATACGACCTCTTGAGCGCTCTGCCAAGCGGGTAGGCGAAAATTTTCCGCAAATTTCATGCCGGGCGACTTCAATGATCTGTCGCCGATATCCCGCAGGGCCCTCCTCCCGGTTTCACGTGTTGACTGGCGCGACCGACAGGCGATATCCGTGGCAACGCTTTCGGAGCTTCCCCAGCAGTCGCATCCGGACTTTGGCCAAGGCTCCCCACGAGAAATCGTGGTTGCCGCGCCGGCCTTTGCCAACATCAGTGACGGGCGCGATGCCATCCCGGGTCACCTGCCCGCCCCCGGTTCGGATCCTCATGCGCCTGCTTGCTTCATGGCTTTGACCGAACATGGCGCCGATCCCGCAAACGCCTGATTTCGCTCGAGCACGATCGCCAAGATCCGTCAGCAGGCCCTGGCTGACAGCCACGCCCCAGGACGCCCTGCGGCAACTGCGGCGCTCGCCGCATATGCCAGATTGAAGCCCGCGCTCAACGCCGGGCGCCTCGGCTCGGCCGGGGCGCCCCCGTGGCATCAGGATTCGCCTATGCGTCGGGGATCAACGATGCGTCCACGTGCCTCGTCGCCGTCGGCTGCGGTGACGAGGCGTTGGAAAGTGAATCCGGCGGCTCAGCCGGTATGGGCACGTTGCGCGTTGCGTAACGCCTATCTCAGCCAGTACTTGGCGATGACATGCGCCCGCGCCCAGGGCCGCCTCGCTGGCTTGTCGCAGCGATCTCGACAAACGTCCCGCAGTGCGGCACCCACAGCGTCTCGCCATCGTGCAAACCGACCAACGTCAGCATCTGGTTGGCCTATCGCAGCGAATCCGCGGTATACACGCGACATCCCGCATGTCTGTACGATGTCCGCGTCGTGCAGCTGAACGCCAATACCAGCGTAGGATTCGATGCAGGCGCGTTCTCCGCTCCGCATCCATACGAAAGCGCGGGAAAGCTGGCGTGCGACGTCCAGGCCACGAATTCTGCGGACCGCGGAAATAGACCTGGATCTTGGTTGCCACGGTAAAACGTTTATGTCGTCAACGTCCACCGCTCGCAGCCCGGCGCTGCTCGTGCTGACCCGAGATCAAGGCCAGAACATGACGCGCCGGTTTTCGCCGGGCGATGGCTACGCACCCCGCGATCCAAGTACCCCATGCACGGCACGATCGGCCGGCGTCGACGCTGGCGGCACGCACTTCGCGGTAATGGGCGAACGGCGAGGCTGCTTTGGCTGTACCGCCTGTTCACTCATCGAAGAAATCCTACGTGTCGCGCGGCGGGCAGCCCGTGCCCGTCAAAAAGAACAGCGCGGATTTCTGACGCAATCTGACCGAGGAACTCGCGTACGTCCGATTCGCGCTATGCGCTGCCAGTTTCCATGCAGCAGGCCGCATCCTCCAGCATCGTTGTTTCGGTCGATTTGAGCGAAGAAGCAACGAGTTGATGCGATAACGGCGCCTAATTACGAAGCCTTCCCGGGGCAAATCAACTTCGCAATCTAGGTTGGCAGCAGCCATTCATCGCATGCAGCAAGAACACGCGAAACATTAGATATAGACGACTCGTTGCCCGAATTACGCCAACGGCTCATGCCGTGACGGAGGCCGCGAGGCATGCATGATAGCCACAGAATAGCAATGGTGTGATTCTTGGCGGAAGATGAGCGCAATACGTTGACGAACGGGGCACGATAACTGGCAATCGGTCGGTCGACGATGCCACTCCGGGCCCGTAGCCAGCGACGCCCAAATCTGCAACGAGAGGTTAGTCAGGTGTGTGAGAGGCGCCACTCGAGCTGCGCGCCGTCGTCGCGAACTGCAGGTGGATGGATGATTGGATAGTGGAGCTGAGCCAGCGCCCCGTCACCGGTGCGAGGCCAGCGCGCTCGGTTCGATCGCCTTTTGCGGCAATCCAATCGAGGCAATCCGGGAGAATTGATACTCCGGCCCGGCCCGAACTGCGACCAGGCCGCCCGTCCAGCCCCTCGGGGCATTTTCGTCGCGCCAATGCAAAAACCCCCGCCTTTCGGGCGGGGGTTCTTGGCTTAGGGAGCCTGACGATTACCTACTTTCACACGGGAATCCGCACTATCATCGGCGTAGAGTCGTTTCACGGTCCTGTTCGGGATGGGAAGGGGTGGGACCGACTCGCTATGGTCATCAGGCAAAGAGGGTTGTCACGTTGCTTCGCAACGCGACCA
>NZ_NBYX01000053.1 GCF_002099195.1 Burkholderia puraquae | reverse complement strand
CGGCAAGCTGCGCGACGAATTGCTGAATCGCGAATGGTTCCGCAGCCGGGCCGAGGCCAAGGTACTCATCGAACGCTGGCGACAGTTTTACAACGAGCGTCGGCCCCATAGCGCTCATCGCTATCAACCTCCTGCCACGGTCCGTCGAGCCTGGCTGGATTCCGATAATATCGACGCGAGACTCACTGCCTGATTGGTCACAAAATTCCGCCTCAGGTCACCCGCTGATCAATCGCTATATTGTTGACGTACTACAGCATGTCGAGTCGATCGTCGGTTCGTCGCCAGCCGATCACGCGCCATCCGAAAAGACGGGTATCCTTCCGGAAATCGATCCGGCGTTTTCCACGTCCCGCTGACAGGCTTTTCCATTGCCATGATTTCCCGTACCACGCTCGACCAGCTCACCGAAATACTGCGCAGCGAGCTCGACAAGAAGGCGCGCGCGCAGGCCGGCGCCGCAGACGCGACGTCGGCCGGCAGTACGACTTCCAAAGTCGCGCCGCGCCTGTTGGGCGAAACGCTCCGGGCTCGTATCGATCAGTTGCTCGCTGCGGGCGTGATGGACGAGTTCCAGTTGACGCGCGCCGCGGTCGAGCATGTGTTGCACCGGCAATTCGGCGACGAGCAGGTCAACGATCCGACGTTTCAGTCGATTGCGAACCGGGTGGCGCAAGCCATTCTTGAAGACGGAAATCTCAGGGACGATCTGATGGCTGCCTTTGCCCTTCGCAAATAACGCTCGTCGAACTGAGCCAACGCACATCACCGGGGCTAACGTGACAAACGACCACACCGTGCTCGACAGCGCATACGAGATCTATCTCCGCGACAAATCCGCGAGCGCCGGACTCGCGCTGTGCCGGACACTCAGGCTCTCCGGTCACGCAGAAGAAGCCATACGGGTGTTGAATGAACTGGCGGACCGCGTTGAAGATCCGTTTTTTCGCGCACAGATCGGTATCGACATGAACCTTCTCGGCCTTTTTTCGCAGGCCGAAGCCCTATTGAGTCAATCTCTATCGGTACTGCACCACGAACCTGATCGGCGAGCCTTGACAGCCGAACTTCTGGTCTCGCAGTACGCTCAAGGCCGATTTCGCGAAGCCCACACGCTTAATCGGCGCTCGCGCGACGCATGGGGGCGAGCCGGAGTGGTTTCAAATATTTATCCGGTTCACACCAACGAGTATCA
Source organism: Burkholderia puraquae (assembly GCF_002099195.1). GTDB lineage: Bacteria > Pseudomonadota > Gammaproteobacteria > Burkholderiales > Burkholderiaceae > Burkholderia > Burkholderia puraquae. The sequence goes on along the minus strand of NZ_NBYX01000053.1, from coordinate 1,915 downwards.
GCGAATTGTCGAAAAACTACTTCGATGCGACGAATCCGTCGCCGGGAAGCGTGTCCTCATCATCCATGAGGGCGGCCTTGGCGATGTAATCATGTTCTCCCGGTACCTGCACTTGTTACGGGATGAAGGTGCGGTGGCTATCGTATTACAGGCACCAGCCATATTGGCGCCGATATTCGCCACCTACGACTGGATCACACTTGTCGAGAACGCCGGCGATGCCATTGACCAAAGCGATTGCATCATCTGTACCTTTGATCTCTTTGTCCGGTATCAAAAAACGCCCTACTTTCCAAGCTGGACGGAATCGTACGTACAGGCGCCGGCTGGACGAGAAATGCCGACGCTGGCGGCTGACACTTTCCGCAACCGACGCGATGGTGTTCGCGAGATCGGCTTGATCTGGCGCAGCAATACTGCCGTGCGTCATGAACCGTACCGGTCGATCTCCCTGGCGCAACTCGCACCGTTGTTCAGTTCTTCGGAATGTCGTTTTCATGCACTACAGTTCGGCAAGATCACCGACGAGGAGCATGCGTTGCTGGGTCAACACGGCATCGGCATCCTCGGTAACGAGCTGCGCGATCTTGGCGATACGGCCGTCATTCTCAATGAGCTGGATCTATTGATCACGGTAGATACGGGGCCGGCCCACCTGGCTGGGGCGCTGGGGCGGCCAGTATGGGTGTTGCTGTCGGCGGCATGCGACGAGCGCTGGTACAACAGCCATCGTGATACGCCGTGGTACAGGTCCATGCAGCTATATCGACAAGCAACATTGGGCGATTGGAGCAGACCGATAGCAGAGATGGCAGATGCGCTGGCTGGCAATCACGCACTAAGGTGATCGCTCGCGGGGCGGGAATCGCGTTGATACACCGCCTCGACGGCGATTTTTGTTCGTCAGTCCACTCGCACTTTGAACCAACACCAGATTTACGCTGCAAACGGGACTGGCGACGGCGCGACGGCCGGCGCCGGAATGCGGCAATTGCCGGCGTCAGTGGCAGCCGTCAAGAACGACGCACATCGCGTCATTGCCGACGACTGGCTGCGTCGCGCGATCGACGGAATTCGTGCAATGCACCTCGATGACGACGAACGGCGACGCGTCGCCAAGCATCTCTTCTGAAATTCGAGCCCAGAGACAACAACGCCCGCGTAAGCGGGCGTTGGTTCCTCAAAGGCTAATCTTTAAAGCCCGCAAACGGCCCAAAGAACACCACTCCTTGCTGAACTAGAGACGGCAACTCCTCGTGCGACGGAAAGAAATCTGGACAATCCGACCAAACGCTTTCCACATAGGTACTCCACGAGTCCACAGGAATCTCGCGCACATTTCCTACGACAGTATCGAATATGTAGTGCATCTGAGCAGCGGCAAGTACCCCCTTCTTCACCGCAGCTTCATAACCCGATGCACTTGCGTAGCACACAACAAGTGCTCCATCGATTCCTTCCGGCATATCACAGCCATCGCCTCGCAATAGCCGCATCTGAAACTCAAACAGGTGGTTCTTCATGCTCCGCCTTGGTTAATATTGCCTTCCCGTTCCAGGAACGATGACGTTCCGCAATTGCTCAATCTGCTCTCGACTAAGCCCGAATTGATTGCTCGCCTTCGTTGGATCCGCAATCACTGGCTTGCCCGGGTTCAGGGGCCGCTTTGCTTCCTCGACTGCAGAAGCCCTCAATGTTGATTTTCACGCAGTCTTAACCCACCGTTTTCATCCGAATCTGACCCACCCCGAGATAGCCTAGTACATCTATTGCGGTGTGGATAACTCTTCGTTGCCTGCTGGTTTTGCTGCTCTCTTGCTCGTTGTCTTCGCCTTGGCAGAACTGGTCCTGAAGCGCCACGATTCATTGCCCGTTTCGACGATGTGGCAGTGATGGGTAACGCGGTCCAGCAGCG
>NZ_NBYX01000052.1 GCF_002099195.1 Burkholderia puraquae | reverse complement strand
GCGTACCTGCGCTACATGAAGAAGGCGCTGAACAACTGCGGCGACGTCGCACGTGCCGCGTTCGCGAAGATCGGCGTGCTGATGGCATCGGCGCGCCGCACCGAGAAGCCGCTGCACCCGACCAACCTGCACGTGAACCAGGCGCTGTTCCCGCGCGACACCGTGCAGTCGCGCCTGCCCGATCCGGAATGGCTCGAGCGCTGGCTCGACGAGCAGATCCGTTTCGACGGCGAGTGGGAAAAGAAGGTCGTCGAGCGGATTCTGCACAACCTGTCGATCCTGTTCGAGCGCACGTTCGCAACCGCGCAGGAGCTGAACCGCTACCGCCGCGAAGTGACCGCGCGGACGAACCGTGTGGCGGACGGCGTGGCGGACAGTGTGTAGCGGACGCGCGCGTCCAGTCGGGTAAAAGATGGAACCGATTCCGGGCGGTATGGCGGCGTCATGCATGCGGATTGCCGTTTCCGGTCGGCGGAATATTCATTTCCGGACATAATTGTTTCATCAATTTCCGGGAATGGCATGAATCAATTCAATTTCATATGTTTAGTATATTTCAATAAACATGAAATTGAGGATTTAAATAGTATTTCGCATGTATGTTGAGGTTGATTTTCTTTTCGCAATCCGGGAAATGAAGCGGGCTGTTTGCAAATTGAAATTATATTGTAGGTATTCAGGCATGATTCTGCAGTAGCGCCAGGAAGGGCACCGGAGCGCCTACTTACGCCCGTAATATCCTGTTTTTATGCGATTTTGCCGATCAACTTCCGCGCCGTTTTGCCAGCATGTTTATTTACAGAATCACTACTTCGGAATGGCAATGTAAGAATATCGGGCCGATGAAAAGCGATAGATAAATACGCGTGTCACGATTGAAAATAAGAATGATCTGCATCCATGCTTCAATATAAAATCGATTCCGAATCCAAAATAGGAGAAACGATTCAGGGAGACGAACGGCGACTTGCCTGTCGGTGGGTGCAACTTTGAGGCGGCGGTATGGCTAATGTGAGATTGGCAAAGCGATTGAGAAGTATGCCTTCGCTGGATTTCCTGAGAGGCTTCGAATGCGCGGCGCGTCATTTGAGCTTTACGCGTGCCGGGCAGGAACTGAACGTCACGCAATCCGCCGTGAGTCGGCAGGTCAAGGCGCTCGAGGAGCAGCTCCGGATCGAGCTCTTTCACCGGCACATTCGTTCCCTGACGCTGACCGACAAGGGGCGGGAGCTGTACGACGCGATTTCGTTCGCGTTGTCCGACCTGGAATCGGTGATCGGCAAGCTGTCGTCGAGTGTCGGCCAGCGCTCGATCTCGTTGTCGACGACGGTTTCGTTCGCGGCACTGTGGCTGATCCCGCGCCTCGGTTCGTTCCGCGCAAGCTATCCGGACATCGACGTGCGCGTATCGGCAACGAGCGAAATTGAAGATCTCAAGCGCAAACGTTTGCATCTGGCCGTGCGATATGCAGGGCCGTATACGTCGACGGACGAGACGGACGTGCTGTTTCGCGAGCGTGTCGTGGCGGTCTGCAGCCCGAGCCTGATGCCGGCGGCGGGCGATGCGGCGTCGATGAAGCCGGAGGACCTCGCCAGGCACGTGCTGCTGCATCTCGACGATCCGCGCGGCGAGTGGCCGTGGCACGGGTGGAGCCATCTGCTGAAGGAGCTGGGCGTGCCGCGCCTGCGGCCCGCCGGGGCACTGCATTTCAGCCAGTACGACCAGCTGGTGCAGGCGGCGGTCGACGGGCACGGCATCGCAATCGGGCGGCGGCCGCTGGTTGACGTGCTGTTGAAGCAGGGCCGGCTCGTCGAGTTGTTCGCGCATTGCACGGTCGCATCGGGAAGCTACATGCTGGTGCAGAACCCGGACGCATGCAACGAGTTCGATATCGCAGTGCTGACCAACTGGCTGCTCGAACAGGCACGTGATCCGCTCGCGTCGGATCAGGAACCTGCCGGCAGCAACGTGCTGCCGATGTATCGCGTCGGGTAGCACGGCCGTGTCGTCGCGGGTGCGGCGAGGGTGTCGAGCGGCAGCCCCGATGCGGGCACCAGTGCGATTCGTCATGCGTCTCGCCTGCTACCTGTGCGATGATGCGCCGCTTCGCGTCCGTTGCAGCACGCCGCTGACCGCGGCGCCCGGTTCAGGGCCGCTGCCGCTCGCGCCGACACCGGAGACGACATGCCCGCAGTGAACATTCATGGCAGTACCCTGCATTATCAGGATCACGGTACCGGGTTTCCGGTGCTGCTCGGGCACAGCTATCTGTGGGATGCGGCGATGTGGAGGCCGCAGATCGACGCGCTGTCGCGCCAGTACCGTGTCATCGTGCCGGACCTGTGGGGACATGGCGCGTCGGGCGCACTGCCCGAAGGCACACAGACGCTCGACGATCTCGCCGCGCAGGCGAGTGCGCTGCTCGACGCGCTGGAGATCGAACAATGCGCGCTCGTCGGGCTCAGCGTCGGCGGCATGTGGGGCGCGCGGCTCGCGTTGCGCGAACCGCAGCGCGTGCGCTCGCTCGTGCTGATGGATGCATCGCTCGAGGCCGAGCCCGAAGCGACGCGGCTGCGCTACTTCGGGATGCTCGACGCCATCGCCGCCGCGGGCCGTATCGCGCCGCTGCTGCTCGATGCGATCGTGCCGCTGTTCTTCCGGCCGGACGTCAATCTGGCAGGCCCGGTGCCGGCCGCGTTTCGCGACGCGCTGGCGAACCTGCCGGCCGACCGGCTGCAGCAATCGATCGTCCCGCTCGGCCGGCTGATCTTCGGCCGGCCCGACACGCTGTCGGCACTCGCCGAACTGGATGCCGGACGCACGCTGCTGATGTGCGGCGCAGGCGACATGGCGCGTCCGCCGTCGGAAACCGTGAAGATGGCGAGCGTGATCGGGTGCGCGCATGCGCTGGTGCCGGACGCCGGGCACATTTCGAATCTGGAGAATCCCGCGTTCGTCACGCGTGCGTTGCTCGACTGGTTCGACGCGCAACGGCTGACGGCAGGCTGACGCCGGCGCGTGTCGCGCGGCGTCACGTCACGTCACGTCACGCGAGCCCGCATCACGCGCGTTCGCTGACCGGCGTGAGCTTCCTGTCCCGCCCGCGCGCTTCTTCGGCGCTGCCGCGAACGAGGCTCAGCGCCTCCGCGCGGCTCGCCACGCACGGCGCGGAGCCGGGTATCTGACGCCTGTGCAGTTCGCTCGGGCGCACGATGCAAAGCAGCAGTTTTTTGACCCTGACCCAAGAAATAGTCCGGCGCAAAAGTAGAGAAATTCGGCATGATGTGTCCAAGCGGACACGAAGGTCATGCCATGAAGACGAGCAAGTTTACGGAAGAGCAGATCGCATTTGCACTGAAGCAAGCCGAGCTGGGTACGAAGGTCGAAGAAGTCTGCCGCAAGCTCGGAATTAGCGAGGCGACTTTCTACAATTGGAAGAAGAAATTCGGAG
>NZ_NBYX01000051.1 GCF_002099195.1 Burkholderia puraquae | reverse complement strand
TGCTGGTTGATGGACATCGACCTGCCGTCGTTCTCGCGAACGATGTCGGCCTTGCCGGCGGTGATGTTCTCGCCGGTGGGCAGCGCGAAGGCGGGCAGCGAGGTGAAGCCGAGCAGCGAGAGGGCGGCGGCGGCGCGCTTGGCGCTGCCGGGCTTGGCACGGCGGCGCGCGGTTTCCCCGACGGCGCTCCAGCATCCCTGGGTCTGGTTCCAGACCAATGCGTAGGTCTTGTTCATCGTTTCGTTATCCAGATTGATTTTCATGAACCCGGCCGGCCGGGATGGCCGGCCGACCGGAGGGGGCGACCGGCGGCCTCGCGGCCGCCGGCGACGAGCGGTCAAACTGCTCGCATCAGGCGACGGAATCCGGTGCGCCGCTCAGGCGGCGGAGCCGGAACCGCCCGGGTTCACATCAGGGCTTCACTTGACCGTAGTTCACGCCGACCAGTGCGCCGTAGGATTGGTCGTAGCCCGCCTTCACGTCGACGCGGCTGGTGCTCGTCGAGCCGTAGATGCGGCCGAAATTGCCGCCGACGAGGCCGCCCAGTCGCGCGTAGCGGCCGCCGGAGACGGTGCCGCTCGACGACGACGCGGTGATGGTGCCGCCGTTGCTGCCGACGAGGCCGCCGACGTAGCTGGCGTCGCCGCCCTTGGCGGAACCCGTCGCGCGCGACTGGTCGACCGTTCCGGTCAGGCTGCCGACGAGGCCCCCCACCTTGCTCTGCATGCCGGCTTCGACGTCGCCCGACGCCGCCGACCGCGCGATGGCGCCGTTCTCGTTGCTGCCGACGAGGCCGCCGGCCGACGAGAAGTCGCCCGCCTTCACCGCGCCCGTGGCGCGGGAATCCGCGATCGTCCCGGTGTTACGGCCTGCCAGTCCGCCCGCGTAGCTGGATTGACCGGCCAGGACCTTGCCGTTGGCACTCGCCGTGCGGACGATGCCCTGGTTGAACCCGACGAGGCCGCCTGCCGTGCTGCCGTTCAGAACGGTGACGCTGCCCGATGCGTTGGACGAATCCAGCGTGCCGGTGTTGATCCCGGCAAAGCCGCCCGCGGTGCTGTTGTAGCCTGCGGCCACGTCGCCGGATGCGTCGGATGCCTCGATGGTGCCGGCATTCGTGCCGACAAAACCGCCGACCGTGCTGTTGTGGTCGCCGGCCACGTTGCCGCTGGCCAGGGACGTTTCGATGAAGCCGTCGTTCGCACCCGCGAAGCCGCCGAGCGTCGATTTGCCCGTGGCCCGGACATGGCCTTGCGCGTCGGATGCGTGGATGCGACCCGTCTTGCCGTTGCGCCCGGCGAAGCCGCCGGCGAGGCTGTCGGTGCCTGCCACGACGTTGCCCGTCGCGGTCGACGCGTCGATGTCGCCGTCGTTGTAGCCGACGAAGCCGCCCGCCACTGCCTTGCTGCCCGCCGTCACGTTGCCGTTGGCCTGCGACTTCAGGATACGGCCGCTGTTCGTGCCGACGAGGCCGCCGACCGTGCTCGATGCGGCCGCGAACACGTCGCCGTCGGCCGTGGATGCGTCGATGTCGCCCAGGTTCACGCCTGCGAGGCCGCCCGCGACGCCATGCTCGCCGACGCTCACCTTGCCGCTGGCGCGCGAATGGGCGATGGTGGCCAGGTTGAGGCCGACGAGCCCGCCTGCCACGGCATTGTTGCGCGCGGTCACGCTTGCGGACGACGACGACTGCTTGATGATGCCGTTGCCGTCGTTGATGCCGACGAGCCCGCCGACCATCGACTGGTTGCCTGTCGCGTTCACGCTGCCGGCGCTCGACGAGCGCTCGATCATGCCCGTGTTGTGACCGACCAGGCCGCCCGTGGCGCCATCGTGCGCGGCGTTGATGCGGACGTCGGCATGGCTGTCGCGGATCGTCGCCGATACCGGCGGTTTGTTCAGCAGCGTCAGGTTCTCGCCCACGAGGCCGCCGATTGCCAGTGCGTAGCGATCGCCGTCGATGCGGCCGGACACCTTCGCGTGCTCGATCGTGCCGCCATAGTTCGACCCGACGAGGCCGCCGATAATCGCCGGCCCCGTCGCCGAGACCGAGACGTTTTCGGCCGTCACGTTCGAGATCACGCCCGAGTTGCTGCCGGCGAGCGTGCCGACGGAAATCTGCGCGCCGTACGGCAGACCGGATGCGGTCGTCGTGATGTCGCGCAGGTTGAGGTTGGCGATACGGCCGGCGTTATGCGAGAACAGGCCGACGGCCGTCTGGCCCGGATTGGAAATCCGCAGGCGCGAGACCGTGTTGCCGAGGCCGTCGAATACGCCGTAGAACGCACGGTCTGCGGCGATACTGCGGAAGCTCGTGTTTGCGCCGTCGATCGTGTTGCCGATCACGTAGCGGCCGCCCGGGTTCGCGTCGACGTTACGCAGGTCGGCAATCGTGTGCAGCACGGTGTAGTCCTCGCCGTTCGAGCGGAACGACGCGTTGTCGCCGGACAGTGTCACGGCAGCCTTGTTGTTCAGCGTATGGCCGTTCTTCGAGTTGAGCTCGAGGTGTGCGTTGCGGCCGGTGAGCTTGACCGCGTCGTTGATGCGGATCCGGTCGGCGGCGTTGACGTTCAGGCTGGCGTTCGTGCCGGTGGCGGACAGCGTCTGCTGCAGATCGACGTTGCCCTTCTGCGATGTGAGCGTGAGCGCGCGATCGCTGTTCCACGCGACCGGGCCACCGACCGTCAGGTCGCCTTGCGTGTTGGTCAGTGCGACGTTGGTGGTGTCGAGGTTGCGCGACAGCGTGTCGGCGCCGATCGAACGATCGCCGTTCACGCCGGCATTGGCGGCTTCGATGGTCCAGGTGCCGGCGGTGTCGCCCGCGCGCGTGTCGACGCGCGTATCGGCGGCGACATCGACGCGCTCGCCGCGCGTGACGATCGAGCCGGCCGGTGCACCGGCTTCGGCCGCGCTCGTGTCGAGCGTGCCGGCGACCTTGACGGTGCCGCCGTCGAGCGTGATCTTGCCGGCGCGGCTGGCGAGGCCCTTTGCCTCGATGGTGCCGGTGTTGTTGACGACGGCGCTCAGCAGGTTGCCCGCTGCACGCGCGGTCATCAGCACTTCGCCGCCGTCGGCCTTGAGCAGGCCGCCGTTGGAGGCCTGCGCATCGACCGCGCCGCCTTCGACCTGCAGGCTGAGGAGATCGTTGCCGTCGAAGTTGACCTTGAACGTGTTGCCGGCGCCGAGCGCGACGCGGCCCATCTTGGCCTGGATCACGCCGTTGTTGGACACGCGTGCCCCGAGCAGCGCGACGCTGCCGCCGTCGGCGGCGGCGATGTGGCCGTCGTTGACGATCGACGCGGTGGAGTTGCCGGAGAAGCGATAGTTGCCGGCGAGGAAGTCGGCGTCGGCGATGTTCTGGGTGGATGCAACGAGGCCGCCGACGTTGATCTGCGCGCCGGAGCCGAACAGCACGCCGTTCGGGTTGACGAGGAAGACCTTGCCGTTGGCGTCGAGCTGGCCGTGAATCTGGCTGCCGTTGTTGCCGACCACGCGGTTCAGTGCGATCGACTGCTTGCCGGGCTGGAGGAACGACACGCGCTCGTTGCCGGCGATGCTGAAGTCGTTCCAGTTGGTGATGAGCTTGTCGGTGTGCTGGTTGATGGACATCGACCTGCCGTCGTTCTCGCGAACGATGTCGGCCTTGCCGGCGGTGATGTTCTCGCCGGTGGGCAGCGCGAAGGCGGGCAGCGAGGTGAAGCCGAGCAGCGAGAGGGCGGCGGC
>NZ_NBYX01000006.1 GCF_002099195.1 Burkholderia puraquae | reverse complement strand
AAGTCGTAGCTCCAGWCCGAATTGGGCTGGGTGGCGCCAGGCAGGCGTATGTCGTTGCCGCAACGACGTCGGCGAGGGCGCCGCCGCGGAATGCTGAGCTGCAAGGCTCGCCACATTCGTCGCACACGCGATTCGCCCAGCGCCAGCCAAGCCGACATCCGTCGGTAGCCGAAGCGCGGCACYTCCTGCGCAGCCGCARTCAGTTGCTCGCCCAGACGCCGATCTTTCTCCGGTTGCTTGAGCGTATAGGTCGCCACCCGGCGACTCAGTCCCAGGTAGCAACATGCCTTGCGTCGTGATATCCCTCGCCGAGTCAGGACTTCCAGCGCCTCGCGCCGGCCCGTCGGGGTGCTCATTTTTTTCGACTGAATTCCTTCAGGCCGTCGATCACCAGCATCTGCTCGGCGATCAGGCGCTTAAGCCGATCGTTCTCCGACTCCAATTCCTTGAGCCGACGCGCGTCGGCCACATCCATGCCGCCGAACTTGTTGCGCCAACGATAGAACGTTTGTTCCGAGATGTTGTGGCGCTTGCATAGATCCTTCACCGGTTCATCCCGGCTCTCGGCCTCGCGCAAGATGCGGATGATCTGCTCGTCGGTAAATCGCTTCTTCATCGAGTTCTCCTTGTCTCTAGGATAAAAGAGAACTCACKTGCCGCATGGCTACAAGAATCGTCTCAGGTCAGGAACACCAACGCCGGCCGATACGGTAGCTCGAAAGCGCGCTCTCTCCCCTTCGATTTGCCACCCGCCATGATGCGGCGGATCTCGGCCTCCTCCTCTGCGCTCGGCCGCCGATCTCGATGCACATCCTCTTTCGGCGCACGATCCTGCGCTTCGACTGCCACTCGATCGTCATCGGTATAGGTCGCATAACGTTTAGGCAGCAGGCGCAACGGATTGACCGCAAGCATCGGAGTGCCGGACTTGACCACCCAATCGAAACAGCGAGCGAGCGCCCCCACATTGTGGCGAATCGTCGACGGCGACAAATGATGCTCGCGCTTCATTGCTGTCACCCATCGTTCCGCCCAATCGTAGTCCACGGTAGAGAGCGCTTTCGAGGGAAGTCGGCCGCCGAGCAATGTATTTAGCACCTGGACGTCGGAATCGGGCACCGACACACGCCGCAGATATTCTCGAACAGCGTCTAGCGTCGTTGCGATTGCTTCGCGTTGCTCAACGACGTCCGTCGGCACAATGCCGGCATCGAGCAGTTGCTCCAGCCGGGCGACGTACGCGTCGCCCTCTTCTTCTGATTGAAACGTAAGGGAAAGTGGCTTTGGGAGAAGCTTCGAACGTCGGATGATGTATTCCCACGTTCCGGAGGGTCGTAGTCGCTTGGTCGCCATGCGCTGATGCGAACTCACCTATACGGCCAAAGAGCCGACTTAGGCGTGGTTACGCGTGTTTCTTGAGTGGTTAGAGGCGACTTTGTACCACTCTAGGCGACTTTCTTACAAGGATGAAAGTCGGGCCAGAAAAAGAAAAAGCCCTGATTTCTCAGGGCTTTTTCTCTTCTTACTTGGAGGCGCGAGCCGGAGTCGAACCGGCCTAAACGGCTTTGCAGGCCGCTGCATAACCGCTTTGCTATCGCGCCAAAAGCGGACTGTCCGGATGCCGTGAGGCAAGCGACAGATTTTTTATTCGAGGACCGGAAGTCCATCAAATAAAAAGGGAAGCGTGGCTTCCCCATTACTTGGAGCGGGAGACGAGTCTCGAACTCGCGACCTCAACCTTGGCAAGGTTGCGCTCTACCAACTGAGCTACTCCCGCATTGTCCTGCATCTGCAGCGCTTCGCCGTACAACACGCTGCCAGAAAAATCTGGAGCGGGAGACGAGTCTCGAACTCGCGACCTCAACCTTGGCAAGGTTGCGCTCTACCAACTGAGCTACTCCCGCATGCGTCCTGCATCTGCAGCGCTTCGCCGTACAACACGCTGCCAGAAAAAATCTGGAGCGGGAGACGAGTCTCGAACTCGCGACCTCAACCTTGGCAAGGTTGCGCTCTACCAACTGAGCTACTCCCGCGTATTGCTACGCTACCGCTTCCCCGTCACACACTTACTTCGTCGTGCAGCGGAGAAGCGAGATTATGTCGAAGGCACATTCGTGTGTCAAGGGCTTTTCCAGCCCTTTTTCCAAAAACCTGCTCGGCCAGACGCGTGACGCACTTCATGCGCCGCCGCGCTCGCGAATCTGCGGCCAGGCGAGCTTCATGTAGTACAGCATCGACCAGATCGTCAGCACCGCGGCGAGATACATCAGCCATTCGCCCCACACGCGCGTATCGATCGTCACGACGCCGAGCGGCAGCGGCCCGTAGAACAGCAGCATCGGAATCGCGACCATCTGGCATGCGGTCTTGAACTTGCCGAGCTGGTTCACCGCGACGCTCTTCGACGCGCCGATCTGTGCCATCCACTCGCGCAGCGCCGAAATCGCGATCTCGCGGCCGACGATCACGAGTGCAATCGCCGCATCGACCCGCGAAATCTGCACGAGGATCAGCAGCGCGGCCGTCACCATCAGCTTGTCCGCCACCGGGTCGAGAAATGCGCCGAACGACGACGTCTGGTTCCACTTGCGTGCCAGATAGCCGTCGAACCAGTCGGTCAGCGCCGCGAGTATGAAGATCGCCGCCGCCGCGAGATTGCGGTGCGCGCCGCCCATCACCGTGTCCGGCAGATAGAACACGCCGACGACGAGCGGGATCAGCACGATCCGTACCCACGTCAGGAAAATCGGGAAATTGAACGGCATGGCATGCTGGACAGTAAAGGATTCGCAATTGTGCCGTGTCGACCGGCCTGCCACAAGAACGCTGGCAAGGCAGCCGGCCGCACGGCCGCGTCAGTGAAGCTGCTTGTAGATCTGCTCGGCGAGCGCATGCGAGATGCCCTCGACGCTCGCGAGTTCCTCGACGCTCGCGGCAACGACGCCGCGCAACCCGCCGAACCGCGCGAGCAGCCGCTGCCGGCGCTTCGCGCCAACGCCCTCGAGCTCCTCGAGCCGCGACGTCTGGCGCGCCTTCGCCCGCTTTGCGCGCATGCCAGTGATCGCGAAACGGTGCGCTTCGTCGCGGATCTGCGCGACGAGCATCAGCGCGGCGCTTTCCTTGCCGAGTTCGAGCGGCGTGCGGCCGTCGGCGAACACGAGCGTCTCGAGGCCGACCTTGCGCCCCTCGCCTTTCGCGACACCGACCAGCATCGACGTGTCGAGACCGAGCTCGGTGAACACCTGGCGCGCGATTTCGACCTGACCCTTGCCGCCGTCGATCAGCACGATGTTCGGCAGCAGGCTCGACGCCTCGGCCTGGCGCGTCGACTCGCCGTCGATGCCGGCCGCATCGTCGGCGGCAGCCGCCTGCGCGGCCTGCTCGACCATCTTCTCGTAGCGGCGCGTGAGCACCTGCCGCATCGCCGCGTAGTCGTCGCCCGGCGTGATCCCGGTGATGTTGTAGCGGCGGTACTCGCCCGACTGCATCTTGTGATGGTGGTAGACCACGCACGACGCCTGCGTCGCCTCGCCCATCGTATGACTGATGTCGAAACATTCGATCCGCAGCGTCGCGAGATCGTCGCATTCGTAGCTGAGCGTCTCCGCGAGCGCACGCGTGCGCGCCTGCTGCGAGCCCTGCTCGGACAGCAGCCGCATGAGCGCGATCTGCGCATTCTGTTCGGCCATCGACAGCCACGCGCGCCGCTGCCCCTGCGGCTGCCGCACCAGCGACACCTTGTGGCCGGCCTGCTCGGACAGCAACTCGAGCAGGTCGCGGCTCGCGGGCGCATGGCTCACGACGAGCACGGGCGGCACGCGATTGCCGAGATAATGCTGAGCGATGAATGCGTCGAGCACCTCGGCCTCGACCGACGCCACCGCGTCGCCGCGCGTGCGGCCGGCTTCTTCCGCAGGCAGGTCGGGCAATGCGTCGGCGGCCGCATCGGCTGCGTCAGCCGCCTCGGCCAGCTCGGACTCATCGCCGAGACCGCCCTCGGCGAGCGTCAGCGCACTTTCGACGTGCGTCGGGAAATACGCCTTGTCGCCGAGATGCCGGCCGCCACGCACCATCGCGAGGTTCACGCACACGCGCCCGCCCTGCGCGACGACGGCCAGGATGTCGACGTCGCTGTCGCTGCCGACCTCGATCGCCTGCTGGTGCAGCACCGTCGCGAGCGAGCTCATCTGGTTGCGCACGGCCGCCGCCTGCTCGAATTTCAGCTCGGCCGCGAACGCGTGCATCTTCTGCTCGAGCTCCTTCATCACTTCGGACTGCCGGCCGAGCAGGAAACGCGCGGCGTTCGACACGTCGATTGCGTAATCCTCGCCGGAGATCGCGCCGACGCACGGCGCCGTGCAGCGCCCGATCTGATGCAGCAGGCACGGCCGCGTGCGGTTGTTGAAGACCGAATCCTCGCAGGTGCGCAACTGGAACACGCGCTGCAGGATCTGGATGCTCTCGCGCACAGCCCATGCACTCGGGAACGGCCCGAAGTACTGGTTCTGCTTGTCGACCGAGCCGCGGTAGTAGGCCATCCGCGGGAACCGGTGCGCGGTGAGCTTCAGGTACGGATACGACTTGTCGTCGCGAAACAGGATGTTGTAGCGTGGCGCGAGCGCCTTGATCAGGTTGTTCTCGAGCAGCAGCGCCTCGGCCTCCGAGCGCGTGACGGTCGTCTCGATGCGCGCGATGCGCGTGACCATCATCGCGATGCGCGGCGACAGCTGCGTCTTCGTGAAATAGCTCGATACACGCTTCTTCAGGTCGCGTGCCTTGCCGACATAGAGCACGGCGCCCGCCGTGTCGTAATAGCGATAGACGCCCGGCATGTGCGGCAATTGCGCAAGGATCTTCTTCGGTTCGAACGGGGTATCGGAAGCTTCGGGGGATGTCATGCGTGATCCGGGCGCCTTGTAACGCGGAACGGGTCTATTAGAATCGCCAGTTTAGAGCATTCACCGGCCCGCTTCGATGCCACGCACCACCGCTGCCCCCCAGCCCGCCGCGCCGCTCGCGCCGGGCGAACCGATCGCCTGCGACCTCTTCTGTACGGTGATCGACAATTTCGGCGACATCGGCGTCTGCTGGCGCGTCGCGCGCCAGCTCGCGCATGAGCACGGCTGGCAGGTTCGCCTGTTCGTCGACGACCTGCGCACGTTCGCGCGCCTGCTGCCCGGGGTCGATCCCGACGCGGGGCGACAGACGGTCGACGCGATCGTGGTCGAGCACTGGCACGCGGAAGTCGGCGACGCGCTGGAGATCGCCGATGTCGTGATCGAAGCGTTCGCGTGCGAGCTGCCCGGCGCATATCTCGCGGCGATGGCGCGCCGCGCGCGGCGCCCCGTGTGGATCAACCTCGAGTACCTGAGCGCCGAGGACTGGGTCGCCGATTTCCATCTGCGCCCGTCGCCGCACCCGCGCTACCCGCTGCTGAAGACGTTTTTCTTCCCCGGCCTGTCGGCCGGCACCGGCGGCGTCCCGAAGGAGCACGACCTCGATGCGCGCCGCACGGCCTTCGAAACCGACGCGGCGGCGCGCGACGCATGGTGGCGGCACACGACCGGCGGCGCGCAGCCAGCCCCCGGCACGACGGTCGTCAGCCTGTTCGCGTACGAGAATCCGGCCGTCGACGCGCTGCTCGCGCAGTGGCGCGACGGCCCGTCGCCGGTCGTCGCACTCGTGCCGGCCGGCCGCGTGTCGCCTGCCGTCGCGCGTTTTTTCGGGGTCGAGTCGTTCGGAGCGGGCACGCGTGCACGCAGCGGCAACCTGGCTGCACACGGGCTCGCGTTCGTCCCCCAGGCTGACTACGATCCGTTGCTGTGGGTGGCCGACGTCAATTTCGTGCGCGGCGAGGATTCGTTCGTCCGGGCGCAGTGGGCACGCAAGCCGTTCGTGTGGCACATCTACCCGCAGGCCGACGACGTGCACCTGCCGAAGCTCGACGCCGCGCTCGCGCACCTGTCGGCCGGCCTCGCCGACGCGCCGCGTGCGGCACTCGAGCGATTCTGGCATGCATGGAACGGCGTCGGCACGCCCGACTGGGCCGATTTCTGGCAGCACCGCGCCGCACTGGAGGCCAACGCGGCCCGCTGGGCCGATGCGCTGGCGGCCGTCGGCGATCTCGCCGGAAAGCTGGCGGAATACGCAAAATCTCAGTTAAAATAAGCGGTTATCCGACGGCTGACCAGGCAAGCGCTCGCTTGTGGCGTCCACCGGAACGCACGCTTGCGCCGTCAGCCGTTGCGCAACGCTCAGGCACCTATTTATTTGATTTGATCAGGACAGTTTTTATGAAGACCGCACAGGAACTCCGCGTAGGCAACGTCGTGCAGATCGGCAGCGACGCATGGGTCATCGCCAAGGCCGAATACAACAAGTCGGGCCGTAACTCCGCCGTCGTCAAGATGAAGATGAAGAACCTGCTGACGAACGCAGGCCAGGAAGCGGTCTACAAGGCTGACGACAAGTTCGACGTCGTCGTGCTCGACCGCAAGGAAGTGACGTACTCGTACTTCGCCGACCCGATGTACGTGTTCATGGACGCCGACTACAACCAGTTCGAAGTCGAAGCGGAAATGATGGGCGAAGCGCTGAACTACCTCGAAGACGGCATGGCGTGCGAAGTCGTGTTCTACAACGAGAAGGCGATCTCGGTCGAACTGCCGACGGTCCTCGTTCGCGAGATCACCTACACGGAGCCGGCAGTCAAAGGCGACACGTCGTCGGGCAAGGTGCTGAAGAACGCCAAGCTCGCAACGGGCTTCGAACTGCAAGTGCCGCTGTTCTGCAACACCGGCGACAAGATCGAAATCGATACGCGTACGAACGAATACCGCAGCCGCGCGTAATCGCCAGCGATACCCGCATCGAACAAAGCGCCCTTCGGGGCGCTTTTTGTTTGTCTGGCGCCAACAAGCGAGCCCGCGTCAGGCTCATGTAAAGCACAAAATCCACCGGTAAAGATATTCAATTTGTATCATCGGTAACTGTTTTATAGCGCCGGAGAAATAATGCTCGTTACGCGTTCAGCGGGGCATAAAATCAGTTTTTAATCTGACATGCGGCTGCGGCTCCGATGGCCGACAGCCCGCCTCTCTTGACTCGACTCGCGTCCACCATGCCACACGCCCTGATTGTCGAAGACGATCCCAACAGTCTGTCCGGCCTCACCGCGCTGCTCGCCGCGGACGGCTTCTCGGTCGACACGGCCACGTCGCTCGCCGAGGCGCGCACGGCGCTCGGCCGCTCGATTCCCGACGTCGTTCTCGTCGACCTGAACCTGCCGGACGGCAGCGGGTTCGACCTGCTCCAGCACCTGCCGCAGCAACAGCCGAACGGCTCGCTGCCCGTCATCGTGCTGACGGGCAACGCGACGGTCGAGAGCGCCATCGAGGGCCTGCGTCACGGTATCTGGGACTACCTGCTGAAGCCGATCAACATTCCGCGCCTGCGCAGCCTGCTCGCGCGGATCCCCCGTCCCTACGAACTGATCGACGAAGTGCAGTCGTTGCGCGCATCGCTGCGCCATCTCGGCCGCTTCGGCGCGTTGGTCGGCCGCAGCGACGCGATGCAGCACGTGTACGACATGATCGAGCACAACGCGCGCACCGAAACGGCCGTCCTGTTCTCGGGCGAAGCCGGTACCGGCAAGAAGCTGGCCGCGCGCACGCTGCACGACCTGAGCCGGCGCCGCAAGGGGCCGTTCGTATCGTTCGACTGCCGGACGATCGCGCAGGCCAGCCGGCACGGCGCATCGCTCGACAGCGTGCTGTTCGGCCATGAGCGCGGCGCGTTCGACGGCGCCGAGCGCCGCGAATCGGGCCTGTTCGAACAGGCCGGCGGCGGCACGCTGTTCCTCGACGAAATCACCGCGCTGCCGCTCGTCCTGCAGGAAGCGCTACTGCATGCGCTCGATTCGCAGAACTTCATGCGGATCGGCGGCACGAGCTCGATCACGAGCGATTTCCGGCTGATCGCGACCACGCGCCGCCCGGCGCGCGAAGCGGTCGCGAACGGCACGCTGCGCGAGGATCTGTGGCTGCGCCTCGATGCGGCGTCGATCACGATGCCGCCACTGCGCGAGCGCGACGGCGACGCGCTCGCGATCGCGGACGCGCTGATCGACGAACTGAACCGCGAAGCGCGCGCAACCGGCCGCAGCACGACCGACAAGCGCGCGGCGCCGGGCTTCGTGCGCGAATGCCTGTCCTACGAATGGCCGGGCAACGTGCGCGAGCTGCAGGAGCGCGTGCGCTTCGCGTACGACGCATCGGGCGATTTCATCGAGACGCTGCGCGCGGGCGAACCAAGCTTCTCGGCCGGTGCCGCGCTGAACGGCAGCAGCGTGCAGATCAAGGTCGGCACGCCGCTGTCCGACGTCGAGGATCTGCTGATCCGCGCGACGCTCGACGCAGTCGGTGGCACGCGCCACCGCGCGGCAACGCTCCTCGGCATCAGCCCGAAGACGCTGTACAACAAGTTGCAGCGGATGAAGGTGAACTGAGCGGGCCGTGATGTTTGCAGGTACTGGCAGGGCTTGACCGTTAGTTGCGTTCAAACTTGCTTCGGCGACCCGCTTGACTCCTGAAGCTGCCCGGTTCGCGCCCGCAATAGCCCATGAAAAAGCCGCGCAGCAGCGCGGCTTTTTGTTTCGGCGACGGGAATGGCGCATACCGCACCATCCCCTCCCCGCTTAGGCCAGTGCGCTGCTCAACAGCGCCTGCGCCTGCAGATACTCGGGCTGCGCGATCAGCTTGTCCCACTTGAGGGCCTTGCCGCGCGCGCGCATCCGCTTGATGCGCCGCACCGACTCGTCCGTGGCCCGCGCTTTCAGTCCGTTCAGCACGACCTCGGCCGCGTCCGGCTGGTTGCAGACGAGCACCATGTCGCAACCGGCAGCGAGCGCAGCGTCGGCCGCCTGCGTGAGCGTGCCGCCTTCGCGTGCGGCCTCCATCGACAGGTCATCGCTGAAGATCGCACCCGTGAAGCCGAGCCGCCCGCGCAGGATGTCCTGCAGCCACACGCGCGAGAAACCGGCCGGCCGCTTGTCGACCTGCGTATAGATCACGTGCGCGGGAATCACCGCGGACAGCGACAAGCCGAGCCAGTCGTACGGCGCGACGTCCTGCTTGAGGATCGCGTCGAGCGTGCGGTCGTCGGTCGGCAGCGCGACGTGCGAGTCGGCCTCCGCGAAGCCGTGCCCCGGGAAATGCTTGCCGCAGTTCGCCATCCCGGCGAGCGACAGCCCGTGGTTCAGGCTCTTTGCGAGCAGCGTGACGACGCGCGGATCGCGATGGAACGCGCGATCGCCGATCACTTTCGAGTGCCCGTAGTCGAGGTCGAGCACGGGCGTGAAGCTCATGTCGATCCCGCAAGCACGCAGCTCGGCGGCCAGAATGTAGCCGACGGCCGTGGCAACCTTCGTCGCGAGCAGCACGTCGCGATCCCACAGCTCGCCGAGGCGGCGCATCGCGGGCAGCACCGTGAAGCCGTCGGTGCGGAAACGCTGCACGCGCCCGCCTTCGTGATCGACGGCGATCAGGATGTCTTCGCGCACCGCGCGGATCGAGTCGGTCAGCGCGGTCAGTTGCGCGCGATTCTGGAAGTGCCGCGCGAACAGGATCACGCCGCCGGTATTCGGATGCGCGAGGCGCCGCGCATCGTCGCGCGACAGGGCCGTGCCGACGACGTCGAGCATGACCGGGCCGGGAGTCGTTTTCATCGAATCGGGAATTCCGTCAGGAGGAGGTTCGGGAAACAGGTGCAGGCGCGGCGTCCGTCTCGGCGATCACGAACGACACCGCGTAGTCGCGTTCGTCGCTGACCGTCACGCGCGCCGTGATGCCACGGGCGGCAAGCCAGTCGGCCAGCTCGCCCGACGCAACCACGTACGGCTCGCCGCTCGGGTGGTTGAGGGTCTGCAGCGCACGCCACGTCATCGGCCAGTGCATGCCGAGCCCGATCGCCTTCGAAAACGCTTCCTTCGCGGAAAAGCGCGTCGCGAGGAACGCGATGCCGCGTGCCTCGGAGCGGGCGCGGCGCGCATGGAACACGCGCAGCTCATCGGGGCCCAGCACCTTCTCGGCAAACCGGCCGCCCGTGCGCTCGAGCACGGCCGCGACGCGGCTCACCTGGGCGATGTCGGTACCGATGCCGTAGATCGCCATGTCAGTACGCGCCGGTGCGACCCGGCAGGGCCGGGTCAGGCATGACGCGCGACGCGCGGCGGCATTTCATCTTCAGCGTGCGCCGCCATGCAGCGCGGCAACGCGTGCGGCGACCATGATCGCCTTCATCTCGCGCACCGCGTTGTCCCAGCCCGCGAAAATCGCGTGCGCGACAATCGCGTGGCCGATGTTCAGTTCGACGATGCCGTCGATCGCGGCGATCTGCTGTACGTTCGTGTAGTGCAGTCCGTGACCGGCATTGACCTTCAGGCCGAGTTGCGCGCCGGCCTGTACGCCCGCGACGATGCGCTCGTATTCGCGCTGCTGTTCGGCTTCGTCGTGCGCTTCGGCGTAACGGCCCGTATGCAGCTCGATCACCGGCGCGCCTGCTTCGTGCGCGGCACGGATCTGAGTCTCGTCCGGGTCGATGAACAACGACACGCGCACCCCCACGTCGGCAAGCTGCTTGCATGCCGCACGCACGGCCTCGAAGTGGCCGGCGACATCGAGACCGCCTTCGGTCGTCAGTTCCTCGCGCTTCTCGGGCACGAGACATGCGTCGTGCGGGCGCACTTCGCATGCGATATCGAGCATCTCGGCCGTCACCGCGCATTCGAGGTTCATGCGCGTCTTCAGCAGCGGGCGCAGCTTGCGCACGTCCGCATCGACGATGTGGCGGCGATCCTCGCGCAGGTGCAGTGTGATCGCATCCGCACCGGCTTCTTCTGCGGCGAGCGCCGCGCGGATCGGATCGGGATAGGCCGTGCCGCGTGCATTGCGCAGCGTCGCGACGTGGTCGATGTTCACGCCGAGGTCGATGGCGGTGGGCGTTGTCAGGAAGAAGCTCATAGGTTTTGCAGGTCGATCAGGATCTGACGCGTGGCAAGCGGCGTACCGCCGAGATAGGTGTTCAGCAGGAAGCGCATCAGCGTCTTGCTTTGCGCAACCGTCTGGGCTCGATGGTAATCGTCCTGCTCCATATCGAGCAACGTCTGTCCCGTAATGACCGGCCAGTGTGTCGGCACGTCGTCGTCCGCATTGCGCACGCCGCGTTCGGGATCGAACACGTAACGGCGGTCAGGCTCGACCGCGCGACGCGCGACCGTGCGGTTCAGCGCCATCGCATAGCCGGTCTCGCGCAGCAGCACGCGCTCGAACGAGCGCAGCACCTGCACCGCGGGCTCGCCGTGCGCGAGGCGCGTGAGGGTCAGCACGTAATGATTGAAGAGCGGCGGCTGGGGATCCTCGCGTGCGCAGAACTTCACGAGCAGCTCGTTCGCATAGAAGCCGCACAGCAGCCCGTCGCCGCCGAGCGGCAGCATCCCGCCGACCCACTCGGCGCCCGTCAGCGTGCGCACCTCGGATTTGCCCGACCAGGACAGCAGCAGCGGCTGGAAGGTCTGCAGTACGCCGCGCAGCGCGGAGTGCGGACGCTTCGCGCCCTTCGCGACGAGCGCGAGCCGGCCATGATCGCGCGTCAGCACGTCGATGATCAGGCTCGTTTCCCGATACGGGTAACTGTGCAGCACGAACGCCGGCTGCTCGGCGACGCGGAAATCGGACGTGCGAGACGTCGCGCGCCGCGCCTTGCGCGGCGGTTCGGGCGGTGCCGGCAGCGGCGCGTCGTTCGCACCGGCCGTCACCGCGTCTTCGGTCGACGTCAGCGCGTCATTCGTACCCATAGGCGCGCAGCCCTGCCTCGTTGTCGGCCCAGCCGCTCTTCACCTTCACGAAGGTCTCGAGATACACGGGGCCGTCAAACAGCTTCTCCATGTCCATCCGCGCCTCGGTGCTGATCTGCTTGAGCTTCTCGCCCTTCTTGCCGATCACCATCGCCTTGTGCGTATCGCGTTCGACGAGGATCGTCGCGAAGATGCGCTTCAGGCGCCCTTCCTCCTCGAACTTGTCGATCAGCACGGTGCTCGTGTACGGCAGTTCGTCGCCGGTCCAGCGGAACACCTTCTCGCGCAGGATTTCAGCTGCGAGGAAGCGCGAGCTGCGGTCGGTCAGCTCGTCCTCGCCGTAGATCGGCTCGCCTTCCGGCAGGTACGGCTTGATCGTGTCCAGCAGGCGCTTGATGTCCTCCGGGCGCTGCGCCGACAGCGGCACGAGCTCGGTGAATTCGCGCAGCGTGCTCATCTGCTGCATGAACGGGAACAGCGTCGCCTTGTCGGTCACGCGGTCGATCTTGTTCGCAATCAGCAGCGTCGGCATGCCGGGCGGGATCAGGTCGAGCACTTTCTGGTCGTCGGGCCCGAAGCGGCCGGCCTCGATCACGAACAGGATCACGTCGACCGACGTCAGCGTCGACGTGACCGCGCGGTTCAGCGAACGGTTCAGCGCGGTGCTGTGGCGGGTCTGGAAGCCCGGCGTATCGACGAACACGAATTGCGCGTCATCCAACGTATTGATGCCGGTGATGCGGTGGCGGGTCGTCTGCGCCTTGCGCGACGTGATGCTGATCTTCTGGCCGACGAGTGCGTTCATCAACGTCGACTTGCCGACGTTCGGGCGGCCCACGATCGCGATCATGCCGCAACGGAAACCAGTAGGAGCGGGAGTGTTCATATCGTTTGGGAGACAGGTTCGGAAACGGCCGCGCGACGCACGGCACGATCGATGGGCAATTCAGTGGTCGGCATCGGCCACGCGCGCCTGCGCGGCAGCGAGGCTCGCGCCGCCCGGCGGCGTTTCGGAGTCCGGCGCCGCGGCGTCGCGTGCGCGCGCAGCGCCGCGCGAAGCGGGGTCGGTACCGGCGGAAGACTTATCGGCGGACGCAGATGCCGGATCGGCTGCCTGGCCAGCCGGCTTGTCGGCCGCGCGCGCAACAGGCATGGCCTCCGCGGGCTTTTCCGCGGCCTTGTCGGGCCGCTCGGCCGGCTTCTCGGCCGCCGGCTTCGCCGCCCGTTCGCCCTTCTCCGCAGCCGCGTCGACATGCGCCGCGCGAATCGCGGCCATCGGCGCGACGGCCGGCTCGGTACCAGTCGCAGCGGCGGCTGCGGGCGCCGCACCGGCCGCCCTCGCCTCGCGCGCCGCTGCGCGTTCCTTCCGCTCCGGCGAGCGCAGGTCGAGCGCTTCCTGCACGCCCTTCACGCCGGGCACGATTTCGGGTTCGACATGCTTCGACCCACGCGCGTTTTTCGAGCGTTTCGGCTTGGCGGCCAGCATCGGTGCGGCCGCCATCACCTCATCGAGCGCCTTCTTCGCGGCGGCCTGCTCGGCCGCACGCCGGCTCGCACCGGAGCCCGACACCTTCACGTCGAGCTTCGGCACCGTGCATTCGACTTCGAATTGCTGGTTGTGCGCCGCACCATGCGTCGCGACCACCGTGTAGGTCGGCAGCGCGATCTTGTGCCCCTGCAGGTATTCCTGCAGCAGCGTCTTCGCGTCCTTGCCGAGCGTGCGCGGATCGATGTGGTCGAGAATCGGGATATAGAGGCGCTTGATGACCCCTTGGGCGGCTTCGAAGCCGCCATCGAGGAACACGGCCCCGATGATGGCTTCGAACGCGTCCGCGAGGATCGACGGGCGGCGGAACCCACCGCTGCGCAGCTCGCCCTCGCCGAGCCGCAGCCCGTCCGAGATATTCAGGGCCTGCGCAATTTCGTACAGCGACTGCTGTTTGACGAGGTTGGCGCGTACGCGCGACAGATCGCCTTCGTCCAGCTTGCTGAAACGCTGGAACAAAAGGGCCGCCACCGCGCAATTCAGAACGGAATCGCCGAGAAACTCGAGCCGTTCGTTGTGCGTGGCACTGTGACTACGATGGGTCAAAGCCTGGCGCAACAATTCCGCATTGCGAAATTCGTAGCGCAGCCGGCTTTCCAACTGGGATAAGGGCATGTGCAGGAGTATAACGCGGGCGCCGGTCGGGCCGAAACGGCACGGCCGGACGCGAAAAGGCGTGACGAGGCGGTGTTACCGCCGGTTCTTAAAGTAGTTCGGCACTACGCGACGCGGCCCGTGCGTCGCGTAGTGCGAGTGAGTCGAATGCGATCAGTTGAAGGAGCCGATGCGCTTCAGGTCGCTGAAGTTCATCCAGATGAAGAACGCGCGGCCGACGATGTTCTGGTCGGGCACGAAACCCCAGTAGCGGCTATCCGCACTGTTGTCGCGGTTGTCGCCCATCATGAAGTAGTGACCCGGCGGCACCTTGCAGATCACACCGCGGCTGTTGTACGTGCAATTGTCGCGATACGGATAGTCGTATGCGCCCATCACGAACGGCGGCACGGCCGGGTTGTTGAGGATCGCGTTCTTCTTGTTGCCGATCGTTTCCTCGAACTGCTTCGCGTAATTCTGGCGCTCGTCGTCGAAGAAATCGGGCAGCGGCGTTTCGGGCACCGGCTGGCCGTTGATCGTGAGCTGCTTGTCTTGGTACGCGACGGTATCGCCCGGCAGGCCGATCACGCGCTTGATGTAATCGACCGACTCGTCCTTCGGATAGCGGAACACGACGACGTCGCCGCGCGACAGCGGGCTGCCCTGCGTGATCTTCGTGTTCGTGACCGGCAGGCGCAGCCCGTATTCGAACTTGTTGACGAGGATGAAGTCGCCGACGAGCAGCGTCGGTACCATCGAGCCCGACGGAATCTTGAACGGCTCGACGACGAACGAACGCACCACGAACACGGCCAGGATCACGGGGAAGAAGCTCGCCGTGTACTCGAGCCACCACGGCTGGCGCAGCTTCTCGTCGCGCAGCTTCGAGCGCGTCTGCACCGCGTTTTCATCCGCGAAACGCTTGTCGATGCGCGACTGCTGGCGATCGAACTCCTCGATCGCCGAGTCGGCCGCCTTGCGTCGCTGCGGCAGGAACACCAGTTTGTCCAGCACCCACGCTACACCCGTCAAGATGACGAGCACAAAAAGAATCAGCGCAAAATTCATAAAAGGATCAGTCCTGTTATTTGTCTTCGACGCGCAAGATTGCAAGGAACGCTTCCTGCGGGATCTCGACCGAGCCCACCTGCTTCATCCGTTTCTTGCCTTCCTTCTGCTTCTCGAGCAGTTTCTTCTTTCGCGTGATGTCGCCGCCGTAGCACTTCGCGAGCACGTTCTTGCGCAGCGCCTTGATGTTCTCGCGCGCGACGATGTGCGCGCCGATCGCGGCCTGGATCGCCACGTCGTACATCTGGCGCGGGATGATCTCGCGCATCTTCGCGGCAACCTCGCGGCCGCGATATTGCGACTGCGAACGGTGCACGATGATCGACAGCGCATCGACCTTGTCGCCGTTGATCAGCATGTCGACCTTCACGACGTCCGACGAACGGTATTCCTTGAACTCGTAGTCCATCGACGCATAGCCGCGCGACACCGACTTCAGGCGATCGAAGAAGTCGAGCACGATCTCGGCCATCGGGATCTCGTACGTGAGCTGCACCTGGCGGCCGTGATACTGCATGTTGATCTGCGAGCCGCGCTTCTGCTCGCACAGCGTGATCACCGAGCCGACGTAATCCTGCGGCATGTACAGGTTCACGGTGACGATCGGCTCGCGAACTTCGGCGATGCGGCCGGGCTCCGGCATCTTTGCCGGGTTCTCGACCATGATCGTCGAGCCGTCGCTTTGCACGACCTCGTAGACGACCGTCGGTGCGGTCGTGATCAGATCCATGTCGAACTCGCGCTCGAGCCGCTCCTGCACGATTTCCATGTGCAGCAGCCCGAGGAAGCCGCAGCGGAAACCGAACCCGAGCGCCTGCGACACTTCCGGCTCGTACTGCAGCGACGCGTCGTTCAGCTTGAGCTTTTCCAGTGACTCGCGCAGCGCGTCGTACTGGTTCGCCTCGACCGGATACAGCCCGGCGAACACCTGCGGCTTCACTTCCTTGAAGCCCGGCAGCGGCTCGGTGGCGGCCTTGGTCACGTGCGTGACGGTATCGCCGACCTTCGCGGCCGTCAGTTCCTTGATGCCCGCGATGATGAAGCCCACCTGCCCGGCCGACAGCGATTCGAGGTTGCGCGACTTCGGCGTGAACACCCCGATGTGCTCGACCGGATACTGCGCGCCGGTCGCCATCAGCTTGATCTTGTCCTTCGGACGCAGCGTGCCGTTGACGATGCGAACCAGCATCACGACGCCGACGTAGTTGTCGAACCACGAATCGATGATGAGCGCCTGCAGCGGCGCGTTGACGTCGCCCTTCGGCGGCGGCACCTTCGCGATCAGCGACTCGAGCACGTCCTCGACGCCGAGCCCCGTCTTCGCGCTGCAGCGCGTCGCGTCGGTCGCGTCGATACCGATCACGTCCTCGATCTCCTCGATCGCGTTCTCGGGGTTTGCAGCCGGCAGGTCGATCTTGTTCAGCACGGGCACAACCTCGACCCCGAGCTCGATCGCCGTGTAGCAGTTCGCGACCGTCTGCGCCTCGACGCCCTGGCTCGCGTCGACGACCAGCAGCGCGCCTTCGCACGCGGACAGCGAACGGCTGACTTCGTACGAGAAGTCGACGTGCCCCGGCGTGTCGATCAGGTTCAGGTTGTAGACCTTGCCGTCGCGCGCGCGATAGGACAACGCGGCTGTCTGCGCCTTGATCGTGATGCCGCGCTCGCGCTCGATATCCATCGAGTCGAGCACCTGCGCTTCCATTTCGCGGTCGGCGAGGCCGCCGCATACCTGGATGATGCGATCCGCGAGCGTCGACTTGCCATGGTCGATGTGGGCGATGATCGAGAAATTGCGAATATGATCCATTCAGTGCCGATCAAGCGAAAAAGGCGCGCTCGACGACTGCGGAGCACGCCTTGTAAGTCGGTGAAAAAACGGCTTATTTTAGCCGAAAAGGCCTTCGCCGGGCGGTATTTCCGACGCCGGGCCGCGCGGTGGCCCGCCGGGGGTATCCGGCGGGGCAAGCCCCGCGCGAAGCGACACCCGCCTGCGGCCGGTCAGGCTCGGCGCCGAGCCGCAAGCGCGTCACGCACTCGCGCGTCGTCGAACCGGTGGCGGCATACCTCCGCCCCGTCCAGCAACAGCACGGGCACGTCCTCGTCGTAGCGGGCGACGAGTGCCGCATCGGTGTCGATGTCGACGTAATCGACCGCGACACCGAATTCGACCGCCACCGGCGCCAGTGCGTCGCGCATGTCGTCGCACAGGTGGCACCAGCCGCGGCCGTAGAGCGTGAACATCGGCGCGTTACTTCTGGCGCGGCCGCACCGGCACGAACTGCGTGTTGTCGCCACGCCGCACGAGCACCGCGACCGCCTTCTGCGGATCGAGCTGCGCGGTCACGTCGGCGAACTGCTTCGCATTCGTGATATCGGTGTCGCCGACTCGCAGCACGATATCGCCGCGCTGCAAGCCCGCACGGGCGGCCGGGCCGTCGACGCCGTCGATCTGCACGCCGTTCTTCAGCTTCAGCGTCTTCATCTGCTCCGCCGTCAGGTCGCTGACCGTCAGACCGAGCGAATTGGTCTGGCGCGGCTTCTGCGGCGCGTTCTTGCGCTGCTCGGCCTTCGCCGTCGTTTCGGCCGGCGTCTCCGCGATCGTGATCGGCAGATCACGTGCCTGACCCTTGCGCCATACGCTGACCGTCGCCTTCGTGCCGGGCTTGGTATCGCCGACCATGCGCGGCAGGTCCGACGCCGTATCGACCGAACGGCCATTGAACTTCAGGATGATGTCGCCCGGCTGGATGCCCGCCTTGTCGGCCGGGCCACCCGGTTCGACGCTGCTGACGAGCGCGCCCTCGGCCTTCGGCAGCCCGATCGAATCGGCGACGTCCTTCGTCACCTCGCCGATCGCGACCGCAATCCGGCCGCGCGTGACCTTGCCCGTCGCCTTCAGCTGGTCGGCCACGCGCATCGCCTCGTCGATCGGAATCGCGAACGAGATGCCCATGAAGCCGCCGGTCCGGCTGTAGATCTGCGAGTTGATGCCGATCACCTCGCCCTGCATGTTGATCAGCGGGCCGCCCGAGTTGCCGGGGTTCACGGCGACGTCGGTCTGGATGAACGGCAGATAGTCGCCCGTATTGCGGCTCTTCGAGCTGACGATGCCGGCCGTCACCGTGTTGTCGAGGCCGAACGGCGAACCGATCGCGACGACCCACTCGCCGACGCGCACCTTGTTCGAATCGCCGATCGCGACGACCGGCAGGTTCGACGCCTGGATCTTGACGACCGCGACGTCCGTGCGATCGTCGACGCCGATCAGCTTCGCCTTGAATTCGCGCTTGTCGGTCAGCGTCACGTAGATGGTGTCCGCATCGTCGACGACGTGCGCATTGGTCATCACGTAACCGTCGGCCGACACGATGAAGCCCGAGCCGACGCCGCGATTCTGTTCGGTGTCGGGCGCATTGTCCGGTGCCGGCGCATTCTTCGGATTGCCGCCGCCATTGCCGCTACCGTTGCCGGGCGCCTGCGGCAGCGGAATGCCGAAGAAGCGCCGGAAGAATTCCGACATGTCGCCGTTATCGAAGCCCGGCGGGAGCATTCCGCGCGGGCCGCTGCTCGTCGGCACGTTGGCGGTGGTCCGGATGTTCACGACGGCCGGCCCGACCTTTTCGACCAGATCGGCGAAGTCGGGCAGGCTGGCAGCGGGGGCCGTCACCGCGAACGCGGTATGCGGCACGAGCGGCAGGCAGGCAGACAGCGCCGCCGCCGCGAGCCATTTGCGCAGCGTGAGTTTGATCATGTCGGAAGCCGTAGCGTTACTTGGAAGCCTTGTATTCTATGGCAGACGCGAACTGCTGCAACGTAGCCGGCGGCACTTCGCCGAGCACGGTGATCCAGTAATCGCCGCGGCGCTTCACGAGAACGTTCGTTGCACCGGTGCTGCCCGCGCCTTCTTTGCGCGTATTCTTTTCGGCCGGCTCGATGAAAACCGAGATCGTCGCGAGCCCGTCGGTGAAGACGGCCTGATCGACCGGGATCGGCGGCTCACCCGCATCGCGCGCGGCCATCGGCCGGCGCACTTCACGAATCTTCTGGAAACCGGCGACGCTCGGCGCGAGCTGCCAGCCCTGCGCTTCCATGTCGACCGTCGCGACCGGCGGACGCACGACCGTCCAGCCGTTCAGGTTGCGCATGCCGGCCGCGATCGCGGCCTTGTCGCCGCTTGCGCCGCCCGTCTGCAATTGCGAGAACGCGATCTGCTCGAGCACGTGATCGTTCGCATCGAGCGTCTGCGAACGCAGCAGCAGCCCCGTGCGCGCGTCGGCCCACAGCTTGTACGTGAAGCGGTACGCATCCTTCGGCACGAGCTCGACGACCTGGGCGTCGATCCCCGCCACGCGGTCCTTGCCGAGCGACTTCGCGTCGTAGACGGACATCACGTGCTCGCCGCTCGCGCCGAGCAGCGCGGGGAACGAGTCGCGCGTCTGACGGCGCTCGACCACGCACAGCTTGCGCTCGGGCACGAACGTGTACAGCTCGTCGTTATGCCGCAGCAGCTTGCGCGGCTTGCCGTCGAGCGTCTCGATGCGCTCGAACTCGCCGTCGCGGGACGCGACGTGCGCAATGCGCGACGACTGCACATACCCGCCGCGCTGGTAGACGAACGTGCCTTCGTAGCTCTGCTGCTGCGCCGCCTGCTGGACACGGTCGAGCCAGTCGGCTGCACCCTTGCGGGTCGCGACGGGATCGTCCGGTTGCTGGGCGCTGGCAGGAACGGATTGAACGGACAACAGGGCGGCTGCGCAGAGCAGGAGGGCCGGCAGCCGCTTCCATCCGGAGATGGCGTGATTCAACTGCAATGTCCGCATCGGGTTTATTGGCCTGGCGTGGTGGTCACGGCGGCGCGGATCAGCGGCATCGAACCCGTGACGACGGGCTGCTGCGCGAACTGCTGATGCGCTTCAAGGTATTGGTCGAGGCTGGCGTCGCGAATGATGTTGACGTCCTGCAGCCCCGGCTGGGCCGATGCCTGCGCAACCGTCACGCGCTGCAGGTTGCCGCCTTGCGGCGCACCGGCCGACGCGACCTGGACGGTGCCCGGGGCGCCGGCCGTCTGCATTTGCGGGACGACGATCCACGTCAGCGTGGCCGCCGCGGCGGCAACCGCGAACGCGGGTACGACGCGCCGGCGCAGCGACAGCAGCTTGCGCGCGACGGGCGCGGCCGCCGGCGCGAGCAGGTGCGGCTCGCTTTCGAGCGCAGCCGACATGCGCGCGGTGAACGCGACGCTCAGCGCGGGCGACAGCGCAAGCTCGTCCGATCGCAGCGCATCGCCGATCAGGTGGTAATGAGCCCACACAGCGCGATCCGCGCGATTGAGCTCAGCCAGAAACTGCCCGTTGTCCGGGCCATCGAACATTTCGCCGTCGACCAGCGCGGAAAGGCGCTCGCCGCGCGAGCACGCTTGCGACTGCGTATTGACCGACCCCATGATGCTCCCCATCTTGCACACCCCGTCGTGACTTCACGACTCTATCCGTAACTAGACCCCGACCCGCGTCGCTCCGCCTGTCGCGCTTACCAGCGCTTGCCTTCGGGCGTATCGAGCAGCGGACGCAATTTGGCAGCGATTGCCTCGCGTGCACGGAAGATCCGCGACCGGACCGTCCCGATCGGACAGCCCATCATTTCCGCGATCTCTTCGTAGCTCAGGCCCTCGATCTCGCGCAGCGTAATTGCCTGGCGCAGTTCTTCGGGCAGCAGAGCCATTGCAGCGTTGACCGTCTCGGCAATCTGCTTGCTCATCAACATCGACTCAGGCGTGTTGATATCCCTTAGTTGGTCTGCGTCGGAGAAAGTTTCCGCTTCCTCCGCATCGGCCTCGGTCGAGGTCGGCGCCCGGCGGCCTTGCGTCGCAAGGTAGTTCTTCGCCGTGTTGACGGCAATTCGGTACAACCACGTATAGAACGCCGATTCGCCGCGAAATTGCGGCAGCGCACGATACGCCTTGATGAACGCGTCCTGGGCCACATCCTCGACCTCGGCGGGATCCCGCACGAGGCGCGAGATCAGCCGAATGATCTTGCGGTGGTATTTGGAGACCAGGAGTTCGAACGCTGCCTTGTCGCCCTTCTGTACGCGCTCGACCAGAGCCTGATCGATTTCTTTTTCACTCACCTGACAAATCCGTTAACTAGGGATGCAACGCGGAGCGTTATTGTAGCGTTCCCGCGCCGGCCGCTGGTTACGGTCCGTAACCGTGCCGCCGTCACGCCCGCTCCGCCGCGCCCGCCGTTCTCGCCAGCACGGAAAGCGCGCTGAACGATGCGGCGTCCAGCGCATCGGCCGGAATCAGCAGCGGCCGGGCCCGCCGGGCACCCTGCCCGACCGACAGCACCAGCAGCAGGCTGCTCCAGTGCGCATGGCCCGTCACGCGGCCGCGGGCCAGCAGGCGCCCGGTGCGGCCAAACGCCGCGATTTCCCCGAACGCGTCGATCCGCAGCTCGGCCGGCAGCCGGCGGGCACAGGCCCGCACGGCGCACACGGCCAGCAGCGCAGCCGTCGCGGCCGACACGCATGCGCCGGCGGCAGCGCCTGCGCGCGGCACCCAGAACAGGTAGGCCGACGCGGCAGCCGACGCGACGAACACGGCCAGCACGACATACGACACGGCCGAGGCCCGCAACGCAAAGCGCTGCGGACGCCCGGCCGGAGCATCGAATGGACTCGTCAAGCGATTGCAGCGTCAGACGCGCTTGAACACCAGCGTGCCGTTGGTACCGCCGAAGCCGAAGTTGTTCTTCACGGCGACGTCGATCTTCATGTCACGTGCGGTGTTCGCGCAGTAATCGAGATCGCACTCGGGGTCCTGGTTGAAGATGTTGATGGTCGGCGGCGACACGTTGTTGTGCAGCGCCAGCACCGTAAACACCGATTCGAGGCCGCCCGCGCCACCCAGCAGGTGGCCCGTCATCGACTTCGTCGAGTTCACGACGAGCTTGTACGCATGCTCGCCGAAGGCCGCCTTCACCGCGTCGGACTCGTTCTTGTCGCCCAGCGGCGTCGACGTGCCGTGCGCGTTCAGGTACTGGACCTCGTCGGCATTCACGCCGGCGTCGCGCAGTGCCGCGACCATGCAGCGGCGCGGGCCGTCCATGTTCGGCGCGGTCATGTGGTACGCGTCGCCCGTCATGCCGAAGCCCGAGACTTCCGCGTAGATCTTCGCACCGCGTGCTTTCGCCGCTTCGTACTCCTCGAGCACCATCACGCCGGCACCCTCGCCCAGCACGAAGCCGTCGCGGTCCTTGTCCCACGGACGGGATGCGCTGGCCGGATCGTCGTTGCGGGTCGACAGCGCACGCGCCGCCGCGAAACCGCCGATGCCGAGCGGCGACACCGTCGATTCGGCGCCGCCCGCGACCATCACGTCGGCGTCGCCGGCCTGGATCAGGCGCGCTGCGAGGCCGATGCTGTGCAGGCCGGTCGTGCAGGCCGTGACGGCCGCGAGGTTCGGGCCCTTCAGGCCGAACATGATGCTCAGGTGGCCCGAGATCATGTTGATGATCGAACCCGGCACGAAGAACGGCGAAATCCGGCGCGCGCCGCGATCGACATAGGTCTGGTGTGTGTCCTCGATCATCGGCAGGCCGCCGATGCCGGAACCGACCAGCACGCCGATGCGCTCCGCATTGGCTTCGTTCACTTCCAGCCCGCTGTCCTTGATGGCCTGGACGCCGGCGGCGATGCCGTAATGGATGAACGTATCCATGTTCCGGGCTTCCTTCGCCGGGATGTACTCCTCGGCGCTGAAGCCCTTCACTTCGCCCGCGAATTGGCAGGCGAGGTTCGACGCATCGAACTTCGTGACGGTGGCAATACCGGACTTGCCGGCGACGAGATTGGCCCAGCCGTCGGCAACATTATTGCCAACAGGCGAAATCAGCCCCAGGCCTGTAACAACAACACGACGGCGGCTCACGGTAACCTCTTTTCCATTATTGGATGACAAAAACAAAAGCCACAGTGGCCACAGGAACCAGCCCTGCGAGCCCTGTGGCTGTTAGTCCGTCCGGCGCGAAGCCGGCAGGATGGCGCGTCAATCGCGAAGATCGCGGCGACGTGGCGGACAAGCGCGAAAGGCGCTCGTTACGCCTTGACGTTTGCGCGAGCGTAGTCGATCGCTTGCTGAACCGTCGTGATCTTCTCTGCTTCTTCGTCCGGGATTTCCATGCCGAACTCGTCTTCCAGAGCCATCACCAGTTCGACGGTGTCGAGCGAGTCGGCGCCCAGGTCGTTCACGAACGAAGCTTCGTTCTTGATCTCGGCTTCGGCGACGCCCAGTTGCTCAGCGACGATCTTCTTGACACGTTGTTCGATGTTGTCCATTACCCCTCCGAGGGAAAGTTCAGATTTACAAGTGCGCGCATTTTATCAGGTTTGCTGACGCCAAAACGCGCGTTGGCTTGATGGTCGATCAAGCGCCGATCCGCCTGAAAAACGGGATACGGCGCGGATGGTAAACGAAAATCGTTACGACATGTACATGCCGCCGTTCACGTGCAGCGTCGTACCGGTGATGTAACCGGCCTGTGGCGATGCGAGGAACGCGACGGCATGGGCGATGTCTTCCGGGCTGCCGAGGCGGCCGAGCGGAATCTGGGTCTTGAGCGCAGCCTGCTGTTCTTCCGGCAGCGTCTTCGTCATGTCGGTGTCGATGAAGCCCGGCGCCACACAGTTCACGGTGATGCCGCGGCTGCCGATTTCGCGCGCGAGCGCACGCGTCATGCCCGCTACACCGGCCTTTGCCGCCGCGTAGTTGACCTGCCCCGGGTTGCCGGCCGAGCCGACCACCGACGTGATGTTGATGATGCGGCCGCCACGGGCCTTCATCATCGGGCGCAGCACCGCGCGCGACAGGCGGAACACCGACTTCAGGTTGGTGTCGATCACCGCGTCCCAGTCCTCGTCCTTCATCCGCATCGCGAGCTGGTCCTGCGTGATGCCCGCGTTGTTGACGAGCACGTTCAGCGCGCCGAATTCCTTCACGGTCGCGTCGATCAGCGCCTCGGCGGCTGCCGCGTCGTTGACGTTCAGCACCGCGCCGCGGCCCGTGACGCCCGCTTCCGCGAACGCCGCGGTAATCGCAGCGGCGCCCGATTCGCTCGTCGCCGTGCCGATCACCGTCGCACCCAGGCGCGCGAGTTCGAGCGCGATCGAACGGCCGATGCCGCGCGACGCGCCGGTAACGATCGCAACCTGTTTATCGAGAGTCTTGTCCATGAATCGAATATCCGTCTCTTGAGAAAAGGTGCCGCGTCAGGCGGTCACCAGCTTGAGCGCTTCGTCGAGCGAAGCCGGATCGAACACCGACACACCCGTCAGGTTGCCATCGATGCGCTTCGTCAGGCCCGCGAGGACCTTGCCCGGGCCGCATTCGATCACGTGCGTGACACCCGTGCCGGCGATGTACTGCACACACTCGACCCAGCGCACCGGCCCCGCGGCCTGGCGCACCAGCGCATCCTTGATCGCTGCCGGATCGCTGACCACGGCGACGTCGATGTTGTTGACGACCGGAATCTGCGGCGCCTTGACGTCGACGTTCGCAAGATAGTCGCGCAGCTGGTCCGACGCGGGGTTGAGCAGCGACGAATGGAACGGCGCCGACACCGGCAGCGGCAGCGCGCGCTTCGCACCCTTCGCCTTCGCAATCTCGCAGGCCTTTTCGACCGCGGCCTTGTTGCCTGCGATAACGACCTGTGCGGGGGCATTGAAGTTCACGGCTTCGACGACACCCGCTTCCGCGGCTTCGGCGCAGACCGCACGCACGGTGTCGTCATCGAGACCCAGGATCGCGGCCATGCCGCCCTGGCCGACCGGCACGGCCGTCTGCATCGCCTGCGCGCGGAAGCGCACGAGCGGCACGGCGTCCTTGAACGCGAGCGCGCCGGCCGCGACGAGCGCCGTGTATTCACCGAGGCTGTGGCCGGCGACGATCGACGGCGCCGGGCCGCCTGCCTGCTGCCACGCGCGATAGCACGCATAGGCCGCGGTCAGCATCACGGGCTGCGTGTTGGTGGTGAGGTTCAGCTCTTCGGCCGGGCCTTCGGCGATCAGCTTGCCGAGATCCTGATTGAGTGCATCGGACGCTTCCTGGAGCGTCTCGCGCACCACGGCCAGATCGGCAAATGCATTGAGCATGCCGACTGCCTGCGAGCCCTGCCCCGGAAATACGAATGCAAATTTCATATCGTCCCCAATTGAATCGATTCGGACGGCGCGCACGAACGGCGCGCCGGTGGGATCCGCGCGCAGCAGTCGCGCGCTGCGGATCAGTAGCGGAAGACCGACGCACCCCAGGTGAAGCCGCCGCCGACGCCTTCGATCAGCACATGCTGGCCGCGCTGGATGCGACCGTCGCGCACTGCGGTGTCGAGCGCCAGCGGGATCGACGCGGCCGACGTATTGCCGTGCTGGTCGACCGTCACGACCATGCGCTCCTGCGGCAAGCCGAGCTTGCGGCAGGTGCTGGTCATGATGCGGATGTTGGCCTGGTGCGGAATCAGCCAGTCGATCTGTTCGGGCGCGAGATTCGCCTTCGCGAGCGCCTCGATCGCCACCTTCTCGAGCACGTTGACCGCGAGCTTGAACACGGCCTGCCCGTCCATGTACAGGAACGCGCTGCCTTCGATCACGCCGCGGTTGACGTTGCCCGGGGTGCAGAGGATATGCGAATAGCTGCCGTCCGCATGCAGCGCGCTGCCGAGCACGCCCGGCTCTTCCGACGCCGACAGGATCACCGCACCCGCGCCATCGCCGAACAGCACGCAGGTCGTGCGGTCCTTGAAGTCGAGAATGCGCGAAAACGTCTCCGCGCCGATCACGAGCGCGGTGCGGTGCTGGCCGCTGCGGATGAAGCTGTCGGCCGTCGCCATCGCGTACGCGAAGCCCGAACACACGGCCTGCACGTCGAATGCCGCGCCGCCGTTCTTGATACCGAGCTTGTTCTGCAGCAGGCACGCGGTGCTCGGGAACACGAAATCGGGGGTCGAAGTCGCGACGATGATCAGGTCGATCGACTGCGGATCGATGCCGGCGGCCTCGATCGCGCGACGCGACGCCTCGAGCGCGAGGTCGCTGGTCGTGACGTCGGGTGCGGCGAAATGGCGCGCATGGATGCCCGTGCGCGCAACGATCCATTCATCGCTCGTCTCGATGCCTTCCTTCGCAAGACGATCGGTCAACTGCTGGTTCGTAACGCGGTCAGGCGGCAGGTAGCTGCCCGTGCCGAGCACGCGGGAATAGAGAGTCGATTGGGCCATTTATGCTTTAGAGGATTGCGCAGCGGAAGGTTCGGCGTGACGGCCTGCGGCGGGGCTTGCATGGCCCGCGCCGCCCGCGTCGTGTTCGCCTTCGCCGAGCGACACTGAATTATCCGCCATCGCGCGCGCGAGGCGCTCCAGCACGCCGTTTTTGACGGCATCATACCCGCGTTTGATCGCCCACTCAAACGCGTAGGCATCAGCCGAACCGTGGCTCTTGATCACGAGGCTCTTCAGCCCCAGCAGCGCCGCGCCGTTGTACTGGCGGTGGTCGACGCGCTTCTTGAAACGCATCAGGACAGGCAGCGCGAGCAGCGCCATCAGCTTCGACATCAGCGAACGGCCGAACTCCTCGCGGATGATGTCCGACAGCATCTGCGCGAGCCCCTCGGACGTCTTCAGCGCGACGTTGCCGACGAAGCCGTCGCACACGATCACGTCGACCGTGCCCTTGTAGATGTCGTTGCCTTCGACGTTGCCGCGGAAATTGAGCGTGCTGGCGCGCAGCAGTTCGCCTGCGCGCTTGATCGTCTCGTTGCCCTTGATCACCTCTTCACCGATGTTCAGCAGGCCGATCGTCGGACGCTCCTTGCCTTCGAGCGCGGCCACGAGCGCATGCCCCATTTCCGCGAACTGCAGCAGGTGCTGCGGTTCGCAGTCGACGTTCGCGCCGAGGTCCAGCATCATCGTGTAGCCGGTCGGGTTCGGCAGCGCGAACGCGATCGCGGGCCGCTCGATGCCGGGAAGCGTCTTGAGTACGTAACGGGAAACGGCCATCAGCGCGCCGGTATTGCCGGCGGAGATGCAGGCCTGCGCTGCGCCTTCCTTGACGTGGTTGAGCGCGACGCGCATCGAAGAATCCTTCTTCTTGCGCAGCGCCACTTCGACAGGATCGTCCATCGCCACGACTTCGGTGGCGGGAACGATGGTCAGCGCGGGATCGTCGAGGGCTTTCAGCTTCTTCAGCTGGGCGCGGATCGCGCCTTCGATGCCGACGAGCATCAGGTGCGCATCGGGATGCGCGCGGACGAACTTGACTGCCGCGGGAACGGTCACGGACGGGCCGTGGTCGCCTCCCATGCAATCGATTGTGAGCTTTACGGTCATGGAATGCGACGAATTTCAGGCACAAAAAAGCGGCAGTTGAATGCCGCCTTTTTGTTGAGCCAGGAAAGTGTCAAGCGAACCAGTTGTCACGCGAACGGCAAGCGTAGCGCGCAACGCGTGACTTGACGCTTAGTCGTTCTTCGTCTTGACGACTTTCTTGCCGCGGTAGTAGCCGTTCGGGCTGACGTGGTGACGCAGGTGCACTTCACCCGTGCTCGGCTCGACTGCCAGCGGCGATGCCGTCAGGAAATCGTGCGAACGATGCATGCCGCGCTTCGACGGCGACTTCTTGTTTTGCTGGACTGCCATGACTAACTCCTAAATAATTTTCCGGATTCTAACACAGCCCGATCCGGCGCTTAACTACCCTGGCCCAAAGCCTTTACGCCTTCCCGCGCCACAACTGCTTAGTGTTTCTTGGTGCCGTCACCGCCCTTCTTCAGCGCTTCCAGCGCTGCGAACGGATTCGGCCGTTTGCCTTCGTCCCCGGCTTCGTCGGACGCCTCGTCCGACTCTTCCACGGGACCGCTCGCACCCGACACGAGGCTTTCGTGAACTGCCGGGCAAACCTCGTGCTTGGGCACGAGCGGCAACGAAAGCAGCAATTCCTCTTCGATCAAGTCGACGAGATCGAACTGGCGTGAGCCCACGATCACATCGGCTTCATCGTCGTCGAGCGGAAATTCTTCAGCTTCTTCTTCGGTCGCGACGACCCGGTACGTCATGTCGACGTCGAACGTCTGGTCGTACGGGGTCATGCAGCGCTGGCACGTGAGCCACGCATGGCCGTGCACCGCAAGGCGCAGATACGGCTGCTGCCCGTCGGCGCCATCGTCCTGCAACTCCTTCTGCGCGAACCCTTCCGCCTGCCATGTGAAGACCGTGTCGCGATCTGGCGCGTCCGCGGGCACTTCGTTTAACATGCGCGGCAGTTGCGAGAGGCGCACCACCCCTGCTGCCTGCCGCCCGCTGCGGGCGAACTCGAACAGGTCGATCGCGTGCGGATCAAGGGCCGCCGCAGGTTTGCCAGAAGAAGTGTTCATGTGCGCTCCTGCCTACAGGCTGACTTGCGGATCCGGCTTGGCACCGCTCGCGTACGGCTCATCCACGGATGACGTACTTTACTTCCGAAGACCCGGCAGGCGCCATCACAACGAAAGCCTGCCGACGAAAAGCGGGAAAGCATACCTGTTTTACCTTTTGCGGTCAATCACTTAAGCTTGCGTCCGCGCAACGCCGCGCCATACCTGAAGACTCACCGATCCAACCGACCATGCCGGATACCGTTTGCCGCCCGCCGCGGCTGATTCTCGCCTCCAGTTCACGCTACCGCCGCGCGCTCCTCGAGCGCCTCGGCATCCCCTTCGACGTCGTGTCGCCCGACCTGGACGAAACCCCGCGCGACGGCGAAACGCCAGCCGCGACCGCCCTGCGCCTCGCCGGCGCGAAGGCGCGCGCCGTCGCCGCGACGATCGACGCGCCGGACGGCGTGCTCGTGATCGGGTCGGACCAGGTCGCGACCTTCGACGGGCTCCAGATCGGCAAGCCCGGCACGCATGAGCGTGCGCTCGCGCAACTCGTGTCGATGCAGGGCCGCGAAGTCGAATTCCACAGCGCGCTCTGCCTGTACGACAGCCGCACGGGCGAAGCGCAGGTCGAGGACATCGTCACGCGCGTGCGGTTCCGCTCGCTGCCCGAGGCCGAACTCGACGCGTACCTGCACGCGGAAACGCCGTACGACGTCGCCGGCAGCGCGAAATCCGAAGGGCTCGGCATCGCGCTGCTCGACGCGATCGACTCGAACGACCCGACCGCGCTCGTCGGCCTGCCGCTGATCGCACTCACGCGCATGCTGCGCGCCGCCGAATACCCGCTGTTTGCAACTACCCGTGGAGACCGCGCATGACCGCCGGCACGCTTTACCTCGTCCCGAACACGCTCGGCGAAGGCGACGAATCGATGCTCGCCGCCGTGCTGCCCGCTGCCGTCCAGGCACGCGCCGGCACGCTCGGCTATTACATCGGTGAAAACGCGAAAACGACGCGCGCGTTCCTGAAGAAGATCGGCACGACGCGCCCGATCCAGGAAATCGAGATCAGCGAGTTGAACGTCAATACGCCGGCCGGCGCCATCGACCGGCTGCTCGCGCCCATCCTGGCCGGCGCGGACGCCGGACTCGTGTCGGAGGCCGGCTGCCCGGCCGTCGCCGATCCCGGTGCGCTGCTGGTGCGCCGCGCGCACGAGCGCGGCGTAAAGGTCGTGCCGCTCGTCGGGCCGAGTTCGATCCTGCTCGCGCTGATGGCATCGGGCCTGAACGGCCAGAGCTTCGCGTTCAACGGCTACCTGCCGGTCGACGCGGCCGCACGCGCGAAACGCCTGCGCGAACTCGAGCAACTGTCACGCAAGGCGCGCCAGACGCAGATCTTCATCGAAACGCCTTACCGGAATCACGCGATGCTCGACACGCTCGTCGCGACCTGCGCACCGTCGACGCAGATCTGCGTCGCAGCCGACCTGACCCTCGCGACCGAGACGATCGCGAGCCGCACCGTGGCCGACTGGAAAAAGGCGCCGGCGCCGAATCTGCACAAGCGCCCGGCGATCTTCCTGCTGCTCGCCAACTAGAAACCGCGCTCGGCGGACCAGTGACCGAACGGCGGGCCATCGCGGCCCGCCCGTCGCCTGTCAGCGCAGGCTGACCGATGCGCCGCCGGCCGTCAGCGCCTTCATCGCGGCACCGCCGACGGCCGCGCCGAACTTGCGCGCGACGCGGTTCGTCAGGCTTTCCTTCACCGTATAGTCGACGAGATCCGGCGCCTTCAGCACGTCGCGCGCGACCGTGTCGGTCGTGCCGTAACCGTCTGCAAGCCCGAGCTCGACGCTCTTCTCGCCCGTCCAGAACAGGCCCGAGAACATGTCGGGCGTTTCGTGCAGCCGCTTGCCGCGACCATCCTTCACGGCCTTGATGAACTGCGCGTGCACCTGGTCGAGCAGCGCCTGCGCGTGCGCGTCCATCTTCGGCGTCTCCGGCGAGAACGGATCGTAGAAGCCCTTGTTTTCGCCCGACGTATGCAGGCGCCGCTCGACGCCGAGCTTGCCCATCAGGCCGGTAAAGCCAAACCCGTCCATCAGCACGCCGATCGACCCGACGATGCTCGCCTTGTCGACGAAGATCTTGTCGGCCGCGGCCGCGATGTAATAACCGCCCGATGCACACATGTCGGTCACGACGACGTACAGCGGCTTGTCCGGATGCTTCGCGCGCAGCCGCCGGATCTCGTCGTAG
This sequence comes from Burkholderia puraquae, assembly GCF_002099195.1. GTDB lineage: Bacteria > Pseudomonadota > Gammaproteobacteria > Burkholderiales > Burkholderiaceae > Burkholderia > Burkholderia puraquae. Next base: position 321,463 of record NZ_NBYX01000006.1, on the reverse strand, counting down.
ACCATCCCGGCCTGCACCGGGCTGCCACCCGGGCTGTTGATCCGCAGCACGACGCCGGCCGTGCCGTCGTCGTCGAACGCGGCGTCGAGCGCCGTGTTGATGTCGTCGGCGTTCGCGTTGACGCCGGCCGCGATCTCGCCGTCGATCGTCACGAGCGCCGTATGCCGCCCGCTCGACGAGAACTTCGAATCGCTCGAGAAATCGATCAGCGCGAACGCAAGCAGCACGAACACGCCGAGGAACGCGAAGCGGAAGAAGATCTTCCAGCGCCGCGCCGCGCGCTGCTCCTTGACGGCCGCAAGCGCGATCCGCTCGAGCGCCGCACGCTCCCAGTTCGGTTCACGGCTGTCGGGACGGGAGGAGGAATCCGGGGAGTTCGGTTGGTCGGCCATGCAGGGTTGTCGTTAGTCGGTCGTGGCGGGAACGGCGGGACGCAGGTCGGCGTCGGGCACCCAGAATACCGCACGCCCGTCGGAGGTGTCGCGCTCGTCGACCTCGACCGGCCGCAGGCGGCCGCCGCGGCACGGGCCGCCGACGCACTTGCCGGTGTTCGGCTCGTAGATCGCGCCATGCGTCGCGCACATCAGGTAGAGGCCCGACGATTCGAAAAACTGCCCTTCGGCCCAGTCGAGCTCCATCGGCACATGCGCGCAGCGGTTCAGGTAACCGTATGCTCGGCCCTCATAGCGCACGAAGAACACGACGGCCTGCTCGCCGCGCAGCGTCGCGTCGACGCGCACGCCGGCGCCGCCGTCGGCCAGCGCATCCGATGCGCACACGCGCACGGCGTCCGGCGCCGCGCTCATGCGTACTCCCGCAGCCACGCGGCCAGCGCGCCGACGTCCGGCGCGACGAAGCGCGGCGTGAGCGCAGCCAGCGCATCGGCCGTGTGCGCGCCGTACGCGACGCCGACGCCGGCCGCCCCGGCACTCGCGGCCATCTGGAGGTCGTGCGTCGTGTCGCCGATCATCACGGTGCGCGACAGGTCCTGCCCCAATTCCCGGGACAGCTCCTGCAGCATCGCCGGATGGGGTTTCGAGAAGGTCTCGTCTGCGCAGCGCGTCGCATCGAACAGGCTCGTCAGCTTCGACTGGTCGAGCACGCGATTCAACCCGACTCGCCCCTTACCGGTTGCAACGGCAAGCAGATAGCCCGTATCGCGCAGCTCGGCGAGCAGTTCGCGCACGCCGGCGAACAGCTCGATGCGCTGGTCGTCGAGCAGATAGTGATAGCGGTAGCGCTCGGCGAGCCGCGAATAGTCGGACGGATCGAGGGTCGGAGCCGTAATCTGCAGCGCATCGCGCAGGCCGAGGCCGATCACGTAGCGCGACGCCTCGTCGGACGGCGTGGGCAGGCCGAGATCGCGGCACGCCGCCTGGATGCTGTGCGCGATGTGCGCAGTCGAATCCATCAGCGTGCCGTCCCAGTCGAAGACGATCAGGTCAAATTGCTGTCGAGCCATGCGGTTCAGGCGGTATCGCGCAGTGCGCTGAGTTGGTCGAGGAAGCGCCGGCATTCGTCCGGCAGCGGCGCATCGAACTGCAGCGCCTCGCCGGTCAGCGGATGGGCAAGCCGCAGCCGGTACGCATGCAGGAACATCCGTTTCAGCGACGGCTGCGCATTCGCGCGCGCCAGCGCCTTGTTCAGTGCGAAATCGCCATACTTGGCGTCGCCGGCGATCGGCAGGCCGAGATGCGCGAGGTGCACACGGATCTGATGGGTCCGACCCGTTTTGAGTTCCGCTTCGACGAGTGCGTAGTCGGGCCAGCGGTCGACGAGGTTGAACACCGTATGCGACGGCAGGCCGTCGTCCTGCACGCGCACGCGGCGCTCCCCTTCCGGGGTCGAATACTTGAACAGCGGCGCCTTCACCGCGCGGCGGCGGCCCCAGTCGGGCTGCCATTCGCCGTGGACGCACGCGAAGTAGCGCTTGTCCATCCGGTTCTCGCGAATCTGTTCGTGCAGGCCCACCAGTGCCGTGCGCTTCTTCGCGAGCATCAGGATCCCGGACGTCTCGCGGTCGAGCCGATGCACGAGTTCGAGGAATTTCGCGCGCGGGCGCGACTGGCGCATCTGCTCGATCACGCCGAACGCGACGCCGCTGCCGCCGTGGACGGCGACCCCGGCCGGCTTGTCGATGACGAGCATCGCGTCGTCCTCGTACAGCACGTTGAAATTTGCGGGCGGCACGACGGGCGTGTCGGCACGGGCGAGGTCCGCCGCCGCCACGCGCACGGGCGGCACACGGACGACGTCGCCATGGGCAAGACGATACTGCGCGTCGACCCGACCCTTGTTTACACGCACTTCGCCGCTGCGGAGGATCCGGTAAATATGGCTTTTCGGCACGCCTTTACAGACGCGCAACAGGAAGTTGTCGATCCGCTGACCGGCCGAGTTTTCATCGATCTCGATCATCGATACCTGGCCGCTTGCGACCGAATTCTGGGATATTTTGCCTAACTCATTCATACTGAATATAATTTTGCCCAGCCTGACGTTGTGGGTGGCCTGACCGGCCGGCCCCGACCGAGTCGGGTAAGGCGCAAGCGCAAACCGCTATTTTACTTGCGCCGGGGGTCTGCTGCTCGCCCCTAATCAAAGAGATGCAGCAAGTTGCACGCACGGCGCCGCCCGTCGGCAAGGATCGCGCCCACAGGCGGATTCGGTCGGCAAGGCGCCGCGGTAACGGAAAGTTGGTTGAAAAGAATTTGATCGGCAGCCCGACGGCGCGAAGTGCGTCCGCAGGCTGCCGGTTGCGAAAATTACGGCGTTGCGCCCGATTTGGCCCCGCGAAGGTGCGGGGCTTGGCGACGTCAAACCAGGGAAGTACACCCCAAGCGGGAAAGTCGGGTTGGATTCGATACTCCCCGCTGCGGCCCAAGCCGCAGCATCTGCCGCCCGTCGGCGCGCGCGACCCATTGCGCGCGCCCGTGGCAATGCCCGGACTCAGGCTTAGCGCGCTTTTGCAGCGTGCGGTGTGTGAACGCCGTGCTTTGAAACCGTATTCGCAGGTGCCCTACGGCCGCCGGCCCCGTCTTTCGGGCCCAAGCGCCTCTTCAGGCAATTCTCCCCGCCATCGTTCCCGCTCCAGCGTGCTTGTGACAACACAACAAGGTGCGGCCTGCCGTCGTTCCCGCCTTCGCGACTGACAACCGCGAGGCGCCGGCAGCGGAGCCGCCTGGAGTCGTTCATGAAACGCATGCTGTTCAATGCGACGCAGCAGGAGGAGCTGCGCGTCGCCATCGTCGATGGGCAAAAGCTCATCGACATCGACATCGAGACAGCCGGGCGCGAACAGCGCAAAGGCAATATCTACAAAGGTGTCATCACCCGCATCGAGCCGTCGCTCGAAGCGTGCTTCGTCAACTACGGCGAGGACCGCCACGGCTTCCTGCCGTTCAAGGAAGTCGCCCGCCAGTACTTCAAGGACGGCATCGACATGCGCTCCGCGCGCATTCAGGATGCCCTGCGCGAAGGCCAGGAACTGATCGTTCAGGTCGAGAAGGAAGAGCGTGGCAACAAGGGCGCCGCCCTCACCACCTTCATCTCGCTCGCCGGCCGGTATCTGGTGCTGATGCCGAACAACCCGCGCGGCGGCGGCGTGTCGCGCCGGATCGAAGGCGACGAGCGCCAGGAACTGCGCGAAACGATGGCGCAACTGCAGATCCCGGACGGCATGAGCATGATCGCCCGTACCGCGGGCATCGGCCGCAGCGCCGAGGAACTGCAGTGGGACCTGAACTACCTGCTGCAACTGTGGCGCGCGATCGAAGCGGCGTCGCAAAGCGGCAACGCCGGACAGCCGATGCTGATCTACCTGGAATCGAGCCTCGTGATCCGCGCGATCCGGGACTATTTCCAGCCGGATATCGGCGAAATCCTGATCGATACGAACGAAATCCACGATCAGGCCCGCGCATTCATGGATATCGTGATGCCGGACAACGTCGCGAAGGTGAAGCGCTACCACGACGACGTGCCGCTGTTCTCGCGCTTCCAGATCGAGCACCAGATCGAAACCGCGTACTCGCGAACGGTACCGCTGCCGTCGGGCGGCGCGATCGTGATCGACCACACCGAAGCGCTCGTCGCGATCGACGTGAACTCGGCGCGCGCGACCAAGGGCGCGGACATCGAGGAAACGGCGACCCGCACGAACCTCGAAGCGGCCGACGAAGTCGCCCGCCAGCTCCGCCTGCGCGACCTCGGCGGCCTGATCGTGATCGATTTCATCGACATGGAATCGGCCAAGAGCCAGCGTGAAGTCGAGCAACGCCTGAAGGACGCACTCAAGCATGACCGCGCGCGCGTCCAGATGGGCAAGATCTCCCGTTTCGGCCTGATGGAACTGTCGCGCCAGCGCCTGCGTCCGGCCCTGTCGGAAGGCAGCCACGTGACCTGCCCGCGTTGTAACGGCACCGGCCACATCCGCGATACCGAATCGTCCGCGCTGCAGGTCCTGCGGATCATTCAGGAAGAAGCGATGAAGGAAAACACCGCGGCAATCCACTGCCAGGTGCCGGTCGAGGTGACCGCCTTCCTGCTGAACGAGAAGCGTCAGGAAATCAACAAGATCGAGTCGCGCTTCAAGGTCGGCATCGTGCTGATCCCGAACAAGCACCTCGATACGCCGCACTACAAGCTCGAGCGCCTGCGTCACGACGATGCGCGCCTCGACGATCCGCGCGCATCCTGGAAGATGGCCGAGGAAGCGGCCCGCGAACTCGAGTCGGAAACCGGCTACAGCAAGCGCGCGGCGGAAGTGAAGCCGAAGCAGGAAGCCGCGGTCAAGGGCATCACGCCCGAGCGCCCGGCACCGAGCCCGGCACCGCAGCGCCCGGTCGAACCCGTTGCCGCGCCCGCGCCTGTCGCGCCGGCAAGCGGCGGCTTCATCGGCTGGCTGAAGGGCCTGTTCGGCGTGTCGCCGGCGCCCGCGCCCGCACCGGTTGCTCCGGCACCGGCGAAGGAGCAGGCAGCCCGTCCGGCTCGCGGCGAACGCACCGAGAAGTCCGAGCAACGCGGCGAACGCGGCGGCGATCGCAACCGCAATCGTCGCGGCGGTGCCCAGCAGGCGCAAGGCGGCCGCGACCAGGCCGCGGCAGGCCGCGGCCAGCCGCAACGCCAGGAACGCGAAGGCAAGGAAGCACGCGAACCGCGTGAAGCGCGTGAGCCGCGCGAGAGCCGCGAACCGCGCGAGGGTCGTGAACCGCGTGAGGGTCGCGAGAACCGCGAGGGTCGCGAGGGCCGTAGCCCGCGCGAAGGCCGCGAACCGCGCGAGCCGCGTGAAAGCCGTGAGCCGCGCGAGAACCGCGAACCGCGCGAGCGTGCCGAGCAGCCGGAAGGCTTCGACGCAGCCGGTCGTGGCGAGCGTCAGGAACGCGGCGAACGTCGCGAGCGCGGCGAGCGCCGCAAGCCGACCCAGCATGCGGCCACGCTCGAAACCGTCACCCGTGGTGAAAACCATCCGGAACCGGAAGACGACAAGGCCGTTGCAGAGGCCCTGCCCGGCGCCGACCTGGCAGCCGATGCGGAAGCCGGCGCACGGGACGGTGAGGAACGTCGCCGTCGCCGCCGCGGTCGTCGTGGCGGTCGTCGCGAACGCGACGAAGACGGCGCAGTCGTCGACCACGCCGAGCAAGGCGCAGAAGGCGAAGTCACCGCGCAAGCCGTGACGCCGGAAGCACCGGCTGCTGCCGAACCGGCCCATGCGGCCGCACCGGCCGTCGTCGTGGCCGCGGCTGCGGCAAGCGCCGTCGTCGCCGAAGCAGCGGTCGAGCACCATGCTGCCCCGGTCGCACCGGCCGCGGTCGAGCCGCAGCCGGCACCGGTTCACGTCGAAGCAGCTCCGGCCGCTCCGGTCGAGCCGGCGGTTGTCGCCCACGCAGCAGAACCGGCACCGGTCGCGCCGGCCGTCGATACGGAAGCCGGTCCGGCTCCGGTCGCGGTTTCGCCGACCGACGCGTTCGACGTGCCGGCAGCACCTGCCGCTGTCGAGGCACCGCAGCCTGCGCCCGTCGAGCAAGCCGCACCGGCCGTGACGACCGAAGCCGCTCCGGCGGCTGTCGAGCCGGCCCATGTCGAGGCAGCCCCGGTCGAGGCCGTCGCAGCCCCGGCACCGGTACAGGCTCCCGCCCAACCGGCCGCCGCGCCCGCTTCGGCGAGCCTGGATGTCGTGCTGGAGCAGGCCGGTCTCGTCTGGGTGAACACGGACGCCAGCAAGTTCGCTGCTGCGCAGGAAGCCGCGTCGCGACTCCCGCGCGCAGCCCGCGTGCCGCGCGAACGCAAGGTGCTGCCGCCGGCCGATACGGCCCCGATGCAGCAGGTCGAAACGACGCACCACTAAGTCGCATCGACTGACCAGGAAAAGCCCGCCTCCGGCGGGCTTTTTCATGTCCGCGCTGCGGGTTTCCGCCCACCGGACCGACCGGCCCGCTTGCGGCTAAAATAGAGGTCTGGTTCGCACTTCTTTCAACATGTCCCGACGCATCATTCCTCTCGCCGACGTCAGCGGGATGCCGGACGTCTCCGGCGTCGCGCATGCCCCGGATGGCACGCTGGCCGACACGTTTGCCAGGCCGCTACGCGACCTGCGCATTTCGGTGACGGATCGCTGCAACTTCCGCTGCGTGTACTGCATGCCGCGCGCGGTCTTCGACAAGGACTACCCGTTCCTGCCACACAGCGCGCTGCTCACGCACGAGGAAATCGAACGCGTGGCGCGGCTCTTTGTCGCACACGGCGTCGAGAAGATCCGCATCACGGGCGGCGAGCCGCTGCTGCGCAAGAATCTCGAATTCCTGATCGAGCGCCTCGCACGCCTGACCACGCATGACGGCCGCCCGCTCGACCTGACGCTCACGACCAACGGTTCGCTGCTCGCGCGCAAGGCGCGCGCGCTGAAGGACGCCGGGCTCACGCGCGTGACGGTCAGCCTCGACGCGCTCGACGATACGTTGTTCAAGCGCATGAACGATGCCGAGTTCGCGAGCGCCGACGTGCTCGACGGCATCTTCGCGGCCCAGGCCGCGGGCCTCGCGCCGGTCAAGGTCAACATGGTCGTCAAGCGCGGCACCAACGACAGCGAGATCCTGCCGATGGCCGAGCGTTTCCGCGGCACCGGCGTGGTCCTGCGCTTCATCGAATACATGGACGTCGGCACGTCGAACGGCTGGAACATGACCGAGGTGCTGCCATCGGCGGACGTCATCGCTCGGATCGCCGAACACTTCCCGCTCGTGCCGCTCGAGCCGCACACGGCGGCAGAAACCGCGCAGCGCTGGGGCTATGCGGACGGCAGCGGCGAGATCGGTGTGATTTCGAGTGTCACGCAGGCTTTTTGCGGCGACTGTACGCGTGCGCGGCTGTCGACCGAAGGCAAGCTGTACCTGTGCCTGTTCGCGTCGACGGGCCACGACCTGCGCGCGCTCGTGCGCGGCGGCGCGAGCGACGCCGAGATCGCGACCGCGATCGCCCGCATCTGGCAGGCCCGCACCGACCGTTATTCGCAACTACGCGGCAGTGCGGCTGCCGATGCCATGCCCGACGGCGCCGGCAAGCGTGTCGAGATGTCGTATATCGGCGGCTGACGCACGCCGCCCTTCCCGCCTTCGCACGATGCCATCTTCCGCCTCCCCCTCGATCGCCGGCCTGCTGCTCGCAGGCGGGCGCGCCACGCGCATGGACGGCGTCGACAAGGGCCTGCAGTTGCTCGACGGCACACCGCTGGCACTGCACGTGCTGCGCAGGCTCTCGCCGCAGGTCGACGAGACGCTGATCAGCGCGAATCGCCATGCCGATCGCTATGCCGAACTCGGTGCGCCGTTCGATGCGCGCATCGTCGCGGACGAAACACCCGACTTCCCCGGCCCGCTCGCGGGCCTGCTCGCGGGCATGCGGGCGACTCGCGCGCCGCTCGTCGCGTGCTCGCCATGCGATACGCCCTATCTGCCCGCCGACCTCGTCGCACGGCTGCAGGCGGCGCTCGACGCGCAGCAGGCCGACATCGCGATGGCGGTGACCGTCGACGCGCAGCAGGCGCGCTCGCCACAACCGACGTTCGCGCTGCTGCGCACGTCGCTGGTCGACGATCTCGCCGCCCGGCTCGCGGCCGGCGACCGCAAGGTGCGTGCGTGGTACGCACGCCACAAGACGGTCGAAGTCGAGTTTCGCGACGAGCGTGCGTTTTACAATGCCAACTCTTGGCAGGAACTCGCCGCGCTGGCCCGCCGCTGACGGCGCCCGTGCGGTTCCCGCCCGCCGCACGCGAAACCCGCGCCCAGGCACCCTCCTCGCGCCACCGGCCACGAACCCGATACGCCTTGCGGCGCAGTCCGACTGATGATCACGCCCTCCTCACCCGCCCCCCGAACCGCGCCCGATTCCGATGCGCCGCTGTCGCTCGCCGATGCGCAGGCGCTCGCGTGCCGCTTCGCGGTGCCCGTCGCGGCATGCGACACGGTGACACTTCGCGATGCACTCGACCGCGTGCTCACGGCCGACGTGAACGCGCCGTTCGACATTCCCGCGTACGACAACTCGGCGATGGACGGCTATGCGTTCGACGGCAGCGCCGGCACGCACGCGGCGCCGCAAGCCGACGTCGCGCTGACGGTCGCCGGCACCGCGCTCGCCGGCCATCCGTTCGATGGCGCCGTAGCGGCCGGATCATGCGTGCGCATCATGACGGGCGCGCCGATGCCAGCCGGATGCGACACGGTGATTCCGCAGGAACGCGTGCGCGTCGACGGCGACACGATCCACTTCGCCGCGCACGACATCGCGCGCGGCGCGAACTGCCGCAAGGCCGGCGAGGATCTCGCGCGCGGCGCCTGCGCGCTCGCTGCCGGCCGCATCCTGCGGCCGTCCGATCTTGGCCTGCTCGCGTCGTTCGGTATCACCGAGGTCACGGTGCGCCGGCGCGTGCGCGTCGCCGTGTTCTCCACCGGCGACGAACTGCGCGAGCCCGGCGAGCCGCTCGGCCCCGGCGCACTGTATGACAGCAATCGCGGGATGCTGATCGCGATGCTCGAAAGGCTGCATGTCGACGCGATCGATCTGGGGATCGTCCGCGACGACCCGGCCGCGCTCGAAGCCGCATTGCGCGACGCCGTCGCCGCGCAGGCCGACGCGGTGATCACGTCGGGCGGCGTATCGGTCGGCGAAGCCGACTTCACGCGCGACGTCATGGCACGGCTCGGTGACGTAACATTCGCCAGCCTCGCGCTGCGTCCCGGCCGGCCGCTCGCGTGCGGCACGCTCGCACGCGCAGCCGACGGCGCCGGTCACTCGCTGTTCTTCGGGCTGCCCGGCAATCCGGTCGCATCTGCCGTGACGTTCTACGCAATCGTGCGCCCCGCGCTGCTGACGCTGGCCGGCGCGCAGGCCCAGCCGCCGGCAATGCATGCGGCACTCAGCACGCAAGCGCTGAAGACGCGCCCGGGCCGCACCGACTACCTGCGCGGCATCGCGACACGCGCCGCCGACGGCCGCTGGCAGGTGGCGCCGGCGGGCTCGCAGAGTTCCGCATCGCTGAGCGGCCTCTCGGCCGCCAATTGTTTCATCGTCCTGGGCCACGATACCGCGGCAGTCGACGCGGGCACCCCGGTCGACATCCTGCCGCTCGACGGCCTGATCTGAATTCCACTATCGGTATATCTCTACGGGGGCAATCCGCACATGAAGAAACAAATTTCGTCGATCGCCGCGGGGCAAACCGCAAAGGCGCTGATCCTCGTCTACCTGACGTTCAGCGTGCCGATCGTGCTGCTCGGCATTCTCGTCGCGTACGTCCGCTACGGGATGGTCGAACTGAGCACGATCCTGAGCGCGCTGCTGCTGAACGCGATTCTCGGCTTCGTGCTGCTGTGGATCGCGTGCCACGCGTACAACTGGGTCGCATCGCGCTTCGGCGGCATCGAGATCGTGCTGTCCGATCCGCCGGAAGAAGCGTGAGCGGCACGCCGCTGATCCGCGCAGCCCAAGCGCGCGACGTCGGCGCGATCCTCGCGCTGATGCGCGAACTGGCCGAGTTCGAGAAGCTCACGCACCTGTTCGTCGCGACCGAGGCCGATCTCGCCGACGCGCTGTTCGGCACGCAGCCCGCCGCCGAGGCGCGCGTGGCCGAGCACGACGGCACGATCGTCGCGTACGCGCTGTTCTTCCACAATTATTCGACGTTCCTCGGCCGTCGCGGCCTCTATCTCGAGGATCTGTACGTGCAGCCGTCGCAGCGCGGCACGGGCCTCGGCACCGCGATGCTGCGTCACCTCGCAGCATTGGCCGTCGAGCGCCGTTGCGCGCGCTTCGAATGGTCGGTTCTCGACTGGAACCAGCCTGCGATCGATTTCTACGAAAAGATGGGCGCAACCGTGCTGCCCGACTGGCGCATCGTTCGCGTCACGGGCGACGCGCTGGATACGCTCGCCGGGCATTGACCGCGGGCCGGCCACGCCGGCAAGCGCTTCAAAAGAACACGGGCGCCGCGGCGCCCGTGTTCTTTCCAGCCGGTGTGGCAACGTGCGTCACACGTCGTCCGCATCGGCGCCGTCGCCACCTTCCGCGCCGAGCAGCCCGGCCGCCGTGTCGCCCGGCAGCGCCTCGACCTGCTTCAGCTTCCGGTTCATCACGCGCGTGCGCTGCTCGGCGGCCTCGATCGAGCGTGTGACCGTTTCGAGCTGCGACTTCGTGCGCGCGAGCACGTCGCCGAACTTGCCGAACTCCGTCTTCACCGCGCCGAGCACCTGCCACACCTCGCTCGACCGTTGCTCGATCGCGAGCGTGCGAAAGCCCATCTGCAGGCTGTTCAACAGTGCAGTGAGCGTCGTCGGGCCGGCGACCGTCACGCGATAGTCGCGCTGCAGCAGGTCGGTCAGCCCCGGACGACGCAGGATCTCCGCATAGAGCCCTTCAGTCGGCAGGAACAGCAGCGCGAAATCGGTCGTGTGCGGCGGCGCGACGTACTTCTCGGCGATCGTGCGCGCCTCCAGGCGCACGCGCGCTTCGAGCGCGCGAGCCGCTTCCTCGACCGCCACCGCATCGGCGCGCTCCTGCGCATCGATCAGCCGCTCGTAGTCTTCGCGCGGGAATTTTGCGTCGATCGGCAGCCACACGGGCGGCGCGTCGCGCGTGCCGGCCTCGCGCCCCGGCAACCGGATCGCGAACTCGACGCGCTCGCTGCTCTTCGGCACCGTCGCGACGTTCTTCGCGTACTGTTCGGGTGTCAGCATCTGCTCGAGCAGCGCCTCGAGCTGCACTTCCCCCCAGGTGCCGCGCGTCTTCACGTTGGTCAGCACTTTCTTCAGATCGCCGACGCCCGCCGCGAGCGTCTGCATCTCGCCGAGCCCGCGATGCACCTGCTCGAGCCGGTCCGACACGAGCTTGAACGATTCGCCGAGCCGGTGTTCGAGCGTTGCGTGCAGTTTCTCGTCGACGGTGCGGCGCATCTCCTCGAGCTTCGCCGCGTTGTTCGTCTCGATTTCCTTCAGCCGCTGTTCGAGCGTCGCGCGCACCTCGCCGATCCGGCGGTCGTTCGCTTCGGTCAGTTGCGTGAGTTGCCGGTTCAACGTGTCGCCGAACAGCCTGAGTGCGCCCGTCTGCTCCTCGCGCGCCTGCTGCGCCTGACGCTGCACGCTCTCGCGCATCGCGTCGAACTGCTGCGCATTGCCGGCGACGAGCTTGCCGAGTTGCTGAGCGAAACCCTCGATCTGATTGTTCTGCACGGTCGCCACGCTCGTCAGTTGCGCGGCGAGCGTCTGCTGAAGCTGCGCGAAACTGCCGGCCAGCTCGGTGCGCGAGCCGCGCGCGTTCTCGACGATCTCGCCGCGCAATTCGCGTTCGAGCCGCTCGACTGCGCGCGCCTGTGCATGCGCGGCGTCCTCGATCTGGTCGCCCAGTACCGCCACATCGTCGTGGCGGCCACCGCCACGCACGAGCGCGACGATCGCCACCGCGAGTGCAACAGCCAGCACGACGACCGCCGCAAGCAACAACGTGATCGTCATGCGCGCGGCTTCCCGATCACGTCAGGGTTGATCGGATTCGGCGGCTGCCCTGCGCGCGGCCCCTCGCCCAGTGCAGCGATCAGGTTGTCGGCGGCGAGGTTCGCCATCGCGCGGCGCGTTTTTTCGGTTGCGCTCGCGATATGCGGCGTCAGCACGACGTTCGGCACTTCGAGCAGCGCCGGATGTACCGTCGGCTCGCCTTCGTACACGTCGAGGCCGGCTGCGGCGATCGTCCCGTCGCGCAGCGCGACGGCCAGCGCCGCGTCGTCGACGATCCCGCCACGCGCGATGTTGGTCAGCGTTGCGGTGGGCTTCATCTTCGCGAGCTCGGCCGCACCGATCGTGTGATGGTTCGCCGTCGTATACGGCAGTACGAGCACGACGTGATCGGCACGGGCGAGCAGCGCATCCTTCGACACGTATTCGGCATTCAGCTCGGCCTCGATCTCGGGCGCGACCCGCGACCGGTTGTGATAGATCACCTGCATCCCGAAGCCGCGCGCGCGGCGCGCGAGCGCCTGGCCGATGCGCCCCATCCCGATGACGCCGAGCGTCGAGCCGTAAATGTCGCTGCCGAGGAAACCGTCGTACGCCCACTTCTGCCAGTGGCCGGCCCGCAGCCAGTGCTCGGATTCGGCGATCCGGCGTGCTGCCGCCATCATCAGCGCCCAGCCGAAATCGGCGGTCGATTCGTTCAGCACGTCGGGCGTGTTGGTGCCGAGCACGTTCGCCGCGTTGAACGCGGCCATGTCGAAATTGTTGTAGCCGACCGCCATGTTCGCCACGACGCGCAGGCGCGGCGCCGCCGCGAGTTCGGCCGCGCCGACCGGGTCACCGGCCGTCAGCGCGCCGTCCTTGTCGGCCAGGCGCGCGGCGAGCGCGTCGGGCGCCAGTGCGTCGCCGTTGTTCCAGTCGACGTCGAAATACTGCTTGAGCCGCTCGATCACGTCCGGAAAGATCGGACGCGCGACCAGGATCTTCTGCATCGCCATCTCCGCATGCCGCGGACGGATCGCAGCGTGCCGTGCGCCGCCGGAACCACCCGCTCTAGGTTGAAAATCGTCAGCTTACGCCGTGAAGAAGAGCCATGACGTCAGCAGGAATACCGGTATCAGCACGACCAGCGCCCAGCCGAGATAGGCAAAGAAGCTCGGCATCTTCACGCCGCGCGATTCGGCGATCGCCTTCACCATGAAGTTGGGTGCGTTGCCGATATAGCTGTTCGCGCCCATGAACACCGCACCCGCGGAAATCGCGGCGAGCGTCGACGCGCCGGTCGTCATCAGCGACTGGGCATCGCCGCCCGCGAGGTTGAAGAACACGAGATAGGTCGGTGCGTTGTCGAGGAACGACGACAGGATGCCCGTCGCCCAGAAGTACATCGCGTCGATCGGCTTGCCGTCCGGCCCCGTGACGAGATGGACGATCTGCGCGAACGCGCCGCCGGCACCGGCACGCAGGATCACGATCACCGGCGCGATCGTCACGAAGATCCCCGCGAACAGCTTCGCGACTTCCTCGATCGGCGCCCAGTTGAACGCGTTGCCCTCGCGCGCGGAGCGCGGCGTCAACGCGAGCGACGCAAGCGTCACACCCACGAGCGCGACGTCGCGCACGAGGTTCTGCAGCGCGACGTGCGTACCCCACACGTCGAACGTGATGCCCGGCTTCCACACGCCGCTCATCAGCACCAGGCCGATCACGGCCGCGAGCAGCACGAAATTGATCTTGCCGTCGATCGACAGCGCTGCGCCGTCGGGCGTCGGGTCGAGCACGGCCGGCCGCTCCTCGCCGCCCTTCCGGTAGAAGTACGTATCGAGGGCAAAGAACAGCATCAGCAGCACACTGCAGATGAACAGCATCGGCAGCGCGAGGTGCGTGGTCGTCCAGAAAAAGCTCACGCCATTCAGGAAACCGAGGAACAGCGGCGGATCGCCGAGCGGCGACAGCGATCCGCCCGCGTTCGCGACGAGGAAGATGAAGAAGATCACGACGTGCACGACATGCTTGCGGTTGTCGTTCGCGCGCAGCAGCGGCCGGATCAGCAGCATCGCCGCACCCGTCGTACCCATCACGCTCGCGAGCAGCGTACCGAGCGCGAGGATCGCGGTGTTCAGCTTCGGCGATCCATGCAGGTTGCCGTTCACACAGATGCCGCCCGCAACCGTATAGAGCGCGGTGAGCAGCACGATGAACGGAATGTATTCCTCGAGCAGCGCATGCACGAGCGTGCCGAACGCGGTGCCGGCGCCGAACGCGAACCCGAACGGAATCAGGAACACGACCGCCCACCCGGCTGCAATCTTGCCGAAGTGGTGATGCCAGAACACGGGGGCGACGAGCGGGAACAGTGCGATGGACAGCAGGATCCCGGCGAACGGGATACCCCAGAGGGCAGACAGTGTGGCACCGTCGAGCGTTGCGGCCGATGCAAGCGCAGGGACGGCGCCAAGCGCGACCCCCGACGCCATGCCCGCCCAGGCGGCATGTCGTTTCATGCAGAACTTCCTTGTTCGAGTGGTAGTGGATGCGACGGGCGCGTCATGCGCCCCGTACGACGATCACGTGAACGCGGTACGGGCCATGCGCGCCCAGTACGATGGTCTGCTCGATATCGCCCGTGCGCGACGGGCCCGACACGAAATTGACCGCGCGCGGCAATTCGCCGCGCTCCGAGCGGATCAGCGCAAACGCATCTTCATGACCGGCGACGATCCGCGACGCGGGAACGATCGCGATGTGTGTTTCCGGCAGCAGGCCGGCAGACGCATAGGTATCGGGGCCGGACAGCAGCACCAGCGAGCCCGTTTCGGCGGTCGCGCAAAAACAGCCGGTGAGGCCGACCAGATCGCCGTCGCACGGCTTGCGGCATTCGACCGACAGGCCTGCGCCCGCCCAGTCGAAATCGGCCAGCGTGCGCCACGCGACGGCCTGCGTCGGCAGGCCGTGAGCGGAAAGGTAACGGGCGGCGGCGGCCGGTACCTCGGCAAGCGTCGCGACTTCGTCGACCGTCGTCGACAGGCGTGCCGCTTCGTCGACGAATGCAGCGACGAGGTCGGCCGGCGCCGGCGGGCGCGGGCCCTCCGGATGACGCGCGAGATAGTCGGCAACGCCGTCGCGCTCGGCCGCATCAGGTTCGGCCGCACGCCCCTGCGCCGCGCGAATGCGCGCGAGGATCTGGCGACGGGCAGCGGAAGTGTCCATGAACGGGCCTCGTGACGTTGGCGGGCGATACTGTCAGATTATACCGGCCGACCTCGCCGCGACGCAGTTTTGGCCGTTCGGCCGACGACTACTTCGACGCGTCTTCCTCGACCGGCTGCGCGATGCCGAACACCTGGCGCAGGTACGCGAGATACGCCTTGTCGTCGCACATGCTCTTGCCCGGCGAATCCGACAGCTTCGCGACCGGCTGGCCGTTGCAGCGGACCATCTTGATGACGATCTGCAGCGGCACGTAGCCGAGATCGTTGGTGAGGTTCGTGCCGACGCCGAACGCGAGCTTGCAGCGGCCGCGGAACCGTTCGTACAACTGCATGACCTTCGGGATGTCGAGCGCGTCCGAGAACACGAGCACCTTGGTACGCGGGTCGCAACGGTTCGCCTCGTAATGGCGCAGCATCCGCTCGCCCCAGTCGAACGGATCGCCCGAATCGTGGCGCGCGCCGTCGAACAGCTTGCAGAAGTACATGTCGAAGTCGTTCAGGAACGCATCCATCCCGTAGACGTCCGACAGCGCGATCCCGAGGTCGCCGCGATATTCCTTCGCCCACATCTCGAAGCCGTAGATCTGCGAATCGCGCAGCCGCGGGCCGAGCGCCTGGCACGCCTGCAGGTACTCGTGCGCCATCGTGCCAAGCGGCGTGATGCCGTGCTTCATCGCATAAAGCACGTTGCTCGTGCCCGCGAACTGCGGGCCGAGGCCGTCGCGCAGCGTGAGCGCGACCTCCTCGTGCCAGACCTTCGAGAAGCGCCGGCGCGTGCCGTAGTCGGCGATCTTGCAGTCGGCGAACTCGGGCTTCGCGCCGAGCAGCGTGATTTTCTCGCGCAGCCGCTCGCGGCCTTCGCGATAGTCGGGCTCGCGCTGCGTGTTGCGGAAATACACTTCGTTGACGATCGCGAGCACCGGGATCTCGAACAGGATCGCGTGCAGCCACGGCCCCTTGATCTCGATGTCGATTTCGCCGTTGCCCTTCGGCGACGGCGTGATCGAGATGTACTTCTCGTTCAGGTGGAACAGCGCGAGGAAATCGACGAAATCGCTCTTGATGAAGCGCATCCGCCGCAGGTAGTCGAGTTCGACGTCGGAAAAACGCAGCGCGCACAAGCCGCGCACCTCGTCGCGGATCTCGTCGATGTACGGCACGAGATCGACGCCGGGCGTGCGGCACCGGAAACGGTATTCGACGCTTGCAGCGGGAAAGTGATGCAGGACGACCTGCATCATCGTGAACTTGTAGAGATCCGTGTCGAGCAGCGAAGTGATGATCATGATGACGGCACCGCCAATATCGTGACAGGGCCTCGGCGCACCACGCGCCGCCCGGTCTGTCGGCCATGTTACCCGAATGCGGGCCGGACCATCGTGAAACCGCCTGCCGCCCTGCGCCGGCCACGCCGTCGTGCCGGCGCAAGGTACACGCGCCCCCGTTGGCGCGCCCCTGCGGCGCCCCCTTGGCGCCCCCCATAAACTAATCACGAAACGATATAAGCCGGATAGCCGACCACGTCATGCGGGTTTTGCGCTTCAGTTACAATGCCGGTTTTGGCGCAAACGCCACCCCATATATACCGCCAAGCAGGAGCGTTTTAATGACTCACGTTGTGACCGAAGGCTGCATCAAGTGCAAATACACGGACTGCGTGGATGTGTGCCCGGTGGATTGCTTCCGTGAAGGTCCCAACTTTCTCGCCATCGATCCGGACGAGTGCATCGACTGCGCCGTGTGCGTCGCCGAGTGCCCGACCAATGCGATCTATGCCGAAGAAGACGTTCCGGGCGACCAGCAGCAGTTCACCGCGCTGAACGCCGAGCTGGCGAAGGACTGGCCGTCGATCACGAAGACCAAGCCGGCACCGGCCGACGCGGACGAGTGGAAGGACGTGCAGGACAAGCTGCACCTGCTCGAGCGCTGATCGCGCAGCGGCTGCAAAAAATTTTGTACGCCGCGGCCCAAAAGTATTGACGGCTTGATCAACGCTCCATATAATCTCGTTTCTCTGCTGTTGTTGTTTGTTCCCCGATAGCTCAGTCGGTAGAGCGCCGGACTGTTAATCCGTAGGTCCCTGGTTCGAGCCCAGGTCGGGGAGCCAAAAACGCAAAGGCCCGTTGAAAGTGGACGGGCTTTTTGCTGGTAGACAAACAAGCATGCAGATGTACCGATTTATTCCCCGATAGCTCAGTCGGTAGAGCGCCGGACTGTTAATCCGTAGGTCCCTGGTTCGAGCCCAGGTCGGGGAGCCAAACAGCGAAAGGCCCGTCATTCGACGGGCCTTTTGTTTTTCCGGCCCGCGTTGCGGCTTTCATCGTCCGGTCGCGCACATGCTAGAGTCTCTGTCCCGCATTCGCATCCGGTTCCGTCGATGAAGCACCGCCTCCTCCGCTCCGCCCCACTCGCCCTCCTGCTTTCCGCGTTCGCCGCGGCACCGCTCGCGCACGCAGAGGAAGTCGGCAGCGTCAACACCCATTTCCGCGTCACGGGCTCCGATCGCGTGGTCGTCGAGGCGTATGACGATCCGGTCGTGAACGGCGTGACCTGCTACGTGTCACGCGCCCGCACCGGCGGGATCAAGGGCACGCTCGGCGTCGCCGAGGATCCGAGCGAAGCGTCGATCGCATGCCGGCAGGTCGGCCCGATCAGCTTCAAGGAGCCGCTCAAGCAGCAGACCGACGTGTTCAGCGAGCGCATGTCGTTCATCTTCAAGACCCTGCACGTCGTGCGCGTGGTCGACACCAAGCGCAACACGATCGTCTACCTGACCTACAGCGACCGCATCGTCAGCGGCAGCCCGAAGAACGCCGTCACCGCGGTGCCGATGCCGGCCGGCACGACGATTCCGGTCAAGTAAGGCCCGCGCCTGCCGGGCGCGCGAGCGATACACTGTCGGTTCGACCGCTCCCGCGCCCGATCATGTCCGCCACCCGCCTTCCAGACTCCGCACGCTACTGGCGCACGCCGCTGCTGCCGGATGCGGATCTCGTCACGGCCACCTACCGCGACCACACGTTCGCGCCCCACTGGCACGACGCATACACGATCCCCGTGATTCTCGAAGGCGCGGAACGCTTCACCTATCGCGGCAGCGGCTATGTCGCCGAAACCGGCTCCGTGCCCGTGATCAATCCCGGCGAGGTGCATACGGGCTCGCGCGCGGCCGACGAGGGCTGGTGCTATCGCGTCAGCTATATGCCGGTCGAATTCATCCGCGAACTCACCAGTGCGATCGCCGGCCGCCCGCAGGACGCGCCGTGGTTTGCGCCCGACGTGATTCGCGACGCCGATCTTGCAGCCCGGCTCACGCTGGCGCACCGGATGATGGAGGCCGGCAGCGAGCGGGCACTGCCCTCGCAGGCGCACGGGCAGCCGGCCAATGATCAGGTAAGCGGCGCACCGCGCATCTACGATCCGCTCGCCGCCGAAACGGCGATGCTCGATGCGTTGTCGACGCTGATCGTCCGCCATGCCGACGCACTGCCGCGACCGGCACCCCTCGCGACGGACGAACCGCGCGTCGACGCGATGCGCGAGCGGCTCGCCGCCGATCTCATGTGCACCGTAACGCTCGACGAAGTCGCACAGGCGGCCGGCCTGTCGCCGTTCCATGCGGCGCGCCTGTTCACCCGCACGACCGGCATGCCGCCGCATGCCTGGCGCAACCAGTTGCGCTTGCAGCGCGCGCTGGCGCCGCTGCGCGCGGGCGTGCCCGTCGCCGACGTCGCAGCGGCCAGCGGCTTCGTCGACCAAAGCCACTTCACACGGCATTTCAAACGCATGTTCGGCGTGCCGCCCGGGCGCTGGCAGGCGAGCTGACCCGCGGCGTCCAGCCCACCACCGCCCTGCCGCCGGCGCCGGCGCCGGCAAGCGGGCAAGCACCCGCCCTCCGCGAGCGCAAGAACATACAAGCCGGCACTCCACCTGCCCGCTATCCTCCGCTTCATGGAGGAGCCCCCTTTGAACCCGACACCCGCATCGCCTGCTCGCCGCCCATTGAACGAATGGCTCGACGGCGCGCGCGACACGATCCCGATGATGATTGGCGCCGCCCCGTTCGGCGTGATTTTCGGCACGCTCGTCGGCGGCGGCCCGCTCGCCGCGTGGCATGGCGCGCTGATGTCGCTCGCCGTGTTCGCGGGCTCCGCGCAGTTCATCGCGCTCGGCCTGATCGCGGGCAGCGCGAGCTTCGTCGTCGTGCTCGCGACCACGCTGATCGTCAACCTGCGTCACCTGCTGTACAGCGCGACGCTCGCGCCCTATGTCGCGCACCTGCCGCTGCGCTGGCGGGCGACGCTTGGCGCACTGATGACCGACGAGGTATTCGCGGTCGCCTATGCGCACTACCGGCACTTCCCGCCCGGTGCGATCGGCCCCCACTACTTCTTCGGCTCGGGGCTCGCGATGTACCTCAACTGGCAGGTCTGGACGCTCGCGGGCATCGGCTTCGGCGCGGCGTTCCCGGGCCTGCAGTCGCTCGGCCTCGATTTCGCGATGGCGGCGACCTTCATTGCGATCGTCGTCCCGCAGCTCGGCACGCTGCGCTATTTCGCGGCGGCCGTGACGGCCGGCATGCTCGCGTACTTCTGGCAGGGATGGCCGTACAAGCTCGGACTGCTGGGCGCGGTCGCCGCCGGCGTCGCGATCGGCGTCGCACTCACGCTGCTGCACGAACGCACGCGCGCCGGCTCGCGCACGGAGGCCGCATCGTGAGCTACGCGCTGCTGATTCTCGGGATGGCCGCCATCACGTACGCGATCCGCTCGACGCTGTTCCTGTTCGGCGAACGGCTGACCTTCCCGCCGCTCGTGCGGACCGCGCTCGGCTTCGTGCCCGTCACCGTGCTGACCGCGATCATCGTGCCGATGACCGTCTCGCCGCACGGCGGCACGGCCGAACTGACCTGGCGCAATCCGCAGCTCGTTGGCGCGCTGGCGGCCGTGCTCGTGTCGGCAGCAACCCGCCGCCCGCTCGTGACGATCGCGGCGGGACTCGCGGTGTTCTTTTTCTGGCAAGGAATCGTGCTGCCCCACTGGTTGCCCGCCTGAGCGCACGCTCGGTCGCACACGCTCAAGTTTCCGCCCGGCACGCCGATATAGGGAGTGAAGACCCGCCACCGGCCTCGGCGCGTACCGGTCAGTCGACGCAGCGCCCGCCCCGGTGCGCCGTGCCGGCCGTCGGCTTGCGCGGGCCGCCATCGAGAAGATTCATGGGCCAGATCACCCTTTCCCTCAAGGACGACACGCTCGAGTCCCTACGCAAGGACTACGACGCGTTCGTCCGCGTGTCGCTGAAACTCGACCCGCAGTTCGCGACGCCGTCGTTCGAGGATTTCCTGCGCGCCAAGCTGCTCGACAACATGGTGCCGCTGACCGAGCACGCGGTGCAGCGAATGCTGCAGGGCGGCCAGTACGCGTGGGCAAAACGCACGCTCGACAAGGAATTTCCGGACGTCGTCGCGATCCTGATGCGACAGGCCGGCGAATTCGGCTTCGGCTTCGCGTCGCGCTCCGAATGGACCCCCGACGAACTCGCGAAGGCTTGCCGCGACTGGGCGAAAGCAATCGTCGCCGAAGCGCAGGGCGACCCGTCGCTGATCGACCCGCTCGCATCGCAGATCAAGGGGGCGGCGCAAGACATCCAGACGCTCGAGGAACTGATGCAGACGCCTGCGTGGCGGCTCGCGGAATCGCTGCGACAACGGGTCTACGAGGCCAAGCTCGCGTGCGAGATGAGCGTTGGCAGCACCGCGCGCGACAAGCTCGGCGAATTGCGCGGGCTGCTGCGGCTCGGGCTCGCGCATGGCTCGTTCCAGAAGCAGGAAGCGCAGCAGATCATGGAGTACCTGCGGCTGCTGAAGCCGGAGATCTTCGTCGAGGAACCGTACGACGTCTTCGCACGGCTCGCCGTGTGGCTGCGCAGCGTATTCACCCCGGCCGCCGCGCGGCCGGCACAGGGCCAGGGACAAGGGCAAGGGCAGCGCCGGCCGTAACGGCACACCCATGCGCATCAACGGATGAAAGCGGCCCGGTTCGCGCCACGCGAACCGGGCCGTCGGATGGCCGCCTTCGCGACGCGCCGTCCGGGACGAGCGTCGCGCGGCGCCGGGCACCGCTTACTGCGTGGCGCCCTGGGCCGATGCACCGCCCTCCGCGCCGACCGATGCGCCGCCTTCGGTCGCTTCGCCGGCCTTCGCCTTGGCCGAGCCGACATGGCTCTTGGCCGACTTCGCGGCATGCTTCGTGTGCTTCTTGGCCGAGTGGACGGCCGACGACGCCGTATCCTTCGCGCCGTCGGCTGCCGCGCCGGCTGCATCGGTTGCACCGCCGACCGCATTGCCCGACGCGTTCGCGCCCGCACTGCCCTGCATGCCGGCACCGGCACCTGCCGCCGGCGTCTGCGCCTGCACGCCTGCACCGGCTGCGCCCTGCACCGCCGCGCCCGTCTGGGCAAATGCGGCCGAAGTGGCGAACGCCGTCAGCGCGGCACCGATCAGCATCGTACGAATCTTGGACATGGCAATTCTCCTCAGGAAGTTGTGAGCCCGAACCGCAGCGATGCGGTCCGTTGCGTCCCCCGCCGCAACACGCAGCAGGTACGACAAAAGACCCGCGGCCCGCACGGCCGGTTCTCGAATCTCTCAGACTGTTACCCACCGTTTCATTTGCTGACGAATGGCTCACATTCCCTAACAACTGCGTGCGACGGCCGACCACGCTCGCGCGCCGGCCCGCGGTGCCGTATGATGCGAGGCGATTCCTCCCGCGCATTGCGCACCTTCTTCGTCATGCCCAACCTGGATTTCACGCTGACCGGCGAATACGTCGAGCTGCACAACCTTCTCAAGATCACCGGCCTCGCCGACAGCGGCGGCACTGCGAAGCTGATCGTCGCGTCCGGCGCGGTGAAAGTCGATGGCGCGGTCGAGCTGCGCAAGACCTGCAAGATCCGCGCGGGTCAGGTCGTCCTGCTCGGCGACACGCGCATTGCCGTGCGCGAAGCCTAGCGCCGACGGTTCCCCCTGCCTGCGACATGGCCATCGGCGCGCGCGTTCGACACGGTTCGAATAAAGCCGTAAGCTAGCCGTCTCTCAAAATAAATACATATAGCGCGGGCCCGCACCCGCGTGAGCGCCCATTCCATGTCGCATTCCGGTCTTACGCGGACGGTCGCCGCGCCGCCGTCCCTGTCCAGTCACGCCGCCGATACCGCGCGCCTCGCCGCGCCGCTCGCGATCGCACAGCTCTCGCAGATGGCGATGAGCGTCACCGACACGGTGCTGCTCGGCTCGCTCGGCCCCGATTCGCTTGCGGCGGGCGGGCTCGGCGCGAACTTCTTCTTCGTCATCGTGACCGTGCTGCAAGGCGTGCTGTCGTCGGTCAGCGTCAGCGTCGCGCACGCGCGCGGCGCCAAGGCCGACGAGCGCGTACCGCACATCTACTGGACCGGCTTCGCGCTGTCCGTGCTGCTCGCGATTCCGGCCATCATCGCGCTGTCGCTGTCCGAACCGATCCTGCTGATGTTCCACGAGCCGCCATTGCTCGCGCATCACGTCGGCGAATACACGGGCATCCTGCGCTTCGCCGCGCTCGGCAGCCTGATCGGCGTCGGGCTGATGCGCGCATTCCTGCCGGCGATCGGCGCGGCGCGGCGGCTGCTGTGGGTGTCGATCGGCGGCGTCGGCATCAACGGCGTGCTGAACTACGGGCTGATCCACGGCGCGTTCGGGCTGCCGCGCCTCGGCTTCCTCGGGTCGGCCGTTGCGACGACGATCACGATCTGGCTCACCGCACTCGCACTGATCTGGCTGCTGCACGGCCGGCAACGCTTCCGTCATTTCGTCACCGCCGCACGCCCGAAGCTGCCCATGATGGGCGAACTGATCGGCATCGGCTGGCCGGTAGCGATCACGTACGGGGTCGAGTCGACGCTGTTCCTCGCAACCGGCCTGACGATCGGCGTACTCGGCGCGACGTCGCTGGCCGCACACCAGATCGCGCTGAACGTCGCGTCGGTGGCGTTCATGGTGCCGCTCGCGATCGGCCAGGCCGCCAACGTGCGGGTCGGTTACTGGGTCGGCGCAGGAGCGCCCGTCGCCGCGCGGCATGCGGGCTTCGTCGCACTCGGCCTCGGTGTCGCGTTCATGTCGCTGTCTGGCATCGTGCTGGTCGTCGCGCCGCACGCGATCGTCGGCCTGTACCTGAACCTCGACGATCCGTCGAACGCGGCCACCGTGTCGCTCGCCGCGTCGCTGCTCGGCATCGCCGCGGTGTTCCAGATCGTCGACGGCGCGCAGACCGTCGCGTCGGGTGCGCTGCGCGGCCTGAAGGACACGCGCATCCCGATGCTCGCGGCGACCCTCGGCTACTGGGGCATCGGTTTTCCGACCGGCTACTGGTTCGCGTTCCACGCGGGCCTCGGTGCCCGGGGCCTCTGGTGGGGCCTCGCAGCCGGCCTGGCAAGCGTGGCCGTGCTGATGGCGTGGCGCTTTCATCTGAAGAGCGCGTCGCTCGTTACGTCGCCGCACTGAGTGCGACACGACGCGAAATCCGGGCCGGCGCTATGCTTGTCGGCTGAAGACTTCAAGACGCCGCGCGAGCGGCGCGACGGCCTCACGATACGTCTTGATTACGCCTGATGCCGCGCGACGACGCGCGGCCTTTCCCCTTTCCTGGAGGAGTGGATCATGAACGAAGCAGTTCGGATGGAACGCGATACGTTCGGCGAGATCGCCGTGCCGGCCGACCGGCTCTGGGGCGCGCAGACCGAGCGCTCGCTGCAGAATTTCCGGATCTCGACCGAAAAGCAGTCGCCCGAGCTGATCCACGCGCTCGCGATCGTCAAGCGCGCCGCGGCGGCCGTGAACCAGTCGCTCGGCGTGCTGGCCGACGACAAGGCGCGCGCGATCATCGACGCGGCCGACGAGATCATCGCCGGCAAGCATCCGCGCGAATTCCCGCTCGCCGTGTGGCAGACGGGCTCGGGCACGCAGACCAACATGAACCTCAACGAGGTGATCGCGAATCGCGCGAGCGAGCTGATGGGTGGCGAGCGCGGCGAAGCGCGCAAGGTTCATCCGAACGACGACGTGAACCGCGGCCAGTCGTCGAACGACGTATTCCCGACCGCGATGCACGTCGCGGCCGCGTACGCGATCGTCAATCACCTGCTGCCGGCGCTGCGCACGCTGCGCACGACGCTCGACGCGAAGTCGAAGGCATTCGCCGACATCGTGAAGATCGGCCGCACGCACCTGCAGGACGCGACGCCGCTCACGCTCGGCCAGGAATTTTCCGGCTACGTCGCGCAGCTCGACCAGGGCATCCGTCACGTCGAGTCGGCCTTGCCGCACCTGTACGAACTCGCGCTCGGCGGCACCGCGGTCGGCACGGGGCTGAACGCGCATCCGGAGTTCGCGGTGCGCGTCGCCGATGAAATCGGCCGGCTCGCAAAGCTGCCGTTCGTGACGGCACCGAGCAAGTTCGAGGTAATGGCGGCCGCCGATGCGCTGGTGTTCGCGCACGGCGCGCTGAAGACGGTCGCGGCCGGCCTGATGAAGATCGCGAACGACGTCCGCTGGCTCGCGAGCGGGCCGCGCTGCGGGCTCGGCGAACTGTCGATTCCGGAGAACGAGCCGGGCAGCTCGATCATGCCGGGCAAGGTGAATCCGACGCAGTCGGAAGCCGTGACGATGCTGTGCTGCCAGGTGTTCGGCAACGACGTCGCGGTCAACGTCGGTGGCGCGAGCGGCAATTTCGAGCTGAACGTGTTCCGGCCGATGATCGCGCACAACGTGCTGCAGTCGGTGCGGCTGCTCGCCGACGGCGCGCAGAGCTTCAACGACCACTGCGCGGTGGGCATCGAGCCGAACCGCTCGCGGATCGACCTGCTGCTGAACGAATCGCTGATGCTCGTGACGGCGCTCAATCCGCACATCGGCTACGACAAGTCGGCGCAGATCGCAAAGAAGGCGCACAAGGAAGGCACGACGCTGAAGGCGGCCGCGCTCGCGCTCGGCTACCTGACCGAGGCGGAATTCGATGCGTGGGTGCGACCGGAGCAGATGATCGGGTCGCAGTAACGGCAGGGAAACGGGCGCGGCGCGATGCGCGGCGCCCGCGGCGGTCAGACCGCGCCTTTCGCGACTTCTTCCGGTTTCATCTCGACGATCTTGTCGAGCGCGGCCCGCACGTCGGCCGCATATTTCGCGAGCACCTTCTGCTCGTCGGTCTCGGGCACGAACGGCGGCACCGGCACCGGGTTGCCGTTCTCGTCGACCGCGACGAACACGACGAGGCAATCGGTCGTCTGGCGCAGCACACCGCCCTTCGGATCGCCGGCATGCACGGACACATGGATGTGCATGCTGGTGCGGCCCGTCGCAACAACGCGCGCCTTCAGCTCGACCAGATTGCCGACCAGGATCGGACGCTGGAAACGGATGTTGCCGACGCTGACCGTCACGCAATAGCGGCTCGACCAGACGGCCGCGCACGCATACGCGACCTCGTCGATCCACTTCATCAGCGCGCCGCCATGCACCTTGCCCCCGAAGTTCACGGACGACGGTTCGGCGAGGAAGCGAAATACGGTTTCGGTGCGGTCGAGGGCGGCCGGTACCGGGGACGGTTGGGACATCTTGTTGGCTCCAGGCGGCAGGGGCGCTGTAATCGGGCCATTATACGTTGCACTGCGGCAACGCGTCGCGGGGCGCCCCGTGTGGCGCGGCTGCCGGAGCCATGCCCGGCGCGCTCGCGGCCGGCGCCGATCAGCGGCGCACTGTGATGCCCTGATCGATCGTTCCGTACATCTCGAGGCTGCCGCCGCGCTCGCCGGCCGCGCCCGTACCGCCCTGCGCACAAGCCGCGCACACGAGCGCGGCCGCCAGCAAACAGAAAATCGTCTTCATCGTTGCGTCGTGTCACGTGCGGCCGCCCGCTGCGGCCGCTTTCGGCCATTCTACGCGCGCCCCGCAAGCGGCCGCAGCCCGGGTCGCCGCGTCGACGATGCCTGCGCCGCTGCATCCGACATTTCAGCCAAAAGCGAAACATCGAATGCGGGCGCCCACTACACTGAAGATCATCCCGCTGACGAGACACGACGATGACCGACCAAGACGACCACCACTTTCCAGGCCTGAGCCGCATCGGTTCACTGATCGCCGACCCCGGGCGCGCCGCGATGCTGTGGGTGCTGATGGACGGCAGTGCACGACCGGCAGGCGAACTGACGATGATCGCGGGGCTGTCGCCCTCCGCCGCAAGCGCCCACCTCGCACGCTTGACCGAAGGCGGCCTGCTCGCGCTCGACGTGCGCGGCCGGCACCGCTACTACCGGATCGCATCGGCCGACATCGCGGCATCGCTCGAGGCGCTCGCGAACGTCGCCCGTGCGGCCGCGCCGCATCGCCCGGTTCCGTCGCCGTCCCGCACGGTTCCGGCCGAATTGCGCTATGCGCGCACCTGCTACGACCACATGGCCGGCGAACTTGCGGTACGCATCTTCGACGGGCTTACTGCGCGCGGCTGGCTGCTTGCCGACGGCGATGCGATCGAGACCACCGAACTCGGCACCCAGGCGCTCGCGCAATGGGGCATCGACGTCGCGCAGCAACGCACGCGCCGGCGCCGCTTCGCGTGCGGCTGCCTCGACTGGAGCGAGCGGCGCTCGCATCTCGGCGGCGCACTCGGTGCAGCGCTGCTCGAGAGCTTCTGCGCGCACGGGTGGATCGAGCGCGCCGCACGGCCGCGCGTGCTGCGCGTCACCGTGCCCGGACAGCAGGTTTTCGACGGGTGGCTTACGTCTGCTTGACGCCTGCATTGCGTCTGCACGACAACGGCGCGCGATCGACAGGTTTTGTTACATCGCGTGCCATCCGACTTACAAAACACCGAGCACTGAAACAGGCCGAGCGGATATTGTGAACTCAACGGCACGAATCGACGCGCCGCGATAATGACGAAGACGCTCACCATGGCCACCCTGTTCACGCTCAAGCGAACCGCCCGCTGCACGCTGCTCGCGTTCGTCGCGCTTGCGGCACTGCCCCCCGCGTTCGCGCAATCGGCCGGCGCCCCTCCCTATGCGACCGCGGCACGGCAACCCGGCGGCGATCCGCCCAGCCGTGTCGCGCGGCTCAATTACCTGTCGGGCGCCGTGACGACCGAGCCGGCCGGCACCGATACGTGGTCGTATGCCGCCGTGAACCGGCCGCTGACGACCGGCGACCAGCTCTGGAACGATGCCGGTGCGCGCTCGGAACTGCACGTCGGCTCGACCGCGGTACGGCTCGGCGAGTCGACGAGCCTGTCGGTACTGAACCTCGACGACACGACGACGCAGCTGAAAGTGGGGCTCGGCACCGTATCGACCCACGTGCGCGATCTGCCGGCCGGCGGATCGTACGAAATCGACACGCCTAACCTCGCGCTCGGCATCACGGGCCCCGGCGACTATCGCGTCGACGTCGCGCCGAACGGCGCGAGCACGACGGTCACGGTGCGCAGCGGCAGTGCGACCGTCTACGGCAGCAATGGCCAGTACCCGCTGTCGCCCGGGCAGCAGGTCGTGTTCACGGGCACCGACCTGCAGGTCGCGCAGCAATCGGCCGCACCAGGCCCCGATGCGCTCGACCAGTGGGCCGCCAGCCGTGACGCGGCCGAAGAGCGCTCGGTGTCGGCCCGCTATGTGTCCCGCGACATTCCCGGGTACCAGGATCTCGACGCGAACGGCACGTGGCGCGAAACCCCGAATTACGGTCAGGTATGGGTGCCGAACGACACGCCGGCCGACTGGGCGCCGTATCACGACGGCCACTGGATCTGGCAGGCACCGTGGGGCTGGACGTGGGTCGACGACGCGCCGTGGGGTTTCGCGCCGTATCACTACGGCCGCTGGGCATATGTGGACGATAGCTGGGCCTGGGTACCGGGCCCGCTGGTCGTCAGCCAGCCGCCTGCCTATGCACCGGCACTCGTTGCGTTCGTGGGCGGTGGCGGCGGTCCCGACTGGAGCGTCGCGCTCACGGTGGGCGGCGTCGCCGCAGCCGGCTGCGCGTGGTTCGCGCTCGGCCCGGGCGAACCGTGGCATCCTGGCTGGGGCGGCTGGAGCCCGCACTACTACGACCGGGTGAACCGCAACATCGTGGTGAACAACGTCAACGTGAACAAGACCGTGAACGTGACGAACATCACCAATATCACCAACATCAACAAGACGTACGTCAACTTCCGCGCGCCGCATGCGATCACGGCCGTACCGGCCTCCGCGTTCGTGCACGGCCAGCCTGTCGCACACTTCTCGCAGCACGTCGACCCGCAGCAATGGCGCAATGCGCACGTCACGCCGGGTACGCCGGGCATTGCGCCGGTGCGCCAGAGCTTCACGGGCGGGCTGCGCAATGCGACCTACCGCCCGCCAGCGGCGATTGCTCAGCACCCGTACGTCGCGACGCGCAATCCTGCCGTGCCGGCCGCGTATCGCGACCACGCCGCGGCCCACCTCGCGCAGCAAGGCGGGCGCGTGCCGGGTGCCGGCGCGCCTGTCGTGAAGACGAACGTGCCGGCCGACTATACGGCTCGTCCGGTTCGCGTACCGGGTAAGCCGGGCAGCGGCGCATGGGCGATGCACAACGTACAGCTCGTGAACCCGCACGGCCCTGTCGTGCAGCCGGCTCGTGCGCCGCGCGAAGGCCAGCCGGCCGCCGTGCAGGCCGGGCGGCCGGGAGCACCGATGCCGGGCATGCCGAACGTCATGCGGCCCGCGAACGGCGAAAACCCCAACGCCCCGCGTTTTGCCAACGGCGGCATGCCGCAGGCAGCCGGCAACCCGATGCCACATCAGGCATTCGGGCCCGGCAACGGCGTCCCGCATCCGCCGGTAGCGAACAACAATCCGTCCGGCCTCGGCAACGCGCGCGCAGCCGAGGCGCCGTCGCCCGCGTGGATGCAGCCGCACACACCGATGGAGCGACAGCACCCTGCTCCGCCGACCGCGCTGCATGCGGCAGGACAGAATGCGCTGCCGCCCGTGCGCAGCGCCGCGCTGCCGCATCCGGACGGCGTGCCGACTCCGCAGGGCGCGCAGCCCGGCAGCCGGAACGACGCGCC
Organism: Burkholderia puraquae; assembly: GCF_002099195.1. Lineage (GTDB taxonomy): Bacteria > Pseudomonadota > Gammaproteobacteria > Burkholderiales > Burkholderiaceae > Burkholderia > Burkholderia puraquae. Next base: position 292,141 of record NZ_NBYX01000006.1, on the reverse strand, counting down.
GCGCGCATTACCGCAGCCGCGGCTCGACAATACGGCGCAGATTCCGCAGCCGCGTCCGCACCCCGATTTCCCGACGCCGGCCCAGCATGGGCAACCGCAACCGGAACGGGCGGCACCTGCGCCGCAACCGCGCCCCGAATTCGCGCAACCGGCGCCGCATCGTGAAGTCGCCCCGCCACGTGTGAACGAGTACCGTCCGCCGGCCCCCGCCGTGCATGACATGCCGCGCCCGCAACCGCAGGCGCCGCGCATGGAACCCCGGCCACAACCCGCGCCTCGCATGGAGCCGAGACCGCAACCGGCGCCACGGATGGAGCCGCGCCCGTCGATGCCCGCACCGCGCATGGAACCGCGGCCGCAACCGGCGCCGCACGTTGAGGCGCCGCACCCAAGCAACCCGCCGCCGCAAGGCGGTCACGAAGAACGGCATCGCCAGTAAGTGCCGCAAACGTGAAACAAAAAAGCCCGACCGGTATCAGCCGGTCGGGCCCTTTATCTGCGGGGCGCGGATCTGATGCATCCGCGCGGCCCGGGTCGAGCGATCAGACCGCCATCGGCGCAGTCAGCGGCTCATGGTGGCGGTAGCCGACGAGCGCGAAATCGGACGGCTCGATCTGCTCCAGCCACTCGGGCGCGTAGACGCCCGTCTTCGCGTATTCCGGCACACGCTCGGCAATCTCGAGCCGCGGGCTTTCGTACGGCTCGCGCGTGAGCTGACGCTGCAGCATGTCGAGCTGGTTCTCGTAGATGTGCGCGTCGCCGATGAAGTAAGTGAACCAGCGCGGCGTGTAGCCCGTCAGCCGGCCGACGAGCGACAGCAGCGCGGCCCCTTCCGTCAGGTTGAACGGCGTACCGAGGCCGACGTCGTTGCTGCGGATGTACAGGCACAGCGAGATTTCGCGCTTCGTCGCATTCGGCAGGAACTGGTACAGCAGATGGCACGCCGGCAGCGCGATCTGGTCGAGCACGGCCGGATTCCACGCGTGAAACAGGATGCGGCGGTCGGACGGGTTCTCCATGATCGTGTCCAGGCACTGGCGCAGCTGGTCGATCGCCTTGTACAGCAGCACCTTCGGCGCGCCGTCTTCGTCAAAACGCGTGACGATCCGGAAGCCGCGCTGCGTCGCATCGGCGATCTGCGCGTCGGCACCCGCGTCGAGCACCTTGTAGCCCGGCCACTGGCGCCATTGCACGCCGTATACGTCGCCGAGATCGTCGACGCCCTGGCGATACGGGTTCGCGAGCCACTGCGCGTTCTCGTTCGCGTTCGCGTCCCACACCTTGCAGCCGAGCGCGCGGAAATCGGCCGCGCTGCGCGACGCGCGCAGGAAACCGACCAGCTCGCCGATCGCGGACTTGAACGCGAGCTTCTTGGTCGTCACGGCCGGGAAGCCTTGCTGCAGGTCGAAGCGCAGCATCGCGCCCGGCATGCTGATGGTGCGAATTCCCGTGCGGTTCTCCTGCCAGGTGCCGGTATCGAGAATGGTACGAACGAGATCGAGATACTGTTTCATGCGGGTTCCTTCGGCCGCGAGGGCGGCCGTACCCGCCAATTTTAGCAAGCGTGATGCGGAAGCTCCGGCAACGTCGCCGAAAACCCTGCCAGCGTGTCGCCGCGATCGCGCATGCCGTGCGCGCACATCAGCCGGTAGAGCGTGACGCGCGACACACCGAGCTCGCGCGCGGCATCCGCGAAACGGCCGCGATGGCGCAACAGCGCCTGCTCGATCGCCTGCCGTTCGGCCGCCTCGCGCGCCTCCAGCAGCGACACGGGCGCGAGCGTCGCAAAGTCGTTCAGCTCGAGATCGGCCGCGGTGATCATCCTGCCCTCCGACATGACGATCGCGCGGCGCACGCGATTGATCAGCTCGCGCACGTTGCCCGGCCACGAATAGCCGTACAGCGACGCAACCGCATCAGGGGAAAAGCCGCGCAGGCGACGATGCGCGTCGCCCTTGAATCGCTCTAGCATGTGGCGCGCGAGTATCTCGATGTCCTTGCCGCGCGCACGCAGCGGCGGCTCCTCGATCTTCAGCACGCACAGACGATGGAACAGGTCCTCGCGGAACCGCCCTTCGCGCAGCGCCGCTTCCATGTCCACGTGTGTCGCGCAGATCACGCGTACGTCGACGGGCACCGACACATGGGCACCCAACCGCTCGATCTTGCCTTCCTGCAGGAAGCGCAGCAGGCTTGCCTGGCTTTCGAGCGGCAAGTCGCCGATCTCGTCGAGAAACAGCGTGCCGCCGTTGGCAGCCTCGACGCGGCCGATCTTGCGCTGGTTCGCGCCGGTGAACGCGCCGCGCTCATAGCCGAACAGTTCGGCCTGCAGCAGCGTCGACGGGATCGCGCCGCAATTGATCGCGATGAACGGCGCATGCGCGCGCGACGAACGTTCGTGAATCGCGACCGCCGTCAATTCCTTGCCCGTACCCGATTCGCCCGAAATGAACACCGGCGCGTCAGTGGCCGCGACGCGGCGAATTGTCCTGAAGAGCCCGAGCATCGCATCGCAGGTCCCGACCATTTCGCCTTCGCTGCGTCCGGCGCCGACGGGCGGTGCAACGGGTTCGGTCAGCGCGACCATGCCGTGCGCATGACCGACGGTCTCGACGATCCGCGACGTCTCGTACGGCATCGTCACGTAGTCGAAGCAATAGTCGCGAATAAGATGGCGCAGCGTGGCGTCCTGCAACTGGCCGCGGCGCGTCGCCGCGATCCAGCCGATGTGCTGAATGCTCAGACAGGATTCGAGCTCGCGCAGGTCCGAGGGCTTGAAGCCCGGCGAAAAGTCGAGCAACCCGGCCGTCGCGACACCATGCTGCACGACGCGCCGTACGTCTCGCACGGTCTCAGCGAGATCGACACGCCAGCCGCATTCGTCGAAATGGCTGCGCAACGCGTCGTTCGGTTCGCGCGAATAGTAGATCACGTGCCGCTGATCGGCGCCCATATGCTCACCCCGTTCATCAACCGTCTAACGATTGCCGTGCACGCCAGGTCACGTGCGAAAAGGATCGAATCGGGTCAGCCGAAGGCGGCTCGATTCGCCATGCCGATGCGCGGCGACGACAATGCCTCGCATGATGGCGCTTATCTCGCGTCTGGTTATTTTTTTGATAAGACAGCTTGGGTTATAGGCACTGAATACGACAATCCGATTTCAGCGCCGTGGGCGATACGGCCGAATCGCTCAGGAGGTCGATGCATGTCAATCGTCTGCACATAGCAGCCGCGCAGCGATGGGTTCTCTCATCCACACATGCGACGATTTTCATCCTTGAAGCGCATTGGTTGAATCCGCAGTATTCCCGAGCCCCCTCGTTTCAAGCCTGAAACATTTTCAGCCGTTTTTCGACACAATTCGCAACGCATGCGCACGAATCGCAGTCTCGACAACGGTCCCGGCGCGATGGCATGTATTTCGCTGAATATGGAAACCGTCGGAGACAGCGACCATGCGAAAACATCTTTTACTTTCTTTCGTGCCGATGACCATCGCGGTCGCGGCCGCCGGTCCGCCCACGCCCGTACGCGCAGACGAAAGCACGAATCCGGACCGTGCCATGCTGCTTGCGGCAAACTCGCCGGGCATGCAGCACGGCAACGGGTTCGGCATCGTGACCGTGTCGTCACCGCAACCGCTGCCCGCCGGCCGGACTTCGGTGACGCTGTGGGACGAGATCCCGTCACCGCCCGTGTTGCCGATGCCGGTCCCGGCACCGCAGCCCGGCGACGTGCAGCATGCGATGGAAGGTAATACGCAAGGCAGTACGCACCAGTGAGTGCGAGCCGATCCATTTGATCAGGATAACGTATTGATTGGAGTGACCTGGGCAGCATCGATCGGCTGCCGGCATCGGCGATCTCGCAACACGGCACGGTTTTGTGCTCCGTCCCCCGGCGGGCACGCTTTTTATTCATTCCGTCGCCGCGACGCATTGCCTCAAGCGTCGCGGCGCACAGGGTAGGAAGGCAGATGCGCGCACCCGGAACCGGCGCGCGCCGCCGTTCCGGTAGAATCGGCGCCATTCCGGTTCTCCTCTCCCCGACCTTCATGACGACGTTGACCCTGATCGTCGCGCGTGCCCGCAACGGCATCATCGGCCGCGACAACCAGTTGCCCTGGAAACTTCCCGAGGATCTCGCCTTCTTCAAGCGCACGACGATGGGCGCACCGATCGTGATGGGCCGCAAGACCCACGAGTCGATCGGCCGGCCGCTGCCGGGCCGCCGCAATATCGTCGTCACGCGCGACGCAGCGCGTCGCTTCGACGGCTGCGACACGGTCACGTCGCTCGCCGACGCGCTGGCGCTCGCCGCGCGCGACGGGGTGCCCGAGGCGTTCCTGATCGGCGGCGCGCAACTCTACGCGGAAGGTCTCGTACTCGCGGACAAGCTGGTCGTCACCGAGATCGATGCCGACTTCGAAGGCGACGCATCGTTCCCGGCACCCGACGCCGCGCAGTGGCAGGAAGTGTCGCGCGATGCGCACCAGGCGGCCGCGCCGAACACGTTCGGCTATGCGTTCGTCGTCTACGAGCGCAAGCGCGGCTGACGCGGCACGCGCAATGAAAAAAGCCCGACCGGCTCACGCCGGTCGGGCTTTTTCGTTTGATGGCGGCCGATGCCGCGCGCCGCTTATTGCCCGGCGATCGTCATCTGCTCGATCAGCACCGAGCCCGTTTCCTTCGTGCCGCGCACGATCGAATCCGCACCGATCGCGACGATATGCCGGAACATCTCCTGCAGCGTGCTCGCGACGGTGATTTCCTCGACCGGATACTGGATCACGCCGTTCTCGACCCAGAAGCCCGCCGCGCCGCGCGAATAGTCACCCGTCACGTAGTTCACGCCCTGCCCCATCAGTTCGGTCAGCAACAGGCCCGTGCCGAGCTTCTTCAGCATCGCGTCGAAATCGTCGCCCGGCTGCGTGTTCGAGCTGCGCAGCGCGAGGTTGTGCGAGCCGCCTGCGTTGCCGGTGGTCTGCGTGCCGAGCTTGCGCGCCGAGTAGGTCGACAGGAAGTAGCCTTCGACCACACCATCCTTGACGACGCTGCGCGCACGCGTACGCACACCTTCCTCGTCGAACGGCGCGCTGCCCATCGCGCGCGGCACGTGCGGATCCTCGACGACCTGGACGTGCGGCGCGAACACCGGCTTGCCGAGGCTGTCGACGAGGAACGACGTCTTGCGGTACAGCGCGCCGCCGCTTACTGCCTGCACGAACGCGCCGAGCAGGCCGGCCGCGAGCGGCGCTTCGAACAGCACGGGCACCTTGCGGGTGTCGAGACGACGCGCGCCCATCCGCGCAAGCGCACGCTCGGCCGCGTAACGGCCCACCGCTTCAGGTGCTGCGAGATCGATCGCGCTGCGCTTCGACGAATACCAGTCGTCGCGCTGCATGTGGCGGCCGCTGCCCGCGATCGGCGCGCACGCGATGTAGTGGCGCGAATACGGGTAGCCGGACAGGAAGCCGCGCGACGTCGCGAGCACGAATTGCGAATGCTGGGCCGACACGCTCGCGCCTTCCGAATTGCGGATCTGCGGGCTGACCGCGAATGCGGCGTCTTCCGCGCGGCGGGCGAGCTCGACGGCCTCGTCGGCCGTCAGCGCCCACGGGTGGTACAGATCGAGGTCGCGCGGATCGGTTTCGAGCAGTTCGGCCTCGGCGAGGCCGGCCGCCTCGTCCTCGGCCGTGAAGCGCGCGATGTTGTACGCGGCGGCGACGGTATCCTTGATCGCGCCCGGCGAGAAGTCCGACGTGCTCGCGTTGCCGCGCTTCTTGCCGATGAACACGGTCACGCCGACCATCTTGTCGCGGTTGTGCTCGATCGTTTCGACTTCGCCGCGGCGCACCGACACCGACAGGCCGTCGCCCTCGGAGATTTCGGTCGCGGCGTCCGTCGCCCCGAGCGCCTTCGCATGGCGAAGGATGTCCGAGGCGATTTCTTTGAGCTGGTCCTGCGTGTGCGGGAAATAGCGCGCTTGTACGTCGAGATTGGCTGCCATCGTCTTGATATCCGGTGGCGGGCGGGCGCCCGCATGGTCAAAATGTTGCGTATCCCGCGATCATAGCAAGGTCCGGGGCCGGACACCGACAAGCTTGGGGTGTCCGCGGCGCGATACAATGCCGTCCATGACACGCAAAACCCGAATCCAACCGATCGAGCATGCCGTCGAAGACGACGACAATGGCTACGATCGCCCCAGCAAATCCCAGCTCAAGCGCGAGATGCACGAGCTGCAGGTGCTCGGTCAGGCGCTCGTCGACCTGCCGAAAGACGCGCTGAAACGCATGCCGATGCCCGAAAGTCTCGCCGACGCCGTTCGCGAGGCGCGCCGGATCACCGATCACGAAGGCAAGCGCCGCCAGCTCCAGTATGTCGGCCGCGTGATGCGCTCGCTGACCGACGACGAAACCGCCGCACTGCGCACCGCGCTCGACGCGCAGCGCGGCGTGAACAAGGCCGCGACGGCCCGCCTGCACTGGATCGAACGCACGCGCGAACAGTTGCTCGCCAACGACGACGCGTTGACCGAATTCCTGCGCCAGCACCCGGAAGCCGACATCCAGGAAGGCCGCACGCTGATCCGCAACGCACGCAAGGAAGCGCAGCAAGGCAAGCCGCCGCGCTATTTCCGCGAGCTGTTCCAGTGGATCAAGGCCGCCGGCGGCACGTCCGATGCGGACGACGAAGCGGCGGACGACGCCGGAGACGACCATGACGACGACGAAGCGTAATCACCCGGACGAGCTCGTCGTCGGCCTCGTGTCGATCAGCGATCGCGCGAGCACGGGCGTCTATGAAGACAAGGGCATTCCCGCACTGCAGGAGTGGCTCGCCGGCGCGCTGGTGTCGCCGTGGCGCGCCGAAACGCGCCTGATCCAGGATGATGCGCCGACGATCTCGGCCACGCTCGCCGAGCTCGTCGACATCGTTGGGTGCGACCTCGTGCTGACGACCGGCGGCACGGGCCCCGCGCGCCGTGACGTAACGCCCGAAGCCACGCTGGCCGTGGCGACGAAGGAAATGCCGGGATTCGGCGAACAGATGCGGCAGATCAGCCTGAATTTCGTGCCGACCGCGATCCTGTCGCGGCAGGTCGCGGTGATCCGCGAGACGGATGACCATGCGGCGCTGATCATCAACCTGCCCGGCCAGCCGAAGTCGATCCGGGAAACGCTCGAAGGGCTGCGCGATGCCGACGGCAAGTCGACCGTGCCCGGCATTTTCGCCGCGGTGCCCTACTGCATCGACCTGATCGGCGGCCCGTACCTCGAGACCGACGCCGCGGTGGTCGCGGCGTTCCGGCCGAAAAGCGCGCGGCGCTGAGCCTGCACCCAGCGCCAAGCGCGTGCCGGCCCGCTCAGGCGGCCGGCGCGGACTCGCCCGCCGAAGCAGACGCCGCGGGAATCAGGAAATGCTCGCGGTAGTACTTCAGCTCGTCGATCGACTCGTGGATGTCCGCGAGCGCCGTGTGCATCGCCCGCTTCTGGAAACCCTTGTAGATCGCCGGCTGCCAGCGGCGGCACAGCTCCTTGAGCGTGCTGACGTCGAGGTTGCGGTAGTGGAAGAACCGCTCGAATTCCGGCATCCAGCGCGCCATGAAGCGGCGATCCTGGCAGATCGAGTTGCCGCACATCGGCGACTTGCCGGGCGACACGTACTGCGCGAGGAACGCCTGCAACTGGGCGGCGGCATCCGCCTCGGTCACGGTCGACGCGCGCACGCGGTCGATCAGGCCCGAGCGGCCGTGCGTCGACTTGTTCCAGTCGTCCATCTTCGCGAGCGTTTCGTCGCTCTGGTGGATTGCGAACACGGGGCCTTCGACGGCGATGTCGAGCGTGGAATTGGTCACGACGACCGCGATTTCGATGATGCGGTCGTTATCCGGGTCGAGGCCCGTCATCTCCATGTCGAGCCAGACGAGGTTCAACTCGTTGCGCACGAGCGCGGGCTGGCTGGAGGAAGCGGCGGTATCGGTCATGAGTCATCCTGGAAAATGGCGGACGGCGCGCGGTGCCGCCCGGGCGGCCGGCATCGCATCAGCGGGCCCGGTCCGCAAGAACATATAATTCTCGCATAGAACCCTTTGGCGCCTTCGATGTCACCCTTTTCGTTCACCCTGCTGTTCGCGCTCGCCGTGCTCGCGATGGTCGTCACCAAGCTGTGGCTCGCGTCGCGGCAGATCCGCTTCGTCGCCGCGCACCGCAACGGCGTTCCCGCGCAGTTCAGCGCAACCATCCCGCTGACCGCCCACCAGCGCGCGGCAGACTATACGGTCGAGCGCACCCGGCTGACGATGCTCGAGATCGTCGTCAGCGCGGCCGTGCTGGTCGGCCTCACGCTGCTCGGCGGCGTCGGCGCACTCGACACGCTGCTCACCGGCTGGCTCGGCCGCGGCTACGGGCAACAGGTCGCGCTCGTCGCCGCCGTACTCGTGATCACGAGCGTCATCGACGTCCCGTTCGAGTATTACCGTCAGTTCGGGATCGAGCAGCGCTTCGGCTTCAACCGGATGACGAAGCGCCTGTTCTTCACCGACATGCTGAAAAACTCGCTGCTCGGCGCCGCGCTCGGCCTGCCGCTGCTGTTCGTCGTACTGTGGCTGATGAACCAGGCCGGCAGCCTGTGGTGGCTGTGGACCTGGATCGTCTGGGTCGCGTTCCAGATGCTCGTGCTGCTGATCTACCCGACCTTCATCGCCCCGCTCTTCAACAAGTTCGAACCGCTGAAGGACGACGCGCTGCGCGCGCGCATCGAGTCGCTGATGAAGCGCTGCGGCTTCGCGGCGAAGGGGCTGTTCGTGATGGACGGCAGCCGCCGCTCCGCGCATGGCAACGCGTACTTCACGGGCTTCGGCGCGTCGAAGCGAATCGTGTTCTTCGACACGCTGCTCGCGCGCCTGTCCGGCGAGGAAATCGAGGCCGTGCTCGCGCACGAGCTCGGCCACTTCAAGCGCCGCCACGTGATGAAGCGGATGCTCGTGTCGTTCGTGCTGAGCCTCGTGCTGCTCGCGCTGCTCGGCTGGCTGGCGCAACGCACGTGGTTCTACACAGGGCTCGGCGTCGCGCCGTCGCTCGACACCAGCAACGCGGGCGCCGCGCTCGTGCTGTTCTTCCTCGCGATTCCCGTGTTCCTGTTCTTCGCGACGCCGTTCGGCAGCCTGACGTCGCGCAAGCACGAATTCGAGGCTGACGCATTCGCGGCCAGCCAGACCGACGCGCAAGATCTCGTCAGCGCACTCGTGAAGCTCTATGAGGACAACGCGTCGACGCTGACGCCTGACCCTGTCTACACGGCCTTCTACTACTCGCATCCGCCTGCGTCGCAGCGGATCGACCGCCTGCTGCAGCACGCATGAGCCGCCCGACCTCCCGCAAGCCGGCCCCGCGTGCATCGAGCGCGCAGCGGGTCGAAGGCCGCGTGATCGCGGCGCACGGGCGCCACTACATCGTCGCGCCCGACGACGGCGGCCCGATGCTGCAGTGCTTCCCGCGCGGCAAGAAGAGCGACATCGCGGTCGGCGACCGTGTCGCGTACGAGCTCGCATCGGCCGACCAGGGCGTCATCGTCGAGATCGGCGAACGGCGCAACCTGCTGTACCGTTCCGACCAGTTCAAGTCGAAGCTGTTCGCGGCCAACCTCGATCAGTTGCTGATCGTGCTCGCGACCGAGCCCTACTTCAGCGAGGACCTGCTCGGCCGCGCGCTGATCGCCGCCGAGGCGAACGAGCTGAAGCCGCTTGTCGTGTTGAACAAGATCGATGTCGAAGCCGCGCTGCCGGTCGCGCGCGAGCGCCTCGCACCGTACCGCGCACTCGGCTACGACGTGCTCGAGCTGTCGGTGAAGGGCTCGCCCGACGACGCGCGCGCGCAACTGATGCCGCACCTCGCCGGGCATTCGACGATCCTGCTCGGCCAGTCCGGGATGGGCAAGTCGACGCTCGTGAACCTGCTCGTTCCCGATGCCGAAGCAGCCACGCGCGAGATTTCGGCTGCGCTCAACAGCGGCCGTCACACGACGACGTTCACGCGCCTCTACCCGTTGCAGGGCGGCGGTGCCCTGATCGATTCGCCGGGTTTCCAGGAATTCGGCCTCTACCACCTGACGGAAGGCCGTCTCGAGCGCGCATTTCCAGAGTTCCGGCCGCTGCTCGCCGACTGCCGTTTCTATAATTGTCATCATCTGCACGAACCCGGCTGCGCGATTCTCGAAGCGGTCGCCGACGGCCGCATCGCCCCGTCGCGGCACGCGCTGTACGCGCAGCTCGTGCACGAGGCGAGCCAGATCGTCCGCTGATCGCGCGGCACGCGCGCGGCGGCCAGCCGGTGCCGCGCGGGCCGGCCCTCACCGACAGGAGCCGCGATGCGTTTCAAGGCACCCGATCTCGCGACGGCGCAGCATTGGGCCAACGTGCTTCAGGTGGCCGGCATCGGTTGCGAGCTGCATAACTGCTACGCGACCGGCGCGCTCGGCGGCCTGCCCGCCGACGCGTGCACGCCCGAGCTGTGGCTCGACGACGAACGCGACGACGCGCTCGCACGCCGGCTCCTCGATGCCGCATCGCACGGCCCGTCGGCCGGCGCCGCGCCGTGGCGCTGCCGGCAATGCGGCGAAGCGCTCGAGGCCCAGTTCACCGCGTGCTGGCAATGCGGCGCCGTACGCGACCCGCTCGACGACTGACTCGCAACAAAAAGGCCGGCTTCAAGCCGGCCTTTTGCCTTTCGTCGGTACCGCACTGCCCCGTCACGACACCCAGACGGCGAGCGTCAGCATCAGCAGCAGAATCATCCACAGGATCACCGCGCGCCACACGAGGCCGACTGCAGATTGCAGCGTACGCGGCGTGCAATCATCACCGACCGTCAACGGACCGCTGTCGCCGACTGCCAGCGCATCGAGGCTCGACGGTTCCGCAAGCGGCCCCGCAAGGCGCGCGCCGAGCGCTCCGCTGCCGGCTGCCAGCAGGACGCCATCGTTCGGATCGGGCCACTGGCGCGTGTGGTTGCGCCACGCGTAGATCGCGTCCTCGAAATTGCCGACGATCGCGAAGCCGAGCGCGGTCAATCGCGCGGGAATCCAGTCGATCACGAAGAACGCGCGCTGCGCGAACGTCGAGAAGGCCGCCGTGCGGTCGTCGCCCGGCGTCGACCAGCTGCGCGCGAGGTATTCGGAAATCCGGTACAGCACGGCACCGGCCGGGCCGAGCGGCAACACGTACCAGAAGAACACGCCGAACACGTGGCGATGCGATGCGACAACGGCATGAATCAGCGTGTGGCGGACGATTTCTCCGACCGGCATGTCGACCGTGTCGATGCCCGTCCACTCGTGCAGGATTTCGCGCGCACGCGGCACGTCGTCGTTGTTGAGCGCGAGGTGGATATCGGTGAAGTAGTGGCTGAACTGGCGGAAGCCGAGCGTGAAATACACGACGACGACGTTCCAGATGAATGCGAGCACGAAGCTCACCTTGTACAGCAGGAAATAGATCAGCGCGACGATCAGCACCCACGGCAGCACGACCGCGAGCCATGCAAGGATGCCGTGCTTCTGCTTGCCGGCGTCGAGACCATGCGCGACGGTTTCCGCATGAAACTGGAACAGCGCGAACACCGGATTGTTCGGCGACAACGCGCGGACCTGTTCGATGATGAGGGCGAGGAGAACCGAAAAGAAAGTCATGCGTGGCGCCGTCTTCGGAGTTATGTCATTTTTTGCATAACGATAGCACAGCGTAAGCACCGGATGGCTGCCGGTGCGGTCGCCCGTTAGCCGGCCGCGCGCACCAGCCGCCGTGTGCGCCTAGCCGGCGGCCAAGAAGCGGTACAGATTGCGCAACATGCCGGCAGTTGCGCCCCAGATGAAGTAATGCCCGCCTGGTTCGCCATTCGGATAGGGCATCGCAAAAAAACGACGCTCGCCGCCTTCCCAGCGGAACACACGGACCTGATGGTTCGCGGGATTCATCAGGAACGCGAGCGGCACCTCGAAAATCTCGGCCACTTCGAACGTGTCGGCCTGCACGGTGAACGGCGGATGCACGAGGCCGACCACCGGCGTCACGCAGAAGCCCGTGCCGGTCAGGTAGTCGGGCAGCGCGCCGAGGATCTCGACACGCTCGTCTGCCAGCCCGATCTCTTCCTTTGCCTCGCGCAACGCGGTCGCGGTTGCATCGCGATCGAACGGTTCACGACGCCCGCCGGGGAAGCTGATCTGTCCGGCGTGGTCGTTCAGGTGGTCGGCGCGCTGGGTCAGCAGCATGGAGAGGCCGGACTCGCGGACGACGAGCGGCACGAGGACGGCCGCGCTGCGTGGATCGACCCCCTCCTGCAGCCGCGCCTCGCCGGGCTCGACGTTCCATTCGAGCGTGCGCGCGAAACGGTCGCGCAGGCCGGACGGTGTCATCAGGCTGGAATCGATGGCCGGCAGGCCGGCGCCGGTGCCTTCGACCGGCAGGACTTCGGGATCGATGATGGGGCGGCGATTCAATGGGGCTCTCGGGGTTGTGTCGTATCGAGCATATTGTCGCGCCAGAATGAAAAAAGCACCCGGGTGGGTGCTTTTTCCTTACAGCTCTTACTCTTGGGAAGCTGCTGCGGCGCGATCCTTCGACACCAGCTTTTCCTTGATACGAGCCGACTTGCCCGAACGCTCGCGCAGGTAGTACAGCTTCGCACGACGCACATCGCCGCGGCGCTTCACGACGATGCTTGCCAGCAGCGGCGAGTACGTCTGGAACGTACGCTCGACGCCTTCGCCCGACGAGATCTTGCGGACGATGAAGTTCGAGTTCAGGCCACGGTTGCGAATCGCGATTACGACGCCTTCGTAAGCCTGAACGCGCTTGCGGGTACCTTCAACCACGTTCACGTTCACGATCACCGTGTCGCCCGGGGCGAATTCGGGGATCGTCTTGCCGGCGAGCGCGCGCTCGATTTCTTCCTGCTCAAGTTTTGCGATCAGATTCATTACTGACTCCTTATGCCATCGTGTCGGCGTTAGCACCCGCCTGCTTCCAGGCCTGGCCCCGATAGAGGATGGATTCACATCAGGCACCGCACACGCATGTACGACACCGCCAATTCCCGCTCGCGCAGCCGCCTCAGGAGGCGTCCTTCGCTTCGCGTGCGAGGTTCGCAAGCCATGCCTCGTCGGCACGGCTCAACAACTTCTCGCGGCGCGCCCGGACGATCAGGTCCGGCCGCTTCCGCAACGTATTCCTCAATGCTTCCTGGCGCCGCCACCGCTCGATCTCGGCATGATGCCCGCCGAGCAGCACGTCCGGCACGCGCACGCCATCGTATTCCTCGGGGCGCGTGTAGTGCGGACAATCGAGCAGGCCATCGACGAAGCTGTCCTGCACGGCCGACTGCGAATCGTTCAGCACGCCGGGCAGCAACCGTACGACGGCATCCATCATCGCCATCGCCGGCAATTCTCCGCCGGACAGGACGAAATCGCCAAGGCTGATTTCCTCGTCGACGCAACGATCAAGCAGACGCTGGTCGATCGCTTCGTAGCGGCCGCACAGCACGACGACACCGGGTTCCTGCGCCATCCGCACCGCGCGATCGTGCGTGAGCGGCGCGCCCTGCGGCGACATCATCACGACACGCGTGCTCGCGATGCCCTGTTCGGCCTGCGCCGCTTTCGCAGCATCGATCGCGGCTTCGAGCGGCCTGGCCAGCATCACCATGCCCGGACCGCCACCGTACGGACGATCGTCGACCGTGCGGTAGTTGTCCGTCGTGAAATCACGCGGGTTCCAGGTGCGCAGCCCGAAGCGCCCTTGCTTGACGGCTCGGCTGGTGATCCCCCAGTCGGTCAGTGCACGGAACATCTCGGGAAAGAGCGTGACGACGTCGAACTGCACCGCGCTCTCGTTAACCTGGTTCATTTCAGTAATCGGCTTCCCAGTCGACGACGATGCGACGCGCCGCCTGATCCACCGTTTTGACGTATACGCCGACGAACGGAATCAACCGCTCGTCGGTGGTCGGCTGACCGTCTTTGCCGGTCGCCGGATACTCGACACGCATGATCGAATGCACGCCGTTGTCGATCATCCCGCTCACCTTCCCGAGCGCCACCGATTGCTCGTTGACGACGTCGAGACCGATCAGGTCGACCCAATAGAATTCGTCCGCGGCCAATGCCGGAAAATCTTCCCGGCGCACGAACACGCGAAAGCCGCGCATGGCAAGCGCGGCATCGCGGTCGCTGACGCCCGCGGGTTGCGCAACGACGGTGTCGCTGTGCGTCTTCGACTGCATGATGCGGATGGAAAGCCGCTCCGCACCGCGTTCCAGCCACCAGCGGCGCGCCTTGAGCAGCGCATCGCCACCGCGACCGGCGTCGGCATGCGTCGCCACCTTGACCCAGCCCTTCAGGCCATAGGCATCGACCACCGCTCCGACCTCGACGGCATCGTCGGGCCAGGCTTGCGCCATTTCGAGACTACCCTGCTCGGCAGCCTGACCGGCGTTCGCGACAACGTCGCGCTCGACCGGCTTGCGGACGAATGCGCCAAACGACGCACGCCCGCGCCTTGCATTACCGGAATCGTGACCCGCCATCAATGCACCTCACAGCCGGCACGACCGGCACACCGTGCCATGTTAGGCAGCCGGTTGCGCCTTTTGCGCTTCCTTCACGAGACGCTGGACGGTCGGCGACAGTTGCGCGCCAACGCCTTGCCAGTACGTCAGGCGATCCTGAGCGATACGCAGCGATTCGCCCTTCGTGGCAACCGGGTTGTAGAAGCCGACGCGCTCGATGAAGCGGCCGTCACGACGGTTGCGCGAATCGGTAGCAACGATGTTGTAGAACGGGCGCTTCTTCGAGCCGCCACGAGCCAGACGGATGATAACCATATGATGTCCTTCGGAAAACCGGGTTCGAAACTACTGAAACACGCGATTATAGCCGGAAACCAGAGGTACAACAAACACTTACGCGTAAAAAATCCGCGGGCGGCCTGTCCGCCGGGCATACAATCGTCGTGTCCGGGACGTTCCACACCGTCATGCCGCCCCTACGCGCCGCCTCGACACGCCGTGCTCAGCACCGTTTCGCGGCGCTGCTTGCCGGCCTTGCCTGCCTCGCATCCGCACTGGCGTTTGCCGCGCCGTTGCCGGTGGCCGAACTCGTCGTGCCGCCGGGCTTCCGCGTCGAAGTGCTGACCGACGCGGTACCGACCGCGCGCGAAATGGCGTGGTCGCCGCGCGGCATCCTGTATGTCGGTACGCGGGAAGGCCGCGTGCATGCGTTCGTGATGCATGAGGGCCGGATCAGTGCGCGCTACGTGATCGCGTCCGGGCTCGACATGCCCGTCGGCGTCGCCTACCGTGGCGGCGCACTCTATATATCCGCCGTATCGCGCATCCTGCGTCTCGATCATATCGACGACCGGCTCGCCACGCCGCCCGCACCCGCCGTCGTCACCGACGCACTGCCGACCGAACGCCATCACGGCTGGAAATTCATCGCGTTCGGCCCCGACGGCAAGCTGTACGTGCCGACCGGCGCACCGTGCAACGTCTGTCTCGCCGATCGCAACCGCTACGCGATCATCGCACGCATGAAGGCGGACGGCAGCGGAAGCGAGGTTGTCGCCCGCGGCGTACGCAATACGGTCGGCTTCGCGTGGCACCCCGAATCGGGCGAGCTGTGGTTTACCGACAACGGGCGCGACATGATGGGTGACGACGTGCCCAACGACAAGCTGAACCGCGCCCCGCGCGCCGGCCTCGACTTCGGCTTCCCGTACTGCCATGGCGGTGACACGCCCGACCCGGAATTCGGCAGCGCCGACGTATGCCGCCGCTATGTGCCACCCGTATTGAAACTCGGTGCACACGTCGCGGCACTCGGCATGCGCTTCTATACGGGGCCGATGTTTCCGGCGTCGTATCGCAATAATGTGTTCATTGCCGAACACGGCTCGTGGAACCGCAGCACGAAGGTCGGCTACCGCGTGATGCGAGTCGTCGTCCCGGCGGACGGCAGCCAGGCGCGCCAGATCCCGTTCGTCACCGGCTGGCTGCGGCCCGACGGCACGGTATGGGGACGCCCTGCCGACGTGCTGCCGCTGCCGGACGGCTCACTGCTCGTCAGCGACGACTACGCAGGTGCAATCTACCGCGTAACCTATGCGGCACCTTGACGCAGGACAGGGGTGACCGGGCCCGACCGGGCATCGTAGAATGCGTGCCGGGCCGCGCGCCCGCGCCGGCCCGCCGGCCGCCCATGCCAACGACAATACGCCGCCATCCATGTCCAGCAGCACCGCACCGTCCCGCCGCTTTCGCTCCAAGACGCTCACCGCCGCCCTCGCGTTCCTGTTCGGATCGCTCGGCGCGCACCGCTTCTATCTGTATGGCTTTCGCGACGTGTACGGCTGGGCGCACCTGCTCGCAACGATCGTCGGCATCCCGGGCTTCCTCCTGCTCGCCGCGACCCAGCGCAGCGCCGGCCTCGGCTGGTGGCTCGCAGTACCCGGCGCAATCTCGCTGCTGGCGGCGTTCCTCGCCGCGCTCGTCTACGGGCTGCGTCCCGACGAAAAATGGGACGCGCAATTCAACGCGGAGACAGGCAAGCACAGCAAGTCGGGGTGGACCGTGATCTTCGTGGTGATCTTCTCGCTGCTGATCGGCGCCTTCCTGCTGATGACCGCACTTGCGCTGTCGTTCCAGACATATTTCGAATCGCAGGTCGAAGCGGCCAAGCAGATTTCGCAGTAGGCGAAACGAACGCAACGCACCGGCACCCCGCGCCGGTCAGAACAGGTTCAATTGCAGGTCGTCGCGCGCCTGCGTCGACCGCGCGCCGGCTGAACGAACAGCAATGCGCGGCGCCGGCGCCGCGGCGGCCGGCGCACCGCGAAACTGCGACAGATCGAGAATGCCGTTCGTGCGCTCGTTCAACCCGAGCCGCTTGACGGCCTGGCGGAAGCGTTGCCGCAGCAGGTCGGCCCAGATCCCCTCGCCCTTCATTCGTTTCGAGAAATCCGAGTCGTAGTCTTTCCCGCCGCGCATGTCGCGCACGCGGTTCATCACGCGCTCCGCGCGATCGGGAAAATGCGCGGCAAGCCAGTTCTTGAACAGCGGCGCGACTTCCCATGGCAGCCTCAGGATGATGTAGCTCGCGTGCGTCGCGCCGGCTTCCGCGCACGCCTCGAGCACACGCTCCATGTCGGGCTCGGTGACGAACGGAATCATCGGTGCAATGCTTACGCCGACCGGCACGCCCGCCTCGCTCAGCGCACGAATCGTACGCAACCGTCGCGCCGGTGTTGCCGCGCGCGGTTCGAGCGTGCGCGCGAGATCGGCATCGAGCGTCGTGATCGTGACCGCCGCCATCACCTGCCCGCGTTCGGCCATCGGCGCGAGCAGGTCGAGATCGCGCTCGATCAGCGACGACTTCGTGATCGCGGCGAACGGCAACCCGCGATCGTGCATCACCTGGATCACGCTGCGCGTGATGCGCAGGTCGCGCTCGACCGGCTGATAGGCGTCGGTGTTGACGCCAAGCGCGATCGGCTCCGGCACGTAGCGCTTGCGCGAAATCTCGCGCTCGAGCAGTTCGGCCGCATTGACCTTCGCATAGATCCGGCTTTCGAAATCGAGGCCCGGCGACAGGCCGAGATAACTGTGCGTCGGCCGCGCGAAGCAGTAGATGCAGCCGTGCTCGCAGCCGCGATACGGATTGAGCGATACGCTGAATGGAATGTCGGGCGACTGGTTGTGCGTCAGGATGCTCTTCGCACGCTCCTCGAATACCTGCGTGCGCAGCGGCGCGGGAAAATCGACATCGTCGGATTCGTGCGTCCAGCCGTCGTCGACCGCTTCGCGCTGTGCGATTTCATATCGGCCCTGCAGGTTGTCGACCGCACCGCGCCCCTTGCGGGGCACGGGCGGCGCTACCGGAAATTCGTTGTCGGATCGATCGTCCATATGCCCACCCATTCGCCTGCGCCCAATACTGTACATTTATACAGTATTGGGCGCAGCATGCCAAGGGCGGGATAAAGGGCCAGACGGCCTGCCGCAGGCGTGTCAGTCGCCCACTGCGATCGTCAACGTCTCCTTGATTTCTTCCATCACGACATAGCTCTTCGACTGCACGGCGCCGGGCAGCTGCAGCAGGATATCGCCGAGCAGCTTCCGGTAGTCGGCCATCTCGCCGATCCGCGCCTTGATCAGGTAGTCGAAATCGCCGGACACGAGATGGCATTCGAGCACCTCGTCGATCTTCATCACTTCCCGGCGGAATTGCTCGAACATGTTGCCGCCCTTGTGGCCGAGCGTGATCTCGACGAACACCAGCAGCGCGGCATCGAGCTGGTGCGGATCGACACGCGCGTGATAGCCGGTGATCACGCCGTCGCGCTCCATGCGGCGCACACGCTCGATACACGGCGTGACGGTCAGTCCGACCTGTTCCGCGAGGTCTTTCATCGCCATCCGGCCGTCGTCCTGGAGCAGCTTCAGGATGCGCCGGTCGAGCTTGTCGAGCGAGCGTACGGGCTGACGTTGCGTTCTCATTTTTTTATGCTGAAAACCTGAAAAATACGATAACAAAACCTACACATTCGACAATACCATAGCGCAAAAAACTAGATCAGCTAGAGGTTACACGGAGCCGCATGTGCGCCCGGCCTCGATCTGGTCCCTTCCATCTGGAGCAGCTATGCGAGTCGTCATTCTGGGCAGCGGTGTGGTGGGCGTGGCAAGCGCGTATTACCTCGCGCGCGCCGGTCACGAAGTCACGGTGATCGACCGGGAGGCCGGCCCGGCGCTCGAGACGAGCTTCGCGAACGCAGGCCAGATCTCCCCCGGCTATGCCGCCCCGTGGGCCGCCCCCGGCGTGCCGCTGAAGGCCGTCAAGTGGATGTTCGAAAAACACGCGCCGCTCGCGATCCGCCTCGACGGCACGCGCTTCCAGCTCCAGTGGATGGTCCAGATGCTGCGCAACTGCACGGCCGAGCGCTATGCAGTCAACAAGGGCCGCATGGTTCGCCTCGCCGAATACAGCCGTGACTGCCTGCAGGCGCTGCGCGCCGATACCGGCATTCAGTACGAAGGCCGCACGGGCGGCACACTGCAGCTGTTCCGCACGCAGCAGCAACTCGACGGCGCGGCGAAGGACATCGCCGTCCTGCAGGAAGCGAACGTGCCGTTCGAACTGCTGTCGCCGGCCGACCTGAAGAACGCCGAACCGGCGCTCGCTGCCGTCTCGCACAAGCTGACGGGCGGCCTGCGCCTGCCGGGTGACGAAACGGGCGACTGCCAGCTGTTCACGACGCGCCTTGCCGCGCTCGCCGAATCGCTTGGCGTGAAGTTTCGCTACAACACGCCGATCGATGCGCTCGCGATCGCGGGCGGCAAGATCGCCGGCGTGCAGTGCGGCAGCGAGACGGTGCGCGCGGACGCGTACGTCGTCGCGCTCGGCTCGTACTCGACCAGCTTCATCTCGAACCTGATGAAGATCCCCGTCTATCCGCTGAAGGGCTATTCGATCACGGCACCGATCGTCAACGAAGCGGCCGCGCCCGTGTCGACCGTGCTCGACGAGACTTACAAGATCGCGATCACGCGTTTCGACCAGCGCATCCGCGTCGGTGGCATGGCGGAAATCGTCGGCTTCGACAAGAAGCTGCGCGCCGCACGCCGCGAAACGCTCGAAATGTGCGTGAACGACCTGTTCCCGGGCGGCGGCGACACGTCGAAGGCAACGTTCTGGACGGGCCTGCGCCCGATGACGCCGGACGGCACGCCGATCGTCGGCCGCACGCCGGTGTCGAACCTGTTCCTGAACACCGGTCACGGCACGCTCGGCTGGACGATGTCGTGCGGCTCGGGCCAGCTGCTCGCGGACCTGATCTCGGGCAAGATGCCGGCGATCCAGGCCGACGACCTGTCGGTGCATCGTTACCTGAAGGACGTGGCCGGCCAGACGCGCCCGGCATACGCATAAGCTTTATTAGCCGACGCCGCCCGCAGCGATGCGGGCCGGCCGGATCAAAAAGAAAGGCGCCCCGGGGCGCCTTTTTCATTTCATCGAACCGTCAGCCGAAAAGGGGCGCTCGTCGCGCCCCTCTTCTCGTGTGCTTACCGCCGAAGCGTCACACCGCGTCAGCCGAGCTCGGCCACGAGTTCCGGCACGAGCGCGAACAGATCGCCGACGAGGCCGTAGTCGGCCACGCTGAAGATCGGTGCTTCCGGATCCTTGTTGATCGCGACGATCACCTTCGAATCCTTCATGCCGGCCAGGTGCTGAATTGCGCCCGAGATGCCGACCGCGATATACAGCTGCGGTGCAACGATCTTGCCGGTCTGGCCAACTTGGTAGTCGTTCGGCACGAAGCCCGCATCGACTGCCGCGCGCGAAGCGCCGAGTGCCGCCGACAGCTTGTCCGCCAGCGGCTCCAGCACCTTCGTGTAGTTCTCGCCGCTGCCCAGACCGCGGCCGCCCGACACGATGATCTTCGCGCTGGTGAGCTCCGGACGGTCCAGCTTCGTCACTTCACGGCTCACGAACTGCGACTTGCCTGCGTCGGCCGCCGCTTCGATCTTCTCGACCGACGCGCTGCCGCCTTCCGCTGCAACCGGATCGAAACCCGTCGCACGCACCGTGATCACCTTGATCGGGTCGCTCGACTGCACCGTCGCGATCGCGTTGCCTGCGTAGATCGGGCGCTCGAACGTGTCGGCCGAATCGACTGCCGTGATGTCCGAGATCTGCGCGACATCCAGCTTCGCGGCGATACGCGGCGCGATGTTCTTGCCGTAGGCCGTGGCCGGCACGAGGATGTGCGAGTAATCCTTCGCGATGTTCAGCGCGGTCGCTTCGACGTTTTCCGCGAGGCCCGCTTCGAGTTGCGGCGCGTCGGCCAGCAACACTTTCGAAACGCCCGCGATCTTCGCTGCCGCGTCGGCTGCGCCTTGCGCATTGTGGCCCGCGACCAGCACGTGAATGTCGCCGCCGATCTTCGCCGCCGCCGCCACCGTGTTCAGCGTCGCGGCCTTGATCGACGCGTTGTCGTGTTCTGCAATCACCAGAATCGTCATTTCTTTCCGCTCCCTCTTACAGCACCTTGGCTTCGGTCTTCAGCTTCTCGACCAGCGTCTTCACGTCCGGCACCTTCACGCCGGCCGCGCGCTTCGGCGGCTCGACCACCTTCAGCGTCTTCAGACGCGGCGCGACATCCACGCCCAGGTCTTCCGGCTTTACGGTTTCAAGCGGCTTCTTCTTCGCCTTCATGATGTTCGGCAGCGTCACGTAACGCGGCTCGTTCAGGCGCAGGTCGGTCGTGACCACGGCCGGCAGCGTCAGCGACAGCGTTTCCGCGCCGCCGTCGACTTCGCGTGCGACCGTTGCCTTACCGTCGGCCACCGTCACCTTCGATGCGAACGTCGCTTGCGGGAGACCGGCCAGCGCAGCCAGCATCTGGCCCGTCTGGTTCGAATCGTCGTCGATGGCCTGCTTGCCGAGGATCACCAGTTGCGGCTGTTCCTTGTCGACCAGCGCCTTCAGGATCTTCGCGACGGCCAGCGGCTCGACGCTGTCGTTCGACTCGACGAGGATCGCGCGATCCGCGCCGATCGCCAGCGCCGTACGCAGCGTTTCCTGCGCTTGCGTGACACCAACCGACACGGCGATCACTTCGGTCGCCACGCCCGCTTCCTTCAGGCGCACGGCTTCTTCCACCGCGATCTCGTCGAACGGGTTCATCGACATCTTCACGTTCGCGATGTCGACGCCCGTGTTGTCCGACTTCACGCGGACCTTCACGTTGTAATCGACCACTCTTTTCACTGGCACCAGGATTTTCATGCACACGCTCCAAAGTTACGAATACGACCAGAGGCCATTCTATAGCGAGGCCTCATGACTGCGCGGCCAAGCGGACCCAACCATCGTGGTTGTCGAGGATACCGCTTCTTGGCGACGCGCCAATGATAGCGAACGGTCGTTCTATTTTAAAAGAGAAAAAACCCGGACGCAAAGCCCGGGTTTTCGATCATCGACTCTAATCTCGCCGGGCGCCTCGTGCTTCGCCCGTTACCAGGCGGCAATGACCGCGCCGCCGAACTTGCCTTCGATGAACTGCTTCACATCGGCCGAATGATAGGCCGCGATCAGTTTCGCCACCCACGGCTTGTTCCGGTCCGCGTCGCGGATCGCGAGGATGTTCGCGTACGGGCCATTCGGCCCTTCGATCGCGATCGCGTCCTGTTTCGGTTTCAACCCCGCTTCCATTGCGTAGTTGGTGTTGATCGCGGCCGCGTCGACGTCGCCGAGCGAGCGCGGAATCTGCGCCGCATCCAGTTCGACGATCTTCAGCTTGCGCGGATTGTCGACGATATCGAGCGGCGTCGCCTTCAGCCCCGCGTCCGCGCGCAGCTTCAGCAAGCCCTGCTTTTGCAGCAACAGCAGCGCACGGCCGCCGTTGGTCGGATCGTTCGGGACCGCGATGCGCGCGCCCGGCTTCAGTTCGGCCAGCGACTTCACGCGCTTCGAGTAGATGCCCATCGGGAACGTGACGGTATCCGCGACCTTGACCAGCTTGTAGCCGCGATCCTTCACCTGCGCCTGCAGATACGGATCGTGCTGGTAGCTGTTCGCGTCGAGGTCGCCCGACGCGAGCGCGGCGTTCGGCTGCACGTAATCGGAGAATTCGACGATGCGGATGTCGAGGCCGCTCTTCGCCGCGACCTTCTTCACCACTTCCATGATCTGCGCGTGCGGCCCGCCCGTCACGCCCACCTTGATGGTTTCTGCCTGTGCGTGTGCGCCCGCAAACAGCGCGGCCGCGCCCAGTGCCGCCGCGAATTTCAGCATGAAGCGTCGTTGCATCGTGTGTCCCCTAACGAATCAGTCTTGTTTTACTTGTGGCTCAGCCGGCGGACGAGCCAGTCGCCGAACGACTGCACGATCTGCACGAACACGATCAGGATTGCGACCACCGTCCACATCACTTCGGGCAGATAGCGCTGGTAGCCGTAGCGGATCCCGAGATCGCCGAGGCCGCCGCCGCCGATCGCGCCTGCCATCGCCGAATAGCCGACCAGCGACACGAACGTGATCGTCAGGCCCGCTACGACGCCCGGCAGCGATTCGGGCAGCAGCACCTTGAAGACGATCTGCGACGTGGTCGCACCCATCGATTGCGCGGCCTCGATCAGCCCGCGGTCGACTTCGCGCAACGCCGTCTCGACGAGACGCGCGATGAACGGCGCGGCCGCGAGCGTCAGCGGCACGACCGCCGCGGCCGTGCCGATCGACGAACCGGTCATGAGCCGCGTAAACGGAATCACCGCGACCAGCAGGATGATGAACGGTGTCGAGCGGACGGCATTCACGATGCCGCCGAGCACGCGATTCACGGCGAGGTTCTGCAGCACGCCCTGGCGGTCGGTCAGGTAGAGCAGCACGCCGAGCGGCAGGCCGACGAGCGCGCCGACGGCCCCGGAGATGCCGACCATGATCAGCGTCTCCCAGAACGACTGCACGAACATATCGAACATCTCACTCAACATACGAAAGCTCCTCTACCACCACGCCTTGCTCGCGCAGGAACGCGAGCGCCTGCCCGACCTTGCCCGGCTCGCCGCCCGCGAGCACCGCGAGCGAACCGAATGCCTGCCCCTGGATCTCGTCGATCTGTCCGTGCAGGATGTTGAAATCGAGTTCGTACCGGCGGATCGTCTCCGACAGGATCGGCTGGTCGACACCCGAGCCCGTGAACGCGAGCCGCAGCAGATGCCCGCTGCCCGTCTTCAGCCGCTCGGCCACGCGCGCCTTCAGCGCGGGCGGCAACTCCTGCGCGATCACGTCGCCGATCAGGGCGCGCGTCACTTCGTGATGCGGCTGCAGGAACACGTCGATCACGCGGCCTTCCTCGACCACGCGCCCGGCATCGAGCACCGCAACGCGATCGCACACCTGCTTGATCACTTCCATCTGGTGCGTGATCAGCACGATCGTCAGGCCGAGTTCGCGGTTGATGCGTTTCAGCAGGTCGAGGATCGAACGCGTGGTCTCGGGATCGAGCGCGGACGTCGCTTCGTCCGACAGCAGCACCTTCGGCTGGCTCGCGAGCGCGCGTGCGATGCCGACGCGCTGCTTCTGCCCGCCGCTGATCTGCGACGGATAGCGGTCCTTCTGCGCGGACAGCCCGACGAGGTCGAGCAGCGGCAGCACGGCGGCCTCGATGTCGGCACGGCTTGCGCCGGCCAGCTCGAGCGGCAGCGCGACGTTGTCGAACACCGTGCGCGACGACAGCAGGTTGAAGTGCTGGAAGATCATGCCGATCTCGCGGCGCGCCTCGCGCAGCGCGCCGGCCGGCAGCAGCATGAGATCGCGCCCGCCGACGACGACATTGCCTTCGGTCGGCCGCGTGAGCAGGTTGATGGTGCGCACGAGCGTGCTCTTGCCGGCGCCGCTTCGGCCGATGATGCCGAACACCTCGCCCTGCGGGATCGTCAGGTTGACGTTGCGCAGCGCCTCGACCCAGCCGCCCGGCCCGGGGAATCGCTGCGAAAGATTGCGTAATTCGATCATGTAAACAAAACGGCGGCCGGCTGGCAAGTTGGCCCGCCAGTCGGCCGCCGATGCATCTGGAATAACCGGCGATTTTACCGCAAACCCCTCATTCCCCTTAATAATCGATTTCGATCTTTTCATAACCATACGAAATTAGAGGAGCGCCGCTGGCGCGCCGCAACGGTGCCGCGACTATGATCCGGAACACACATGCCAACCGCCAGGGGACACGCCAGATGACCGCCACCACCACGCCGGCCGCCGCACCCGCCACCGCCGGACCGGCGCCTTCGTCGTCGCCCGCGCCGATCATGGGCCGGCTGCGTACCGCGGACGGGCTCGAACTGGCGTCGTACCGCTGGCCGGCCGGCGACGGCACCGCGCCGCCGCGCGCGACGATCGCACTCGTGCACGGCCTTGCCGAACACGCGGGCCGCTATGCCGCGCTCGCCGGTCGGCTGAATGCGGCCGGCATCGACGTGCTCGCGATCGATCTGCGCGGGCACGGCCAGTCACCCGGCAAGCGTGCTTGGGTCGAGCGCTTCGACGGCTACCTGAACGATGCGGATGCACTGATCGCCGAAGCCGCGCGCGGCAATTCGCCGCTGTTCCTGATGGGGCACAGCATGGGCGGTGCGGTCGCGGCGCTATACGCGATCGAACGTGCGCCGGCAAGCGGCCATGCGCTGACGGGCCTCGTGCTGTCGAGCCCGGCGCTCGCGCCGGGGCGCGACGTGCCGCGCTGGATGCTCGCGGTGAGCCGCGTCATCAGCCGCGTCTGGCCGACCTTCCCCGCGATCAAGATCGATGCGGCGCTGCTGTCGCGCGATCCAGCCATCATCGCGGCCAATCGCGCCGATCCGCTCGTGCATCACGGCGCGGTGCCGGCGCGCACCGGTGCGGAGATTCTCGACGCGATGGCACGCATCGAAAGCGGCCGCGGCGCGCTGCGCGTACCGGTGCTCGTCTATCACGGCACCGAGGACAAGCTGACCGAGCCGGACGGCAGCCGCGCGTTCGGGGCGCGCGTCGGCTCGCCCGATCGTACGCTGACGCTATACGAAGGCAGCTTTCACGAAACGATGAACGATCTCGAACGCGATCGCGTGATCGACGCGCTGATCGCGTGGATTCACGCGCGCGTGCCGGCGCGCTGAGCGCGCCGGGCCCGGCCGGCCAATCGGAAATCAAATGCCGGCCAGCACGCGCAGGTGTGCGACAACGCTGCGCCCGAGCGCGGAGAGGTTGTAGCCGCCTTCGAGGCAGCTCACGATGCGGCCCTGCGCATGCCGGCGCGCCACGTCGACGATCTGCGCAGTCAGCCATTCGAAGTCGGATTCGACGAGGCCGAGGTTGCCGATATCGTCCTCGCGATGCGCATCGAAACCCGCCGACACGAACAGCATCTGCGGCTTGAACGCATCGAGGCGCGGCAGCCAGAACATGTCGACGGCTTCGCGGATCGCCATCCCGTTGCTGCGCGCGGGCATCGGCAGGTTGACCATGTTCGGCGCCTGGTGATCGACGCCCGAGAACGGGTACAGCGGATGCTGGAAGAAGCTGCACATCAGCACGCGCTCGTCGTTCGCGAACGCGGCCTCGGTGCCGTTGCCATGGTGCACGTCGAAATCGATGATCGCCACGCGCTCGAGACCGTGTACGTCGAGCGCATGCCGCGCGGCAATCGCGACGTTGTTGAAGAAGCAGAAACCCATCGCACGCGCAGGCTCCGCATGGTGGCCGGGCGGGCGCACGCCGCAGAACGCATTCGCATAGCGGCCTTCGATCACCGCGTCGGTCGCCGCGATCGCGGCGCCGGCCGCGCGCAGCGCCGCGCGCCACGTATCGCGGTTCATCAGCGTATCGGGATCGATCTCGACGTAGCCGTCGACCGGCGTCATGCTCCGGATGTAGTCGATGTGCGCCTGCGTATGCACCCGGCCCAGTGCCACCTCGCTCGCGAACGGCGCGGTCTCGTGCACGATCAGGTCGTCGATGCGGCTCGCAATCAGTTGATCCTGGATCGCCGACAGGCGAGCCGGGCATTCCGGATGCCATTCCCCCATCTCGTGCAGCATGCAGTCGGGGTGCGTATAGAAAGCGGTTGCCATAAGCTGTCATCCGCGGCGCACGGTGCGCCGCAGGTCTCCATCAATGATGTCCATCGTCTGCCGCGAATTCGCCGCTAACTTACCACAACGGGAGCCCGCCACGCCCCGGCACGCTGGATCCGTCGGGTATACTGCGCCGAACCCAATCGCCCTGTCCGCCCGCTTCGACATGAATTCCAGCAAGCCTGCCGCCCTTCTCTCCGCGCTGTTCCGTGTTCGCGTCCCGCTCGTTGCGGCCGCTGTAGTCGCGGCCCTCGGCACCGCGCCCGCCGGCGCGCAGACGCAACCCGCGAAATCCGCGGGCAAGCTCGTCGCACAGGCCCAGCCGCAGCAGCCGACGCCGCAAGGCCAGACCTTCGAAGAGGAAATCGTTCCGCAGCGTTACGCGAACAACGCGAAGGTCGACGCGTTCATCGACGAGATGGTGAGCCGCAACGGCTTCGACTCGGCGAGCCTGCATGCGCTGTTCTCGCGCATCAGCTATTCGGCGACGGCCGTCAAGCTCGTGAAGCCGGCCCCGTCGCCGACGGTCAAGAACTGGCGCGTCTATCGATCGCGCTTCATCGAGCCGATCCGCATCAACGCGGGCGTGAAATTCTGGAAGGCGAACCAGGCAACGCTGCAGCGCGCATCCGAGCAATTCGGCGTGCCGCCCGAGGTGATCGTCGGCATCATCGGCGTCGAGACGATCTACGGCCGCTACATGGGCAATTTCCGCGTGCTCGACGCGCTGACGACGCTCACGTTCGACTATCCGGACACGCCGAATCGCGACAGCCGCCAGGCGACCTTCCGCAAGAACCTCGAGGATTTCCTGGTCTGGACCCGCGACAACCAGCTCGACCCGACCACCGTGCTCGGCTCGTATACGGGCGCGATCGGGATCCCGCAGTTCCTGCCGAGCAGCATCCGCGAATATGCGGTCGACTTCGACGGCACCGGCCATGTCGACCTGCGCAGCAGTCCTGTCGATGCGATCGGCAGCGTCGCGAACTACCTGAAGCAGCACGGCTGGGAAACCGACCGCCCGGTGGTCTGGCAGATCACACCCGATACGGGCAGCCTGGGGATCGCACAGGCCGCCGCCGACGGCCAGCCCGAACCGCACTGGGCGCTGTCGCAACTGCTGCGCGCGGGCATGACGCTGAACGAGCCGACGGTCAACATCACCACCGAAGGCGGGACACCTGTAACGGTGGTCGATTTGCCGTCGCCGGGCCGCGCGACCGAATACATGCTCGGGCTCAAGAATTTCTACGTACTGACGCGCTACAACCGCAGCTTCTTCTACGCGCTCACCGTGTACCAGCTTGGCGAGGCCGTGAAGGCACAGATGGAAGCGAGCGGCGCACTTCAGCCGATCGATACCGAAACGCAGTCGCAGTAAGCACCGTCCGCCCAAAGAAAAAGCGCCGCACAAGCGGCGCTTTTTTTATCGCAGGCGCACGACGCGCGCCTGCCCGCGTTCAGGCAGGAAACACGCCCGTGGACAGGTAGCGGTCGCCGCGATCGCAGACGATGAACACGATCGTCGCATTCTCGACCTGACGCGCGAGGCGCATCGCGACTTCGCATGCGCCACCCGACGAAATGCCCGCGAAGATGCCTTCGACCGCTGCAAGCCGGCGCGTCATCGTTTCGGAAGCAGCCTGGCTCACGCTCTCGACGCGGTCGATGCGGCTACGATCGAAGATCGTCGGCATGTACGCTTCCGGCCACTTGCGGATACCCGGAATGCGAGAACCGTCTTCCGGCTGCGCACCGATGATCTCGATCGCCGGATTCTGTTCCTTCAGGTAGCGCGACGTGCCCATGATCGTGCCCGTCGTACCCATCGCCGACACGAAATGCGTGACCCGCCCTTCGGTATCGCGCCAGATTTCCGGGCCCGTCGCTTCGTAGTGCGCGACCGGATTGTCGGGGTTCGCGAACTGGTCGAGGATCACGCCCTTGCCTTCGCGCTGCATCTCGTCCGCGAGATCGCGTGCCAGTTCCATCCCGCCCTTCACCGGCGTCAGGATGATTTCGGCACCGTAGGCGGCCATGCTCTGGCGGCGCTCGACCGACAGGTCCTCCGGCATGATCAGCACCATCTTGTAGCCGCGGATCGCCGCTGCCATCGCGAGTGCGATACCCGTGTTGCCGCTCGTCGCCTCGATCAGCGTATCGCCCGGCTTGATGCGCCCGCGCGCCTCGGCCTTGCCGATCATCGACAGGGCCGGACGATCCTTCACGGAACCGGCCGGATTGTTGCCTTCGAGCTTCGCGAGCACGACGTTGTTGCGCGCGCGAATCTCGTCGTCCGGCAAGCGGACCAGTTGGACGAGCGGCGTGTTGCCGATCGTGTCTTCGATAGTTTTGTAAGCCATGGATATACCGTGAGTACGAGGCCGATCAATCGATCGATTGTAAACCAGCACCGCTGCTCGCGCCGGCAACCCCATTGCGACGATGGAATACGCCGGCCGTGCAACGTATGGCCGCCACATACGCCGTGCCCACGCAAAAAACCCGCGGCATGCCGCGGGAAGCCGTCGCAACGACGGCGACTGAAGGAGCTCGTTGTCGGCTGCGCGCGACGCGTTACTTCTGCGCGGTGCGGGCAGGTGCAGCCGCAGGCTTGCCGGTAGCCGGTTTGCCCGCGGCCGGCAGCGCGGCGCCCGTGCCGCCCGCGCCTATCGTCAGGCCTTCCTGCTGAAGCCGCTCGACGGTATGACCGCCCATGCCTTTCACGCGTGATGCGAGATCGTCCGCATTCCTGAACGGACCGCGTGCGCCGCGTTCGTCGAGAATCGCTTTCGCCCGTGCCGGGCCGATGCCCTTGATGCCGACAAGCGCATCCTCGTTCGCGGTGTTGACGTCGACGGCCGCCCAGGCCGACGCAATCGTGCCGAGCATTGCCGCTGCGGCCAACCATTTCCTGATCATGTGCTGGATCTCCGATGAATACGGCCGGCGGCTGCCGACCGTGAGACCCAGTCTATCGATGCAACGCTTCCGCTTAAACCTGGCCGGATAGCCAACGCACATAGCGGTCGACGCCTTCCTGCACGGTCAGGAACGGTGCGTCGTAACCGGCCGCACGCAGCTTCGACTGGTCGGCCTGCGTGAAGCACTGGTACTTGCCGCGCAACGCATCGGGAAACGGCACGTATTCGATCAACCCCTGCTCGACCTGCTGCGCGAGCGTCAGCGGCGGCAGGTTGTCGAGTGCGCGCAGCGTATTCACGACCGTCGACGCGATATCGTTGAACGGTTGCGCACGGCCGGTACCGAGGTTGAAGATGCCCGACTTCTCCGGATGATCGAAGAAGAACAGGTTCACCTTCGTCACGTCCTCGACCGACACGAAGTCACGCGTCTGCTCGCCCGGTGCATAGCCGTTGTACTCGCCGAACAGCTTCACCTTGCCTTCCGTGCGGAACTGGTTGAAGTTGTGGAACGCGACCGACGCCATGCGACCCTTGTGCGTCTCGCGCGGGCCATACACGTTGAAATAGCGGAAGCCGGCGATCTGGCTCTTCGCGGTCGGCAGCACGCGACGGATCACCTGGTCGAACAGGAACTTCGAATAGCCGTAGACATTCAGCGGCGCCTCGACGTCACGCTCCTCGACGAAACGCGTCGAGCCGCCATAGATCGCCGCCGACGACGCGTACAGGAACTGCGTGCCCTGTGCGAGGCAGGCGTCGAGCACCGCGCGGCTGTAGCGGAAATTGTTGTCCATCATGTAGCGGCCGTCGGTTTCCATCGTGTCCGAACAGGCGCCTTCGTGGAATACCGCGCGCACCGTGCCGAAATCGCCGCGCGCGAAGCGTTCGACGAATTCCGTCTTGTCCAGGTAGTCGTCGATCTCGCAATCGACGAGATTCCGGAACTTGTCCGCGCGCGTCAGGTTGTCGACCGCGATGATGCGCGTCTCGCCGCGCTCGTTGAGCGCCTTGACGATGTTCGCGCCGATAAAACCGGCTGCGCCGGTGACGATGAGGGTCATGATCGTCCTGCCTGAAAAGTGCGAGCCATGCGTGCGGCGCGCTCGTCGCGCCGCCGCATGCGCTCAGTGAAACAGTTCGTCGTAGTCCACCGTGGCCGTGCCGAGCTTGCCGACCACGATACCTGCCGCGCGATTCGCGAGCACGACGGCGTCGACGAGCGGCACGCCCGCGCCGAGCATCGTCGCGACCGTCGCGATCACGGTATCGCCCGCGCCCGACACGTCGAACACCTCGCGCGCGAGCGCCGGGGCGTGCAGTTCACCGGTGGCGGAAAACAGCGTCATGCCTTCTTCGGAACGCGTGAGCAGCAGCGCATCGATGTCGAGTTCCGCGCGCAGCTTCGCGACGCGTGCGCGCAGATCGTCTTCCGATTTCCACTGCCCGACCACTTCGCGCAATTCCGCGCGATTCGGCGTGATCAGCGACGCGCCGCGATAGCGTGCCCAGTCGTCGCCCTTCGGGTCGACGAGAACGGACTTGCCGGCCGCACGCGCCTTCTCGATCATCGTCGTGACGTGCGTCAGGCCGCCTTTCGCGTAATCCGACATCAGCACGACGTCGTGCTGCGGCAGCAGTGCATCGAAGCGCGCGAGCCCCGCGAGCAGCACCTCGTGCGTCGGCATGGCCTCGAAGTCGACGCGCAGCAGTTGCTGCTGGCGCGCGAGCACGCGCAGCTTGATCGTGGTCGGCAGCGCCGGGTCGCGCTCGAGATGCGGCGTCACGCCGCTGCTGCCGAGCAACTCGACGATCCGCTCGCCGGGTTCGTCGCAACCGACGACGCACAGCAACCCGGCCTGGCCGCCGAGCGTCACGGCATTGCGCGCGACGTTGGCCGCGCCGCCGAGCCGCTCTTCCTGGCGCTGCACGTGCACGACCGGCACCGGCGCCTCAGGCGAAATGCGATCGACGTTGCCGAACCAGTAACGGTCGAGCATCACGTCGCCGACGACAAGCACGCGCGAGCGCGCGAGTTGCTCGCGCGGCACCGGAACGATTTCGCGGAGAGTATTCATCGTGCGATCAGCCACGGGAGGACGACTGGGGATCGACGTACGGCCGGCCGATCGCGTAGTAGTCGATGCCCAGTTCGGCCATCGCGTCCGGCTCGTACAGGTTGCGCCCGTCGAAGATCACCGGCGCCTTCAGCTCAGCCTTCAGGCGCGTGAAATCGGGGCTTCGGAATTCCTTCCACTCGGTCACGATCACGAGCGCATCCGCGCCCGTCACGGCGATGTCCTGCGTCTCGACGAGATGCAGCCGCGCCAGTGCGTCCGGATCGGCGCCGAAATCGAGCGCAAACACGCGCCGTGCCTCGTCGACCGCAACCGGATCGTATGCGCGCACGGTCGCACCGCGCTCGAGCAGTGCGGCGATCAGGCGCCGGCTCGGCGCCTCGCGCATGTCGTCGGTGTTCGGCTTGAACGCGAGGCCCCAGACCGCGAACTCGCGGCCGGTCAGGTCGGCGCCGAAGCGCTGCTCGATCTTGCCGATCAGCACGTCTTTCTGCGCATGGTTGGCCGCCTCGACGGCTTCCAGGATGCGCAGCGGCTGGCCATTCTCGCCGGCCGTGCGAATCAGCGCCTGGACGTCCTTCGGGAAGCACGAGCCGCCGTAGCCGACGCCGGCGTACAGGAAGTGATAGCCGATGCGCGGATCGGAGCCGATCCCGCGGCGCACGGCCTCGATGTCCGCGCCGACCTTGTCCGCGAGATTCGACATCTCGTTCATGAACGAGATACGCGTTGCAAGCATCGCGTTCGCCGCGTATTTCGCGAATTCGGCCGAACGCACGTCCATGTAGATCGTGCGCTCGTGGTTGCGGTTGAACGGCGCGTAAAGCTTCTTCATCTTCTCGCGCGCGATCATGCCCGTCTCGTCGCCGTCGACACCGATGATGATCCGGTCCGGACGCATGAAGTCTTCGACCGCGGCGCCCTCCTTCAGGAACTCCGGGTTCGACACGACCGAGAAGCGATGCGCGACGCTGCCTGCCAGCCCGCGGGCCGCAAGCGCCTCGTCGACCACGCCGCGCACGCGCTGCGCGGTGCCGACCGGCACCGTCGACTTGTCGACGATCACCTTGAAGCCCGTCATGTGGCGGCCGATGTTGCGCGCGGCTTCGAGCACGTACTGCAGGTCGGCCGAGCCGTCCTCGTCGGGCGGCGTGCCGACGGCGATGAACTGGATCTCGCCGTGCGCGACGCTCGCCGCGATGTCGGTCGAGAAACGCAGGCGCCCTGCCGCACGGTTGCGCGCGATGATGTCCAGCAGCCCCGGTTCGTGAATCGGCATCCCGCCGTTGTTCAGGACGTCGATCTTGCGCAGATCGACGTCGAGACAGAAGACGTCGTGACCGATCTCCGCGAGGCACGCGCCCGTGACGAGACCGACATAGCCGGTGCCGATGATGGTGATTTTCATAGATGTTCCGGTACTTCCCGGTAATTGACTAACTTGGCCGCCGGAACGAGCCCGGCGGCAACCGCTGCGCGTTGGTTCCGCGTGCCGGGATCAGCCCGGCATCGCAGGTTCGACGCGGCGCGGCGCATAGGTTTCCCAGCCGCTGCATCCAGGGCACTGCCAGTAGAAGAGCCGTGCCCGGAAACCGCAATTCTGGCACGTATACCGTGGCAGATTCTTCGTGCGCTGCTTGATCAGCGCACGCATCATTTCAAGTTCCTTACGGCGCGGTTCGTCCGCCGCCGCGATTTGCGCATCGAGCAGATGCAGCATCCCGGACAGGTTCGGCGATTTCTCCATCTGCGTGCGCGCGAGCGTGTGCGCCGCATCCTGGCCACGCAACCCCGCGATGTGCTGGTACGCAATGTCGAGCAGGTCGTTCGACGGATAGCGGTCGACATACCCCATCAGCAACTCGGCGCCTTCGGCGTTCTTGCCGAGCGCGACATACGCCTTCATCAGCTTGTCGGCGACGAGCGGCAGATACGCCGGATTCTGCACTTCGACGCGCTTCCAGTGTTCGATCGCGGCCGCGTGGTTGCCCTCCGCTTCCGCTGCATCGCCGGACAGGACCGTCGCGCGAACGTTCTGCGGGTTCACGGTCAGCGCCAGGCGCAGCTGTTCGGCTGCCGCTGATGCGTTCTTGCGCTGCAGCGCGTCCTGCGCGAGTTCGCAGTGGAACTGCGCAATTTCGACGCCAAGCGGCTTGTCGCTCATCGATTCGATACGCTTCGCCGTATCGATCGACTTGTTCCAGTCCTTCTCGATCTCGTAGATCGTCAGCAGCGCCCGTTGCGCGCCGAGCGCGTAATCGCCGTCGGCGAGCTTGTGAAACGCCTCCTCGGCACGGTCCAGCAGGCCGGCCTTCAGGAAATCCTGGCCAAGCTCGTACAGCGCGTGGTCGCGCTCGTTGACCGGCAGGTCCGTGCGGCTCAGCAGGTTCTGGTGCACGCGAATCGCGCGGTCGGTCTCGCCGCGGCGGCGAAACAGGTTGCCAAGCGCGAAGTGCAGCTCAACCGTCTCGGGATCGAGCTTGGCGACCTCGATGAACGCGTCGATCGCCTTGTCGGGTTGTTCGTTCAACAGAAAATTCAGGCCGCGAAAATACGATCGCGGCAGGTTGGCACTCTCCGACAGGAGATTCTTCAGGTCATAGCGTGACGCCGCCCAACCAAGCGCGAACGCGACCGGAATCGCGAGCAACCACCAGAAATCCAGATCCATGCGAAATATCGAAGCAGAGACGAAAACCGCGCGATGATCGCGCGGCGTCCGTGTTAAATGACGGGCGGCATCGGCGGCTGGTCGATGACGGCCGGCGTTTCGCGCGCCGCGCGCAGATCGCGCTTCAGGCGCCCGTTCTCGAGGCGCAGACGGAAGATCGAAGGCAGCGCGGACAGCAAACCGGCCAGCAGCCCCACGGCGAAGAACGCCAGGCCGATCAGGACCAGCGGCGCTTGCCACGAATAGCCGGCAACGAAATTCAGCGTCGCGGTTTGCGTATTGGCCAACGCGAGCACCAGCAGCAGTACGAACACCAATACCCGGATCAGCCAGACGATAAACTTCATGAAGCCCTCTCTTTGTTGAGGTTTGCCGCGGCGCGCGACTCCCCTTCGTCGCGCCGAATCGACCCGTATTGTAAAGGATGCGTTTCCGCGGCTGCGCACATCCTGCGCGCCCCCGTTGCGCGGCGATGGCCGGAAATGAAAAAAGCGCCCACAAGGGGCGCTTTTCTTTTCAGCCTTCGCCGGATGGGTCCCGGGCAAACCGGAGACGCTCAACGCTCGTCGTCCGGATCGTCAGCCTTCAGCGGCTCACCGGCGCGGCCGTCGACGCGTTCACGCAATTCCTTGCCAGGCTTGAAGTGCGGCACGAATTTCTCGGGCACCTGCACTTTCTCCCCCGACTTCGGGTTGCGTCCGACGCGCGCCGGGCGACGGTTGAGGCCAAAGCTGCCGAAACCCCGAATTTCAATGCGATGCCCTTTCGCCAGGGCGTCAGACATCGCATCGAGCATCGTTTTCACCGCGAAATCCGCATCCTTGAGGACAAGTTGCGGAAATCGCGATGCCAGCTGCGCGACCAACTCGGATTTGGTCATACTTCAGCAGACCTCGTGAGGCTTACTGGTTCTGGCCGTCGAGCTTCGCCTTCAGCAGCGCGCCGAGGTTGGTCGTACCGGTCGCAGCAGAGCTGGTGTCCGACTGCAGGCCGCGGATCGCTTCCTGTTGTTCAGCCGAATCCTTCGCCTTGATCGACAGGTTGATGCCGCGCGACTTGCGATCGATGTTGATCACCATCGCGTTGACCTTGTCGCCTTCCTTCAGCACGTTGCGTGCGTCTTCGACGCGATCCTGCGAGATTTCCGACGCGCGCAGGTAGCCTTCGACGTCACCCGTCAGCGTGACGACCGCACCCTTCGCATCGACCGTCTTCACGACGCCGTCGACGATCGAGCCCTTGTCGTTCATTGCAACGTAGTTGCTGAACGGGTCGCCTTCGAGCTGCTTGATGCCGAGCGAAATACGCTCCTTCTCGACGTCGATACCGAGCACGATTGCTTCGACTTCGTCGCCCTTCTTGTACTTGCGAACGGCTTCCTCGCCGGTTTCGCTCCACGACAGGTCCGACAGGTGGACCAGGCCGTCGATGCCGCCCGGCAGACCGATGAACACGCCGAAGTCGGTGATCGACTTGATTGCGCCCGTGATCTTGTCGCCCTTCTTGAAGTTGCGGCTGAAGTCATCCCACGGATTCGGCTTGCACTGCTTCATGCCGAGGCTGATACGACGACGGTCTTCGTCGATCTCGAGGACCATGACTTCGACTTCGTCGCCCAGCTGGACAACCTTCGACGGCGCAACGTTCTTGTTGGTCCAGTCCATTTCCGACACGTGGACGAGGCCTTCGATGCCCGATTCCACTTCGACGAATGCGCCGTAGTCGGTGATGTTCGTGACCTTGCCGAACAGGCGCGTGCCCGACGGGTAACGGCGCGAGATGCCTTCCCACGGATCGTCGCCCAGTTGCTTGATGCCCAGCGAGACGCGGTTCTTCTCTTGGTCGAACTTGAGGATCTTCGCGGTAACTTCCTGGCCAACCGACAGGACTTCGCTCGGGTGACGCACACGACGCCATGCGATGTCGGTGATGTGCAGCAGGCCGTCGATGCCGCCGAGGTCGACGAACGCGCCGTAATCGGTGATGTTCTTGACCACGCCGTTGACGATCGCGCCTTCCTTCAGCGTCTCGAGCAGCTTCGCGCGCTCTTCGCCCTGGGTTGCTTCGATCACTGCACGACGCGACAGCACGACGTTGTTACGCTTGCGATCGAGCTTGATCACGCGGAACTCGAGCGTCTTGCCTTCGTACGGGGTCGTGTCCTTGACCGGACGCGTGTCGACCAGCGAACCCGGCAGGAACGCGCGGATACCGTTGACCATCACGGTCATGCCGCCCTTCACCTTGCCGGTGATCGTGCCGGTGACGAGTTCGTTGTTGTCGAGAGCCTTTTCCAGCGACAGCCACGATGCAAGGCGCTTCGCCTTGTCGCGCGACAGGATCGTGTCGCCGTAGCCGTTTTCGAGTGCGTCGATCGCGACGGACACGAAATCGCCCGACTGCACCTCAACCTCGCCCTGATCGTTCAGGAATTCCTCGATCGGAATGTAAGCCTCGGACTTCAGGCCTGCATTGACGACCACGAAGTTGTGGTCGACGCGCACGACTTCGGCGGAAATCACTTCGCCGGCGCGCATGTCTTGGCGGGTCAGCGACTCTTCGAACAGAGCCGCGAAAGATTCAGTATTCGGGTTGGAGGTTTGCAGGTCGGACATAAAAATCTGATTGTGCATGGATCGCTGTGCCACGCCGGCCGGAATGGCAGGCTGAAAGGGCCAGATCGAGTTCCACACGGGGTTAAGGGTTCGAAACACGCTCCGCACTTATGCACGGAGCACCTACCGCCACCCGCCTTCTCAGGCGGGCTGGCCGAGTGCCCGGTACCACTGCAGCACCTGATCGACGGCTTCATCGACCGAAAGCGCCGACGTATCGAGCAGCTTGGCATCTGCTGCGGGCTTCAGCGGCGCGGCCGCGCGATTGCTGTCGCGCGCGTCACGTTCACGAAGATCCCGGAGCAAGTCATCTATATTAGCAGAAAAACCTTTTTGCATCAATTGCTTATGCCGTCTGGTCGCGCGCGCCTCGGCGCTAGCCGTCAGGAACACCTTCAGCACGGCGTCCGGGAAGATCACGGTGCCCATGTCACGCCCGTCCGCAACGAGGCCCGGCGTCTTGCGGAACGCGCGCTGGCGCGCGACGAGCGCGGTACGCACCGGCCCGTGCACGGCAATCGCCGATGCGCGGTTGCCGACCGCTTCGGCGCGGATGTCGTTCGACACATCGACGCCATCGAGCTGCGCACAGCCTTCGCGGAACGTGATGTGGAGATCGTCGATCAGCTTCACCAGCGCGTCGATGTCCTCTGCCGCGATGCCGTAGCGCACGCTCGCGAGCGCGGCGAGGCGGTACAGCGCGCCGCTGTCGAGCAGGTGGAAGCCAAGATGCGCGGCGACGAGCGCGGCAACGGTGCCCTTGCCGGAAGCAGTCGGGCCGTCGATCGTGATGACGGGAGTCGGGTGAAAGGGTCGGGTCGATTTCATCAGGACAGTCGGGTCAGGCTTTGGCGAGCGCGGCGAAGCGGTCGAAATAGTCGGGGAACGTCTTGCCGACGCACTTCGGATCGTTGATCCGCACGGGCACGCCGCCCAGGCTGACGAGCGAGAAGCACATCGCCATCCGGTGATCGTCGTACGTATCGATCGCCGCGTTCGGCGTGAGCCTTTCCGGCGGCGTGACGACGAGATAGTCCGGGCCTTCCTCGACGATCGCGCCAACCTTGCGCAGCTCGGTCGCCATCGCCGCGATGCGATCGGTTTCCTTCACGCGCCAGCTCGCGATGTTGCGCAGCGTGCTCGTGCCGTTCGCGAACAGCGCCGCGACCGCGATGGTCATCGCCGCATCGGGGATCAGGTTGAAGTCCATGTCGATCGGCTCGAGCTTGCCGTGATCGTGGCCGATGCCGCGCACGTCGATCCAGTCGTCGCCCATCGTCACGTTCGCGCCCATCTGCATCAGCGCGTTCGCGAAACCGACGTCGCCCTGGATGCTCGCGCGCCCCACGCCTTCGACGCGCAGCGGACCGCCGCCAAGCGCGCCGGCCGCGAGGAAATAGGACGCGGACGACGCATCGCCCTCGACCATGATCCGCCCCGGCGAGCGGTAGCGCACGCCTGCCGGCACGACGAAGCGCTGCCAGCCGTCGCGCTCGACGGTCACGCCGAAGCGCTCCATCAGCCGGATCGTGATGTCGATGTACGGCTTCGAGATCAGCTCGCCGTCGACCTCGACGACGGTCTTGCCATCCTTCGCCTTCACGAGCGGCAGCGTCATCAGCAGCGCCGTGAGGAACTGGCTCGACACGTCGCCGCGCACACGGATCGGCGCGTCGACGGAAATGTTCGCGGGCTTGATGCGCAGCGGCGGATAGCCCTCGTTCAGCTCGTAGTCGATCTGCGCACCGATCTGCCGCAGGCCGTCGACGAGATCGCCGATCGGCCGCTCGTGCATGCGCGGCACGCCGTGCACGCGGTAGTCGCCGCCGTTCACCGCGAGCGCGGCAGTCAGCGGCCGAACAGCCGTGCCCGCGTTACCGAGGAACAGGTCGGCCGACTTCGCGGTGAATGCGCCGCGCGTGCCCGTGACGACACAGGTGTCGCCGTCGCGCGCGAGCTTCACGCCGAGTTTGCCGAGTGCGTCGAGCATCACACGCGTGTCGTCGGAGTCGAGCAGGTTGGTGATCGTCGTTTCGCCTTCGGCAAGCGCCGCAAGCAGCAGCACGCGGTTCGAAATACTCTTCGAGCCGGGCAGGCGCACGGTGCCCGATGCGCTGGAGTACGGGCCGAGATCGAGATAGTCCATGGGAATCGTCCTGTTATTTCTTGACCGGTTCGGCAGCGGGCGTGCCGCCACGCTCCTGCCATGCCTTGCGCGCGGCGCGCGAGCGCGTGAACACCGCTTCGAGCGCCGCGCCGTCGCCGGCGTCGATCGCCGCGCGCAACCGCGTGAGCACGCGCGTGTAGCCGTCGAGTTCGTCGAGCAGCGCCGCGCGGTTCGCGACGCATACGTCGCGCCACATCTCCGGGCTCGACGCCGCGATGCGCGTGAAGTCGCGGAAACCTCCCGCCGCATACGAGAATTTCAGTTCCGCGTCGGCCTCGCCGAGGATCTGCTCGACAAGCGCGAACGACAGCACGTGCGGCAGATGGCTGATCGACGCAAATACGCGATCGTGCTGCTCCGTGCTCATCGTGCGCACGTCGGCACCGGTCGCGCGCCACATCGCGTCGATCCGCGCGACGGATCCGGGTGCGTTCTCCGGCAGCGGGCACAGCACGACATTACGGCCGACGTACAGATCCGGCAACGCGGCCTCGACGCCGCTCGACTCGCGACCGGCAATCGGATGCCCCGGCACGAACTGCGCGAT
Organism: Burkholderia puraquae; assembly: GCF_002099195.1. Lineage (GTDB taxonomy): Bacteria > Pseudomonadota > Gammaproteobacteria > Burkholderiales > Burkholderiaceae > Burkholderia > Burkholderia puraquae. The sequence continues at coordinate 252,462 of NZ_NBYX01000006.1, read as the reverse complement.
GCGCGCGCCGAGCACGTCACGCGCGGCCGCAACGACATCGGACTTGGTGCTGCCCGCATCGGTGACGATCGTCGCCTCTTCAAGCCACGGCGCGATGCGCGCAAGCAATGGGCCCGTCTGCGCGACGGGTGCCGCCAGCAGCACGAGATCGGCACCGGCCAGCGCGTCGCGCAATTGCGCGTCGTCGTCGAGCGCCGCCGCGCGGTCGATCACGCCGAGCGCGAGCGCGCGCTCGACCGACGCACGCGAGCGGCCCACGCCGACGATCTCGCCCGCGCCGCCCGTCGCGCGCTCGCGCAGCGCGCGGGCCAGCGATCCGCCGATCAGGCCGACGCCGAAAATGACCAGTTTGTTGAATGCAAAGCCTGACACGACAAGAGCCAAGTTACGCGCGCGGGACAACATCCCGCACGCGGAATTCCAGATTCCGGGCAACGGGCCCGCATCCGGCACACCCTGCGCCGGACATCGCCCGAACCCGCCTTCGGCAGCGCCGACCGGCCTGCCCTGCCCGCCTGGCCGCAACGCCTGCTCGCACAGGCGACGGGCCGCCGCGCATCAGCGTGCGCTTGGATACGAACCGAGTATCTTCAGGAACGCGGCCTTCTGGCCGAGTTCCGCGAGCGCGGCCGCCACCGCCGCATCGTCCCGGTGCCCTTCGATGTCGATGTAGAAGTAGTACTCCCACGTGCCGACGCGCGCCGGGCGCGACTCGAAGCGCGTCATCGACACGCCGTGCCGCGCGAGCGGCTCGAGCAGCTTGAACACGGCGCCCGGCTCGTTCTTCACCGACACGATCAGCGACGTCTGGTCGTGACCGCTTTGCCCGGCCGGCTGCTTGCCGATAATCACGAAGCGCGTACGGTTATGCGGATCGTCCTGGATCAGCGAGAACGCGATCTGCAAACCGTAGTGCGCGGCCGCGCGGTCACCCGCGATCGCCGCGACGGTCGGATCGGCCGCCGCGAGACGCGCGGCCTCCGCGTTGCTCGCCACAGCCTGCCGTTCGAGCTGCGGCGCGTTCGCCGCGAGCCACTGCTGGCATTGCGCAAGCGCCTGCGCATGCGCACAGACGCGCTTCACGCCGTCGAGCGTGCCGCCCTGCGTCAGCAGGTTGTGATGAATCGGTAGTGCAAGCTCGCCGCTGATCAGCAGTTGCGTCTGCAGCAATAGGTCGAGCGTGCGCGACACGGCCCCTTCGGTCGAATTCTCGACGGGCGCGATGCCGAACGCGGACGCGCCAGCCTCGACCGAGCGGAACACCTCGTCGATCGACGGGCACGGCAGCCCTTCGATCGACTGGCCGAAATACTCGAGCATCGCCTGTTCGCTGTACGTGCCGACCGGCCCGAGGAATGCGACGTGGATCGTCTGTTCGAGCGCGCGGCTCGCGGCCATGATCTCGCGCCAGATGGCGCTGATGTGCTCGCTCGCGAGCGGCCCCGCGCTCATGTCCTGCAGCCGCGCGATCACCTGCAGCTCGCGCTCCGGCCGGAACACCGGCGCGTTGAAATGCTTCTTGACCTCGCCCACCTCCAGCGCCACCGCGGCACGCTGGTTCAGGAGCGCGATCAGCTGCGCGTCGATCGCGTCGATGCGATCGCGCAGCGGTTTCAGGCGGGAATTCAGTTCGTCGTCCATGCGTTTTGCCGTGCTGTTTGAGCAGCGCCGCCGTCAGGCGCCGCGCTGCTCGAAGTCCTTCATGTACTCGACGAGCGCTTTCACGCCCTCGAGCGGCACCGCGTTGTAGATCGACGCCCGCATGCCGCCGACGGACTTGTGGCCCTTCAGCTGCAGCAGCCCGCGCGCCTTTGCGCCGGCAAGGAAGTCTTCGTTGCGCGTTTCGTCGGCCAGGAAAAACGGCACGTTCATCCGCGAACGTGCTGCCGGCTCGACCTTGTTCAGATAGAAGCTGCTCGTATCGATCGTGTCGTAGAGCAGCTTCGCTTTTTCGATATTGCGGGCCTCGATCGCTTCGAGGCCGCCCTGCCGCTTCAGCCACTGGAACACGAGGCCCGCGATGTAGATCGCGTAGGTGGGCGGCGTGTTGTACAGCGAGTTGTTCGCGGCGATGGTCTTCCATTCGAATGCGGACGGGCAGATCGACAGCGCGCGGTCGAGCAGATCCTCGCGCACGATCACGAGCGTCACGCCGGCCATCCCGATGTTCTTCTGCGCACCGCCGAACAGAACACCGTACTTCGCGACGTCCATCGGACGCGACAGGATGTGTGACGAGACATCCGCGACCAGCGGCACGTCACCGAGATCGGGAATCTCGAACGTCTCGACGCCGTCGATCGTCTCGTTGGTGCACAAATGCACGTAGGCCGGATCGTCCGACAGTTGCCATTCGGCGTACGCGGGCGCACGCGTGAAGCCGTCTTCCGTCTTGCCGGTTGCGGCGAGATGCGGCGTGCCGTATTTCTTCGCTTCGTTGAACGATTTCTGCGACCACGAGCCCGTCACGACGAAGTCCGCCGTCGTGCGCGACCCGAGCAGGTTCATCGGCACGATCGCGTTTTCCGCGATACCACCGCCCTGCAGGAACAGGATGCGGTGGCTGGCCGGCACGCCGAGCAGGTCACGCAGGTCGGTCAGCGCGGCCTCGTGGATCGACATGAACTCCTTGCCGCGATGGCTCATCTCCATCACGCTCATGCCGCTGCCGTGCCAGTCGAGCATTTCGTCGGCAGCTTGCCGCAGCACTTCCTCGGGCATCGCCGCAGGGCCGGCGGAGAAATTAAAGACGCGCATCGTGAAAACCTCGGAGGGACGCGACCGGCTCGCCGCCGGCAGAACGCGCCAGAAAAGAAATGGCCGCTTGCGCTCGCGCGCAAACGGCCATTATCGCACTGTCGTCAGGCTCCCGCCAAACCCGGCCGAACGGCCGGGGGCGCGCCTGGACGGCTTTACTTGCCCGGCTTGACTGCTGCGACTTCCTTGTCAGCCTGCGTGCGCGTTGCCTGGATAGCTTGCGGCATGTACTTCTGCATCAGGCCGTTGACCACGTCGCGACCGACCTGATCCTGAACCTGGATGAACTTGCGGCCCGTCGGGCTCTTGTAGAACGTCGTCAGATCCTTGATCTCCGACGTGCTGTAGTACTTCGCGTACGCGTCGTACTGAGCCGACATCGCGTCGCTCTGGAACTGTTGCGTACCGAACACCTTGCCTGCGCCGTCGACCAGCTTCGGCACAGCGTTCTTCTGCAGCGTCGGAACGGCAGCCTGCTTCTGCTTGTCGTTCAGCGTCTTGTTTTCCGACAGCGCGTCCGACAGGATCGCCGGGACGAGTTGCTTGGCCTGCATTTCGGCGCTGTTGCCGATTGCCGACACGAGCTTCGGCGCGTCGATCGCGTCGAGCAGATCCTTGATCGCTGCCTTCTTGTCGGCGTCGATCGGCGCAGCTGCCGCCGGAGCAGCCGGTGCGGAATTCGACAGCGCTTGCGCCATCGCGAACGTCGGCACCAGTGCAGCCAGCAGAACCAGTTGCTTGAATTGCTTTTGCATCATCACTCCCTTTTGGAAATATGAATGGTTGCTCGCCGGCCGCGGCGCTTCGCGCCTGCGGCGGCCAGAGTCTCATCCGTTCTTCAGGCTTCGCCGTCCGACGCCTCGTCGGCCTCGCCATCGCCCTCCTCGGCCTCCGCGATCTGCTGCAGGCCGGAGAGCTTGGTACCCTCATCGAGACTGATGAGTGTAACACCTTGCGTGGCACGCCCCATCTCGCGAATCTCCGAGACACGGGTGCGAATCAGCACGCCGGCCGTCGTGATCAGCATGATCTGATCCTCGGCGTCGACGAGCGTCGCAGCCACGACCTTGCCGTTGCGCTCGGACGTCTGGATCGCGATCATACCCTTCGTGCCGCGGCCGTGACGCGTGTACTCGGTGATCGGCGTGCGCTTGCCGTAACCGTTCTCGGTCGCGGTGAGCACCGTCTGCTCCTCGCTGCCGGCAACCAGCAGCGCGATGACCTGCTGCCCGTCCTCGAGCTGCATGCCGCGCACGCCTCGCGCCTCGCGCCCCATCGGACGCACGTCGTTCTCGTCGAAGCGCACGGCCTTGCCGGCGTCGGAGAACAGCATCACGTCGTGCGCGCCGTCGGTGATCGACGCCCCGATCAGGAAGTCGCCGTCGTCGAGACCGACCGCGATGATGCCCTTCTTCATCGGACGGCTGAATGCCTCGAGCGGCGTCTTCTTCACGGTGCCGAGCGACGTCGCCATGAAGATGAACTTGTCGGCCGAGAATTCCTTGACCGGCAGCACGACGTTGATCTTCTCGCCTTCCTGCAGCGGGAACATGTTGACGATCGGGCGGCCGCGCGAGTTGCGCGAGCCCTGCGGCACTTCATAGACCTTGACCCAGTACACGCGGCCGCGGTTCGAGAAGCACAGGATGTAGTCGTGCGTGTTCGCGATGAACAGCGTCTCGATCCAGTCGTCTTCCTTCATCTGCGTCGCCTGCTTGCCGCGACCGCCGCGCTTCTGCGCACGGTACTCGGACAGCGGCTGCGACTTCACGTAGCCCGCATGCGACATCGTGACGACCATGTCCTGCGGCGTGATCAGATCTTCGGTGTTCAGCTCGGTCGCGTTCAGCTCGATCTTCGAGCGGCGCGCGTCGCCGAATTCGGCCTTCACCGAAACCAGCTCCTCGCCGATCATCGTCGTGATCCGCTCGGGGCGCGCGAGGATGTCCAGCAGGTCGGCGATCTGCGCCATCACTTCGCGGTACTCGCCGATGATCTTGTCCTGCTCGAGGCCGGTCAGGCGCTGCAGACGCATCTGCAGGATTTCCTGGGCCTGCGTGTCGGACAGACGGTACAGACCGTCGCTCTGCATGCCGAACGCCGGGTTCAGGCCTTCCGGGCGGTACGCGGAGCGGCCGCCGGCCGCCGCGTTCTCGCTCTCGGCTCGCGTGAGCATCTCGCGCACGAGCGACGAATCCCACGGCTTCGCCATCAACTCCGCCTTCGCGATCGGCGGCGTCGGCGCGGCCTTGATGATCGCGATGAATTCGTCGATGTTCGCGAGCGCGACCGCGAGACCTTCGAGCACGTGGCCGCGTTCACGAGCCTTGCGCAGTTCGTAGATCGTGCGGCGCGTCAGCACTTCGCGTCGATGCGACAGGAAGCACTGCAGGATTTCCTTCAGGTTCAGCAGCTTCGGCTGGCCGTCGACGAGCGCGACCATGTTCATGCCGAACGTATCCTGGAGCTGCGTCGCCTTGTACAGGTTGTTCAGCACCACTTCCGGCACTTCACCGCGCTTGAGCTCGATCACGACACGCATGCCGCTCTTGTCGGACTCGTCGCGGATGTCGGAGATGCCTTCGAGCTTCTTCTCGTTGACGAGCTCGGCGATTCGCTCGAGCAGCGAGCGCTTGTTCACCTGGTACGGCAGTTCGTCGACGATGATCGCCATCCGCTGGCCGCGGTCGATCTCCTCGAAGTGCGTGGCCGCGCGCATCACGACGCGCCCGCGCCCGGTGCGATAGCCGTCGCGCACGCCGGCGACGCCGTAGATGATGCCGGCCGTCGGGAAATCCGGCGCCGGGATGATCTCGATCAGCTCGTCGATCGTCGCTTCCGGGTTGCCGAGCAGGTGCTGGCACGCGTCGACGACTTCGTTCAGGTTGTGCGGCGGGATGTTGGTCGCCATGCCGACCGCAATACCCGACGAGCCGTTGATCAGCAGGTTCGGGATGCGCGACGGCAGGACCGACGGCTGCGTTTCGTTGCCGTCGTAGTTCGGCTCGAAATCGACCGTTTCCTTGTCGATGTCGGCAAGCAGCTCGTGACCGATCTTCGCCATGCGAATTTCGGTGTAACGCATCGCCGCGGCATTATCGCCGTCGATCGAGCCGAAGTTGCCCTGCCCGTCGATCAGCATGTAGCGCAGCGAGAAGTCCTGCGCCATCCGCACGATCGTGTCGTAAACCGCGGTGTCGCCGTGAGGGTGGTACTTACCGATCACGTCACCGACGATACGCGCCGACTTCTTGTACGCGCGGTTCCAGTCGTTGTTCAGTTCGTGCATCGCGAACAACACGCGCCGATGCACGGGTTTCAGGCCATCGCGGACATCCGGGAGGGCACGTCCGACGATCACGCTCATCGCGTAATCGAGATACGAACGGCGCATTTCCTCCTCTAGGGAGGTGGGCAGGGTCTCTTTGGCGAATTGATCCATGTATCCGTATCGTTTCGGAGCGAAGACGGCGAACGCCTTTCGCGTGGGCGCTGCATGCGCAACGCAACGCGAGATTCTAACATGCGTCCAACAGCCGCCAATTCGCCTCCCCCTCTATATATAAATAGCGAAAATTGCGGCGGCGCCAATCCGCCAGGAATCGCACACCAGAATCACATTCGACTCGGCGCCACCGGCGATCGCGTCGCACTTGTTTCTCGCGCACGAGTAAACAACTGCATTCATCCGCGCAATTTCGCCGCCACACTCTTGACAATCTCTAAAAGTTACGGCAGGTCGGTGTTGCGCATGCACCACAAACGTTGAGGCGATCTTAGGGTGGGGAGGATTTTTTTTCGTAGGAAGGGAACGATATGGCAAAATGCCAACGCACTGAAAGTTAGACGCTGCTCGAAGTCTACACAGAGCGGTGCCACGGTTTTTGTGCCGCACCAATGTTATACTTCGAGCAATGTATGACTTGTCACCGTCAACAGGCTCGCAGTAAACCTGCGGTAATCTCAATTTCGAGAGGAGAAATATGAATAAACTTTCAAAGCTCGCGTTCATTGCAGCTACCGCAGTTATGGCTGCATCCGCTTCGGCACAGTCGGTGCCGGCGTCGCGTCAAGCCGTCAATGACAACTGGGTGAACGGCACGGGCGAATGGGTGTGGATGAACGGCACGAACGAGCTCTGCTGGCGTGATGCGTTCTGGACGCCGGCCACCGCCAACGCGAAGTGCGATGGCGCACTGGTCGCCCAGGCACCGCAGCCGCCGGTCGCTCCGGTCGCTCCGGCTATCTCGAGCCAGAAGATCACGTATCAAGCCGACGCACTGTTCGACTTCGACAAGGCAACGCTCAAGCCGCTGGGCAAGCAAAAGCTGGACGAACTGGCTTCGAAGATCCAAGGCATGAACACGGAAGTGGTCGTCGCAACGGGCTACACGGACCGCATCGGTTCGGACAAGTACAACGACCGTCTGTCGCTGCGCCGCGCGCAAGCTGTGAAGTCGTACCTGGTCAGCAAGGGTGTGCCGGCCAACAAGATCTACACGGAAGGCAAGGGCAAGCGCAACCCGGTTACGACCGGCTGCAACCAGAAGAACCGCAAGCAACTCATCGCCTGCCTCGCACCGGATCGCCGCGTGGAAGTCGAAGTGGTTGGTACGCAAGAAGTTCAGAAGACGACCGTTCCGGCAAACTAAGCCGCGGTTTTCGACTGCTTCAAAGCCCCGCTCCGGCGGGGCTTTTTCTTTGACGCCCGCCCGGGCGCTCGCCGCTTCGCCGCTCGTCCGCTTCTTATATACTCGGGGCTGACGAACCGCAGCACCGCCCTCCTCCCGTAGCCCGTTTGCCGACATGACCAACGCCGATCCGCACGAACTCCAGAAATTCAGCGACCTCGCCCATCGGTGGTGGGATCCGAATGCCGAATTCAAGCCGCTGCACGACCTGAACCCGGTCCGGCTCGGCTGGATCGATGCGCACGCGCACCTCGCCGGCAAGCGCGCACTCGATATCGGTTGCGGCGGCGGCATCCTGTCCGAATCGATGGCCGGACTCGGCGCACAGGTGAAAGGCATCGACCTGTCGACCGAAGCGCTCGGCGTCGCCGACCTGCACAGCCTCGAAAGCGGCATCTCGGTCGACTACGAGGCCATCGCCGCCGAAGCGATCGCCGCGCGCGAACCGGGCACCTACGATGTCGTCACCTGCATGGAGATGCTCGAGCACGTGCCGTCGCCCGGCGATGTCGTCGCCGCGTGCGCGACGCTCGTGAAGCCCGGTGGCTGGGTGTTCTTCTCGACGCTGAACCGCAACCTGAAGGCCTACCTGTTCGCCGTGATCGGCGCGGAGTACATCGCGCAAATGCTGCCGAAGGGCACGCACGACTACGCGCGCTTCATCCGCCCGTCGGAACTGGCCGGCTTCGTGCGGGCGACGGATCTGCACATCGTGGAGATCAAGGGCATCACGTATCACCCGATCGGCAAGCGCTTCGCGCTGTCGAACGACACCGACATCAACTACCTCGTCGCGTGCCGCCGCGGCGCGTGACCTTTCAACCGGCATGACGACTCCCCTCTCGACCACGCGGGCTGCACTCGACGAACCGCGCCTGCTGCACTGCGATGCCGTGCTGTTCGACCTGGACGGCACGCTCGCCGACACGGCCCCCGATCTCGCGGCTGCCGTCAACAAGATGCAACGCGTGCGCGACCTGCCCGAAACACCACTCGAGGTGCTGCGGCCGCTGGCCTCGGCCGGTGCACGCGGCCTGCTCGGCGGCGCGTTCGGCATCGATCCGCACACGCCCGGCTACGAAGTGATGCGCGACGAGTTCCTGGCCAACTACGCGACGGACCTGTGCGTGCATACGACACTGTTCCCCGGCATCGGCGACGTGCTCGACGAACTCGACGCCCGCGGCGTGCGCTGGGGCATCGTCACGAACAAGGCCATGCGGCTCACGGCGCCGCTCGTCGATCTGCTCGGCCTCGCGCCGCGCGCAGCCTGCGTCGTCGGGGGCGATACAACGCCGCACCCGAAGCCACACCCGGCCCCGCTGCTGCACGCGGCCGACCAGTTGACGCTCGCGCCCGCACGCATCGTCTACGTCGGCGACGACCTGCGCGACATTCAGGCCGGCAGCGCCGCCGGCATGGCGACGGTCGCGGCCGCGTACGGCTACTGCGGCGACGGCGCCGCGCCATCTGACTGGCAAGCGCAGCATCTCGTCGACACGACGCAGCAACTGCTCAAACTGCTGCGCGATGTTGGGCTATAATGATCGATCTTATCCGCGGGGGCGACCTGGTTTCGACAGGGGTTGTGAAGCGGCTAGGGCATGTCGAGGACCCGTCACCTCGTTAATCAATGGGAAAATCGTAACTGCAAACGACGATACGTTCGCACTGGCAGCCTAACGGCCGCCGTCCTCTGCCTAGTTCACTGACGGGCTAGTGTCGCAAGACCGGTAGCAATACCGCCAGAGGTCATTTACGTCAGTTAAGCCCTGTCGGCGTCGCGACGCCAGGGTCGAAAACCTAGCGAATCGCCGTAGTGCAGCGTGTTCGTCCGCGTCGCTGCGGTTAAATCAAATGACTGAACTAAACATGTAGAACTAGTCGTGGAGCGCTTCTGGACGCGGGTTCGATTCCCGCCGCCTCCACCAAATTCCGCGCTCGTCGCACGAACCCCGCATGACGCAAGTCTGCGGGGTTTTTTGTTGCCGGCGAAACGCATGCATCCCTCTTCTTCCGAAAAAGCGCCCAGCCACGGGTAGGCCGGGCGGAATGCCGCCGGTATTCCGGCGACAGGAGGTGACGGATGTCCTGCCGTGCCCGCGCAATCATCGATCGCGCCGGGCAGCGGCCGGCCCGGGTGCCGCAGTGCCCGGCGCGACGCGTCGTCGCACCCGGCATTCGCGCACACCGGGCGATGCGCGGCTTAGCTGCCGCGATACAGCGACTTCATTTCTTCAGCGCTGGCCGGCCGCACGCCCATTGCACGCGAACCCGACGCCGACGCGCCCTGTGCCTGCACACCGTAACCGCTGGCGTCGGCGCCTTGTGCTTGCGCCAGCGCGCTGCGCTGCTGCTCTGCAACACGCGCCGTTGCAGCCTGGATTGCCTCCGGATAATGCGGATCTTCGCCGCGAGCGGAGTTGTAACCTGCCTGCTGCAACTGGACCAGTTCGGCACGAACCTGCGCGCGGGTGATCGTCGAACCCGACTGGGCAAACGACACGACCGGGGCAACGAGCGCGGCAGCAACGACAACAGCTTGAACGAGCGACTTCATGATGACCTACCTCCAGATTTGTCTGTGTTCGCGGTGAACACCTTGTTCATCGCTGACAACCCGAAGTTTATGTAGGCGGATGCTTAAGAATAAGGCAGGTTTCTGGAAGACATCCTTCCTGGTTTACGGGTTAACCCTAAATCACCTGCCAGGCCGGCGGTGCGCGTACACCGGCATCGCTCGGCATCGAATCGCACGAAGATTCGCCGGAAAGCAAAAGCCCCGCGAAACGGCGACGCTTCGCGGGGCTCGGACAGAATTTGAATCGCACGGGATTCCGACAGTCGCCGGTCAGCCGGCCAGATCGGTGCTCGAGTGCAACAAGCGCCAGTCGAACCGGTGCCGCTGACGCTCGTGCGGACGCGCCCTTCCGCCCAGTTACCGGCTATCCATCGGACACTTCAGGTTGCAGCCGTTCGGATCGCCTATGTCGCCCTTGCGGCGCAATGCCGACTTCTTGCCGCTCTGGTATTTCTGCGACGGCGCCGACGCCGCGAACGGCATCTGCGGATGCTCGTTCAGGCGAAACTGTTCGCTCAGGATACCGCCGGGCACACCGGGGGAATTCTGAGCGAGCGCAAACGGCGAAACAGTGACCAGCAGCCCCGCGGTCAACGCTGCCGCGGCGAGGGGAACGGAAAATTTCATGGCGGGATGACGCTTGAACGGCGTGCTTGTTAGAACGTTGATCAAGCGGCAAGCGTAGCGCAAATCCCCCGCTGCTGCATCGCGGTGCGATCGTACCCGCGTTACCGGGAATTGCCGTCCGGCACGCTAGCGCCGTCGTCGCCGGCCAGCCCCGTCGCGATGCTCGTCAGCGTTCCGCATGCGGCCGGATCGTAGCCGTCGAGATGCGCGACGCGCTCGACGAAGCGCGCGTCACGCAGCAGCGCCAGTACGCCGGACAGCGGCCGCGCGTCGAGCCGCGCGCGTTCGCATGCGAAGTAATAGTCTTCGTCGACGACCGGGATGAAATCGAGCCCGAAATGATGGGCGGCCGGCTCGACGCCAAAGCCGAGATCGGCCATCCCGCTCGCGACGAATGCCGCGATCGCCGAATGCGTGAGTTCGGCCGACGCGTAGCCATCGATGCGCTCGGGATCGATGCCGATCGCGCGCAGCGCGAGATCCAGCAGCATGCGCGTGCCCGACCCCGGCTGGCGATTGACGAAGCGGATGTCATTGCGCGCCAGATCCGCGAGCCCGCGAATCTGCTTCGGGTTGCCGCGGGGAACGAACAGCCCCTGCTGGCGCCGTGTCAGGTGGATCAGCACGTGGCGCGTATCGTCGAGCCACGGCCGGTAGATCTGCGCGCACTGCGCGCGAAACGCGCCGCGCGGCAGATGGAAGCCGGCCAGATCGCACTCGCCGCGGGCAAGTGCCTGCACGGCCTCGACACTCTCGCGATACTTGATGTCGACGGCCGCCTGCGCATCGACGAGCGCAGAGACGAGCGTCGCCACCGCGTAGCCGTGCGACGCGTGGATGCGCACGGCGCCGTCGCGCTGCGCGAGCCGCCGGTTCAGGTCGCTGGCCACTTCAGCCGCCAGCGTGCGCAGGTTTCCGTCGAGCCGACTACGCGCGAGGCGTTGTGCATCGACGACCGCCTGCCCGAGTGCCGACAGCGTCGAGCCCTTGCCCCGCGCGGTTTCGATCAGGTCCCCGCCGATGCACGCCTCCAGCGCGCGCAGCATGCCCCACGCGTGCCGGTAGGACAGCCCTTTCGCCTGCGCGGCCTGCGCGATGCTGCCCGTGTCGGCCACGAGTTCCAGCAAGGGTGCGACATCCGAGAGGCTGGCCGCACGGCCTTCCGTGTCGCGTACGGTCAGATACGCGTCGCATTCGATTCGAATCAATTATGCACTCCGATTTCCTATTGCGACGGCCAAATCTTCCGCTTATCGTTGGTCAAAATCAATCAAATCGAAGTCGTGATGCGCACTATATGAATTTCGAGCGCATATGAGACTTTGGAGGAGCACAAGATGTCCCCGAATTCCCACGCGCCCGACGCGCTCGTCGAGCGTCATGCACGCGCCGGCCGGTCGCTCGTGGCGATCCTGCACGCGATCCAGGACGACGCGGGTTACGTGCCGCCGGGCTGCGTCGCGCCGCTCGCCAGGGCACTCAACCTGTCGCGCGCGGAAGTGCACGGCGTACTGACTTACTACCACCACTTCCGCACCGCGCCGCCCGCCCGCGTGACGATCCAGATGTGTCGCGCCGAAGCGTGCCGCAGCATGGGCTGCGAAGCGCTGGCCGCGCATGCGGAAGCCCGCACGGGCTGCCGGTTCGACGCGGCGCACGGCGACGGCGTGGATGCACATGCGCCGGGCGACGTCGCGCTCGAATCGGTCTACTGCCTCGGACTGTGCGCACAGTCGCCGTCGCTGACGGTCAACGGCGTGCTGCATGCGAAGGTCACGCCGGAGCAATTCGACGCGCTGCTTGCCGACGCGATCGCCCACACCCCGGAGGCCGCATGACGACCCGCATCTACGTCCCGCGCGATTCGTCTGCGCTGGCACTCGGCGCCGACGCGCTCGCCGCCGCGATCGCGGCGGAAGCCGAACGGCGCGGCGTCGCCGTCGAACTGGTCCGCAACGGTTCGCGCGGGCTGCTGTGGCTCGAGCCGCTCGTCGAGGTCGGCACGGCCGCCGGCCGCGTCGGCTATGCGAACCTGTCAGCCGCCGACGTGCCGGCCCTGTTCGACGCAAACTGGCTCGAAGGCGGCACGCATCCGAGCGGCGTCGGCCTCGTCGACGCGCTGCCCTATCTCGCGCGCCAGCAACGCCTCACGTTCGCACGCATCGGCCTGACCGATCCGCTGTCGATCGACGACTACCTGCAGTACGAAGGCCTCGCCGGCCTGAAGAACGCGCTCGCGCTCGACGGCGACGCGGCGTGCGAAACGCTGATCGAATCGGGGCTGCGCGGCCGCGGTGGCGCAGCGTTCCCGGCCGGCATCAAATGGCGCACGGTCCGGCAAGCAAGCGCCAAGCAGAAATACATCGTCTGCAACGCAGACGAAGGCGATTCGGGCACGTTCTCCGATCGCCTGATCATGGAATGCGACCCGTACTGCCTGATCGAAGGGATGATCATCGCGGGCATCGCGACCGGCGCGACGGTCGGCTACATCTATGTGCGCAGCGAATACCCGCACGCGATCGCCACGCTTGAAGCGGCGATTGTCCGCGCACGCGAAGCCGGCTGGCTCGGCGACCACGTGCTCGGCTCCGCACATGCGTTCGAGTTGCACGTCGCAAAAGGCGCGGGCTCGTATGTGTGCGGCGAGGAAACGGCGCTGCTCGAATCGCTCGAAGGCAAGCGCGGCGTCGTGCGCGCGAAACCGCCGCTGCCCGCGCTCGCCGGCCTGTACGGCCAGCCGACCGTCATCAACAACGTGATCACGCTCGCGACGGCGCCCGTGATCTTCGCGCGCGGCGCCGCGTTCTATCGCGACTACGGGATGGGCCGCTCGCGCGGCACCCTGCCGTTCCAGCTTGCGGGCAACATCCGTTACGGCGGCCTCGTCGAGCTCGCGTTCGGCGTCACGCTGCGCGAGCTGCTGTTTGACTTCGGCGGCGGCACGGCAAGCGGCAGGCCCGCACGCGCCGCACAGGTGGGCGGCCCGCTCGGCACCTACCTGCCCGACCACCAGTGGGACGTGCCGCTCGACTACGAAGCCTATACGGCGATCGGCGCCGTGGTCGGCCATGGCGGGATCGTGCTGCACGACGACACGTCGAACCTCGCCGAGCTGGCCGAATACGCGATGAAGTTCTGCGCGATCGAGTCGTGCGGCAAGTGCACGCCGTGCCGGATCGGTTCGACGCGCGGCGTCGAAACGATCGCGCGCATCCGCCACGGCGATACGTCGGAGCGGCAGGTAACGCTGCTGCGCGACCTGTGCGACACGATGCTGGCCGGTTCGCTGTGCGCAATGGGCGGGATGACACCCTACCCGGTACTGTCCGCGCTCGACCATTTCCCCGAAGATTTCGGGCTCGCCGCAGGCAAGAATGCCGCGTCGGGTCCGGTCAAGGCTGCGGCCTGACCCAGAAGGAGCCCTGCATGTCCCTCGACACGAACAACGTCCGCCAAGGCGGCTGCGGCTCGGGCCAATGCGCGTGCAAGAGCGCCGCTCAGGCGCGTGCACGCGACCCGTTCGACGATACCGACTACGGCACGCCGCAACGGTACGCCGATACCGACGTCACGCTCGAAATCGACGGCCAGCCGGTCACGGTGCCGGCCGGCACGTCGGTGATGCGTGCGGCGATCGAAGCCGGCGTCAACGTCCCGAAGCTCTGTGCGACCGATTCGCTCGAACCGTTCGGCTCGTGCCGGCTGTGCCTCGTCGAGATCGAAGGCCGGCGCGGTTATCCGGCCTCGTGCACGACGCCTGCCGAAGCGGGCATGAAGGTGCGCACGCAGTCGGACCGGCTGCAGTCGCTGCGTCGCAACGTGATGGAACTGTACATCTCCGACCATCCGCTCGACTGCCTCACCTGCCCCGCCAACGGCGACTGCGAACTGCAGGACATGGCAGGCGTCGTCGGGCTGCGCGAGGTGCGTTACGGCTTCGACGGCGCGAATCACCTGCTCGACAAAAAGGACGAGTCGAATCCGTACTTCACGTACGATCCGTCGAAGTGCATCGTCTGCAACCGCTGCGTGCGGGCCTGCGAGGAAACGCAGGGCACGTTCGCGCTGACGATCGCCGCACGCGGCTTCGAATCGCGTGTCGCCGCGGGCGAAAGCGAATCGTTCATGGCGTCGGAATGCGTGTCGTGCGGCGCGTGCGTCGCCGCCTGCCCGACCGCTACGCTGCAGGAAAAATCGGTCGTGCAGCTCGGGCAGGCGGAACACTCGGTCGTCACGACCTGCGCGTACTGCGGCGTCGGCTGCTCGTTCAAGGCCGAGATGAAGGGCACGCAGGTCGTGCGCATGACGCCGCACAAGAACGGCCTCGCGAACGAGGGCCACGCCTGCGTGAAGGGACGCTTCGCCTGGGGCTACGCCACGCACAAGGACCGCATCACGAAGCCGATGATCCGCGAGAAGATCACCGACCCGTGGCGCGAAGTAAGCTGGGACGAAGCGCTGACCTACGCGGCAACGCAATTCCGCAAGCTGCAGCAGAAGTACGGCCGTGACTCGATCGGCGGCATCACCTCGTCGCGCTGCACGAACGAGGAAACCTACCTCGTGCAGAAGCTCGTGCGCGCCGCATTCGGCAACAACAACGTCGACACCTGCGCACGCGTGTGCCACTCGCCGACCGGCTATGGCCTCAAGACGACGCTCGGCGAATCGGCCGGCACGCAGACCTTCGCGTCGGTCGACCAGGCCGACGTGATCGTCGTGATGGGCGCGAACCCGACCGACGGCCACCCGGTGTTCGGCTCGCGCCTGAAGCGACGCATCCGCGAAGGCGCAAAGCTGATCGTGATCGATCCGCGCCGCATCGACGTCGTCGACGGCCCGCACGTGAAGGCCACTCACCACCTGCAGTTGCGCCCAGGCACCAACGTCGCGATCGTCAATGCGCTCGCGCACGTGATCGTCACCGAAGGGCTCGTCGCCGACGCGTTCGTCGCCGAGCGCTGCGAGACGCGCGCATTCGAGCAATGGCGCGACTTCGTGTCGCGTGCCGAGAACTCGCCCGAAGCGACCGCGGATGTAACGGGCGTGCCGGCCGAGCGGGTGCGTGAAGCCGCGCGACTCTATGCGACCGGCGGCAACGCCGCGATCTACTACGGCCTCGGCGTGACCGAACACGCGCAGGGCTCGACGACGGTGATGGGCATCGCGAACCTCGCGATGGCGACCGGCAACATCGGCCGCGAAGGCGTCGGCGTCAATCCGCTGCGCGGCCAGAACAACGTGCAGGGCTCGTGCGACATGGGCTCGTTCCCGCACGAGCTGCCCGGCTACCGGCACATCAGCGACGAGATCGTGCGCACGCAGTTCGAGGCAGCGTGGTCGGCGAAGCTGCAACCGGAACCGGGGCTGCGCATCCCGAACATGTTCGACGCGGCGCTCGACGGCAGCTTCAAGGGGCTTTACTGCCAGGGCGAGGATATCGTCCAGTCCGACCCGAATACGCAGCACGTCGCGGCCGCGCTGTCGGCAATGGAATGCATCGTCGTGCAGGACATCTTCCTGAACGAGACCGCGAAATACGCGCACGTGCTGCTGCCCGGCTCGTCGTTCCTCGAGAAGGACGGCACGTTCACGAACGCCGAGCGCCGCATCTCGCGCGTGCGCAAGGTGATGCCGCCACTCGCGGGCTACGCGGACTGGGAAGTCACGCTGATGCTGTCGCGTGCGCTCGGCTACGAGATGGACTATGCGCATCCGTCGGAAGTCATGGACGAGATCGCACGGCTCACGCCGACCTTCTCGGGCGTGTCGTACGCGAAGCTCGACGCGCTCGGCAGCATCCAGTGGCCGTGCAATGAGCACGCACCGGAAGGCACCCCGACGATGCACATCGACGCATTCGTACGCGGCAAGGGCAAGTTCGTGATCACGCAGTTCATTGCGTCGCCGGAGAAGGTCACGCAACGCTATCCGCTGATCCTGACGACGGGCCGCATCCTGTCCCAATATAACGTCGGCGCGCAGACACGCCGCACCGAGAACGTCCGCTGGCACGAAGAGGATCGCCTCGAGATCCATCCGCACGACGCCCAGGATCGCGGTATCCGCAGCGGCGACTGGGTCGGCATCGAGTCGCGTGCGGGGCAGACGGTGCTGCGCGCGCTCGTGACCGAACGCATGCAGCCGGGCGTCGTGTATACGACATTCCACTTCCCGGAATCGGGTGCGAACGTGATCACGACGGACAGCTCGGACTGGGCGACGAACTGCCCCGAGTACAAGGTGACGGCCGTGCAGGTGCTGCCCGTCGCGCAGCCGTCCGACTGGCAGCAAGCATACGCGCGCTTCAACGCGGAGCAGCTCGATCTGCTCGAGCGCCGCGCAGCCGCGACTGCCAGCGTGACGACAGGCAAGTGAGGAAGCGATGGACAACGGACACCTGATCGACATGGCCAACCAGATCGGCGCATTCTTCGAATCGATGCCCGATCGCGACGAAGCGCTGACCGGTATCGCCGACCATATCCGGCGCTTCTGGGAGCCGCGGATGCGCCGTGCGCTTCTCGCGGCGCTCGACGATCCATCGAGCGAGGCCGCGCAGCGCGCGGCGCCGATCGTGCGCGACGCGATCGCCGTGCATCGCGCGTCGCTCGTGCCTGCCGCCGCGAGCGCCTGACCAGCACCGCTACGCGGGCCGCGACATGCCCGCGAACCAGCTTTCGCAGTGGCGCAGCAGCGCGTTCGCGTCGGTCGCCGTGCGCCCGCGCGCGGCCACATAACCGTCGGGCCGCAGCAGGTAGAACGACGGCCGCGAGCGGCCGTATTCCTGCGCAAGCCCGGCATCACCGCCTTCGGCATCGGTGACGCGCCAGACGCGCACCGCATCCGGCATGATCCGTTCGAGCCCCTGCACGAGCGCCTGCGCATCGGCCGGCATCGGCGGCACCGCGCCGGCGTCGGCATTCGCCGGCTCTTCCAGCAACAGCAGCGTGAAGCTCGCCGGATCGTGCAGGTCGTATAGCCGCGCCGTTCCGGGCGCCTGACCGAGCGGCCCGTCGACCACGCGCACGTGCGCGTCGGGTGCCCGCTCGCCTGCGCGCGGCCCGCCGTCGAGCACACGCTCCAGCGTGAGCGGACTCTTCCGGTACTGCACGCCGAGCTCGCTGACCGTGCGCCGCACCGCGTCGCGCATCGGCCCGAACGACGCCAGCAGCGGCACGACATGATCGCGCAGCAGTTTCATCGCGCCACGCTCGGCTTCGACGATCTGCGTGACGAAACCGGTCTGCCGCAACACGTCGCGCTCGATCGGATGACGCTCCGCGTGATACGTGTCGAGCAGCCGCTCGGGCGTGCCCGCGCCGAGCACGCGCGCGAGCTTCCAGCCGAGATTGAATGCTTCCTGGATGCCGGTGTTCATGCCCTGTGCGCCGGCCGGGCTGTGGACGTGCGCGGCGTCGCCCGCGAAGAACACGCGGCCGTGACGCAGCCGGTCGACCATCCGGCTGTGCAGGTGAAAATAGGACGACCACGCGAGATCGCTCGGCGAAATCGACATGCCGGTACGGGCACGCACGATCGCGTCGCATTCCGCGAGCGACGGGGTCGGCGCATCGGGCGACGCGTCGCTGCCGGGCGGCCGGTCGGCCACGAGCCGGTAACGGCCGCCTCCCATCGGAAACAGGCCGGCGATGCCTTCGGGCGCCGTGAACAGGTGAATCTCTTCATCCGGCCAGTCGGGTATCGCCGCGAAATCGGCAAGCAGGAAAGTCTGTTCGAACGCGTGCCCGGTGAAGCCCAGGCCGAGCAGATGCCTGACCGTGCTGTGCGCGCCGTCGGCCGCGATCAGGTACGACGGTGCGAACGATTCGTCGCGGCCGTCGGCGCAGCGGATCGACACGTCGAGCGACGCGCCGCCCGCATCGCACGCGGTCAGCGTCGCGCCGCGCTCGACCGTCACGCCGAACCCGGCCAGGTGCTCGGCGAGCAGGCGCTCGGTGACGGTCTGGTCGAGAAACAGCAGGTACGGATAGCGCGTTTGCAGCGGATCGAAATCGAGCCGCGCGATCACGCGGCCATCGGCATGCAGCGCGGCCGCATGCGCACGATGGCCGAGCGCGAGAAACGGTTCGACCGCGCGATGCTGCTCCAGCAGTTCGAGCGTGCGCGCCTGGATGCCGATTGCGCGCGAATGCGGCGCGGGCGCAGCGAGCCGATCGATGATGCGCACCGGCACGCGGGCCCGCGCGAGGCTCATCGCCGCGGCAAGGCCGGTCGGCCCCGCGCCGACGATCAGTACGGGCGGGATATCGGACAGTGTGTCAGCCATGAGAACCTCGATGACACGCGAGACCCTGCAAGTCTACGCCGCTCCGCGTGACGGGGCCATATGCCGATCGTCCGACGCGCGGCACCGACGCGCGGTGTGGGAAAATGCACCCTTTCCGTCAGTTTTCGCGTCATGGATTCCGCATTCGACCGAGCGTATGCTGCACACCGCGCGGGCCGCCTCGCCGAGGCCGAGCACGGCTATCGCAACGCGCTCGCCTCCAACCCCGCCAACGCCGACGCGCTGCATCTGTTCGGCGTGCTGCGGCACCAGCAGGGCCAGCACGCCGAGGCGGCCGATCTCGTCGGCCGCGCCGTCGCGCTGCGTCCGGACGATGCCGCGCTGCACCTCAATCTCGGCAACGCGCTGAAGGCACTCGGCCGGCTCGACGAAGCGGTCGACCGCTTTCGCAACGCGCTGACGCTCGCGCCCGAATTTCCGCTCGCGCACTACAACCTCGGCAATGCATATGCGGCGCTGCAGCGCCACGACGATGCGATCGATGCATTCGGCCGCGCGCTCCGGCTCACGCCCGACGATGCATCGATCCACAACAATCTCGGCAACGCGCTGAACGCGCTCGGCCGCCACGACGACGCGCTCGCCGCGTTCCATCGCGCGCTCGAGCTGCGGCCCGGGCATGCGGGGGCGCACAACAACCTCGCGATGGCGCTGAACGCGATGGGCCGCGCCGACGACGCAATCGCGCACTTCCAGGCCGCAATCGCCGCGCAGCCGCGCTTCGTCGCCGCCCATTTCAATCTCGGCAACACATTCGACGCGGTCGGCCGGCATACCGAGGCAGCCGCCGCGTTCGAAGCCGCGCTCGCGCTGCATCCGCCGTTTCCGCTCGCGCTGTTCGGGCTCGCGAACGCACTGTGCGCACAGGCACGCCACCGCGACGCGCTGCCCTACTACGAGCGTGCCGTCGGTCTCGATCCGTCGTTCAGTCTGGCTTGGCTGAACCTCGGCAACGCACATCACGCGCTCGGTGCGCACGAGATGGCGCTGCGCGCATTCGACCAGGCGCTGCGTGTCGCGCCCGATCTCACGCTGGCACGGCTGCACCGCGCGGTCACGCTGCTCACGCTCGGCGACTTCACGCGCGGCCTGCCCGCCTATGAAGCGCGCCACGACACGCCGGGCGCGACGCCACTCGGCGCACTGCCGCGCTGGCAAGGCGAGCCGATTGCGTCGCGCACGCTGCTGATCCGCGCGGAACAGGGCTTCGGCGACACGCTGCAGTTCGTCCGCTTCGTGCCGCTTGCCCGCGCACGCTGCGCGCGCGTCGTGCTCGAAGTCCAGCCGGAACTCGTGACGCTGCTGGCGCCGGCCGCGTCGCGCTGGCGTGTGACGCTCGTCGCACAGGGCACCGCGAAACCGCCCGCCGCAGATGTCGCGTGCACGCTGATGAGCTTGCCGTTCCTGCTCGGGCTTCAGACGGAGGACATCGTCGCGGGCTCGCGCTACCTCGATGCCCCCGACAGCGCCGGCCGGCGCTTTCGCGGCTCGCTCGGCGGGCAGGCGAAGCGCAAGTTCGGCCTCGCGTGGTCGGGGCGCCGGCAGGCGCAGGAAAACCGCTCGATGCCGTTCGACGCGCTCGCGCCGCTGCTTGCGCTGCCGGACATCGACTGGATCGTGCTGCAGCCCGCACTCGACGACGACGAACGCGCGCGCGTCGACGCACATCCGCGCGTGCATCGGCTCGACGGACGGCTGAGCGACTTTGCCGATACGGCCGCGCTGATCGCGCGGCTCGACGGCGTCGTCACGATCGATACGGCGGTCGCGCACCTCGCCGGCGCGCTCGGCAAGCCGCTGTGGGTCATGCTGCCGTTCGCGCCCGACTGGCGCTGGTTCACCGGCGACGACTGCCCGTGGTATCCGCAGGCCAGGCTCGCCCGCCAGCCCGCTCCGGGCGCATGGCTCGACGTGGCGGCCGCGGTCGCCGACAAGCTGCGCGAAGCCTGAACGCAGATGCAAAAAAAGGGAGCGCGCTGCGCTCCCTTGTTTGATGCGTGCGGCCGGCGCCGCACGACTTGCGGGTACCTGTCAGGCCGCCTTGTACTGGTTGCGCGCCTCGGGCGTGCGATACAGCACGAGCGTCGCGATCAGCCCGCAGATCGCGGCCACGCTCAGCCACAGCCCCGGCGCCGCCTTGTTCCCGGTCTGATGAATCAGCAGCGTCGAGATCGCGGGCGTGAAGCCGCCGATCGTCGTCGCGAGGCTATATGCCAGCGAGAAACCGGCCGTGCGCACGTCGGCCGGCATCACTTCGGTCAGCGCGACGACCATCGCCCCGTTATACGACGCGTACAGGAACGACAGCCACAGCTCGACCGCGAGCAGCCGCAGGAACGACGGATCGCCGACGAGCCACAGCACGGCCGGGTAAGCCGACAGCAGCGTCAGCACGGTGAACGCAATCAGCACCGGGCGGCGGCCGATGCGGTCGGACAACGCACCGGACAGCGGCAGCCACACGAGATTGGAGATCCCCACGCAGACGGTCACGACGAGCGCGTCGAGCGACGACAGGTGCAGCACTTCCTTGCCGAACGTCGGCGTATAGGCGGTGATCATGTAGAACGACACCGTCGTCATGATCACCATCCCCATACCCGCCACCACGACGCCCCAGTTGTCGAGCATCGAACGCATGATCTCGCCCATCGTCGGACGATGACGCTTCGCGAGGAACTCGTCGGTTTCCCTCAGCGAACGACGGATCAGGAACAGGAACGGCACGATCAGGCAGCCGATCAGGAACGGAATGCGCCAGCCCCACGCGGTCATCTCCTCGACCGGCAGCGCGCGGTTCAGCAACACGCCGACGAGCGCGGCGAACACGACGGCCACTTGCTGGCTGCCCGACTGCCACGACGTATAGAACCCCTTGTGCCCCTTCGTCGCGATCTCCGACAGATAGACCGACACGCCGCCGAGCTCGACGCCCGCCGAAAAGCCCTGCAGCAGCCGGCCGAGCAGCACGAGCACCGGTGCGAGCACGCCGATCGTTGCATAGCCGGGTATCGCGGCCACCGTGAGCGTGCCGAGCGCCATCAGCCCGAGCGTCAGGATCAGCCCCTTGCGCCGGCCGTGATGATCGATGTATGCACCGAGCACGATCGCGCCGACCGGCCGCATCAGGAAGCCCGCACCGAACACCGACAGGGACAGCATCAGCGACGCGAATGCGTTGCCGCTCGGAAAGTAGGTTTTCGCGATGGCCGACGCGTAATAGCCGTAGACCATGAAGTCGTACATTTCCAGGAAGTTGCCGCTGACGACCCGGAACACGGTGCGGAATTTCGATTCCTGCGCGACGACGTGTGACGCTGTGGACATGTTTTTCTCGCTCAGCTCGGATGGCGCGAATCCGCGCCGCATGGATCCGACGACGCACGCGGCGCCAGGCCGGCGCGCACGGGCATCGCTGCCCGCCGGCGACGCGCCGCGCGACGACGCGCGCACCGGCATGGTTCGCGCATCATGCCACGCAATCCCGACATTTGCCTTGTGTCGCCCCTGCCGTTGCCATCGCGGCGTTCGCCTCGTACGAGTCATCCCGAAACAGAAGCAAAACACACGCGCCCGCCACCAGCGTCGACTGGACGGCCCAACTATCCCACCGCCGCTTGACCGATACGCCGGACGCGTTCGCGCGCTGATGGCCGCGCCATAAAAAACCCGGCGAAGCACGCTTCGCCGGGTTTTGCTCGTCGCTCTCCGTCCGACGAATCGTTACTTGTGCGCAGGCAGTCCCGTCTCGGTCTGCTTCTCGAGTTGCCGCACCTGTTCCTGCAGATCACGCAACTGCATCTGCGCGGCCCGCTTCTCGACCTGCAGCGCCCGTGTCTGCTCCTGCGCCGACTGCTGCCGCTGCGCGACTTCGGCCTGCTGGCTGCGCGCAACGCTCAGGTCGGCCTGCAACTGCTGTGCACGATTCGCCTGCAGCGCGATCACGCGCTCGAGAAACGCCTTCTGTGCCTCCAGCTCGGTACGGTGAATTTCGATGTCGGCAAGTTGTACGGTTTGCTGAACGAAGTTCGCGTACACCATCTCCGCACGGCTCTTCTCCTGCGACCGGATCACGCGCCACAGGTGCTTGTCCTGAAACAGCGCGACGTAGTACGTCATCTCGCGCGGATCGAACATCAGGCTCGCACCGTAGCTGCCGTTGTACGTCGTGCGCATCTCGACGATCCGGCCATCGTGCAGCATCTGCGTCAGCTCGGCGACGTTGCCTTGCGCGGATGCATCCGTTGCAGCCGCGTTGGATGCCGCCGCGTCGCCGCGCAGGCTCGTGACTGCCGGACGCGTACCGGCGGCGGGCGCGGTCGCGTCGGCAGACCAGGCCGAGCCCGCTTGCATGCAGGCAGCCAGCGCAACGATCCACGTCGCGCATCGTGCAGGGGAGAAGTTTCGGAAAGCCAACGTCAGACTCCGGCGAACGAATCGGGACTCGCGATTATCGTTCAAAACGAAACGGCCGCATCTCGAATTTATCGGGATGCGGCCAGCCTTCGTGCGACGCGAAGCATGCGGCTTGCTACAGGCGGGTTTCGCGCGCCGCGCGCAGGAACGCATCGAGCAGCGGCGTGCAGTCGAGCAGCTCCGAGCCGCCGGCACGATGGAACTCGGGGTGCCACTGCACGCCGACGACGAACGGCGAGCGGCGATGGCGAATGCCCTCGATGATCCCGTCGCCGGCCGACACGGCCTCGATGTTCAGATCGCGGCCGAGATCGCGGATCGCCTGATGGTGGATCGAGTTGACGATCGCTTCGCTGCGCCCGGGGAACATGCTCGCGAGCGTCGACGAATCCGGAAAGCGGATCGCGTGACGATGCTGGTCGTAATGCTCGCTCACGTGCGCATTCGCGGTCGGCACATCGGTGGCGATGTCCTGGTACAGCGAGCCGCCGAACGCGACGTTGATCAGCTGGCAGCCGCGGCACACGCCGAGGACGGGTTTGCCGGATTCGACGAACTCGTGCAGCAGCTCGAGTTCGTACATGTCGCGCACGCGATCGCCCGGCCATTCGGGGCGGGCGTCGGACGCGGCGTAGGTTTGCGGCGATACGTCGGCGCCACCTTGCAGCAGCAGGCCGTCGAGATGCTTCGCGTAGTCGCGCAGGCGGATGTTGCTCGGGTGAATCATCCCCTGGTGGCCGACGGTCGGGATCATGAACACGAGCACGTCGCGCGACATCACCCAGTGGGCGATCGATTCCTCGAGATACTGCAGCGTCTTGCCGCGCAGCCCCTTCGCACCCGGTTCCGGATGGAAGATCCGCGCCGACACGCCGATGCGCAGCGTGCGCTGCGTGATGCGCTGGCCGGCACGGTCGAACAGCCGGCGCGCGCGCGCGGCCACGATCCGGCCGAATACCGACCACGGCGTGTCGCTCTGTTTCAGGTAGGCCGGCGGCGCATTCTGCGCGCTCGCGGGCGGCGGGCGCGGTGTGTCGAAGTCGGGCTGCGCGCCGAACCCCGGTGGCGGCGCGCCATGCTTCGTCGGCGCGGCAGCGGCAACGCCATCGACGGCGGCACCCGTTGCACCGGGCGCGCCCGGCTCGGACGCTGCCGTGACCGGCGACGCACCGTCCGCGGCGACGTTCCGCGCGGCGGCCTGGGCTACCGGCGCATCGGGCGCTTGCGCCGGAGCGGGACGGGGGGAATCGGAAGAAACGGAGGAGGTGCCGGGCAGACCGGCCGGGGAAGGCGTGTTTTCGCTCATGACGATGGTCTGGTACGTCGCTCACGCGTATGGATAAACGAGGATTCATTATGCTTCAGCGCACGATCGAGCGGCAAACCTGCAACATCCTGTCGATATTGTTGCAAGTCGGCGGCAAACCACATCGGGGAGCGTCCCCGCCCGCGCGCCGGCAACGCCGATGCATCGCCGCCGGTACTGGACACCAGTGATATATCACAATAATATCCAAACATCGTCCACGCTTCCCGGTCACCCGCGCCATGATCGTGCCCCGTCCGGCCGCCGCACCGCCCCCTGCATGAATGCCCTGACCGACGTCACCCGTGAGCGCCCCGCCGCGCCGGCGGCCAGCCTCGCCGACCGCGCGTACGCGCTGATCCAGCGCGACATCATCACGATGCGCCTGAAGCCCGGTGCCGCCCTCAACGAAGCCGACCTCGTCGCGCGCACCGGCATCGGCCGCACGCCGGTGCACCAGGCCGTGCATCGGCTCGTGCTCGAAGGGCTGCTGTCCGTGATGCCGCGCAAGGGATTGATGGTGCAGCCGCTGTCGCTCGACGACATCGTCGCGGTGATCGACGTGCGGCGCATCAACGAAGCGCACTGCGCGGAACTCGCCGCGCGCCATGCGACGCCCGACGATCTCGCGCGCCTGGCCGCGCTGCTCGACGACGGGCAGGCGTGCGTCGACACGCACGACGTCGAAGGCATGATGGAGCTCGACCGCGCGTTCCACCAGGCGATCGCCGCGGCCGCGCGCAATGCGGTCCTCGCCGAGATCCTGCGCGCGCTGCACGAGCGCTCGCTGCGCTTCTGGTTCGTCACGCTGTCCGAACCTCACCATCTCGCCGACGTCCAGCATGAGCATCGCGAACTGTTCGATCGGCTGTCCGCGCGCGACGCCGCCGGCGCGCGCGTGGCCGTCGAAAGCCATATCGATTCGTTTCGCTCCACGCTTCTCCAACATCTTCGCCCCTGAGCCGCCATGACCACTTTCACGCCCTTCCCCCCGCTCGCCCAGCTCGCCGCCGACCTCGCCGCCGGCCGGACCACGAGCCGCGCGCTCGTCGACACCGCGCTCGACCGGATCGCCGATCCGTCGGGCCAGGGTGCGGTCGTCTTCACCGAAGTCGATGCCGACAATGCGCGCGCGGCCGCCGACGCGCATGACCGGCTGCGCGCCGCGGGCACCGTGCTGTCGCCGCTCGCAGGCATTCCCGTGTCGGTCAAGGACCTGTTCGACGTCGCGGGCCAGGTGACGCGCGCGGGTTCGCGCGTGCTCGACGGCGCGCCGGCCGCGCGCACCGACGCGGTCGCCGTCGCGCGGCTCAAGCGCGCGGGCGCGGTGCTGGTCGGCCGCACCAACATGAGCGAATTCGCATTCTCGGGGCTCGGGCTGAATCCGCACTTCGGCCATCCGCGCTCGCCGTACCACCGCGACGTGCCGGGCGACGCGCGGATTTCCGGCGGCTCGTCGTCCGGCGCGGCCGCGTCCGTCGCCGACGGGATGGCGGCCGTCGCGCTCGGCACCGACACGGGCGGCTCGATCCGCATTCCGGCGGCGCTTTGCGGGCTGACCGGCTTCAAGCCGACCGCGAGCCGGATCCCGACGCAAGGCGGCGTGCCGCTGTCGACGACGCTCGACTCGTTCGGCCCGATCGGCCTGACGGTCGCCTGCTGTGCGCTCGTCGACCGGATGCTCGCGGGCCTCGAACCGCACGTGCCGGCCGCCCGGCCGCTCGAAGGCGTGCGGCTCGGCGTGCTGACGAACTACGTGACGGACGGCGTCGATGCCGACGTCGCGGCCGCGCTTGATGCCGCGCTCAAGCATCTCGAAGCCGCCGGCGCGATCGTCACGGAAGTGCGCTTCCCCGCACTCGACCGGCTGCCGGACATCAACCGCTTCGGCTTCTCGCCGATCGAGGCCTACGCGTGGCATCGCCCGCTGCTCGCGCAGCACCGCGACCAGTACGACCCGCGCGTGCTCACGCGGATCCTGAAGGGAGAACCTGCGAGCGCGGCCGACTATCTCGACCTGCTCGCCGCGCGCACGGCGATGCTCGACGAAGCCGCGCACACGGTCTGGTCGCGCTTCGACGCGCTCGTTGCACCGACGGTGCCGGTCGTGCCGCCGCGCATCGCCGAACTCGAAGCAGACGACGCCGCGTTCACGCGCACCAACGCGCTGATCCTGCGCAACCCGAGCGCGTTCAACTTCCTCGACGCGTGCGCGCTGTCGCTGCCCTGCCATCCGCGCGACGCGGCGCCGGTCGGCCTGATGCTCGCGGCCGCACCGCATCGCGACGACGCGCTGCTCGCGATCGGCCAGGCGGTCGAGGCCGTGCTGAACACGATCCGCTGACCGCAGCCAACCGACCACCGGCGGACTGGACGCGCGGTGCGGCAGGTTGCCGCACGCGCGCTGTCAGTTTCGTGCCAGACCGTTCGCGCTAAAATCGCGCGATTGTTTTCCGGACCGACCCACGAGGAACCCCGCCGACATGAACGACTACACGCTCGCAATCCGCCGCGAACGCCGCCTGCTGATGCTGCTCGGATGGGTGTGCATCGCCCTGCTGGCCGGTGCGCTCTACCTTCAGTACGTGAAGAACGAAGACCCCTGCCCGCTGTGCATCATCCAGCGCTACTTCTTCTGCGCGATCGGGATCTTCGCGTTCCTGGCCGCCGGGATCCGCAACTGGCGCGGCGTCTGGGTGCTCGAGCTGCTGATCGCGATCGCCGCGGCCGGCGGCGTCGGCACGGCCGCGCGGCATCTGTCGATCCAGATGAATCCGGGCTTCAGCTGCGGCTTCGACACGCTGCAGCCGATCGTCGACAGCCTGCCGCCCGCGCAGTGGTTCCCCGGCATGTTCAAGGTCGCCGGGCTGTGCGAGACCGTCTACCCGCCGATCTTCGGCATCCTGCTGCCCGGCTGGGCGCTGATCGGCTTCGCCGTGATCCTGATCGCGGTCGTCGCGAGCCTCTGGCGCCATCGCCGCAAGCTCGTGGCCTGACCGGCCGGTTTCGCACCGGCCTGCACGCGGCCCGCTCGCGCGGGCTGCACACCGCCGGCGGGTGACCGCCCGGCCCCGGAGCGCTCGCCGGCCCAACCCGGCGGGCCGCGCCCAGGCGACCCCCGCGTAAACACCTACTCCGCCGCCGCCCGGATCTCCGGGCGAACGCGCATCGTGCGATTTTCGCGCCCAGGCCCGCCACGCCTGCGTTTCGGCCCGATGTGCACGCAGCGGCGCCCCGATCCCGTGCGGCGGGCCTATGATCGACATGATCGCCTCCTGATAGCCCGGATCACTGCCCCGCGATGTTCCCGTCGCGTTGCGGTGCTATCTTCGCGACTGGATGGCGATCTACGTGCGCGAGGCCAGGCGGTCTCACCACCCCTGCGTAACGCGCGCCCGATCCGCAATGTCGACTGGATTCATCATGACAACGCAAACCATCCGCATCCGTCACCCTCATGGCGTCCGCGCATCCGGCGGTGCCGTTCGCGCGCGTCGTCGGCGCGCTGCCGCCGCACCGCATCGGCCGTGCGGCCGGGCCGCCCCACTTCCGTCCGTCATCGTTGCCGCCATGCTCGCCAGCCCGCGCCGCGTGTCGTGCCGCGTCGTCCCGAACGGAGCGTGCTGATGGAAGCCTGGCTCGGCGATCTGCAGCAACTGCTCGCGCATGGCGAAGCGGCCGTGCTCGTGACGGTCGCGCACACCGACGGCTCCGCGCCGCGCGAAGCCGGCACCAAGATGCTCGTCACGCGCGACACGGCCCGCCATACGATCGGCGGCGGTCATCTGGAATGGAAGGCGATCGAGATCGCACGGCATCTGCTGAAGGATGGTGCGCACGTGCCGCACGCTCGCCGGCTCGAACGGCTCGCGCTCGGCCCGAGCCTCGGCCAGTGCTGCGGCGGCGCCGTGGTGCTCGCGTTCGAGCGGCTCGATGTCGGCGATCTCGGCTGGATCATGTCGCTCGCGAAGCGTGTCGCGGCCGGCGCCGCGACCGTGCGTAGCGTATCATTCGGCCCCTCGCCGGGCGCGCCGCTGTTGAGCGAGCCCGAATCGGAAGCTGCGCGTGCCGATTGCCTGCTGTGGGAAACCAGCGGCGTGTCGCTGATGACCGAAACGATCGCGCCGTATGCGTTCCCCGTCGTGCTGTTCGGCGCCGGGCACATCGGCACCGCGCTCGTGAAGGTGCTGGCGACGCTGCCGTGCCACGTGCGCTGGATCGACGGGCCCGATGCGGTGTTCCCGCCGGCCGACGCGCTCGCCGGCATCGGCAACCTCGCGATCGAAGCGGCCGCTGCCCCGGCCGACGCGGTCGACGCAGCACCGCCGCAGTCCTACTTCGTCGTGATGACGCACGACCACGCACTCGATTTCGTGCTGGCCGAGCGCATCCTGCGGCGCGGCGACTACGCGTATTTCGGGATGACCGGCTCGCATGCGAAACGCGTGCAGTTCGATCATCGCCTCGCGGCGATCGGCATCGACCCGGCCCAGGTCGCGCGGATGCGCTGCCCGATCGGAGTCGAAGGCATCATCGACAAGGCACCCGAAGTGATCGCGATCTCGGTGGCTGCGCAATTGCTGCAGGCCGTCGAGGCAAATGCGAACGCGTCCGCGCAGGCTTCCCCTACCTACTGACCGACCAAGAACGACGCCATGACCCCGACATTCAAGGACAAGATTGCCCGTGCGCCGAAAGCGGAGCTGCACATCCATATCGAAGGCTCGCTCGAGCCCGAACTGATTTTTGCGCTCGCGCAGCGCAACGGCGTGAAGCTCGCGTACGACTCGATCGATGCGCTGCGCGCCGCGTATGCGTTCACCGACCTGCAGTCGTTCCTCGACATCTATTACGCAGGCGCGAGCGTGCTGCTGACCGAGCAGGATTTCTACGACATGACGGCCGCGTACTGCGAACGCGCACTCGCCGACAACGTCGTCCACACCGAGCTGTTCTTCGATCCGCAGACGCACACCGAGCGTGGCGTGCCGATCGAGACAGTGGTCGCGGGCATCGAGCGGGCACTCGCCGACGCCGAGCAGCGCGGGCTGTCCAGCAAGCTGATCCTGTGCTTCCTGCGCCACCTGTCCGAAGAGGACGCGCTCGCGACATTCGAATCCGCGCTGCCGCTGTTCGAGCGCTATCGCCATCGCCTGATCGGCGTGGGGCTCGACTCGTCCGAGCTCGGCCATCCGCCGACGAAGTTCGCGCGCGTGTTCGACAAGGCGCGCGCGCTCGGGCTGAAGCTCGTCGCACACGCGGGCGAGGAAGGCCCGCCCGCGTACATCTACGAAGCGCTCGACGTGCTGAAGGTCGACCGGATCGACCACGGCGTGCGCAGCATCGAAGACGCCGCACTCGTCGAGCGCCTCGCGAAAACGCGCACGGCGCTCACCGTGTGCCCGCTGTCGAACCTGAAGCTGTGCGTGTTCGACGACATGGCGAAGCACACGCTGAAGGCGCTGCTCGATCGCGGTGTCGCGGTGACGATCAACTCCGACGATCCGGCCTATTTCGGCGGCTACGTCAACGAAAACTACTTCGCGACGGCCGAAGGGCTGCAACTCACGGATGCCGAAGTCCATGCGGTGATCCGCAACGGCTTCGAGGCGTCGTTCATCGAACCGGCGCAGCGCGACGCCCTGTACGCGCGCCTCGACGCGTACTGGCAGGCCGCGTGACGGCCCGCATCGAGGAACGCTAGACAGATGAAACACGGCGACGGCATCCGCTTCGCGACCACCGGGCCGGCCTTGCGCCGGGACGATCGCCCGCGTGCCCGCGCGGCGACGGCGCCGTTCGTCGTCGCTCGCACGGGCACGCCGTCGCGGTGTGCCGTTTCGTTCGCCGCGGCATCGGTCGCGAGCGCAACGACCGCGAGGCCCGCCGGCAACCACTTGCTGGCGGCTTCGGCCGCCACGTTCGCCCGCGCAATCGCATCCGGTCGTGCCGCACGCAGCGTGCTGCAACCGCTCGCGAAGCGCCGTCCCGCCCTCGTGCGGCGCCACTCGTTTTCTTCTGTTCGCCTTACCTTGATGCAGGACCATTCGTCATGACGCAAACCGCTTTCCGTTCCCAGCTGCTGACCTTCAACGGCGACCCGGCGCAATCGAGCCAGGCCGCGAACTACGAGACCGACGGCCTCCTGATCGTCGACGACGGCAAGGTCGTCGCGGCCGGCCCGTACGCGCAGCTCGCCGCGACGCTCGCGCGCGACGCGATCGTCCATGACCTGCGCGACAAGCTGATCGTGCCCGGCTTCATCGACACGCACATCCACTATCCGCAGACGGACATGATCGCGTCGCCGGCGCCGGGCCTGCTGCCGTGGCTGGACAAGTACACGTTCCCGACCGAGCGCCAGTTCGGCGATCCCGAGCATGCGCGCGAAGTCGCCGACTTCTTCGTCGACGAACTGCTCGCCTGCGGCACGACGAGCGCGCTCGTCTACTGCACGGTGCACAAGCAGTCGGCCGATGCGCTGTTCGCGGCGAGCGACGCGCGCGACCTGCGGATGATCGCGGGCAAGGTGCTGATGGACCGCAACTGCCCCGAATTCCTGCGCGATACCGCGCAATCGGGTTATGACGACAGCGCCGAGCTGATCGGCCGCTGGCACGGCAAGGGCCGCCAGATGTACGCGCTCACGCCGCGTTTCGCGCCGACGTCGACCGAGGCGCAGCTCGAAGCGTGCAGCGAACTCGCGCGCCGCCATCCGGACGTGTTCGTGCAGAGCCACGTCGCGGAGAACGTCGACGAGGTGAAATGGGTGGCCGAGCTGTTCCCCGGCCACCGCAGCTATCTCGACATCTATGACCGCTACGGACTGCTGCGTCCGCGCGCGGTGTACGGCCACTGCATCCACCTCGACGACGAGGACCGCCGCCGGATGGCCGAGACGCGCACCGTCGTCGCGCACTGTCCGACGTCGAACTTCTTCCTCGGCAGCGGGCTGTTCGATTTCGACAAGGCCGGTGAATACGACGTGCCCGTCACGCTCGCCACGGACGTCGGCGGCGGCACGTCGTTCTCGATGCTGCAGACGATGAACGAAGCGCACAAGGTCGCGCGACTGTCGGGCCACCACCTGAGCGCGACGCGGATGTTCTGGCTCGCGACGGCCGGCGCCGCGCAGGCACTCGACCTCGCCGATACGGTCGGCACGCTCGCGCCGCGTACCGAAGCCGACTTCGTCGTGCTCGATCCGCAGGCCACGCCGCTGCTCGCGCGCCGTACGAAGCGCGCGGATTCGCTCGAGGAGCTGCTGTTCGCGTTCGCGCTGCTCGGCGACGACCGCGCGGTGTACCGCACCTATGCGGCCGGCAAACTCGCCCACGAACGCGGCGCGGCACGCCGCCCCGCCGCCGCGTAACGGCCACGGCCGCCAGAGTCGCGGCCCGGCAGGCGCAGGCATCCTGCCGCCGGGCCTGCCGGGCCTGCCGGAGATTGCCGTCCGCCGATCCCGCCCCGACGCCAGGCGCCGCGCCGCCCGGCCACTTTCCCGCGCGCAACGCGTCGTGCTAGAATTCGCCGCTCATTGGGGAGTAGCCGCTCCGCTCGATGTCCCGCGCTCCCGGCGCGCATCGTGACGGAGGCGTCCGTCAACAGACTTGGCCGTACGGCCATGGCGGGCGCAGCCACCTAGGCCTGGCGAGACCGATGGTTCACAGTGCGCCGCATCAGGGCCCGGCGCGCCGTGAATCGTCGCTCGCACGCACAACACCGGCCCGTGGAACCCCATACGTGTCCCAAGCCTTCCTGATCTCCACCGGCGCCGTCGCTCTCGCTGAAATCGGCGACAAGACCCAACTGCTTTCCCTCGTACTGGCCGCGCGCTATCGCAAGCCGGTGCCGATCATTCTTGGCGTGCTCGTCGCCACGCTCGTCAACCACGGTTTCGCCGGTGCGCTCGGCGAATGGCTCGGTGTGCTCGTCACCCCGTCGATCATGCGCTGGGCGCTCGCGTTCTCGTTCATCGCGATGGGGTTGTGGATCCTCGTGCCGGACAAGCTCGATGCCGACGAAGCCAATGCCAACCGTTCACGACTCGGCGTGTTCGGTGCGACCCTCGTCGCGTTCTTCCTCGCGGAAATGGGTGACAAGACGCAGATCGCGACCGTCGCGCTGGCCGCGCGCTTCCAGGACTACATCGGTGTCGTGGCCGGCACGACGTTCGGGATGATGCTCGCAAACGTGCCCGCGATCCTGCTTGGCGACCGCTTCGCGCACCGCCTGCCGACGAAGCTCGTGCACGCGATCGCGGCCGTGCTGTTCGTCGTGCTCGGCGCGCTCGCGCTGCTGGGCATCGGGGTCTGACGGGGAGGAAGATGGCCGGCGCGGCCGGACGGCCGCGCCGAGACTGACACCGTGTTACTTCGCGGCGGCTGCGCCCGAAGCGGGCGCCGCCGGCACTACGCGCTCGTTGGCGGCCGGCGCCGCCGGGCCGCCGCGCTTGTCGACCGGCAGCCGGACCGAGCGGACTGCGCCGTTCGACAGCGGAAAATCGGCGAGCGCGCTGCGCGCGAGGAACGGCATCGCGTACAGCAGCGTGCCGTTATCGCCGGTCGTGCGCGCGGACACGTTGTAGACCTCCTTGCCCGTCGCGCGCTCGGTGATACGGATACCGAGCGTGTAGTCGAACACCTGGTAAGTCTGCGCGACATAGCCGGCCGGCATCGGCCCCCAGGGGCCCCATGGGCCCCACGGCCCGCGCCGCCAGTACGGCCCGGGCGCAAACCACGGATCGTAGTAGACCGGCTGCGGTACCGTCACGAGATCGCTGCCGACCGCATAGGTCAGCCCGACGAGGTACCGCGCCTGCGCCTGCGGCACCTGCCGGAACGCATACGTGGACAGCTCGTTCGCGACGATCGGCTCGTAGGTCGACTGCTCGATGCTGTTCTTCTGCGCATCGGTGCGCGTGAACGCATAGGTGCGTGTCGCGTCGCTACCGCTCCAGTCGGAGAAGGCCGTGACCTGGGTTGTCACGTAGCTGGTGCAGCCGGTCAGCAGCGCCACGCACAACACCGCCGCCCAGCCCGCACCGCGTCGAATCCATTCGCGTTTCATGTTGATCCTCTTCGATCCGTCACCCGTTCGTCGCACCGCGCGAACCGTAACGGGATGCCGATAATACGCGGACTCCCGGAACCGGTAAAAAGTTCGCCCGGCACGCGGCCGCAAGCCTTTGTACAATGGCCCGGTTCGCCCGGCCCGCGCTGCGGGCCCGTCCCCCACTCCACCGATCTCGACGACCATGTCCGACAACGCCTCCTCCACCGTGATCCGCCGCGCCGACTACACGCCGCCGGCTTTCCTCATCGACTCCGTTGCGCTCGAATTCGATCTCGCGCCGGCCCGTACGATCGTCAGGAATACGATGCGCGTGCGCCGCAATCCGGACGCCGCGCCCGCGCCGCACCTGGAGCTGATGGGCGAAGCGCTCGAATTCCTCGGCGCACGGCTGGATGGCACGCCGCATGGCGCCGTGCGCGCGCACGAGCACGGGCTGACCGTCGAGAACGTCCCCGATGCCTTCGAACTGACGCTCGAAAGCGCATGCGCACCCGACCAGAATACGACGCTGTCGGGCCTCTATGTGTCGAGCGGCAACTTCTTCACGCAATGCGAAGCCGAAGGTTTCCGCCGTATCACCTACTTCCTCGATCGCCCGGACGTGATGGCGTCGTACACGGTGACGCTGCGCGCCGACAAGGCGGCGTACCCGGTGCTGCTGTCGAACGGCAACCTCGTCGATTCCGGCGACCTGCCCGACGGCCGCCACTTCGCGAAGTGGGAAGACCCGTTCCGCAAGCCGAGCTACCTGTTCGCGCTGGTCGCGGGCAAGCTCGTCGCGCTCGAGGAAAAGATCACGACCGGCTCGGGCAAGGAAAAGCTGCTGCAGGTGTGGGTCGAGCCGGCCGATCTCGACAAGACGCGTCATGCGATGGATTCGCTGATCCATTCGATCCGCTGGGACGAAAAGCGCTTCGGCCTCGAGCTCGATCTCGACCGCTTCATGATCGTCGCGGTCGGCGACTTCAACATGGGCGCGATGGAGAACAAGGGGCTCAACATCTTCAACACGAAGTACGTGCTGGCGAACCCCGAGACCGCGACCGACACCGACTTCGCGAACATCGAGTCGGTAGTCGGCCACGAGTACTTCCACAACTGGACCGGCAACCGCGTGACCTGCCGCGACTGGTTCCAGCTGAGCCTGAAGGAAGGCCTGACGGTGTTCCGCGACCAGGAATTCTCGGCCGACATGGCCGCGGGCGACGCCATCGAATCGGCGGCCCGTGCGGTCAAGCGCATCGAGGACGTGCGCGTGCTGCGCCAGCTGCAGTTCGCCGAGGACGCGGGCCCGATGGCGCACCCGGTGCGCCCGGAGAGCTACGTCGAGATCAACAACTTCTACACGATGACCGTCTACGAGAAAGGCTCGGAAGTCGTGCGGATGTACCAGACGCTGTTCGGCCGCGACGGCTTCCGCAAGGGGATGGACCTGTACTTCAAGCGTCACGACGGGCACGCCGTGACCTGCGACGACTTCCGTCACGCGATGGCCGACGCGAACGGGCGTGACCTCGCGCAGTTCGAGCGCTGGTACAGCCAGGCCGGCACGCCGCGCGTGTCGGTGCGCACCGCGTACGACGCGGCCGCGCGCCGCTATACGGTGACGCTCGCGCAGGGTTACGGCGACGCGTCGCCGGCGGCGCGCGAAACGCAGCAAGGGCCGCTGCTGATCCCGTTCGCGATCGGCCTGATCGGCCGCGACGGCCGCGACCTGCCGCTGCGTCTCGACGGCGAAGCCGCGGCCGCAGGCACGACGCGCGTGCTCGACTTCACCGACACCGAGCAGACCTTCACGTTCGTCGACGTGCCGGAACAACCGCTGCCGTCGCTGCTGCGCAACTTCTCGTCGCCTGTCATCGTCGAGTACGACTACAGCGACGACGACCTCGCGTTCCTGCTCGCGCACGACAGCGATCCGTTCAACCGCTGGGAAGCCGGCCAGCGCCTCGCGACGCGCGCGCTGCTGACGCTCGCCACGCGTGCCGCCGCAAAAGAGCCGCTCACGCTCGGCGAGAATTTCGTCGCAGCATTCCGCCGCGTGCTGACCGACGCGACGCTGTCGCCGGCGTTCCGCGAACTCGCGCTGACGCTGCCGTCGGAAACCTACCTCGCCGACCAGATGGCGGAAGCCGATCCGGCCGCCGTGCATCGTGCGCGCCAGTTCGTGCGCCGCCAGCTCGCCACCGCACTGCGCGCCGACTGGCTCGCCGCCTACGAGCAGCACCAGACGCCCGGCGCCTACGAGCCGACGCCGGAGGCCTCCGGCCGCCGCGCGCTGAAGAACCTCGCGCTCGCGTATCTCGCCGAACTCGAGGATCCGGCCGATGCCGTGCGCCTTGCGACTGCGCAATACGACGCGGCGAACAACATGACCGATCGCGCGGCTGCACTCGGCGCGCTGCTGTCCGCCGCGGCCGCTGGCGCGAACGAACCGGCCGAGCACGCGCTCGACGACTTCTACCGCCGCTTCGAGAAGGAAGCGCTCGTGATCGACAAGTGGTTTGCGATGCAGGCCGCGCAACGCGGCACGTCCGCGCAGCCGACGCTCGCGAAGGTTCGCAAGCTGCTCGCGCACCCCGCGTTCAACCTGAAGAATCCGAACCGCGCACGCTCGCTGATCTTCAGCTTCTGCGCGGCCAACCCCGCGCAATTCCACGCGGCGGACGGCTCGGGTTACGCGTTCTGGGCCGAACAGGTGCTCGCGCTCGACGCAATCAACCCGCAGGTCGCGGCGCGCCTCGCGCGCTCGCTCGAACTGTGGCGCCGCTTCACGCCCGCGCTGCGCGATCGGATGCGCGAAGCGCTCGAGCAGGTCGCCGCCGGTGCGAAATCGCGCGACGTACGCGAGATCGTCGAGAAGGCGCTCGCGTAACACCATCGCCCGCCTTGCGCCCACGCCATACAGCCGGTGCCGCCAGTCGCGGCACCGGCTTTTTTTATTGTCTGAGCACGGCTGGAACCGGGCGCAATCGCCGGGTCTGAACGCGCCGCCTGCCGCCGCAAAGCGCGTCCCGCCCGCCCCGCCCCCGGAAACCGGGCCGGTTCGGCCGCCCGGCCATGTAACCGGACGAAAAAACCCGGCGGCGCGGGAGGCGCGACGGGTAAAATTGCAGCCATTCAAGGATTCTTTGGCCTTCTGGAGTCTGTCATGTCCATTGCCCGCCGCACTACGCTGTCGAAGTTCCTGATCGAACAGCAACGTGAGACCAACAACCTCCCCGCCGACCTGCGCCTGCTGATCGAAGTCGTCGCCCGCGCGTGCAAGGCGATCAGCTACAACGTGTCGAAGGGCGCGCTCGGCGAAGCGCTCGGCACCGCCGGCAGCGAGAACGTCCAGGGCGAAGTGCAGAAGAAGCTCGACATCCTGTCGAACGAAATCCTGCTCGACGCAAACGAATGGGGCGGCAACCTCGCCGCGATGGCGTCGGAAGAAATGGAAACGTTCTTCCCGATCCCGGCGAACTACCCGCGCGGCGAATACCTGCTCGTGTTCGATCCGCTCGACGGCTCGTCGAACATCGACGTGAACGTGTCGATCGGCACGATCTTCTCGGTGCTGCGCTGCCCGGACGGCAAGCAGGCAACCGAGGAATCGTTCCTGCAGCCCGGCACGCAGCAGGTCGCGGCCGGCTACGCCGTGTACGGCCCGCAGACGGTGTTCGTGCTGACGACCGGCAACGGCGTGAACTGCTTCACGCTCGACCGCGAAGTCGGCTCGTGGGTGCTCACGCAGAGCAACATGCAGATCCCGGCCGACACGCGCGAATACGCGATCAACGCGTCGAACGCGCGCCACTGGTACGAGCCGGTCCAGCGCTATGTCGACGAACTGAACGCGGGCAAGGACGGCCCGCGCGGCGACAACTTCAACATGCGCTGGATCGCATCGATGGTGGCCGACGTGCATCGGATCCTGAACCGCGGCGGCATCTTCATGTACCCGGCCGACAAGCGCACGCCCGATCGTCCGGGCAAGCTGCGCCTGATGTACGAAGCGAACCCGATGTCGTTCATCGTCGAACAGGCTGGCGGCGCCGCGACGACCGGCACGCAGCGCATCATGGAAGTGCAGCCGACGGGCCTGCACCAGCGCGTCCCTGTGTTCCTCGGTTCGAAGAACGAAGTCGAGCGCGTGACCGGCTATCACGACGAAGCAAAATAATTGCACTGCAGCACTAGACAGTGTCGCGCGACGTACGTACAATCGCGCCTCTCGATGTGACCCCAACGGGTCGCATCGCAGTGAAACGAAGCGGGGAGTCCGCCGAATCGATGAGTTTCGCGAAACAGCAGCAGCAAGCTGAAAAAAATTCGCAAAACCTATTGCCAAGGTCTCAGATTTCACCTTATAATTTCGTTTCTCTGATGCCGGTGTAGCTCAGTTGGTAGAGCAGCGCATTCGTAATGCGAAGGTCGTAGGTTCGACTCCTATCTCCGGCACCAAGTTATAAAGGGCTGACAAGCAATGCTTGTCAGCCCTTTTCTCATTCCGGCACGCCGAATCGTGCGCTGCCCTCCTTCTGCCTGCGTCCGCTCCGCTTGCGGGCATCACCCGACTCCCGCGCCGCATCCCGCCGATTACAATCGACGGACCACCCCGCCTTTTCCGAGCATCATGCGCACCTGGCGTCTCGAGCGACCGAACCTCACCGGGCAACTGGACGTATCGCGTGCGACGCGCCTCGTCGCCGCGATCGGCGGCGAAGAACCGAACGCATTCGCGGCCGAAGTGCTGAAGCTGTTCGACGACGCATTGTCGATCTCGCAGTGCACGATCTTCGCGTACGAGTTCGGCAATCGGCCGCGCACGATGTCGGTCGCCGATCATCGCGGCGGGCGCTACCTGCGCGATGTCGCCGACACCTATGCACGGCACTTCTACGCGCTCGACGGCAACCAGCAGATCGTCTCGACCGCAGGTCGCGGCACCCGCCGCCACGACCTGCTGCTGCACCAGCAGGCCGGCGACGAGATCGGCCACGAAGCGTATCGCGCGGCCTGCTACCACGGCCCCGACGTATCCGACCGGCTGGCGCTGCTGATGCAGCCTGGCGATGCAACGTGGCTGTCGATCAACCTGTACCGCGCGCATCGCAGCGGCGTGTTCCAGACGCGCGAGATCGCCGCGATCGAAGCGCTCGCGCCGCTGATCGCGCAGGCCGCGAAGCATCACTACGCGCTTGCCGGTGCCGCGCAGGTCGCTATCCCGCAACGGATGCTCGCGCGACTGCGGCATGCATGCCCCGCATTGTCCAAGCGCGAACTCGATGTACTGCGCGGCGTACTCGAAGGCCAGACCGCGCACGAGATCGGCGAGACCATCGGCGTGAAGGCCTCGAGCGTCGTCACCTACCAGAAACGCGCATACCGGCGCCTCGGCATCTCGGGCCAGCGCGAGCTGTTTGCGCTGTGCATGCAGCCATGAAATATCGCGGCTTGCGTTAAGCGGCTCGCGACCATTCGAGTTGCCTCTCGCTGTACCCGATTTGGGGACAACAGGGGCATGACCGGCTCCCATACTGCGCTGACCTGTTGCGCGCATCTCAGCGTCGATGCGCACACGTCGAACCAGACTACCCGGGAAGCCAACGATGGATATCGACTTCAAGCCCTACCCGTTCGTCGCCGAGCGCCATCCCGCGCATCTGCCGGCCTGCGCCGACGGTATCGATACGCGCCGGCATCGCGTTGCGATCGTCGGCGGCGGCCCCGTCGGCCTCGCCGTCGCGCTCGGTCTCGCGAACCACGGCATCCGCAGCGTACTGATCGAGGCCGACGACGCGGTCTGCCACGGCAGCCGCGCCATCTGCATCTCGCGGCGCAGCCTCGAGATCATCGAGCGGCTCGGCGCGCTCGACGACTTCCTGCGCAAGGGGCTGCCGTGGACCGGCGGACGCAGTTTCTACCGTCGCGACGAAGTGCTGCATTTCACGATGCCGCAGGACGAAAACCAGAAGCTGCCGCCGATGGTCAATCTCGCGCAGTATCACATCGAGCAGTTCCTGCTTGACGCCGCGCTGCGCCGTCCCGAACTCATCGAGATCCGCTGGCAGGCGAAAGTCACCGGCGTGACCCGGCAACCGGACGGCACGCGCCTCGACGTCGACACGCCACTCGGCGGCTACGCACTCGACGCCGACTGGGTCGTCGCGTGCGACGGCGGACGCAGCACGATGCGCGACGCGCTCGGCCTGTCGCTGCAGGGCACGCGCTACGAGGGGCGCTATGTGATCGTCGACATCGCGCTCGACAGCGACCGGCCGACCGAACGACTCGCGTACTTCGATCCGTCGTCGAACCCGGGTTCGACGGTGCTCGTCCACAAGCAGCCCGACAACGTGTGGCGGATCGACTACCAGTTGCGCGACGATGAGGATTCCGAAGCGGCCGTAAAACCGGAGAACGTGATCCCGCGCGTGCAGAACCTGCTCGACATGATGGGCGAGCGCGGAGACTGGTCGCCGATCTGGATCACGATCTACAAGGCGAACGCGCTGACGCTCGAACGCTATCGGCACGGCCGCGTGCTGTTCTGCGGCGACGCCGCGCATCTCGTGCCGATCTTCGGCGTGCGCGGCGCGAATTCGGGCATCGATGATGCCGACAACCTTGCATGGAAACTCGCGTACGTGATTCGCGGCCTCGCGTCGGACACGCTGCTCGACAGCTACTCGGACGAACGCGTGTTCGCCACGCACGAGAACCTCCGCTACGGCACGAAGAGCACCGAATTCATGGCGCCGCCGTCGTTTGCCTTCGAACTGATGCGCCGAGCCGTGCTGTCGCTCGCGGTCCATCATCCGGCGCTGCGTTCGCTGATCAATCCGCGCCAGACGACGGCCATCGCGTATGCGACGTCGTCGCTCAACGCAGCCGAACGCGACACGTTTGCCGCCGGGCCTGCGCCTGGCACGGTGCTCACCGAAGGCCCGCTGATGCTGTACACGGCGAACGGCAGCGACATGCGCCGCGGCCACCTGACCGATCTCGTCGCCCCGCGCTTCACCGCGTTCTGCTTCACGTCCGACGGCGTGCCCGATCCGACGCTGGCCGATCTCGAACGGCGCCTGCACGCTGCGCGGATACCGTTCGCGCTCGTCACGCTTGCGCGGCATGCTGCTCCGCGGCAACCGGCCTGCGGCGGCCATGACGACGACGGCCGGCTGTTCGACACGTACGGCGCGCGCGACGGCACCGTCTATCTCGTGCGTCCGGACGGTCACGTCCTCGGCCGCTGGCACGACGCTCGCGGCGGCGACGTGGCCGCCGCGCTCGAACGCGCACTCCATCCGTCCGCGTCAACCGATCCTCAGGAGACCGCATGATGACCGACACCGAACGCGACACCCTCTACACTGACCTGTGCCGCGCGATGACGCGGATCGGCGAAGCCGATGCGTCGCTCTTTCTCGCCCGCTTCGCACTGCTGTCGATCGAGGCGATCGGCGACACCGCGACCGTCGCACGACTGATCGCCGACGCAAGCGACGGGTTGCCCGACGCGGGCATGCAGGCATCGACGCACGGGCGATGACACGCATGGCCGACCCCGGCGTCGCCGGCGGCCATTCCTTACAGATTCATTTCGGCATGCATTGCCCTGCGCGCGAGCCTCGCCGTACGCAGACGAATTCCCTGGAAAATCCCGTTAAGGGTGCATAACATTACTTAACGATTCCGACCCGGCTATCGCGTTACATTGCGTGGGCGGCGCGGCGGGTCGCAATGCCGCCTTCATTCAGCTTGCGGCGACATAGCCGACGTCCGGTCATTCGACACAACACAAGGAGAGGACCACCATGACTCATGGCTTGATTATGTGGCTCATTATCGGCGCGATTGCCGGCTGGCTTGCCGGCTTGCTCGTCAAGGGCGGCGGCTTCGGGCTGATCGTCGACATCATCGTCGGGATCGTCGGCGCAGTGATCGGCGGCTGGCTCGCCGGGCTGCTCGGCATCAGCATCGGCAGCGGCTTCATCGGTTCGGTGATCGTCGCGGTCGTCGGCGCGGTGATCCTGCTATTCGTGATCCGGCTATTCAAGCGAGCGGCCTGACGCTTCTCTCCACGCGCCTACGGGCGCGTTTTCGCATCAGGCCGGCGCGCGGCCCGTTCGCCGCGCGCCGTCGGCCGTCAGCAATCCGCTGCGTGCTTCGCGTGCGCCATCGCGCCCGGTCCGCACGGTGCGCGGCATCTCCCCTCTCCGTCCCGCATCGAACACCACGCGCAACCGCTCGGGCATCGGCTCCGCGTTCGCATACTGTGCGACCTGCGGCGGGTTCATCTGCGCGAGCGCCTGCGAGATCGCCGCACCGTTGTCGTCGTACGCATCCGTCACGACCCATATCCGGTGATGCGAGTCGAACGCCGCCCCCGTCGCGAGCGGCTGCTTCTGCTGCGCGGGGGCTGCCTGCATGCTCATGTGCGCGGCGTGCAAATCGGCGGCCTTCGGCACGTCGTGCGCATCGTGCGCACCGGCAGGCGGCAGCATCGCGAACCACAGCACGCCACCTGCCGCGAGCGATCTCACAGCGACCATTTCAGTTCTCCATAGAAAGTACGGCCCGGATACGGATGGAACACGTAGTAGCGGCGGTCCGTCAGGTTGTCGATGCCGAGCGACGCGGCCCAGTGCCGGTCGAAGCGATAGCGCGCCTTCAGGTCGACGACCGTAAACGCGCTCGTGCCGCCGTAGACGTCCGGGTTCACGTCGCTGTTGTCGAGCGTGTTGAACTGGCGGCCCGAGTAGCGCACGCCGACGCTCGCAAGCCAGTGCTCGTCGAAGCGATACGACGCGAGCAGGTTCGCACGCATGCGCGGAATACGCGGAAAGCGCGAGCCGACATACGCGGGATTCGCGGCATCGGCGAGGATCTGCGCGTTGCTCGCCGACACGTTCGCGTCGAGATTGAGCCCGCGCAGCCCGACGTTCTCGCCGCTGAACGCGAGTTCGACACCGCGCACGCGCACGCGATCGACGTTCGAGATATTGGTCACCGTCGTCGCGCCCGACACCGTCGTCTGGCTGTAGATCGAATCGCGCAAATCGCTCTGGAACACGCTGGCACGCACGACGCCGACACCCACGTCGCGTTCGGCCGTGAAATCCCAGTCGATCGCCTTTTCAGGCCGCAGGTTCGGGTTGTTGTTGACGATCGCATTGTTCGAGATCGTGCCCTGGAACAGTTCGCCGACCGTCGGGAAACGCGTGCCGGTCGCAAACGACAGCCGGAAGCGCCAGACGTCGGTCGCATCCCATTGCAACGCGACTTTCGGCGACAACGCATTCGCGCTGCGGTCCGCATAGCCGAGCGTACCCGTTGCATTGCCGAGCGCCCCGCCATACGCATCCCAGCGCTCGTAGCGCAGCCCCAGCGTCGCGAGCCAGCCCGGCGCGAAACGCCACGCGTCCTGCCCGAACAGCGCCTGCGTGCGCGTGTCGCCACGATAGACGCTCGACAGCGACGTGGTCGGCCCGGCCAGCCAGTCGGCCGTGTTGTACGTGATGTTGCGCAGGAAATAGTTGTCGTAGTGATAGCCGAACGTGAACGTATGGCCCCTCACTTCCGGCGCTTCCGCCTTCAGGTCGAGCGTGCGCCAGCCGGTGCCGTCGCCCTGGAACAACGTGCCTGCGCCGCCCTGCACGGTCGACGCCGAGCGCTGCACGTCGCGCGACACGTCGTACGCGGACACGACGCCCGACAGGCGCCAGCCGGAATCGAGCCGGCCGTTCAGGCCGAGCGCGTACAGCCAGTTCTCCTGGTCGCCACGCTGCGGCGCGAATGCGTTCGGCGCGACGGTCATGTTCTGGCCGCCGATCGACACGTTGCCGCCGTAGACCCGATTGCCGGCCGCATCGCGCAGGAAGGTTTCGCCGTGCTGCCGGTAATGGTTCTCCCAATGCCCGAGCGTGAGCGTCGCATCGACGCGTTCGGTGAACGCATAGCCCATCCGGACCGTCTCGTTGAGCTGCTCGGTCCGCTCGATCGTCTGCGCCCCGACGATCGTCCGCGGCCGGCCGTTGGGTCCGATGTCGGTCGCGGCGCCCGTCACGGGCACGGTGGCGCCGAGCTTCGGGTTGTACGCCGAATTGGGGCTCGCGTACTGCATCGGCTGACCGTCGTTCTCGAGCCGGTCGAGCGACAGTGCGAACCAGAACCGGCCGACGCGGTTCGCGATCCGCGCGGTCTGGTGATTGCCGCCGAAGCTGTCCGCGAATCCGTAGCCGTCGTGGTAGCGCTGCGTAAAGAACTGCGTCGACAGCGACGCCTCGAGCTTTTCCGGGCGGCGCGTCGTGAGCAGCACGGTCGAGCCGATCGAGTTGCCGGGATACAGCGCGGAAAAGGGGCCATAGAGCACGTCGACGCGCGCGATATCGTCAGGCGGAATCAGCGACCAGCGCGGCGGGTACGCGTAGCTCGAGCCGAGCAGGTTCGACAGCAGCACGCCGTCGGCATAGACGAGCCCGCGCGCGCTCTGCAGTTCGTTGAAGTCGCGGCCTGCGAACACACTGTTGCGGTCGCCGATATAGCGCTTGCGGACCATCAGGTTCGGCGCGTACTTCAGCGCGTCCTCGGTGGTGACGTTGGTGTGCGATTCGATCTGCTCGCGCGTGATCGATGTGACGACGGCCGGCGAATCCGGATCGACTGGTTGCCGCTGCGCGGTCACGCTGACGGCGGTCAGCGTACCGCCGGCCAGCGCCGGTGGCACGGTTGCAACGGCCGAAGCGGGCGCAGCGGCATCGGCGGCATGCTCGACGCCACCGCGCGCGGTAGCGCCGCGTGCATCGTCCGTCGAGGCCGCATGG
Organism: Burkholderia puraquae; assembly: GCF_002099195.1. GTDB lineage: Bacteria > Pseudomonadota > Gammaproteobacteria > Burkholderiales > Burkholderiaceae > Burkholderia > Burkholderia puraquae. Next base: position 207,884 of record NZ_NBYX01000006.1, on the reverse strand, counting down.
GCGGCAGGCCACGCGAAAGCGGCCGCGCATGCGAGCGCGAGCCGGCCGCGCGACGGCCGTGCGGCAAAGGGAGAGGACATGAGTGAATTCCTGAAAACGTAATCGGACGCCGCCGGACGCGAGCGCGCGCGCCGCGCACGAATGGCGCAGCACGCGGCCCGGCCGCGGGCGGCACGCGCGCCACCGGGGCGCGCGGACGACATCAATCAGATCGGAGCGTTTTCAGGCGGGGCGCGAGGCTGCGCGAGACGGATGCCCTTGCGGGGACAATCAGGAATGACGGGGGCGGCCGCGCGATACGCGAACGTCCGTACGAAGCCCGGCAACGCGGGCAGGCTCGACCCGAGCGCCACGTTCGCAGCGAAGCCCGGGCAGTACACGCAGTGCGGCACGCCGGCATGGTCGAACGACGATGTGTCGTGATCGCCGCCCGCCTGCGCGAGCACGACCTGGCGGGCGCCCGCTGCACTGCACAACTCGAGCGTGAGCGCGCCGGAACCGCTCGATGCGAGACGCGCATAACCGATGACGGGCGACAGTACATTCAGTACCAGCGCCAGCCATACGAGGCCGATCCATCGCGTCGTTCGTCTCATCGCGGTCCGGGAAAAAGTGCGCGCAAGTATAACAAGCGGCCTGATTGTTGCCGATTCCGCACGATGCAATAGTCGGCATCGCAGCGCGCGTCAGCACGCATGTGCCGTGAATACAACAGAGACAAAATCTAACGATTCGCCACTGGCATAAATCCAAGCACGAGGTTGATAATCATTGAACCTGCTGGAGAAATGACCATGGACGAAAGACCCACTCGCATGCCACCGCCCGAGCAAGTGATGAGCCCGGATCCGGAACCCGTCGGCGTGGAATTCCTCGCCGAATTGCCCGACCACGTGCGGGCATTCTTCGACGAGCAGCACAGGCTGTACTCGCCGAAGTGAACGCCTGTCCGGTTCTGTAACCGCCACGTGTCGATCATCGCTATCGTGCGGTTCATCACTGCGCATCGCGCGCAATTCGCCTCGCACCCGGGCCGCAACAGCCTGACGGTGCCGGATCAGCTCGCCCGCTGATTCTCCTGTCGCTGCGCTACGCCGCGCGACTGTCTTCGTCTATCCTTCTGGTTTTCCACGTCCGGCCCGCCCGGCTCTCCCGATCGTTCCGATGAAGCAAGCCATTCGTGCCAGCCTCGCTGTCGCCGCACTCGGCGTCGCCCTCTTTTCGTCCCCGCGTATTGCCAATGCAGACGGCGACGACACCGCCCTCACCAACCTCGTCGCGCTCGCGTCGCAGCGCCTCGCGCTCGCCGAACCGGTCGCTCGATGGAAATGGGCGAATCACAAGGCAATCGAGGACCGGCCGCGCGAAGCGGAGCTACTCGCGTCGGTCGAGAAGCGCGCGGCACAGGCCGGCATCGACCCCGCGTTCGCGCGGACGTTCTTCGAGGATCAGATCAGCGCGAGCAAGGATGTGCAGAACGCGCTGTTCGCAACCTGGCGCGCGACGCGGCCGCCAGAAGGCACGCCGCCCGATCTCGCGACCAGCACGCGCCCGGCGCTCGACCGGTTGACGCAGAAAATGCTCGCGGGGCTCGCGCAGGTTGCACCGCTACGCGATGCGCCTGATTGTCAGGCGCGGCTCGCGCGCAGCATCGCGAACTGGAAGACGCTCACGCGCTACGACTCCAAGCAGACGCAGGCCCTCGATACCGCGCTGTCGCACGTCTGCTCGGCCGGCGGCGCAAGCGCGATCGGCTGACGCAGCGGGCTGCGGATCGTGCGGCCGTGCTTGACTAACCCGCTTGCCCCGCAGGCGTGAGCACGGCGAGCGGAATCAGTTCCAGACCGCGTGCAAGATGCGTCTGCAACAGCCGGTGGGTGAAGGGTTCGAATGCGCCGTCCGTCCCGTCGGCCGCGATCCGCGCGGCCGCGTCGAGCGATTCCGCCGCACCGAGATAGCGCCAGCCATCGATCACATGAAACAGGCGGCGCTCGCCGCTCGCCTCGAACGCAACGGCACCGTCGAACGGCCAGGGCGCACCGCCGGCACGGGCGGTGTCGGCCGCGGGGCGCCGGTTGTATGACGGACGCAGCCGGGCGATCCATTGCGCTTCGGTGAGCATCGCCCCCAGCTCGTTGCCGGTCTCTCGCCATTCGACACGCCGCACCTGCTGCGCCAGCCGCATTTCCTTCGACGAGCGACGCTCGCCCGTCAGCAGCGCGCGCAGCCGCTGCCGCACACGCACGCTGCGGCCGACATACAGCGGCGCGTCGTCCTCCCCGAACAGCGCGTACGCACCGCATCCGGCCGGTGCGGTATCGAGCCAGGCTTCGGTCAGGTCGCCGCCCAGACGGAAGTGGCGCGTCGTGCGTGCGATCTGGTCGCGCAACCGCTCGAGCGGCACGATGTCATGCAACTGGCGCCAGAACTGCCACAGGAGGTCGGCATCCGCCAGCGCCCGGTGGCGCGCAGCCGGTACGAGGCTGTGGCGTTCGATCAACGCGTCGAGCCCGTGTCGCGATTCACGCGGGAACAGCGCACGCGACAATCGCACCGTACACAGCACATCGGGATTGAATGCCAAGCCGGCCCGCTCGAATTCGGCCCGCAGGAAGCCGCGGTCGAAGCTCGCGTTGTGCGCGACGAAAAGCTTGCCGTCGAGCCGCTCGAACAACGCCGGCGCCAGCGACGCAAACGGCGGCGCGTCGCGCACCATCTCGTCCGAGATGCCCGTCAGTTGCTGGATGAACGGCGGAATCGACTGGCCCGGATTGACGAGCGTCGTCCACGTCGACACGCCGAGCGGGCCGATTTCGACCACGCCGATTTCGGTGATGCGGTGTTCGGCGGGCGAGCCGCCAGTGGTTTCAAGGTCGACGAAAACGAGCGGCTGTTCGCTGGCGGGATCGGACGGACGGCGAGAATCAGACATGAAAAGACTGGGAAACGATGCTTCCGTGAGTATGCACCGGCATCCGGGTTCGCGGCCAGCCCGAACCGGAATGTTCCGTCCCCGGAAAACAAAAAGCCCCCGCAATGCGGGGGCCGGACGTGATCGGCAATGCGTGGCGCGTCAGACCGCCTGGATATTCGCTGCCTGCTTGCCTTTCGGCCCGACTTTCACGTCGAACGAAACACGCTGGTTTTCCTTCAGCGTCTTGAAGCCGTCCATCCGGATTTCGGAAAAGTGCGCAAACAAATCTTCACCACCATTGTCCGACGTAATAAAGCCGAAACCTTTAGCATCGTTAAACCATTTCACGATACCGGTATCCATGTCTTCGTTCCCCACTCGTTTAGATCAAAAAAGCTATTTTTATAGCCGTTTCCCGAAATCCCGAAACATTGCGCCAGCACCAGCACCAGCACCAGCACCAGCACCAGCACGCCGCCCGAGGACGGAGTGCTGACTTTATAAATTGGACAATCCCGGTGCGTCAAGAAAATTTTTGATGGTCGCTTTATCAAAAAAACGCTAATGCCATTGGAATCGGTACACCATCACCTTTGATTAATTGATTCGCATCAAAAACCTGTCAACATTACCGGGATTAGAGCGTCGATAATCTCGATCATGAAATTCCTACCGGGGACAAATCGGCTCGGTAAAATCCTCGGGTTTTTTCCGGGTTGCGGAAACGCGGGGACGTTGCGATGCTCACTTAACGCCGGAAGGAAGGAGAAGGTCATGTGGCTGGACGGAATCAAGCGCTTCGCGAGCCGGCTCGGACGCGTACGCCGCAAGTCCCGCGCCCTGGCCGAGTCCGCGCGCGAAGCGCCCTGCGACACCGAATTCGATACGACCTGGCATGGCGATCACTGGCAGAACCTGCTCGCATCGCCTCTCGATGCCCGTCACTACGTGATGGAAGACTGGACATACACGCCGCCCCCGACCGAAGACAAGGAGACCGCGCCAGCGGCCAAGCGCAAGCGGCGCTCGCACGCGCAATAGCATGCGGAGCAGCGGGGCAAAAAAAAAGCGCGACTGGGAAGTCGCGCCGACAAAGGTTTGGAGATCTTTTCCGTCAACGAAAAAGTCTGCTTCGGAAAGCAGAGATCGCAGTATAGCGAGAGAACAACCTTTCATTATTCATGCTCCACACAAACCTCTATTGCCGATGTGTCAATAATCGCGCTACGACCGCCCTCGCCTGCCGCTGACTACCTGTCGCGATCGCGCAACACCCATTACGGAGTCCTGAGCGCCATTTTCTTTCGCTGCACCGCCGCAAACCCTTGATGGGTAATCGTTTGCGCTGCCTCGACGATCTTTGCGGATTCCAAAATATACTATTGCTTAAAGCGTAACCCTTCCCCGCTCCACGCACTCCGTACACTGCAAATGGCTTTTTGATAAGCGCACCGCCGCTCTGCCGGGCCGGTCGCAGCGTCAAGCAAAACATGCCAGTCAGCAGCAGGTTCGATCGACATCATCCTGTTTGGAGACAGATCCATGAAAAAAACCCTGATCGTCACCGCGTTGTCGGGTGTATTCGTTACAGCAGCCCACGCGCAAAGCAGCGTGACGCTCTATGGCCTGATCGATGCAGGCATCACCTACACGAACAATCAGCACGGCCACAGCGCCTGGCAGGAAACGAGCGGTTCGGTGAACGGCAGCCGCTGGGGCTTGCGCGGCACCGAAGATCTCGGCGGCGGCCTGAAAGCGATCTTCACGCTGGAAAATGGTTTCGGCATCAACAACGGCGCGCTGAAGCAGAACGGCCGCGAATTCGGCCGGCAAGCGTTTGTCGGCCTCGCACACAACAGCTACGGTTCCTTGACGCTGGGCCGGCAGTACGACAGCGTCGTCGACTACCTCGGGCCGCTGTCGCTGACCGGTACCCAGTACGGCGGCACGCAGTTCGCCCACCCGTTCGACAACGACAACCTGAACAACTCGTTCCGGATCAACAACTCGGTCAAGTATCAGAGCGCGAACTACGGCGGCCTCAAGTTCGGTGCGTTGTACGGGTTCTCGAACTCGACGGCTTTCGCGAACAACCGCGCCTATAGCGGCGGCGTGTCGTACAGCTACCTGGGCTTCAACTTCGCCGCGGCTTACTTGCAGCTGAACAGCGACGTGAACGCGCTCGCGCAGGCAGCGTCCGATCCGGGCGCGGTGACCGGCGACTGGACCTTCGCATCGCGCGTGCAGCGCACCTGGGGCGCCGGCCTGAATTACGGGTTCGGCCCGGCCACGGTCGGTTTCGTGTTCACGCAGACGCGCCTGACCGGCATCCGGGCGATCAGCGCGGGGCAGTCCGGCGTGTCCGGCGGCATCACGGGCCTCGGCGGAACCGCGCGCTTCAGCAACTACGAACTCAACGGCCGCTACGCGCTGACGCCGGCGCTGTCGCTCGCCGGCTCCTACACGTACACGCAGGGCCGCCTGGCCGGCGACAAGCCGACCTGGCACCAGTTCAACCTGCAAGCCGACTATGCGCTGTCGAAGCGCACCGACGTCTACCTGCAGGGCGAGTTCCAGAAGGTCAACAACGACGGCCTCGACCTCGGCGCCAACATCAACGGGCTGGGCGCCGCGTCATCGACCAACAAGCAGATCGCGGTCACGGCCGGCATGCGCCATCGCTTCTGAGCAACCGGCACATCCGTTCCACGCCGGATGACGAAGCGCCCCATCGGGGCGCTTTTTCTTTGCCAGGCCGCACCGAGCGCCGCTCAGGCGTTACCCGGCGCCGGGTAACGGACGTCGAGCACGTCGATCGGCTGCGGGCCGGCCGGCGTCATCAGCATGACGGTATCGCCGATCTTCGCCTTGATGAGCGCACGCGCGACCGGCGAAATCCAGCTGACGCAGCCGTGATCGAGATCGACCTCGTCGATCCCGACGATCGTGATCGTGTGATCCACGCCGTCCGGCGTCTCGTAATCGACCGTCGCGCCGAAAAAGACCTGATCGACATTCTCCTGCCGGCTCGCATCGACGACTTCGGCCAGATCGAGCCGCTTCGTCAGGAAACGGATGCGGCGATCGATCTCGCGAAGCCGCCGCTTGCCGTAGATGTAGTCGCCGTTCTCCGACCGGTCGCCGTTCGACGCGGCCCAGGACACGAGCCGCACGACCTCGGGACGCTCGACGTCGATCAGGTTCAGTAGCTCGTCCCTCAGCCGCTTGTGGCCGGCGGGCGTGATGTAGTTCTTCGCACCAGCCGGAATCGCGGGCTGGGCCTGGTCGAGATCGTCGTCGTCGCCGTCCGACTCTTTGACAAACGCCTTGTTCATGATGCGGATTCAACATGGATGACTGATGCTCCAAGGGTACACGAAGGGCGCCCCGGCAAGGCCGGGCAGAACAATTCGCGAATAAGGCTTCCCTTTTTATACAACCCTGCTATAATTTCGCTTCTGCGTGCGGCTGTAGCTCAGTTGGATAGAGTACTTGGCTACGAACCAAGGGGTCGTGGGTTCGAATCCTGCCAGCCGCGCCACTTTTTCCGAGGGCCTTCTGAACCGAAGGCCCTTTCAGTTCAAAGCAGTAGAAGTTTTGTTTTGCGTGCGGCTGTAGCTCAGTTGGATAGAGTACTTGGCTACGAACCAAGGGGTCGTGGGTTCGAATCCTGCCAGCCGCGCCACTTTTTTGGGGGCCTTCCCATCGCAGAAGGTTCCGACAGTTGAGAAGTACCGTTTTGCGTGCGGCTGTAGCTCAGTTGGATAGAGTACTTGGCTACGAACCAAGGGGTCGTGGGTTCGAATCCTGCCAGCCGCGCCACCTTAAAAGGGCTTTCCTCCGGGAAAGCCCTTTTTCTTTTCTGCCCCGCCTTCCCTCGCTCGCAGCACGGTTGGTTGCGTGGCGCCCCTTTTCGAAAGAACGTCGGCCACGCCGCACGTTCACGCCTCCAGCAGCACACATGAAAACGGCGGCCATTGGCCGCCGTCGATCGATCGCCCACTCGGGCAAGCGTCAATAATCCTGCCGCTCCCGCTCGATGCGCATGCCGCCGTCGTGACGTGCATGCACGCTGTCGTCGGTCGAGCGTTCGCGCATGATCCGCATCACATCCGGATTGGTTCGCACGCGCCGCATCACGTTCGCGAGATGCACGCGGTCGCTGACCTGGATCACGAAACGCAGCACCGTCGATTCGTGCGTCAGATCCTCGTCCATCGCGATATGCACGATGTTCGCGTCGGCCGACGTGATGTCTGCCGCCACGCGCGCAAAGATGCCCTTCGTGTTCTTCACGAGCGCCTTCACCGCGACATCGAACAGGCGGCCCGGCTGCGGCGCCCATTCGACGTCGATCCAGCGGCCCGGATCGCGGCGATGAATACGCTGCGCCACGCGGCAATCGGTCGTATGAATCGCCATCCCCAGGCCGATGCCGATGTAACCCATGATCGCGTCGCCCGGAATCGGGCGGCAGCACGCGGACAACTGCACGGACATCCCTTCGGTGCCGGTAATCACGACCGGCGGCGCATGGTGCGCGGGATGCCGCTCGGACTTCGGCAGATCGTCGTCAGCGTCGCGGCCGCTCATCAGCACCTCGATGCGCTTGGCCATTACCGCGGCCACGCGACGGCCGAGGCCGATGTCCGCGAAGATTTCCTGACGGCTCTTGTTGCCCGTCCACTGCACGAGCTTCTCCCACACTTCCGGCTCGACATCGGCCAGCGCGAGACCGTAGCCCTTCAGGCTCTGGTCGACCAGCCGCTCGCCAAGCTGCACCGACTCGTTCAGGCGCATCGTCTTCAGGTAGTGACGGATCGCCGAGCGCGCCTTGCCGGTACGCACGAAGCCGAGCCATGCAGGGTTCGGCTTCGAATACGGTGCGGTGATCACCTCGACGATGTCGCCGCTCTTCAGCTCGGTGCGCAGCGGCAGCAACTCGTTGTTGATCTTCACGGCCACACACTGGTTGCCGAGATCACTGTGGATCGAATAGGCGAAATCGAGTGCCGTCGCGCCGCGCGGCAGCGCCATGATCTTCGACTTCGGCGTGAACACGTAGACCGCGTCGGGGAACAGGTCGATCTTCACGTGCTCGAGGAATTCGCTCGAATCGCCGGCTTCGCTCTGGATGTCGAGCAGCGACTTCAGCCACTGGTGCGCGCGCTTCTGCACATCGCTGAGATCCGCGCTGCCGTTCTTGTACAGCCAGTGCGCGGCGACACCCGCTTCGGCGATCTCGTGCATCTTGCGCGTGCGCACCTGAAACTCGATCGGTGCGCCGAACGGGCCGACGAGCGTCGTGTGCAGCGACTGATAGCCGTTGATCTTCGGGATCGCGATGTAGTCCTTGAACTTGCCGGGCACGGGCTTGTACAGCGCGTGCAGCGCGCCGATGCACGTGTAGCAGTCGAGCGGGCTGTCGACGACGACGCGAAAACCGTACACGTCGAGCACCTGCGAGAACGACAGCTGCTTGTCGCGCATCTTGCGGTACACGCTGTAGATGGTCTTTTCGCGGCCGGTGATCTCGGCGTCGATCTTCGCATCGGCCATCGCACGCTGCGCGGCCTCGAGGATCTTGCTGATCACTTCGCGGCGGTTGCCGCGCGCGGCCTTCACGGCCTTCTCGAGCGTTGCGTAGCGATGCGGGTTGAAGTTCGCGAAGCTCATGTCCTGCAGCTCGCGATACGTGTTGTTCAACCCGAGGCGGTGCGCGATCGGCGCGTAGATGTCGAGCGTTTCCCGTGCGACGCGGCGGCGCTTTTCCATCGGCACCGCGCCGAGCGTGCGCATGTTGTGCAGACGATCGGCGAGCTTGACGAGAATGACGCGCACGTCGCGTGCCATCGCGAGCAGCATCTTGCGGAAGTTTTCCGCCTGCGCTTCCTCGCGGCTGCGGAACTCCATCTTGTCGAGCTTCGACAGGCCGTCGACCAGTTCGGCGACCTTCGGGCCGAACCGTTCGGCCAGCTCGCTCTTGGTCACACCCTGGTCTTCCATCACGTCGTGCAGGAGCGCTGCCATGACGGCCTGCGCGTCGAGCTTCCAGCCGGCGCAGATTTCCGCGACGGCGACGGGATGGGTGATGTAGGGTTCGCCGCTCTGGCGATATTGACCGAGGTGGGCTTCGTCACTGAAGTGGAACGCCGCCTTGACCTCTTTGATTTCTTCCGGAGGGAGATACTCGGCAAGCACCGCCGTCAGTTTCGCGATCGAAACGACGCCGTGCTTGCGAGGCTGCTCCGGTGTGGCGGTCGGCCCGAACAGATGCCGGAAGGACTGTTCGAGGACCGCGTCGATGTACTGGCGCGCAGGCGACTGGGCCGTGGCTTCGGTGGTCGAATCCGCGGAGGCGGACGATGGGGTGGTGCTCATATTCGCCTCCAGGTCGAGTCGTTGCGCGCGTGGATTACATGGCTGGAACGGGCCGGATGCGCGTTACACCGGCACCTTCTTCAGCATCTCGACGCCGACCTGGCCGGCAGCGATTTCGCGCAGCGCGACGACGGTCGGCTTGTCACGACTTTCGATCTTCGGCGTATGGCCTTGCGCGAGCTGCCGCGCGCGATAGGTGGCGGCGAGCGCCAGTTCGAAGCGGTTCGGGATTTGCTTCAGGCAGTCTTCGACGGTAATGCGAGCCATGTTGGTAATTCCTTCTGAATATAGTGCTTATTCTACCTTATGTCCCTCGTCCCCCGCGTCATTCCGCGTGGGGCAGATGGATGCCGAGCTCGATGAACAGCTCCGTGTGTCGCGCGTACTGCGAAGCAAAGCGCAGGCGCGTGGCCGCGACGATGCATTCGAGCTCCGCGAGCGCACGCTCGAAATTCTCGTTGATCACCACGTATTCCGCTTCCGACGCGTGCGCGATCTCGCTGCCGGCGGCAAGCAGGCGGCGCGTGATCACGTTCGGTTCGTCCTGGCCGCGCTTCTTCAGGCGCTCCTCGAGCGCGTCGAGCGACGGCGGCAGGATGAAGATGCCGACCGCGTTGCGGAACTGCTTCTTCACCTGCAGCGCGCCCTGCCAGTCGATCTCGAGCAGCACGTCGTGGCCGTTCTTCATCTGCTCTTCGATCCAGACGCGCGACGTGCCGTAATAGTTGCCGTGCACTTCCGCGCTCTCGAGGAATTCGTGCGCCGCGTGACGCGTGCGAAAATCCTCGACCGTCGTGAAGTGGTAGTGCCGGCCGTCCTGTTCGCCCGGGCGCGGCTTGCGCGTCGTGTACGAGATCGACAGGCAGATGTCCTGATCCTTCGACAGCAGCGCATTCACGAGCGTCGACTTGCCGGCACCCGACGGCGCGACGACCATGAACAGGTTGCCGGGATACACGCCGCCGTGCAGCGAATGCGACGCGTGGGCGTCGCGATGGGATTCGGTCATGTCAGCCTCCGCCGCGCCGCCCCAAGGAGGCTGACCGCCCCCTCGCGGGGCATCGAACGTAGTGAGCATGGGGGTTGTTTCATCTCTTTTACTCCAGGTTTTGCACTTGCTCGCGCATCTGCTCGATCAGCAGCTTGAGCGCCATCGACGCGTCGGCGAGTTCCTTCGCCGCCGCCTTCGAGCCCAGCGTGTTCGCTTCGCGATTCAGTTCCTGCATCATGAAGTCGAGACGCTTGCCGACGCGGCCGCCCTTCTCGATCACATGGCGCGTTTCGTTCAGGTGCGCAGTGAGCCGCGACAGCTCTTCCGCGATGTCGATCCGGATCCCGTACATCGTCACTTCCTGACGAATGCGCTCCGCGGCTTCCTCGCGCGTGACGATCGTCGAGCTGCCTTCGGGCGCCGCGATGCCGAGCGCCTCCTGCAGCCGTTCGACGATCTTCTGCTGATGCTTCGCGATCAGCTCCGGCACGAGCGGCGTGATGCGCGCGACGATCGCTTCCATCTCGGTGACGTTCGACAGCAGCATCGTCGCCAGCTGTGCGCCTTCGCGCGAACGCACGACGACGAGCTCGCCGATCGCTTCCTTGCCGCACGCGAGCACCGCCTCGCGGATCGCGTCCGCCGACACGCCGCTCTCGGCGATCACGCCGGGCCAGCGCAGGATCTCGCCCGCGCGCAGGCGGCCGACGCCCGGGAACGTGTCGAGCACCGAACGCTCGAGCTCGGCGAGCTGGCCGAGCGCCGACTGGTTCAGCGCGCCCGCGCCGATGCTCTGCTCGCCGCGCTGCAGGTTGATGCGGATGTCGACCTTGCCGCGCGACAGCTTGTTCATCAGCATTTCACGCAGCGCGGGTTCGCACGCGCGCACGTCGTCCGGCATCCGGAAATTCAGGTCGAGGAAGCGCGAGTTCACGGTGCGCAGTTCGACCGACACGCTGGTGCCGCCGTTGCCGGTGGCCGTCGCGAGTTCGCGCGTTGCGCTCGCGTAGCCCGTCATGCTGTAGATCATGGTTCGTCTCGCCGTCTGGGTGCCCTCGCGGGCGGGGATGTGTCGAGGCGCCCGGCGCATCGGAAAGCGCGGGGCGGGAAGCGCGCATTATCCCATTTTTGCACCCTACCCCGCCGGGCAACGCTGCCGTTCGGCGCTAAAATCGGGGTTTCCTCTCCCGTCCACGATTCCCCCATGACGTCTTCCCTGTCTCGCCCGAGCGGCCGTCGCGCCGACGAACTGCGCAAGGTCGCCCTCACGCGCCACTACACGAAACATGCCGAAGGCTCGGTGCTGGTCGAATTCGGCGACACGAAGGTGCTCTGCACCGCGAGCGTCTCCGAACGCGTGCCCGATTTCCTGCGCGACCGCGGGCAAGGCTGGCTGACCGCCGAATACGGGATGCTGCCGCGCGCGACGCATACGCGCAGCGACCGCGAAGCCGCGCGCGGCAAGCAGACCGGCCGCACGCAGGAAATTCAGCGCCTGATCGGCCGCGCGCTGCGCGCGGTGTTCGACCTCGAGGCGCTCGGCCCGCGCACGATCCACATCGACTGCGACGTGATCCAGGCCGACGGCGGCACGCGCACGGCGAGCATCACCGGCGCGTTCGTCGCCGCACACGACGCCGTGTCGAAGCTGATCGCGGCCGGCAAGCTCACGCGCTCGCCGATCACCGACCACGTCGCCGCGATCTCGGTCGGCGTGTACGAAGGCGCGCCCGTGCTCGACCTCGATTACGCAGAAGATTCGCGCTGCGACACCGACATGAACGTCGTGATGACGGGCGCCGGCGGCTTCGTCGAAGTCCAGGGCACGGCCGAAGGCGTGCCGTTCTCGCGCGCCGAGATGAACGCGCTGCTCGACCTCGCGCAAGGCGGGATCGCCGGGCTCGTGCAGCTTCAGAAAGACGTGCTGGGCGCCTGACATGCCGGACGACCACACCATTGCGCCGCTGTCGCGCATCGTTCTCGCGTCGAACAACGCCGGCAAGCTGCGCGAATTCACCGCGCTGTTCTCGACGGTCGGCATCGAGATCGTCCCGCAGGGCGACCTCGCGGTGCCCGAGGCGGAAGAGCCGTTCGGCACCTTCATCGAGAATGCGCTGACGAAGGCGCGCCACGCGTCGCGGCTCACCGGGCTGCCGGCGATCGCCGACGATTCGGGCCTGTGCGTGCGCGTGCTGCGCGGCGCGCCGGGCGTCTACTCGGCGCGTTACGCGCAGCGCGCGGGCCGCGACAAGGGCGACGCGGCGAACAACGCGTATCTCGTCGAGCAACTGCGCGGCGTCGACGACCGGCGCGCATACTATTGCTGCGTGCTCGCGCTCGTGCGCCATGCGGACGACCCTGAGCCGCTGTTCGCCGAAGGGCGCTGGGCGGGCGAGATCGTCGATACGCCGCGCGGCGACCACGGTTTCGGCTACGACCCGTATTTCTACCTGCCGTCGCTTGGCGCGACGGCCGCCGAACTCGAGCCGGCCGTGAAGAATACGCACAGCCATCGCGCGCTGGCGCTGAAGGCGCTGCTGGCGCGGCTCGCGGAGGAAGCATGAGCGCGCCCGATACCCGTTCGCCAACGGAGGTCGCATGAGCCAGGCCGCGGAAACCGGCGCACGCGTCGTCGCGACCTTCACGTCGCCCGGCCAGGTGCGGCTCACGTCGCTGCCGCCGCTCGCGCTGTACGTGCATTTCCCGTGGTGCGTGCGCAAGTGCCCGTACTGCGATTTCAACTCGCACGAGTGGAAGGGCGAACGGTTTCCGGAAACCGAGTATCTCGACGCGCTGCGCGCCGATCTCGAGCAGGCGCTGCCGCTCGTGTGGGGTCGGCAGGTGCATACGGTGTTCATCGGCGGCGGCACGCCGAGCCTGCTGTCGGCAGCCGGCCTCGACCGGATGCTGTCCGACGTGCGCGCGCTGCTGCCGCTCGACGCCGATGCCGAGATCACGCTCGAGGCGAATCCGGGCACGTTCGAGGCCGCGAAGTTCGCGCAGTTCCGCGCAAGCGGCGTGAATCGCCTGTCGGTCGGCATCCAGAGCTTCAACGAAACGCACCTGAAGGCGCTCGGCCGGATTCACGACACCGCGCAGGCGCGCACGGCCGTCGAGATCGCCGCGAAGAACTTTGACAACTTCAACCTCGACCTGATGTTCGCGCTGCCGAACCAGACGCTCGACGAATGCCGGACCGACATCGAGACCGCGCTGTCGTACGCGCCGCCGCATCTGTCGCTGTATCACCTGACGCTCGAGCCGAATACGCTGTTCGCGAAGTTCCCGCCGGTCGTCCCCGACGACGACGCATCGGCCGACATGCAGGAGTGGATCCATGCGCGCACGGCCGAAGCCGGTTACGGGCGCTACGAAGTTTCCGCGTACGCCAGGCCGAATCATCAGTGCAAGCACAACCTGAACTACTGGCGCTTCGGCGACTATCTCGGGATCGGCGCGGGCGCGCACACGAAGCTGTCGTTCCCGAACCGGATCCTGCGGCAGGCACGCTACAAGCACCCGGCAACGTTCATCGAGCAGGCGATGGCCGGCACGGCCGTCCAGGAAGAACGTGAAGTCGGCGCGCGCGACCTGCCGTTCGAGTTCATGCTGAACACGCTGCGGCTCGTCGAGGGCTTCCCCGTGCACAGCTTCGCCGAACGCACGGGCCTGCCGATGAGCACGATCGAGCCGGCACTGCAGGAAGCGGAACGGCGCGGGCTGATCGCGCGCGATTTCGCGCAGATTGCCCCGACGCCGCTCGGCCAGCGTTTCCTCAACGACCTGCAGGAATTGTTCCTGCGCGACGATTGATGGAATGAACATCGCGGCATTTCGGTTACAATGCCGCCTCGTGTGGAAGCGTGGCCGAGCGGTTTAAGGCACCGGTCTTGAAAACCGGCGACGGGAAACTGTCCGTGAGTTCGAATCTCACCGCTTCCGCCAGGAAGTTCGCCAAACCCCGTCCATTCACCGAATGACGGGGTTTTTTGTTGGGTCGCGCGCACCCTTCTCCCACGTTCCGACGCGTCACGCCGGATGCCGTTACAATCCGGCGCTCCGATTCGCGAAACGGGAAACCACGTCATGAAGCCTTTCATCGTCTCGTCGCTCGCCGCGCTGCTGGTTGCCGTCAGCACGCAGGCGACGGCCGATACTGCCGCCGGCGGCGACGCGCAGGCGTCGTGCGCAATCGCCTACGTGTCCGGCGTCGGCGGCTCGCCACGCGGCCTGAGCGAATACCTCGCGAGCCCGTCGCCCTACAACTACCTGAAGGACAACGACCTCCAGTGCAAGGTGGGGGACGACGGACGCACGTCGAACTGCACCGGCGTGACCTACCTCCGGAACGAACAGGTCAGCGTGTACGACGATTCCGATCCGGCGACGCTGACCGTCGTGGCACGCGTGGAGCTCGACCACGGCCAGAAATACCCGGTGATCATCGTCGTGCAGCGCAAGGACGCGCGCTGCAAACAATGATGCAGAGCCGCGCGCGAACCCGTCCGTCGAAACGGCACGGGCAATCGCCCGGGTCTCGCGCGGCACCTGAGCCGCGGGCACGGGCAGCGGCCCGTCGTCGCGCCGCGCCCCACCGCACCGGAAGCCTCCCGGCCGGCCGCTCGATCACCTAGAATTCGATCAACACGGCGACACGACCGCCGCCGCGTACTCGATGCCGCGCGCGCCACCCCTGCGCGCGGTACACGGAGATCGCCATGACCGAACTGTCGACACCGGCGGAACACGTCGATTACGAAGGCTTCGAGATCCATGTCGTGCCGGCCACCGTGCCCGGCAGCGACACGCGCTACACCTACACCGGCTACGTGTGCCATCCCGGCGCGAATCCCGCGTTGCCCGGCCATGCGGTGCCATTCCACGCGGACGGCGAGGAAAGCTTCGCGAGCCTCGACGAAGCCGTCCACGAAGCCGTGCACATCGGCAAGAGCATCATCGACGGCACGCACCCCGACCTGTCGATCCTGTCACTCGTCACGCACGGCTTCTGAACCGGGCGGCACGCATCACGGGCAATTGCGCGGGCGTCCGAAGCGGTGCTGCCCGCGGCAACCCGGTGCCCGGCCGAACCATCGCCGCGTGCCTGCGTGCCACTCGCGTTCCTCGCCTTTCTTTCAACCTTGCAACACGCACGCCGGGATGCATGCGGATGGCAGCCACGCGAGCGTGCTGTCACATGTCACGTCACATCGCGATGCACGTCCGCACGTCATCAGCGATCGCATCATCCGGCATCGCCCGTTATGCGTTTCTCCCGATATCGGCTCGCGTCCGTGCGCCTATCATTTTTTTATAGTCACTTCTGGCTAGCCTCCCATGCGCCCCCTTCCCCGTCCGCGCGTCGACCGGCTGCGTGCAGTCGCACTGGCCGTCGTCGCCATGCTCGCGGCGTGCACGATCACGCCCCCGCCGTCGCTGCACTCGGTCCTGACGATTCCGTCGATCACCCGCAGCGGCAACCTCGCCCAGTACCGCGTCGAAGTCGCGCAGCGTGTCGCCGAACGCAATCCGTCCGGCCTGCTGCACGGCACGCCGCAGGCGATGCTCCGTTCGCTCGTCGTCGTGGCCTTCACCGTCGATGGCAGCGGCCGGCTCGTCAACGCGTCCGTCTATCGCAGCAATGGCGACAGCGAGGCGGAAGCGCTCGCGCTCGCGTCGCTGCGCCGCTCGGCGCCGCTGCCGCCGCCGCCATCGCGACTGCTCGACGGCAACGGCCGGCTCGAATTGATGGAAGGCTGGCTCTTCAACGACGACGGCCACTTCCAGTTGCAAAGCACCGCGTCGGCGCAGGCACAATCGATCGACTGATCGCTCGCTGCACCGCGATTGCCGGTGCGCGGCGGCGCTGGCTATAATTTTCCGCAATCGCGCGGCCATCACGCCGCGCGCGCGTTCGCGCGCCCCACCCGGCATGCGAGCCGACCACGCCGGCACCGGGCGGCGGCGACGTACCCGTCTCCATCGTCGACCGGCGGGTGACGTCCGCGCCACGGCGCACGTTCCACGCCGCCACCGCATCATCCGCTCGGCTGCCCCCGGCAGGTGTCCGCCTGCCCGACCGCACGCCCAGCCGACCGCCCCAACGACAAAACGGAGACATCCATGTCCGCATCCCCCCCGACCGTTGCACACGCAACCGGTTCGGCCGGCGCCGTCAGCCACCGGCGCATCGTGTTCGCGAGCTTCATCGGCACCGCGATCGAGTTCTACGATTTCTACGTGTATGCCACCGCCGCCGCGCTCGTCATCGGCCCCGTCTTCTTCCCGCACGGCTCCGCGACCGCCCAGGCACTATCCGCGTTCGTCACGTTCGGCATTGCATTCATCGCCCGCCCGATCGGCTCGTTCCTGTTCGGACACTTCGGCGACCGCATCGGCCGCAAGTCGACGCTCGTCGCGTCGCTGCTCGTGATGGGCGTGTCCACCACCGCGATCGGCTTCGTGCCCGGCTACGACGCAATCGGCACGCTCGCGCCGGTGCTGCTGTGCGTGCTGCGCTTCGGCCAGGGGATCGGCCTCGGCGGCGAATGGGGCGGCGCCGCGCTGCTCGCGACCGAGCACGCGCCGCAGGGCAAGCGCGGCTGGTTCGGCATGTTCCCGCAGCTCGGACCCTCGGTCGGCTTCCTGATGTCGAACGGCCTGTTCTTCGCGCTCGCGCTGTCGCTGTCCGACGAGCAGTTCCGCAGCTGGGGCTGGCGCATCCCGTTCCTGGTCAGCGCGGTGCTGGTCGCGCTCGGCCTGTACGTGCGCCTCAAGATCACCGAAACACCCGCGTTCCAGGCTGCGCTCGACCGCAACGAGCGCGTGCGCGTGCCGGTCGCGACACTCATCACGCAACACTGGCAGCCGACCTTGCTCGGGGCGCTCGCGATGGTCGTCTGTTACACGCTGTTCTACATCTCGACGGTGTTCTCGCTGTCGTACGGCGTGTCGGCGCTGCATATTCCGCGCCAGAGTTTTCTCGGCCTGCTGTGTTTCGCGGTCGTGTTCATGGGGCTCGCAACGCCGCTTTCCGCATGGGCGTCGGACCGCTTCGGCCGCAAGCCGGTACTCGTCGTGGGCGCGATCGCCGCGCTGCTGTCGGGTTTCGCGATGGAGCCGTTGCTCGGCAGCGGCTCAATGCCGCTCGTCGCGCTGTTCCTGACGATCGAGCTGTTCCTGATGGGTGTGACGTTCGCGCCGATGGGCGCGCTGCTGCCGGAACTGTTCCCGACCAACGTCCGCTACACGGGCGCGGGCGTCGCGTACAACCTCGGCGGGATCCTCGGCGCGTCGATCGCGCCGTATATCGCGCAACTGCTGGCAGCGCGCGGCGGGCTGTCGTGGGTCGGCGGTTATGTCTCGGTTGCGGCGGCAATCAGCCTGATCGGCGTGCTGCTGATGCGCGAAACGCGCGACGCGTCGCTCGTCTGAGACTCCGGGGCGACCCGGGTTGTGCGGCGGCCGGCTCTGCCTATACTCGATCCTGGGTGCGCCGCTGCGCGCCCCCGGGCCCGCCCCGAAGGAGCCGCCGCCATGAACATCCGCCTCGGCAATGCCGATCTCGTCCTGATCCTCGCGCTCGCACTGGGTGGCGCGCTACTGCTCGCGCTGCGCTTCCGGCCGAAGACGTGGCGTGGCCTCGTGTTCGAGGCGCTGCTGGCGAATCTGGCGGCTATCGCCGCCGTCGTCACGGTCGAGGCGCTGCTCGCCTGAACCGGCCGGCCCCGCTTCGTCAGGCGGTCAGCCGCGCGCGCAGCGCGCCGTAGGCCGGACCGACCGCATCGATTGCGTCGAGTGCCTCCCCGACCGACGGCATCGTACCCGGCTCGCCGATCGACAGTGCATTCGGCGCGCCGCCGATGCCGCAATGGTGCCGCGAGGTCGCGACGAAAATCATCACGGTCGGCCGCTGCAGCGCGTGCGCCATGTGCACGAACCCCGTGTCGACCCCCACCACGAGCGCAGCCCGGCCGAGCGCCGCGCCGAGCTCACGCACTGTCATCGCCGGCAGCACGACCGCCCCCGGCGCGCGCGCAGCGATGTCCTGTGCATCGTCATGCTCGGCAGCCGATCCCCACGGCAACAGCACGCGCACGCCACGCGCCATCATCTGCGTGGCGAGCGCGGCCCAGTGGTCGGCCGGCCATTTCTTGTCGGGGTTGGACGTCGCATGGAACAGCAGCATGAACGGTGCGCCGTCGGTCACGGCCGCCGGCAGGTTCACATCCTGCGGCGGGACGATGCCGTACGTAGCGATGCCCTCGGGCGCGTAACCGAGCGCCTCGCCCGCGCTCACGCGCATCCCGTGCCAGGCATCGCAGTCCGGCCGCGGGCCGAAGCGATGCGAATACGCGAAGCGTGCGCCCGTTTCGCCGAGATCCTGCGTCTGGTAGCCGACGCGGCGCGCGGCGCGCGCCAGCGCCGAAATGATCGCGCTCTTGTAGACGCCGTGCAGGTCGATCACCGCATCGTAGCGGTGCCTCCGCAATGCGCCGATCGACGCCGAGATCGCCTTCAGGTCGCCGCGATTGCGCAGTTTCTTGAAGCGGCGCAGCGGCGCGCAAAGGACATTGCTGACGCCAGGATGCCAGCGCACGACCTCCGCGCACGACTCGTCCACCGCCCAGTCGACCGTTACGCCGGGAAAGGCGCGATGCAGATCCGCGACGACGGGCAACGTCTGGACGACGTCGCCGAGCGACGTCACTTTCACGATGAGAATACGTTTCACGATGTGTGGGGATAGACCGACCAATCTGGCATGCTAACGATGGTTACATGCGCAAACATTACGTGAACATTACTTTTGCAACAAAATGCGTCTCCTTTCGGGAATATTCTCACGCTCCACCTGCATCCGGTTCTTTTTATAATTCGGTCTTTGCCTTCCGGCCCGCGTCGATGCCACGCCCCGCCCTTCCCGCCCTGTTTCCCGCACTCACCCGTCGCTCGCTGCGAATCTGGCGCCAATATGGCGTTTTCTGGCTCGGCGCAATCGTCGTCGGCCTCGCGGCCGTACTTTACGCGCGGCTGATCGACTGGGGCTACGAGACCTTCCGCACGATGCGCGATCACGCCGCGTGGCTGCCGCTGCTGCTGACGCCGACCATCGCCGCGGTGTCGGTATGGATCACGCGCCGCTTCTTCCGCGGCGCCGAGGGCAGCGGCATCCCGCAGGTGATCGCGACGCTGCATGCGCGCCCGAGCGCGTTCGGCTCCCGGCTGCTGACGCTGCGCATCCTGTTCGGCAAGGTGCTGGTTTCGTTCCTCGGCATCCTGGGCGGCTTCACGATCGGCCGCGAAGGGCCGACCGTGCAGGTCGGCGCGGCGCTGATGTTCAACCTGCGGCGCTTCTACCCGCGCTCGAACGCGCAGATCGAACGCCAGTTGGTACTGGCCGGCGCGGCGGCCGGGCTGTCGGCCGCGTTCAATACGCCGCTCGCCGGGATCGTGTTCGCGATCGAGGAGCTGACGCGCAGCTTCTCCGCACGCGCCAGCGGCGTGCTGATCACCGCGATCATCCTCGCCGGCGTCGTCGCGCTCGGCCTGAACGGCAACTACACGTATTTCGGCACGATCGATGCCGGCCCCCATTTCCCGAAACTGCTGGCGCTCGCCGTACTGGTCACCGCGATCGTGACGGGGATCGCAGGCGGCCTGTTCTGCTGGCTGCTGCTCAACACGGGGCGCTGGCTGCCCGCGCAACTGCTCGGCCTGTATCGCGAGCGGCCGATCGCGTTCGCCGCGCTGTGCGGCTTTACGATTGCCGTCGTCGGCCTCGTATCGGGCGGCACGACCTTCGGCAGCGGTTATGCCGAGGCGCGCGGCCTGCTCGACGGCAGCCAGCACCTGTCGGTTCTCTACCCGTTCCTGAAGATGATCTCGATGGTCGCGTCGTACTTGCCGGGCATCCCGGGCGGGATCTTCGCACCGTCGCTGTCGATCGGCGCCGGGTTCGGCAACCTGCTGCACGTCGTGTTCAGCAACATGAGCCTGCCGATGCTGATCGCGCTCGCGATGGTCGGCTATATGGCAGCCGTCACGCAGTCGCCGATCACGTCGTTCGTGATCGTGATGGAGATGATCAACGGGCACGCGCTCGTGATTTCGCTGATGGCCACCGCGTTGGTGTCGAGCCGCGTATCGCGCTTTTTCGCGCCGCCGCTCTACGAAACGCTCGCCCAGCGCTATCTCGCGCCGCCCGTCGCAGCCGCGGAACCGGCTGCGGCAACCGCAGCGACGGTGGCCACCAATGTCACCGAGCCGCAGGATGCGACCGCCGCGCCCGCCGATCCGCTCGATACGCTGCGCGACGAAGGCGGCGAAGTGCCGGCCGCCGCCGCACCGGTCGAAGGCGCAGCGCATGCGCCGGCGCCGCACGACGACGGGCCGGCTGCGGCCGGTACGAACGGCCCGGCGCAGCCCGGCCCGCGAGATACTCAGTAGATCACGACGGGCGCCGGCCGGTAGTACACGGGCCGGGCCGGCACGACGATGCACCCGGCCAGCGTGATCGCGACGAGCGCGATGGCGATTGCGGTTCTCTTCATCGCCCGCCTCCATCATGCCCAGTGGCCGCGGGTCCAGAACCAGTTCGGACCGCGCTGGTCCCAATGGCCCGGCACCCAGTGCATGCCGACGCGCTCGGCTTCCCAGTGGCCGCCGATCCACACGTAGCGGCCATGATCCCAGTGCCAGTGCCCACGGTCCCACACATAGCCCACGCGCGCGGCCGGCACGACCTCGTAGTGCACCGGCGGCGGCGCGTTCGGCGCGACGACGACGATTTCCTCGGTGCGCACGGCGATCGGCTCGGCGACGACCACGCGGCCCTGCGGCGCGATCACGGGGGTGCCGACGAGAATCTCGTCCGCATGCGCGGCAAGCGGCGCGACGACGGCTGACAGGCCCGCGGCAAACAGCGCGAGCGAAACGATACGACGTTGAACGGTAGAGACAGCCATCAGAACCTCCTGGTTGAACGAGTTACGCGAGCGTATTCGTTCAATGCGGGAGGCGCGATAACGGCCGACAGACGCCGTGTTACGGCGTGCCCGAAAGTGCAACAGGGCGTAAGACGCGCACGGCGGCGAGTGCCGCCGTGCGGAGGGACACCGGCAAGCGTCAGGCTTGCGGGATCTCGATCTTCACTTCGAGGACTTCGAGGTCGTCCTGGCGCTCGAGGCTCACGCGGATGTCATCGTCCGAAATATGGACGTACTTCGAGATGACCGCGACGAGCTCTTTCTGCAGCGCCGGCAGGTAATCGGCCGGCGGCCGGCCGCCGACGCGCTCGTGCGCGATGATGAGCTGCAGGCGCTCCTTCGCGACCGATGCGGACTTCTTCTTCTCGCCGAGGAGAAACGAAAGGATGGACATGGGCGGCCTCCGTTACTTGCTGCCGAAGAGGCGCTGCAGCAGGCCCGGCTTCTGGTAATCGGTGAAGCGCAGCGGCTTGTCTTCGCCGAGGAAGCGGGCGACGACGTCCTTGTACGCTTCGGCGACGTCGGTACCGTCGATATGCACCGCCGGCAGACCCTGGTTCGATGCGTGCAGCACGGCTTCCGACTCGGGCACCACGCCGATCAGCTTGATGCGCAGGATCTCGCTGATGTCCTCGAGCGACAGCATCTCGCCTTCGCTCACGCGCTTCGGGCTGTAACGCGTGATCAGCAGGTGTTCCTTGATCGGCTCCTTGCCTTCGGTCGCGCGCTTCGTCTTCGACGACAGGATGCCGAGAATGCGGTCGGAATCGCGCACCGACGACACTTCCGGGTTCGTGACGATCAGCGCTTCATCCGCGAAATACATCGCGTGCAGCGCGCCGGCCTCGATACCGGCCGGCGAATCGCAGACGATGTATTCGAAGTCCATCGCGACGAGGTCGTTCAGCACCTTCTCGACGCCGTCGCGCGTCAGCGCATCCTTGTCGCGCGTCTGCGACGCCGGCAGGATGAACAGGTTCTCGCACTTCTTGTCCTTGATCAGCGCCTGGTTCAGGTTCGCTTCGCCCTGGATCACGTTCACGAGGTCATACACGACGCGACGCTCGCAGCCCATGATGAGATCGAGGTTGCGCAGGCCGACGTCGAAGTCGATCACGGCCGTCTTGTGGCCGCGCAGCGCGATACCGGACGCAAAGCTCGCGCTCGTCGTCGTCTTGCCCACGCCGCCCTTGCCCGAGGTCACCACGATGATTTTTGCCATTTACCCAATACCCTGTGTTCGTCAATGAGAGCCGATCGATCCGGAGCGTGCCGCGTGATTTACGTCAGGCGCAGCGGTTCGATCATCAGTTTTTCCTCTTCGAGCCGGATCTGCACCGCTTTGCCCAGTACTTCGGCGGGCAATGGGTTCTCGGTTGTTCGATAGATACCCGCGATCGAAATCAGTTCCGGTTCGAGACACGTGCAGAAAATGCGCGCGTCGTGATTGCCGTGCACGCCCGCGAGTGCGCGGCCGCGCAACGGCGCGTAGATGTGGATGTTGCCTTCCGCGATGATTTCCGCGCCGTGACTGACCGGCGCGAGCACCACGAGGTCCCCTTTCGCGTAAATCTGCTGCCCCGAACGCAACGGCCGGTCGATCACGAGCGTCTGGCCGCCGGTCTGCAACAGCGTCGGCGCGGCTTCCGACGACTGTTCGGGCGCCGTTGCGGCTGCCGGAGCGGCGGCGGCCTCGACGGCTGGCACAGCCGCCGGTTCCGCTTCGTCGGCGTGCTTCCCGGCCGGCGCGCGGCGATCGCGCGCCTCGAGCAACGGCAGGCCGGCTTCCCCCGCCCAGCCCTGCGTTGCCAGCGCGACGACGCCCACCGGGCGCATCCGCACGTCGTTCAGCATCTGGCGGATGTCCGCCAGCGCGACGCGTTCGCCGTCAGCCAGGCGGCGGACGTCGATCGCGACGACATCGTCGGCGAAAAACTCGGGAGTCGCTTCGAAGCGCTTGACCAGTTCGGTACGCAACGCATCGAGATCGGTCGTCTTCACGGTGAACAGCAACGTATCGACCGATCCGCTGCGCAGCTCGAAGAATGGCGATTTTTTAAGCGACATGGACACTCTGCAAAAATTTTTTGCGTATTTTACAGGCGTCCACGCGCGCAGCCATTATTTTTGGGAAACCGGGGGGCGGCGGCCCGGGCGGGCATACAACCGGCAGGCGGGCAGGCAAGCGGGCGAGCGGGCCTTCATCACGCCGCGCGACCCGCGCGCTGACGTCGCGTCAGTGCTTCACCTGCGACACGTACAGCGATTTCATCGCGCCGGGCATCCGCGCGATCGGCGCGTGTTCGCCGGTGTTGCCGAAGCCGGCACGCTCGTAGAAGCGGATCGCATTGCGGTTCGCATCGGCAATCCATGCGTAGACGTCCTGGGCGCCACGCTCGGCGAGCCATGCAGTGGCCGTCTCCAGCAGCAGCACGCCGCCGCGCAGGTGACGCACTGCGTGCGCGACCCACAACTCGCTGACGAACGCGCGCCGATCGGGCGTATTGTCGAAATACGCACCGATCATGCCGGCCGGATGGCCTTCGGTATACAGCAGGAAAGTCGTCGACTCGTCGGACACGGCGCGTTGTGCGGCGATTGCCGACGCTGCGTCCGTTTCGACGTTCAGCAATTCGGCCTCCGGCGCTTCGCCGGGCGCGTAGGGCTCGCGCAGCGATGCAGCGCGGAGTTCGCGATACACGCCGCCCTGGTCGGCAACGATACGACGAACGGTCAAGGTCGAACTCATGCAGGCACAGCCCCCTTCGGACAGCAAGCTACTAGCTTCAACCGAAAGCGGGGCATGAGTCAAATCGTAATTTTCAAATGGCGGCGCGAATCGAAAGGCGGCAGGCACCGCCGGCAGCCATGCGATCAGGCGATGTGCACGTGCAGCATCGCCATGTCGATGCGTGCCGCCGGACGACGGCCGCGGAGGCTTCGTTCGACGCATGGCACCCATCGCCTTGCGACATGAGGCAGGCGCCCGTCAGGCCCTGCGCATTTCATCGTGGAAACCGTAATGGCCCGTAATATTGGTAACCTCGAAAGCATGCGTCACGGGTAGCCGCCGCCCTCCGCATATTGCGACGCAACATTTGTTGCGAACCTGTAGCGCGGATGCCCGCACGCTTCACGGCGCACCATTCGTCTGACAAACCTGCCGCCAGCGCGGGCCCATCCGCCGCTCCCCCGCATGTTTCAATCAGCGTGCGCGGGCCCTTCCCTGCCTGCGCCGCACGCGCCTCTCCGTTTGGAGCCGTGCGCCTAGCGCCGGAGTTTGGCAAGCGTGCGCATGGGTCGTATAACAGGCAGAACCGGGTGACGATCCGGCTCGACCGCGCGTGCATCGCGGATCAACGAGAATTCGAACAACCATACAGGCGGCCGCCTTCGGGGCGGCCGGCAGGAGGGAGACAATGGCAACGACCGACGGATCGGCTTCGGGCTGGTCGGATGGCAAGCGTTACCTGTGGCTGCTCGGCGCGCTGACGATTACGCTGCCGATCCTTGCCGCCCAGCTCGCGCTGTCGACGGGCCTGCACGTGTTCTGGTGGTTCGGCCCGCTGTTCGCGTTCGGCGTGATCCCGATCCTCGACACGCTGATCGGCGACGATCGCGACAACCCGCCCGAGGCCGTCGTGGCGCACCTCGAGCGGGAGCGCTACTACCGCTTGATCGTCTATCTCGCGACTCTCGTCGAATACGTCGCATTCTTCGCGTGCGTATGGATCGTCGGCACGCACGCGCTCGCCTGGTACGACTATGTCGGCTTTGCGCTGTCGCTCGGTGCAGCGACGGGGATCTCGATCAATACCGCGCACGAGCTCGGGCACAAGACCAACCGCTTCGAGCGCTGGCTCGCGAAGATCACGCTCGCGCCGGTCGCTTACGGCCACTTCTACGTCGAGCACAACCGCGGCCACCACGTGCGCGTCGCGACGGCCGAAGATCCGGCAAGCGCGCGCTATGGCGAATCGTTCTGGGCGTTCCTGCCGCGCACCGTGACCGGCAGCATCCGCTCGGCGTGGCGGCTCGAGAAGGCCCGCCTCGAAAAGCTCGGGCATTCGCCGTGGACCTGGCGCAACGAGGTGCTGCACGCATGGGCGATGACCGTCGTCGTGTGGGGCATCGCGATCGCGATGGCCGGCAAGGTCGTGATCCCGTTTCTCGTGATCCAGGCCGTCTACGGTGCGTCGCTGCTCGAAGTCGTGAACTACGTCGAGCACTACGGGCTCGGCCGCCGCAAGCTGCCGAGCGGCCGCTACGAACGCTGCACGCCGCAGCATTCGTGGAACAGCAATCACGTCGTCACCAACCTGTTCCTGTACCAATTGCAGCGGCACGCGGACCATCACGCGAATCCGACGCGCTCGTACCAGGCGCTGCGCCACTTCGACGATTCGCCGCAACTGCCGGCCGGCTACGCGACGATGATCCTGTTCGCCTACGTACCGCCGCTCTGGTATCGCGTGATGAATCCGCGTGTCGTCGCGCACTACGGCGGCGACATGGCGCAATCGAACATCAAGCCGTCGATCCGCGCCCGGGTGCTCGCGCAATATCCGGCCGCGGCCTGATCGCGGGGGACGGGCCGGGGAAGGCTTTCGCCGGCTCGCCGCCGGAGGCCGAGACCGACGCCACGTCGGCCTCCGGTTCCGTCGAGGCCCGGTGCAACGGCGGCGCCGTCACGCCATTTCCCGCAGCCTGAACACGGCCACCGCGTGCCGCAGCGCGCTCGCCTGCTCGGCCAGCGCCTGCGTCGCGGCCGAGGCCTGCTCGACAAGCGCCGCGTTGCGCTGCGTCGCTTCGTCCATCTGCGTCACCGCGATGTTCACCTGCTGGATGCCGCCGCTCTGCTCCTGCGACGCGGACGAGATCTCGCCCACGATCGTCGTGACGCGCTGCACCGCGCCGACGATCTCGTGAATCGATTCGCCCGCACGTCCGATCAGCACGGCGCCCTCGTCGACCCGCTTCGTCGACTGCTCGATGAGCCCCTTGATCTCCTTCGCGGCAGCGGCGCTGCGCTGCGCGAGCGACCGCACTTCCGCCGCGACGACCGCGAAGCCGCGCCCCTGTTCGCCCGCACGGGCCGCCTCGACCGCTGCGTTCAGCGCGAGGATGTTGGTCTGGAACGCGATGCCGTCGATCACCGCGATGATCTCGCCGACCTTCGCCGAGCTGTCGGCGATGCCGTTCATCGTGCCGACAGCTTCCGTCATCACGCCGCCGCCCGCCGCCGCGATGTTCGACGCGTCGTGCGCCAGTTGCGCCGCGTGCTGCGCGTGCTCGGCCGACTGGCGCACGATGCCCGTGAGTTCGGTCATGCTGGCAGCCGTCTCCTCGAGCGACGCGGCCTGTTCCTCGGTACGCGCCGACAGGTCGTGATTGCCCGACGCGATCTGCGCGCTCGCCGTCGCGACGGCTTCGGCGTGCGTACGCACTTCGAGCACGACGCCCGACAGGCTCGCCTGCATCGTCTGCAACGCGCGCAGCAGATCGGCGATCTCGTCGCGGCCGGCCGCGTCGACGTCGCGCGTCAGGTCGCCTTCGGCGACGGCCTGCGCGCATGCCACCGCGCGGTCGAGCGGGCGCAGGATCGCGCGGCTGAACAGGAACGCGCCGACCATCGCAACGCCGAGCACGACCAGCATCAGCACGAGGCTCGCGACGGTTGCGTGCTGCGCATCGCGGCTCGCCTGCGCCGACACGGCGGCACTCTCGTCGGCAATCGATTTCGCGGCCCGCTCCAGCAGCGCCGCGGGTTCGCGATCGACGCCCGCCACGGCGGCATCGCCGGCCGACGGCTCGAAGCCGGCAGCCTTGAACGCATCGAACCCGCGCCGGTAACCCTCGCCCATCGCCGTATGCGCGCGCATGAACTGCTCGACGAGCGAGCGGCTCGCGCCGGGCGGCAACTGACGAACGAGCTGCGCGGCGAGCGTATCGACCGTCCGCTCGCGCGTCTGGAATGCCTGCCAGTATTGGTCCAGCTTCGCGGGCTGCTTGCCGCGCAACAGCGTGTCCTTCCATTCCTGCACTTGCAGCTTGAACTGCACGAGCGTGGCCGACACGAGCCGTTCGTCGCCGACGTTCGTCTGCACGTCTTCGGCAAACGTATCGATCGACCGATTGAGAATGTGGATACCGTACAGCGCGCCACCGAACATCAGCAGCAGCGCAACGGCGAATGCGAGGGGAATCTTGTAGCTCAGCTTCATGGGACCTTGAATCGACGGGAAACGATGCGGCCCAGCATGGGCACCGGCCGCCGCCCCGTGTTAACGGCACTGGAAGCGCGGGCTTAAAGCTGAAGAAAGCGGCAAAGACCGGACGCACGTGACAGAGGCGGCCAGTCCGATCAGGTCGGACGCGTCGCGCGCGGCCCGGCTGTCGCGGCCCTGCGCGCGCTCGCGGGAGCGCGATGCATGCGACAGCACGATCCATTCCGCCGCAATCGCGATGACAGCGCATCCTGCCAGCGCCGCGAAATGCGCCGTGTTATCGAGTGCCAGCGCCATGCCGACGTCATGCGCGCGGCGGATGCCAACGACTGCAATCACGGCAGGCAGCAACGCAATGCCCGTCAGGACTTTCGACACTCGGTTCGCCGTGGGATTGCGGTGTTTGCGATTCAGCGCGGCTGTATCGAGGACGCGGCACGATCGTGCACGCGGTGGGTCGCCGTCGGATCGGCACGATCCGATGCATCCATGATCGAGCTGTTGCCACTGCAACGACTTGCGACACGACACATCGCACCGCGAACCCAAAACGAAAAACCCCTTGATCCTTCCGGATCAAGGGGCTTCGTATTTTGGCGGAGAGGGTGGGATTCGAACCCACGGTACGGGGAAACCGTACGCCTGATTTCGAGTCAGGTACATTCGACCACTCTGCCACCTCTCCTTCCTTACTGCATTTCGCGGCTGGTCGTTTCCGCGAAAGAAAAGATTATAGAACGATCTCTTCGAAACCCACAAGCCCTTTTTGCAAATTTTTTGCGAGAACTTCAGGTGCCTGCCGGGTCGCGATCTTACGACGCCTGTGCCGGCGCGTCGATGCGCTCGATGCCGCCCATGTACGGGCGCAGCACTTCCGGCACCGTGACCGAGCCGTCCGCGTTCTGGTAGTTCTCCAGCACCGCGACGAGCGTGCGGCCGACTGCGAGACCCGAACCGTTCAGCGTGTGCACGAGCTCCGGCTTGCCCTGCGCGTTGCGGAAACGCGCCTGCATCCGGCGCGCCTGGAACGCTTCGGTGTTCGAGCAGCTCGAGATCTCGCGATAGGTGTTCTGCGCAGGCAGCCACACCTCGAGGTCGAACGTCTTCGCGGCCGAGAAGCCCATGTCGCCCGTGCACAGCGTGATCACGCGGTACGGCAGGCCGAGCTTCTGCAGGATCGCTTCCGCATGGCCGACCATCTCGTCGAGCGCCGCGTACGACGCTTCCGGCGCGACGACCTGCACCATCTCGACCTTGTCGAACTGGTGCTGGCGGATCATCCCGCGCGTATCGCGGCCGTACGAACCGGCTTCCGAGCGGAAGCACGGGGAATGCGCGGTCAGCTTGATCGGCAGCGCGGATGCGTCGACGATCGACTCGCGCACGGTATTCGTCAGCGAGATTTCCGACGTGGAGATCAGGTATTGCGTGACCTTGTTCTCCTCGCCGCCCTTCTCGACGCGGAACATGTCGTCCGCGAACTTCGGCAGCTGGCCCGTGCCGTACAGGATCTCGGGGTTCACGATGTACGGCGTATACGTCTCGGTGTAGCCGTGCTGCTGCGTGTGCGTGTCGATCATGAACTGCGCAAGCGCGCGGTGCAGGCGCGCGATCGCGCCGCGCAGCATCGTGAAACGCGCGCCGGCGAGCTTCGCGCCGGTCTCGAAATCGAGGCCGAGCGGCGTGCCGACGTCGACGTGATCCTTGACCTCGAAATCGAACTGGCGCGGCGTGCCCCAGCGGCGCACCTCGACGTTGTCGGCTTCGTCCTTGCCGACCGGCACGCTTTCATGCGCGACGTTCGGCATGCCCAGCATCAGGTCGGACAGACGCGCCTGGATCTCGCCGAGCTTGGCTTCCGACGCCTTCATTTCGTCGCCGATCCCGCCGACCTCGGCCATCACGGCCGACGTGTCCTCGCCCTTCCCCTTCATCGCGCCGATCTGCTTCGACAGGCTGTTGCGGCGCGCCTGGAGCTCTTCGGTGCGGGTCTGGATCGCGCGGCGTTCCGCTTCGAGGGCGGAGAACGCAGCGATGTCGAGGGTGTAGCCGCGATCGGCGAGGCGCTGGGCGACGCCGTCGAGGTCTTTGCGCAGCAACTGGATGTCGAGCATGGGAGGACTTGGAGAATCGTTGTGTAAGACGGGAATTCTAACGCACCGCAGGGCCGCCACGGCACCGGCCGGCCGGACAATGCTGCAAACGGGCGATGACCGTGGTGCGACTGCCATGGCAGTATCGCATTGCCGGTCCGCCCGTCGGCACTCGCGAATCGCGCGGCGTCGACGCGCCGCGGATCGCGAAACGCCCGTGCGCGGCCGCCGCAGCGCATCGAACGAGGCACCCGCCACACGTCACAGCTACTCAAGGAACCCGATGGCCATCGAACTGGACAAGGACGTACGCGACCGCGCGATCGCGTCGCTGCAACGCTATTTCACAGAGAACATGGACGAGCCGATCGGCAATATCCAGGCCGGCGCGCTGCTGCACTTCTTCGTCGAGGAGATTGCGCCCGCGATCTACAACCTCGCGATCGCCGATGCGCAGCAGAGCCTGCACGCCCGCGTCGCCGAGCTCGACATCGAGTGCCATCAGGAGCCGTTCGACTACTGGAAGAAGCAGTCGGGCCGCAAGCGCTGACGCGTTCGCGGCGGCGCCGGCCGGAGCGCACCGTGCGCCCTCCCGTCAGTCCTTCTTGCCGGCCTCGCGGTCGAGCTCGCGCAGCCACACGAGCTTGTCGGCGATCTTCGATTCAAGACCGCGCGGCACCGGCTTGTACCAGCGCGGTTCGCGCATCCCGTCCGGCAGGTACGTCTCGCCGGCCGCATACGCATTCGGCTCGTCGTGCGCGTAGCGATATGCGTGACCGTAGCCGAGTTCCTTCATCAGCTTGGTCGGCGCGTTGCGCAGATGCACGGGCACCTCGCGCGACTTGTCCTGCTTCACGAACGCCATCGCCTGGTTGAACGCGTTGTAGCCCGCGTTGCTCTTCGCCGCGCACGCGAGATAGATCACCGCCTGCCCGAGCGCGAGCTCGCCTTCCGGCGAGCCGAGCCGCTCGTAGGTTTCGGCCGCGTCGTTCGCCATCTGCAGCGCGCGCGGATCGGCGAGGCCGATGTCTTCCCACGCCATCCGCACGATCCGCCGCGCGAGATACTTCGGATCCGCGCCGCCGTCGATCATCCGGCAGAACCAGTACAGCGCGCCGTCCGGGCTCGAACCTCGCACCGACTTGTGCAGCGCCGAGATCTGGTCGTAGAAGTTGTCGCCGCCCTTGTCGAAGCGCCGTGCGTTCAGCGTCATCGCGCTGCTGACGAATTCGGCGTCGATCGTCGCGACGCCGGCCGACGTGGCAGCCGTCTGCGCCTGCTCGAGCAGGTTCAGGAAGCGCCGCGCGTCGCCGTCCGCATAGCCGACCAGCGTGTCGATCGCCTTGTCGTCGAACGCCAGGCCGTCGAGCGCGATTTCCTGTGCGCGCTTCAGCAACTGGCGCATCTCGTCGTCGTTCAGCGACTGCAGCACGTACACCTGCGCACGCGACAGCAAAGCCGAGTTGACCTCGAAGCTCGGGTTCTCGGTCGTCGCGCCGATGAAGGTCACGAGCCCCGACTCGACGAACGGCAGCAACGCGTCCTGCTGCCCCTTGTTGAAGCGGTGGATCTCGTCGACGAACAGGATCGTGTGGCGGCCGGTGCGGTTCAGCGTGTCCTTCGCCTGCTCCATCGACTCACGGATGTCCTTCACGCCTCCGAGTACCGCGGAGAGCGCAATGAACTCGCAGTCGAACGCGAGCGCGGTGAGCCGCGCGAGCGTCGTCTTGCCGACGCCGGGCGGCCCCCACAGGATCATCGAATGCGGCTTGCCCGATTCGAAGGCGAGCCGCAGCGGCTTGCCTTCGCCCAGCAAATGCGTCTGGCCGATCACCTCGGCGAGCGTCTTCGGCCGCAGCGCCTCGGCGAGCGGGCGGCGCGGCTCGACTTGAAACAGATCGGACATGAACCCTCGCTCCACATCAAACGGACGCGGCCGAACCGGCCGCCGGACCCGACATTATGACAGCCGCGCGAAAGCACCGCCGCGCCTGGTGCCCGCGCCCAGTGCCCGCGCCCGAAAACAACACGGGCCTGCCGTCGCCGGCAGGCCCGTTGCGGGAGAACGGCGCGCGGCGCCGGTCAGCCGGTAATCACGTCGGCGCCCTTCGGCACGACGAACTTGAACGTATCGCCCTTCAGCGGCGGATTCGTCTGGATGTTCGTAAACGTCAGCAACGTGACGTTGCCGAACACGTCGTGCAGCTCCATCGCGGCGAGCGTGCCGTTGCGGAAGCCGATGCCGATCCGCTGGAACTGGGTGTCCTGCGCCTTCGGCAGCATCTCGAGCCACTCGATGCCGCCCTTCTCACCGGCATCGCGCAACGTGTAGTTCTTGTCGAGATCGTTGCTGCCGAACAGGATCGCGGCCGGGCTCGCGCCCAGCGCGCCGTTCAGCTTGCGTTCGGTGACCTGGTTCAGGTCGCGGTCGTACACGTAGAGCTTCTCGCCGTCGGCCTGCAGCACCTGCTGGTACGGCTTCTGGTACGTCCAGATGAACTTGCCCGGGCGCGCGAACACGAACGTGCCGCTCGAATTGTCGGTGGGCTTCGGCACGGCCTGCGCGGCGCTCGCGCCCTTCGCCGGTGCCTTGACGATCTGCTGCGTGAAATCGCCCTTCGCCGAACGCACCTGCGACACGAACGCCTTCAGTTGCTCGGTGCCGCCCGCGAACGCGTGCGT
Source organism: Burkholderia puraquae (assembly GCF_002099195.1). Taxonomy (GTDB): domain Bacteria; phylum Pseudomonadota; class Gammaproteobacteria; order Burkholderiales; family Burkholderiaceae; genus Burkholderia; species Burkholderia puraquae. The sequence continues at coordinate 175,608 of NZ_NBYX01000006.1, read as the reverse complement.
CGCCGCGAGCATCAGCGATGCACCGGCGAGCGCCGCGCCGAGCCAGCGCCGCGTCGAACGAAGGGACATTGCGAACGAATGTTGCTGCATATTGCGGTTTTCTCCCTGGGTGGCCGGCGCCGCGAACGCCGCGGACTCATTCCGCGTCGCGCGCCGGCACAAGAATTTCGCGGTTGCCGCTCGACGACATCGCCGATACGAGCCCCGACTGCTCCATCTGCTCGAGCAGCCGCGCCGCGCGGTTGTAACCGATCCGCAGGTGGCGCTGCACGAGCGAGATCGACGCGCGGCGGTTCTTGATGACGATCTCGACCGCCTGGTCGTACAGCGGATCTGACTCGTCGCCGCCTTCGCCGGTTCCCGCGCCGGCCGAACCCTCGTCGCCGTCGGCGGTGCCGCCTTCGAGCAGGCCCTCGACGTAGTTCGGCTCGCCATGCTCCTTGAGCTTCTCGACGACGCGATGCACTTCGTCGTCGGCGACGAACGCGCCGTGCACGCGCACGGGCAGCCCGCTGCCCGGCGGCAGGTACAGCATGTCGCCCATCCCGAGCAGCGATTCGGCGCCCATCTGGTCGAGAATCGTGCGCGAGTCGATCTTCGACGACACCTGGAACGCGATCCGCGTCGGCACGTTCGCCTTGATGAGGCCCGTGATCACGTCGACCGACGGACGCTGCGTCGCGAGGATCAAGTGGATACCGGCCGCGCGCGCCTTCTGCGCGATCCGTGCGATCAGTTCCTCGACCTTCTTGCCGACGACCATCATCAGGTCGGCCAGCTCGTCGATCACCACGACGATGTTCGGCAGGCGGCCGAGCGGCTCCGGATCTTCCGGCGTCAGGCTGAACGGATTCGGCAGCTTCTCCTCGCGCTTCGCGGCCTCGTCGATCTTGTTGTTGTAGCCCGCGAGGTTGCGCACGCCGAGCTTGCTCATCAGCTTGTAGCGGCGCTCCATCTCGGCGACCGTCCAGTTCAGCGCGTGGCCGGCCTGGCGCATGTCGGTGACGACCGGGCACAGCAGGTGCGGAATGCCCTCGTAGACGCTCATTTCGAGCATCTTCGGATCGATCAGGATCAGGCGCACCTGATCGGCGGTCGCTTTATACAGCAGCGACAGGATCATCGCGTTGATCCCGACCGACTTGCCCGAACCGGTCGTACCGGCGACAAGCAGGTGCGGCATCTTCGCGAGATCCGCGCACACCGGCTTGCCGCCGATGTCCTTGCCGAGGCTCAGCGTCAGCGCCGACGAGGCGGCCGCGTACACCTCGGAACCGATGATCTCGGACAGGTGGACCGTCTGGCGGCGCTGGTTCGGCAACTCGAGCGCCATGTAGTTCTTGCCGGGAATCGTCTCGACGACGCGGATCGACACGAGCGACAGCGAGCGCGCGAGATCCTTCGCGAGGTTGACGATCTGGCTGCCCTTCACGCCGGTGGCCGGCTCGATCTCGTAGCGCGTGACGACCGGGCCCGGATACGCGGCGACGACGCTCGCCTCGACGCCGAAGTCCTTCAGCTTCTTCTCGATCAGGCGCGACGTGAATTCGAGCGTGTCGGCGGAGATCGCCTCCTGCGCCTTCGGTGCAGGATCGAGCAGCGCTACCGGCGGCAGCGTCGAATCGCCCGGCAGGTCGGTGAAGAGCGGCACCTGGCGCTCGCGCTCGACGCGCTCGGACTTCGCCGGCGTGACGACCGGCGGCACGATCGTCACGGGCTCGTGATCCTCGATGCGCACGCGCTCCTCTTCAACCTTGCCTTCGCGCCGCACGGCCGCAGCCTCGCCGAGCTTGCGGTCGCGCTCGGCCTCGCGGCGCAGCTTCGCGACGTTGACGGCAGACAGGATCGCGCCGCCGACGCGCTCGGCGACCGACAGCCACGAGAAGCGGAAATACAGCGACAGGCCGATCGCCAGCGCGATCAGCAGCAGCAGCGTGCCGCCCGTGAAGCCGAACGCGTGCGACATCGCGCCCGCGACGGCCTCGCCGACGACGCCGCCCGGCGCACGCGGCAACTGCACCTTCAGCGACCACATGCGCAGCGCCTCGATGCCGTCGCATGCCAGCACGACGAGCACGAACGCGAGGATTTCGGTGAGCCAGCCGATCGGCCGCTCGGGCTCGTCCGAGACCGCCTCGTGGCGCGTGATACGGCGATAGTTGACGGCGATGCGCCGCGCGAGCGGCACGATCAGCCAGTAGGCCGACAGGCCAAACAGCAGCAGGATGATGTCGGCCGTCCAGGCGCCGACGCGACCGGCCCAGTTCGAGATGTGGTCCACCTGGGCGGCGTGCGTCCAGCTCGGATCGCGCCGGCTGTAGCTCAGCAGGGCCATCACCAGAAATGCGCAGAGCGCGACCTGGAGAATCCAGCGGATCTCCGTGAGGAGCTTCGACATCCGGTGCGGCAACGCCTGTGCCTGGGCGGAATAAGGAGCTTTTGCCATGAATCCGTATAAAGAGGACGGGCCGTGCGCCCGCCTGTCGTTCGATCCCGCATATTGTAAGCGCTGCACCGGGCCGCCAAGTGTAAATGACGGTTACATAACGGGGCCGGGGTACGGCCGGCCCGGCGGCCGCGCTCCGCCCCCCCCCTTTCGCGCCGGCCCGGCCGGCCGTCGGGCGCCGCTGCTGCGCCGCGCCGAGCCGGCGCCACGCCCCGCCGCACACGTGCGGCAACGCGCCGCCGCGCGCCGCGCCCGCCCCGCACGCACGGCCGTTTCACCGCGCGACACTATCGCCGCGATTGAAACTCTCGTTCGGCAATGCAGCAACGGGACCTTTATAATGCGCGTCTGATACCCATCTATGACGGCATCCCGGTCACCCTGGATCGTACGGCGAGCCCTACCCCGCCCGCCGCGGCCGCCTTTTACGGATTCGCACATGTCCACGCCCAAACACGCCAAAGTCCTGATTCTCGGTTCCGGCCCCGCCGGCTACACGGCTGCCGTCTACGCGGCACGCGCCAACCTGTCCCCGGTGCTGATCACCGGCATCGCGCAGGGCGGCCAGCTGATGACCACGACCGACGTCGAAAACTGGCCGGCAGACGCGAAAGGCGTGCAGGGTCCGGAGCTGATGGCGCGCTTCCTCGAGCACGCCGAGCGCTTCAACACCGAAATCGTGTTCGACCACATCCACACCGCGAAGCTGCACGAGCAGCCGATCCGCCTGATCGGCGACTCGGGCGAATACACGTGCGACTCGCTGATCATCGCGACCGGCGCGTCCGCGCAGTATCTCGGCCTGCCGTCCGAGGAAGCGTTCATGGGCAAGGGCGTGTCGGCCTGCGCGACCTGCGACGGCTTCTTCTATCGCAACCAGGAAGTCGCGGTGATCGGCGGCGGCAACACGGCCGTCGAGGAAGCGCTCTACCTGACGGGCATCGCGAAGAAGGTCACGGTGATCCACCGCCGCGACAAGTTCCGCGCGGAGCCGATCCTGATCGACCGCCTGCTGGAGAAGGAAAAGGAAGGCGCGGTCGTGATCAAGTGGGATCACGTGCTCGACGAAGTGACCGGCGAGGATTCGGGCGTGACGGGCCTGCGCATCAAGAACGTGAAGACCGGCGCAACCGAAGACCTCAACGTGCAGGGCGTGTTCGTGGCGATCGGCCACAAGCCGAACACCGACCTGTTCCAGGGCCAGCTCGAAATGAAGGACGGTTACATCCTGACGAAGAGCGGCCTGCACGGCAACGCGACGTCGACGAGCGTCGCTGGCGTGTTCGCCGCGGGCGACGTGCAGGACAACGTGTACCGCCAGGCGATCACCAGCGCGGGCACGGGCTGCATGGCCGCGCTCGACGCGCAGCGCTACCTCGAAAGCCTGCACGACAAGAAGTAAGCCGCGAGACCCGTCGCGCCGGGCGCTACAATGGCGTCCGCTGCCGCGAAGCGGGCCTGGCCGGACAAGCCGCTGCCGCCGTGCAGCGGCTTTTTTTTGCCCGCGCGCCCGAACGCGCCTGCCCTGTATACCGAATCATGGCGAAGAACCAGCCCCATCCGAGCGATCCCGCGAAGCGGCAGATCGCCGCCCGCCCCGCGAACCCCGCGCCCGTCGCGCCGGCGCCCGCGCCCGATCCCGCCGCGTTGCGCGGCCAGGGACTCGCGGGCCTCGGCGCGCTGCGCGCGAACCTGAAAGGCGAAGCCGAGCGCCGCGAGCGTGCCCGCGTCGAAACTGCGAAGGCCGCGCGCCAGGCGGATGCCGACGCGAACCTGTTCCGCAACGAGATCGGCGCCATCCAGCCGCTCAGTGCGCCGCCGCGCGCGACGGCCGGCCGCACGCCGCCCGACCCGGTGCCGAAGCAGACGCAGCGCGACGAGGAAGCCGTGCTGAACGCGACGCTGTCCGACGAATTCGATCCCGAGACGCTGCTCGACAGCGACGACTCGCTGTACTACCACCGCCCCGGCATCAGCCGCGACGTCGTGCGCAAGCTGCGCAGCGGCGCGTGGATCGTGCAGGCGCAGATCGACCTGCACGGGATGCGGCGCGACGAGGCGCGCGACGCGCTCGCCGAGTTCATCCGCGAAGCCGGCAAGAAAGGGCTGCGCTGCCTGCGCGTGATCCACGGCAAAGGGCTCGGCTCGATCGGCAAGGAGCCCGTGCTGAAAGGCAAGGTGCGCGCGTGGCTCGTGCAGAAGGAAGAAGTGATCGCGTTCTGCGAGGCACGCGGCCACGACGGCGGCGCGGGCGCGGTGCTGGTGCTGCTGCAGCCGTTCGCGGCGCCCGGCGACCGGGGGCCGCGTGCCGCATCCTAGGCTGACGCTCGCGATCGCGGTACTGGAGGCGATCGCGACGCTCGCCTTTGCGATCTCGGGATTCATCGAGGCGCGCAAGAACCGTCTCGACTCGGTCGGCACGTTCGTGGTCGCGCTCGCCACCGCGTTCGGCGGCGGCACGCTGCGCGACATCCTGCTCGAGCGCCGGCCGTTTTACTGGGTCGTGCACGACGACTACGTGATCGCGATCTTCGTGCTCGCACTGTTCGCGCCGTTCGTGCTGCGAATGCTGTCGCGGCTGTCGGCCGAGCGGTTGCTGCTGGTCGCCGATGCGATCGGGCTCGGGATCTTCAGCATCTCGGGCACGGCGATCGCGCTCGATGCCGAGATGCCGCGCTTCATCGCGGTGATGATGGGCGTGATCACGGGCGTGGTCGGCGGGATCATCCGCGACGTCCTGTGCAACGACATCCCGCTGATCCTGCGCGATTCGCGGCCGTACGCGACCTGCGCGTTCGTCGGCTGCTGGTTCTACCTGCTGCTCGTGTGGCTGCAGTTCGACTCGGTGTACAGCGTGCTGCTCGCGACCGGCTTCATCCTCGTCGCGCGGCTGGCGACGTTCAAGTTCGACGTGCGGCTGCCGCACTGACTGCCGCCGCGGCATCTACCGCCGCGCCAAAACAAAGGGGCCGTCCGAAGACGGCCCCTTTTTGCTTCCTTCAGCACTCGCGCGACATCACGCGATCCGCTCTTCCGACGCCGGATCGAACAGCACCGCCTTCGACACGTCGAACAGCAGCGACAGCGTCTGGTCGGGCTGCGGGTTCGCAGCCGGATGCACGCGGCTCACGATGCGCTTGCCGTTCACCTGCGCGAACACGTGCGTGTCCGGCCCGGTCGGCTCGGTCACGTCGACGCGCACGTCGAACGGCTGCAGATGCGACGCGTCGCCGTTGTGCGCGTGGCGCACGTCGGTGATGCGCTCCGGACGCAGGCCGAGGATCACCTCGCTGCCGACGTGCGACTTCAGCTTGCCCGCGTCGAACGGCAGGTTCAGCACGCCGCGCTTGACGCCCGTGTCGATCTCGAGCGCGATCCCGCTGCCCTGCTCGACCAGCTTGCCGTTGATGAAGTTCATCGGCGGCGCGCCGATGAAGCCCGCGACGAACAGGTTCGACGGCGAATCGTAGATCTCCTGCGGCGCGCCGAACTGCTGGACCACGCCGTCCTTCATCACCGCGATCCGGTCGCCGAGCGTCATCGCCTCGATCTGGTCGTGCGTCACGTAGACGATCGTCGTGCCGAGGCGCTGGTGCAGCAGCTTGATTTCCGCGCGCATCTCGATGCGCAGCTTTGCATCGAGGTTCGACAGCGGCTCGTCGAACAGGAACAGCGACGGATCGCGCGCGAGCGCACGCCCCATCGCGACGCGCTGGCGCTGGCCGCCCGACAGCTGGCCCGGCTTGCGGTCGAGCAGATGCTGGATCTGCAGCATCTGCGACACGCGGTCGACGATCTGCTGCTGCTCGCTCTTGGGCACCTTGCGGATGTTCAGGCCGAACGAGATGTTCTCGCGCACCGTCATCGACGGATACAGCGCGTACGACTGGAACACCATCGCGATGTCGCGATCCTTCGGCGACAGGTCGTTGACGACCTTGCCGTCGATGCAGATCTCGCCGCTCGTCACGGTCTCGAGCCCGGCGATCATGTTGAGCAGCGTCGACTTCCCGCAGCCCGAACCGCCGACCAGGATCAGGAACTGTCCGTCCTCGATCTCGATGTCGACACCCTTCAGGACCGGCACCCCGTTCGGGTAGGTCTTGTACACGTCACGGATGGAAAGGCTTGCCATGCTGTGAATCCTCTGTCTCGTCTCGCGCGGCGCACTCGGGCGCCGCGTCGGGTTCGTTTCGATGCGCCGCGCGCAATGCGCGGCCGGTTCGTCGTATCGGATAAAGCCGCGCCTACCCCTTCACCGCGCCCGCCGTCAGCCCGCGCACGAAGTAGCGGCCGGCGACGATGTAGACGAGCAGCGTCGGCAGCGCGGCGATGATCGCGCCGGCCATGTCGACGTTGTATTCCTTCACGCCCGTCGACGTGTTGACGAGGTTGTTCAGCGCCACCGTGATCGGCATCGAATCGACGCCGGAGAACACGATCCCGAACAGGAAGTCGTTCCAGATCTGCGTGAACTGCCAGATCAGGCACACCATGAAGATCGGCAGCGACACGGGCAGCAGGATCTTCGTGAAGATCGTGAAGAAGCCCGCGCCGTCGATGCGCGCGGCCTTCACGAGCTCGGCCGGCACGCTCACGTAGAAGTTGCGGAAGAACATCGTCGTGAATGCGATGCCGTACACGACGTGCACGAACACGAGGCCCGGAATCGTGTTGGCGAGGCCGAGCATCCCCTGCAGGCGCGCCATCGGCAGCAGGATCACCTGGAACGGGATGAAGCAGCCGACCAGCATCATCGTGAACAGCGCGTCGGCACCGCGAAAGCGCCAGTGCGTGAGCACGTAGCCGTTGAACGCGCCGATCAGCGACGAGATCAGCACGGCCGGGATCACCATCTGCAGCGAGTTCAGGAAGAACGGCTTCATGCCGTCGCAGCGCACGCCGGTGCACGCCCCGCTCCAGGCCTTCACCCACGGGTCGACGGTCCACGTGGTGGGCGGCGTCAGCAGGTTGCCGGTGCGCAGCTGGTCGAGATCCTTGAACGAGGTCGACAGCATCACGTAGATGGGGAACAGGAAATACAGCGCGAACAGGATCAGTGCCGCATAGATCACTGCCCGGCTGATCGTCATCTTAGGCTGCATTGCGGGTGCTCCTCGATTCCATATACATCAGCGGCACCAGCACCGCGACCACGGTCGCGAGCATCATCACCGAGGACGCCGCGCCGAGCCCGAGCTGGCCGCGGTTGAACGAAAACGTGTACATGAACATGGCCGGCAGCGACGACGACGTGCCCGGGCCGCCCGCCGTCAGCGCGACGACCAGGTCGAAGGTCTTGATCGTGATGTGGCAGAGGATCAGCAGCACCGAGAAGAACACCGGGCGCATGCTCGGGATCACGATCTTCCGGTAGATGGTCGGCAGCGTCGCGCCGTCCACCTGCGCGGCCTTGAAGATCTCCGCATCGACGCCGCGCAGCCCCGCGAGGAACAGCGCCATCACGAAACCCGTCGACTGCCACACGGCGGCGATCACCACGCAGAAGATCGCCTTGTCCGGATCGCCGAGCCAGTCGAACGAGAAGCTCGTCCAGCCCCAGTCGTGCATCACCTTCTCGAGGCCGAGGCCCGGGTTCAGGATCCACTGCCACGCGGTGCCGGTGACGATGAACGACAGCGCCATCGGATACAGGAAGATCGCGCGCAGCGCGCCTTCGTTGCGGATCCGCTGGTCGAGCAGGATCGCGAGGAACAACCCGAGCGCGACGCAGACCGCGATGAACGGAATCCCGAACCAGCCGAGGTTCGCGGCGGAAGTCCACCACACGTCGTTCTGGAACAGGTCCGTGTAACGGCCGAAGCCGTCGAATTCGTAGTTCGGCAACAGCCGCGAATTGGTCAGCGACAGATAGCCGGTAATCAGGATGAAGCCGTAGATGAACACCACGGCGATCGCGACGCTCGGTGCAAGCACGAGCTTCGGGATCCAGCGATCGGCGAAGGCCGACATCGGCGACGTACGCCGTGCGGCGGCAGCGCCGGATCCGTTTCCGCTAAGAGGGGCAGCCACTTGATTCGACTCCTGGAACGAGGGCGGCGCAGGCCGGGCCGGCGCCAGGTACGGCACGAGCCCGCGGGCGAGCCCGTTTGCTGCACATGCAAAAACGCCCGGCCGATGAAGCGTTTCCGGCCGGGCGCCTGGCGCGCGTTACTTGACCTTCGCGGCCTTCGCGAGCGCGGCGACCGCGCTCTTCGAATCCTGCTGCGAGTTCATGAACTTCGTCACGACGTCCGTGATCGCGCCGGCGGTCGCATCGCTTTGCGCCATCCCGTGTGCGAGCGACGGCACGAAGCCGCCCGACTTGATCGCGGTCTGCTCGTCGGCATACGACTTCTTCGCGCAGTCGTCGAACTTGTCCATCTTCACGCCGAGGCGCACGGGCACCGAGCCCTTCAGCAGGCTGAACTGCTCCTGGAAGTCCGGCGTCATGATCGTCTTCGCGAGCGCGAGCTGGCCCGGCGTCGCGTTCTTCTCGCCCTTCTGCTGGAAGAACACGAACGAATCGACGTTGAACGTGTACGCATTCGCCGTGCCCGGCACCGGTGCGCAGATGTAGTCCTTGCCCGACTTCTTGCCGGCGTTCTCGAACTCGCCCTTCGCCCAGTCGCCCATGAACTGCATGCCGGCCTTGCCGTTGATGACCATCGCGGTCGCGAGGTTCCAGTCGCGGCCGTTACGGCCGGCATCGAAGTAGCCCTGGATCTTGCGCACCGTGTCGAACACGGACAGCATCTGCGGCGACGTCAGCGTCGCCTGGTCGAGATCGACCAGCGCCTTCTTGTAGAACGCCGGGCCCTGCGACAGCACCACGTCTTCCCACAGCGTCAGGTCCTGCCACGGCTGGCCGCCCATCGCGACCGGCTGGATGCCCGCGGCCTTCAGCTTGTCGGCCACCGCGAAGAATTCAGGCCAGGTGGTCGGCACCTTCGCGCCAACCTTGTCGAGCGCGGCCTTGTTGATGTACAGCCAGTTCACGCGGTGCACCGAGAACGGCGCCGCGACGGTGTGGCCCTTGTACTTGATGATCTTATCGATTTCCGGCGGCAGGTTCTGCTTCCAGTCGCCGGCAGCGGAATCGATGTTGACGAGCACGCCCTGGTCGGCCCAGTCCTGGATCAGCGGGCCCTTGATCTGCGCGGCCGACGGTGCGTCGCCGCTGATCACCTTGGTCTTCAGCGCGGTCATTGCCGCGGCGCCCGCGCCGCCCGCAACCGCGAAGTCCTTCCATACATAACCCTGCTTCTGCAGGTCGTCCTTCAGCACGCCGACGGCCTTCGACTCGCCGCCCGAGGTCCACCAGTGCAGCACCGTTACATTCTCGGCTGCCTGCGCCGCCACGGCGCCAGCCATCAGACCTGCCGCGCAGAGCGCACCCATGATCGAGCGAACTTTCATTACTTATCTCCTCCAGACTGAATCAACTCGTGAGGTTCCCTGACCGGGAACCGGCTTCTTGATAACGACGGGGAAATCGAGCCGCGGGACGCATGCAGCGTACGGGGCCGATGACCGGCCGGGCTCTTACAGAAAGCGTGAATCGAGATTCAACGGCGTGTCTCCTCTTTGTGTTTCTGGCCCGCCGCGATGATGCGGCGCGAGCCCGGGGCCGACGTCGCGCCGACGATGCGCGCCGTCAATGTCCGATAACATTCGGCACAAGGCGTTCCCGAAGGCGAAGCTCGCGCAGTTCATCGACCGCACTTCTTTTTTTCTTCACCCAGGTGCTACCCCTTGCGGCGGATTGTAGTTAAACTACAATTCAGTGTCAAAAATATTTTTATCGCACTACGGATCGCTTCCGAGCACCCCCAACACGGCGGAGACACATGCATACCGATTCCAGCTTTACCTTCGTACTTTTCGGCGGCACCGGCGATCTGTCGATGCGCAAGATCCTGCCTGCGCTATTCGAAGCGCACCGTGCGAACATGCTGGCGGAGAGCGGCCGCATCGTCGCCGTGGCGCGTCATGAATCGGATCGGGCGTCCTATCTCGAATGGGTCGACACGCACGTGAAGCCGCACGCGGCCAAGGCCGCCGGCAAGGCGTTCGACGAAACTGCGTGGAAGTCCTTCCTCGATCGCATCGAATACGTGCACCTCGATCTCGGCCGCGCGGAAGACTACGTCGTGCTGCGCGACGCGGTCGCATCGCTGCCCGGCATCCGTGTGTTCTATCTGGCGACGGGCCCGTCGCTGTTCGTACCGATCTGCAAGGCGCTCGCGTCGGTCGGCCTGAACGAAGGCTCGCGCATCGTGCTCGAGAAGCCGCTCGGCTACGACCTGAAGTCGTCGAATGCGATCAACGACGCGGTCGGCGAAATTTTCGCGGAAGGCCAGATCTACCGGATCGACCACTACCTCGGCAAGGAACCCGTGCAGAACCTGCTCGCGCTGCGCTTCGGCAATGCGCTGTTCGAGCCGCTGTGGCGCCGTGAATGGGTCGAAAGCATCCAGATCACGATCGCCGAGGAGCTCGGCGTCGAGGCGCGCGGCGATTTCTACGACAATACGGGCGCACTGCGCGACATGGTGCAGAACCACCTGCTGCAGTTGCTGTCGATCGTCGCGATGGAGCCGCCGCATTCGATGGATTCGAATTCGGTGCGCGACGAGAAGCTGCGCGTGCTGCGCGCGCTGAAACCGGTCGATCCGCGCGACATCGGCAAGGTGGCCGTGCGCGGCCAGTATCATGCGGGCGTGATCAAGGGCGCGCAGGTGCCGGCCTATGCGACCGAGCCGGGCGTGAAGCCCGACAGCCAGACCGAAACCTTCGTCGCGCTGAAAGTCGAGATCGAGAACTGGCGCTGGGCCGGCGTGCCGTTCTTCCTGCGCACCGGCAAGCGTCTTGCCGATCGCGTCGCGGAGATCGTCGTCAATTTCCGCCCGGTGCCGCATTCGGCGCTCGGGCCCACCGCGCTGCGCCCCGGCTCGAACCGCCTCGTGATCCGGCTGCAGCCGAACGAGACGATCCGCCTGTACTGCCTCGCGAAGCAGCCCGGCGAAGGGATGAACCTCGCGAGCGTGCACCTCGACCTCGCGTTCGACCAGTTCTTCAAGGAAGGGCAGATGGAGGCGTACCAGCGCCTGCTGCTCGACGTGATCAACGGCCGTCTCGCCCTCTTCGTGCGCCGCGACGAACAGGAAGCCGCATGGCGCTGGGTCGAGCCCATCCTGAACGAATGGGCACGCACGCTGAAGCCGCCGAAGCCGTATGCGGCGGGCACGTGGGGGCCGGCCGCGGCGAGCGCGATGCTTGCGCAGCACGACACCTGCTGGCTCGAAGAAGAGAACTGATGCAAACCGCTGCCGCGCACGCCACCGTACGCGGCAACGTGCCCCACGATTCGTACGATTTGAACAGACAAAGCAGTCCGGAGGAGATGTGATCGAGATCCACGCTTTCGACACCCAGGAAGCGCAAAGCGAAGCGCTCGCGCGCGCCGTCGGCGATGCGCTGCGCGCCGCGCTCGCCGGCCCCGCGCGCCCGACGCTCGCGGTGTCCGGCGGCACGAGCCCGCGCCCGTTCCTGCAAACGCTGTCGCACGCGGCGCTCGACTGGGCCGGCGTCGACGTGACGCTGGTCGACGACCGCTGGGTGCCGGAGGACGACGCAGCCAGCAATGCGCACCTCGTGCGCGACACGCTGCTGCAGCACGCGGCAGCCCCTGCCCGTTTCCTGCCGCTCGTCGACACGCGCAGCGCGCTCGACGCGCACGTCGCTGCGCTGAACGCAAACGCCGAGTACCGCGTGCCGAGCGTCGCGGTGCTCGGGATGGGCGAGGACGGCCATACCGCGTCGATCTTCGCCGATGCGCCCGAATGGGATCACGCGATCACGACGCCCGAGCGTTTCGTCGCCGTGCATCCCGGCGCCGCACCGCATGCGCGCGTGAGCTTCTCGCTCGATGCGCTCAAGCGCGTCGACCGGCTATTCCTGCTGATCGCGGGCGAACGCAAACGCGCGGTGCTCGACGCCGCGGCCGCATCGCTGCAGAAGAACGCGATTTCCCAACTGGCCAACGACAAGGGGACCCAGCTCGATGTCTACTGGTGCGCAAAGTAAGGCGGTCGTCGTGGCCCAGCATGCCGACGGCCCGCGCCTGCTCGCGGACGTCGGCGGCACCAACGCGCGCTTCGCGCTGGAAACCGGCCCGGGCGAGATCACGCAGATCCGCGTGTATCCCGGCGCCGACTATCCGACGATCACCGACGCGATCCGCAAGTATCTGAAGGACGTGAAGATCAGCCGCGTGAACCACGCGGCGATCGCGATCGCCAACCCGGTCGACGGCGACCAGGTCACGATGACCAACCACGACTGGAGCTTCTCGATCGAGGCGACGCGCCGCGCGCTCGGCTTCGACACGCTGCTCGTCGTCAACGATTTCACCGCGCTGGCCATGGCGCTGCCGGGCCTGACCGACGCGCAGCGCGTGCAGATCGGCGGCGGCGCGCGCCGCCAGAACAGCGTGATCGGGCTGCTCGGGCCCGGCACCGGGCTCGGCGTGTCGGGGCTGATTCCGGCCGACGACCGCTGGATCGCGCTCGGCAGCGAAGGCGGCCACGCATCGTTCGCGCCGCAGGACGAGCGCGAGGACCTGGTGCTGCAGTACGCGCGCAAGAAGTTTCCGCACGTGTCATTCGAACGCGTGTGCGCGGGCCCCGGCATGGAGATCATCTATCGCGCACTTGCCGCGCGCGACAAGAAGCGCGTGGCCGCGACCGTCGACACGGTCGAGATCGTCGAGCGCGCGCATGCGGGCGACGCGCTCGCGCTCGAAACGGTCGAATGCTTCTGCGGGATTCTCGGCGCGTTCGCGGGCAGCGTCGCGCTGACGCTCGGCGCGCTCGGCGGCGTATACATCGGCGGCGGCGTCGCGGTGAAGCTCGGCGAACTGTTCACGCGCTCGTCGTTCCGTGCGCGCTTCGAGGCGAAGGGCCGCTTCACGCACTACCTCGAGAACATCCCGACCTACCTGATCACCGCCGAATACCCGGCGTTCCTCGGCGTGTCGGCGATCCTCGCGGAGCAGTTGTCGAACCGCTCGGGCGGTGCATCGTCGGCCGTGTTCGAACGGATCCGCCAGATGCGCGACGCACTGACGCCGGCCGAGCGCCGCGTCGCCGATCTCGCGCTGAACCATCCGCGCTCGATCATCAACGATCCGATCGTCGATATCGCGCGCAAGGCCGACGTGAGCCAGCCGACGGTGATCCGCTTCTGCCGCTCGCTCGGCTGCCAGGGGCTGTCGGACTTCAAGCTGAAGCTCGCCACCGGCCTCACCGGCACGATTCCGATGAGCCACAGCCAGGTGCATCTCGGCGACACGGCCACCGACTTCGGCGCGAAGGTGCTCGACAACACAGTGTCCGCGATCCTGCAGCTGCGCGAACACCTGAACTTCGAGCACGTCGAGAATGCGATCGAGATCCTGAACGGCGCACGGCGCATCGAGTTCTACGGGCTCGGCAACTCGAACATCGTCGCGCAGGACGCGCACTACAAGTTCTTCCGCTTCGGGATCCCGACGATCGCGTACGGCGACCTGTACATGCAGGCCGCATCGGCCGCGCTGCTCGGCAAGGGCGACGTGATCGTCGCGGTGTCGAAGTCGGGGCGCGCGCCCGAGCTGCTGCGCGTGCTCGAGGTCGCGATGCAGGCCGGTGCCAAGGTGATCGCGATCACGTCGAGCAACACGCCGCTTGCGAAGCGTGCGACCGTCGCGCTCGAGACCGACCACATCGAGATGCGCGAGTCGCAGTTGTCGATGATCTCGCGGATCCTGCATCTGCTGATGATCGACGTCCTCGCGGTCGGCGTCGCGATCCGCCGTGCGTCGACCAACGGGGAGTTGCCGGAGGCCGTCGCGCAGGCGCGCGCACGGGCGAGCGACGACGAAACGGCCGACGTGCTCGACTGGCTGAGCCACGGCGCATCGCCGGCGGCGAAGGACGTCGCGCGGGACTGACGCTCGACACGGTCAGGCGCTCGCCGCGTTCCGACTGCCCGAAAAAGAACGCCACCGACGCATCGCGCGGTGGCGTTTTTTCATGCCGCGGCCATTGCGGCCTCCGCTCAGGCGCCCGCTTTCACCGGCCGGCCATGCCAGCGCAGCACGAGGTAGCGCCCGGCGAAACACAGCACCCCCGACACGCCGATCGTCACGCCCATCGCGAACGGCGTGCCGTCCGCGAGTGCGCCGATCGCGACGCTCGCGAGTGCGCCGAGCGCCAGCTGCATCGCGCCGAACACGGCCGCCGACGCGCCCGCGTTGTGCGGATAGCGATGCATGAGGTCGGTCGTGCAGTTCGCGGACAGGATCCCGACCACGCCGACGACGAAGAACAGGCACACGACGATCGACCACAGCCCGCCCCACCCGGTCAGCGCGACGAGCGCGACCGCGAGCGATGCGATGCAGCTCACGAGCGACGCGGCCGCGATGATGCGCAGCGAACCGATACGGCCGACGAGCCGCGTGTTCGTGAAGTTGCCGATCATGATGCCGACCACGTTCAGGCCGAACAGCAGCCCGTAGTGCTGCGGCGACACGTGGAAATACTCGATGTACACGAACGGTGTCGCGGTGATGTACGAGAACATCGCCGCGAACGCCATCCCGCCGCACAGCATGTGCCCCCATGCGACGGGGTCGGACAGGATGCGCCCGTACGACGCGAACGATGCGAGCACGGCCGCGCTCTTGCGCCGCTCCTTCGGCCAGGTTTCGGGCACGCGCAGGTACGCGGTCGCCGCGCACACCGCGCCGAACGCGGCCAGCACGACGAACACGCCGCGCCAGCCGGAGAAGCGCAGGATCTGCCCGCCGATCAGCGGCGCGAGCAGCGGCCCGACCGCGGTGACGATCGCGACCATCGACAGCACCTTCGCCGCATCGGTCGGCTCGTGCGCATCGCGCGCGATCGCGCGCGACAACACCGACGCCGCGCCGGCGCCGAGCGCCTGCAGGAAGCGCACGAGGATCAGCATGTCGATCGAGTTCGACACGAAGCAGCCGATGCTCGCGAGCGTGAACAGCGCGATGCCGCCGAGCAGCACCGGGCGGCGGCCCCACGTGTCGGACAGCGGACCGTACAGCAGCATGCCGATCGAGAAGCCGGCCATGAAGCTCGTCAGCGTGCGCTGCGCGGCGCCGGGGCTGACGGAGAAGCCGTCGGCGATCGACGGCAGGCTCGGCAGGTACATGTCGGTAGCGATCGGCCCGCAGGCGGCGAGCGCGCCGAGCAACAGGATCAGCCGGGCATCGGGCCGGCGTCGGACGACGTGAGACATGGGTATCCGCAATGGAGCCCGCGCGCATCGGGGCGCACGTGGCAGTGAAGACGGGAGGCCGCACCGCGAACGGCACGCCCAGGCCCATGATTGTACGCGCAACTTTTTTACGTGCCGTCGGCCGAGTGCGCGGCCGGTCGAAAACGACCGGCGCGGTGCCCGCCGCGCGGGATCGCGAGCGGGGATTCGATTAAGCTTGCAGCTCCTCGCCCCTCTTGTCTGACCAATTCGACGCACGACCGAACCGATGACCGCTTTCCTGTTGATCTGGAGCCCCAAGAAATGGCCGTGGCCCGAACTGCCCGACGTCGCCGCGCGCGTGAAGGCAGGCGAGGCCGTGCATGACGTGTGGGGCTGCGGCTTCGCGCGCGGCATCCTGCCGGGCGACCGCGTGTTCCTGCACCGCGTCGCGAAGGAGCCCAAGGGCGTGTTCGGTTCCGGCTACGTGACGCGCGCGCCGTACGAGGTGCCCGATCCGGCGACGAAGCGCGGCTACCGGCTGTGCATCGACTTCGTGTACGACTGGCTGGTCGACGCGCACCAGGACGTCGTGATCGCGCGCGACGCGCTGCGCGTGCATCCGTACTCGGTGCAGACCTGGGATGCGCAGAGCTCGGGCACGGTGATCAAGCCGATGGTCGAAGGCCCGCTCGAAAAGCGCTGGGCCGAGCTGACCGGCAAGCGCAAGCCGCCGCCCGTGCCGGATCGATAACGGGGCCGAATTGCCCCCTTCCTTCCCGGCCAACGCGATCCCTCATGCGCCGACAGGCCGCAGACGGCGTCGCGGGCCCGCCACGCGCGTCTCCGGTACAATCAGACGATCGTTCCGCCCAGGCGCCGCGGCCCGTGCACAGGCCCCCGCGCCCTTCTCTCGCAGGTTTCGCCCATGTCCAACAATCAGATCCTCTTCGAACGCGCCCAGAAGACCATTCCCGGCGGCGTCAACTCGCCGGTGCGCGCATTCCGTTCGGTCGGCGGCACGCCGCGCTTCGTCGCGCGCGCGCAAGGCCCGTATTTCTGGGATGCCGACGGCAAGCAGTACATCGACTACATCGGCTCCTGGGGCCCGATGATCGTCGGCCACGTCCATCCGGAAGTGCTGTCGGCCGTGCAGAACGTGCTCGCCGACGGCTTCTCGTTCGGCGCGCCGACCGAAGCCGAGATCGAGATCGCCGAGGAAATCTGCAAGCTCGTGCCGTCGATCGAGCAGGTGCGGATGGTGTCGAGCGGCACCGAGGCCACGATGAGCGCGCTGCGTCTCGCGCGCGGCTTCACGGGCCGCAGCCGCATCGTCAAGTTCGAAGGCTGCTACCACGGCCATGCGGACAGCCTGCTCGTGAAGGCCGGCTCGGGCCTGCTGACGTTCGGCAACCCGACGTCGGCCGGCGTGCCCGCCGACATCGCGAAGCACACGACCGTCCTCGAATACAACAACGTCGCCGCGCTCGAAGAAGCGTTCGGTGCGTTCGGCGACGAGATCGCCGCCGTGATCGTCGAGCCGGTCGCGGGCAACATGAACCTCGTGCGCGGCACGCCCGAATTCCTGAACGCGCTGCGCGCGCTGTGCACGAAGCACGGCGCCGTGCTGATCTTCGACGAAGTGATGTGCGGGTTCCGCGTCGCGCTCGGCGGCGCGCAGGCGTACTACGGGATCACGGCCGACCTCACCTGCCTCGGCAAGGTGATCGGCGGCGGGATGCCGGCGGCTGCATTCGGCGGCCGCCGCGACATCATGGCCCATCTCGCGCCGCTCGGCGGCGTCTATCAGGCCGGCACGCTGTCGGGCAACCCGATCGCGGTCGCGGCAGGCCTGAAGACGCTGCAGCTGATCCAGGCGCCCGGCTTCTACGACGCGCTCACTGCGCAGACGAAGCGGCTCGCCGACGGCCTCGCGGCCGAAGCGCGCGCGGCCGGCGTGCCGTTCGCGGCCGACTCGATCGGCGCGATGTTCGGCCTCTACTTCGCCGAACGCGTGCCGACCAGCTTCGCCGAAGTGACGAAGAGCGACACCGAGCGCTTCAACCGCTTCTTCCACCTGATGCTCGACGAAGGCGTGTACTTCGCGCCGTCCGCATACGAAGCCGGCTTCGTGTCGAGCACGCACGACGACGCGGTGATCGACGCGACGCTCGCGGCCGCGCGCCGCGCATTCGCGGCACTCGCTGCCTGACCCGGGTCCGCGCGCATGTTCTCGGATATCGATTTCGCCCACATGCAGCGTGCGCTCGCGCTCGCCGCGCGCGGCATGTATACAACGGCACCGAACCCGCGTGTCGGCTGCGTGATCGTCAAGGACGGCGACGTGATCGGCGAAGGCTTCACGCAGCCGGCCGGCCAGGATCACGCAGAGGTGCAGGCGCTGAAGGACGCGCGCTCGCGCGGCTACGACGTCGCGGGTTCGACCGTCTACGTCACGCTCGAACCGTGCAGCCATTTCGGCCGCACGCCGCCATGCGCGAACGCGCTGATCGACGCGCGCGTCGCGAAGGTCGTCGCCGCGATGGAAGACCCGAACCCGCAGGTGTCGGGGCGCGGCCTCGGGATGCTGCGCGACGCGGGCATCGACGTGCGCTGCGGGCTGCTCGCGCATGAAGCCGGCGAACTGAACATCGGCTTCGTGTCGCGGATGACGCGCGGCCGCCCGTGGGTGCGGATGAAGACCGCCGCGTCGCTCGACGGCCGCACCGCGCTGCCGTCCGGCGAAAGCCAGTGGATCACCGGCGAGGCCGCCCGCCTCGACGGGCACGCATGGCGTGCGCGCGCCTGCGCAATCCTGACCGGCATCGGCACCGTGCGCGAAGACAACCCGCTGCTGACCGTGCGCGGCGTCGACACGCCGCGCCAGCCGCAGCGCATCCTGGTAGACAGCCGCCTCGACCTGCCGCTCGATGCGCGGCTGCTCGAGGGTGCGCCGCTGCTGATCTTCTGCGGCCGGCTCGACGCCGCCGGCGAAGTGCGCGCGAAGGTGCTGAAGGCGCGCGGCGCGGAAATCGTGCCGCTCGCGAATGCGCACGGCAAGGTCGACCTGCCCGCGATGCTGGCGGCGCTCGGCGCGCGCGGCGTCAACGAGCTGCACGTCGAGGCCGGCCACAAGCTGAACGGCTCGCTGCTGCGCGAGCAGTGCGTCGACGAATTGCTCGTCTACCTCGCGCCGAGCCTGCTGGGCGCCGATGCGGCCGGCATGTTCGACCTCGCCGCGCCGGCGAGCCTCGAGGCGCGCACGCGACTGTCGTTCCACGGGTTCGAGCGGATCGGCGACGACCTGCGGATCCTCGCGCGTTTCACGCCGCCTGACGCCACTCACTGAACGGGATCGTCACGATGTTTACCGGAATTGTCGCGGCCGTCGGCCGTATCGGATCGATCCAGCCGCTCGGCGCGTCGGCCGATGCCGGCGTGCGCCTCACCGTGCTGGTCGGCGGGCTCGATCTCACCGATGTGGCGCTGGGCGACAGCATCGCGATCCAGGGCGCGTGCATGACGGTGATCGAGAAGACCGATTCATCGTTCGACGTCGACGTGTCGCGCGAAAGCCTGAACCGCACGGTCGGCCTCGCGGAACCCGGCGACGTGAACCTCGAGAAGGCGTTGCGCGCGCACGACCGCCTCGGCGGGCACATCGTGTCGGGTCATGTGGACGGCCTCGGCACCGTGTCGCGCTTCGCGCCGGTCGGCGAGTCGCACGAGCTTCGCATCGTCGCGCCGCGCGAGCTCGGCTGCTATCTCGCATACAAGGGATCGATCACGGTCAACGGCGTGAGCCTGACCGTCAACACGATCGACGATCGCGCGGACGGCTGCGAATTCTCGATCAACCTGATTCCGCATACGGTCGAGGTCACGACGCTGCGCCACGTGAAGGCCGGCGACAAGGTCAATCTCGAAGTCGACATGATTGCGCGCTACGTCGAGCGGATGCTGTCGACGTCGCAGGGCGTGCATCAGGACTGATCGTACGGGCGGCCCCCGTAGCCCGGCCGGCCGCCGCCTTTCCCCATCCTTCGCGCCGTCGCCCGCGGGCGATCAAGCATCCGCCTCCTCCGCTCCCGCGCGCGCCAGGATCGTCCCGAGCAACTGCCGCACATGCTCGCGCGCCGCGCGCTCGGCACCCTCCGCATCGTGCTTCGCGATCATGGCGAACACCTGCCGGTGTTCGGCGACATTCCCGCTGAGCCGTGCCCAGTCGTCCATCGGACTCGCGCTGCCCGAACACATCGTCTGCACCTGCGCATACAGCGCCCTGAGCGACGCCTCGATCGTCGCGTTGCGCGCGGTAGCGAGCAGCCCGTGGTGAAAGTCGAGGTTGGCGATGCGGTATGCATCGCCGTCGCGCCTGTCGACCGCATTTGCCTGCCGCGTCAACGCTTCATCCAGCGCCGCGTGATCGTCGGGCGTCATGCGCTGCGCCGCCAGGCGCGCGGCCATCCCTTCGAGCGCTTCCCGCGCCTCGAAGATGGCCACGATTCGCGCGCGGTCGAACGCGATGACGAACACGCCCTGCCGCGGCACGACCTGCAGCAGCCCCTCGGCCTCCAGGCGCGAGACCGCCGCCCACACGGGCGAGCGGCTGATGCCGAGATCGCGCGACAGCGCTTCGATGCTGATCTTCTCGCCCGCCGCGAAGCGCGCCTCGTCGACCAGCATCTCGCGGATCGCCCCATACGCGTCGCGCCCCAGAGTCGAGCGCTCGAGCGTGGCCCGCGTCATGCGACCCGCCGGCGGCGTGCGATGTGGAGCCCCTTGCCGACCGGCACGATCGTCGTGTCGAACTGCCGCGTCGCGTCGACCGCGGCGAGATAGCCGGCGATCTCGTCCGGATGGGACAGCGCGTTGTCCGCGACGAGCAGCGCGTCGGCCGTCAGCTTCGGCAACAGGTGCGCGAGCTGCTGCGGCGCGCTCACGCGGTCGGCATCGAAGAATACGCAGTCGAACGGGCCCGTTACGGCCGCGCAGACCTGCGTCGCATCGCCTTCGATCACCTGCGCCCAATCCTGCAGCGACGCCGCACGCAGGTTGGCCCTCGCCTGCCCGGCCTTGTCGGGCGAGTACTCGACGGTAACGAGCGGCTGCCCGTCCGTTTCGCGCAGCGCGTGGGCGAGCCAGACCGCGCTGTAGCCGTTGGACGTGCCGATCTCGAGCACGCGCCGGCGACGCGCGCCGGTGACGAGCAGGTACAGCAGTTCGGCCGTGGGCGGCTCGAGGTTGAGCATCTTGCGGCTGCGGTCGTCCATCCGCGCATCGTTTTCCTGGCCGAAGGCCGCCAGCCGGGCAACGACGGCCAACGCGGCGCTATCGAGTTCGATCATCGAGATCTCCGCTTCTTCATATTTCGTGTTTCGTGTTTCATGATACGACTTTTTTGCGGATCGACGCGTGGTGCCGGCGACGCCCGCCATTCCGGCGCAATCGGGACGACTGCATCGCCTCCATCGGCCAGTCGCTCACCCGGCACCCGGCCGAATGGCCAACGACGCGCACGGGTCATGCCGCCGCGCTAAGATGCGTCGACAGCGGTTTCAACGCCGCAACGCACGACGTGCCGCATACCGGCCGCCCTCTTCCTCCTCAAGGAGTCGTTCCCATGTCCATCTCGATGTACCAGGCTTCGCTGCCCGTGCTGATCCGTGGCCTGACCAACCTCCAGCACATCCTCGGCAAGGCGCAGGCGCATGCGGCCGAAAAGCAGATCGATCCGTCGGTGTTCGTCGGCGCCCGCCTGTACCCGGACATGCTGCCGCTCGTCCGCCAGGTCTACATCGCGACCGACACGGCCAAGGGCTGCGCCGCACGGCTCGCCGATGTCGAGATCCCGAGCTACCCGGACGTCGAGCAGACCTTCGACGAACTGCACGCACGCATCCAGAAGACGATCGACTACCTGAAAAGCTTCGACGCCGCGCAGATCGACGGCAGCGAGGCGCGCCAGATCGTGCTGAAGATGCGCGTCGGCCCGATCGAGTTCACCGGCCAGTCGTACCTGCTGAATTTCGTGCTGCCCAACTTCTTCTTCCATGTGACGACCGCGTACGACATCCTTCGCCACAGCGGCGTCGAGCTCGGCAAGCTCGACTACCTGGGCGGGCGCGACCAGCACGCCTGACGCCCGGCCCGCCACGGCCCGCACCCGCGTGCTGGCAACGCGCGGCGGCCTTGCCAGGCCTGCCGCGCAGGCCGGTCGCAGCGCTTTCCGGAGCGCTTGCCGGCCGCGCGTGGCCCATGCCAGCCGAAACGCCGTCCGGCTGGCGTAAAATACGCACTTTCCTCTTTCTCGCCCCCTTATGACGCTCGCCTCCACGCTCGACATCATCGCCGAGCTGAAAGCCGGCCGGATGGTGATCCTGGTCGACGAAGAAGACCGCGAAAACGAGGGCGACCTCGTGATCGCCGCCGAATTCGTCACGCCGGAAGCGATCAACTTCATGGCCAAGTACGGCCGCGGCCTGGTTTGCCTGACATTGACGCAGGAACGCTGCAAGCAGCTGCACCTGCCGCTGATGACCTACCGCAACGGCACGCAGTACGGCACCGCGTTCACGGTCAGCATCGAAGCGGCCGAAGGCGTGACGACCGGCATCTCGGCCGCCGACCGTGCGCACACGATCGCCACGGCGGTCGCGCACGACGTGCGCCCCGAGCACATCGTGCAGCCGGGCCACGTATTCCCGATCATGGCGCAGCCGGGCGGCGTGCTCGTGCGTGCGGGCCACACCGAGGCCGGTTGCGACTTCACCGCGCTCGCGGGCCTCACGCCGGCCGCGGTGATCTGCGAGATCATCAAGGACGACGGCACGATGGCGCGCCTGCCCGACCTGATCGAATTCGCGCAGGAACACAACCTGAAGATCGGCACGATCGCCGACCTGATCCAGTACCGCAGCCGCACCGAATCGATCATCGAGCGGATCGCCGAGCGTACGATGCAAACCGCGCACGGCACGTTCCGCGCGGTGCTGTACCGCGACCAGCCGAGCGGCTCGCCGCACATCGCGCTGGTGCGCGGTGCGCCGTCGCCCGACGTCGATACGCCGGTGCGCGTGCACGAGCCGCTGTCGGTGCTCGACCTGCTCGAGACGGGCGTGTCGACGCACTCGTGGA
This sequence comes from Burkholderia puraquae, assembly GCF_002099195.1. Classification (GTDB taxonomy): domain Bacteria; phylum Pseudomonadota; class Gammaproteobacteria; order Burkholderiales; family Burkholderiaceae; genus Burkholderia; species Burkholderia puraquae. The sequence goes on along the minus strand of NZ_NBYX01000006.1, from coordinate 152,747 downwards.
CGCTCGACGCCGCGATGCGCGAGATCGCGGAGCGCGACCTCGGCGTGATCGTCCTGCTCAACTGCGGCGACACGAAGGAACACCTGATCGACGTCTTCAAGGCGTTCGACGAGGAAGAAAAGGCCGCTGCGCTCAAGCGCCGGCCGGTTGATTTCAAGACGTTCGGCATCGGCGCGCAGATCCTGCACGATGTCGGCGTCAGCAAGATGCAGGTGCTGTCGAATCCGCGCAAGCTGGGCAGCATGTCCGGCTACGGCCTCGAAGTCACGGGCTTCATTCCGATGCCCGGCGGCGAAGCCAAGTCCTGCCCGGCGTCCAACGCGTAACCCGCCACGGCGCTTTCGCCCTATAACCGTTCATCCACACCACGGACAAGATCATGGAAATCGGACAATACCAACCGAATCTCGAAGGCGACGGCCTGCGTATCGGTATCGTGCAATCGCGCTTCAACGAGCCCGTGTGCAACGGCCTCGCCGACGCGTGCGTCGAGGAACTGGAACGCCTCGGCGTCACCGGTGAAGACGTGCTGCTCGTATCGGTGCCCGGCGCGCTGGAAATCCCGCTCGCGCTGCAGAAGCTCGCAGAAAGCGGCCAGTTCGACGCACTGATCGCGCTCGGCGCGGTGATCCGCGGCGAGACCTACCACTTCGAACTCGTGTCGAACGAGAGCGGCGCGGGCATCACCCGCATCGGCCTCGACTTCAACCTGCCGATCGCGAACGCGGTCCTGACGACCGAAAACGACGAGCAGGCCGTCGCGCGCATGACCGAAAAGGGTCGTGACGCCGCACGCGTCGCCGTCGAGATGGCCAACCTGACGATGGCACTCGACCAGCTCGGCGATGACGACGAGGACGAAGAAGAAGACGAAGACGACGAAGAGGAGCGGGCATGAAGAAGAGCGCCCGCCGACAATCGCGCGAGCTGGCGACGCAAGGCCTCTACCAGTGGCTGCTGTCGAACGCGTCCTCCGGCGAGATCGACGCGCAACTGCGCGGCGCGCTCGGTTACGACAAGGCTGACAAGGAGCTGCTCGACGCGATCCTGCACGGCGTGATCCGCGAGCACGCCACGCTCGTCGAAGCGCTGACGCCGTCGCTCGACCGCCCGATCGACCAGTTGTCGCCGGTCGAACGCGCGGTGCTGCTGATCGCGACGTTCGAGCTCACGCACCACGTCGAAACGCCGTACCGCGTGATCATCAACGAAGCAGTCGAACTCGCGAAGACGTTCGGCGGCTCCGACGGCTACAAGTACGTGAACGGCGTGCTCGACAAGCTCGCCGCGAAGCTGCGCCCCGCCGAAACGCAGGCGCGCCGCAACGGCTGATACCGTTTGTCCGGAACGGGCGCACATGCGCCCGTTTTTTCTTTTGCCCCGCCTCCCTCGCCCTGCCCGCCCGATGAATACCGCCACCGATTCGCTCGTCAAGCTCGCCGCACGCGTCGACGCGATCCAGCCCTTCTACGTGATGGAACTGATGAAGGAGGCACAGCGTCTCGAGTCCTCCGGGCGCGATGTTATCCACATGGGCATCGGCGAGCCGGATTTCACTGCGCCGGAGCCGGTCGTCGAAGCGGCCGCGGCCGCGCTGCGTCGCGGCGTCACGCAATATACGAGCGCGCTCGGCATCGCGCCGCTGCGCGAGGCGATCGCCGCACACTACGCGCGCGCCTACGGCCTCACGATCAGTCCGGAACGGATCGTCGTGACGGCAGGCGCGTCGGCCGCGCTGCTGCTCGCGTGCCTCGCGCTTGTCGGGCGTGACGACGAGGTGCTGATGCCCGATCCGTCGTATCCGTGCAACCGGCACTTCGTCGCGGCGGCCGAAGGCCGCGCGGTGCTCGTGCCGAGCGGCCCGGACGCGCGCTTCCAGCTCACCGAGGACGACGTCCGCACGCGCTGGAGCGAGCGCACACGCGGCGTACTGCTCGCATCGCCGTCGAACCCGACCGGCACGTCGCTCGAACCGGACGAGCTGAAACGAATCGTCGAAGCCGTGCGCGCACGCGGCGGTTTCACGATCGTCGACGAGATCTACCAGGGGCTCAGCTACGACGCGGCGCCCGTGTCGGCGCTGTCGTTCGGCGACGACGTCGTCACCGTGAACAGCTTCTCCAAGTATTTCAGCATGACGGGCTGGCGGCTCGGCTGGCTGGTCGTGCCGCCCACGCTGGTCGGCACGTTCGAGAAGCTGGCGCAGAATCTGTTCATCTGCCCGTCCGCGCTCGCGCAGCACGCGGCGCTCGCGTGCTTCGAGCCGGCCGCGCTCGACATCTATGAAGCACGCCGGCTCGAATTCAAGCGCCGCCGCGACTTCATCGCACCCGCGCTCGAACGGCTCGGCTTCACGGTGCCCGTGATGCCGGACGGCGCGTTCTATGTCTATGCGCACTGCGGCGGCGTCGCCCACCCGGCGGCCGGCGACAGCGCCGCGCTTACGACGGCGATGCTGCACGACGCGGGCGTCGTGCTGGTGCCCGGCATGGACTTCGGTGTCCATGCGCCGCGTGACTATATCCGCCTGTCCTATGCGACGGCCTACCCACGGCTCGAAGAAGCGGTCGACCGGCTCGCGACGCTGTTCGGGCAACGCTGACACGCGGCCGGCGCGGCGGCCATTCCGCGCACCGCAAAAAAGAAAAGGCACCCGGATCGGGTGCCTTTTTCATTTCCTGCCGGCCTGAGCCATCCGGTACGTTACCGCCGCACGTTACGCGCCAAGCTCCGAATGGTCGGTGTGCGACTGCTTCGCGGTATCGACGCTCGCGTCGTCCTGCGACGCGGCTTCCTTCGATGCCGTCGACTTCGCCGACGTCGAGGTTTCGAGCGTCGCATGTACGCGCTTCGCACCGCCTGCTGCTGCCGTCACGGCAGCGGCCGTGACGATCGGCTTCGCCGGCGCCTGCGGCGCATTGACGGGCACGCTGCGGCCACGCGCAACGTCACGCAGGCGACCACGCTCGGCCATCACCTTCGAGCCGTAGCCGTTGTCATCGGGATTCGTCGAACCGTTGTACATGCGCAGGCCGTTCGCGAGCGAACCGCCACGTGCAATGCAGTCCTTCAGCACGAGCGCGCCGACCTGGAGGTTCGCGAGCGGCTGCAGTGCGGTGTCGGTGCCGCCGAAATACTCGAACTTGTCGGAATGCACCTTCGACATGACCTGCATCAGGCCCTTCGCGCCGACGCCGCTTTCGGCGTACGGGTTGAAGCCCGACTCGATCGCCATCACGGACAGCAGCAGCAGCGGATCGAGACCGACGTCACGGCCGGTCTGGAATGCAGCCTTGACGAGCTGGCCGAGCGGCTCCTGCGCGACGCGGTAACGGCGCGACAGGTAGGTCGCGACGAGCGCCTGCTCGCGATTCGATGCGAGCGCACGGTCGTCCCGCGCATCGGCCGCCACGCGCTGGGTCGGGATCAGTTTGGCAAGCGCGACGGGCGACGGGCCGTTGCGAGCCGGATCGGACGCGTCGCCCTGCGCGGCGGCTTCCGGTGCGACGTCGAGGCCGACCGCAAGCGCGTCCGTTTCGGGGCTGTCTTCCTGCTGCGGCTGCGCGCCGGCAGGCGCGAAGTTCGGCAGCGGATGGCCGGTCAGCAGACGGGCCGGCCCGGCTTGCACGGCCGCGGATACGACCGGCATCAGCTTCGCGGCGAGCGTGCCGCGAACGGTTGGCAGCAGCCACAGTGCGAGCGCAACTGCGACAGCGAGACAGCCGACAACGCTGAATAAATGGTGACTGACACGCGTCCCGCGACGCAGCATGCTGCGCACGAACTGCGCATGCTGCTCACTAGGACGCCACGATAACCAAGCGTTCATTCAGATCATCTCCCATGAACATGACTCGTGCGGCTCGCTCAGCTCGATGGCGAGACAGGTAACGCGCCGCGGAATCACAACGCCGCACGCTTTGGTTGGGGCGTGCAAGCATCGGGGAAACGGTATAAGTACCGTTCGAGGCCACGGTGTAAGAGGGCCGGCGCCTTCGCACATTGGGCGAGGCGGGCATACGCGGTGGCACCCACGCAAAAAACCAGCGTTTGATAGCGCTGGCTGAGACTACGACTAAGGCCGTCGGATACGCCGTGCAGGATTCGGCGGACGGTGACGCGCTGCGTCAAAGATCGGTGATTGGCGGCTCGAAGCCTTTTACCCTGCAGCCAATGTGAGCGGATTCTAGCAGGGTTTTATAGATCGTCAACACTATAAAACACTGAAATCATAACAAAAAGTAATTTAAAACCGCTCTTCAGATCGCAGGCCCCGTGCCGTAGGGGGTTTGCGCGCGGTCGACTTTTTTCTCCGCCGGGCGGGCATGCGGCGGCGCAGGTAAAATCGTCGGTCGATTCGGGGCCGCAGCCGGCCGCTGCGCCCGCCCATCGCTGCCCGCCACGCGGGTGGCCCGGACCATCTTCATGAAATACAAAGACTTACGCGATTTCATCCAGCGCCTCGAGGCGCTCGGCGAACTGCGGCGCGTCACGCAGCCCGTGTCGCCCGTGCTCGAAATGACCGAGCTGTGCGACCGCGTGCTGCGCGCCGGCGGCCCTGCGCTGCTGTTCAACACGCCGACCGGCTACGACTTCCCGGTGCTCGGCAACCTGTTCGGCACGCCGCGCCGCGTCGCACTCGGGATGGGCGTCGATGCGGGTGACGACGCCGCGCTCGGCTCGCTGCGCGATCTCGGGCGCCTGCTGTCCGCGCTGAAGGAACCCGATCCGCCGAAGAGCCTGAAGGATGCCGGCAAGCTGCTGTCGCTCGCGAAGGCCGTGTGGGACATGGCGCCGAAGTCGGTGTCGTCGCCGCCGTGCCAGGAAATCGTCTGGGAAGGCGCCGACGTCGACCTGAACAGGCTGCCGATCCAGACCTGCTGGCCCGGCGATGCGGGGCCGCTCGTCACGTGGGGCCTGACGGTCACGCGCGGGCCGAACAAGTCGCGCCAGAACCTCGGGATCTACCGCCAGCAGTTGATCGGCCGCAACAAGCTGATCATGCGCTGGCTCGCGCATCGCGGCGGCGCACTCGACTTCCGCGAATTCGCGCTGCAGAACCCCGGCAAGCCGTATCCGGTCGCGGTCGTGCTCGGCGCCGATCCGGCCACGACGCTCGGCGCGGTGACACCCGTGCCCGATTCGCTGTCCGAGTACCAGTTCGCCGGCCTGCTGCGCGGCAGCCGCACGGAGCTCGCGAAGTGCCTGACGCCCGGCGTCGACACGTTGCAGGTGCCCGCGCGCGCGGAAATCGTGCTCGAAGGCTTCATTTATCCGCAGGAAGGCTCCCCCGCCCCCGCTCCGGCCGGCGCACCGCCGCGCCCGGCCGGCAATGCGTCCGCCGCATACGAGCACGCGCTCGAAGGCCCGTACGGCGACCACACCGGCTATTACAACGAGCAGGAGTGGTTTCCGGTGTTCACCGTCGAGCGCATCACGATGCGCCGCGACGCGATCTACCATTCGACCTACACGGGCAAGCCGCCCGACGAGCCCGCGGTGCTCGGCGTCGCGCTCAACGAGGTGTTCGTGCCGCTGCTGCAGAAGCAGTTCACCGAGATCACCGACTTCTACCTGCCGCCCGAAGGCTGCAGCTACCGGATGGCCATCGTCCAGATGAAGAAGAGCTACGCGGGCCACGCGAAGCGCGTGATGTTCGGCGTGTGGAGCTTCCTGCGGCAGTTCATGTATACGAAGTTCATCGTGGTCGTCGACGAAGACGTGAACATCCGCGACTGGAAGGAAGTGATCTGGGCGATCACGACGCGCGTCGACCCCGTGCGCGACACCGTGATGGTCGACAGCACGCCGATCGACTATCTCGACTTCGCGTCGCCGGTCGCCGGCCTCGGTTCGAAGATGGGGCTCGACGCGACCAACAAGTGGCCCGGCGAGACCAGCCGCGAATGGGGCCGCCCGATCGAGATGGATGCGGCCGTCAAGGCGCGCGTCGACCGGCTCTGGCAGGAGATCGGACTCTGACACCATGCGGCCGGCGCCCGCCGGCCCATGGCGTGCCATCGCCACAAGACCAACGAAGATGACCTTTCCGCCCGCCTCCATGCTGTCCGACGGCTTCTTTCTGTCGCTGTCGCTGTGCCTCGACATCGGCCTCGTGAACGTCGCGATGCTGTCGCTGACGCTGTCGCACGGCTTCCGGCCGGGCTTCTGGCTCGGCATCGGCTCGTGCGTCGGCGATCTCGTCTATGCGGCGCTCGCGCTTGCGGGAATGGCCGTGCTGCTGCAGTTCGAGCCGGTGCGCTGGATCGTGTGGATCGGCGGCGGCGCCGTGCTGCTGTTCCTCACGTGGAAGATGGCGCGCGAAGCGCTCGCGCCAGCCAAGGCACCCGGCAACGATGCCGAGGACACGCCGCAGCCACGTGCAAGCGCGCGGCGCAGTTTCCTGCGCGGGATGCTGCTCGCGATGTCGTCGCCGAGCGCGATCCTGTGGTTCGCGGCGGTCGGCGGCGCGCTGATCGCGAAAGCCGGCGCGACCACACCGGTCACCGCGTCGGTGTTCCTGTCGGGGTTTTTCCTCGGCGGCCTCGCGTGGACGCTCTTCATGTGCACGCTCGCAAGCCAGGGCCGCAAGCGCGCGGGCGCCGGGCTGATGCGTGCGTGTCACGTCGCGTCGGCAATGCTGTTCGCGTATTTCTCGTACAGCGTGATCGTCGGTGGCTACCGCGACCTGATCGTGCACGCGGTGTAATCGAAGCCGGCCTGCACGGGCCGCGCGCCGCGGTTTGGCGGCGGCCCCAAAGAAAAACGGCGCAGCGCCCCTCTCAGGACGGTGCGCCGTTTTGCCACGCGCGGTCAGGCCGCGCGGGACGAATCAGCGACGCCAGCCGTGATGGCCCCAGCCGCCGTATCCGTGACGCCAGTACGGACGGCCGTAGTAGCCACCGTAGCCGCCGACGACCACGGCGGGCGGCGGCGCATAGTAGGCCGGTGCCGGCGCGTAATAGACGGGCGGAGGCGGCGGCGCGTAATACACGGGCGGCGGCGGTGCATAGACGGGGTACGCGGGTGCGACCGGGATACCGATGCCGACCCCGATCGACACGTGAGCCTGCGCGGCGCTTGCGGCACCCAGGCCCAGCGCGGCGGCGGCGATGAACGGAATGAGCTTTTTCACTTCGATTCTCCTGCTGGAGCGGTATTTTATGCGCTCCTGTCGGCAACGGCGGGCATGCACGTCGCATGCAAGCAATGTAGCGAAAACCCGCCCCGCGCGTGTCCTGCATTTGTTGCAAATTGCAATTGCACGCGGCCGGAGCCGCCGTGCGGGGTGACTTGCAGCACCCGCGGCGCCCCTTGCGGGCCGCACCATTCCGTCCGACGAGTCGGGTCGCAACATCATGGCCGGTCAGTCTTACCGGATGCGGCGCGCGCAGCGGGCACGCAACCGTAATGAACGATTACAAATTTGAGACAAGATGCCGACATTTCAAGCGGGATACGGGTGCGATATGTGTCGGGGTCGGATTCCAGAATCGTGAATCGACCGTGACGCCGGGTGCCGGTACACGCGTCGATATCGTGCGCGTACCGGTCAGCCACGCACGTGTTCGCGCGGAAATTGTCCTTTCGCGGCCCCGCCGTCATTCCTGCGATACTGGCGGTTGCTTCGTTTTCGCTTACGCCCGCTGCCATGTCCCTCCCCGACACACCCCGCCTCGGCTTCATCGGCGCCGGCCGTCTCGCGCGCTGCGTCGCGCAGCGCTTCGCACAGGCCGGCTTTCCGGTCGTCGCGATCGCGAGCCGCACGCCCGCGTCGGCCGCGGCGCTCGCCGCGCGCATCGACGGCTGCCAGGCGGTCGACACGCCGCAGCAGGTCGCCGACACCGCCGACCTGATCTTCCTGACGGTGCCCGACGACCATCTCGCGTCGACCGCCGCGGCGCTGCACTTCGATACTTCGCGCGCGGCGCAGCAGGCCGTCGTTCACTGCAGCGGCGCGTCGGCGGTCGCACTGCTCGATCCGGCGAAACGGCAAGGCGCGGCCACCGGCGGCTTCCATCCGCTCTACCTGTTCGGCGGCACCGACGCCGACCTCGCCCGCATCGACGGCTGCTCGGTCACGATCGAAGCCGACGGCGCGTTGCATGCGACGCTGATGCGACTTGCTGCCGCACTCGGCTGCCATCCGCTGTCGATTCCGGCCGGCGGCCGGATGCTCTATCACGCGGCCGCGCACTACGCGGCGAGCTTCGCGCTGTGCGGGCTGGCGGAAGCGGTCGAGCTGTGGCGCGGCCTCGGTTTCGACGAGCAAGCCGCGCTGCGCGCGCTGCTGCCGATGCTGGCCGGCACGATCGAGACCGCGCGCGACAAGGGGCTCGCGAACGCGCTCTCCGGCCCCGTGTCGCGTGGCGATACGGGTATCGTCGAACGCCAGTTGGCACTGCTTGAAACGCGCGGCGGCGATCATGCGACGCTGTATGCGCTGCTGACCCGCCGCGCGGTCGCGCTCGCGGCGCAGCGCGCCGTACCGCCGGCATCGTTGCCGGCGCTCGCCGAAGCCGTCGAAACGTCGCTCGCGCGCACGGCCGCGCACCCCTCCCCGTCGCGTGACAAGGCGTGATAAGGTGTCGGCCGATGCGCCGCCATCCGGCGTTGGCGGCCGCACGCTACTGACTAAAAGAGGATGCCAACGATGTTCGGCGAGATCGCCCGTTTTCTGCTCAATACCGTCTTCACGCTGTTCGGCGCCGCGCTGATCCTGCGCGTCTGGATGCAGGCCGTCCGCGTGCCGCCGTACAACCCCGTCACGCAGGCCGTGCTGCAGGCGACCAACTGGCTCGTGCTGCCGCTGCGCCGCGTGATCGCGGGCGTGCGCGGCATCGACTGGGCCAGCGTCGTCGCCGCGCTGCTCACCGCGCTCGTCTACGTCGTGCTGATGGTCGTGATGGCCGGCTTCGACCCGGCCTCGGTGATCGCGACGCTCGTCGTGGTCGCGCTGCTCACCGTCGTGAAGTGGGCACTCAATCTCGTGATCTGGATGACGATCCTGATGGCGCTGCTGTCGTGGCTCAACCCGCGCTCGCCGGCAATGCCGATCCTCTACCAGCTCACCGCGCCGTTCCTGAACCCGCTGCGCCGCGTCATCCCGAACCTCGGCGGCATCGACCTGTCGCCGATCCTGCTGTTCGTGATCGTGCAGGTGCTGCTGATGATCGTCACGCGCGCCGCCGTGTCGCTGACGATGTTCGGCATCTGACGCCGTCGTACCCTACGCCGCCGGCCCTTGCGCCGGCGGTGCACCTAGCGTGTCGATCACGCCGAAGCGCGCCGGCATCATCGCGTAGCACACCCGCACCTTCTCGTGCGACAGCCGGTCGAGCAAGCGCTGCGCCTCGTCCTCGGTGACGATGAATTCGATCTCGATCGCGAGCGACCCCTGCAGTTCGAAGAAGCGGTCCTCGTGCAGCACGCGATGCTGGCCGAAACCGGCCATCGCGCGAAACGCGGAACCGCCCGCGACGCCCATCCGGTTCGCCTCCTCCAGCAGCCATTCCCACAGCGGCTTCCAGTGCAACCGGTGCTGCTCGTGCACATAAAAGCGCAAGAAGATCCTGTCCATCGCTTCCTCCGATGGCGGCACGCTCAGGCCGCCGCGAGCCACGCGCGCGCGGTCCACATGCCGAGCGCCGTCAGCGCGAACGATCCAGTCAAGTGTAGGGCAGCCACCGCAAACGCCCATCCCAATTCGCCCTGCAGCGCATGCGTCATCACTTCGACCGAATAGGTCGAGAACGTCGTGAGGCCGCCGAGAAAGCCCGTGATCACGAACAGCCGCCACTCGGGCGGCAGCCCGACGCGGGTCGTGAACACGACGGCGGCGATGCCGATCACGTAGCCGCCGATCAGGTTCGCGGCGAGCGTGCCGAGCGGCACGGCGGGAAAGAATGCGTTGAGCGCGAGGCTCAGGAACCAGCGCAGCAACGCGCCGAGCCCGGCGCCGACGAAGATCGCGACGATCGAATAGAACAAGGGCGCTCCCGGTCGATAAGGCAGCTGGATTCAGCCGCCGGCCCCCGGTTGCCCGGGGCAATGTGCGCTCCCGCCCGCGCGCGGCGCGTGCGCGGGCGGCACACGCTGAACTGTATGCGGATTCGCCGCCCACCCGCAACGGCGACAACCGGCAGACTGCCCGCCCGTTCGAATCGTCTCGCCCGCCCGCAGGCTCACGCGCGTGGCCAGGCTGCGTCGAGTGCGCTCAGCGTCGCCAGCGCGCCGCCCTTCAGGCCGATCACGTCCGCGCGGCGCGCATGCGCTTCGCGCGCGTTGATGCGGATCACGTCGGCACCGAGCCGTTCGCTCAGCAGGCGCACGGTCGGGATCGCCGTGCCCGCACCGATCTCGACCACGACGACCCGCCCGGCCCGCGCGATCCAGTCTTCCAGCGCACGTTCCTGCGCGTCGTAGCGCGCGCCGAGCCAGCCGGTGTCGCCGAACATCAGGATGTTCGGCCGCGCAAGGCCGCCGCAGTGCGGGCAGCGCGGCATGTCGCCGACGAGGCGGCACGTCGCTTCGTCGACGTCCGGCGCGAACGGCGCCGCATCCCACGTATCGTCCGAACAGGGGCGCAAGCACTGCATTGCGTGGATCGAACCGTGGATCTCGACGATCCGCGCCGGATCGAAGCCGGCTTTCTGGAACTGGCCGTCGACGTTGCTCGTCAGCACGAAGCCGCCGTTCGGCATCGCGTCGATCCAGCGGCGCAGGATCGCGAAGCCCGCATGCGGCACCGTCGCACGGTAGAGCGCGAGACGATGCCCGTAGAAGCCCCACGCGAGCTGCGCGCGTGCACGGAACGCATGCGGAGACGCGATCTCGTGGAATTCGAAACGCTCGTGGCGCAGCGCCGGATACGCGCGCCAGAAGCCGTCCGTGCCGCGAAAATCGGGCAGCCCGGAATCGACGCCGATACCGGCGCCGGCCGTCACGAGCAATGCGTCGGCACGTGCGAGCGCGGCAACGGCGGAGGCGACGAGATCGGCGGGCAGTTGGGCGGTGGCGGCAGCAGCAGCGGAATCAGCGGAATCGGAAAACGGCATGATGGGGCGCCTGTAGCGTCGAGCGGTGCGCGAGTGGCGTCGCGATCATACGCCGGTTCGCGTATGGCGCGGCGTGCGCGATGCAACGGCGTGACGCGACGCTCGTCCAGCCGCGGGCGATGCAGGCGGCCGGCCGATGCAGTGCGCGGCCGGCGCCGCCGCGGTCAGGCGGCTCCCCGCCTGCTCAGCTATCCGAATCGTCCTGCGCGACCGGAATCTCGTCGACCGCGAAATAGACCGGCTTGCCGAGCTGCCGCGCAAGGTCGACGTCCGCGTCGGCCCCGCGCGACGCGCCGTCGATCCGCCATACCGCATCGCAGCGGCGCAGCAGCCGGTGCGCGGCCGGATACAGGAACGCCTCGCTGATTGCGTCGCCGACCTGTCGCGACCCGGCCGCGACGGCGAGCGGCAGCGACACCCACTCGCCGATCATCGGCACGTGCCCGCGGCGATACACGGCGAGCGCCGCCTCCTCCAGCCGGTGCAGGTTCGCGGCGATGCGCGCGGGGTCGCCGTCCGTGCCGCTGCGATAGGGGCCGGCGACCAGCACGAGCAGCGGCGTCATGCCGTGCGCGCGCCGGCGGTTTCCCGCAGCGCGACGTACTGGAGCAGCATGATCGTCTTCGCGTCGACGATCTCGCCGCGCTCGACCGCGTCCAGCGCCGCCTGCAGCGGCATCTCGACGACCTCGAGATCCTCGCCCTCTTCCGCGACACCGCCGCCGTCGCCGGTGCGCAGCGACGCATCGTATTCGCCGACGAAGAAATGCAGCTTCTCCGTCACCGAGCCCGGGCTCATGAATGCCTCGAACACCTTGCGCACGCCGCGCACGCGATAGCCGGTCTCCTCCTCGGCCTCCGCGCGGATGCGTGCTTCAGGCGTCGCGTCGTCGAGCAGGCCGGCGGCGGCCTCGAGCAGCATGCCGTCGTGCCCGCTGACGAACGCCGGCATCCGGAACTGCCGCGTCAGCAGCACGTCGCCCGTATCGGCATTGCGCAGCAGGATGGTCGCGCCATTGCCGCGATCGTAGGTCTCGCGGCTCAGGCGCTGCCACGTTCCGTCGCGGCGCAGGAAATCGAACGTCACCTTCTTCAGCACATACCAGTCATCGGACAGCACCGTCGTATCGACGATGCGGACACGGTCCCGCGTTGCAGCCATCCCAGCCTCCGGTTCGACAAAAGACGGCGCCCATGGTAACGTGCATATTCGTGCAACTTCAAGAAAATTCGTGCAAACACGATGCTGACGACACAACGCAAGAAAGCGATCCTCGACGCACTCGCGCGCGATGGCCAGGTGCTGGCGGTCGAACTGAGCGCGCAATTCGGCGTATCCGAAGATACCGTGCGCCGCGACCTGCGCGAGCTCGCCGCCGAGGGCCTGCTGCAGCGCGTGCACGGCGGCGCGCTGCCGGCGTCGCCGGCCGTTGCCCCCTTCGCGCAGCGCGAGGCGCTCGAGTCGGCGGAAAAGCGGCGCATCGCGCGGCGGGCCGCGGAAATGATCGCGCCCGGGCAGGTGGCGATCGTCGACGGCGGCACCACCTCGGCGCTGCTCGTCAGCCAGTTGCCGGCCGACCTGCGCGCGACGATCGTCACGCACAGCCCGAGTGTCGCAGTCGCGCTCGCCGCGCATCCGTCGATCGACGTGATCCTGATCGGCGGGCGGCTCTACAAGCATTCGATCGTCGCCGTCGGCGCGGCCGCGATGGAGGGCATTGCGCGCATCCACGCGGACCTGTACTTCATGGGCGTCACGGGCGTCCATCCGGTCGCGGGACTCAGCACCGGCGATTTCGAGGAAGCGGCGATCAAGCGCGCGCTGGCCGGGCGCGCGGCCGAGACGGTCGTGCTCGCGTCGCAGTCGAAGCTGCGCGCGGCGTCGCAGTTCGTGATCGGCGAACTCACGCTGGCGCAAACGATCGTCGTCGAGCAGGAAACCGACACCGCGCTCACGGAGCCGATCGAGGCGGCGGGCGTAACGGTCGTGCGCGCCTGACACATCGCTGGCCCGTACGCGTCGAATCGATCGCGGACTGCCGTCACGCCGGCGCCGAGCCGATGTCAGCGTGCTGACAGGCAGCGCTTGCTAACATGGGCGATCACCCGATCGCCACGCGCCGCCCACCCGATGCCCCCACCCTCCGCCACGACGTCACCGGCACCGCCCGCGGACGATGCGCCGCCGCCCGGCATCCTCGCGCTGTTCGTCGCGTTCTCGCAGATCGGCCTGACCAGCTTCGGCGGCGGGCTCAGCGGGCGGATGATGCGCGACTTCGTGTACGAGCGGCGCTGGCTCGACGAAGAAGCGTTCCTCAACGGCCTCGCGCTGTCGCAGGCATTGCCGGGCGTCAACGTGAAGAACCTCGCGATCTGGATCGGCTACCGGCTCGCCGGATGGCGCGGCGCGGTGGCCGGCTTCACCGGCATCATCGCGCCGCCGGCCGTGCTGATCGTGCTGTTCGGCATCGCGTTCTCGACCCTCACGCGCTTCCCGCTCACGCATGTCGCGCTCGCCGGCGCAGCGGCCGCGGCGATTGGACTGTCGATCTCGATGGCGATCACCGCCGTGCGCCGGCTGCCGCGCCGCGTGCTGCCGTTCGCGGTGATGACGCTCACCTTCGTGTCGGTTGCGGTGCTGCACTGGCCGCTCGTGTGGACCGTGCTGATCGGCGGCACGCTGAGCGTCGCGCTCGAATACCGCCGCGCGGCCGCCACCCCGGCCGGGAGCGACGCACGATGACCGCGTCGGCCCGCTACGCCGCGCTGTTCGGCGTGTTCGCGCCGCTGTCGATCGCGACGATCGGCGGTGGACAGGCGATCATCGCCGACATCCAGCGGCAGGTGGTCGACGTGCATCACTGGATGACCGCGACGCAATTCGTGAACGACTTCGCGATCGCGCGGATGGCGCCGGGCCCCGGCTCGCTGCTGGCGACGCTGATCGGCTGGCAGGTCGCCGGCTTCTGGGGCGCAGTGATCGCGACGCTCGCGCTGTTCGGCCCGACCGCGTTCCTGATCTACGGCGTCGCGCACCTGTGGAGACGCCATCAGGGTGCGCGCTGGCAGGTCGCACTGGAAGCCGGCCTGCGCCCGGTCGCGGCCGGCATGATCCTCGCGTCGGTGTGGGTGCTGCTGCAGGCGCTCGACGGCGGCTGGGCCGCGCGCGCGATCGCGGTTGCATCGACGCTGTGCGTGATCTACACGCGCGTCCATGCGCTGCTGCTGATCGCGATCGGCGCGTTGCTGCTCGTCGGCATGCACGCGCTCGGCGGCGTGTAGCGCATGCTGCCGTCGCAGTGCGGCCGGTACACCTAGACGCCGCGAAACTGCGGTGCACGGCGTTCCGCAAACGCGCGCAGCCCTTCGTCGAAGTCCGCGCCTTCGCACGCGTGCCGGCGCAGCTCGGCAATCCGTTCGAACGCGTCGGCCGGCAACGGCCGCGCGTCCTGCAGCACGCGCAACTGCTCCTTCACCGCGTGCACCGCGAGCGGCGCCTTCGCAGCGATCGTGCGCGCGACGTCGAGCGCCGCATCGTCGACACCGCCCGCGTCGGCCAGCCGGTTCACGAGCCCGTGATGCGCAGCACGCTCCGCATCGAGCGGCTGCGCGCAGAAGAACATCTCCTTCAGCACGTGGATCGGCAAGTTGTCGTAGAAGCGCAGCAGGCCGCTCGTCGAATACGGCAGGCCGATGTTCGCGGGCGTCATCGCGAAACGCGCGTCGCGCGCCGCGACCACCAGGTCGCAGCTCATCACGAGATCGACCGCCCCGCCCCACGCCGAACCCGATACCGCCGCGATCACCGCGCCCGGGTAGGTCCGCACGCGCCGCAGCGCCCGTTCGAGCGGCTTGCCGTACGCGAGCGGATCGCGATCGTCGGCCAGTTCACGCAGGTCGTGCCCCGCGCTCCACACGTCGCCGCTGCCGTCGTTCGACAGGATCACGACCGGTGGAGGACGGTGTTCGGCCAGCGCATCGAGGCGTGCGACGAGCGCATCGAGCAACGGCGCGTCGAGCGCATGCCGTCGCGCCGGATTCGCGAACCGCACGCGCGCGATCCGCTCGCCGATCATGTCGACCGTCACGTTCGACGCCCCTTCGAGTTTCGTCGTGTCGCTCATTGCACGGCCTCCGCCACCGCTTCCGCCTGGAAAATCGCGCGCCCGGCCAGCAGCGCGTCGATCGCGTCGTCGCCGTAGCCCGCTTCGCGCAGCACGTCGACGGTATGCTCGCCGAGCAGCGGCGGCGCATGGCGCGTGCGCGGCGCCGGCACCTCGTCACCCATCCCGCCGAGCGGCGTGACGACCTGGCGCAGCGCGCCGAGCGTCGGATGCGCAACCGGCTCGACCAGCCCGCAATGCGCGAGCTGCGGATCGTCGAACACTTCGTCGAGCGTGTTGATCGGCCCGGCCGGCAGCCCGGCGTCGACGAAACGCTGCGTCCATTCGCGCTTGCCGCGCGTGCGCAAGCGGCCTTCGAGCAACGCTTTCAGTTCGTCGCGGTGCGCGACGCGTGCGTCGTTGGTCGCGAAGCGCGGATCGTTCGGCAGCTCGGGCAGATCCAGCAACTGGCACAGCCGCAGCCACATGTCGGTCGTGATCGGCGCGAGGTTGAGCGGCCCGTCGGCCGTCTCGAACACGCCGTACGGGGCGATCACCGCATGCGCATTGCCGGTGCGGCGCGGCACGTCGCCGAGGCTCAGGTAGCGTTGCCCGTGCACGCTCAGCAGCGAAACGAGGCTCTCGAGCAGCGACGTGCCGACATGCTGCCCGCGCCCGGTGCGCTCGCGCTCGAACAGCGCGGCCGTCACGCCGGTCGCGACCCACATCCCCGAGCTGAGATCGCCGATCGCGGTGCCCGTGCGGGTCGGCTCGCCGTCGGGAAAACCGGTGAGGCTCATGAGCCCCGCGTAACCCTGCGCGATCTGGTCGAAGCCCGGCCAGTCGCGCAACGGGCCGCGCGGGCCGAATGCGGTGACGCTGCCCATCACGAGCCGCGGATCGCGTGCGCTCAGTGCGGCATAGCCGAGCCCCATCGCGTCCATCGTGCCCGCCTTGAAATTCTCGATCACGACGTCGGCCTGCGCGATCAGCCGCCGCACGACATCGAGGCCGGCCGGTTGCCGGAAATCCACGCAGATGCCGCGCTTGTTGCGGTTGCAGGACAGGTAGTACGTGCTCACGCCGCGATCGAACGGCCCCCATGCGCGGCTCATGTCGCCGTGCGGCCCCGACTCGACCTTGATCACGTCGGCGCCGAGATCGGCGAGCACCATCGAGCAGAACGGCCCCGACAGCGCGCGGCTCAGATCGACGACCCTGATTCCTTGTAATGCCTGCATTCCGGACTCCTGATATTGATGACTGGGTGTAGCTGGCTTTCGAACGATCGCGGCGTGCCGCTCATTCGGGCAGCGTCTGGTGGCGCGTTTCGACCGCGAACGGCAGGATCAGGATGCCGAGCCCGAACACGGCCGCGGTCCATGCGACCGGCACGCCGAGCGATCCGTAGCCGTGAATCGCCGCGCCGAGCAGGAAGTTCACGCCTGCGCCGATGAAGCGGCCGACCGACGCATTGAACGCGAACGCGGTGGCACGCACGCGCGTCGGGTACTGCTCGGGCAGCCACAGCGAGAAGATCGCGAAATTGCCGCCGAAGAAACCGAGGAACGCGAGCGACACCATGAATGCCGCAAGCCCGTTCGGCTGGTAGAACGCCCAGCCGAACGCGAACACGATCGACCCGGCCATGCCCGCGAAATACACGCCGAGCGCCGTGCGCCGGCCGAGCCGTTCGGAGAGCCACGGTGCCACCAGGCAGCCGGCGATCGTCGCGCACGACAGGATCGCCGCGCCGATCGACGCGAGCCGCATCGCGCCGATGTGGTCGATGCCCGCACGCGCCGCCAGCGTGCTGACCGCGCTCGCCTCGTACACGGAGCCGGCCCACAGCCCGACGATCGCGACGCCGACGAGGCTCGCGCTCGTCAGCGTGCGGCGCAGGAAGGCCGGCGCGAAGATCTCGCGCAGCGGATGCGCGCGCCGCGCGTCGGCCACGTCGCCGTCGCGTGCGTCATGCCGGCGCCACTGGCCGGGCTCCTTCACGCGCATCACGGTGAACACCGCGAGCAACGCAGGCGCGAGGCCGCACAGGAACATCGCGCGCCAGCCGTAGGTCGCGCCGATCGTGTAGTTCAGGCACGCCGCGATGAAGAAGCCGAAGTAGTAGCCCGTCTGCAGGTAGCCGGCGCCCATCTTGCGGCGGTCTTCCGGCCAGCTCTCGGCCACGTAGGTGCCCGCGAGCGCCCATTCGCCGCCGACGCCGATCCCGGCGATCAGCCGGCACGCGGCCAGCGCCCACACGTCGTGCACGAACGCGGCCGCGCCGGTGAACACCGAATAGATCAGGATGCTCGCGGCGAGCGTACGGACGCGGCCGAAGCGGTCGGCGAGCGGCCCCCAGACGAACGACAGCCCCCAGCCGATCAGGAACAGCGCGAACAGGATCGAGCCGTACATCCCGAGGTTCGCGGGCGTCGCCGCGATGCCGGACGCCGGCAGCAGTTCGGTCAGTGCGGGAATCAGCACGAGCGCGTAGATCACCGAATCCACGCCGTCGAGTACCCAGCCCGCATACACGGCCCAGAAGCCCTTGACCTGCTCGCGCGTGAGCGGCGTGCGCCGCGGCTTCGCGCCGGCCGCCGGCGCGTCGATCGCCTTGAACATCTTCGTCTCCTTGCCGGCGGTGCCGGCGCTTTTGCCTCGTCCGGTCCGGGATGGCCGGCAGGCTGGCTCTTTTGTGAGACGAGTATAGAAACCCCATCGATCACAGAAAAATATGATATTCATCTTGCTCGATCGGATTGGCTTATGGCTTGAATCGGGAGGCGGCGGCGATGGACTTGAGACAGTTGCGCTATTTCGTGAAGGTCGTCGAATGCGGCAACGTCACGCATGCGAGCGAGGCGCTGCACGTCGCACAGCCGGCGGTGAGCCAGCAGATGCGCAATCTCGAGCAGGATCTCGGGATGCAGCTGCTCGAACGGAGCGTGCGTGGCGTTGCGCCGACTGCTGCCGGCCGCACGCTATACCAACACGCGCTCGAACTGCTGCGCCAGGCCGACGGCACGCGCGAACTGCTGCGCCGCGACGCCGACACGCCGCAGGGCCGCGTGACGGTCGGGATGCCGTCGAGCACCGCGCGCGTGCTGGCCATTCCGCTCGCCCGCGCGGTGCGCGATCGGTTTCCCGGCATCATGCTGGAACTGA
Source organism: Burkholderia puraquae (assembly GCF_002099195.1). GTDB lineage: Bacteria > Pseudomonadota > Gammaproteobacteria > Burkholderiales > Burkholderiaceae > Burkholderia > Burkholderia puraquae. Next base: position 134,420 of record NZ_NBYX01000006.1, on the reverse strand, counting down.
TCGAGGCGCCGAGCGCCGACCTCGACACGCTGCTCGAACGTGCGCGGCTCGATCTCGCGATCGTCGTCGACGCGGTCGACTCGCGCGGCATCGCGATCCATCGGCTGCTGACGGAAACGCTGTACCTGATCAGGTGGCCCGGGTTCCAGGTACCGGACGATCCCGTGCCGCTCGACGCGATCGCGCGGATGCCGCTCGTGCTGCCGAGCGCGCCGAACACGATCCGCAACCGTGTCGACTGGGCGATGCGCGAGGCCGGACTGTCGTACGAGATCAGTTTCGAGGCGAGCTCGACCGGGCTGCTGTTCGCGGCCGTGATGGCGCAGCTCGGCGTGACGATCCTGCCGTGGACGGCCGCGCACGTCGAGATCGAGGAACGCAAGCTCAAGCTGTCGACAGTCGCGCACCGGCTGTTCGCGCGCGACCTGTCACTGTGCTGGCACGACACCGCGCTCGTCAGCAACGCGGTGCAGAAGGTGAAAGCCGAAATCGTCCGGTTGTTCGACACGCTCGGGCAACGGCTCGAGTGGGCGGCCGGGCAGGCCGGTGCATGACGAGCGCGCCGCGTGCCTTGTGCTGCGCCGCCACGCGTACTAAGCTCCGTTCATCCTGGGTACCGCTGACACCCCCACTTCTCCTCGCCGCTCGGTATAAGCGTCGGACGAAGGAGGCTGCCCGTGTCCCCGCTCCAGTCTGCCTGGCTTCTGCTGGGCGTCAGTGTCCTCGCCGAAGTGCTCGGCTCCGTCGGCCTGAAATACTCCGCCGGCTTTTCCCGCCCGCTCCCCTCCACGCTCACCGTCGTCTGTTACGCGTGTGCTGTCTGGCTGATGGCGCTCGCGACCAAGCGGCTCGAAATGGGGCTCGCGTATGCAAGCTGGGCCGCCGCCAGCACCGCGGCCACAGCCGTGATCGGCATCGTCTGCTTCGACGAATCGGTGTCGTCGCTGAAGCTCGCCGGCATCGCGCTGACCGTCTGTGCGCTCGTCGCGCTCAACCTCGGCGAGGCGGCGCGATGATCGGTGCGCACGCGTCCGGCGGGGCATTGAGCATTGACAACGCCCCCCGGCGCCCCTTAACGTTGCTTCCATCGCAACCATCACCGGTTCAGCTTAAGAGGTTGTCGGCCCGCTCGTGCTCGACACCTCTGCCTTCATCGAAGGCCTGCTGCTTGGCGCCGGACTGTTCACGTCCGTCGGCCCCAAGGACGCGTTCGTCATCAAGCGCTCGATCTCGAGCCCCCATCTGCTTTCCATCGCCCTCGTCTGCGCAGGCAGCGACGCGCTGCTGATCGCGCTGGGCGCGCACGGGTTGTCGTCGTTGCTGTCGCGACATCCCGGCGTAGTGTCGGCCGCGCTGTGGGCCGGCATCGCGTATCTCGCCGGCTATGGCCTGCTCGCGCTGCACTCGGCGATCCGGCGGCGACAGCCAGGGCACGTCGATGGCCCACACTCGGGTAGTGAGCCCACGCTCTCGCGCACGGTGCTCGCGACCGCCGCCGTCTCGCTGCTCAATCCGTACGCGTGGATCGATACCGTGCTGCTGCTCGGCACCGTGATCGTGAGCCACACGCCCGCCGCGCGCACACCGTTTGCGATCGGCGCGATGGCCGCTTCGCTCGCCTGGTTCCTGATGCTCGCGTATGGCGCACGCGCGTGCCGCGCGTGGTTCGCCCGTACGCTCGCGTGGCGCATGCTCGACTGCTTCGTCGCGGTGATGATGCTCGGCTTCGCGGCACGTTTCGCGATCGACGCGCTTCAGGCGTCAGCGGCTCGATAGCGTGCGAAACACGTCGCGCGCACCGGCATGCATCTCGAAGCCGATACCCGGTGCCTGCGGCACGCGTGCGTATCCCGCGTCGACGGTTTCGCCGTCGGCGAGCCCGCTGAACGGATGGAACGCGAACGGGCTGACTTCCGCACCGCAGAGCCCGAGCGCCGCGACGACGTGCAGCGAGAACAGGTGGCCGCCATGCGGCCAGAACGCGTCGCGCCGCCAGCCGCGCGATGCGAAGTATTCGACGATCTGCAGATAGCCCGGCAGCCCGTAGCAATGCACCGGGTCGAACACCAGCACGTCGCGATCGGGACGCAGGCCGCCGTAGCGGTCGAGCAGCTTCGCTTCCGCGAGCGAGAACAACGCTTCGCCGGCCGCGATCGGCAATGCGTAGCGCGTGGCGAGATCCGCCTGGAGCGGCAGGTCGAGCGGATCGCAGATGTCCTCGAACCACCAGAGATCGAACGGCGTGAGCATCGCGGCGGCAGCGTCAACGGTCGTCGCGCCGTACGTGTTCATCGCATCGACCGCGAGATGCGAACTGTCCGCCAATTGCGTGGCGGCCGCTTCGATGCGCCTGCGATCCTGATCGAGATCCGCGCCGCCGATCTTGATCTTCGCGTGCGTGTAGCCGAGATCGACGATGCGGCGCAGCTCGTCCGACAGACGCGCGAGATCGTCATGCGGATAACGGTAGCCGCCGCCTGCATAGACGCGCACGCGTGGCGCCGCGGTGCGGTCAAGCCGGTCGGCGAGAAAGCGATGAAGCGGCAGGCCGGCGATCTTCGCGGCTGCGTCCCAGATCGCCATGTCGAGCGTGCCGACTGCGACGCATCGTTCGCCGTGTCCGCCGGGCTTTTCGCCGGCCATCATCGCGCGCCACGCGCGGAACGGATCGAGGTTCGTGCCGGCTTCGTCCGCGAGCATGTCGGCCGCGGCCAGCAGGCGCGGTGCGAATCGTTCACGGATCAGGCCGCCCTGCGCGAAGCGGCCGATCGACGCGTAGCCGTAGCCCGTCACCGGGCGGCCGTCGCGCACGACGTCGGTGACGACCGCGACAACGCTCGTCGTCAGGCCACCGGACGGGATCGCCGGATCGCCATAGCGGGACACGGGAATCGCTTGTTCGTGGATCGCGGTGATGCGCATGGTCGGGGTTCCGGGAAAACGGTCGGGGTTCGCAGGTGCTGCACGCATGGCGGCCGGCGCGACGGGCGGACCGCTGCATCATAGGCGCTCGCGCGATGTCCTGCAGGCTCGCGATCGTCATGCGACCCGAGCAGCGGCGTCCGAATCGCGCAGCGCCGCATCGGCATACGAACGCGATCGCTGCCTGCAACGCGCAGGTCGATGAACAACAAACCAGACACTGTCAACAGGGAGGAGAACGACATGAATGGTCGTCATACGGGCCTGGCGACGGCCTGAAACAACGCCATGTCACGATGCTGTGGATCGCGGGCGCGATTGGCAGGATGACGGAACCGGTCGGGCGTGCGACCAGGCTCGGCGAGCTGTTTCCGAACCGGAACGAGTTCTATTGAGATTGAGCCGGCATCTCTCGCCGGTCATCCCGGCTGCCATCCTGGCTTGCGGGTATCGACTGAAGGGGGCGGCTCAATGCGTCGGAACGACCGGCGCCTTTTGCGCAGGCCGAACCGAACAACTCGCTCAGGCGAACACGAAGTACTTGCGCACCGTTTCCACCACTTCCCACGTCCCTTTCATGCCGGGTTCGATCACGAACACGTCGCCGGCTTTCAGGTGCACCGCCTCCTCGCCTTCCGGCGTGATGATGCAGTAGCCGTCGAGGAAGTGGCAGTACTCCCATTTCTCGTAGTTCACCTCGAACTTGCCCGGCGTGCAGATCCAGGTGCCCATGATCTTGCTGCCGTCCTTCGAGACGTAGGCGTTCAGGTTCACGGTGTGCGGATCGCCGCCGATGCGCTTCCACTTGGTCGCATCGAGGACCGGGGTCGGGCAGGTTTTGCGCAGAACGGTGATGAAATCGGACATGTCGGCTCCAGACTAACGATCGTGTAAGAGAGGCCTGTCACGTTAGTTCGAAAGCGTGGTGGGGACTTGTATGCTTCCGACGCGGACTCGTCTATTTTCGACACCGGTTTGCGCGCGGGCACGCCGCCCGAGGTCACGTATGGGATCGGACACGCCCCTATCCCATGAACAACGGACGGAGGCACTCATGGAGACGGAGGGGCAGGAAACAGGTCATCAGGCACTTCATGACCAGGTCGCGAAGCGCCGTTACCTCGTGGCTCAGCAGCTATTCAATTGTCCGGTTGAGGATCTCCATAATGCCAAATGCCCCTCCCGCACGCGGTGCGCTGCGGCCCCGGCATAGGCGCTCCGGCCTCGACATGAACCGAATCTTTCACGGCCGGGCTTTGCCAGTAGCCGGTGCGCGGACAAGGCTCTCCGGGCAGCACCCGTAGCCTCGGTTGCGCGACGGGCCTGGGGAGGTAAGTTTCCTCCTCCGCCGGAATGCTGCCGTCACGGTATCGCTTGTCTTCCCACAGCAGCCGCCAGCGCACCACCTGTTCGTCGTTGGACCCTTCCAGCAGGTACTTATGGGCAACGCTGCCTTTGAGGAAGTAGCTCGGACAGCCCACCTTGCCGGAAGGAAACCATGGCTCCCAGATACCCTCGACAGGAATCTCCTGATCGCTGCAAACCTCGCCGCTTGCGGATTCGTTCCTGGGCGGACAGGGAGGAAGCGATGCAGGATAGGTGCGACCGGGGGGCCAATACCGCCATGCAGGAAATAACGGATCCTGGAACAACGATTCATACGTCCAATGCTTGAACACACGAGTGCCGCCGTCGGCACGCTTGCCATAGGTAAGGTATTCGGAAAAATCGAGCCCGACCGTGCACTTGAGCGCGTAGCAAATCAATCTCTCGATCCACACGCCCTGCGCGAACCCGGTCGCATACACCGGGTCTGCAAAGTTGGTGTCCTTCAGTCCCAGTGAATGAAAAAGCGGATCGTATTTACGACCGATTTCAAGCGCACTCCGTCCAAACAACAGGTCGCCACCTCGCTCGCTTCCTATAATCAGCGCGTCGTATGCTGCTCGTTTGTCAAGACCTCGGCGCAATGCATCGATGCCCAGACCCATAGGCACCAGTGCCCGCAAGAAATCATGTGTGTAGGCTTCCTCAAGCTCTCCCTGATTTGGGCTCGGTGTGTCCAGTTGTTTTGCGTACGCGCAGAGAAAGTCCCGATATAGTCCAACGGCGTATTCCAGAAACGTGAAACTCGTCCATTTCTTGAGCAGATAAAACGCCTTTGCTCGCGCATCCTGTTCCTGCTCGGCGGTCATGGTCAAAATATTCAACATCATGGAACCTGTTCATCCGTCGATTGTTTGCCAGCATCGGCTACCGCTCTCCGAACGTAACCTTCCTGTCTGATCTTGGCCGCTCGCTCGCGCTCGCGCAGTTGCTTGATCGGGTAACTTAACGTCAGTCCAATGCATCCGAAGCGCCTTGAGCTGCCCGTTCGCAAGCTGCGCGCCGAAGGGATGTGCCTTCCGCCTGGATGGTAAATCCCGTGAATAGCAGGGGGCTCGCCCGACACTGCCAGCAACGCCACCGCCCCAGCATCGCCCCATGCCCGTTTCGCTGCCACCGCCCGAAACCTCCCGCTTGCCATCCCCACCCAAACCCCTGTAGAATCGCCAGTTCTGCGGGCGTCGTATAATGGCCATTACCTCAGCTTCCCAAGCTGATGACGTGGGTTCGATTCCCATCGCCCGCTCCACTTTCCGGCTGCATCGCAGCCTGCGCATGAGCCGCCTCGTCGAAGGCGGCTTTTTTGTACCATGTGCCGGTTCACCCGGCCCCTGCTGCGCGCAACGGGCCCTCGCCAGCAACCGAGCCTTTCTCTGTCACCGATGATGCACGACGATCCGAACGAAGCCGGCCTGCCGCCGCACGACGACGCCATTCCCGACGAAGCCGCCGAAGGCGCCGACGCAGTCAATCCGCTGCACCACCGCCGCATCCGCAGCTTCGTGACGCGCGCCGGCCGCGTGTCGACCGGCCAGCGCCGCGCGATGGACGAACTCGGCCCGCGCTTCGTCGTCCCGTATGCGCCGGAGATGCCCGACTGGAACGCGGTGTTCGGCCGCAGCGCGCCGCGCATCCTCGAGATCGGCTTCGGCATGGGCGCATCGACGGCGGAAATCGCCGCGAATCGCCCCGGCGACGACTTCCTCGGCGTCGAGGTGCATGAACCGGGCGTCGGCGCGCTGCTGAAGCTGATCGGCGAGCAGGACCTGCCGAACATCCGCATCATCCAGCACGACGCGGTCGAGGTGCTCGAGCACATGCTCGCGCCGGAAAGCCTCGATGGCGTGCACATTTTCTTCCCCGACCCGTGGCACAAGGCGCGCCACCACAAGCGCCGGCTGATCCAGCCGCCGCTCGTCGCGCATCTCGCGTCGCGCCTGAAGCCCGGCGCGTACATTCACTGCGCGACCGACTGGCAGAACTATGCGGAACAGATGCTCGAAGTGCTCGGCGCGGAGCCGACGCTCGAAAACACAGCCGCCGACTACGCACCGCGCCCCGACTACCGCCCGGTGACGAAGTTCGAACGGCGCGGGCTGCGGCTCGGCCACGGCGTGTGGGACCTGGTGTTCCGCAAGCGCGCGAGCTGATCCCGCCCGGCATCGCGCGAACGGCGTCAAGCAAAACGGCCCAACCGGCAAATGCCGATTGGGCCGTTTTTACGTTGGGTGCACGTACTGCGTCGAGCGTGGCGGGCGGCGCCCGGCTTCACACATGCACGGCGCCGCCGGCCCGCGTCACGCCCAGTTCAGCCAGCCGCTGTACCCGACCAGCAGCACGAACAGCCCGAACGCGATCCGGTACCACGCGAACACCGTGAAATCGTGCGTCGCGACGTAGCGCAGCAGCCACCGCACGCACACGAACGCACTGACGAACGCCGCGACGAGCCCGAGCGCGAACAGGCCGAGCGAGTCGACGGTGAACGCCTGCCAGTCCTTGACGGTTTCGTAGAGCGTCGCGCCGAAGATGATCGGGATCGCGAGGAAGAACGAGAATTCGGTGGCCACGCGCCGGTCGAGGCCGAACAGCATCCCGCCGATGATCGTCGAGCCCGAGCGCGACATGCCGGGAATCAGCGCGAAGCATTGCGCGATGCCGACCTTGAGCGCATCGAGCGGCGTCAGCGCATCGACCGACACCACGCGCGGCGGCTCGCTGCGTTCGCGCTGCCGCGCCTCGGCCCACAGGATGATCGCGCCGCCCACGACGAGCGCGAACGCGACGGGCACCGGCGAGAACAGCACGGCCTTGATCTTCTTCTCGAACAGGAGGCCGAGCGCGATCGCGGGAATCGTCGCGATCACGACGTTCAGCGTGAAGCGCCGCGCGTCGGGCCGGCTGGGCAGCCCGGACACGATGGACGCGATCCGTTGCCGGTATTCCCAGCAGACCGCGAGGATCGCACCGAACTGGATCACGACGTCGAACGTCTTCGCATGCGAATCGTTGAAATTCAGGAAGCTGCCCGCGACGATCAGGTGACCGGTGCTCGACACCGGCAGGAATTCCGTCAGCCCCTCGACGACGCCGAGGATCAAAGCCTTGCAGATCAGGATCCAGTCCATCCGTGGCCCAACTCCGAAATGGTCGAATGAATGGGCCACTCTTCCGCGCGCGGCCCCCCTCCGGCCGAGCGCGGTTCGTCGTCACTTTTCGACGATCGCCACGCGTATGCCGTTTGTAAGAATCGTAATTGTACCGGGTTCGTAGTTCACCCCGGCAAATTGCAGTTGTTCGGCCTTGAACGTATAGATCGGATAGTTGGTCAGCAACTGCGTCGCGAGCAGGCCGGCGGCCGCGCCAACCTGTTGCGCGTACATCTGCGCGTCGCCGTCGAGCGCGAGGCTGTCGACGGCCGGCGACTTCAGCACGACCGAGCGGCTCGGCGCGTCGTACGCGAGCTGGCCCGATACGGTGAACTTGCCGCTGACGGGCGCGCGCAGGAACGGGCTCACGAAATGCGCGTCGAGCTGCACGGCCACGCGGTTCTGGTCGGGCAGCAGGTTGACGGCCGGGTTCGCGAGCGACACGTCGACGACCTGCGCGACCGTCTTCTGGTACGGAAACTTGCGCGCGACGGCTTTCTGCACGTCGCCGCGCGAGAACGTGTAGTGATCGGGGATGAACGGGAACGTCGACGCGCAGGCGGCGAGCGACAGCGTCACGCCGATGGCGCCGACGGTTGCGGCGAGAAAACGGCGCCGGCCGGGCGCGCAAGGTACGGTCATGCTGAACACTCTCCTGATGGCGACGGCCGCGTCGCGGCCTCGAGACGCGTGAGCCACGCGAGCGCGTCGTCGCGCGACGCGCCGCACATGTCCGCGGCCGGCTGCAACCCGGAACAGCACGCCGGCCGCTCGGGGCGGCCGAAGATCCGGCAGCGCAGGTCGTCGCCGAGTTGCACGCAGCGCACGCCGGCCGGCTTGCCGTCGGGCATGCCCGGAATCGGGCTGGAAATCGACGGCGCGATGCAGCACGCACCGCAGCCCTCGCGGCACGCATGCGGCGGCGGGACATCGGCAGGCGCCGGGCGGACAGGCATTTCGACGGACACTCGGCTCTCTCGAACGAACAACAAAAACGGTGCGGCAACCGGACGCGGTGCCGGCAGCCCCACCCCGCATTGTGCCATCGCCGGCTGCGACGTTATTACGCAATGCAGCCGAATCGCGCGTTTATATACTCGAAAGCATCTAAAAAGCGCGAGACCATCATGCGTTCCGGTTCTGCCGACTCATTGTTCCGTCCCGATTTGCTCGCGAAATACGGCGCGAACGGGCCGCGCTATACGTCGTACCCCACTGCGCTGCAGTTTCGCGACGATTTCAACCCGGCCGACTACGTGCGCGCGGCGAGCGACCCCGGTGCGTCGTCGAGCGAGCTGTCGCTGTACTTCCACGTCCCGTTCTGCAACACCGCGTGCTTCTACTGCGGCTGCAACAAGATTGCGACCAACAACCGCCGCCGCGCGCGCCCGTATCTCGACCAGATCAAGCGCGAGATGGCGCTGCAGGCCGCACTATTCGATCCGGCGCGCCCGGTCACGCAGCTGCACTGGGGCGGCGGCACGCCCACCTTCCTGTCCGACGACGAAACGGCCGAGCTGATGGCGGCCACCCGCGAGCACTTCGCGCTCGCGCCGGATGCCGATGCCGAGTTCTCGATCGAGATCGACCCGCGCACGGTCACGCCCGCAACGCTCGTCCATCTGCGCACCATCGGCTTCAACCGGCTGAGCCTCGGCGTGCAGGATTTCGATCCGGTCGTGCAGCAGGCGATCAACCGCATCCAGCCGCTTGCGATGACGGCCGACCTGCTCTCCGCCGCGCGCACGACGGGCTTTCATTCGGTGAGCGTCGACCTGATCTACGGGCTGCCGCACCAGACCGTTTCCGTCTTCGCGCGCACGCTGGAAACGATCATCGAACTCGCGCCCGACCGGCTGTCGGTGTTCGGCTACGCGCACATGCCGCACCTGTTCAAGATGCAGCGGCAGATCGACGATGCGGCGCTGCCGCCGCCGGAAACGCGCATTGCGCTGCTCGGCCTCGCGATCGACATGCTGACGTCGGCCGGCTACGTGTACATCGGGATGGACCACTTCGCGCGGCCGTCCGACGAGCTCGTGCGCGCCCAGCGCAACGGCACGCTGCAGCGCAATTTCCAGGGCTACAGCACGCGCGCGGATACCGACCTCGTCGGCTTCGGCGTGTCGTCGATCGGCAAGGTCGGCGACGTCTACGCGCAAAACGTGAAGGACCTGCCCGCCTACGGCGCCGCGCTCGACGCGGGCCGGCTGCCGATCGCGCGCGGCGTGCGGCTCACGCCCGACGACCGGCTGCGCCGCGACGTGATCACGCAACTGATGTGCAACCTCGAACTGCCGTTCTCGCACGTCGAGGCCGCGCACGGCATCCGCTTCGCCGATCATTTCGCGCGCGAACTCGACGCGCTGCGCCCGTTCGAACGCGACGGGCTGCTGACGATCGCGGCCGACCGCCTGACGATCCATCCGGCCGGCCGGATGGTCGTGCGCAACATCGCGATGGCGTTCGACGCGTATCTCGGCCAGGCGCAACAGCAGCGCTATTCGCGTACGGTCTAGGGCCGGCCGCACGCGGGCGGCCGGTTTGATACAGTGTGGGGCTTACGCTCCGCCAGAATCCGCACGATGCGCACCACCAAAGCGACCCACGCGGTCGAACGCCTGAAGACCCGCTCCGGCAACCCGCAATTCGCGGCCGTCGCGATGGCGGGCGGCCTGTTCTATCTCGTCGACCGCTCGGGCGGCACGGCCGAGAAGCGCTGCGAGCCGCTGCCGCTCGACGAGTTCGTCAAGTTCGTCGACGAATACGGCCCCAAAAAGCCGCGCAAGGCGAGCAAGCTCGACCTCGCGTTCGAGGCGCAGATCAAGAAGAGCAAGGGGTAAAGGTCTGTTGCAGGCCGCCTGAAGGCTTCGCGGCCGCCCCGTTTGGTACAATCACAAAGTTTCTCTATCCCCGCTGATGGCCGACCAGGCTGCGTGACCACACCATGAATATCGAAAACGCGCGTTTCAACATGATCGAACAACAGATCCGGCCGTGGGACGTGCTGGATCTCGACGTCCTGGGCCTGCTGTCGATCGTCAAGCGTGAAAACTATGTTCCGGCCGAATACCGCGATCTCGCGTTCGCCGACCTCGAACTGCCGCTGCCCGGCGGCAGCAGCAAGATGCTGTTCCCGCGCGTCGAAGCGCGCGTGCTGCAGGAGCTGACGGTCAAGAAGCACGAGAACGTGCTCGTGATCGGCGCCGGCTCGGGCTACCTGGCCGCGCTGTTCGCGCATCGCGCGCAGCACGTGACGGCCGTCGAGATCGATCCGACGATCGCGAAGTTCGCGGAAGACAACCTGCGCAACGACGGCGTGACCAACGTGGAAGTCGTGCTCGGCGACGGTTCGCGCGGCTGGGCCGGCAAGGCGCCGTATGACGTGATCTGCGTCGCGGGCGGCCTGCCCGTCGTGCCGCAGGAAATGCTCGAACAGCTGAAGGTCGGCGGCCGCCTCGCGGCATTCGTCGGCGGCCGTCCGGTGATGAAGGCGCAGATCATCACGCGCATCGACGACAAGCAGTACCGCGTCGCCGACGTGTTCGAAACCTACATCGACCACCTCGTCAACGCGATCGAGCCGTCGCGCTTCAAGTTCTGAGCAGCGGAGCCTCCATGCAGATCCTGACGGCCGCGATGCTCGCGGAATGGCTCGGCGACAAGGCGCGCCCCGCGCCGGTCGTGCTCGACGTGCGCGAACCGTGGGAAATCGCGACCGCGCACATCGCCGGTAGCGTGTCGATCCCGATGCAGCAGATTCCTGCGCGCAGCGAAGAGCTCGACGACGAAGCGGAAATCGTCTGCGTGTGCCATCACGGGATGCGCAGCGCACAGGTGGCGATGTTCCTCGAATCGCGCGGCTTCACGAAGCTGTACAACCTGCAAGGCGGGATCGACGCGTGGTCGCGCGACGTCGATCCGTCCGTGCCGCGTTACTGATCCTGCCGGTGGCGCATCACGCGCCGCCTCGCCGATCGGCACACTGCCGCCGGCCGCACCGATCCCCCGAACGGGCACGCATCGCGTGCCCGTTTCTCTTTTCCGGTCAGGCTAATCACTTCAGCGTCGCCTCGATGACCGACGGCGGCACCGTGCCGTGCCCGCGCCCTGCCCGCTTGGCGCGAAGTCATGGTGCACGACTGTTCCCGCACCGCGTGCAGGTGCAGGCACCGGAACGGGGAACCCCGACCGTGCACCATTTACGCCCGCGAACCTGCACCGCGACGGACCGCGCATGCTGCACGACGCGTCATGCGCACCGTCCCGACGCCACGCACGGCCCCGCGCAGGCACGCCGGACGTGCATCCGCACGACTGGCACATGCCTTGCGTTACCCCTTGGCACACGCCTTCACGGCGCACGCACATCCAACACGTCAAGGGGATCCCGATGAAACGTCGCAGTCTGTTGAAGTTCGGTTCGATGGCCGGCGCACTTGCGCTCGCGGGCAAGAGCCCGTTCGCTCAAGCGGCCGATGCGGGCACCGGCCCGATCAAGGTCGGCATCCTGCACTCGCTGTCGGGCACGATGGCGATCTCGGAGACGTCGCTGAAGGACACCGCGCTGATGACGATCGCCGACATCAACAAGAGCGGCGGCGTGATGGGCCGCAAGCTCGAGCCCGTGGTGGTCGATCCCGCGTCGAACTGGCCGCTGTTCGCCGAGAAGGCGCGCCAGCTGCTCACGCAGGACAAGGTCGCATGCGTGTTCGGCTGCTGGACGTCGGTGTCGCGCAAGTCCGTGCTGCCGGTGTTCGAGGAGCTGAACGGGCTGCTCTACTACCCGGTGCAGTACGAAGGCGAGGAAATGTCGCGCAACGTGTTCTATACGGGCGCCGCGCCCAACCAGCAGGCGATCCCGGCCGTCGAGTACCTGATGAGCGCGGAAGGCGGCGGCGCGAAGCGCTTCTTCCTGCTCGGCACCGACTACGTGTATCCGCGCACGACCAACAAGATCCTGCGTGCGTTCCTGAAATCGAAGGGCGTGAAGGACGCCGATATTCAGGAGGTCTACACGCCGTTCGGCCACAGCGATTACCAGACGATCGTCGCGAACATCAAGAACTTCTCGCAAGGCGGCAAGACGACCGTGATCTCGACGATCAACGGCGACTCGAACGTGCCGTTCTACAAGGAACTCGGCAACCAGGGGATCAAGGCGACCGACGTGCCGGTCGTCGCGTTCTCGGTCGGCGAGGAAGAGCTGCGCGGGATCGACACGAAGCCGCTCGTCGGCCACCTCGCCGCGTGGAATTACTTCATGTCGGTGAAGAACCCGACCAACACGAAGTTCAAGGACCAGTTCGCCGCGTGGGTGAAGGCGAACAACCTGCCGGGCGGCGCGAAGCGCGTGACCAACGACCCGATGGAAGCGACCTATGTGGGCATCCACATGTGGAAGCAGGCCGTCGAGAAGGCGAAGAGCACCGACGTCGACAAGGTGCGCGTCGCGATGATCGGCCAGACCGTCGCCGCGCCGTCCGGCTTCACGCTCGCGATGGACGGCAACCATCACCTGCACAAGCCGGTGATGATCGGCGAGATCCGCGGCGACGGGCAGTTCAACGTCGTGTGGAAGACCAAGACCGCGGTGCGCGCGCAGCCGTGGAGCCCGTTCATCGCGGGCAACCAGGGCAAGCCGGACATCGTCACGTCGATCCCGGCCTTCCTGCGCCGGCAGCGCGCGGCGCTGGCCTGATGCGGGCCTGACGCTGGGTGGCGCGTCGTGCTTCACACGCGACGTGCCGCTCGCACGCCGATGCCGATCTCGATGCACCGGCCGCGCTTGCCGTGATGAACAGCAAGCGCCCGCGCATCGCCGCCTGCATCCGCTTCCCTACGCCCGACAGGATTTCCCGATGCCAACACGCTTTCGCCGAGCCGCCGTCGCGATCGTCGCGTGCGCCGCCCTCGCGGGCGGGCTGCCGCGCGCCGCGTTCGCGCTGACGCCTACCGATACCGCTGCGCTTGCCGGCGACGACTTCGACGCGAAGACGGCCGCGATCGAACGGCTCGCCGCCGATCCCGATCCGCGCGCCGTCGCGGTGCTCAACGCACTGTCGACCGGCGACGCACTCGCGACTGGCGACGGCCGCCTGCTGATCCAGGCCGGCGACACCGCGCACGATGCGCTCACGCAGGCCGCGGCACCGTCCGGCGACGCGCAGCCCGTGATGCTGAACAACCTGCTGCGGACGAAGATCGCGGGCGCGCTGTCGGGGCTCGCGCTCGCATCGCCCGACGTCGCCGCGCGCCGCGACGCGATCGACGCATTGCTTAAATCGCCCGACCCGGCACTCAAGCCGATGATCGACCGAGCGCGCGCAAAGGAAACCGATCCCGCACTGAAGCGCCGCCTCGACGCACTGTGGGCGATCGCCGCACTACACGATGCCGATCCGGCGAAACGCTTCGAAGCCGTGCAGGTGGTGGCCGCGCGCCACGACCTCGACATGATCGAACAGTTGCGCCCGCTCGTCGCGAAGAACGCCGACGGCAGCTACGCGGAACCCGACGCACGTGTACGCGACGCCGCCCAGCAAGGGCTCGACGCACTGCATTCGCTGCAGCGCCGCGGCGAAATTGCGGGCACCCTGTTTGCCGGCCTGTCACTCGGCAGCGTGCTGCTGCTCGCCGCGCTCGGCCTCGCGATCACGTACGGGCTGATCGGCGTGATCAACATGGCGCACGGCGAATTCCTGATGATCGGCGCATACGCGACCTACGTCGTGCAGACGCTGATCCAGCGCTACGCGCCCGGCGCATTCGACTGGTATCCGCTCGTCGCCGTGCCCGTGTCGTTCGTGACCGCGGCGCTCGTCGGCATCGTGCTCGAACGGCTCGTGCTGCGGCACCTGTACGGCCGCCCGCTCGAGACGCTGCTCGCGACCTTCGGCGTGAGCCTGATCCTGATCCAGGCCACGCGGATGCTGTTCGGCGCACAGAACGTGCAGGTCGTGAACCCGTCGTGGATGAGCGGCGGCGTGACCGTGATGCAGAACCTGATCCTACCGTACAACCGGCTCGCGATCCTCGCCTTCGCGCTCGCAGTGGTATTCGTCGCGTGGGCCGTGCTGACGAAGACGCGGCTCGGCCTGTTCGTGCGCGCGGTCACGCAGAACCGCCGGATGGCCGCGTGCGTCGGCGTGAAGACCGCGCGCGTCGATGCGTATGCGTTCGCGTTCGGCGCGGGCATCGCGGGCCTCGGCGGCTGCGCGCTGTCGCAGATCGGCAACGTGGGCCCCGACCTCGGCCAGAACTACATCATCGATTCGTTCATGGCAGTCGTGCTCGGCGGCGTCGGGCAGATCGCCGGCACCGTGCTCGGCGGCTTCGGGCTCGGCCTCGCGAGCAAGGCGATCGAGCCGTTCTGGGGCGCCGTGCTCGCGAAGATCGCGGTGCTCGTGATGATCGTGCTGTTCATCCAGAAACGTCCGCAGGGCATGTTCGCCCCGAAGGGCCGCAGTGCGGAGGCTTGACGTGACTTCATTCAGCCATTCCCTGTCGAATCCGGCCGCCGATACGCCGAAGCCCACTGCCGCCGGCCGCGCGGCAGACGGTTTCGCGCTCGGCCTGCCGCCCCGCCCCGCACTGCTGTCGCGCCGTGCGTGGCTCGCGCTGATCGCGCTGTGCGTCGCGATCGGCATCGGCGTGCCGCTCGCCGCGCTCGTCGCGCCCGAGTCGAGCGCGTTCCACCTGTCCGCGTACACGATGACGCTCACGGGCAAGCTGATGTGCTACGCGATCGCCGCGCTCGCGCTCGATCTCGTGTGGGGCTACTGCGGAATCCTGAGCCTCGGCCACGGGCTGTTCTTCGCACTCGGCGGCTATGCGATCGGCATGTACCTGATGCGCGAGATCGGCCGCGACGGCAAGTACGGCAGCGACCTGCCCGACTTCATGGTGTTCCTCGACTGGCACCAGTTGCCGTGGTACTGGAGCGGCACGCAGCATCTCGCGTGGGCGCTGGCGCTCGTCGTGCTCGTGCCGGCCGTGCTCGCGTGGGTGTTCGGCTTCTTCACGTTCCGCTCGCGCGTGAAGGGCGTGTACCTGTCGATCATCACGCAGGCCATGACGTTCGCCGCGATGCTGCTGTTCTATCGCAACGAGACGGGCTTCGGCGGCAACAACGGCTTCACCGATTTCAAGCGCATCGCGGGCTTCGCGATCACGTCGCCCGGCACGCGCACGGTGCTGTTGCTGCTGACGTTCGCGACGCTGGTACTCGCGTTCATCGCCGCGCGCGCGATCGTCACCAGCAAGCTCGGGCGCGTCGTCACCGCGGTGCGCGACGGCGAGACGCGGCTGATGTTCCTCGGCTACAGCCCGCTCGCGTACAAGCTGTTCGTGTGGACCGCGTCGGCCGTGCTGTGCGGCATCGCGGGCGCGCTGTACGTGCCGCAGGTCGGCATCATCAACCCCGGCGAGATGTCGCCCGGCAACTCGATCGAGATGGCGATCTGGGTCGCGGTGGGCGGGCGCGGCACGCTGATCGGGCCGATCGTCGGCGCGTTCGCGGTGAACGGCGCGAAGAGCTTCTTTACCGCGTACTTCGCCGAATACTGGCTGTTCTTCCTCGGCCTGATCTTCGTGCTCGTGCCGCTCTTGCTGCCGCGCGGGATCATGGGCCTCGTCGAAACCGTGCTCGCGAAGGGGAAACGCGCATGAACGGAACGGCCCTCTACCAATTCACGCCGCCGCCCGAGGACGAACTGCTGGCCGTCAGCGGCACCGCATCGATGGGGCGCGTGGTACCGCCCGGCATCGACACGTCGCACGGCACGATCCTCTACCTCGAGGATATCGAGGTGAGCTTCGACGGCTTCCGCGCGCTGAAGAAGCTGTCGCTCGCGATCGACGCGGGCGAGCTGCGCTGCGTGATCGGCCCGAACGGTGCGGGCAAGACGACGATGATGGACGTGATCACCGGCAAGACACGCCCCGATGCGGGCAAGGTGTTTCTCGGCCAGACGCTCGACCTCGCGCGGATGAACGAGCCCGAGATCGCACGCGCGGGCATCGGCCGCAAGTTCCAGAAGCCGACCGTGTTCGAACAGCATCCGGTGTGGGAGAACCTCGAGCTCGCGATGCAGACCGACAAGGGCTGGCTCGCGTCGCTGCGCGCGCGGCTCGACCGCACCGCGCAGGCGAAGATCGAGGAAACGCTCGCGCTGATCGGCCTCGAAAGCCAGGCATTCCGCGCGGCCGGCGAGCTGTCGCACGGGCAGAAGCAGCGGCTCGAGATCGGCATGCTGCTGATGCAGCGCCCCGCGCTGCTGCTGCTCGACGAGCCGGCGGCCGGGATGACCGACCAGGAAACGATGGAACTTGCCGAGCTGCTGAACACGCTGCGCGGCACCTGCTCGATGATGGTCGTCGAGCACGACATGGAATTCGTCGCGGCGCTCGCGGGCGACACGGGCCGCGTGACGGTGATGGCCGAAGGCGCGGTGCTCGCGCAAGGCACGCTCGACCAGGTCAAGCGCGACGAAGCGGTGATCGAGTCTTACCTCGGACGATGATGCGATGCTGAAGATCGATGCACTGAACCAGTTCTACGGCGGCAGCCATATCCTGCGCAACGTGAACCTCACCGCCGACGACGGCAAGCTCACCGTGCTGCTGGGCCGCAACGGCGTCGGCAAGAGCACGTTGCTGCGCTGCCTGATGGGCGTCGTCGCCGCGAAAAGCGGCAGCGTGGCGTGGCGCGGGACGGCGCTCGGCGCGCTGCCGCCCTATGCGCGCGTCGCGGCCGGGCTCGCGTACGTGCCGCAGGGCCGCGACATCTTTCCGCGGCTGACCGTCGAGGAGAACCTGCTCGTCGGCGCGGCGAGCCGCAAGGCGCCGTCGAAGGTACCCGACCGCATCTACGACCTGTTCCCGGTGCTGAAGGACATGCGGGCGCGGCGCGGCGGCGACCTGTCGGGCGGCCAGCAACAGCAGCTCGCGATCGGCCGCGCGCTGATGAGCGAGCCGCAGTTGCTGATCCTCGACGAACCGACCGAAGGCATCCAGCCGTCGATCATCCAGGACATCGGCCGCACGCTGCGCCAGCTGGTCGACGAATCGAAGATGACCGTGCTGCTCGTCGAGCAGTATTACGACTTCGCCCAATCGATCGCCGACCGCTACTGGGTGATGAGCCGCGGCGAGATCGTCGCGGGCGGCGACGCGTGCGACATGGCGGCGAACGGCGTGCGGGAGTTGATCGCGGTGTAGCGGGAAAAGCGGCCCGGGGCTGCACCGCAGCCGGCTGCCGATCCTGCGCATCGATCCGGCGCCTCGCCGAACAGCGCATGTCGGCCCCACGCCGGCGAAGCGGCACGGCCCGGGAGCGGCGTTGCCACGTCCTGCAACGCGGGCACCGAAGCGTATATTGTTGCGGTAGCATCCTCGTTCACCGCGCCCGTCCCCTGCTTCCCGCCGATGTCCGCCCCTGATTCTCACGCCCCGCTGTCCCGCCCCGCCGTCGCCAAGTCGTGGCGCGGCCGCCTCGAACTCGGCTTCGAGCGGCACGGCGCGCGCACGACGCTTGCGCACCGGCTGCACGACGGCCCGCTGCGCGTGCAGCGGCCGCTGTACCCGGAAGGCGACGCGATCTGCCACGCGGTGATCGTCCACCCGCCGGGCGGCGTCGCGGGCGGCGACCGGCTCGACATCGACATCGCGCTCGGCGACGGCACGCACGCGGTGCTGACGACGCCCGGCGCGACCAAGTGGTACAAGTCGAACGGCCTCGATGCGACGCAGCGCGTCGGCATCACGGTCGGCGCGCATGCGAAGCTCGACTGGCTGCCGCAGAACAACCTGTTCTTCGACGCGGCGCACGCGGCGCTCGACTTCACGGTGACGCTCGGTGCGGGCGCCAGTGCGATCGGCTGGGACGCGTCGCAGCTCGGCCGGCAGGCGGCCGGCGAAACCTGGTCGGCGGGCCGCATCGCGTCGACCTCGGCGCTCGTCGATGCCGACGGCCGGCCGCTGTGGACCGAACGTGCGCTGCTCGACGCGCACGACCCGCTGCGCGGCGCGCTGCAGGGTCTCGCCGGCTTTCCCGCGTACGGCACGCTATGGGCCGCCGGCGCCGCATGCGACGCCGCGCTCGCCGAAGCGCTCGCCGCGCGGATGCCGTTCGACGACACGCTGCGCGCGGGGGCAACGTGCGTGACCCCGGGGGTCGTGCTCGTGCGCGCGCTCGCGACATCGATGGAAGCGCTGCAACGCCACTTCACCGACTGCTGGCTGCAGTTGCGGCCGATCGTGCACGGCGTCGACGCACGGCCGCTGCGTCTCTGGCAAACCTGAGCGCCGTCGCGCCACGCACCGTTTCGGCGCAGCGTCGCGACGGGCGTTGCACGCTGGCCATGCATCGCGCACCACGAACGCGCATCGCGCTGCGTTTCATGCACATGGCACGCGCCTTGCTCCTTACATAACCGATACGCGGCGCACGCTAAACAGCGCGGTGCTACGATGACCCGCGCGTTCGCCCCGTTGCGCATGCACCGATAAAAATTACGTTTTCCTGAACGTCTACCTTCATGAAACTGACTCCCCGAGAGAAGGACAAGCTGCTGATCTTCACGGCGGCGCTGCTGGCCGAGCGCCGTCGCGCCCGCGGCCTGAAGCTCAACTATCCGGAGGCGGTCGCCTTCATCACCGCCGCGCTGATGGAAGCCGCGCGCGACGGCAAGACCGTCGCCGAGGTGATGCATTACGGCACGACGCTGCTCACGCGCGATGACGTGATGGACGGCGTGCCGGAGATGATTCCCGACATCCAGGTCGAAGCGACCTTCCCCGACGGCACGAAGCTCGTGACCGTCCATCACCCGATTCCGTGAGGCCCCGCATGATCCCCGGCGAAATCCTCACCGACGACGGCGAACACGAACTGAACGCGGGCCGCGCGACGCTGACGCTCGTCGTCGCGAACACCGGCGACCGCCCGGTACAGGTCGGCTCGCACTACCACTTCTTCGAAGTCAACGACGCACTGTCATTCGATCGCGCGGCCGCGCGCGGCTTTCGCCTGAACATTGCGGCCGGCACCGCCGTGCGCTTCGAGCCGGGCCAGACGCGCACCGTCGAGCTGGTCGCACTCGCGGGCGATCGCGCCGTCTACGGTTTTCAGGGCAAAGTGATGGGGCCGCTGTAAGCCGCGCCCCGCTCTTCAGGAACAGCAACATGACACTACGCTTGAGCCGCCGCGCGTACGCGGAAATGTTCGGGCCGACGACGGGCGACCGCGTCCGGCTCGCCGATACCGAACTGCTGATCGAGATCGAACGCGACTTCACGACCTACGGCGAGGAAGTGAAATTCGGTGGCGGGAAAGTGATCCGCGACGGGATGGGCCAGTCGCAGCGCGTGGCGGCCGACGTGCCCGACACGGTCATCACGAACGCGGTGATCCTCGATCACTGGGGCATCGTGAAGGCCGACATCGCGCTCAAGCACGGCCGCATCGCGGCGATCGGCAAGGCCGGCAACCCCGACATCCAGCCGGGCGTGACGATCGCGATCGGCGCCGCAACCGAAGTGATCGCCGGCGAAGGGCTGATCGTGACGGCCGGCGGCATCGACACGCACATCCACTTCATCAGCCCGCAGCAGATCGACGAGGCGCTCGCCTCGGGCGTCACGACGATGCTCGGCGGCGGCACCGGGCCGGCCACCGGCACCAACGCGACGACCTGCACGCCGGGCCCGTGGCACATGGAGCGGATGCTGCAGGCCGCCGACGGCTGGCCGATCAACCTCGGCTTTCTCGGCAAGGGCAATGCGAGCCTGCCGCAGCCGCTCGTCGAGCAGATCGCGGCCGGCGCGATCGGGCTGAAGCTGCACGAGGACTGGGGCACGACGCCCGCCGCGATCGACAACTGCCTGTCGGTCGCCGACGATACCGACACGCAGGTTGCGATCCACACCGACACGCTGAACGAAGGCGGTTTCGTCGAATCGACGGTCGCCGCGTTCAAGGGCCGCACGATCCACACGTACCACACCGAAGGCGCGGGCGGCGGCCATGCGCCCGACATCCTGAAAGTGTGCGGCGAGGCGAACGTGCTGCCGTCGTCGACCAACCCGACGCGCCCGTACACGATCAACACGCTCGACGAGCATCTCGACATGCTGATGGTGTGCCATCACCTCGACCCGTCGATCGCCGAGGATCTCGCGTTCGCCGAATCGCGGATCCGCCGCGAGACGATCGCGGCGGAGGACATCCTGCACGATCTCGGCGCGCTGTCGATGCTGTCGTCCGACTCGCAGGCGATGGGCCGCGTCGGCGAGGTGATCATCCGCACCTGGCAGACCGCGCACAAGATGAAGGTGCAGCGCGGCGCGCTGCCGGAAGACACCGCGCGCAACGACAACTTCCGCGCAAAGCGCTACGTCGCGAAGTACACGATCAACCCGGCGATCACGCACGGCATTGCGCACGAAGTCGGCTCGATCGAGCCCGGCAAGTGGGCCGACCTCGTGCTGTGGGAGCCGGCGTTCTTCGGGATCAAGCCGTCGATGATCCTGAAGGGCGGGATGATCGCGATGGCGCAGATGGGCGACCCGAACGCGTCGATCCCCACGCCGCAGCCGGTTCACTACCGCGAGATGTTTGCGACACGCGGCGGCGCGCTCGCGCGCACGTCGTTGACCTTCGTGTCGCAGATGGCCGCCGATGCGGGCATCGCGGAACGCTATGGCCTCGCGAAGCGCATCGTGCCCGTGCGCAACTGCCGCAACGTGACGAAGGCCGACATGATCCACAACGCGTGGCGCCCGTCGATCAGCGTCGATCCCGAAACCTACGACGTGATCGCCGACGGCCAGTTGCTCACCTGCGAGCCGGCCACGGTGCTGCCGATGGCGCAACGCTATTTCCTGTTCTGATCTGATTGCCGGTTCTCGATTCATGCGCACCCTCGACAAACGCATTGCCCCGAACGTGAAACTCGCCGCGTCGCTCGTCGCGCGCGCGCCGACGCTCACGCTCGCCTACGACGCCCGCTGCAAGAGCCGCCTCGCGGCGACGCTCGACACCGGCGAGGACGTCGCGGTCCTGCTGCCGCGCGGCACGATCCTGCGCGACGGCGACGTGCTCGTCGCCGACGACGGCGCGCTCGTGCGTATCGCCGCGGCGCCGGAGACGGTGCTGCGCGTGCGCGCGGCCGATCCGCTCACGCTGATGCGCGCCGCGTACCACCTCGGCAACCGTCACACGCCGGTCGAGATCGGCGACGGCTACCTGAAGCTCGAAGCCGACCCGGTACTCGCGGACATGCTGCGCCGGCTCGGCACGCAGGTCGAGGAGACCCTTGCACCGTTCCAGCCGGAAGCCGGTGCATACGGCGGCGGCCACAAGCACGGGCACGACGCGACGTTCGCCGAGGATTACGCGCTGGCGCAACAGGTATTCGGCGAGCATCACGGCCACTCGCACGATCACGATCACGATCACGATCACGATCACGATCACGGCCATCAGCATGGTCCCGGTTGCGCGCACGGCCACGGCCATGACCACCACTGAACTCGTCGCGCTGCTGCACCTTGCATCGCCGGCGCTGCCGATCGGCGCGTTCAGC
Source organism: Burkholderia puraquae (assembly GCF_002099195.1). GTDB lineage: Bacteria > Pseudomonadota > Gammaproteobacteria > Burkholderiales > Burkholderiaceae > Burkholderia > Burkholderia puraquae. The sequence continues at coordinate 112,375 of NZ_NBYX01000006.1, read as the reverse complement.
TATTCGCAGGGGCTCGAAGCGGCGCTCGACGCGAACCTGATCCGCGACGCGGATACCGCGCGCGACTGGATCGCGAGCGGCCTGACCGACGTGCTCGCGCACGGCGAGCTGCCGTTCCTCGCGCACCAGCTCGCGCGCTGGCACGCGCACGACGCACCGGCGCTCGTCGCCGAAAACGCGTGGTTCATCGCGAGCCGCGAATCGGCGGAACTGCGCCGCGAGACCGAACAGATGGGCTGGTCGCTCGCGCAGCTCTGCGCGTCGCTCGAATGGGGCGATGCCGGACGCCGCGCGACACTCGCAACGATGACGCCGATCGCACTGCCCACCGCATTCGCGTATGCAGCCGCCGCGCACGACGCGAGCGCCGACGCGGTGCTCGCCGCTTACGCATTCGGCTGGGTCGAGAACCAGACGTCCGCCGCGCTGAAGGCCGTACCGCTCGGCCAGCTCGCCGGGCAACGCATCATCGTCGCGCTGCGCGGCGCGATCGACGCGGCCGTGCGCCGCGCGCTCGCGACGCCGCCCGACGCCGTCAACACGTTCGCGCCGCAGCTCGGCATTCTGTCCGCACGGCACGAAACCCAGTATTCGCGGTTGTTCCGCTCCTGAACACGACGCTACCCGCCATGAACGCACCTGCTTCCTCCCCCGCCCGCCGCACGAAGAAACTGCCGCCGCTGCGCGTCGGCATCGGCGGCCCCGTCGGCTCCGGCAAGACCACCCTGCTCGAAATGCTGTGCAAGGCGATGCGCGACCAGTACGACCTCGTCGCGATCACCAACGACATCTATACGAAGGAAGACCAGCGGCTGCTGACGGTCGCGGGCGCGCTGCCCGAGGAACGCATCATGGGCGTCGAGACGGGCGGCTGCCCGCATACGGCGATCCGCGAGGATGCGTCGATCAACCTCGAAGCGGTCGACCGGATGCTGTCGCGCTTTCCCGATGCCGACATCGTGTTCATCGAATCGGGCGGCGACAATCTCGCGGCGACCTTCAGCCCCGAGCTATCGGACCTGACGATCTACGTGATCGATGTCGCGGGCGGCGAGAAGATTCCACGCAAGGGCGGCCCGGGCATCACGAAGTCCGACCTGCTCGTGATCAACAAGACGGATCTCGCGCCGCTGGTCGGCGCGAACCTCGACGTGATGGCGTCCGACACGAAGAAGATGCGCGGCGAGCGGCCTTACGTGATGACGAACCTGAAGGCGCTCGAAGGCGTCGCGGACGTGATCGCGTTCATCGAGAAGAAGGGCTTGCTGACGGTCTGAGCCGCGTGGCAGCACCCTACGGTGCCGCCACGCGTAACGGGCGGCATTGCGCCGCCTTCGCCTATTCGTCGGAAGTGTCCTGCGCGTCCTGCAGTGCGCGCACGCCGCGTTCGGCGGGCGGCAACAGCGCCGCGAGCACGTCGACCGTGCGTGCGGTCGCGCCGCGGTGACGCGACGCGAACGCCGCGCCGGCCGCGCCCATCGCGATGCGCCGCGCCTTGTCGGCGAACAGCGCGTCGAGCACGTGCGCGAGATCGAGCGGGTCCTCGACCTGCAGCGCCGCACCGGCCGCAACCGCGTCGGCGGTCGCCTGCGTGAAGTTGAATACGTGCTTCCCGATCAGCACCGGCACGCCGACCGCGCATGCTTCGATCAGGTTCTGGCCGCCGAGCGGCAACAGGCTGCCGCCGATGAACGCGATATCGGCGGCCGCGTAATACGCGCCGAGCTCGCCCATCGAATCGCCAAGCAGCACCGTCACGTCGTCCGGCAGCGGCTCGGCAGCCGGATGGCCGGCCGCGAGCGCCGCCGTGTCGGCCGCCCAGACGGAGCGTCGCACGCACTTGAGCCCGCTGCGCTCGACGAGCGCCTCGACCTCGGCGAAACGCTGCGGATGTCGCGGCACGAGCACCAGCAGCGCGCCGGGCGTGCGCATCGCCGCGAATGCCTCGAGCACCAGCGCCTCCTCATTCTCGCGCGTGCTCGCAGCAACCCACACGGGCCGCGCGCCGATCGCGTCGCGCCACGCATGGCCGCGCGCCGCCAGTTCCGGCGGCGTCGTCATGTCGAACTTCAGGTTGCCGAGGACGGCCACGTTGCGCGCGCCGAGCGACGTCAGCCGCTCCGCATCGGCCGGACTCTGCGCAAGCACGCGCGAGAAGCCGCCGAACACGTCGTGCGTCGCCACGCCGAACTTCCCCGCGCGCCGGAACGAACGCGCGGACATGCGCGCATTGGTCAGCACCAGCGGCACGTCCGCGCGGCGGCACTCGTCGATCAGCGTGGGCCACACCTCGGTTTCCATCACGAGGCCGAGCGTCGGCCGCCATGCGCGCAGGAAGCGTCGCACCGCGCCGGGCATGTCGTACGGCAGATAGCAACGCAGCACGCGATCGCCGAAGATCTGTTCACCGGTTGCGCGGCCGCTCGGCGTCATGTGCGTGAGCAGGATGCGCACATCGGGGCGGGCATGCATCAGCGCGTCGATCAGCGGCTGCGCCGCACGCGTCTCGCCCACCGATACCGCATGCACCCAGATCAGCGGCGCACGGTCGTCGCGCGAGCGGCCCGCCACGTGGCCGAAGCGTTCACCGACGTGCTCGCGATAGCCGCGCTCCTTGCGCGAGCGCACATAGAGCCGGATGACCGCGACAGGCGCGACGAGCCACCACAGCGCGCGATAGATCACCCTCAGCATGCGGCGACCCTCATGTTGCAACGGAGAAGATGCGCGCTCAAACCAGCGCCCTGCCCTTCAGGCGTTCGAGAATGCCGAGCGGCGCGCATTCGCGGCGGACCATCGCGTCGACCGGCAGGAAGAACGTCTGTTCGAGCATGAACTGGCCCGACATCACAGCGTGCGAAGTCTGATCCGAGAAACATATCCACACGCAGCCCGGCGGAAACGGCATGGTCTCCTGTGGGCTCGTCTTCTGGTAGTCGAGATCCGCCTTCATGCTGTCGTGCAGGTTCAGCATCAGGTGGTCGTACGCGCTGCGCGGCGACTTCGTCACGTGCAGCAGGTTCAGCAGCCATGCGGCGCCCGGCAACTGCGGCTTGATGTGCGGCAGGAAGCGCTTCGCGACGTCCTCGAACGGCTCGCCGACGCGCCACACGCGCGGCACGCCGGCCGGGTTCACGTTCGTGAACACGCGCAGGATGCGCTCGCCGTAGTTGGGCCGCGACGGGAACGCGTCCACGTGCAGCCGGCTGTCGTCCTTGCGCCACGACGTCTGGCGCGTCTCGACCTGCATCAGCCGCAGGCTCGTCGGCGCGACGCGCAGCTTGCCGCGGTATTCGGGAAAGAGGCCGTCGACGAGCGTGCCGGCCTGCTGCTGGAAGCGCGCGACAAGCGCGCGCACCGCCGACTGCGTGACGCTGTCGCCGAGCACGCCGGCGAGCGCGCCGCCGTTCGGCGCGAGGCTGATGTTCTTGCGTTTCGGGTCGGCGAGCGCCGGATCGAGCAACGCTTCCTCGCCGCCTTCGATCGCGAAGCGCAGGTGCGGGAAATACAGCACCTTGCCTTCCTCGACGGCCGCCAGCAACTGCTCGCGCGGCGCCGACAGGTTGTGCCCGCTCCAGTCGGCGGACGGGACTTCGATGATCTGGGATTCGCTCATGTTCGGTTCGCGTGGGTTCGCGCGTGTGACAGCATTACAGGAGACCGAAGCCCGCGAGCGCCGACTTCACCTGCGCGATCGACGGGGGTTGCCCCGCCGTGCCGAGATTGACGACGTTCGGCGACCAGTAGCCGCCGGTCCGCCAGGCCGTCGCGAAATTGTACAGTTCGACCGTCGGACGCTTCAGCGCGGCCGCGATGTGAACCAGACCTGTATCAACCCCGACGACCGCATCCGCGCCGTCGATCAGGCCGACCACGGCCGGCAGCGACAGCTTCGGCGGCACGATCGCCGCCGCGCCGAACGCCTGGGCCAGCCGCTCGCTGGTCGCGCGCTCCGCGTCGTTGCCCCACGGCAGCACGAGCGACGCGCCGCGCCGCACGAGTGCCTGACCGAGCTCGATCCACGCGGCGTCCGGCCACTGCTTGTCGGCGCGCGACGTTGCATGGACGAACACCACGTACGGCACCGGCAGGTTCAGGCCGAGCGCGGCCACCGCGAGCGCCGCCGCGCGCGTATCGAGGCCGAACTCGACCGGATCGGCCGGCGTCGGCGCCGGTTCACCGAGCGCCGCCGCAACCAGTTGCCGCGAGCGCTCGACGACGTGCGTGCGCGGCGCGATCGGCACACGCTTGCGGTAGAAGAAGCGCACGGGCCACTCGTAGCCGGCGCCGTCGGTGCGGTTGCCGAGCCCGACGAGCGGGCCGCGCGCCCAGCTCGCGACCCAGGCCGTCTTGATGAGGCCCTGGCAGTCGATCACGAGGTCGTACTGCTCGGCGGCGAGGCGCCGGCGGAAGGCGCGGATCTCGCGCCACGTGGCGCCCGAGAACGGCTTCTTGCGCCAGCGGCGCAGCGAGAACGGCAGCACGTTACGCACGCCCTCGACGAGCTTGACCAGGTCGACGAAGCTTTCCTCGACGAGCCAGTCGATCTGCGCATCGGGGTGGCGGCGCCGGATATCGGCGATCACCGGCATGTTGTGCACGACGTCGCCCAGCGACGACACGCGCACGATCAGGATCTTTTGCACGCTGAAAAAACGCCGGCAGGCAGCCGGCGACAAGCAGAAAGACGCGATTTTATCGCGCCCGGGGAATCACACAGGCAAAAAGCGGCCGCACGCCTTTGGCGTGCGCCGCTTTTCGGGGATGGTGCGACGATCGGACTCACCGTCGCACCGGCGGCAGCCCGCGGGCCGCCGATGCTCAGAACGGCAGCTTGACGTCCGGCTTCGCGGCCGTCAGCACGCGTCGGAAGTCCTCCTGGATGCGCTTGAGCCCTTCCTGCGTCTCCGACTCGAAACGCATCACGACGACCGGCGTCGTGTTCGACGAACGCGCGAGGCCGAAGCCGTCCGGGTACTCGACACGCAGGCCGTCGATCGTCACGACTTCCTCGGCGCCATCGAACTTCGCCTCTTTCTGCAGCTTGTCGATCAGGCGGAAGTTCTCGCCTTCGTCGAGCCACAGCTGCAGTTCGGGCGTGCTCATCGCGTCCGGCAGCCCGTTCAGCAGCGCGCTCGGATCGGCCGTCTTCGCAAGGATCTCGAGCAGGCGTGCGCCCGTGTAGAGACCGTCGTCGAAGCCGTACCAGCGATCCTTGAAGAACACGTGGCCGCTCATTTCACCGGCGAGCGGCGCACCCGTCTCGCGCAGCTTCGCCTTCACGAGCGAGTGGCCCGTCTTCCACATCAGCGGCTCGCCGCCCTTCGACTTCACCCATTGCGCGAGGTGGCGCGTGCACTTCACGTCATAGATGATCTGCGCACCCGGGTTGCGCGACAGCACTTCTTCCGCGAACAGCATCAGCTGGCGGTCCGGATAGATGATCTGGCCGTCCTTCGTGACGACGCCCAGGCGGTCGCCGTCGCCGTCGAACGCGAAGCCGATCTCGGCGTCGGTGTCCTTCAGCGCCTGGATCACGTCCTGGAGGTTTTCCGGGTGGGCGGGATCGGGGTGGTGATTCGGGAACGTGCCGTCGATGTCGGTGAAGCGCTCGACGAGCTCGCAGCCGAGCGCCTTGAACAGGCGCGTCGCGAGCGGGCCGGCCACGCCGTTGCCGGCGTCGACGACGAGCTTCATCGGGCGGGCCGGCTTGATGTCGCCGACGATGCGCGCGATGTATTGATCCGCCACGTCGAACTGCTCGTACGAGCCGCTGCCCGTCTCGAAGCGCTCGTCGACGATGCGGCGGTACAGCGCCTGGATCTGCTCGCCGTAGATCGCGGCGCCGCGCAGCACCATCTTGAAACCGTTGTAGTCGGGCGGGTTGTGGCTGCCCGTGACGACGATGCACGAATCGACGCGGCGCTCGCCGCCCTTCAGCGCGAGCGGGACGTTCGCCGCGAAATAGCCGACCGGCGTGGGCACCATGCCGACGTCGACGACGTCGACGCCCGCCGCACGCAGGCCGTCGGCAAGCGCGCCGACGAGTTCCGGCCCGGACAGGCGGCCGTCGCGCGCGACGACGACCGCATCGCCGCCCTGCGCGCGCACTTCGCTGCCGAAGGCCCGGCCGATCCCGCGCGCCGTGTCGGCGTCGAGCGTCTTGCCGACCACGCCACGAATGTCATATGCCTTGAAGATGGATTGGGAGATCATCGATTCTCTTCTCTCAGTTGCGTGCATGGAAAATTGTCTGGCTTGCCTGGCCGCCGCTCGCCGGTGCCGCGCATGATACAGGCTCGCCCGGCACGGAGTGAAACCGCTGGCGCGGAACGGCGGGAGCGACCCCGATCCCACTTATAATCGCGGGTTTTGATGACGCGCATACCGCCCATTTTAATGCCTAGCCGTCCCGCCGCCGCCAACCTGCCCCCTCCGGGCACCCTGCCGGCCGCCTTGCGCGCACGCCGCCGCCGCGCATGCTGAAGCGCTTCGGCAACCCGGATGTCGCGAAGGCCGTCGCGAATCTCGTCTGGCTGGGGCTCGAACGGCTCACGCAGATCGGCGTCGCGATCGCGATCAGCGGCCTGCTGGCCCGTTATTTCGGGCCAGATGTGTTCGGCAAATGGCAGTATGCGAATACGCTCCTCCTGGTACTGGCGCCGCTCACCTGGGTGTGCGGCGCGGAAATCCTCGTCCCCACCATCGTCCAGCGCCCGCCCGCCCAGCTCGGCGCGGTGCTCGGCAGCGCGTTCGCGCTGCGCATTGCCGTCTCCGCCGCCGCGCTCGTCGCGACCTGGATCGCAATCGCCGCGGGCGCCTTCGATCCGCTGGTCGGCGCGATGCTCGCGGGCCTGGCGGTCACGATGGTGTTCCGCGAGCCTTTCGTCGGCGTGATCAACGCGTGGCTGCAGAGCATGACCTACAGCAAGCCGCAGCTCGTCACCAGCATGGTCACTGCGCTGGCGAAGGCGCTGCTCGTCTGGCTGCTGGTCCGCGCGGCCGCGGGCCCCGCCCGCTTCGCGTGGCTGTGGGCGCTCGAGGCCGCCGCAATCGGCATCGCGCTGGTGCTGTACTACCGGCATCGTAACGGCGGCTCGCTCGGCTGGACGTTCGACAAACCGCTGTTCAGGCACTTTGCGACGGCCGGCACCGTCTTCTGGCTCGGCCTCATCTGCATGTACCTGTTCCTGAAGCTCGACCGCCTGATGCTCGAGCGTCACGTGTCGTTCGCCGATCTCGGCCGCTACTCGGCCGCGCAGCAGCTCAACGAGAACTGGATCACGCTCGCGCTGATGCTCGCGCAGACGATCGCGCCCGCATTCGTCTACCGCGTGTCGGACGTCGCGCGGCTGCGCCGCAACATCGTCCGGCTGATCGCGATGACGGCCTGCCTGATGACGGCCGGCGCGCTCGTGCTCGACGCCGCCGCCCCGCTGATCGTCGGCAAGGTGTTCGGCCACGGCTACGAGGCGTCGGTCGACATCTTCCGCTGGGCGGTCTGGCTGTCGGTACCGGCCGGCATCGAGGCGATAGGCAATCTTATCGTTCTCAAATATCAAGCAAAATTCGTGTTGCTGTCGAAATGGCTGCTCGCGCTGGCGATCGCCGCGCTCGTCAACCTGTTCGCGATCCCGCGGCTCGGCCTGTACGGCGCGCTCGTCGGGCTCGCGGCCGGCTATCTGGCCGCCGCCGCCGTCAACTTTTATTACATCCGTTTCAAGCTGCGAACATGACGTCCCCCGATTGCCCGCCCCCGCTCGACGACGTGGCCGTGCTGATGCCGGCCTACAACGGGCACGACGACGTCGTCCGGACCCTCGCATCGTTTCGCGAGGACACGCCCGTGCACGTGCTGATCGTCGATGACGGCAGCACGCCGCCGATCGTCGCGCCCGACCTGCCCGGCCTCACGATCGACGTGTTGCGCATGCCGCAGAACGGCGGCATCGAGCGTGCGCTCGCGGCCGGCATCGATGCGCTCGCCGCGCGCGGCTTCCGCTATGCGGCGCGCATCGACGCGGGCGATCTCTCTGCCCCGCAGCGCCTCGCGAAGGAGCGCGCGTATCTCGGCGCCCACCCGCGCGTGGCCTGCGTCGGCATGTGGACGCAGGTCGTGTCGCGCGCCGGCGAGCCGCGCTTCATGCTGACGCCGCCCGCCGATCCGCGCACGCTGCGCCGCACGCGCTTCCTGCGCTCGCCGCTCGTGCATCCTTCGGTAATGTTGCGCATCGACGCCGTGCGCGAAGTGGGGAACTATCGTGCGAAGTACCGTGCGGCCGAGGACCTCGATCTTTTTTTGCGGTTAATGCAACGCTACGATTGCGCGAACCTGCCGGAACTCGGCCTCTATTACGAACTGAACGAGGGCGGGATCAGTGCGACCAAGCGCCGGCGCCAGCTGGTGTCGACGCTCACGCTGCTGCTGAGCCACTTCAACGCGCTGAACCCGTACGACTGGGCCGGCCTCGCCAAGAACCTGCTGCATTTCGTGACGCCGTACCGTACGTTGCAGCGGATCAAGCAGACGCTGTTCGCCGCGCGGCCTTCCGCCTGACGCACGTCCGGCATTTACGACGCTTTATTTTTCCTTTTTTTCATGTCCGCCACCTCCCCGCTGCGCATCGCGCTCGTCTGCAACACGGCCTGGGCGATCCATACGTATCGCCACGGGCTGATCCGTGCGCTCGTCGCGTGCGGCGCCGAGGTCATCGTGATCGCGCCGCACGACCGCACGGTGCCCTTGCTCGAGCAGATGGGCTGCCGCTACGTGGCGCTTGCGGTCGCATCGAAAGGCACGAGCCCGCGCGAGGATCTCGGCACGCTCGCCGCGCTGGTGCGTCACTACCGCGCGCTGCAGCCCGATCTCGTGTTCCATTACACGATCAAGCCGAACATCTACGGCTCGGTCGCCGCGTGGCTCGCGCGCGTGCCGTCGATCGCGGTGACGACGGGGCTCGGCTACGTCTTCATCCAGAAAAGCCGCGCGGCAAGCGTCGCGAAGCGCCTGTACCGGTTCGCATTCCGCTTCCCGCGTGAAGTCTGGTTCCTGAACCGCGACGATCTCGCGACCTTCACCGACGAGCAGTTGCTCGCACATCCCGACCGTGCGCGGCTGCTGCACGGCGAAGGCGTCGATCTCGAACAGTTTGCGCCGGTGCCGCTGCCCGCCGGCGACGCGCCCGTCTTCATCCTGATCGGCCGGCTGCTGTGGGACAAGGGTGTGCGCGAATATGTCGAGGCCGCGCGCATCGTGCGCGCCCGCTTCCCGAACGCACGCTTCCAGCTGCTCGGGCCGCTCGGCGTCGACAATCCGAGCGCGATCGGCCGCGCGGACGTCGATGCGTGGGTCGGCGAAGGCGTGATCGAGTATCTCGGCGAAGCGCACGACGTGCGCCCCCATATCGCGGCGGCCGACTGCGTCGTGCTGCCGTCGTACCGCGAAGGCGTGCCGCGCACGCTGATGGAAGCGTCGGCAATGGGCCGCCCGATCGTCGCGACCGACGTGCCGGGCTGCCGCGACGTCGTCGCCGACGGCGAAACGGGCTTCCTGTGCCGCGTGCGCGACAGTGGGAGCCTCGCGGAGCAACTGAATCGCATGATCGCGCTCGGGCCGGAAGGCCGGGCGGCGATGGGCGCACGCGGCCGGCAAAAGGTCGCGGCGGAGTTCGACGAGCAGCAGGTCGTCGAGCGCTACAGGGAGACCATCCATTCGTTGACCGGATTCACACTCTGAAGGAGCGCATCAGCAATGACCACTAAAGGCACCATCCTCGTTACCGGCGGCGCAGGCTACATCGGCTCGCACACGGCCGTCGAGCTGCTCGACAACGGCTATGACGTCGTGATCGTCGACAACCTCGTCAACAGCAAGGCCGAATCCGTGCGCCGCATCGAGCGGATCACGGGCAAGACGCCCGCGTTCCATCAGGTCGACGTGTGCGACGAAGCCGCGCTCGCGAAGGTGTTCGACGCGCACCCGATCACCGGCACGATCCATTTCGCGGCGCTCAAGGCCGTCGGCGAATCGGTCGCGAAGCCGCTCGAGTACTACCAGAACAACATCGGCGGCCTGCTCGCCGTGCTCAAGGTCATGCGCGAGCGCAACGTCAGGCAGTTCGTGTTCAGCTCGTCCGCGACCGTGTACGGCGTGCCCGAGCGCTCGCCGATCGACGAATCGTTCCCGCTATCCGCGACCAACCCGTACGGCCAGTCGAAGCTGATCGCCGAGCAGATCCTGCGCGATCTCGAGGTGTCCGATCCGTCGTGGCGGATCGCGACGCTGCGCTACTTCAACCCGGTCGGCGCGCACGCGAGCGGGCTGATCGGCGAGGATCCGGCGGGCATCCCGAACAACCTGATGCCGTATGTCGCGCAGGTCGCGGTCGGCAAGCTGGAAAAACTGCGCGTGTTCGGCGCCGACTACCCGACGCCGGACGGCACCGGCGTGCGCGACTACATCCACGTCGTCGATCTCGCGAAGGGACACATCGCCGCGCTCGACGCGCTGGCGAAGCGCGACGCGAGCTTCGTCGTGAACCTCGGCACCGGACAAGGCTACAGCGTGCTGGAAGTCGTGCGCGCCTTCGAGAAGGCGTCGGGCCGCCCGGTGCCGTACGAACTCGTCGCGCGCCGCCCGGGCGACATCGCCGAGTGCTACGCGAACCCGCAGGCCGCGGCCGACATCATCGGCTGGCGCGCGACGCTCGGTATTGAAGAAATGTGTGCCGACCACTGGCGATGGCAGGAGGGGAACCCGCGCGGTTTTGTATAATCCGCTGTCCATTTTTCGAGCGATCCCATGCTCAGCTTCGCGTCCGGCTTCATCGTTTCCCTGCTAGTCACGCTGTTCATCGTGCGCTACGCGCACCTTCACGAGAAATTCTCGATCGACAGCGATCTGGCCGGCGTGCAGAAATTCCACGTGCGGCCCGTGCCGCGGGTCGGGGGCATCGGGATCCTCGCCGGGGTCGTCGTTGCCGCGCTGGTGCTGTCCCGGCGCTATCCGACGATCTCCGGCAGCATTCTCGGGATCGCTGCCTGCGGGCTGCCCGCTTTCCTGTCCGGCCTCGTCGAGGACCTGACCAAGCGCGTGTCGCCGCGCGCGCGGCTGCTCTGCACGATGGGTGCGGCCGCGCTGGCGTTCTGGCTGCTCGGTATCGCGGTCAAGCGCATCAGCGTGCCGCCGCTCGATTTCCTGCTCGGCTACGTCGTCATCTCGGCGTTCATCACCGTGCTCGCGGTCGCGGCGCTCGCGAACGCGATCAACATCATCGACGGCTTCAACGGGCTCGCATCGATGGTCAGCTTCATGATGTTCGCGTCGCTCGCGTATGTCGCGTTCCACGTCAACGACCCGGTCGTGATGTCCGCGTCGATCATCATGATGGGTGCCGTGCTCGGCTTCTTCCTGTGGAATTTCCCGGCCGGGCTGATCTTCCTCGGCGACGGCGGCGCGTATTTCATCGGCTTCATGCTCGCGGAACTGGCGATCATGCTCGTGATGCGCAACCGCGAGGTGTCCGCGTGGTACCCGGTGCTGCTGTTCATGTACCCGATCTTCGAGACCTGCTTCTCGATCTACCGGAAGAAGTTCATTCGCGGGATGTCGCCCGGCATCCCGGACGGTGTGCACCTGCACATGCTCGTGTACAAGCGGCTGATGCGCTGGGCCGTCGGCACGAAACACGCGCACGACCTGACGCGCCGCAATTCGCTGACGTCGCCGTACCTGTGGCTGCTGTGCCTCGTCGCGGTGATACCGGCGACGCTGTTCTGGCGGCACACGGTGCATCTTTTCGTGTTCGTCGTGCTGTTTGCGCTGACCTACGTGTGGCTGTATCTCAGCATCGTGCGGTTCAGGGCGCCGCGGTGGATGGTGGTGAGGAAGCATCGGCGCAGCCACTGAGCTGCCTGTCCGGCTTCCGGACAAAAAAAGCGCCCTTGCAGGGCGCTTTTTTTCGTCTTGCCGCCCGGTTCACGGCCTGGGGCCGCATCACCGGTTCGACGCGGCACGCACTGACGGGACGCTCTGCAACACGGGGGCAACGGCCGTCTGGTATTCCGGCACCCAGCGTCGCAGATCGCGCCGCACTTCGTCATCGGACAGGACACGATGCTGCATCAGCCACGGCAGCAGCTCGTCGAGGAAATTGTCCGGCACTTCCCGCGCACGCGCGATCCGCAGCTTCGGATGGGGGGTGCGCGTCGTCGCCTCGTCGTCCGCGAGCAGCTCCTCGTAGAGCTTCTCGCCGGGCCGCAGCCCGGTGAACTCGATCCGGATCTGCTCTTCCGAGAAACCGTACAGGCGGATCAAGTCGCACGCGAGATCGACGATCTTCACCGGCTCGCCCATGTCGAGAATGAAGATCTCGCCGCCATGCCCCATGCTCGACGCCTGCAGCACAAGCTGCGACGCTTCCGGGATCGTCATGAAGAAGCGCGTGATCTCCGGGTGCGTAACCGTGACCGGGCCGCCCTTCGCGATCTGCTGCTGGAACTTCGGAATCACGCTGCCCGCACTGCCGAGCACGTTGCCGAACCGCACGGTCTCGAACTGCGTGTGCCCGCTCGTCTGCTGCAACGCCTGGCAGGCCATTTCGGCGAGGCGCTTGCTTGCGCCCATCACGTTGGTCGGATTGACGGCCTTGTCGGTCGAGATCAGCACGAAGTGACGCACGTCGTGGCGGATCGCTGCACGGGCCACCCGATACGTGCCGAGCACGTTGTTGCGCAGCGCCTGCCACGCGTTGTGCTCCTCCATCAGCGGTACGTGCTTGTAGGCGGCCGCATGGAACACGATGTGCGGCGCATGGCGCGACATCACCTGGTCGAGCAGCAGCGAATCCTTCGCGTCGCCGATAATCGGCACGACGGGCAGGTCCGGGAAGCGCTCGTGCAACTCCTCGGTGAGCCGGTACATCGCGTACTCGGACAGGTCGAACGCGACGAGTTGCGCCGGCGCGAAACGCAGGATCTGCCGGCACAGCTCGGAGCCGATCGAACCACCCGCGCCCGTCACCATCACGACGCGGCCGCGCAGCAGCGCCTCGACGTGCGGCGTGTCGATCGTCACGGCGTCGCGGCCGAGCAGGTCTTCGAGATCGATGTTCCGCACTTGCGACAGGAAGCCCTGCCCCGGCATCAGCGCGGTCAGCGAAGGCAGCACCATCGCCTTCACGCCGGCACGCACGCACAGCGTCGCGACGCGGCGCTGTACCTCGACCGACGCCGACGGAATCGCGATGATTGCGTACTCGACCTTCATCGCGTCGGTCCAGTGCTTGAGGTCGTTGAACGAACCCAGCACCTTGTGGCCGTAGATTTCGCGACCCTGTTTTGCGACGTCGTCGTCGAGCAGGCCGACGAGGCGCCATTCGCCCGAGCGGGACAGTTCGCGCGCGAGGCTCGCGCCGGCCGTGCCGGCACCGAGCACCAGTACCGGCTTGCCCTTCCCGACGAGTCCGCCGTACAGGTAGTACTCCTTCGTCGCGCGATACAGCGCACGCGCGCCGCCCATCGCGAGGAACAGCATGAGCGGCGACACGAGCAGCACCGAGCGCGGAATGATCGGTGTCGGCTGGAACATCACGGCGCCGATCATCACGATCACGCCGCCGCCGATCACCGCCTTCGCGATGCGCATCAGGTCGGGCAGGCTCGCGAATACCCACAGCCCGCGATACAGGCCGAACCCGTGGAACATCAGCGCATAGACAGGCAGCACCCACGTGAGCGCCATTAGCGCGCCGCTCAGGAAATCATGCGGCACGCTGCCGTTGAAACGAACGAGATAAGCGAACAACCATGCGGCGACAACCGCCGTCAGGTCGAACAGGAAAGCACTCAGCGACAGCCACGACGCTCTGGATCGCAACATCGGCGGGAAACCTCAATAGTTGTTTTTGGCGGCCGACTGAAACCGGCGCCAACGCATGTCGATCAACCATCCGAACCATGCCAGGACGCCATACCAAGCGAAGAACGACAGCCATTGCTGCAGTTCGGGGCGGCCCTTTGCCCACAAGGCGACAATTATGCCCGCGAGCATGATGAGGTACCAATAAAGAGCGGTCCGACCGTGACTGACTCCCGATCGAACCATCCTTTGATAATAATGCTCGCGATGTGCCTGCCAGAACTTTTCTCCGCGTAACAGGCGTCTCAAAAGTGTTACAGATGCATCGGCAATAAAGGGCGCGAACACCATCGCTGGAAACCAGATCGGCCAGACATCGGCACGCCAGCCCCAGTAGCCCAGCGCACCGGCCAGGAATCCGAGCGGAATCGAGCCCGCGTCGCCGAGGAACAGCCTGGCCGGGTGGAAATTGAGCAGAAGAAAGCCGAGCGCAGCGCCGGCGACCGCCGCGCCCGCCACGACGAGATCGGGTGACGGATGCGCGCCGCCGAGCGCCGCGACCGCGTACCCGCCGAAGCCGAACAGCGCCATGCCGCCCGCAAGGCCGTCGGCGCCGTCCATGAAGTTGTACAGGTTCGTCAGCCAAACCATCGCGAAACCCACGCCGGCGAGCAGCCACCCGGGCGCGTCAGCCGGGAAGACGACGATCAGCGCGACGACCGCCGCGAGGTGCGCCGAGAACCGCACGCGGGCCGGCAGCCCGCGCCGGTCGTCGATCTGCGACATCGCGGCCAACCCCGCGGCCGCGATCGCGATCAGCCACAGGTGCGGCGCCAGCACTAGCAGTGCAACGATGCACACCGGTACGATGCCCCATCCACCGACGCGCGGCGTCGGCAGCGTATGAAGCGAACGATCGTTTGGAATGTCGGTGGCGAGGCGCCATGCGAGGCCGGTCGCAAGCAGCCCACGCAGGATCGCCGTCGATGCGATGGCGGCGACCAGCGCCACCACGGCCGCGGCAGGCCATGTGGAGATCGTGAAAGACATGTCGACTATTGTTGTGTATCGCGCGAACGATACCATGCGGCGGTCGCTTCGAGGCCCTGGCGGGTCGTATAGGGCGGCTTCCAGTCGAGCACGCGCCTGATCCGGCCGGTATCGAGTTGCAGGCTGCCCGTCAGGCGGTCGATAGCCGCACTGCGACCGGTCAGCTTTCCGAGCACATGCAACAGCGCCGGCGGCACCGCGATCAGCCGGGCGGGCCTGCCGAGCGCGTCGCCGACGAGACGCAGCAGGTTCGCGACCGACGGCGCGTCGTCGTCGGCAACGTGAAAGCATTCGCCGGCCGCGCGCGGGTCGATCGCGCAACGCAGCAGCGCATCGGCGAGGTTGTCGACGTAGACGATGCTGCGGCGCGCTGAAACTGCGCCGAGCGGCAACGGCATCCCGCGCGCGACCGCGTCCATCATCCGCAGGAAGTTGGCGCGGACGGCCGGGCCGTAGACGAGCGGCGGACGAACGACGACGACGTCGAGCCCCGCCGACGTGCCGAATTGGGCGAGTTGCCGCTCTGCACGCAGCTTCGAACGACCGTACGCATCCTGCGGATCGGGTTCGAATGCTTCCGACAGCGGCGCCCCGTCGTCGCCCTCCCCGACCGCCTTGATGCTGCTCGCGAACACGATGCGACGCACGCCGTGGTGGCGCGCGGCCTCGGCGAGACGCAGCGTGCCGGCCACGTTGGTGGCGTCGAACGCGGCGTCGGGATCGGGCGACTCGTCGCGCATCACGTGCACGCGCGCGGCGAGATGGATCACGCAATCGGCGGCCAGGTCGGTTGGCCACGCGTCATCCAGGGCATCGAAATCGGCCGTGTCGTGTACCCATTCGCGCACGCCGTCGATGCAGCCGCCCGGACGCCGCACCAGGGCGGTAACCGTGTGACCGGCCTCGAGCGCGCGGCGGCAGACTGCGCGGCCGACGAAGCCGTTCGCGCCGGTGACGACGAGGTGACTCACCAGAGCCTCCAGCCGAAGCGGTTGTAGAACTTGAAGGCCGATGCCGCGAACATGCGGATGTGTGCGAAGCCCTTGCGGGATGCGCCGCCGCCGTGATGGACCACGCGCACGGACGGGACGTACGCGACGCGGGCGACCTCGTGCGTGCGCAGGCTCAGGTCGTAGTCCTCGAAGTACAGGAAATAACGCGGATCGAAGCCGCCGAGCTTCTTCAGGACGTCGGTCCGGAACAGCATGAAGCAGCCGCTGACGATGGGGGGATCCCAGACGATATCGTGATCGTTGATCACGTCACGCATTTCGTAGCGGGCGAGGCGCGCGGCAAACCATCGGCGCACGCGCATAGGCAGGAATCCGCGGACGAGCAGGTCGAACAGTGCCGGGAAGCGTCGGCAAAGATACTGAACATTGCCACGATCGTCACCGATCCACGGCGTGAGCAAACCGACCTCAGGGTGCGAGTCGAGGAAATCGAGCGCGCGCACGAGCGCGTCGGGTTCAATGTCGATGTCCGGATTGAGGATGAGGTGATAGGTGCTTTCGACCGCTTCGATCGCGAGATTGTGGCCCCGTCCATAGCCGACGTTACCGTGCCCGGTCAGTAGCTCGTAATCGACTCCGGTGCCGTTGACTCCATCTCGAATCGCCGCAAGCGTAGCGGCTTCATCGCCGTTGTCAACGAGGCAAGCGCCGATTGCTACCGCTCCCCTTGAACGCCTCAATGACCGGCCGGCGGCCCCGACACCGGATAAGGTCCGCGCAAGCAGCGACGAGTCGGGACGAAAGGTCACGACGGAAATCGACAGATCCTTGGCGGGCGAAAAAGACGCGCGTTGTGAAGCAGATGGGGCGAATTGAGATGCCACGTTATGACGAAACCGTTAAGAGCATGCAACACCGGAAGTGTGCCACACTCGCTTGCAGCTGCCGACACGTACCGGCTCGAAGCTACTGATGTTGGCACGACTGCACGAATGAGTTCGTCAACCACGCACCGGCATCGCAAACGTCGTCACTTGCGGCTCGAAGCCAATCTGCCGAAAAAGCGCAGTGGCTTCGTGATTCGCCAGGATCTCGACCCCAGCATTTCGGCAACAGCGCGCTCCGCTCGCCCAAGTGCAACGTGTTGCATTTCCGATGTGGTTTCGTACGTAGCAAGGGATTCGGCGAGCGCGGCCTGTTCCTTCATCGCAATTTCGAGCTTCGTACGCAGCTCCTCTCCGATCGCAATCGCCGACTCCGTTCGCGCCCGCCAGTCGTTCAGTTCGCTTGCCTGCTCTTCGATCTGCCGCTGCAGTGCAGCGCCCTCATCGCGACACCCCGAGACTTCCGCATTCAATCGCGTGACTTCCTGCTCGAGACCCCACTCGAGTTGCAAAATCGGCGCCAGTGCTTCGAGATACAGCCAGGCCTGCTCGATGATCGGCAGCACGCGTCGTTCGAATTCCGGATCGTCGAGCTCGCTTGCCGATTCGAGGGCACCAAAAAGTGCCTTCACGTGCCGTTCGGCCGAATTTACCTTCGACAGATCGCCAGACTTAAATTTCGAGTGCCGCAATCCACCATCCAGAAACTCGTCCTCGAACGCCGCCACGCGTGATCCATCCAGCGGCAGTTCCAGCCGCACGGACATCCGTGCCAACTCGACTCGCGGAGCCTCCATCAACTTGTCGTAATCGACAAGCACTCGCTGCATGCCTTTCGTGTGATCGAGCGCCGAAATGGTGTGCATCAGCCAGAGTAGAAGCGACTTATCGTGAGAAAAACCGTCACGCTTCTCCAGCGATCGCCCGACACTCATCGGATTTCGTATGGCCAGCACATAAACGACACGCACGTCGAGGCTGTAGAAAATGGGTTGCCAGAATGGCAACAGGCGCGAAATGCGCGGGTCCTTCAACGCAAAAGTCTTGCTTCCGCATTTCTTCGACAGGAGTGCTGTCGCTCGCTCGCGAATCGCCTGGAGACTGGCTTCGTCGATCTTGCCGAATTCAATCGGAGCAAGACTGTGCCAGTCCGCACCGGCCAAACTCAGGATCTCCTGGTTGATCGCGTTGACGTCGAGATCCTCGAAGAATCCCTTGTCATTCACACCCTCCACTGCCGGCATGAGATTGTCACCAAACTCAGCGCCCATCGTCTCCATTGCGCGGGTAATGACGCTAGTGCCGCTTCGATGCATACCCAATACGACGACGAGAGTGGCCTCGGTCGCCGGATCGACGTCAGGTATGAATTGCATATTGAATATGGCGGCAGTCCGCGCAATCCCGATTGACACGGGTAACGTATGAGCCTACTGAGCACGAATATATTATCCGCCCAGGATAACGCGGAACCGCAATGTGACGAAAGCACATGTTTTCAACCTGCCAATCGCATCGTAAAGTTCTATGCAATTTTATAGCATTCACGAACAGCAAGAGCAGGCCATAATGTTTCGAAATAATACTCGTGCTGCTCGAACCGGTCGGCCTTGCGTCACACAAGCCGACCGGCACTATCCGCCATTACCTTACCGCAGCACTAGCTTGCATTACCTTATCAATTTCATTAACAAAACTTTCAAGTGGTTCCTTCCACGTCCAGATTCTCGGATTGCGCTCCCGACCACCGTTCAGATAGTTCTGCGCAATGATCGCTGCCGCAACTGGGTCGCCAGTAACGTCGACCCCGAATGCTCGATGAGCAGGGTTATCAGACGCGATCACCGGCAGGCCCATTGCAAGTGCCTGACCAATGCCGAGGTTGTACCCTTCCCATCGCGAGAAATTCGCATAGAGATCGGCACCCGCATACAGATCCACCATTTCCTCGTCACTCACGTTCGCATGTACGCACACACCACGCGCGGTCATTTCAGCGATATCGTCTGCATCACCCTTGCCACACAAAACCAAAACTGTGCGCGCCGCCAAAATCGGATCGAGCAATTGGAGTGCCTCGTACATTTCAATATATTGATCAACTCCTTTATACAAGCGCTCTGCCGCGTGGAAACGGCAGACATTCAGGATGACAAATTTTTCATCCCAATTATTTTTCCTGCGAATTCGCGAGCGACGACTATTTGACTCTTGAGTCCATTGCCCCAGATGTTCATTTCCGAGCGGAATTACACCATCCGGCGGCGTAACGGCCTCTTGCGCCACAGCATTGGATATCGCGAACACCTTCGTACAGATTTCCAAGCTCAATGCCTTCTGATCAAGAATATCCTGACGCGCTTCCGCATCCGGAAACAGGTTGGGCGGAGGCTCGCCATAGTCGTAAGCAATCACTGGTGGAATATTGCCGGTCCAGCGCGCAACATCAAAGAACGGTGGCGTGTGAGCGACAATGACATCAATACCCATCTCCACCGCGATCGTAGCAGCGGACCTGGGATCACGTACGTCTACTTTCTGGCAACCGGCATATTCGAAGTCGTTCGCACCGAGGAACCCGGCAATGACAACGTCATAACCACGGGCCAGCAGCGCGCGCACCTGCAATTCGACGACGACTGCAACACCATGACCGCGCGCGTGCGTCGACGAGAGCATCATTACACAAGGGCGACGCGAAGCAATGAGATTGCTCCATACTGGACGCCGACGCGGCGCAAATGCCAGCTTGTAGGTTGACTCCATCGACAGATTCGACGAATAGTAAGGATCGCGCCACAGCCGATCACGATGAAGCGACCAAGCAATCCGCGCCTCCTTGCGAAGCAACTTCACCTTTTCTGGCTTGTCGTCATATCCCCGCGTCTTGCTTTCGTGATGAGTTACCAACGCCTCCGAAAAATAGATATTCCTTCTGCCACGCGCCAGCAGATCCAGACAAAACACGACATCGTTAAAAGCTACCCGCAGTTCCTCTCGCAGTCCGCCCACTTCATCGAACGCGGCCTTCGAAACCATCAGGCATGCGCCGGTCACTGCCGCAACCTCATGAGTTACATTTGCGAGCCCCCGGTATCCCCCCTCGTCAGGGCCAAGGAAGAGGTGAGCATGAGCAGCAACACCCTGAATTCCCAGCACGACGCCGGCATGCTGCACCGTACCGTCGCCGTAAAGCAACTTTGGCCCCACTGCTCCGACATCGGGCAACAGTGCGTACGCTGCCATCTTCTTGAGCCAGGCGGGATCAATGATTTCAGTATCGTTGTTGAGCAAGACAAGTAGCTCGCCCCGACAAGCACGCGCAGCGACGTTATTGAGTCTCGCGTAGTTGAACTCGCGAGGATCTCGCAGGATTCGAATCCTGCCTTCCCGCTCCGCCAAACTCATTCCATCTATTGTCACGGGATCGACTGACCCGTTGTCGATCACGATAACCTCGAGCTTGTTCTTTGGCCAATCTGTTTTCCGGAGACTATCGAGGCAAGGCCCGAGCAAATGCCATCCGTCGCGCGTCGGAATCAACACGCTGACGATCGGCAGAGAATCCGGCAACGCTGGCGGATCAACCGGAATCGGGTTGAACGTCGGCACCGCGTCATGGAATGTCACGTGCGGCACGTGTGTGATCGCACGCTTGTCGATCGACAATGCAATTTCCCGTGCGATCAGATTCAAACCAACTTCCTGATCGAACATGCGATGAGCGACTTCCGAATCCACGTCGTTCGACCAACGTAGTGCGACCATTTTTCCGAGAAGTAGCCCCTGCTCCGTCAGCAAGCGTGAGAAGTCAGGCTTGAACCATGGATCCTGTGGCAAACCACTTTCGGGTAGATGGTCTTCGTCGGAATATGCCAGCCGATACGTTTCACTTCGCAGCAGTGCATCAACTAGCACTCTGGGACCATGAGTACGAGGAATCGCTCCCGCGTCGATTAATAGCACAATCTGACCGTTATTCAATTCCGGTCGCGAGAACGAAAAGCGCGGATCATCTTCAAGCGATTGTGCGCACTTCTGTGCAAGCACAGCGTCTGCGTCAGGCTCCACCATCACAAAAGCGGTCCATTTCAAACCGATGATCTTTCGAAGCGCCTCCAGCGTTTCATTCCAGACCGTTGCCGCTTTCGCCGTCAATCGAACGATAACGACAATCTCAGGTATCGAATTGCACGTAGCCTCCATCGCAGCCAACACCTCTGCATCCGGCGTATCCATTCGCAACAACCACGATGAATAAGAAACCGTAACCGATTCGTGCGGTGCGAGCAGCGCAGTATTCGCTGGCACCGTCACCGGTTGAGGCGGCGGCAATGCACCACTCCCGCCCATACGCCGACGGAACGAATTCGAGAGCACTTGTTTGGCCGCGGGATCCCCAGACAGCACAGCCTTCCGTACCAACTGCATGCGCGCGTTCTGCAGGCTGGCCGAGCGTCGAGTCACCTCCACAATTGCTCTGACCGGCGCCGTCAGTTTCCACGCCTCTGACGAAAGCACCGCCCCAAGCCGGTGTTCAATCTCCGCTCTTTGAGCACTCTCTGCTGCGGCCAATTGCTCTGCAGCGGATACACGCTGCGTCAAATGCGCAATTTGCGTATCCTTCTCGCTAATTGATCGTGCGCGACTCGAGAGCAGCCCGGACAGCGCTTCGCGCATCTGGGTTTCCGCTTCCTGACCGGCAACAACGGCTCGCAGCGCGTCATCTCGCTCCTTCTGGACAGCTTCCAGCCGTTCTCGAGCGTCGCTCAAATGGGCTTCAGCTTCTCGCAAGCGTTGCACAAGCCCGCTTCTTTGTTCGCCCAACGACACATCGATCGACGTATCCGTTAGGCCGGCGTGTCGACGCAGTTCGTCGACCAGCATCCGGGTTCTCCGCAAATTTTCGCGGAGCGTGTTGTTCTCCGCGTCTACACGGAAGACGCGCTGATCTCCGTCCTTCATCGGGAATGCTTCTCCGGCCGCCGACGCGTTCGCCCTGCAGTTACCGGCGGCGGTTTGAGGAAACGCTGCAATGTACTGCTTCTTCAGCGATTCACAAATTTCCTCAAACCTCTTTTCGCCATCGATACCCTCCTCCAACTCCCACGTCTTCAATCGATCGATGATGTCATAGACGGCTCGCAGCAGGCCGACAGCGGCCGGATAGTCGCCGCGCCCTTGCGACTTCGACTTACCCGCCCAACCATCGATTCGAGCGTGCGCGTATGCAATCAGATCACTTCCTCCATCATCGTCTCTTGCACGATCTATGCGTGACGTATAACGATTCGACTTCTCGATCCATTGTTCTACGCTTGCGTGCGAGAGATGGTGCATGCAGACGCCCGATTCAGATGGAATAGCATAAACACGGTCTGTTTTCGGCTTAATCCCTCCATGCACAGTCGAGAGAATCTCTACGGAATCTTTCCGGAAAAATCTTGGTTGATGCTCAGGCCAGTAATAGGCTTGCTCGTCATGAATACCAAGAATATAATGTCGCTGCGGAAGCTGATATACATCAGCCCGCGGATTCAGCAATTCATTACGAAGATACTTTCCCGTCTCGACGCTCACGCATTCGTCATCGTCGAGGCACAGCACCCATTCATAAGCACATTGCGAAATAGCGAACTGGCGCGTGTCTTCGACGACAGGGGACCACGGAACAGAAATCGTGCGATGCGCAAGCGCCTGAGCAATCTCAAGCGTTCCATCCGTCGATGATTTGTCGACGACCAGCAATTCGTCAGCAAACGATAGCGCTCGAAGGCACGTCTCAATTAAGTTCGCGCGATTATATGAAATCACGAGCGCACTGATTTTTCCAGAGCGGTTCTCTCGATCGTCCAAAAACCCACCCTCAACATACTCGCTCATTAAATTTCCCACCGCAATAAATTTACCGCACACAAAGAATTCGGATACCGAACCCGATCCGCCATTGCATCTCGACTCCATGCACCACGCCTCCCCTTTGCCAAGGGGCCCGCGGCACGCTCGCTGAATCCATCGCGGTCCGGACTTCCCCCGACATGACCATGCGCCAACCACATGCGCTTGTCATGCCGGGGACTACGCCGCCACACTCTCGTGCCGGTCATTCTCATCGACCCACGGCTTGCGCACGCGCGGCGGGAAATTAGGACGGAAATCACCACCGCTTATGGTCAGATTCGGGTTATAGAACGGATCGTTCCTGATGACATCCGCCCAGATTCTGCGAAAGTTGTCGCACTCCTCAAGGAACTGCCGGCGGCGATCTTCGTTTGTCGGCAGTCCGAGGCTCGCCGATTCGTGATGGAAAAGCAGTGCACGCGGCGTCCATACATTCGCGTAACCCGCCTGTCCCAGACGCATGCCAAGATCCACGTCATTGAAGGCCACCGCGAAATTGACCTCGTCAAAACCCGAGACTTCGAGAAAGACTTCGCGACGCATCACCACGCACGCAGCCGTTACGGCCGAGTACCGCTGAGTACACGCGGCACGACCGAAATAGCCGAACGTTTCGCCTGGCTCTCCGACATGCGGATGCCCCGCAAGGCCGCCGATACCCACGACAACGCCACTGTGTTGGATCGTCCCGTTCGGATAAAGCAACTTGGCACCAACGGATCCAACTTCGGGGCGCAACGCGTGCCCGACCATTTCCCGCAACCAGTTCGGCTCGATCACTTCAATATCGTTGTTCACGAAAGCCAGCAACGGCGCATCCGTCCGGGTCACTGCCCAATTATTCAGCGCGGCAAAGCTGTACGGCTTATCGTAGTCGAGCAAACGCACCTTCGGCGATTGCCGCGCCTGCGCGAAATACTCCATCGTGCTCGCTTCCACACTGCGATTGTTCACGATGACGATTTCATAGTTCTCGTAGGTCGTTTTTTCGAGAATCGAGTCGACGGCAACACGCAGCAGTTCTACCTTGTCCTTCGTCGGAATGATGATCGCAACCTTCGGCTCAGGCGCAGGAACCGGCCATGTAACCTGGTAGTAGCCAAGATGCGGCTGACGTTTCACCGTCGCGCTCCGGCCGGTTCGCTCGAGATGCTCGCGAATCGCACGCTCCGCCGCCTCATACGGATACAGCTTCTCGGTCGTGGCGAGCGCGACAGAACCACTGATTGCCCGCCAGTGGTAAAGAATGAACGGAATATGCCTGATGCGCTCCGGCGTCGTTTGCTCGCTGAAGCGAAGTGTCACGTCGTAATCCTGGCTACCGTTGAACGCACTCCGGAAACCGCCAATCTCCCGCAGTATCGACGTGCGATATACCGCCAGATGCACCACCGCGTTCTGCGACAGCATCAGATCGTAGTTCCAGTCCGACTTGAACCACGGCTCGTAGCGCTTGCCCTGCTCGTCGATCTTGTCTTCATCCGAGTAGAGCATGTCGAGATCGGGCTGCTTGTTCAGTTCCACCGCTACCATATACAAGGCGTGCGCGGCTAGCTCGTCATCATGATCGAGCAGCGCGCTGAACTCGCCTGTCGCAAGCGACAACGCCGAATTGGTGGCTTCGGCAATATGTCCGTTCGTCTCGCGACGCAAATATCGGATTCTCGAATCCTGAGCTGCATATCGTTCGCAAATCCGCTGCACGTGCGGTTGCGGCGACGCATCGTCGACGAGGCACAGCTCCCAGTGATCGTAGAGTTGCTCACGGACCGACTCGATACATCGGATCAGGAACGGCTCGGGTGTGTCGTAGAGGGGAACCAGTACAGAAATGAGCGGACGATACGCTAGGCGCTGGATATGAGCGGCGATACCGGATTCGTCATCCTGCGACAACGTATCGTAACGTGCCACCCAATCACCGTACTCGTTTCCCGACTGGCCCGCCAAGGTATCGATCGTGCGATCCCTGAGGGCATGCCGCAGCGCGCCAACGACGCCACGCGCCTTGATTAGCCGCATAGCTTGCATGGCATACGGGAAAACCAACGCGGGCTTGTCGCGCAGCACGCGGATCACCGGCTTCATGCGCCGCCACGCCAGCGAAAGCCTTGACATGGGTTGAATCGAGAACCGCTTGATCCTGAAACGTCCGGGGCAACTCATCGGATCGAGGCGAATCGCCCGTACATTCGCCGGAAATACGATCATCGCACCCGGCGCCGACAACGACGATGCAGGTAACGCCTGCGCAAGCTCCGGTGAAAAGCCGGTGCCGGCATCGAAATAGAACGTCGGCGCAATAACGCCGCTCTCGACTTCGACCTCGAGCGTGACGAGGTTCCACCCCGCCGAGATTCGAGCGCTGCCGAAATCAAGCAGAAAATACGGATCCGACTCGGTGGCAACCCACCACGGCCCGTCAGGCGTCAAATCATGCGCCGGTTTGAGTGTCGGCTCGATCATGTGAGTCATTTTTGAGTTGACGAGTTGCGGGACGGACTATCGCTACCGGGAATCTGGGCAAACAGGTCGCTGACCGTCAGATCGAAACGCTGCATCGAACAATCGACGGCGACACGCTTAAGCGCGTTCGCCCGCACCGCATTCCACAACGCCTCGTCGCTGTACAACCGTACGCACGCGTCGGCATACGCATCGGCATCATCCTCTGCCAGCAGATGTACACCGGACTCCCATCCGAGTTGTTCGGCAATCAATCGGGTGGTCACCATTGGAACACCATACGATGCCGCACTATGCGCCTTTAGCGGGATGCCTGCGGCGATTCGAGTCGGGGCAATGACGACCCGCGCAGCGTCATACCATGGTTCGAGTTCATCGACTCGGCCGACAAGATGCACCGATCGATCCTTCAATGCGAAAACACTGGCTGCCCGGTTGTAGCCGACGATGTGGAGCTTAAGATCGGCACCCAGTTTCTCGAGAACCCTCGGCCAGATTTGCGTGACGAACCAGCGCAGGGAATCGGCATTGGGTGATTTATCGTCGTGAATTCCGCCGACGAACAGGAAGTCGGCACGTTGCGCGAACGCACGCGGTGTCGGCGTCGGCTCGATCGCATGGCCGAGCACGTAGACGGGGCCCACGCCATGCGATTCGAATTGACGCTTCTCGGCTTCGGAAACGGAAATAATCGCCTTGGCCGGACGGGTCAGCGCAATTTCGTCTGCAATTAGCTTGCGTGCTTCGTCTGACGACACTGTCTCGCCAGACAGTTTGCGCTCCAACAGTACGCGCGACGAAAACAGCGATTCCGCGTCGTAAATGATGGTCGCGTTGCTCACCCAGGGTGACTTGCCTTCGTTGGTCGCCCCGAGGAACGCTTTCATGTTGTGCGGACGACAAACCACGATCGCGTCGTAGTAGCCTGCACGCTCCTTCAGGAACTGAGGAAGCTCTCGCGCAGAATAGTCGCGCATCACTTCAACGGAAGCTGGCACCGTGCGCCGGATTGCCGACCAGCTCTCTTCGTGGCGAAACATCGGGAAGAGCGTGATGTCCGATCCTGCCGTTTCCAGTGCGCACAGAAGCTCGAGTGCGCGCGGGTAACCGGCGCCCAGGTTTTCATGCGGGACACGATCTTCAATAAAGAGGAGTCTTTTCCGGCTACTGCGCACTGCTCGCGCCCACAGGATCTTGTCCAGCGCCACCTCGCGCTGCTCCCGAAGCCAGTCCGCGTGCCGCTCGCGGAAAAGTGCATGGTTTCTTTGCTGCAATTGCAATGCTTGGTCACTGGTCGACGCACTACCAAATTCATAATGCAGGATGACGACGTCCGGATCGAACACCACGCGGCGCCCCGACTCCCATAGCCGCAGACAATAGTCCGTTTCCTCGTAATAGGCTGGCGCATAGCGTTCGTCGAACGCATTGAGGCATTCGAACAATTGCCGCGGAGTCAACAGGAACGCTCCCGAGCAATAGTCGACATCGCGGCGGAACATGTATTCCGCCCCATCAGGTGCGGCACCTCGGCCGTAGCCCGTGCATGCACCGTTTTGCCAGACTACGGATCCGGCCTCCTGCAATGATCCGTCCGGCAGAATGATTCGACCTCCAACTGCCCCGACATCGCCTTCCGCCTCGCAAAGTGCCACCGCTGCCTCCAAGGAGCCAGGCATCAGGAGTGCATCGTTGTTAAGGAACAGCAGATACTTTCCGCGCGCCTCCTTCGCAGCCCGGTTGGTGCCTCTCAGGAAATGCAAATTCTCGTTGCTGCGGATGATCGCCGCGCCCTCGATCCGATCAAGAAGCCGTGAAGTCGCATCGGTCGATGCATTATCCAGGATGATCACTTCCGCCCTGATCTCGCTGCTCCCCAGGACCTCAGCTATCGATGCCAGGCATGCATAGCTCAACTCGACGCTGTTATACAAGATCAGCAGGATACTGACGTCGGGTTCGGCATGCTGCTTGAAACGCAGCATGCCACTCGAGGTCAGAAATGCGTCGAATCGGACCTTGAATCCCGCACGCATCGCCGTCTTTGCATCGCCCCCCTGGCCGGCATCGGAAGCGCGCGATGCCTTCATCGACGATCCGCCGGAGCCGGAAACACCGGTGGACGAACGCACGAGCGGGCTCACCGCTCCTGCACCGCGAAGTCGTGAAATCACGGCTCGCATCGGTGCCGTCACGCGCCAGGACGTGGAACTCTGGAATGATTGAATGATTTGATCGCGCTCGCGCAGTTCACTCTCCATCAGGCTGTGCAGTTGCCCTTCGTGCGCGCTGCGCTGCTGCGCAAGCTTTGCTTCCAGCCGCTCGACCTCGGATGAAAGGCGCTCGCATTCTGCTTTGCTTGCCGCCCGAGACGATTGCTCTTCGCGTGCTTGTGCCAGATCTGCCTCAAGCGCAACGACACGTTCGTCGAACCACGCCTTGGCTGCCTGTCCGTCATGCGACAGGCGCGCGATCTCACTGCTCAGGTTACGGGCATGCCTGTCGAGATCGATTACCTGAACCTGGCGACGAAATGCTTCGCCGCGCGCCGCGAACATCGCACGAATCGTCGACGCGGCCGCCGGATCGTCACCCAACTCGATCAGTTTGGCAATCAGCGGCGCACTCTCGGCGCCTGTGCACAGCAAGCCGAGTCCCTCGGAATTATCGAATTCGAACGAAGGGTATTTCGCAGACAGTTCCTGCCAGAGCTGCCACACGCCGAATCCGCGCTCGCGGACGTTGATATCGTGGAACAGGACAACCGCTCGATCCGAGAGTGCGTCGGACCATGTATCGAAATCATGCTTGACTGCCTCGTAGGTGTGCAACCCGTCGATATGAAGCAGATCGATCTCTCCCTGGGGATGGCTCGGGAAGTAGCCCCTCGCTTCGTCGAACGTCATTCTGAGCAGCTTCGAAAAACCCGCATAGTTCAGATCGTTGAACGTCGAAATGCTCTCGAAGACATCCTCGTCGTAATGGCCAGCATGCTCGTCGCCTTGCCACGTATCGACGGCAAAACAGCGAGTCGATAATCCGTACTGCGAAACTGCCTGGCAGAAAGCCGAGTATGAGTTACCGCTGTGGGTACCCAATTCCACCAACACGCGCGGCTGTATCGCTTTCACAAGCCAGAATGCAGTCGCGATGTGCCCTGCCCACGCGCCGGGAGAGACGAGCCGGCGCGGCTCCCAGAACAGCTCACCGTCGATGCCAAGGGCTTCGACGATCTCCGGGAGCGAATATTGACTAGTTGTATTTTTCACTTGATTCCTTCGTAGTCAGACGACCGTGCCGCCCCCGCCAGCAATCGTTCCTGTGTTCAGATGAACGCAATGCACACTGCTATAGCTCAAGTCTTGCCATGCTCCGTCGTGCCGCGGAGCGGCCGCCGCGACGCAGCATGCGCGCTTATACAGGCTTGATGTCTCGCCCGTAATTGTCTTCAAAGCGCACGATGTCATCCTCGCTCAAATAAGCTCCCGACTGAACCTCGATCAGTTCGAGCGGGATCTTTCCCGGGTTCTCCAGCCGATGCTTCGCACCGAGCGGGATATAGGTCGACTGATTCTCCGTCAGCAGCAATTCGCGCCCGCCGTTCGTCACTCGCGCCGTGCCGCGCACGACAATCCAGTGTTCGGCGCGATGATGATGCATCTGCAGGCTGAGCGACGAGCCCGGGTTCACGATGATCCGCTTCACCTGGAAACGCTCGCCTTGATCGATGCTTTCATAGGTACCCCATGGGCGCACAACCTTGCGATGCGTTACCGATTCATGTCGCCCCGACGCGTTCAGTCGCTCGACAATCGTCTTCACGCGCTCGGTCTCGCTCCGATGAGCAACGAGTACCGCATCCGCCGTTTCAACGACGATCGTGTCCTTCAACCCGATGGCGGCTACCATCCGGTGGTCAGCACGGATATAGCTGTCCGTCACATCTTCCGCGATCACATCGCCCGACAACGCATTGCCGTCCGCGTCTTTCTTGGTAATGTCGGCGAGCGCGGACCACGAGCCAATATCGCTCCAGCCCATACCCGACGCAATAACCATTGCCGCGCGGTCGGTTTTTTCCATCACGGCATAATCAATGGAGATGTCGGGACACAAGGCAAACGCTTGCGCGTCCAGTCGTATGAAGTCCTCATCGCGCCGAGCTTGTGCAACCGCTTGCTCGATGTTTGCCCGCACCGCCGGCGCATAACGGGCCAGATCGTCCAGATAGGCTGATGCCTTGAGCATGAACATGCCGCTGTTCCAGTAGTACCCACCCTGGTCCAGGAAGCGTCCCGCCGTTTCTGCATCGGGCTTCTCTGTGAATCCGTCGACGCGGCACGCTCCGTCGAATCCGTCCAGCGCCGTGCCGCTGCGGATATAACCGTAGCCGGTATGAGGGCTCGTCGGCTCGATACCGAAAGTCACGAGATAACCTTCTCGCGTGATATCCGCTGCAGTCGACGCCAGATTCGAAAACATGTCGGTGTCGAGGATGACGTGGTCCGACGGCAAAACCATCAGCACCGCATCCGGCGAACGCTCGACAGCAATCAACGCGGCCGCGGCAACCGCCGGCGCCGTATTGCGCTTTGCCGGCTCGAGGACGATGGCCTCCGGTTCGACACCGATGCCCTGCAACTGGTCTGCGACCAGAAAGCGTTGATCCTGGTTTGCGATGACAATCGGCTCGACCACGCCCGCAATACCGGCCAGCCGCCGGACCGTTTGCTGGACGAGTGTGTACTCCCCCGTCAGCCTCAAGTACTGCTTGGGATATCCGCCGCGCGACATAGGCCACAAGCGGGTGCCGCTACCCCCGCACAAAATGACAGGATAGATGTTCACGTCAACTCCATTCTCTCCGGTGCCTCGTCAATGACCTGATCGACAGTTCACTTCGTGCACCATTGCCACCGGTTTCCGCAAGCCTAAGCGAGCGGAGCCACCCGAGGAGGCCAGGCAAGACTGAAATCCTCACGATCGAGGGTCAGGTTGGGGCTATAGCAAGGATCATCCCGCAACATCTTGCCCCAACGCTGCGTCATATGTGTGGTTTCGCGCTGAAAGCGCTGCTGGTTGGCGGGATCGGTTTCCGGACCGCGTGTCGCGGATTCGTGGTGATACAACTCGGCAAACGGCGTCCATACGTTCCGGTAGCCTGCCTCGCGAACGCGCAAGCAGAAATCGACATCGTTGTAGGCCACGGCCAGATTATTCTCGTCCAGCCCCCCTACCGCCTGGTAAATCGACGTGCGTACCAGCAGGCAGGCAGCCGTCACCGCCGAGAATCCACTGACGAGACCGGCACGCCCGAAGTACCCGCGCGTCGTCCGTGGAACGTGCTTGTGCGCGTTGCCGGCGACGCCGAGGATTCCCAACACGAGACCCGCATGTTGCACGGTATCGTTTGGATACAACAATTTTGCGCTGACCGCCCCCACTCCGGGCTGCAGCGCCAGGCCAGCCATGCTGGACAGCCAGTCCGGAGAAATGACTTCGACGTCGTTGTTGAGCAAACAGACGAACTCGCCGCCGGCAGACGCAACCGCGGCGTTGTTCAGCGCCGAATAATTGAACGGTCGATCGTCCCTCAAGACCCGAATTTTAGGGTTCTCGACGAGGGATTCGAAATAATGCAACGCTTCCGGGTCATCGGAGCCGTTGTCAACAATCAGGATTTCGTAATTTTCGTAAGTCGTGCGCTCGAGGATGCTGCCGATGCATTGGCGCATCAGATGCACTGCATTACGTGTCGGAATGATCAGCGTAATGAGCGGCAACTGCACCGGCAGCGCGTACCGGACACGATAGCCATATCCGATGTATTCGGCATGCGCTGCAACATTCAGCCTGCCGAAATGCTCGTTGATGGACTTTTCGCCGACCACCGCCGCATAGGGCTTGGCTTCCACACCGCTCGACGTGCTGGTCGAATGAATACGCCAGTGATACAGCACGCGCGGAATATGATGAATGGCATTCGCGTCGACACGCTCGATGCAACGCAGCGCGAGATCGTAGTCCTGCGACCCTTCGTAGCCGATGCGAAACCCGTCGACCTCGTCCAGCAATGCCTTCTGGTAGACGCCGAGATGGCTGAACATGTTCTGCGAATGGAACAGATCCGGGTTCCACTGACATTTGAAGTACGGATCCCGACGTTTGCCACCTTCGTCGATCTTGTCCTCGTCCGAATAAATCAGACGGATGGACGGGTTTTGCTCGATCGTATCCGCCACGCAGTAGAGCGCGTGCTCCGGCAGAAGGTCGTCGTGATCCAGCAATGCAACCCACTCCCCAGTTACCAGACCGAGCGCGCTGTTCGACGCCGCGGAAATATGGCCGTTCGTTTCACGGAACACCACCTTGATCCGCGAGTCCAGTGCGGCATAGCGCTCGAGCAGCGGACGAATTGCCGGATCCGGTGAGCGATCGTCGGCGATGCACAGTTCCCAATGCGGATAGATCTGCCCGCGCACCGATTCAATCGCTTCCGCCAGCCATTCTGGACGGGGGTTGTAGACCGGCATCACGACCGAAATCAGCGGTGCCTTTGCAAACTCGCCAATACGACGCCCAATCGCCGCGCGCATGGCGTCGTCGATCCGGTCATGACGACTTATCCAGTTAGCATAATCCTCGGGATCGATCGCGCCAGGCGCCCCGGCCATCATCCACGTGAGCTTGCGCTTGACCCCGCCGAACCCTTCACGGCGATAGACGGCATAGCCCTGGCGCAACATGGCGCCAAGGTTCCTTCCCCCGGTGATCCGGCCTACGAGCGAACTGACTTTTGACAATGTCATCTGGATAACGGAGAGACTCAGGCTACTGCCGCCTCGTACTGCGACACGACCTCATCTGCCGGACCGAATGCACGAACCCGGCCCCGCTCCATCCACAGCGCCTTGTTGCAGACCTTGCGGATTTCGCTGTTCGAATGCATCGCCAGGACGACGATCTCGGCGCGACTATGCAGATCCGCCAAACGCGCTTCCGCCTTGTGCATAAACGACGCGTCGCCGACACCCATCACTTCGTCGAGCAACAGGATCTCAGCATCAACCGCGGTAGACACGGCGAATGCAAGTCGAACCCGCATACCACTCGAATAGGTACGAATCGGCAAATCGAGATAGTCGCCGAGCTCGCAGAACTCCGCGATATCCTGCTGCTTCTTCCGGATCTCGGCGTCGGACATCCCGAGTAGCAGCCCCCTTAGACGAATATTTTGCATACCGGTGGAGTTTTCATCCATGCCGAGACTGATATCCAGCAACGGTACGGCCTTGCCGCTGCGCGACACGGTACCGGCTGTCGGCGGGTAGATGCCCGCCATCACACGCAACAACGTCGACTTTCCCGCGCCGTTGTGTCCGATCAGTCCAATGCGATCGCCACGCTCGAAACGGACGTTGACGTCGTCAAGCGCGCGCACGACGATCACGCCGTCGCTGCCCTCGGCAATGCGATTGCGCCGCCCCATGCGCATGACCTGCTTCTTCAGCGAGCGTCCCTGCACGTCATAGATCGGCAAATCGAGCGTTACGTTCTTCAAATCGATATAGGCCACGATGTGCTCCTCAAACCCAGTACGGGATACGTTTCACATAACGACCGGTCAGCCACAACGCGACAATCCAGCCTACTGCGGCCATGCCGGCCGTCACCCCCCACGTCAGCGCACTCGGCGCCTGCCCGATCAGCGGACCGCGTACGACATCGATCAGATAGGCGAGCGGATTCCACTCGACGATGAAGGTATAGCGATTCAATGCGTTGGGACGAAAGATGATCGGCGTCACGTAGAACGCAACCTGCAGCAATGCCGAGATGATCTGGGGAAGATCGCGAAAGCGTGCGGACAGCAAGCCGACCGTCATCGCAATCCAAAGAATGTTCAGGATGTATAGCAGCAGGCCGGGAATAAATAACGGCAGGGTTTCCCAGCTTTTCACCCCGAACACTACCAGGAGCACGACGATGATCACGGCGTTGTGAGTCATCACGATCAGGTTTCGCCACACCACCTGCAGCATGTAGATCAGCTTTGGCGTCGCCATTTGCCTGATGTATGACGCGCTGTTGATATAGGCAACACTACCGTCCTGAATCGTCTGCGAAAGCAGCCCCCACATCACAAGACTCGCTGCCAGAAACGGCAGGTACGCATGCATGTCCTGACCGAAGAGCGTACCGTAGACGACGCCCAACGACCCGATCATGACGCCCATGCTGATCGTCAGCCAGAACGGACCGACCCGCGAGCGCGCATAGCGCTGCCGGATTTCCAGCCAGCCGAGCAGTGTCCATAACCGCCAGGACACGATGCTTTGTTTAAGGTCTGAGATTGCGACAGTGAGCATGCGATTCTTCAATATTAAATAGTTAGACGACAGATCCTGGAATCCGCCGTAATCGATGGATTACAGCTCCCCCGAGCGCCCGGACAACCCGTGCCAGATTCCAAGAAGCGAAAGTCGCAGGTGCGCCATTCGTGGCTGCATGAACAATACGTAGATCGCCAGCCGAAACGGCATCTTGACCAGTTCGGTCGACTTCCAGCTCCACGGCACGTAGGAACGCCGGATCAGTGCGATCGCGTTGCGGAACAGATAATAATGCCGAACCGCGCTGTGCCCCGGGTAGCTTCGGCCGAACACCTTCACCGGCTCGCCGCCGAGTTCGTGCGTCAATCGCAACGCAGGCGCCCCGAGTACCGAATAGCCTTTCGAACGTGCACGGACGCACCATTCGAGATCGACGAAGTCGATGAACAGCGAGTCGTCCATCGGACCGATGTCGCGCCAGGTCTCGAGATTCACGCACGATCCCGATGTAATCAGGAAATCGACGGCGATCGGTTTTACGCCGTCGGGCTGAACGCGGTGCAATTTCAAGTAGCCGAAGCGAACGAACGGCGCGACCCCGCCCAGCCGCGCATCCTCGTATGCGGGCCCGACCAGCGCCACGCGATGATTGCGCGTGCGCTCGGCCGCCAGCGTCCGGGGTAGTTCAACCAGCAATTCGCCGGACGGTTCGCTATCCTGATCGAACAGCAATGCCGACGTACAGCCTGCCTCGATCAGGCGCTCGACCCCCTGGTTGAGCGCCGTCGCGATACCGAGGTTCGCGCCGTTGGCGACATAGTCAACCCGTGTATCCAGCCCGAGCGCCTCCGGCGTGGACACGCTCTCCGTGTTGTCGATCACCACGCACGGACACACCGTGGCGAGCCGGTTCGCACGAGCCACACAACCGCTATCCGGCCGGTAGAACACGATCACGACACCAGCCCGCTCCTGATTCGCGGATGTCTGATTCAAGTTACTCACTCAGGCACAGCTTCAGCGCATCGGCCCAGTCCGGCAACCGCAACCCGAATACTTCGGTCAGTTTGTCGTGCGACAGTCGCGAATTGGACGGACGCTTGGCGGGTACCGGGTAATCGCTTGCCGGAATCGGCACGACCTTCGGCGCACGTTCACCCATCGCATTCGCAAAAATGGCTTCGGCAAAACCGTGCCACGATGTCGCGCCGGCCGACGTCAGGTGATAAACGCCGGAACGCTGCGCCCACCAGTCCGCGCTATCGGCCGCCAGTCCCTGCGCAACGATATGCGCGGTCGCGGTGGCGATCGTCTTCGACCACGTCGGCGCGCCGACCTGATCCGCGACGACGCGCAGCTCCGGACGCTCGCTGCCAAGCTTCAGCATCGTCAGCAGGAAGTTCTTGCCACGCCGGCCGTACACCCAGCTCGTCCGCAGAATCAGGTGCGCACACCCCGTCGCCGCGATGGCCTGCTCGCCTTCGAGCTTGGTCAGCCCGTACACATTCTGCGGATTGGTGGCGTCCGTCTCGACATAGGCACCCTCTTTGGTACCGTCGTACACGTAGTCGGTCGAGTAATGAATCAGCGCTGCGCCGAGGCGCGCCGCCTCCTCCGCAAAGGCACGCGGCACGTCGGCATTCAGGCGGCGCGCACCATCGACATCCGCCTCGGCCTTGTCGACCGCCGTGTAGGCGGCCGGATTCACGATGATCGACGGTTTCAGTTCGCGCACGACGCTGCGCACCCGATCGAGGTCGGACAGATCGAGCATCGAACGATCGCACGCCACCACGCGGCCGAGGCCTTGCAGCGAACGCAGCAGCTCGAATCCGACCTGCCCGTTCACGCCCGTCACGAGGATCGTCGGTTCAGGAGTCACACCCACCTCACGCATAGACTTCTGCTTCGCTCAACCGCTTCCCTGCCGCATCCTTCGCCGCAAGCAGCGGCTCGAAATCGATCGGCCACTCGATCCCGATCTCCGGGTCGTTCCACACGATGCTGCGCTCGTGTTCCGGAAACCAGTAGTCGGTCGTCTTGTAGAGGAATTGCGCGGCCTCCGACAACACGACGAAACCATGTGCGAAACCGGGTGGTACCCAAAGCTGCCGATGGTTGTCGTTCGACAGGATGACCCCCACCCACTTGCCGAAGTTCGGCGAATCCTTGCGAATGTCGACAGCGACGTCGAACACTTCGCCCTCGACCACACGAACGAGCTTGCCCTGCGCGTGCTGGATCTGATAGTGCAGCCCGCGCAGCACACCCTTCGACGAGCGCGAGTGGTTGTCCTGAACGAATTCGACACCGGGGGCGACCTGCTCGGCGAATTCCTTGCCGTTGAAGCTCTCGTAGAAGAACCCGCGCGCGTCGCCGAATACCTTCGGCTCAATGATCTTGACTTCGGGCAGCGCCGTTGCCGTTACTTGGATGGCCATGCGACTTGATCCGTAAGAATGTTCTTGAGGTACTGACCGTATGCATTCTTCGCGAGCGGCTGTGCAAGCTTCAGCACTTGCTCCGCGTCGATCCAGTTGCGGCGATATGCGATTTCTTCCGGACACGCGACCACGAGACCCTGCCGCTTCTGCAGCGTCGCGATGAAACTGGCTGCCTCGATCAGCGAATCGTGCGTGCCGGTATCGAGCCACGCATAGCCGCGCCCCATGATCTCGACGTTCAGCGCGCCGCTGTCGAGATAGCGCGAGTTGACGTCGGTGATTTCCAGCTCGCCGCGCGGCGACGGCTTGATGTCGGCCGCGATATCGCAGACGCGGTTGTCATAGAAGTACAGGCCGGTCACCGCATAGTTCGAACGCGGCTTCGTCGGCTTCTCCTCGATCGACAGCGCGCGGAACGCCTTGTCGAATTCAACGACGCCGTAACGCTCCGGATCGTGCACGTGATACGCGAACACGGTCGCACCGGTTTCCTGCGCATGCGCGCGTTCGAGCTGCTTCGCGAGGTCATGCCCGTAGAAGATGTTGTCGCCGAGAATCAGCGCCGACGGATCGTTGCCGACGAACTCCTTGCCGATGATGAACGCCTGCGCGAGACCGTCGGGCGACGGTTGTACCGCGTACTGGATGTTCATCCCCCACTGGCTGCCGTCGCCGAGCATCGACTCGAAGCGAGGCGTGTCCTGCGGCGTCGAGATGATCAACACGTCGCGAATACCCGCGATCATCAGCGTCGACAGCGGGTAATAGATCATCGGCTTGTCGTACACCGGCAGGAGCTGCTTCGATACGACGTGCGTGATCGGATACAGCCGCGTACCGGAACCACCGGCGAGAATGATGCCTTTGCGTGCCATCGCTTCCCTCCTCAGGCGCGTTTCGCGTAGTTCGTCTCGACCCATTTGCGGTACTCGCCCGATGCGACTTCATCGGCCCAGACCTGGTTGTCGAGATACCAGTCGACCGTCTTTGCCAGTCCGGTCTCGAACGTTTCCGCAGGCTTCCAGCCGAGCTCGCGCTCGAGCTTGCGCGCATCGATCGCATAGCGACGATCGTGGCCGGGCCGGTCCGTCACATAGGTGATCTGGTCACGGTACGAACCTGCTGCCTTCGGGCGAGCCTTGTCGAGCAGGTCGCACAGCGTATGCACGACTTCGAGGTTCTTCTTCTCGTTCCAGCCGCCGACGTTGTACGTCTCCCCGGGCACACCGCGCGCGAGCACTTCGCGGATCGCGCTGCAGTGGTCGCCGACATACAGCCAGTCGCGCACGTTCTGGCCGTCGCCATACACCGGCAGCGGCTTGCCCGCGAGCGCATTCGCGATCATCAGCGGAATCAGCTTTTCGGGGAACTGGTACGGGCCGTAGTTGTTCGAACAGTTCGTCGTCAGTACCGGCAGACCGTACGTATGGTGGTACGCGCGCACCAGATGGTCGGAACCCGCCTTCGTCGCCGAATACGGGCTGTTCGGCGCATACGGCGTCGTCTCGGAGAATTGCGGGTCAGTGGCCGACAGCGAACCGAACACTTCGTCGGTCGACACGTGCAGGAAGCGGAACCCCGCCTTGTCGGCGTCGTTCAGGCCATTCCAGTACTGGCGGGTAGCCTCGAGCAGCGTGAACGTGCCGACGACGTTGGTCTGCACGAAGTCCGCGGGACCATGGATCGAGCGATCGACGTGGCTTTCCGCGGCGAAGTGCAGCACGGCGCGGGGCTTGTGCTCGGCAAGGAGCGCGTCCAGCGCGTCACGATCGCAGATGTCCACGCGTGCAAACACGTGCTTCGGATTCCCGTCCAGCGACTGCAGCGTGCGCAGGTTCCCTGCATACGTCAGCTTGTCAACGTTGAGCACGGCTTCGTCGGATGCGCGCAGCCAGTCGAGTACAAAATTGGCACCGATAAAACCCGCGCCGCCCGTAACCAGGATCATGAGGCTCCCTCAAATAGTGTGCGGCAGACGCCATCGGGCGCCGGCCACATCAGATTCGCAAATGCTAGTAACTTGTGATCGCTACGTCAGACCGGGAATTTTAACCGGTCGACATGGCCTCCAAAGTCATGAAATGCTAATTTTGTTGGGGAAAGCGACAATTATAGGGAGCCGCCCCCTGCAAAAGCCATGCCGCTAACAACTTGATACAGCGCTTCGAACCCTTTCCGAACATGAAATTTCTTGCCAAATCAGCTGACTTTTGCGGAACAAAAATTGCGCAATTCCGTATTGAATGAATGATTTTCCCCACGTTATCGACGCTCGCAAAATCCGCCGCTCCATGACCCGCACCCCCATCGCCATCGGCGACATCCAAGGCTGTCATTCCGCTTTCCAGTCTTTGCTTGAAAAGCTTTCAGCCTCCGCCGACACCCCGCTGTGGATCGCCGGCGACGTCGTCAACCGCGGCCCGGACTCCCTCGCCTCGCTGCGTGCGCTCGTCGACCTCGGCCCGCGCGCGACCGTCGTGCTCGGCAATCACGACCTCCACCTGCTTGCGGTCTCCGCCGGCCTGCGCACCGAACGCCCGGGCGACACCATCGGCGAGATCCTCGACGCACCCGACGCCGACGCGCTGCTCGACTGGGTCCGCCACCGCCCGTTCGTGCATGCGGAGAACGGAATGCTGCTCGTGCACGCAGGCGTGCTGCCGCAATGGGATGCGACGCTCGTGCTCGAACTCGCCGACGAACTCCAGCGCGCGCTGCGCGCGCCCGACTGGCGCGACACCCTGCAGAAGCTGTACGGCAACGAGCCGAACCAATGGAGTCCGGATCTGAAGAAACGCGACCGGATGCGCGTCGCGTTCAACGCCTTCACACGCGTGCGTTTCTGCACGCCCGACGGTGCGATGGAATTCAAGGCGAACGGCGGCCCCGACAGCGCGCCGCCCGGCTACCTGCCGTGGTTCGACGTACCGGGGCGCCGTACGGAGGACGTGACGATCGTATTCGGGCATTGGGCCGCACTCGGCCTGATGTTGCGCGACAATGTCGTCGCGCTCGATTCAGGCTGCGTATGGGGCAACCGGTTGTCGGCCGTGCGGCTGACCGCCGACCCGGCGCAGCGCACGGTCACGCAGGTGCAGTGCGAAGCATGCGGCACGCAGGGCGAATGAGTGCCGACCCATCGCACGACACGGCATGAACGTTCCGGAACCGAGCCTCGACTTCGCACGGTAAATTCCGATAAGTACGCGCTATCCGGACACCGAGGACATCGATGAGCAGCCTGCCGCCCGACTTTTCCGCCGAAGCCTATCTGCAGTTGCATCCTGACGTACGCGCTGCGGGCGTGGATCCGGCGCAGCACTATCTCGAGCACGGCAAACGCGAAGGCCGCCGGTACTTGCCGGCAACATGCGTCCGCCGGGAAGCGCTGCCCGGCGAGCCCGGCTTCCGGCCGCTGCCGCTGATCGTCATTTCGTACAACCGGGGTGCAATGCTCCGGCGCGTCGTCGCGTCATACCAGCGGCAGAGCGTACCCGTGGAGATTGCCGTCCACGACAACGGCAGCCGTGATCCGGACACGCTGCGCATACTCGACGAACTCAGGTGTGACGGAATCCGCGTGTTCAGGCGGGAAGCCATTTCGGATGCCAACGACCTGAATCTCGTCGATGAAACCGTGTCGGCGGTGTTTTCGTCCCGGGAACCGGGCCCGTATATCGTGACGGACTGCGACATCGACCTCGCCGCATCGAGCACCGACGCGATCACGGTCTATCTCGAGTTGCTGAACGCGTTTCCGGACATCGAGTGTGCCGGGCCGATGCTGAAAATCGACGACATCCGCAGGAGCTACCCGCTGTTCGGGCGTGTGATGAACCGCCATATCAGCCAGTTCTGGCACCATTGTCCCGAAATCGGCATGATCGGCAGCCGGGAGATTGCTTACCTGCGCGCGCCGATCGATACGACCTTCGCCGTGCATCGCTCGGCACAGCCGTTCCGGCGCCTGAAGTCGGGCATGCGCGTGTATACGCCGTTCGACGGCCGCCATCTCGACTGGTATCCGCACGAGCAGCAGAACAACGGCCGTCCCGCGTCGGACGTCTACCAGCGCGCATCGTCACCGGAGATTTCCCACTGGGACAATCTCGCGTACCTGAGCGCGTATTCATCCGAACAATCGGAATACGACGACTATGTCGTCGTCAGGCAGCTCGCATCCGGGACCCTCGAGATTGCTACGCGGCGCATCGCCGACCATCCGGACTGACCGCCCCGCCTCCCGCACGCATCAGCCCTCGCGCCCCGGCACCGGTTCATCGGCCGCCGCCTCACCCGCCGCACCGCCACCAACCTCGGTCGCCGGATACGCATGCTTCTGCAATTCCGCGAGCGACTCGGCCGTCGGCTTGCCGACGTTTGCCTGCAGCTTCGCGAGCGCCGCCCCGATCGCGTCACGCGCCGCCGCGGACGTCGCCCGCCGGTCGCCGCCCGGCGCGATCGGTTCGCACACGTAAAGATGCGCGACGATCGGGCCGCCGCGCAACACCATGTCGAGCGACTTGCCAAGCGCCAGCTCGCCCGTGTAGGCCGGCGCGACCGACTGCCGCTGCTGCGCGTCCTCGTACATCAGGCAGATCGGCTGCACCGCGCAGCCGGCCGATACCGCGGCCTGGAACAGATTCGCGTGGAACGGCAGCAGTTCCTGCCCGTCGGTCGTCGTCCCTTCCGGAAACACGCACATCAACCCGCCGCTGCGCAGGCGCTCGGCCATCTCGTGCATGACCCGCATCGCCTCGGTGCGCTTCTCGCGCTGCAGGAACACCGTGTCGAGCTTCTCGGCGAGCCAGCCGACGACCGGCCACTGCCGCACCTCGGCCTTCGACACGAACGGCGTCGGCCGCCACGCGTTGACCGTATAGATGTCGAGCCACGATACGTGATTGCCGACCACGAGCGCGCTCGCATCGAGCCGCGCGCCGTCGTTGTGGACGACGAGGCGCATCCCGCAGATCCGCAGCATCTTGAGCGACCAGCGGCGCGTCATCTCGGCGCGCCGCGCGGGCGTGACATGCGAAAAACGCAGCGCGACGATCACCATGCCGCGCAACAGGTGAAAGACGAGACGCAGCTTGCGAATGGCGGTCATGGCGAGGGTCCGGCGTGGTTCAGTGGCGCTCGAACGCGACCTGCCCGGCGACGAGCGTCGTGCGCACGCAGGCGGGCAGTTCGTAGCCGAGGAACGGCGAGTTGTGGCCCTGGCTCTTCAGCGCACGCGGCTCGACGCGCCAGTGCGCGCGCGGGTCGAACACGCACAGGTCGGCCGTGCCGCCTTCGGCCAGGCGGCCGGCCGGCAGCTTCAGCACGTCGGCCGGTGCGGACGTGATGCGGCGCAGCGCCTGCGCAAGCGGCGTGCGCGTCTCGTCGGCCCACTTCAGCGTCAGCGACAGCAGCAGTTCGAGCCCCGTCGCGCCCGGCGTCGCTTCGCCAAACGGCAGCAGCTTCTCGTCGTCGTCGACCGGCGTGTGGTCGGAGCAGATCGCGTCGATCGTGCCGTCGGCGAGCGCCACGCGAATCGCTTCGCGATCGCGCTCGCTGCGCAGCGGCGGATCGAGCCGGAACTGCGAGTCGAAGTAGCCGATGTCGACGTCGATCAGGTGAATGTGATTCACGCCGACGTCGCAGGTCACGGGCAGCCCCTCGGCCTTCGCCTCACGCACGAGCGCAAGGCCGGCCGCCGACGACAGCCGCGCGAGGTGCACGCGTGCGCCCGTCACGCGCATCAGTTCGAAGATCGTATGCAGCGCGATCGTCTCGGCTGCAACCGGCACGCCGGACAGCCCGAGCCGCGACGCCAGCGCGCCGCTCGCGGCAACGCCGCCGCGGCCGATGAATGCGTCTTGAGGGCGCAGCCACGTGGTGTAGTCGTAGGTGCTCGCGTACTGCAGCGCACGCAGCAGCACCTGCGTGTCGCGCACCGGCACGTTGGCATGCGTGAAGCCGACGCAGCCGGATTCGGTCAGCGCGACCATCTCGGTGATCACTTCACCCTTGAGGCCGACCGTCAGCGCGCCGAGCGGATGGACGTTCGCCTGGCGCAGGTTGCGCGCGCGGAACTTGAGCATCTCGACGAGGCCCGGCTCGTCGAGCACGGGGTCGGTATCCGGCGGGCACACGAGGGTCGTGACGCCGCCCGCGACGGCTGCGGCCATCTCGGACGCGAGCGTCGCCTTGTGCTCGTAGCCGGGCTCGCGCAGCCGCGCGCACAGGTCGACGAGGCCGGGCGCGACGATCAGGCCCGATGCGTCGATCGTCCTGTCCGCGTTGAAACCGGCCGGCGCCGTGCCGAGTGCGGCGATCTTGCCATCCGCGACGAAAACGTCGGCCTGCCGCTCGGTGCCGGCGACCGGGTCGATCAGCGTGCCGCCTTTGATATGAATCTTCATGCGCTGTGTATGAATGCGTTGAATGCGTTGAATGCCGGAATGAGGATGCGCGAAAGCGTGCTCAGTCGCTGTTGCCGGCGACGATGCCCATCACCGCCATCCGCACGGCGATGCCGAACGTGACCTGGTTGAGGATCACCGACTGCGGGCCATCGGCGACCTGCGAATCGATCTCGACGCCGCGGTTCATCGGGCCCGGGTGCATCACGATCGCGTCGGGCGCGGCGAGCGCGAGGCGCTCGGGAGTCAGGCCCCAGGTCTTGAAGTATTCCTGTGCGGAAGGCAGCAGCGCGCCGCTCATCCGCTCGTTCTGCAGGCGCAGCATGATGATCACATCGACGCCCTTCAGCCCTTCGTCGAGGTTGTGGAACACCTTCACGCCCATCTGCTCGAGGCCGCCGGGCAGCAGCGTGCGCGGGCCGATCGCGCGCACTTCCGGCACGCCGAGCGTGGTGAGCGCGTGGATGTCGGAGCGCGCGACGCGCGAATGCAGGATGTCGCCGACGATCGCCACGCGCAGCTTCGTGAAGTCGCGCTTGTAGTGACGGATCGTGTACATGTCAAGCAGGCCCTGCGTCGGGTGCGCATGGCGGCCATCGCCGGCGTTGATCACGTGCACGTGCGGTGCGCAGTGCTCGGCGATCAGGTACGGCGCGCCGCTCGATGCGTGACGCACGACGAACAGGTCGGCATGCATCGCCGACAGGTTGTTGATCGTGTCGAGCAGCGATTCGCCCTTGCTCGTCGACGACGCATTGATGTTCAGGTTCAGCACGTCGGCCGACAGGCGCGTCGCGGCGATCTCGAAGGTCGTGCGCGTGCGCGTCGAGTTCTCGAAGAACAGGTTGAACACGGACTTGCCGCGCAGCAACGGCACCTTCTTCACTTCACGGTCCGTCACGCTGACGAACTGCTCGGCCGTATCGAGGATGTGGTTGACGATGGAGCGCGGCAGGCCCTCGATCGACAGCAGGTGCTTCAACTCGCCGTTTTTCGTGAGCTGCGGGTTGCCCTTCAGGAAGCCGTAGCGGAACCGGTCGGGGCTCGCGGCCGCAGCAGGATTGCCGGTGCGGCCAGTGGTGTCGGTGGTCATGGTGTGCGTGATTCCAACTATGCAAACGGGCCGCGGTGCAAACCAGCGGCCCGGGATACGGTTCGCGTGTCGTTCAGGCGCCGTGCGCCTCGACGCGCAGCGTGAACTGCGCATCGTCGCGCGCGAGCACGAGCGTCGCGCCGGCCGGCACGTCGAGCGCGCCGCCCGCGAAGCGCGCGGCGACCGGCAGCTCGCGGCCGCCGCGATCGGCGAGCACGGCGAGCTCGACCGCGGCCGGGCGGCCGTAGTCGAACAGCTCGTTGAGCGCCGCACGCACGGTGCGCCCGGTGTACAGCACATCGTCGACGAGCACGATGCGCGCGCCGTCGACTTCGAACGGCAGCGACGTCGGGCTGGCCTGGCTGTGCAGCCCCTTCTTCGCGTAATCGTCGCGGTGCAGCGCGACGTTCACGACGCCGAACGCCGGCGCGCCGAGATCGCGCGCGAGGCGCTCGGCAAGCCATGCGCCGCCGCTGTGAATGCCGGCGAGCCGCGGGCCGCCCGGTTCGGCGAAAGCCGTGCCGTACGCGGCACGGATCTGGTCGAGCAGGACGCGGTAAAGCGCCTCGGCGTCAATGGTGCTCATGGTCGGACAATTGATCGAGATACTGTTGAAGGATGACGCGCGCGGCCTCGGCATCGAGCATCTCGGCGCGTGCGCGGCCGCGCACGTTGCGCTCGCGCAGCCCGGCCTCGGCCTCGACCGACGAATAGCGCTCGTCGACCCACGTGACCGGCAGCCCGAAGCGGCCGTTCAGCTGGTTGCCGAAGCGCTTCGCCTGCTGCGT
Organism: Burkholderia puraquae; assembly: GCF_002099195.1. Classification (GTDB taxonomy): domain Bacteria; phylum Pseudomonadota; class Gammaproteobacteria; order Burkholderiales; family Burkholderiaceae; genus Burkholderia; species Burkholderia puraquae. Next base: position 68,198 of record NZ_NBYX01000006.1, on the reverse strand, counting down.
CATGTCGTGCGGCGTGCCGTCCGGATGCATCGGCAGGCCGACGACGAGCGCGTCCGGCCGCCATTCGGCCAGCAGGTCGCCCACCGCCTTGAAGCGGTGTTCGCGGTTCAGGTTCTGGATCACGACGAGCGCGCGGGCCGAGCGCGTGAGCGCATTGCCGACCGCGACGCCGATACGCTTTTCGCCATAGTCGAACGCGAGGAGCGTCGCATCGCGCGCGCTCGCGCCACTCATGCGTGCCCTGCTTCGCCGGACAGCATCGACGAGCTGACGCCGAGCAGGCCGAGTGCGGCTTCGAAGCGCTCTTCGGCCGGCGTGTCGAACACGATGCGCGGATCGGCGGCCACGGTCAGCCAGCCGTTGCGGGAAATTTCTTCCTCGAGCTGCCCTGCCCCCCAGCCCGCGTGGCCGAGCGTCAGCAGGAAGCGTTTCGGGCCAGTGCCCGTCGCGACCGCCTCGAGCACGTCCTTCGACGTGGTCATCTCCAGCCCACCCTCGACGGACATCGACGAGTTGTAGCTCGCGCCCTCCACCGGCTCGTGCAGCACGAAACCGCGCTCGGTCTGGACCGGGCCGCCGAAGTACACCGGAATGTGCAGCAGCGGCTCGATGTCGAGCTTCAGGTCGATGCGGTTGAACAGCGATTCGAGGTCGATATCGGTAGGACGATTGATGACGAGGCCGAGCGCACCGCGCTCGCTGTGATCGCAAAGATAGACCACCGTTCCCGAAAACGTCGGATCGGCCATGTTCGGCATGGCGATCAGGAACTGGTTGGTGAGATTGATGCGATCGGAAGGCTTTGACATGGTTTGAATTTTAGCAAAGACGCCGCGGCCTGACCGGGCCGCGATCAACAAGCAACGCCGCGCCGCGCTGGCAACGGCGCGCACGGATCACATGGCACTCTAACACGCGCGCGGGCGCTGTCGGCAGCGTGTTGCGGGCCCGCGCAGCAAGGGCCGCCGCCGCGTGTTCGTCCCCTTGTTCGTCAGGCCCGGCCGAGCGCCGCGCCGAGCGCGCCGGACGCCGCGGTGAGGTCCGGCGGCGCGACGCCGGCCGCGATCTTCAGCAGCGCCGCACGCAGCATGTCGGACGCGTGGCCGTGCGCGTCGAGGCCGCCGTCGGCGAGCGGCACGCCGTGCGCCGCGCGCCGCCACGCCAGGCCGAGCGTGTCGGCCAGGAGCGCCGCGTGGCCGAGCCCGAGCGCGCACGCGGCCGTACCGACCCGGAAGGCGGCGCCGGACGCATGCCATGCGGCACTCGCGTCGGCCGCCGCCGGATCGGCAGCAAGATCGGCCATCGACGCATCCGCCGTCTGCAGGAAATCCTCATAGGCATGCGCATTGACCGTCACGACGCCGAGCGCGCGAGTCGGCGCGGCCGCGACCGCATCGTGCTCGGCCCGGGCGGCATCGGCCTCCCACAGCGCTTCGGACGCGGGCGTGCCGGCGACGTGCCAGTCGACCGTCAGCCCGTAGTCGTGCAGCACGTCGACGAGCGCGACATCCTCGGCCGCGGCGCCGAACAGCGCGAAATCGCGCCACAGCAGCGCCACCGTCTCGCGCACGAATTCGGGTGGCGCACTGCGCCGGCCCTGCGCATGCTCGCCGAGCAGCAGATTCGTCCGCGCGAGAAAGCGTTTCAGCTCGGGCGCGCCGCTTGCACGCAGCGCACGCACGCACGCGGCGGCAAGCCGCCAGAAATCGTATGGATCGTTGCCGGCAAGCGCGGCCAGCATCGCATCGAGTTCGCCGAGCGCCGCATCGGGCACGCCCTGTTCCGCCCGCAGCACGCCCAACAGCGCCTGTTCGTAGCGGGCACGAATCCGGGTCGCGAACGCATCGGGCAGCGCGCGCAGCGTGGCCGGCGGCACCGCGCGGCCGACGAGCGCGAGCGCGTCGAACGGCACATTCGCGCGCAGGTCGGCGGCACTTTGCGCGCGCAACGCACGGAAATGCTCGAAGAGAACGGGCGAGCACGCGAGCTCGCGCAGGTTGTGGCGTCCGACGGCCGCGCGGAAATCTCGCAGCGCGGCATGCCAGCCGGCCGAAGTCGGCTCGACGGCGACGAGCGGCACGGCGGCCGACAACTGCCCCGCGAAACGCGCGGCCGGCAGCCAGCCGGCTTCCGCCAGCACGGCCGCCGCAGCGGACACCGGCGCAGCCGCGTCGTCGCGACGCTCGAAGGCGTCGGCGGCCGCCGCAAGCCATGCGTCGGCCGCACGCACGGCCCCGCCGCGCGGGTTGGGCAGTGCGTCAGGGGGGGGAACGTTCGCCGGTTCTGGCCTCATGGACACGCGCGCCTGTCGTCGTCAAGTCGCTCGCGCGAGCCTCGACGCGCGAGCGCCGGGCCGATGCGAGGCCTGAGCGGTGTGTCCGTGGGCCAAGGGTCCGGTCAGATCTGGACCATCTCGAAGTCTTCCTTGCGGGCACCGCATTCAGGACACGTCCAATTGATCGGGACGTCTTCCCAGCGCGTGCCCGGGGCAATGCCCTCTTCCGGCAGCCCGGCTTCTTCGTCGTAAATCCAGCCACAAATCAGGCACATCCAGCTCTTGTATTCCATCTTAAGCCGCGTCGGGAAAGTCGGTAAATTCGGGAGCCATGATGGTACCGTGTCGGGGCCGGACTGCCTAGCAATCGCGCTGGAGTAAGGCGACTACGTTGCGCTGCGCTAAAAAATCCGTCGTGCAGGCCGGATTCCGCCGCATAATGGCTGAAAAGTGCGGCCTGCCGGGCAACACAGGGCCGAAAACGCCCATTTCGCCTCGCCGTCCGCCTATCCGTCGCTTGTCCGTTTTTCTCTTGCCCCATTTTTACATGTCCAGCAACGCCCCTCCGATCGTCCTCACCTTTGGCCTGTCCGATCCCACCGGCGGCTCCGGCCTCCAAGCCGATCTGATGACCCTGGCGAGCATGGGCTGTCACGGCGTGTCGGTCCTGACGGGCTACACCGTGCGCGACTCGGCCGCCTGCGATGAAGTGACCGGCCTCGATCCCGACGTGGTCGCCGCCCAGGCGCGCATGCTGCTCGAAGACATGCCGGTCGCGGCGTTCAAGATCGGCGCGGCAACGCGCGCGGAAGTCGTGAGCGCGATCGCCGAGGTCGTCGCCGACTACGACGGCGTGCCGCTCGTGCTCGCGCCCGACTTCACGCTCGACGACGAGCACGTGCTCGCAGCCGACGACCTGCGCGAATCGATTGCCGACCTGCTGGCGCCGCAAACCACGCTGCTGGTCGCCGACTACGCGACGCTGATCGCGCTCGCGCAGCCGGACGGCGACGCCGAGGCGCCGAATCTCGACGCGGCCGTCTCGCACCTGCTGTCGCAGGGCTGCGAGTACATCCTGTCGTCCGAGACGGGCTCGCACCGGCTCGTCAACACGCTGTACGGCGAGGAAGGCCAGCTCCGCGAGGACATGTGGGATCGCTCGCCGCACCGGCTGATGGGCATCACCGACACACTGGGCGCGGCCATCGCGGCGCTGCTCGCGAACGGCCAGGAGCCGCCCGAAGCGGTTCGTGAGGCGCAGGAATATCTGTACCAGGCCGTGCGTGACGCGTTCCGGCCCGGCATGGGTGCGTACCTGCCCGACCGGTTCTTCTGGGCGCGCAGCAACGAAGACTCGGACACGCCGCCGGCCGTGAAGGCCGACCCGGTGCCGAGGACGTCGCACCGGCATTGAGTCGCCTGCGGCGGGCCGGCGTTTGAGCGATCGAACGCCGGCCCGCCCTCGTCATCCAGGCTGCGCCCGGCATCGGCGAATCACGTAATACACCAACAACGGCCGCTGCCCGGCGCCCCCCTCCCACCTTTCCGGTTCCTGCCCTGCGTAGCCCGAGATCCGATTCATCGGCCCGCGCAATCCCGTCCATACCATCATCGCAGCCGAATCCGCGCTCGCGCCGTCCCCTGCTCGCATCGATTCCGGCTCACCGCTGAATCGACGTCGTACTTTTCACCGCCCGGGCTCGCCGAAAATCGAACCAGTCCAATAGATCGGTCGCCAAGCGCAATGCTAGGGTCCATTTCACTCAATGTGACGATGCAAAGGAGCATGCGATGGCGCAAGACATTTTCCTGAAACTGACCGGTATTTGAGGCGAATCTCGAGATGCCTCACATCCAGACGAGATCGAGGTATTGGCGTGGGAATGGTCCGCCGACCCGCCATCTGCCGCGCGCTCAGGGGCGGACAGCACGACAGGCAAGTGCGCGGCCAACGATCTGACCATCGAGCACTATGTCGATCGAGCATCGCCGATGCTCATGCTGCATTGCCTGAAAGGGAATCACATCGAGAAGGCCGTTCTGGTAGCCCGCAAAGCCGGCAGCATGCCACTCGAATACCTGAAGATCACCCTGGACGATGCACTGATCACACGAATCAATTCGGTCGCCAATGTGAACATGGCACGGCCACGCGAGGAAGTCCGACTCTCATTCGCCCGTATCCGGCAGAAGTATGTCGTTCAGAACGCCCAAAGCAGAAGTGGCGGGACGATCGCTGCCGAATACGACCTCAAAACCGGCAAAGCGACCTGAGAATCGGAGGCCGTCATGCTTTTCATTTCAAAGCAGGCTCATGTCGATGCCGAACGCGTGATCGTAAAAATATATTCGTCCATCGAACGAGGGCCACTGGAACACGTGAACGGAATCGTCGTCCATCAAACCGGAGCCGCCACCGCCTCGAGCACATTCAACAGCTACGGCAACACCGCACACGTACCGAACGGCGCACACTTCCTGATCGACAAGGACGGCACGATCTATCAGACGGCCTCCTTGCACAGAATCACCAATTACGTCGGGAAATTGCAGTCACGTTGCATCAGCACACTCCCGTGCTCCACCACGGCGCTCCGGGCGGCAAGGCAAACGTACCGGGCCGGCCCTGCGGCATTCCATCGCCACGAATCCCGGAAAACGTTTCCCGATCGCTACCCGTCCAACTCGGATTCAATCGGAATCGAGCTTGTCGGCACGTACTACCCCGACGAGAAAACTGCGGAACCGGTCTATGAAAGCGTCACGGCCGAACAAAATGCCTCTCTCAAATGGCTTGTCCGCGAATTGTCCGAGACACTGAACGTCGAGATGACAGAGGTGTATCGGCACCCAGAGGTCGGACGCAAGAACGCCACCGAAGCCAGCACTGCACAGTGGGAGTGACATGAAGGATCTAGCCAGATGTGCCGCCGCGGTTGCGTTGTGCATCCCGATCACCATCTGCCAGGCCAGAGGGGTGAGCGCCGTGACAATCGAGCAATCCGGCCAGACGTCGAGCCCGGACGATCCGATGACAAGGGACGCATGCGCGAACTTCACGCCCACCGCCGCCCAGCTTGAACGGTTCTTTTCCAGAGCAGCGCCGATTGACGGCAGGTTCGTGGCCCACGATTACTACTCGCCCTGCCATTCGAGCGGCACCGTATCGTTCCCGGACGGCAGTTCGGGAAGGTGGCGCGTTTACTCCAGCGGCACCGCGTCACTGACATGGGCGTCGAACGGCAACACTGTCTATCTCTACAACGGTCGCCATAACGGCTGGCACGACCCGTTCGCATGCAGCTACGGCCTTCACGATGAAGACGACGACGCTTCGTGCTACCTGCCGGGCTTCTGATTCCCATCGCGCCGACGCGTACACATAAAAAAAGACCCGCATCGCTGCGGGTCTTTTCTTTTGGCTGGAACGCGCATCGCTGCGCGCTCCGGACACCATCGACCGAAGTCGATTACATGTCCATGCCCATGCCGCCCATGCCGCCCGGCATGCCGCCCGGCATCGGTGCGTCTTCCTTCGGCAGTTCAGCAACGGCTGCGTCCGTCGTCAGCAGCAGGCCTGCAACCGAAGCTGCGTTCTGCAGTGCGGTACGCGTGACCTTGGTCGGGTCGACGACGCCGGCTTCGACCATGTCGACGTACTCGCCCGTCGCTGCGTTGTAGCCGTAGTTGCCCGTGCCTGCAGCAACTGCCGCCACCACGACGCTGGCTTCTTCGCCGCCGTTCGTGACGATCTGGCGCAGCGGCTCTTCCATCGCGCGCAGCACGATCTTGATGCCGGCGTTCTGGTCGGCGTTCGCGCCGGTCAGGCTTGCGATTGCCGTGCGAGCGCGGATCAGCGCAACGCCGCCGCCTGCCACGATGCCTTCTTCCACAGCTGCGCGCGTTGCGTGCAGTGCGTCTTCGACACGTGCCTTCTTTTCCTTCATTTCGACTTCGGTCGCAGCGCCGACCTTGATCACTGCCACGCCGCCGGCCAGCTTGGCCACGCGCTCTTGCAGCTTTTCACGGTCGTAGTCCGACGTCGCTTCTTCGATTTGCGCGCGCACTTGCTTCACGCGTGCTTCGATGTTCGCGGCTTCGCCTGCGCCGTCGATGATCGTCGTGTTTTCCTTGCCCACTTCGATGCGCTTCGCCTGGCCCAGTTCTGCCAGCGTTGCCTTCTCGAGCGTCAGGCCGGTTTCTTCTGCGATCACCTGGCCGCCGGTCAGGATCGCGATGTCTTCCAGCATCGCCTTGCGACGATCGCCGAAGCCCGGTGCCTTGACCGCAACGGTCTTCAGGATGCCGCGGATGTTGTTGACGACCAGCGTTGCGAGCGCTTCGCCTTCGATGTCTTCAGCGATGATCAGCAGCGGACGGCCAGCCTTCGCGACTTGCTCGAGCACCGGCAGCAGATCACGGATGTTCGACACCTTCTTGTCGTGCAGCAGCACGAACGGGTTGTCGAGGACGGCGACTTGCTTTTCCGGGTTGTTGATGAAGTACGGCGACAGGTAGCCGCGGTCGAACTGCATGCCTTCGACGACGTCGAGTTCGTCGGCGAGCGACTTGCCGTCTTCGACGGTGATCACGCCTTCCTTGCCGACCTTGTCCATCGCTTCAGCGATGCGATCGCCGATCGACGTGTCGCTGTTCGCCGAGATCGAGCCGACCTGTGCGATTTCCTTGTTCGTCGTGCACGGCTTGCTGATCTTCTTCAGCTCTTCGACAGCCGCTGCGACTGCCTTGTCGATGCCGCGCTTCAGGTCCATCGGGTTCATGCCCGATGCGACGTACTTCATGCCTTCGCGAACGATCGATTGCGCGAGGACGGTTGCCGTCGTCGTGCCGTCGCCTGCGTTGTCGCTGGTCTTGGAAGCGACTTCCTTGACCATTTGCGCGCCCATGTTCTGGAGCTTGTCCTTCAGCTCGATTTCCTTCGCGACCGATACACCGTCCTTGGTGACCGTCGGGCCGCCGAAGCTGCGCTCGAGCACAACGTTGCGGCCCTTCGGGCCCAGCGTGACCTTGACTGCGTTGGCGAGAATGTTCACGCCTTCGACCATCTTCGAACGGGCGGAATCGCCGAATACGACGTCTTTAGCTGCCATCTTCTAACTCCTTGAATTCTTGGGAATATGTACCGTCGGTGGACGCTTACTTGGCGTTGACCACGGCCATGATGTCTTCTTCGCGCATGACCAGCAGTTCGTTGCCGTCGACCTTCACGGTCTGGCCTGCGTACTTGCCGAACAGGACGCGATCGCCGACCTTCACGTCGAGTGCGATCGGGGCGCCCTTGTCGTCGCGCTTGCCCGGGCCGACGGCCAGGACTTCGCCCTGGTCCGGCTTTTCAGCAGCGGCGTCGGGGATCACGATGCCCGAGGCGGTCTTGGTTTCCTGATCCAGGCGCTTGACGATCACGCGATCGTGCAAAGGACGAAGGTTCATATTCACTCCTCTCTTGACTGAGATTGAAGAACGCTTAGGGAATCTGCCCGGCTTATCGCCCGGCAGAGAATTGTTAGCACTCTCGTGCAGCGAGTGCTAATTATATGGACGGGTTTTGACAAATTCAAGAAGGGGAACCAGACGAATTTTCAGGGCGGGGACGCAGCGGGAAACGCATGGGGGAGAAACGAAAAAATCCTTTAAAAACAATGCCACCACGAACACCGACCAGCCTCGCCGGCGGGCCCGCTGGGCCCGCGAGTCTCATCCAGCCCCGTTTGGACATCGGGTAAGCACGGAGTTCCTGCGATCGGCGGCATCGCATGAAAAACCGGTGCGGGCGTCGATTCCGTCCGCCGCAACGCGCCCGCCCGCCTCCGCCGGACGCCCTTCGCGCCCCCCTGACCGCAGATTCATCGGCCCGCATCGAAGCATACATTTTCATTACGCCAATGTTTGCGGTTTACCTCGTCTCCAAACACGCGTCGGGCCCCATCCGCAAGGCATCGGATTACCTTCGGTAATTTGGATGCGAATGTTCGGCCGGCCGGCGCTGCCGTCGTACGACCGGCCCAATGGCGGCCCTGCCTATCCGCTCGCGGGCCTCGACGTGCGCGTACGCATGCCGGGACACCGGTGCCCGGCCGTCGGCGAACGCATCGCACTGGTGGTGGATGGCGCGTTGACTCGCGCTCACATGCCTTCAGGCATCGGCGCAGCCCGCATCCGACAACGGCCGGAAAGTCCGGCCGTCCATCTCGACCGCCGCGCCCAGCAGCCGTGCGAGCCCCTTCGCGCCTTCGCGCATCACCACGTCGTGGTTCCATCGGAACAGCGGGCGGCCGAGCGGCTCCAGCCGGTTCATCCAGCGCACGTGCGTGCGGATGTGCCAGTCGTAGCGCACGATCGTGCGTGCGCCGTCGGCGATGAACGACCAACATCCGTCGCCTTCGATCGCGCCGCTCGCGCGGCCTTCGAGCGCATGCGGCGGCTCGACGCGTCGCACGCGCATGTCGAAAGTCAGCCGGTACGGCAGCGCCCCTTTCCACGTGTACCGGTGCAGCGCGCCGACGCCGCGCGCGTCGCCCGGCTCGATCTCGACGGTGCTCACGGCGCCCTTCCACCAGTCGGGCCAGCGGTCGACCTGGTAGATCGCGTCCCACACCACCGCGAGCGGCGCGTCCACGCGCCAGGTCGTCGAGAACCGGTATTCCGCCATGCAGCCTCCGGCATGCCCGTCAGGGGCACGAGTCAGCGCACCGCTCAGGGCGCGAAGAAGCGTTCGGGAAACGCGACGTCGATCTCGACATCGTCGAGCGTCACGGTTTCGAGCGGCACGTCGTCATCGTCCGCGAAGCTGACGACCTTCAGCGGAAAGCCGTCCTCCGCATCCAGCCACAGCCGGTAGCGATGCACGCCGTCGACCGCGTGCGCGGGCGCGCCCGTGACCGACACGCGCAGCGCGGTCCGGCCGCCGACGGCCTCCTCGCCTTCGGTCACCGTCGCACCGCCTTCCTGCAGCGCATGGACGTTGCGCAGCAGCTCGCCGACGTCCGACCGGTCGACCCGGTGGCCGCTGCGGTCGCGCACGAGCGGATTGGACGGCGACAGCGTCAGCGCGGGCGGCGCATGCGCGCCGAACGGACGCAACCGCACCTTGCCGTCGCCAGGATCGTACGCGAGCACCGCGCCGTGATGCGGCGACACGAAATCCATCCGGACGAAGCCCGGTTTCAGGTACGCGTAACGGATTTCCGTTCGTTCGCCGCTGCGCGCCGACGAGCGGATCGTCGCGCGATACGAGCGGACGTGGTCGAAATGCGCCTGCGCGACGGTCACGGGATCGGCGGTCATGCTCGCTCCTATCAGGCTCGCGGCCAGCAATGCGGCGATCACGGCGCCGCCTCGACATCGAGCACGCCTTCCATCCCGTGCTCGCGATGGCTCCTGAAAAACAGCAGTCGATGCGTGCAATAGTAGGCGAACCGGCCCGGCTGCGCCGGCGTGAAGCGGAACGTCTTCGGCGTCGTGCCGAGTTCGGTGTGCACCGCGATGCCGGCCTGCGGCGCGTCGATTTCGAAGCTGTGGGGCACCACGCCGGGTTCGGCCGACACGGTCAGCTCGACCGGCACGTGCGCCCGCACGATTACGTGGTTCGGCCGGAAGAAATAGCTGCCGCCGACGATCGCCACCCGCTGCACGCCGTCGGCGTCGACGGGCACACGCACCGGCGCGCCGCCGTCCGCCCGTACCAGCGCGGCGCCCGTGGCGAGCGCCGCCAGCACCGATATCAGCACGAGTCCCTTCGACATCGTCGTCTTCATCGCCTGCTCCGTGCCGGCGGCGCGCACATCATCCCTTCCACGCGTCGGTCGGGCCGCCGAGCGCGCCGCACACGTCGATCGCGATCTCGCGCAAGCGCCGTTCGTCGCCGCGACCGGACAGCGCATAGCCGACGCCGCGATCCGACCAGAAATACGTGTAGCGGCCGTCGCTCGACATCGCCTGCGGCGCAAGACGGCGCGCATCGTACGCTGTCATGTACAGCGTCACGCGCTCGCCGTCCGCACGCTGGTACATGAGCTGCGCGGCCGGCCTCGCGTCGCCGGGCAGCAACCGGCCGCCCAGCAGCGTGTAGCCGTATTCGTCGAGCGACGGCGCACGCACGGGCCGCCCGAGACGCGTGGACAGCCACGCGACGAGGCGTTCAGGATCGCCCGCGCCGACCTCGACCGGATGCTCGCGCTCGGCCGCGTACACCGCATACGCGACATCCGCGCGCGCGGCGAACCCCGGTTCGCGGTCGAATGCCGTCCAGCCCACATGCAATGCAATGCCGATCAGCAGCCCGGCTGCGAGCCCCGCGAACGCATACGCGACACTGCGCCGGCGCGGCGCGCGGCGCTGCACGAACAACGCGGGCGCGGCGCCCGGCAACGGAAACAGCGCCTGCAGCGCGTCGCGCTGTGCGCGGTAATGTGCGAACCGTTCGGCTTCTTCCGGATCGGACTCCAGGCGCTCGAGCATCTCGCGCCGCTCGTGTCCGGACAACTCGCCGTCCAGCAGTGCGGACAGCAGTTGCGCCGACGCATCGTCGTCCCGCTCGTTGGATGGCTTGCGCGATTCGTCCATCATGGCTTCCCGATCACCCGTAACGCGGCCGTGCCGTGCGTCGACGGCTCGTCCGACAGCAGTGCGCGCATCTGCCCGCGCGCCCGCGCGAGCCGCGACATCACCGTTCCCACCGGCACGCCGAGCACCTGCGCGGCGTCGCGATAGCTCAATTCCTCCAGCGCGACCAGCAGCAGCACCTCGCGCTGCTCGACCGGCAGCCGGTACAGCGCACGCTGCACGTCGCGCAGCACCAGCCCGCCGATTTCGCCGGCCGGCGCGGCCATCGTCTGCCACGGCGCCGTCGCGTCGTCGACCGCGATCTCGCGCCGCGCGCGCAACTGGTCGACGAAGCGGTGCCGCAGCAGCGTCAGCAGCCACGCGCGCAGGTTGCCGCCATCGCGCGGCGGGCGGTTCAGCGCACGCTCGAGGGTGTCCTGCACGAGATCGTCCGCCCAGGCCCGGTCGCCCGTCAGCGCGCGCGCATAGCGCGTGAGATGCGGCAACCACACCAGCAGATCCGATTCGTAGCTCATCAGGATGCCTCGCGTCACCGCGCCGTCACGGACGCGCGACGTGCCACATGCCGCCGATCCCGTCGCCGCCGGCGTCGCCGGCCTTGCGATCCATCTTCCAGCGATACAGCGGGCGCCCGCGGTACGCCCATTGCTTCTTGCCGTCGTCGCGCGCGACGAGGCTCAATGCGCCCGCAGCCTTGTCGTACGCATCGGCGAGCGCGGGCGGCCAGTTGGCCGCGCACGCGCTGTCGCATGCGCTCTTGCCGGGCGCGTCGCGATCGAACACATACAGCGTCATGTGATCTTCGTCGACCAGTTTCCCGTCGGCGACCCGTGGCAGTTCCGCGGCCGCCGGCCGCACGATCGCCGCCAGCAGGGCGGCGGTGAACAGCATCCTTTTCATTCCCGTTCTCCTTTGCGTGACATCGCGGCGGCACGGCGCGGTCGGACGGGACGATCGGCTTCGTCGCAACCATTATCCCGCCGGGCGGCCGTGCCGTGGCTCGGTATGTAAACGGACGGCGGCGGCCGGTTATTCCATGCCGCGCGGCGACGATCGACGGCCATTCATGCGACGAAACAGGGCGGGACACCCAAAAGACAACGCGGCATGACATCGCTGTCATGCCGCGTTGCGCGACCCGTTGCGCACGGCGGCCGATCCCGCGCCGCCGTGCAGGTCCGGCCGATTACTTCGGCAGCGCTCCCGTCAGCGACTGGAGCAGCGACGACACCGGCGCGAGCGGGTTGCCCGGCGCGCTGTTGCCCGAATGCGGCGTGACCGACAGGCCCGGCGCGGAGCCGAGCGCCGTGCCCACCGTCGTGCCGACCGCGTTGACGATCGTCGCCGTCGCGTTGGCGCCCGTCGTCAGCAGCGAGCCGACCGCACCCGCCGTGCCGCCGGCCGCGTTCGCGCCCGAGCCGAGCAGGCTGCCGCCCGCCGCTGCCGTCGAACCGGCCGCGCCCGACAGTGCGCCAGCCGCCTGCCCGAGGGCGACCGGACCGTTCGCGAGTGCGCCCGTCACCGAACCGAGCGCACCGGTCAGTGCGCCCGCGGGGTTGCTGCCGCCCGTCAAGCCGTTCACGAGGTTCGTGATCGGTGCGATCGGGTTGTTGCCCGCCGCGCCCGACAACGTGCCGACGACCTGGTTCACGACGCCCTGCACCGGTGCCAGCGGGTTCGAGCCGCCGAGGTTGCCGAGTGCGCCCACGACGGAGCCGACCGCGTTACCCAGTGCGTTCGTGGCAGTACCGACCGCATTGCTGTTGCCGAGCGTGCCGACGACCTGGTTCAAGACGCCCTGCACCGGCGCCAGCGGGTTCGAGCCGCCGAGGTTGCCGAGTGCGCCCGTCACCGAGCCGAGTGCGCCGGTCAGCGCGCCGGCTGCGTTGCCGCCCGTCGGCAGCGCGTTCTGCAGGCCGTTGACGAGGTTCGTGATCGGCGTGATCGGGCTGCCGCCACCTGCGCCGGACAGCGTGCCGACGACCTGGTTCACGACGCCTTGCACCGGCGCCAGCGGGTTCGCGCCGCTGAGCGCGCCCGTCACCGAGTTCAGCGCGTTTGTCAGGCCACCGGCCGGATCGTTGCCGAGCGTGCCCGCGAGTTGCGTAACGACGCCTTGCACCGGCGCCAGCGGGCTCCCCGCGCCGCCGACGTTGCCGAGCGTGCCCGTGATCGTGTTGACCGCGTTGCTCAGCGTGCCGGCCGGGTTGCCGCTGCCGAGCGTACCCGTCACCTGGTCGACGACGCTCTGGATCGGCGCCAGCGGGTTCGACCCGCCGCCGATGCCGCCCAGTGCGCCCGTCACCGTGCCCAGTGCGCCGGTCAGTGCGCCTGCCGGGTTGCCGCTGCCGAGCGTACCCGTCACCTGGTCGACGACGCTCTGGATCGGCGCCAGCGGGTTCGACCCGCCGCCGATGCCGCCCAGTGCGCCCGTCACCGTGCCCAGTGCGCCGGTCAGTGCACCTGCCGGGTTGCCACCGCCGAGCGCACCCGTTACTTGATTGACGACGCCTTGAACCGGCGCCAGCGGGTTCGACCCACCGCCGACATTGCCCAGCGCACCGGTCACCGTGCCGAGCGCCCCCGTCAATGCACCTGCCGGGTTGCCACCGCCGAGCGCACCCGTTGCGGTACCGAGGGCGTTGCTTAGCGTCCCGGTCGCCGTGTTCAGTGCGCCAGTCAGCGCACCCGCCGGATTGCCGCCGCTCACTGCACCCGTCACCTGATTCACGACGCCCTGGACCGGCGCCAGCGGATCCGCGCCGCCGCCAATAGCGCCCAATGCGCCCAGCGCCCCCGTCACATTGCCAATCGCACCGGTCACCGTGCCTGCCGGATTGCCAGCACCCAGTTCACTCGCCACCGTACCGAGTGCCCCCGTCAACGCGCTCGCCGGGTTGCCGTTATTGAGCGCCGTCGTTACTTGGTTGACGACGCCTTGAACCGCGCCCAGCGGATACGAGCCGCCGCCGACGTTACCCAGTGCGCCCGTCACCGTGCCCAGTGCGCCGGTCAGTGCACCAGCCGGGTTGCCGCCGCCGAGCGCACCGGTCACTTGGTTCACGACGCCTTGCACCGGCGCCAGCGGATTCGACCCGCCGCCGATACCGCCCAGTGCGCCCGTCACCGTTCCGAGCGCCCCCGTCAACGCACCAGCCGGGTTGCCGCCACCGAGCGCGCCCGTGACCTGATTGACGACGCCTTGAACCGGCGCAAGCGGATTCGACCCGCCACCGAGACCGCCCAGCGCACCCGTCACCGTTCCGAGCGCCCCCGTCAACGCGCCTGCCGGGTTGCCGCCACCGAGTGCACCCGTGACCTGATTGACGACGCCTTGAACCGGCGCCAGCGGATTCGACCCGCCACCGACATTGCCCAGTGCCCCCGTTACCGTGCCAACCGCATTGCTCAACGCACCCGTCGCCGTATTCAGTGCACCGGTCAGCGCACCCGCCGGATTACCGCCGCTCAGCGCACCCGTCACCTGATTCACCACACCCTGTACCGGCGCGAGCGGCTGCACCGTGCCGCCGCCCAGTGCGCCCGTCACCGCCCCCACGGCGCCCGACAGTACCTGGCCGGGATCGCCCAGCGACGTCTGGATCGCGCCCGACCCGCCCGCCGTCACGGTGACCGAGCCCAGCGGCGACGTCCCGGTCGCGACCAGCCCGACCGACACGCTGTTCGTCGGCGGGTTGACGATCACCTGCGGGATCGGCAGCGAATCGAGTGCCCCCGCCATCGCTGAACCCGAAGCCAGCCCCCCGAACACCGTCGCGACCGACAACGCCACACCCGTCAACTTAAGATTTTGTCCCATCTTTATTTTCCCCATCTCGGTTGGCACGACATTGATAAAGCATGGGGACGGATTGCATGAAGCGTGCCAATTCCAAGAACCGGACTAATTCATCTGTCTATTGACGGGCAATAACGCTTTTTTAATCTATTTCAGCCGAAATGCACGGCTCCGGCACCGCAATCATCTGATGAAAAAGGCCGGTGGAACACGGATGTAACGTAACGTTTGCGAGCCCCGTGGTAACGTGTTCCGGTACATTCCACGTAACACCGGAACGCCCTGCCGCGACGGTGCGCTACGCCGTCACGACCGGCTGTCCATTACGTATTTCATCAATATGAAAATGCATTGATGAATCGCTGATTTTCTGATTTTCTTTATTTCGCGATTATCTTTCTTGCTGATTACGCAGATCATTTCCGATTGCGCGGCTTCCGATAATTCGGATAGCAGAATGAAATATTGTGAAGGCGGCCTCACAACCGGCACGGCGCGCACGAGGCCGTGCGCGCCGCCGGATCAGCCAAAGCGCGCGGGCCGGTACGGATGGGGATCGATGTAGGTCGGCGCGCCCGTCATCATTTCGGCGAGCAGGCGCCCGGTCGCGGGGCCGAGCGTGAGCCCGTGGTGGCAATGGCCGAACGCGAACCACAGGTGGCGATGGCGCGGCGCGGGCCCGATCACCGGGCGCATGTCGGGCGTGCACGGCCGCATCCCGAGCCACGGCTCGGGATCGAGCCGCTCGCCGATGCCGAACGCGTCGCGCGCCAGCGGCTCGGCGCGCATGAGCTGCACGCCGGTTGGCGGTGCGCCTCGCAGCGCGATCTCGACGCCGGTCGTGAGCCTCAGGCGGCCGCCTTCCATCGGCGCGACGACGAAACCTTCCTCGGTATCGCACACGGGCACGTTCAACGTCGCGCGCGTCGGCCGGTAGTGCATGTGGTAGCCGCGCTTCGCGCGCAGCGGAATCCGGTAGCCGAGCGGCTCGAAGACGTGGTCGGACCATGGCCCGAGCGCAACCACGGCCGAGCGCGCCGAGATCGGCCCGTGTTCGGTACCGACCTGCCAGCCGTCATCCATCTGCACGAGCGTCTTCGCATCGCCGAGCACGAACGTGCCGCCGTCGCGCTCGAACAGCCGCGCGTAGGCCTTGGTCAGCCCGCCCGGGCTCGACACGGTCTTCGGGTCCTGCCAGTGAAATGCGCCGCAGAACGCGTCGCTGACTCCGGGCTCGCGCGCGCGCAACGCACGTGCGTCGAGCACGGTCATCCGCAGCCCGTGCGCATCGGCCACGCGCTGCTGCGCGCGCGCTTCCACGTCGAACAGCGCGGGCGAACGGAACGCTTCGATCCAGCCGCCGTCGTGCACGAGCGGCTGCGCATCCGTGCGCGCGAGCAGCGCGTCGTGCTCGACCACACTCGCCGCAACGAGCGGCAGCAGGTCGCGCGCGGCGGCCGCGAGCCGCTGCGGCGACGATTCGCGCCAGAAGCGCGCAAGCCAGCCCGCATACGCGGGCAGCGCGCGGTAATCCCAATAGAGATCGACCGAGCGGTTGCGCGCATAGCGCAGCAGCGTGCCGAGCCGGCGCGGAAACGCGTACGGCACGACCGACGAGCGCTCGATCAGGCCCGCATTGCCGTGGCTCGTTTCCTCGCCGGGCGCGCGCCGGTCGACGAGGGCGACGCGCAGCCCGCGATCCTGCAGATGCAGCGCCGACGACACGCCGACGATGCCGGCCCCCAGAACGATGACGTCGAAATCCATGGTTCCCCGTACTGCGTCGAGATTCGATGCGACACGCGCCGGCCCGGCGGCCGGCGCGCGGCCGTGGTTACTTCGCGACGATGTCGCGCTTGAAGTACTTCTGCGACAGCGCGCTGAGCGTGCCGTCATGCTTCAGCGCATCGAGCGCGCCGACGATCTTCGCCTGCAGCGCCTTGTCATTCTTGCGCACCCCGAAACCCGTGCCTTCGCCGAGCGTCGCCGGATCCTTCAGCGGCTCGCCGACGATCTGGTAGTCGCGGCCGGCCGGCTTGTCGAGGAACCCGTCCTGCGCGGTCTGCGCTTCCTGCACGGCCGCGTCGAGACGACCCGCGACGAGATCGGCGTAGATCTGGTCCTGATCCTGGTACGACACGACGGCCACGCCCGCATTGGCCCAGTGCGCCTTCAGGAAATCCTCCTGCGACGAACCCTGCAGCACGCCGACGTGCTTGCCGCGCAGGCTCGCGACGTCAGGCCGCAGCGGCGAGCCGTGCCTGGCGATCATCACGATCGGCACCACGTAGATCGCCGGCGTGAAGTCGATGCTCTGCCGGCGCTTCGAGGTGATGTTCATCGCCGAGTTGATCGCGTCGAACTTGCGCGCCTGCAGCGCCGGGATCAGGCCGTCGAACGAATTCTCGACCCATACGCATTTCATGTTCAGCTTCGCGCACACCGCGTTGCCGATGTCGACGTCGAAACCCTGCAACTGGCCGGCCGGCGTCTTGCTCTCGAACGGCGGATAGGCGGCTTCGATCCCGAAGCGCAACGTGGTCTGTTCCGCCTGGGCCGTGACGGCCGCGCAGGCAAGCGCCGCAGCGGCGCAAAGGGAGAGCTTCCAGTTCATGACGGTCCTTCCGTGCTGGATTGAGGCGATGAAGATCGGTACACGACGGCCTCGGCCGGGCGCCGGATCGCCATTCGAAACAGGCGGCCGCCTCACGGCGACGCGTCGTGTCCTGCATGCGAAATATAGACTTAAAGTCCACTATAGACTATAGGGGATACGAGAATCGCGCCCCCGGTACACGGCGCCGAAAATTCACCCATCACGCTGAATGCCCTTGATTTCCCGGTGTTTTTTCCAAACCGAGCGACAACACAAAGTCGCGAAAAGAAAAATTCGCCATATTTTGTTTGTCTATATTAGACTTTTCGTCCATCACGAACACTGCCGGACACCGTCGATCAAGACAGTCCTGTCCGGCCCCGACCGGAGATGCCCCCATGACGCAAACCGCCCCGACCCTGCCGCTGACCGTCGACGAAGCCGCGGTGCGCGCGGCCCTGCCGTCGCTCGACGTGCTCGGCACGCTGCGCCGCATGTTCGCGTCGCTCGCTGCGGCGCGCGCGGTGCAGCCGCCGCAAACGCTCACGCTGTTTCCCGACCAGGCCGGCGACTTCATCACGTATCTCGGCGCGCTCGCCGACGCGCAGGTGTTCGGCGCGAAGCTGTCGCCGTATGTCGTGACGGGCGGCAAGCCCATCGTCACCGCCTGGACCGCGCTGATGTCGATGCGCACCGGCCAGCCGCTGATGTGGTGCGACGCCGGGCTGCTGACCGTCGAGCGCACGGCCGGCACGACCGCGCTCGCGGTCGACTGCCTCGCGCCGCGCGACGCACGCCATCTCGCCATCGTCGGCGCGGGCGCGGTCGGCCTCGCGCACTTGCGGCACACGGCGGGACTGCGCGACTGGGAGACGATCCGCGTGTATTCGCCCGCGCTCGCCGGCGACGCGGCGCAGCAGGCGACGCTCGCGCAGCTCGATCCACGCGCACGCGCCGCGGCAAGCGTCGCAGCCTGCGTGCGCGACGCGGACGTCGTGATGCTGTGCACGTCGTCGGGCACGCCCGTCCTCGGCGACGGGATGCTCACGCGCCCCGCGCTCGTCACGTCGATCAGCACGAACGTCGCGCGCGCACACGAGATACCGCCCGCGTGGCTGCCCGACATGGACGTGTACTGCGACCACCGGCACACGACGCCCGCGAGCGCCGGCGAGATGCAGATCGCGGCGGCCGAGCACGGCTGGGAAGCCGCGCGGATCGCCGGCGACCTGCCTGCGCTCGTCGCCGGCACCTGCCCGGCGCCGTCGTACGCCCGTCACGCATTCTTCCGCTCGATCGGCCTCGGGCTCGAGGACATCGCGATCGCGCACGCGCTGCACACGCACCTGACGCGCGCATGAGCGGCACGCGAGCGCGGGGCCGATACAATGGCGCAACCGCCGCCGCGGCCGCGCGCGGGCGCACGGGCATGCCGGCCAACGGTGTGCCGGCGCGCCTGCCCGATGCGCCGCCCGGCCCCCGCCCACCCGAGATGGCGACACCGATGCGCAAGAAGAAATCCCCCGTCAAAGACCTGCTGCTCACCCGCTATGCGCCGATCGCCGACGGTATCGCCGCGCTGTTCTTCCCGTACGCGGAGGTCGTGATCCACGACCTGCACGACCAGACCGTGCTGTATCTCGCGAACAACCTGTCGAAGCGCGAGGTCGGTGACGATTCCGCGCTCGAGGAAATCGATCATTCCGCACGCGAGCGCGTGATCGGCCCGTACGAAAAGCTGAACTGGGACGGCCGGCGGATGCGCTGCGTGAGCAACGTGCTGTTCGGCGACGAAGGCCGCCCGGCCGGAATGATGTGCATCAACTTCAACATCGCGGTGTTCGACGAGGTGCGCGCAACGCTCGACCTGTTCATCAAGGGCGCGGGCGTCGTCGCGCAGCCGGACGAGCTGTTCCGCGACGACTGGCAGGAGCGCATCAACACGTTCCTGCACGGCTGGCTGCGCGAGCGGCAGGTCGGGCTGAACGGGCTCACGCGCGAGCACCGGCGCGAGCTCGTCGAAGCGCTTTACGCGGAGGGCGCGTTTCGCGGCAAGAGCGCGGCGAATTACGTCGCGAACGTGCTCGGGATGGGCCGCGCGACGGTCTACAAGCACCTCAAGCACCTGAAGGAAACGCAGGGCGACGCGTAAATGAAACGCGCCGCGGACTGGTTCGCTGGTTCGCTGGTTCGCTGGTTCGCTGGTTCGCTGGTTCGCCGGGACGCCGGGACGCCGGACGCGCGGCGCCGGCCCGGATCGGCAATCGCTAACGGGACGCCGCTTCCGTGTCTATGCTTCGTGATACGCCGGGCGCCCGTTTCACACGGCGCCCAGCCAAGATGAAGCGTCGAAGCACAAAATGATATAGTCCCGGTTACACTTTTTGCTGCCCGGAACCGCCCATGACGACCGCTCCCGCCCCGACTGCCCGCCCGACCCTGACCGTCGAAATCTGGTCCGACCTGATCTGCCCGTGGTGCTGGATCGGCAAGCGCCGCTTCGACGAGGCGCTCGCCGCGTTCGCGCACGCCGACCGTGTCGACGTCGCGCTGCGCGCGTACCGGCTGATGCCCGGCCAGCCCGTCGAGCCGGTCGAGGCGATGCTCGCCGGCAAGTACCGGATGTCGCCCGCCCAGGTCGACCAGATGCTGCGCCAGGTGACCGATGCGGCCGCGAGCGTCGGGCTGCGCTACGACCTGCCCGGCACGCTCGTCGGCGACACGCTCGACGGCCACCGGCTCGTGAAGCTCGCGGAAGCGACGGGCCGCGCGCACACGCTCACCGAGCGGCTGTACCGCGCGTACTTCTGCGAGCACGGCTCGCTGTTCGATCATGCCGAGCTGGCCGAACTCGCGGTCGACGCGGGGCTCGAGCGCTCGGCCGTCGAAGCCGTGCTGCGCAGCGACTTGTACCGCGACGAAGTCGAAGCCGACGCCGCCCGCGCCGCGCAGATCGGCGGAAGTGGCGTGCCGCTGTTCGTGTTCGGCGGCCGCTACGCATTGTCGGGCGCACAACCGGCCGACGCGTTCGCGCAGGCGCTCGACCAGGCATGGCGCGACGGCATCGTCGAACTCGACGGCAGCGACGCGGCCGCATGCGGCCCCGACGGCTGCGAACTGCCGGCGCGCTCGTAACGCCCGTCGCATCCATCGCGCGCGTCCCGCCCGGACGCGCGACTACGCATCGCTGCTGCCACAAACCGGCAGGAAGCCCGCGCGGGTGGGGTCTACAATGCATCCTTTCAAATAACTATCAGAAGGCTGCAGGCCCATGACCCACGGGATCCACGGCGAGAAGCGCTGGTACGCGCTGATCGTTCTCTGCCTCGGCGTGCTGATGATCGTGCTCGACAGCACGATCGTGAACGTTGCGCTGCCGTCGATCAGCACCGACCTCCATTTCACCGAGACGGCCCTCGTATGGGTCGTCAACGCTTACCTGCTGACGTTCGGCGGCTGCCTGCTGCTCGGCGGCCGGCTCGGCGACCTGTACGGGCAGCGGCGCATGTTCCTCGCCGGTCTCGTCGTCTTCACGCTCGCGTCGCTCGCATGCGGCCTCGCGCAATCGCAGACGATGCTGATCGCCGCGCGCGCAGTGCAGGGGCTCGGCGGCGCAATCGTATCGGCCGTGTCGCTGTCGCTGATCATGAACCTCTTCACCGAGCCCGGCGAACGCGCCCGCGCGATGGGCGTGTACGGCTTCGTCTGCGCGGGCGGCGGCAGCATCGGCGTGCTGCTCGGCGGGCTGCTGACGAGTTCGCTGTCGTGGCACTGGATCTTCCTCGTCAACCTGCCGATCGGCATCGCCGTCTATGCGATGTGCGTTGCGCTGCTGCCGCGCCTGCGCGCGCCGGCCGGCACCGCGCGGCTCGACGTCGCGGGCGCGATCACCGTAACCGCGTCGCTGATGCTGGCCGTCTACGGGATCGTCGGCGGCAACGAAGCCGGCTGGCTGTCGACGCAGACCGTCGCGCTGATCGGCGCGGCCATCGCGTTGCTCGCGCTGTTCATCGCGATCGAGGCGCGCGCCGCGCACCCGCTGATGCCGCTCACGCTGTTCGCTGCGCGCAACGTCGCGCTCGCGAACGTGATCGGCGTGCTGTGGGCAGCCGCGATGTTCGCGTGGTTCTTCCTGTCCGCGCTGTACATGCAGCGCGTGCTCGGCTACGGGCCGCTGCAGGTCGGTCTCGCGTTCCTGCCCGCGAACCTGATCATGGCCGCGTTCTCGCTCGGGCTGTCCGCGCGCATCGTGATGCGCTTCGGAATCCGCGGCCCGATCGCGGCCGGCCTGCTGATCGCCGCCTGCGGCCTCGCGCTGTTCTCGCGCGCGCCGGTCGAGGGCGGCTTCGTCTGGCACGTGCTGCCCGGCATGACGCTGCTCGGCATCGGCGCGGGCGTCGCATTCAACCCGATGCTGCTCGCCGCGATGAGCGACGTCGATCCGGCCGATTCCGGGCTCGCGTCGGGGATCGTCAACACCGCGTTCATGATGGGCGGCGCGCTCGGCCTCGCCGTGCTCGCGAGCCTCGCGGCCGCCCGCACCGACGCGCTCGCGGCAGCGAACGCCGCGCCGCTCGACGCACTGAACGGCGGCTACCATGCGGCCTTCGCGTTCGGTGCGGCGTTCGCTGCCGCCGCCGCGCTGATCGGCCTCGCGCTGCGCATCCGGCGGCAGGACGCCGTCGAAGGCGTCGGCCCCGCGATGCACTGACCGGCCGGCGGCGTCCGGCGCCGCCGTCGAACCGGGGGCGCGCACCATCGCGCCCTTTTTACGCGCGCCGGGCCCGGCACACGCTCCCGCTCCACCGGGCAGGTCGGCCCGATCGCCGCGTTGGAGCCGGCCAACGCACGCCACCCCGCTCAAACGCCCGTTTTACCTCCGCCGGGGTTGCCTGCCACGCGGGTTTTCGCGACCGATTTTTAACGCAGTCGTACAACGACGCGCCACATTTGCGACAATGGCGGACTTTGACCCACGCGCCGCCGCCGAACGCCGCATAGCCGTCGCCGCACAACCGCCTGCTTCCGATGTCGCTTCCCCATATCGATCTGCTGTACTCGTTGTCCGGCCTGTTCGTTGGCATCCTCGTCGGCCTGACGGGCGTCGGCGGTGGTTCGTTGATGACGCCGATCCTCGTGCTGCTGTTCGGCGTCCACCCCGCGACGGCGGTCGGCACCGATCTGCTGTATGCGGCCGCGACCAAGGCCACCGGCACGCTCGTCCACGGCCTGAAGGGTTCGATCGACTGGCGCATCACGGGCCGGCTCGCGGCCGGCAGCGTCCCGGCCGCGGCCGTCACGCTGTGGTGGCTGCATACGCACGGGATGAATACGCCGGGCACCGCGCGGATGATCCAGCTCGTGCTCGGCGTCGCCCTGCTGCTCACGTCGCTCGCGCTGATCTTCCGGCCGCAGCTCACCGCGTTCGCCGCGCGCAACCCGCTCGCACCGAGCCCCGCGCGCACGCTGTGGTCGACCGTGCTGACAGGCGCCGTGCTCGGCGTGCTCGTGTCGATGACGTCGGTCGGCGCCGGCGCGATCGGCGTGACCGTGCTCCTGCTGCTGTATCCGATGCTCGCGACGACCCGCATCGTCGGCTCGGACATCGCGCACGCGGTGCCGCTCACGCTCGTCGCGGGCATGGGCCATTGGCTGCTCGGCTCGGTCGACTGGTCGATGCTGCTGTCGCTGCTGCTCGGCTCGCTGCCCGGCATCGTGCTCGGCAGCCTGCTGTCGGCGCGCGCGCCCGAACGGCTGCTGCGCAACCTGCTCGCCGCGACGCTCGTCGCGGTCGGCGTGCGGCTCGTGCTCGCGTAAGCGGCGCGGCCGCCCCTTCCTCCGGTTACGCCCCCTCTCCTCCGGCGCATGACGCGCCGGCCCGTCGCCCGCCGCCAATGAAAAACAGCCCGACCGGCCTGCGCCGATCGGGCTGTCGTCCGTCCGGGGCGGCGCAAGCCGCCCACCCCGCTTACTGCCCCTGCTGCTGCAGCTTCTGCTGCTTGAGCTGCTGCGTGCGTGCCTGCAGCTTCAGCACGCGCTGCAGTGCGGTACGGTTCGCGAGGATGCCGTCGTAGAAGTTGGCGAGATCGCCCTTCAGCGCGGTCCGCGACGCGTCGTTCAGGTAGATCATGTGGCCCGACGGGTAGTTCTTGATCGTCAGGTTCTGCGCCTTGAGCGTCGGGTCGAGCGGCATCTGCGCGAGCGTCAGCTCCGTCTGGTGGAACGGCGTGACGGCGTCGAAATAGCCGTTTGCCGACAGCACCTTCAGGTCCGGGTTCACGCTCATCGTCGACGCCAGGTCGCCGGCCGTGTACAGCGTATTGCCGCCGCCCTTGTTCGCGCCGGTCGGATCCGTGTGGCTGAAGTCCCAGTTGTTGAAGACCTGGTCGTTCAGGTCCACGAACGACGACGTCGACGTGTACTTGAGGTCGGTGTTGATGTAGCTGTTCCACAGCACCGTGTACGCGCCGCCGACGTTCGTGATCGACGGATCGTTGCTGCCCGAGTTCGGCAGGATGTACGGCGCGATGCCCTTGCCCGTGAAGTTCGCGCGACCGTCGTACTGGCCGATCTGCGTGCCCGGCACGAGCGTCAGGAAGAACGTGTACGGCGGGTTGTCGTCCGACGACGGCACGTTGCCGAGCGCAGCCGGGTTGCCGAACGTCTGGATCAGCGACGTCGGATCCGTGCCGATGTACGCGCCCATCTGCTGCGCGGTCTGCAGGTTCAGGTTCAGCCGCACGTTCACGAAGCCGCCGTCCTGCGGGTTCGGCTTCTGCGCCAGCGGCGCGAGCGTGTTGTCCGCATAGTTGCGGGCCTGCACCATGTATGCGTCGAGATCGGTCGGCGTCGGGTTGAGCGTCGTCTTCTTCCAGTAGAACGCATCGGCCGCGAGCGTCGGGAACGTGCCCGGCGCGGACAGCGCGTTCGCGTAGTCGAGGATCGACGACTGCAGCGTGATCCCGTTCAGGTCGATGCCGTCCTCATGCAGCACCCACGACACGACCGCGCTGCGCGCGGTGCCGTACGACTCGCCGTACAGGAACTTCGGCGAATTCCAGCGCGAGTACTTGGTCAGGTAGCGCTGGATGAAGCGGTCGATCGAGCGGGCGTCCTGGTCGGTGCCCCAGAAGTCTTTGTTCTTCGCCGGGGCGATCGCCGCCGAGTAACCGGTGCCGACCGGGTTGATGAACACGAGGTCGGTGCGGTCGAGCAGGCTGTCCGGGTTGTCGAGCAGCTTGTACGGCGCGGGCGGCGTGAAGTTCGGGAACGACGACTGCAGGCGCTTCGGCCCGTACGAGCCGAGCAGCAGGTAGACCGACGACGAGCCGGGGCCGCCGTTGTAGAAGAACGTGACCGGGCGCGGCTTCGACGGATCCGGATTGTCCTGCGTGTACGCGACGTAGAACATCTTCGCGTTCGGCGCCGACGTGACCGGATCGATCGTCGTCAGGTGGCCCGTGGTGGCCGTGTACTTGATCGTCTTGCCGCCGATCGTGACCTGGCGGTGCACGACCGCGGCGCCTTCGGTCGAATCCGTGACCGCGTCGTTCGGCCCGGTGCCGTACACGTCGGTGTCGACGTAGGGCTGGTCGGCCGCGGCGGCGGCCGTTGCGCTGGTATTGGCCTGCGTGCTGCCGCTGGACGTTGCAGCCGCGGCGGCAGCCGATGCAGCCGGGCTCGGCCCGTCGTCGCCGCCGCACCCCGTGACGAGCAGCGCCGCGGCCGCTGCTGCGGCGAGCGGCACGCTCAAAGTCGTTCCGAATAGCGCGAAACCGTCTTTCAAGGACTTCCGTGTCGTCATTATTGCCTCTCGAACAGAACGATAAATACCGCCGGTCGCAAAGGATCATTTGCGCCGGCGCTCCGCACCGGGAATGCATTCGTTATGCGACGCATTCCGAGTTTTTTACCGAATCGGCGAATACCGACCGGCATGATTTACCCCACCCATATTTTTTGCGACCGCACAATGGAATCAATTCCATTGCGAACGACAATTCAATAATCCGCAGCAACACGAATTCATTCCATGCATTTGCACACGCACAAAATCGACGGCAAAAACATGCCCCTCAAGGCCCGCCCGACAAGGGCGCCTCGTTTCGAACAGACGAACAGTCCCTCTCGGCGAGATGCCGATTAATCGCAAAATTGCGACCAACCGCGACTCGCGCCGATTTAATAAAATCGAAAGGATCGATTAACTAAACGGAAAGGAATATCTCGTATCTGGAATTTATTAAATTAAGTGAAAATACCGGCGCATATTAGGATCCTGATTTACCGTCGTAAAGTAACAATTTGTTACGGCGTTCGCCATTCGGATAAAAGGCGGTACGGGACCGATTCCACGCCACCCAAAAGAAAAAGCCGGACGGCTGTCCGGCTTCGAGAGGGCGGCGCGGCCGGCGCCGTCAGAGCGGCACGTCGATCGTGCCGGCGCCGGTCGTGATCGCATTCGCGCCCGGCGCGGCCGAGATCGGCGGCAGGTTCGCGCTCGTCAGCGCGGGCGCGGCACCCGGCGTGCCGCCGCGCGGCACCGTGCGGATCACCTGCGACGGCGGCAGCGGCGCGCCGTTCTTCAGGTGCCGCCACATCAGGTTCAGCGCCTGCAGGTTGTAGTAATGAACCGGCACGAAACGCGTGTCGAAGCCCGGCACCGGCAGGAACGCGTCGAAGTGCTGGCCGTTCGTCACCTCGTAGAACACGAGCTGGCTGCGCCCGCGTTCGCTGATGCCGTTCTGCGCGACGTACGCGCGCGATGCGTGGTTCACGGGCACGAGCGCATCGCTGCGGCCCTGCACGATGATCGCCGGCTTGCCCTGCAGGTTCGCGTTCACGCGCACCGCGTCGACGTTCGCGGGCATCCCGAGCATCCCGTTCGTCCAGAGCTGGCGCAGGCACAGCGCGCCCGCGAAGCTCGCATCGGGCGTCGCGAGCCGGTGGTCGACGCCCGCGCCCGTGTTGAACACGAGGCCGATGCCGGCCGTCGGCGGCACACCATTGCCGACGCCGAACACAGCCGGCATCGGCGACGTGGCGGGCGCGGCGACGGCGCCCGTCGCCGGGTTCGTCGTCGCAAAGCTGAAATTGCACAGGTTGTCGGTGACGCGCGAGCGCGTGTAGGCGTTCGCATACGTGACCGCGATCGCCGGAATCGCCTGCGAATCCCACATCGGTGCCTGCAGCAGGTCGGAATCGGCGAGGTAGCCGGCCGCGTGGAGCTGCGCGAGCGCGTCGGCGGCCTGGCTTTGCGTATCGGCACCCGACACGAGCCCGGCCGCGGCGAGCGTCGCACAGCGCTGCGTACGGATCGACTGCGTGGTCGCCAGCGGCAGCGCGCTCAGGTACGGCGCGTCGGCGAGCGACGTCGATGCAGCCGCGCACGGCTCCAGCAGGTTCGCGAGCGTCGCGTAGTCGGCCAGCGGCCGGCCGAACGACGGCACGGGCTGGCCGCCCGAGCGCACGACCGCATTCGGCGCCATCCGCACGTTGATCTGCGGCTCGCCGACCACGACCGCGGTGATCCAGCCTCGGCTGTCCTGCTCGGCCGCCGCGAGCGACGCGCCGCCGCCGTTGCTGACCGACGCGGCGATCGTCGTGATGTCGCCCGCGCGATAGCGCACGCCGTGATGCGAGCCGTCGATCGGCGGTCCGAACTGCTCGTTGAGCGCCCAGTACGCGAACTCGACCGACTGCAGCGTCACGCGCCCCCAGTCCTGCTCGGGATTCTGCTGCGAATGCGCATGCTTGAACGCATAGCGGTTCGGGAAGCGGGAATTGAACGCGGCGAGATCGCCGCTGGTGACGTTCGCGGTGAACAGGCTCGCGGTGCCGGCCAGCACCGCGTTGGCGAGCGTGCCGTCGATCAGCGTGACGGTATCGGAACCGAGTTCGTGCGCGCCGTTGCCGCCGCCCTTGTCGTTGTAGGCAACCGCGCAGCCGCGCTTGAGCGCCCATTCGCCGGCCGCGGAAATCGCGCCGTACACGCCGCGCGAGCCCGACGACGTCGCGGTGACGATGCACGGCTGCGCGGGATTGAAGCTGGCCGGCACCTGCACGAGCAGCGTGACGTTCTTGCTGCCGCTGCCATCGTCGGAATACGCGAGATATTCGGTGCCCGGGATCTTGCCTTCGCCGAGCGTGTCGTTGCCGTCGAGGTCGACGTTCGGCCCCCAGAAGCGGCCGTAGCCGCCGTTCGCGCTCATGTCGACGATCGCGCGGTAGTTCGACCAGATCGCGAGGCGGCGCAGCTCGGCGCTCGTTGGCCGGGCGGCATTCGCGAAGCCGGGGGCGGTCGCCGAGCCAAGGCCCGTCTTGCCGAGGCCGGCCGTCAGCAGGTCGTCGCTCGCGCCGTCATAGGCCGTCGTGCGCACGCTGCCGGACACGAAGCCGGGCAACCGGTTGCGCTCGGCCGAATCGTCGCCGTTGCAGGCGCCGAGTATCGTGACCGCGGCCAGCGCCGCGCCGAAAACCATCCGCCTGCCCCACCCGAGCTTCGTCATCGCCGCCCTCTCGATATCGTTATCGGTCCGCTGCCGCTTCGTGCAGCTTGCGGCCGCTCAAGCGCAAACGGGCCCCGGTACGCCGGGGCCCGCCTGAAAACGGGTGCACGCGGCGCTTGCGCGCCGCCGCCCGGCATTACTGCTGCTGAACCGTCAGCTTGTTCGTGACCGACGTCACGCCCTTCACGCCCTTGGCCGCTTCTTCGGCCTTGTCGATCTGGTCCTGGGCCGGCATCGTGCCTTCCAGCGTAATCGCGCCGCCCTTCGATCGCACGACGAGGTTCGACACGTTCACGCCCGTTTCCTTCGAAATCGCCTTGCGCACCGCGTAGCCAAGCTTGCGGTTCGCCTTCTTCGCGGTTTTCGCGGCGGCCTTCGGCGCGCTGGTCGCGGCCGCCGGCGCTTCCGTTGCCGCTGCATCGCTCGACTGCGCATACACGCTGCCCGACAGACAGGCTGCCACGGCGGCAACGCCCAACGCTCTCAACACGATCGACTTCATGCTATCTCCTTATCACTCCGGAACGGCCGCGCACAGTACGGCCGGATACCCCCAAAAACAGCCGGCCCGCGCGCGAACGGGCGGGACAGCCGGTGTTTTCCACGGCGATACGAGAGAGGCGAGACGGGCTGGCGGCCGGCGCACGCGACAAGCGGGCCGGCCGGGCCGGACAGCCGCCGGCCGGACGCGCCCGGTCTCATTGCGTGCCGGGTCGCGCGCGAATCGGGCGCGGCTGCGTCGCACAATGTAATCCAGCGCCCGCGGAAGCGCAAAGCTTTTGACGCGGGGCCGCCCGCCACTGTCGCCGCGGTGCCGCGCCGGGCCGCCCCACTCGCGCATGCACGGCGAAACCGGGTACCATCGCCGCGAGCATCGGCATCGTCCATGACAACCGTCCGACCGTCACCGATACGTCACGCCAGCGTCGTCCGCCACCCCCATGAAGCCAGCCAGCCCTCGCCCGCCTCGCCGCATCCTCGCCCGCTTCGTCGCGGTGTCGTGGCGCGACCTCGCGCTGTCGATCGGCCCCACCGTGCTGCTCGCCGTCGCGGCCGTCTGGTTCGCGGTCAAGCTGATCCAGCCGGCACCGCCGTCCACGCTCGTGATCTCGTCCGGGCCGCCCGGCAGCACGTACTGGAACGCCGCGCAGAAATACAAGACGATCCTCGCGAAGAACGGCGTCACGCTCGACGTCCAGTCGTCCGAAGGGTCCGCCCAGAACCTCGCGCGGCTGTCGAACCCGAACGCACCGGTCGACGTCGGCTTCGTGCAGAGCGGCATCGGCCCGAAGGAGCGCGACGAACACCTCGTATCGCTCGGCAGCATCGGCTACGTGCCGCTCGCGATCATGTACCGCGGCCCGGTCGTCGCGCGCCTGTCCGACTTCAAGGGCAAGCGGCTCGCACTCGGCGCGGAAGGCAGCGGCGCGCGCGAACTGAGCCTTGCGTTGCTGAAGATGAACGGCATCGTGCCGGGCGGCTCGACCGAGCTGCTGCCGACCGCCGGCGAGGATGCGGCGACCGCGCTGCTCGACGGCAAGATCGACGCGGCGTTCCTGTCCGGCGACTCGACGCAGATCCCGGTGATGGCGAAGCTGTTCCGCGCGCCGGGCGTGCACGTGTATTCGTTCACGCAGGCCGAGGCGTACGCGCGGCGCTTTCCGTACCTGACCGCGATCACGCTGCCGATGGGCGTCTACGATCTCGGCCAGAACCTGCCGCCCGCCGACATCCATACGGTCGCGCCGACCATCGAACTCGTCGCGCGCGACTCGCTGCACCCCGCGCTGTCCGACCTGCTGATCGAGGCCGCGCGCGAGGTGCACGGCCACGCGACGATCCTGCAGCACGCGGGCGAATTCCCGTCGCCCGTCACGCGCGGCTTCCCGCTCTCCGACGACGCCGCGCGCTACTACAAATCGGGCAAGACCTTCCTGTACCGGCGGCTGCCGTTCTGGGTCGCGAGCCTCGTCGACCGGCTGCTCGTCGTGGTCGTGCCGCTGATCGTCGTGCTGATCCCCGGGCTGCGGCTCGTGCCGTCGCTGTACGGCTGGCGCGTGCGCTCGCGCATCTACCGCTGGTACGGCGCGCTGATCGCGCTCGAGCGCAGCGCGCTCGGCGAGCACACGGCCGAGGAGCGCGTGCAGCTGCTCGACGAACTCGACGACATCGAGGAAGCCGTGAACCGCATGAAGATGCCGCTGGCCTATGCCGGGCAGTTCTACGTGCTGCGCGAGCACATCGGCTTCGTGCGCGAACGGCTTACCGCGCACGACCAGGACACGCCGGCCAGCCCGCCGGGCGCCGGCGGCCCGCCGCAGGCACGTGCCGAGGCCGCGCCGCCGGCCGGCACGCCCCCTCGGGCGACTCCCGGTTCCGCGTGAGCAGACGATCCGCGATCATTGCCGCATGCGCGCGCCGCCGCGTAACATGGAGGCCGCCGCCAGGCGCCGCACGCCCCACCCACTGGAGATCGCCATGACAACCGGCCTCGACACTGCCCAGCCCGCCTGGTTCTTCGACTTCGTGTCGCCGTTCTCCTACCTGTTGCTCGAACAGCTCGACAAATGGCCGGACGTGCCGTTCGAGCCCGTCGCGGTGTCGCTGCCCGACCTGCAGCGCCATTGGGGGCAACGCTCGAGCGCCGACGTGCCGGCCAAGCGCGTGTTCACGTACCGTCACGCACTGTTTCGCGCCGAGCAGCTCGGCATCCGCTTCAAGATGCCGCCCGCACATCCGTTCGATTCCGACAAGGTGTTGCGCCTCGCGATCGCGCTGCGCGCCGACATCGCGACCGTGCTGGAAATGTTCCGCTTCATCTGGCACGACGGCAACGATCCGTCGACGCCGGACGGGTTCGCCGCGCTGTGCGAACGCGTCGGCGTCGGGCACGGCGACGAACTGATCGAATTCGAGGAGACGAGTGCGCAGTTGCGCCGCAACACCGACGACGCGATCGCGCTCGGCGTGTTCGGCGTGCCGACGTTCTGGATGAACCAGCAGCTGTTCTGGGGCGAGGACGCGCTGCCGATGGTGCTGTATTGCGCGCGCACGCCGAACTGGCTCGAATCGCGCGAGGTCAAGCGGATCAGCATGCTGCCGAAGGGGCGTGTGTGATCGCCGGTATCACGCCCGCCAACGCGCGGCTGCGGTAAGGTTACGCTTCGCCCGAATCCCCCCAACCGATGGAAGACGACGACCGTACCGCCTCGCTCGATATCTGGCTCGTGCGCGTGTTGCGCACGCTGCTGCTCGAGCGCAGCGTCACGCAGGCCGCGCTGCGGCTGAACCAGACCCAGCCCGCGATCAGCACCGCGCTGCGCAAGCTGCGCGAGACGCTGAACGACCCGATCCTCGTGCGCGGCAAATCCGGGATGGTGCCGACCGAATACGGCGCGTCGCTGCTCGAAGCCGCGTCGCGCGCGCTGCGCGAGGTCGACTTCATCGCGACGCCGCACGGCGACTTCGACCCGTCGTCCGCACGGCGCACGTTCCGCGTCGCCGCGCCCGACTACCTGAACGATTTCTTCATGCCGACGCTGATCGAGCGCTTTCGCGACGCGGCGCCGCATGCCCATCTGGAAATCGATTCGCTGAATCCCGCGCTCGACCACGCGGGCGCGCTCGAATCGGGCGCGCTCGATCTCGTGATCGGCAACTGGCCGAAGCCCGACCCGCAGTTCGCGCGCCAGGACCTGTTCTCCGACACGATCGTGTGCCTGATGCGCGATGCGCACCCGCTCGCGCGCGCGCCGCTCACGCGCGAAGCGTACGCGTCGGCCGCGCACGTCGCGCCGACGCCGTACACCGGCGACAAGCGCAATGCGATCGAGATCGGCCTTGCCCGCGCGCGCCTCACGCGGCGCATCGTGACGACGCTACCGTACTTCGGGATCGTGCCGCAGGTGCTGCTGCAGTCGGACCTGATCTTCACGACGACACGCCGCTTCGCGACGCACTATGCGCAGTTGCTGCCGCTCGTCGTCGTCGCGCCGCCCGTGCCGTTCCCGCGCATCAAGAGCTACCTGCTCACCCATCCGCAGCCCGACCGGCCGACCGACATCGCGTGGCTGTGTGCGCTGATGCAGAGCGTGTCCGACGAGCTGACGGCCGCCCGGGGCCGCAAGCGCTGAGTCACTGCACAAAACGCGGCACGGCCGCTCAGGCCGTGCAGAAGGTTTCCTGCAGATGGATCCAGCGCACGACGCCCGCCGCGTCGCGTTCGAACACGGCAGTCGCGCGACGCGCAGGCAGCTCGCCCGAGGCCGCGTGCTGCGCTTCGAGATAGGTCAGCGTCGCATGCGACGCATCGGCCGCGAGCACGCGGGTGCCCGACAGCGTGATGCGCAGCCCCGGCTTTGCGCCGGCGAGCTTCTCGAACAGCGCGCGCGTACCGTCGTGATCGACTACGCGGCCGTCGGTCAGGATCATCGTGAAATCGGCGGAAAACGCGGCGAGCAGCGCGTCGAGTGCCGCGGGCGCGGTATCGACGCCGGACAGCCAGCGCTCGATGGCGACGAGGCTCGCATCGAGCGTGTCGAGATAAACCTGGTGATCGGACATGGCACGTGCACGGTAAGGCGCGGCCCGATGCCGCGCGTCGTCGTGCAGTGTATGCAAAAACGTGCGGCCCTGCGCTGGCCGCGCGGCGCTACCGCGCGCAGGACACGTCGTCGCGCGCACGCCCCGCTGCGGCGGCCTTCGCGTCGGCCACCGGCATGCCCGAGCGCGCCTGCAGCAGCTCCGCGCATACGGCCACCGCGATCGCGCCCGGCGCCTTGTCGACGATGCCCGCGACGCCGATCGGGCACACCATCTCCACGAGCCGCGCCGGATCGACGCCGCGCGCGGCGAGCCGGCGCTCGAATTTCACACGCTTGGTGCGCGAGCCGATCATCCCGAAGTACGCGTAGTCGCGCCGCCGCATGATCTGCGCGGCGAGCGAGAAGTCGAGCGCGTGGTTGTGCGTCATCACGAGGAAATACGCGCCGGGCGGCGCCGCGTCGACGACGGCCTCCGGCGTGTCGGTCGGCTCCGGCTGCACGTTCAGCGGACATTCGTCCGGGAACAGCTCGTCGCGCGTGTCGACCCACTGCACGACGCACGGCAGCGCGCCGAGCAGCGTGACGAGCGCGTGACCGACGTGCCCGGCGCCGAACAGCACGATGTGCATCGGCGCCGGCGTGCCGGTCGCGCGGTTGCGCTGGCCGGTGCCCGGCGCGAACGCCGGGGTCGACGCGGTGCGAAGCGAGCGTGCAGGGCCGTTCATGTCAGTCTCCGCCGGGCCGCCCCTAGGAGGCTGACCGCCCCCGCGGGGGGCGTCGTGCATGGGACCGGAGCAAGCGCTGAAGCGCCAACTCCGGTCGACAGCAAACGAAGAGCGCGTGGGGGTCGTTTCATCTCAGACTGCCTGACCGGCGCGCGCCGCACGCACCGCGCTGACCGCGCGCAGGATCGACTCGCCGGTCGCCGGCGCGTCGAGCGGCGGGTTCACCTTGTAGTCGCCGACCGCGGCCACCGCATCGCGCACCGCGAAGAACACCGAGAACGGCAGCAGCAGCGGCGGCTCGCCGACGGCCTTCGAACGGTGGATGCTGTCCTCGACGTTGCGGTTCTTGAACAGCTGCACGTTGAATTCCGGCGGCGTGTCGTTCACGGTCGGGATCTTGTACGTGGACGGCGCATGCGTCATCAGCTTGCCGCCCTTGTTCCACCACAGCTCCTCGGTCGTCAGCCAGCCCATCCCCTGGATGAACGCGCCTTCGACCTGGCCGATGTCGAGCGCCGGGTTCAGCGACGCGCCCACGTCGTGCAGCGCATCGACGCGCAGCGTGCGCATCTCGCCCGTCAGCGTATCGATCACGACTTCCGACACGGCCGCGCCGTACGAGTAGTAGTAGAACGGCCGGCCCTGCAGCTTCGACTGATCCCAGTACAGCTTCGGCGTCGCATAGAAGCCGTCGGACCACAGCTGCACGCGCGCCAGATAGGCCTTCGCGATCACCTCGCCGAACGGCACGCTCGCGCCGCCGACCCACACGAAGTCGTTGCCGAACTTCACGTCGGCCGCATCGACCTTGCCGTCGCCGAACTGCTTGGCCGCGAACACCGCGAGCCGCTCGCGCAGCTGGCGCGCCGCATCCTGAGCGGCCTTGCCGTTCAGGTCCGAGCCCGTCGACGCGGCCGTCGCGGACGTGTTCGCGACCTTGCTGGTGTCGGTCGCCGTCACGCGGACCCGGCCGAAGCGGATGCCCAGTTCGTGTGCGACGACCTGCGCGACCTTCGTGTTGAGCCCCTGCCCCATCTCCGTGCCGCCGTGGTTCACGAGCACCGAGCCGTCGGTATAGATGTGCACCAGCGCGCCGGCCTGGTTGAAGTGCGTGACGTTGAACGCGATGCCGAACTTCACCGGCGTGAGCGCGATGCCCTTCTTCAGCACCGTGTTGCGGGCGTTGAACTCGCGCACGCCCGCGCGCCGCGCGCGGTAGTCGCTCGTCGCCTCGAGTTCGCCGAGCAGTTCGTGCAGCACGTTGTCCTCGACCGTCTGCCCGTAAGGCGTCACGTTGCGTTCGGTCTTGCCGTACAGGTTCGCGTAGCGCACGTCGAGCGGATCGCGGCCGAGCGAGCGAGCGATGTCGTCGAGGATGGTCTCGATCGCGAACGCGCCCTGCGGGCCGCCGAAGCCGCGGAACGCGGTGTTCGACTGCGTGTTGGTCTTGCCGCAGTAGCCGGCGATGGCGACGTCGCCCAGCCAGTACGCGTTGTCGAAGTGGCACACCGCGCGCGTCATCACCGGGCCCGACAGGTCGGCCGAGAAGCCGCAGCGCGAGGTCATCTCGAGCGCCACGCCGTCGATGCGGCCGTCGTCGTCGTAGCCGACGTCGAAGCGGTAATGGAAGTCGTGCCGCTTGCCGGTGATCATCATGTCGTCGTCGCGGTCCGGACGCAGCTTCACCGGGCACAGCAGCTTCCACGCGGCGAGCGCCGCGCAGCACGCGAACAGGCCCGACTGCGATTCCTTGCCGCCGAAGCCGCCGCCCATCCGGCGGCATTCGACGAGCACGTTGTGCGACGCGACGCCAAGCACGTGCGCGACGAGGTGCTGCATCTCGCTCGGGTGCTGCGTCGAGCAGTACACGTGCATCCCGTCGTCGTCCTTCGGCACCGCGTACGCGATCTGCCCTTCGAGGTAGAACTGCTCCTGGCCGCCGAGCAGCATTTCGCCCGACTCGCGGTGCGGCGCGACGGCGAGCCGCGCGGCCGCGTCGCCGCGCGCGAGCTTCAGCGGCGGGATCACGTAGGTTTCGGCCGCGCGCGCTTCCTGCGCGGTGAGGATCGCCGGCAGCTCCTCGTAGTCGACCTGGGCGCGGCGCGCGGCGAGCCGCGCGGTTTCGTGCGACGTCGCGACGACGATGAACATCGGCTGACCGACGAACTGCACGATGCCCTTCGCGAGCACCGGGTCGTCGTGGATGATCGGGCCGCAATCGTTGACGCCCGGGATGTCGTCGGCCGTGAACACGGCGACCACGCCCGGTGTCGCGCGCACCGCGTCGAAGTTCATCGACACGATCTTCGCGTGCGGCTTCGCCGACAAACCGAGCGCCGCGTGCAGCGTGCCCGCGACGATCGGGATGTCGTCGGTGTAGGTGGCACGCCCGCTGACGTGCAGGTGCGCGGATTCGTGCGCGCGCGACACGTGGACTTGCGCGGCGTCGGCCTGCGGGTCGAGGGTGCTCAGGAACGGTTCTGCTTGCTGGTTCATGTCCGGTGTTCTCCGTCTTCAGACGCGCGCCGCGCCGGCGCCGGCTTCGGCGGCCACTTCACGCACATTCAGGGCTTGCGGCGGCAGCGGGTCGTGCGGGCGCGTCTCCAGCCAGAATCGAAGCATCAGGTTCTTCGCGGTATCGAGGCGGTACGTGCTCGTCGCGCGCATGTCCGACAGCGGCTGGTAGTCGCGCTCGAGCGCCTGCATCGCGGCCTGCGCGGTGGCTTCGTGCCACTGCGCGCCGTCGAGCACGGCTTCCGTGTGGGTCGCGCGCTTCGGTGTCGCGGCCATCCCGCCGAACGCGATGCGCGGCTCGCGGATCGTGTCGCCGTCCGCGATGAACGCGAACGCCGCGCACACGGCCGAGATGTCGGAGTCGAACCGCTTCGACAGCTTGTACGTGCGGAACTGCAGCTTCTCGCGCGCACCGGTGCGGGTCGGCACCTTCAGGCCGACGACGAATTCGTGCGGCGCCATGTCCTTCTGCTGGTAGCCCGTGTAGAGCGCCTCGAGCGGCAGCTCGCGCACCGTGTCGCCGCCGCGCAGCACCACGCGCGCGCCGAGCGCGATCAGGCCCGGCATCGAATCGCCGATCGGCGAGCCGTTCGCGACGTTGCCGCCGATCGTGCCCGCGTTGCGGATCGGCAGCGATGCGAAGCGCTTCCACATCTCGGTCAGCTCCGGATAGGTGCCGGCGAGTGCCGCATACCCCTTCTCGACCGTCACGCCCGCGCCGATCTCGATCCAGTCGTCGCCGTGCGCGATGTTCTGCAGCTCGGCGATCTGGCCGACGTAGATCAGGTCGTCGAGCCGGCGCATCTGCTTCGTGACCCACAAGCCGATGTCGGTACTGCCCGCGAGGATGCGCGCGTCGGGCCGCTCGGCCTTCAGCGCGGCCAGTGCGTCGAGCGTGCGCGGCGCCGCGAAGCGCGCGCCGCTGATCGTCGTGTAGTCGAACGTCTCGTCGCGCTTGAGCGACGCGAGCGTACGGGCCAGCGCGGCCGTGTCGACCGGCGCCGACGGCGCCGGTGCGTCGAACATCTGCACCGCCGCATCGACGATCGGGCGATAGCCGGTGCAGCGGCACAGGTTGCCCGTCAGCGCATCGGCGATCTCCGTACGCGTCGGCACATCCTTCGCCTTCGCGCACGCGCTGCCGCAGCCTTCGTGGCCGTGCTTCTCGTACAGCGCCCACATCGACATCACGAAGCCGGGCGTGCAGAACCCGCATTGCGAACCGTGGCAGTCGACCATCGCCTGCTGCACCGGATGCAGCGTGCCGTCCGGCTGGCGCAGATCCTCGACCGTCAGCAGCGCCTTGCCGTCCAGTGTCGGCAGGAACTGGATGCATGCGTTGACGGCCTTGAACTCGACCGCGCCGGCGTCGGTCAATTCGCCGACGACGACCGTGCACGCGCCGCAGTCGCCTTCCGCGCAGCCTTCCTTGGTGCCGGTGCAATGCGCGTCCTCGCGCAGGTATTGCAGCACGGTGCGGGTAACGTCCGCGCCGCTGACTTCGCGGATCGCGTGACGATGGTAGAAGCGGATCGGCTCACTCATGTCTCGATGATTCTTCAAATGGGGGCAAGGCGGCCTGCGCAGTGCGCTCGACCGACGTTTTTCTGACAGTTTGCACGCTATCACCATCAAATTCCGCAACCCATAGCCCATCACGCATGGGGCGCATATAACTGCCGCGATATGAGCGCCGGGGCCGCCCGATGGCCTTTCCACATGGCGCTCCCGGCCCCTTCGCAACGCCCCGGCTACCGTCCGTCATCCTTGAAAACAGGTCGCGATTAACTAAATGGTACCTGCGTGAAAACCGGTTCCATGGGAAAATCCCGATTCCCTTTTTCGCCGTCTTCCGTCCGTTTCGTTCATTCGTTCCGACCCCATGTCAACCGATTCCGCCATACCGCCGCGCAGCGGGTTCGCGGTCACGCTGCAAATCGTGTCCGTCGTCTGCTTCACGTTCATCTGCTACCTGACCATCGGCCTGCCGCTCGCGGTGCTGCCGGGCTTCGTCCATGACGACCTCGGCTTTTCCGCGATCGTCGCGGGCGGCGCGATCAGCGTCCAGTATTTCGCGACGCTCGCGTCGCGGCCGCTCGCCGGGCGCCTGGCCGATACGCTCGGCCCGAAGCAGACGGTGCTGCGCGGGCTGGTCGGTTGCGGCGTGTCGGGTGTGCTGCTGCTCGTCGCGCTGCTGCTCGCGCACTGGCCGGTCGCGAGCCTCGTGCTGCTGGTCGCGAGCCGGCTCGTGCTCGGCGTCGGCGAGAGCCTGTGCGGCACCGGCGCGATCCTGTGGGGCATCGGGCGGGTCGGCGTCACGCACAACGCGAAGGTGATTTCGTGGAACGGCATCGCGACCTACGGCGCGCTCGCGCTCGGCGCGCCGGTCGGCGTCGCGATCGCGCACACGCTGAATCCCGCGCTGATCGGCGTGATCGTGATCGCGCTGGCCGCGACCGGCTTCTACCTCGCGCGTCTGATCGCTTCCGTGCCGCTCGTGCACGGCGAACGGATGTCGTACGCGAGCGTGTTCACGCGCGTGCTGCCGCACGGCCTCGGCCTCGCGCTCGGCTCGGCCGGCTTCGGCTCGATCGCGACCTTCGTCACGCTGTACTACGCGGCGCGCCACTGGCCGAACGCCGCGCTGTCGCTGACTGTGTTCGGCACGCTGTTCATCGGTGCGCGCCTGCTGTTCGCGAACACGATCAAGACCTACGGCGGCTTCCGCGTCGCGATCGTGTCGTTCGCGTTCGAATGCTCGGGCCTCGTGCTGCTGTGGCTCGCGCCCGTGCCGCACGTCGCGCTCGTCGGCGCCGCGCTGACGGGCTTCGGCTTCGCGCTGATCTTCCCGGCGCTCGGCGTCGAGGCCGTCGCGCTCGTGCCGCCCGCGAGCCGCGGCGCGGCGCTGTCCGCGTACTCGGTGTTCCTCGACCTGTCGCTCGGCATCACGGGCCCGCTCGCCGGCTACGTCGCGGGCGCGTTCGGTTATCCGCAGGTGTTCCTGTTCGCGGCGGTGGCGGCTGCCGCGGGCGTCGCGCTGTCGATGATGCTGTACCAGCGGCAGGCGCGAGTGGCGGGGAGCGGCGCGGCGGCCTAAAGACAAAAGAAGACAATGATCGGCGAACGCTGTTCGGAATGC
The DNA here is from genome assembly GCF_002099195.1 of Burkholderia puraquae. Lineage (GTDB taxonomy): Bacteria > Pseudomonadota > Gammaproteobacteria > Burkholderiales > Burkholderiaceae > Burkholderia > Burkholderia puraquae. Next base: position 29,515 of record NZ_NBYX01000006.1, on the reverse strand, counting down.
GTTCGCGAACCATCGCCCGCAAGACAATGACGCCCGCTTTTGCGGGCGGTCAAAGACCTCACTGAATCGCCCTGCTTCGAGGCGTTACCCGAGGGTCGTCACAAAGCCTTTGACATCCGCCTCGGCAAAGGGGAGCCAGTTCGATATCAATCTGATACAAGTCTAGCGTTCCGTCGCGCTTCCGCACCATGTCATTAGTGAATGTCTTCTTTTCGACAATGATGTTTTCATTCTTGATTCCTAGTTGCTTTAGATATGCGACCGCCCCCATGGCACGCTTATCTTTAATCAGTTCGCCGCTCCGCTCTTTCGTATAAGCGCCGGATATTACGACGGCCTGAATTTCAACGCCCGGCCATTTTTTTGCCTCGATTACTGCGTCGGCAATTCTTAGCCTGTCGGCATTAGAAACGTCGATGCTGTTGAGCGGCAACGGGATTCGGACCGATTCCCCTATCGTACATGCGTGTGAGGGAGTGATGCCAACGTATGCGAATAACGCGAGCATGGCCGATGCGCTCCGGATGATATCTTTGATGTGGGCCTTCATTCCATGACCTTCCTATCGAAGGTAGCAACGTATCCCGTAATACTATCCACATTTCGGATCGCGCTATCGGGATTGCTCATTGCAAAAATTCTCAATCCGGATTCCGCATCGGAATACGCAATATCGTCGGAATTGAAAGTGTCGATATAGTGCGTGCATTCATGGATGAGTGTTTTGACCTTCGCTGCCGTCCACAAGTCGCCGTTTGAAATCTTACAGAACTTCGAATAGATGGCAATGATTCGTTTTTCGGAGTCTGGCTTGCATACTGCAGCCGTATTGCTGCCGCTGTCGGGTACAACGCCACAGGTGAGCCGCTTGTTCATGGTGTCATCCCATCGAACAATTTTCTCAGGAACAAGCTCTTGCATCGCGTTGAGCAGCTTCGGAAGCCCGATTTCCAGGGTTGTCCGGATGTCGTCGTCGGCACGGCCGAAGTAGAGACGGGCACGCGCCTGCTCCGCTACGTTCCACGTCGTCACGCCCGCGATACGTTGTTGTATCAACGAAATCGCCGCATCGCGGGCCAGTCTGTAGGTAGGCGGCGCAGATGGCGGCACATAGATCGGATCGAACAGGCCCGCAATGCTCTGCCCATCGCGTACGTGAATGCCCCACGAACTGCGCAGCGTTTCGGGAATGCGGTCACCGTTGCTCAGCCGGCTGCCGACCAACGCGAACGGCTTGCCCCCGCTATGGTTGTTTCCCGCGCCGTCGATGATCGCGGCCTCGCTGCCGTCGTCATAGGTCACTACATCGCCAACACAGGCGACTTCCAATCCAGCCAAGGTCCGGCCGCTGGTTGCTGTGATGACGCGTCCGCCGCGTTCCGTGAGTGCGCCAACGGTGGCGAAAAGATGGGTCGGTGCTTGACGTTCGTTTTTCATCCGGCTTCCCTGTCTCAGTAAATGAAATGGCTGCCTGGAGACGCTATTCCAGATAAGAAACGTGGATCAATCGGACGAATATGATCTGTTGGCTATAACAAATGTGAATTGTTCTGTTTTACTGACGGAATCAACTGAGTTCAAAATTACGCCGGTGGATCGGTGCGGTAGCTTGAATACGTGATGGAACACTTTCCCCACCCGGGCGTCTCCTTCCGGATGGAACGCCGGGCAGCTGCTCGCGGATGCTCGGCACTCAGCCCCCCCGGGTCACGCCGTCCGGAGAAACAACCGCCGCGTCAGGTCGAACGCGACCAGGTTGCCGGCCACCACCAGCAGCAACCCGACCACCGCGAGCGGCGACCACTGGTAGCCCTCGAACACCGTCGACACAGCCAGCGCGACGATCGGGAACAGCACCGTGCAGTACGCGGCACGCTCCGGCCCGATCCGGCCGACGAGGGTCAGATAGGCGGTAAAGCCGATCACCGAGCCGGGCACGGCCAGGTAGACGAGTGCGCCGAGATAGCGCGGGCTCGTGTCGAGCGTGAACGGCAATCCGGCCACCGCGCTGCCGACGGTCAGGATCGTTGCACCGATCAGCATCGCCCAGCCGTTGGTCACGAGCGGGTGCAGCCCCATCGACTGCATCCGGCTCGACAGCAGGTTGCCGGCCGAGAAGCACATCGTGCCCGCGAATGCGATCGCGAGCCCGGTCCAGGTCGCGTGATCGTCGAGATGGCCGGCCATCTGCTGCCAGAACAGGCACGCGATGCCGGCCAGCCCGAGCAGCGCACCGGCGATCGCCGACGGCCGCAGCGGACGGCCCATGAACAGCCGGCCGTTGATCGAGTTCAACAGCGGCGCGGTCGAGAAGATCACCGCGACGAGGCCGCTCGGCACGACCTGCTCCGCGTAATAGAAGCACAGGAAGTTCAGGCAGAACAGCGCGAAGCCCTGTGCCAGGAGAAAGCGCCACGCTTCACGCGGCGGGCGCACCGGCCGGCGCATCACGCGCAGCAGCGCGAACAGCACGGCGGCTGCGAGCCAGAAGCGCCATGCGATCGATACGGGCGGCGGCACGGCGCCGAGCTGCCACTTGATCGCGATCCAGGTGGTGCCCCAGATCAGCACGGTGACGAAATAAAGCGACAGGTTCATGGCGGCAACGATCCAGAAAACGGGTGAAACGGGATCCCGACTATGCCGCCGGGCGGCGCGCGCCGATTGTCCGGAATTGCGGTCTTTTTCGGGCCGCCGCACGCGGCGCCGCGCCCCCGCTTATACTCGGCCCATCATGAGCCTCTCCCTTTCCGCGCCCCCCGTCGACCACCCCGCCGCCCTGGCCGGCGGCGATCTGCCGTTCGGCCTGCAGTCGGTCTGCCGCACGCTCGCCGACGCGAACGCGACGCTCGAGCGCTTCGCGTGGCTCGGCGACCATCTCGCGATCGCCGAATGGACGCGGATCACCGACGAAAGCGAGACGGTCTACGAGCAGCCGGGCCACCACACGCTGTCGTGCTACCTCGACGGCGGTTACCGGACCGAGCGCCAGCGCGTGCCACGCTACGGCGCGCCGAGCCTGCTGTGCGCGCTGCCGGGCGACCATGAATCGCGCTGGTGGGTGCGCGGCGAGATGCACTTCATCCACCTGTATTTCCTGCCCGAGCACTTCACGCAGCGCGCGATCCGCGAACTCGACCGCGAGCCGCGCGAGCTGAAGCTCGCCGACCGCACTTACTTCGAGGATGCGCGCGTCGCCGCGCTGCTGCGCTCGCTCGCGCTGGACGGCTGGGACGATGCCGACGAACGGCTGCGCGTGAACGAGACCGCGCACGAAGTGCTGAGCCTGCTGCTGCGCGGGCAGAGCACGACCCGCACCGACACGTCGTTCCGCGGCGGGCTCGCGCCGGCCGTACGCCGCCGCGTGCGCGACTACATCGACACGTACCTGACCCAACCGCTGACGCTCGGCGAACTCGCCGACGTCGCCGCGCTGTCCGAATACCACTTCTCGCGGATGTTCCGGCTGTCGTTCGGCCGGGCGCCGCACGCGTGGGTGGCCGAGCAACGGCTGGCGCGGGCGCGCGAGCTGCTGCGCACGACGGCGCTGCCGCTCGCGCAGATCGCGGCCGACTGCGGCTATGCGAACGCCGGCCACTTCAGCCATCGCTTCCGCGACGCGCACGGCACGACGCCGAATACGTACCGGCGCGCGATGCAGGGCCGCTGAGCGCGGCCCCTTCCCTCGCTTTCCCGCTTACGCGCCGCGCCGCGACAGTTCCTGTTCGAGCGCCGCGACGCCGGCCGGCAGGTCGACCGGCACCTTCAGGTCGACCATCGTGCGGCCGAACGCATGCAGCGTGCGGAACAGGTTGTGTTCGCGGCACTGCTCGCCCATCTGCCCGATCCGCACGATCGGCAACCCGAACGAGCCCGAAATCTCGACCTGGTACTGCTTCGAGATGTGGCCGCAGACCATCCCCGGCGTAAGCCCTTCCGGCGTCTCGATCCCGACCACCGAATTCAGCCGGCAGTCCTTCGGCGCATAGAGCTTGAGCCCCATCGACTCGACGCCCGCCTGCAGCGCGAGCGAGCAGCGCAGGTGGCGCGCGAAGCGGCTTTCGAGCGTCTCCGCGCACACGAGGCGCAGCGCTTCGTGCAGCGCGAGCACGCCCGACACGGGCGCCGTGTAGTGATAGCCCGCGTTGTGCCAGAAATTTTCCGCGAGCGCCATGTCGAGGCACCAGTGCGTGTTCGGCTCGGAGCGCTGCTTCATGCGCTCCCATGCGGCGTCGGAGAACGCGATCAGCGACACGCCCGGGATCGACGATAGCCCCTTCTGGCCGCCGGTGATCACCGCGTCGATGCCCCACGCGTCCATCTCGAGCGGCATCGTCGACAGCGTGCACACCGCGTCGACCACGACCAGCGCGCCGGCTGCCTTCGCGAGCGCCGCGATGTCGCGCAGGTCGCGGTTCCACACGGTGTTCGACGTCTCGCCCTGCACGATCGTGACGATCTCGGGCCGCTCGCGCGCGATCGCGTCCGCGATCTCGTCGAGGCTTGCGACCGCACGGTCGGCCACTTCGAGCGTCGCGACGTCGGCACCGACGCGCGTGGCCATCTCGGCCATCCGCGCGCTGAAGAAACCATTGCGGATCGACAGCACGCGCGTACCGCGCCACGCGAGGTTCGAGATCGCCATTTCCATCGCGGCCGAACCGGGGCCTGCGACGCCGAGCACCCACTTCGTGCGGGTCTGGAATACATAACGCGCCATCTCCTTCACCTGCTCGATGATCTTCGCCATCGTCGCGCCGAGGTGGTTGATCACGATCGTGTTCGCCTTCGCGACGGCGGCCGGGATCGGAACCGGGCCGGCCCCCATCATCAGCAGCGGTTCTTCGGGCAGGATCGCGTCGAGCGGCACGACGACGGGACAGGGAATCGGCGAGTAATCGATGGACATGGCTGGTAAAAGGTGAGGAAAGGAAGTGCACGGACGCCCGCCGCGCAGCATGGCGAACTGATCGATCATTCCGCGTTCCGCCGCCTCGCGCAAGAGGCACGCGCGGCCGGACAGTGCAACGGTGGCCCGGTCGCCGCACCGGGCCACCCAGCCGTGCGCCGGCTGCAGGCCGGTCATCCGGATTGAAAAAGGATTGCCAGCCAGGTTGTGAAACGGTTCCATTGGTGCGTCAAGCGCACGATTTTCTCCGCCAATAACACCGCGATTCGCCAACGACGCCGGTTCAGCGCGACTTCTGTATCGAACGAAATAGACCGGATCCGCCATGAAAATCTCCGCACGGAATCCGATATGCAAAACTATCGCACCGGCGAAAAACATCTATTATTTCAGCATGTATTGGGGAACGCTTCCGCTCAATACCGGTAAAAAACCGCCAGAACAGTTTGCAACTTATTGATTAACATGACAAATATTCATGCTCGGCATACTTATTCGAATACCCTGCCGCCTTTGAACGGCGGGCATGCGAGACAGCGTACCGTTTAACGCGTTACTCCCGATTTAGATTTTCCGCAACCCGCCCCTTTTCTCAGGTTGACGGATATCGCTTCTGTATTGAACAATCGTCTGCGGAATCGAAAAAAACGATTTTTCGATACGAGTAAGAACTGGGTGCCGCGCGATGCGCTTTTGGGGTTGCGCGGCGAAAAACCACAACCATAATCAATCAACCGGGCCAGAAATACGCAAGCCATGAACCAGATTCAGACCATGCGTGTATTCGTCTGCGTCGCCGAGCAGCAGAGCTTCCGGCGCGCGGCGCACCATCTCGGCGTGTCCAATGCACTCGTCACGCGTTCGATCGCGATGCTCGAGGGCCACCTGAACACACGGCTGATCCACCGCACCACGCGCAACCTGTCGCTCACCGAGGCCGGCGTGCGCTACCTCGACGGGTGCCGTGCGCTGCTCGAGGAATTCGACCACCTCGAATCGTCCGTCGCGCATGCCGTGCGCGAACCGGCCGGCACGCTGCGCGTCGTCGTGTCGGGCCTGCTGTCGCCGCTCGCGCTGACGCCGCTCGTCAGCAGCTTCCGGCACCGCTACCCCGAGTTGCGCGTGCAGCTGACCGTCGCCGAGGGGCCGCTCGACGTGCTCGATTCGGGGTACGACGTCGGCATCGTCACGGGCAACCGGCTCGACGGCAACCCGACGCTGATCGGCCACGCGCTCGCACCGAACCCGTTCGTCGCGTGCGCGGCGCCGGCCTATCTCGAGCGACGCGGCGAGCCGCGCGTGCCCGACGACCTGCCTGGCCACGACTGGGTCACGCTCGCGCCGCACCAGCATGCGCCCGCGTGGCAACTGGTCGGCCACGACGGCGTCGCGCATTCCGTCACGGTGCGCCCGGCCTGCACGGTCAACCAGCTCGCGCTGGTCCATGCGGCCGCCGTGGCCGGCGCCGGGATCGCGGTGCTGCCCGAGCCGTGCGTCGCCAACGCGCTCGCCAGCGGCACGCTCGTGCGGCTGATGGCCGGCTACCGGATCGACGATCCCGACACGCAGTTGTCGCTCGTCTACCCGAACCGCCAGTACGTGCCGGCCCGGACGCGCAGCTTCGTCGAGCACGCGCTCGACCACTTCAGTGCGCAGCCGGCCCGCGAACGGACCGACTACGGCTTCCTGCGGCCGTCGCGCGGGCCCGACCGCTCCGACATCGTCACGGGCCTGCAGTAAACTGCGCGCGTCAGCCTTTGGAGGTGCAGCGTGCGCGTGATCCTGTTCAGCAGCCGGCAGTACGACGACGATTCGTTTGCTGCCGCGAACCGGCAGTTCGGCTATCGGCTGCACTTCCAGCCGTCGCACCTCGACGCGGAAACCGCGATCCTCGCGCACGGCTATGACGTCGTCTGCCCGTTCGTCAACGACACCGTCGACGCGGCCGTGCTCGAGCGGCTGGCGGACGGCGGCACGCGTCTGGTCGCCCTGCGCTCGGCGGGCTTCAACCATGTCGACCTGGCGGCGGCCGAGCGGCTCGGCATCACGGTCGTGCGCGTGCCCGCCTATTCGCCGCACGCGGTTGCCGAGCACGCGGTCGCGCTGATCCTCGCGCTCAACCGCCGCCTGCCGCGTGCCGTCGCGCGCACCCGCGAAGGCGACTTCTCGCTGAACGGCCTGCTCGGCTTCGACCTGCACGGCAAGACCGTCGGCGTGATCGGCACCGGCATCATCGGCAGCGTGTTCGCGAAGATCATGATGGGCTTCGGGATGCATGTGCTCGCGCACTCCGTGCCGCCGTACAACGACGAACTGATCGCGTACGGCGCACGCTATGTCGAGCTCGACGAGCTGCTGCACCACGCCGACATCGTCAGCCTGCACTGCCCGCTGCTGCCGTCGACGCACCACCTGATCAACGAACGGACGCTCGCGCGGATGAAGCACGGCGCGATGCTGATCAATACCGGGCGCGGCGGCCTCGTCGATGCGCAGGCGCTGGTCGATGCGCTCAAGAGCGGCCAGCTCGGCCATCTCGGGCTCGACGTGTACGAAGAGGAAAGCGGGCTCTTCTTCGAGGATCACTCCGACCTGCCGCTGCAGGACGACGTGCTCGCGCGCCTGCTGACGTTCCCGAACGTAATCGTCACGTCGCACCAGGCATTCTTCACGCGCGAGGCGCTCGCCGAGATCGCGCACACCACACTGCTGAACATCGAGGCGTGGCATGCAGGCACGCCGCAGAACGTCGTGACGGCGAATCGCTGAGAAATCGACGAAATCGGCTCGTTTCACGGTTGCAGGTGCCGCCGCAATCGTTTGCTTTTGTCCATCGCTGCAAACGCGATCTTTTTATTCAACAATTTCGCGCTTTGTTTCGATCGATGTAACGATTCCGGCGCGCCGTCTGCTATCGTTGCGCCGACGTTACCCCGCCCCCTCCTGCTCATGCGTTTCGACGACTCCGACATCGCCGCCGTCTACCGCGCCATTTTCGAACGGCGCGACATGCGCCACTTCACGCCGGCGCCTGTCGATCCGGCCGTGCTCGCGCGCCTGCTGCGCGCGGCGCATCACGCGCCGAGCGTCGGATTCATGCAGCCGTGGCGCTTCATCCGCATCACCGATCCCGAGTTGCGCACCGCGATCCACGCGCTGGTCGAGGCCGAGCGCTGCGCGACCGCCGACGCACTCGGCGAACGCCAGGACGAATTCATGCGGCTGAAGGTCGAAGGCGTGCGCGAGTGCGGCGAGCTGCTGGTCGTGGCGCTCGCCGACGGCCGCGAGCGCCACGTGTTCGGCCGCCGCACGCTGCCGGAAATGGATCTCGCGTCCGCCGCGTGCGCGATCCAGAACATGTGGCTCGCGGCCCGCGCCGAAGGGCTCGGGATGGGCTGGGTATCGCTGTTCGACGTCGATGCGCTGCGCGCGCTGCTGCGGATGCCCGACGGCGCGAAGCCGATCGCCGTGCTGTGCATCGGGCATGTCGACGCGTTCTATGCGAAGCCGATGCTCGAGCAGGCGCGCTGGGCTGCGCGGATGCCGATCGAAGCGTGCCTGTTCGACAATGGCTGGGACGAGCCGGCCGCGCTCGATGCCGCAGGCTCGCCTTCGTCGCCCGCGGACGCTAACGCGGCAACGAACACCGGCACCGATACGGCAAGCGCATCGCCCACAAGCGGTGACGGGTCGCCCCAGCGCATCGCCTGACGAGCACCCCGCCGCCTCCCTCGTTCCGGCCCCGGCACATTCATCGCTGCGAACCCCGTTCGAATCCCACACTGTGAGCTTCACGCGCACTACCCCGTCGCACGCCGGCAACAACCATTTTGGCCCCAAACATAGGGGTTTTCACTGAAGTAGAATCGCGGCTGTCGTTCGCCTTACCGTCCGCCCGTTTCGCGCATCCTGCGCCAGCCTGAGCGGCGGCTTTTCCCGAGCCAACCGCGATGCCCTTACCTCTTTTCGCCCTCGCCGTCGCCGCATTTGGAATCGGTACCACCGAGTTCGTGATCATGGGGCTGCTGCCCAATGTCGCACGCGACCTCGGCGTGTCGATCCCGGCCGCCGGCATGCTCGTGTCGGGCTATGCGCTCGGCGTGACGATCGGCGCGCCGATCCTCGCGATCGTGACCGCGAAGATGCCGCGCAAGCGCGCACTGATGGGCCTGATCGGGCTGTTCATCGCGGGCAACCTGTTCTGCGCGATCGCGCCGGGCTATGCGGTGCTGATGGCCGCGCGCGTCGTCACCGCGTTCTGCCACGGCGCGTTCTTCGGGATCGGCTCGGTGGTCGCGAGCAACCTCGTCGCGCCGAACCGCCGCGCGCAGGCGATCGCGCTGATGTTCACCGGCCTCACCCTCGCGAACGTGCTCGGCGTGCCGCTCGGCACCGCGCTCGGCCAGGCGTTCGGCTGGCGCGCGACGTTCTGGGCCGTCACTGGCATCGGCATCGCCGCGGCCGCCGCGCTCGCCGTCTGCCTGCCGAAGAACCTCGCGATGCCCGACACCAGCATCACGCGCGAATTCAGCGTGCTGAAGCACCCGCAGGTGCTGATGGTGCTCGGCATCAGCGTGCTCGCATCGGCAAGCCTGTTCAGCGTGTTCACGTACATCACGCCGATCCTCGAGGATGTGACGGGCTTCTCGCCGCGCCAGGTCACCTACGTGCTGCTGCTGTTCGGCCTCGGGCTGACGGTCGGCGGCACGCTTGGCGGCAAGCTCGCCGACTGGCGCCGGATGCCGTCGCTGATCGCGACGCTCGCGCTGATCGGCGTGATCCTCGCGCTGTTCGCCGGCACGATGCACCTGCCGTTCGCCGCGCTTGCGACGATCTTCGTGTGGGGCATCCTCGCGTTCGCGATCGTGCCGCCGCTGCAGATCCTGATCGTCGACCGCGCAAGCGACGCGCCGAACCTCGCGTCGACGCTGAACCAGGGCGCATTCAACCTCGGCAACGCGACCGGTGCATGGCTCGGCGGGATGGCGATCGGCTCCGGCGTGTCGCTCGTGAACCTGCCGTGGGTCGGCGTCGCGATGGCCGTCGCGGCGCTCGCGCTCACGCTGTGGTCGGCGTCGCTCGAACGCCGCCCGGTGGCCGTGCCGACCGAGTATGTGTGACGCAACCCTGCTGCAACCCTGCTGCAATCGTTGCGGACACAACCCCACTCGATCCTGATGGCCTTCATGGACCTTTCAGGGGCCGCGGTGTAGCATCCCGGCCGTTGACTGTTCATCCTCCCCAAAGGCAGGACATTCCCACTTCATCGAATGCCACCCGACATCGCCTCACAGAGACATGGGTTTTACGCTTTCTCTATGGGCTGACACCACCAGTCCGGCGGCCAGAACGTTACGTGCTGCATTGATATCGCGGTCGTGGCGCGACTCGCATTTCGGACACGTCCACGCGCGCACCGTCAACGGCATGCTGCTGACGATATATCCACAAGCGGAACACCGTTTACTGGAGGGATACCAGCGATCAATGCCAATCAGCTTGCGGCCATACCACTCGGCTTTGTACGTCAACTACCGCACGAATTCCGACCAGCCTGCGTCGGCAATCGATTTCGCGCGCCTTCGGCTCTTCTGCATGTGGCGGATAGCAAGACTTTCGATGGCGATCACTTGGTTTTCGTTGATCAGCCGGGTCGAAAGCTTGTGCAGAAAATCCCTGCGGCAATCTGCTATCCGGGCGTGCATGCGTGCGACTTTGAGCCTTGCCTTTCGGCGATTGGCGGAGCCCTTTTGCTTTCTCGCCAACCGCCGCTGCAGCTTGGCGAGTTTGGCTTCGTTTTTGCGAAATACGTTCGGAGCAGTGATCTTCTCGCCCGTCGAAAGAACGACAAAATCTGTCAACCCAAAGTCGACACCGACCTTGCCAGTCGACGCCGATTTTCCGGAAACTGCGTCATCGCAAAGCATTGAGATGTGGTATCGACCTGCTGTGTCTTTCGACACCGTGACGGTTGTTACCCTCACCCCTTTTGGGATTGTGCGCGACCAGCGGATCGCGAGCGGTGCTTTCATCTTCGCGAGCTTCAGCGAGCTGCCGTCCCACTTGAACGCGCTCGCCGTGTACTCGGCCGATTGTGTGTCGTCTTTCCGCCGGACGTTCGGATACTTCGCCCGCTTGGCGAAGAAGTTCGCAAATGCCGTCTGCAAATGGCGCAGCGCTTGCCGGAGCGGAACTGAACTCACCTCGTTCAGCCACGCATGTTCCGGAGTTTTCTTCAGCTCCGTGAGCGCAGCGGAGGTTTCGTGATAGCCGACATGCACCTGATCCTGATGCCACGAATCGGTTCGCATTCGCAACATGCAGTTATACGTAAAGCGAGTACATCCGAACGTCCGGGCAAGCATCGCGGCTTGCTCGGGTGTCGGGTAGAACCGGAATCGGTAGGCACGTTTGATGTCCATGCCTTACACCCTGTCACATGCTCGGGCATGCCTCAACTCAGCCATTCGGCTGCCTTCCTTTCACTTTCCCCCAAAAGGACTTGTTTTTAGAGCAAATGCGATGAAAGCCATTCTCAATCGCGATTTCCTCGCGCTGATCCTGAGCGTCGCGGTCGTCGGCCTCGGGACCGGCGCCACGTTGCCGCTCACCGCGCTCGCGCTGACCGAAGCCGGACACGGCACCAACGTCGTCGGCATGCTGACGGCCGCGCAGGCGCTCGGCGGCCTCGCGATCGTCCCGTTCGTCACCGCGCTCGCGCGGCATATCGGCTCGCGCCGCGCGATCGTCGTGTCGGTCGTGCTGCTCGCGGCAGCCACCGCGCTGATGCAGTTCACGTCGAACCTGATCCTGTGGGGCGTGCTGCGCGTGCTGTGCGGCGCCGCGCTGATGCTGCTGTTCACGATCGGCGAGGCGTGGGTCAACCAGCTCGCCGACGATTCGACGCGCGGCCGCGTCGTCGCGATCTACGCGACCAATTTCACGCTGTTCCAGATGGCCGGCCCCGTGCTCGTGAGCCAGATCGCCGGTGCGACGAGCATCCGCTTCGCGCTGTGCGGCGCGCTGTTCCTGCTCGCGCTGCCGACGCTCGCGACGATCCGGCGCGCCCCCCTCGCCGGCGACGACGCGCATCACGAAGCGCACGGCCGCTGGCTCGACGTGCTGCCGCGCATGCCCGCGCTGATCATCGGCACCGGGTTCTTCGCGCTGTTCGATACGCTCGCGCTGTCGCTGCTGCCGCTCTACGCGATGGATCACGGCGTCGCGAGCGCGACGGCCGTGCTGCTCGCGTCGATCATGCTGTTCGGCGATACCGCGATGCAGTTCCCGATCGGCTGGCTCGCGGACAAGCTCGGCCGCGAGCGCGTGCATCTCAGCGCAGGCTGGATCGTGCTCGCCGGCCTGCCGCTGCTGCCGTTCGTCATCGCGAATCCGTGGCTGTGCTGGCCGCTGCTGTTCGTGCTCGGCGCGGCGGCCGGCAGCATCTACACGCTGTCGCTCGTCGCATGCGGCGAACGCTTCCGCGGTGCGGCGCTCGTCACCGCGAGCTCGCTCGTATCGGCGTCGTGGAGCGCCGCGAGCTTCGGCGGCCCGCTGGTCGCCGGTGCGTTGATGGAGCAACTGGGCAGCAACGCGCTGGTCGGCGTGCTGGTCGCCTGCGTCGCGGCGTTCGTCGCGGCCGCGCTGTGGGAGCGCCGCACCGCGTTGCAACGCGCAGTCTGACCCTGGCCCCGGCGCGCGAGCAACCCGCAGCGCGCCGCCCCAACGACGACGGCGCGAACATGCGCCGCCCGGCCACGGATACGCCGGTCATACGGCGAAAACGACGACGGCCCGCGCCATGCGAGCCGTCGTGCTCATGGCCACGCTACATCGCGCGTTACGCCTTCAACGCCGGCAGGATCTTGCCGACACACGCGCCGAAGCCGACGCGATAGCCGTCGCCCTGGCACCATCCGGCGAGCGTCAGCTCGTCGCCGTCCTCGATGAACGCGCGGCTGCCACCACCGTTCAACGCAACCGGCTCCTTGCCGTTCCACGTCAGTTCGAGCAGGCTGCCGAACGAATCCTTCGTCGGCCCGCTGATCGTGCCCGAACCCATCAGGTCGCCGACCCGCGTGTTGCAGCCCGCGACCGTGTGATGCGCGAGCTGCTGCGCCATCGTCCAGTACATGTGCCTGAAGTTCGTGCGGCTGATCGACGTTGCTTCGGCCGCGCCTTCCGCGCGCAGCGTCACTTCGAGCGCGATGTCGAACGCATGCTTGCCCGCGTGCTGCAGATACGCGAGCGGCTGCGGCGACTGCTCCGGCTGCGCGGTGCGGAACGGTTCGAGCGCGTCGAGCGTGACGATCCACGGCGAGACCGTCGTCGCGAAGGTCTTTGCGTTGAACGGGCCGAGCGGCACGTATTCCCACTGCTGGATGTCGCGCGCGCTCCAGTCGTTCAGCAGCACCATCCCGAAGATATGCGCTTCCGCGTCCTCGCACGCGATCGGCTCGCCGAGTGCGTTGCCCTTGCCGACGATAAAGCCCGTCTCCAGTTCGATGTCGAGCTTGCGGCATGCGCCGAACACCGGGCGCTCCTGGTCCGGCAGCTTCAGCTGGCCGTTCGGGCGCCGCACCGGCGTGCCGCTCACGACCACCGACGACGCACGGCCGTTGTAGCCGATCGGCATCTCCGACCAGTTCGGCAGCAGTGCATTCTTCGGATCACGGAACATCGAACCGACGTTGGTCGCGTGTTCCTTCGACGAATAGAAATCGGTGTAGCCGGGAATCCCGACCGGCAGATGCAGCGTCGCGTCGCGCTGCGCGACGAGCACCTGCGCGCGCAGCGGAGCATCGTCGCGCAGCCGCGCGTGATCACGCGAGAACAGGTCCGACAGCTGTACGCGCACGCTGCGCCATGCGTCGCGGCCGAGCGCGATGAACGCGTTGAGCGTCGGTGCGGCGAACACGTCGGCGCCGGCCGGCAGCGTCACGAGGCCCGCGCGCGCGAGCGCCGCGAGGTCGACGATCTGGTCGCCGAGCGCCACGCCCGCACGGCGCGACGCTTGCTTCGCATCGCTGAAGATCCCGAACGGCAGGTTCTGGATCGGGAAATCGCAGGCGGGATCGTTCGCCGTCTCGACCCAGCTCTTGCGGGCCGGGTCGAGCGTCGCGCGCCAGTCTTGGGTATCGCTCATCGTTGCTCCGGATTGAAATGTTTCTTGATGCCTTGCCAGCATTCGAAGTAGTCCGCCTGCAGCTGTGCGGTGTCGAGCGCGTAGCGCGTCGGCCGGATCAGCGTGCGGGTTTCGAACATGAACGCCATCGTCGCGTCGACCTTGTGCGGCTTCGTCGTGTCGCTCGCGGACGCCTTCTCGAACGTATCCGCGTCGGGCCCGTGCCCCGACATGCAGTTGTGCAGGCTCGCACCGCCCGGCACGAAGCCTTCGGCCTTCGCGTCGTATGCGCCGTGCACGAGCCCCATGAACTCGCTCGCGACGTTGCGGTGGAACCAGGGCGGGCGGAACGTGTCCTCGGCCGCGAGCCAGCGCGGCGGGAAGATCACGAAGTCGATCGTGTCGACGCCCGGCGTGTCGCTCTGCGACTGCAACACCAGGAAGATCGACGGATCGGGATGGTCGTAGCTGATCGAGCCGATCGTGTTGAACAGGCGCAGGTCGTACTTGTACGGCGCGTAGTTGCCGTGCCATGCGACGACGTCGAGCGGCGAATGACCGATGTCCGCACGCCACAGGCGGCCGTTCAGCTTCGCGATCAGTTCGAACGCGCCTTCGCGGTCTTCATACTCTGCCTGCGGGGTCAGGAAGTCGCGCGGGTTCGCGAGGCCGTTCGAGCCGATCGGGCCGAGATCCGGCAGGCGCAGTTGCGCGCCGAAGTTTTCGCAGATGTAGCCACGCGCGTCGCCATCCGGAAGCGTGACGGTAAAGCGCACGCCGCGCGGGATCACCGCGATCTCGAACGGCGCGACGTCGACCCGCCCGAATTCGGTCGCGATGAACAGCCGCCCCTGCTGCGGCACGATCAGCAGTTCGCCGTCCGCGCTGTAGAAGAAGCGGTCCTGCATCGAACGGTTCGCCGCGTACAGGTGGATCGCGCAGCCGTTCATCGCGGCGGCCGAGCCGTTGCCGGCCATCGTCACCAGCCCGTCGACGAAATCGGTCGGATCGGCCGGCATCGGCAGCGGATCCCAGCGCAGCTGGTTCGGCGGCGTCGGCGGCACGTCGGCCGAATCGCCGAATTCCGACACGAGGCGCTGCGGGCCCGCGTACGGCTCGAACGGCCGGTGCACGGCCGCCGGACGAATGCGGTACAGCCACGAGCGGCGGTTGTGGCCGCGCGGCGCGGTAAACGCCGTGCCCGACAGCTGCTCCGCATACAGCCCGTACGGCGCGCGCTGCGGCGAGTTGCGACCGTGCGGCAGTGCGCCGGGCAGTGCCTCGGTCGCGAATTCGTTCGCGAAACCGCTCAGGTAGCCGGCTCTCGCCGGTTTCGACAGGTCAAGCGTCATCGTTTCCTTTCTCCCTCAATTCATGGCGGCGTTCGGCGCCTGCACGCCGTTGCGCCGCGTCACGCCCGCCAGGCCGAGAACGAACAGCGCCGAGCACAGCACGGGCACCGCGGCCGCGTGGAACAGCGCGCCGTTCGACCAGTTGAGCGCAATCAGTTGTCCGCCGACGAGCGGCCCGAGCACCGAGCCGATCCGGCCGATGCCGAGGCTCCAGCCGATGCCCGTGGAGCGCAGCGACGTCGGGTAATACTGGCCCGCGAGCGCGTTCACGGCCGGCTGCCCGCCGACCACGCAGAACCCGCCCGCGAACACCACCACCAGCAGCCACGGCAGCGCATGCGCGACCGAGCCGATCAGCCCCACCGACACGGCCGCGCACGCGAAGCACGCGAACAGCACGCGCACGAAGCCGTAGCGTTCGATGAACCAGCCGAGTGACAGCGTGCCGATCACGCCGCCCGTCTGCAGCACCGTGCCGACGATCACGGCCGTGCCCGGCGAATAGCCCGCGTCGCGCATCACGGTCGGCAGCCAGTTCGACAGGAAGTACAGATCGATCAGGTTCATGAAGCTGATCGCCCACAGCAGCAGCGTGACCGGCAGGCGGCCGTGGCTGAACAGCTCGGCAACCGGCGCGCCGGTTGCAGCGCGCTCGCGCACGACGAGCCGCGTGTTCGCATCGATGCCGGCCTGCGGCGCGAAGCGCGCAAGCCAGTCGCGCGCCTGCGCGATGCGCCCTTTCAGCACGAGGAACTGCAGCGATTCGGGCAGCCGCGCGACCATCGCGATCGTCAGCACGAGCGGCACCGCGCCGCCGACGAAGAACACCGACCGCCAGCCGAGCGCCGGAATCAGCGCGGCGCTGATGAAGCCGCCAAGCGCCGCGCCGAGCGTGAAGCCGCACGACACGATCATCATCCGCTTCACGCGATGCGCGGCCGGGCTGAACTCGCCGACCAGGGCCATCGCGTTCGGCATGATGCAGCCGAGGCCGAGGCCCGTGACGAAGCGCAGCGCCATCAACACCGGGATCGATCCCGCGAACGGCGTCGCGAGCATCGTCACCGCGAAGAACAGCGTCGAGCCGATCAGCACCGGGCGCCGCCCGATCCGGTCGGCCAGCACCGACAGCCCGAGCGCGCCGAGCAACATCCCGAACAGGCTCGCGCTGAACACCGGGCCGAGTGCCTGCTTCGGCACGCCCCATTCGGCGATCACGCTCGGTGCGACGTAGCCCATCGCCTGCGCATCGAAACCGTCGATCACGAGGCACAGCCCGCACAGCACCAGCAGCATCCAGTGAAAGCCCGGGCAATGGGTCTCGTCGATCACGCGCTCGACTTCGAGCACGCGTGCGTCGGCCGGCGCCGCGCTCATTGCGTCACCTCGGCGGCCGGATGCACGGGCGGCGTCACGCCCTGCCGCGCGAGTGCCATCGCTTCGCGCAGCACGTCGGCGTCGCCGATCTGGTTCGCGAGCAGCAGGATCAGCTTCGCGTTGACGAGCTGGCTGTCGGCGTCGGACAGGTCGCGATGCATGTCGATCAGCGCTTCGTAGAACGCGTCCGGGTCAGCCAGGCGCGGGCGGGTGTCGAGTGAGGGCATGACGGAGTCTCCGGTATCGTTATCGTGTGCTCAGCGTGCGCAGGTCGCGCGCGCCAGTGCGTCGGCAAGCGCCTGACGGTCGAGCGTGCGCGTGCGGGCGCAGACATGCTGGTCGGGGCGTAGCAGGTAGAACGTGCCGGGCTTCGCGTCGTAGCGTTGCGCGGCGAAACCGTCGACATCCTCCACGACGTCGACACCCGTGACCGGCTGCGCATGGCCGGCCGGCACGACAAGCACGGGCCGCACCGGCAGCGCGAGGCCGTCGAGCGCCTGCGCAAGCGCGGCCGCATCGCCCGGCAGCCCGAACAGCACGCCGGTGAAGCCGCCGCCCAGATGCTGCAGCAGCCAGCCCGACGCGCCTTGCGCACGCACCGGCGCATCGGCCGCCGCCGCGCCCGGCCGCATCGCGCCGGCGAAGGCATCGCCGTTGCGGTCCGGCGTGTTCAGCGGCGAATCGGCCAGCACCGCCGGCACCGACAGACGGCCGCTGTTCACGAGCTTGCGCGCGAACTCGCAGTCGCGCGCAAGCTTCAGCGTCGCGTCGCGAAACACGCGCGACACCGGGCTCTTCGGCGTGATGAAGTCAGTCGAGCGCGTCGAGTTGCGGATGTTCTCGTCGGCCGCGAACTCGCGCTCGCTCGCATACGTATCGAGCAGGCTGTCGGCCGAACGGCCGTCGAGCACGAGCTTCAGCTTCCATGCGAGGTTGTCGGCGTCCTGCACGCCGCTGTTCGCGCCGCGCGCGCCGAACGGCGACACGCCGTGCGCGGAATCGCCCGCGAACAGCACGCGGCCGTGACGGAAGGTATCCATCCGCTGGCAGCGGAACGTATAGACGCTCACCCACTCGAGCTCGAACTCGACGTCCGGCCCGAGCAGCGCGCGCACGCGCGGGATCACGCGCTCCGGCTGCTTCTCGGCGACCGGGTCGGCATCCCAGCCGAGCTGGAAGTCGATGCGCCACACGTTGTCGGGCTGGCGATGCAGCAGCACCGACTGATTGGGGTGGAACGGCGGGTCGAACCAGAACCAGCGCTCGGTCGGAAACTCCGCCTTCATCTTCACGTCGGCGATCAGGAAGCGATCCTTGAACGTGCGGCCGTGGCTTTCGAGGCCCATCATCGCGCGCATCGGGCTGCGCGAGCCATCGGCCGCGATCACGTACTGCGCGCGCAGCGTCGCGATGCCTTCCGGCGTCTCGATCGTCACCACCGCGTGTTCGGCCGACTGGTCGATGCCCGTCACCTTGTGCTTCCAGCGGATGTCGATGTTCGGCAGTTCGAACGCGCGGTCGGCCAGATAGCCTTCGACGTAGTATTGCTGCAGGTTGATGAACGCCGGGCGCGCATGCCCTTCCTCGGGCAACAGGTCGAACGCGTAGAGCTGCTCGTCCTGCAGGAACACCTTGCCGACGTGCCAGCTCACGCCCTTGTCGACGAAGCGCTCGCCGCAGCCGAGCCGGTCGAAGATCTCGAGCGTGCGTTTCGCGAAGCAGATCGCGCGCGAGCCGGTCGACAGCGTGTCGTCATCGTCGAGCAGCACAACGGGCACGCCCTGCTGCGCGAGGTCGATCGCGGCCGACAGGCCCACCGGGCCCGCGCCGACGACGATCACCGGGTGAACGGCCGCGTCATGCGCGCGCGGCCGGTATTCGAACTTCAGCGTCTGGTAATCGATGCTCATGGTCGCCATCCGCTCCTCAACCCTGCCGGGCGCTCGCCGGCACGCCCGCCATCCCGCCCGACGCCTGCCGGCGCACCGCACCGCCGTCCCGCGTGCAATTCCTGTCAACCGCCACGTCTCGCTCCTTGCTTCCTGTTGATTCGTGAACGGCGCCGTTTCGCGGCGCCCGCATGCCGCATTTCTTGATCGGCGACAAATCTTGGATTTACGAATAGTAAAACCAATTACGAATAGTGAAATCAACGTAAACCCTAGGCGAAGTCTCCAGGACGGGATAACCATATGAGCGAAACGCCAAGCCGAGCTTGGCCGGCGCTGCTAATATCAAGATACGAGGCGGCCCGTTCGGCCGCCGTTTTTCCTTCTTACGCCGATGATTCCGCCCACCATTCCCGAGCTGGTCGCCCGTGCCGGGCAACTGCCGTATCTGCGGGATCACCTCGCGCTCGCCGATGGCGGCACCGCAAGCGCGAACCTGCCCGAGCGCTCGCTCGGCAGCGCCTACGAACCGATCTACGACGTGACGATGCCGGGCGCACCGCAGTCGACGTCGTTCGCCGACACAATCGAGCGCTATGGCGACGAGCTCGGCTTCCAGGCCGTCACCGTCGTCACGGGTGCGCCGCACGACCCGGTCGACTCGGCCGTCGACGACCAGACGCTCGTCGCGATCGACCGCCTGTCGCGCGCGCTGCACGCGATCAACTTCTTCGGCGCGCAGCGCCACGGGCTGCTGTTCCTGCGCGTGCACGAACGGCTGCTGAAGAGCGTGAAGTACGACCACGGCAAGCATTTCTCGTCGGTGCTGCAGCGCTTCGGGCTGCCGGCCGAGCGGATCGTGATCGAGCTGCCGGCGGTCGCGGTCGCACACAAGACCTTTCTCGGCTACCTGACGCGCAGCTACCAGCATCACGGCTTCAAGGTCGCGGACAAGCTGCCCGACCCGGGCCGTATCCTCGCGGTCGAATCGGAGATGGCGCGCCCCGACTACATCAAGATGGATGCGGGCATCGCGTTGCGCGACGGGATGGTCAAGGCGCTCGTCGCGTATGCGCAGCGCGTGCGGATTCCGCTGATCTTCGACGGCGTCGTCGACGAGACGCAGTGCGAGCTGCTGCGCCAGCACGACGTGCGGTTCATGCAGGGGCCCGTGTTTGCGAAGGTCGTGACGGCCTGAGTGGATGAGGTGGACACAGCACGCGCGAGGAGTGGCGCGCCGGATGCGGGACATCGGGTGATTGACAGGGGATCGGGCCGCCCGGCTTGACCCGCCGCCCGGCGTCCACCAGCGTGTTGCCGCCCGCGTGGATGAACCGACTTCGCTGGATCATGCGTCGCCCGTCTTCGGTGCTTCGGTGCCGAAGCTTGCCTATCGCCTACGTTCGTCCGCCATCGTCGTACTTGGGCAAATCGTCGTCGATCTCGATGCCCGGGAAGCGATCCCCGTACCAGACATGCCAGGCCGGGCGCAGCCGCGACGGCTCGTCGAGCGTCGCGTAATTGATCTCGACCGTCCCGGGTGCGTCGCTGAGCCGGTATTCGAGCTGCGCGCCACACCGGCCGCAGAAGCGCCGCTCGCCCCACGTGCTCGACGCATAGATCGTCGGCTCACCTTGCAGGTATTCGAACGCGTCGATCGGCACCGATGCCGATGCGACGACCGCGGCGCCGGTCGTGCGCTGGCAGAGCCGGCAGTGGCAAAAACCGGCGTCGGCCGGAACATGGGCGATCCGGTACCGGATCGCGCCACATGCGCATCCGCCTTCCATCGGTTCTGCGTGAGACATGGCAAACCCTCTCCGTCGACAAGCTGGCGAACGATCATGCGCCCGGTTCGCCCGCGGCACAACCAAGGGCGGCGGTGCCGCCCTCGTCCGGTACCGCCCGTTCCGGCGACCGAACCCGTGCCGCGCGCCGCCCTGCTCAGGCCGTCTGTCCGAGCCGCTGCGCGAGCGCCTTCAGCTTCGGCCCGACTTGCGTACGGAACACGTCCTCGTCCATCGACGATGCGGGGCCGCTGCAGCTCAGGATCAGCCAGCGCCCCTCGCGCGGCTCGCGAAACGGGACGGCCGCCGCGTTGACGTCCATGTGCCACGCCCGAAACGAATAGCAACAGCCACCTGACGAGAACTCGGCCACCGCGTGCTGCGCAGCGGCGACGAGCGCATCGGCGTCGGCCGCGCCGCCGGCCGCTCGATGTAGCTCCGCAAGGAGCGCGCGGCGCACGTCCTCCGGCTGCACGGCCAGGTACGCGCGTCCCATCGAACTCGTCAGCATCGACAGCCGCGAGCCAGGCGCAAGCCCGAGCGTCAGCGCGGTCTCGCTGCGGATCGTCTCCAGATAGATCATGTCGAGCCCGTCGCGGCAGCCGAGCGACACGGCCGCGCCGATGTCGCGCGCGAGCGCCTGCATGTGCGGCCGCGCGAGGTCGATCGTCCCCGAGCCCGACAGCAGCGCGTAGCCGAGCGACAGCACGCCGGCGTCGAGTGCATACTTTCCGAGCGTCTCGTCATAGCGCAGGTAGCCGAGCACGGTCAGCGTGTAGGCGAGCCGGTTCACGGTTGCCTTAGGCAGCCCCGTGCGCTCGGCGAAGTCGCGGTTGCCGAGCATCGTCTCGCCGGGCCGGAACGCGCGCAGCAGGTCGAGCCCGCGCGCGAGCGCGACGACGAACTTGCGTTCGTCGATCGTGGTTTCGTCGATGGTTGAAAGTGTCATCTGGTGCTACACTGGGTTCGATTTGCAAAACATTGTTCCGCACAGCGGAACTTCAGTCAAGCAAACTCTCAGGCATGAAACCCGGCTGAATCAGGGACCGACCGCGAAGCATGGGGCCCGGGTAAGCGCCGAAGCGCCAACTCGGGTCGACCGCAAAGCATGGGACCCGAGTAAGCGCTGAAGTACCAACTCGGGTCGACCGCGAAGCATGGGACCCGAGTAAGCGCTGAAGCGCTAACTCGGGTCGACAGGAGATGAGACGATGAGTGCTGCAACTTTTCATTGGGACGATCCGCTGCTGCTCAACCAGCAACTGACCGAAGAAGAGCGGATGGTGCGCGACGCCGCGCAAGCTTACGCGCAGGACAAGCTCGCGCCGCGCGTGACCGAGGCATTCCGCCACGAGCGCACCGACGCCGAAATCTTCCGCGAAATGGGCGAAGTCGGCCTGCTCGGCCCGACGATTCCCGAAGAATACGGCGGCCCCGGTCTCAATTACGTGAGCTACGGGCTGATCGCGCGCGAAGTCGAGCGCGTCGACTCGGGCTACCGGTCCATGATGTCCGTGCAGTCGTCGCTCGTGATGGTCCCGATCTACGAATTCGGCTCCGACGCGCAGAAGCAGAAATACCTGCCGAAGCTCGCAACCGGCGAATGGATCGGCTGCTTCGGGCTGACCGAGCCGAACCACGGCTCCGACCCAGGCAGCATGGTCACCCGCGCGAAGAAGGTGCCCGGCGGCTACTCGCTGTCCGGCGCGAAGATGTGGATCACGAACTCGCCGATCGCCGACGTGTTCGTCGTGTGGGCGAAGCTGGAAGAAAACGGCAAGGACGCGATCCGCGGCTTCATCCTCGAGAAAGGCTGGAAAGGCCTGTCGGCACCCGCGATTCACGGCAAGGTCGGGCTGCGCGCCTCGATCACCGGCGAGATCGTCCTCGACGAGGTGTTCGTCCCCGAAGAGAACCTGATGCCGAACGTGAGCGGCCTGCGCGGCCCGTTCACGTGCCTGAATTCGGCCCGCTACGGGATCGCGTGGGGCGCGCTCGGCGCCGCCGAGTCCTGCTGGCACACCGCCCGCCAGTACGTACTCGACCGCCAGCAGTTCGGCCGGCCGCTCGCCGCAAACCAGCTGATCCAGAAGAAGCTCGCCGACATGCAGACCGAAATCACGCTCGGCCTGCAAGGCGTGCTGCGCCTCGGCCGGATGAAGGACGAAGGCACGGCGGCCGTCGAGATCACGTCGATCATGAAGCGCAACTCGTGCGGCAAGGCGCTCGACATCGCACGGCTCGCGCGCGACATGCTCGGCGGCAACGGGATCTCCGACGAATTCGGCGTCGCTCGGCACCTCGTGAATCTCGAAGTGGTCAACACGTACGAAGGCACGCACGACATCCACGCGCTGATCCTCGGCCGCGCGCAAACGGGCATCCAGGCGTTCTTCTGATCGCCCGGATGCGGCGCGCTCGGCCGCCAGGCCGCGCCCGCGCACGCGCAAAAAAAATGGCCCGACCGGCGTGACTGCCGGGCGGGCCGTTTTTCACCGGATCTGCGCGCCGGGCCGCCAGCCCGGTATCGCGTTCACGCTCAGCCGATGCTTACTTGTTCGGCTGCGGCGTGAGGCGCAGATACGGACGCACTGCGTTGAAGCCCTTCGGGAAACGCTTCTTCAGCTCTTCCGGATCCTGCAGCGACGGCACGATCACGACGTCGTCGCCATCCTTCCAGTTGCCGGGCGTCGCAACCTTGTAGTTGTCGGTCAGCTGCAGCGAGTCGATCACGCGCAGCACTTCGTCGAAGTTGCGCCCCGTGCTGGCCGGATACGTGATGGTGAGCCGCACCTTCTTGTTCGGGTCGATCACGAACAGCGAACGCACCGTCAGCGTTTCGTTCGCGTTCGGGTGGATCATGTCGTACAGCTGCGACACCTTGCGGTCGGCGTCGGCGATGATCGGAAAACCGACGACCGTCGACTGCGTGTCGTTGATGTCGTTGATCCAGCCCTTGTGCGATTCGACACCGTCGACCGACAGCGCGATCACCTTCACGTTGCGCTTCTCGAATTCGCCCTTCAGCTTCGAGGTCAACCCCAGCTCGGTCGTGCACACCGGCGTGTAGTCGGCCGGGTGCGAGAACAGGACACCCCAGCCGTCACCCAGCCACTCGTGAAACTTGATCGGGCCCAGGCTCGATTCCTGCTCGAAATCCGGTGCGATGTCGCCAAGACGCAGACTCATGATGTTCCCTCCTCGAACGGTGCTGGTTGAAACCGCGCCCGGGTCGGCGCGGGAAAGTCTGTCAGCTTACGGGAAGCAATGGAGCGTGCGAACGATTATTCCGTTTGATATTCATTCTTTTTTGTCATTTTTGCCCGGTGTCGGTGCCGGACAGGTGGCCAAACGGGAAACTTTTCACCCCATTTGCCGCTCTGTTGATGATTACAAGTCGTTTACCATGCGGTCTTGCCCACCGTCGTGTGTCTTCCCGGCTCGCCAGCAGGCAGGCGTTTCGCTACGATGTGAACCTGCAGCATGACAGCATGAAGGGAGTTGCAATGTCGGAAATCAACAAGGAGAAACTGATGTCGGATATCAAAACCGTTCTCTCGGACGCCGAAGACCTGCTCAAGCAAGCCGCGAGCAGCACGGGCGACCGTGCGGCCGAGCTGCGCGAGAAAGCCATGTCGCACCTGAAGCAGGCCAAGGAAAAGGCAGCCGACGTCCAGGTCGTGGTGGTCGAGAAAGGCAAGAAGGCCGCACGTGCGACCGACGATTACGTGCACGAGCATCCGTGGACGTCGATCGGCGTCGCCGCCGGCGTCGGTGTGCTGATCGGCCTGCTGATCAACCGCAAGTAACGCGATCTGCGCCGTTTCGTCCCGTTGGCCGCGTCACGCGGCCTGCGGGCGTCGAAGCCTGCCGGCGGTTTCCGCCGGCCGGCTTTGTCCTAGCTGTACACTGCACGCGCACGCACCTCACCCATGACGACAGACACCACCTCGCAGCCGTCCGGCCAAGGACCGCTGCGCCGCCTCGTCGGCTCCGCGATCGGACTTCTGCAAACGCGCCTCGAACTGGTCGGCATCGAGCTCGCCGAGGAGAAGGAGCGCCTGATGGGCGTGCTGTTCCTCGGGCTCGCCGCAATGATGCTCGCGACGATGGCACTCATCAGCCTGACCGTGCTCGTCGCGATCGCGTTCTGGGATACCTACCGCTGGCAGTCGCTCGCGGCGATCACCGCGCTGTATGCCGCAGGCGGGATCGCATGCGCATTGAAGGCCCGCTCGGGCCTGCGCGATGCGCCAACCGTATTCGAAGCGACGCTCGCCGAACTCGAGAAAGACCGCGAACTGTTCCGCGGCAAGCCGTGAACGCAGTCGCGCTCACCCCTCCCACCTACTTCGCCGACGCGCCATGAGCCAGAACATCACGGGCAATTCACCCCGCTCCCATTCGTCGCGATCGAACTGGAGCGCGTCGCAGCATCGCGCGCTCCGCAAGGAACTGCTGATCCTGCGATCCGAAGTCGAGCGGCTCGAACTCGCGGAAGCCGCCGGCGAAATGCGCCAAGCCGTCACGCGCTTCAGCTGGCTCAAGGTGTTCATCCCCGGCCTGTCCAGCAACAAGTTCAGCCAGTCTGCCAAGAACTTGAACGCGAGCCTCGGCCAGCTCGTCAACCAGTATCCGATGCTGAGTTCGCTCGCATCGCTCGTGCTCGCAAAACCCGTTCGCTCGCTGCTGCGCGCGAGCGCGGGGCCCGCGCTGAAGTGGGGCACCCTCGGTTTCGCTGCATGGGAGGTCTACCGGATCTGGAAGCAGTCCCGCGACGAGCGCGGGCTCGACACGCACGACGACTGATCGCCGGCATCCTGCGCGCACGGCCATGCGCCGTGGCGCGCCTTCCCGCCGAACTCAACGCACGCCCCAGCACGCCGCGACCTGAGCGTCGGCGCCGTCACTGCGCACATTGCCCTTCGTCCCGTCCGAGCGCAGCGTGAACGTGCCGCATGCATCGTCGTGCATCGGGCCCGTGTCGAGCGGCGTTGCATCCAGTTCATAGTTCACCGGCGAACCGTCGCCGTCCGGCCGCCTGAGCGCCAATCGATAGACCGCGCGCCCGTCCGGCGGCGCTTGCGTAAGCGCCGTCGGCAATGCCGAAGGCGGTACACCGTCCAGTGTTTCGAGATAGTGGGCCGCCCGGTACAGCGCGGCGACCGCCGACGCGCGATGAACGCGCACGACATGCTCGCGATACGACGGGATGCCCCATCCGGCCAGCACCGCGACGATCGCGAGCACGATCATCAGCTCGATCAGCGTGAATCCCGCCGAGCGGTACACGGACGTGCGACCGTTCATCGAAGCACCGTCGCGACGCGACGCCAGTGCAAGGCGATGATGTGTCCGTCGCGGATCGCGACCTGATGCTGCAACCAGACGGCGCTCGATGCATGCGCACCGACGCCGCGCGCGGTGACGACGTAAGCGCGGGCGCCGGCCGGCCCTGCCCCGCGCCAGGCTTCGATCAGGCATCGCGGCGGTTGCGCAGCCATCGGCCATCCGGCGAACGGCGCGAACGCTTCGGCGGCCGCCAGCGCCGGCATGCGCCGCCACGCGTCGGGCTCCGCGTGCGACTCGACTTCGCCCACGTAGGGCGCCGAGCCTCGGCGCAGTCGCGCGGTGCACGCAGCAAGCGCGGCATCGGCCGCGTGGAATGCGACCAGCCGATCGGACAACGCCCGCGTGCGGCGCGATTCCGTCAGTGCCGCTTCGAACCACGTGCCGGTCAGCGCCGCGACCGCCGCGCCAACCGCGATCACCGCAGGCAATGCGAGGCCCGCGTCGCGACGCCAATCGCGGCTGGCCGACCGCAAGCGCATGTGTGGCGCTCGCCGGCGCGGTGGCCGGGCTTCCGCACCTGCAGCCGGCCGCGGCTCGTCGCCGTGTGTCGCGATACGCTCATGCGTGTTGCCCACCGCGACACATCGCGACTGCTCCCGCGTGTACTGCCCCGCCCCGTTCATCGCCGCGCCTCGCGTTCATCCGTTGCATCGCGCGACGTATCGCCGAATGCACGCACGGAATTCCTCAACGCAACGATGCGATCGAGCGTCAGACGCGCGCGGCCGTCTCGCGCAACGACAGTGCGGCCATCGCAGTCGACGTGCCGCGCCGGCTCGCCCACCGGTTCGCCGCGCGCCCGCACGCAGACATGCACGGCCACGACATCGCGCCAGTCGTCGCCCCGTATTCCATCGGCATCGGCGAACTGCGTGCCGCCGTGACGAAGATAGCGCACCCGCAACTGATCGATTCCCGACACGACAGGCTGCGGCGTGCCCGGACGGCCGTTTCCTTCGCAATACAGTTCGGGCTCGCCCGTCGACGGACTGGTGTGCACATCGAAGCGGTTCTCCACCGGCGCAGGTTCGCCGGACACGCCGACACCCTGCCCGAGGCAATCCGACACCTGGCCGCTAACAGTGGCCCACGTCGACACGCCATCGCCGACATACCGGATCAGCAACGCGTCCGACGCAGCGCGCACGGGCTCGCACCGTACCTGCGCGCCATTCCCCCTCACACGCGCCATCGAACAGCCGAACACAGGCGGCAACGACGGCACACGCTCCGCATCGAGCGGCCGGAATCCTGCCATCTGGATCTGCTGGCCGATCAGCATCAGTGCGGTGCCGGCCGCATCGCGCATCCGGAACCCGTCGTCCGCGCGCCGCTGTGCGACGCGCTGCGCGTGGTACAGCGCACCGGCTGCCGCGAGCACGAGCAGTCCGACGGTCATCGCAATCAATACTTCAAGCAGCGTATGCGCACGCATGCGGCGATCAGCGTTCATCGGCGTCAGCCTCCCGGTACGGAATCCGGACGCACGACGGCGGCTGCGCCGACCTGCCCGCCGCTTCGCATCGCGGCCCGGTCACCGCATTGCCGCCGCGCCAGCCGACAACCGCGTAGCGGACGCCACCCGGCCCGTCACCGCGCGTCATCGCGCCGCCGGGCAGCGACGCCGCGGCCCGCGCCGCGAGACCATCGTCGGCCCCCGCGGCTACGTGCAAGCGCTCGATACGCGCATCGGCCAGCCACAGCGCGCGTTCACGCCAGATCGTCGCGCGCTGCGCACGCGCCATCGCAAGCTGGCTGCCCGCCACAGCCAGCATCACGGTCGCGAGCAGCGCGATGGCCAGCATCGCTTCGATCAGCGACGTGCCTCGCATTGCGTTGCGCATGGCGCTCACGCCGCGTCGCAGCGACCGGCGACCACCCGCGCCCGGCCGCCTGCCGCAATCCGCACGCAACGTGATGCGCGCGCGTCGTCCCTCCCTGGCATGTCGCGTCGCGGACGCAATTCGAAACGCCGGATGCCACCGATTGCCTGGCCGGCCGGCGGTACAAATGCGAGATCGTGCGCGGCCCCCGAGACAGCCACTTCGGCATCGCGCGGATAGCGCCGCAGCACGCGTGACTGCCCGTCGACCTGCCCGCTGACGATCCAGTCGCACGACCATTCCGCCGGATCGCACCGCTCACCGGCACGCAGACAGGTGCTGCCGCTCGCGGCCCGGCACAGCGTGACACGCACGCCGAGACGCGTCGCCTCGGTCCGTGCAAACGACAGCGCCCCGAGCAACGCGCGCGAGCGTGCCTCCACGCGTTCGCGCATGCACCACTGGTCGAACGCGGGCGCCGCATAGAGCGCGAGCCCGGCCGCCAGCGAGATGGCAATCATCAGCTCGACGAGCGTGAACCCGCCCGAGCGTCGCAACACATTTTTCAGGGGGTGAGCGTGCAGTGCCATCGCAGTCGTCCTTCGCCAAGGTGATGCGACGACTGTAGCGACGCGTGCGGGCGCACGCCATTTGCCGAATGGCCGACTGGCGACATGCGATCGCGGCCGACACAATCGGCGCGAACTGACCAACGGAGAAGACGATGAACGGACGCAGCGCGTCAGCGCTTACGCGGTGTCTTGGCGGGAGAGGCGCGACGGAACTCTTCGATCACGTCGGCAAATTCGGAAACGTCCTCGAACCGGCGATACACCGATGCGAAGCGGACATAAGCGATCGTATCGAGGCCGCGCAACTCGTTCATCACGAGTTCGCCGAGTTTCTCGCTACGCACTTCGCGCTCGCCTGTCGCGAGCAGTTGATACTCGATGCGGGCGACCGCCGCGTCGATCGCGTCGGCAGCAACCGGCCGCTTGCGCAGCGCGAGTTGCATGCTGGCGACGATCTTGCGACGGTCGAATTCCGTGCGGCTGCCGTCCTTCTTCACGACGAACGGCAGGGACAGCTCGACCCGCTCGTACGTCGTGAAGCGCTTGTCGCAAGCCGAGCAGCGACGGCGCCGCCGGATCGCGGCGCCATCTTCGGACACGCGCGAGTCCACGACCTGCGTGTCGTCATGCCGGCAGAACGGGCAGCGCATCGTCGATCAGCGATAGACCGGGAAGCGCTTGGTCAGCTCGGCGACCTGTGCGCGCACGCGCTCGATCGTCGCGGCATCTTCCGGGTTGTCCAGCACGTCCGCGATCAGGTTGCCCACCTGTTCCGCTTCCGCCGGACCGAAGCCGCGCGTCGTCATCGCCGGCGAACCCAGGCGCACGCCGCTCGTCACGAACGGCTTTTCCGGATCGTTCGGGATCGCGTTCTTGTTCACCGTGATGTGTGCCGCGCCCAGCGCCGCTTCCGCTGCCTTGCCCG
Organism: Burkholderia puraquae; assembly: GCF_002099195.1. Taxonomy (GTDB): domain Bacteria; phylum Pseudomonadota; class Gammaproteobacteria; order Burkholderiales; family Burkholderiaceae; genus Burkholderia; species Burkholderia puraquae. The sequence continues at coordinate 405 of NZ_NBYX01000006.1, read as the reverse complement.
TGATGTGCTTGGCACGCAGGTCCACCAGCATCACGTGGCTCTCCGTGCGGCCCGACACGATCCGCAGCCCGCGCTTCACCAGCGTTTCAGCCAGCACGCGTGCGTTCTCGACCACCTTCTCCTGGTACGCCTTGAACTCCGGCGACAGCGCTTCCTTGAACGCCACTGCCTTCGCCGCGATCACGTGCATCAGCGGGCCACCCTGGATCCCCGGGAAGATCGCCGAATTGATCGGCTTCTCGTACTCCGACTTCATCAGGATCACGCCGCCGCGCGGGCCGCGCAGGCTCTTGTGCGTCGTCGTCGTCACGAAGTCCGCGTGCGGCACCGGGTTCGGGTACACACCTGCCGCGATCAGGCCCGCGTAGTGCGCCATGTCCACCATCAGGTACGCACCCACCGACT
>NZ_NBYX01000050.1 GCF_002099195.1 Burkholderia puraquae | reverse complement strand
ATAATCTCGCTTCTCTGCTGCTGAAAACGCAGCGCTGCCGGGAAACACGAAGTTCCTCGCAGAATGCTCTTTAAAAATTAACAGCCGATAAGTGTGGGCGCTTGATGGAAGCGAGCTGATCCTCGGATCAGATAGCGAAAGTATCAAGAGTCTCACACTAAAGTAAGTCAGGTTTATGAAGTGATTCATATTCCTGTCAGCTTTGAGTGAGCGACCGGTTCTTAACCGAACCGAAAACAGTAACAGGTTTAAACTGAAGAGTTTGATCCTGGCTCAGATTGAACGCTGGCGGCATGCCTTACACATGCAAGTCGAACGGCAGCACGGGTGCTTGCACCTGGTGGCGAGTGGCGAACGGGTGAGTAATACATCGGAACATGTCCTGTAGTGGGGGATAGCCCGGCGAAAGCCGGATTAATACCGCATACGATCTACGGATGAAAGCGGGGGACCTTCGGGCCTCGCGCTATAGGGTTGGCCGATGGCTGATTAGCTAGTTGGTGGGGTAAAGGCCTACCAAGGCGACGATCAGTAGCTGGTCTGAGAGGACGACCAGCCACACTGGGACTGAGACACGGCCCAGACTCCTACGGGAGGCAGCAGTGGGGAATTTTGGACAATGGGCGAAAGCCTGATCCAGCAATGCCGCGTGTGTGAAGAAGGCCTTCGGGTTGTAAAGCACTTTTGTCCGGAAAGAAATCCTTGGCTCTAATACAGTCGGGGGATGACGGTACCGGAAGAATAAGCACCGGCTAACTACGTGCCAGCAGCCGCGGTAATACGTAGGGTGCGAGCGTTAATCGGAATTACTGGGCGTAAAGCGTGCGCAGGCGGTTTGTTAAGACCGATGTGAAATCCCCGGGCTCAACCTGGGAACTGCATTGGTGACTGGCAAGCTAGAGTATGGCAGAGGGGGGTAGAATTCCACGTGTAGCAGTGAAATGCGTAGAGATGTGGAGGAATACCGATGGCGAAGGCAGCCCCCTGGGCCAATACTGACGCTCATGCACGAAAGCGTGGGGAGCAAACAGGATTAGATACCCTGGTAGTCCACGCCCTAAACGATGTCAACTAGTTGTTGGGGATTCATTTCCTTAGTAACGTAGCTAACGCGTGAAGTTGACCGCCTGGGGAGTACGGTCGCAAGATTAAAACTCAAAGGAATTGACGGGGACCCGCACAAGCGGTGGATGATGTGGATTAATTCGATGCAACGCGAAAAACCTTACCTACCCTTGACATGGTCGGAATCCTGCTGAGAGGYGGGAGTGCTCGAAAGAGAACCGGCGCACAGGTGCTGCATGGCTGTCGTCAGCTCGTGTCGTGAGATGTTGGGTTAAGTCCCGCAACGAGCGCAACCCTTGTCCTTAGTTGCTACGCAAGAGCACTCTAAGGAGACTGCCGGTGACAAACCGGAGGAAGGTGGGGATGACGTCAAGTCCTCATGGCCCTTATGGGTAGGGCTTCACACGTCATACAATGGTCGGAACAGAGGGTTGCCAACCCGCGAGGGGGAGCTAATCCCAGAAAACCGATCGTAGTCCGGATTGCACTCTGCAACTCGAGTGCATGAAGCTGGAATCGCTAGTAATCGCGGATCAGCATGCCGCGGTGAATACGTTCCCGGGTCTTGTACACACCGCCCGTCACACCATGGGAGTGGGTTTTACCAGAAGTGGCTAGTCTAACCGCAAGGAGGACGGTCACCACGGTAGGATTCATGACTGGGGTGAAGTCGTAACAAGGTAGCCGTATCGGAAGGTGCGGCTGGATCACCTCCTTTCCAGAGCTTCTCGCAAARTTGAGCGCTCACGCTTATCGGCTGTAAATTAAAGACAGACTCAGGGGTCTGTAGCTCAGTCGGTTAGAGCACCGTCTTGATAAGGCGGGGGTCGTTGGTTCGAATCCAACCAGACCCACCATTGTCTGGCGGTAAGTACATACCTGAGGTTATCTGTACATGGGGGCATAGCTCAGCTGGGAGAGCACCTGCTTTGCAAGCAGGGGGTCGTCGGTTCGATCCCGTCTGCCTCCACCAATCACCAACGCTAAGGGCTTGGTTCAGACACTGAACCGAGAATTTTGCATTGGCGATTGAGCCAGTCAGAGTGATACGTAGTAYGTATCGGCTGTCGTTCTTTAACAATCTGGAAGAAGCAAGTAATTTGGATAGCGGAAGCGTCTTGAGATGGRCGTGGAAGTTATCCGGGTTGTGATTGTATCGATGTATCTCAAGATGATTCGAACTCTATGTTTGACTCAATTGGAATACGGCACAACGCGAGAACTCAACCTGTAACGAGACAGACTCGTTATAGGGTCAAGCGAACAAGTGCATGTGGTGGATGCCTTGGCGATCACAGGCGATGAAGGACGCGGTAGCCTGCGAAAAGCTACGGGGAGCTGGCAAACGAGCTTTGATCCGTAGATGTCCGAATGGGGAAACCCACTCCTTTTGGAGTATCCATGGCTGAATACATAGGCCATGCGAAGCGAACGCGGTGAACTGAAACATCTAAGTAACCGCAGGAAAAGAAATCAACCGAGATTCCCAAAGTAGTGGCGAGCGAAATGGGATGAGCCTTGCACTCTTTATTTGTATTGTTAGCCGAACGCTCTGGAAAGTRCGGCCATAGCAGGTGATAGCCCTGTAGGCGAAAACAGTATGAAAGAACTAGGTGTGCGACAAGTAGGGCGGGACACGTGAAATCCTGTCTGAAGATGGGGGGACCATCCTCCAAGGCTAAATACTCGTGATCGACCGATAGTGAACCAGTACCGTGAGGGAAAGGCGAAAAGAACCCCGGGAGGGGAGTGAAATAGATCCTGAAACCGCATGCATACAAACAGTCGGAGCCTCGTAAGGGGTGACGGCGTACCTTTTGTATAATGGGTCAGCGACTTACGTTCAGTAGCAAGCTTAACCGTATAGGGCAGGCGTAGCGAAAGCGAGTCCGAATAGGGCGTTCAGTTGCTGGGCGTAGACCCGAAACCAAGTGATCTATCCATGGCCAGGATGAAGGTGCGGTAACACGTACTGGAGGTCCGAACCCACTAACGTTGAAAAGTTAGGGGATGAGCTGTGGATAGGGGTGAAAGGCTAAACAAACTTGGAAATAGCTGGTTCTCTCCGAAAACTATTTAGGTAGTGCCTCGTGTCTCACCTTCGGGGGTAGAGCACTGTCATGGTTGGGGGGTCTATTGCAGATTACCCCGCCATAGCAAACTCCGAATACCGAAGAGTGCAATCACGGGAGACAGACATCGGGTGCTAACGTCCGGTGTCAAGAGGGAAACAACCCAGACCGCCAGCTAAGGTCCCCAAATATAGCTAAGTGGGAAACGAAGTGGGAAGGCTAAAACAGTCAGGAGGTTGGCTTAGAAGCAGCCACCCTTTAAAGAAAGCGTAATAGCTCACTGATCGAGTCGTCCTGCGCGGAAGATGTAACGGGGCTAAGCTATATACCGAAGCTGCGGATGCGTGCTTAGCACGCATGGTAGGAGAGCGTTCTGTAAGCCTGCGAAGGTGTCTCGGAAGGGATGCTGGAGGTATCAGAAGTGCGAATGCTGACATGAGTAGCGATAAAGGGGGTGAAAGGCCCCCTCGCCGTAAGCCCAAGGTTTCCTACGCAACGTTCATCGGCGTAGGGTGAGTCGGCCCCTAAGGCGAGGCAGAAATGCGTAGCTGATGGGAAGCAGGTCAATATTCCTGCACCATTGTTAGATGCGATGGGGGGACGGATCGCGGAAGGTTGTCCGGGTGTTGGAAGTCCCGGTCGCTGCATTGGAGAAGGCGCTTAGGCAAATCCGGGCGCGGAATTCAAGGGTGTGGCGCGAGCTCCTTAGGGAGCGAAGCAATTGGAAGTGGTTCCAAGAAAAGCCTCTAAGCTTCAGTCTAATGATGACCGTACCGCAAACCGACACAGGTGGGCGAGATGAGTATTCTAAGGCGCTTGAGAGAACTCGGGAGAAGGAACTCGGCAAATTGGTACCGTAACTTCGGGATAAGGTACGCCCTTGTAGCTTGATGCCCCTGCGGGCAAAGGGTGAAGGGGTTGCAATAAACTGGTGGCTGCGACTGTTTAATAAAAACACAGCACTCTGCAAACACGAAAGTGGACGTATAGGGTGTGACGCCTGCCCGGTGCCGGAAGATTAAATGATGGGGTGCAAGCTCTTGATTGAAGTCCCGGTAAACGGCGGCCGTAACTATAACGGTCCTAAGGTAGCGAAATTCCTTGTCGGGTAAGTTCCGACCTGCACGAATGGCGTAACGATGGCCACACTGTCTCCTCCCGAGACTCAGCGAAGTTGAAGTGTTTGTGATGATGCAATCTACCCGCGGCTAGACGGAAAGACCCCATGAACCTTTACTGTAGCTTTGCATTGGACTTTGAACCGATCTGTGTAGGATAGGTGGGAGGCTATGAAACCGGAACGCTAGTTTCGGTGGAGCCGTCCTTGAAATACCACCCTGGTTTGTTTGAGGTTCTAACCTTGGCCCGTGATCCGGGTCGGGGACAGTGCATGGTAGGCAGTTTGACTGGGGCGGTCTCCTCCCAAAGCGTAACGGAGGAGTACGAAGGTACGCTAGGTACGGTCGGAAATCGTGCTGATAGTGCAATGGCATAAGCGTGCTTAACTGCGAGACCGACAAGTCGAGCAGGTGCGAAAGCAGGTCATAGTGATCCGGTGGTTCTGTATGGAAGGGCCATCGCTCAACGGATAAAAGGTACTCTGGGGATAACAGGCTGATACCGCCCAAGAGTTCATATCGACGGCGGTGTTTGGCACCTCGATGTCGGCTCATCTCATCCTGGGGCTGTAGCCGGTCCCAAGGGTATGGCTGTTCGCCATTTAAAGAGGTACGTGAGCTGGGTTTAAAACGTCGTGAGACAGTTTGGTCCCTATCTGCCGTGGGCGTTGGATATTTGAAGGGGGCTGCTCCTAGTACGAGAGGACCGGAGTGGACGAACCTCTGGTGTACCGGTTGTCACGCCAGTGGCATCGCCGGGTAGCTATGTTCGGAAGAGATAACCGCTGAAAGCATCTAAGCGGGAAACTCGCCTTAAGATGAGATATCCCTGGGGACTAGATCCCCTTGAAGGGTCGTTCGAGACCAGGACGTTGATAGGTCAGGTGTGTAAGCGCAGTAATGCGTTCAGCTAACTGATACTAATTGCCCGTAAGGCTTGATCCTATAACAAGTCTG
>NZ_NBYX01000049.1 GCF_002099195.1 Burkholderia puraquae | reverse complement strand
ATCCACGCCAACGGTTCACGCTCCGTCTTGAAGTTCGGCCCGACGAGAAACAGCACCACCATGTTCTCGTTGATCTGCGCGTCCTTCGGCGGAAAGCTCGGCGCGTCCCAGTTCATCACCCAGGCGCTTTTGTCGGGGTTCGCTTGCAGGTAATCCAGCGCGCGGTTCAGCGACGTGAAGCCGGCGTTTGCGCCGCCCTGGTTAACGTGGACGTCGGGCGGCGTGTTTTTGCTCCAGAGATCCAGGAAATATTTATTCCCGATGTTGAACTCACTGATGATGCTCCCTCGCAGATAGGCCTGAGCCTCATCGGCATCCAATCTATCCGGCACGGCAAACTCAACGCGGATGCCTGCCAGCTCACGCCAGTCATCCTTACTCTTTGACTTGACCGTGTAGAAATACTTGGCGTTCATCACATAGCGATCACCGAACAGTCCGAGCACTTTACGGACGTATTTGTGATAGAAGCCTTGGAATGTTTCCTCTCCTTGGTTGCCGTACGCCACCCCTGCGACAGACTGAAGCGTCGTGAACGACTTCGGATCCGTCCGAACCATGTCGTCGTTTTTATTGGGTTTAGCAAGCCCCATGGTCCAGAGAATCTGCCATTGCGTTGGATAATCGCGCCGCTGCAATGGGTTGAGCCATTCCAATCCGACCACCTGCGCAACAAACGGTGCGGCACTTTCACCTGCATTCGGAATGGCGGCATCTTTCTGCGTCACCGTTGCCGCTTGCGCCGGCGTCGCCGTCATGATGGTCGATACCACAAACGCTAGGATTGCTACCAACGACGGCACTATCAACATTCGCTTCATCCAATCTCCCATGCTCAATTCGTCAAGATGCGTATGTCCAGCGAAAGCGCTCAAGCTGTACATGATACCCATCGCGACAATCAACACCACGATGGCAACAACCAATCTACGGGGCAAGGTCGAAATCAGCTTACTCATACCCCCCCTCCAACTTTCAGATAGAGCTCGTTCCCGCGCTCATCGACAATTTTTTCGGGACGCTTGGCCTCTTCAGCATTCTTGACCCACTCATGCACGGGTGCATCGCCCTCCCCCATTACGCCGGCTTCGAAATAATTTGAATAATGCTTGCTTGGGTGCTTGTCTGGCAACGCCACTCCGAATCGCCAATCTGCTTCGATTCGCAACTCGGTCCAATCCCGGGACGACAGGTAGCACAACCCAATAGCGACGTCATACGTCAATGCCTTCTGCGCATGTTCCGGGTTCGTCATCGTGGTCGAATGATTGGTCGGGTTGTTCAGCTTGCCGGCATCGAGGATGTCCACCACCTGCTCGTTGTGCCATTCCTGGTAACCCTCCGGCACCTCGCTCGTGCCGTCCTCCCCCTTCACGTTGCCTTCGTCGTCCACCCACGCCGGGCGACCGTCACGTCGCGCGCGCATTCGCAGGATCGCGTGATCCTCGTAACGTTGCGACGCTTCGCTAGCGACATTACCGTTGGCTACATCGTCGGGCGATTGCGACTGGTAGGTATCGTACGGATCATCGGACTTCTTGTCCGTCTTCGCGGCGTTCCGAGCCGACGCCGGTGTATCGTAGCCGTCGTTGAAATTGCTCACGGCATCACCATCCCGTATTTCGATCGGTTTACGACGTTCAGGATCATCGCTTCGGTATGTCTTCGGCGTGAACGGCTCGTCGAGCGCCGGCGCGTCTGCATTCACCGTCCAGAAATCCGGAGGGTCAGCATTGACGGGAAAGAACTTGAAGCTTGATGTCGCCAACGTCACCAGGTAGAGAACCGGTGCCGAGAGCGTTGTAAATAACTTGGCAATCGGATTCTCGTTTCCGCTCCAAGCGCGCACCAGTCCGAATTTTGCCGGCGGCGAAGGCGGATACCAGAAACCGGGTGTCGTGCCCGTCTTGCCGTGCCGCCAGTCATTGGACCAATACCCATAGTCACCGACTTTACCCACATCCCAGTGCGTCGCAAACACCCGCTGCGTCAACACACCGGCTGCACCGATATCGACAAGCTCCTGCGACGGCTTGTCCTCTTTGTTTGGATCCTTGATACGCCCGAGCCCACGCCATCCGATACCCTGAACCGTCACGGCGGAGATCACCTGGTCATGCGGGCAGCAATACAGCGTCACGCGGCCATGGGTATGGCCGTTCAAGCCGTGCGCATTCCGATCGGCGTCGGCCGAATACGGCTTGCCTTTCTCGGATGTCCGGCAATTTCCCATCTCCCTGTCGAGCTTGTCCGCAGGCGGTTCGAATGCCGAGCGGGCGCGAACGATGTCGAGAAATGCGCGCAGCGTCTGCGTACGGGCCTCGTAAGTCTCGCGGCCGCGCCGATTTTTGGAATCCTTGATATCCCGCTGAGACCATGTATCCATTCCGGTATCGGTATTGGCGACGCTGTAGGGTGGATTCGCCAGCACATAGGCATCGGCGACGCAGCGCCCCGTGTTGCCCCACGGATCGGTCACCTCTGGCAACTGGTCGCCGAAGAATGCTGCGGTCAAGCCAACCATGTTCCCCTGGCTGTGGCACACGATCGTGATCGGCACGTTCGCCTGCTTCCTGCGAATCGACTCCACCAGTTTGGCCAGACGCAACGCTGCGAGCACTCCGTAGGTACGAGGCGGGGTTCGATACAGCGGGCGCGTAGTCGGATTCATCGCCTGGACTGAAATCCATCCGAAGATCCGGTCGTCCAGCCCTTCATGCCACAGATCCGGCAAACTCGAACAGCCGTTCGCGAACGGGCCGCCCCCCCAGTAGTTCTTCTCGTTCAGAAAAATCTTGTCCCCGTACTCCTTCAGCTCTTCCTTGTTGGCCTTGTAGCCCCAGCGGAAATGAATCACCGGAGAAAATGAAGCATCGTCCGTGATGTAATTTCCCGCCCACAACTTGGGATTGAGGAAGCCATCATCGGTCAAACTCTCCGTGTACCCGACCGGACTCATCTGCCCACCGATCACTCCCTTATGATCCAACTGATCGTCGAGGCGGGCGAGTCGCCGGTTCAAGCCCATGCACAACCCCTCTTCGGCGCCCTTGTACCATTCCCCTTCCGAGTTGACACCGTGCACGAAGATGACCACGCCAGGCAGCGGCTGCTGTTTGACGCAGATCAGTTCGTTATTCTGATTAAAGAGTGTCGGCCCCTTGCCCTCGCCGATCACGATACGCCGTTTGCCCGTGTTTGCTGCCGCCTTGCCATCCGCAGCCGGCGTCTCACTGGGCGACGAGGGGCCCAGCGGATTCAGAAATGAAGCGGTCATGCGTTATTCCCCGGAATGCTCAGATATTTTTCTTGATGAACTGAACCGTCAGTTGCTCGAACTGGTTGCCATTGATCGGTGGCAGCTTGCCTGACGCATCGGTTTTCTGGTCCAGCAGATCGCCGGACATCTTCCTGACCTCGGCATCGAATCCCGGCGCAGGTTGCCCATCCGTTGCGCGGACCAGCTTCGGCACTCGTCCGAGCGGCGAGTGGCTGAATTCAGGCAATTCGCCGCTCATGCTGGCGGGCCCCTGCCACGAGTGGCCGGCCGACTTCACCGTGAACGTGCCGGGGCAACCCAGTTCGATATTCGCGCCGTCGAGCTTCAGGTAAGCCCCGCCAGACGTCATCAGCACGACCTGGTCCTTGCCCAGCACCGTCGCCTTGCCGCCCGCCGCAGTCACCTGGAAATTCTTCGCGGAATCGATCTGGGTATCGTCGTTCTGGCTTTGCATCAGCAACTTGCCCTGATTCGCGATCGTCGTGATGCCAGCGCTTTGCGCAAACAGCCACAACCCGTTGCCGGCCTGCATGTTCAGCTTCTGGCCGCTCGTGAATTGCAGATGGTTGGCGGCAACCTGATCGATGTTCTCGCCCGCATAGGTCAAGTGCGTTTTCGGCGTGATGTTCAACGACCCGGCCTGCGCGCCGAATGCCATCAATGCCTGCGAGGCATCGTTATCGCCGGCTCCCGGCCCCCAGCCTTTGAACGCAGCCGACAGCGTCGACTGCCCAGCCGTATCGGTCGCTTGCCCGCCGTGCTGCCCCGCATAATCACCTAGCGACTGGAACAGCTCCGTGCACTGCTGAAGCAGCTGGATCAGTTCGTCACGATCGAGCTGGCCGCCGCTCGCCTGGGTACGCGCGTAGGTCGTCAGCAACATCCCCTGCGCGGCACGCAATGCCGCCGCGGCATCGGTCCGAAGTTCCGCGCCCTGGCCACGATCGGCGCCCTGGCCGTTATCGCGCGGCTGGGTCAGATACCCGAGATTCAACTGGGAATGCGCATGCTCCGACGCCAATTGCGCACTGATCTGCCTCGGCGTGTCGTCGAGCCGAAGCTGGTTATACCGTTGCCCGCTGATTTCCTTGGTCTTGATGCCGGACAGGTAGCGGTTACCAGGCAGGCTGCCGGTATGGCTGAATGCCGCCGGCATATTGGCGCCGTTCGGCAAGACCCCGAGGATGATCAGGCGATCGGGGTCGCCGCCCAGGCAGCCCAGCAGCACTTCCGTATTGACGCGTGGCAGGATGGTCTGGCCGAAGGTCGGCCCCGCCAGGCTCGACGCAACGCGGATCGGCGCGCTATCTCCCAGATTTCCGTTCGTTCCCGCACCTTGGGCATGGGTGTGATCCGCGGCATCTTGGCCCAGGATCATCACATACACGCACCCGGTCTCGTCGCAAGTAACCTCGTCCGATCCGCTGCCGACCACACGCCCGGTGATCAACGGCGTAGGCGGCAAATCGACCTTCGTGTCGTAGATCGGCGTCAGCGCTGTGCCGCGCGGTACACACGTGAACTGGTTCTCGTAGCGCGTATCCTGATCGGCCGGTTGCTGGCTGCCCTCCGCCGGCGGCTGCTCGAGCGAGTGACTCGTCGAGAACAACGTCTGCGCCCGCTCGCTCAGTTCCTTCGGCAAGTTGTTCCATACGTTGTGATGCAGCGACGTGATCACGAACTGCCGCTGCTCGGCGGGCCGCGCATTCCAGTCCGAATCGCCAGTGATCGTCACCCACGTGCCGATCTGGAGATCGCGGATGCCACTCTTGCCGTCGTAACGAACCGCGTGCGCTTCGCGCGCGAGGATCCGGTCTTCGGTGACCCGGTCGAGATCCGCCCACGAGTCAGCCACGTGCGGGCTCTCGATCACGATATCGGTCAACAACTGGGCCAGGTCGTTGCCGGCCTCCCCTTGGTCGAGGCCTGCCGGTCGGGTCGATTGGTCCACGTTCGCCTTCCGGTAATCCCAAGTCGGTCGGCTTGCTTCGCCCGAGATCAGTTCCTGGCGCATGGTCAGCGCCGTAACCGTGTCGCGCTCTTCGGTGCCCGCATCACGCGGGTGCAGCCGCACCGTACCCGACGGCCCCTCGGACAGCTTGTGCGGGTCGTCGCAAAACACCATCGTATGCACCGGCGGCTCGCCGTCCTTCGACTGGCCGCTCGCGCGTCCGGGATGAACGAACATCGTGATGCCGTCGCGACGCAAGAGTCGCGACACAAAGCGCGCGTCCGACTCGTTGACCTGACGCATGTACGAACGCTTCGGATACCGGGAGGGATTCAGTCCCGACAAATCGAACTCGAATGCACGGGCAAGCGTCTGACTGCGTTGCCGCCATTCGTTAAGCACGACGTTGAGCACGTCGATCACGTTGACGTTGCGGAAAATGCGGGAGTTGGTGCGCTTGTGAAGCAGATTCACCGCATCGGTCACGGCGAACTGATAAATCGTGAGCTCACCATCGGATCGTCCGACCTGAACCGCGCTGATGATCGCGTTGATTGCGTGCTTGCCGCCACGGTCGGTAACCAGCCCGACCGATACGGGCGTACCGATAAAAAGCTTGGGCGAGAGATTTCCATTTTGCGAAACGCACGTCAGGCGGCCATCGATGCCGGTCATCATGCTTTCGCGAATACTCACATGCTGCAATGCGAGCTGCGCACCCAGATCTTTTTGTGCAGCGCCCCAATTCAGTGTCACGGGGCGCCGATTCGTATCAATCCCCGATACGAAATGGCGAAACGCTTCTCGGATATTCACGACGGTCTCTCAGTTTGATTCGTTATGGCGTACCAACTTCGGGTACGCTTTCGCTGTTTCGCGCGATTTTATCAAATTGTCATAAAAATAAGTTTTCTGCGCGCTAAAATTGACAATATTCCACAGAGCGCCAGCTCTAACGCATAAAGTGGCCAACGATACATCCGTAAATCGATGCGGGGATCAGACGATGGCCGCCGGCAGCAGCGGCAAATTACGTTGTCGCCGGTTTCCCAATCTTCCGCAATGGGCGCTACGAGAGATGCGCGTGCAGGAAAAAGACGCCCCGCACGGCTAAATTCCCGGTCAGTAGGAATAGCCCTGCATGCCGTAGTTGGTGTCGTGACGGCGGCCCCACCACGGCAGATACGCATTGTTCTCGCCCCGCGCACGGAACCAGTCCTTGTCCGGATCGATCGCCGTGACTTTCGACGGCGGCACCACCACTACCGCCGTCGGGTGCTGCGCGTCCGTCGTCCCCGCCACCAGCACCTTCTCGCCAAGGTGATTCGCCCGCCCGATC
>NZ_NBYX01000048.1 GCF_002099195.1 Burkholderia puraquae | reverse complement strand
ATGAATGGCACCGGAACCGACCACCCGACCGTCACCGCCGGCTCGAACTCGGTGGCGATCGGCGCGAATTCGACGGACGGCGGCCGCTCGAACGTGGTGTCGGTCGGCAGCGACACGCAGCAGCGCCAGATCACGAACGTCGCGCCGGGTACGCAAGGCACCGACGCGGTGAACGTGAATCAGCTGACGCAGGTGCAGACGACGCTGTCGACGGCACTGTCAGGCCAGCAGGCGCAGATCAACTCGCTGGGTTCGCAACTGCAGCAGACCGACCAGATGGCGAAGCAGGGTATCGCGGCCGTCGGCGCGATGGCGTCGATCCCGCAGCTCGATCGCGACGCCAACTTCGGGATGGGCGTGGGCACGTCGACCTTCCTCGGTCAGAAGGCGATGGCGGTCAACATGCAGGCCCGCATCACGGAGAACCTGAAGGCGTCGATCAACGGCGGCTTCAGCGGCGGTCAGAAGGTGATCGGCGCCGGCATGCTGTACCAGTGGAAGTAACGCGTCGCGCCGCCAGGCCGCCCGGCTCGCCAGCCGGACGAGCCCGCCGCGCAACCCGTGGCGGGCTTCAGTCAACCCAAGCTTTGAGGATGTAACCGTGAACAAACTCGCTCTTGCGCTCGCACTGCATCCGGCCCGACCTTCAGCGCCTCCGAACTGCAGCCGCGCGACGGCGTGCGCACCTTCCAGGTGGACTGCCACGGCCTGCTGTCGGGCCCGCAGACCTGCATGAAGGCCGCCCGCAAGATCTGCGGCGAAGAGCCGGTGCGCGCCGTCGATTCGGCCCGCGCGCTGCGCGACAAATCCGATCCCGCGACGCTCGTGTTCCAGTGCGGCGCCGCGCCGGCGGCTGCCGTCGTCGAGCAGGTGAACCTGTCGGGCGATGCGCTGTTCGCGACCGACCACGCGACGCTCGCCCCGACCGCGCGCGAATCGCTCGACCGGTTGCTGAGCGAGCGCGCAGACCACACGTACTCGCAGGTGAGCGTCACCGGCTTTACGGATTCGGTGGGCAGCGACGACTACAACCTCGCGCTGTCCAAGCGCCGCGCCGAATCCGTCGCGGCTTACCTGAAGGCGCACGGCCTGAAGACCGACTCGCTGACGGTCACGGGCCGCGGCAAGGCCGATCCGGTCGCGTCCAATGCGACGCCCGAAGGCCGCGCCACCAATCGGCGTGTCGAAATCTCGCTCACGCGATAGCCGGCTACGCAGCCGATGCATTCGACATCGAGGCTGGTCGCATTTGAATGTTCTGTACCTTGAACCTGAAAGTCCTCGGGGTGCATGTGCGCGATAGCATATCGTGCCTTTCTATTCGACGCGTTGAGAATACGCGCATGTCGCAGGTGCCGAGTGTTGCCGCGACAAAGACCGTTCGACCTGGATGTCGAACGTATTCGTGTTCGCCCGTTGGGTTTCGGGCGAGCTTTTCGATGCCGGGTGAGAACGGGGCTCTGATATGGACGTGCAGGATGACTTGCTTGCCAGACTGGATGAAATAGCAAATGACGAGCAATTGAATCGGGTGTTGTCGACTTTCCGGAAACGTCTGAGCGCGATATTGAGTGCGGCATTCGACGAGGTGCAAAGTAAGGTTTATCTGATGGCTTACGACTACGGAGTTACGGAGGGGCGATATGGGCAGGATTCCGCTGTCTCAGTGGGTATCAGGAAAGGCGTCGTCGACGCAATACACATATCGCCGATCCGGCTGTCATTGAGTCTGCTCGGCAAGGCAGAGGAGTTGGGACGAAAGCACGGGATGTTAATGCGCTCGATGATCGAGCACCATGCGTTGCCGGCGGATAGCAAGATAGAAGCGTCGTAAGCTGGATTGATCCGGATGACGAGCGTGCTCGCCGACTCGCTTCCGTTCGTTCACGGGCAATCGCGACTGGCTCATCGAGTCGGAGAGACGGGATTCTGTATCGCTGCGTCGTGTGCGGCGCAAGTGCGATGGAATGAAAGTTGTGTGTTCAATGATGTGGGGGCTTCATCCATGAAGACGTATAGCGAGTTGCTCGCTGACTTCGAGAAACTGAAGCAGGATATCGACGCCGTGCGCGAGTACGAGGCGAAGCTGATTGCCGAGCGCGTGTTGGCACTGCTTGCGGAAAGCGGGATTGATATTCGAGCGATTGTCGACGGCGTGCAGTCGAAACCGCGCGAGCGGAAAAGGATCAAGCCGAAGTATTGGGACCCGAAAACGGGTGTCACGTGGTCAGGGAGGGGAAGAACGCCGCGATGGCTCGTTGGAAAGGATCCCGAGACGTTTCGGGTGCCGCGCGACGATGCGGACCAGTGAAAATGAGTTCAGAAGGAACTTCGGCGCACTCTCACTCAAGGTGTGACCCTAGCCCACAAAACTGTCCCATTTGGAAGTGGAAAATGCCGGCATGACGTTGTCATCGCGTAGAGCGAAATAAATCTGTCTACATGAACGCCCCCCTTTGCGCCGGACTTTCGAGTCTTCGAAAAACAGGATGGGCTGCAGCTCTACATTCGGCCTTGTTGCAGCCTGATTCGCTGCGGGCCCCTATGAAATCCGCAGACTCACGCCTCATTCACTTCACGAGCTTGTTAGGCTCAGACAGATTTTCAGGCTTGGTGAGTCCCAGGTCCTACCTGTTTTGTCATCACACTCGAATGCTGTAGAAGGAAGCCGTTAAAACCCCCGGGATGTTTGCTCCGAGGGCCACGTGACGCGTCGCTGCCCAATCCATGGAAATTGTCGCTGTGCGAGTTCGTGAAATTCTCGGTTCAACAACGCGACGCGCAATTGCACAACACTGTGTGCTCCCGGGCGACTCCAGCGCATATGCTGGCTCTTGCACATTCGACGGCCAACGATTCGGTTAATCGAAGACTCGACGAAGCCTGTGGAAATTCGGCATCCCGCACGTTGCCATGTGCGATAGTCAATCAGCGAGTCAACGTTGTTTTGCAGATAGGTGACTACATTCGAGAGGCTGTGACTTGCTTTTCTGGCTTGGTTGCTCATTGCTGGATCCCGTTTCTCACGCAGATCAAGCAAGTCGGCGAGCTCGGCTGCGAACTGTTGCCAAGCCCATATGTCTCCAACCCAAACGTAGTGGCGGAATCGGACAAACAGATCCCAGAGCTCGAACGCTGAGCCACCCTCCGTAAGTCGTCCATACGCCAAAGGCGCGATAGCTTGATCGACACGATGCAACATCCGCCCGATGTGTGCCCAATCGAGGATCCACTCATTATCGTAGGGAAGGTCGGCGGCAACGCCAGCCAGGTCCCGTGCTCCATCAGTCAGAACAAGGACTTCATTTGGGTCCGCGTATCCGCTGTCCTCCAGAAATTGCGTCATTTCTTGATTCAAGCGTCTAGTGCGGGGCATGGCCGAAGCCCACACTCGTGGTTGCTCGTCGGCTTGGCTCACAGCAGCAACGACAACGGCGATCGACGCTGAACAGTTGCCGGCTTCTGCGTGATTGTCCTTGCCCGAATCTTTGCGATTGCGACGGGCGCGACGGACATAGCCGACGTCAATGCCGAGCGCCACATCCGGCTTTGTCGTCTCGCACTGCCGGCGCAGGGGCCGCGCATGCTGTATCGATTTTCCGACGGCCACGGTGTGATTGCGAATGGTTACGTGACCGTCGCGGCCTGAGGTGGGTGACAGAAGGTCCATGACGCTCTTGGCTTGCCGATAGGGCATCGTAGCGCCAAGCTCCGCGTGCAGCCATCTCAGTTCACCAGTGCTTGCCTCCGTCAGATAGTCCTTGAGCGGAGAGACATACGTTGATCTGTCAGCACCGCAATTACAGGCCTTCCACCGTTCGCGGCAATAGAAAACCTTTCCCAGCGTGGTTTTCAGCTCCGAGCAATGACTATCGTGCAAACGACGCAGTCCGCCGCAATCAGCACAGGATCTACGCGACGCGCAATACCGTTCGATCTGCTCGACAACGAACTGTTGCTGCACACAATTGAGCAATGACTTGCCTTCGGCAAGTGATAGTCCCCCGTCCCCGGGGGCCTGCTCCCCGGCGGCCCTGTGAAATCGCATGACCTCCGCCCACTTCACCACACTCCCATCGCCGTTATCGAACTCAAGAACGATCGTGCATCGCATGGCGGCTCCTCGTCTCGAAGTTAGGGAGACGATACGCTTTCACGCGGCTGCTTCCCAGCCTTTTTAACGGCTTCTCCACCATTCACCGAACGAGCTGACGCTGTCGGCCGCCTATCGCTTCGGCTGGACCGGGCAGCTCACCGGCTCGCTGCTGTTTTTCGCACTCGCGCCGCTTTTCGGGATGCCTCCCGCCATTGTGCTGGTGCTGCTGTCGATCAACCTGCTGTACCAGTTCTGGCTCCATGCGACGTGGATTCCGCGCCTCGGGCCGCTGGAATGGATATTCAACACGCCGTCGACCCATCGCGTGCACCACGCGTCGAATCTCGAATATCTCGACGCGAACTACGGCGGCATCCTGATCGTATTCGACCGGATGTTTGGCACGTACATTCCCGAACGACGCGATCTGCCTTGCCGGTATGGTCTGGTGACGCCGGTCGATACGTACAACTTGCTGACGATCGAATTCGCGCAATGGCGCACGTTATGGGGAGACCTATTGGCGGCACGATCGTTGTCGGATGCACTCGGCTACTTGCTGAAGCCGCCGGGATGGCGACCGAACGGAGGAGGAGAAACGACGGAAGACCTCCGCCAGCAGGCGACTCACCCCATGGTACGTAAGGCGCGCAATAGCGGCACAGGGTAGCCCCCACGCGTATCTCAAGGACATATCACGCGTCTGCCCACGCAATGGGCCGGCGACGTTGCAGCGTTGTTGCCGCTTCGCTCGCAGCTGAAATCTGCTTCGCCCGCGGGTCGCTTGCAAAAGGAATTCCGGTGACGTCCGGCAGGGAGTTCAGTGATGTTTTTGGGTAAATTTATTACTTGACATAATTAACACTGGCACCGTTTCGACGTCGACACAATCTTTATGATGTCCTGCTGAGTTGACCCTCCGCGCGAAGTTGTGTCGAAAGTGATCCCCGTGCGGGAGTCGACCACCGTGCAGCCAGTCGAGGTGCTGATTGCCGTTGGGCAAGTGATGGCCGACGCGTTGCGAGAGTTGTCGCGCTGTAAAACTCGTCAGGGCGGATCAACATCCCTCAAATGCTGGTCGGAGAAGTTGTCGCACGTCCATGCTCTGGACCGACGCAGTCACTTCTCGCCGATGACTTTCATGAGTTGCTCGCGTACAGAAGTAGTGGTTCTCTCGATGTCCTTGGGCGTGAGCCGGTCCATATAGGCAGCCGTCAACAGCGTGAGCGGATGGACGTTTAGCACCTCGGCTAGCCGCTCGATCTTGCCTAGTGTGGGTGACTTCAACTCCCGTTCAATCGTGCTTATGTATGTGCGACTGGAGACCAGTCCAAAATCTTCCTGCGTAACGTTAGCGATCGTGCGAAGTCGCTTAGCCTTGAGGTAACAGTTAGTGATTTCGAGGGAACAAAACTGAGGGGCCAAGGTTCTCGACCATCGAGAGAAACTGTTACTGCGCTCTAACGCTGGCCGGACGGCCATGTAACAGGTTTCGTTGGCTGCCTAGATTGACTTAGTCTGCACGAGATCGACGACCGGATCGTACTGGCGGCCAAGCGTCACGGTGCCGTACGTGCTGCTCGCGAGGCCGACGACGGCCTTGCGGCCGAACTCGCGCCCGCCCTGGCCGAGTGCGCCCGTGCCGATGTTGAAGCCGTTCTCGAGCTGGAACAGCGCGGCGAGGCCGCCGCCGAGATCCTCGGTGCCGCGCAGCCCCCAGCAGCTGCCCGACAGGTTGCCGCTGCTGAACTTGACGAGGCTCGACGCGTTGCTGCCGTTCGCGTTCTGCGCGCTGTGCACGTATGCGATGCCCGCATCGACGATGCCGTACAGCGTGACGCTGCTTTGCGCGTGTGCGCCGGCGGCATGGAGCGC
Source organism: Burkholderia puraquae (assembly GCF_002099195.1). GTDB lineage: Bacteria > Pseudomonadota > Gammaproteobacteria > Burkholderiales > Burkholderiaceae > Burkholderia > Burkholderia puraquae. The sequence goes on along the minus strand of NZ_NBYX01000048.1, from coordinate 2,847 downwards.
GGCCGGCAGCGCGAGCAGTGCGAGCGAACGGATCTGTTTCATTGTTGGATTCCCCCGTTGGTCGATTGGTCTGACGAGTCGGTGAACGATACGGACGACGCACCGTCGGGGGAATCAATAAATTGTCGGATCGTTATGAGGCGGCGCGGAGATGGTTGCGCGCGCAACCGGCTGGCGGCCGGCGCACAGAGGATCTATGCGTCGTGCCGCCGCGATGCGTTTCTCAGGACGAGCGTCATCAGCTGCCTTCGCGAATCGACGCCGAGCTTCGCGAAGGCGCGCTTCGCGTAGGTATCGACGGTGGACGTCTTGAGCCCCATCGATTGCGCGATGGCGGCCGACGTCATGCCCTGGATGAACGATGCACACACGTGCATCTCGCGCGCGGTCAGACGTTCCTGCCATTCCGGCAGCCATTGCGCGACGAGGTCGAGATCGAGCTCGTCGCGTGGTGCGTCGTCCGCGGAGATCGCGCCGAGCAGGCGCTTGTGCGCGGACGCCAGCGGCAGCACGACCTGAGAAAGCTGCTTCAGCAGGCTCAGCTGCTTCAGAGAAAACGGCGGCAATCGCCGCGAGCGCGCGATCGAGATCGAGTAGCGCGTGCCGCCCGTCACGCCCGCGATCACGCATTCGTCGTGAATGTCGCCGGCATCGAAGAACAGATGCCGCAGCTCGCTCGCCACGCGCTGCGCGGACACCTGCAGCAACTGCACGTCGTTCTCGGTTTCGATCGCTGCATAGGTTGCATCGTCGCTCGCGTAGCTGCGGTAGTAGTGGCGCATCACCTGCGCGACCAGCTCGGGCTCGCGGCCGAAGCTGCCGATCCAGCCGACGCTGCGCCGGCCGGACGCGGCATTGCGCTCGTAGTCGAGATGCACGGCGTCGAAATCGACGTAGCGCACGAGCGTGTCGTAGACGGCGCGCATGAACTGCGGCGTCCCGACGGCCTGTGCGATGTCGCCCAGCGTTTCGGTCACGAACGCGACATGGCTCAACGGGAGATCGGGGGCGGGCAGCGCTGCGCTCATGGCGTCGTGTGTCGAAGATTGTCGGGTGGCGCTACAGGTATCACGAATATTTTCGACTGCCTACGCGGGAATCTACCCAAACGGCCGGAATCGATGTCGCCGTTTGTCCCGGTTTTCGGGACTGACGCTGCCGGCCGCGATCTCTACATTGGCCCTTGTGCCGAACATCGCTTGACGGCGTTGACGCGAGTCCCGACCCGGACCGGGCGCAACGGCCGACCCCCATCACCAGGAGAATCCCCATGCGTATCCGTATCCGTCGTCAACCGGCGTTGCGCGCCGCGCTCGTCACGTTGGCGGCGCTGGCCGTCGCGGCCAGCCTGTCCGCCCATGCGGGCGACACCAACCTGAACGTGTACAACTGGTCGGAGTACGTCGCGAAGGACACGGTGCCCAACTTCGAGAAGCAGTCGGGCATCAAGGTGCGCTACGACAGCTACGACAGCGACGATACGCTGCAGACCAAGCTGCTCGCGGGAAGCTCGGGCTACGACATTGTCGTGCCGACGTCGAACTATCTCGCGCAGCAGATCCAGGCCGGCGTGTACCAGAAGCTCGACAAGTCGAAGCTGCCGAATCTCGCGAACCTCGACCCGGTGCTGATGAAGATGGTCGCGAAGGCGGACCCGGGCAATCAGTACGGCGTGCCGTGGGCGTGGGGCACGACGGGGATCGGCTACAACGTCGAGGCGGTCAGGAAGCGGCTCGGCGACAACGCTCCGACCGACAGCTGGGCGCTGCTGTTCGACCCGGCGAACGCGGCGAAGCTGAAAAGCTGCGGCATCTCGCTGCTCGACGCGCCGGACGCCGCGTTCGCGGCGGCATTGCAGTACATCGGCAAGGATCCCGAGAGCAAGAACCCGGCCGACTACCAGGCGGCCTACGACGTGCTGAAGAAGATCCGCCCGTACGTCACGCAGTTCAGCTCGGCCGGCTATGCGGACGACCTCGCGAACAACGACGTCTGCGTCGTGCTCGGCTGGTCGGGCGACGTCGGCATCGCGCGGCGGCGCACGCTGGACGCAAAGCGTTCGTACGAGATCCGCTATGTGAATCCGAAGGAAGGCGGCCTGCTGTGGTTCGACGTGATGGCGATCCCGAAGGATGCGCCGCATCCGGAAGCCGCGCTGAAGTGGATCAACTACATCGAGGAGCCGAAGACCAACGCGGCGATCACGAACGAGATCTTCTACCCGAGCGCCAACAAGGCCGCGCGCGCGTTCGTGGCGCCGGCGGTCGCGCAGGATCCGGGCATCTACCTGTCCGACGCCACGATCGCGAAGACGTCGCTCGCGATGCCGCGCAGCGCCGACATCGCACGGATGCAGAACCGTCTGTGGTTGCAGCTGAAGTCGGGCGGTTGACGGAGACGACGATGATCCATACGCTCCCTGCCGCATCGGATGCGGCCGGCGCCCGCCGCGATGCGGACGCGTTCGTGCGCATCGAAAACGTCGTGAAGAAATTCGGCGACAGCACGGCCGTCGACAACGTGAACCTGACGATCGCGAAGAACGAGCTGTTCGCGCTGCTCGGCAGCTCCGGCTGCGGCAAGTCGACGCTGCTGCGCATGCTCGCCGGGCTCGAGACGGCTACCGCCGGCAAGATCTTCGTCGACGGCGAAGATCTTGCATCGCTGCCGCCGTATCGCCGCCCGGTGAACATGATGTTCCAGTCGTACGCGTTGTTCCCGCACATGTCGGTCGAATCGAATGTCGCGTTCGGCCTGAAGCAGGAAGGCACGCCGAAGAACGAGATCAAGGAGCGCGTGGCCGATGCGCTCGCGCTCGTGCAGATGAGCAAGTATGCGCAGCGCAAG
>NZ_NBYX01000047.1 GCF_002099195.1 Burkholderia puraquae | reverse complement strand
CCTGGCGCCACCCAGCCCAATTCGGTCTGGAGCTACGACTTTGTGCACGACCAGTTGGTGGATGGGCGAGCGTTGAAGATGCTTTGCGTGATCGATGAATACACCCGCGAGTGCCTGGCGATCGAGATCGGCGCCAGCCTGCGTTCGCAGGATGTGATCCTAACGCTGTCGCGACTGATGCGCCTGTACGGCAAGCCGGCGTTTGTGCGGTCGGACAACGGCGCTGAATTTACCGCCGCCAAGGTCATGCGCTGGCTGAGAGATGCTGCAATCGGCCCGGCCTTCATCGCGCCCGGCAGCCCGTGGCAAAACGGATTCGTCGAGAGCTTCAACGGCAAGCTGCGCGACGAATTGCTGAATCGCGAATGGTTCCGCAGCCGGGCCGAGGCCAAGGTACTCATCGAACGCTGGCGACAGTTTTACAACGAGCGTCGGCCCCATAGCGCTCATCGCTATCAACCTCCTGCCACGGTCCGTCGAGCCTCGCTGGATTCCGATAATATCGACGCGAGACTCACTGCCTGATTGGTCACAAAATTCCGCCTCAGGTCAGAGACCCACATACGTTTCCATGGCAGCCTCCGTCGTTAGCCGGAGACGCAATTACAGCATGTGGTTATCTCGCCAGCCTTCCCGGCGAAGCATCACGTACACGCGAGGTGCACCGTAATGCACCCGCACTTCCGTGATCTCCTTGATGCGCATCTCCAGCGCGCTTTGATCCCGCGCGACCGACTCGTAACGGTAGACCGTGCGGGACAGTTGCAACAACGCGCAGGTCTGCCGCTGGCTTGCGCCGAAACGCTGCATCAAGTCCGTGACCAGATCACGGCGCCGGGAAGGCTTCAGAGCTTTTTTGACAGCACGTCCTGCAGCATGGCCTTGTCCAGAGACAGATCGGCCACGAGCCGCTTGAGCTTCGCATTCTCTTCCTCAAGCTGCTTCAGCCGGCGCAGCTCCGAAGGCGACAGCCCGCCGTACTTCGTCCGCCAGTTGTAAAACGTCGCGTCGCTAATTCCGATCTTGCGGCACACCTCCGCGACCGGCGTGCCCATCTCGGCCTGCTTCAACGCGTAGGCGATCTGTTCCTCGGTGAACTTACTCTTCTTCACGGCATGAACTCCTGGTCTCGATGACAACGTCATGCCGGCATTTTCCACTTCCAAATGGGACAGTTTTGTGGGCTAGGGTCAGTCTTCAAGATTGTGCAAGCGTGCCAATCACTACCACCTGCCCAAAGCACACAAACACAACCGGATCTTCAGCCGCAACAGTTGCCAACAATGTTACGAGAATCGATCACCCGCGAACGCAAGACGGCGAAGCTATACAGCATCAAGCGATTTGAGCCATCTTTCACTGATCGTCGCCAATCGACACTCAGCAGCGCCCAATGAATCGCAGGAACGCGGGAATTGGCATTATGAATCTCGATGGTGATCTGATTTAAAACACTGATCCGGCAATACTTCCCCCCGCCGAGAACCTTGCGGTACGATCTGCGCAAAAGATTAACCAGATTCCAGGGCCGCTGATGTCTTCGTTCTCCCTCTCCGAGATCGCGAAGCAGTTTTTCGCGCTTCAAACCAATCGATTGTTCACCATTGCGACACCGCTCTCCGGCCGCTCGGAGCTCGTACTGACTGAGTTCGACTGTGACGAAGTGCTCGGCCAGCTGTTCGAGATCAAACTCAAGCTCGCATCGCAGGATCCCAATATCGAGCTCAAGAAGTTGATCGGCAAGCCTGTCACAGTCACTCTGCAGCTGACCGATGCGACAGCCAGCTCGGAGGAACGCTTTTTCCACGGCTATGTGACGGATTTCGAGCATACGGGCACCGACGGAGGTCTCGCGACATACGAGGCCATTGCTCGCCCCTGGATCGCCTTCATGGACCGTCGCCAGGACATTCGCGTCTTCCAGGAGCAGACGGTCGAGGAAATCCTGGACGCTGTACTCCATCGATATCGAAAGTTCGGCGACGTCGAGTTCCGCTTGCACAAGCCGACAGCGAATCGCAGCTATTGCACGCAGTACAAGGAAACGGATCTAACGTTTGCGCTGCGGCTGATGCAGGAGGAAGGACTGTTCTTCTACTTCGAGCATGCGAAAGACGCGCACAAGCTGATCATTAGCGATACGTCTGTCGACGCGCAGCCGATCCCCGGTCGTAGCGCCGCACTGCGCTACTCAACCGACGAGATTCTCGACGACGAGCAGGTCATCACGTCGTTTGCAGCCCGCCGCCAACTTACCTCCGGAAGTACGACGCTCAAGACGGTGGACTACAAGGCGCCCGGAGCGAGACGGCAGGCCCAGGACGACACCGGCATCAATCAGGGTGACGTCGAGAACTACGAAGTGTATGACTATCTTGGTGCACACGGTTTCCCGGATAGTGAGCGCGGCGAACAACTCGCACGCTTCCGTACCGAAGCGCTTGCGGCACATAGCAAGATTTTCGTCGGCATAAGCTACTGTCGGCGCCTCACGCTTGATCGCTACATCCAGATCGAGGATCACTACGATCACGAACGTTCGCAGCCTGAAGATCGTCAGTTCCTGCTGACGTCGATCCGACATCACGGGACGAACAACTACCAGGCACTGCCGGGCGTCGCGACCTATTCGAACGAATTCAAGTGTATCCGCAAGAAGATTCCGTATCGGCCGCTTCGGATGATTGCGCATCCTGTCATTCATGGGATCCAGACCGCGATCGTCGTCGGCCCCCAAGGACAGGAAATCTACACGGATGAACTCGGCCGCGTGAAGGTCCAGTTCCATTGGGACCGACTGGGCAAGAGAAATCAGGCGAGCTCGTGCTGGGTTCGCGTCTCTCAACCTTGGGCAAGCGGCGGCTTCGGGATGATCCAGTTGCCCAGAATCGGCGACGAAGTGGTCATCGTGTTCGGCGACGGAAATCCCGATCGCCCGCTGATCATCTCATCCGTCTATAACGCGCAGAACATGCCGCCGTGGCAACTCCCGGCCAACGCAACCCAAAGCGGGATTCTGACGCGATCAACCAGGGGGGGAAGTTCCGACACGGCGAATGCACTGCGCTTCGAGGATCGGAAGGGACAAGAGGAAGTCTGGCTGCATGCCGAGAAGGATCAGCGCATTGAAGTCGAAAACGACGAATCGCACTCGGTCGGCAACGATCGCGACAAGTCGATCGGCAACGACGAGAGCGCGAAGATCGGCCGGAACTGGACGCTTTCCACTGGTGGCGTCAAGTTTGAAACTGTCGGCCTCGCGTCCGTGCAAAGCGTCGGGCTCGGCAAGATGCTCAACGTCGGACTCGCTTATAACGTCAACGTTGGCGGCCTCTATCTGCGGAATGTCGTGCTGGAGATGGCGACCACCGTCGGGCTAAGCCGTGTCGACCGAGTCGTGCAAGACTGGACCTCGCACGTAGGGCATACGTACGCCGTAACGGTGCGTGGCAAGGCGGTTGGAGATGCGGTTAAACGTGATCGGGAAACACCCCTCGATATCTCGCCGGACTTCAGTCCGCAAATTCCGGATCCTGTTCAGAGCTCGGACAGCAATCAGATTCGGATCACCGATCAAGGTCAGGCAAGCCTGTCCGGTGCTTCAACGGCTCAACTGATCGGTCCAGGCGGCACGATCACGATAGACGCAGCAGGCATTCACTTAAAGGGCAAGGGAATCTATCTCGATGGCCCGGTCACGCAAAGCGGCGGAAGTGCGCGAGGACTCGCACCCGTCACCGAAGCAGACTGCGCGGAATGCGCAAAGAAGACTCAGTCAGCGCACCCTGTCGATGTTGCGACGGGGCAAAAGCTTCTCACGCACGACGACTTTACTTTGCCGGGGCGAGTGCCGATTCAATGGAATCGGAGATACCGCAGCGCCGATCAGCGAAATGGTAGCTTTGGCGTCGCATGGAAGTTGCAATACGCAACGGAAGTTCATACACATACGTCACCGGACGGCACCCTGAAGGTGATCTATGTCGATTTTGACGGTCGACAACTGCACTTCCCCTTTCTCGAGGCTGGGCAAGAACACTTTCATCCGCTCGAAAAATACACCCTTGCGCGACTCGAGGATCGTGCAAACCAGCCGGCGTACGAAGTGCGCTTCTCGAATGGGCTTGTCGAAACTTATGGGCCACACCCCGTAGATCCGAATCGACACCTGCTCCAGCGTTCCGAAACGCGTGATGGACAGGCGCTAACTTTTGCGTACACATCAACTGGTAGCTTGCAGGAAGTTCGCAATAACGTCCATGTGGTCGCGTGTAAGCATGACGATCATGGCCGAATTGTCGAAGTGCATCTGCTAGACGAGCATGGCGATTCCAAAAGAAAGTTGGCAACTTATCAGTACGACGACGAGGGTAATCTGAGTAAAGCGGTGGACCGCGGAGGTCAGACTTGGCGGTACAGCTACGCGAACCATCTCCTCACAAGCTATGAAACGCCTGCTGGCGCTGTGTTTGTCTCGGAATGGGACAGTGATTCGCCATACGCACGCTGTGTCCGAACGTATGCTTATTCCCTTGGAGACGGCGGCAAACACGACATTACGCGCGACACACGATTCGACTATTTGCCTGCTGCGCAAGTCACTCGCGTCACCGATGCGGCAGGCCAAACGACAACCTACCGATACAACGGACTGTGGGCAGTCGATCAGATCACTCATCCTGACGGCAGCACTGAACTCCTTGAATTCGACGAAGCCGGCAACGTATCAGGTCGAATTGACCCGTTGGGCCGCAGGAGCCAGATCATCAGTGATCCGCGCGGAAATCCGATCGTGATTCGGGATGCAGCTGGCCACCTGACTCGCATCGAATACAGCGAACACAACTTACCTACTCGCATTACTGACCCGGCCGGCCAGATTTGGCAGCGGGAATACGATGCCAATGGGCATCTGGTCAAGGCAATCGATCCGCTAGGAAATGCAACCTCGACTGCCTACGAAAAAGGGCTGCCAGTTGCTCACACCGACGAGCTCGGCAATGTGACACACATGCTCTGGAACGATGCGGGTCAACTCCTTGCGCGTACCGATTGCTCAGGGTTCAAGACCCAATACGCATACGATGATTTCGGGCGCCAAACAAGCACGACGAATGCGCTAGGGCAAACGACCAAGGTTCTCGGCAACGCTGCCGGCAACACGACGGCAATCGAACCTGCCGGACTCGGGTGCTGGCGCACCGCCTACGATAAGGCTGGCCGGCCAACCGCATATACCGATCCGCTCGGCCGCATTACGAGTGTTGGATGGGATGCCTTCGATCGGCCACTCAGCATAACCGACGTGGTGGGTGGCTCGTATCGATTCGAGTACGATCGGCGTGGCAAGCTCACCGCACTAACGAACCCCAAAGGCGAACGTGGCACTTTTGCGTACGACCAACTGGGACGCATCATTGAGCAGACCGGATTCGATGGTCGGCGCCAGCAATTTCGATTCAACGCCGCCGGCGAACTGATCGAGCAGATCGATTACGGAAACGACGGACAACTGCGCGCGACGCTGATATACGACAATCTCGGCCAAATGATCGGCCGCCAACTGAGCGACAACACGCAGAGTACTTTCAGTTATGACGAGCGAGGCCTGCTCAAACAGGCCTACCATCACCAGGAGACTGGCGACGTATCGCAAATCACCTACGAGTACGATGCAGCCGGGCGACGTACCGCCGAAGTCCAAGCACATCACGGTCGTGTTTGGCGCCTTCAACATCGACTTGATGCAGTCGGTAATCGCAGCGAGACGCATCTGCCTGGAGTTGGCAACCTGACATGGCAGCGGTACGGAAGCGGCCACGTTCACGGTATGCTGATTGACGGTGCTCCGCTTGCGAGCTTCGAGCGCGATTCCCTACACCGCACGGTCACAAATGTGCAGGGTGCAATCGCTCAGCTGTTCACATATACCGACTCCGGACAACTTGCGTCGCAACAGCTTCAGGATCTCGATTCGCAAAGTCAACCTCGAGCGGGAGCTCGGCCTTGGCGAGCGTGGGACTATGACGTAGCCGGGCAATTAACCGATTTGCACGATGCATGGCGAGGTGCCAAGCACTATAGCTACGATCCTCTTTCGCGACTGCTCGGTGTCGCACGCGAGCGAGGGGAAGCCATTCCCAACGTGACAAGCGAGTCGTTTCGCTACGACTCAACAGGAAATTTGATCGCTAGACTGATGGCCAGCAGCTCCCCGAGTGCTCCCTTTGTGGAAAGCGCACAAAGTGCGACCGGGGACCGGCTGCACCAATTTGTCACGTCCGCGGCTTCTGCGCAAACGCTGGTCGACTTTACTTACGACGGTCACGGGAACCGGACAGCACGTGCGGCACAGCTCATATCAGACAAACCTTCCGTCAAACCGGCGCCTGGTATTCTTGAACGACTCCTACCGCGACACAATGCTTCCGAGCCGAGCGAGACAACGCTGCCGCCGCATGTCACGCGCTATCGTTATGATGCTGCTCATCAGCTGATTGGTGTCGAGCACGCCGATGGCGGCCGTACGGAATATCGTTACGACGCGCTGGGGCGCCGGATCGCCAAAATCCGCACGTCGGCCGGGCAGGCATCGCGCATGACGTTGTTCGTTTGGGACAACGATTGGATGTTGCAGGAAGTGCATGCCAGCATGAGCACACGAGATGACGTGCTCGTGACCTATGTTCCACACCCTGATCACCAAGGCCCGCTTGCACAGCTGGCGAATGGCAAGCGCTATCACTATCTGAGCGATCATCTCGGAGCGCCACAAGAGCTCGTCGACGACGAACGCGAAGTGGTCTGGGCAGCAGACTTCGACGGTTACGGGCGGAATGGCCAACAGATTGTCGCGAAAATCGACAATCCGATTCGGTTTCCGGGTCAGTATCACGATGCAGAGTCCGGGTTGTACTACAACCGTCACCGCTATTACGATCCGGAGGCCGGGAGATACATCAATCAGGATCCTCTCGGTTTGCTCGCAGGTCCCAATAAATACATCTATGCCGACAGCCATCCCTCCATGGCAATCGATCCGATGGGCCTGCTGTCGATCCCTGCTGGCGCTGAAATGGGTGCCGCTGCAGGGACGGCACTCTTTCCCGGAATCGGTACGATAATTGGTGCTGCAGTCGGCACATTGGCGGGGATTGGCGTGGCTGTCTGGATGGCATCTTCCGCATCGTCGGACAAAGCCGGGAACAAAGTGAGTCCGATCGCAGACACAATACAGCCGCCGGGCAATTGCTCCCCGGGCGAACATCGCAGGCTCCAGGACGAGGTCAACCGTGCATGCAAACGCCCCAGAGCGTGCAAGGCCAACATGGACCAGCCGACCGTTCTGCAGATGCGCGAAAACAACCGGGAATGCGCGATGGCAAGAGATCTGATCAACAAAAAGTGCTTCGCGGGTGGAGACGCCAACCACCGTAACGAAGCACTCGAAGCATGGGCGAATGTTGCGAAGTGCGAGGGGTTACTGAAATGAGTTTGGATTTCTCAACGTTTCCGAACGATTCCTTCCCAAAGGGAGAGTCGATCACCGACAGATCCGGGATCGAGTCATGTGCTGTCGATGATTTCTTTCGAGGAAAAAAGCGCTTCGAAGTAACGCTCAAGGAATTAAGGGAAGACTACGAATGCGATGAATCCGCGTGCCTCACCTTTATGAAGCCGAAGGCATTTGCGTTTTTTCTTCCGTTGTTCATGAAGATTGCGACCCTCGAGTACGATGAGGCGGACAACATCCCCGACTCTCTTGTCTACAAGCTGCACCGAATGGCAACTGGTGGAGCGAGTGACTGGCTCGATGAAATTTCGAAGACATACACAAAAAATCAACGAGACAGCATCATTGATTTTCTCGACGAGATGAGCCGAATCGAGTGGAGGCACCAAGATCCCGACTTGGCGGCAGATGCTGCCAGTCTGCTGCGTGAAATATTTTGATCAGCGCTTTTCGATCCAAGTCGAAATCGACCCGAAGACCCGCCCTATCCAGCACGACGAGGATCAAAGTTTCTTGTTGAACAAACAGAGATGGCATCCGCGGAGCGTCTAAAAGCAGTGTTCGGACGATACGTAACTCACCCCGAATTCTTGGGGCTCGAGTTGAGCGATCAGAATCAGCGTGGTGCTGTCGATGATACCGTTCTGCACCTCGCAGCTCGAACAGGTGCGATTGACGATATGAAAGTTCTGATCGATGCCGGTGGTGCACCGCTCGAGGTTGCTGAGCTTAACAAGAATGCCGAAATAATCCGACTCCTCAAGACTCTCCGATGAAACCCATTATCCGAAAAGGCGACACAACGGATCACGGCGGTACAGTGCTCGACGGCTTTGGCCATTCGAACTTGAACGGCCGACCAGCATCCGGTGTCGGCCATATGGTCCTGTGTCCGAAGTGCCAAGGTGCCTACCCGATCGTTCAGGGCTCCAGTCAGTACACGATTGAAGGCCGCGCCGTTGCGCTGGACGGGATGAAGACTGCATGTGGCGCGTCGCTGATCGCCAGCCAACAAGAATTCTTGGCAAGCGAGTGATGCTCTCTGGCTCCTAATGAATCGGGCCTTGCCCGCGCCACATGCATTTCCATCGCTGAAATGCAAAAACCCCCGCCTTTCGGGCGGGGGTTCTTGGCTAAGGGAGCCTGACGATTACCTACTTTCACACGGGAATCCGCACTATCATCGGCGTAGAGTCGTTTCACGGTCCTGTTCGGGATGGGAAGGGGTGGGACCGACTCGCTATGGTCATCAGGCAAAGAGGGTTGTCACGTTGCTTCGCAACGCGACCAATCTGGGAAGAAGCAGTAATCTTGAGTTGTGTGTATCACACACGAGAATCCAACTTGTCGCTTTGGA
>NZ_NBYX01000046.1 GCF_002099195.1 Burkholderia puraquae | reverse complement strand
CGTCGAGCAGCTGGCGATCGACCGCGTGAAGCAGCTGTTCGGCGCGGAAGCCGCGAACGTGCAGCCGAACTCGGGTTCGCAGGCGAACCAGGGCGTGTTCTTCGCGATGCTCAAGCCGGGCGACACGATCATGGGCATGAGCCTCGCGCACGGCGGCCACCTGACGCACGGCTCGCCGGTGAACATGTCGGGCAAGTGGTTCAATGTGGTGAGCTACGGCCTGAACGAGAACGAAGACATCGACTACGAAGCAGCCGAGAAGCTCGCGCAGGAACACAAGCCGAAGCTGATCGTCGCGGGCGCGTCGGCGTTCTCGCTGAAGATCGATTTCGAACGCCTGGCGAAGATCGCGAAGTCGGTGGGTGCGTACCTGATGGTGGACATGGCGCACTACGCGGGCCTGATCGCGGCAGGTGTGTACCCGAACCCGGTGCCGCACGCGGACTTCGTGACGACGACGACGCACAAGAGCCTGCGCGGCCCGCGCGGCGGCGTGATCCTGATGAAGTCGGAGTACGAGAAGCCGATCAATTCGGCGATCTTCCCGGGGATCCAGGGYGGCCCGCTGATGCACGTGATCGCGGCGAAGGCAGTGGCGTTCAAGGAAGCGCTGTCGCCGGAGTTCAAGGCGTACCAGGAGAAGGTGGTCGAGAACGCACGCGTGCTGGCTGAAACGCTGGTGAAGCGCGGGCTGCGGATCGTGTCGGGCCGCACGGAGAGCCACGTGATGCTGGTGGACTTGCGTGCCAAGCACATCACGGGCAAGGCAGCGGAAGCGGCGCTGGGCGCGGCACACATCACGGTGAACAAGAACGCGATCCCGAACGATCCGGAAAAGCCGTTCGTGACGAGCGGCGTGCGCCTGGGTTCGCCGGCGATGACGACGCGCGGCTTCGGCGTGAAGGAGGCCGAGATCGTCGGCAACCTGATCGCCGATGTGCTCGAAAGCCCGGAAGATGCAGCCACGCTCGAGCGTGTGCGCGGGCAGGTTGCCGAGCTGACGAAGCAGTTCCCCGTCTACGGCTGAAGTACGCGCGGTTCGGCTGCCTCGAGGCGGTCGAACCGCGTCGCGTCACGTTGAAACAAAAAACCGACTCGCGGCATCGAGCCAGCGAGTCGGTTTTTTTTAGTGTGCTTGCAGACGCTTCAGGCAGACGGATCGACATTCGCCTCGAGTTCACGGATGCGGTCGAGATTGCGGGTGTCCTTCAGCACCGGCGGCCCCGCGAACGTGTTGCGCACGCCGAAGCCATACCAGATCACCATCAGCACGCCGACGAAGCCGACGAGCACGTACAGCACCTTCTCGTTCGGCGGCTGGATGCCGACATAGGCGAGCACACAGGCGCCGACCAGCGCGAGCAACGCACACGGCTTCGACCAGATTCCCAGTTGAAACGGGCCCTTGTCGGTCCACGAGCGGCCTTCGGCCAGCATCCCGGAGCCGATCGGCATCGCATACGAGATGAACAGGAACACCGCGCTGCCGGCGCTCAGCACCGAGAACGCGTCGCCGTACAGCGTGACGACGATCGCGAGCACGGCACACGTCCAGATCGCGGGGCCGGGCGTCCGGTGGGTCGGGTTCACGCTGCGCAGCAGCTTTGACGCCGGTAGCCCGCCGTCGCGTGCAAAGGCATACACCATCCGTGACGTCGACATGATCGCGGCGAGCCCGCACACGTAGTTGATGAAGAACATCGCGAGTTCGAGGCAGACGCGCAACGTCTTCGGAATCGGCGCGAGAATGGCTTCGAAAAAGCCGGTGCCCTGTTTCATGCTGGCGGTCAGGTCGGGCATCACCAGCACGAACGCGCACACCATCACGTAGCCGAACACCGCGGACCAGAACACCGACCCGATGATGCCGCGCGGCACGTTTCTGGCCGCGTCGTGCGTCTCCTCGGACGTGTGGGCGGAAGCGTCGAAGCCGGTGATGGTGTAGGTCACCAGCAGCAGTCCGGACAGGAACGCGAGCGGCGTGGCCTGCTTCGGCCATGCACCGCCGTCGACGCCGGTGTAATTGGTGAACGTCACCAGCCGGTGTGCATCGAATGCGACCGGCGAGTAGTAGAGCAGCGACACCACCAGCGCGATCGTCACCACGAAAATGAGGTAGCCCGACAGGTCGGTGATCTTGCTCGCGATCCTGATACCGCGGGCATTCAGGATCGCCTGCGAGATCGTGATGAACGCGATGAACGCCGTTTGATGCCACCACGTGAGGCTGTCCGGGCTGACGCCGAACATCGGCGCGATCAGTGTCTTGAAGAACGGATCGTAGGTGCCGAAATTGATCGCGGCGATCACGAAGATCAGGCCGATCAGGTTGATCCACGCGGTCATCCACCCCCATTTCTTTCCGCCGAGGATCGCGCCCCAGTGATAGAGGCCGCCGGCCGTCGGGAATGCGGACGCGATCTGCGACATCGACACCGCGACGATCAGCGCGAACAGCGAGCCCAGAGGCCAGCCGAGGCCGACCGACGCGCCGCCCGTCGCGGAAAAGGCGAGCTGGAACGCGGTAATGCCGCCCGACAGGATGCAGATCACCGAAAACGAAACCGCGAAGTTCGAGAAGCCGCTCATACGTCTCGACAGTTCCTGCGCATAGCCCATCTTGTGCAGCAGGCTTACGTCACTGTCGGTGCCTGAATCAGGCTGGAATTTTGCGTCCATGGTCGCTCCGTCACGAATGTCCTGCGTGGCAGGACCGTCATCGCCGCCCGGGCCAAGCAATGTGGCCCGCTCCTGGGATTCGTCGGCGGCTCGCGATGCCGTGGTCGAGCGGCCATCGCTTTCCAGTCCGATGCGTGAACGGTATGAAATCAAATTTCCCGGCTCTATCAGATTTCGGCAACGTAGTGAAAATCCGGAGGAATGCACCATTCGAGGGCGTCGTGTGCGGGCGCTGGAAGCATGAATGGCGGCGCACACGAGCGCGCGTGTTGGCGGGTTGAGTTGACGGTGCGCGATTCGCCTGCGTGGCCGGCAGGCCGGCCGACTGGCGGTGGCCTACGCGATTCCCTGCTTGCCGCGTTGCTGGCCGAAGCGTGCGCGATAGTCGCGCGGCGATACGCCGACCTGCTTCGCGAACGCGCGCTGCAACGCGTCGACGCTGCCGAATCCCGAGCGTTCGGCCACACGTTCGAGCGGCCAGTCGGCCCGCTCGAGCAGCGCCTTCGCGCGCTCGACGCGTGCTGCCAGGACGAACTGTGCGGGCGATCGTCCGGTCTCCTTGAGGAAGTTGCGCGCAAACGTGCGTTCGCTCATGTGCATGCGGGCGGCCAGCGCGGCGACACCGAGATCGCCGGTCGGATCGTCGGCAATCTCGGCGAGCAGCGCGCGCATCCGCGGCGTCGCGCTGGCCAGCGAGCCGAGCCCGACGCTGAACTGCGCCTGCCCGCCGGGGCGATGCACGAACAGCACGAGTTCGCGTGCGACCGCGAGCGCGGCCGGCGCACCGCAGTCTGCCTCGACGAGTGCAAGACACAGATCGATGCCGGCCGTCACGCCGGCCGACGTATGGAACGGCGGATCGCTGACATAGATCGCATCGGGCTCGACGCGCGCGCCGGGGCAGAGTGCCTGCAGCGTCGCACACTGGTTCCAGTGCGTGGTCGCACGCTTGCCGTCCAGCCATCCGCCCGCGGCGAGCACGAACGCACCCGTGCAGATGCTCGCGATGCGCCGCGTGTCCGCGATCCGCGTACGCAGCCACGGCAGCACGCCGGCTTCCGACGCGGCGTGTCGCAGCGCCGCTTCACTGCCGCCGGCGACGATGATCGTGTCGATCCGTCCCGGCAGCGCCGCCAGCGCGGCCGTCCCGGCGAGCCGCAGGCCCGCGTGCGTGACGATGTCATCCCCGTGCTATTCGCGCGACAGCCTGCGGCGCCGCTTCCCCGGGACGACGTGGGTCGACGATCGCCGCTATGTGATGGACGGTAACGTCATGACGACGACCGGCGTGTCGGCGTCGATTCCGGCTTCGCTGGCGTTGGTGAGTGCGCTGGCCGGGCCGGCGGCGGCGCGCGAGACGGCGCGGCGCGTCGGTGCGCTGTCATGGAGCGACGTTCACGACGGTAGCCGGTTCGCGTTGACTGCGCGTGCGGTGGCGATAGCGCTGGCGAACCGCGTCGCGTTCTGGCGGCACGAGTCGTTCGATCTTCCGGTCGAAAACGGGTTTGACGAGCTTCCGGTTGCGTTGACCGCCGACGCGTGGGCGCGGACCTGGCGCAGTGACGTCGTCGCGACGGCAGACGCGCGCGTGATCGAGTCGAGGCACGGGCTGCGGTTGCTGGCGCAGCCGGCGAATGTCCGGCACGCGCGCATGACGATGCCGGCTGACCGGGGTGGGGACTCGGTGCTGTCCGGTGTGCTCGGCGACATCGCGGCGCGCTATGGCGATGCGACATCAGGCTGGGTCGCGCTGCAACTGGAGTATCCGAAGTAGCGGCCGCGTTACTTCACCAACCCTGCGAGCTGGGGATCGGGGTAAGGCAGGAGATCCCGCGACTCGGTGGGCTCGGCCGCCCATTTGGTCCCGTTCCAGTGAAAATCGGCCTGCGTTTCGGTCCCGTGGCCGTTCGAGCGGATGACGAGCGTACAGGCCGCCTGGCCCGGGTAAGTCGGGTTTTTCGCGCCGATGCAGGACCCGAGAAACACCATGACGTCGCCGAGGCCGAACCGCTCCTTCATCGCGTAGGTCGCGTCGAAGTCCGAGAGCCGATCGGGTACCGGCGTCGGGTCGCATGCGGCGATGCTCGCGGCAAGCAGCAGCGCGGCGGCCCGGCTGGCAGGCCGCCAGTTGCGCGGATGATGGGGCGAAGCTGCGTCAGCGTCGGCGCGCTTCCACGCGCGAGAATGTGGCGGACGGGGCATTCGGGTTACGGGTGACGGAGACGACGGCCATTGTGACGGATTTCACCGGCACCCGGGCCGCGCGGCGTGTTCGCGTCACGCCGCCGACCGTGAACATCACGCGTGGCCCCCGCAAACAGTGCTTCCCAGCCGAGAAGCGCGCCGAGCGGAATGATGTCCCGCTCGATCAGCCCGGCCTTTGCCAGCGGAAACTCACGCAGTGCTTCGCGGGCGCTTTCCATCGAATCGCACTCCGCAATGATTGCCGCGCCCCGCCGAGCATGCCGACGCCGCCCATCAGCATCACGCGCCCGTAGGGCCGCACCGCCATCACGGCAGCGCGCACCGTCGTCGCGGGCACCGGCGGCGGCATCGGGTCGATCACGCAGTCGATGGGCCCCGGCGCCACCGCCCGGCAGCGCATCGAAGCATCGGCTTCGTATGCGAAAGCGGGCGGGGCCGGGCGGGGGGGGGGCGGGGCGGAGTTCCGGTTCAGGCCGAAGCCGAAGCCGTGCGCCGGGCGGACAGGCGATTCCACAGCATGCCGGAGCGGCTGCCGCTGCGGCAGTACGCGAGCACCGGCTTCTGCAGCGTGTCGACCAGCGCACCGAATGCATCGATCTCCGCATCGCCGATGCGA
Organism: Burkholderia puraquae; assembly: GCF_002099195.1. Classification (GTDB taxonomy): domain Bacteria; phylum Pseudomonadota; class Gammaproteobacteria; order Burkholderiales; family Burkholderiaceae; genus Burkholderia; species Burkholderia puraquae. The sequence goes on along the minus strand of NZ_NBYX01000046.1, from coordinate 4,334 downwards.
TCGCGCTCGACCGGCAGGTAGCGCGCTTCGAGGCCCAGTTCGCGGGCCGCCGCGGCGATTTCATCGAACGCCGGATGCGCGTCGCCTTCGCTGTCCGGCCGGTTGCAGATGACCGAGCGGAAGCCGGCATTGCGGATCGCCTTCAGGTCGGCCGGCGTGATCTGCCGCGAAGCGGAAAACCCGTTCGCTGCCGTCGCGCGACACTGTTCGATCGCGTGGCGGAAACAGGCGATCGCGAAGTCGACATCCTCCTCCGTCGTAAAGCGGCCGAAGCTCACGCGTACGGTGCGGCCTGCCGTCTGCGCATCGAGGCCGATCGCGGTCAGCACGTGGGACGGCGCACCGCTGGTCGAGTTGCACGCGGACGTCGACGACACGGCGAGCGCTTCGCCGAGCATGAACGGGAAGAAGCCCGGCGCATTCACCGTCAGGCTCAGCGTGTGCGGGATACGGCGCGCGGTGGCCGCGTTCTGCGTGACATCGCCGAGTGCGACCAGCGCGTCCGTCAGGCGGGCGCCGAGCGCTGCGATCCGTGCGGCTTCGCCGTCGAGCTTTTCAGCGGCCAGTTCGCATGCCACGCCCATGCCGACGATCTGGTGGGTGGCGAGCGTGCCCGAACGCAAGCCGCGCTCATGCCCGCCGCCGTGAATCTGAGGCGCGATCCGGTCCGCGATGTCGCGGCGGACGAACAGCGCGCCGATGCCCTTCGGCCCGTACACCTTGTGCGCGGACATCGACAGCATGTCGATGCCGAGCGCGCGCACGTCGATCGGCGTCTTGCCGAGCGCCTGCGCGGCGTCCACGTGGAGCAGCGCGCCCGCGCCATGCACGATCCGGGAGATTGCGCCAATATCGGTCAGCGTGCCGAGCTCGTTGTTCACGAGCATCAGCGATACGAGGCCCGTATCGGGGCCGATGGCGGCAGCGACCGCGTCGGCGGTGATCTCGCCGTCGCGGGTGGGCGTCAGGAACGTGACCGACGCGCCGTGCTTCGACAGGTTCGCCATCGTGTCGAGAATGGCCTTGTGCTCGATGCGGCTCGTGATCAGGTGGCGCTTGCCGGTCGCGTTTTCCGCATAGCCCTTCAGCGCGAGGTTGTTCGATTCGGTGGCGCCCGATGTCCAGACGATCTCGTCCGCATCCGCGCCGATCAGCGCGGCGACTTGCGCGCGGGCCTGCTCGACCTTGTCTTTCGCGAGCCGGCCGGCGGCGTGCGAGCTCGATGCCGGGTTGCCGAAGATGCCGTCGAAGCCGAGGCAGGCCGTCATCGCTTCGATCACGCGCGGATCGGCGGGCGTCGTGGCGGCGTAGTCGAGGTAGTGCAGCGTGGTGGTGTCGCTCATGTCCTTCTCATGCTCTTTTCTTTCGGAATGGGAGAAATGATACGGGGGACAGGAGGGAAAAAGGATCCAAAGTTGGCTGGCGATTCAGCTTGATGTGGAATAACGTTTTGTCTGAGTGTGGATTTGGGGAATCTATTTTTCCCGATGGCGGCCGGGTGCGACTGGCGCATCCGACGCCCATTTTGCGAGGGATAGTCGACATGCAGTATGAACTGACGACGTTGTCGTGTTTGCTGCTGGAGCAGGATGCCGTTTCCGCCGGTGCGCACCGATGGGTATCGGATCCGGATGCCGCGGGGCGTCTCCTCGGCGTTTGGCGTTCGGAAATCGGCGAGTTGGGGCAGATCGTCGTGTTGCGAGGCTTCGACGAAATCGGCGAACTGCAGCAGGAGCGCCGTCGTGCGTTGATGAGCGGCGGGCCGTTCAATATCGGCGGTGCCGACGTGGGGCTCAGCATGGAAACCTACGAACTTTTTCCGTTCTTGCCCGCGATCGAGCCGTCGAAACTGGGCAGGTTCTACGAGTTTCGCCGCTATTGGCTCAAACCGGCCGGGATCGCGCCGACGATCGCCGCGTGGGAGCAGGCCGTCGGCCCGGCGGAAGCCTATACGTCCCATCTCGTCGCGAACATGTATGCGATGGATGGCCCGCCTCGCATTGCCCATATCTGGGGGTTCTCGAGCCTGGAGGAGCGCATGGCATTGCGAGCGCGCCACTATGCCGAAGGGCTTTGGCCGCCCAAGGGCGGACCGCAGCAGATCGAGCGGGCCACGTCGACGATTTGCCTGCCGGAAGCGTGGTCTCCGCTGTGTTGAATGTTCAATGAATCGCCGATGAGGCCGCCCCGCATCGTGCTGCCGAGGGCAGCACGATGCGAAGGCAGGTGCCGTATCGATTGCCCGGGAGCCGCCGGCTTGCCGCGCATCGCGGCGAAGCTGCGGCAAGCGCCGGATTTTCTCCGCCAGTACCGGAGGTGGACTGCCGGCCCGGCCTGAGCGCCGGATTGCGCGCCGGCACGCCGACACGCAACGCGATCGGCAGTGCCGCGAGCAGCATTCAGGGCTGCGCAGAGGACGCAGCGTGCGGCGCGTGCACGGCATCCATGCCCTTGATCAGTTCAGCAATGCGCCGTTCGATGTCGTCATATTGGCGTGCGATCTGCATTGCGTCGGGATCGTGAATGCCGACGCCGCGTGTCGAGGAGAACGCCGTTCCGTGTACGGATTCGTACTGGATATCGATAGCGATTTCGTTCATGGCCAGCAACTTGAGCAAGATGGGCAGGCATGGAGGTGGCGCCTTATCCGACAAGGTCAGAAGCGGCACGATCTCGCCGGCTTTCAGCGGATCGTCGGGGCGCGGCCAGCCGGTCCTGAAGCATCCCGTGGCGCCGACGCCTGCATCGGCCTGGACGCGCGACCAGATACTGGGACCGAGGCCAGCGTATTTTCGGGTTCCGATCGTCACGGTCATGCCCTTGATGATGGCCGGTCCGAGCCCTGCATTTGAAAGATAAATGCCACGCCTGTTTTCGGAATCGTCGAAGTGCTGTGTTGCCACTACATAGGGTCGGTACACGAGTTCGTTACTTTTCATCGCCTCGTGAGCGGACCACGCCGAAACGATGGAAATACCGGCGGAGACGATCGATACGATCGTCGCGTATCGTGCCGCATCCGGATTGATCGAAAACTTCATGTGACGTAAAAGCCGTTGTGAATTGAGTTTGAGAGAAGTTCCGGGGCGGGAATCGATCAGGTTGCCGTATCTTGTTCATTCTGAATCGCCAATCGATATGCATCCCGCACCCATGCCTGGAGTGCGGGCTCATATCTGGCCGGGATCGTGATCGTGAGAGTGGTGAGGCGCGTGTAGTTTCCCGGTAGCTCCAGATATCGCTGCCACGCCTTCCGCACAAGCTGCGACATCGCGGAACACGTCATGCCGACTTCCGCTGCCACAGCCCGTTGTGATCGGCCTTTGACGAAAATCTCGTGCAGGGCCCACTGGTTCAAAGGCTTGATTCGTGTATTTTGCATGCGCAACAGGCGGAACTGTTCGGCAGTCATGCGTCGGGTCGTTTGCATTCAAACTCGCCCGGAAGTGTGAAGTGAAGAAATCAAGGTCGCGCCGCATGAAGTCTTGTGACCATCGAACGCGGCGTCTCGACCTTCGACATTGAATGCAGTGTCGCCTTCGGTAATCGTGCAAGGACCGTGAATCGGACATGAACACACGTCGCCGATGCGGGCGACCGAGCGCCCCATCACCTTGCTCGTTCCGGCTCCGGATTCGACCCGGCCGCCGTGGGTATGTCCGTCGCCTACCCGGATAATGCCTCGCATATGACTCATCCCCTGAATGATGGGCGCGGTGCTCGCGTTCGCACGCGACGTGCGGTCGCGTTGGCTTGCATCACCATGAATAACCCTGCATGCCGTAATCGGTATCGTGCCGGCGTCCCCACCACGGCAGATAGGCGTTGTTGCCGCCGCGCGCGCGGAACCAATCCTTGCTCGGATCGAGCGGCGTGAGTGTCGACGGCGGCAGGACGACAACCGCGACGGGATGTTCGGGGTCGGTCGTTCCCGCAACCAGCGCGTTGCCGCCGTAGTGATTGATCCGGCCGATCGCGAGCGCAACGTCGGTCAATGCGCTTCCGGTTCCCATGTCACCGAGTAGCGCGGCCGTGTTGAATGTCTGCTGCTGGTGGTCGTACTCCGGAAGCGATTCCGTCAAGGCCTGCGCGAGCGCGGCAATACGTAACGACGATGCATCACTGCCTTTGCCTGCGTCGTGGACGATGTACTTGAGGTCTGGAACCGCGACGCCGGCATTGCGTGCCGCCTGGTCGATGGTTGCCTTCCATGCCTGCACAGTTCGCGTCGTGCCAACCTTCGGCGAAAACGCTTGCGAGTTGCCCGTTGCGGCTTTGCCGATCCATGCCAGCGGTTCGCGTTCCGTATTGAAGTTCGGGCCGGCGAGGAACAG
>NZ_NBYX01000045.1 GCF_002099195.1 Burkholderia puraquae | reverse complement strand
TAGTGGCGGTTAGCCGTTTCGTACTCGACGTGTGCCGTGTTGATCGTGATGCCGCGCGCCTTTTCTTCCGGTGCCGCGTCGATCTGGTCGTATGCCTTCGCTTCGCCGCCGAACTTCTTCGTCAGAACCGTCGTGATCGCTGCCGTCAGCGTCGTCTTGCCGTGGTCAACGTGACCAATCGTACCAACGTTCACGTGCGGCTTCGTCCGCTCGAATTTACCTTTTGCCATGATTCTCTTCTTTCAAAAATAATCGATTGTGATAACGAATTACTTCGTCTTCGCGCTGATGATCGCTTCTGCAACGTTCTTCGGAGCTTCAGCGTAGTGCTTGAACTCCATCGTGTACGTTGCGCGACCCTGCGTCAGCGAACGCAGCGACGTCGAGTAGCCGAACATTTCCGACAGCGGCACTTCAGCGCGCACGATCTTGCCGCCGCCTACCATGTCATCCATGCCCTGGATGATGCCGCGACGACCCGACAGGTCACCCATCACGTTACCCATGAAGTCTTCCGGCGTTTCCACTTCCACGGCCATCATCGGCTCGAGCAGAACCGGATCCGCACGACGCATCGCTTCCTTGAACGCCATCGAACCGGCCATGCGGAACGCATTTTCGTTCGAGTCGACGTCGTGGTACGAACCGAACGTCAGCGTGACCTTCACGTCGACAACCGGGAAGCCTGCCAGCACGCCGCTCTTCAGCGTTTCCTGGATACCCTTGTCAACCGACGGGATGTATTCGCGCGGAATCACGCCGCCCTTGATCGCGTCGACGAACTCGTAGCCCTTGCCCAGTTCGCTGCGCTCGAGCGTAATGACCGCATGGCCATACTGACCACGACCACCCGACTGCTTGACGAACTTGCCTTCGACGTCCGCGGCCGACTTGCGAATGGTTTCGCGGTAGGCCACCTGCGGCTTGCCGACGGTTGCTTCGACGCCGAATTCACGCTTCATCCGGTCGACCAGAATTTCGAGGTGGAGCTCGCCCATGCCCGAAATGATGGTTTGACCCGACTCTTCGTCGGTCTGCACGCGGAACGACGGATCTTCCTGAGCGAGACGGTTGAGCGCCAGGCCCATCTTCTCCTGGTCAGCCTTCGTCTTCGGCTCGACGGCCTGCGAAATCACCGGCTCCGGGAAAATCATGCGTTCGAGCACGATCGGATGTGCCGGATCGCACAACGTGTCGCCCGTGGTCGCTTCCTTCAGGCCGACCGCAGCAGCGATGTCGCCTGCGCGAACTTCCTTGATTTCTTCACGCTGGTTCGCGTGCATCTGCAGAATACGGCCGAGACGCTCTTTCTTGTCCTTGGTCGCATTGAGCAGCGTGTCACCCGAATTGACGACGCCCGAGTAGACGCGGAAGAAGATCAGCTGGCCGACGAACGGGTCGGTCATGATCTTGAACGCGAGTGCCGCGAACTTCTCGTCGTCGGACGCACGGCGCTCCGTCTTCTCGCCATTTTCGAGTTCACCCGTAACCGGCGGGATGTCGACCGGCGACGGCAGGAAATCGATCACGGCGTCGAGCATGCGCTGCACGCCCTTGTTCTTGAACGCGGTACCGCACAGCATCGGCTGAATTTCGCACGCGATCGTACGGTCACGCAGACCCTTCACGATCTCGGCTTCGGACAGCTCGCCCGCTTCGAGGTACTTGTTCATCAGGTCTTCGTTCGACTCGGCAGCCGCCTCGACCATCTTTTCGCGCCATTCGTTGCACGTGTCGACGAGTTCCGCCGGGATGTCCACGTAGTCGAACTTGGTACCTTGCGATGCCTCGTCCCAAATGATCGCCTTCATCTTGATCAGGTCGACGACACCCTTGAAGCCTTCTTCCGCACCGATCGGCACCACGACCGGAACCGGGTTCGCCTTCAGGCGCAGACGGAGCTGGTCGTAGACCTTGAAGAAGTTCGCGCCGGTACGGTCCATCTTGTTGACGAACGCGAGACGCGGCACCTTGTACTTGTTCGCCTGGCGCCACACCGTTTCCGACTGCGGCTGCACGCCGCCCACTGCGCAGTACACCATGCACGCGCCGTCGAGCACGCGCATCGAACGCTCCACTTCGATCGTGAAGTCGACGTGGCCCGGGGTGTCGATGATGTTGATGCGGTGTTCCGGATAGTTGCCGCCCATGCCCTTCCAGAAGGCCGTGGTAGCAGCGGACGTGATCGTGATGCCACGCTCCTGTTCCTGCTCCATCCAGTCCATCGTGGCTGCGCCGTCGTGGACTTCACCGATCTTGTGGTTCACACCGGTGTAAAACAGAATGCGCTCGGTCGTCGTCGTTTTGCCGGCGTCGATGTGAGCGCTAATACCGATATTGCGGTAGCGCTCGATAGGAGTCTTGCGAGCCACTTTGATCCTCTACTGGGATGACACGATGCAGCCCAGCTGCATCATGCTTCAACACAAACGGGCGAGGCGCCTGAAAAGCGCACCCGCCCGGAATTTATTTCCGCTAAAAGCCCAGCCAGGCGCTTAGAAACGGAAATGCGAGAACGCGCGGTTGGCTTCTGCCATGCGGTGAACTTCGTCGCGCTTCTTCATCGCGCCGCCACGGCCTTCGGCCGCTTCGGAGAGTTCACCTGCCAGGCGCAGGGCCATCGACTTCTCGCTGCGCTTCTTCGCAGCCTCACGCAGCCAGCGCATCGCCAATGCCATACGACGCGACGGGCGCACTTCGACCGGAACTTGATAGTTGGCACCACCAACGCGGCGGCTCTTCACTTCGACCACCGGCTTAACGTTGTTGAGCGCAACCGTGAACACTTCCAGCGGGTCCTTGCCACCCTTGGTCTGGATCTGTTCGAATGCGCCATAAACGATGCGCTCTGCGACCGACTTCTTGCCGGACAGCATCAGCATGTTCATGAACTTGGCTACATCAACGTTGCCGAACTTCGGATCCGGCAACACTTCCCGCTTGGGGACTTCGCGACGACGCGGCATGATTCTTCCTTTACTTGTTCAGTTGGAGCTGGTTCCAGCTCCGCGGCCACCAACAAACCCGATCACATCTTCACGACTAACCAGCTTGGCCGGGTGACCACTTACTCGACAGCACCGGCAATCCGGCACTCCCGCCTTGACCGCCCTGCGGCGATCCCTGATCAAAAACTGCTTACTTGGCAGCCTTTGCACGCTTCGCGCCGTACTTCGAGCGCGCTTGCTTACGATCCTTGACACCCTGGGTATCCAGCGAGCCGCGAACCATGTGGTAACGCACACCCGGCAAGTCCTTCACACGGCCGCCGCGGATCAGCACAACCGAGTGTTCCTGCAGGTTGTGGCCTTCACCGCCGATGTACGAAATCACTTCGAAGCCGTTCGTCAGACGAACCTTGGCGACCTTACGGAGTGCCGAGTTCGGCTTCTTCGGCGTCGTCGTGTACACACGGGTGCACACGCCGCGACGCTGGGGGCAGTCCTGCAGGGCCGGGCTCTTGCTCTTCGTCGTTTCCGACTGACGGCCTTTGCGAACCAGTTGGTTGATGGTTGGCATTGTTTATTCCTGAAATTGAACAAAATCTGCGCATCGATTTCGGGCAAAGCGAGAATCGGCGCACAGTTGACTTCCGAACCGGCGAAACGGGTGCGAACCTTCGAACGCGACTCGGCCCACCGAATACCGGAACCAAGCATGATATTCCGGAAATACCAACTAAGTCAACGGCTTGCGTGATTCGCCGGCCGAACCCGTGATTTACCGGAAGGGTCGGAACGCCGGTGTCAGGCCGATTCGACGACGTCGATGATCTCGTCGCCGAAGCGCTCGAGCTTGCGCACGCCCATGCCGGGGATATGGCGCAGGTCGTCGATCGTCTCCGGCGCGTTGCGCGCGATCTCGGCAAGCGTCGCGTCGTGGAAGATCACGTAGGCCGGCACGCCGTCGGTCTTCGCGGTTTCCGCACGCCACGCGCGCAGCGCATCCCACCGTGCGCGCTCGCGCGTACCCATGCCGGCCGTCGGATCGACGCGCGTACCGCTGCGGCTCGACGACTGGCGCGTACGCTGCGGCTTCACGTAGCGGCGCAGCGTGACTTTCTCCTCGTTCTTCAGCACGGGCTTCGCGGCCTCGGTCAGCATGAGCGCGCCGAAGCCGCCATGATCGACGGCCAGGTAGCCGTACGCGACGAGCTGCCGGAAAATCGCGCGCCACTCGGGTTCCGACAGCGACGCGCCGATTCCGAACGTAGTGAGCTGGTCGTGGCCGCGCTGCAACACCTTCTCGGTACGCCCGCCGCGCAGGATCTCGATCAGGTGGCTCGAGCCGAAATTGAAGCCGCTTGCGCGCTGCGCGCGGAATACGCACGACAGCGCCATCTGCGCCTCACGCGTTGCGTCCCACGATGCGGGCGGCTCGAGGCATGTGTCGCAGTTGCCGCACGGCTTGCTCTCCTCGCCGAAGTAACTCAGCAGCCGCACGCGGCGGCACGAGATCGTCTCGCACAGCCCGAGCAGCGCGTCGAGCTTCGACGTCTGGACGCGCTTGTGTGCGTCGTCCGCATCGGACTCGTCGATCATCTTGCGCTGCTGGACGACGTCGCCGAGGCCGTACGCCATCCACGCATTCGCGGGCATCCCGTCGCGGCCGGCGCGCCCCGTTTCCTGGTAGTAGCCTTCGACGCTCTTCGGCAGATCCAGGTGTGCGACGAAGCGCACGTCGGGTTTGTCGATGCCCATGCCGAACGCGATCGTCGCGCACATCACGATACCTTCCTCGCGCTGGAACATTTCCTGGTGCTTCTGGCGCACCTCGAACTCCATCCCGGCGTGATACGGTAGTGCGCGCACGCCCTGCGCCTTCAGCCATTCGGCCGTTTCCTCGACCTTGCGGCGCGACAGGCAGTAGACGACGCCCGCGTCCGTCGTACCGTCCGCATTCGTGTGTTCGGCGCGGATGAAATCGAGCAGTTGCGAACGCGCGTTGTCCTTTTCGACGATCCGGTAGCGGATGTTCGGGCGGTCGAAGCTCGACACGAACACGCGCGCGTCGTCGAGCGCGAGACGGTGGATGATTTCGTCGCGTGTGACCGCGTCGGCCGTGGCGGTCAGCGCGATGCGCGGTACCGACGGGAACCGCTCGTGCAGCACCGACAGCTGGATGTATTCCGGGCGGAAATCGTGCCCCCATTGCGACACGCAGTGCGCTTCGTCGATCGCGAACAGGCCGATCTTCGCGCGCTCGAGCAGTTCGAGGAAACGCCCCGTCATCAGCCGTTCCGGCGCGACGTACAGCAGGTCGATTTCGCCTTCGCGCAGCGCGCGCTCGGTCGCCGCGGCCTCGGCGCCCGACAGCGTCGAATTCAGGTACGCCGCGCGCACGCCCACTTCGCTGAGCGCAGCGACCTGGTCCTGCATCAGCGCGATCAGCGGCGACACGACGATACCTGCGCCCTGCCCGGCCTCGCGGCGCAGCAGCGCCGGAATCTGGTAGCACAGCGACTTGCCGCCGCCGGTCGGCATCAGCACGAGGCAATCGCCGCCGCCGGCGACGTGCTCGACGATCTCGCCCTGCTGGCCGCGAAATGCGGGATAACCAAATACTTCGTCGAGAATTTCGAGGGCGCGGGACATGAATGAGGACAGGGACGGCTAAACGATGACCGCAATTTTAACAACCCGCTCGCGCAACGCGTGGCGAATCGTCCGGTTTTGGCCGATCGGTTAGGTTCGTTCGCGCGCATGACGGGCCTGTCGCGGCTGCGCTGGACGTGACCGCGGCACCCGCAGCCATGTGACGCACCGCACGCAAGCTGGGTTGGCCCGCGATGCGCAAGCACGTCATGCGCGTGAACGAAGGATAAAAAAAACCGCCCGGCAGAACCGGGCGGTTTCGATGACAGCGATGACAGCAAGGCAGCTCGCGCCGCCCCCCCGCTTACTCGGCTGCCGGGTGTTGCTGCGGCTCTTCTGCCGGCGCGCTCGGCGTGCCGAAGTCGAATGCCTCTTCCGCTGCGATCTGGTCGAAACGCTCGCGATCCGACGATTCCTTCGCCTTGCGTGCCTTGTGGAACGCGAGACCCGTACCGGCCGGAATCAGACGGCCGACGATCACGTTTTCCTTCAGGCCGCGCAGATCGTCGCGCTTGCCCATGATCGCCGCTTCGGTCAGCACGCGGGTCGTTTCCTGGAACGATGCCGCGGAGATGAACGAGTCGGTCGACAGCGATGCCTTCGTGATACCAAGCAGCACGTTGTCGTACGAAGCCGGACGCTTGTCCTCGGCGATCATGCGATCGTTCTCGTCCAGCATGTCGGAACGCTCGACCTGTTCGCCCGGGATGAAGCGCGTATCGCCGTTGTCGGTGATCTGCACACGACGCAGCATCTGGCGAACGATCACCTCGATGTGCTTGTCGTTGATCTTCACGCCCTGCAGACGATACACGTCCTGCACTTCGTCGACGATGTAGCGCGACAGCGCCTCGATACCCTGCAGACGCAGGATGTCGTGCGGATCGGCCGGACCGTCCACGATCATTTCGCCCTTGTTGACGACCTGAGCATCGTGAACCAGAACCTGCTTTTCCTTCGCGATCAGGAACTCGTGCTGGTTGCCCTCGAGATCCGTGATGACGAGACGCTGCTTGCCCTTCGTGTCCTTACCGAACGACGTCGTACCGGTGACTTCCGCGAGAATGCCGGCATCCTTCGGCGAACGCGCTTCGAACAGTTCCGCCACCCGCGGCAGACCGCCGGTAATGTCACGCGTCTTCTGCGCTTCCGTCGGGATACGTGCGAGCACTTCACCGACCTGCACTTGCTGACCATCCTTCACGGTGATCAGTGCGCCGACCTGGAAGCCGATCTGCACTGCGTGCTCCGTGCCCGGAATCTTCACTTCTTCGCCGTTCGCGTCGAGTAGCTTGACCTGCGGACGCACGCTCTTCGAAGCCTGCGAACCACGACGCTTCACGTCGATCACGACCAGCGTCGACAGGCCGGTCACGTCGTCGATCTGCTTCGCGACGGTCACGCCTTCCTCGACGTTCTCGAACTTCACCGTACCACCGTACTCGGTGATGATCGGACGCGTCAGCGGATCCCACGTGGCGAGCTGCGTGCCGGCCTTGATCGTCGCGCCGTCGAGCTGCAGCAGCGTCGCGCCGTACGGCACTTTGTGACGCTCGCGCTCGCGACCGAAATCGTCGGTGATCATCGCTTCGCCCGAACGGGAAATGACGATCTGCTCGCCCTTCGCGTTCGTGACGTAGCGCATCGTCGCCGTGAAGCGCACGATACCGTTGCTCTTCGCTTCGACCGACGAAGCCACTGCCGCACGCGATGCCGCACCACCGATGTGGAACGTACGCATCGTCAGCTGCGTGCCCGGTTCACCGATCGACTGTGCCGCGATCACGCCGACTGCTTCGCCGACGTTCACGAGCGAGCCGCGGCCGAGGTCGCGGCCGTAGCAGGCTGCGCACAGGCCGTAGCGCGTTTCGCAGGTCAGCGGCGTGCGCACGCGCACTTCGTCGATGCCGAGGCGTTCGATTTCCTCGACCGCCGTTTCGTCGAGCAGCGTGCCCGATTCGTACACCGTTTCCTGCGTTTCCGGGTTCACGACGTCCGCGACCGCGACGCGGCCGAGGATACGGTCGCGCAGCGCCTCGACGACTTCACCGCCTTCGACCAGTGCCTTCATCGCCACGCCGTTCGACGTGCCGCAATCGTCTTCCACCACGACCAGATCCTGCGTGACGTCGACGAGACGACGCGTCAGGTAACCCGAGTTCGCGGTCTTCAGTGCCGTATCAGCCAGACCCTTACGTGCACCGTGGGTCGAGATGAAGTACTGCAACACGTTCAGACCTTCGCGGAAGTTCGCGGTAATCGGCGTCTCGATAATCGAGCCGTCCGGCTTCGCCATCAGGCCACGCATACCGGCCAGCTGACGAATCTGAACCGCCGAACCCCGGGCGCCCGAGTCGGCCATCATGTAGATCGAGTTGAACGACTCCTGGCGCGTTTCCTTGCCGTCGCGGTCCGTCACCGGCTCCGTCGACAGCTGCTCCATCATCGCCTTGCCGACCGCTTCCGACGTTGCCGACCAGATGTCGACCACGTTGTTGTAGCGTTCCTGCGCGGTGACGAGACCCGACATGTACTGACGGTCGTACTCCTTCACCTTCTTCGCGGCGTCGCCGACGATCGTTTCCTTCTGCGGCGGCACGAGCATGTCGTCCACGCAGATCGAGATGCCGGCACGCGTCGCGAGACGGAAACCCGACTGCATCAGCTGGTCGGCAAACACCACCGTCGCGCGCAGGCCGCACTTGCGGAACGCCGTGTTGATCAGGCGCGAGATTTCCTTCTTCTTCAGCGGCTTGTTCAGCACCGAGAACGGCAGGCCGTGCGGCAGGATCTCCGACAGGATCGCGCGGCCGACGGTCGTCGCGTACAGCGAGATCTTCGGCACGAATTCCGGCGCGCCTTCCGACGTGTCTTCGTTGCGGACCATTTCGGTAATCCGCACGTTGACACGCGATGCGAGCTCGACTTCCTTGTTCTCGTACGCGCGGATCGCTTCCGACACGCCCGTGAACGACAGGCCTTCGCCCTTGCCGTTGACCGCTTCGCGGGTCGCGTAGTACAGACCCAGCACGATATCCTGCGACGGCACGATCGACGGATCGCCGTTGGCCGGGAACAGCACGTTGTTCGACGCCAGCATCAGCGTGCGCGCTTCCATCTGCGCTTCGAGCGACAGCGGCACGTGAACGGCCATCTGGTCACCGTCGAAGTCGGCGTTGAACGCCGCGCAGACGAGCGGGTGCAGCTGAATTGCCTTGCCTTCGATCAGCACGGGCTCGAACGCCTGGATACCGAGACGGTGCAGCGTCGGTGCACGGTTCAGCATCACCGGGTGCTCGCGGATCACCTCTTCGAGGATGTCCCACACCACCGGCGTCTGGTTCTCGACTTCCTTCTTCGCAGCCTTGATGGTCGTCGCGACGCCCATCACTTCCAGCTTGTTGAAGATGAACGGCTTGAACAGCTCGAGCGCCATCAGCTTCGGCAGACCGCACTGGTGCAGCTTCAGCGTCGGGCCGACCACGATGACCGAACGGCCCGAGTAGTCGACGCGCTTGCCCAGCAGGTTCTGACGGAAACGACCGCCCTTGCCCTTGATCATGTCGGCGAGCGACTTCAGCGGACGCTTGTTCGCGCCCGTCATCGCCTTGCCGCGACGACCGTTGTCGAGCAGCGAGTCGACGGCTTCCTGCAGCATCCGTTTTTCGTTGCGGACGATGATTTCAGGTGCCTTCAGCTCGAGCAGACGCTTCAACCGGTTGTTACGGTTGATCACGCGGCGATACAGGTCGTTCAGGTCCGACGTCGCGAAACGGCCGCCGTCCAGCGGCACGAGCGGACGCAGTTCCGGCGGCAGCACCGGCAGCACTTCGAGGATCATCCACTCGGGCTTGATGCCCGAGCGCTGGAATGCCTCGAGGACCTTCAGGCGCTTCGCGTACTTCTTGATCTTCGCTTCCGAGCCGGTGTTCTTCAGCTCGGTGCGCAGCGTCTCGACCTGCTCGTCGATGTTGATCGCGCGCAGCAGTTCACGCACGCCTTCCGCGCCCATTTCGGCACGGAATTCGTCGCCGTATTCCTCGACCTTGTTGTAGTAATCCTCTTCGGTCATGATCTGCCGCGCCTTCAGCGGCGTCATGCCCGGTTCGATCACCACATATGCTTCGAAGTACAGCACGCGTTCGATGTCGCGCAGCGTCATGTCGAGCACCATGCCCAGACGCGACGGCAGCGACTTCAGGAACCAGATGTGCGCGACCGGCGAGGCCAGCTCAATGTGGCCCATCCGTTCGCGACGCACCTTCGCCAGCGTCACTTCGACGCCGCACTTCTCGCAGATCACGCCGCGGTGCTTCAGACGCTTGTACTTGCCGCACAGGCACTCGTAGTCCTTGATCGGCCCGAAGATCTTCGCGCAGAACAGACCATCGCGTTCCGGCTTGAACGTACGGTAGTTGATGGTCTCCGGCTTCTTCACTTCGCCGAACGACCACGAACGGATCTTGTCCGGCGAGGCCAGACCGATCTTGATCGCGTCGAAAACTTCTTCCTGTTGGACTTGCTTGAATAGATCGAGCAGAGCTTTCATTGCCTTCTCTCCGTAGTCCGATTAATTGCGGTCGAGATCGATATCGATACCGAGCGAGCGGATTTCCTTCACGAGCACGTTGAAGGATTCCGGCATGCCTGCATCGATGACATGATCGCCCTTGACCAGGTTCTCATAGACCTTGGTCCGGCCGTTCACGTCGTCCGACTTCACCGTCAGCATTTCCTGCAGCACGTAGGACGCGCCGTACGCTTCGAGTGCCCACACTTCCATTTCACCGAAACGCTGGCCACCGAACTGCGCCTTACCACCCAGCGGCTGCTGCGTGACGAGCGAGTACGGGCCGGTCGAACGCGCGTGCATCTTGTCGTCGACCAAGTGGTGCAGCTTCAGGTAGTGCATGTAGCCAAGCGTCACGCGACGTTCGAACATTTCACCCGTGCGGCCGTCGTACAGACGGACCTGGTTCTTCGACGGGTTCATGCCGAGCTGTTCCGCGATGTCGTCCGGGAACGCGAGGTCGAGCATCTTGCCCATTTCTTCCTCGGTCGCACCGTCGAACACCGGCGTCGCGAACGGCACACCTTCACGCAGGTTCTTCGCGAGTTCGAGGATCTCTTCGTCGGTGAAGCTTTCCAGATCTTCCTGGCGGCCCGAGTCGTTGTAGATCTTCGTCAGGAACGCGCGCATTTCCTCGATCTTCGCCTGACGCTGCAGCATTTCGCCGATACGCCAGCCGAGGCCCTTCGCGGCCCAGCCGAGGTGCACTTCCAGAACCTGACCCACGTTCATCCGCGACGGCACGCCGAGCGGGTTCAGCACGACGTCCGCCGGACGGCCATCGGCCATGTACGGCATGTCTTCGATCGGGACGATCTTCGACACGACACCCTTGTTACCGTGACGGCCTGCCATCTTGTCGCCAGGCTGCAGGCGGCGCTTCACCGCGAGGTACACCTTGACCATCTTCAGCACGCCCGGCGGCAGTTCGTCGCCTTGCGTGAGCTTCTTGCGCTTCTCTTCGAACGCGAGGTCGAACTGGTGACGCTTTTCTTCGATCGAGTTCTTGATCGCTTCGAGCTGCGCCGCTGCTTCGTCGTCCGCAAGGCGGATGTCGAACCAGTGGTAGTGGTCGAGGTCTTCCAGGTAAGCCTGGTCGATCTTCGTGCCCTTCGCGAGCTTCTTCGGACCGCCGTTCGCGACCTTGCCCACGAGCATGCGCGCGAGACGCTGGAACGCGTCGCCTTCCACGATGCGCAGCTGGTCGTTCAGGTCGAGACGATAGCGCTTCAGTTCGTCGTCGATGATCTGTTGCGCACGCTTGTCGCGCTGGATGCCTTCACGCGTGAACACCTGGACGTCGATCACGGTACCGCTCATGCCCGACGGCACGCGCAGCGACGTGTCCTTCACGTCCGAAGCCTTCTCGCCGAAGATCGCGCGCAGCAGCTTCTCTTCCGGCGTCAGCTGGGTCTCGCCCTTCGGCGTGACCTTGCCGACCATCACGTCGCCCGCTTCGACTTCCGCACCGATGTACACGATGCCCGATTCGTCGAGACGGCCGAGCTGGACTTCCGCCAGGTTCGAGATGTCGCGCGTGATTTCTTCCGGCCCGAGCTTCGTGTCGCGTGCAACGACGTTCAGCTCTTCGATGTGGATCGACGTATAGCGATCGTCCGCAACCACCTTCTCCGAGATCAGGATCGAATCCTCGAAGTTGTAGCCGTTCCACGGCATGAACGCGATCAGCATGTTCTGGCCGAGCGCGAGCTCGCCCAGGTCCGTCGAGGCGCCGTCGGCCAGCACGTCACCGCGCGAAACCTTGTCGCCCATCTTCACGATCGGACGCTGGTTGATGTTCGTGTTCTGGTTCGAACGCGTGTACTTGATCAGGTTGTAGATGTCGACACCGACTTCACCCGCGACTGCTTCGTCGTCGTTCACGCGAATCACGATACGGCCTGCGTCGACATAGTCGACGACGCCGCCGCGGAATGCCTGAACCGTCGTACCCGAGTCGACCGCGCAGGTGCGCTCGATGCCCGTACCGACGACCGGCTTTTCCGGACGCAGACACGGCACGGCCTGACGCTGCATGTTCGAACCCATCAGTGCACGGTTCGCATCGTCGTGCTCGAGGAACGGAATCAGCGAGGCTGCCACCGACACGATCTGCGACGGCGCGACGTCCATGTACTGGATGCGGTCCGGCGTGACCATCATCGTTTCGCCGGCTTCACGCGACGACACGAGTTCGTCGATCAGCTGGCCGTTTTCGTCGATCGCGGCGTTCGCCTGCGCGATCATGTAGCGGCCTTCCTCGATCGCCGACAGGTAGTCGATCTGGTCGGTCACCTTGCTGTCCACGACCTTGCGGTACGGCGTCTCGAGGAAGCCGTACTCGTTCAGGTGCGCATACAGTGCGAGCGAGTTGATCAGACCGATGTTCGGACCTTCCGGCGTTTCGATCGGGCACACACGGCCATAGTGGGTCGGGTGCACGTCGCGGACTTCAAAGCCCGCGCGCTCGCGCGTCAGGCCGCCCGGGCCCAGTGCGGAAACACGGCGCTTGTGCGTGATTTCCGACAACGGGTTGGTCTGGTCCATGAACTGCGACAGCTGCGACGAACCGAAGAACTCGCGGATCGCCGACGAAATCGGCTTCGAGTTGATCAGGTCGTGCGGCATCAGGTTTTCGCTTTCGGCCTGGCCGAGGCGTTCCTTGACCGCGCGCTCGACACGCACGAGACCTGCGCGGAACTGGTTTTCCGCCAGTTCGCCGACGCAACGCACGCGACGGTTGCCGAGGTGGTCGATATCGTCCACTTCGCCCTTGCCGTTACGCAGCTCGACGAGGATCTTGATCGTCGCGAGGATGTCGTCGTCCTGCAGCGTCATCGGGCCGGTGATCTCGTCACGGCTGACGCGGCGGTTGAACTTCATGCGGCCGACCTTCGACAGGTCGTACGCTTCTTCGCTGTAGAACAGACGGTTGAACAGTGCCTCGACCGCTTCTTCGGTCGGCGGCTCACCCGGACGCATCATGCGGTAGATCGCGATGCGTGCGGCAGTGCGGTCGGTCGTTTCGTCGACACGCAGCGTCGACGAGATGTACGGGCCCTGGTCCAGGTCGTTCGTGTAGAGCGTCTGGATATCCTTGATGCCCGCTTCGCGCAGCTTCTCGAGCACGCTTTCCGTGACTTCGTCGTTCGCGCTCGCGATCACTTCGCCGGTGTCGCCGTCGACGACGTTCTTCGCCAGCACGCGGCCGAGCAGATAGTCTTCCGGCACCGAGATGAACTTGGTCTTCGCGGCTTCGAGGTCGCGAATGTGCTTCGCGTTGATCCGCTTGTCCTTCTGGACGATGACCTTGCCGTCACGATCCGTGATGTCGAAACGCGCGACTTCACCACGCAGGCGCTCGGGCACGAACTCGAGTTGTGCGCCTTCGTCCATCAGCGTGAAGTTGTCGAACACGAAGAAGTTCGCGAGGATCTGTTCCGGCGTGAGGCCGATGGCCTTCAGCAGGATCGTGACCGGCATCTTGCGGCGACGGTCGACGCGGAAGTACAGGATGTCCTTCGGATCGAATTCGAAGTCGAGCCACGAGCCGCGGTACGGAATGATCCGTGCCGAGAACAGCAGCTTGCCCGAGCTGTGCGTCTTGCCCTTGTCGTGTTCGAAGAACACGCCCGGCGAACGGTGCAGCTGCGAGACGATGACACGCTCGGTGCCGTTGATGACGAACGAGCCCGTCGGCGTCATGAGCGGCATTTCGCCCATGTACACTTCCTGCTCTTTCACTTCCTTGACGACCGGCTTGTTCGGCGATTCCTTGTCGAGAATGACGAGGCGGACCTTCGCGCGCAGCGCGGAGCAGTACGTCAGGCCACGCTGCTGGCATTCCTTGATGTTGAATGCCGGCGCGGACAGCGCATAGCTCACGAACTCGAGGCGCGCGAAGCCGTTGTGCGAAACAATGGGAAATACCGATGTGAACGCGGCCTGCAAACCTTCAGGCTTGCGTTGTGTCGCCGGCACATCGGCTTGCAGAAACGTGCTGAATGATTCAAGCTGAGTAGCCAGCAAGAACGGAACTTGGTGAACGATGGGGCGCTTCGCGAAACTCTTGCGAATGCGCTTCTTCTCGGTGAAGGAATATTGCATACGATCTCCGAATCACGGCGGGTGCTATCGAGGCGGAATACCTGGACGTTTCAAACCCGAGTGTTCACCGACTGAGACCCGATGGCCGTCCGACACGGCTTGAACGAGCCGAGAAGCTTGGTGGTTGGCCGCTACCAACCGCTGGCTGACGGCAGCGGATGCCTGTGTTGCCCGCTACCCGACCAAACTTGCCTTCTGCAGTCGCTTCAGAAGACAAAGAGAACCGCCAGTCGTGACCAATGACAACGATAAGGCGGTTTTCTTTGGCTTCTGGGGCCGATTATTCGGGCTCCCGAATGAGTGCCAGAATAACGTCCCCACAAAGCACAAAAAGGCCGGCGGTGAAAATACCGCCAGCCTTCGCACAGCGCGCCGAAACTTACTTGACTTCGACCTTCGCGCCTGCTTCTTCCAGCTTCTTCTTGGCTTCTTCAGCAGCAGCCTTGTCGACGCCTTCCTTGACAGCCTTCGGTGCGCCGTCAACGACGTCCTTCGCTTCCTTCAGGCCCAGGCCCGTCAGTTCGCGAACTGCCTTGATGACTGCAACCTTGTTGCTACCTGCTTCAGCCAGAACGACCGTGAATTCGGTCTTCTCTTCCACAGCAGCAGCAGCGCCGCCGCCTGCCGGGCCAGCGACTGCCACTGCAGCTGCCGACACGCCAAACTTCTCTTCGAACGCCTTGACCAGTTCGTTCAGTTCCAGAACGGTCATCCCTTCGACTGCTGCCAGGATGTCTTCTTTTGCGATTGCCATTTGAAATACTCCTAAATTGAATTCGGATACAGCCAGCGATCAATGACGCTGATGCACGTTCGATTACGCAGCTTCCGCTTGCTTCTTCTCGGCCAGCGCTGCCAGAGCACGCGCGAAGCCCGAAACAGGCGATTGCATAACGAACAGCAGCTTCGAGAGCAGTTCTTCGCGGCTCGGGATGCTTGCCAGCGCTTGCACGCCAGCCTTGTCCATCACCTTGCCATCGAACGCACCAGCCTTGATGACCAACTTGTCATTGCTCTTGCTGAAGTCGTTGACGACCTTAGCAGCAGCAATTGCATCTTCCGAGATGCCGTAGATCAACGGGCCAGTCATCTGCTCTGCCAGCGGAGCAAACGGCGTACCTTCAACAGCGCGACGCGCCAGCGTGTTCTTCAACACGCGCAGGTAAACCTGTTGCTCACGCGCTTTCGCGCGCAGCTTGGTCAGATCGCCAACCGCAATTCCACGATACTCAGCCAGCACAACGGTCTGGGCCTTCGCGACTTGCGCGGAAACCTCAGCGACGACGGCTTGCTTGTCTTCTCTATTAAGCGGCACGGTTAGCCTCCAGAAACGATACGTTCAGTTCAGCTTGCCGGTATGGCACGAACCTCACGTACCTCGTTCAACAACGGCGTCCGACCTCGTTAGGAGTATTTCCACCTCACGCCGGGAATCGCTTCACGGCCTGCGGCTTCACCACTGCAAAACTTTTTCGGGTTCGCCATCTGCGTTGGCTTGAATTAAGGGATCACCTGCCTGCTGTGCCCCACCAACGGTCTTTGATAACCGGTTGTTCGCCTTGCTGCACGAACAACCGCCCAAAGCCCATGTAGGCCGCCTCGCGAACGAAGCGGCCCGAATACTTGCTTACTGTGCTGCCAGCGTAGCCTGGTCGACACGCACGCCGACACCCATCGTGCTCGACAGTGCGATCTTGCGCAGGTACACGCCCTTGCTCGTTGCCGGCTTTGCCTTCTGCAGCGCTTCGATCAGCGCCGACAGGTTCGAACGCAGCGCGGTCGGCTCGAACGATGCACGGCCGATGGTCGCGTGGATGATACCGGCCTTGTCGACACGGAATTGCACCTGACCAGCCTTCGCGTTCTTGACGGCGGTTGCGACGTCCGGCGTGACCGTACCGACCTTCGGGTTCGGCATCAGGCCACGCGGGCCGAGGATCTGACCGAGCGTACCGACGATACGCATCGTGTCCGGCGAAGCGATCACGATGTCGAAGTCCATCTGGCCAGCCTTGATCTGCTCTGCCAGGTCTTCCATACCGACGATTTCCGCGCCTGCTGCACGAGCTTGTTCAGCCTTCTCGCCTTGCGCGAACACGGCAACGCGAACCGACTTGCCCGTACCTGCCGGCAGAACGACCGAACCACGAACGACCTGGTCCGACTTCTTCGCATCGATGCCGAGCTGGACTGCGACGTCGATCGACTCGTCGAACTTCGCGCTCGCGCATTCCTTCACGAGGCTCAGTGCGTCTTCGATCGCGTACAGCTTCTGGCGATCAACCTTGGCGGCAAATGCCTGACGGCGCTTGGAGATCTTAGCCATTTACACGCCCTCCACAGTGATGCCCATCGAGCGTGCGCTACCAGCGATGGTGCGAACGGCTGCGTCCAGATCAGCTGCCGTAAGGTCCGGCATCTTGGTCTTCGCGATTTCTTCGGCTTGAGCGCGCGTGATCGAACCGACCTTGTCGGTGTGCGGCTTGCTCGAGCCCTTGTCCACCTTCGCCGCCTTCTTGATCAGGACGGTCGCCGGCGGCGTCTTCATCACGAACGTGAAGCTCTTGTCAGCGAATGCCGTGATGACCACCGGCACCGGCAGACCCGGCTCCATGCCTTGAGTCTGCGCGTTGAACGCCTTGCAGAACTCCATGATGTTCAGGCCGCGCTGGCCCAGTGCCGGACCGACCGGCGGCGACGGGTTGGCTTTACCTGCAGGGATCTGCAGCTTGATAAAGCCGATAATCTTCTTTGCCATTTGTGAACCTCATTGGAACGCCAGCGGAGGCGTTCGGTGAGTGATAACGCGCTTTCGCCACTGGCTACTGACGCTCCTCAACGGCCATGACGCGGGCCGTAAGCGCGAAGGTGGGCAGCCAAGGCTGCCCACCGAATCGGGATCAAACTTTTTCGACCTGGCCGAACTCGAGCTCGACCGGGGTGGATCGGCCAAAGATGGTGACCGACACACGCACGCGCGATTTTTCGTAGTTGACTTCTTCGACGGTGCCATTGAAGTCCGTGAACGGGCCTTCCTTGACACGCACCATCTCGCCGACTTCGAACAGGGTCTTCGGGCGCGGCTTTTCGACGCCTTCCTGCATCTGCGACATGATCTTCTCGACTTCCTTCGGGGAAATCGGGGTCGGACGGTTACGTGCACCGCCAACGAAACCGGTGACCTTCGCGGTGTTCTTCACGAGGTGCCACGTTTCGTCCGTCATTTCCATTTCCACCAGCACGTAGCCAGGGAAGAAACGACGCTCGGTCACAGCCTTGTGGCCGCCTTTGACTTCGACCACTTCTTCGGTCGGGACCAGGATCTGACCGAATTTGTCCTGCATGCCAGCGCGTTCGATGCGCTCCTGAAGCGCACGTTGCACGCTCTTCTCCATACCGGAGTAGGCGTGCACGACGTACCAACGCTTTCCGCTCGGGGATGCCGGAGTATCGCTCATATCATTTCCAACCCAGAATCGCCGAGAAAATCACCCATTCGATCGATTTGTCACTCAACCAGAGGAAAATCGCCATCACGAGCACGAAACCGAACACGACGAGTGTGGTTTGCGTTGCTTCCTTGCGGGTGGGCCATACGACCTTGCGGACTTCCTTGTACGAATCCTTGGCAAAGGCGATGAGGCTCTTGCCAGGTGCGGACATCAGCCCGACGGCCACGCCGGCGATGATACCTACCGCCAACGCGGCACCGCGGACATACCACTGCTGATTGGCCAGCCAGAAGAAGCCCACGAATCCGGCCAAGACCAACAATACACCCAGGGCCAGCATCAGCTTATCGCCGGAGGTATTTACAGTTTCGACGGATGGATTCGCCATAACACCTTAAAACAAATGCCACGTATGACACGTGGCTATTTTTTGGCAGGGGCAGAGGGAATCGAACCCCCAACCTTCGGTTTTGGAGACCGACGCTCTGCCAGTTGAGCTATACCCCTAAACCATACTGGGGCCGGCTGCTGCCAGCCCCAAAACTGTCGATCAACGAATAACTGGCTTACTCGATGATCTTGGCGACGACGCCGGCGCCGACCGTACGGCCGCCTTCGCGGATTGCGAAGCGCAGACCTTCTTCCATCGCGATCGGAGCAATCAGCTTCACCGTGATCGACACGTTGTCGCCCGGCATCACCATTTCCTTGTCCTTCGGCAGCTCGATCGAGCCCGTCACGTCCGTCGTACGGAAGTAGAACTGCGGACGGTAGTTGTTGAAGAAC
>NZ_NBYX01000044.1 GCF_002099195.1 Burkholderia puraquae | reverse complement strand
CGAACCACTTGTAGAACGGCGCGTTGCTCTCGTCGAGCACCTTGGAGAACGGCTTGTGCCACGCGAGGCCCTCGCGCGCGAGACGCGCCCAGAAGCCTTCGTAATCCTGCTCGGCCTCGGCGGCGAGCGCACGATAGGCCGGCATGCCGGAAATGGTGGCCGCCTTCTCGAGCGCCGCGGGCGGCGCGAACTGACGGGTTTCGTGAAGAACCGATTCAATCGCAGACATCGACTACCCCTTGGTGAACATGAATCCTCTGCATGGCGGCGCGATCGTGCGCGCCGCGCGTCTTGGCCGGCGCAAGCGCGCCGCTGTCTCCTACCCACCACCCGCGCACGCCCCGAAGGCTGCTGCGCGATGCTGCGCCGCACCACGTCGCGCGATGGCGACCGGGCGACCCGACAGTTTCCACAATAAGCGCTCCAACTTACCCGTCACTTACGCGGCACGGCCGTTTCGCCCGCCGGGCGGCGCTCGTAGCTTTACGCTGTAACGAGCGCGACCCTACAATCCTAACTGAACTCGCCTTCCGGATTCCAGCTTGAATCGCTACGCTTTCTTTCTCGTTCTGTCGATGCTGTTCGTCGGCAGCAATGTCGGTATCGGCAAATCGATCGTCGTCTTCGTTCCCGTCGCCATCCTCGCCACGCTGCGCTTCGTGATTGCGATCGCCGTGCTGTGGCCGCTGTTCAGCCCGGTGAAGATGCGCACGGTCAAGCGCGGCGAATGGCTGAACCTGTTCCTGCAGGCGTTCTTCGGCACCTTCATGTTCACGCTGCTGATGCTGAACGGCGTGCAGCGCACGAGCGCGGTCGCAGCCGGCGTGATCACCAGCACGATCCCCGCAATCGTCGCGCTGTTCGCGTGGCTGATCCTGCGTGAAAAACCGAACGGCCGTGCGCTCGTGTCGATCGCGCTCGCGATCGCCGGCGTCGTGACGATCAACCTCGCGAACGGCAGCGCGGCCGGGCACGGCGCGTCCTCGCTGACCGGCAACCTGCTGATCCTCGGCGCGGTGTGCTGCGAATCGATCTACGTGATCCTGTCGCGCCGCCTCACGCAGACGCTCGCGCCGATCGACATCTGCGCGTACACGCACCTGTTCGGCCTGTGCCTGATGCTGCCGCTAGGCGCGACGGCCATGTGGCATTTCGATTACGCGAGCGTGCCGGCCGGCACCTGGGCGCTCGTCGTCTGGTACGGCCTGTCGGCCAGCATCTTCTCGTTCTGGCTGTGGATGAAAGGCATCCGGCACGTGCCGGGCAGCCTCGCCGGCGTGTTCAGCGCGGTGCTGCCGGTCGCCGCGGCCGCCTACGGCATCGCGTTCCTCGGCGAACGCCCGACGCTCGCACACGGCATCGCGCTCGCGTGCGTCGTCACGGGCATCGTGCTGGCCAGCCTGCGCGTGAAACGCGTGCCGGCTGCCGCCTCCTGATCCGTCCCTGGCAATGCCGGCGCGTCACTGCAGTCGCGCCGGCCGACGCGTTACAATAGCGCGCCTTTTCAAGATTACCCCCGATACCTGCGCACCGCGCCCGACTTTCCACCATGTCTGCCCCGCATTCGCCCGGCCGCCCCGCCCGTCGCCCGCTTCGCCCGCTTCCCGCGCTGATTTTCATGAGCCGCTGGCTCCAGGTTCCGCTCTACCTCGGCCTGATCGTTGCGCAGGCCGTCTACGTGTTCCTGTTCCTGAAGGAGGTCTGGCACCTGCTGTCGCATGCGACCAGCCTCGACGAAATCAGCGTGATGCTCGCGGTGCTCGGCCTGATCGACGTGGTGATGATCTCGAACCTGCTGATCATGGTGATCGTCGGCGGTTACGAAACGTTCGTATCGCGCCTCGGCATCGAGGGCCACCCCGACGAGCCCGAGTGGCTCGACCACGTGAACGCGGGCGTGCTGAAGGTCAAGCTGTCGATGGCGCTGATCAGCATTTCGTCGATCCACCTGCTGAAGACGTTCATCAACCCCGACCAGCACACGATGCACGCGATCATGTGGCAGGTGATCATCCACGTGTCGTTCCTGGTGTCGGCGCTCGTGATGGCGTGGGTCGACCGCCTGACGACGCACACGCACCCGGCCCATTTCCACGAAACGCACGCCCACGAGACGCACGCGCCTGCAGCGAACGAGTCCCGCAAGCCGGCCGAAGCGGCCGTCAACGCATAAACGCATTCCCCACTGTCCCCACAGAGTCTCAGCCATGACCGTCATCAAACAGGAAGACCTGATCCAGAGCATCGCGGATTCGCTGCAGTACATCAGCTACTACCATCCGCTCGATTACATCCAGGCCCTCGGCCGCGCGTACGAACTGGAAGAAAGCCCGGCCGCGAAGGATGCGATCGCGCAGATCCTCACGAACAGCCGCATGTGCGCGGAAGGCAAACGCCCGATCTGCCAGGACACCGGCATCGTCACGATCTTCGTGAAGGTCGGCATGGACGTGCGCTGGGACGGCGCGACGATGGGCCTCACCGACATGATCAACGAAGGCGTGCGCCGCGGTTACACGCACCCGGACAACGTGCTGCGCGCATCGATCGTCAATCCGCCGGAAGGCGCCCGCAAGAACACGAAGGACAACACGCCGGCCGTGATCCACTACGAGATCGTGCCGGGCGACAAGGTCGACGTGCAGGTCGCGGCCAAGGGCGGCGGCTCGGAGAACAAGTCGAAGTTCGTGATGCTGAACCCGTCCGACTCGATCGTCGACTGGGTGCTGAAGACGGTCCCGACGATGGGCGCGGGCTGGTGCCCGCCCGGCATGCTGGGGATCGGCATCGGCGGCACGGCCGAGAAGGCGATGCTGATGGCGAAGGAATCGCTGATGGAGCCGATCGACATCCAGGAAATCATCGCGCGCGGCCCGAAGGACTGGGTCGAGGAACTGCGCGTCGAGCTGCACGAGAAGGTCAACGCGCTCGGCATCGGCGCGCAGGGCCTCGGCGGCCTGGCAACGGTGCTCGACGTGAAGATCATGGCGGCACCGACGCACGCGGCATCGAAGCCGGTCGCGCTGATCCCGAACTGCGCAGCCACGCGCCACGCGCACTTCGTGCTCGACGGCTCGGGCCCGGCCAAGCTTGAAGCACCGTCGCTCGACGCGTGGCCGAAGGTCAACTGGGAACCGAATACCGAAACCAGCAAGCGCGTCGACCTGAACACGCTGACGCCGGAGGAAGTCGCGAGCTGGACGCCGGGCCAGACGCTGCTGCTGTCGGGCAAGATGCTCACCGGCCGCGACGCTGCGCACAAGCGCATCGCCGACATGCTCGCGAAGGGCGAGAAGCTGCCGGTCGACTTCACCAACCGCGTGATCTACTACGTCGGCCCGGTCGACCCGGTCCGCGACGAAGTGGTCGGCCCAGCAGGCCCGACGACGGCCACGCGCATGGACAAGTTCACCGAGACGATGCTCGCGCAAACCGGCCTGATCTCGATGGTCGGCAAGGCCGAGCGCGGCCCGGTCGCAATCGACGCGATCAAGAAGCACAAGGCGGCCTACCTGATGGCGGTCGGCGGTGCGGCTTACCTCGTGTCGAAGGCGATCCGCGGCGCGAAGGTGCTCGCATTCGAAGACCTCGGCATGGAAGCGATCTACGAGTTCGACGTGCAGGACATGCCTGTAACAGTTGCTGTCGATTCGTCGGGCACGTCGGTGCACCAGACCGGTCCGAAGGAGTGGCAGGCGAAGATCGGCAAGATCCCGGTCGCAGCCGCTTAAGCGCGATCGAACGAAAGGCCGGACGGGAGTCCGGCCTTTTTACTTCTCATTCTCACTATTGTGTGTGGCCGGTATTGCGAGGCTGATTCTCATTACACGCAAAAGGCAGGCCCGGCAAGGCTTTGAGGCTTGGCTTTTCGCGTTCGAGCGATTATCGTTCGGTTTCTGAAGCCCCACTGAACAAGGAACAAGCCATGCAAGGCGACAAGAAAGTCATCGAATACCTGAACGCCCAGTTGAAGAATGAGCTCACGGCGATCAACCAGTACTTCCTGCATGCGCGCATGTACAAGCACTGGGGTCTCGAGAAGCTCGGCAAGCACGAGTACGACGAGTCGATCGGCGAAATGAAGCACGCCGACTGGCTGATCGAGCGCGTCTTCATGCTCGACGGCCTGCCGAACCTGCAGGACCTGCACAAGCTGCTCGTCGGCGAGGAAACCGAAGAGATCCTGAAGTGCGACCTGAAGCTCGAGCAGATCTCGCAGTCCACCTGCAAGGAAGCGATCGCCTATTGCGAATCGGTTCGTGACTATGTGTCGCGCGAGATCTTCGAAAAGATCCTCGACGACACCGAAGAGCACATCGACTGGCTGGAAACGCAGATCGACCTGATCGGCAAGGTCGGCCTGCAGAACTACCAACAGACGATGATGGGTTCGCCGGAGTAAGCTGGCTCCGCCCTTCCCGCTATTGCCTCTCCCGCCCGTTCATGTCGACACTTTCCGTTACCGCAGCAACGGCCTCGGCCGTCGCCCCCATCGGCATCTTCGATTCCGGGCTGGGCGGCCTGTCGGTGCTGCGCGCCGTGCGCGCGCAGCTCCCCGACGAATCGCTCATCTACGTCGCTGATTCGCACCATGCGCCGTATGGTCCGCGCGATGAGGCGTTCATTACGGAACGCACGCTGGCAATCGGCGAGTGGCTGGCCCGCGAAGGGGCGAAAGCGCTCGTCATCGCCTGCAAC
Organism: Burkholderia puraquae; assembly: GCF_002099195.1. GTDB lineage: Bacteria > Pseudomonadota > Gammaproteobacteria > Burkholderiales > Burkholderiaceae > Burkholderia > Burkholderia puraquae. The sequence goes on along the minus strand of NZ_NBYX01000044.1, from coordinate 18,500 downwards.
ACCGCGACCGCACGCGCGATCGCCACGATCCGCGAACACCTGTCGATGCCGCTCGTCGGCGTGGAGCCGGGCATCAAGCCGGCCGCTGCCGCGTCCGCGAGCGGCGTCGCAGGTGTCCTCTCCACGCAGTCGACACTGAACAGCCCGCGCTTCCAGGCGCTGCTCGACCGCTACGGCGCCGGCCGCCGCTTCATCTGCCAGCCCGGCCACGGGCTCGTCGAGGCCATCGAGCGCGGTGACACGAACTCGCCCGCATTGCGCGCGTTGCTCGACAGCTACCTGCAACCGATGCTCGACGACGGCGCCGATACGCTGGTACTCGGCTGCACGCACTACCCGTTCTTCACAGAAACGATTCGTGACCTTGTGGGCGACCGCCTGACGATCGTCGACACCAGCGACGCGATCGCACGCCAGCTCATGCGGGTGCTCGACGAACGCAACCTGCGCGCACCGGCCGGCACGCAACCCGCGCCGCCCCGCTTCTGCTCGACGAGCGACGGCCTGCAACTGCGCACCCTCGCATCGACGCTGCTCGGCCTCGATGCGCCGGTCGAATCCGTCACCATTTCCTCGCCGAACGCGCGCGCCTGCGCGACCGCCTGATACGGGCCGGCACGCCCTCTTGCGCGTACCGCTCCACATCCCCGTCTCTTCAGGGGTCTGATGACCTTAAAAAAAGCCCGACCCAGGCTTGTCAACGTCCGCAAAATTAATGATAATAATTCGCATTAACGTTAGCTATCGCAACTCATCATGATCGTCTGCGTGTGCAAGTCTGTTTCCGATCGCAAGATTCGCGCGTCCCTCGCCGAGGGCGTCAACTCTTTCGATGAACTCCAGTTCGAACTCGGCGTGGCCACGTGCTGCGGCAAGTGCGAGGAGTCCGTACGCGACCTCATGGCCGAGCAGGGCGTCTGCGCAAGCCGGTGCGGTGTCGAGCATCACGCTCACCCGATCCCGGTCACGTTCTACGAACGCAAGGCGGCCTGACCGGCGCCGAGTGTGCGCATGCGGCCCAGGCCGCATTTTTTGTTTTGACCGTCAGCAAGCCACCGTCTGCGCGAGCCAGCGGCTTACCTGCCAAGGAGCCTGTCATGGAATTGCTGATCGGATTTGTGACCACCGTTTGCATCTCGCTGCTGATCTTCCGCAAGTGATGCCGATTCACCCGCCGCGCCCCGGGTGCGACATCGTTCTTTCAAGCTAACATGCAGGCTTCGCATCTCGCTCCCGCCGGCACCATGCCGGCTGCACCACGTATGAATCCCCGAGTGATCGTCGTCGCGGTCGGTGTGCTTGCCGCACATGCGATCATGCTGACGGCCGCCTGGCTCCATCGCAACGCGCCGCCGCCTCCGAAGGAGATCGAGGTTCAGTCGATCACCGCGCAGCTCATTCCGCCTGCACCCGTTGCCCAGCCGGTCGCGGTTCAGTCGGCCGCGCAGCAGCCTGCGCCGCCCAAGCCCACCCCGCGCGTGAAGCCGAAGGTCGAGCCGAAGCCGGTGCAGAAAGCGATCCCGACGCCTCAGCCGGTCGCGCAAGCACCATCGCCGACGCCCGCACCGGCAGCGGTCGATCCGACACCGGCGCCCGCCGCGCCGGCCCCTGCTGCGCCGGCTGCCGCACCCGGCCCGGCTCGCGAGACGATGCAGGTCAGCGCGCCGAAGAACGTATCGGCGCTCACCTGCAATTTCGTGCAGCCCACCTATCCGTCGATGTCGCGTCGTCGCGGCGAAACGGGCACGGCCTATGTTCACTTCATCATCGGCGTGACGGGTAAGATCGAAAGCGTCCAGCTGCAGAAGAGCAGCGGCTACCCGCGTCTCGACGAAGCCGCGCTCGAGGCAACGCGCGCCAGCACCTGTCCGCCGTATATCGAGAACGGCCAGGCGATCCGCGCCGCCCATACGCTGCCATTCAACTTCACGCTCGACGACTAACCCGTCATATTCGGTAGATTCAAAGGAAACAAGAAAATGCAAAGCTACGGTATCGCGCACGTCTGGGCGCAAGGTGATTTCGTCACGCGCGCCATCGCGATCACGCTGCTCGTGATGTCGGTCCTGTCGTGGATCGTGATCGTCATCAAGGGCTGGAACGTGATCCGTCTGAACCGCCTGACGAAGAACGCCGAACAGGCATTCTGGCATTCGGACAACTTCGACGACGGCGTCAAGAAGCTCGGGCTCGCCGCCTCGACGCCGAACGACAACCCGTTCCTCGCGCTCGCGCTGTCGGGCAAGGAAGCCGCCGATCACCACCACCAGACGCAACCGCACCTGCATGACCGCATGGACGTATCGGACTGGGTCACGCGCTGCCTGAAGGACACGATGGACGAAGGCATCTCGCGCATGCAGAGCGGTCTCGCGATCCTCGCGTCGATCGGCAGCACGGCGCCGTTCGTCGGCCTGTTCGGTACGGTCTGGGGGATCTACCACGCACTGCTCGCAATCGGCGCATCCGGCCAGACGTCGATCGACCAGGTCGCGGGCCCGGTCGGCGAATCGCTGATCATGACCGCCTTCGGCCTGTTCGTCGCGATCCCCGCGGTGCTCGGCTACAACGCACTGACCCGCGCGAACAAGGGTGTCGTCAGCAAGCTGCGCCGCTTCGCGCACGGCCTGCACGCGTATTTCGTGACGGGCGCGAGCCTCGCGTCGTCGTCGACGCGCGATGGCCTGCGTCTCGCGACGCGCGCCAGCTGAAGCGGGGTGAACCATGGCAATGAACACCGGTTTCAGCGACGATGACGACGACGCCGTAATGAGCGAGATCAACATGACGCCGCTCGTCGACGTCATGCTCGTACTCCTGATCATTTTCCTCGTGACGATCCCGGCGATGCAGCATGCGGTGAAGATCGACCTGCCGCACGCCAGCAGCCAGCCCGTCGACGAAAAGCCGCAGACGGTCGACGTCGCGATCCAGGGCGACGGCACGATCCTGTGGGACGACCACACGGTCACGCGTGAACAATTGCAGGCGCGCATCGCGGAAGCGGCAAAACACACGCCGCAGCCGGAGTTGCACCTGCGAGCGGACCGCAAGGTCGCCTACGAACACGTCGCCGAAGTGATGTCGGATGCGCAGGCAGGCGGCCTGACCAAGCTAGGTTTCGTGACGGAGCCGACCGCGAAAGCGAAGTAACGCACGCGCAACCAGGTGCTCGCCGGCTGCACCTTGCCGGCCGTACCTAACCGGCCGTACCTAACCGGCCGTACACAAAGTAAAAGGCCTTCATCGCCAGATGAAGGCCTTTTTTCATGCGCACGCGGGCGCCTTCGGGCGGCGGGCTCTTTGGCGGTATCGGTTGCGCCTCGAGCAACGCAAATGCGACTCTGCCGTGGTCTGCACGGACTGCGCGTTCTGCCCTATCTGGCTCGCAATATATGCGGCCACCTGATTTCGCTCAGAACTTCCTTCACGAAATGGGATTTCAATATAGGCTCGCACGCACGCGCATTCAAGGTTCCGGCGATTGAAACTTGCGATTGCAGGCGACGCTTCAATGACAAAACAAATTTGCCTCGCCGTGCGCGTCGTGTTCAGGTCGCCGAAACATCGGCCGCCGCTTCCTTCTTCGCACGCTCCGGGCACCCCGGATCCTTGTACGCGCCGTGATCGAGCTTCTCGACCAGATAGTCGACGAACGCACGCACCGCGGGCGGCATCCCCTGCCGCGACACGAACACCGCGTACAGTTGCGGCACCGGCAGCGTCCAGCCCGGCATCACCGGCGACAGTTGCCCCGCACGCAGCGCGTTGCCATACATCATCTCCGGCAGTGCCGCGATGCCGAGGCCATCGAGCACGGCTTCACGGATCGTCATCAAGTCGGCCGTCACGAGCCGCGGGTCGTGCTCGTGCACGTGTCGCGTACCGTCTGGCGCGATCAGGTTGAACACGTGCCGCCCGTCGACGCTCGGCGTATCGAGCGTTTCGAATCCGCTCAGGTCGTCCGGCACCAGCGGCGGCGCATTCTGGCTCAGCAGGCTCGGTGCGCCGACCAGCATCTGCTCGGTGCGCCACAACGGCCGCACGACGATGTTCGCGTTCTGCGGCGGCTCCGAGCGCACGCGCAGCGCGACGTCGATCGAATCCTCGAACAGGTCGATCACGCGATTCGTCACGCGGACGTGCACCTTCACTTCGGGATAGCGGCGCAGGAATTCGGGCAGGATGCGCGAGAGCATCGTCTGCGACAGCGTCACGGGCACGCTGACGCGCACCGAGCCACGCGGCGACGAACGCAACTGCTGGACCGCGTTCATCGCCGCCTGCGCTTCGGCCAGCATCGCCTGGCAATGCTGGTAGAACAGCTCCCCCGCCTCGGTCAGCGCGAGCTTGCGTGTGGAACGCTGCAGCAGACGCACGCCGAGCGCCGCCTCGAGTTCGGTGAGGCGCCGCGACAGGCGCGATTTCGAGATGCCCAGCACGCGCTCCGCGGCCGAGAAACCGCCATGTTCGACGACCTGCGAAAAGTACATGAGGTCGTTCAGGTTATGTGCATCGATATTCATCTCATCGTTCCAATTTCAGAACAATCCATTGCGAACCATCGCAAATCGAACGGGAAAACGCCCAATATAATAGCGCTATGTTTCAAAAATGACGCTATTCCGATCATTTCGAGGGAATTCGCATGACGACCGCTCGCTCGCTTGACCGCACGTACCCCGCGCTTCGCACGACCGAAGGCGGCGGCTTCGTGGTTCACCGCCCGTTCCCGACCCGGCTGCTGATGGATTTCGATCCGTTCCTGCTGCTCGACGAAATGGGCCCCGTCGACTACGCGCCCGGCGAAGCCAAGGGCGCCCCCGATCATCCGCATCGCGGCTTCGAGACCGTGACCTACGCGCTCGACGGGCGTTTCCGCCATCGCGACTCGTCCGGCCATGCCGGCACGCTCGGCCCGGGCGATGTGCAATGGATGACGGCGGGCGCCGGCGTCGTGCACAGCGAGATGCCGGATCCGGAATTCGCACAGGCAGGCGGCCGCTCCCACGGCTTCCAGCTGTGGGTCAACCTGCCGCGCCGCGACAAGCTGATCGCACCGCGCTACCAGGAGATCCCGGCCGCCCGCATCCCGACCGCGACGTCGCCGGACGGCCGCGCACGCGTGCGCGTCATCGCCGGCGAAGCGTTCGGCGTCCGGGCGGCGATCGAGACGCGCACGCCGATCCTCTACCAGCATTTCACGCTGGAGCCCGGCGCAACGGTCACGCAGTCCGTCCCGGCAGGCTATCGTGTGTTCGCCTATCCGATCGACGGAACGGGCCTCTACGGGCCCGCCAGGCAGGCGGTAGACGCACGGCACATGGTCGTGTACTGCGACGACGGCGACACGGTCACGTTCGCTGCCGGCGACACGCCGCTCGACCTGCTGCTGATCGGCGGCGTACCGCTCAACGAGCCGATCGTCCGCTACGGTCCGTTCGTGATGAATACCGAGGAAGAGATCCGGCAGGCGGTCGTCGACTACCAGACAGGTCGCATGGGCCGGATCGAAGCATGACGCATGGATGGGCGTGCACGTGCCGCGAAACCGCCCGTTTTGCGTCACAATAACTTCTTGAACCACGTGGCCGCCCGCCACCAGAAGGAACCCGTCCCCTTGAACTTCGAACATCTGATCCAGATCAATTCCGACGATCCGGCCGTGCCGACCCTTACCCGAGACCAGCTCTGGGAAGGCCTCGTGCTGCGCGCCGAGCAGCCGCAACTGTTCGTGCTTGGCCTCGACAGCTGCGTCGTCCGCGAACGGACGGACACGACGCTCGAACGCGAACTGCACTACGGTCACGCGACCGTGCGCGACCGCGTCACGTTCACGCCGAATCAGCAGGTCCGCTACGACATCCTCGCGGCCGATGGCGAGATCGGCGGCTCGCTGACGATGACGATCGAGGAGCGCGACGATCACGAGCTGTTCCTGCGTTTCGAATACCGCACGACGCTGGTCGTCACCGACGACAGCGAAGACGCGCGTCAGACTCACGGGATCGTCAAGGAAGCGTACCGCACGTCGGATATCGACACGGTCCGCCTGATCCGCGAGTACGCACAGGGCCGCAAGGCCCCCGATCCGCTGCACTGAGCCCGGCGGCGGCCTGCGGGCCGCCCATTAGACTCAAGCTATTAGATCCTGAATCTCGATCGATAAAGAGTTTTTGTAAATGGGAATAGTTATCATTTAGAATTCATTCCATCGTATCGACAGTCACCGATCAACCGAATGACCGACACCATGCGCCCGACCACGCTGACCTTGCGCCGCACGACCGGCACCACAGGCAGCAGCCGTCAGAAGACGGCAGCGGTCACCACGCCGGCGAAACCCGTCGGCAACCGCGATGCAGGCACGCGGGTCGTCAGCAGCGATGCGCTGCTGCAAGGCCAAAGCCACGTCAGCATCGCGCATAACGGAGAAACCTATCAGTTGCGCGCCACACGGCTCGGCAAACTGATCCTGACGAAGTAACGACAGAGTATTGTGGGGACCACCTCCCTGAGAGGTGTTGGGCAGTAGCCAGCGTAACGGCTTGCACGCGAGATCTAGACCCCTTCGTGCAGACACACTCAAGCAGCCGTTGCAGCAAGCCAAGCCACTTTTTTTGGTTCTCGCACAAGGAAGAAAAAAAGCGACACGTCGAAAGACGTGTCGCTTTTTTGTTTGGGCGGCCAATGCGCGAAGCATGCCGACCACGTTCGTTACCGCGTCGATGCGTGACCGCCGACGCGGCCCGCGAGCCGTTTCAGAACCCCCAGAACATCAACCACCATGCGCTGTCGATGACGGCAAGCCCGGCGGCGAACCACGCGAATGCCGCAAGCCGGCGTGGCCAGGCCGCATAGCGCCCCGTCACTTTCCACGCGAGCCATGCACTCCATGCGTTGGCGCCGATCAGGATCGCGATGCGCACATCGGTCGCCCAGCCGAGCGGCACATGCTCTGCACGCAGCAACGACAGCGTCGTGGCCGACAAGCCAAGGAACACGCCCGCTCCCGCGATCGGGATCAACGCCTGCGCGAGATGATGCAGCCGCACGCGATCGAAGCGGCCGAGCATCAGCGTGGCGCCGGCCAGCAGCACCAGCAGTGCCGTGCCGTACACAAGCCCCGTGCCGACGATATAGCTGACGACCAGCCCGCCGTCGAGCCACGAGAACACGTCGTTGCGATCCGGATAATGCGTGAGCAGGAACCACGGCGCATTCGTTTCGAGCGGCCACGTGATGTCATGGTCGATCAGCCAGCCCGCGAGCCATTGCTTGATCTGTACGAACCATGGGCTGACGGTCCAGTGGAACGCACCGATCGCGACGCCGAGCAGCCCGTACAGGATCAGCGCGGTGTCCCACGGGTTCGCCTGATGCGCACCGAGGTTCACGACTTCGTCGGACGGCGAGCGCAACGACAGCGAGATCGCGTCGCGGTGCCCGCTGCAGCGGCCGCACATATGGCACGCCGCCGCACCCTTCATGCTGCGCAACGGCACGAGCGGTGCGCAGTTGATCGGAATCACGCGATGGCCATGCTCGCCGTTCTTGTACGAACGGCGCCACGCATCCTCGTCGACCTTGTAGCGCATCGGCGCGAGCCGCGCGAGCAGCCCGAACACCCCGTTGACCGGGCACAGGTACTTGCACCACACGCGCTTCTCGCGGCCGTACAGCACGCCGATCACGATCGCACCGACGGTCGAGCCACCGAGCACGAACAGCACCGCGAGCGGGTACTGGTACACGCTCACCATTTGCCCGTAGATCGTCGTGAGCCCGAACGCGACGAACGGCCAGCCGCCCCACCGTATCCAGCGCGGAATCGGGCCGCCGCGACCGAACTTGCTCGCGTATTCGGTAAGCGCACCTTCCGGGCACAGCACGCCGCACCAGACACGGCCGAGCATCACCATCGACAGCAGCACGAACGGCCACCAGATGCCCCAGAACGTGAACTGCGCGATCAGCGTGAGATTGCTCCACAGGTGCGCGGAATCGTCCGGCAGCGGCAACACCGCCGGCACGATGATCAGGAACGCATAGACGACGACAACGATCCACTGGATGCCGCGGATCAGCGCACCGTGGCGCTGCATCCACTGGCCGGCCTGCGCGAGCCAGCCCGGCTTGGCTGCGGCGACAACGCTCATGCCGCGCGACCTGCCGCGACGGCCGGACGACGGCTCGCACGCTTCATCAGCAGCCAGACCACCGCCCAGTACACCGCGTAGGCAACCAGGTTGGTCAGTGCCGGGTGCGCACGATAGCCGGTCAGCGTCGCGATGAGCGAACCGAACGTGCCCGAATCATCGAGGATCGCGGACGTGTCCCACACCTGCGAAATGCCGAGCGGCAGGATTTCCTTGTCGATCAGCTTGTCGACGCCGGTCTGGAACAGTCCCGCGCCGAGGAACAGCAGCATCACTTCGGTGACGCGGAAGAAATGCCGCCACGAGAAGTACTTGCCGCCGAGCTGCAGCAGATAGAACGTCAAGAACGCGAGGCCGAGGCCGATCAAGACCGCGAGCATCTGGCTGCCGTCGACGTGGCCCGACTGGCCGAAACCGAGGCCGTACAGGAAGATCACCGTCTCGCTGCCTTCGCGCGCGATCGCAAGCGCGACCAGCACCGCGACGCCCCACCAGTTCGAATCGCGCGTGCTCTGTTGCAGCGATTGCTCCATGTCGCGCTTCAGCGTGCGGCCGTGCCTGCGCATCCACAGCACCATCTGCACGATCAGCACGCATGCGATCAGCACCATGGCAGTCTGGAAGTAGTCCTGCGCGTCGCCGGACAGCACTTCGGTGAAACCGACCAGCGCGGCGCCGAGGCCCACGGCCATCAACAAACCGACACCGACGCCGGCCCACAGGAAAGGCAGGCCGCGGCGCGCGTCGTCGTCGCCGTTTTTCAGCCATGCATAGAGAATGCCGACGACGAGCAGCGCTTCGACGCTCTCCCGCCAGACGATGAACAAGATCTGACCCATCGATACCTCCTGACGCGCGGGGCAAGGGACTTGTGCGCCCGCACGCGGATAAAACGCGTTACTTCGCGACGATCACGCCCTGTGCCTGCTGGTGGAAATCGTCGAAAAACTTGTATTCGCCCGGCGACAACGGAGCGACGACCACGAACGAATCGGCGCCCGGTGCGAGCACCTTCTCCTTGCGCAACTGCACGCTCTCGAATTCGGCGGCGCCCTTGCCGGTGTTCTTGATCTCGATCTTGAAGCGCTGGCCGGCCGGCACTTCGATGCGGGCGGGATTCAGCTTGCCGTCCGTCATTTCGAGCTTGAACGTCGGCAGGTCGGCTGCGTGCGCCGCGCCGGCAAGCCACAGCGCCGCGGCTGCGGCAACGATTTTCTGGGGAATTTTCATTCTGGGTTCTCTACGCCGACGGCGCGCCGAAGCGCGCCGTTCGTGATCCACCGGTCAGTAACCGCCCTTCTTGCCGATGCCGGCGAACGGGAAGTCGTATTCGAGCGTGACGGGCTTGAACCACGCGCCGACGCCCGTTTCCTTGTCGATGTGGCGGCCGAATGCCATGTGGCCCGACTGCATCGGCGGCTTGACGACCATCGTCAGGTGATACTTGCCCGGGCCGTTCAGCTTCACGTTGTCGCCGTAGTGCGGGCCGTCGCTCGCGACCATGCCCATCAGGTCGCCTTCAGCCTTCCACTTCGTGTCGCCCTGCTTCGTCAGCTTGTACGTGACCTGCAGGTACGGCATCCAGTCGCCTTCCGCGAAACCCGTCGGGTTGTTCTTGACGGCATGGATGTCGGCCTCGAGGTGGATATCGGAATCCGACGCCTTGCGCATCATCCCTTCCGGGTCCATCGTGATCGGCTGCAGGTACACCGCGCCGATTTCCATGCCGCCCTGGATCTGCTGCTTGCCGATCGGATATTCGGCAGCCGAGGCCGACATCGCGGCAAGCGCCGCCGCTACCGCAACCGTCGTGCGGATAAACGAAGAACCCAACATGGACACTCCTTGTTATTTGTCTGACTATCTTGACGACACGCGGGCCGCCGCCGGGGCCACCCGCTGGAAACACTAACGCGACGAAGAACGTTAATGCGAACAATTCTCAATAATCATGGAGTTTAGCACCGAACCCGTTTCGGAACAAACGAAGATCCGTGTAAACCCCTGATCCGACAAGGCTTACAGGCTGGTTACCAAAAGGATTCGGTGACGTTTGGACAGAATTACCGGCCGCCGCTGATGTGGTCGCCGACGTTCGCGCCGAACACGCGTTCGCGCAGCAAAGCGAGCTGATCGCGGGTCGCGGCGGCCTTCTCGAACTCGAGGTTCTTCGCGTAGTCGGCCATCTGCTTCTCGAGGCGCTTGATTTCCTTGGCGAGCTGCTTTTCCGACATGTCCTCGAATTTCGCGCGCTGCTGCGCTTCCTTCAGCTCCGCACGAGCCTCATCGGCGTTGTAGACGCCGTCGATGATGTCCTTGATGCGCTTCACCACGCCGCGTGGCGTGATGCCCATCCGCTCGTTGTGCGCGATCTGCTTTGCGCGGCGCCGCTCCGTCTCGCCGATCGCGCGCTTCATCGACTCGGTCATGTTGTCCGCGTAGAGGATCGCCTTGCCGTTCACGTTCCGCGCCGCGCGGCCGATCGTCTGGATCAGCGAGCGCTCCGCGCGCAGGAAGCCTTCCTTGTCCGCGTCGAGTATCGCGACGAGCGACACCTCGGGAATGTCGAGCCCTTCCCGCAGCAGGTTGATACCGACCAGCACGTCGAACGTGCCGAGCCGCAGGTCGCGGATGATCTCGACGCGCTCGACCGTGTCGATGTCGCTGTGCAGGTAACGCACCTTGACCCCGTGATCGGCGAGAAACTCGGTGAGCTGCTCGGCCATCCGCTTCGTCAGCACGGTGATCAGCACGCGCTCCCCGGCCTTCACGCGCGCGTTGATCTCGGCCAACACGTCGTCGACCTGCGAACTCGCCGGCCGCACTTCGATTTCCGGATCGACGAGCCCGGTCGGCCGCACGACCTGTTCCGCGATCTGCCCCGTCACGCGCTTCTCGTAATCGGCCGGCGTGGCCGATACGAACACGACCTGGCGCATCTTGCGTTCGAACTCGGGGAACTTGAGCGGCCGGTTGTCCAGCGCCGACGGCAGCCGGAAGCCGTAGTTGACGAGGTTTTCCTTGCGCGCGCGGTCGCCGTTGTACATGCCGTTCAGCTGGCCGATCAGCACGTGCGACTCATCGAGCAGCATCAGCGCATCGGGCGGCAGGTAGTCGACGAGGGTCGGCGGCGGATCGCCGGGCGCCGCGCCCGAGAAATGCCGCGAGTAGTTCTCGATGCCCTTGCAGAAGCCGAGCTCCTGCAGCATCTCGAGATCGAAGCGCGTGCGCTGCTCGAGGCGCTGCGCCTCGACGAGCTTGCCGTCGCCATGAAAGAACTCGAGCCGCTCGCGCAGTTCATCCTTGATCGTCTCGACCGCGCGCATCACGGTGTCGCGCGGCGTCACGTAATGTGACGACGGATACACGGTGAAGCGCGGAATCTTCTGCCGCACGCGCCCCGTCAGCGGGTCGAACAGGTGCAGCGTCTCCACCTCGTCGTCGAACAACTCGACGCGCACGGCCAGCTCCGCGTGTTCGGCCGGGAAGATGTCGATCGTGTCGCCGCGCACACGGAACGTGCCGCGCTGGAAATCCTGGTCGTTGCGCGTGTACTGCATCGCGATCAGCCGCGCGATCACGTCGCGCTGGCCAAGCTTGTCGCCCGCGCGCAGCGTCAGGATCATCTGGTGGTATTCGGACGGGTTGCCGATACCGTAGATCGCCGACACCGTCGCGACGATCACGACGTCGCGGCGCTCCATCAGGCTCTTCGTCGCCGACAGCCGCATCTGCTCGATGTGCTCGTTGATCGACGAGTCCTTTTCGATGAACAGGTCGCGCTGCGGCACGTACGCTTCAGGCTGGTAATAGTCGTAGTACGAGACGAAGTACTCGACCGCGTTACGCGGGAAGAACTCGCGGAATTCCGAGTAGAGCTGCGCGGCGAGCGTCTTGTTCGGCGCGAACACGATCGCCGGGCGGCCGAGCCGCGCGATCGTATTGGCCATCGTGAAGGTCTTGCCCGAGCCCGTCACACCGAGCAGCGTCTGGAACGAGAGCCCGTCCTCGACCCCTTCGACGAGCGTCTCGATCGCGGTCGGCTGGTCGCCTGCGGGCGGATACGGTTGATACAACTGGAACGGCGACCCTTCGAAGGTCACGAATTTCGATTCGTCGAGCGCGTCGCCGGTTTCGGCATGGTGTTCGGACATGGAATGCGGCCGGAGCGAGGGCAAAGAAAGCATTCTAGCGCTTCGCGGCCTCGCGAACTGCTGTCGGCTCCTGACGCGCGACGGCCGTCCGAAATCGCAATTCCCGGCCGAATTTCGCCGCCGAAACGCCGCCCCCGCCTGCGCGAATTCGCTACAATATCAGGCTGCTGCGCTTTCCGGCGTCGTGCCTGCCCGGCGCGCGGTCCGCCCCGCGCCCGCCCCGCCCGTTGAAAGCCTGACCCTCTTTTCACTACTGCCGAATCATCATGTCGCTCTTCTCCGCTGTCCAGCTTGCTCCCCGCGACCCGATCCTGGGCCTGAACGAAGCCTTCAACGCCGATACGCGTCCGACCAAGGTCAACCTCGGCGTCGGTGTGTACACGAACGAAGAAGGCAAGATTCCGCTGCTGCGCGCGGTTCGTGAAGCCGAGAAGGTGCGTGTCGAGGCCGGCCTGCCGCGCGGCTACCTGCCGATCGACGGGATCGCCGCCTACGATGCAGCCGTGCAGAAACTGCTGCTCGGCAACGACTCGCCGCTGATCGCAGCAGGTCGCGTGGTCACGGCCCAGGCACTGGGCGGCACGGGTGCGTTGAAGATCGGCGCCGATTTCCTGCGCACCGTCAACCCGAACGTGAAGGTCGCGATCAGCGATCCGAGCTGGGAAAACCACCGCGCGCTGTTCGAGGCAGCCGGCTTCGAAGTCGTTGCGTACCCGTATTACGACGCTGCCACCAACGGCGTGAACTTCGAAGGCATGCTGTCGGCACTGAATGGCTACGCGGCAGGCACGGTCGTCGTGCTGCACGCGTGCTGCCACAACCCGACCGGCGTGGACCTGACGGAAGCGCAATGGCAGCAGGTCGTCGACGTCGTGAAGGCGCGCAACCTCGTGCCGTTCCTCGACATGGCCTACCAGGGCTTCGGCGAAAACATCGAGGCCGATGCTGCCGCCGTGCGCCTGTTTGCCGCAGCCGACCTGAACGCATTCGTGTCGTCGTCGTTCTCGAAGTCGTTCTCGCTGTACGGCGAGCGCGTCGGCGCACTGTCGATCATCACGTCGAGCAAGGAAGAAGCGACGCGCGTGCTGTCGCAACTGAAGCGCGTGATCCGCACGAACTACTCGAACCCGCCGACCCATGGCGGTGCCGTGGTCGCAGCAGTGCTCGCATCGCCGGAACTGCACGCTTCGTGGGTGCAGGAACTCGGTGAAATGCGCGATCGCATCCGCGCGATGCGCAACGGTCTCGTCGAGCGCCTGAAGGCAAGCGGCGTCGATCGCGACTTCAGCTTCATCAACGCACAGCGCGGGATGTTCTCGTATTCGGGCCTGACCTCGGCGCAAGTCGATCGCCTGCGCGACGAGTTCGGTATCTATGCGGTCGGCACGGGCCGGATCTGCGTCGCCGCACTGAACACGCGCAACCTCGACGCGGTCGCCAATGCGGTCGCAGCCGTCCTGAAGTAACGCGGCGTCAGCGGGCGGCAGTCGTCGCCGGCCCGCCCTGCCGAGACAAAAAACGCGCTCCCCGGAGCGCGTTTTTTTTATTCCGCTTTCCCGGCCGGCGACTGCTCTGCGCGAGCGGCGCGCGTCGCGGCCTCCCTTGCCGGATCCCGTTACTGCATGAACCAGCCGTGGCTGACGATGAACGACAGGCCCGTGAGCGCGGCGCTCGGGAAGGCCGACAGGAACAACACCGTCTGCGCGACGTCCTGCACGGTCGTGAACACGCCGTCGACCGTATTGCCGAGCATCACCTTCTTCACCACTTCCTCTTCGCTGATCCCGAGTTCCTTCGCCTGCTCCGGAATCTGCTTGTCGACCAGCGGCGTGCGCACGAAGCCCGGACACACGACGTGCGAGCGCACGTTGTGCTTCGCGCCTTCCTTCGCCAGCACGCGGGCCAGACCGAGCAGGCCGTGCTTGGCCGTGACGTAGGCCGACTTCAGCGGCGACGCTTCGTGCGAGTGCACCGAACCCATGTAGATCACGACGCCGCCGCGATCGTCCTTGTACATGTGCTTGAGCGCGGCCTTGGTCGTCAGGAACGCGCCGTCGACGTGGATCGCCTGCATCTTCTTCCAGTCGGAGAACGAATAGTTCTCGATCGGGTTGACGATCTGGATACCCGCGTTCGACACGAGGATGTCGACCGAGCCGAACGTTTCGGCCACCTTGTCGATACCGCTGTTCACGGCTTCCTCGTTCGTCACGTCCATCGCGACGCCGATCGCCTTGCCGCCCGCCTTGACGATCTCGTCGGCAACGGCGTTCGCGCCGTCCTGGTTCAGGTCGGCGATCGCGACGGCCGCGCCCGCCTTCGCGAGCTCGAGTGCGATTTCCTTGCCGATGCCGCTCGCGGCGCCCGTGACGACTGCGGTCTTGCCGCTCAGATCTGCTGCCATGTCCGTCTCCTCCCGTTGTCGGATCGATAAAACGAGCGCCCGCCGCATCCGCTACCGTCGCGCGATCGTACCGGCGGGCCAGCCGTCATTGTGCACGATCGGCCCCGCCGTTCGCGCACAAAACGTCTAAGCTTAAGGTCGGTTCTGTCACGCAGGAGATTCGCATGCACTATCGACGGCTAGGCCGGTCCGGCCTGCAGATCAGCGAGCTTTCGCTCGGCTCATGGGTGACGTACGGCAACCAGGTCGACCAGCGGGTCGCGCGCGAATGCCTGGCTGCGGCACGCGACGCAGGCGTCAATTTCTTCGACAACGCCGAGGTCTACGCCGGCGGCAAATCCGAGGAAATCATGGGCCACGCGCTCAAGTCGCTCGACTGGCCGCGTATCAGCTATATCGTGTCCACGAAGTTCTTCTGGGGGCTCGCCGAAGCACCGAACCAGTATCACACGCTGAACCGGAAATACCTGCTGAACGCCATCGACGGCTCGCTGCGCCGGCTGCAGCTCGACTATGTCGACCTCGTCTATTGCCATCGCCCCGATCCAAACACGCCGATCGAGGAAACCGTCTGGGCGATGAGCGACATGATCGTGCGCGGCAAGGCGCTGTACTGGGGCACGTCGGAATGGAGCGCCGACGAGATCCGTGCCGCGTGCGAGATCGCCGAGCGGCATCACCTGCACAAGCCGGTCGTTGAGCAGCCGCAGTACAACCTGTTCCACCGCACGCGGGTCGAACAGGAATATGCGCGGCTCTACGACGACTACGGTCTCGGCCTCACGACCTGGAGCCCGCTAGCATCGGGCCTGCTCACCGGCAAGTACCGTAACGGCGTGCCGCCCGGCAGCCGCGCGCAGTTACAGGGTTACGACTGGATGCGCGACCGCCTGACCGATCAGGCCGCCAACGACATCGTCGAACGGCTCGGCGGAATCGCAGCCGAGCTCGGCTGTAGCACGGGCCAGCTCGCGATCGCGTGGGTACTCGCGAATCCGCACGTGAGTTCGGTCATCACTGGCGCATCGCGGATCGAGCAGATCGGCGACAACATGCGCGCACTCGACACCGTCGCGAAGCTGACGCCGGATGTGAAGCAACGCATCGAGGAGGTGGTCGGCAACGCATACGAGTAAGGCGACTCACGGCCACTCGCGTACAATACGCGGCCGCATCGACGCCCGGCCCGACGGCCGCGCACGATCGACCGCTTTCATCGATTCACCTTTCGTTTCAGGCAGCCCGCCATGCTCAGTTATCGTCACGGTTTTCACGCAGGCAATCACGCGGACGTGCTCAAGCACGCCGTCGTCGTCCAGCTGCTGCGCTACCTGAACAAGAAAGACAAGTCCTACTGGTACATCGACACGCATGCGGGTGCCGGCGTGTACTCGCTGCGTGACGGCTACGCGGCGAAGACGTCCGAATTCGACACCGGCATCGGCCGGCTGTGGAACGAAAAGAACCTGCCGGAAGCACTGGGCGACTATGTGGATGAAGTCCGCGCGCTGAACGACGACGGCGAACTGCGCTTCTACCCCGGTTCCCCGTACATCGCATGGCGATCGATGCGCGAGCAGGACCGCATGCGCCTGTTCGAAATGCACACGACGGAAATCGACGTGCTGCGCCACAATTTCCGTGATGCGGGGCGACGCGCGATGATTTTCGCCGGCGACGGCTTCGAAGGCGTCAAGGCGCTGCTGCCACCGCCGCCGCGACGCGCACTCGTGCTGATCGATCCGTCCTACGAGGACAAGAAGGATTACGCGCGCACGGTGACTTGCGTGACGGAGTGTCTGAAGCGTTTCGCGACGGGCTGCTATGCAATCTGGTACCCGCAAGTGACCCGGACGGAATCGCAGCGCTTTCCCGAGCAGTTAAAGCGCCTGCAACCGAACAACTGGCTGCACCTGACACTGACAGTGTCGAATCCACCGACTGACGGGCTGGGTCTCTACGGCAGCGGGATGTTCATTCTGAATCCGCCGTATACGCTCGCCCAGAGCATGAACGAGGCACTGCCCTATCTGGTCGAGATGCTGGGACAGGATAGTGGCGCCCGCTGCCAGATCGAGCACCGCGGCAACTGATGCGGCGACTGGCCGTTACGGCTGAGGTCTCGGTGCAAACCTTGGCTGGTTCGCCGGCTGTCCACCCCACGCGGGGACATTGATATACGGCGCAACGAACAGCGGGACCGACGTGTTCGGCGCCTGTCCGGCCGGAGCCCGCATGCCTGCCGGCTCGACGATCGGCTCGGACGACAACGGTGCCGTCTGCAGCACCAACCCGCCCTTGCCATCCTGGATACCGCGTTGGGTATCGAGAATCAGCGGTTTGGACGACGTCGCTGCAGCGGCCGCGAGCCCATGCACAAGCACCGCCGCGCCCAGAACGAGACGCGCGCGGGCACTTCGACGCACATCGAGACGCAAACGCATGATCGTGTCCTTCAGGATGAAAAGCAGGTGCATACCATAGCGCTGCACTGACGATTGCGCCAGATCCGGCGCACAAAAAAACAAAGCCCCGTCAATACGGGGCTTGCTTATCGTTCGGTGCCACGTGGCACCTGACGGTGACTCCGATTACAGCGAGTAGCCGTTGGTTTCGAGCGAGCGGATGCGGCTCTCGAGCTGGACGATATCCGACGACGTGGCGAGGTAAGCCTCACGACGTTCACGTTCTGCGGATTCGAACCAGTTGCTCAGCTTTTCGACGATGTAGGCGATCATGACATTCTCCAAGGAAGGGGGACCCCTGGTGAATCGGTATTCAGGGATTTCCCGTATAGGGTTATCCCGAATTATAGCGATGCCGCACCAAGATGCCAGTGAAATACTTGCATGGCAGCCATTCCATTTTGGAATGCCCGGCCGTCAATCTTTCATAACCCATTGATTTTTATGGAAATAAAATCGGGGGTTGTTTCGAATCCCGAGGACGCGCACTAATTTGGTTCACTGATGGGGTCGGACAACCGCGCCAAAATCGGGCATTCGGGCCGCCCGTCACCATGACAGTGCGCCGCGAGATCGGCCAGTGTGTCGCGCATATCGCTCAGCTCCGCGATGCGCTTGTCGAGTTCTGCCACGTGCTCAAGCGCAATCGACTTCACTTCGGCGCTCGCGCGAGAACGGTCTTGCCAGAGCATCAGCAGCTTGCGGATGTCCTCGACGAGAAAGCCAAGCCGCCGCGCCTGACGGATGAAACGCAGGATATGGATTTCATCCGCGCCGTAGATCCGGTAGCCGGCGTCGGTACGCTTGCTCGGCGCCAGCAGGCCGACCTGTTCGTAGTACCGGATCATTTTTGCGCTGACTCCGGATTCGCGCGACGCGTCACCGATATTCATTCCCGCCCTCTCCATCAAACTGGTTTCGAACATCAACGTCGACGAGTGCGATCGCCGACGGCACTTCGATCGTATCAAATCGCCTGGTTTCGTTCCGGGATAAGGCTTGACTGCAGGATGGCAGCTGAGTGATCTGGCGTGCAAGCCGCGGAGACCTGATGAATGGAGCCCTCTTCCCTACCACACGCGCATTTTCGTCGCGCCAATGCAAAAACCCCCGCCTTTCGGGCGGGGGTTCTTGGCTAAGGTAGCCTGACGATTACCTACTTTCACACGGGAATCCGCACTATCATCGGCGTAGAGTCGTTTCACGGTCCTGTTCGGGATGGGAAGGGGTGGGACCGACTCGCTATGGTCATCAGGCAAAGAGGGTTGTCACGTTGCTTCGCAACGCGACCAATCTGGGAAGAAGCAGTAATCTTGAG
>NZ_NBYX01000043.1 GCF_002099195.1 Burkholderia puraquae | reverse complement strand
AACAGGCTCGGGTCCGGATACGGCGAGCCCAGCGGCACCGCGTCGTCCGTGCCGATCGAGCGCAGCGTCGACAGCACGAGCCGGCTCACGTCGACCGACGACGAGATCGCGATCGGCTTCGACGGTCGCAGCTCGCGCACCGGCGCATGGCCGTCGTCGCGCCGCAGGTTCACGAAATAGCCCGACTGCGGCCGGCTTTCGAGCAGCCCGCGGCTTTCGAGGAGCAGATACGCGTGCAGCACGGTCGTGATGCTGATCCGGTGCTGCTGGCTCGCCTGCCGCACCGACGGAATCCGGTCGCCGTGCCGGTACACACCCTGGCGGATCAGGCGCTCGATGTCATCCGCGAGTTTTTCATAGAGTTTCATCGCGCGCCTCCCGCCGGCCTGCGCAGCCGTGCCGCCCTGCCGGGTGCGTTCGCCACGCACGTGTTTCGCCCGCCGACCGGGCTGCCGTCATTCCTGATCTTTCCCTCCGGTTTTGCCTTTTCCATCGCACTGGCTCTCTCTTGAAGATGCGCCAACAGGGTTCCGGTACGACTGGATCTGCGGCACTGTGCACTTGATGGTGTAATCTTAAGAGCAGAACAGTTGGCGGCGAGTACACACATCGACCACGCGAACAAGAGTACAGTTCGGCGCGAATCGCGCATGGCGGGATAACTGTACGTCTTGTGAAATGGCCGGGTGGCCGGGAGCGTTGCGCGGCGTCGCCGGATCGGCCCGGAACGCCCGCCGCACGGCCTTTCGCCGGGCTGCATCAATTGGGGTGCAATACTGTGCGTCCGCACGGTTTTCACTGCCGGAGGCAGACCATGCAGTACACGATCGAACAGGCATCCCCCCTCGGCGGCATGATCCGCGCCGCCCGGCACGCACAGAAATGGCGCCGGAACAACGCGGCCGCCACGGGGGCCACGGATGACTGATCGCGCGCTCGTCGACCAGCTCGTCGCGCGGCTGACCGGCCGCGCCGACCATCCGCGCTTCACCGGCACGCCGCTCGACCTGTCGACGCTCGACGCGCTCACGCTCGGCGCAGTCTGGCCGGCGTTGCGCCGAGTCGAGCACGAGATCATGCTGCGCGACCACGCATTCGACGATCCTCGCGCCGAATTCGCACGCTGGCTGCACCGGCAGATCGACGCGCTCGGACTCGTGCCGCTCGTCGACGCCGATGCCGCGCTCGAACTGTTCCGCGATATTCCGGCCGGCGGGTGGAAACGCGCGCTCGAGGAATTGCCCTGCCTCGACGCGCTGCCGTCGCCTGCACTGCAGGCGGAACTCGCCCGTATCGCGGGCGAACCGGAGGAAGGCGGCGTGCGCACGGGTTCCAGCACGTATGGCATGTATGCGCTCGACCGGTTCGCGGGCCGCCGCGACTTCTCTGCGCGGCGCGATGCGTATGCGCAAGCGCTGGCGGATTCGCCGTTTCGCGTGCGCGAACTCGACGTGCTGCCCGAACTCGGGCCGGCCGCGCTGCTCGCGTTGGCCGCGACGAACGACGGCTACTTCGCGCCGAGGCGGCTGTGGCTCGACGCCAGCGATCCGGCTGTCACGCTCGCGGAAGACGCCGCGTACGTCGCCTTCGCGCGCGACGCGCTGACCGAAGCCGCGCAGCAGGTCGCGGCGCTCCATGCGGGCGCCGTTCCCTACGAGGCCGATCGCGCGTTCACGACCGACGACGCGCAGGTCGTCGCGCGCGCCGCACGCGTGGCCGCCTATCGCGACGAAGCGTGGCTGCGCCCGCTGATCGGGCCGCTGCTGACCGGCGTGTGCGTCGCGCCGACGGCCGCGAAAACCGCGCCGTCGCAATCGCTCGCGATCGCGCTCGGCCACGCAGTCGAAACGATCCCGACGCCCGAGAGCGTGCGCGCGCTGCGCGACGCGCTGGCCATCGTGCGTCATGCCGGCGTGCAGAAGAAGCTCGCGCGCAACCTGAAGCCGGCCGAACGCGCGCTCGGCGAGCGGCCGCATACCGCACTGCGCATGACGCTCGACGCGAAGCCCGACAAGAAGCAGCTCGCGATGCTCGCCGCGTGCATGGAAGCCGGCTTCTGGCAGTCGATGACGCTCGGCCATGCCGAATGGCGCGAGCGCCTCGTTGATGCACCGGCCGGCGCCGCGTTCGCTGCGCGCATGATCTGGCACGCGCGCGGCCACGATGGATCGACACAGTCGTTCATGCCGGACATCGCGAAAGGCAAGGTCGTGCTGCGCGACGCGGCCGGACACGCGATCGACCTCGCCGGCGACAGCGACATCCGGCTATGGCACCCGCTGCTGGCCGACGCGGACGAACGGCTCGCGTGGCAACGCGCGATCGTCGGCCGCACGCTGCGGCAGCCGGTCCGGCAAGCCTTCCGCGAACACTACGTGCCGGCCGACGGCGACGCGCCGGCCAGCGATTCCGCGATGTTCGAAGGCCATGTGCTGTCGAGCCGGCCGCTGATCGGCGTCGCGCGCCGCGAAGGCTGGTCGATCCGCGCGTACGACGACGGGCTCGTCCGCGAATTCGGCGACGTGCGCGCGACCTTCTTCGTCGATGCGCGGCTCTATCCGGGTTCGGAAAGCCACGGCACGTCGCGCCGGCTGCACTTCGAGCGCCGGCACGACCGGCGCTGGGTGCCGCTGCCGATCGGCGAGATCGATCGTGTCGTGTTCTCGGAGGTGGCACGCGCGGTCGACCTGCTCGTGAGCGTCGCCGCGTTCGCGCTCGACGACGATGCGACACGCGCGGCCGCCGCCGCACTCGCGGTCGACCCGGTGCGCCAGCGTGAGCGCGAAGCGGAACGCTGGCAGCGCCTGAACCGGTTGTCGGACCTGCCGCTGGGCACGATGGCGCGGCATCGCCGGCACGTGCTGTCGCTCGTGTTCGCCGGGCCGGTGGCGCAAGGGAAGATGACGATCGACGAACGCCATGTGCGCATCGGCGCGTGGTCGGTGCATTGCGCGACCGGGCGCGTGATGCGCGACGGCGAACCCGTCGACACCGCGATCGAGCCGCCGCCGTCGCCGCTGCGCGCGGTGCCGTGGCTGCCTTACGACGAAGCGCTGCTGCAGCGGATCGTCGACGTCGTCGCGGGGTTGCTCGACTGAGCTGCCGCCGTCAGGTCGAACCGAGCAGCGCGCATGGCCGGTCCTTCAGCGTGCCGGCCAGGATCCGCGGCCCGTTGACGAGTTCGTCGCGCGTGGCCGGACACGCGAGGTTGATGCGCACGCCGTGCTCGATTTCCGCGCGATCGACCGCGAACGTCGACGACGGCCTCACGATCACGCCGCGCCCCTTCGCATGCGCGGCGAAGTCGTCGGCGCGCCACGGCGGCGGCAGGCGCAGCCACACGAACATGCACACTGGGTTGGATTTCAGTTGCCCGGCCGGCAGCAGCTCCCGCGCGAGATCGACGCGTGCGCGGATCTCCGCGAGTTGCGCGGCCATGATCCGCTCGGCGGTGCCGTCCTCGATCCGTACCATCGCGATCAGCGTCGACGTCGGCGCAGGCATCCATGCGGTCGTGCGCACCGCCTCCGCGCACAGGGCGACGCTGTCGCGCGGGCAACTCGGGTAGCCGAGGCGCAGCCCCGGCGCGAGGATCTTCGACGTCGCGCCGATATGGAGCGTCAACTCGGGGCACAGCCCCGCGATCGCCGGCAGCAGGCGGCGTCACCGCGCCGCCTGCTGCCGCTGCACCTCCTGCGCTTTCATCTGCAGATATGCGCCGCGCTCGATCTCGTGCAGTTGCTGCGGATATTGCTCGGTCGCGTCGAACCAGCGCGCGAGGCGCTGGTCGAGCGGCTTGTCGAGCGTCGCGAGATACGCATCGATCGCGAGGTAGTAGCGCATCGTGTTGCGCTCCAGCAGCCCGCGCACGCCGCCGATGTACTGCGGCTGCGCGGCCGATGCGCCACTGGCAGCCGTGAAGCCGACCTTGTCGCTGCCGACGGTCGCGAGGTAAGTCTTCATCGCCATGCGGCCCACCGTGCCGAAGCCATACGAATACGTGAGATGCAGGAACGTGCGCGACCCGCCGACCGGCACGGCCTCCAGCGCGATCCGGTAATCCTTCGTGCCCATCGGGCCGCTGTCGGCGGTCAGGTCGACCTGGAAATAGTCGGGCGTCGCGGCCGCCACGCGATAGCGGAACTGCACGCGATAGGTGTCCGACAGCTTCTGCTGGATCTTGCGGCCGAGGTTCACGTCGAGCACCGGGCCGTTGCTGCCGGTCGACGCATGACAGTACTTCGTGTTCAGGTGCAGGATCAGCACCGCGCACCAGTTCGCGGGGCCCTGCGCGGGATCGTCGAGCTGGCCGCTCACGACCGCGTACGGATAGTCGACCACCGCATAGATGTCGCCCTTCAGCGACGACGACGCTTCCGCCGATTCGAGAACCAGCGGCCGGTGAAACGCGTTGTCCTTCAGTTGCGGGCCGAGGCTGCGGTAACGCTCGAGCAGCGTCGCCGCATCGTCCGCGCCGAACGACAGTGCACTCCAGCCAACGCACAGGGCCGCCACGAGCGCATGCCAGGCGCGGCGAGCAAGCCTCGTGCCGCGCGGATCTCCGGATGTGTTCATTCTTGTGCTCCCGCCTGGCGCGCGATGGTCGCGCCGTGTGTCACAGAATACGCCTGGCCGCAGCGCAACATTGCATGCGAGCCGGCCGCTATCGGCTCCGCTTCACCGGCACCGGCAACTGCGCGGCGGTGATCCGGATCAGCGCCGACAGCCATTCGCGGTCGTCCCAGCGCTCGCCGGAGATGACGAGATGCGGCTTCGCGGCCGGATACGGCGAACCTTCCTCGCACGTGCCGAGAAACGCGCGGCCTTCGGCCGTCGGCTTGACGAACAGCCGATCGTCGCAGACGAGCGCAACCATCTTGCCGTCGCAATAAATACCGTACTCGCCGAACATCTTGCGCGCCGATACCGTGCCGGCCGCCGCCATCTGCTCGACGATGAAATCGACCGTGCCTTGGCTCGATGCCATCTGCCGCTCCTTGTAAAACGCTTATGACTGTCGCGTGCGCCCGACCGTTCCGCCTGATTGGCGGATGCGCTGCGGTGCGTCATCCATGGGCCGGCGGAACACACATTCAGGCACGGGCGGGCCTTGCCGGCCCACACTGCCCCGACACCCCGACAGTTACATTGCGGCGCGGTGAATCGTCCCATAGCGCTTCACAAAAGATGGGCTTCGGCGACGTGCCGGGAGAGCGGCACGGGCCACCCGACGGCCGTCTGCGCCGAAAGCGATGCACTGCCGAGCGCGCATGAGATCGTCGCGCACTGGCCGATCTGGAACAAGCTCGTTGCCGGCGGCGACTTCGACGACATGACGTCCAACCCGGCCGCCGGCATCCGCGACGACGGGGATACCCTCCGGTGGATTCCGTTCACGCACGACGGCAGCAGCAATCATCGGTGCGTCGACCTCGATCCCGCGGAAAACGGCACGGTCGGGCAAGTGATTCGGGGCTGGCATGACGACGAGCAACGCGAACACGTCGCCTCGCGTTATGCGGAATGGCTCACCCGCGTGGTCGCGGAGCGCGGCGGTGGGGTCGGCGATTGAGCGGCCCGCGATAACGGAAAGCGGGGTTCGACAAATCGCCGATAGCGTGATGCCCGACCAATGCTGGAAGCTACGCTGCATGCTTTCCGTTTCGTCGAAGCCGCACTCGCTTACCCGCGCTGCAGCGACGCCGCGCACTCGCCTTACTTGTCGGCCGCAAACGCGCTCGACATCTGCCGAGCGCGCTTCACATCGTCGCCATGCAGGTAAATCGACGTCGTCGAGATCGATGCATGACGCAGGTTGTCGCGCACGGTCGTCAACTCCGCGCCACGCGCCAACGCATGCGTCGCATGCGTATGACGCATCCAGTGCGGGCTCGCCTGCCGCAGCTTCTGCGCGAGCGCGGGATTGTCGGCATCGACTTGATCGGCCGTCTGCGCGAAGAAACGCTGCATCACCTTCCACAACCGCACGCTCGTGATCGCAGCCGCGCCGTCTTCCGCGAGGCTCGCGATCAGCGGCGTATCGGGCCGCCAGCGCGCCGGCGTGACCGGCAGCCGGCGCGCGACCAGATAACGGTCGAGCGCCGTGCGCGCGAGCGGCGGCAGCGCGACGCGCGCGGCCTTGCTGCCCTTGCCGATCACCTTCAGCCACGCGTCGCCGTGCGCATCGGTCTCGATGCCGCCGAGCGTCGCGCCGACCAGCTCGCTCGCGCGCAGCCCGGTCGCATAACCGAAATCGAGAATGAAGCGCAGCCGTTGCGCGGCGGCCGGCGTCCAGCCCGACTGCGGCGCACCGGCCGTCGTGCCCTTGCGGAACTCGAGCCCATCGGCGATCGTGCGCACGAGCAGCCATTCGCCTTCGGTAAAGGCATGCGACGTGTCGAGTGCGTTCGCGCCGCGCGTGTCGCGCACCTTGACGCCCGCAAACGGATTCGCGAGCAGGTAGCGCTGCTCGATCAGCCAGCGGAACAGCGCGCCGAGCACCGACAGCGTGTACGCCGCCGAGCGCGCAGACAGCGCGCCCGAGAACGGCCGCCAGTCGGGCGCACTGCGCGGCCGCACGGGCCCGACCCAGCGTTCGTGCGGCGTCGGGCGCCGCACGAACGCGCGATACGCGACCGCATCCTCGGTCGTCAGTGACGACAGCGCGCGGCCACGCTCGACGATCGCCCACAGGATCAGCCGCTCCGCCTCCTTGCGGTACGCCCGCCGCGTCGCGGCCGATTCGTGCAGCGACAGCCACGCATGAACAGCCGCGTAGTCGTTGTCCGCATCGAGCGTGCTGGTCGCGCGCGGCGCGCGGAACGTGCCGGCCGAGCCGTCGACTTCGTGCGGCAGCTTCAACTGCTCCCACGGCACGATGCTGCCGCGCGGCGTCGCCGCGATCAGCGCGCGCGCCCGTTCGGTCAGTTCCGGATGCGCGGCGAAAAACGCCTCGACGTGCCGCGCACTGGCCACGCCGAGGCCCGCGATCGCGCGCCACCACTGGCGCCGGCGCGGAATCCGCACCGTGAGATCGGCGAGCGTCGCGATCCCGTGCGCACGCAGCGCGACGACCGCGCGCGCGGGCAGCCACAGGCCGACGTCGTCGCTGATCTGCGGGACCGGCGCGCGCGCATGACGCAGCAAGCCGATCGCTTCGGCGGCAGCCTTCGCCTCCCGCAAACGCTCACCGTCGGGATGGCCGAGCCGCTCTGCGAGATCGGGCCGGCCGGCCTGCCGCGCGACGCGCACGAGACGGCGGCGAATGGCGCCGATCACGCCGCGCGCCGAGCGCCCTTCGCCGAGCCGGTCGGGCAGGTAGCGCTCGACAGCCTGGCGCACGGTCATGCCTGCGTACCACGCGCGCAGCGCGGCCAGTTCGTCGGCGTCGGGAAAGCCTGCGGGCGCAGGCGCGGAATCGGAGGATGGCAGTGTAGCGACGCGCGGTTTCATGGGCGCCAGTTTGACAGAAGCGCGCGCGGCCGGATACGTCGCACACGGCGTTCCGGTCTTCTGGCAGCCGCTGATTATTTAAGGCGGTAAAAATAGCGGGTGTAAAGGCCGATCGAATTGCGATCGTTTCGTTCTTTTCACCGTGGTCGAATCGGTTTTCGTGCGGATCGACGTACCACGACTCGACAAAAATCACGGAATCGTCGATCCGCGCGCAACGCCGAAACCCAATGGGGAGCGAGTGCGCGGCGCGGCCTGCTATGCTGCGCACTGCATTCGCGCGTCGTCCGTCCGCCGCTTCCTCGCATCACGTTGCGGCGTGCGGATGCCGCATTGAATTGCGCTGGACGATCCGGACATCCGCATCGGTATTCGCGGGCCGCAGCCCGCTGGTTATCGAAGATGGAGCAAGTCGTTCAGTGTTTTTCCGGCCGTCGGTCAATAACATCCTTACCAATAAGAACCGCAATTCCATGACATCCCGACTTCTCGCCGCGCTCGTTGCCGCGGCCTTGAGCTGTACCGCCCTGCCCGCCGCCTACGCGCGCACCTACGTCGCGCCGACCGCGTCGTTCGGTAAAGGAGCTTACGTTCACCAGTTCGTGCTGCGCGACCCCGTCACGCACCAGCCGCTGCCGAATGCGCGTTACCGGCTGTTCCTGCCCGGCCAGGTCATCGCGGGGCTGCCCGTCAAGCCGGATCAGCACGACAGCGTGATCTTCGGCACGACCGACGCGGCCGGGCGCACCGTTCGCATACGGCTGCCGAAATTGCATCCGGAGAAGCAGTGGGTGTTCAACCCGATCGTCGGCGATGGCGATCTGGGCGAATCGTTCCGGCTGGTCGACCCGGGCGGCACCGCACCGCTCGGCCATTTCCCGTACGTGCTGGACGTGGAGAACGAATATCTGGCGTGCGGCTATTCGGATGCGAACGGCTACACCTACTACGCGCAATCGCGCACGCCGCGAAACGTCAATCTTTACGCCGGCACGCTGGCCGGAGCGGCCGACACCGACTGGTGCGCGGGCCCGGGCATGACCATCGCGAACAGCGCGAACGCCCCGGGCGCGCCTGACCTGTACACGCAATACCTCGGCAGCCTGGTTGCCAACGGCAACCGGATCAGCAGCGAATTACGGCAGCAGATCGTCGCCAAGCTGCTGTCGCTCGCAATCGCCGAACGAGACGCGGGCCGCGTGGCCGCCGCGCTCGATCTCGACAGGATTCCCGACGATCGCCTGAACGACATCGGCTATCGGCTCGCCGACGCCGGCGTCGCAGTCGAGCGCGGGCTCGCGATGATCGACGCGCATCTCGAGAAATCGCCGGACGATGCGTATGCACTCGACAGCAAGGGCTGGGCACTGTATCGCCTCGGTCGCAACGACGAAGCGCTGACCTGGTTCGACCGGTCGATCGCGATCTTCGCGAAGGACGGCGACACGGACAACGACGCGCGCGAAGCCTATGCGACCGGGCTGACGCACAAGGGGGAAGTGCTGTGGAAACTGGGCCGCGAGGATGACGCGCGCGACGCGTTCGCGCAGGCGCGGAAGATTGGGCCGAAGAACGAGGAGCTGGAGGAAACGTTGAAGCGGCTGGCGATACAGGTCGGGCAGGACGACGCGAAGGCGCCGGGTACCGCCCGCGAGTAAGTGGCAAGTGGCGCAACGGCGCGGCAGCGGCTGGGCCGGTCTTGCGGAAAGCGGTTGCCGGCTGCTTCCGGCACCGCCGGCCGAAAGAAGCCGGTCGGGCCCGCCCGCGTCACTCCTCGCCTTTCACGCCCGGATTGAGCATCACGACGAAGCCGGCCACGCCGGCGATCAGCGCGATCGCGCCGCCGCGCAGCGCCATCGCGTTGTCGAACAGCAGCCCCGACACGACGGCCATCATCCCTGCGAGCGACACGAACACGGCGATCGCCGCGACGACGATCCGGTACTGGCGGCGTATCATCGTGCCCCCGCCGCGTCAGGCAGCGGCAGCCGTAGCCGCCACGTCGGCATCGTCGCCGCGAATCAGCAGCACCGGGCACTTCGAGCCGCGCACGAAGCGCTCGGCGACACTGCCGAGCAGCACGCGCCGGATACCGCGCCGCCCGTGCGTGCCGACCACCGCGAGATCGATCCCGCGTTCCTTCACGTAGCGCTGCAGGCGCTCCGCGATGTCCTCGCCGATGCTCTCGGTCTCGACGAGTTCGGCCTCGCCGTTCGCGCCGGCCAGCGCGACGACCTGCTCGGCTTCGCGCAGCACCTTGCGCCCGTCGTCGCGGATTTCCTCGACCAGTGCGTGCGGGTCGAAACGGCCTGCGTATGTGAACAGCACCGACTTGTCCACCACATACACGGCGCTGACGTGTGCATCGCCTGCCAGCGCGACCTTCACTGCCTCGGCAAGCGCCTGTTTCGACGAAGCGCTGCCGTCGACGGCCACCATGATCTTCTTGTACATGCGAACCTCGCTGGGGTGATTTGCCGCGCGTCAGATCGCACGCGGCCCTGTCACCATCATCGGCGGATCGCGGGTTCGAATGTTGACGGACGTCAAGGTCGACCGGGGCCCGCATGTGCGGCAGAACGCCGCGACTGGCGGTCGATACATTGCGCCGCGGCAACCTTGCGAAGCCGCGCGGGAAAGCAGCCGACGATGCGCGATCGAGCGCTCATCGTGCCGAAGGCGCTATCATCGGATGTGCAACTTTCGTCCGGCCCTTATTTGCCGGCCCACTTTCAACTCGCTCAACCGACATGACAACGACTACCGAACGCGTGGACGGCGCCGCCCAGCATCTCGTCGCCGCCCGCCATGCCGGCTCGCCCGGCCCGCTGCTGCCCGATGCGCTGCGTCCCGAGAACGTCGAGACCGCCCTCGCGATCCAGCAACGCGTGGCCGACCTGCTCGGCGAACCCGTCGGCGGATGGAAATGCGCGCTGCCGCCGCCCGACCGCGTGATCCTCGCGCCGATCTTCGCGTCGACGATCCGCGAGGCCGATGCGCCATACCGCGTCGTCGGCGGGCCGATCGTGCGGATCGAACCGGAAATCGCGTTCGTGCTCGATCGCGACCTGCCCGCGCGCGAACAGCCGTACGACGAACAGGACGTGCGCGATGCGATCCGCGAAGTGCGCATCGTGCTCGAAGTGCTCGGTTGCCGCTATGCGGAGCCCACGCGTGCGTCGAAGTTCGAGTTGCTGGCCGACGGGCAATTCAACCAGGGGCTGTGCGTCGGCCCGGTCGTGCCCGACGGGCTGAACGTGCCGCTCGAGACGCTGGCGCTGTCGTTCGAAGGCGCGCTGAACCGCACGATCGACGGCCGCCATCCGGACGGCGATCCGCTGAAGCCGCTGGTGTGGCTCGTCAATTTCCTTGCATCGCGCGGCGACGCCGTGCGCGCCGGGCAGATCGTGACGACCGGATCGTACGCGGGCGCGATCGACGTACCGCTCGGCGATGCGCTGACGGTGCGCTTCGGCGAACTCGGCAGCCTGTCGGTGACGTTGACGGCGTGATGTGCGCGGCACGCGGGCACGGCTGACCCGGCGTGATACCGTTGCACATCATCGCGCGCACCGGCCCGCCCCTTCGGGCACGCGCACCGCTTTCTCGCCGATACCGAACATGTCGCTGACACCGCTTCCTGCCCTGCTCGACGAAATCCTGCGCACCGTCGCGCGCCGCTACCGGCTGCCGCCGCTCGACAGCGCCCTGTCGCCAGCCGGCGCCGCGAACCCGGCCGCCACGCTTGCGATCGTGATCGAGGAAGCGCGCCGGATACGAAGCGACGGACACGCCCCCGGCGCGGCACTGCGGCAGCGCTTCATCGACGCCCTCGCGCAGATGATCCGCGATGCGATGGATACGCAATCCGGCGATCCCGCCTTCCAGGCCGCGGTGCTGCGGCACGATGCGCCGAGCGTGCGCGAATACGCGTCGTTATCCGCGCACGCCGAGCAGGACCGTCGCGCGCTGCACTCGGCCGTCAACGCAATCGCGCATCCGGCCAAGCTCGAGCGCAGCGCCCGGCCGTGGCAACGCGACGGGCTCGCGCGGCTGCATGCAGCCGCCGCCGCCACGTCGTGGGCCGATCTGCACGACACGCTGCGGCACCTGCTCGCGCTGCCCGACATGGCGACCGACGCCGCGTTCGAGCAGGACATCGTCAAGCTGAAGGACAGCCCCGCGCTCGAACGCATGCTGCGCGTCGACGCACTGGCATCGGACCAGCACGTGCGTCGCTACCGTGCGCTCTGGGTCCGCCAGGGTCCCCTCGAAGGCAGCACCGTCGCCGTCGCGCAGGGCGTCGCGTCGCAGCAGCGCGGCGCCGCCGTCGAAGCGCTGGCCGCGCAGGCGCTCGACGCGCTGGCCAGCAGGCTCGACGCCGTCGATGCACACCGCACGTACCGGGTGGTGACGTCGATGCGCGTGCCGTCATCGATCCCGGGCCGCCACGATCGCGCGAAAACCGAATGGGACGCGATCCTGCTCGAACGCACGCGCGGCGACGACACGGCGCCCGCATGGAACGTGCGTTTCCTCGTCGAAGCGAAAGCGTCCGCGGATGCCGCGACGACCGATCTGCCGCGGCTGCTGCGCGGCCTGAACCTGCTCGCGCAGGCCGACCCGGACACGATCTATGCGTTCGAGACGCACCAGGGCACGGTGCGCGTGCACGGCGCATCATTGCGCGCACTGACGACCGACGAAGCGACGCTGCCACGGGAAGTGCTCTATTGCTGCGATGCGTCCGCGGACGCGACGCCGCGCCTGCTGGGCGCCGCCAGCCGGATGCAGTTGCTGTCGGCGCAGGCCAGCCTCGAATACGCGAGCGCGCTCGCACAACGGCCGGACGCCGATCCGGACGGCCTCGGCGTCGTCTGGCATGCGCTGCTGACGCTGCCGCAATGGCATGCCGTGCTGCACCAGTACCCGTCGTTGCGACAGGTCCGTGAGCTGATGGTGGCAATCGACGACCTGCGGGCCGCGATCGACGATGTCGATGACGGCGGTGTGGCCAGCAGCGTGTACGCGTGATGCACGAAACGAACCGCCGCACGGCGGCCGCAACGCGCCCCCCGCTCAGTTGGTGAGCACGCCGAACGGCAGCGTCCATCCCGCCAGCCGGCCGCCATCTGCCCATCGATCCTCGGCCGCCCCGCACGGCAGCAGCACCGGCGCGGCCGCGCACTCGAGCGTTTCCTTCGGCGTATGGCCGAACTCCGCCCTGAACAGCCGATGGAAATACTTCTCGTCGGGAAAGCCGTGCGCCCACGCGATTTCCGCGATGCGCTGATGCCGGCGCTGCGGGTCGCCCAGCACGTGGTACGCGTGACGCAGCCGCCGGCGCGTGATCTGCCGCATCACGCCGCCGTCTTCCTTGAACAGTTGATAGAGCCGCGCTCTAGACACGCCGATGTCGCGGCAGATCCGCTCGGGATCGAGGTCGGGCTCCAGCAGATGCACGTCGATGTAGCGCCGCACCCGCTCGGCCAGCGCCCCGTCGATCGGGCTACGTGCGTCGTGCAGCGCCTGCGCGGTCGGGGAAACGGCCGCGGCCAGCAGCAGCATCGTCGATTGCACGACGCTCGGAATCTCGTGCGTGCGCAGATTCGGCAGATTGCGGAACAGCGACAGCATGTGGTCGCCGAGCAGCCGCCCGACACCGCTCGTCAGCGTCTGGCCGTGCGCCTGCGCCGCATGGCTCGGCAGCAGGTACCTGGGCACGACGAGGCTGATCACGTCACCGGCCTCGACCCTGCAGTCGTTGACCTGCGCAACGTCGTAGACGAACAGGTCGCCGGCGCCCTTGACCAGCTCGGGCCCGCCGGTGTGGCTGGCCAGCCGCCCGCCGAGCAGCAGCGTGAAGCGGATCGAATCCTGGCCGTCGAGCCGGATCCGCCGCGTGGTGCGGTTGACGCGATAGGCCGGCGCGCGCGATCGCCAGTGCCGGCCCGACAGGATCAACGGGCCGAGCGCCGCGCCGCTCGCTTCCGCGTCGAACGCGCCGTGGCCGCCGTCGTCATCCAGCCGGTAGTCGCACAGCATGTCCTTGACCCAGACGTGGAACCGGTCCTGCTCGGGGTAGTCGATCGTGCGAAACTTGAAAACAGGGACGAATGCCGCTTGATCCATGACAGTTTTTTTATCGAGCCGACACGAGAGGATAGATCGGTTCGTCGATTATCGGACCAAATTGCGCCGGCGCAAGGCCGGCGCGGCATATCGTCCACCCAAGCGACCGACCGGCGCCCCGCGACGGGCGCCGTCGATCTCGCGGCCATCAGCGTTGCGGATGGCATTCCCAGTTGTTGTACGTCGGCCGATCGATCGGCGTGAGCCCCGGAATCATGAACACCGTACAGCCGAAACGCCGCCCCTTGCCGGTCGTCGCGTCGTAACTGACCTTCTGGCCGCCCAGCCCGTCCTTCTTCCCGTACTGCACATTGGCGATCGTGATCTCGTCCGACGACGCGAGCCCGAGCGTCTTCGCGGTCGACGTCTGCACGTCGACCATGTTCATCTGCGTCGACCCGCACGCGGACAACATGAGCCCGGCGACCGCCGCACCCAGTGCGGTCCGCAAGGTGACGGTGCACGGCAAAATCTTCTTCATGGCTTCTCCTTCGAATGCCCGACGCGACACGATTACGAGCCCGGCGTGTAAAAACTGGACTGGATCTGGCTGCCGATGTTCGCGGCAAACCCCTGCCAGACGAGCGCCATCGCCCCTGTTGCGTTGACCGCCAGCGCCGGCCACGACCCATCCTGCGGATCCAGCGTCGACGTACTCCATGCGCCGTTCCGATAGCCGGCCACGAGGAGGACCGACGCGTTCGGCGTGCCCGTGTCCTGCCATGCGACCGTCACGTTGCCGGCCGGGTCGATCACCAGCGGCGGGTACTGGAGCGCCGCCCCGTTCAGGTGTTCCGTCAGCTTCTGCAGCGGCCCCCAGTTTCCGCTGGCATCCGACACGCTCGCCTGCAGGACCGCACCGCCTTGCGCCCACATCGCGGCGGCCACGCCGTTTTCGTTGACGGTCAGCATCGGCGTCGCGATGAAGCCCGTGGGCACCACGATCGCCGGGGCAACGGGCTGCGCGGGCTGCCATCCGGTTCCCGATACATAGCGCTGCGACATCGTGGCGTTGTAGAGCTTCCCGCCCGTCACGTCGAGTTGCCCCCAGACCAGCGTGATGTTGCCCCTCGCATCCATGCCGGCGACCGGCGAGATGATCGTCGTGAACAGGCTCGAGTTCGATACGGCCTGGTTGACGTTGGTCCAGCCGTTGGTCGCGTCGTACGTGGCCGTCCACAGCGCCGACTTCGTATGGTTGGTCTGCCGCCACGCGAGCACCGCCCGGCCGGACGACAGGACCGACAGCATCGGCCGCACGTTGTCGGTGTCGCCGGTCACGGCGCCCGGCCCGGTCTGCACCGGCATCTGGACCAGCGCCGTCGACGACCACTGCCCGGCCTGCGTATAGCGCGTCCACGCGATGCGCGTGTCGAGCAGGCTGATCGACTGCGTCCAGGCGACGAGCGCGTTGCCCTGGCTGTCCATGCCGGCCGAATAGGACGAACCGGCCATGTCCGGCGCCAGTGTGACGGGCGTGCCCCATCCGCTACCCGGGCTGTACGGGCGCGCCCACAATGCGTACGTGTTGGGGCCCGGCGTCCACTCGGTCCAGAACGCGACCGCCTGTCCGCTCGCGTTGCCGACCAGTTGCGGCTGCACCCCGGTCAGCGTGTTCATCGCATGCGACCCGTCGCTCGTGTCGAGCCGCGTCGCGCTTGCCCAGCCCGAGCCCGCCACATAGTGCGCGCCCCACATCTCGTTGCCGGTCGTGCCGGCCGTGCCATTGGTCATCCAGGTGGCGAGCGCGTTGCCGCTCGCATCGATGGTCACGCTGGGCTGGCCTTCCGGCCCCTTGCCGTCCACCGCGGCGGCCTTCGACCAGCCGGCCTGCGGCTGCGCGGTCCCGCCGCCCGTCGGTCCGCCATTCGAACCGCCACCGGGCGAGGTCGGGCCGGAAGGCGAACCGGGATTGTTCGGCGACGACAACGACGCGCCGCCGTTCGTGGCAACATCGTCACCGCCGCATGCGGACAGCGCGAGCGCGGCTGCCATGACCATCCATGTAATGGGTTTCATCGGAATCCTCTTGTTTTCGTGTTCCGGCGCACTCTCGTCTGCCGTTCGCCGATACGACACATCGCATCGTTCGGCCGATTGATAAGCAATACTATTGAACAGGCATGGAAACCGGCATCCGTTCGCGCTCCATCCATGATCGACTCGATCGTGTGGATCGATGCGAACACCGCATTCGGCAGACCGCCCCCGTCGGGCAGCGAGAACGACGACAGGCCGTCTATCGTCGGATGTCCGTCACTGCCGGCTGCATCTTAATTCAGGCAGTCCGGATTCAAGGTGGCGTTGCGTCTACACTGAGTGGACTTCCATTTCGCCGGTCCGCATTCGACGCGACCGCCGGGCGGCCTGCGCGCGCTCGCGGCCGGGGCGACCGGTGCGGTACGATACGCGCCGGGGCGAAACGCCTCACCTGAGAGAACCGGCCGCTGCGGCCCCACACCCGGCACAAGAAAAAAATGCCTAAAAACCCATTGCTGCACCGACACCTGTTCGCCGCGCTGGCGGCCAGCCTGCTCTGGATCCCCGGCGCCCATGCCAGCTCGGACGACAGCTGCGAAACGCCGGTCACGCTCCGGCAGAATGCGTACTTCTGCGGCAACCTGCCGATCCTGAGCCCCGCCAACGACACGCGCATCAATGCGATGCTGATGATGGTCGACAGCGCCAAGGTCGCACAGGCGTTTCCGGACCCGAAGACGATCCCGGCGAAAGACCGGATCAACCAGATCGTCGTGCCGTTTCCGATGGACTTCTCCGGATGGATCTATATCGGGCAGAAGGAGCCCGCCAGGACCGGCAACGCAGCGGATGCCGAAGCGCCGTCGAACCAGTACGCCGACGGCGAAGGCAGCATCTGCCGCAGCATGAGCTCGGGCGCCGACGCGTTCAACGACGCGCTGGGCAGTGCCGGCGGCCTCCCCGCCGACGAAGCCGCGCGCCTGCGCGCGGCGCGCGCCGACATCG
Organism: Burkholderia puraquae; assembly: GCF_002099195.1. Lineage (GTDB taxonomy): Bacteria > Pseudomonadota > Gammaproteobacteria > Burkholderiales > Burkholderiaceae > Burkholderia > Burkholderia puraquae. Next base: position 13,312 of record NZ_NBYX01000043.1, on the reverse strand, counting down.
CACAGAAGACCTGCGCCGCGGGCGGCGCCAGCACCGCCTGGACGAAACCGCCGGTCAAGTCGCCGCTCGGCCAGCAGTTCGCCGCGTACCTCGACGGCACGAACGCGTTCTACCGCGCCGACTTCCTCACCGCGACCAGGGCTTTCGCGAGCGCTTCGCATAGCGCGAACCCGTGGCTGAAGGAAACCGGCCTCTATATGGCCGGGCGCGCGCAGCTGAACGCCGCGCAGGCCAATGTGTTCGACAACGACAGCCCCACGCCGTCGCGCGGCCGCGTGACGACGGTGTCGCTCGACGCCGCGAATACGGTGTTTCGCACTTACCTGAAGGTGTATCCGCAGGGGCGCTATGCGACCTCCGCGACGGGGCTGCTGCGGCGTGTCGCGTGGCTCGGCGGGAACGTCACGCAGCAGGCCGACCTGTACGGCCACGCGCTCGCGCGCTGGTCGCCGGCGACGTCGAACGTGCCGCTGATCCAGCTGGCGAACGAACTCGACAGCAAGCTGCTGTTCGGGCCGGAATTCGATGCGCGCCAGATCCAGTCGCCGACCGTGCTTGCGACTGTCGACCTGCTGCGCATGCGCACGTCGGAAAACAGCGACTCGAGCCGCGCCAAGCCGCTGACGCTGGACGACCTGCAGGCGCAGAAGCCGCGCTTCGCGAACGCGCCTGCGCTCTACGACTACCTGCTCGCGACCTGGTACGTTCAGGTCGGGCATAAGCCGGACGCCGCGCTCGCGTTGCTGCCGCAAACACCCGCCGAGCCGCTCGACTACTTCGGCCTGAGCCAGCAGGCGCTGCGCGGGTTCGCGCTGGAGGATAGCGGCCAGACCGACAAGGCGCGCCAGCTGTGGCGCGACCTGATCCCGCTCGCAAAATTCCGCTTCCAGCGCGAGGCGCTGGAACTCGCGCTCGCGATCAACCTGGAGCAGGCCGGGCTCGTCAACGACGCGTTCGCCGACGATTCGCCCGTGCAGAACGCCGCGATCCGCGCGGTGCTGCTGCAACGCTCGGCCAATGCAGACCTGCTGCGCGCGCAGGCGCAAAACCAGGCGACCGGCGGCGCGCTGCGCGACACCGCGCTGTACACGCTGCTGTACAAGGAGCTCACGCGTTCGCACTACGCCGAGTTCATCGCCGATGCCGCGCTGGTGTCCGGCACGCCCGCCGATCCGCTGAAGCCGTTCATCGCAGCCGGCGCCAAAAACGAAGACGGCTATACGTGCCCGGCCGCGCGCGACGTCGCCGCGGCGCTCCAGCAGAATCCCGCCGATGCGAAGGGACTGAACTGCCTCGCCGATTTCGTGCGCTTGCACCCGCCCGGCTCCGGCCTCGAAGGCGATCCGGTGCCGCCGTGGATGCGCAACGCATCGGCGGCCTCCGCCACGCGCCTCCCGCCGACGCTCGGCGGCACGCCGTCGCAGTTCGCGGGCAAGCCGTACGAGCGGATGTCGAGCTACGTGACGGTGATGGCCGATGCGCAGGCGAACCCGAACGACCGGGCATACGCGTACTACCGTGCGATCAAGTGCTATGCGCCGGCCGGCTCCAACGAATGCGGCGGCAAGGAGGTGCCGAAGAACACGCGCAAGCGCTGGTTCGACACGCTGAAGGCCAGCTACCCGGGCAGCCCGTGGGCGCAGAAGCTCCGCTACTACTGGTAAGCGCCGCGTGAAGCGTATCACGTGCATGGCATGCATCGCGCTGCTGCTGGCCGGGCGCGCCGCACTGGCCGGCACCGTCGATGCCGCGCAGTACGACGCGTTCTGGCTATGGGCGGGCGTGAAGCCGCAGGCGGTCGTGCGCGACGCGCGCGCCGTCTACGTGCTGCAAGGGCAGATCGAGGCATCGCCGCGGGACGAGTCGCAGGTCCGCGTGATCGCGCAGGGCGTCGCGCTGCCGCCCGCGCCGCATGCGCGCGTGTGGCTCGTCTATCGTGCGCATACGCTGCGCTGGACGCCGCGCGTCACGCAGATCATGCTCGCGCAGCTCACGCGCTGGCGCGCGTCGGGCCGCACGATCGCCGGCATCCAGATCGACTTCGATGCGCGCACGCGCCACCTGCAGGACTACCTCGAATTCCTGCGGTCGCTGCGCGAGACGCTGCCCGACGATTGCCGGCTGAGCATCACGGGGCTGCTCGACTGGAGCAGCCGCATCGATACCGGCCAGGTCAACCAGCTCAGGGGGATCGTCGACGAAGTGGTCGTGCAGACCTACCAGGGCCGCAGCACGATCCCCGACTACGCGAACTACCTGCCGCGCGTCGCGCGGCTGCAGTTGCCGTTTCGCATCGGCATCATCCAGGGCGGCGAATGGGACGCGCCGCCGTACCTCGCGGCGAACCCGTGGTTCCGCGGCTACGTCGTGTTCCTGCGCAACGACTAGCAGGCAATATCGCGGCGGCGTCGATCCTGCCCGCGAACCGGATTCAATCGGAGCGCGGCGAACTCGCGTCCACGTACACCCACGCGGCGACACCCGACTCGAGCACCACGCGATCGCGGCGATACGCGTCGACTTCGTAGTCGTCCGCCTGCTGCAGTTCTTCCGGCGTGATCGCGAATACGGTGCCGGTCACGCGGTCACCCGCCTGGCCGGTATGGGCCGCTACCGGATGATGGGTCTTCCCGCTCGTCGCGACCACTTCCGGGTCGTCGATCTTCAGCATCGTCATCGCGTAACCGGGCATCGCATCTTCATGGCCGTCGAGCTTGCGGCCGAAGGTCGCGAGCTGTACCGGTTCGAGTTGCAGCGTGCCGTACGAGAAGAGGTGCTCGGAGAATGCCGGGGTGGTGGTTGACATGATTGAACTCGATCAAGGAGCTGGGGCAAACGAAGCGTAACGCAGATCGCCGGCGCACTTACGCGGCACCCGCGATCGCGCCGCCGAGCCCGGCGAGCGCAATCACGAGCAGCGCGCCGGCCGACGAGGCGGCAATCCAGCGCTGCTTGCGATGAATCAGCGGATGGTTGATCGCGGCCATGTAGCCGGTCAGGATCGTGAAATCGACCGCGATCCACAGCGCGGCCAGGATGGCCAGGCTCACGCGCGAATCCGGCGTGATGCCGACGAACTGCGGAAAGAACGCGACGAAGAACAGCAAGTCCTTCGGATTCGCGATGCCGACGAGAAAGCCGCGCACGACACCCGGCAAGCGCCGCGCCTGCGATGCCGGTTCGCGTTCCCGCGAGTCATTGCCCTCGTGCGACCGGCTGGCGCGCCATTCGCCGAGCAGCGTCCGGATGGCCAGCACCGCGATGAAGACGCAACCCGCCATGTGCAACCCCGTAAGCAGCCGCTCGCTGACGAGCACGACGCCGAACACCATCAGCATCGCCCCCGCGATCATCACGAGGCTCGCGGCGTTCGCGCCCACCGCGGTCAGCATGCCCTGGCGGAAGCCGCGCCGCGCGACGGTGCCGACCACGAGCATGACGACGGGGCCGGGTGTCGCGACGAGCAGCACGATCGCGGCGAGATACGCGAACAGCAGCGGGTAATGGAGTGCCATGACAAAAAGTTGTTGGATGGATTGACGCGCGCGCCCCGCCACGGTGGCATCATCGGGATTCAGCGCATCGGATTGCACGGGTTTATGCAGTATTGCGTACCCGGATTGCTGCTGAAAAACGGAAAATCCTGCCGGATACCATGAGTTTTACTCATACTAAAAACCCATGAAGGCCAAACCCCTCCCCCCTGTCTACGCGCTGCGCGCGTTCGAAAGCGCCGCGCGCACCGGCTCGTTCACGCTGGCCGCCGAGGAGCTGAGCCTCACGCAAAGCGCGGTAAGCAAGCACGTCCGGACGCTCGAGGCCTACTTCGGCCGGAAGCTGTTCGTGCGGCGCGGCCCCAGAATGACCGTGACGGCGGAAGCGCACATCTTCGCGTCGGGCTTGCGGCGCGGCTTCCGGCAGATCGAGGAGGCCTGCGTGCTGTTCCAGTCGCAACGTGACGTACTGCGGCTCAAGGCGCCGTCCACGCTCACGATGCGCTGGCTGCTCGACGCGCTGGCCGCGTTTCGTGCCACGCGGCCGGCGTTCGAGGTGCAGATCGCGAGCGTATGGATGGATGTCGATACCGTCGATTTCTTCAGCGAATCCTACGATTGCGCGATCCTGCTCGGCGCAGGCAGGTTCGGCGAGGCCACGCAGTGCGTGAAGCTGTTCGACGAATGGCTGATTCCGGTGTGCTCGCGTGCGACCGCGACGGTCGCACGCACGAATCCGGCGGCGTGCGAGCTGATCCACCCGTCGCCCGATCGGCGCGACTGGCGCCGCTGGCTCAAGGGCAGCGGCCACGACCTGGAGGTGGACATCACGCGCGGGCAGGTGTTCGACATGCTCGAACAGGGGATCGCGGCGGCCATCGCCGGCCACGGCCTCTCGATTGGCGATCTCGCGCTGTGTGCCACGGCAATCGACGAGAAGCAGCTCGTGCTGCCGTTCAAGACGGCCGTCAATACCGGCGACGCGTACTACCTCGTCTGGCCGGAAGACTCCGCCAAGGCCGCGCAGGTGCGCGAACTGCTCGCGTTCCTGGAAAACCGGATGCCGCGTTTGACGTTTCCGGGCATCCGCTTCAACGGCCCGGGCTGATGCATGCGGCCGGCGAACCGGCCGCCATGCCGACGGCGCGACGGACGCTACCGGGCGCTAGCGGGCGCCGCCGGCCCGCAACGACGGCGCAGCCCGCCGAAGCGGGCCAGCGCCGCCCCCTCCGACACCATTACGCCTGCACGAAAGCCAGCAGGTCGGCGTTGAGGACGTCCGCGTTGACCGTCAGCATCCCGTGCGAGTAGCCCGGGTACGTTTTCAGCGTGCCGTTCTTCAGCAGCTTGATCGACTTCAGCGCGGCATCCGCGATCGGCACGATCTGGTCGTCTTCGCCATGCAGCACGAGCGTCGGGACGGAGATCGACTTCAGGTCGTCGGTCTGGTCCGTTTCCGAAAACGCCTTGATGCCTTCGTAATGCGCTTTGGCGCTGCCTTCCATCCCCTGCCGCCACCAGTTCCGGATCACGCCCTGATGCACGGTTGCACCTTCGCGGTTGAACCCGTAGAACGGGCCGCTCGGCACATCGAGAAAGAACTGCGCGCGATTGTCGGCAAGCGCTTTCCGGAAGCCGTCGAACACCTCGAGCGGCAGGCCTTCGGGGTTCGATTCGGTCTTCAGCATCAGCGGCGGCACCGCGCTGACCAGCACCGCCTTCGCGACGCGGCCGGCCGGCTCGCCGTGCTTTGCGACGTAGCGGGCCACTTCGCCGCCGCCGGTCGAGTGGCCGATATGCACCGCATTGCGCAGGTCGAGCGCCTCGACGACCGCGAATGCGTCTGCCGCGTAGTGATCCATGTCATGGCCGTCCGACACCTGGGCCGACCGGCCGTGGCCGCGCCGGTCGTGCGCCACCACGCGATAGCCCTTCTGGACGAAGAAGAGCATCTGCGCATCCCAGTCGTCCGACGACAACGGCCAGCCATGATGGAAGACGATGGGCTGCGCGTCCTTCGGGCCCCAGTCCTTGTAGAAAATCTCGACGTGATCCTTCGTTGTGACGTATGGCATCGCGGTGGACTCCTGTAAGGTGGATGAACGTGGCGCATGGGCCAGGCGCCATTATCGGACAGTATTGTTAAGCGATGATGCCGCGATGCGGGCGACCGTCGACAATTTGATCAACATGGATGAACCGTCGAGGTGCGAACGATGGCGCTGCGCGCTGACCCGATTCATATCGAATCGGACCGACTGTCGATCAAGCCGTTTTCCGCCGGCGATGCCGATGCGACGTTTCCGTGCATCACGCCGACCCTGACGCGTTTCATGGCCTGGGAGCCGCCGCCCGACCGGGCCAGCTTCGAGCGCACCTGGCGCGCGTGGCTGCCTTCGATCGCGAACGGGAGCGACTTCGTCTTCGCGGTCCGCCAACGCGAAGGCGGAATGTTCCTGGGCCTGGTCGGCCTTCATCACGTCAAGGATGCCGGTGCGGAGCTCGGTGTCTGGATTCGCGAGGATCGCCACCGCGAAGGCATCGGCCGTGAAGCCGTCGGTCTCGTCGTCGAATGGGCATGCACGACGATCGGCATTCGACGCTTCACCTATCCGGTTGCCGAAGCCAACGAACCCAGCCGCCGCATCGCGGAATCACTGGGCGGCACGGTCGTGCAGCGTAGCGAAACGCCCAAGTACCCGTCGGTCACTTACGTGATATCGCGAGACGCGGCCATCGCGGCTCGCGGCAACGCGAAGCGCGTCGGCGGCTGAGCATCCGCGCCGACGCCCGCGCGGTGTCGGCCCGATGCCTCGCCCTCGCCCTCGCCCTCGCCCTCGTGCCGGTGCCGGCGCCGGTGGCCGTGTCCGTCGCGCGTCAACCGTCCGTCGACACCGTCACGGCCTCCCACGCCCGGATTTCCGCGTCCAGCGCAGCCAGTTTGCTGCGCACCAGCCGCAGCGCATCGCTGCCGAGCAGCAGATGCGCGGGCGGATGTTCCGCCGCGATCGCCGCGAGCATCGCCCGTGCGGCCTTCGCGGGATCGCCCAGCTGCTTGCCGCTCTTCTCTTCGCGCGCCCGGCGAATCGGGTCGAAGATCGCGTCGTAATCCGCGATCGAGCGCGGTGTGCGCAACATCGAGCGGCCGGCCCAGTCGGTGCGGAACGAACCCGGCGCCACCGCCGTCACGGCGATGCCGAACGGCTCGAGCTCCTTGCCGACGGTCTCGGAAATGCCTTCCAGCGCGAACTTGCTGCCGCAGTAGTAGGCGATTCCCGGCATCGTGATGTGGCCGCCCATCGACGTGATGTTCAGGATGCGGCCGCGCCGCCGTTCACGCATGAACGGCACGACCGCCTTCATCATCGCGACCGCGCCGAATACGTTCACGTCGAACTGCCGGCGCATCTCCGCGAGCGGCGCTTCTTCCATGATCCCTTCGTGCCCGTAGCCGGCGTTGTTCACCAGCACGTCGACGGGCCCGACGTTCGCCTCGATTTCAGCCACGACGCCGTCGATGCGATCGAAGTCGGTCACGTCGAGCACCCGCGCGACCGCACTCTGCGCGGACAGCGCTTCGAAATCCCGCGCCGCCTGCGCGCTTCTCACGGTGCCGACCACCGTATGACCGGCCGCGAGCGCCTCCTGCGCGAGTGCGCGGCCGAAACCGCTGCTGACGCCGGTGATGAGGATGAGGTTGCCGGATGCCATTTCAGCTTCTCCCGATAGTCGATTGAAGCGTGCATACTAGTCTGACGATCGACGTCGAATAAGCCCGATTCCGCTGATTTTCTTGCACAAAGCTATGAGCACCGAGCCCTCTTCCGCCCGCGCCCCGTCGCTGCCGTCGCGCGACCGGAAGCGCCTGGTTGCGCTGCTGCGCGCGCTGGCACCCGACGAAGGCTACAACCTGACAGCGCTGCCGAGCGTACGTATCCTGCGCTCGAACCGCGCGCTGTCGCGCACGCCGGTGCTGTACGACCCGGGCATCGTGATCGTGTGCCAGGGCTGCAAGCGCGGCTACTTCGGCGGCGAGCGCTATCTGTACGACGAGCACCACTACCTGGCGGTGTCCGTGCCCGTGCCGTTCAGCATGGAAACCGACGCCACGCCCGAGCGCCCGCTGCTGGCGCTGTATCTGCACCTCGATTTCACGATGGCCGCCGAACTCGCGGCGCAGATCGACCGCGAAGGCATCGCGGAGCCCGTGCAGGCGCCCAGGAGCATGATGTCGACGCCGATGGATGAAACGATGCACGCGTCGGTGCTGCGTTTCGTCGAGGCGATGCACCGGCCGCTCGACGCAGCAGTGCTCGGCCCGGCGCTGCTGCGCGAGCTGTACTTCCGGGTGCTCACCGGCGCGCAAGGCAGCGCGATGCGCAGCGCGCTGGCGATGCGCGGGCAGTTCGGCCGGATCGGCCGGTCGCTGCGCGTGATCCATGCCGATTACGCGCAGCCGCTCGACGTGCCGCAACTGGCCGACGAAGCCGGCATGAGCGTGCCGAGCTTTCACAGCCACTTCAAGGCGATCACGCAGGTATCGCCGATGCAGTACCTGAAGTCGACACGGCTGCATCAGGCGCGCCTGCTGATGGTGCGCGAGGACCTGACGGCGGAGGCGGCCGGCTACGCGGTCGGCTATTCGAGCCCGTCTCAGTTCAGCCGCGAATTCAAGCGCCTGTTCGGCCTGACGCCGGCGAAGGAAACACAGCGCATGCGCGAAAGCTTCGCCATTCCGGCGGCATTCGAGGACGCGGTGTTCGTGTCGTCGCATTGAGGCGCGGCGGCACCCCGCCGTGCCGCATGCTTTCAGCGCGTGGCACCGAGTACCAGGCCGGCGAGCGACTTCAGGATGAAGGCCGTCACGCCCCAGATGTCCTGCGTCTGCTCCGCCCAGTACCATGCGCCCGCGCGTTCGCCGTCCGTGTATTGACGCGGCAGATCCGGGTTCAGCAGCGCGGCGAACGGAAACTCGAAGATCTCCGCGACTTCCGCAGGCGCCGCCTCCCATTTGGCCGTTTCCGGCACGATGCCAATCACGGGAAAGATCGCGTGATTGCGCTTTCTGGTTTGATGAATCGGCAAGCTGCCGACCACGCGGACCGCGCCCGGCTCGAGGCGGATTTCCTCGAACGCCTCGCGCAACGCGGTCGCGCCGATATCGCGGTCGGACTCCGCCGGGCGTCCCCCCGGAAAACTCACATGCGACGAGTATTCGCTGAGATCCGACGCGCGCTGGGTCAGCAGGATCGTCGGCTCGCGCCGCGCGACGATCGCGACCAGCACCGCCGAGAATTTCCACCGCCCGTCGTTGTCCGCGAGGGTTTGCTTCGCCGTCGGCCAATCGGTGCTGGCAGGAATGCCGTGGCTTTCCACGCCACGGACGATCGCGTCCAGGATGGCCTGCGGCGAACCGGTTTCCGCGTGCGCGCTTGCCAACCCGACGCCGGTATTCAGGACGCTTCTGTCGGGTTCCATGTCCTCCTCCTGCGTGCGGCAACCCGCGCGCGCCGAGCGACACTGAACCCGACACGTGTTGCATGGGCACGGCGTCGTTGTGGTCAATCCGATGAGCCCGTGATCGCATGCGATCGGAAATGGCACCCGCTAGCGCGTGAATGCCTGCTCCAGCGTAAAACTTTCCGCACGCGTTGCGGATAGTTGAATACCGGAACCCACTCGCCGTCGATCGACGGAGAACCCCGATCATGCACGAAAAATGAATTTTCGATCGACCAGGCACGCACGTCGCGCCCGTGCTCAAGCGGCGGAGGTCGGCTCGCTCCGCGCATCGACGCTCGCCGATGCGGTACCGACCAATCCGGCCGCCACGATTGCCGCAGCCGTCACGATCATCATCGCGCCCCACCCGACCCGCGCGTTGAGCACACCCGCCGCCACGGCACCGCAGGCGCCGGCCGCGTAGTAAAGCGTCAGGTACGCGGCGCTCAATGCCCCGGCCCGGCCCGGCTGAATCGCGACGACACGCGCCTGGTTCGCGACCTGTGCGGCAAAGCAACCGGCATCGAACAGGGCCAGCCCCACGCCCAGCCATCCGGGACGACCGAGCGCCACGCCAAGCAGCAACGCCGACACGGCCGACACGAAGAGCCCGCCCCGGATGACCGCACGATCGCCGAATCGATCGGCGAGTTTTCCGGCCACGCGCGTCACGCCAAGCCCCAGCACGCCCGCGAGACTGTACGCACCGATCGCCGCGGCGCCCAGGCCATACGGCGGCTCGGCCAGACGCAGCGCGAGCCCCACCCAGACCAGGTTGAACGCGAAGAACCAGAGCATGCCGGCGCAGGTACGGCGCCTCAACTGAGCGCTGTCGCGCAGCAACCGCGGAATGGCACCGATCGCGTTCGCATGGCCGGGCAGCCTTTCCGGCCGGCCGCCGGGCAACAGCACCGCGGCGCCGATGGCGGCCAGCGCAACGCATCCGGCCAGCGCGAGCAATGCGCCGCGCCATCCGCACCATTGCGACAGCACACCGCCCACGAATCGGCTCAGCAGGATCCCGGCGGAAATGCCCGCCGACACGGCCCCCATCGCCATGCCGCGCCGTTGCGGCTCCGCATGTTTTCCGGCGACGGCGCTGCATTGCGCCGCCACCGTCGTTGCCGCGCCTACCAGTAAGAAGCCGGCGTCGAGCGCGAGCGGCCCGGGCGACCACGACGCGCACGCCAGCAACAACGCGAGCGCGCCCATCTGCGCCGAGATGAGCGCGCGCGGACTGAAGCGGTCAACCAGCGGCACCAGCCATGCAAGGCCGACCAGATAACCGAGCATCGTCACGGACGCGAGGGCCGCCATGCGCGACGCAGCCACGCCGAACTCGCTCGCGATGGCTGACAGCGACGGCTGCAGCGCATAGCCGTTGGCGATCGCCACGCCGGCCGCCAGTGCAAGCACCACCGTCGCGGTGCGGGACAGCGGCACGCGGTTGCCGGCGACGGTCATGCCGCGGCCCTGACCGCGATCGCCTCGACTTCGACCAGGATCTCCGGATCGACGAACGGAAGCGCGTGCACCAGCGAAAACGCCGGCCGGATCTCGCCGTAGATCTCCCCATGCGCGCGCGCCGCGGCTTCCCAGTTGTCGAAGTCCGCGACCACCAGACGGCTCTGGACAACGTCCGACAACGAGAACCCGCTGTCCGCCAGCACACGGTCGATCGTCGCCAGCGCATCGCGCGTCTGCGCATACACGTCCGCGCCTTTGCCGGCCGTCCCCGAAATGTAGATGGTGTCGTCGACGACCACGGCGCGCGAGTAGCCGACCTTGGGCTCCCACGGGGAGCCGGTGCTGATCCGTTTACGCATCTTGAAGATTCCTCCAGTCAGGTTGAGAAACATCACCTACTACTTGGGTAGTAAGTTTGAGCGATTGTATACTACTCGAGTAGTTAATCAAGGAGCCCCATGCAAGTCGTCGTGGGCGCAGGAGCCGATACACATGAGCGAAAACACGGGGCTGATCACGTCGTTGATCCGGCTTGGATTCACCCAATACGAGGCGCAGGCCTACGCGGCCCTCGTCGGGCAGGCCGCGCTGACGGGTGCGGAAGTCGGCCGGCGCGCCGGCATGCCGCCATCGAAGATCTACGAAACCCTGAGTCGCCTGGAAACGCGCGGTGCGGTGCTCGTCAACCGGTCGGAACCCGTTCGCTATGCGGCCGTGCCCCACCGGTCGTTGCTCGAGGACTTGCGCACGCGCTTCAATGCGGATCTTGAGCTGGCCGCCGGCGCGCTCGACCGGCTGCCGGTTCAGCAGGAGCCGGGGCTCGTCTGGTCGTTGAGCGGACGGGAAGCGATCGCCAGCGCATTCGCGCGCGTCGTCGTCAACGCGAAAACGCAGCTCTTCGCGGGCGTCTGGGACGAAGAGATCGACGACCTCGGGCCGCTGCTCGAAGCGGCCGCGGCGCGGGGCGTCGACACGCACGTGGCGATTTACGGCAATCGCACGCTCAACGGGCCGCGCCACTACGACATGGCCAAATGCGGCGCCAGCGCGAGGCTCAGGTTGTCCGGTCGCCGGCTCGCGGTCGCGGTGGCGGACAACACCGAGGCAGTGGTGGCGGAATTCGGCGATCATTCACCCGGTCACGCCACCTTGACGACCAATCCGGTCATCGCGCTGCTCGCGGTCGAGTACATCAAGGCGGACGTGAGCGGGCGCGTGTTGATCGATGCAATGAGTCCGGCGGAGTACCGGAAAATCCTGAAGCATCCCGACATGCAGGCGATGCTTGCGCCGCTCGACAAGCCGAGCTGATCCATGCGACTCCGCGCGGCGGCTGGTGCATCGAGCAGCGCGCACCCCAACCAGGTACGGTAACCACCCCAATCACGCGAGTGTCGAATGACCTCCTATGCCTTCCGCCTGCTGAACGTATTCGCCGAATCCACGTTCGGCGGCAACCCGCTTTGCGTATTCGAAGATGCGCGCGGCATGGACGACGCGACCATGCGGGCGCTCGCCGTGCAGTTCAACCTGTCCGAAACGACCTTCGTGCTGCCGTCGGAGCGCGCGCATGCGCGGGTTCGCATCTTCACGCCGGGCTATGAGATGGCCTTTGCAGGCCATCCGACGCTCGGCACTGCGCATGTCGTGCGCGACCTGCTGGGTGCGGGCGACGATCTCGCGCTCGAATTCAAGGCCGGCGTGGTCGACGTCAACGCGCACGGCGACGTGTGGACGTTCACTGCGCCGCACGCAGGCATGCCGAAGACGGCACCATGCGAGTTGCCCGACGCCCGAACGGCGGCACTGCTGGGGCTCACGGAAGACGATCTGTTCGCACCGCCGATGTGGATCGACACCGGTGCCGACCAGTTGCTGGTCGCACTCAAGGACCCCGCCGCCGTGCGCCGGGCGCAGCCCGACAGTGCATGCCTCGATATCTGGCCGACCAGCAGCCTCGGCCGCAAGACCGCCTACGTATTCGCGTTCGATGCCGAGCGCCCGGGGACGGTGGTGTCGCGCTACTTCTTCGTGAAGCAAGGCAGCGTTTCGGAAGACCCGGGCACGGGGTCGGCCTGCGCGAATCTGGGCGGGTGGCTGCTTGCGATGAAGCGCAACCTGCCAGCCGCGTTTCAAGTCGAACAGGGTGAAGCCGTCGGCCGGCCTTGCCTGCTGCGGTTGTCGGTCAAGGCAACCGGTGAAATCGGCGTTGGCGGGCGCGTGATCGAACTCGGGCGCGGCGTCGTCAACGTATAGCGAGCCTATCCGAACCTTTGTGTGTGAGGCGTAAAGTAGCTCCTTGGCCATCAGTTTATGCCTCACACACAAAGGTTCGGATGGGCTCGGAACGATTCAACATTGGAGTCTGAATCTCAACCCGCCTCACACACTAAATTCCGGATACCTCCTGATTGCGGACTTGTGACTCCCCAACTCACAGACGAAGAAGGCCGCGATGAGCAACTCCATCGCCGTCGGCGCGACATCACCGACTCTACTCGAATTGGAAGCCTGCTTACGTCAACGAGACACGCATCCACTCGAGTCACACTCCTAGATAGTCGCGCCCCGATGTCCAGGGAATTTCCTAGCGCAAACTGCTCGCCGACAATCTGAATTGCAGCACGATGACCTGAGACGATTCTTGTAGCCATGCGGCAAGTGAGTTCTCTTTTATCCTAGAGACAAGGAGAACTCGATGAAGAAGCGATTTACCGACGAGCAGATCATCCGCATCTTGCGCGAGGCCGAGAGCCGGGATGAACCGGTGAAGGATCTATGCAAGCGCCACAACATCTCGGAACAAACGTTCTATCGTTGGCGCAACAAGTTCGGCGGCATGGATGTGG
>NZ_NBYX01000042.1 GCF_002099195.1 Burkholderia puraquae | reverse complement strand
GGCATGCTGGCGGCGGACGCCGCGTTCGACGCGGTGCAGGCCGGCCGCCAGAGCGACGAACTCAACGCGTACCCGGACGCCTTCAAGCAATCGTGGCTGTACACGGAGCTGTACCGCGCGCGCAACTTCAAGCAGTGGATGGCCAAGGGGCTGTACCTGGGCACGCTGATGGTCGGGCTCGAGCAGAAGGTGATGGGCGGCAACGTGCCGTGGACGCTGCACCACAAGCACGCAGACCACGAGATGCTGAAGCCGGCATCGCAATGCGAGCCGATCGAGTATCCGAAGCCGGACGGCAAGCTGACGTTCGATCGCCTCTCGTCGGTGTTCATCTCGAACACGAACCACGAGGAGAACCAGCCGGCGCACCTGACGCTGAAGGATGCGAACGTGCCGGTGAACGTGAACCTGCGCACGTACGCGGGGCCGGAGGGGCGTTTCTGCCCGGCGGCCGTGTATGAATTCGTGAAGAACGACGACGGCAGCGATCGGCTGGTGATCAACGCGCAGAACTGCGTGCACTGCAAGACGTGCGACATCAAGGATCCGACGCAGAACATCGTGTGGGTCACGCCGGAAGGCGGCGGCGGGCCGAATTACCCGAACATGTAACGCAACGCATCCCCGCGCCTGCGGGCGCGAACGAACCGGAGTGAGACGATGAGCAATGCAGCGAAAGAAGTCGTGGTGGTGAGCGGTGTCCGTACCGCGATCGGTGATTTCGGCGGCAGCCTGAAGGATTTTTCGCCGACCGACCTCGGTGCAAAGGTGGTCGCCGAAGTGCTGTCGCGCGCGAACGTGCCGGGCGATGCGGTCGGGCACGTCGTGTTCGGTCACGTCGTGAACACCGAACCGAAGGACATGTATCTCGCGCGCGTCGCGGCGATCAATGGCGGCGTGGCGCAGCACACGCCCGCGCTGACCGTGAACCGCCTGTGCGGCTCGGGCCTGCAGGCGATCGTGTCGGCCGCACAGACGATCATGCTCGGCGACGCCGACGTCGCGATCGGCGGCGGCTCGGAAAACATGAGCCGCGCACCGTACACCGTGCCGGCCGCGCGCTTCGGCCAGCGCATGGGCGACGGCAAGCTCGTCGACATGATGCTCGGCGCGCTGCACGACCCGTTCCAGACGATCCACATGGGTGTGACGGCCGAGAACGTCGCGGCGAAGTACGGCATCTCGCGCGACGCGCAGGATGCGCTGGCACTCGAATCGCATCGTCGCGCGGCGCGCGCGATCGCGGAAGGGCGCTTCAACGACCAGATCCTGCCGATCTCGATCCGCACGAAGAAGGGCGAGGTCGCGTTCGACACCGACGAGCACGTGCGTCACGACGCGAGCGCGGACGATTTCACGAAGCTGCGCCCGGTGTTCGCGAAAGAGAACGGCACCGTGACGGCCGGCAACGCATCGGGCATCAACGATGCGGCCGCAGCCGTGCTGATGATGAGCGCGGACGCCGCGCGCGCGCAGGGCGTGAAGCCGCTCGCCCGCCTCGTCGCGTATGCGCACGCGGGTGTCGATCCGGCGTATATGGGCATCGGCCCTGTGCCGGCCACGCAGAAGGCGCTCGAACGCGCGGGCCTGAAGATCGCCGATCTCGACGTGATCGAGGCGAACGAGGCGTTCGCGGCCCAGGCGTGCGCGGTCACGCAGGAGCTCGGCCTCGATCCGGCGAAGGTCAACCCGAACGGCTCGGGCATCTCGCTCGGTCACCCGATCGGCGCGACCGGCGCGCTGATCACGGTCAAGGCGCTGTACGAACTGAAGCGCATCGGCGGGCGTTACGCGCTCGTGACGATGTGTATCGGCGGCGGCCAGGGGATTGCGGCGATCTTCGAGAACATCTGATAATCGAACGCTCAGCACCCGAACACACAGGAAATTTCATGGCCATCGAAATTGTCGGCGTCGTGGGCGCCGGAACCATGGGCAACGGCATTGCGCAGACCGCCGCCGTTGCAGGACTCAATGTCGTGATGATCGACGTCAGCGACGCCGCGCTCGAGAAGGGCATCGCGACGCTGAAGGGCAGCCTCGAGCGGCTCGTGTCGAAGGACAAGCTCGACGCAGCCACGCGCGATGCGGCGCTGGCGCGCATCACGACGTCGACCGATTACGCGAAGCTGGCAGCGGCCGATATCGTGATCGAAGCCGCGACCGAGAACGTCGAGCTGAAGGGCCGCATCCTGAAGCAGATCGAGGCGGTCGCACGGCCGGAAGCGATCATCGCGACCAACACGTCGTCGATCTCGATCACCGCGCTTGCGGCGCCGCTCGCCGATCCGGCGCGCTTCGTCGGCATGCACTTCTTCAACCCGGTGCCGCTGATGCCGCTCGTCGAGATCATCCGCGGGCTGCAGACGAGCGACGCGACGGCGTCGGCGGTGCGCGAGCTGACCGAGCGTTTCGACAAGTCGCCGATCGGCGTGCGCAATTCACCGGGCTTCGTCGTGAACCGGATTCTCGTGCCGATGATCAACGAGGCGTTCTTCGTGCTGGCTGAAGGCATCGCGTCGGCCGAGGAGATCGACGCGGGGATGAAGCTCGGCGCGAACCACCCGATCGGGCCGCTCGCGCTGGCCGACCTCGTGGGCCTCGACGTATGCCTCGCGGTGATGGACGTGTTCGTGAAGGACTTCGGCGATCCGAAGTATCGCGCGTGCCCGCTGCTGCGCGAGATGGTGACGGCTGGAAGGCTCGGGCGGAAGGCCGGGCGTGGGGTGTACGACTACAGCGCATGATGCACGAGCCGGGTACCGGTTGCATGGAGGTTCCTGTGTGAATCCAGGGCTTTCATGAAACCGGTCCGCAGTACGGATCGGGACGGCACCCCGGAGGCTGGATTGCGATCCAGCCTCCGGGGTGTTTTTTTACGCCATGCGCGGCGTGGCCGCACGCTGCGTGGCACCGAACGGATCGTCAGGCGGAAACAGTGTCGACGGGATCGGCAACATAGTTCGCGATGCTGAAGAACCGATAGTCGCTCAGCAGATCCGGCGCCGGGAACCCCTCCGGATGAATCCGCCCGTAAATCGGGCTGTCGGGGCGCAGGCCGGCCAGGGTCAACGCGAGTGTGAATTCGTTGAACGGCGCCATGAATTGACGCGACACGAAATGCATGCCCCAGTTGAACACCGACGGAAGCTGCTCGGTGCGCAACCACGTGTCCGGCCCGCCCGGCGCACGCGCGCAAAGGTTCTCCGCCCACGGGCTATGCCCTTCCACGATGAGAAAGCCGTGCTTCGCGTGGCGCTTCCAGCGGGTCAGGAAATCGATGAGATCCGCCGCCGCCACGTAACCGGGAACCAGGCCTTCCGCATCGCTGTACGCCACCTTGAACGCCCGCTTGATCTGGTCGAGCGCGATCGGCAACTCGGCCTGATTCGATACCGTCATGACGCCCGCATAGTGCTGATCGATAACCGCGCGCAGGCGTGCTCGATCGACGGTGCGGAGATGGCGCTCGAGGATCGCTTCGGCGGCGTCCTTGCGACGGACGCTCAGCCGGCGGTTGTGGACCAGGAACATGAAGGTATGCAACAGGTCGCTCAGTCGCGCCGGGCGCACGCTGCCGTCCGGCTGCCCGACGGTCAGGCCGCTTTCGGCCACGGCTTCGTCGTAGCGGTCGGGCTGGGAAATGTCGGCGGCGATCACGCGTACCTGCACGCCGGCGATGTCCTTCAGCGCAGACAGCGTGGCGGCTGCGCGGCCGCGCGCGGATTCGTTGTAGTCCGCGCCGATCACGAGCAGCGGATAGGCCGCGAGGTGCCGGCCGCGCCGCGTCGACGTAATGACGTATTCCGCCAGGCGCTTCAGCGCGCTGCCGTCGCCGCAGCCCATGTCGGCGATGCCGGCCGGCTGGCGATCCAGCGGCGTGTCGTCGAACAGCGCGCGCAGGATTTTTGTCGTGATTTCCTGCGACGCCGGCCCGGACCCGGCGCCGCTCGACGCATACACGTTCATCACGCGATCGATGTGGCCGTCGCGATCGATATCGAGCGGATCGGGGTTGCGGAACAGGAGTTCGTCGAGCAACGCATACGAACGCAGATAGGACGCAGGCAACCCCGCGTAAGGGGCGGCAATCGGACGGTGAATCCGGCCCGACTCGGTGAGGCGCACCGTTTCCCGATCGATTTCCGCCATGCCGAACTTGCACATCAGCGCCCATGCCGCGTGCAGCACGACAGGATCAGCCTGCGTCCAGGCGCCGACCGCGACCCCGTCGGGCTGCTTGTCGAGCCTGGCGAGGATGCCGGGCGCCGATTGCGAGTACTGGCCATCCGGCTGCCTGTCGAACACCGGCATATCGAGCGCGACCCAGGTCGGGCCGAGCAACAGGCCGTCCATCGCCGTGCGCAGCTGTCCATTCACCTGGCGCTCCAGATCGGTGGCCGGAATCGGAAGCTCCGGCCAACCCGCTACGCAGATCCGCGCGAGCTGTGCATACAGCACGCTGTCGTCGGCCGCGATGCGCGTTCGATGACACAGGGCGTGCAGATGCTGGAGCACCGACGTGGCATTGGCCAGTTGCTCGAACAGCGGACGGGTGTGCTCGACGCACGCGACGACATATTCACCGGCCGGGGTGAGCGCATATTCGGCGTCTTCGTCGCCGCGATCGAGGGTCAGCCAGCCTGCCAGGCTCAACAGGTTGAGGGCGCCCCACAGAACCCCCAGGTTACGGGTCGGGTCGGGCTGGCGGGACGTTGCGAACGTGCGCATCGCGCGGGGCGTGCCGGCCCGCAGGCCGTGGAACGCGCCCGCAAACACCAGGCGCGCCAGCGTCGGCACCAGCACGATGCCGTTCGCCCAGTTGCAACTGCGCGTATAGGCCATCACGCGCTGAGCGTCGTGTCGGCCGATGCGCAGCGTGGCCGCATGCGTGTGTTGCTCGAGCTTGACCGGCAGCTCCATGTCGAGCACCTCGACGCCGATCTTGGTGCCGGCCGACAGGCCGAGCAACGTGCGTGTTTCGTCGGGATAGGCGTCGAGATAGTGTTCGAGCTGCCGGGCCAGTGCGGTGGTGGAATCACCAAGGTCGAATCGGGCGTGCATGTTGGGCGGTCTCACAGGGTCGAAGGTTGGGCTGCAATGGATGAAGACGCATCCGAATCGGCGTGCGCGGCGGCAACCGCCGGCGCGGCGCCGTGAGTCCGGGGCGCGAGATGGGCGGCCAGCGCGCGAATGGACGGGTAGTCCCAGACCGCGGACGGATCGACGGTCACGCTGAACGTCTCGCTCAATACGATCGTCATTTCGACGGCGAGGATCGAGTCGAAGCCGATTTCGGCGAACGTCGACTCGCGCGTCAATCGAAGCTTGCGGTGCTTGAGGCGCTCGCCCAGCCACGCGATGAGCCATTGTTCGACGGCATGAACCTGCTGGCGATCGAGCAGGCTTGCGGGCTCGCTCACGATCGGGGTTGCGGTCGAACCGGCGTCTTCGCCGGCTGGCGCGTCGGGCGCGCGGGAGACCGAATGCGCGTCGGCATGGGCGTCCAGCAACGGATCGACGAGTTGGCTTGCGCCCGGGATCGTTTGCTCGATCGAGCCGATCTCGAACCCGGTGCGCGCTGCCCAGTCGTTCAATTCCACTGTCGTGGGCAACGCAGATCGCAGGCCGACCTGCCGTTGCGCTGTCTCGATCGCGCGTTCGTACTGGCTCTGCACCCAGCGCAGCGTGCCGTCGCCGATGCGCTGCTGTGCAGCCGCGCGTTCGATCACCGCCAGCAGCAATCCCCATTGCGCGATCGTGCCGAGCCAATAGTTGACCCAGACGGCGGCATGCGCGGCGCCGTCGAGTTTCGACGCATTGGCGAGCCCGTCTTGCGCCAGCTGTGCGCCCAGCTCGCGCAGCTCCCTGGCCAGCGCACCGGCGCCCAGCGCACGCTCCAGATAGCGCAGCAAATCGTCGCTTCCGTTGAGCAGACGACTGCCCAGGTGAACCAGCAGCGTTTCGGTCGGCCCCTCGAAGATGCGGGTCAGGCGCGCGTCCCGGAAGATCTGCGGCGCCAGGTTGGTCTCGATATACCCCCGGCCACCCAGGAACTGCATCATCTCGTCAGCAGATTGCGACAGCAGCTCGGAGCCGAGAATCTTCGAAATCAGGAGGCAGTCTTCAGGTAGCGCGACGCCGAGGTCCAGTTCGGTGGCCAGATGCTCGACCAGCGCGCCGAGCCCGTCGATGCGGTCCCGCAGCTCGCCCAGGCGCAGGCGGCTCAGCGGGTTGTCCAGCAGGAGGCCGGTGCCGACCTGGCGCCGCGCTCCGTAGCGATGCATCAGCTGCGCGCAGCGTTTCATTCCGCCCACGCAGACGGCGGCGATGCCAAGGCGCGCAATGTTCATCGCATGCTGCGCCACGAGCATTCCCTGGCCGATATCGCCGAGCCGGTTTGCGTCGCTGATTCGTGCCCGATCCAGATGGAGCGAATTCTGGATCATGCCGCGCACGCCCATCGTCAGCTCCTCGGCACCGATCCGCACGCCTGGCGTGCCGGGGCGCACTGCCAATCCGACCATTCCGGTGCCGTCGGCCTGCTTCGCGAACACGTTGATGATCCCCGCCCATGCGGATGAGCCGCTCCAGCGCTTGTTCCCCGTGACCAGCCAGTCGCCGGACTCGGTGCGCTGTGCGCGGGAGGCGATCGCGCGCACATGCGAGCCCGCGGCCGGCTCCGTGATCGCGAATGCGGCGAGCATCCGGCCGCTCGCGAGGCTCGGCAGCAATTCCTCGCGCAACGGCGGCTGCGCATGCTGCATGATCGGCAGGATCCCGAGCGTGTTGTTCAGGGCGACAAAGAAAGCGAGGGTCGAGTCGATCGCGGCCAGCTGCGCCAGCACGCGCGACATGTCGCGCTGGCCGAGGCCGAGGCCGCCATGCGAACGGTCGATCGGCATGCCGAGCAGGCCCCGATTCCCGAAATCGAGCACGACGTGCGGCGGAATGGTGCGACGCTCGTCCATGGTTCGCGAATCGATCCGCGTGCGGGCGTAGTGCCTGAGCCAGTCGTTCAGTTCGTCGACGGTGGCGCTGTCATCGCGCCGGCGATCGTTGGCCGCCGGCTTGTCGGCAACCGCTGCCGGGTGCGCGGGCTGCCGGCGATCGGGCGCGGGCGTATGTACGCCGCCCTCGACGTCCCACTGCGCGAGGATCGTCAGCGCGCCGTCGTGCAGCTGCGTGCGGCACGTGCTGCGGCGCACCTTGCCGCTCGACGTTTTCGGCACGCTGCCGGGCGACACCAGCACGATCGCGCTCGGGCCGATGTCGAGGCGGTTCCAGATCGCCTGGCGAATCGCGTCGATGAAGCTGTCGAGATTGCCCTTGCGCTGCGTGCGCTCGACTTCCGCCACGACGATCAGGCGCTCCGCATCGACCTGGTCGTCCATGAAGGCCGCGCAACCGTTCGGCACGAGTTCCGGCACGCCGACGATCAGCGCGTACTCGATGTCTTCCGAGTAGTAGTTGCGGCCGGCCAGGATCACCATGTCCTTGAGCCGGCCGGTGACGTAAAGCTCGTCGTCCAGAATGAAGCCGAGATCGCCGGTGCGCATGAACACCTGATCCCGATGGCCCGCCAGACTGTGATGGAAGGTCGAATGCGTCTGCTCGTCCAGATGCCAGTAGCCGGCGGCGACGCTCGGGCCGGCCACGCAGATTTCGCCGATGGTCCGATCGGCGCAACGCTCGTTCGTTTCCAGGTCGCGCACGATCACGTGTTGTTCGCCGTCGGTGCGACCCACGCTGACCAGGACCCGTTCGCCCGGACGATCCAGCGGCTGCGGCGACACGCCCAGGAATTCGCCGCGCAGCACCACGGATTGCCGCTGGAGGGCAGCCTGGTCGACGCATAGCGTCCGGATCGGATGCTGCTCCGTGCGACCGGCGACATACAGCGTTCCCTCCGCCAGCCCGTAGCACGGCAGAAAACCGTCGGCGGTGAAGCCTGCGGCGGCGAAGCGCTGCGCAAAATCGGTCAAGGTGCTGGCGCGC
The DNA here is from genome assembly GCF_002099195.1 of Burkholderia puraquae. Taxonomy (GTDB): domain Bacteria; phylum Pseudomonadota; class Gammaproteobacteria; order Burkholderiales; family Burkholderiaceae; genus Burkholderia; species Burkholderia puraquae. The sequence continues at coordinate 21,980 of NZ_NBYX01000042.1, read as the reverse complement.
ACCGACTCGGCGCCGTTATAGGCGGCCCGCAGGCACGACAGGTCGAGCGTCGCCAGCTGTTCGTCGGAGATCCGCCGGCAGCACATCCGGTAGGCGAAATCCGGCGCGCCCGTCAGATCCGCACGGTACTGGCTGATCGCATGCAACCACAGGTACGGATGCTGGATGAAGCGTTCCGGGGCCATCAGCACGCTCCGGAAGCCGCCGTAGAGCGACGTCAGGATCACGCTGATCAGGCCCATGTCGTGGTAGGGCGGCAGCCAGCTGACGATCGTGCTCTGCTCGTCATAGGCGAGCCATTCGCGCATCAGCCCCAGGTTGTGCATCAGGTTGCCGTGCGACACCATCACGCCCTTGGGGCTGCCGGTGGTTCCCGACGTGTATTGCAGAAAGGCGATCTGGGATGGCTGCACGCTGGCGGGAGAATGCACGGGATCCAGCACCTGCGCGCCCCCGACGTCGAGCAGCGTGCTGCCGGATGCGTCGGTATCGGCGAGCCAGGTCGCGCAGCGCGCATGGTCCTCGGCCGAACACAGAATCGTGTTCGCGCCTGCGTTCTCGACGATCCCGGCGATCCGCACCATATGCTGCCTGTTGCGCGGCGGGTAGGCGGGAACCGCGATGGCGCCCGCATACAGGCACCCCATGAAGGCGCTGACATAGTCGAGCCCCGGCCGGCACAGCAGCAGGACCCGGTCGCCGATGTCGATCGCGTTCTGCTGCAGCAGCGCGGCGACCCGGCGAGCGCGAGCGTCGAGTTCCGCGAAGGTCATCGATTCGGACTGTTCCTGTTCGGGCGGGCCGCTCAGGAACACGTAGGCGGTTTTGTCGGCGAGCGTGGCGGCCCGGTTCTGAAGCAATTCGCTAAGCGTGGTCGGCAAGATCGCAGTGGTCATGATGTCGTCGGAAGAGGAATGAAAACAGCGCGCAGCGGCCGGACGCCGGGCGGCGCCCATGCATTGCTGCGGCGGGAATCCGAAGGAGGCTATTCGGCGCGATGGAACAGATCGATCATGTGCATCATGCTTTTGAGATGCAGGAAATGCGGCACCACGCGCTCGCTCCGTGCCGCGTAACGTGCAGTCCAGTGGTGGGCCAGCTCGTGCGTGGCGGCGGCGTTGCCGCGAACCGCGCGCGCGTCGGCCTCGCGCGCATCGAGGCAGGTGCGTGCGTGCCGAACGGCCGATCGGGCGAGCTCGCCGTCGAGGATGCCGTGGTGCCCCAATGCGAGCCGCGGCGGCTGCAGTTGCTCGATGACGTGCAGCGAGTGCCGATAGGCAAACAGGTCCTGAAAGACCAGCGGCAGCCAGCTGGTGGCGCCGTGAAACTCGCCGAGCGCATCCGACACGAAACCGATGTCCAGCTGCGGGCAGTAGTAGCCGAACTGGCAACGGCTGTGGCCCGGCAGTGCGATCGTGCGAATCTGCATCCCGTCGCCGATGTCGAGCTGCGCGCCCGGATTGACCGGGTAGAACGGCAGGTCGGACAACTCGGTGAAATCGACGCCGACGGTGGGCTGCCACGACCGTGACGCTTGCGCGTCGAGCTGACGGATGGTTCGGCCGGCCGACGGGCTCTGGAACGCATCGAACGCGTCGGGAGAACCGGATACATGGAGCCACGGCATGCGCGACTTGAGCGTCATCAGCAGGCTGCAATGGTCATAGTGCGAGTGGGTGATCAGCCAGTAGCGCAAATGCCGGATGCCGCCGAAATCCCGCAGCAGATCGTGCAGCTGCTGCCACACGAGCTCCGTCATGCCGCTCAGGCCGCCCTCGATCAGCGTCGCGGCCTCGTCGTTGACGATCACGTACAGCGGCACGTCAGCCGTGCCGACGAGAGCCAGCCGCGGCTCGATCCACCCCGGAGAAGCGATCAGCATGTCGTTCAGCTCCGATAGAGCGCACAGGCCCATGTCGCGCCCGCGCCGTAGGTCACGAAGAGGTTGAGCTGCCCGGCCGGCATGCGGCCTTGCTCGCGCGCGAGGGCGAGCGCGACCGGAAACGCCGCGCTTGCCATGTTGCCCAGCTGATCGACGGAGATCATGCACCGCTCGCGGGGCAGCCCGAGTTGCCCGATGACTGCGTCGAGGATGCGCAGGTTCGGCTGGTGCGGTACGACCAGGCCGATATCCGACAGCGTCAGCCGGTGCTTGTCGAGCATCTGCCGGCACGCGTCGACGATGCGCCGCGTGGCGTCTTCGAACATGGGCCCGCCTTTCATCCGGAAATGGTGCCGGCCGGCCGCGAGGTCGTCTGCGTCGATGAAGCGTGGGCGTCGCGCGCCGGGCGCTTCGGTGCTGAGCAGGTCGAACTGGGTGCCGTCGGCGCCGAGCGTCAGGTCGATGAGCCCCTGCGCCGGGTGGTCCGTCGCTTGCAGCAGCAGCGCGGCGGCGCCGTCGCTCAGCAGGATCGACAGATTGCGGCCGGCATTGCTGGTGTCGATTCGCCGCGACAGGGCCTCGGCGCAGATCAGCAGCACGTTGCGATACAGGCCGCTCGCGAGGAAATGGCGCGCGATCTCGATCCCGTAGAGCCCGCCGCTGCATTGCGCGCGGATATCGAAGCACGGAATCTCCCGCAATCCCAGCCGAGGCTGGATGTAGCAGGCCTGCGACGGATCGTGATGATCCGGCGACAGCGTATTGACGATCAGCAGGTCGACGTCGTGCGCGGTGACGCCGGCGTCGGCCATCGCCCGTTCCGCGGCCGGGCACGCGAGATCCGCCAGGTGCTGATCGGGGGCGAGATAGCGTCGCGCCACCACGCCGGTTCGTTCGCGAATGAACGTGTCGCTGGTGTCGATCATGCCGGCGACTTCGTCGTTGCTGACGATCCGGTCCGGCAGCGCGTGGCCCATCCCGGCGATGACGAGTCTGGCGGTCATGCCTGCACCTCCTGCGCCGTCACGGCGGCGACGGCGTCGCCCGCATCGGTCACGACGGTTTCGCCCCAGCGCCACAATTGCGCGCCGAAGCCCCAGCCTGCGCCTGCGCCCGCAATCACGACCAACGATCCCGGCCGGATCACGCCTTCGCGGATCGACTCGTACAGGGCAAACGGCACGGCGGCCGACACGAGGCACGCACAATCGGCCACGCGAATCACGTATTGGTCGGGCTTGAGCCCGAGCCGCTGCGCCCATGCGCGCACGAGCAGCGCCGACGGCTGATGGAACACCATCGCATCGACATCGGCGATGGCCGTTCCGCTCCGGTGCAGCAGCCGCTCGACGATATCGGGAATGGCCACGGGCATGAAGCGGGAGATCGCCTCCTGCGCTTCGGGCTTGAGCGTGAAATACACGCCGAACGGGTTGTCGGCGTCGGTTGCCGCGTCGTCGTCCGTCGCAGCCCGGGCGTTTCGCCACTGCATCGTCACGAGGTCGTAGTGCGCTGCATCGCTGCGATACGCGGCATCCAGCCAATCGGCACCGTCGGGATCGGCGGGCTCGGCAACGAGCACGGCCGCGGCCGCGCCGTCGCCGAAGTTCGTCGACGATTTACTGGCGTAGTCGACCACGGCCGACATGCGCTCGGACGAGCACACCAGCGCACGCTTCACCCGTCCCTGCTTGATGAGGTTGGCGGCGATCTGCAGTTGCAGCACGAAGCTCGCGCATTCCATCTCGACATCGGCGTCGAGCGCGCGCGTGGCACCGAGCCTGTCGCGCAGCGCACGCGCAAGCCGCGGCGCGAAACGGCGCCGGCCGTCGGCGAGCGAGACGAACGGCGACGTCATGTTGAACAGCACCAGATCGAGTTCGGCGGCTTCCACGCCGGCACGGGCGAGTGCGTCGCGGGCCGTGCGCTCGGCCAGCGCAAGCTCGGATTCGCCGGCATCGGGATCGATCATGTAGCGCGATTCGATGCCCCAGAATTGCCACCATTCCGGCGGAATGGGCTCGACGCCCGCGAAGACGGGATCGTCGTTGGGCACCTGGCGTGCCGGCAGGCGGCAGGCGAGACTTGCGATTCGGACGTTGTGCATCATCAGACCTCCATCGTGCTGCAGGCGATGCGCGGCCTGAACGGATCCAGCGTCATCGCAACCACCGTATGTTCATCGTCACGCAACGACATCGAATGTGCGACGCGGGACGAGAGCCACGCCGGCAGCTGGAACGGGTTCGGGATGTCCGTCGAACCGGCGACGACATCGACGTGGAAATCGCGGCCCACGCCGATGGTGATCGATGGCCATCCGCTCAACCACGATTCGCAAAACAGTGAGGTGGCGCGCTGGTCGATGCGGCTCCGCACCGCGTCGACCATCGCGCGCACCGCGGTGGCCGCATTGGCCGGTTCGGCGTCGAATCGGCCGGTTGCGTGATCGAACCGGCTCTCGAAGCGGGCCAGCGACAGGAAGCCGTTCACGCGCCGGGCGGGAAGCGCGTCGAGCGTCGCGAACGGGGGCGCGTCGAGGTCCGCGTAGCGGCTGGCATGATCGCGGCCCTGGCCGGCAGGCGTCAGGACGATCGCCCCCGCGCCGTCGGCGAAGCCGCTCGTGGCCACCTGTTCGACGTCCGCGAGCGCCTCCGCGCGAACGACGAGCGCGCGGCGATAGCCGAGCTGCTTGCAATGACTGTTCGCGAGATCGAGTGCGAGCGTCCAGTCCGCGTCGAGCAGATCGAACACGGCCGCATGTCGCGCACGCAGGTCGCGCTGCACCGGGTGCGCCAGCCGCGGCCCGGCGATCGTCGGCGCGTCCGCCATCCGGCTGGGAGAAATCGACAGGCTGACGATCAGATCCAGTTCCGAGGGCAGGCAACCGGCTTGCAGCAGCGCCTGCCTGGCTGCCTTGATCGCGTAATCGTTGGCGCAGGACTGCGCGATGGTCGCGGGGTCCGGAATGGCCACCGCGGCTCCGAGAATTTTCATAGGGCGTGTTCGTTCTGGACGGTTTGATTCAGGGGGCGCGTCGTGCCATGACCCGCCTGCCGGAGCACGGCGCGACGCAATTTGCCCGATTCGTTACGTGGCAAGCTGCCGGCGTGATAGGTCACACGATGCGGACATTTGTACGGCGCAATCACGTTCTTGACGTGCTGCTGCAGTTGCGTCGTCAACGCCTCCGAGCCGCCGATGCCCGGTCGCAGCACCACGTGCGCGCAGATGAGCGTGCCGCCCCATTCGTCGATCTGTCCGACGACGCCGCACTCGGCAATATCGGGATGGCGCAGCAGCGCCTGCTCCACTTCGCCGGGAGACACCGTGTAGCCGGAGCTGATGATCATGTCGTCCGCGCGCGCCTGATAGAACAGATAGCCGTCGTCGTCCAGGTAGGCGCTGTCGCCCGTCAGGTTCCAGCCGTGCTTGACGTAGTCGCGTTGCCGCGCGTCATCCAGGTAGCGGCACCCGGTCGGCCCCTGCACGGCCAGATAGCCGATTTCGTAGGGCGGCAGGCATTGGCCGTGCTCGTCCACGACGGCAAGGCGGTAACCGGGCACCGCCTTGCCGATTGCGCCGTCCTTCGTTGCGGTGTCGCCGGTGGACGCGAAGATATGCAGCATCTCGGTCGACCCGATTCCGTCGATCAGGTGCAGGCCGGTGCGCGCGTGCCATGCGTCGCGCGTCCACGACGGGAGTGCCTCGCCCGCCGACACGCATTTGCGCAGGGACGACATGTCATGCCGGTCGAGATGGTCGAGCATGGCCCGATAGGCCGCCGGCGCCGTAAACAGGATGCTGACCCGATGCCTGTCGACGGCGGCGAGCAGCCGTTCCGGGCTCGCTTTCTGCAACAGCACGACGCTCGCGCCGACGCTGATCGGAAACAGCAGCAGTGCGCCGAGGCCGAACGTAAACGCGAGCGGCGGCGACCCGCAAAAGACGTCATCGGCCTTGGGCCTGAGCACGTGCTGTGGAAAGCAGTGGCAGGCCGCCATCACGTCGCGATGAAAATGGACGGTGGCCTTCGGTTCCCCGGTCGTCCCCGACGTGAACGCGATGAGGCAAGGATCGTCCGCGCGTGTGTCGGCGGCCGCGAATGCCGCTGAGTAGCCGTCGAGCCAGCGCGCGTGCGGATCCGTGTCGTCCGTCTCGTAGCGGCGGACGTCGCCGCGCCACTGCATGCGCGCCATCGCCGTGTCGAGCTCGGTCGACAGCCCGGCTTCGCAGATGACGTGCGTGACCCGGGCGCGCCCGATGATGGTCGACAGTTCTCCCGCGCGCAGCTTCGGCATCGTCGCGACGGCCACGCCGCCGGCCTTGACCACGCCGAACCACGCGGCAGCCAGCATCGGGTGATTGGCGCCGTGCAACAGCACCCGATTGCCGGCCACCAGGCCCGCATCGCGAACCAGCATGTTGGCGATCCGGTTGCCGGCATCGCGCAATTCGCGATACGACCACGTGATGCCCGACTCGGTCCTGATCGCAACGCGATCGCCCCAGCCCCGTTCCTCGACTGCGGTATCCAGCAGCGCGGCGGCGCAATTGAGAAACGGCGGAAACTGCAGCCCCGGCAACTCAAAGACAAACGTCGGCCAATCTTCGGCAGGGGGCAAGTTCGCGCGGCAAAAGTCGTCCATTGTCAGCGCTCGCAAGAGTGTGAGTTTGAAGTCCGCGATAGCGGTGCGGTGCGGCGCGGGCCGGGCCATATGACCGGGCCCGGCCCGCGCAACCTGAATCGCGATGCCAAAGAGACGTGGTCGGGGCGGCAGGCACATGTCGCCGGGCGACGCACGGAGAACCCGGTCAATCACATGATGGCTTGCCGGTTTTTATGGATTTATTCCATCTCATTTGATTTTAAAAATAAACAATAATCGATCGATTTGATGCGAATTGCTTGAGGGATGGGCATTCATCGATCGAGTGGGTGGGTTTAAAAAAATCGTGCCGTAAGCTTAACGGAAGTAAACTTGGAAAGTAAATGGCCGGATGAGTGGATGGTCGGGATTATTTGTTGAAATCGATCCCATTAAGCGTCGACATTTAATTGAATTGGTCGATTTCGGTTAACCATCTTGCGCTTTGTTGACTTCGATGGAGTCTGATTGCCGGAGCGCTGAATAAAGCCTCGGGAAGTTCACCAAGGCGAAACGAGCATCGCGTCACGAGGTGGCTTGCCCCGCGCGAACGGAGAAAGCCCCCGCGCTCTCGGGAGCAGCGGGGGCTTGAGTCGATCTGGATGGAAAATCAGGAGTTCGGGCGCCGGGGTCTCGGATTGCGCCCATATTGATTCATGTAATGGTATTAACGAATATTTTGTTTTGAGTGATAAATCTGAAAATCCAGATTCAAGGATTCGAGAAAATCCTAGCTGTCAAGCGCCGATAAGTCTTTCGGCAATGTCCGCTTGAACATCGCGAGAATCCTGCGCGCCGCCTTCGGCGGCAACCCGATCGCATGCCGCACCGCCGCAGCGATCAACACCATCGTCAATTCCGTGAATGCCGCCAACGGCGCGTCAGGTACCGCCGGTGCGAGATCCCGCAGCGCATCCGTCAATAACCCCGCCAGAAACTCCCCGTCCGCCCGATCGAGTGCCTGCAGTGCCCGGTCGGCCTGCGTGGCCCGCCAGATGTCGCGCATCAGCGGCTCGTCGACGAACATCCGGTAGTAGCTGTCCGTGATGCGGGCGAGCGTGGCATGCAGGTCGTCGAGCGTCTTCATCGCGGCCAGGTCGCGCCGCACGCAGTCGTGCCCGGCCGCGTTGTAGCGCTCCGCGAGCGTGCCGATCACGGCCGCCTTGTCCGGAAAGTACTGGTACAGCGAACCGAACGAGATGCCCGTGCGTTCGACGATGTCGCTCATCCGGAACGCGTCGCAGCCTTTCTCGATCATCACTTCCGACGCGCACGCGAGGATGCGCTCGAACCGCTCGCGGCTGCGCTGCTGTGTCGGCACCAGCCGCGCGCGCGCCGGCGCATCCGCCGAGTCGGCCGCTGCTGCGGGCGCGTCGTTCTGCCCTGATTTTTGTCGGCCCATGCCGCCTCCGGAAAAACTTGACGTTGCTAATGCGAGAGTCTATCGTGTTTTTGAAACGCGAGACGTTCTCGTATTTTGACCAAAGGAGACGGTCATGTCGGCACTTCCCATCCTCATCGTCGGCGGTTCGGGCAAGACGGGCGCCCGCGTCGATGCGCGGCTGCGCGCGCGCGGCCTCGCAACGCGACCGGTGTCGCGCACGTCGGCTGTCCGCTTCGACTGGACGGCGCCTGCCACGTGGCCCGCCGCGCTCGACGGCGTGTCGGCCGCCTACGTGACCTACCAGCCTGACCTGGCCGTCGAAGGCGCGGTGGACGCGATTGCCGCATTCGCGCGGCTTGCGCGGAACAGTGGCGTCGGGCGCGTGGTGCTGCTGTCCGGGCGCGGCGAGCCGCGCGCGCAGGCTGCCGAGGCTGCGTTGCAGGCGTCGGGCGTCGGCTGGGGCGTGGTGCGCGCGAGCTGGTTCAACCAGAACTTCTCCGAGGGCTACCTGATCGACGGCGTGCGGGGCGGCGAAGTCGCGTTGCCGGCTGGCGCGGTGCGCGAGCCGTTTGTCGATGCGGACGACATCGCGGACGTGGCGGTGGCCGCGCTCACCGATGCGCGTTTCGCGAACCGCGTGATCGAGGTCACGGGCCCGCGCGCGCTGACGTTTGCCGACGCGGTCGGCGAAATCGCGCGAGCCGCTGGCCGGCCGATTGTCTATCGCGAGATTCCGGCCGATGCGTTCGTTGCCGGATTGCGCGAGGTCGGCGTACCGGAGCCGGTCGTCGCGCTGCTCGACGATCTGTTCGGCGTGGTGCTCGACGGGCGCAACAGCGCGGTGACGCACGGCATCGAAGAGACGCTCGGGCGGCCGGCGCGTGATTTCGCCGACTATGCGCGCGCGACGGCCGCGACCGGCGTGTGGAGCGCACGGTCATGATCGCGTTCGTGACCGCCGCATTGCTGTGGGGCTCGGCCATCGGCTGCGGGCTGATGGCCGGCGTGTATTTCGCGTTTTCGACGTTCGTGATGACGTCGCTCGGACGGATCGCGCCGCATGCGGGCGTGGCCGCGATGAACGCGATCAACGTCGACATCGTGCGTTCGCCGTTCATGCCGCTGTTCCTCGTCACGACGCTGATGGCGCTTGCACTGGCCGTGCTCGCGTTGTTCGATCGCGATCAGCCGGGCGCGATGGCTGCGGTCGCGGGCGGCGTGCTGTACGTGTTCGGGATGTTCGCGGTGACGATGGCCGTCAACGTACCGCTCAACGATGCGCTCGCCGCGGCCGATCCGTCGACCGCGCACGGCGCGGCGCTGTGGACCCGCTACGTGCACGACTGGACGATGTGGAATCACGTGCGCATGGTGGCGTCGGCCGCCGCTTGCGTGTTTTTCATCGCGGGGATTGCGGCGCGGTAGCGGCGGGCGTCATGCGGTGGGCGAGGCCTGCCCGGGCAAACGGTATTCCGCGATCGTGCCGTGTCCGAACCCGCCCTACGCATAAAACGCCGACGGCGACACGCCGAAATGCCGCTTGAACATCGCGGAGAACGCGCTCTGGCTGCTGTAGCCATGATCCATCGCAACGGTCAGCACCTTCTCGCCGTGCGCGAGGCGCTTGAGCGCGAGCAGCAGCCGCGCCTGTTCGCGCCAGCGGCGGAAGCTGAGCCCCGTCTCGCGCCGGAACGCGCGATGGAGCGTGCGGACCGACAGGCCGAGCAGGTCGGCCCACTCGGCGATCGTGCGCAGGTCGTCGGGCGTGGCGACGAGCGCGTCGCAGATCGTGCGCAGGCGCGCGTCGTGCGGCCACGGCAGGTACAGCGGCAGCAGCGGCGCAACCGTCACCTCGGCGAGCAGCAGGTGCATCAGGTGATCGTGGCGCGAGCCCGGCGCATAGTCGAGCGGCACGTCGACCGCGGCGAGGATCAGCTCGCGCAGCAGCGGGTGCACTTCCACGACGCAGCTCCGCGCGGGCAGGTGCTCGACCGCGCCCGGCTCGACGAACACGGTGCGCATCTGCACGTCGCCGCTCATCTGCACCGTGTGGTCGAGACCGGCTTCGAGCCACACGCCGCGCGTCGGCGGCACGACCCACGATGCGCCTTCCGATTGCACGTGCATCACGCCCTCGATCGCATAGAGCAGCTGTGCGCGGCGATGCCGGTGCGGCGCGATCGACGTGCCGTGCGCGTACGTTGCCGCCATCGCCGATACGGGCATCGGCGTCGATTCGAAGCGCAGGTGTGCACCGGGCGGGGTGGACTCGAGTGTCCGATTGGCGACAAGTCGTGACATTTTGGCGTGAGACAGGCAGGTGGACGGGCGGGCACGATGGCGTTCCCATCCACGCCAGACCCCTGTCAGGATATTAATCCGCCAAACGCGATGAACAAGTCCCCATTTCTGTTTCCCTTCTGCGCGATCGCGCTGTGGGCCGGCAACGTGGTCGTGTCGAAGTTGTCGGCGTCGACGATCGACCCGTCGGCGATCACCTTCTACCGGCTGCTGCTCGCCGTCGCGCTGATGAGCGCGTTCACGCTGCGCCCCGCATGGCGCAATCGCGCGGCGCTCGTCGCGCACCTGCCGAAGCTCGCGGTGCTTGGCTTTCTCGCGATGGCGCTGTTCCAGTGCCTGTCCTACGAAGCCGCGAAAACGACGAGTGCCACCAACATGGCGATCATCACCGCGCTCGTGCCGCTGATGACGATGGCGCTCAGCTCGCTGCTGCTCGGCGATCCGCCGGGCGCGGGCATGGTCGGCGGTGGGGTGTTGTCGCTCGCCGGCGTCGTCTACCTGATCGCCGAGGGGCACCCCACGACGATCGCCGCGCGCGGCGTGCAGGCGGGCGACCTGCTGATGCTGGCAGCGTCCGCCGCGTATGCGCTGTACGGCGTGCTGCTCAAGCGCTGGCGCATCGGTGCGCTGCCGGCGTGGCAGTCGACTTACGTGCAGGCGCTCGCGGCGCTCGTCTTCATGGTGCCGATGCTGCTGCGGCTGCCCGCGCAGGCGGCGTGGCCGACGCGTGCGAGCGTGCCGCTGATCCTGTATGCCGGCGTGCTGGCGTCGGTGGTGCTGCCGTATCTGTGGATGCAGGGCGTGCGGCTGCTCGGCCCGAGCCGCTGCGCGATGTTCATGAACCTGCTGCCGGTGATGACGGCCGGCGGCGCGATCGTGCTGCTCAGCGAATCGCTGCGGCTGTATCACCTGATCGGCGGCGGCGTGGCGCTCCTCGGCGTGGCGATCGCGCAGCGGTTTCCGTTTCAGGCGAGTGCGTCGCAAGGCGTGCGGCAATGAGCGGCGATCGCGACATGCAGGACCGGATGGCCAAGCTGCCGGACGCTCGCGCTTCCGGCGATGGTCCGGCGCTCGCGCATCAGCTCGACCGGATCGCGACCGCGCTTGAAGCGCTGGCCGGCATCGGCCAGCCGGCGGCCGTCGATTTCGACGCGGCTGTCGCATTCCGCTGGCGCGGTTTCGACGGCGGGCCGCGAGCGGCGCCGCTCGAACCGGTCGCGGCGCCCGCGCTCATCGCGTTCGATGCGCTGCGCAACGTCGAGCGTCAGGTGGCGATCGTCGAACGGAACACGCGGCAGTTCGTGCGCGGGTTCGCAGCCAATCACGTGCTGTTGACGGGCGCGCGCGGCACCGGGAAGTCGTCGATCGTGAAGGCATGCCTGCATGCGTTTGCGGCGCACGGGCTGCGGCTGATCGAGGTCGGCAAGGAACGGTTGGGCGACCTGCCGGCGATCGTCGAGCTGGTGCGTGCGCGGCCCGAGCGGTACATCGTGTTCTGCGACGACCTGTCGTTCGAGGCGGGCGAGACCGGCTACAAGGAACTGAAGACGGTGCTCGACGGCTCGGTCGCGAGCGACCTGTCGAACGTGCTCGTGTACGCGACGTCGAATCGCCGCCACCTGATGCCGGAGAATGCGAGCGACAACGCGAATGTGTCCCGTGCGGAGAACGGCGAGCTGCATCCGGGCGATGCGGTGGAGGAGAAGATCTCGTTGTCCGAGCGCTTCGGGATCTGGGTGACGTTCTACGGGTTCACGCAGGACGCATATCTGGCTGTCGTCGAAAGCCGGCTCGGCGAAGCCGGGTTCGATGCGGAGCAGATCCGCGCGGCGCGTGAGCCGGCGCTGCAGTGGGCGCTGGAGCGTGGTGCACGGTCGGGGCGGATCGCCGCGCAGTTCGTGCGGGATTACATCGGGCGGCTGGCGGACGAAAGCGACGCGGATGAAAACGCACGCGCGTTGCGCACGGGTTGAGCAGGGCGTTACAGCACCCGCTCCGACAACACCCGGAACGCGACATCCGGCACGACGAAGCACAGTGGTTCGCCGGTCGCGCCGATGCGCGCGAGGAACTCGCCGCCGCCGACCGGCTCGACCGGCTTCAGCGGCCGGACGGCATCGATGTCGATCGGCAGGTCGATCGACGCATGGGCGAGGCGGTCGCAGTCCGCGACATGCGCGACGGCCGCGTGCTGCAGCGACAGGTAAGCGACGGCGTCGCGCCAGCTTCCGAAGAACGGCGCGAACGCGGCAGGTAGCATGTAGTCGTCCGACATGGCCGCCGCGCAGCGGAAATCCGGGGCGCTCCCTGTCCCGCCGGCCAGCACCGTTCGAAAACTTCCGTCCTGCACGGCATGCGTGAAGCCCTCGGCGAGATGCGACGGCAGCGCATCGCTGAATAGCCGGCTGCCGAGCGCATAGAGCGGATGATCGAATACGTTCTTCACGAACAGCACCGTGCGATCGGCCGGCACGCCGCCCGGCAGCGCATCGACGTAAAGCCGCCAGTTGCTCTGCAGCGGTGACGGGAACCCGCGTCGCAGCGGGCCCGCGATACGCGGGCCGAAATGGCGGTGCGCATAGGTGAGGATCGTGAACGGCGTGCGGCCGTTGCGGCTCGCGAGCGTGACGCCGCGCGGCACCAGGTGGGCGACGGCGGCGACATCGACGAGCCACGTGCAGTACACGACGTTCTCGACCTCGCTCGCCAGTTGCAGGAACGGCAGCCGCGACAGCAGCGCGCGGCGTGCGCGCAGCAGCGGGCGGCTCGCGACGAGCCGGTTGGCGAGGCGGCCGATCGGGCCGGCGGACGGGTAGACGAACGCGTTGTCATGGAGCATGAGCGGCATTGTGCCGATGTCGCGGAGCGGGTGGAAGAGGCGTCGCAGCGCCCCTGGTGAAACTGTCAGGGCCCGCCTTCGCCGGTCAGAGATCGCTGACGACCTGCGCGACGAACGCCGCGATGCCCGAGTCGTCGCGGGCGACGAAGCGCCACTGGCCGATCCGCGTCGCGACGATCAGCCCGGCCTCGCGCAGCACGGCGAGGTGCGCCGACACGGTCGATTGCGACAACCCGCTGCGTGCCACGATTGAAGAAAGCGGCACGCCGTGTGGCGAGCGGACGCGCGCGGCGTCCGGTAACGACGTATCGGGCGACTTCAGCCAGCGCAGCACATCTCGCCGAAACGGATGCGCCAGCGCCTTGTGAACGAGGTCGACGTCGATCATGGCCCGCGCCGGCTCAGCGCCGTGCCCCGCAGCGATGCACGAGCGCGGCGGCGAGCCCGGCCGCGATGCCGAACGCGACCACGCCGTACCAGCCGAAACGGGCCATCAGCGCACCGCTGACGATCGCGCCGAGCGCGCCGCCGACGAAGGTCGCGGTCATGTAGAGGCTGTTGATGCGACCCTGTGCCTTCGGGTCGGCGGCGAACGCGCGCGTCTGGTTCGCGACCAGGCCGGCCTGCACGCCGATGTCGAGCACCACCACGCCAATGACGAGCAGCGCGAGCGAGCTGCCGGCCCCGGCGAGGATCAGGTAGGAAACCGTAACGATTGCGATACCCAGGCCGATCACGCGCCGCGTGCCGATCCGATCCGACGCCCGGCCACCGATCGTGGCGGCCAGTGCCCCCGCCGCGCCGATGATGCCGAAGCCGCCGGCCCAAGCGCTGCCGAGATGCCATGGGCCGTTGGCGAGCAGCGCCGCGAGATTGACCCAGAACGCATTGAACGCAGCCCACAGCAGCGCCTGCACGGTCATCGACTCGCGGATCGGGCGATGCGCGCGCGCCAGCGTCCAGAGCGACGCGAGCAGCCGGCCATACGACAGCGTGGTGCTCGGCACGCCGCGCGGCAGCAGCCATGCTGCGGCGATCCCGACCGGCACCATTGCGGCGGCTTCGGCGCCGTACACCGCGCGCCAGCCGGCGTGCGCGGCGATCAGGCCGCTGACCGCTCGGCCGAGCAGGATGCCGACCATGATGCCGGTAACGACCGCGCCGACATTGCGTCCGCGTTCGCCGGGCGCCGACATCACGGCCGCGAACGGCACCAGTTGCTGGGGCACGCAGCTGACCACGCCGAGCCCGAACGCGGCGCCGATCAGTGCCCACACGCCCGGCGCGAGCGCGGACGCCACCGCGAACCCGAAGGCCAGCACGATCTGGCCCAGCACCAGCTTGCGCCGGTCGTAGCGATCGCCGAGCGGCAGCAGCAGCGCCAGCCCGGTCGCGAAGCCGAGCAGCGCCGCGCCGGCCACGAGGGCGGCCGTCGCCGGGTCGGCATGCAGGTCCTGCGCGATCAGCGGCAGGATCGGCTGCGTGCAATAGATGTTGGTCACGACCGCGCCGGCGATGGCGGCCATCGCGACGATCTTGCCGCGCGACGCGGTGGCAGGCGGCGTGGCGGCAGGCGGCGCGATGGGCGGCATGCCCGACGCGACAGGGAATTCGTTCATGGCAGGCTCCTTTCTCATGGCGATCCGCCACCGCAGGCAGCAGACGCGGCCGACGGGACGTGGTGAAAGGAGCGTACTGCCTTGCACTGGAAAAGATAATCCACAAGAATCTGGAATCATCTTTCCGAAATTTGAGAGGCAACATGAACCGCCTAGAGTCGATGTCCCTGCTGGTGGCGGTGATCGATGCCGGCAGCATGTCGGCCGCCGCGCGCCAGCTCGGCATTCCGCTGGCGACCGTGAGCCGCAAGGTCGCCGAGCTCGAGTCCTACCTGAATACGCGGCTGCTGCATCGCACGACGCGGCAACTGTCGTTGACCGAGGCGGGCGAGTCCTATGTCGCCGGATGCCGGCGCATCCTCGACGACATCGCGGAAACCGAGCGTGCCGCCACCGGCGAATACGCGGCGCCGCGTGGCGAGTTGATCGTTACCGCGCCGATCGTGTTCGGGCGTCTGCACATCGTGCCGGTGGTGGCTGCGTTTCTCGCGCAGTATCCCGAGATCGACGTGCGGCTGGTGCTGACCGACCGCGTCACGCACCTGATGGAAGAGCAGATCGACGTCGCGCTGCGGATCGGCGAGTTGCCCGACAGCAGCTTCATGGCAACCCGCGTCGGCAGCGTGCGCCGCGTGATCTGCGCAAGTCCGGCCTATCTGGCTGCGCATGGCACACCCGCCGACCCGGCCGATCTGGCGCGGCATCAATGCATCACGTTCGAGGTGCTGGCGTCGCGGCGCGCGTGGGTGTTCGACGGCGAGAAGGGCGAGCTGACCGTGCCCGTTCACTCGCGGTTCGCGGTGAATACGGCCGAAGCGGCCATCGATGCCGCGGTACTAGGCGTCGGGCTGATCCGCGTGCTGTCGTATCAGGTTGCGCAGGCGCTGCGCGATCGCACGCTGGACGTGGTGCTCGATACGTTCGAATCGCAGCCGCTGCCGGTCAGCCTGGTGCACAAGGGGCAGGCGCCGATGCCGCTGAAGCTGCGTGCGTTTCTCGATTTCGTTGCGCCTCGGCTGCGCGAACGGATCGCGGGGTTGGCGTCGGGCGGCTGAGCGACAGGGGAAGGTTGTGGGTGGTCGCCAGACATTTTGATGCACAACTAACAGAACTCGAAGGCGAACCTTCGATCAATACATCACGGCGTAACCGTATGAGGCTGAATTTCACAATTTGCATCATTAATGCAGATGCTCGAATTGCCAACGTCAATGGAATGCGGGGCGGGAAAGAGAGGCTCCGGTGCCAAAATTCAAGGTTTATCGAGATTGGCCGCATATCGGCGGACACTTTGCTGTACTGATCGTGGCGGGTAATATTCAATGATATCCCATTGCCTTATAGGCTGCCTCCACGTCATCATTGAAGTTAAAACTTGTTTTCTACAACCACAGTGGGTTGTCTGAATTAACTGTCACCGGATTATTTATGAAGACGGCTCAATCTATAGCGTCGGGAAAATCGTTGCCGCGTCTTTATTTTGTCGATCTGCCTTTGGTGTGATATTTGGGGGTGTCAAGCATTATTCCGCGATCCTACTCTTTGGTCGACAGCGATCTTCGGTTACGTATCGAATTCAGCGCTCACAATACTTGACGCTATGCACCCGGCACGGGTGTCGTGCCGGATACTGGCGGCCCGGGGCGTCACTCAATACCCCGACTCGCTCCCCCCCTGATCGGTAACGATCGCCACCCCCGAGCTCGTGCCGAGCCGCGTCGCGCCGGCCTCGATCATCGCCAGCGCGGCCGTGCGGTCGCGCACACCGCCCGATGCCTTCACACCGAGCACGGGGCCGACCGTGCGGCGCATCAGCGCGACATCCGCGAGCGTCGCGCCGCCGTGGCCGAACCCGGTCGACGTCTTCACGAACGCCACGCCGAGATCGCGGCACATCTCGCACACGCGTACCTTCTCGTCGTCGGTCAGCAGCCCCGTTTCGAGGATCACCTTGAGCGGCACCGCGCCGCATGCGCGGTGCACGGTTTCGATGTCGGCCTTCACGTCGTCGGCGCGGCCGCTCTTCAGCGCGCCGATGTTGATCACCATGTCGATCTCGCCGGCGCCCGCCGCGATTGCGGCGGTGGCTTCGAACGCCTTGGCGGCCGACAGCCCCGCACCGAGCGGAAAACCGACCACGGCGCACACGAGCACGCCGGTGCTGGCCAGCTCGCGCGCAGCGAGCGGCACGTTCGCCGAATTCACGCAGACCGAGTAAAAGCGATGCTCGGCCGCCTGGCGGCAGAGTTCGCGGATCTGCGCGTCGCTCGCGTCGGGCGCGAGCAGCGTGTGATCGATGGTTTGAGCGAGTTGGGCGTTGGAAAGCGGCATGTTTCAGGACTCCACGGAGCGTGTGCCGGAAGGGCACACGTAAAGTTGATGTTTTCACATCGGTTTGTTACAAATACGACATTCCGGCCGGGCCCGCGCGCCCGGCACGACACGCGACAGATGCGACGGGCACGCAGGATACTGGCATGGAAACGAAGAAAGGCGAACGGATCAAGACATTGATGAACGTGCTGCAAGGGCAGAACGCGATTCATCTGAAGGAAGTGGCCGAGCTGTTCGGTGTGTCCGAAATGACGATCCGCCGCGATCTCGCGGACAATCCGCACGGCCTCAGCCTGATCGGCGGCTACGTGACGCGCCACTTCGCCGCGCAGCGCAGCGACATCGGCGAGTACGTGGTCAGCGCCGAGAACAACCGGCAGACCGAGGAGAAGCGCCGCATCGGCAAGCTGGCCGCGCAGTTCGTGACGACCGGCGACACGATCTTCGTCGACTGCGGCTCGACCACGCCGTTCGTCGTCGACTTCATCCCGGACGATCTCGAATTCACCGCCGTCTGCAATTCGCTGAACGTGTTCGCGAAGCTGCAGCAGAAGCCGCATTGCAGCGTGATCCTGTGCGGCGGTGCGTACCACCGCAAGAACATGGTGTTCGAGTCGGTGGCCGAGACGGGCATCCTCGACACGGTGCGCGTGTCGAAGGCGTTCATCTCCGCGGCCGGCGTGAGCGATCGCTGCGGTGTCACGTGTTTCAACTTCCACGAAGTCGACGCAAAAAAGAAGGTGATGGAACGCGCGCAGAACCGCTTCCTGCTCGTCGACCACACGAAGTTCGACGAAGTGCGCGCAGCCTATTTCGCCGAGCTGACCGACTTCAACTACGTGATCTCGGACGGGCAACTGAGCAGCCGCTACGAAACGACGATCCGCGAACACGGGATCGCGCTCGTGACCTGACGCCGCGCGGCCGCGCATCGCTTCACGCATTGCGTGCTTCCGCCGCGCTCAGGTAGCCGGTGACGACTTCGAAGCGGCGCTTCGCGCCCGGCGCGAGGGTCGCGACATGCCCCTTGCGGCGTTCGGCTTCATACCCCTCCGGCTCGCAGGTCGACGGCAGCGCGAATGCGGCGACCTGCTGGTCCGCGTTGTGCAGGATCCAGCGCGTCGCATGCGGGAACTGCTCGGGTCGGTACGCGGTGTGGAACGCGCTGCCATCCGGATGCGCGAGCAGGAAATGCGCGACGCCGTCTGCATCCGTTTCCGCACCGTTCATGAAGAACACGATCTCCGGGTCGTACAGTGCTGGCGCATCGAGCGTGTGAAGCCGTTCCGGTTCGCGCGCAAGCGTGGCCGTGTAGTCGCGCCATGCCGCGGTCGGCTTCACATGCGCGGGCACGCTGTCGCGCAACCGCAAACCGCCTTGGGACAACGCTTGCACGAAGCGCCCGCCCGGCACGTACGCGTAGTTCAGGTGCGCCATGTACATCAGGTCCATCGGCGTGCCGCCGAGATTCGTCACGTCCATCGCGATCGTCATCTGCGCATCGTGCTCGGCGAGCCGCACCGACGGACGCGCCACATAGTGGCTGCCGAAGCCCTGCACGTATTCGTATTCGCCCGTCACCTCGACGAACGCGCCGCGCGCATCCGCGCCGGCGACGAGGCTCGCGCGATCCATCGGCGCGCACGGCATCTCGCCGTGCAGCGCGTGCGTGTCGTCCGGCCCCGGGCAGCCGTTGCGCAGCAGCCCGCTGTGGAACATGAAGCAGCCGTAGGTATCGATGATCGAAGCAGCGCGCTTCGGCTGCCGGAACATGTGCTTCATCGCCAGGTCGCGCCCGTCGAACGCGGCGGCCCAGATCATCTGGCCGAGATACGGCAGCACGACGAGGTGGCCGCGACGGTTCTCGAGCTTCAGCGCCTCGACGCCGGACGGATACGCGAACGCGCTGACGGTGAGGCCGTCGGTGCGGTACAGCGTGCGCGGCGTGTCGCGGAAGTCGTCGCGCCGCAGTTCGATTTCGCCTCGCATGCTCATGCTCCCGACGTGTTGCGCGTGGCGGCGTAGCGCGCAGGTGCGTTGCCGTCGGCGGCTGCGTCGGGCGTCGCGGCCGGCAGGTGGCGCAGGCAGTAGAAGCCGTAGTAGACGATCACGACGAAGCACGCGAGCGGCACGACGAACGCGAGCTGCATGTTGCCGCCCGTGTGATCGGAGATCAGCCCCTGGATCAGCGGCACGACCGCGCCGCCGACGATGCTCATCACGAGGATCGAGCCGCCGTACTCGGTGTCCTTGCCGAGCCCGTCGATCGTGAGGCCGTAGATGGTCGGCCAGCACGGGCCGAGGAACACGCTCACGCCCACGGCCGCATAGACGGCCGTGATGTTGTGCACGCTGATCGTGTACGCGAGCAGCGCGATGCACAGGATGCCGTAGACGATCAGCACCTTGGCCGGCCCGACGCGCTTCATCACGAGCGTCGCGACCAGCTTGCCGACGAAGAACGCAAAGAACGTCGCGAGCAGATAGTGCGACGCACCGCGCTCGGTGAGGCCGCCGATCTGCATCGCGAGCCGGATCGTGAAGCTCCACACGCCGACCTGCGCGCCGACATACAGGAACTGCGCGACGACGCCCGCGACGAAGCGCCGGTTGCCGAACAGGCGCGCGAGCGTGCCGCGCGCGTCGATCCGGTGCGTGGCCACGCCGGGGCCGTTGCCCTTGCAGGCCGGGTAGGGCGTGAGCGCGAACACGATGAACACGGCCGCGAGCACGACGATCAGCCATTTGTACGGCTCGAGCGTGGCCTGGATCATCGCGAGCTGGTGCACGTGGGCTTCGGCCGCCGACATCGCGGCGAGCTGCGCGTGCGACGCGTCGCCTTCCTTGAAGATCAGGAAGCTGCCCATGTACACGCCGGCCATCGCGCCGAACGGATAGAACGTCTGCGAGATGTTCAGCCGCCGCGTGCTGGTTTCACGCGGGCCCATCAGCGTCGAATACGAGTTCGACGCCGTTTCGAGAAACGACAGGCCCGCCGCGATCACGAACAGCGCGACGAGGAACATCCCGTACTTCGCCATCGAAGCTGCCGGGAAGAACAGCAGGCAACCGGTCGTGTAGAGCAGCAGGCCGACGAGGATCGTCGTCTTGTAGCTGAACTTCTTCACGACGGTCGCGGCCGGAATCGCGAGGAAGAAGTAGCCGAGATAGAACGCGGACTGCACGAATGCCGATTCGAAATCGGACAGGAAGAACGACTTCTTGAATTGCGCGATCAGCACGTCGTTCAGGTTCGCGGCGGTGCCCCACAGCGCGAACAGGCAGCACAGCAGCGTGAACGCGAAGAGCGGCGTGCGATTCAGGTAATAGCCGTCGGGTGTGTGTTCGATTCTGGCTCGGCCCATGGGTGTCTCCTTCCCAATTGTCTCGTCGATGAAGGCGCCGTTCAGAAGCCGGCGTCGTGGAGGAAGCGTTCGAACGTCGCGGTGTCGGCATACGACTTCTGCGTGCCGAGGCCCGTGACCGAATGCGCGGCGTACGCGGACGCATGACGCATCGCGTCGAGCGCGTCGCGCGACGCGGCATAGCAGCGCGCGAAGCAGCCGATGTACGCATCGCCGGCGCCGGTCGTGTCGCGCGCGTCGACCGGTACGCCCGGCACGTGGCACACGCCGTCGCGCGATACCAGCAGCGAACCGTTGCTGCCGAGCGTGACGAGCACGTGCTTGAGGCCGCGCGCGACCAGCGCTTCCGCGGCGCGCGCCGCGGTGTCGCGCGAATCGACCGGCATGCCCGACACGATCGCGAGTTCGGTTTCGTTCGGCACGAAGAATTCGACGGTGCGGATCCGCTCGAAATCGAGATCGGCCACCGCGGGCGCGGGGTTCAGCAGCACGGGAATGCCGTGGCGTGCGCCGAATTCGATCGCGTGATAGACGGTGTCGAGCTCGATCTCGAGCTGCAGCACGATCAGTGCGCATTCGACGAGCTGCGGCGCGGCCGCATCGATGTCGGCCGGCGTCAGGTGGCGGTTCGCGCCCTTGACGATCAGGATGCTGTTGCTCGAATCGGGTTCGACGAAGATCGGTGCGACGCCGCTAGGCACGCCGGCGACCTTGCGCACGTGTGTGGTGTCGATCCCTTCGCGCTCGAAGTTGCGGATCGTGTTGTCGGCGAATACGTCGTCGCCGACCTTCGTGACCATCACGACGCGCGCGCCGAGGCGGGCGGCCGCGACGGCCTGGTTTGCCCCCTTGCCGCCGCAGCCGAGCTCGAAGTTCGGCGCTTCGAGCGTTTCGCCCCGGGCGGGCATGCGTGCGACATAGGTCACGAGGTCGACCATGTTGCTGCCGATCACGGCGATTGTCTCCATCTGCGTCTCTTCCTTGGTATGGGGGCCGCGTGCGTGGTCGGCGGCGGCGTGCAAGATGCGATAATAAAATCACATTTAATGTGAAAAGGCAATCATGTGATGTTCGGAGGGTGACTTTTGAGGTCCGCGCGCGTGCGGCGGTTTCTCGGGGAATTTGTCGAAATACAAAAAGGTCGCACTTACGAGAAGGGGGCAGGAATGTGCAAAAAAGACGGCATCTCACGTTTCACAATGTGATGAATTGGAGGTAGCTGCGCCCAGGTGCCGCACACTTTCTCTTCGGCCTGCCGGAGGCCGTACACGGCCAGCAGCGCGGCGCCTAGCGCTTCCTTCCGAAACTTCTCCAGTAGGCCGGGCTGTTGATGTCCACGCAGAACTGACCCACTAAGGGGCGCAATTTTCATCGAATTTTGACCCACGTGATTGAATGCCCTGCTCAATCCTTGAGCAGGGGATACAAAGGTGATCACGGTGGGCATATTGGCCAAGATCAGGCGGATGTATTTCCGCGAGAAGGTCCCGCTGCGCGAGATTGCGAGGCGTACGGGCCTGTCCCGAAACACGGTGAGCAGCTGGCTGCGGCAGACCGATGCCGTCGAGCCGAAGTATCCGAAGCGCGTCAGTCCAAGCGTCGTCGAC
>NZ_NBYX01000041.1 GCF_002099195.1 Burkholderia puraquae | reverse complement strand
TCGACTTCGCCACCTTCACGCCGCCGCCCTTGCCACGGCCACCTGCGTGAATCTGAGCCTTCACGACCCACACCGGGCCGCCGAGCTCTTCTGCCACCTTGACGGCCTCGTCAACCGAGAACGCCGGCTTGCCGCGCGGTACCGCGACGCCGAATTTCCGCAGGATTTCCTTACCCTGGTACTCGTGAATCTTCATGCGTGATTCCCTTCAGTCTGAGAGTCGAATTGAATTTTATAAACTTAGAAAGTAATGCCGAAAAGAGCAGTCTCACTGCGAAAATCAACCTGCTGCTTCGTGCCATTGCCCTCGCAGCGAGCGATCTGGTACTCAACGCGCGGCCATCAGCATAGGTTCGCCACTTGACTCCGCCGACCGAGGAAACGTCACGAAATCAATCTTGACGGCAGATCATCTCGCGCGAAACAATCTCCGATCACCACTGGTCCTGCACAACCCCTTCGGGGCCGAACGAGCCGAAATCTGACCGCACGATTTCACATACTGTCGCGCAGGCGGGGCACTGGAGTCAGCAGGCACCACAAGATCTTGCGACGTCCAGGCGAATTAGCGATAGGAACGGTATCGTGTTACGTCTTCTGTGTCCCTACCTTGCCAGCGCCCCCGGGGTGGCCTTTCGTCAGGCCGTCCTAGCCCCCGCTGTTCGGCCTCCTCTTTTGCCGCCCTTATCGCATCATAGAAAGTCAACTCCGAGGCAACACGAGTGCGATCGACATTAACGACCCAACTATCGAACATGTAACGCCACCGGATACGACGCTCTTCAAGAAGGGCGGAAAACCAACGCCAAATCGCTGCATCTTCAGCATTAGCTGCTGCTGCAGCAGCAAAGCGAGTCCGTTGCATTACGTCCATGTCGTTCCTCAAATTGCATCAGGCAGTCAGTGAAATCGCCTGGGACCAACCGTTCTTCGTCGGAGCGAATCGTGCCGATTGACGTGGCTACCTCTTCACCGTTTTGCGCGAGTTCGATTCGTCTCAATTGAAACCAGGCATCCATGTGCGCGGCACGAATCTCCGACAAGGCCTGAAACGACGCCATACCGCCCGAGTTCAACTCCTTCAGGATCGCCCCTAGCCGGGAGAGGCCGAACACTCCCGAGTCGCCAGTAGCAAACATCAGCAGCAGGAATACCGCACAACAGATGACCATCTCGGACTTTAAGGCGCACTGCGGCGACGAACCGTGTCGGCAAAATTGATCCCGACAGCGTCGACCTTGACTAGAACTCTCCAATACCAGGACGTCGCACTTCGAGATCGACTGGCGTCAGCACCTCCGGTCCACCGGTACTTGCAATTTGCACCGCCTTCATTTCCGTCCACCACCCAACGTCCGTATAAACGCGTCGTCAGGTTCCGGTTTCATTGGCGCCCGGTTGTTCCGGGGTCTTTCCGGTACTGCGGTGACGCAGGAGCCATGTGATCCCACCGTTTTTACCCGGCAACGAAGGTCTCCAAATCTGCCCAATACTTCGGCATCCGTATCTCTCCGTATCGCGGTTATAGTACGGCGGTCGCACCGCCGTCTACTGCAAGGATCTGTCCGGTGATGTGCTTGCCTGCATCCGATGCGAACAATGCGACGGCGCCCTTCAGATCCTCGCTATCGCCAATGCGCCGTAATGGGAGTCCTTCCGCAACCTTGTCCGCGCCCAATTGGGTGAGCAAGCCCCGCGTCATGTTGGATGGAAAAAAGCCCGGCGCAATCGCGTTGACCGTGATGCCGTATTGCCCCCACTCACCCGCGAGCGTTCGTGTGAAATTGACAACCGCTCCCTTGCTCGCGTTATAGGCAATGGTGCTCATCGCATCAGGCGGATTTCCCCTGAGGCCGCCGATCGATGCCATGTTGACGATTCGGCCGTATCCACGCGGGATCATCGACCGCTTGCCAATTTGCTGGGTGAGCAGGAAGAGGCCTCGGATGTTGAGGTTCATGACCTTATCCCATGCCTCGATCGGGTGGTCCTCCGCCGGCGCGCTCCAGACCGCGCCCGCGTTGTTCACGAGTATGTCGACGCGACCCAACCTGGCGAGCGCCTCGTCAGCCAGACGATGAATATCTGCGTCGATGGAACCGTCCGCTGCGATGAAGTCCGCCTCAATGCCGAGCGACGCCAGATGCGCCTGCGCCTCTTGCAACTCGTCGGTTTTGCGCGCAGAAAGAACGATGCGCGCTCCAAGTTCGCCGAGTGACTCGGCGAGTTGAAGACCGAGGCCGCGTGAGCCGCCAGTTACGAGCGCGGTTTTTCCTGAAAGATCGAATAATTGTTTGAGCGTACCCATGGTGTCTAATCCGCACTATTCCTGTTTCTGCGACGCTTCTTGCGCAGACATCAAAAAACTTCGAACAACCCTGCTGCGCCTTGGCCGCCCCCGATGCACATCGTAACGACGACATATCGAGCACCACGGCGCTTACCCTCCAACAGCGCATGCCCGACGAGGCGCGCGCCGGAAACACCGTACGGATGCCCCAATGCAATGGCGCCGCCATTGACGTTGAGGCGCTCCATCGGAATGCCGAGTTTGTCGGCGCAGTAAAGCACCTGGACAGCGAATGCCTCGTTCAACTCCCAAAGGCCGATGTCATCGACCGTTAAACCGGCCTTCGCAAGCAGCTTAGGTACGGCGAACACCGGCCCGATACCCATTTCGTCCGGCTCACATCCGGCAACGGCAAAACCCCGGAATGCGCCGAGTGGCTGCAGGCCGCGGGCGGAGGCCAGCTTGCCGTCCATGACGACAGCAGCTGATGCACCATCGGAGAACTGGCTCGCATTACCGGCCGTAATCACGCCTCCCGGCAAAGAAGAACGAATTTTCGAAAGGCCTTCCAGCGTCGTATCGGCACGGATGCCTTCATCGACAGACACCGTGACTTCGCGCGTGCCGAGTGATCCGGTCTTCGCGTCGGCGACGCCCATCACTGTGGTGATCGGCACGATTTCGTCCGCAAACCGTCCGGCGGCAACGGCATCCGCCGCCCGCTGCTGGCTTCGAACGCCATACTCGTCCTGACGATCTCTCCCGATGTTGTAACGCCGGGCGACGGTTTCAGCGGTTTGCAGCATGCTCCAGTAGATGGTGGGCTTGTGCCTCTCAAGCCAGCCGTCGTTCAGCATGTGTCGGTTCATTTCCTGCTGGACACAGGAAATGGATTCGACACCACCCGCAACGAAGATATCGCCTTCACCGGCAATCACACGCTGCGCGGCCGTCGCAATCGCCTGCAGTCCAGAGGAGCAAAAGCGATTGATGGTTGCACCTGGCACGCTCGCCGGGCAGTCTGCACGCAATGCGATCTGCCGCCCGATGTTCCAGCCAGTCGCGCCTTCCGGAACGGCGCAGCCCATCAGAACGTCCTCGACTTCACCCGGCTCGATGTGCGCACGCTCGATCGCGTGTCTGACGACGTGCCCGCCGAGCGTAGCGCCGTGCGTCATGTTGAAAGCGCCCTTCCAGCTCTTCGCGAGTGCCGTCCGAGCGGTGGAAACAATCACTGCTTCAGTCATATTCGTGCTCCACATCAATCGTTGAAACCTTTGCCCACTTCGGCCAGCCGCTCGAGCGACGGGGCCGTTTGCCACGCTTCGCCGCGATACCCCTTGCCGTAGCGGCGCGTCGCTTGCGCCACGTTGTAAAGGCCTACGGTGTCGGCATAGAACATTGGACCGCCGCGGAAGATCGGGAAGCCGTAGCCCGTGAGATAAACGACATCGATATCGGATGCTTTCGATGCGATGCCCTCTTCCAGTATCCGAGCACCTTCGTTCACGAGCGCATAGACAAGACGCTCGACGATCTCGTCGTCCGAAATCACACGCCGCTCCAGACCAATATCTCTGGATTGCTGGACGATCATGTCATTGACAGCCGGTGACGGATACGCCTTGCGATCGCCCGCCTTGTAGTCGTACCAGCCTGCACCGGATTTTTGGCCGAACCGTCCCATCTCACAGAGCAGATGGGTGGTCTTCGAATACACGATATCCGGCCTTTCCACCGCATGGCGCTTGTGGATCGCCCAGACGATGTCGTTGCCGGACAGGTCGAGCATGCGGAACGGGCCCATCGCAAAGCCAAACTTCTCGATCGCACGATCGATCTGTTCCGGCAGCGCGCCCTCGTCCAGCAAATAGCCTGCTTGGCGCAGGTACTGATTGATCATCCGGTTACCAATGAAGCCGTCGCAAACACCGGATACCACCGCCGTCTTGCCGATCTTCCTGGCGAGACTCATGACTGTCGCCAGCACGTCGTGCGCGGTCTTCTCACCTCGTACGATCTCGAGAAGTTCCATCACGTTGGCCGGACTGAAGAAATGCATACCGACCACGTCGTGAGGCCGCTTCGTGAACGCGGCGATCTTGTCCACGTCCAGGGTCGAGGTGTTCGATGCCAGGATGGCTCCGTGCTTTGCGACAGCATCCAGCGCCCGGAACACGCTTTCCTTCACGCTCATTTCCTCGAACACCGCTTCAATAATGAGGTCGGCTTGCCGGAGGTCGTCATAGGAGAGTGTCGGCGTCAGAAGGGACATACGCTGCTCGACCTGTTCCTGCGTGAGCTTGCCCTTTCTGGCGTTGTCGTCGTAGTTCTTGCGGATCGCCGCGACACCGCGCTCGAGCGCGTCTTGCCGCGTCTCGAGAATCGTGACCTGGAGGCCCGCACTGAGAAAGTTCATCGCAATGCCCGCTCCCATCGTGCCCGCGCCGACGACAGCCACTTGCGTTACCGTCCGCACCGGTGTGTCGGGTGGCAGGTCAGGAATCTTCGCACCAGCACGTTTTCCGAAGAAGGCGTGACGAAGCGCTCGGGATTCCGATGTGTCCATCAGTTCCATGAACAGCTTGCGTTCGAACTTGATCCCATCGTCGAAGGCTTGCTGGACGGAAGCCTGCACGGCGTCGACACATTTGAGCGGCGCCGGAAAGTTGCGGCTGGCAGTTGCAATCGTGTTGCGCGCGAATTGCAGGAATCCGTCCGGATTGACATGCTCGATGCGGCGATCTCGCAGCCGCGGCAGCTCGTTCCGGTCCGCAGCCTGTTGTGCAAACCGCACCGCGCCTGTCAGCAGGTCGCCCTCGATGATCAGATCGAACAGGCCAGTGTCTGCCAGTTTTTCCGAGCGTACGATTCGGCCGGATACGATCATGTCGAGCGCTGCCTCGAGGCCGACGGCCCGCGGGAGGCGCTGCGTCCCCCCGGCTCCCGGAAGAACGCCGAGCTTCACTTCAGGTAGTGCAATCTGCGCACCCGGTGTAACAACACGAAAGTGGCAACCCATTGCCAACTCCAGCCCACCGCCCATGGCCACCGAATGGATGGCGGCGACAACCGGCTTGGCGCTGGATTCGATCGCTCGTATGACCGTATGAATGCTCGGTTCCTGCGTTGCTTTCGGCGTGCCGAATTCCCGGATGTCCGCTCCGGCCGAGAAGCCGCTGTCTGCCCCAGTAATGACAATGGCCCGTACACCCGCGTCGGCTGCTGCTGCGGCCATTGCCTCGACGATGGCGAGACGTGTCGTGTGCCCGAGCCCATTGACCGGTGGGTTGTCGAGCGTGATAACCGCCACGTCATCGTGCACCCTGTAGTGCGCTGTCATGTTCCCTTCCTTTGTATGTGCGGCGCACGGGACGGGGTACCGTGCATCCAGGTTGAGCTATGTCGCTGCCAGTTCGATACAGACAGCTCGATTGGATCCAAAATCAAATAAACACTCGAACGTTCGGCCTTTTTTGAAGGCGAGCACGAAATTCTTGTAGTGCCGCTCATCTCGAGCCCCGATAACGGGCCAGTTCCATTCGCCCTATCTGATTGCGATGCACTTCATCCGGACCGTCCGCGATGCGCAGCGACCGTGCGGCAGCATAGGCGTGCGTCAGGAAGCGATCCTGCATTCCATAGCCCCCGCAGGTCTGAATCGCCCAATCGATGACCGTGCATGCCATGTTGGGCGCCGCCACCTTGATCATCGCAATTTCGCGTGCTGCCGCCTTATTGCCGATCGCGTCCATCTTGTGCGCAGCATCCAGCACCAGTAAGCGCGTCTGGTCGATCGAGATACGTACGTCGGCTATGCGGTGCTGCGTCACCGTTTGGTCGGCAATTGCCCGTCCAAACGCCGTTCGCGACAGGCTACGTGTACACGTCACTTCGAGTGCACGCTCCGCGAGACCGATCAGGCGCATGCAGTGATGGATACGACCGGGGCCGAGACGCCCTTGAGCAATCTCGAAGCCGCGCCCTTCGCCGAGCAGCATGTTCGTTACCGGCACACGTACGTTCTCGAAGACGATTTCCGCATGCCCGTGCGGCGCGTCGTCGAAACCGAGCACCGGCAGATGGCGAAGAATCGTCACGCCGGGCGCGTCGCGCGGCACGAGGATCATCCCTTGCTGACGATAGCGCTCTGCCGCGTCAGGGTCCGTCTTGCCCATGAAAATGAAGACTTTGCAGCGTGGATCGTTGGCACCAGAAGTCCACCATTTCCTGCCATTGATCACGTATTCGTCACCGTCACGCACGATCGAGCTCTCGATGTTCGTTGCATCGGACGAGGCCACAAGTGGCTCGGTCATTGCGAACGCCGAGCGAATCTCGCCACGCAGCAACGGCTCGAGCCACGTCTTCTTCTGCTCCTGCGTGCCGTAACGGACCAGCACTTCCATGTTGCCTGTGTCGGGTGCCGAACAGTTGAAAACCTCTGGTGCCCATGGCACCCGGCCCATGATTTCGCAAAGGGGAGCGTATTCGACGTTCGTCAGTCCCGCCCCATGTTCCGAATCGGGCAGAAACAGATTCCACAAACCTTGGTCCTTCGCGTGCGCCTTCAGCTCTTCAATGAGCGCGATCGGCTGCCAACGGTCGCCGTCGCAGACTTCTCGCTCGTAACGTTCCTCGTTGGGGTACACATATTGATGCATGAATGCCGAAACACGGCGCTGCAGGTCCTTAACCTTTTCCGAAGGTTCGAAGTTCATCTATTCCTCTTCCGAATTGCGGCCGGTGCTACTGTCAAGCGGCCATCGCGCGTTCTGCGCAACCCCATCCCAGATCGCCCATCGTGGCAGCAAGTCTGCCGTGCTCGAATGCCTGATCGCTGCTTGCGTTACCGTCGAGTGCGCGCCTCATGATTCCTTGCCGAATCGCGGCCACGCGAAAGAAGTTATAGGCGAGGTAGAAGTTCCACTCACGTGTTCCAATTTCCTCAATGCCGGTACGGCGGCAGTACGCCGACACAAATTCAGCTTCATGCGGAATGCCCAGCGAAACCTTGTCGGCGTCAGTCAAGTCCGCCAGTCCGCGCGAACCGGCCGCCGGCAAGTGCCACGCGAGGCAGAGATAGGCGAAATCCGCGAGCGGATCACCAAGCGTCGAGAGTTCCCAATCGAGTACAGCGACCACTCGTGGCTCATCCGGGGCAAAGATCATGTTGTCCAGGCGAAAATCACCATGAACCAGGCTCGTCCGTTCCGCGCTCGGAAGATGATGCGGCAACCATTCGATCAATCGTTCGATGGACGCAATGTGGCCCGTCTCGGATGCGCGATACTGTTTGGTCCAGCGTGACACTTGGCGCTCGAAATAGCTTCCTGTTCGCCCGAAGTCGCGCAGACCAAGTGCGTCGATATCGATCGTATGCAGCGCCGCCATGACGCGATTCATTTCATCGAAAACCAGGCGGCGTTCGTTGGCCGTCATGCCCGGAAGGCTGGGCTCCCAGAGCACGCGGCCTTCCACATAACTCATGACATAAAACTCGGTGCCGATTACCGATACGTCGTCGCAATAGCAGTGCGCATGCGCGACCGGCACCGCGGATCCGTTCAACGCGCGTATCAGGCGATATTCTCGATCGATCGCGTGAGCGGACGGCAGTAGCTTGCCCGACGGCTTGCGGCGCAGGACATAGCGGGCGGATGGCGTCGTCAGCAAATAGGTTGGATTCGACTGGCCTCCCGAAAATTGCGATACGTCGAGTGGCCCGCTAAAACCACGCAAATTTCCGCCTAGCCACGATTCCAATCGCCGCACGTCGAAATCAGGGGATCGCCGTATGGCGGCCTCATGCGATCGAGTATCAGTGTTGCTTTTATCCATCACGTTATTGAAGCTTCAAGAAATCGGGACGACGCTTTTCCTTGAACGCGGCCAAGGCTTCACTACACTCGTTCCCTGTCAATTGCTTGTCGATCGCATCAAACTCCGCGTTCATTTGATCGATGACTCTCCTGCGCTCGCTCATCAACTGCTTCGTCGCTCTGATCGCGCCCGGCGCCTTCGCAGCGATAACCTCCGCAATCGCCTTCGCTTCCGCTCGAAGCTGGTCAGCCGGCACCGATCGATTGGCGATTCCCCATTCCACGGCGGTCTGCGCATCGACAGAGCGGCCGAGCGCGATCATCTCGAACGCATGAATGCTTCCGACCCGGAGCGGAAGCAGGTAGCCCGACGCCGCTTCAGGAACGAGCGCCAGGTCGACAAACGGCGCGCTGAGTTGCGCGTCGTTCGCAACGATGACGTAGTCGCAATGCAACAGCATGGTGGCGCCGACACCAATGGCTTTTCCTTGTACGGCGGCCACGACAGGAATCTCCATCGTCGCCAGACATCGTAGAAACCGCGCACCACGGCTCTTGCCGATGCCATCATGAATTGCTTCAGCGGAGAATTCGCTCAGGTCGCTTCCAGCCGAGAACGTGTCACCATCAGATTGGATGAGGACGGCGTTCACGCGCTCGGCAGCTGATTCAAGCGCATCCGCAAGCGCGCCGTACATCGCTCCGGTCAACGCATTCTTCTTTTCGGGCCTCGATATCGTGAGGATGAGCACCCGCCCGTCAACTTGGACCTTTATGTCGTCCACGGTGAAATCTCC
This sequence comes from Burkholderia puraquae, assembly GCF_002099195.1. GTDB lineage: Bacteria > Pseudomonadota > Gammaproteobacteria > Burkholderiales > Burkholderiaceae > Burkholderia > Burkholderia puraquae. Next base: position 23,154 of record NZ_NBYX01000041.1, on the reverse strand, counting down.
TGTGTCGCTATACCCATCCGGACTCGAGCCGCCGCTCAAAATCGATATGAAACCCCAACGAATCCGATGATGGGATTGGCCGTGATTCGTGTTGTATTGCTCAAAACGGTCGTTCCGTTGGCGCTGACTGCGTCGAATTTTCCGGTCGTCTTTAGCGGGATGTAGGTGATCGATCCCAGCACGGACCATCTACCGTTGAGGCGATACGTCACGCCCGCCGTGAAGGCTGGGTTCCACGACGAGCTCGCTGATGCATCAACCCTTCCACCCGGTCCGGCAAACTGACTGAGCGCCCCGCTGAATGCGGGATGAACCTGGACGGAGCTGAACCACGTGTAATTCACGCCGACACCCAAGAATGGGCGCCACACACTGTCCTTTTTTCCAAAGTAATACTTCACAAACAATGTCGGCGCCCACACCCGAGCCGTCACCAACGGCTTCAGATCACCCACGGGCATCGCCGGCCCCTGGGGCCCAAGGGGGGTAGCGACGCCCTGGGAGAAAAAATTCAGCTTCGGAGGAAATCCCACGGCACTTTCGATCGCAATATGCTCCGTTGCGAAGTAGGTAACGAGGAACTCTCCCGTGAAGGTGTTATGAATTTCCGCGCCTGTTCCAGGAGAAGTGAAAGTACCGAACTGGGAACTGCTTTTCAGCTCTTGAGAGCTCGATTGCCTCATGTCGATCCACGCGGCGCCACCGGTTACCACAACGCTTCCCGCCTCCTGTGCGTACGCCGTACCCGCGAGACCGCACATCGAAATCGCCAGCGCGATCGAATTCAGTTGCTTCCTCATACTTCGTCTCCTCCGTTTTACGGCGACCTCAGTCCCGAAAGGTGCCGACCGGGCTCTCAATGGCCATCATTCGTCAGCATTCATTTAGTATTACGAATTACATAACGTACTTCTCCGAGTATTTCTCTCGATCGAAACTATCTCGCTTGACGGATCCGCAGCTATCCGCGGACCACCAAGTTCCCTACGACTGCTGAGCGCGAAGAAGATCGAGCGCCACGTCGACGATCATGTCCTCCTGGCCGCCAACCATGCGGCGTCGCCCCAATTCGACAAGGATGTCGACGGTCTTCAATCCGTATTTCCGAGCGGCGCTTTCGGAGTGGCGAAGGAAGCTCGAATAGACGCCTGCATAGCCCAGCGCCAGCGTTTCGCGATCGACACGAACGGGCCGGTCCTGTAGCGGACGAACCAGGTCATCGGCAGCATCCATCAGGCTATAAAGATCACAGCCGTGGTTCCAGCCCAGCCGTTCGGCCGCGGCGATGAACACTTCGAGCGGCGCGTTTCCGGCACCGGCGCCCATGCCGGCAAGGCTTGCATCGACGCGGTCGCAGCCTTCCTCGACGGCGACGATACTGTTGGCGACGCCAAGGCTCAAATTGTGATGGGCGTGAATGCCTGTTTCGGTCTCCGGCTTCAATACGTCCTTGAAGGCGCGAAAGCGCTCGCGTACGTCATTCATTCCCAGTGCGCCGCCGGAATCGACCACGTAGCAACACGTCGCCCCGTAGCTCTCCATGAGCTTCGCCTGCTGTGCAAGGTCGCGCGGGGTGGTCATGTGGCTCATCATCAGGAAGCCCACCGCCTCCATTCCGAGCTCGCGTGCGTACTCGATGTGCTGCTTGGAAATGTCGGCCTCGGTGCAATGCGTGGCGACGCGGACAATACGAGCGCCAGCATCGTAGGCGTTGCGCAAATCGTGGATCGTGCCGATCCCGGGCAGCAGCAACGTCGCGACCCTCGCGTGCTTGACCGTTTCCGCCACCGCGGCAATCCATTCGAGATCGGTATGCGCGCCGAATCCGTAGTTGAAACTCGATCCTTGCAGCCCGTCTCCGTGCGCCACCTCGATTGAATCGACTTTGGCTTCGTCGAGCGCTTTCGCAATCGCCGCCGCCTGTTGCACGCTGTATTGATGACGAATCGCATGCGAACCGTCTCGCAGCGTCACGTCGGAGATGTACAGTTTTTTGCCGAGTGTCATGCCGTGTTTCCCCTAGGTCGTAGCATGGGCGACCATCTCGGCGGCCATGCGCTCAGCACAAGCCTTCGCCGCGGAGGTCATGATGTCGAGATTGCCGGCGTAGGACGGCAGATAATGCGCGGCGCCCTCCACCTCGAGGAACACTGAGGTTTTGAGCCCGGTCATACGCGCGCCCACGCCAGGAATATTCAAGGGTGCTTGGGCTTCTATCCGATCGAACTGCACCCGTTGCTTCAGGCGATAGCCGGGCACATAGCGATTGACGGCGGCGACCATGTCCTCGATCGACCGCTCCACCGCCTCTTCGTCGGCCGAATCGGACAGACAGTAAACCGTGTCACGCATGATGAGGGGCGGATCGGCCGGATTGAGGATGATGATGGCTTTCCCCTTTGCCGCACCGCCGACCTGCTCGATCGCTTTGGACGTCGTCTCCGTGAACTCGTCGATGTTCGCACGCGTGCCGGGCCCAGCGGATTTGCTCGAAATGGACGCGATGATCTCGCCGTAATGCACTTTTGCGACGCGCGACACCGCTGCCACCATCGGAATGGTCGCTTGGCCGCCGCACGTCACCATGTTGACGTTCAGCGTATTGACGTGTGCGTCGAGATTTACAACCGGCACGCAGTACGGGCCGATCGCGGCCGGCGTCAGGTCGATCATGCGAACGTTTGGCTTGAGCCCCCGCAAGAATGCGTCGTTCTTCACATGCGCTGCCGCGCTCGTCGCGTCAAAGACGATATCGATGTCACCGAACACCGGCAGGCGCGTAAGCCCCTCGACGCCCTCGTGCGTCGTCGCGACGCCCATGCGTGCCGCACGCGCGAGACCGTCGGAAGCGGCATCGATGCCGACCATCGCACCCATCTCGAGATGATCACCGTGTCGCATGATTTTGATCATCAGATCGGTGCCGATGTTGCCCGACCCGATGATCGCGACTTTCAACTTGCCTGCCATGGATTCTCCCGCTCGTTAAAATCGATCGCCTACGCGGCGATACAGGAAACTTTGCCTAGTCCGCCGACTTCCAGCTGCAATGCGTCGCCTTCGCGTACAGGGAACATCGGCCCCAACGCACCCGACAGCACGACATCGCCCGCGCGAAGCGGATCGCCGAGTTGTTGCATCGTCCGGGCAAGCCACCAGGCGGCAAGAAGCGGATGGCCCAGACATGCGGCCCCATGCCCCTCCGAGACAAGCTCGTCCGTTTTCAGGAAGCGCATCTGGCAAGTAGCGAGATCGAGATCCGAAATGCGTTTCGGATCCGTGCCGAGGACATACAGGCCGCACGAGGCGTTGTCCGCTACCGTATCGACGAGCGTGATGCTCCAGTTCTCGATCGCGCTGTCGACAACCTCGATCGCGGGCAATGCGTACTCGATGCCATGCAGGAATCGGCCCCAGCTCAGCTCCTCGGTCAGGTCGCGCCCAATGACGAAAGCCACCTCGCCCTCGGCCTTGGGCTGAATCAGGCGACTAACCGGAATGTCTGCGCCGCTGACAAACTCCATATCGCTGAACAGGACACCGAAATCCGGCTGATCGACCCCGAGTTGTCGCTGGACCGCAACCGATGTCAGGCCAACTTTCTTCCCGCAAATTCGTTTCCCCGCTTCGACAGCACGGTTCGTGTTGATCGCCGCTACCCGATACGCGTCGTGCAGACTTTCGATCCCGAACCTTTCCGAAATCCTGGAAACCGGGATACGCGTACTGCGGGCTTCGTGCAAGGCATCCGCGGCTTGCTGAATAGACAAATCTGACATGCGTCCAACCCTCGTCAACCAGGATCTTCGGCGCGGACCGGCGTTCATTCCGCAGCCTTGGAACAGGTGGTGTGTTTCGTCGACAAGCTTCGAAATTCAGGCCGTCGGCAATCGATGCTCCTTGAACTGCTCCCGCAGTGCGGCTTTTTGAAATTTCCCGGTCGCGGTCATGGGCATGGCATCGACGAAAACCACATCGTCCGGAACCCACCACTTCGCAACCTTGCCTTCAAAAAACTGCAGCAATTCATCTCGACTGACATTCGCGTCGGCTTTTTTCACCGCGACCAGTAATGGGCGCTCGCCCCATTTCGGATGACGCACGGCAATGCACGCGGCCATATGTACCGCCGGGTGAGCCGCTGCGATGTTCTCGATGTCTATCGACGAGATCCATTCGCCTCCGGATTTGACGACGTCCTTGCTGCGGTCGGTGATGTGCATGTAGCCGTCCGCATCGATCGTCGCCACATCGCCAGTGGGAAACCAGCCATCCTCCAGCGGAGACGTGTCGTTGCCGTAGTACGAATCTATGATCCACGGGCCGCGAACAAACAGATCGCCCGCCGTCTTGCCGTCCCAGGGCAACTCGTGACCCTGGCCGTCCACGATCTTCATGTCTATGCCCGGAATCACGGCACCTTGCTTCTCGAGGACCTTTTCTTGCTCGGATTCGGAAAGCCCGGCATGCTGACGCCGCAGCGTGCAGCTTGCGCCCATCGCCGATGTCTCCGTCATGCCCCAGCCATGAGCCACGTCGACACCCAATTCCTTGAAGGCGCGAATCATCGATCGGGAGACGGCCGACCCGCCGATACCTGTTCGACGGAATGTCGAAAACTTCAGATCGTTCGATCGCACATGTTCGAGCAGGCCGAGCCACACGGTCGGCACGCCCGCGGAGTAGGTAACCTGCTCGCCCTCGATCAACTCGTAGAGGGAAGCGCCGTCGAGCCTTTGCCCCGGAAGCACCAGCTTCGCGCCGACCAAAGGCGCGGAATACGGCAGCTCCCATGCATTCACGTGAAACATGGGAACCACCGGCATGATGACCTCCGACGCCGAACAATTCAGCGAATCGGGCAATGCTGAAGCATAGGAATGCAGAACGGTTGAACGATGCGAGTACAGCACACCCTTCGGGTTTCCGGTCGTACCTGACGTATAGCAGAGGCCCGATGCGAGGTTCTCGTCCAACACCGGCCATTCGTAATTTCCATCCTGCACACCGATCAATTCTTCGTAGCAGAGCAAGGAAGCCTTGCTAGCGGCGGGCATGTCTTCGCGACCGGCCATCATGATCCATGCCTTGACTCCTGGGCACCGTCCTGAGATTTCCTCGACGAGGGGCAGGAATTGAACGTCGAAACACACGTACGTGTCTTCGGCATCGTTGACGATATGGACGATCTGCTCGGGAAACAATCGTGGATTGATGGTATGGCAGACCGCACCCGCCCCTGGAACGGCGTAGTAAAGCTCCAGATGGCGATAGCTATTCCATGCCAGTGTGCCGATGCGATCGCCTTGTCGCACGCCGAGCGCCTCCAACGCCTGGGCCAGCTTACGCGCGCGGAGTTCGCACTCCCGATAGGTATAGCGATGAATGCCGCCGTCACTGCCGCGCGAAACAATCTCGACGCCGCCGCTGTATCGCGCCGCGCGCCTGATGATCGAAGAGATGAGCAGGGGCGTGCTCATCATCCGGCCTGTCATTGCCATGGAAAATCCCAGTTAGGTCGTGATTCAACAGCCGTCGGCATCGTGTTCCCGTCGGCCGTCCAGTGCTTGTCGCGCGCTCGTCAACGCACTTCCGAGAGGAAGGACGAGACGACTCGATTGAACCGATCCGCCCATTCCCACTGCGCCCAGTGGCCGCACTTCGGGAAGGTGTTGAGTTGCGCATTGGGGATGCGCTTCAAATAGATCATCCCGGTATCGAGCGGAACCACGCGGTCCTCCCTCCCCCAGATGATCAGCGTCTCATGCGGCAACGTGGCCAGGCCCGGATCTCGCCAAAGCTCTTCAAACGGTTGTCCTGACTCGAGGCGCATCGGTGGCTGAGCAATGATGCGCGGGTCCATCGCCGCCTCCAATCTGCCCTTCACGAGTTCGTCCGTGATCGCGGATTGATCGAACAGGCTCTCGCTGATAAAACTCTTCACCTTTTCCGCCGTAATGCCATCGCCCTCATAGGCGGTCGCCAACGTGCGGATCGCGGGCGTGGGCCATTGGCCCAGCGTCGGGAAGCCGCCGGCCGGTCCCATCAGCACGAGCCGGCCGACACGGTCCGGAGCAGTCAAGGCCATCTTCAGGGCAATCATTCCTCCGAGCGAATTACCGATGATGTCGGCCTGAGAAATGGACAGGGAATCCATGAGACCGAGAATCGAATTCGCCCACCAGCCCGGAATCGATACGCCAATCGGCCTCATGTCGGATTTGCCCCATCCGGCAAGGTCAGGCACGATGACACGATGGCTGCGCGCGAAGAACGGTGCATTCCGGCTATAGTTCGACCACCCGGACGCGCCCGGCCCCGATCCCTGAAGCATGATCAGAGCCGGACCTTCACCGGCCTCCTGGTAGTGGATTCGGGTGCCTTCGAACTCGACAAACGCGCTGCGGAAATTCACTTCACTCATGTTGTTCTCCCAATTTCACTGGCCGGTACGGTGATGGCCCCACAAGCTGATTCGATCGTGACTCACCACCGTCCACGACTCGTCGACGCTCACCGCTCCCGCGCCGTATTCGACTTCGAATCCTGACGGCGTTCTCGCGTAGAAGGAGACCATCTGGTCGTTGGTGTGGCGACCCAACGTCATCGTGACCGGCACGCTCTGCTGCTCTGCGCGATCGAGCGCGAAGCCGACGTCATCGATCGACGGCACCTGCAACATGAAGTGCTGGAGGCGCTTCGGAGCCGGCATTTCGGCGAAAGCCAACGTGTGATGCCTCGGGTTGCAGTGAAGGAAATGCAGTTCGAGCGTGCGGTCGGGACCGATCGGCATCGTGATGATGTCGGACAGCTTGAAGCCCAATCCCTGGCAGTAGAATTTGAGCGCCGCCTTGACGTCGGGAACGAGCAGCACGATATGCCCAAGCCCTTGGTCGCCGGTTTCGAAACCGTCGACCAGCGCCGATCGAAACGGCGCTTCGCCGCGTTCGGTCGCGCCCCAGTACAGTTCCACTTGCAAGCCGGACGGATCGGTGCAACGTGCCAGCCCGCGAACCTGCCGGCTGCGCGCGAGTTCGCCGGAATCGCTTTCGACGCCGTAACCCAGGTCCCGCAGGTGTCCGGCCATACGCGCGAGTGCTTCCGGCCCTTCCAGTTCGAATCCGGCATAGGCGATGTCATCGCGCTCACCTTGTTCAACCGAAATCCGCCAGAGGCGGTTATCGATACGATAGCGATCGCCGGACGCGCCATTTTCTCCAGGCATCAAGCCCAGGAACTCGGTCGCATACTGTTTCCAGGCGGACAAGTCGGAAGCCTCGATTCCGATATAACCCAACGATTGCACCTTCATGCGACTGTCTCCTGATTGATTGAAAGTTTTTCGAGCAAGCCGGCCCCACCGCGGCAATCGATAAATCCTTGAACGGCCAACCCGCCGTCGTGTCGCAGGACCGTTCCCGTCGCCGGCACGTTGTCTTCGCGCGACGCAAAGAAAACATAGGCGCCGGTGTAGTCGGCCGGCGTCGGCAGATGACCGATAGGCACCACATGGCGCGCCATTTCGACGAACGGCTCCGCCGGAATCGTGGCCTCCGAGAGTCCGAGCGACTTCACGCCGCTGAGGTTCGTGATCATTCCCCCCGGAGCAACGGCGTTGACGCGGACGAACGGCGCCAATTCGAAAGCGAGTTGCGTAACGATGCCGCGAATTGCGTGCTTGCTGGCCGTGTAGAGGACGCCGCCACCGTCCGACCGAAACGACGCGTTCGATGCCGTAAAGATCAGACTGCCGCGACTTTCGACCAGCGCCTTCAAAGCGGCCTTGGCGAGCAGAAGATAGCCCTTCACGTTCACGGCAAATAATTCGTCGAACGCCGAAGAGAGTTTGTCTTCCAAGAGGTCGACCAGTGCGGTCTTAAAATCCCAAATCCCGGCGTTCCCGATCGCGCAATCCAGGCGGCCGAACTGAGAGACCAATCCATTCACTGCGCGAAGGTTGTCCTCATACGACGTAACATCGCCCTGGAAGCCCATCACACCATTACCGAGTGCATCGCGGATTTCGGCGATCCGATCAGCCGAGCGGTCGAGCACGCCTACCCGCGCGCCCTCCGAAACGAACCGCTCGACGATGGCGCGGCCCAGGCCAGATGCGCCGCCTGTCACCAGCACAACCTGGTTTTCCAGTTTTTTCATTTAGTTCACCTTGTAGCTAAGCAAGCTGCGAAGCTCGGTAGAGGAATCGGCCAGTAGATTGGTCTGCACCGCGATTCGCGACTCGACGAGCCGTTTGGCCGTTGCGTATTCACGCGGAGCGTCGACTGTCGCAACACCCGCCACCCGTCCATTCGATACGCGGAACACGGAAAAGGACACGCCTGTCTCATCGCCCCGAATGACCATCTCTCCCGAGCCGGTGAGATCGCCTGCAAGTTGAATCTTTCGCCCGGCGATTTCGGTCCACGAGAGCGCGGTCTGTGGCTGCTCGTTCACGCGCCCGATCATTGCGCATGCTGCGACGGCCGCCTGTGCCTGGCTGTTGAGAAAACTCTCGAGAGAGCGGCGTCCGCCTTCTACGAGCGGCCACGAGGCAACGTCACCGGCAGCAAAGATTCCGGGAATAGTGCTGCGGCCCGCGGCATCGACGACCACGCCGCGCATACACTTCGCACCTGCGGCTTGTGCGAGTTCGTCGCATGGCTGGGCGCCCACACTCAGGACAACGACGTCTGCCGGCAAGTACACGCCGCTCGACAATCTCACGCCACGCACCCGCGTATGGCCTTCGATCGAAGCGACCGTCGCGGATCGATGAATGGCCACACCGAGTTGCTGAAGTTGGACCCGCGCCCAAAGCCCCATCATTCGCCCGAGCGCACGCTCCATCAGTTCCTCGCCAGACTCGACGACAGTTACCGCATGCCCTGCCTTCCGCGCGGTGCTGGCCACCTCGCACCCAATCAGGCCACCACCGATGACAACGATCTCGCTCTGCGCCGCCAGCGCGTCTCGAAGCGCGAACGCATCATCCAGCGCGCGTAGCGTATGGACGCCTGGCAACGACACCCCGGGCAAGTCAACCTTGCGAGCCCGGGCGCCGGTCGCCAGCAAAATGCCGTCGGTTGCCACCGACGTACCGTCGTCAAGCGCGAGTACGCCTCCGTCAATCGACACCGCGCGCGCCCCTCGACGCCAGTCGAGCTCCAACGTATTCAGGTCTTCCGTCGAGCACAGCACCGGCGGAGCGCCCCCGCACAGTGCTTCCTTGGATAACGCTGGTCGCTCGTACGGGTGCTGGGCCTCCTCGCCGACCAGGATGATCCTGTCGCTATACCCATTGGCACGAAGCGTCTGCGCCGCACGTACACCTGCGAGGCCCGAACCGACAATCGCAAGCGGCTGTTTCATATGCCGGCCTCTGGTTCAAGATCGATCAGTACGCGGTCACCCACTACCTTGATCGGAAACACTTTGACGTCGCGTATCGCCGGCGGCGCACAGACCTTCCCGGTTTTCACGCAGAACTTCGCCATATGCAGGCTGCATTCGATCAGGCCGTCAACCAGATAGCCGTCTGACAAGGACCAGTCGCCGTGCGGACACTTGTCCTCGATCGCGTAGAAATCGCCGTCGATCTTGAACACGGCGACCGCCTCGGGTCCGGCGTCGATCCTCAACCCGGCGTCGCTCGGGATGTCCGACACTGAGCAAACATCGGTAAACGACATTGCGCTCACCCTCAAAGGAAGAAACTGAGGTTGTTCGCGAGAAACGTCGTCTGATCGAGCAAGATGCGCCGACTGACGATCTGAAATCCCGCGTCCGTATCGACGCAGCGCAGGCGATCATGGCGTTCCCCGACCAGATAGTCGGTCTGTCGTTCCGACCTGCTGCGATACGCGAGGAAGTTCGAGCGGACGAGGTATTCACCCTGCCCGGCAGCGCTTGCGCGTACGTTCGTGATCAGATGCCGCGTGTGAGACGGCGGCTCCTCGGCCCATGCAGCGCCCGATTGGAGTTTGCGCAGACGAAGCTTGAGGTTCTCCTTGCTTTCGTCGAAGTACGCGAGTTCATCAGGACTGGTCCATTCCAGTTTTCGCTCGCGCGGCCCCACGTTGCGGCGGATCGGCATCACATAACGGAGGTCGTCGGCCATCAGCTCGATCCACTCCGCGATGTTTCTGTCGTCGAGAAGCTCGGCTTCGAGAAAGAGGAACTGTTCGATCGCAAAGTGCTCTGCTGCCGAAACGGCGTTCGCGCGCGTCGCAGCGATTTCGTTAGCAACCATGGCCGGCCTCCTTGGCGCACGTATCGTTTTGCGTCGGAATGCACATCAACTTGAGCCAGTGGCCATAGAGTCGCCGCGCGGCCTCCTCGCTGTAGCAGCCCTCGACAGTGCCGGGGAATACGGGATCCGCAGCGGGATTCATATCCTTACCCATCTGGATGCTCATGGTGGTACGGCGTGCCTGATGTCCGCGCAGCACGCGCTGGATCTCGACCCAGTTCTCGCCGTCGTCCTGTTCCCAGGTTCCTGCGGGCGAGAAGGTACGCAACGTGGCTTGCCGGAGCTGCTCCTTCTCGGCAGGTGAAGCGTCGGAATCGACCAGACAGAACGCCCAGACCTCGATTTCGCCGGGGCCACGCGGATGCCAGACGCGGCAGCTGTGCACGCCCCCGAAAAATGAGAACGTGGGAAACACGGTCATGTGTTGCGCGGTCACGGCACTCACGCCGGCATTGTGAGCGGCATGCCGCTGGGCAAGGGCCACCGAATCGTATCCCGGCTCGCGCTGGCCAGCCTGCGACACAATCCAGTCTTCATGAAGGCCCGGGGCCAGGAAAAAGCCCGTGCCATGTCCTTGGTCCGATAACAGTTGACGCCCCGGCAGCGGCAGTTCCTTGCCTGCATACTCCGGTGTTGTCGCAACTTGCACAGACACATGCGACATGACCGCGTGGTGCATATCGCTGGCGAATTGCTCGGCGGCAAGCTTCCAGTTGCAGGGGATGACCCACTTGTAGATCCCGCCGATCGGCTCCGTACCGGCAGGCGACCGATCGAGCAGTGCGTCCAGATATAGCGCGGCGTCGCCGAGCGATTCTTTCAGCGATTGCGCCTGCTCGTCCCAGTTGGCGAAGATCAGGCCCTTGTAGCTTTCAACTCGAGGGACGCGCCTGGCAGGCCATTCTTCCTTGTTGAAACACGGCCCGTAGTGCTCCTCTGACGGGACGTTCACGAGAGCGCCGTCAATCCCATAGGCCCAGCCGTGGTAACTGCATGTGAATGCCTTCGCGTTGCCCTGGTCCGCACGGCAAATCTTCATGCCGCGATGACGGCACTGATTGAGCAAGACGGCGACCGACCCGTCCTTTTGCCGAACTGCAACGACAGGGTCCTCCGCCATGTACGTGGAGAAGAAATCCCCGGTCTTGGGAATATGTTTCTCGTGAGCGATGAACAGCCACGACCGCCCGAAGATGCGGTCCAGTTCCTGCTCGTAGATACCCTGGTCGGAGTAGACCAGTGGACTGATCGTCCCCGCTTCTTCGTCGAACAGCGCAGAAGCAGGGTAGCCTTGAATGGTGGTATCAGGCACTTGCGTCTCCTAGATAGTTGCCCATGGCGAAGCATCGGCTCTTATTGCGGTATGCGGGCCGTTGGTGTGAGCGTCGCGCGCATTTCCGTTACTAGAACAATAGGCGTTCGCGGACTGTCCACCTTTGCTCACAGCGCGGAAAAGCTTTGCTTGTCGGGCAGCGACACCCGCGCATCACATGACGATGCTTCGCGCGACAGCATCGATGAACGATGCTGCCGGCCGCAGAGTGGAAACGTTGGGAGAGATGCCCGTTGTGACGGCATGACGAGCGTCATGCCGCAGAGAACGATGGACGTTAGTTGATAGCGCGTTCGCGCGGTGGAACGTGGCGCTTCAGCACGGGCACACGGAGATGCTCACATGACTTCCAGCAGGACGCCCCTTTCGGCGTCGACTGACGGAAGGCCGTCGCGGCGGATACGGTCTCTCAGTTGGCCTGGGCTTTCGCCAAATCGATTCTTGAAGGCTCGATTGAAGTGGCTGATGTTTTTGAATCCTTCTTCGTACGCAACCTGGCAAATTGTTTCCCTGACCTGGCTTCTAAGAAGCAATCGTTTTCTGCATCGCTCGAGTCGCTCCGCGATGATCCACTCTGTTACCGTCGTCTGACATTGAGCGAAGAGTTCATTCAGGCGACGAACGCTTATGCCCATGGCGCTTGCGATGGAAGATGGGGTAAGGGTGTCGTCGTGCAACCTGGCGACGATGTGGGATTTGATCCGCTGCAGAGTCGCGCGACTATACGTCGTTGCAGGCCCCTCTTTCGCCTCGATCGAACTGGCGCTTACCGCCGCCGCGATGAGATCCAGCAAACTGCTCTCCAGCCACGGGACGCTATCCGCTGCAATCGAATTCGCCGACTCGTATGTGCTCAGCAGCGTTCTCAACAGGACATGCATGATTCCGTGCCGGCTATCAAATTTTCTGTCTACCGCATCCTGAAAAATCACGCGTCTAATGTGTGATTCGATTTTCGGAAGACGTACCCATAGCCCATCAAAGCCTGCCGAGAACTCCAACCGGCCAGGGTGCTCCGGGCCGATGAGCGCAATGTCGCCCTCGGCCAAAGTGTAGTAGTTATTCCCGATTTCACATGACAGTTGACTTGCCAGAACGACGACTAAAATTAACTCGTCCTGCCCGCTCCTGCCGCTTTTCGAATCTCGACGGATTCCGAACGGACGATTGGAAATCGCCGCCTCGGAACGCAGCATTTCAATGCTACTCAATCGGCGACGCGTAATCTTTCCGACCGGCTCAAACCGATTCCGGGAAAACTCGAGTTCCAACCGCTCGCCGTCAAACGCCTCGCACAGCCGCTGCGATGTCAGACGCTCGAAACCTTGTGGATCGGACGATAACTGTTGAATAGGTGCGTACATGTGTCTCCCCCATCATTAGTGGGTCATTTACGTTGTATTACCTTCTCGTGCCGCGCTACTGTGAAGCGCAGCTGAGCGCCCTCCAGACAGCCTTCGTCGCAGCGCGAAGTGCTTCATCGTCTGACGATGCGCCATGTGCCGGCCGGACTAAAACGATCAAACCGGCCAAATGGGAGTACAGCAGACGACCGCGTAACGCGCACTCCCGGGGTGTAAGCGATCGATTGATCTTGGCCAGCAGTCGGGCGAACGTCTCCTGGAATCGACGGTTGAAACTTGCCATCAGGTCTCGGGCAAATTCTTCGCGCTCGGCCATGCTCCAGACTTCCAGGCAAAATGGTGCAATGTGCGTACCACGCTTGACCAACTCGTCAAAGACGATATCTGCGATGGCATCCAGCCGAGCCTCCGGCGATAGATCATCGTCGTCGACCACACTTTCATAGAGCATCAGATATCGTGTTGCCACCGCCTCCAACGCCGCTCGCAAAAGGTCTTCTCTGGTCGGAAAGTAGTGCTGCAAGGTCGCCAGGTGGATCCCAACATCGCTTGCCACGCGGCGCAAAGCGAAGCCAACGTTACCGTACTGCGCGAGCACATTGATCGCGGCCTCCACGATTTCGGGGATTCGTGTCGTTCTGTTGCCGCGACGCTTTGGCTCGTCGGCTAACTCTTTAGCCTCTGTCAGCTCAATCGTCAGTTCCCTCATCTTTGACCTCTTGCCGGCAGCCGCCGGTGTGCGCTTCGGACGGTCCAACCGCTCAGATATCAACATTCCCTCGACCGAGCGATCGCAGTCAGTTCATCAGTCGCCGCCTTAGCCACCATGGCGAGCAACCACCCTGTTATCAAGAATATGTCACGCGACTGATAATTGCCAGTCAATCGAGCATGAAAAGATCAGACCCCGATTATATTTATTCTATTTATCAGGTAGATAGGTGATTTTCCTAGGCGTCACGACATTGATATATCAGTCGCATGACTGTATAAATAAGTCATGCGACTGATAATGACCGCCCGACACCAGCCCGGAAGTCAAGTTACCCGAGGGCAAATCGGAGCACCCGCGCCTTGGCGGTACCGCATGCGCCAAGGTGCGGACTCACAAGGTGGTCGAGTCGCGGTGACGGGTCATGGAGAGTGCGATGAACTACGACGGGTATTGTTTGCGCAGGTTGATCGACAAGTGGCTTGCCCCCTCCGACACGTCACCGATTCGCATCAAGCGCTTCCAGCTCAGGGACAAGGTATATCGCGAAGGACGCTGTGTCTGTGTTGAGTCCCGCAAGCCTGACCGATCGTTGGCGATATTTTTCTTCCGACACGACGACGGCTTATGGTACGTATTCCCCCCAGCTGCAACGCGACCGGCGATGCGCGCCGCTTGACTTGATGAATGAGTTCCCAGGACATCAAAGTCGCTTGCTCGACACCGAGCACACGCATGCGTGTCCTTTTGCACCGTATCGGAAATACTGCCGGCTGCTGTTCCTTCAGCCCGTTAGCCCGATGAATCCAAGTTTGCATTGGCAATCGTTCTGTCGTGCTAAGGTTGCCGATCTCGTGGTTGCCAATCTCGTTGGCGCGTTCATCCCGGCGTCACGATTGGTAGACGGCGACAGATCCCCTGCGGACCGCGCCGTTGTGAAAGCGGGGGCAGCGCCGGGATTTGAACCCGGATCTCCGACACGGTACGATGGAGGCACCACCCAACCGTCGTACACCCACTCTCCGCGAGTGGTTCTAGCGTCGGCGCTCTATCCTTTGAGCTACGCTGCAAAAATGTTGCGTATTGCTACGCTGCGCATTGCCGTAGCCACGCACAATTCAAAAAAGGGGCAGCACCGAGATTTGAACCCAGATCTCTAATGCGTACGATGGAGGCACCAGCCAACCGTCTACGACCACTGTCCGCGAGTGGCTTTGAATCAGCGCTCTATCCTCTTGAGCTATGCCGCGTATTGCTATGCCTTGCCACCTTTGACGATTGCCAGGGGCTTCTTGCGCGTCAGACGGTCGGCTTGTTCCTTCTGCCTCCGCTCACGCTCCGCGATCTTTTCTTCGGCAAATGGCTTAGCCGCCTTGATCAAACCGCTCAAGTCATACTCGTTCGTGTCGTTGTCACCTACGCTCGTCGTGCGGTAAATACGTTTGATGAACCCGGCTGCCTCCATCGCCGCAATTCGCTTTTGTATTGTGCGTGGAGCCACACCGATTGCCTTCGCCAAGGTGCCCTTGGACGGGCGTGCATATTCTCCGGGCCTCCACCAGTAACCAGCGAGGTGAATCAAAATATTGATATCGAGCGGAGTAAGGCCCAACGCCTGCTGACGCTCGAAAATGATGTTCGGGAAAGAAGTCCAGCCCGCCTTCGCCAACGGCGCCGACCACTTGGCTGCAACACTCTTGTCTACTGCATTGGTTGCCTGCGGTTTTGTCGCGACACTCATTTCGTGCTCCCCCGTGTTCATTGCGTTGAGTTAAGTATCGCGACGACGCATCGGCCTTGCCAGATCAGAAGAGCGCATATGGGACGCCCTGCGCGTCTCCCCCTGCGCGTAGTTTGCTGTGTATTAGGCCCCTGCATCTAATTGGGTTCATCTCATGATCCAGGTATGTGTTTTGGGAGGTCTCCAGTTCGCCCCTGGGGCCGACCTAAAGGCCGCCCGGTACAGCTCTCCCAAACGCCCCCGCAAGAACACGAAGCCTCCCCCTATCCGATTACATGGGTTCGCCTTGTTGACTCCGTGACCATTTCGCAACATCACCGGAAACCTAGGGGTCTTGTGAGTATGCCCAGCCTGCGTACCGAACGTCAGGGCACGACATTCAGTACCGCGCAGGGGCCCCCTCGCTCGTCTTAGATGTCAATCCGCTCGGTTTTAACGACCAACGACACCGGCATGCGCATGGCCGCTTGAAAATACGCGATTACGGAAGCTATGCAAGAATCTTTCAATCCGCAATCGCATAACAACAGCCATGAGTGACACGCTGCAGGAAGAACAAGCAGCCGCAGATCACGCTATGCGCAACTGGACCTTCGAGAGGCAAGGTCCGGTCCGGATCGGTTCCGATGCGCACAAGCAGATGTTCTGCCGCATGCTGCTCGACACACACAACCCGTACAAGCCGGCCGTGATCGACTGGCCGGCGCTCAAGCCCGCCGAGCTCAAGCGGCTGACGTCGCTGCCGATCTGGGACATCGCGGTGCAGACCGAAGGCCGTGCATCGATCCGCGTGGCAACCTATGCGGCGACGATCGGCGATCCGCTGCTACGCCGCGCGCTCGAGATGGACGGCGGCGAGGAAGCACGTCACAAGGTCGTGCTGTCGAAACTCGTCGAGGCTTACGGCATCCGGCTCGCCCCCGAGCCGCCCTATCCCGCGCCGAAGGATCCCGAGTGGTGGTGGATGGTCACGGGCTTCAGCGAATGCATCGACAGCTTCTTCGCGTTCGGCCTGTTCCGTTCCGCGCAGCGCTCCGGCTATTTCCCGCCCGAACTCGTCGACACCTTCGAACCGGTGATCCAGGAAGAAGGCCGCCACATCCTGTTCTTCGTGAACTGGTACGCGTGGTACTGGCGCAGTCTGCCGTGGTGGCGCCGGCCCTGGTTCTTCGCGCGGGTCGCGGCCGTGTGGGTGCACCTGATCCGGGAACGCATCGGCATCGCGCGCGGCATCGACACCGACGGCGTCGCGCGCGACGCGAACTTCCCGGCGACCGGCACCGCCGACATCGGCGATGCGCTCAACCCGCGCGAGCTGATCGAACTGTGTCTCGCCGAGAACGACCGGCGGATGGCCGGCTACGACAAGCGCCTGCTGCGACCGATGTTCGTGCCGCGCATGGCGCGGTTCGCGCTGCGGTTTCTCAAGAAGTAAGGCAAACCGCTCCAGACAAAGGCCCGGTTGCCCGGCCCGCAGCCGGGCGACACCTCTCGACGATCGAAACGCCGGGGCGGGCCGAATCCCGCCGGATCCGGCCGCCGGCGATCGCATCGTCCGCAGCCGGGCGCACTCGCTGTTGGCAACAACCGCGCATCGACCGGCACTCGTTACCCACACGACCGAATAACCCTCGGGCCCTTACGTTACCTTGACATTCGCTGTCAGGCCCGCTTACGTTATGTCCCGCGACCACAGGCCATCCTTGGCCGCATCGGGGCAGTCATCGCATCCATCGCGACCGGGTTGCTTGTGCGTACATCAATCCATGATGCGATCGAATCATCCGGATTTTCCACACACTACTCAGGATTCCAAATGAAATCGATTTCCCATGCAATTATCGGTGTGGTCCTGGCCGGCGCGGCCGGCGTGGCTATCGCCGCCGGGTCCTCCGTCTCCCTGCAATGCAGTTCGCCATCCGGCGGCCAATGTACCGCCACCGGCACGACGGTACCGTTGAACACCCCGTCGACCAATCTTGCGTTCACCTGGCAAGGCCGCAATATCACGATGACCCCGATCGATGCGCATACGGTCAGCGTGCAGTGCCTGACCAATCAGGCCGGATCGTTGACCGCGCTGGCCGGTTCGAGTGCGACGCAAGAGCCGTCCGCAACGGTGGCCATCGACTGCACACCGATGCCCAGACCGTGACGGAGGCCGGGGCTGGTCCGCGCGTCGGGACATAGACACAAGGCTCGCCTGTGCTCCCGCAGCGGAGCACAGGAAAAACGGGTGTCTGGAACTCGATCGGCCGATCCCCCGACCTGACCGTTCGCACAACGACCCACCCGGCCCGGGCATGCAGCAAGCGATACGCAGCGTTCGGCGCAGCCGTTCGGTCCCGGGCCCCTCGTGCCGCGTCCCGTTCGAACGTCGCTACGCGTGTGCCGCAACTGGATAGCGAACCGCATCACGCGGGGCGGCCCGCCCCGCCGTCCACGCAAAGTCACCCTATTGGATACGGTGCGAAACCGCACCGACCTGCATCCGCCTGCCGGATGTCGCGTACCTGACACATTTATTCCCACCCTTTTTTCTTCGGCACCCGCGCCCCGCCCGGGCAAATTGTCACACCCAGGATTGACGTTTCGGGCACGTCGCCGCCGACGCGCCAGCGTCTTTGACAACCTGTCTCCAGCCCGCGCAAAACTGAAGCGGGTAGCGCCTCCCGGACGGGTTCGCTCCATCTTCGAACCGCCCCCTATCGTCAACATCATCGAAATAGTCAATAGGACAAATTCGAAAGATGAATGATGACGGTCCGATCCGTCGCCTTGTAGCACTTTTTTACAAATTCGACGAGCCAACCGGCCCGGAACGCCCGTCACGCGGGCCATCGAAGCAAACCAGATGCGCAAATCAGCACATCCCGATGTTCGAAATTTGAAATTAAATTGATTTTCACTTAATCAATAAAATCAGCACTAAATCCGTACAAAAATAATCAATTAACAAATTAACAAGATTGCACTCGCATTATCGACCCCGCATATCCACATACATTACAGCTACGAAAGAATTTCCATGTGCGCAAACGTTTGCTATTTCATTTGTCTTACTTTTGAAGCGATCGGATGTGTAACCTACCGCACAAAACAATCCCAACTCGTTGTTTTTTATGAGAAATTTTGACGAAGAGCCAGAAGACCCAAATCCTTCGATTAACATTCTTACGTCTTTCAAAAACATTCTGCCTCAATGCATCAAAACACGATGCATTAACCATCCTTTAACTTTCAAAACCCTCTATTTATCACTTTTTATCAATCTAAAAAATCCTCCTCCAATAAACTCCGCCCATCAATTTTGAGATTCGCGCGAGCGCACGGAGCATTCCTCTAACAAAAGAGACCGGTGTGTGGCGTGCACATTTGGAGGTAGCAGGACATGAACCGCACATACCGCTCGATCTGGAACGAGGCCCTCGGCGCCTGGGTCGCGGCATCCGAAATCGATTCGGCACGGGGCAAGCCGAACAAGTCGGCCATCGTGGTCGCCGTCGCCGCCGTACTGGCGGTCGCGTTGCCTTCGCTCGCGAGCGCGGCGACCTACATACCCGGAACCGTCAACGGGTTCGGGCAATTCTCGGCATCGAGTTGCACGTCCGCGAGCGGCAGTACCGCTGCCGGTCGAACGACGATGGGCGACACGAATTCCTATCCCACCGACGGTTCGGGCACGTGGTCGACCGTGACGGGCTGTAACGCGTCCGGCGGCAACAACCTCGCCGCGACGGTTTACGGCACTTACGCTCAGGTAACCGGCAAGGGCGGCACCGCTCAGGGCTTCCTCAGCTCGGCCGCCATGTGGGGCACCGCAGCCGGTCTCGAAACGACCGCGAGCGGTGTCGGCTCGACTGCGCTGGGCTTCGGCTCAACCGCGAACGCACTGAACTCCGTCGCGATCGGCGGTGCAGGCGGCAACGGCTCGACGCCGCTGTCGTATGCGAATTCCACCATCGCATCGGGCGCGGGCTCGGTCGCAATCGGCAGCAACGCAACGAAGGGCGCGCAGTCGGCCGCGTCGGACGGCATCGCGATCGGCGGGCAGTCGTCCGTCGCATCGAGTGCCACGTCGGGTATCGCAGTCGGCCGCGGTGCGACGGTCAACGGCGCGTACGGCATTGCGCAAGGCGACGGCGCCACGGCTAGCGGCACCAGCTCGATGGCGCTCGGCGCAAGCAGCACGGCCAGGTACGCGTCCAGCGTCGCGCTCGGCACGGGCAGCGTGACCGGCACGGCCGCGCCAACGGGCACCGGCTATCTGACGGGCAGCGCTGCGCCGCTGTCGGAAGTTTCGGTCGGCAGCTCGTCGGCACTGCGCCGTATCACCAACGTCGCGGACGGCTCAGCGCCACAGGACGCCGTCACCGTCGCCCAGCTCAGCACCGGCATGAGCACGACCACGAGCGCGATCGGCAGCCTGTCGACGTCGGCGTCGACCGGTCTGTCGTCGGCTAACAGCTCGATCACGTCGCTGTCGACTTCGACGTCGACTGGCCTCTCGTCGGCTAACAGCTCGATCGGCTCGCTGTCGACTTCGACCTCGACCGGCCTGTCGTCGGCTAACAGCTCGATCGGCTCGTTGTCGACCTCGACCTCGACCGGCCTCTCGTCGGCCAACAGCTCGATCGGCTCGCTCTCGACCTCGACCTCGACGGGTCTCTCGTCCGCGAACAGCTCGATCGGCTCGCTGTCGACCTCGACCTCGACCGGTCTCTCGTCGGCCAACAGCTCGATCGGCTCGTTGTCGACCTCGACCTCGACCGGCCTGTCGTCGGCAAACAGCTCGATTGGCTCGTTGTCGACCTCGACCTCGACCGGCCTGTCGTCGGCAAACAGCTCGATCACGTCGCTCTCGACCTCGACGTCGACCGGCCTGTCGTCGGCTAACAGCTCGATCGGCTCGCTCTCGACCTCGACCTCGACCGGCCTGTCGTCGGCCAACAGCTCGATCACGTCACTGTCGACTTCGACCTCGACCGGCCTGTCGTCGGCGAATAGCTCGATCGGCTCGCTGTCGACCTCGACCTCGACCGGCCTCTCGTCGGCCAACAGCTCGATCGGCTCGCTCTCGACCTCGACCTCGACCGGCCTCTCGTCGGCCAACAGCTCGATCGGCTCGCTCTCGACCTCGACCTCGACGGGTCTCTCGTCCGCGAACAGCTCGATCGGCTCGTTGTCGACCTCCACGTCGACCGGCCTCTCGTCGGCCAACAGCTCGATCACGTCGCTGTCGACTTCGACCTCGACCGGCCTGTCGTCGGCTAACAGCTCGATCGGCTCGCTGTCGACCTCGACGTCGACCGGCCTCTCGTCGGCTAATAGCTCGATCACCTCGCTGTCCACGTCGACCTCGACTGGCCTCTCGTCGGCTAACAGCTCGATCACCTCGCTGTCGACCTCGACCTCGACGGGCCTCTCGTCGGCTAACAGCTCGATCGGCTCGCTCTCGACCTCGACGTCGACCGGCCTCTCGTCGGCTAACAGCTCGATCGGCTCGCTCTCGACCTCGACCTCGACCGGCCTGTCGTCGGCCAACAGCTCGATCGGCTCGTTGTCGACCTCGACCTCGACCGGCCTCTCGTCGGCAAACAGCTCGATCACCTCGCTGTCCACTTCGACCTCGACCGGCCTGTCGTCGGCCACGAGCTCGATCGGCTCGTTGTCGACCGGCCTGAGCGCGACCAATAGCACGGTCCTGTCGCTGTCCACTTCTACATCGACGGGGCTCTCGTCGGCCAACAGCTCGATTGGCTCGCTGTCGACCGGCCTGAGCACGGTCTCGACAAAGACGGACAACCTCGGCACCAGCACGGCGTCGGCACTCGGCGGCGGCTCGACGTACGATCCGACGACGGGCAAGGTTTCCGCGCCGGCGTACACCACGTACAACGCGAACGGCACGACGTCGACCGCCAATAGCGTCGGCTCGGCGATCAACAACATCAACAGCCAGGGCATCAAGTACTTCCACGCGAACTCGACCGGCGCCGACAGCACCGCGACCGGCACCGACGCCGTCGCAATCGGCACCGGCGCCGTTGCCAGCGCCAAGGATGCCGTTGCCATTGGCAACAGCGCCACCGCCGGCGACAGCAATTCCGTTGCGCTCGGCGCCAACTCGAAGACCGGCCCGGCCGTTGCCACGAGCAGCGCGACCGTCGGCGGCGTCACGTTCGGCGGCTTCGCAGGCACTTCGCCGGTCGGCACCGTTAGCGTCGGCAGCCTCAACAACGAGCGACAAATCACCAACGTCGCCGCCGGCCAGGTAACGTCGACCAGTACCGACGCGATCAACGGCAGCCAGCTCTATTCGGTCGCCCAACAGGTTGATACCGCATCCAGCGCCATTTCGTCGCTGTCGACTTCGACTTCGACGGGTCTGTCGTCGGCTAACAGCTCGATCACCTCGCTGTCCACCTCGACCTCGACGGGTCTGTCGTCGGCTAACAGCTCGATCACCTCGCTCTCGACCTCGACCTCGACGGGCCTGTCGTCGGCTAACAGCTCCATCACGTCGTTGTCCACGTCGACTTCGACTGGCCTCTCGTCGGCGAACAGCTCGATCGGCTCGCTGTCGACCTCGACCTCGACCGGCCTCTCGTCGGCCAACAGCTCGATCACTTCGCTGTCGACCTCGACGTCGACCGGCCTCTCGTCGGCCAACAGCTCGATCGGCTCGCTCTCGACCTCGACCTCGACGGGTCTCTCGTCCGCGAACAGCTCGATCGGCTCGTTGTCGACCTCCACGTCGACCGGCCTCTCGTCGGCCAACAGCTCGATCACGTCGCTGTCGACCTCGACGTCGACCGGTCTGTCGTCGGCTAACAGCTCGATCACCTCGCTGTCCACGTCGACCTCGACCGGCCTGTCGTCGGCCACGAGCTCGATCGGCTCGTTGTCCACTTCGACCTCGACCGGTCTGTCGTCGGCCAACAGCTCGATCGGCTCGTTGTCCACGTCGACCTCGACCGGCCTGTCGTCGGCTAACAGCTCGATCGGCTCGCTCTCGACCTCGACCTCGACCGGTCTGTCCTCGGCTAACAGCTCGATCACGTCGTTGTCCACTTCGACCTCGACCGGCCTCTCGTCGGCGAACAGCTCGATCACGTCACTGTCCACCTCGACCTCGACGGGTCTGTCGTCGGCTAACAGCTCCATCACGTCGCTGTCGACCTCCACGTCGACCGGCCTCTCGTCGGCAAACAGCTCGATCGGCTCGTTGTCGACCTCCACGTCGACCGGTCTGTCTTCGGCGAACAGCTCGATCGGCTCGCTGTCCACCTCGACCTCGACCGGCCTGTCGTCGGCCAACAGCTCGATCGGCTCGCTCTCGACCTCGACGTCGACCGGCCTGTCGTCGGCTAACAGCTCGATCGGCTCGCTGTCCACGTCGACTTCGACGGGCCTGTCGTCGGCTAACAGCTCCATCACGTCGCTGTCGACCTCCACGTCGACCGGCCTCTCGTCGGCAAACAGCTCGATCACGTCGCTGTCGACCTCGACCTCGACCGGTCTGTCGTCGGCTAACAGCTCGATCACCTCGCTGTCCACCTCGACCTCGACCGGCCTCTCGTCGGCCAACAGCTCGATCGGCTCGTTGTCGACCTCGACCTCGACGGGTCTCTCGTCGGCGAATAGCTCGATCGGCTCGCTGTCCACGTCGACTTCGACGGGCCTGTCGTCGGCGAATAGCTCCATCACGTCGTTGTCCACGTCGACTTCGACGGGCCTGTCGTCGGCTAACAG
>NZ_NBYX01000005.1 GCF_002099195.1 Burkholderia puraquae | reverse complement strand
GTCGCGAACTGCAGCGGCTCGCCCTTGCGTTGCGGAATCGCCACCGGCACGATCTCGTCGTCGAAGCGGCCGGCCTTCTGCGCCGCTTCCGCCTTGTTCTGCGACAGCGCCGCGAACGCATCCTGCTCTTCGCGCGTGATCCCGTATTCCTTCGCGACGTTCTCCGCCGTGATGCCCATGTGGTACTGGTTGTACACGTCCCACAGCCCGTCGACGATCATCGTGTCGACCAGCTTCGCGTCGCCCATCCGGAACCCGTCGCGCGAGCCCGGCAGCACGTGCGGCGATGCGCTCATGTTCTCCTGGCCGCCCGCGATCACGATCTCCGCGTCGCCCGCGACGATCGCGTTCGCCGCCAGCATCACGGCCTTCAGGCCCGAGCCGCACACCTTGTTGATCGTCATCCCCGGCACTGCGCTCGGCAGCCCGGCCTTGATCAGCGACTGCCGCGCCGGGTTCTGCCCGGAACCGGCCGTCAGCACCTGGCCCATGATCACTTCGCTGACCTGCTCGGGCTTCACGCCCGCTCGCTCCAGCACCGCGCGGATCACCGTCGCGCCCAGTTCGGGCGCCGCAATCTTCGCAAGCGAACCGCCGAATTTGCCGACCGCGGTCCGCGCGGCCGATACGATCACTACGTCCGTCATTTCCCTTTCCTCCAGGCCCGCACGACACGGCGCATCGCTGCCGGCCCTGTTAAAAAAACTGCGGTGCACCGGACAGCGTGCGCCGCTGTCCGGTTTTCGTCAATCGCGCTGCAACACGTAACGCCCCGGCGCCGGCTCGATCACCGGGAACTGCGCGGCACCTGGCGCCGCGGGCGGCTCCACCTTGCGGCCGCCATACTGGTCGAGCCATTCGACCCAGGTCGTCCACCAGCTTCCAGGCTGCTCGACTGCACCGGCGAACCAGTCGTCCGCGGATTCGGGCAGATCGCCGTCGTTGATCCAGTAGCTGCGCTTCTTCTTCGCCGGCGGATTGATCACGCCCGCGATGTGCCCCGACGCGCCGAGCACGAATTTCAGCGGGCCCGACAGGATCGACGTCGATGCGTAGGCCGTCTGCCACGGCACGATGTGATCCTCGCGCGAACCGTAGATGAAGGTCGGCACGTCGATCAGCGACAGGTCGACGGCGTCGCCGCACACGGTCAGCGCGCCCGGTTCGCGCAGCTTGTTCTCGAGATAGGTATTGCGCAGGTACCACGCGTACATCGGGCCCGGCAGGCTCGTCGAATCGCTGTTCCAGTACAGCAGGTCGAACGGTGCCGGCGTGCGGCCCTTCAGGTAGTTGTCGACGACGTAGTTCCACACGAGGTCGTTCGGACGCAGGAACGAGAACGTGTTCGCGAACTCGACGCCGCGCATCAGCCCCGGTTGCGTGCCGTTCTTGCCGCCGATGGTCTGCTCGCGCATCTGCACGTGCGCCTCGTCGACGAACACGTCGAGAATGCCGGTGTCGGTGAAGTCGAGCATCGCGGTGAGCAGCGTCATCGACGCGGCCGGATGTTCGCCACGCGCCGCGAGCACCGCGAGCGCGGTCGCGAGCATCGTGCCGCCGACGCAGAAGCCGAGCGTGTTGATCTGCTCACGGCCGCTGATCTGCTGCACGGCGTCGATCGCCGCGAGCAGCCCTTCGTTCATGTAGTCGTCCCACGTCTTGTGCGCGACCGACGCGTCCGCATTGCGCCACGACACGAGGAACACCTGATGGCCATTCGACAGCGCGTGCGCGACGAGCGAATTCTCGGGCTGCAGGTCGAGGATGTAGAACTTGTTGATGCAAGGCGGCACGATCAGCAGCGGCCGCTCGAACACCTTGTCCGTCTTCGGCGTGTACTGGATCAGCTGGATCAGGTCGTTCTCGTAGACAACCGCGCCTTCAGTACACCCGAGATTCTTGCCGACCACGAACTGCGATTCGTCGGTCTGCGAGATCTTGCCGCGCTGCAGGTCGCCGAGCAGGTTCATCATCCCCTGCCGCAGGCTTTCGCCCTGCGTTTCGAGAATCGATTTCTGCGCGTCGGGATTGAGCGCGAGGAAGTTGCTCGGCGCGGCGGCCGCCGTCCATTGCTGGACCGTGAAGCGGATGCGCTCGCGCGTCTTCGGATCGGTCTGCAGCGAATCGGCCAGTTCCTGCAGATAGCGTGCGTTGAGCAGATACCACGCAGCCGCGAACGCATGCGCGGGCGACGACTTCCATGCATCGCCGCTGAAGCGGCGGTCCTTCAGTTCGGGGGATTCGAGCTTCGCGGCCGCGGCCTGCTGCATCAGCGTCATGCAATCGCGCGCATAGTCGGCCTGTAGCGCCTGGAGCCGTTCGGGCGGAATCGCGGCAACCGGCAGCTTCAGCCCTGCGAACGGCGACGCCATGCCGCCAAGACCCACGAGACCACCGAGATCGGGCATCGACGGCATCTGGAACGGGAACGAAGCCGGGAACTGGAATGTCGCGAACGGATTGACGGTGGCCGACGCAGTCGCGGCGCGCGCCGGATCTGCAAAACCGCGCCACGCGTTCAACCACGACTCGAACATCTGCTGCATCGGCTGGGCGGCCGGATCGAAACCGGTGCTGCCCGAGGAAGTGCCCGCCTGAGCGGACGTCGACGAATTTTTCGATGCTGTCATTACCTGCCTTACCGGTGATTCGTGAGCGTCAATCGTGAAATCCTGCTCGCGCGCGGCGTGCCGGCTGCGAGCCGGGCCGTCATGCTCTGGAGAGGCGTCTCCAGATTCTGCCGCAGTGCGGTATTTTTATCATTATCGTTTTCCCCATGTGAAGCGCCAAGTCAAACCACTGAACATTTCCGCACGGAGATAATCCGCGCGCAACAGGCGGGACAAGGGTTCCGGCGAAACATAAAACATTTTGTTTGGCTTGACTCCGGGATTTTTCATTCAGTTGCGCATGCCGCGCCGCATTGCCGTCTAAATATCGAGATAACCCGATTTCAAGATGCAACAAAGCCAACCGGCATGCACATGCCGTCAATCGGCCAGCCAGATCGCCGCGGCCATGCGGCCCGTCACGCGATCGCGGCGGTACGAATAGAAGCGTGCGCGTTCGGTGACCGTACAGGCTGTCCCGCCGCTCACGTGCGCCACGCCCGCACGCGCGAGGCGCAGGCGCGCGAGCGCGTAGAGATCGGCGAGAAACTTGCCGGGGGCGCCGTCGATCGCGACGAACGCGAGCCGGGTTTCATCATGCTCCGACTGCGGAGCCGTGTCGAGAAACGCGTCGCGCACATCCGCGCCGACCTCGAACGCCTGCGGGCCGATCGCCGGCCCGAGGTACGCATGCAGCGTGTCCGTCGCGCCGCCGGCCAGCGCCGCGACGCGTGCCGCGGTCCGTTCGACGATACCGGCCGCCAGCCCGCGCCAGCCTGCATGCGCGGCGCCGACCGCGCGGCCCTGCGTGTCGCACAGCAGCACGGGCAGGCAATCCGCGACCATCACGACGCAGACGGCGCCCGCCCGGTCGGTGACACTCGCGTCGGCCTGCACCGGTGCCGCAGCCGCAGGCGCCGCCGCGATCACCTCGTCCGCGCGCACGATCTGCGCGCCGTGAACCTGCTCGAGCCAGGCAGCGCTCGACTGGCCTGCCAGCGCGAGCAAGCGCGCACGATTCCCGGCGACATGGGCCGGGTCGTCACCGGTATGCAGGCCGAGATTCATCCCGCCCGGCAGTGCGTCTCCCCCCTGCCAGCGCCCGTACGGGCCTTCGCTCACCCCGCCGTCACGCGTCGTGATCAGCGCGCGCACGCGCGGCGACACCTGCCAGTCGGGCTGTACGCAGTCCTGCCACGTCAACGGCGCCAGGTTCGTCATCGGCACTCACTCCTCCTCATCGTCCAGGTACGGCTCGTCATCCTGATACTCGCCGCCGAAATCGTCATCGTCGTAGACACCGTCATCGTCGTCGAATTCCTCGTCGCCCTGCCCGAAGCCGAGCGCCGCGACGAGTGCGTTCATGTCGTCCGGCAGCGGGCAGCGCCATTGCATCGCCTTGCCCGTGACCGGATGCACGAGGCCGAGCCGCCATGCATGCAGCGCCTGTCGCGCGAACCCGTCCGGCAGCGGCGCGACCGAGCGCTTGCCGCGCGCGCGCCCGTACACGGGATCGCCGAGCAGCGGGTGCCCGGCGTGTGCGCAATGCACGCGGATCTGGTGCGTGCGACCGGTCTCGAGATCGCACTGGATCGCCGAAACCGGCTGACGTTGCCACAGGCATGTGTCAACCGTGCGGAAATGCGTGCGCGCGGGCTTGCCCGACGCGCCCGTGACGACGGCCATGCGCGTGCGTTCGCGCGGATCGCGGCCGATCGGCGCATCGATCGTGCCTTCCTCGGGCATCGTGCCCCACACGAGCGCGAAATAGCGGCGCTTCACCGTGCGGGCCTGCAACTGGCGCACGAGATCCGTCTGCGCGGCCAGCGTGCGCGCCACCACCATCAGGCCCGACGTCTCCTTGTCGAGCCGGTGGACGATCCCCGCGCGCGGCAGGCCGGCCGCCGCGTCGCCATAGCGATGCAGCAACCCGTTGAGGATCGTGCCGCTCCAGTTGCCGGCGGCCGGATGCACGACGAGGCCGGCCGGCTTGTTGATGACGACGAGCGCGTCGTCCTCATAGATCACGTCGAGCGGCACGGGCTCCGGCGTGAAAGCGAGCTGCTCGGGGAGCAGGTCGGGCACGAGCTCGATCTTCGCGCCGAGAGGCACCGGCTGGCGGATCTTCGCCGGTGCGCCGTCGACGAGCACGCGCTGCGCCTCGATCCAGCTCTGCAGGCGGCTGCGCGAGAATTCGGGGAACAGTTGGGCGAGCGCCTTGTCGAGGCGTTCACCCGCGAGCGACAGCGGCACTTCGACGACGCGCGGTGCGTCATCGACCGCCGCGGACGGCACGACGGGCGGTTGCACAGGGGCGCCGGTCAGATCGTCATCGAGGGAATCCCCCGAAGCAGCGTCGGCGGGCCGATCGCTTGGGCTATAATCTTCGCGATTTGGTGTGCCCGGCTGGGCATTCTGCGAACTTGAACGGGTCATTTAGACTGGGTCACCGAGACTTGAAGCTAGGACATGCGAGCATGATGAATTCGACCAAACGCACGGCCAGAACCGCCGCCGCCCGGGCTGCGGCGGTAGCGGCCGCGGCCCTCATCGCCGGCTGCCACGGCTTGCCGCAGAAGCAGGACGAGACGGCTACCTGGTCGAACAACAAATTATACTCAGAGGCCCAGGACGCACTGTCCGGCGGCGACTGGGGCAAGTGCGCGAAATATTTCGAATCGCTGCAGGGTCGCGATCCGTTCGGCCACTTCGCGCAACAGGCGCAGATCAACGTCGCATACTGCAACTGGAAGGACAACGAAGCGGCCGCCGCCGACCAGGCCGTCGATCGCTTCATCCAGCTCCACCCCGATCATCCGGATATCCCGTACGCGTACTACCTGAAGGGGATGATCCACTTCAACGACGATCTCGGCCTGTTCGGCCGCTTCTCCGGCCAGGACATGAGCGAGCGCGATCCGCAGGCACTGCGCGAATCGTACGATGCATTCAAGGTCGTCGTCGACCGCTTCCCGAAGAGCAAGTACGCGCCCGACGCCGCCGCACGGATGCGCTACATCGTCAACGCGCTCGCGTCGCACGAAGTGCACGCGGCCGACTACTACTACCGGCGCGGTGCTTACGTCGCGGCCATCAACCGTGCGCAGCTCGCGATCAAGGACTACAAGGGCGCGCCGGCGATCGAGGATGCACTGCACATCATGATCCTGTCGTACGGCAAGCTGAACCAGCCGGAACTCGCCGAGGACACGAAGCGCGTGCTCGCGGGCACGTTCCCCGACAGCCCGTACGTCACGGGCCACTCGCGCCCCGGTGCGAAGAAGTCGTGGTGGCAGTTCTGACGAACGCGCCGTGCAGCGCCTGCTGCACGAACAAAAAAACCCGGCCATCGAGCCGGGTTTTTTTATTGACGCCGCATTCCGGCGGCGCCGGTGCGAGCGCGCGGCGAGCACCGCGCGCGCCATCACATCCGCTTTGCCGAACGGTGCTCGTCGAAGAAGTCCTGGACGACCGCAATCTCGCGGGTCCGCTTGAACGGCGGCAGGCTCTGCCAGATCCGGCGCCCGTAGGGCTTGTCGACGAGGCGCGTGTCGCAGATCATCAGCACGCCGCGATCCGTCTCCGCGCGAATCAGCCGGCCCGCGCCCTGCTTCAGCGTGATCACGGCCTGCGGCAACTGGTGCACGGCGAACGGGCTCAGCCCCTTCTTCGTCAGCGCGTCGAGCCGTGCGGCCAGCACCGGATCGTCCGGCGGCGCGAACGGCAGCTTGTCGATCACGACCAGCGACAGCGCGTCGCCGCGCACGTCGACGCCTTCCCAGAAACTCTGGCTGCCGACCAGGATCGCATTGCCGTACGCGCGGAAACGGTCGAGCAGTTCGGTACGGCTCGCATCGCCCTGCACGAGCAGCGGTGTGTTCCAGCCGCGCGATTCGATCACGTCGCGCAGCTTCGACGCGATCCGGTCGACCGCGCGCAGCGTCGTGCACAGCATGAACACACCGCCACCGGACGCCTCGATCGCCGGCAGCGCGGCGTCGAAGACAGCATCGGTAAACGCCGGCGAAGACGGTTGCGGCAGGTTGCGCGGCACGTACAGCAGCCCTTGCGACTGGTAGTCGAACGGGCTCGCGAGCGTCATCGAGCGACGTGAACTGAGGCCCATCTGCGCCGCGTAGTGCGTGAAATCGCCGCGCACCGACAGCGTGGCCGACGTGAACACCCATGCACGCGGCACACCCGCGCGCTGCTTGGCAAAGATCGGCGCGACCGACAGCGGCGTTTCGTGCAGCTGGACGGTATGCGCGAACACTTCGACCCAGCGCACTTTCTCGTTCGGATCGCCGTCGGATGCCGCCTTGTCGCCGGCCGCCGCCGCGTCGGCCTTCGCGGCCGCTTCCGTCGCGCCGGGCGCGACCCAGCCGGCCAGCAGGTCCTGCAGCTCGCGTGCGCGCCGCAGGCACGCACCGAGCGATTCCGCCCGTTCGGCCTGGCTGGCAAGCGCCGACGCCAGCGCGTCGAGCGCCGCCTCGAGCGCGTCGAGCGCGCCGAACATCGGGTGATCGTCACCGAGCTGGGCGAGCGACATGCGGACGATCTGGTCGTTCGCGAACGCCAGGCGCAAGTCACGCGCCGCGCGCTCGAGATCGCCGCCGAGCTTCACCCACTCGACCGCGTCGCGTGCATGGCCCAGGCCTTCTGCCACCGTATCGCGTGCGAGCTCGAGAATCTGCGTCGTCGACAGCGTCTCGCCGAAGAACAGCGTCGCCGTTTCCGGCAGCTGGTGCGCTTCGTCGAAGATGACCGTGTTGGCGTTCGGCAGCAGCTCGGCCATCCCCGTATCGCGCAGCATGATGTCCGCGAAGAACAGGTGATGGTTGACGACGACGACATCGGCCTGCTGCGCCTCGCGCCGCGCCTGCATCACGAAGCATTCCTTGTAATGCGGGCATTCCTGGCCGAGGCAGTTGTCGCGCGTCGACGTGACCATCGACCACACGGGCGCCGTTTCCGGAACGCTCGCGAGCTCGGCCTTGTCGCCGCTCTTCGTGATCTTCGCGAAACGGACGATTTCCTGCAGATACGCCGTATCCTGCCGCGACGGCAACCGGCCGTTGTCGGCAGTGCGTTGCAGGTAGTAGTGGCACAGGTAGTTTGCGCGGCCCTTCAGCATCGCAACCGACACCGGCACCGCAAGCGCGTTACGCACGGTCGGGATGTCGCGCTGGAACAACTGGTCCTGCAGGTGTTTCGTGCCGGTCGACACGATCACCTTGCCGCCCCACAGCATCGCAGGCACGAGGTACGCGTAGGTCTTGCCGGTGCCCGTGCCGGCCTCGACG
This sequence comes from Burkholderia puraquae, assembly GCF_002099195.1. GTDB lineage: Bacteria > Pseudomonadota > Gammaproteobacteria > Burkholderiales > Burkholderiaceae > Burkholderia > Burkholderia puraquae. Next base: position 470,819 of record NZ_NBYX01000005.1, on the reverse strand, counting down.
ATCAGCGTGTTGTCGCCGGCATCGCTGTCGGGCTCGGCTGCTGCGTCCGGCTCGGCCGCCTTGTCGCCGTCACCGAGGCGACGCGCCGGACGCTTGCGGGTTTCGAAGATCTCGGGCTCGGGCATCCGGCGCGCGGACGCCTCCATCGCGGACGCGACGGCGCGCGCCATCTCGATCTGCGACGTACGCGGCCGATAGCCGTCGAGCGCACGCGCCAGCAATCCGCCTTCGCCGAAGATCGTGTCGAGTTCTTCGACGCGCTTGCGGCTCAGTTCAAAGGTGCCTTCGGGCGCACGAGCGCGCCCGGCGGACGACACGTCGCGCCGAGCATCGGGGGTGGCTTCAAGCGGTGAATTCAAGGCAAGCGTTCCTGTGTCCAGCGCCCGGGCGGCGCCGGCGCTTGCCAGGCCGCGCTCAGGCGCGCTTATCCGGTTCCAGCTGCGATTGCAGCAAAATGATTTTGTCCTTGGCCGCCAGCTTTTCCTTCTTCAGCCGGTGCAGCGTGATGTCGTCGATGTCGGAGTGCCCTTCCTTCAGCTCGATCTCCCGAGCAAGCTGCTGGTGCTGCTCCTGCAATGCTGCCAAACGGTTGTGCAATTCCTGCTGCTGTTCCGTGGGACGGTTTTGCATACTTGCCTCCTCATCGAAGCAGCGCGCCGGCTGGCGTGCCAGCGCGCACGAGACTGATTCCGGTCAATCCAACACGTTACTGCCCCTGCTGTTGCTTCTGCTGCGCCTTCTCCGTGGCTTCCTTCTGACGCTGCTCGACATCGGCCTTGTGCTGCGCGGCTTCCTTCTGCTTCTGCTCGTAGCGCGCGGCGTTGTCCGCCCGCTCCTGCGCCTTCTGCGCGGCCTGCTGGTGCGCCTGGTCGAGCTTGCGCTGGAAGTCGCCCTGCTTCTGGTCGTATGCCTGCTTGCTCGCCGCGCGTTGCGGCCCTTCCGCGCCGCGCTGCGCCTGCTTCAGCGCATTCTGCTCCTGCTTGTCGCGGAACGCAGCCGCGTTTGCCGCGTCGTTCGCTGCGCGCTGCGGCGCTTCCGCCGCATCCTGCGCCTGCTTCAGCGCCTGCTGCTGGTCGCGCTGCTGCGCGCGCACCGCCCGCTGCTCGTCGTTGAGCGCGAGCTGCTCCTGGCGGATGCTCGCCCGCTCGTCGCGCATCTGTTCACGCGCCTTGCCGAGACAGTGATTGACGAAGAACTTGCTGTAGCAATCGTGCTCGGCCACCGCATAACGATAATCGTTTTCCGCGGAGCGTTGATTGAGCACTTTTTGACGGGCGTCGAAATCCGGTGCGGCCGCGGCGGCGGCCGGCGCGGTTGCGCCCGAAGCTTGCGCGAACGCGCCGGAAGGCCCGGCAGACAAAGCCGCGGCGAGCGCTGCGCCGAGCGCGACGAGAGAAATTCGGGAAGTTGGCAACGTCGTAGGAAAGCTGCGGGACATGTGTCAAATTCTATCACCCCCGGCTGGACGCTCCGCCATTTATGGCAAAATGCCCCGCTTCACTCACCCGCGGCATCTGGCCCGTCGGGCCCGCCACGCAGCCCGCCGCTTCGGGCCTGCCGGCCCGCGCCGCGATTTCAGCAGGCAGATCATCCACGACATGACGGAAACCGTAGCACTCAAGATCGTACAGCGCATCGCCACCGAACTGTCCGTCCAGCCGCGCCAGGTCGCGGCGGCAGTGCAACTTCTCGACGAAGGCTCGACCGTTCCGTTCATTGCCCGGTACCGCAAGGAAGTGACCGGCAACCTGGACGACACGCAGTTGCGCCAGCTCGAGGAACGCCTCCTGTATCTGCGCGAACTCGAGGATCGCCGCGCGGCGATCCTGTCGAGCATCGACGAACAGGGCAAGCTGACCGACGAGCTGCGCGCCGCGATCGACGCGGCCGACAGCAAGCAGGTGCTCGAAGACCTTTATCTGCCGTACAAGCCGAAGCGCCGCACGCGTGCGCAGATCGCCCGCGAGGCCGGCCTCGAGCCGCTCGCCCAGGCGCTCCTCGCGAACCCGCTGCTCGACCCGCAGGCCGAGGCAGCCGCGTACGTCGATGCGGACAAGGGCGTCGCCGACGTAAAGGCCGCGCTCGACGGCGCGCGCGACATCCTGTCCGAACAGTTCGGCGAGACGGCCGAACTGCTCGGCAAGCTGCGCGACTACCTGCACAACCAGGGCGTCGTGTCGTCGGCCGTCGTCGAGGGCAAGGAAAACGAAGAAGGCGAGAAATTCCGCGACTATTACGACTACGCGGAAACGATCAAGACCGTGCCGTCGCACCGCGCCCTCGCACTGTTCCGCGGCCGCAATGCGGGCGTGCTGACCGTCAAGCTCGGCCTCGGCGAAGAGCTCGACGCGCAGGTGCCGCATCCCGGCGAGGCGATGATCGCGCGCCATTTCGGCATCGCGAACCAGAACCGCCCGGCCGACAAATGGCTGTCCGACGTATGCCGCTGGTGCTGGCGCGTGAAGGTGCAGCCGCACATCGAGAACGAGTTGCTCACGCAACTGCGTGAAACGGCCGAAACGGAAGCGATCCGCGTGTTCGCGCGCAACCTGAGCGACCTGCTGCTGGCCGCGCCGGCCGGCCCGAAGGCCGTGATCGGTCTCGACCCCGGCCTGCGCACGGGCGTGAAGGTCGCGGTTGTCGATCGCACCGGCAAGGTGCTCGCGACCGACACGATCTACCCGCACGAGCCGCGCCGCGACTGGGACGGCTCGATCGCGAAACTCGCGCGCATCGCCGCGCAGACGCAGGCCGAGCTGATCAGCATCGGCAACGGCACCGCGTCGCGCGAAACCGACAAGCTCGCAAGCGAACTGATTGCGAAACACCCGGAACTGCGCCTGCAGAAGATCGTCGTGTCGGAAGCCGGCGCGTCGGTCTATTCGGCGTCCGAGCTGGCCGCGAAGGAATTCCCGGAGCTCGACGTGTCGCTGCGCGGCGCCGTGTCGATCGCACGCCGCCTGCAGGACCCGCTCGCCGAGCTCGTGAAGATCGAGCCGAAGGCAATCGGCGTCGGCCAGTACCAGCACGACGTGAACCAGCGTGAACTCGCCCGCTCGCTCGACGCGGTCGTCGAGGATTGCGTGAACGCGGTCGGCGTCGACGCGAACACCGCGTCGGCCCCGCTGCTCGCCCGTGTATCGGGCCTGAATGCGACGCTCGCGCGCAACATCGTCGACTACCGCGATGCGAACGGCCCGTTCCCGTCGCGCGAGCACCTGCGCAAGGTGCCGCGCCTCGGCGACAAGACCTTCGAACAGGCTGCCGGCTTCCTGCGCATCAACGGCGGCGAGAATCCGCTCGACCGCTCGTCGGTGCACCCGGAAGCGTATCCGGTCGTCGAGCGGATGCTCGCGAAGATCAGCAAGCGCATCGACGACGTGCTCGGCAATCGCGAAGCGCTGTCGGGCCTGTCCCCGACGGAATTTGTTGACGAACGTTTCGGCCTGCCGACCGTGCGCGATATCCTGTCCGAACTGGAGAAGCCGGGCCGCGATCCGCGCCCCGAATTCAAGACCGCGACGTTCCGCGAAGGTGTCGAGAAGGTGTCGGATCTCGTGCCGGGCATGACGCTCGAAGGGGTCGTGACGAACGTCGCCGCGTTCGGCGCGTTCGTGGACATCGGCGTCCACCAGGACGGCCTCGTCCATGTATCCGCGATGTCGACGAAGTTCATCAAGGATCCGCACGAAGTCGTGAAGGCCGGCCAGGTCGTCAAGGTGAAGGTGCTCGACGTCGACGTGAAGCGCCAGCGCATTGCGCTGACGATGCGCCTCGACGACGAAGCGGCAGCGCCCGGCGTATCGTCGCGCGGCGGCCAGGATCGTGGCAACGCAGGGCGCGGCGCCGCCCGCCCGCAGCGTTCGCGCGAGCCGGAACCGGCAGGCGCGATGGCCGCGGCGTTCGCGAAGCTGAAGCGCTGAGCACGCGCAAGTCTTCGCGACATACAGAAAAACCCGCCGAAAGGCGGGTTTTTTTATTGAGTCGTCGTACTCACTTCCAGTATCCGCGATGAAAACCGAATATGCGCGTTTTCATCATCATTCCCCCGCGGTTAATCGGCGAATTGAACAATCCGCGTTGCGACACGCGTTTTCTTGACGCTTCACAATTGGTACATAAAATAAATTTGCGACCGGCAGTATTGTGATGCTTCCGCAATACGCTGCGATCTTTCCGCTCAGCGGCGAGGTTCTCCGCGGCCCTCGCGCATGCCGTGAATGGGCGGCCTCCCGTCTTTCAGTCTCGCTTTTTTGCAGTCGATTCGCACCCCTTTGCATCCGGTATTCGCCTGGCCGGCGAGCCGGGACTGATTCGCGAAAAATGGATCGTGGAACCATGGAAGAAGACCATCTGAAAACCGAACTGGCCGCATTGCGCATTCCCGTTTTCGATGTGCCGTGGGCCGGCGCCTGTTCACCGCATGTCGAGCGAATCGAATCGCGCATGCTCGAATGGGCCGACGCATACGGCCTGTTCGTCAGCGACGCCGGCCGGGAACGCGTCGCGCGCGCCCGGTACGGCTGGCTCGCCGCGCGTTGCTACCCGAACGCCGATCCTCCCCTGCTGCAGGCGCTCGCGGATTATTTCGTGTGGTTCTTTCTCGTCGACGACCTGTTCGTCGATCGCGTGGAACCGGTCGGCCCTGATACGTTGCGCAACCTGACCGCGATGATCGATGTGCTCGACTACGAACGTACCGGCCCCCAACCCGTCTACGGCGAGCGAGCGTGGCTCGATGTGTGCCAGCGCCTGCGCGCCCGCCTGTCGGCCGAACATTTTGCGCGCTTCGCCCAAGGGATGCGCCTGTGGGCCGCCACCGCCGGGCTGCAGATTCTCGGCGACCTGAGGGCCGAGCCGATCGCAGAGCCGCAATACGAAACGATCCGGCGTCACACGAGCGGGATGAATCCGTGCCTCGCGCTGGCGGACGCGGCCAATTCCGGTGCCGTCCCGCCCGATACGTTTCATCGGCCGGCAATCCAGACGCTGTGCCGGCACGCGAACCATATCGTCTGCTGGAGCAATGACATCCAGAGCGTCGGCGTCGAGGCGCGCCAGCCAGGGCAGTTCCGGAACATGGTGTTGATCCACGCCTCGCGCGGCCATACGCTGCAGGCAAGCGTCGACTACACGGCCGAGCGTGTGCGCACCGAGATCGTTGAGTTCGTACTGTGCGCCGATGCGCTCGCACGGCATGCCGACACGCGCGTGCACGGCCTCGTCGACGGCTGCCGATACTGGATACGCGGCTATCTGGATTGGGTCGCGCGGGATACGCAGCGCTATACGGCTGCGTTCGCGGCCGGCGATGAGGACGATCGCGGCCTGATTGCCTGGTCGGCGGACTCGGCGGCGCGCGGCTGAGCGGCCCGCGCGCCGCACCCGGTCAGATCTCGATCTTCGTCCCGAGTTCGACCACGCGGTTCGCCGGGATCGAGAAGAAATCGGTCGGCTTCGCGGCGTTCTGGTGCATCCACGCGAACACGCGTTCGCGCCAGATCGACATGCCGGGCAAATGCGTCGGCACGACCGTTTCGCGCGCGAGGAAGAACGACGTATCCATCAGCTCGAACGTCATGTCATGCGTGCGACCGAACTCCTCGAGCACGGCCTTCACGTCCGGCGTCTCGTTGAAGCCGTACTCGGCCTTGACGATGTACAACCCGCCACCCGCATCACGCGAAGTCTGGCGCTTGTCGCCGCGCACGTAAGGAATGTCGCGCGTGACGAACGTGAGGAAAATGGTCCGCTCGTGCAGCACCTTGTTGTGCTTCAGGTTGTGCAGCAGGCTGACGGGCACGAGCTTGTCGTTGCCGGTCAGGTAGATCGCCGTGCCGGACACGCGGTGCGGCGGATGCGCGAGCAGCCCCTGCAGGAACGGCTCGAGCGGAATACCGTCGGCCGCCGTGCGCTCCTTGACGATGTGGCGCCCCTTGTACCAGGTCATCAGCAGGAAGAACAGCAGTGCGCCGATGCCGAGCGGCAGCCAGCCGCCCTGCGCAACCTTCAGCAGGTTCGCGCCGAAGAAGCCGAGGTCGACCGCGAGGAACACGGCGATGATCGCGCCGACCAGCAGCCGGTTCCAGTTCCACACCTTCACCATCACGACTGCGGCGAGCACCGTCGTGATCACCATCGTCGCCGTCACCGCGATGCCGTACGCGGCTGCGAGGTTGTCGGAGCTCTTGAAGCCGATGACGATGCAGAGGATCACGAACAACAGCAGCCAGTTCACGACCGGCACGTAGATCTGGCCGATCGCGAGTTCCGACGTATGCAGCACCTTCATGCGCGGCACGTAGCCGAGCTGGATTGCCTGCGACGTCAGCGAATACGCGCCCGAGATCACCGCCTGCGACGCGATCACGGTCGCGACCGTCGACAGCACGACGAGCGGCAGCAGCCCCCATTCGGGTGCCAGCAGGAAGAACGGGTTCTCGATCGCCTTCGGGTTCTGGATCAGCAGCGCGCCCTGGCCGAAGTAGTTCAGCACGAGCGACGGCATCACGAGCCCGTACGCGGCGAGACGGATCGGCTTCGCACCAAAGTGGCCCATGTCCGCGTAGAGCGCTTCCGCACCGGTCAGCACCAGCACGACCGAACCCAGCACGACGTACGCCTGCAGCAGGTGGTCTGCCATGAACGACGCCGCGTAGTACGGATTGATCGCCGCCATGATGCCCGGCACGCGCACGATGTGGTACACGCCGAGTGCCGCGATCACGACGAACCACACGACCATGATCGGGCCGAACAGCTTGCCGACCAGCGCGGTGCCGTGACGCTGGATCCAGAACAGCGCGATCAGGATCACGATCGTGATCGGCAGCACGAGGTGGGACAGGTGCGGCGTCGCGATTTCGAGACCTTCGACCGCCGACATCACCGAGATCGCCGGTGTGATCACCGCGTCCCCGTAGAACATGCACGCGCCGAATATCCCGAGCGCCATCAGCGCGCCCGCGACGCGGGTCTTCGAGTCGAGCGGCCGCAACGACAGCGCCATCAGCGCGAGCACGCCGCCTTCGCCGTTGTTGTCCGCCCGCATCACGAACAGCAGGTACTTGATGCCGACCACCAGGACGATTGCCCAGAACAACAGCGAGATCACCCCCAGAATCGAGCTTTCCGTCAGCGGGATGCCGTGTGCGGGGCTGAACGCCTCCTTCAGCGAATACAGCGGGCTCGTGCCGATGTCGCCGAACACGACGCCAATGGCCGCTATCGCAAGCGCCCGCATCGAGTGTTGGTGCGTCGAATGCGCATGGGCTGCGTCGGTCGCCTGGATCGTGTCGTTCATATGAAGCGTAATAATCGGGTCCGGTTCGGACAAAACGAGCGCTATTCTACTCGCGCCCCCCTGAAACTCCGCCCTGCCGTGTTGCCCTGAAACCACGTGATCCACGCCGCGCATGCAATCCCGCGCAAGCTGTGGCAGGGCTGCCATCATAGCCGGGGCCGCGCCGTCTGCCTACCGCGAACGCCCGATCGCCGCGCCCGCCGGCATGGCGCCCCAATGAAAAACGGCGCCGCAAGCGGCGCCGTACAAGGCTTTCCTTCGATTGGCCGGCCGCTTATGCGCCCGAACCGCCGCGCTGGGCGCGACCGCGCTTGATCCACGCCTCGAGGTTGTGCGGGCGAACCGTGTCCCACTCCTCGAACGGCTGATGAATCCACGGATTCGTCGGCAGAAACTGCGTGTGATAGTCGGGCTTGACCTTCGAGCACCCCTTGTACCAGAGCACGGCCGAACGCACGGCCGTCACCGACGGATAGCGCTCCTTCAGATGCTCCTGCACGCGCGCGAGCGTGACGCCCGAATCGACGAGATCGTCGACCAGCAGCACGTTGCCCGCGAGGTTGCCGCGCGTCATCGTGATGTACTGCGCAATGTCGAGATCGCCCTGCTCGGTGCCGGCCGCTTCGCGGTACGAACTCGTCGCGAGAATCGCGAGCGGCACGTCGTAGATGCGCGACAGTTGATCGCCGACGCGCAGGCCGCCGCGCGCGAGGCACAGGATCTGGTCGAACTTCCAGCCCGATTCATGCACCTGGAGCGCGAGCAGCTCGATCAGACGATGGTATTCGTCCCAGCCTACCCACAGGTTCTTGTCGTCGTTGCGCGGATCGGTCATCAAGTCTGCCGCCGTCATCGTGATTTGCTGCGTCATGCTGAAAATTACACCTTGAACGGATGGCGGAGCAGGATCGTTTCGTCGCGATCCGGGCCAGTCGACACCATGTCGACCGGCACGCCGGCCACTTCCTGGACACGGGTCAGGTAAGCCTGCGCGTTCGCCGGCAGTGCTTCCCACGTCTTGATGCCGACCGTGCTTTCCTTCCAGCCGGCGAACGTTTCGTACACGGGCTCGCAACGGGCCACGTCGGCGGCACCGCGCGGCAGGATGTCCGCATCCTTGCCGTCGATCTTGTAGCCGACGCACAGCTTGACTTCGTCGAGGCCGTCGAGCACGTCGAGCTTCGTCATGCACAGGCCCGACACGCCGTTGATCTGGATCGAGCGGCGCAGCGCGGCCGCGTCGAGCCAGCCCGTGCGGCGCGGACGGCCGGTGACCGAGCCGAATTCCTTGCCGACGTTCGCGAGCGTGACGCCGACCTGGTCCTGACGCTGCGGATTGTCCGCATCGTACAGTTCGCTCGGGAACGGGCCCGAGCCGACGCGCGTGCAATATGCCTTCGTGATGCCGAGGATGTAGTTGAGCTTCTGCGGACCCACGCCCGCGCCGGCCGACGCCGCACCGGCGACGCAGTTGCTCGACGTGACGAACGGATAGGTACCGTGATCGATGTCGAGCAGCGTGCCTTGCGCGCCTTCGAACAGCAGGTTCTGGCCCGCATTGTTCGCGTCGTACAGGCGGCGCGACACGTCGGCCACCATCGGCTTCAGGCGGTCGGCATAACCCAGCATCGTGTCGAGCGTGGCCTGGAAATCGACGGCTGCGCCGCCCAGATACTGGGTCAGCACGAAGTTGTGGAAATCGAGGTTTTCGCGCAGGCGGTCGGCGAACGTCTTCGCGTCGAACAGGTCCTGCACACGCAGCGCGCGGCGGCCGACCTTGTCTTCGTACGCAGGGCCGATGCCGCGGCCCGTCGTGCCGATCTTGCCCGCGCCCTTGCGCGCTTCGCGCGCCTGGTCGATCGCGATGTGGTACGGCAGGATCAGCGTCGTGGCTTCGGAAATGAACAGGCGGTCGCGCACGTTCACGCCGGCTTCTTCCAGCTCGCCGATTTCCTTGAACAGTGCTTCGGGGGACAGGACGACGCCGTTGCCGATGTAGCAGGCGACGCCTTCACGCATGATGCCCGACGGAATGAGGCGCAAGATCGTTTTCTTGCCGCCGATGATGAGGGTGTGGCCCGCGTTGTGACCGCCCTGGAAACGCACGACGCCTTGAGCGTGGTCCGTCAGCCAGTCGACGATCTTGCCCTTGCCTTCATCACCCCATTGCGTTCCCACGACGACGACATTGCGCCCGGGAGTCACGTTCACTGCGCTGGCAGACATGTTGATTCGTTAGCTGGTTAAAAACGTATTCTACCTATGTTCGCGGGCGATTCCGAATTTTTCCGTTTCGCTTCAACGATATGCACGCCGAAGCAGGTCCCGCGAACGCCTGTTTATCGGGGTTCGACCACCCATGCACCGTTGTGCTCGACGAGCGAACGATCGCAGGCGAATTCGTCGAGCACATGATCGTGGCCCGGCAGCGCCTGGATCACGACTTCACCCGCATCGCGCAGCGCCGCGACGGCCGCGCTCAGCGCGTCGTCCTGCGCCCACGGCGCGAGAATCGCGGTGCCGCGCGCCTCGACCGGCGAAATCCGCGCGAGCTCGCGCAGGTCGAGCGAGAAGCCCGTGGCCGGACGGGCGCGGCCATATGCCTGGCCGACGTGGTCGTAGCGGCCGCCGCGCGCGATCGCGTTCGGCACACCGTCGATGTACGCGCTGAACATCGCGCCGCTGTGATACGCATAGCCGCGCAGGTCGCCAAGATCGATCGCCACCTCGACACCCTTCGCCTGCGCCGCGAGCTGTGCCAGATCGTCGAGCGCCCGCGTGATTTCGGGCAGCACCGGCAACCGCGCCCGTGCCTCGGCGAGCACGCTCGCATCGCCATAGAGGTGCGGCAGCACGCGCAGCGCGGCGCGCGTATCGGCGCCGAGATCGTCGGTGAGTTCGTTCAGCAGCGGCACGTCCTTGCCCGACAGCGCGTCGTACAGCGACTCGCCGCGCTCGGCCGCCTGCGCGTCGCGCGCCAGCAGCGCCGCGAGCACGCCCGCGTGGCCAAGGTCGAGACGGATACGCGACAGGCCCGCGAGATGCAGCGCGTCGAGCATCAGTTGCTGGATCTCGAGGTCAGCTTCCAGCCCGGCATGCCCGTAGATTTCGGCGCCGATCTGGATCTGCTCGCGCGTCGCGTGCAGGCCGCGCGGGCGCGTATGCATCACGTGGCCCGCATAGCAGAGGCGCGTCACGCCCTGGCGGTTCAACAGGTGCGCGTCGATCCGCGCAACCTGCGGCGTGATGTCCGCGCGCAGACCGAGGGTACGGCCCGACAGCTGGTCGACCAGCTTGAAGGTACGCAGGCGCAGGTCGGCGCCGCCGCTCGTCAGCAGCGACTCGAGATACTCGAGCAGCGGCGGCATCACCATTTCGTAGCCATACGAACGGAAACGGTCGAGCAGCCTACGGCGCAGCTCCTCGATCTTGCGCGCTTCCGACGGCAGTACGTCGGCGATATTCTCGGGAAGTAACCAGGTCGACATCGGTACGGTCCTACGACGGGAAACAGCGCGCGACACGCGCGCCGCGATGTGAATCGGAAATTCTGAATTCGGGCGGGACCAACGGCGGGTGCGCCGTCTGGATCGGGTTTCCAGTCAGGTGGCGAGCAGCAGCAGTATGAGCCCGAGCACCATCACGATCAGCCCGCCGATCCGGATATGATGCGGCGGCCGCTCAGCTATTCTACGAAACGTGTCGCGCCAGGCGACGGGAAACACGAAGGGGAATGCCCCCTCGATGATCAGCATCAGCGCTACTGCGAGCAACAACGAGCCAGCCAGGTCCATGCGAGCGACGGCGCCGCTCGACGCGGCACCCCAAGGTCAGTGTTTGCGGGGAGCAGGTGCCGCCGGTGCGGCACCGCCCGTCGGGCTGCGCATGAAGCGGAAGAACTCGCTGTCTGGATCGACGACGATGATGTCGTTGCGCTTGAACGTATTCCGGTACGCCTGCAGGCTCGCGTAGAACTGATAAAACTGCGGATCGCGGCCGAACGCATCGGCGGCAATCGTCGCGGCCTTCGCGTCGCCCTCGCCCTTGATCGTCTGCGCGGACTTGTACGCGTTCGCGAGCACAGCCTGCTGTTCGCGTTCGGCGTCGGCCTTGATCTGCTCGACGTCCGCCGCGCCTTGCGCACGCACCTGCGCCGCCTGATCGCGCAGCGCGCCGATCATTCGCTGATACACGGCATCGGTCTGCGCGGCCGGCAAGTCGACGCGCGTCAGCTGGACGTCGACCACGTCGACGCCGAAACCGGACGCCTTCGCCTTGGCCGCATCGCGGGCCGCATCGGCGATCGCACGCTGGCCGCCAAGGGCGTCGTCAAGCGCGCGCTGGCCGAACGCATCGCCGAGCGCACTCTTCAGCACGCCGCCCAGGCGCTCGGTGGCCGCCGCCGGGTCGCCGCCCGTTGCCGTGAAATACTTCATCGGATCGCTGATCCGGTACTTCACCGCGTAGGCGACGAGCAGGTCGTGCTTATCTTCGGTCGCGAGCTGCAGCGGATCGGACGACTCGAGCGATTGCAGGCGCGTGTCGATCAGCGTGGCCGTCTGCAGCGGCGGCGGCAGCTTGAAGTGAATGCCCGGGCCCGCGAGTTCGGGCTGCGTGCCGTCGCGGCCCGACAGCACGGCTGCATGGCGCGGATCGACGGTCAGGACCGTCGAGGACGCCGCGAAGGCAACGATCACGATTGCGACGACGAGCGCAATGATTCGGTTCATGTTCTGCGCTCCCCGTTACTTCGTATCGTCTTCACGCGACCGGCTGCGAAACACTTCGCGCGATCGCAGCACGTCAACGCCCGACGCCGCGGCGGCAGGTGCAGCGCTTGCGGGCACGACTGCAGCTGCGGCCGGTGCGACGGCTGCCGGTGCCGACGCCGCATCGGGCGCGGATGCGCCGGTGGACGCCGCGGCGTTTTGCCGCCCCTGCTCGACGAGCTTGTCGAGCGGCAGATACACGACGCTGTTGCCGCCCTTGTTGCCGACGAATACCTTCGTCGCGTTCGAATAGATTTCCTGCATCGTCTCGAGGTACATCCGCTCGCGGATCACCGCGGGCGCCTTCGAGTACTGCGCGTAGACCTGCTTGAAGCGGTCGGCATCGCCCTCGGCTTGCGTGACTACGCGATCGGCATACGCCTTCGCTTCGTCGACGAGCTTCGCGGCATCGCCCTGCGCCTTCGGCAGCAGGTCGCTTGCATACGCCTGCGCGGCGCGCTTCGCGGCCTCGCGCTCATCGCGCGCCTTCGCGACTTCGGCGTACGCGGCCTGCGTCTGCTCGGGCGCTGCGACGTTCTGCATCGTGACGGCCGTCACCTCGAGCCCCGACTGATAACGGTCGAGATCGCGCTGGATCGCGGCGGACAGCTGCTCGCGCAGCGCGTCGCGGTCCTGGTTCAGCATGTCGGCCGCGCTGCGCGTGCCGACGATCGCGCGCACCGCGGCCTGCGCGGCTTGCGAGACGCTGCGCTCGGGATCGACGCTGCGGAACAGGTAATCGGTGGCGGAACGGATCCGGTACTGGACGATGAAACGCACGTCGACGATGTCGGCATCGCGCGTCAGCATCGCCGCTTCCTTCACGTTCGCGAGACGCACGACGTTGTTGCGGCCGATCTCGATCGAGCGGACCTGCGACGTATCGACGATCTCGTGCGACGCGAACGGATACGGCGCGCGCCAGTGCACGCCCTGGCCGACCGTGCCAGACAGCTTGCCGAGCTGCAGCACGACACCCGTCTGCCCTTCCTGCACGACGAACAGCCCGCTGCCCGCGTAGACCGCGACCAGCACGCCGATCACGATGCCGACGCCGACTCGCGCGGCTCGCCCGTTGTCAGGACGGAAACCGTTGCCGCCCTTGCCGCCGAAAAGGCCATTCAGGCGCCGGTTGAAGTTGCGCCACATCTCGTCGAGATCGGGCGGACCATCGCCGTCGCCGCCTTGCGGACGCTTCGATTCGTTCGCACGGGGGCGGGATCCGTCTTTGCCATTGCCTTCGCCGCGTCCCCAGCGGGGATCGTTGATCGACAGCAAGGCGCGCATCCGCCGCCAGGTACTCCGCTCGTTGTATTCGTTCACCAGAGTTTGTTCACCAGATAAGACGCCGGCGAACCGGCCGGGACCGGTTAGCGCCCGTGTTCGGAAATCGTGTGGTCTTCGTGTGGTTCAGCGGGTGCGCCGTCGAGCGCGCCGCTGGGTAACGTCGCGCTGGAGAGGTGTTCCGCGGAGGCGATTTCGGCGATGGCGGCACGCAACGTATCAAGACCCTGACCGGTGCGCGCGCTCAAAAAGACGCGCGAAATATTACCATATTCGTCCCGCTCGACCGCGTCGCCGCGGGCCGCCAGCTCGGGCACGGCGTCGATCTTGTTGAACACCAGCACCTGACGGATCGTGTCCGCGCCGATCTCGTGCAGCACGCCGTTGACCTGCTCGATCTGTTCGAGCCTGACCGCGCTCGACGCATCGACCACGTGCAGCAGCAGATCCGCGTGGATCGTTTCCTCGAGGGTCGCGCGGAATGCCGCCACGAGCTGGTGAGGCAGCTCGCGGATGAATCCGACCGTATCCGACACGACGATCTGGCCGACCTCGTCGCCGAGGTACACGCGCCGCGACGTCGTATCGAGCGTGGCGAACAGCTGGTCGGCCGCATAGGCCTGCGCTTTCGTCAGCGCATTGAACAGCGTCGACTTGCCCGCGTTCGTATAGCCGACGAGCGACACCGACATCGTGCCGCTGCGCGCGCGCTGCCGACGCTGCGTGCTGTGCTGCCGGCGCAACCGGTCGAGCCGCGACTTCAGCATCTTGATGCGTTCACCGATCAGCCGGCGGTCGGTTTCGAGCTGCGTTTCGCCGGGGCCGCGCAAGCCGATACCGCCCTTCTGCCGTTCAAGGTGGGTCCACGCACGAATGAGCCGCGTCGACAGGTATTGCAGCTGCGCGAGTTCGACCTGCAGCTTGCCTTCGTGGCTGCGGGCGCGTTGCGCGAAGATGTCGAGGATGAGGCTCGTGCGATCGACCACACGCCTGTTAAGTGCCTGCTCCAGATTACGTTGCTGGGCTGGCGCCAGTGCGTGGTTGAAGATGACGATTTCGACGTTGTGCGCGTCGCAGGCAAGCCGCAGTTCTTCGGCTTTGCCGCTGCCGATGAACATCTTGGCATCGGGACTGGAGCGACGACCCGTGAGGGTGACTGCAGGACGGGCCCCCGCACTGGAGGCGAGAAGACTGAGTTCTTCGAGACTGGCTTCGAAATCGGTCTTGCCGAAATCGATGCCGACGAGCGCTGCGTTGATCAAATTATCGGGTGTCAAGATAAGGCGGCTGGCATCGGTCGCTCGCGGCGACCGGATGCCGGCCGCTGCGATAGGTTAGGACGAGGCTTCCGCGTCCGGGTGGAAATTCACCGGGCGCGCCGGCACGACCGTCGAGATGGCGTGCTTGTACACCATCTGGGTCACCGTATTACGGAGCAACACGACGTACTGGTCGAACGATTCAATGTTCCCTTGAAGCTTGATGCCATTGACGAGGTAGATCGAAACGGGAACGTGCTCTTTGCGCAGTGCGTTCAAAAACGGGTCTTGTAACAATTGCCCTTTGTTGCTCATGGCGTACTCCATCTTTTTTTGCAGGTTGATCTGGATTGGCGGCGAAGAAAAAGAGATCCGGCGCCAATCGCTACACTATAGCCGATTTTGCCTGGCCCGCCCGGGGCATAGGCCTTGCGGCCAACCCCTTGCGTGACGGGTGTAACAGGCGTGCTTCAGCTCTTGTCCGCGTACGGATTGTTCGACGAACGGAACTCTATGCGCAATGGAGTCCCTGTCAGCGAGAAAGTTTCGCGGAACCGGTTTTCCAGGTAACGCTTGTACGTTTCCGTCACGGCGTCGAGCGCGTTGCCGTGGATGACGATGATCGGCGGATTCTGGCCGCCCTGGTGCGCGTAGCGCAGCTTCGGACGCACCGGGCCGCGACGGCGCGGCTGCTGGAACTCGACCGCCTCGATCAGCGCGCGCGTGAGCTTCGGCGTCGGCAGCTTCGCCATCGCCGCCGCGTACGCGTCGTCGACCGAGCGCATCAGCGTGCCGATACCCGTCTTCTTCGTGGCCGAAATGAAGTGCGATTTCGCGAAGTCGAGGAATTTCAGCTTGCGGGTCAAATCCGCTTTCGCCCGATCGCGCGCATGCTCGTCGAGCCCGTCCCACTTGTTGACGCCGATCACGAGCGCGCGGCCCTGCTCGACGACGAAGCCGGCGATGTGCGCGTCCTGGTCGGAAATGTCCTGCTGCGCATCCAGCAGAAGAATGACGACGTTCGCGTCGGAGATCGACTGCAGCGTCTTCACGACCGAGAACTTCTCGATCGCCTCGAACACCTTGCCTCGGCGCCGCAGGCCGGCCGTATCGATCAGCGTGTATTTCTTGCCGTTACGCTCGAAGTCGACGTAGATCGAGTCGCGCGTCGTGCCCGGCATGTCGAACGCGATCACGCGGTCCTCGCCGATCAGCGCATTGACGAGCGTCGACTTGCCGACGTTCGGGCGGCCGACGATCGCGATCTTGATGCCGCGCGAAGGATCGTTGTCGTCTTCCTCTTCCGGCTGGTCCGCATACGCGACATCCAGCGCCTCGTTGATCATGTCGGTGACGCCGTCACCGTGCGCGGCCGAGATCGCGCGCGGATCGCCGAGCCCGAGCTCGTAGAAGTCCGTCGCGACCGCCGTGTACTTCATCCCCTCGGCCTTGTTGACGACGAGGAAGATCGGCCGGCCGGTCTTGCGCAGGTAGTCGGCGATCGACTTGTCTTGCGGCGCGAGCCCGTTGCGGCCGTCGACGATGAACACGACGACATCGGCTTCCTCGACGGCCTGGCGCGTCTGGCGCGCCATCTCGTGCAGGATGCCGTCCTTCGCGACGGGCTCGAAGCCGCCCGTATCGACGACCAGGTACGGCCGCTCGCCGACGCGCCCTTCGCCGTAATGGCGATCGCGCGTCAGGCCCGGCAAGTCGGCGACCAGCGCATCGCGCGAGCGCGTGAGCCGGTTGAACAGCGTGGATTTCCCCACATTGGGGCGCCCAACGAGGGCAATGACCGGTTTCATCTGTGTTTTCTACGGTGAAGCGCAGCAGCGGGAGGCCCGCTGCTGCGGGCGGCTGCGCTGAATGAAAATATCACGAATTTGCGCAGCGCCGGATGCGCGCGCCGGGCGCGCGTTGCGCGCCGTCGTCTTTCGTCTCGAACTGCCTTTCAAATACCGAGCGGCCGGGAGCACCGGCCGCCTTCAAGTCACGCGGCCCGGGCGCGCGGGACAAGCCCGCCGCGCCGCGGCCGCGTCTGTTTGCCGCGCGTCAGCGCGGACGGAACCCGTACAGGCCGCCGTCCTTCGTCTGCACGACGAGCGTATTGCCCGCAAGGACCGGCGCCGCCGTGATCGCGCTGCCGTCGGTCTTCATCCGGGCGATGAAGCTGCCGTCTTCCCGCGACAGGAAGTGCACGAAGCCCTTGTAATCGCCCATCACGACCGCATGCCCGAGCAGGTACGGTACGCCGACGTCACGGCTCTTCAGCTTGTCGTTGCGCCAGAGCTGGTTGCCCGACGCCGCATCATACGCGGTCACGACCGACCAGTCGTCGCCGCCGGCGACCACCGAATCGTCCTGCGCGAGGCCGCTGCGGCTCGAAAACGCCTTTTCCCACAGCGGGCGGCCCGAGTTCGCATCGAAGCAGCCCAGCTGGCCCTGGAACGTCACCGCGCAGGCTTCCGCGCCCACGAGCGTCGGCGGGCCGCTCACGTCGTTGATGCGCTCGACCTCGGTCACGCCCTTCGGGAACGACACCGGGGTCTGCCAGAACGGCTCGCCCGTCTGCAGGTTGATCGCGACCAGCCCGCCGCCGGGGAAGCCCGCCAGCACCGCCGCGTCACCCGCGAACGTCATGCCGGCCGACACGCGCAGGTTCAGCGGCACCGCACGGTTGCGGTAGTTCCACTTCTGCTCGCCCGTCTGCGCGTTGAACGCGATCACCTGGCCGTCGATCGTGCGGACGACCACGAGGCCGTTGCCGACGAGCGGCGGCGAGAAGATCTCGCCCTGCACGCTGGTCTTCCACAGTTGCTTGCCGTCCGGGCCCAGCACGAACACGCCGCCCTTCAGCGCACCGACCGCGGTCAGGTTGCCGTCGCTGCCGACACCGGCCGACAGGTCGGAGCCGACCTTCGCGCGCCAGATCGTCTGGCCCGTCTTCGCGTCGATCTTCTCGACCGAACCGTTTTCACCCGCCGCATAGACGGCGTCGCCCACGGCCACCGGCGAGAACAGGTAGCGCCCGCCCTTGCCGACGCTCGCCTTCCAGACCTGTTGCACGTCCATCACGGGCTTGAACTCGGTGAGCGGCGTCGGCACGCGGCGCGCGTCCTTCGACGACGAGCAGGCCGCCAATGCGAGGACAGCCGCCGCGCAGGCAACGGGCACAGCGTAACGTTTCAGCAAATTCATCGGTTAGCGAAGCAGAGTTAAGAGGTTGAGGGGACCGGGGTTCAGCCGCCGAGCGCGTCCAGCTTGAACTGCACGAGCTGGCGCGCAGACTGGTCGTCCTTCGACAGGCCGTCGAGCGCGAGCTTGTAAGCGGCGCGCGCGTCGTCGGTCTTGCCTTGCGCGGCAAGCAGATCGCCACGGCGATCGGCCACGAGGCCCTTGAACGCATCGACCGGCGTTCCCGACAGCAGCGCGAGGCCCGCGTCGTACGCCTTTTCGTCGAGCAGCAGCGACGCGAGACGCAGCTTCGCGATCTGCTTGTACTCGTCATCCTTGGCGTGGTCGACGGCCCATTGCAGCTGTGCCTTCGCACCTGCCGCATCGCCGGCCGCGTACAACGTCTTCGCAGCGGAGAGCGCCGTCATCTGTGCATACGGCGTGCTGCCGAACTTGTCTTCCATGTCGGCGGCCGCACGAGCCATCGTCGCCTTGTCGTTCGCGGCAGCGGCCTTCTGGACCTGTTCGTACAGCCCGGACGCCTCGGCAGCCTGACGGCGCTGCCAGTAGTTCCAGCCGTTGAAACCGGCCGCGACGACGAGCGCCGCGAGCACGATCCACGTGGTGAGGTTGCCCCAGCGGGCCCACCACGCCTTGAGACTTTCAATCGATTCTTGTTCGTCGTGATAACTCATCGGCGAGCGATTCCTTCCTGTTCAGGCCTTTCTTGTCGAGCGGATGCCAGCGCGATCAGTCGTCGCCGTCTTCGGCGGATGCAACCATCGCATTGATTAGGAATTCGGTCAAGCCTTCGACCGGTACGGTCTGCTGAACGTTCTTTTCCCCGTCCGCGCCCGCACCGCGCAGCGCTTTCACGCCCACCGTGCCGTTCGCAACCTCTTCTTCACCGAAGATCACCGCGAACGCGGCGCCGCTTGCGTCGGCCCGCTTCATTTGCGACTTGAAGCTCGCCGGCGCGCCGTCGGCGCTGCAGTGGAAGATCACGTCGAGGCCCGTGTCGCGCAGGCGCTCGGCCGCGATGAACGCCTGTTCGCGCGCGGTCTCGCCCTGGTGCACGACGTACACGTCGACGCCTTCCTGCTCGGGCGCGAGATCCTCTTCCTTCAGCAGTTCGAGGATCCGCTCGATACCCATCGCCCAGCCGCACGCGGCGGTCGGCTTGCCGCCGAGCTGCTCGATCAGCGGATCGTAGCGGCCGCCGGCTGCGACCGTGCCCTGCGCGCCGAGCTTGTCGGTGACCCACTCGAACACGGTCAGGTTGTAGTAGTCGAGGCCGCGCACGAGACGCGGGTTGATCTTGAACGGAATGTTGTTCGCGAGCAGCAGGCGCTGCAGCCCGTCGAAGTGCGCGCGCGATTCGTCGCCGAGGAAGTCGATCAGCTTCGGCGCGTTCTGCGCGATTTCCTGCAGCGCGGGATTCTTCGTGTCGAGCACGCGCAGAGGGTTCGTATACAGGCGGCGCTTCGCATCCTCGTCGAGCACGTCGGCGAACTGCTCGAGGTACTTGATCAGTTCGACGCGGTGCGCGGCACGCTCTTCGGCGAGGCCGAGCGAGTTGATCTCGAGCTTGATGCCGGTCAGGCCGAGGTCGTCCCACAGGCGCTGGCACATCATGATGATCTCGGCATCCGCATCAGGGCCCGCGAAGCCGAGCGCCTCGACGCCGACCTGGTGGAACTGGCGGTAGCGGCCGCGCTGCGGACGCTCGTGACGGAACATCGGGCCGATGTACCACAGGCGCTTCGGGCCGTCGTACAGCATGTTGTGCTCGATCGACGCGCGCACGACGGCCGCGGTGTTTTCCGGGCGCATCGTCAGGTTTTCGCCGTTCAGCGCGTCGGTGAAGCTGTACATCTCTTTTTCGACGATGTCGGTAACCTCGCCGATGCCGCGCGTGAAGAGCTGCGTGTGCTCGACGATCGGCGTGCGGATGTTCTGGTAACCGTATGCGCGCAGCAGCGATTTCACCGTAGCTTCGAAGAACTCCCAAAGGCCGGCATCCTGCGGGAGGATGTCGTTCATGCCCTTGACGCCGGTGAGCTTCTCGATCTTGCGTTTTTGTTCAGTCATCGTGTGTGTGGACGAATTAGTTCAGGGCCTCGATGCGGCCGTAATTGCGTGCGACGTAGTCGCTGACGATCTGCTGGAATTCCTCGGCGATCCGCTCGCCGCGCAGCGTCTTGACCTTTTCGCCGTCGATGAAGACGGGCGCGGCCGGGTTCTCGCCCGAACCCGGCAGACTGATGCCGATGTTCGCGTGCTTCGATTCACCCGGGCCGTTGACGATGCAGCCCATCACCGCGACGTTCATTTTCTCGACGCCCGGATACTCCTTGCGCCAGACCGGCATCTGTTCGCGCAGGTAGGTCTGGATCTGCATCGCGAGCTCCTGGAACAGCGTGCTCGTTGTGCGGCCGCAGCCCGGGCACGCGATCACCATCGGTGCGAACGAGCGCAGGCCCATCGTCTGGAGGATTTCCTGGCCGACGATCACCTCGCCCGTGCGCGGCGCACCCGGCTCCGGCGTCAGCGAGATGCGGATCGTGTCGCCGATCCCTTCCTGCAGCAGCACGCCGAGCGCGGCCGTCGATGCGACGATGCCCTTCGAGCCCATGCCGGCCTCGGTCAGCCCGAGGTGCAGCGCGAAGCCGCAGCGGCGGCCGAGTTCGCGGTACACGGCGATCAGGTCCTGCACGCCGCTGACCTTGCACGACAGCACGATGCGGTCGCGGCCGAGGCCCAGTTCGACCGCACGCTCGGCCGAGCCGATCGCCGACTGGATCAGCGCTTCGTACATCACGCTCTGCGCATCCCACGGCTGCGAGCGCGCGCCGTTTTCGTCCATCATGCGCGCGAGCAGGTCCTGGTCGAGACTGCCCCAGTTCACGCCGATCCGCACCGCCTTGTCGTACTTCGCGGCGGCTTCGATCATCAGCGCGAACTGCGTGTCGCGCTTGGCGCCCTGGCCGACGTTGCCCGGGTTGATCCGGTACTTCGACAGCGACTCGGCGCAACCCGGGTAGTCACGCAGCAGCAGGTGGCCGTTGTAGTGGAAATCGCCGACGAGCGGCACGGTCACACCCATGCGGTCGAGCTGCTCGCGAATCGCCGGCACGGCGGCCGCGGCCTCGGGCGTGTTGACCGTGATGCGCACCAGTTCGGAGCCCGCGTTCGCGAGTTCCTTGATCTGGATTGCCGTGCCGATCGCGTCGGCCGTGTCGGTATTCGTCATCGACTGCACGCGCACCGGCGCGTCGCCGCCGATCGTCACGAGCTGCCCGCCCCAGCGGACATCCACCGCATGCGATACACGGCGCGGCTGATGCCCGCCGAACACCGGCTCGGTTGAACAAATCTGACTGCTGCGTGGGGATTGAGCTTCGGATTGCATCGATAGATCCATTTACGCGGAATGCGCCGCGACGCGGCACATGAATTGAAAAAGCGCCGTGCCCTCACGGCCTGCCGATATCGACGACCGGCCTTCGCCACGGCGCTTGACGTCAGGGCAACGTGAACCGCGCCACATTACCCCGCGCTGCCGAATATTTTGCCGGATCGACAGGTTTTCCGTCGAACGCAACCGCGTCGAGGCCTGCCTTGTTGCCGATCGTGACCTTGAACGGGCCGTCGCCCGCGACCTGCTTCGCCTCGCCACCGTGCACCAGCCCGGAGAACAGCTCCTTGCCGTTCTTGTCGCGCACGCTGAACCAGCTGTCCTGCTTGACCTTCAGCTCCACCATCGACTGGCCGGCCGCGACCACGACGCTCGCCGGCTGGGCCGGCGCAGCGGCGCTCGCCGCGGCCGTGGCCACGACGGGCTGCGATGCGGCCGCCGTCACGACCGGCGCCACGGGCGCGGGTGCCGGAACAGCCGACGCAATTGCCGGCGCCGGGGCTGCAGATGCTGCAGCCGGGGCCGGAACGTCATTCGCGACCACGGCGGACGCACCGCTCGCGGCCGCCTCTTCGACGGATGCCGAGGACGCCGGCGCGCTCGCGGCCGACGCGTGCTCCGCGTCGCCGCTCTTGAAGCGCGCGAGCAGGCTCGACGAATCGCCGCCAGTGTGCCACATCAGTACCGCAGCCACCGCGACGACGACGATCCCCGTGCCCCACAGCCACGGGTGATGGCGCGACGACCCGCCCAGCGGAATCGACACGCGGCCGCGCGGCAGATCCGTCCCCGACGACGCGGGCATCGACAGGTCGACTTCCGGCACCCCGCGCTCACGGCGCAACGCCTGCGCGAACGGCTCCGGATCGACGCCGAGCATCTTCGCGTAGCTGCGCACGACGCCGAGCGCGAACGTCACGCCGGGCAAATGGCTGATGTCGCCAGCTTCGAGCGCCCGGAGCTTCTGCGGTGCAACCTTGAGTCGCGCCGACACGTCGTCGACGGTCCAACCCCTTGTCTCCCGAAGCTGCGCCAGCCGGCTGCCGACCGCCGCAAGCGATTCCAACCCTGCCGGTGCCGGCTTCGCGCCATTCGTCTCTGCGCCGTTAGACGGCTGCGGCTCACTCATCCTTGTCCTCGCGTCGATTCTTCTTCACTGGCGGCCGCCGCCGGTTCCCGCCGGCCGGCACCCGCAACTGTCCATACCATGCGCGACGCCGAGGCGCCGCGACCGATCGCTGTTCGCGTGTTGTACCGCTTAAAGGGCCTAGCATCCCCGGCTAGGCGTCCCTGTCAAATCGCCCGAACTTCGATGATTTTCCCTGCTGCGCCCGTTCGTTCCGCGAGGCGCGTGCGATCCTTCACTGCGCCGGCCAGCTGGCCGCACGCGGCATCGATGTCGTCGCCGCGCGTCTTGCGCACGGTCGTGACGACACCCGCGTCGATGAGGACCTGTGCAAAACGCTTGATCTGCTCCGGCTTCGAGCGGATGAGGCCCGATTCCGGAAACGGATTGAACGGGATCAGGTTGAACTTGCACGGCACGTCGCGCGTGACGGCCAGCAGTTCGCGCGCATGCGCTTCGGTGTCGTTGACGCCGTCCAGCATGCAGTATTCGAAAGTGATGAAGTCGCGCGGCGCGACTTTCAGATAACGCTGGCAAGCCGCCATCAGCTCGCGCAGCGGATACTTCTTGTTGAGCGGCACCAGCTCGTCGCGCAGCGCATCGTTCGGCGCGTGCAGCGAAACGGCCAACGCGACCGGCAGCTCGGCGCCGAGGCGGTCCATCATCGGCACCACGCCGGACGTCGACAGCGTGACGCGGCGGCGCGACAGGCCGTACGCGTTGTCGTCGAGCATCAGCCGCATTGCCGGCACGACCGCGCTGTAATTCAGCAGCGGCTCGCCCATGCCCATCATCACCACGTTGGTGACGACCCGTTCGGCCTTGCCGTTCGGGCCGGGCGCGCGGCCCAGTGACGCTCGCAATGCAAATTCGGCCATCCGTAGCTGGCCGATGATTTCGGCTGTCGACAGGTTGCGGGAAAAGCCCTGCTTGCCCGTCGAGCAGAAGCGGCAGTTGACCGCACATCCGGCCTGCGACGACACGCACAGCGTGCCGCGCGTCTCTTCCGGGATGAACACGGTTTCGACCGCATTGCCGTTTCCGACGTCGATCAGCCACTTGCGCGTGCCGTCGGTGGAAACGTGATCGCTGGCGATCTCGGGCATGACGATCGACGCGCGGCCCTTGAGTTTTTCTCTCAAGGACTTCGCGAGATCGGTCATGCCGTCGAAGTCGCCAGCGTTGTACTGGTGGATCCAGCGCTGCAATTGCTTGGCGCGGAACGGCTTCTCGCCAAGGCTGCCGCAGTACGCGACAAGACCCTCGGCATCGAAGTCGAGAAGATTGACGGAAGTTTCGCTCGTCATGATGTGCTGCCTTGCCGCGTGCGCTGAATCCTGCCTACCTGCTGCCAGCCAGGGCTTAGCGCGAGTAAACGTTCATTTCCGGGAAGAAGAACGCGACTTCGACCGCTGCCGTTTCTGCAGCGTCCGAGCCGTGCACGGCGTTTGCGTCGATGCTGTCGGCGAAGTCGGCGCGGATCGTGCCCTTTTCTGCCTTCTTCGGATCCGTTGCGCCCATCAGGTCGCGGTTCTTCAGGATCGCGCCTTCACCTTCCAGAACCTGGATCATCACCGGGCCCGAGATCATGAAATCGACGAGGTCCTTGAAGAACGGACGCGCTGCGTGAACCGCGTAGAACTTCTCTGCGTCAGCACGCGACAGGTGTGCCATGCGCGATGCGACGATCTTCAGGCCGGCGCCTTCGAAACGGCTGTAGATCTGGCCGATCACGTTCTTTGCCACCGCATCCGGCTTGATGATCGACAGGGTGCGCTCGATTGCCATAAAAACTCCAAAAAATTAAGAAGTTACAGGTTCAAATGAATCCGCTATTGTAGCACGATCCCGTGTATCATTGCGATTGAACCCTTACACACATGAAAGGTTCAGAATCCATATGTTTTGTACCGTCCGGCCATTGAAACCTCCTGGCACGGAACGTATCTTAGCCATAGCTGTTCCGGTTTGCTGCGCCGCACACCGCGCGCGCCGAACCGGCCCCGGACGCCCACGCGTTCAATGTTAGGAGAAACCATGAACGACTATCCGTACAATTTCGGCCGCGGCGGCTCCGTCAGCACCGCCGAGGTTCGCAACCGCGTGCTGCGGAACACGTACTGGCTGCTCGCGCTGTCGATGGTGCCGACCGTGCTGGGCGCCTGGGTCGGCGTCGCGACGGGCTTCTCGCTGTTCGCGGCCACGAGCCCGATGATGAGCCTGCTCGCATTCTTCGCGATCGCGTTCGGCTTCATGTTCGCAATCGAGCGGACCAAAAACAGCGCGGCCGGCGTGTTCGTGCTGCTCGGCTTCACGTTCTTCATGGGGCTGATGCTGTCGCGGCTGCTGAGCTTCATCCTCGGCTTCTCGAACGGCCCGTCGCTGATCATGCTCGCGTTCGGCGGCACCGGCATCATCTTCGCCACGATGGCGACGATCGCCACGGTCAGCAAGCGCGACTTCTCGGGGCTCGGCAAGTGGCTGTTCATGGGTGTGATCGTGATCCTGCTCGCATCGGTCGCGAACATCTTCCTGCAACTCCCGGCGCTGATGCTCACCGTGTCGGTACTCGCAATCGCGATCTTCTCCGCCTACATGCTGTTCGACGTCCAGCGCGTCGTGAATGGCGGCGAGACGAATTACATCTCGGCAACGCTCGCGATCTACCTCGACCTGTACAACGTGTTCACGAACCTGCTCGCGCTGCTCGGCATCTTCGGCGGCAACCGCAACTGACGTTCGCCACGCACCATGAAAAAACCGGCCCGCGGGCCGGTTTTTTTACATCCGCCGCGTGGCTCAGTCGCGCTCGAACAGCGCGATCGATTCGACGTGCGACGTATTCGGGAACATGTTCACGACACCGGCGCCCTTCAGGCGGTAACCGGCCTCGTGCACGAGCAGGCCCGCATCGCGCGCCAGCGTCGACGGGTTGCACGACACATAGACGATACGCTTCGGCAGCGGGCCTTCACCGCTTTGCGCGATCTCGGCCAGCGCCTTCGACACCGCGAGCGCGCCTTCGCGCGGCGGATCGATCAGGAACTTGTCGAATGCACCGAGCGCGCGGATGTCGTCGCCCGTCACTTCGAACAGGTTCCGGCACGCGAACGTCGTGTGCCCGTCGACCCCGTTCTCGCGCGCGTTCGCCAGCGCGCGCGTCGTCAGCGTGTCGCTGCCCTCGATGCCCATCACCTCGCGCGACAGCCGCGCGAGCGGCAGCGTGAAGTTGCCGATCCCGCAGAACAGGTCGAGCACGCGGTCGTCGCGCGACGGCGCGAGCAGGCGCAGCGCGCGCCCCACCAGCACGCGGTTGATCTGATGGTTGACCTGTGTGAAGTCGGTCGGCTTGAACGGCATGCGGATACCGAATTCCGGCAGCGTGTAGTCGAGCGACACGTCGAGCGGATAGAACGGCGCCACCGTATCGGGGCCTTTCGGCTGCAGCCAGAACTGCACCTTGTGCTCGTCCGCGAACGCGCGCAGCAATGCTTCGTCGTCCGCGTTGATCGGCTCCAGCACACGCAGCACGAGCGCCGTGACTTCCGAGCCGACCGCGAGTTCGATCTGCGGCATCCGATCGCGGATCGACAGCCCCTCGACGAGCCGGCGCAGCGGCACGAGCATTGCCGACACGTGCGGCGGCAGCACTTCGCAGCTCGTCATGTCGGCGACGTAGCTGCTCTTCTTCTCATGGAACCCGACCAGCACGCCGCCCTTCTTCGCGACGTTGCGCACGGTCAGGCGTGCACGGTAGCGATAGCCCCACGACGGGCCGTGGATCGGCGCGAACATCGTTTCCGCGCGCAGCTTCGCCAGGTGCCACAGGTTGTCTTCGAGCACGCGCTGCTTGACCGCCACCTGCGCGCGCATGTCGAGATGCTGCATCGAACAGCCGCCGCAAGTGCCGAAGAACGCGCATTTCGGCTTCGTGCGCATCACGCTCGGGCGCAAAATATCGACAACCGTCGCCTGCTCGTAGCTCGGCTTGCGGCGGAAGCTCGAATAGGTCACGCGTTCGCCCGGCAGTGCACCCTCGACGAAGATGACCTTGCCAGGCTCGCCGTCCTCGGTGATCGTGCGGCCGACACCGCGCGCTTCCATGTCGAGCGATTCGATCTCGAGAACCGGGGCGATTCCGGGCGCGACGGGCGCATTTCTTGATTTGCGCGCAGAAGTGGGGACGGCTTCGGACACCAGCTTTTCCTGACAAACGTTGAAGAAGGCGAGATTGTAGACGACGAAGGCCCGCATCGCCCGCTTTGCATGAGGCAAGCGTCGATACTTAAGCATAGACGGCCCGGCGTTGCGCCGGAACGGCCACGCAGGCAGCCCGGAAGCGCCACGGCCGGGCCGCGGGCCGACGAACCGATCGGGGGCGGCCATCGGCCCGAAATCCGCCCGACAGGAGATTCGACCATGCGATTGATCGACTGGAACATCCAATGGGGTCGGGACGCGGACGGCGTCGTCGATCTTTCGCGCACCGTTGCGGATATCCGCAAGCTCGGCGACTTCGACGTGCTCTGCCTGCAGGAGGTCACGCGCGGCTTTGGCGCACTGCCCGGCCGGCCCGGTGCCGACCAGTTCGCCGAACTCGCGGCGCTGCTGCCCGGCCATACGATCGTCGAGGCGATCGGCGCCGACCTGCCGCCCATCGAAATCGGCGCACCGCGCCGCCAGTTCGGCAATGCAATCGCGACCCGGCTGCCGGTCGGGCGCGTGCTCCGCCAGTTGCTGCCGTGGCCGGCCGACGCCGGCGTGCCGTCGATGCCGCGCATCGCGCTCGACGTCGAGTTACAGGCGCCTTTCGGGCCGCTGCGCGTGGTCACCACGCATCTGGAATATTATTCGGCGCGCCAGCGGCTCGCTCAGGTCGATGCATTGCGTGACCGGCACCGCGAGGCATGCGCGCACGCGGCGCGACCGGCGCCTGCTGAAACGGCCGAGGGGCCGTTCAGCGCGACCGGCCAGCCGTGCGATGCCATCGTCTGCGGCGATTTCAACAGCGCGTTCGGCAGCGATGCTTATTGCCGATTCCTGGCGCCGATCGCAGACGCGCCGCACTTCGTCGACGCATGGGTCGCCCTGCACCCCGGCCGCATGCCCCCGCCAACGGCAGGTGTCTACGATACGGTGCAATGGTCGGAGGGGCCGCTCGCGTGCGACTTCGTGTTCGTGACCGACACGCTGTTGCCGCGCATCGTGCGCTGCGAGATCGACGGTGACGTGCGCGCATCGGATCACCAGCCGGTGCTGCTCGAACTCTCCTGATTGCACCGGTTGCTGCTGTGCGCGCGGCCCGTGCTACGCGTCGAAGCCGGCCAGGTATTCGGCCCAGTGCGACGCAGGCTCCTGCGCAAGCGAGTTCTTCACGAGCAGGATCTCGTCCGCATACTCGCTCGGCGTGAGGCCGCCGCGCATCAACTGGAACCGGCAATACAGCAGGTAGGTATTGACGACGTCGGTTTCGCAATAGTTGCGGATTTCCTCGATCCGCCCGTCCTGGAACGCCGGCCACACCTGGCTGCCGTCCATCCCGAGCTTGCCCGGAAAGCCGCACATCTTCGCGAGCGCATCGAGCGGCGCGTTCGCGCGCGCCTGATACATCGCAAGCACATCCATCAGGTCGGTATGACGCGAGTGGTAGCGCGAGATGTAGTTGTTCCACTTGAAATCGCGGTCGTCCTCGCCGAGATCCCAGTAGCGAGACGCGGGAATGCCGTGCACGAGCGCGCGGTAATGGAGCACCGGCAGATCGAAGCCGCCGCCGTTCCACGACACGAGCTGCGGCGTGTATTTCTCGATCACGCGGTAGAACGACTGGATCAGCGTCGCCTCGTTGTCCTGCGGCGTGCCGAGCGAGCGCACGCGAAAACCGTTGTTGTCGCGGAACACGCATGAGATCGCGGCGATGCGCTGCAGGTGGTGCGGCAAGAAATCGCCACCGGTCTTCTCGCGGCGGGCGGCGAACGCATGTTCGGCCACCGCGGCATCGTCGAGCGTCGCGGGTAGGTCTTCCAGACGGCGAATGCCGTCGACATCGGGAATCGTCTCGATGTCAAAAACAAGAATCGGAGTCATCAGTTACAGAACGGCGTCCTTGCGCACGCCGTTGGAGGCGAAAAACCGCTTGAGGCGCACCAGCGCTTCCTGCTGGATCTGGCGTACGCGCTCGCGCGTGAGCCCCATCTCGTCGGCCAGCTCCTCGAGCGTCGCCGGTTCGATGTGGTTCAGACCGAAGCGGCGCTCGATCACGTGCCGATGCTTGTCGGACAGCCGCGACAGCCACGCGCGCGTCAGCGTCTCGAGCTCGCGGTGCTGCACCTCGGCGTCGGGCGACTGGCTCTGGTCGTCGGGCAGCAGGTCGAGCAGGCTGCTCGCGGGATCGAGATCGAGCGGGGCGTCGAGCGACGCCGTGTGCTCGTTGAGCGCGAGGATGTCGGTGACTTCCTCGGCGGTCTTGCCGGTGAGATAGGCGATGTCGTCGATGCTGGCTTCGCGGCGCTCGGCCGCCTCGCCCGTCGACATCGAATTCTTTTCGAGATGGCGCTTCGCGCGCAGCACCTGGTTCAGTTCGCGGATCACGTGCACGGGCAGGCGCACCGTGCGGGCCTGATTCATGATCGCCCGCTCGATGCTCTGCCGGATCCACCACGTCGCATAGGTCGAGAAGCGAAAGCCGCGCGTCGGATCGAATTTCTCGATCGCGTGCATCAGGCCGAGGTTGCCTTCCTCGATCAGGTCGAGCAGCGGCACGCCGCGATTCAGGTAACCCTTCGCGATGCTGACGACGAGGCGCAGGTTGCGCTCGATCATCACCTGCCGCGCCTCGAACTCGCCGGCCTTGGCCAGACGCGAATAGCGCTGCTCCTCCTCGACGGTGAGCAGCGGCTTCACGCTGATGCGGTTCAGGTAATGCTGGATCGTGTCGGCCGTGAGCTCGGCCTGCAGCAGCGTGCGGAAATCGTCGACATCGGGCGCCGCCTCGGCGCGGCCTTCCCGCTCGTCGTCGCCACCGTCCGCGTCGGCTTCGCGTGCCTCGAGGTCACGCTCGTTGTCCGCGACATCGTCTTCATCGTCCGTCGAAGCACCCGCTCGCCCCACCGATGCTTGCGTGGCACGACTGATCTTCTCAGACTCGGCTTGCGGCTCGTGGCGCTTCGATTTCGGCATGGTCGTCTCGGTTATTGAGGCGGCAAATACTTCAGCGGATCGACAGGCTTACCCTGCCGGCGAACCTCGAAATGCAGCATCACGCGGTCGGCATCGCTATTACCCATCTCGGCGATCTTCTGCCCCTTCGTTACCGCGTCCCCCTCTTTTACCATCAAAGCGCGATTGTGTGCATACGCCGTGAGGTAAGTTGCATCGTGTTTGATGATAATGAGGTTGCCGTAGCCGCGAAGTCCATTGCCGGAATACACGACGCGGCCGTCGGCGGCCGCCTTCACGGCTTCACCGGCCGTACCGCCGATATTGACGCCCTTGTTCTTCGCATCGTCGAAACCGTTCAGCACGGGACCGCGCGCGGGCCACGCGAACGTCACGGGGCCGCTCGGCGCGGCCGCCGTATCGCTCGATGCGGCTGCCGCGGCAGGCGGCGTCGCGACCGACGACGTACCGGCGGCCGGCGTGGCCGGGCCGCTGCTGAGCGGTGCGGTAGCAACGGCAGCGCCCGCGATCGGCGCGGCGACCTGCGTGCCCGCAACGGCAGCACCGGCCTGCGGCGAAACGCGCAGCAACTGGTCGACTTCAATCTGATTCGGGTTCGCCAGGTTGTTCCACGCGGCGATGTCGCGATAGTTCTGCCCGTTTTCGAGTGCGATCCGGTACAGCGTGTCGCCCGGCTTCACCCGGTAGTAACCCGGCGGCGCCGGCGGGAGCGGCGCCGCGGGCTGTGCGGTGCCGGTCGTGCCGAGCGAACCGGAGCGATCGACGACGGGCGCGTTGTCGAGCCGCGTCGCACAGGCGGCCAGTAGCGTGGAGAACGCAGCTACGCAGATCGCGCGCTGGGCGAGCGTGAGCGGTTCCCTGGAACGGTTGTTTTGCATCGCGCGCAACATACTCATCGGTTTCAAATTACTCCGGATTTTAAAGGGACAAAGAAAACGCGATCAAGCCGTGACTCTCGCCATTGCGCGTGCGCGACGCGCTCGACGAGCGTGAGCACCTGGTGCTGCCCGCTCTGCGCGCCGACCGGTGCGACGAGCCGCCCGCCGATCGCGAGCTGCTCGAGCAGCGCCTGCGGCACGTCGAGCCCCGCCGCCGCGATCACGATCGCGTCGAACGGGGCCGCGGACGGCAGGCCGACACGCCCGTCGCCGTAGTGCAGACGGATGTTCGGCACGCGCAGCGGCCGCAGGTTCAGCTTCGCGCGCTCGTAGAGCGGCTTGATGCGTTCAATCGAATACACGTCGCGTGCCACGTGGCTCAGCACCGCGGCCTGATAGCCGCAGCCCGTGCCGATCTCGAGCACGCGCTCGAGCGTGCGGCCGGCCATCGCGAGCTCGATCATGCGCGCAACGACCGACGGCTTTGAAATGGTTTGCTGGTGGCCGATCGGCAACGCCGAATCCTCGTAGGCCTGCGTCGCAAGCCCAGGATCCACGAACATGTGACGCGGTACCGCGGCCATCGCGTCCAGCACGCGCGCGTCGGTCACGCCGTTCGCGCGCAGCCGTTCGACCATCCGTTCACGCACACGTTCCGACGTGAGCGCAAACGCGCCGGCCGGCGCAATGCTCGGCGCAGCCGGCTTCGGCAATGCGGGCTTCAGCGCGGTCGGCTTCGGTGCGGTCGCCGGCTTCGCAGCAGCGGCACCGGGCAACGCCGTTCGCACCGCGGCAGGCTTCACCGCAACCGGTTTCAGCACGGCCGCGGGCTTGTCGGCGGCCTTCGATACCGCGACTGCCGCATGGCGTTCGCCGGCCCGACCTTCCGACTTGCGTGGCGCTCGCTTGAGATCTTCGAGCGCGAGCGGGAACCGCTTCGCGCGCTCGCCGCTCATGAAACCCGCCCTCCGGCGCGCGCCCATTCGCGCGTCGCGGGCAGCATCTGCGTATGCGTGAGGTCCAGCTGCAGCGGCGTGATCGACACGAAGCCGTTTGCCACCGCGTGGAAATCGGTGCCGTCGCTCGCATCCAGCGCTTCGCCCGCCGCACCAATCCAGTAGATCGGTTCGCCGCGTGGGTCGGTCTGGCGAATCACCGGCTGCGACGGATGACGCTTGCCGAGGCGCGTGACCTTCCAGCCTTTCAGTTCGTCGTAAGGCAGGTTCGGAATATTGACGTTCAGCAGCGGCTGGCCCGGCAGCGGATGTGCGAGGTAGTGCTCGACGATTTCCGCGGCGACGCGCGCGGCGTCCGCCAGATGGGCCCAGCCCTTGTCGGCAAGCGAGAACGCAATGGCCGGCACGCCGAACATGATGCCTTCGGTGGCGGCCGCAACCGTCCCCGAATAGAGCGTGTCTTCGCCCATGTTCTGGCCGTTGTTGATCCCGGAAACGACGAGATCCGGCCTGGCGTCGACCATCCCCGTCAGCGCGACGTGCACCGAATCGGTCGGCGTGCCGTTCACATAGAAGAAACCCGTACTCGCCGCGCGCTGCACCGACAGCGGCCGCGACAACGTGAGGGAATTCGACGCACCGCTGCAGTTCTGCTCGGGCGCGATCACCGTGAGTTCGGCCAGCGGCTGCAGCGCGCCGCTGAGCGCGGCGAGACCGGGGGCGAGATAGCCGTCGTCGTTGCTGAGTAGGATTCGCATCCGGCGATTGTAACCGAGGAAAGATGGCGCGAGAGCGACAGTCCGGCGACTGCGGATGGTCGGTTGCGAGCACCCGTACACGCTGCGCCGCCGCGTTGCGCGGCGGCGTTCTGCGCGCTCAGGAAAACGCCGGGCCGCCCCGGGTTTTCCCCCACCAACCGAGCCCCCTTGGGGAATGCTCCGTTCCGGGAGCCTGGCGCGAGGCGGCAGGCCCGAGATTGCTCAGATCGCGCCCGCGTCGCGCAGTGCGGCAATCGCTTGCGCGTCGTAACCGAGGCCGCGCAGCACCTCGTCCGTATGCTCGCCGAGCTCAGGCCCGAGCCAGCGCGTTTCGCCCGGCGTGTCGGACAGCTTCGGCGTGATGTTCGGCAGCGGAATGTCGGTGCCGTCGGCCAGCTTGAAGCGCTGAATCATCTGCCGCGCGACGAACTGCGGATCGGTGAACATGTCGGCGGCGCTGTAGATGCGCCCGGCCGGCACGTCGGCCGCGTTGAGCACGACGAGCGCCTCATCGATCGTGCGCGGCGCGAGCCATGCGGCAATCGCGTCGTCGATCTCCTGCGTGCGCGGCACGCGCCCGTCGTTTTGCGCGAGCGCGGGATCGTCGGCGAGGTCGTCGCGCTCGATCGCCTTCATCAGCCGCTTGAAGATCGGATCGCTGTTGCCGCCGATCACGATGCTGCCGTCGCGGCATGCATACGTATTCGACGGCACGATGCCCGGCAGCGACGCGCCGGTGCGCTCGCGCACCATCCCGTACACGCCGTATTCGGGCACCACGCTTTCCATCATGTTGAACACGGCTTCATACAGTGCAACGTCGACCACCTGCCCCGCACCGCCATTGACCTTGCGGTGATGCAGCGCCATCAGCGCGCCGATCACGCCGTGCAGCGCGGCGATCGAATCGCCGATCGAGATGCCGATGCGCGGCGGCGGCAGCTCGGGATAGCCGGTGATGTGGCGCAGCCCGCCCATCGATTCGGCGATCGCACCGAAGCCGGGCCGGTCGCGGTACGGGCCGGTCTGCCCGTAGCCGGACAGGCGCACCATCACGAGGCCCGGGTTCTCGGCCGACAGCACGTCGTAGCCGAGCCCGAGCTTTTCCAGCAGGCCCGGGCGGAAGTTCTCGATCACGATGTCGGCCTCGCGCGCGAGTTGCCGCGCGATCGCCTTGCCGGCGTCGGCCTTCAGGTTGAGCGTGACCGATTTCTTGTTGCGCGCCTGGACGGACCACCACAGCGACGTGCCGCCCTGCTCCGGATGGAGCTTGCGCCACTTGCGCAACGGGTCGCCGCCGTTCGGATCCTCGATCTTGATCACTTCCGCGCCGAATTCGGCGAACAGCCGCGACGCGAACGGCCCCGCGATCAGCGTTCCGAATTCGAGCACTTTGACGCCCGCGAGCGGGCCCTGGCTGGTGCTCATGTGTCTCCCTGGCATGAGGAACGGCGCCGCCGGCCGGCGGCGCCCGGCTTACATCGTGCGACGGTCGAGCATCGCGCGGGCGATGGTGCCCGCGTCGACGTATTCGAGCTCGCCGCCCACCGGCACGCCGCGTGCGAGGCGCGTGACCGCGAGCCCGCGCGCCTTCAGCGTCTGGCCGAGATAGTGCGCGGTGGCTTCGCCTTCATTCGTGAAGTTGGTCGCGAGCACGACTTCCTTGACGACGCCGTCGGACGCGCGCCGCACGAGGCGGTCGAAATGGATTTCCTTCGGGCCGATCCCGTCGAGCGGGCTCAATCGCCCCATCAGCACGAAATACAGCCCGCGGTAAGTCATCGTCTGCTCGAGCATGATCTGGTCGGCAGGCGTCTCGACGACGCACAGCAGCGTCGGATCACGCTCTTCGTCGCTGCAGACCTCGCAGATCTGCGCTTCGGTGAACGTGTTGCACTTCTCGCAGTGCTGCAGGTGCTCGGTCGCGAACAGCAGCGACCGGCCGAGCCGCTCCGCGCCCTCCCGATCGTGCTGCATCAGGTGGACCGCCATGCGCTGCGCGGACTTCGGCCCGACACCGGGCAGCACGCGCAACGCTTCGACGAGAGCGGACAGGGCGGACGGCTGTTTCATACGGCGGCAAAAAGTGGCACGGACGCCGCGCTCAGAACGGCAGCTTGAAGCCCGGGGGCAGCGGCAGGCCCGACGTCATCCCGCTCATCTTTTCCTGCGACGTCGCTTCGGCCTTGCGCACGGCGTCGTTGAACGCAGCCGCGACGAGATCCTCGAGCATGTCCTTGTCGTCCGCGAGCAGGCTCGGGTCGATCGACACGCGACGCACTTCGTTGCGGCACGTCATCGTCACCTTGACGAGACCGGCGCCCGACTGCCCTTCGACTTCGATCAGCGCAAGCTGCTCCTGCATCTTCTTCATGTTTTCCTGCATTTGCTGCGCTTGCTTCATCAGTCCGGCGAGGTTGCCTTTCAACATGGGAATACTCCTTCTTGATCGTGTGAAAACCGGCACGCGGCGCGTGCCGGCCAATGTGTGGGCGTGATTGTGCCTGTCGCGGGGCGGTCAGTTCAATGCAGCGTCGGCGGCGGGCCGTCCGGCGCCGCATCGGCGAGCGGGCGCACCGAACCCTCGACGATGCGCGCACCGAAGTCGCGCACGAGCTGCTGGACGAACGGATCGCCGTGAATCTCCTGCTCGGCCTCGCGCTGGCGCGCCGCGCGCGCGGCCGCATCGAGCGCCGCCGCGGTGCGCCGTGCAGGCCCGACCTCGACGGCCACCTCGACCGGCTTGCCGAGCGCGTCGGCCAGCGCCGCCTTCAGCTTCGCCACCTGGGCGGCGTCCGCGTACTGCGGCACCGGCACCGACAGCTTCAGGGTGGTCGCATCGACGGCCGTCAGTTCGCTGTTGAATGCGAGCTGGTACGCGACACCCTTGAGCGGCAGCCGCGCAGCCAGCGCCGGCCATTCGCCGTCGAAACCGACCGGATCGAGTGCGATCGCGGGCGGCAACGGGCGCGTGTCGACCGGTGCGGACGGGCGGGTTTCCGCCGGCTTCGGCATCACGCGCACATCGTCGGGGCCGCTGTCGAATACCGGCACGAAGCCATCGTCGGGCGGGCCGCCGAACATCTCGTCGGCGCTGAGCGGCACGTAGTCGTCCGGCGGGATGTCCTCCCACGGCGGCGAGGCCTGGCGCGAATCAGCCGCCTGCGGCGCACGGGACGCCGCGCGCGGCGTCGGCACCTGTACGGCGGCAGGACGCGGTGCGGACGGCTTCTCGGCGGCAGGCTGGGCTGCCGGTTTCGCCGCGGCGCCTGCGCGCCCGCGGTCGGACGACACGCGCATTCCTGCATTGCGCAGCACGTCGAGCGCGGCGGCGGCACCTCCGGCGCGCGCTGCCGGACGCGCGGCGGGCTCGGGCGGCGCAACGCGCGCCACCGGCTCGGCCGGCTCGGCCGGTTCGTCGCTTCGCTGCGCAACGGCAGGAGGCGGCTCGGACGCCTTGCGCACGGGTGCCGGCCTGTTGCCGGCCGGCTCTGCTTGCGTTGCCGCAGCCGTGGGCGGCTGCGGCGTTTCGATGACTGGCGCGTCAACCGGGGCCGGCGCGGCTGCCTGGAAGGCAGCCGGCTTCACGGCCGGCCGGTCTGTTTCGTCGCCGGACGGCACCGGCGCCGCACGCACGACCGGCGCCACAGGCACAGCCGGTGCGGCAGCCTGCGGCCGCGCTGCTTCGGCAGGGGCAGCCGCTACCGGCTTCGCCGTAGCGGCCGGTGCCGCTGCAACGCGCGGGCTCGGCACCACGCGCGGCACGGGCGGCTGGCCACCCGGCGCACTGCCGGCCCCAACAGCCGGCTCGAACGCGAGCATCCGCAGCAGCGTCATCGTGAATCCGGCGTACTCGTCCGGCGCCAGGCCAAGCTCGGCGCGACCGACCGTCGCGATCTGATAGAACAGCTGGACCTGCTCGGGGCTCAGCGTCTCGGCAAAGCGGCGCAGGTCGCCCGCTTCGGGCCATTCGTCGAGCACCGAGCCCGGCGCGAACTGCGCCCACGCGATCCGGTGCAGCAGGCTCGCGAGATCCTGAAGCGCGGTCGAGAACGACAGGCTGCGCAACGACATCTCGTCGGCAATTGTGAGAATTTCAGGGCCGCTGCCCGCTGCAAGCGCGTCGAGCAGGCGCACCATGTAAGTCTGGTCGAGCGCGCCGAGCATGCCCGATACGGCCGACTCGGTCACCTCGTTCGCCGAATAGGCGATCGCCTGGTCGGTGAGGGACAGCGCGTCGCGCATGCTGCCCTGCGCGGCACGCGCGAGCAGGCGCAGCGCCTGCGACTCGAACGTGATCTGCTCTTCGCCGAGGATCCGTTCGAGATGCGACACGATGTGCCCGGCCGGCATCTGCTTCAGGTTGAACTGCAGGCAGCGCGACAGCACCGTGACGGGAATTTTCTGCGGATCGGTCGTCGCGAGGATGAACTTGACGTGCGGCGGCGGCTCTTCGAGCGTCTTCAGCATCGCGTTGAACGCGTGATTCGTCAGCATGTGCACTTCGTCGATCATGTAGACCTTGAAGCGCGCATCGACGGGCGCGTACACCGCGCGCTCGAGCAGCGCGGCCATTTCATCAACGCCGCGGTTGCTCGCGGCATCCATCTCGACGTAATCGACGAAACGCCCTTCGTCGATCTCGCGACAGGCGCGGCACACGCCGCACGGCTGCGACGTGACGCCTGTTTCACAGTTGAGTGCCTTGGCGAAGATCCGCGACAGCGTCGTCTTGCCGACACCGCGGGTTCCGGTAAACAGATAGGCGTGATGGAGACGCCCGCCGTCGAGCGCGTGCGTGAGCGCCCTGACGACGTGCTCCTGGCCGACGAGCGAAGCGAAATCCTTCGGACGCCACTTGCGTGCGAGAACTTGATAGGTCATCGGGAAATTGTATCAGTAACGCTGCGTCGCGCCGACACGCGAAACGGTGCGGAAGACAGGCAACGCGCAGGTAAAACGGAGATGGGGTGCAGAAATAAAAAACGCCCGGCGAATGGGGCGAGAAGGAAGGTGACGAGCCCAACCCTCGGCACTGGCGGAAAACGATTGTGGCTGCTTCGTTCCCGACCTGACCAGGTTCACCGCCCCACCATGCGAGGAGGCCCGTCACGGCATATTCTATCACTGCTTCCGGATGAATGCGACCGTTTGTTCGCACCAATGCGAATATGACCCGACAAACCGGCGCACATCGGGCCGCACGACGATCACCCGAATCGAATTGCAAGCGCGCCCACCCCTTGTAATTTACGGGCCGGCCTCCACCTGCTGGATACGACGGTCGGTCGTCGCGTCGTACCCCTACTCGCGTAGCGGCTACTATCGCCGCCCGCAGCAGATAGCAATTTAGGCTAATATGACGCCCGAACGACCCGCGAGCCGCGGCATGCAGCGCTTACACCCCTCCTTTCCGGAGAGCGGAGTGACCTGCCGCAGCGGCCGGCAGCCAACGGCAGCCGGTACGCCGCAACGCGCAAGCAGGCAGTCCCCGAACCGTAAGAGGTATTGACCCAATGAGCGAACAGATCAAACACATCAGCGACGCATCGTTCGAACAGGACGTCGTCAAGTCCGACAAGCCCGTGCTCGTCGATTTCTGGGCCGAATGGTGCGGCCCGTGCAAGATGATCGCCCCGATTCTCGACGAAGTCGCGAAGGACTACGGCGACAAGCTGCAGATCGCGAAGATCAACGTTGATGACAACCAGGCAACGCCTGCGAAGTTCGGCGTGCGCGGCATCCCGACGCTGATCCTGTTCAAGAACGGCGCGGCCGCCGCGCAGAAGGTCGGCGCGCTGTCGAAGTCGCAGCTCACCGCATTCCTGGACAGCCACCTGTAATACCGGCAGTTCCACGGACGTGTTGTCAACCGGCAACACGTCCGTCGTCAAGCCGCCGATCGCTCGCTCAAGCGCGAATCGGCCTATGCTAGAATTAAAAAACGTCTACAAGACGCATTTAAGTCTCTGAGCGCTTCCGCTCGCCCTCCTCCCTTTATTTCTTTCGTCGTCTCCTCCCTGGCGGGTTCTCCGTATGCATTTATCCGAGCTCAAGTCTCTGCACGTGTCCGAACTGATCGAAATGGCCAATGGCCTCGAGATCGAAAACGCGAACCGCCTGCGCAAGCAGGAGTTGATGTTTGCCATTCTTAAAAAGCGTGCCAAGACGGGAGAGACGATCTTCGGCGACGGTACGCTCGAAGTGCTGCCGGACGGCTTCGGCTTCCTGCGCTCGCCGGAAATGTCGTACCTCGCGAGCACCGACGACATCTATATCAGCCCGTCGCAGATCCGCCGCTTCAACCTGCACACCGGCGACACCATCGAAGGTGAAGTCCGCACGCCGAAGGATGGCGAGCGTTACTTCGCGCTGGTGAAGGTCGACAAAGTCAACGGGCAGCCGCCCGAGGCCTCGAAACACAAGATCATGTTCGAGAACCTCACGCCGCTGCACCCGAACAAGCCGCTGTCGCTCGAACGCGAAATGCGCGGCGAGGAAAACGTCACGGGCCGCATCATCGACATGATCGCGCCGATCGGCAAGGGCCAGCGCGGCCTGCTCGTCGCATCGCCGAAGTCGGGCAAAACCGTGATGCTCCAGCACATCGCGCACGCAATCAAGCAGAACCACCCGGACGTGATCCTGTTCGTGCTGCTGATCGACGAGCGCCCTGAAGAAGTGACCGAAATGCAGCGTTCGGTCGCCGGCGAAGTGATCGCATCGACGTTCGACGAACCGGCCACGCGTCACGTCCAGGTTGCCGAAATGGTGATCGAGAAGGCCAAGCGCCTCGTCGAAATGAAGCACGACGTCGTGATTCTGCTCGACTCGATCACGCGTCTCGCACGCGCATACAACACCGTGATCCCGGCATCGGGCAAGGTGCTGACGGGTGGTGTCGACGCGAACGCACTGCAGCGACCGAAGCGCTTCTTCGGCGCGGCGCGCAACATCGAGGAAGGCGGCTCGCTGACGATCATCGGCACCGCGCTAATCGAAACCGGCAGCCGCATGGACGACGTGATCTACGAAGAGTTCAAGGGCACCGGCAACATGGAAGTGCACCTCGAGCGCCGCCTCGCTGAAAAGCGCGTGTATCCGTCGATCAACCTGAACAAGTCGGGCACGCGTCGCGAAGAAATGCTGATCAAGCCCGAGATCCTTCAGAAGATCTGGGTGCTGCGCAAGTTCATTCACGACATGGATGAAGTCGAAGCGATGGAATTCCTGCTCGACAAGATCCGCCAGACGAAGAGCAACTCCGAGTTCTTCGACCTGATGCGCCGCGGCGGCTGATCACCTCCGCCCCGCACCCCAAAAACGGCCGCCTGCGCATCCTGCCCGGCGGCCGTTTTTCGATGTCAACCTGAACGTGAACGTACAGGTTGATCTATAATCGCGTCGTCGCCCAAACTGAATCCCCCGCCTGATGCCGAACGACGCCTCCACCCCGCTGCTGACCGTGAGCGATGCCGCGTCGCGGCTCGGCGTCACGCCTCGTACGCTGAAGTATTACGAAGAGCGCGGGCTCGTCACGCCGTCACGCAGCGAAGGCCGCTACCGCCTCTACGACGAAACCGACCTCGAACGCTTCGCGCGCATCCTGCGGCTGCGCGCGCTCGGTTTCTCGCTGCACGGCATCACCGAGATGCTGAAGCGCCCGCTGGAAGAAACGGGCGACGGCCGGCGCCGCTATTCGGACGCGTCGCTGCGCGAGATTCGTACCGGCCTTGCCGAGCAGATCGGCACGCTCGACCAGCGGATCGCGGCCGTCCAGCGCGAACTGAAGGAAGCCGTCGCGCTGCGCAAGGAGCTGCAGCACGACATTGACTACGTCGATCGGCGTCTTGCCGGCGAAAACGCCGACGCGCTGATCGCGCAGCGGCAGGCAGAAGCCGGCACGCGGCGCGCGCGCAAGGCTCGCGAATGAACGCGATGCCCGGTCGCTCGCCGCTGTGGAGCCGCGCGAACCTGCGCGCGGACCTGTTCCCGTGGGCGCTCGCGCTCGTTACCGGCATCGACTACTTCGACAACGCAGTCTTCTCGTTCTTCGCGAGCTACATCGCGGGCGGCATCAATGCATCGCCCGACGAACTCGTATGGTCGTCGAGCGCCTACGCGGTCACGGCCGTGCTCGGCATCCTGCAGCAGCAATGGTGGGTCGACCGGCTCGGCCATCGCCGCTACGTCGCCGGCTGCATGCTGATGTTCTCGTTCGGCGCAATCGCGGCCGCGCTCGCCGACACGTCGCTCGAACTCGCGTTCGCGCGCGGTTTCCAGGGCTATTTCATCGGGCCGATGATGGGTGCGTGCCGGATCCTGATCCAGATCAGCTTCAAGCCGCAGGAGCGGCCGCCCGCGACGCGCGCATTCCTGGTCATGATCCTGCTCGGCAGCGCGCTCGCGCCGATCGTCGGTGGCCTGCTCGTCGCGCATTCGACGTGGCGTGCACTGTTCGCGTGCACGGCGCCGGCCGGCATCGCGTTTGCGATCCTCGCGCTGCTCACGCTGCCCGATTCGGGCCGGACACCTGACGACGAACGCGGCTCCGGACACTTCTGGCCGTATGTCGTGTTCGCGCTCGCGCAAGGCGCGCTGCAGATCGTGCTGCAGCAGGTGCATTACCAGCTCTACAGCGGTTCGCCGATGCTGATCCTGCTGACGATCGCGGGGATCGGCGCGCTGGCGTGGTTCGCGTATCACCAGTGGAACCATCCGGCGCCGCTCGTGCGCCTGCACGCGTTCCGCGAACGGACGTTCCAGGTCGGGCTGCTGCTCTACATGTTCTATTACTACGAGTCGACGGGCTTCAGCTACCTGACGTCGCGGTTTCTCGAAGGCGGGCTCGGCTATCCGGTCGAGAATGCCGGGCGGCTGGTGGGCACGATGTCGCTGATTTCGGCCACCGCGCTGTTCGCCTACCTGCGTTACGCGAAATTCGTCACGCACAAGAAATGGTTCGTCGTGCCGGGGTTCGCGATCGCCATCACGGCCGCGCTGTGGATGACGCGAATGACGCCGCAGGTCGGCGAAGCCGCGCTGATCGTCCCGCTGCTGTTGCGCGGGCTGCTGCTGCTCTTCATCGTGCTGCCGGTGGCCAACCTGACGTTCCGGATCTTCGCGATCGACGAATATACGCACGGCTACCGGCTGAAGAACATCGTGCGGCAACTGACGATCTCGTTCGCGACGTCGTCGGTGATCATCGTCGAGCAGCACCGCGTGGCCGTGCACCAGACGCGGCTCGTCGAGCGCGCGAACGTGTTCGATCCGCTGTTCCAGCAGACCGTCGATGCGCTGACGCGCAGCTATGCCGCCGCCGGCCACGCGCTGAACGAGGCGCACGGCCTCGCGATCGCGTCGATCGCGCGCCTGGTCGCGCAACAGGCGTCGTTCCTCGCGTCGCTCGACGGCTTTTACTTCCTGGCGGGCGTGGCGCTCGTCGGCGGCCTCTTTGCGGCATGGCAAAAAGAGATCGATTGAGTTAAAAGACAGGCTTTGGATTTCCGCGAACCGCCTTCATGCTCTCGAAACTGACCCGCTGGTTCGACGACCGCCGCCGCAACCGCGCGCTGCGCAGCCATCCGATTCCCGATGCGCTGTGGCAGGACACCGTCGCGCGCCTGCCGTTCCTCGCGGCGCTGTCGCCCGACGCGCTCGGCCGGCTGCGCGAACTGACGAGCCTGTTCGTCGCGAAGAAATCGTTCTCGACCGCGCACGGGCTCGAGCTGACCGACGCGATGATCGTCGCGATCGCCGCTCAGGCCTGCCTGCCCGTGCTGAATCTCGATCTGTCGCTGTACGACGGCTGGGTCGGCGTCGTCGTGTATCCGGGCGAATTCGTGATCCGCAAGACGGTGCAGGACGAGGACGGTATCGTCCACGAAGTCGAGCAGGATGCGAGCGGCGAGGCCTGGGAAGGCGGCCCCGTGATCCTGTCCTGGGAAGACGCGCAGATGACGGACGGCCGCGACGCGTACAACGTCGTGATCCACGAGTTCGCGCACAAGATCGACATGGTCAACGGCGCGGCCGATGGCTATCCGCCCCTTTTTCGCCGCTGGCACGCGCCGCATCTCGACGCACAGGCCTGGGCCGACGTGTTCGAACACGCGTACGACCAGTTCTGCGCGCGCGTCGACGCGGTGCCGGACCGCGCGTGGGCGCGCTTCGAGCGGGAATCGCTGATCGACCCGTACGCGGCCGACCACCCGTCCGAATTCTTCGCCGTGTGCAGCGAAGCGCTGTTCGTGCGGCCGAAAGCGTTCGAGTCCGAATTTCCGGAGCTGTATCGGCTGCTCGCGCGCTACTACCGGCAGGATCCGGCCGGCACCGGCGCGCTCGACGCACCGTGAAAATTATTCGTCAACCATCTGATTTTCTGGCATAATCGCCGTTTTTCGACCTTAGGCAAGTGGCTCGCGCCGGGCTTGGCGTCGTCTGGTTTGCGCGATGTGCGCGCTCCGGCACGGCAAGCGGCGGGTTGGCTACCGCTCTCACCAAGGAAAGACCATGAAAGAAGGCATCCACCCGAATTACCGCGAAGTCGTCTTCCAAGACATGTCGAACGGCTTCAAGTTCATCACGCGCTCGACGATCCAGACGCGTGAAAACATCGAACTCGACGGCAAGACCTACCCGCTCGCCAAGATCGAAGTGTCGTCGGAATCGCACTCGTTCTACACGGGTCAGCAAAAGATCATGGACACGGCAGGCCGTGTCGAGAAGTTCAAGAACAAGTTCGGCGTACGCGC
The DNA here is from genome assembly GCF_002099195.1 of Burkholderia puraquae. Lineage (GTDB taxonomy): Bacteria > Pseudomonadota > Gammaproteobacteria > Burkholderiales > Burkholderiaceae > Burkholderia > Burkholderia puraquae. The sequence goes on along the minus strand of NZ_NBYX01000005.1, from coordinate 427,958 downwards.
CAGCGGCAAGGCGAAGTAAGCTTCGCACTGCATCCGGTGATTGCAACGCACCGGTGTCGCACAAAAGGGCAGCCCAGGCTGCCCTTTTTTGTCTCTGCTCGCCCGGATGGTGCCAGCCGGCGCCCGGGCATCGACCTGACGCGCAACAGCGGGCGCGTCTACAATGCCGGATGCTCGAAACCGGCTCGACCGCGCGCATCCGCGCCGGCCACCCGCCCATAACAAATCGCTCATCTGCATGAAGCCTGTCGTCCGTCTCACCGCCTCCGCCACGCGCGCGCTGCCGCGCTGGCTGCTGCTCACGCTCTGCTTCGTCTACGCAGCGTTCGGCCTGTTCGGCCGCGATCCGTGGAAGAACGAGGACGCGGCGGGCTTTGGCGTGATGTGGACGATGGCCAAGGGCGGCTGGCACGACTGGCTGTTGCCGAACCTGGTCGGCAAGTTCATCACGACCGACGGGCCGCTCGGCTACTGGCTCGGCGCACTGTCGATCCGCGGCCTCGGCCCGTGGGTCGATGCGAGCAACGCCTCGCGCGTCGATACCGGCGTGCTGTTCTGCGTCGCGTGCGCATTCGTCTGGTACGCGGCCTACCTGCTCGGCCGGCGCGCCGAAGTCCAGCCGTTCAAATACGCGTTCGGCGGCGAGCCCGAGCCGCGCGACTATGGCCGCACGCTCGCCGACGGCGCGCTGCTGGTTCTCGTCGCCTGCTTCGGCCTCGCGGAGCGCGGGCACGAAACGACGCCGCAGCTCGCGCAGTTCGCGTGGATCGCGATGCTCGTCTACGGGATCGTGCGCGGCATCGACAAGCCGATGCAAGGCGCGCTGTGGTGGGGCCTCGCAATCGGCCTCGTTGCGCTGTCCGGCAACCCGGTACTGGTCGTCGCCCTGCTCGCCGGCACGGCCGTGCTGTGGCTCGTTACGCCCGAGATGCGCAACCTGCGCCTGCCGCTCGTCGGCGTGCCGCTCGCGGCCGCGATCTTCGCGCTGTGGCCGCTGGCCGCGTTCGTCGCGGCGCCCGACGATGCCGCATGGTTCTTCAACCAGTGGATCCACGGCAGCCTGATGCGCTTTTCGGGCCCGCCGACCGCGGTGCTCGGCTATGCGGCCAAGAACCTGCCGCTGTTCACCTGGCCCGCGTGGCCGCTCGCGATCTGGGCATGGTGGAGCTGGGCCGGCATGCGCCGCCGTGCGCACGTCGCGATTCCGCTGTCGGTCGCCGTGCCGCTCGTGGCGCTCGTGATCCTGCAGAGCCAGCAGTCGAACCGCATGTACATGCTGCTGCTGCCGCCGCTCGCGGTGCTCGCGACGTTCGCGCTGCCGACCCTCAAGCGCGGCGCGATCAACGCGATCGACTGGTTCGCGGTACTGAGCTTCACGATCCTCGGCACCTTCGTGTGGCTCGTGTGGCTCGCTTCGCTCACGGGCTTCCCGCATCCGCTCGCGCGCAACCTGGCGCGCCTCGTGCCCGGCTACGAGCCGCACTTCAAGATCCTGTCGTTCATCTGCGCGGTGATCGCCACCGTATGCTGGTGCTTCCTCGTGCGCTGGCGCATCTCGCGGCAGCCGAAGGTGCTGTGGCGCAGCGTCGTGCTGTCGGGTGCGGGCACTACGCTGATGTGGGTGCTGCTGATGACGCTGTGGCTGCCGATCGTCAACTACGGCCGGACCTATCGCGACGTCGCGCAGCAGATCGCCGTGCACCTGCCGTCCGACTACGAATGCATCTCGCCCGTGCGGCTCGGTGACGCGCAGATCGCGACCTTCGCGTATTTCGGCAACATGCGTTTCGATTTCTCCGGCGACTGCGACGTGATCCTGCGCCAGGACCGCTCGGACTTCGGCGAGCCGAGCTCGATGTCGCAATACGTGTGGCGTCTCGTGTGGGAAGGCCGCCGCGCCGCCGACCGCGACGAGCGCTTCCGCCTGTACGAGCGCATCGAACGGCCGAAGGCGCCCGTCAAGCGGCGTCCGCCGCGCCGCCAGCCGGCCGATTGACGATGTTCGGCGATATCCGCCGGATCGTCGGTCTCGCGTGGCCGGTGCTCGTCGGCCAGCTCGCGATCATCGCGTTCGGCGTGATCGACACCGCGATGGTCGGGCGCTACTCGGCCGTCGACCTGGCAGCGCTCGGGCTCGGCTCGTCGATCTACATTTCCATCTATATCGGGCTGACCGGCATCCTGTCCGCGCTGCAGCCGATCACCGGGCAACTTTACGGCGCGCGTCGCTATGCCGAGATCGGCGAGGAAGTGCGCCAGGCGCTGTGGCTCGCGCTCTTGCTCGCGGTGCCCGGTTTTCTCCTGCTGCACTTTCCCGAACCGCTGCTGCGCGTCGCGCACACACCCGCCGCGCTGCACGACCGCACCGTCGACTACCTGCGCATCCTGTCGTACGGGCTGCCCGCCAGCCTCGTCTTCCGCATCTACAACGCGCTGACCAACGCGGCCGGCAAGCCGCGCCTCGCGATGATCCTGCAGATCGGCGCGCTGCTGCTCAAGTTTCCGCTCAACGTGTGGTTCATCTTCGGCGGATTCGGCGTGCCGGCCCTCGGCGGCCCCGGCTGCGGGCTAGCGAGCACACTGATCAACTGGGCGCTCGCGCTGATCGGCTACACGCTGCTCGCGAAGCTCGACGTGTTCGCGCCGCTCGCGATCTTCTCGCGCTTCTGCTGGCCGGTCTGGGAACGCCAGAAGGCGATCCTGAAACTCGGCGTGCCAATGGGTCTGTCGTACCTGATCGAAGTCACGTCGTACACGTGCATGGCGCTGTTCATCGCGCAATTCGGCACGACGACGCTCGCCGGCCACCAGATCGCCGGCAACATCGGCGCGGTGCTGTACATGACGCCGCTGTCGATCGGCGTGGCGGCGTCGACGCTGGTCGCGCGCGCGCTCGGCGCCGGGCGGCCCGAAGAAGCCCGGCTGCTCGGCCGGCACAGCGTGATCTTCGCGTGCGGCATTGCCGCGACCTACGGCCTGCTCGTGTTCGTGCTGCGCCCGCTGATCATCGGCGGCTATACGCCGAACCCGGCCGTCGCCGCGGCCGCGATGCCGCTCGTCGCGATCGTCGCGTGCTACCACGTCTTCGATGCGCTGCAGGTCACGTCGGCGTTCGTGCTGCGCGCGTACAAGGTCGCGGTCGTGCCGACCGTGATCTATGCGGTCGCGCTGTGGGGCGTCGGGCTCAGCGGCGGCTACGCCCTCGGTTTCGATGTGGGCGGCATCGCGCCCGCGTGGCTGACCGGCGCGCGCGGCTTCTGGTTCGCGAACACGATCAGCCTGATGCTCGCGGGCGCCGGGCTCGTGCTGTACCTGCGCCGCGTCAGTCGTGCGCATGCCTCCGTGCCCGCCTGACGCGCCGCCCCCTACGTTTCCTCCAGCACGTCGGCCGCGTGATAGGACGACCGTACGAGCGGGCCGGCGACGACTTCCCTGAAACCGAGCAATAGCGCCTCGTCGCGCCACGCGGCGAATGCGTCCGGGCTCACGTAGCGCCGCACGGGCAGATGGTGTGCGGACGGCGCGAGATACTGGCCGAGCGTCAGCACGTCGACGTCATGCGCACGCAGGTCGTGCAGCGTGTCGCGCACTTCGTCGTCGCACTCGCCGAGCCCGAGCATCAATCCCGATTTCGTCACCAGTCCCGGCCGTGCCCGCTTCGCCTGTGCGAGCAACTCGAGCGAGCCGCGATAGTCGGCGCCCGGTCGCGCCGCACGATACAGCGACGGCACCGTCTCGATATTGTGGTTGAACACGTCGGGCCAGGCCGTCGACAGCGCCTCGAGCGCGCGCGCCACGCGGCCGCGGAAGTCCGGCGTCAGCACTTCGACGCCGATGCCCGGCACGCTCGCGCGCACCGCCGCGATGCACGCGGCGAAATGCGCGGCGCCGCCGTCGCGCAGGTCGTCACGGTCGACCGACGTGATCACGACGTAGCGCAGCCCGAGCGCCGCGGCCGCGTCGGCCAGCCGCGCCGGCTCGTCGGGATCGAGCGGCTCCGGACGGCCGTGCGCGACGTCGCAGAACGGGCAGCGCCGCGTGCACAGCCCGCCCATGATCATGAAGGTCGCGGTGCGCTGCGCGAAGCATTCGCCGATGTTCGGGCACATCGCCTCCTCACAGACGGAATGCAGCCGATGGTCGCGCAACACGGCCGCCATGTCGGCCACCGCCGCGCTCATCATCGGCCGCGCGCGCAGCCATGGCGGCTTCGGCAACGCCGTGCCGGCCGCGGGCTCGACGCGCACCGGAATGCGCGCGAGCTTGTCGCGGCTGCGCGCGCCCGGCTGGCCGAGCGCCGTGAGGCTGGGTCGTTCGAGCGCGGCGGCCATCGTCAGTCTCCGAGAAACGCGACGATCAGGCGGTTCACGTCGGCAGCCGCCTCCATCTGCACCATGTGCCCGCTGCCGGCGATCACCTCGGCCCGCACGCCATCCGGCAAACCCTGCGCGTGCTGCGCCGGGATCACCTGGTCGCGCTCGCCCCAGATCACGAGCGTGCGCGGCGCAAGCGTCGCGAGCCGGTCGCGGAACACGCGCCGCTGCGCGGCGCCGTCGAACGCGGCATCCGCGATCTTCTCGAGCGCGGCCTGCACGCCTTCGAGCCGCTTGTACTTGACCAGATCCTCGACGAGTTGCCGCGTCACCAGCGCGTTGTCCGCGAACAGCGCACCGAGGTGCGGCTTCAGCGTGTTGCGGCTGTTGCCGGCGACGAAGCCGTCGATGTAAGCACGGTTGATGTCGGCGCCGAGCCCGGCGCTCGCGATCAGCGTCAGCGACGCGACGCGTTGCGGCGCGCGCTCGGCCGCCGTCATCGCAACCGCGCCGCCCATCGAATGGCCGACCAGGTGCGCTTTGTCGATGCCCTTCGCATCGAGCAGTGCGAGCACCGCGTCGGCCAGTTCGTCGAGGCTGCCCGTCTCGACCGCCTTGCCCGATTCGCCATGACCGGGCAGGTCGAGCGCCCACACCGGCCGGTGCGCGGCGAGATCCGCGTGATTGAACAGCCAGTTGTTCAGGTCGCCGCCGAAGCCGTGGATCAGCACGGCGGGCGTACCGGTGCCTTCACCGAGCTTCAGGAAGCGCACCGTCCGGCCGCCGATCTGTGCCTTTTCGGGCTGCGGGCCCGCGGCTTCGTCGGAAGCCGCGCTCGGCACGAAATCGCGCTGGAAATCGGCGATCGCCGCATCGATGTCGGCATCGCTCGCGTCGGCGGCCGCGACGACGCCGAGCAGCGCGCCGACCGGCAGCGTCTCGCCTTCCTGCGCGACCTGCCGGCGCAGCGTGCCGTCGAACGCGCATTCGACGCCCGACGAGATCTTGTCGGTCTCGACGTCGAGCACTTCGTCGCCCTTCGTCACGCGTTCGCCGAGCGCCTTCAGCCAGCCGTTGACCTGCCCCTGCTCCATCGACAGCCCCCACTTGGGCATCGTGATCATGTGAATCGACATCGTGTCAGCTCCTCGTCTTCAGGACCGCCTGCGCAATCGCATCGGCGGACGGGATATACAGGTCTTCCAGCACGCTCGCGAACGGCGCGGGCGTATGCGGCGCGGTCACGAGCTCGATCGGTGCCTTGAGCGTCCGGAACGCGCGCTGCGCGACGAGCGCAGCGATGTCGGTCGCGATCGAGCAGCGCGGGTTCGCTTCGTCGACGACCACCACGCGCCCGGTGCGCTCCGCACTTTCGAGAATCGTTTCTTCGTCGAGCGGCGACGTCGTGCGCAGGTCGATCACCTCGACCTGGATGCCGTCCTTCGCAAGCTTCGCGGCCGCGTCCATCGCGAGATGCACCATCCGGCCGTATGTGACGATCGTCGCGTCGTCGCCGTCGCGCATCACGTTCGCTTCGCCGAACGGAATCGCATAGGACTCCTCCGGCACGTCGCCTTCGCGGGTATAGAGCAGCTTGTGTTCAAGGAAGATCACGGGATCGTTGTCGCGGATCGCCTGGATCAGCAGCCCCTTCGCGTCGTACGGCGTCGACGGACACACGACCTTCAGCCCCGGGATGTGCGTGAACAGCGACGTGAGCATCTGCGAGTGCTGCGCGGCCGCGCGCAGCCCGGCGCCGTACATCGCGCGGATCACGACCGGCGTCACGGCCTTGCCGCCGAACATGTAGCGGAACTTGGCGGCCTGGTTGAAGATCTGGTCGAAGCACACGCCCATGAAATCGATGAACATCAGCTCCGCGACGGGCCGCATCCCGCACGCGGCCGCGCCGACCGCCGCGCCGATGTAGCCGCCTTCCGACAGCGGCGTATCGAGCACGCGGCCCGGAAACTTGTGGAACAGCCCCTTCGTCACGCCGAGCACGCCGCCCCACGCGTCGTCCTCGCCCGGCGCGCCCGCGCCGCCTGCATTGTCCTCGCCCATCACGATCACGCTGTCGTCGCGCGCCATTTCCTGCGCGAGCGCCTCGTTGATCGCCTGCGAATAAGTGATCTTCCTTGCCATGTCTGTCTCCTGGAATGTTCGGTTCGCCGTGCCGGCCTCGGTGTCAGGCCGCGCTCACGGGTACGACACGTAGACGTCGGTCAGCAGGTCGGCTGCGTCGGGTACCGGCGCGGCCTTGGCCTGCGCGACCGCATCGTCGATCAGCGCCTTCACCTGTGCATCGACCGCGCGCAGGTCGGCGGTCGTCAGCGCTTCAGCGCGCACGACGCGGGTTTCGAAATGCTTCAGGCAATCCTTCTCGTCGCGCAGCTTCTGCACCTCGCCGGGTGCGCGATAGGTTTGCGCATCGCCTTCGAAGTGGCCGAAATAGCGCGTGAACTTCACCTCGACGAGCGTCGGGCCGCCGCCGTTGCGCGCGCGCTCCACGGCTTCGCCGAGCGCCTCGTGCACCGCGAAGAAGTCGAAGCCGTCGACGATCACGCCCGGCATCCCGAACCCGTTCGCACGATCGGCGATGTTGTCGGTCGCGACCGACCAGCTCGACGACGTCGCTTCCGCGTAGCCGTTGTTTTCCGCCACGAAGATCGCCGGCAGCCGCCACACCGACGCGAGGTTCATCGATTCGAAGATCACGCCCTGGTTCGATGCGCCGTCGCCGAAGAAGCACACGCCGACGCCGCCGGTTTTCCTGTGCTTCGCCGCGAGCGCCGCACCGCAGACGAGCGGGCCGCCCGCGCCGACGATCCCGTTGGCGCCGAGCATCCCCATCGCCAGGTCGGCGATGTGCATCGAGCCGCCCTTGCCATGGCAGACGCCCGTCTTCTTGCCGTAGATCTCGGCCATCATCCCGCGCACGTCGACGCCCTTCGCGATGCAATGGCCGTGGCCGCGGTGCGTGGTCGCGACGTAGTCGTCGAGGCCGAGGTGCAGCATCGTGCCGACCGCGGACGCCTCCTCGCCCGCGTACAGGTGAACGAAACCGGGAATCTCGCCGGTCGCGAATTCGACGTGCAGGCGTTCCTCGAATTCGCGGATCGTGCGCATCAGCCGGTAGGCGTCCAGCAGCTTGTCCCTGCTGAGCTGTGTCGAAACGGTCATGTGTGTCTCCTGGGTAGGTCTGACTGCGAATGCCGCCGCGGCCAGGCCGCGGCGACGGATTGCACGGCCTGCGGCCGTCAGTGGAACGTGAAGCCGCCGTCGACGTTCACGGCCTGGCCCGTGACGTTGTCCATCGTCGCGAAGAACAGCGCGAGCCGGCCCATGTCCTCCGGCGTCTGTGCGCGGCCCTGCGGAATCAGCGTCAACTGGTGCCGCTGCCACGACGCCTCGACCGATTCGCCATCGGCCTTCCATGCGTCGGACAGCCGGTCCCACATGTCGGTACGCACGATGCCGGGGCAGATCGCGTTGACGGTCACGCCGTCGCGCGCGACCTCCTTCGCGAGCGCGTTCGTGAAGCCGACGACCGCGAATTTCGATGCGCTGTAGTGCGCGAGATTCGGAAAGCCTTCCTTGCCGGCGATCGACGCGACGTTGATGATCCGGCCGCGGCCCTGCGCCTTCAGCGGCGCGAGCGCCGCGCGGCAGCCGAGGAACGTGCCCTTCGCGTTCACGTCCATCACGAAATCCCAGTCGCGCTCGGTCAGTTCGCCGACCGGATGAATGCTGATCACGCCCGCGCAGTTCACGAGGATGTCGAGCCGGCCGAGGTCGGCGAGCGCCTGCCCGACCATCGCGTCGACCTGTGCGGCCTGCGTGACGTCGACCTTCGCGACCGCCACCCGGCGGCCGAGCGCACGCACCTCTCGCGCGGTGGCATCGAGTGCGTCGTCGAGCAGGTCGGCCAGCAGGATGTCGGCGCCCGCGCCGGCAAGTGTCAGCGCAATGCCGCGGCCGATGCCGCGCGCGCCGCCCGTGACGATGGCGACCTGTCTTTCAAGTGGGGCTGTCATGGCGATGTCTCCTTGATGGTCGTTATGGATATCGAAATGTCTCTCGGGAAAGCTGGGGCTCATTCGCGCCACGCGCGGGCATCGCGCAGCAGTTGCCGTGACGACGCGTGGCGCAACGTGCGGCCGACGTCGACGGTTAGCGGCCCGCGCCAGTCGAGCGAGATCTCGTAGCGATCGCCGCGCGCGACCTCGATCTCGCGCTCGCCGTCGAATGCGAGCGTGCCGCGCTCGAACGGGATCGTCTGCCACGCGCCCGGCTCGAGCCGCTCGCAACTGCGCATCACGACGCGATCGACGCGGCCCGGCGCAATCGGCGCGACGAGCGGCGTGCCGGCCGTCTTGCCTTCGGTCGCGAAGCGCATCGCGAGCCCGTGCGGCGCGCTGCGTTCGAGCGGCGCCCACGCGCCGCCGAGCGCGGACAGGCCGATCCCGTCCGGTTCCGCGAACGTCAGGTAGAGCGAATCGATGTCGTCGGAGCCCGAGATTGCACGGGCGCCGATGAAACGTTGTCGCGCCGCGCACACGTCGACGAGCGCGATCTCCTCGCGCCCCGGCTGCGCACCCGCCACGCAGCGCACGACGAGCCGCTTGTTGCGCGTGAACGCGACTTCGGCCGGCACCGCGCCGGTCGCGGCGAGTCCTGCCGCGACGCCGGCGACGGTCGCTTCGCGATGTTCGGGAAACGCGTTGTTGGTGCCGGTTGACAGCGCGACGAGCGGCGTCGTGCCGCAATGCGCGGCCACGGCGCGATGGGTGCCGTCGCCGCCGAGCACGACGATCAGCGCGACTTCCATCCGGTGCAGGTACGCGGCGCCGGCGTGCGTGTCGGCGACGGTGTCGGTGATCGGCAGGTCGACGAATTCGACCTCGGGCCAGCGCTCGTGCGGTGCGACCGCTCGATGCGTGTCGAGTGCGCGCAGCAGCAGCGTCGCGATGCCGGTCCGGTCGCGCAGCGTCAGCACGCGCTCGACGCCCATCGCGCCGAGGCCGGCCAGCAGGCGCACGATCATGTTCGCCTTCTCCGCCGTCGGAAACACGGATGCATGCGTCGTGAGGCGGCGGATGTCGCGCCCCGATGCGGGGTTCGCGATCACGCCGACGGTAACGGGCGTCGTCACGGGTTTGTCTCCATCCAGTTGGCCGGCCGCGGCACATCGGCGCGCGCTGCGGTCCTGCCTGTTTCGTCCGCTGCCATCGCCGGGCGGCGGATCGTCGTCAACGCGACCGCGCCGACTTGCCCGTGATCTCTGCAAGCGGCGTGCCATCGTGCGTGCGATGAACGTGAAACCCTTGTGAATGCTGACGCGGCGGGTATGCAAGCGCTCCGGATTCGCTGCTGGACGAATGGAGCGCGCGGCAATTCGGCCCGCTCGTCTCACCTCGCCGATGTAACGAAACGGCGATCGCGACGCCGGCGCAAGCACACCGTTCCGCCCGCAAACCCCGCGGTATGGCGGCGCCGCGCACGCCGCGTCATGCCGGACGATCTCCGCAGTTCGCACATGAACGCGTCTCAACGGCACGAGACGGCCCGCGATACCGGTGAGACGAACGTCTCACACCCGCTGCGTGCTGCGATGCAATGTGATCCGCCGAACGGGATGTGCTACAAGAACATCGCATTCCCCGCTGTACGGAACCGGAGCCGACCATGCCCTACGCCGTCCCCCAGGCCCAGCACGCCGACCGTGTGCTCGGCGCGCTCGCCGGACGCCTGCCCGCGCCGGCCGAATCCACGCGCCTCGTGTCGTCGTGGCAACGGTCGCTGGAGCGCTACCGTCTCGACCCCGCTTCGTCGATCGGCCCGCGCGTGCTGACCGCGGCCGAGCTGCGCGAAGTGCGTGACAAGGAGGAGGCCTTCCTGCGCGCGTCGGGCCAGTGCCTGACACGGCTGCACGACATGATCCGCGTCGCCGACTACTGCGTGATGCTGACCGACGCACACGGCGTGACGATCGACTACCGGATCGACCGCGAGCGCCGCAACGACTTCCGCCACGCGGGGCTGCACATCGGTTCGTGCTGGTCGGAAAGCGAGGAAGGCACGTGCGGTGTCGCGAACGTGCTGACCGATCTCGCGCCGATCACCGTGCACAAGACCGATCACTTTCGCGCGGCGTTCACGACGCTCACCTGCAGCGCGGCGCCGATCTTTTCGCCGGGCGGCGAGCTGATCGGCGTGCTCGACGCATCGGCCGTTCATTCGCCCGACGGCCGCGACAGCCAGCGTCTCGTCTATCAGCTCGTGCGGCAGAGTGCGGCGCTGATCGAGGACGGCTACTTCGTGCACAGCACCGCGCAGCACTGGATCCTGTTCGGGCATCCGAATCGTCACTACGTCGAAGCGCAACCGGAATGGCTGATCGCGTTCGACGAATGCGGCAATATCGTCGCCGCGAACCGGCAGGCGCGCGACGCGCTGCCGGCGCTGCGCGAACCGCGCCATATCGACGAGATCTTCGATGCGACCGAGATGCCGCTGCGCGATGCCGCGCGGCTCGACGCGATCGTCGCCCTGCGGCTGCGCGCGACCGGCGCGCCGCTCTATGCGCGGCTGCGTGCGCCGTTACGGCGCACCGGCCGCGAGCCCGGCACGGCCTCGCGCCGCCCGGGCACCGCGCAACGCCACGTCGGCGCGCTGACGCCGTTCCTGCACAGCAGCGACGCGCATATCGCGCAACAGGCCGAACTCGCGCTGCGTGTCGCAAGCAAGCGGCTGCCGATTCTCGTGCTCGGCGAAACCGGTGCGGGGAAGGAAGTGTTCGCGCGCGCGATCCATGACGCCGGCGCGCGGCGCGCGCGGCCGTTCGTCGCGGTCAACTGCGGCGCGCTGCCGGAAGCGCTGATCGAAAGCGAACTGTTCGGCTATGCGGCCGGCGCGTTCACCGGCGCACGCAAGCACGGCGCGCGCGGCAAGATCGCGCTCGCCGACGGCGGCACGCTGTTCTTCGACGAAATCGGCGATATGCCGCTCGCGCTGCAGACGCGCCTGTTGCGCGTGCTCGCCGATGGCGAGGTCGTGCCGCTCGGCAGCGATACGCCCGTACGTGTCGATCTCGACGTGATCTGCGCGACGCACCGCGATCTCACGCGGATGGTGGCTGAAGGCACGTTCCGCGAGGACCTGTACTACCGGCTGAGCGGCGCGACGTTCGACCTGCCGCCGCTGCGCGCGCGCGCCGACGTGCGCGACGTGATTGCTGCCGTGTTCGCCGAGGAGGCGCAGGCAACCGGCCATGTGCTGACGCTCGATGCAACGCTCGCCGAACAGCTCGCCGCGTACCCGTGGCCCGGCAACGTGCGGCAGTTGCGCAACGTGCTGCGCTATGCGTGCGCGGTGTGCGATGCCGCGCGCGTGACGCGGCATGACCTGCCGGCCGATATCGCCGCGCAGCTCGGCGGCGTGGCGCCCGGCCCGCTGCCTGACGACGAACGCGGCCGCATCGTCGCGGCGCTCACTGCGCACCGCTGGCGGCCCGACGCGGCCGCGCAGGCGCTCGGCATCTCGCGCGCGACGCTGTACCGGCGCATCGCGAAGCACCGGATCGTCGCGCCGCACCGCGCGTGAAGCGCGGGCGCGCGCCCGATCATGAGGCCTGCTCAGCCGCTTCGTTCACCTCTCCCGCCTTGCCCGCCGCTTCGTCGCGCCGCGAGAACACCTCGTGCGCGGCGAACAGCGCGTTGAGCGCAGCCGGGAAACCCGCGTAGACGGCCATCTGCATGAAGACCTCGACGATCTCGTCGCGCGTGCAGCCGACGTTCAGCGCGCCCTCGATATGTACCTTCAACTGCGGCTGCGCATTGCCGAGCGCAGCCAGCGCCGCGATCGTCGCGATTTCGCGCGCTTTCAGGTCGAGCTGCGGCCGGCTGTAGATGTCGCCGAAGCCGAACTCGACGATCAACCGCCCGAAATCCGGCGCGATCGGCGCGAGGGCTTCGATCACGCGCTCGCCCGCTTCGCCGTCGATTTCCTTCAGTTTGTTCCAGCCGCGCGTATAGCGGTCTTCAACGAGTCGTTCCATTGTGTCCGTCCTGTTCCGATAGAGCGTGAGAAGGTTTTGCCCGTCGTGCCATATCCCGCTCCTGTGCCTCATAGTTCACGATCTTGTCGCTGATCACGTCGAGGCTCGCCTGCAGCTCCGCGATATGCGCGCGCACCGCATCGCGATGCGTGACCAGCAGGCTGCGCCGCGCACCGAAGGTCGACTCGCCTTGCGCGCGCAGTGCCGCGAATGCCTGCATCTGCGCGATCGGCATGCCGGTCGCCTTCAGGCGCATCACGAAGGCCAGCCAGTCAAGGTCGGCCGGTGCATACAGCCGGTGCCCGGCCGCGGTGCGCGAAATCGCGCGCAGCAGGCCGGCCTGCTCGTAGTACCGCAGCGTATGCGTCGACAAGCCGGTCATTTCGGCGACCTGGCCGATCGTCAGCGGGCCGGTGGAGGAAGGTTGGGATACGGTTTTCGACATGGCAGGAACAAGGTTAGGAGTTAGAGTTCACTCTAAGTCAAGCCCTGCCGAACAGCCAGCGCGACGAATATCGGCCGCACCGCGGCGACACCGTAAAGAATGGTCAAAATCGCCGCCCGGCGAGGGTTTCGGTCTTTACAGCGCCGCAAGCCTTCAGCAAGATTCGGTCAGCCTGTCTTAAAAAGGGCACGCATTTGTCCTATGCTTAACGGCGACGTCCGGCCAGGTTGCGCCCCGCCGTCCGTTGCAACAGCCATTCATCCGTCAAAACCAGGGAGCCTTTGCCATGCTGAAAAAGCTGCTGATGCTGTTCGTCGCGCTATCGCTGTCGCTCGCCGCAGGCCTTGTCGCAGCCGTAGAAGTCAACACGGCTGACCAGGCCGCGCTCGAATCCGTGAAGGGTCTCGGGCCCGTGAAGTCGAAGGCGATCATCGACGAACGCACCAAGAACGGCCCGTTCAAGGACGCGGACGATCTCGCGAACCGCGTCAAGGGTCTCGGCACGAAGTCGGTCGGGCATCTCGAAGAAAACGGCCTGACGATCGGCGGCACGTCGACGCCGCCGAAGGGCGTGAAGCTGTCGAAGCCGGCCGCGACGACATCGGCTACCACGTCGGCAACGACGTCGGCAGGCACGGCATCGACGTCCACGACCGCGACGGCCGGCACGACGGCCGCTGCACCGGCACCGGCGGCAAGCGCGCCGGATACAGCGGCGAAGCCGGCCAAGGCCAAGCGCACGTCGAAGAAGGAAAAAGCGGCCGCAGCAGCGGCGGCATCCGCCGATGCGGGTGCGAGCGCACCGGCCGCAGCATCGTCGGCAAAGGCGACGAAGGGTTCGAAGAAGAAAAGCAAGAAGGACAAGGCAGCCTCCGCCGCCGCGGCGTCGGGCGCCTGATGTGCGCCGCGCGCGCGACGGCGTGCGCGCGGCATTCGTTCAACGGGCGCCCGTACCGTGGCGCCCTTATCGGTAAAGGTGAAGAACCATGGGTCTCCTCGACATCGTTGGCGGTCTGCTCGGCGGCCAGGCCGGCGGCAACTCGCAAAGCGCACTGATCACGACCGCGCTCGAATTCATCAACAACCAGCCGGGCGGCCTGAATGGCCTGATCGAGAAGTTCAAGGCAGGCGGCGCCGGCGACATCATCGGCTCGTGGATCGGTACCGGCCAGAACCAGCCGATCTCGCCGGACGCGCTGCAGAACGTGCTCGGCTCGGATGCAATCGGCGCGATCGCGAGCAAGTTCGGTGTCGACCCGTCGATGGCCTCGACCGTCCTCGCGCAAGTACTGCCGCACGTCGTCAACCACGCGACGCCGGACGGCACGGTGCCGGCCGACGGCCAGGCGCAGGTCGACCCGTCGAACGTGCTCGGCTCGCTGTCGCAGATCGCCGGCATGTTCGGCGGCAACAAGCAGGGCTGAAGCGCTGCGTCGTTGCGACGCTCCATAAGCAAACACCCCGCCGAGGCGGGGTGTTTGTTTTTGCGCGCCCGGCGCGAACCGGGCGGCGGCCGGAGGCCTGCGATCAGTGAACGACGCGGTCGAACACGAACTTGCCGTCGTGAACGTCGACCGGAATCACGTCCTTCGGACCGAAGCGGCCCGCGAGGATGAGCTTCGCGACCGGGTTCTCGATCTCCTGCTGGATCGCGCGCTTCAGCGGCCGCGCGCCGAACACCGGATCGTAGCCGACCTTCGCGATCTGTTCGAGCGCCGCGTCCGACACGTCGAGCGCCATATCGAGCTTCGCGAGCCGTTCGTGCAGGCGTGCGAGCTGGATCTTCGCGATCGACTCGATGTTGCTGCGGTCGAGCGCATGGAACACGACGACGTCGTCGATCCGGTTCAGGAACTCGGGGCGGAAATGCTGCTTCACCTCGAGCCACACGGCGTCCTTGATCTCTTCCTGCGGCGAACCCGTCATCGCCTGGATCACCTGCGAGCCCAGGTTCGACGTCATCACGATCACCGTGTTCTTGAAGTCGACCGTGCGCCCCTGCCCGTCCGTCATGCGGCCGTCGTCGAGCACCTGCAGCAGCACGTTGAACACGTCCGGATGCGCCTTCTCGATCTCGTCGAGCAGGATCACGCTGTACGGCTTGCGGCGCACGGCTTCGGTCAGGTAGCCACCTTCCTCGTAGCCGACATAGCCCGGGGGCGCACCGATCAGCCGCGCAACGCTGTGCTTCTCCATGAACTCGCTCATGTCGATGCGGATCAGGTGCTCTTCCGAGTCGAACAGGAACGAGGCCAGCGCCTTGCACAGCTCGGTCTTGCCGACCCCGGTCGGGCCGAGGAACAGGAACGAGCCGTACGGACGGTTCGGATCGGCGAGACCCGCGCGCGAACGGCGGATCGCGTCGGCCACCGCGCTGATCGCCTCGTGCTGGCCGACCACGCGCTCATGCAGCTTTTCCTCGATGTGCAGCAGCTTCTCGCGTTCGCCCTGCATCATCCGCGACACCGGAATCCCGGTCGAACGCGACACGACTTCCGCGATTTCCTCGGCACCGACCTGCGTGCGCAGCAGGCGCGGACGCGTCGGGTTGTGCTGCTCCTGCTCTTCGGCCTGCGTGACCTGCTTCAGTTGCGACTCGAGTTGCGGCAGCTTGCCATATTGCAGCTCGGCGACCTTCTCCAGCTTGCCTTCACGCTGCAGGCGCACGATATCGGCCCGCACCTTCTCGATCTCTTCCTTGAGCTGCGCGCTGCCCTGCACCGCGGCCTTCTCGGCGGTCCAGATCTCCTCGAGGTCCGCATATTCGCGGCCGAGGCGCTCGATCTCTTCCTCGATCAGCTGCAGTCGCTTCTGCGACGCTTCGTCCTGCTCCTTCTTCACGGCTTCGCGCTCGATCTTCAGCTGGATCAGACGACGGTCGAGCTTGTCCATCTCTTCGGGCTTCGAATCGATTTCCATCTTGATCTTCGAAGCGGCTTCGTCGATCAGGTCGATGGCCTTGTCCGGCAGGAAGCGGTCGGTGATGTAGCGGTGCGACAGCTCGGCCGCGGCGACGATCGCCGGGTCGGTGATGTCGACGCCGTGGTGCAGCTCGTACTTCTCCTGCAGCCCGCGCAGGATCGCGATCGTCGCCTCGACGCTCGGCTCGTCGACGAGCACCTTCTGGAAACGGCGCTCGAGCGCGGCATCCTTCTCGATGTACTTGCGGTATTCGTCGAGCGTAGTCGCGCCGATGCAGTGCAGTTCGCCGCGCGACAGCGCCGGCTTCAGCATGTTGCCCGCATCCATCGCACCTTCGGCCTTGCCCGCGCCGACCATCGTATGGATTTCGTCGATGAAGACGATCGTCTGGCCTTCGTCCTTCGCGATGTCGTTGAGCACCGCCTTCAGGCGCTCCTCGAATTCACCGCGATACTTCGCGCCGGCGAGCAGCGCGGCCATGTCGAGCGACAGCACGCGCTTGCCCTTCAGCGTCTCGGGCACTTCGCCGTTGACGATGCGCTGCGCGAGCCCTTCGACGATCGCGGTCTTGCCGACGCCCGGCTCGCCGATCAGCACCGGGTTGTTCTTGGTGCGGCGCTGCAGGATCTGGATCGAGCGGCGGATTTCGTCGTCGCGGCCGATCACCGGATCGAGCTTGCCCGCACGGGCGCGCTCGGTCAGGTCGACCGTGTATTTCTTCAGTGCCTCGCGCTGGCTTTCGGCGTCCTGGCTGTGCACCTGCGAGCCGCCGCGCACCGCCGCGATCGCGGCTTCGAGCGCCTTGCGCGTGAGGCCGTGCTGGCGGGCGAGCTTGCCGGCTTCACCCTTGTCGTCGGACGCAGCGAGCAGGAACATCTCGCTCGCGATGAACGTGTCGTTGAGCTTCTGCGCTTCCTTGTCGGCCTGGTTCAGCAGCCCGGCCAGTTCACGGCCGATCTGGATGTCGCCGCCCGTGCCCGTCACTTGCGGCAGGCGCGAAATGGCTTCGTTCAGCGCGCCTTGCAGCGCCTGCACGTGAACACCTGCGCGCGACATCAGCGAGCGGGCGGAACCGTCCTGCTGCGCGACCAGCGCCGCGAGAACGTGAACGGGTTCGATGTATTGATTGTCGCGGCCTGCCGCGAGGCTTTGCGCGTCCGCGAGTGCTTCCTGGAACTTGGTGGTGAGCTTGTCGATTCTCATTTAGTCGAGACCTCCAATTTTCGATTAACACCAAGATGAGGATGGTTATGCGGCTTTCAAGCGAAATTCGGGTTGATTCAGCGCAAAAAATACGGGATATCCTCGAAGCAGCCCGGAGCGGGGCGGGTGCCGGATCGTGGGGTGCGGCGAGCGCGGGTCAGCCGGCCGTCGACGGCGGCTCGACGGTTGCAGGCGCGTCGTCCGTCGACGGAACGGCACGCACGAGCGTGACCGGACGAATGCCGAGCAATGCCATGAGCGGCGAAGCGGGTTCGACCAGTTCACCGAGCGTGTGACGGTCGAGTTCGGCGAAGAACGCATCGCGCGCGGCTGCCAGCACGCCCTTCAGGCGGCACTGCGGCTCGATCACGCAGCCGCGCGACTCGCCGTCGGCCGAGAAGCAGCCGACCAGCGCGAAATCGCTCTCGGTCGCGCGCACGACCTGGCCGACAGTCAGTTGCAGCGATTCGGGGAACAGCCGCAGCCCGCCGTTGCGGCCGCGAACGGTGTCGACCCATCCCAGCTCGCCGAGTTGCTGCACGACTTTCATCAGATGGTTCTTCGAGATGCCGTAGGCGTCCGAGATCTCCTGGATCGTCGCGAGTCCCTCGCCGCGCACGGCAAGGTACAGCATCACGCGCAGCGAATAGTCGGTGTAGTCGGTGAGTCTCATGGGCGAATACGGAAAAGATCGATCGTGCCCCGATTACGTGAGCCGGGCCGATCGGGATGCGCACGAGGCCGGTTGACGGCCCTGCTCCGCGGCCCCGGGTTGCCGGGATGGCACGCGCGCAATAAGATGCGTGACACTTACACGTTTTACAGGGTGTTGGACGCTATTTTGCGTCAAAATCCGGCCGGCGTCCTGCACGATGCCCGCACCGCCGCCCCGTCGTTGCCTATTTCTCCCGGCCCTTTTTGCCATGACCGTCCTGCCCGCCTCGCCCGATACCGCACCGGCCCGCCCTCGCGACACCGAGCCAACCGAAGAGAACATCCGCGATCTCGTCTACGCGTTCTACGACCGCGTGCGCGTCGATCCGCTGCTCGGGCCCGTCTTCGATGCGAAGCTGGCCGGCCGCTGGGACGACCACCTGCCGAAGATGGTCACGTTCTGGTCGAGCCTCGTGCTCGGCACCAAGGGCTATCGCGGCAACGTGCAGCAGGCGCACCAGCCGCTCGACGGGATCGAGCCGGCCCATTTCAGCCGCTGGCTGTCGCTGTTCCTGAAGACCGTCGAGACGCGCTACGCACCGCCGGCGGCGATCCGCTTCATGGAGCCGGCGCTGCGGATCGCACAGAGCCTCCAGTTGAGCCGGTTCGGCTGGGACTACCCGATTCCGCCCGAGCAGCAGGCGCTGCTCGACGCGATCGCGCCACGCCGCCGCGACGCGGGCGACGATCCGCACGCGTTGCCGTCGCGGGCCCGCGGCGAGCCGTTTCCGACGAAGATCATCGGGCGCAGCAACGATCCGGATGCGTAACGGGTAGCCGCCAGGCGCAACGCTTGGCGCGCATGCGGCACCTCGCCGCATCTCACCGCATCACGCGGACGCCACGTTCAGCGCCTCGTATTGCCCGATTCGATGCCCCAGCGCGCGAGCGCGGCATCGTCGGTGCTGCGCGCATCGACCCAGCGCTCGCCATCCGGCGTCGTCTCCTTCTTCCAGAACGGCGCCTCGGTCTTCAGGTAGTCCATCACGAACTCGCATGACGCGAACGCATCGCCGCGGTGCGACGCAACCGTGGCGACCATCACGATCTGGTCGAGCGGCAGAAGCCGGCCGACGCGATGCACGATCGCGACGTCAATGCCCGGCCAGCGCCGGTTGGCCTCGGCGGCGATCTTCTCGAGCGCCTTCTCGGTCATCCCCGGATAGTGTTCGAGCTCCATCGCGGCAACCGAATCGCCTTCGTTCAGGTCGCGCACCGTGCCGACGAAGCACGCGACCGCGCCGATCTTCGGGTTGCGCGCGCGCAATGCCGCGACCTCGGCGTTCAGATCGAAGTCGTCGGCCTGGATTCGTATCGTTGCCATCGCCGTTGCCTCAGCCGCCCGTCACCGGCGGAAAGAACGCGACTTCGCAGCCTTCGGTGAGCCGCGTCTCGGGATCGGTCATCTCGTGGTTGCACGCCATGCGCAGTGCGCGCCCTTCCGCGAGCGTCTCGGCCCACGCACCGCCGCGCACGCGCAGCCACGCGCGCACGTCGCCCACGGTCGTGACGCTGTCCGGCACGTCGGCCTGCTCGTCGGCGACGCCCAGTGCCTCGCGTACGCTTGCAAAAAATTTCAGCTGAATCTTCATGGTTCGGGAAGCCGTCGCGTTACGACAGCAGTTCGGAAAACGGAATGAAACGCACGGTCTCGCCCGCGCTGATCGCGTGCTGCGGCGGGTTGTCGATCAGGCCGTCGCCCCACACCGTCGACGTTAGCACCGCCGAGCTCTGGTTCGGGAACAGGTCGAGGCCGCCGGCCGCGTTCACGCGTGCGCGCAGGAATTCGTTACGCCGGTCGCCCTTGCCTTGCGAAAAGTCGGCGCGCAGCGACAGTGCGCGCGGCGCGACGTCGCGCATGCCGGACAGGCGCAACAGGAATGGCCGCACGAACAACAGGAACGTGACGAAACTCGACACCGGGTTGCCGGGCAGCCCGATGAAGTGCGCATCGGCGCGATCGTCGCCGCGGCGCACCGCGCCGTATGCCAGCGGCTTGCCGGGCTTCATCGCGATCTGCCACAGCGCGAGCCGCCCTTCGGCCTCGACGGCCGGCTTCACGTGATCCTCGTCGCCAACCGACACGCCGCCGCTCGTCAGGATCACGTCGTGATCGCGTGCGGCCGCGCGCAGCGTGTCGCGCGTCACGGCGAGCGAATCGGGCACGATCCCGTAGTCGGTCACGTGACAGCCGAGCCGCTCCAGCAGCCCGCGCAGCGTGAAACGGTTCGAGTTGTAGATCGCGCCGGGCTTCAGCGGCTCGCCGGGCATCGTCAGCTCGTCGCCGGTGAAGAACACCGCGACGCGAATCTGCCGCGCGACCGGCAACTGCGCGCAGCCGACCGACGCGGCCAGGCCGAGCGCCTGCGGCGTGAGCCGCGTGCCGGCCGGCAGGATCACCGAGCCCTGCCGGATATCCGCGCCCTGCGCGGTGATCCATTCACCGGCCTTCGGCGTGTGCAGGATCTCGACCGCATCGCCATCGGCCGACGCCTGTTCCTGCATCACGACGGCGTCGGCGCCGGGCGGCACCGTCGCGCCGGTGAAGATCCGCGCGGCCGTGCCGGCAGCGAGCGGCGCGGCCGGATGACCGGCCGGAATGCGCTGCGACACCGGCAAACGCCGGTCGCCATGCAGCAGGTCGGCGACGCGCACCGCATAGCCGTCCATCGCGCTCGTATGCATCGGCGGCACGTCGAGCGGCGAGCTCACATCGGCCGCCAGCACGCGGCCGAGCGCATCGAGCGTGGCGACGGTTTCGACGCCGGGCAACGGCTTCGCGGCATCGAGCAGCGCGGAGAGTGCCTCGGCGGTCGACAGCATCGGCGCGCGCGGCGCCGCGGGATTCGGGTTCGACATCGATGGAATCGGGGATCGTTGGATTCAATACATCATTGTAGCGACGCCGTCGCGCGGGCGCGCGATATGGCGGACATGCGGAAACTGTGATTCGCGCGAACGCGCGGGTCTGGCACTTGTTTCGTTTCGCGCGGTGCGGTGGCAGCCGCGTGGCGGGCTGCCGAATGCCTGCGCCACGCGGCACCGCCAAACGAAACGGCCGGAACCCCGATCCGTTCGACGAATCGGCATTCCGGCCGTCCTGCGCAGCCGGGCCCGCGGCCCGGCCGTGCGTCATGCGCCCGTATGGGCGGCGATGAAGTCCTTCACCTGCTGCGCGTCGGCCTTCACGACCTCGAAACGCTGCGGCAGCGCCTCGAGCCCGTCGAACGCGGCCGGACGCTCGGCTTCGCGATCGAGTGCCTCGCGGATCGTCTCGCCGAACTTGATCGGCTGCGCCGTCTCGAGCACGACCATCGGCACGCCGGCGTCGAGATGCTCGCGCGCGACCTTCACGCCGTCGGCCGTGTGCGTATCGATCATCGTGTCATAGCGCGAGAACACGTCGCGGATCGTCGCGATACGGTCCGTGTGGCTGCTGCGGCCCGACACGAACCCGAACTCCGCGACGCGCGCGAAATCGCCGCTCGCTGCGAGATCGAAGCCGCCCTTCTCCTCGACGTCGCGGAACAACTGCATCACGCGCGCCGGATCGCGGCCGAGCAGGTCGAACACGAAGCGCTCGAAGTTCGACGCCTTCGAGATGTCCATGCTCGGGCTGCTCGTGTGATAGGTGTTCTCGGCGCTGCGCACGCGATACGCGCCCGTGCGGAAGAACTCGTCGAGCACGTCGTTCTCGTTGGTCGCGACCACGAGCTTCGCGATCGGCAGCCCCATCATCCGTGCGATGTGGCCCGCGCACACGTTGCCGAAGTTGCCCGACGGCACCGTGAACGACACGCGCTCGTCATTGGATTGGGTGGCCGCGAAGTACCCCTTGAAGTAGTACACGACCTGCGCGACGACGCGCGCCCAGTTGATCGAGTTGACCGTGCCGATCTTCTGCTGCGCCTTGAACGCGTGATCGTTCGAGACCGCCTTCACGATGTCCTGGCAATCGTCGAACACGCCTTCGACCGCGAGGTTGAAGATGTTCGGATCCTGCAGGCTGAACATCTGGGCCGTCTGGAACGCGCTCATCTTCTTGTGCGGCGACAGCATGAACACGCGCACGCCGGCCTTGCCGCGCATCGCGTATTCGGCCGCACTGCCCGTGTCGCCGGACGTCGCGCCGAGAATGTTCAGCGTCTGCCCGTGCTTCGCGAGCGTGTACTCGAACAGGTTGCCGAGCAGTTGCATCGCCATGTCCTTGAACGCGAGCGTCGGGCCGTTCGACAGTTCGAGCAGCGACAGCGCAGCGCCGTTCTCGGTGCCGAGCGTCTTCAGCGGCGTGATATCGGACGCGTTCTCGCCGTGGCGCGTGTTGCTGTACACGTCGGCCGTGTACGTGCGGCGCGTGATCGCGCACAGGTCGTCGGCCGGCACGTCGTCGCAGAACTTCGACAGGATCTCGAACGCGAGATCCGCGTACGACAGCGTGCGCCAGCGTGCGAGCTCGTCGGCGGACACCTTCGGATACTCAGCCGGCAGGTAGAGCCCGCCGTCCTTCGCGAGGCCGCCGAGCAGGATGTCGGAGAACGTATGGCGCTCGCCGATGCCGGCGCCGCGCGTGGAGATGTAGTTCATGTCGTCCTCAGCTCAGTTCAGCGCTTCCATGCGCAGCTTCGTCACCTTCGACACGACGGTCGCGAGGCTCTCGATTTGCGCGATGGCCGCATTGACGTTCTTCTCGATCGTTTCGTGCGTGATCAGGACGATGTCGGTTTCACCGTTCGCATCGTCGACCTGCTCCGACTCCTTCTGCAGCAGCGCGTCGATCGAGATGCCCGACGCGGCGAGGATGCGCGTGACGTCGGCCAGCACGCCGGTCTGGTCGGCGACGCGCAGGCGCAGGTAGTAGCCGCTCGTCACTTCCTCGATCGGCAGAATCGGCGTGTTCGACAGGCTGTCCGGCTGGAACGCGAGATGCGGCACGCGATGCTCGGGGTCGGCCGTATGCAGGCGCGTGACGTCGACCAGATCGGCGACCACGGCCGATGCGGTCGGCTCCGCGCCCGCGCCCTTGCCGTAGTACAGCGTCGTGCCGACTGCGTCGCCGTGCACGACGACCGCGTTCATCGCGCCCTCGACGTTCGCGAGCAGGCGCTTCTCCGGGATCAGCGTCGGATGCACGCGCAGCTCGATGCCGTTTTCGGCGCGGCGCGTGATGCCCAGCAGCTTGATCCGGTAGCCGAGCTCTTCCGCGTAGCGGATGTCGGTCGCGTCGAGCTTGCTGATGCCCTCGACGTACGCACGGTCGAACTGCACCGGCACGCCGAACGCGATCGCGCTCATGATCGTCGCCTTGTGCGCGGCGTCGACGCCTTCGATGTCGAAGGTCGGATCGGCTTCCGCGTAGCCGAGCTCCTGCGCAGCCTTCAGCGCGGTCGCGAAGTCGAGCCCGCGGTCGCGCATTTCCGACAGGATGTAGTTGGTCGTGCCGTTGATGATGCCGGCGATGTACTGGATGCGGTTCGCGGTCAGGCCTTCGCGCAGCGCCTTGATGATCGGGATGCCGCCGGCGACGGCTGCTTCGAACGCAACCATCACGCCCTTCGCCCGCGCGGCCTCGAAGATCTCGGTGCCGTGCACCGCGAGCAGCGCCTTGTTGGCCGTCACGACGTGCTTGCCGTTCGCGATCGCGCGCAGCACGAGCTCGCGCGCGATGCCCGTGCCGCCGATCATCTCGGCAATGATCGCGATCGACGGATCGTCGACGACCGCATTGAAGTCGTCGGTAATCTGCGCGGCGCCGGCGTCGCCGCCGAGCGCAGCCAGCGCCTTGGCGGGGTTGCGCACGGCAATGCGCGTCACCTCGATGCCGCGCCCCGCGCGTCGCTTGATTTCTTCCTGGTTGCGGCCCAGCACCGTGAAGGTGCCGCTGCCCACCGTGCCGAAGCCCAACAGGCCAACTTTGATCGGTTCCATGCTGCGTGTGATCGAATGAGTAAGAAGTAGTGAGTTCCGTGTGGCCTTGCCGCTCAGGCCGAATGGCGCTTGCGGTAGCCGTCGAGGAAGCGTGCGATCCGGTTGATCGAATCGGTCAGGTCGTCGAGGTTCGGCAGGAAGACCACGCGGAAGTGATCGGGAGTCGTCCAGTTGAAGCCCGTGCCCTGGACGAGCAGCACGCGCTCCTCGAGCAACAGGTCGAGAATGAACTGCTGGTCGTTCTGGATCGGATAAAGCTTCGGGTCGAGGCGCGGGAACATGTACAGCGCGGCCTGCGGCTTCACGCAGGTCACGCCCGGGATCGACGTGAGCATGTCGTACGCAAGCTCGCGCTGCTTGTACAGGCGCCCGCTCGGCATGATCAGCTCGTTGATGCTCTGGTAGCCGCCGAGCGCCGTCTGGATCGCGAACTGCCCGGGCACGTTCGCGCACAGGCGCATCGACGACAGGATGCCGAGCCCCTCGAGGTAATCCTTCGCGCGCCGGCGGTTGTCGCCGCCGAGGCCCGACACGGCCATCCAGCCCGCGCGGTAGCCGCACGAGCGATAGCTCTTCGACAGGCTGTTGAACGTGACGGTGATCACGTCCTCGGACAGCGAACCCAGTGCCGTGTGCTCGAGGCCGTCGTAGACGATCTTGTCGTACACCTCGTCGGCAAACACGATCAGCCCGTGCTGGCGCGCGATCGCGAGCAGTTCGAGCAGCAATTCGTCCGAATAAAGCGCGCCCGTCGGGTTGTTCGGGTTGATCACGACGATCGCCTTCGTGTTCGGCGTGATCTTGCGGCGGATGTCGTCGAGATCGGGCATCCATGCATTCTGCTCGTCGCAGATGTAATGCACCGGCGTGCCGCCCGACAGGCTGACCGCCGCCGTCCACAGCGGGTAGTCGGGCGCAGGCAGCAGCACTTCGTCGCCGTCGTTCAGCAACGCCTGGGTTGCCATCACGATCAGCTCGGACGCGCCGTTGCCGATGTAGATGTCGTCGAGGCCGACGCCCACGACGCCCTTTTCCTGCGTGTAGTGCATCACGGCCTTGCGCGCCGAGAACACACCCTTCGAATCCGAATAGCCGGACGACGTCGGCAGGTTGCGGATCATGTCCTGGATGATCTCGTCCGGCGCATCGAAACCGAACGGCGCGAGGTTGCCGATGTTCAGCTTGATGATGCGGTGGCCTTCTTCCTCGAGGCGCTTCGCGTGCTCGAGCACCGGGCCACGGATGTCGTAGCAGACGTTGAGCAGCTTGTTCGACTTCTGAATCGGTTTCACGACGACACGGTTCCTGGGTTGGCCTTGCGGCCGGGGGGACGGGATCAAAACTGGAAAGCGGCCGGTCTGTGCGCGCTGTCTAGACTGGGAAAAAGCGGGCGGCCGGGCGCAGCTTGTGGCGACGCGCGACGCAAGTGGCGCCCGGGGGCGACCAAAAAGTTATAATTTAGCGGATTTTGGCCGACTTTCGCAATGCACCATAGCCGCGCCGGGCCCGCGCCGTCAGGCGTCCCGCGTGCTCGGGCGAGCGAAACCGGCCATCCGGGCCCGTGCGGCCCTGCGACACATTCCCCCTACGGAACCGCGGAATACCGATTTGAAACTGCACCAGGACGCGAGCGGCGCGCTCAACACCGTCACCGGCTACGGCCCCGATTATGTCGACGTCAATCTCGAACGCCATGAGACGAGCGTCATCGTACTGCCCGGCGCGCCGGTCCAGGCATGGCCCGTGTCGTCGTTCGAGGCGCTCGCGCCCGAGCATTTCGCGATGCTGCTCGACCCGGCGCCCGAACTCGTGATCTTCGGCAGCGGCGCGCGGCTGCGCTTCCCGCACCCGCGGCTCGTCGCGGCGCTCACGGCCAGGCGGATCGGCGTCGAGACGATGGATTTCCAGGCCGCCTGCCGCACCTACAACATCCTGATGGCCGAGGGCCGCAAAGTCGCCGCCGCGCTCTTAATTGAACGTTAATCCCCGATGCGGTAAAACTCGGGCCGGCGCAGCGGGTCGATCCCCCGGATCGGCCCGGCCAGGCCGCCCGCCCCCGGCGCAACCCGCCGGCGGCCCGTCACAATAACCAACAGGCTGAAAATCCATGAACGATACGCCGTCGAGGCTACCGCTCAATCGCATCACGCTCGTCCTCCTCGTCGTCGCACTCGCGATCGTCTGGTTCGCGCCGCTCGGGCTGCGCCACCTGATCCCGAGCGACGAAGGCCGCTATGCGGAAATGGCACGCGAGATGTTCGTCACCGGCGACTGGATCACGCCGCGCTACAACGGCTACAAGTACTTCGAGAAGCCACCGCTGCAGACCTGGCTGAATGCGCTCACGTTCGCGTGGTTCGGCATCGGCGAATGGCAGGCACGCCTCTACACGGCCGTCGCGAGCTTCGCCGGCGTGCTCCTGGTCGGCTTCACCGGCGCGCGCCTGTTCAACCCGCTGTCGGGCTTCCTCGCCGCCGTCGTGCTCGCGTCGTCGCCGTACTGGAACCTGATGGGCCATTTCAACGCGCTCGACATGGGGCTCGCGTTCTGGATGTCGCTGTCGCTGTGCTCGCTGCTGCTCGCGCAGCAGCCGGGGCTGCGCCCGGCCGCGGCGCGCGGCTGGATGTGGGCGTGCTGGGCCGCGATGGCATTCGCCGTGCTGTCGAAGGGCCTCGTCGGCGTGATTCTGCCCGGCGCCGTGCTCGTGCTCTATACGCTGATCGCGCGCGACTGGGCGCTGTGGAAGCGCCTGTACCTGGTAAGCGGCCTCGTGCTCTTCTTCGCGATCGTCACGCCGTGGTTCGTGCTCGTCCAGCAGCGCAACCCCGAGTTCTTCAACTTCTTCTTCATCGTCCAGCAGTTCCGCCGGTACCTGACCCCGGAACAGAACCGCCCGGGCCCGCTCTACTACTTCGTGCCCGTGCTGCTGGTCGGCTTCCTGCCGTGGCTGTCGGTCGCGTGGCAGAGCATCCGCCATGCGCTGCGGATGCCGCGCCAGCCGAACGGCTTCTCGCCGATGCTCCTGCTGCTGATCTGGAGCGCATTCATCTTCCTGTTCTTCAGCGCGTCGCATTCGAAGCTGATCTCGTACGTGCTGCCGGTCGCGCCGGCGCTCGCGCTGATCATCGGCGCGTACCTGCCGCTGATGAGCGCCGACCGGTTCCGCCGCCACCTGCTCGGCTATCTCGTGTTCTTCGTCGCCGCGGCGTTCGGGATCATCGCCCTCGCGTACCAGGGCGATGCCCGCACGCCGAACGCGCTGTACCGCGCGTTCCAGATGTGGCTGTACGCGGGCCTCGCGATCGCGGCCGCACTGACGCTCGCGGCCGCGTGGCTGAACCGCCGCGCGAGCGTGGCCGCCGCGCTCGCCGCGTTCGGCGCCGCCTGGCTCGCGTTCGGCACGATCGGCGGCACCGGCCACGACGAGTTCGGCCGCTACAGTTCGGGCGCGCTGCTCGCGCCCGCCGTGCGCGCCGAACTGGCGAAGCTGCCGCCCGACACGCCGTTCTACTCGATCGAGATGCTCGATCACACGTTCCCGTTCTATATGGGCCACACGACGATCATGGTCCAGCGCCAGGACGAGCTCGCATTCGGGATCTCGATGGAGCCGAACAAGTGGATTCCGACCGTCGACGAGTGGATCGCGCGCTGGAAACAGGAAACCCATGCGCTCGCGATCATGCCGCCCGGCCAGTACGACACCCTGGTCAAGCAAGGCGTGCCGATGCGCGTGATCGCGCGCGACAACCGCCGCGTGATCGTCGAGAAACCGCAATCGTAAGGACGCCTGCCGCATGAATCCCGTTTCGTTCGTCTGCATCATCACCGGCGTGATGCTCAACGCCTGTGCGCAACTTCTGCTGAAAGCCGGCGTCAACGCCGTTGGACACTTCGAATTCAGCCGTGCGAACATCATCCCGGTCGGCCTGAAGATCGCAACCCAATTGCCGATCATCGGCGGCCTCGGCTGCTACGTGCTGAGCGTCGTGGTCTGGATCCTCGGGCTGTCGCGGGTCGACGTGTCGATCGCGTACCCGATGCTGTCGCTCGGCTACGTCGTCAACGCGTTCGCGGCCTGGTACCTGTTCGGCGAAGTGCTGTCGATCCAGCGGCTTGTCGGCATCGGCATCATCCTGATCGGCGTGCTGGTGCTTGCGCGAAGCTGAGCACGCCCCGCCGCGTTAAGCGTCCGCCTACAAAAAATCACGGTGCGATTCCGCCAACCGGTGTTTAATGCCGGTTTCGGCCGGGACGCCCGGCCCTTTTATTACACGCCATTACAGGCCAAAGCGTACATGAGCCAGATTACCGCTCCGTTTCTGCCGTTCACCCGCCCCGAGATCGATGAGGAAACCATCCAGGGCGTCGTCGAAGTGCTGCGCTCGGGCTGGATCACCACCGGCCCGCAGAGCCAGAAATTCGAAGCGGCGCTGTCCGAGTACTGCGGCGGCCGTCCGGTCCGCGCGTTCAATTCGGGCACCTGCACGCTCGAGATCGGCCTGCGCATCGCAGGCGTCGGTGCCGGCGACGAGGTGATCACGACGCCGGCGTCGTGGGTCTCGACCAGCAACGTGATCCTCGAGACGGGCGCGACGCCGGTGTTCGTGGACATCGATCCCGTCACGCGCAACATCGACCTCGACAAGCTCGAGCAGGCGATCACGCCGCGCACGAAGGCGATCATCCCCGTGTTCCTGTCCGGCCTGCCCGTCGACATGGATCGCCTGTACGCGATCGCGCGCGCACACAAGCTGCGCGTGATCGAGGATGCGGCGCAGGCGTTCGGCTCGACGTGGAACGGCAAGCGCATCGGCGCGATCGGCGACATCGTGTCGTTCAGCTTCCACGCGAACAAGAACCTGACGACGATCGAGGGCGGCGCACTCGTGCTGAACAACGAGGAAGAAGCGACGCTCGCGCAGAAGTACCGGCTGCAGGGCATCACGCGCACGGGCTTCGACGGGATGGACTGCGACGTGCTCGGCGGCAAGTACAACCTGACCGACGTCGCCGCACGCGTCGGCCTCGGCCAGCTGCCCCACCTCGAACGCTTCACCGCCCAGCGCCGCGCGCTTGCGCGCGCCTATTTCGCCGCATTCGACGGCAGCGCGGCCGTGAAGCTCGGCGTCGGCCTGCCGATCGCCGAATTCGAGAACGGCAACTGGCACATGTTCCTGATCACGCTGCCGCTCGAGCGGCTGACGATCACGCGCGCCGAGTTCATGGCGCAGATGAAGGAACGCGGCATCGGCACGGGCATCCACTACCCGGCGATCCATCTTTTCACGCTGTACCGTGCGCGCGGCTTCAAGGAGGGCATGTTCCCCCACGCCGAACGGTACGGCGCGTCGACCGTCACGCTGCCGCTCTTCACGCAGATGACGGAAGGCGATGTGCGTCGCGTGGTCGACGCCATCAACCAGATTTGCGAACAATACGGAAAATAAGCGTACATGAGTCACCTTGAAGCACGCGCCGGGCATCCGGTCGCCGGGCACCTGGACGCCGGGCGGCCCGAAGTATCGGTCATCATCCCCGTGTACAACGAGGAAGACGGCCTCGCTGCGCTGTTCGCGCGGCTGTATCCGGCGCTCGACGCACTCGACACGTCATACGAAGTGATCCTGATCAACGACGGCAGCCGCGACCGCTCGGCCGCGATGCTCGCCGATCAGTTCCACGTACGTCCCGACACGACGCGCATCGTGCTGCTCAACGGCAACTATGGCCAGCACATGGCGATCCTCGCCGGCTTCGCGCAATCGCGCGGCGAGATCGTCATCACGCTCGACGCCGACCTGCAGAACCCGCCCGAGGAAATCGGCAAGCTGATCGCGAAGATGCGCGAGGGCTACGACTACGTCGGCTCGATCCGCAAGCAGCGCCAGGACAGCCTGTGGCGGCGCAAGGCATCGCAGATGATGAACCGCCTGCGCGAGCGCATCACGCGCATCAAGATGACCGACCAGGGCTGCATGCTGCGCGCGTACAGCCGCCGCATCATCGACACGATCAACGTGTGCGGCGAAGTCAACACGTTCGTCCCTGCGCTCGCGTACACGTTCGCGCAGAACCCGACCGAGATCGAGGTCGCGCACGAGGAGCGCTTCGCCGGCGAGTCGAAGTACTCGCTGTACAGCCTGATCCGGCTGAACTTCGACCTCGTGACGGGCTTCTCGGTCGTGCCGCTGCAGTGGCTGTCGTTCATCGGCGTGATCCTGTCGCTCGGCTCCGCCGCGCTGTTCGTGCTGCTGCTCGTGCGACGCTTCATCGTCGGCGCGGAAGTGCAAGGCGTGTTCACGCTGTTCGCGATCACGTTCTTCCTGCTCGGCGTGATCATCTTCGCGCTCGGCCTGCTCGGCGAATACGTCGGCCGCATCTACCAGCAAGTGCGCGCGCGGCCGCGCTACCTGATCCAGGCCGTGCTCGAGCAGCACGACGGCGTGCCGGCGGTACCGGCCGACGCGAACCGCTCGGGGGCCGCGCAATGAAGCCGCGCGCAGTCGTCTTCGCGTATCACAACGTCGGCGTGCGGTGCCTGCAGGTGCTGCTCGCGCGCGGCGTCGACGTCGCGCTCGTCGTCACGCACGAGGACAATCCGAACGAGAACATCTGGTTCGGCAGCGTCGCGTCCGTCGCGGCCGAGCACGGCATTCCGGTCGTCACGCCGGCCGACCCCGCCGATCCGGCGCTGCGCCGCGCGGTATCCGACGCGCAGCCGGACTTCATCTTCTCGTTCTACTACCGGCACATGCTGCCCGTGGACCTGCTCGCGATCGCGCCACGCGGCGCGTACAACATGCACGGTTCGCTGCTGCCGAAATACCGGGGTCGGGTACCGACCAACTGGGCGGTGCTGAACGGTGAAACCGAAACCGGTGCGACGCTGCACGAGATGGCTGCCAAGCCCGACGCGGGCGCGATCATCGGCCAGACCGCGGTGCCGATCCTGCCGGACGACACGGCCGCGCAGGTGTTCGACAAGGTCACGGTGGCCGCCGAGCAGACGCTCTGGCGCGTGCTGCCCGCGCTGCTCGCGGGCGAGGCGCCGCACCTGCCGAACGATCTCGCCACCGGCAGCTACTACGGCGGGCGCAAGCCCGAGGACGGCCGTGTCGACTGGTCGAAGCCGGCCGCGCAGGTCTACAACCTGGTGCGCGCGGTCGCGCCCCCGTATCCGGGTGCGTTCACGGACATCGACGGTGCGCGTTTCGTGATCGCACGTGCGCGCCTTGCGGCGCCCGGCAGCGCGGCAGCGGCCGCCGCGGCAGATTTGCCGCCCGGCCTGCACGTAAGCGATAATGCGCTATTCGGCGTCTGCGGCGACAGCCGCGCCCTATCCATTCTCGAGCTGTGGCAGCAGCGCGACGGCAGCGAAACCGTCGTGACGCCCGCGGAATTCGCGCAGTTCATTCATTCTTCCCGTCATTCATGAAAGCAAAAAAAGTCCTGATCCTGGGTGTGAACGGCTTCATCGGCCATCACCTGTCGAAGCGCATTCTTGAAACCACCGATTGGGAGGTGTTCGGCATGGACATGCAGACCGACCGGCTGGGCGACCTCGTCAACCACGAGCGGATGCATTTCTTCGAAGGCGACATCACGATCAACAAGGAGTGGGTCGAGTATCACGTGAAGAAGTGCGACGTGATCCTGCCGCTCGTCGCGATCGCGACGCCCGCCACCTACGTCCAGCAGCCGCTGCGCGTGTTCGAGCTCGACTTCGAGGCGAACCTGCCGATCGTGCGTTCGGCCGTCAAGTACGGCAAGCACCTCGTGTTCCCGTCGACCTCCGAGGTCTACGGCATGTGCTCGGACGAGCAGTTCGACCCGGATGCATCGGCGCTCACCTACGGCCCGATCAACAAGCCGCGCTGGATCTACGCGTGCTCGAAGCAGCTGATGGACCGCGTGATCTGGGGTTACGGGATGGAAGGCCTGAACTTCACGCTGTTCCGTCCGTTCAACTGGATCGGCCCGGGCCTCGACTCGATCTACACGCCGAAGGAAGGCAGCTCGCGCGTGGTCACGCAGTTCCTCGGCCACATCGTGCGCGGCGAGAACATCAGCCTGGTCGACGGCGGCTCGCAGAAGCGCGCGTTCACCGACATCGGCGACGGCATCAGCGCACTGATGAAGATCATCGAGAACAAGGACGGCGTCGCGTCGGGCAAGATCTACAACATCGGGAATCCGAAGAACAACTTCTCGGTTCGCGAGCTCGCGCACAAGATGCTCGAACTGGCGGCGGAATTCCCCGAGTACGCCGATTCGGCCAAGCAGGTGAAGCTCGTCGAGACGACGTCCGGCGCCTACTACGGCAACGGCTACCAGGACGTGCAGAACCGCGTGCCGAAGATCGACAACACGATGCAGGAACTCGGCTGGGCGCCGCAAGCGACGTTCGACGACGCACTGCGCAACATCTTCGAAGCGTATCGCGGCCACGTCGCCGACGCGCGCGCGCTCGTCGAACAGCAAGGCTGATCGGGACGTTCGCTTGGCTCGCATCGTCCTCAAGATCGACGTCGACACGCTGCGCGGCACGCGCGAAGGCGTGCCGAACCTCGCGCGCATCTTCGACCGCTTCAGTGCGCGCGCGACCTTCCTCTTCAGCCTCGGGCCCGATCACACGGGCTGGGCGCTGCGGCGCGTGTTCCGCCCCGGCTTCCTGAAGAAAGTGTCGCGCACGTCGGTGGTCGAGCACTACGGCGTGAAACAGCTGATGTACGGCGTGCTGCTGCCGGGCCCCGACATCGGCCGCCGCGCGATCGCCGACATGCGCGCGATTCACGAAGCCGGCTTCGAATGCGGGATCCACACGTGGGATCACGTGTACTGGCAGGACAACGTCCGTGCACGCGATCGCGACTGGACCGCGCGTGAAATGCAGAAGAGTCACGCGC
The DNA here is from genome assembly GCF_002099195.1 of Burkholderia puraquae. Lineage (GTDB taxonomy): Bacteria > Pseudomonadota > Gammaproteobacteria > Burkholderiales > Burkholderiaceae > Burkholderia > Burkholderia puraquae. The sequence continues at coordinate 395,468 of NZ_NBYX01000005.1, read as the reverse complement.
GCTTCATCGAGATCTTCGGCGCGCCGCCCGTCACGCACGGCGCGGCCGGCTGGCAGATGAACGATTCCGCGTTCGAGCAGATCGACGCATGGGGGATGCGCTACGCATCCGACGGCCGCGGCCATTCGCCGTACCTGCCCGTCGTCAATGGCCGCACGCTGTCGCACGTGCAGATGCCCACCACGCTGCCGACGCTCGACGAAGTGCTCGGCATCGACGGCGTCGACACGCACAACGTCGCCGCGCACATCCTCAAGTTCACCGAAACCAATCCGCACGACCAGGTGTTCACGCTGCATGCGGAACTGGAAGGCCAGAAGCTCGCGCCCGTGTTCGAGCAACTGCTCGCCGGCTGGCGCGCGCAAGGCCACACGTTTGCGACGATGGGCGACTACCACGCGACGCTGGACCGCGACTCGCTGCCATCGTACCCTGTCACGTGGGGCGAAATTCCCGGCCGCTCCGGCGAACTGATCGTCCAGCCCGACTGAGTTCGCGCGAGCCGGCGCCGCCCGCTCCTCCCTTGCGGCACGCTGCGGCGGCGCCCCGCCGAACCGCGCCGCCGCAGCGGCGCCTTTCCATAACAACAGGAGAAACACGTGTCCGTCGAAGTTGACCGTCAAGTTCCCGATTTCACCGCACCGGCCACGGGCGGCGACATTTCGCTGTCCGACCTGAAGGGCAAGAAACTCGTGCTGTACTTCTATCCGAAGGACAACACGCCGGGCTGCACGACCGAAGGGCTGCAGTTCCGCGATCTCTATCCGAAGTTCAAGAAAGCCGGTGCGGAAGTCATCGGCGTGTCGCGCGACAGCCTGCGCTCGCATGACAATTTCAAGGCAAAGCTCGAACTGCCGTTCCCGCTGATCTCCGATGCCGACGAAGCGCTGTGCGCGCTGTTCGATGTCATCAAGATGAAGAAGATGTACGGCAAGGAAGTGCGCGGAATCGAGCGCTCCACGTTCCTGATCGACGCCGACGGCGTGCTTCGCCAGGCATGGCGCGGCATCAAGGTGCCGGGTCACGTGGACGACGTGCTAAAGGCTGTACAAGCGCTTTGAGGCGCGTTATATTGGGCCGCAATGAATGCCAGTTCGCCCCATATTTCTCGTAGCTGCGCCGGTGCCCGTTGCGATGCTTCCCGGCACCTGACGCGCATCACGACGGCATCAGCCGAGCCGCATGTCCCTGTCGACGGGGCAGCGGCTTTTTTTATGGATTGCGCGCCGGCCCTCCCCGGTCCGGCCCTTACCGCATCGAGGAGCTGATCGACACTTAGGCGAACCGGCTAGACGAACTTCCTGTGCGCCACCGCGCGCAAACTGCATGCGTCTACGTCACGCAGGATGCGATCAGCGGCGCACGCCATGCGACACGATTCCTCCCGAGGGACACCATGCCTTTGCCTACTCCCCCCAGCAAGCTCGGCAGCCTGCTGCCGCCCGACGAATACAAGGCGAAAGCGCGGCCCGCGAAAGCCGCGAAGAAATCCGCCGAAGGGGACGCATCCACAGCCGGTGACTATGGTCCGGCGAGCGTGGCCCAACCGATGACCGAAGCCGCGAACACGGCCGCGCCGCTGCGCGCTGTCGCATCGTCGGCGCAAGATGCCGCGAGCGCACCCGCACGCGGCCGCAAGACCAAACAGACGGCTGCTCTGCTGCAGCCGATGCCGGCCGCCGCCGAACCCGCGGCACCGGTCGTCGCACGCAACGAGAAGCCGGCTGCCGACAAACCGGCCGCGGCACCCGCGCGCGATACCGGCGCCGCGACGAAGTCGCGCAGCCGCAAGCCCGCCGAAGCCGAACTGCAGAAACTGTTCGTGCTCGACACCAACGTGCTGATGCACGACCCGAGCAGCCTCTTCCGCTTCGAGGAACACGACGTCTATCTGCCGATGATGACGCTCGAGGAACTCGACAACCACAAGAAGGGGATGTCCGAAGTCGCGCGCAACGCACGCCAGGTCAGCCGCACGCTCGACGCGCTCGTCGCCGATGCCGGCGCGATCACGGCCGGCATCCCGCTGTCGCGCCTCGGCAGCCGCGATGCGCTCGGCCGCCTGTACTTCCAGACGAAGCTCGCGGACATCGCACCCGTCGAAGGCTTGCCCGAAGGCAAGGCCGACAATCAGATCCTCGGCGTCGTGCGCGCACTGCAGCGCGACCGGCCCGACCGCCAGGTCGTGCTGGTGTCGAAAGACATCAACATGCGGATCAAGGCGCACGCGCTCGGCCTGCCTGCGGAAGACTACTTCAACGACCAGGTACTCGAGGATTCCGATCTCCTGTACAACGGCGTGCGCGAACTGCCGCAGGACTTCTGGACCAAGCATGCGAAGGGCATGGAGAGCTGGCAGGACACGAAGACGGGCACCACGTACTACCGTGTGACTGGCCCGCTCGTCGCGTCGATGCTCGTCAACGAGTTCGTCTACCTCGAGCCGCAGAACGGCGAACCGACGTTCCATGCGATCGTCCGCGAACTGAACGGCAAGACGGCGCTGCTGCAGACGCTGCGCGACTACAGCCACCACAAGAACAACGTGTGGGGCATCACCGCGCGCAACCGCGAGCAGAACTTCGCGCTGAACCTGCTGATGAACCCCGAGATCGACTTCGTCACGCTGCTCGGCCAGGCCGGTACCGGCAAGACGCTCGTCGCGCTCGCAGCCGGCCTCGCGCAGGTGCTCGACGACAAGCGCTACAACGAGATCATCGTGACGCGCGCGACCGTGCCCGTCGGCGAGGACATCGGTTTCCTGCCCGGCACCGAGGAAGAGAAGATGCAGCCGTGGATGGGCGCATTCGACGACAACCTCGAAGTGCTGCAGAAGACCGACGACGCTGCCGGCGAATGGGGGCGTGCCGCGACGCAGGAACTGATCCGTTCGCGCCTGAAGGTGAAGAGCATGAACTTCATGCGCGGCCGCACGTTCGTCGACAAGTACCTGATCATCGACGAGGCGCAGAACCTGACGCCGAAGCAGATGAAGACGCTCGTCACGCGCGCGGGCCCGGGCACGAAAATCGTGTGCCTCGGCAACATCGCGCAGATCGACACGCCTTACCTGACCGAAGGCAGCTCGGGGCTCACGTACGTCGTCGACCGGTTCAAGGGCTGGGGCCACAGCGGCCACGTGACGCTTGCGCGCGGCGAACGCTCGCGGCTCGCCGACTACGCGTCGGACATCCTGTAATCCTGCATTGCGCCGGCCCGTCGGCCGGCATCAAACGCCTCGCGGCGCTCCGTTTCCGGAGCGCCGTTTTTATTTTGGGGTCGGAAACGTTGGTAATGCTTCGTCACGCAACAAGCACATTTACGCGCGAAACTTCAAGTAAATTCTCAAGAATGGTTGCCTAAGCCCCGTCGGAGCGTCTACCATCGGGTCTGTCTGTTGTCATACCATTCGCGAGCGCGCCGTGCTCGCCCGCCTTGTCATGCTTCGAATCTGGGTTCCCGTCGCCGTCGTTTCGCTGCTTGCGGCCTGCTCCAGCGTGCCGCCGCAGTCGGCATCGCGCTCCGCCTCGGGCATGAAGATCACGACGCCACGCGCATTCCCCGCCCCCGCCAATTTCCCGAAATTCGTCGATCACAGCGTCGGCCAGGAAGAAATCTCGATCCAGGCGATGAGCCTCGTCGGTGTCCCGTACCGCTGGGGCGGCAACACGCCGACGAGCGGCTTCGACTGCAGCGGGCTCGTGCGCTATGTAATCGGCCGTGCGGCCGACGTGAACCTGCCGCGCACAACCGCCGACATGAGCAGCCGCGGCGTATCGATCGACCCCGACCAGATCGCGCCGGGCGACCTGATCTTCTTCAATACGACCGGACGGCCGCATTCGCACGTCGGCATCTATGTCGGCAAGCTGCGCTTCGTCAATGCACCGTCGACGGGCGGCACCGTGCGGCTCGACTACCTGACGAACCCGTACTGGGCCAAGCGTTTCGACGGCATTCGCCGCGTCGCGCCGCCGCGTGGGGCGCCTACGCCGTTCGATGCGCCGACCTACGAGGCAAAGCGCGACGAGCCGCGCAGCGCACCGGCCGCAGCGGCCGCCCCGGTGGTCGTGACTGCCGCCGCGCCGCGGCAGCCGGCCTATGCGTCGTCGCAACCTGCCGCGCCCCGGGCACCCGCACCGGCCATGCCGGCCACGCAGGTCGTATCGACCGCAGCGGTTGCCCCCGCAGTCGCGTCGGCCGACCCGTACGAACCGCCGCCGCCGCGCATGCAAGCGGCTCAGCAGCAGGTAACGTCCGTGAATGACGGCACGGGCATCGCAGCAATGACGGCGAATGACGCGCCGGCCGGCCCGGCCGAGGTCGGCACACAGATTCCGACGACGGCGCTGACTGCCGCCCAGGCTGCCGCTTTCGATTCCGAACCGCCGCCCGCCACCGCCGCGGCGTCACCGCGCAGTATCGAGCCCGCCCCCGTGCAGGTATTGCGTGCGTCGACCCAATCCGCACCCGTCAGCCCGCGCACCGCCACTGCAGACGATCCGATTGCCCGGTTCGCGAACGGAAGCTACTAGCCCGCTTCGCCCTCGCCTGCGGCCACTCGCGACCGCAGCCGCCATTCGCCGCACATTCCCGCGCCCCAAAAGAAAATGCGCCGCAGCCTTTCGGCTTGCGGCGCATTTCATGTCCGTTCGACAGTGTCGGCGATCAGAAGATCTGGTGACCGAGCCACCACCCACCGGCCGCGAACAACGCAGCCGCGGGCAGCGTCAGCACCCATGCCCACACGATGTTGCCGGCTACCCCCCAGCGCACGGCCGACAGCTTCTGCGTCGCGCCGACGCCGACGATCGCGCCGGTGATCGTGTGCGTGGTCGACACCGGAATGCCGAGGAACGACGCAAGGAACAGCGTCATCGCGCCACCGGTTTCCGCACAGAAACCGCCGACCGGCTTGAGCTTCGTGATCTTCTGGCCCATCGTGCGCACGATGCGCCAGCCGCCGAACAGCGTGCCGAGGCCCATCGACAGGTAGCACGCGCCGATCACCCACGCGGGCGGCGCATCGGCAGTGGCCGACGCGTAGCCGCTCGCGATCAGCAGCATCCAGATGATGCCGATCGTCTTCTGCGCGTCGTTGCCGCCGTGGCCGAGGCTGTACAGGCCGGCCGACAGCAGCTGCAGCCGCCGGAAGCGCCGGTCGACCTTGCTGGGCGCGGTACGGAAGTACAGCCACGACACGCCGAGCATGAACAGCGAACCGAGGATGAAGCCGAGCAGCGGCGAAATGAAGATGAACGCGATCGTCTTCAGCAGCCCGTCGATGTTCAGCGAGCTCCAGCCCGACTTCGCGAGCGCCGCGCCGACGAGGCCGCCGATCAGCGCGTGCGACGAGCTCGACGGAATCCCGTAGTACCACGTGATCACGTTCCAGCCGATCGCGCCGACCAGCGCGCCGAATATGACGTAATGGTCGACGATCTCGGGGTCGATCGTGCCTTTACCGACGGTCTGGGCGACTTTCAGGTGGAAGATGAAGTACGCGATCACGTTGAACGCGGCCGCGAACACGACGGCTTGCTGGGGCTTCAGCACCCCGGTCGACACGACGGTGGCGATCGAGTTCGCCGCGTCGTGAAAGCCGTTCATGAAGTCGAATACGAGCGCGACGAGCACGAGCGCCGCGACCATCCATAGGGCGAGTTGTATCGAATGCATCGTGGTCCGCTCAGGCGTTTTCCAGCACGATGCCTTCGATGATGTTCGCGACGTCCTCGCACTTGTCGGTGATCTCTTCGAGCAGCTCGTAGATCGCCTTCAGCTTGATGAGCGTCTTCACGTCGTCTTCCTCGCGGAACAGCTTCGACATTGCCGAGCGCAGCACGCGATCGGCCTCCGACTCCCAGCGGTCGATCTCCTCGCACTGCTTGAGGATCTGCGCCGACTGCTTCATGTCGGACAGCAACCCGACTGCCTGCTGCACGTGCTGGGCCGACTGCGTGACGATGTGCGCGAGCTGGCTCGCCTCGGACGTGACGGACTGCACGTCGTACAGCGACACGGCCGTCGCGACGTCTTCCATCAGGTCGAGGATGTCGTCCATCGTCGTGATCAGCTTGTGGATCTCGTCGCGATCGAGCGGCGTGATGAAAGTCTTGTGCAGCAGATCGATCGCCTCGTGCGTGAGCTTGTCGGCGGCCTTCTCGGCGGTCTGCACGTTTTGCTTGTGAATCTCGGCATCGGCGAGATTGTCGATCAGCAGTTCGAGTTCGCGTCCGCCGGCAACGATGTGCTTCGCGTGCGCGTTGAAGAGTTCAAAGAACTTGCCCTCGGTGGGCATGAATCGACCGAACATGGGATTCCTGAGAGATTGTCAAACTACTGTCACGAAAACGGGCGACATTGTACCGTTTCCGGTCGGGCCGCGCCGCGCGCATATGCGCACGGCGGGATTGGATACAACGTTTGGCGAATTAGGGCTTTACATCCGGCGTTACTCGCCGTAGAAGGTCTGCGCCCCTGCAAAGTTGTCGAACTTCGTGAATTGCCCCAGGAACGTGAGCCGAACGGGGCCGATCGGGCCGTTACGCTGCTTGCCGATGATGATTTCGGCCGTGCCCTTGTCGGGGCTGTCCGGGTTGTAGACTTCGTCGCGATAGATGAACAGGATCACGTCCGCATCCTGTTCGATTGCGCCCGATTCGCGCAAATCGGACATCACCGGACGCTTGTTCGGGCGCTGTTCAAGGCCGCGGTTCAACTGCGACAGCGCGATCACCGGCACGTCCAGCTCCTTTGCCAGGCTCTTCAGCGATCGCGAGATTTCCGAGATTTCGGTCGCGCGGTTCTCGCCCTGCGACGAACCCGACATCAGCTGCAGGTAGTCGACGATGATCAGGCCGAGCTTGCCGCATTGCCGTGCGAGACGCCGCGCGCGCGAGCGCAATTCCATCGGGTTCAGGCCGCCCGTTTCGTCGATGAAGAGCTGCGCCTCACTCATCTTCTGCACCGCGTGCGTCAGCTTCGGCCAGTCCTCATCGGTCAGGCGACCGGTCCGCATCCGGTGCTGGTCGAGCCGGCCGATCGAGCCGAGCATACGCATCACGAGCTGGGTGCCCGGCATTTCCATCGAGAACACCGCGACCGGCAGCCCGTACTCGACTGCGACGTATTCGCCGATGTTCATCGAGAAGGCGGTCTTACCCATCGACGGACGCCCTGCAACGATGATCAGCTCGCCGCCGTGCATCCCGGACGTCATCCGGTCGAGGTCGACGAAGCCCGTCGGCGTGCCCGTGACATCGCTCGGGTTCGCGGTGTGGTACAGCGTGTCGATGCGCTCGACGACCTGCGTGAGCAGCGGGCCGATCTCGAGGAAGCCCTGGTTGCCGCGCGCGCCCTCTTCGGCGATCGAGAACACCTTCGACTCGGCTTCGTCGAGCAGCTGGCGGACTTCCTTGCCCTGCGGGTTGAATGCATCGGCCGAAATTTCGTCGGCGACCGACACGAGCCGGCGCAGCACCGCGCGGTCGCGCACGATTTCCGCATAGCGGCGGATGTTCGCCGCGCTCGGCGTGTTCTGCGCGAGTGCGTTCAGGTACGCGAGCCCGCCGACATCGTCGGCCTTGCCGGACGTGACCAGCGCTTCATACACGGTCACGACGTCGGCCGGGCGCGTCGACGCGATCAGGCGGCCGATGTGCTCGTAGATGATCCGGTGGTCGTAGCGGTAGAAATCGCCCTGCGACAGGAAGTCGGCAATCCGATCCCATGCCGCGTTGTCGAGCAAGAGGCCGCCGAGCACCGATTGCTCGGCCTCGACCGAGTGCGGCGGGACTTTCAGCGATTCAATTTGAGGATCTTGCGGCGCGTTCATGGGTTGGGATTATCGCGAATAACCTACGACGTTGCTAGAGACGGGCGCCGACCAACAGGCAATAAAAAAGGCAGGCCCCGGTTGCCCGGGCGCCTGCCCTTGTCCGGACGACGGAAGCCGCCCGGAAAGCTTGCGTACGCTTACGCGTGGTCGCCGATCACGTTGACCGTGACGTCGACGACGACGTCCGTGTGCAGCGCGACCTGGACGTTGTGCTCGCCGATCATCTTCAGCGGGCCTTCCGGCATGCGAACTTGCAGCTTCTCGACTTCGAAACCTGCCTTCTTCAGCAGTTCCGCGACGTCGCCGTTCGTGACCGAGCCGAACAGACGACCGTCAACGCCCGACTTCTGCGTGATTTCGAACGACTGGCCGTTCAGCTTCTCGCCGACCGCCTGCGATGCTGCCAGCTTTTCAGCGGCGACCTTTTCGAGTTCAGCGCGGCGCACTTCGAATTCGGCGATCGCTTCCTTCGTTGCACGGCGAGCCTTGCGGTTCGGGATCAGGAAGTTGCGAGCGTAACCGTCCTTGACCTTGACGATGTCGCCGAGGTTACCCAGATTGGCGACTTTTTCCAACAGAATGATTTGCATTCGAATTCTCCTTATTGCGTCGCCTGATTACGCCTTGTGCTGATCGGTGTACGGCAGCAGCGCGAGGAAACGCGCACGCTTGATGGCCGTATCCAGCTGACGCTGATAGTGCGCCTTCGTACCCGTCAGACGAGCCGGCGTGATCTTGCCGTTTTCGCCGATGAAGTCCTTCAGCGTTTCCGTGTCCTTGTAGTCGATCTGCTCGACGCCTGCAGCCGTGAAACGGCAGAACTTCTTGCGCTTGAAGAGCGGGTTTTGTTGCTGACGACGCTTGTCGAATTTCTTACCAGTCGGGCGGGGCATGATTTCAGTCCTTTCCAATGTCCTGCAATGCTGTGATGTGAAACACCAAGGTTCTCGCGTTGCGGCTTTTCTTTGCCAGGAAGCCCGTGAACAGCGTTTCGACGCCCATTTCACGGCTTTCCAGCCTGCCGCTCGCCTCACCGGCCGCCACCGCCTCGATCGTCATTTCGACCTGACGGGGAATACCTGCTTCGACGACTTCCGTGCGGTGATGCAATGTGGCGCTTGCGATCGGAACACCCGCCGGCGTATATCGCACCGGTGCGCGTTCGACGACGCTTGCCTTCAATTGCAACCTGTTCACGTGAGTGACGCGCTCCTTGATGGCTTAATGAATGACGAACTTAAGCCTGCGCTTCGGTCGGCTGAGCTGCAGCCGCCTTCTTGGCTTCTTCGCGCTGAACTTCCTTCATCATCGGCGACGGGCCGGTTTCGGCCTTCTTCATCTTGACGATGAGGTGACGCAGCACGGCGTCGTTGAACTTGAACGCGTGTTCGAGTTCGTCGAGCGTCGTCTGGTCGCACTCGATGTTCATGCAGACGTAGTGAGCCTTCGCGAGTTTCTCGATCATGTAGGCCAGTTGGCGACGGCCCCAGTCTTCGACACGGTGGATCTGACCGCCGTGCGACGTGATCGTGGTCTTGTAACGCTCGATCATCGCGGGCACTTGCTCGCTTTGATCGGGGTGCACGATGAATACGATTTCGTAATGACGCATTACACACTCCTTGTGGATTGAAGCCACCCGGGCGTCTGAACCGGTGTGGCAAGTGAGAAGCCGAAGATTCTAACCCGGATACGGGGCGCATGCAAGGCCAATCGACGATTCGCGCGCAGATTCGGCCATGTTTTCAAAGACTTGAAGGGGCGAAGGGGCGAGCCCGGACAAGCGGGCCGGCCTTCGGTCTTCATTCCCGGTCAGGGTCGGAACAGAAGCGTACGACGGGCCCCGCCGCCCGCCGCCGTGCCGTCACTCGCTGCGCGTGCCGGCGAGCCGCGCATCGAGCGCGGTCCTGAACGCCGCGAGCGCCGACGGCTCGGCGTCGGTCACGGCCCACCACGTCATCCCGGCCGCGTCCCAGCGGTCGAGCGCATAGCCCTGCGACACGGTCGCGTACGGCGCCCCCGGCCCTTCCCCGGCCGGCCGCACGTACACGTCGATCACATGCTGCCGGTAACGGTAGACGAGCACCGCGACGCGGCGCCGCCCGACGTAGTCGAGCCGGCCGCCGACCAGCGCAAAGCCGTTCGCCGCGAGATCCTCGACCGGCGGCGCATAGTCGAGCCGGCCGTTGAACCACGGCTTGACCGTGTGCCGGTCGGTCGAGATCACGTCGATGTCGCGCGCCGACAGGTCGGCCCGTACGTGGCTCGACACGAGTTCGTCGACCGTGCGATCCGTGTCGGCGTGGCGCGCCGACAACGCCATCCCGCCCGCCGCGGCAAGTGCCACCAGCAGCGCTACGCCCCAACCCAGGCCGGGCAGCGCAGCAACCCGCGGCCCCGTGCCGGCCGACGCCGGGCGTGCCGACCCGCCGTGATCCGTCAGCCACGAGAACCAGCGGCGGCCACGCGGCTGCGGCTGTGGTCGCGGTTCGGACTGCGGCTCCGCCCGCGCCTGCTCGCGTGCAGGGGCGTCGGCCACTGCCGGCAGGCTCGCGAGGATCCTGGCACGCAGCGCATCCGGTGCACGGTGATAGTCGGCCTGACGCACGGCCTGCACCAGCGTGACGATCCGCGCGCGTTCATGGCGGCACACGTCGCACCCTTCTACATGCTGCTGAACCCGCAACGCATCGGGCGCCGACAGCTCGCGGTCGACGTCCGCGTCCAGCAACGCTCGCGCTTCGTTACAGTCCATCGATAGCCTCCGATGCGGTTCCGCCGGCCGGCGTACGGCCCGGCCTGCCTTCGGCCGCCGGTGCCGGCGGGCCGCCCAGCAGCGCGGCGAGCTTGCGCCGGCCACGTGCGAGCCGCGACATCACCGTGCCGACCGGCACATCCGCGATCGCCGCGATCTCGCGGTAACTCAGGTCCTCCATCTCGCGCAGCACGAGCACCTCGCGGTATTCGGGCGGCAGCTTCGCGAGCGCTTCATTCACGAGCCGCACGTTCTCGCCGCGCAGCAGGTGCGCGAGCGGATCCTCGGTCGCCGGTTGCCAGTCGTCGGGGACGTCGGTGTCGTCGAGCGTGTCGGGCAGCGCAACCTCGTGCGCATGCGTACGGCGCCGCCATTCCGTGTACCAGGTATGGCGCACGATCGTCAGCAGCCACGGCCGCGCGTTGTCGCCGCGACACGAATCGACGAAGCGCAGCGCGCGCATGCACGCGTCCTGGACGACGTCGTCCGCATCGCCGGCGCTGCCGCTCAGCCAGCGCGCGAGGTTGTACGCGGCGTCGAGATGCGGCAGCACGAGCATACGAAACCGCTCGCCGCGCGCGACAGCGTCGTCCGCCAACCGCTCATCGACCGCCTGTCCGGCTTGCCCCACATGGCCTCCCTGGTCCCGGCGGCCAAAGCCGCGCCCGTTCCGCGCATGGTGCCCGGACAGACCGGCAACGTGCGCGCTCGATGACCTTACCGTCGTTGCGTCGAGTTTATTCCCGCGCCGTGCGCCCGAAGCGTAAAAAATCGCCGGGCGGCCTTGTGGCCGGGCCGGCCGTGCCGGTTACGGCGTGGTGCTCCAGTAGCCGGGGCTGGCGTAGGCAGCGCGCAGGTAGTCGATGAAATAGCGCACGCGTGCCGGCACGTAGCGCTGCTGCGGATAGACCGCAAGGATGTCGTAGTCGGGCAATGCATACTCGTCGAGCACGGTCTCGAGCTCGCCCGTCTCGAGCTGCGCGGCGATTTCCCATGTCGAACGCCAGCCGAGCCCGAGGCCTTCGGCCACCCAGCGGTGCAGCAGTTCGCCGTCGTTGCAGTCGAGATTGCCCGCCACGCGCATCGTCGCGATCTTGCCGTGGCGCTGGAAATACCAGCCGCGGTTCTGTCCGCCCTGCAGGTTGAACGCCAGGCAGTTGTGCTTCAGCAAATCGTCGAGCGACTTCGGCCGGCCGTGCCGCCGGAAATACTCGGGCGTGCCGCACACGACGCGCCGGTTCGACGCAAGCTTCACCGCAACGAAGTTCGGATCGACGGCACCGCCGATCCGGATCGACAGGTCATAGCCCTCGCGCACGAGATCGACGACGCGGTCGGTCAGGTTGAACGACAGCTGCATCTCGGGCTTGTCGGCCAGAAAGCCCGGTGCGTGCGGCGCGACGTGCTTGCGCCCGAACGCGGCTGGCGCGGACACGATCAGGTGCCCGCTGACCGCGCGCCGCCCGGCGGCCAGCTCGTTCTCGGCCTGGTCCCATTCGGACAGGAGGCCGCGGCAGCGCTCGAGGAACGCGGCGCCCTCCTCGCTGACCACCAGCCGCCGCGTCGAGCGGTACATCAGCTTCACGCCGAGACGCTTTTCGAGCGCGTCGATGCGCCGCCCGAGCACGACCGGCGACACGCCCTCCTCGAGCGCCGCCGCCGCGAGGCTGCCGGCATCGGCCACCCGCACGAACGTCTCGATCTGCTTGAAGCGATCCATCTCCCGTCTCCGTCTCTGTTCCGGCACCGGCGGAAAGCCACGCCCGGCCGTCATTCCATACTTTTAGTTTCGAAAAAAGCGACTTCGGCTGATCTTATCAAACCTTTCCTGCATCCCTAAAGTGTCCCCAACAGACCGATTTGCAAGATCCATCACATTCAAGGAGACATTCATGGCCAAGATGAGAGCCGTCGACGCAGCTGTGCTCGTGCTTGAGAAGGAAGGCATCCAGACCGCGTTCGGCGTGCCGGGTGCAGCGATCAACCCGTTCTACTCGGCGATGCGCAAGTCGGGCGGCATCAGCCACGTGCTGGCGCGCCACGTCGAAGGCGCGTCGCACATGGCCGAAGGCTTCACGCGGGCCGCCCCGGGCAACATCGGCGTGTGCATCGGCACGTCGGGCCCTGCCGGCACGGACATGATCACCGGCCTGTACTCCGCATCGGCAGACTCGATTCCGATCCTTGCGATCACGGGCCAGGCACCGCGTGCCCGCCTGTACAAGGAAGACTTCCAGGCCGTCGACATCGAATCGATCGCGAAGCCCGTCACGAAGTGGGCCGTCACCGTGCGCGAGCCGGCGCTCGTGCCGCGCGTGTTCCAGCAGGCATTCCACCTGATGCGCTCGGGCCGCCCGGGCCCGGTGCTCGTCGACCTGCCGATCGACGTGCAACTCGCCGAAATCGAATTCGACATCGACACGTACGAACCGCTGCCGGTCTACAAGCCCGCGGCCACCCGCGCGCAGATCGAGAAGGCGCTCGCGATGCTCAACGACGCGGACAAGCCGCTGATCGTGTCGGGCGGCGGCGTGCTCAATGCAGCGGCCGAAGACCTGCTCGTGCAGTTCGCCGAAACGATCGGCGTGCCGGTGATCCCGACGCTGATGTCGTGGGGCGCGATTGCCGACGACCACCCGCTGATGGCGGGCATGGTCGGCCTGCAAACGTCGCACCGCTATGGCAACGCCACGATGCTCGCGTCCGACTTCGTGCTCGGCATCGGCAACCGCTGGGCGAACCGCCACACGGGCAGCGTCGAGGTCTACACGAAGGGCCGCAAGTTCGTGCACGTCGACATCGAGCCGACGCAGATCGGCCGCGTGTTCGGCCCGGATCTCGGCATCGTGTCGGACGCGAAGGCGGCACTCGAGCTGTTCGTCGCCGTCGCACGGGAATGGAAGGCCGCCGGCAAGCTGAAGGACCGCAGCGCATGGGTCTCGGAATGCCAGGCGCGCAAGCGCACGCTGCAGCGCAAGACGCACTTCGACAACGTGCCGGTCAAGCCGCAGCGCGTATACGAAGAGATGAACAAGGTGTTCGGCCGCGATACGTGCTACGTCAGCACGATCGGCCTGTCGCAGATCGCCGCCGCGCAGTTCCTGCACGTGTTCAAGGCACGCAACTGGATCAACTGCGGCCAGGCCGGCCCGCTCGGCTGGACGATCCCCGCCGCGCTCGGCGTGCGTGCAGCGGACCCGAGCCGCCCGATCGTCGCGCTGTCCGGCGACTACGACTTCCAGTTCATGATCGAGGAACTGGCAGCCGGCGCGCAATTCAAGCTGCCGTATGTGCACGTCGTCGTGAACAACTCGTACCTCGGGCTGATCCGCCAGGCGCAGCGTGCGTTCGACATGGATTACTGCGTGCAGCTCGCGTTCGACAACGTGAACGCGCCGGAACTGAACGGCTATGGCGTCGACCACGTGGCCGTCGCGGAAGGCCTCGGCTGCAAGGCGCTGCGCGTGTTCAAGCCGGAAGAGATCGAGCCGGCGCTGCGCCAGGCGCAAACGCTCGCGGAAGAGTTCAGCGTGCCGGTGGTCGTCGAAGTGATCCTCGAGCGCGTGACGAACATCTCGATGGGCACCGAAATCGACGCGATCAACGAATTCGAGGATCTCGCCGACAAGGCCGAGCACGCACCGACCGCGATCTCGATGCTCGACTGAACCGAACGACATTTTTGACTGACCGACCGAAGAGGCTTAGCTCATGCCGAAGTTTGCTGCAAACCTGACCATGCTGTTCAACGAAGTGCCGTTCCTCGACCGCTTCAAGGCGGCCGCCGACGCGGGCTTCGACGCCGTCGAGTTCCTGTTCCCGTATCCGTACGCGAAAGAGGAACTCGCCGAGCGGCTCGAGACGCATCGCCTGCGCCTCGTGCTGCACAACCTGCCTGCCGGCAACTGGGACCAGGGCGAGCGCGGCATCGCGTGCCTGCCCGATCGCGTCGGCGAGTTCCACGAAGGTGTCGGCCGGGCGATCGAGTACGCGAAGGCGCTGAAGGTGCCGCAGCTGAACTGCCTCGTCGGCATCCCGTCGGCGAGCACGGCGCGCGACAAGACCTTCGTCACGATCGTCGACAACCTGCGCTTTGCCGCCGATGCGCTGAAGCGCGAAGGCATCCGCCTGCTCGTCGAGCCGTGCAACAGCTTCGACATCCCGGGCTTCGCGCTGAATCGCTCGTCGGAAGGGCTCGACGTGATCCGCGCAGTCGGCTCGGATAACCTGTTCCTGCAGTACGACATCTATCACATGCAGCGCATGGAAGGCGAACTGGCCGCGACGATCGAACGCAACCTCGCATCGATCGGCCACGTCCAGCTCGCGGACAACCCGGGCCGCAACGAGCCGGGTACGGGCGAGATCAACTACGCGTTCCTGTTCGCGCTGCTCGACCGGCTCGGCTATGCCGGCTACGTCGGCTGCGAATACAAGCCCCGCACCACCACGACGGAAGGCCTCGGCTGGCTGCAAAGCGTCGCCGGCTGCGCACCGGGTTCGGCGCGTCGCGCCGCCTGAGTAGCGCCCTTCCCGTTTTCAGCCCTATAGGAGACTTTCACATGGCAACCATCGGTTTCATCGGCCTCGGCATCATGGGCGCGCACATGGCGCGCAACCTGCTCAAGGGCGACCACCAGCTCGTCGTGAACGGCGCGTTCCCGATCCCGGACGATCTGCGCAAGACCGCGAAGGTCGTTGCGAACTCGACCGAAGTCGCGCAGAACGCGGACGTCATCGTCGTGATGGTGCCGGACACGCCGGACGTGCGTAACGTGCTGTTCGCCGACGACGGCGTCGCGAAGGGCCTGACGGCCGGCAAGCTCGTGATCGACATGAGCTCGATCTCGCCGCTCGACACGCAGGAATTCGCAAAGCAGATCAACGCACTCGGTTGCGACTACCTCGACGCGCCGGTGTCCGGCGGCGAAGTCGGCGCACGCGAAGCGACGCTGACGATCATGGTCGGCGGCCCCGAGCAGGCATTCGAGCGCGCGAAGCCGCTGTTCGAGAAGATGGGCAAGAACATCACGCTCGTCGGCGACAACGGCGCGGGCCAGACCTGCAAGGTCGCGAACCAGATCATCGTCGCGCTGAACATCGAAGCCGTCGGCGAAGCGCTGCTGTTCGCCGCACGTTCGGGCGCCGATCCGGAGCGCGTGCGCCAGGCGCTGATGGGCGGCTTCGCCGCATCGCGCATCCTCGAAGTGCACGGCGCGCGGATGACGAAGCGCACGTTCGATCCGGGCTTCCGTATCGAGCTGCACCAGAAGGACCTGAACCTCGCGCTCGACGGCGCACGCAAGCTCGGCCTCGCCCTGCCGCACACGGCAAGCGCGCAGCAGCTGTTCAGCGTGTGTGCGTCGCACGGCGGCAAGGCATGGGATCACTCGGCACTCGTGCGCGCGCTCGAGATCATGTCGAACTTCGAGATCGAGAAGACGGCAGGCTGAACGCAGGCCGCCTCGCGCGGCTGCCTTCGGTCGATGCGGTAACGCGCGGTCCGTCGCGATGACGGACGCGCGAATGACACACGTGACCGGCCACGGCCGGTCGCATCGATGCGCGAGACTCTCGTGCATCACGGTGGGGCGCCCCGCCCTGCACTGCCGACGGCATGCGGGACGGGGCGAAAAACGCCGCTCTGGGCTGAGAGCGGCGTGGTGGGGTCCGCAGCGGCACCCGGCGACGCCGGGGAAGCCTTGGTCGGTCAGACGTCGTCGTCGGGTGTCCGCCTGTCGGATTTCGCGTATTACATTTCTTTACGTTCAAGCGTGCGATTTTTCATGCAATCGTCGTCATGAACGCCTACACTTTCGCCACGCCTTTCGAGAAAACCGCCGCGCTTGCGTTCACCTCCGGTGACCGCGCCCAGCGCGGTGTTTTTTTCGCCACTTCACGGCGCGTTTTCTTTTCAACCACCTAAGGAGTGCAACGATGGGTCTTCTTTCGTTTATCAAAGAGGCGGGTGAAAAACTGCTGGGTCATGCCGACGCGCAAGCAGCGGAAGATCCGAATGCCGCAAACCAGACCGCGGCCGATGCCATCAAGAACTACATCAACACGCAAGGTCTCGACACGTCGAACCTGACCGTGGCGTTCGACGGCGCATCGCGCACCGTGACGCTGTCGGGCAGCGTCGCCGACCTCGACACGAAAGCCAAGGTCAAGGTCGCGGCCGGCAACGTGCAGGGCGTCGCGGGCGTCAACGACGACGATCTCCAGCCGGACGATCCGGAAGTGCAGTACCACGACGTGAAGCCGGGCGACACGCTGTCGGCGATCGCCAAGGAAGTCTATGGCGACGCGAACAAGTACCCGGCGATCTTCGAGGCGAACAAGCCGATGCTGTCGAGCCCGGACCGGATCTACCCGGGCCAGAAGCTCGTGATTCCGCCGCAGTCCTGAGCATTCTTGCCGGGCTGATACGAAAAAAGCAGGCCATTGGCCTGCTTTTTTTCATGGCGGCGCGCACCGCCGTGCGGCGCGTTTCGATCACCCGGTCACCACGTATCGAACATGCGTTGCAGTTCGTCGCGACCGTGAATGCCGTTCGCGAGCGCGAGCATCAGCAGCACGCGTGCCTTGAACGGGTTCAGCGACCCTGCACTCACGAAGCCGAGCGCATCGTCGCTCGCGGCGCCGTTGCGCATCACGTGCCCCGACCCGACGCGCGACGCCCGAACCACCGCAACGCCTGCGTTCACCGCATCGGCCAGCGCCGCCTGCAGCGTCGCATGAATCGAGCCGTTGCCCGTGCCCGCGACGACAAGACCGCGCACGCCGGCCGCGACCAGCGCATCGACGGCGGTACGCGCCACGCCCGCATAGCTGGCGACGACTTCGACGGGCGGCCATGCTGCGGCGATCGCCAGTTGCGTGTCGCGCGAACGCGTGACGCGGCGCGCGAATTCGACCCGGCCGTCCTGCACCCAGCCGAGGGCACCGAGTTCCGGCGACTGGAACGCATCGACTGCATAGGTGCTCGTCTTCACGACGTCGCGCGCGCCGTGGATCCGGTTGTTGAACGCAACCAGCACGCCCTGCCCGCGCGCGGACGGATGCGCGGCCACCGTCACCGCGTTCAGCAGGTTCAGCGGGCCGTCGGACGACAGCGCGGTCGCCGGCCGCATCGCGGCCGTCAGCACGACCGGCTTGTCGCCCTTGACGACCAGGTGCAGCGCATAGGCGGTTTCCTCGAGCGTGTCGGTGCCGTGGGTAATCACGATGCCGTCGACCGCCGGGTCGGCCATCAGCGCGTCGATCCGCGCGGCCAGCGTGTTCCACAGCGGCAGCGCGAGATCCTTGCTGTCGATGCTGGCGATCTGCTCGGCATCGATGCGCGCGACGGACGCGAGCGCCGGCACCGCGTCGACCAGGAAATTGACGCCGAGCGCGCCGGCCTGGTAGCCGGCCGTGCTGGCCGCGTCGGGCGCGGCGCCGGCGATCGTGCCGCCGGTGGCCAGCACGGCGATGCGCGGCAGGCTCGCCGCGGACGAAGGAGAAGCGGAATTCGGAGTATTCATGGCCGCGATTGTAAAGGCTCGCGGCCGGGATCCGGCAGGTTCCGGCGCGGCGGCCGAGGCCGGCCGCGGCAGATCATGGTTTGTCCCGATCATCCTGCGGGGTGGGCCGTCAACGGCCGTGGTGCCCGCAACGTTATAGGAAGTGCCGTTTTGGTGTTTTCACATTGATTTGCCATAATCGGAGCGCGCGGTGCGATGCGGCCCTATCCTCATCGCGCGGTGCTTCGTGACGGCGTCGATAAAACGCAATTCACCCCATGGGAGTGTCGAAATGAAAATCCAATCGCTCGTAGCCGCCGTGCTTCTCGGCGGGATGCTGGCTTCCCCCGCATTCGCGGCGAACAGCCAGCAGGACAAGATGAAGGCCTGTAACACCCAGGCCGCCGGCAAGACGGGCGACGAACGCAAGGCGTTCATGAAGGACTGCCTGTCGGCCAAGCCCGCGAAAGCAATGACGCAGCAGGAAAAGATGAAGGCGTGCAACACGCAAGCCACCGGCAAGAAAGGCGACGACCGCAAGGCGTTCATGAAGAGCTGCCTGAGCAGCCAGCCGGCAGCCTGAGTTCCGGCGCTCCCGTATCGAATGCCGCGCACCGCTTCGGCGGGCGCGGCATTTTTTGTTTTCGTTGCATGCGCATCGACGCACCCCGCCCCGACCTCTCCCGCCCCGCTTTCCCGGCCCGCCGTACCGGCGCCGCCACATGGTGCGGCAATTCGCCGCGTTTTCTTCTATGATGGCTGCAACGCGGCCCATCCAAGTACAAGAAGCGCCATCGGGCCGCCCTCGAGACAGACGCGCACACGCGTCAAACGGAGGCATGGATGGCATGGAGACAACACCGCTGGTTCCGCCGCTGGCTGATCGTGATCGTATTCTGGGCCGTGCCCGTTGCGATCGTCGCCGTGCGCGAGATCCGCGAGGAAATGGCATACAACAAGGCGGACCTGCAGCTCGCGCTGACCACCTGGCAGCTCACCGACGCGCAACAGGCAGCCGGCGCCGCCGCGAAGTGCCATGGGGATCCTGACGAGGCGCGCGCGGCCGGCTGCCCGGCCGACGTGCTCGCCGCCAATGCGCCGCGCCAGCAGGCGGCCCGCGACGAATACGTGGTGCGCCGCAATACGCTCGCGGGCTACCTGTGGCACGCGTTCGTCGGCTACTGGGTCGTGCCGGCCGCGTTCCTGTTCGCCTGCGGCGTCGTGATCGCGCTGATCCGCCGCGCGCTGCGCCGCCCCCCGCTCAAGCCGCCCGTTCCACCTGTCACGCACTGATGCGCGCGGCAGGCGCCGCCATCCGAGCGACCGCCGTGTTTCCGGCATGCCGGCCCGGCGTCGGCGCGCGGGCACCGGTTCGTCCGTTGGCACGCCGCGACATCCCAACACGATTTGACGCTTTTTTACGCCGCGACGAAAAGAGGCTGTAATCCGCTGTGATATAACTGCCGACGTGATCCGCTCCCTGAGCGAGACTCACTCCGAACATCATCCGATGGAGAAGAACGATGCAAAAACGGAATCTTGTGCTGAAAGCCGCCGCTGCGCTCATCGTCGGTAGCCTCGCGCTCACCGGTTGCACCACCACCCCGGACAAGCCGGACAACGCCGCCACCAACGCGTCGAAGCGCCAGGCAATCGACTCGAGTGTCGACGCCACGCTGTCGCGCATGTACTCCACGGTCAAGGGTTCGCGTGAACTCGTCGCGAAGTCGCGCGGCGTGCTCGTCTTCCCGGACGTGCTGCAGGCCGGCTTCATCGTCGGCGGCCAGTCCGGCAACGGCGCACTGCGCGTCGGCGGCAGCACGGTCGGCTACTACAACACGTCGTCGCTGTCGGTCGGCCTGCAGGCCGGTGCACAGTCGAAGGCGATCGTGTTCCTGTTCATGACGCAGGAAGCGCTCGACGAATTCCGCGGCTCGGACGGCTGGGCAGCCGGCGCCGGCGCGTCGGTCGCGCTCGTGAAGATGGGCGCGAACGGTGCAGTCGATTCCAACACGGCCACCGCACCGGTTCAGGTCGTCGTGCTGACGAACGCGGGCCTGATGGGCGACGTGTCGATCAACGGCACGAAGGTCACGAAGCTCAAGATCTGACGCTGACGCCATGCCCGCGCACATCGTGCGCGGGCCATGCGCAAACGGCGATGTCCTTGCGGGCATCGCCGTTTTTTTATCCGCCCGTGTCGCGCGTCAGGTCGTCGAGTCGATCACCTTGAAGCGCGAGCGCTTCTGCGCGCGGATCACCGACTGGTACACGTCGACGTACTGCTGCGCCATGCGGCGCGACGTGAAGCGCGCCTCGAAGCGCTGTCGCACGCGCGCGCGCGGCAGCAGGTGCAGCCGGTTCACGGCGGCCACCGCGCTGATTTCATCCTCGACGATGAAACCCGACACGCCCTCGTCGATCACTTCCGGCACCGCGCCGCGATTGAATGCGATCACCGGCGTGCCGCACGACATCGCCTCGATCATCACGAGGCCGAACGGCTCCGGCCAGTCGATCGGAAACAGCAGCGCATGCGCGCCCGACAGGAATTCGGCCTTCTGGTGATCCGCGATCTCGCCGATGAATTCGACGTGCGGCAGCGCGAAGAGCGGCTTGATCTCGCGCTCGAAGTATTCCTGGTCGGCCGCATCGATCTTCGCGGCGATCCGGATCGGCAGCCCGCACTGGCGGGCGATGCGGATCGCCGTGTCGACGCGCTTCTCGGGCGAGATGCGGCCGAGGAACGCGAGGTAGCGCGGTTCGACGGGCTGCGGCATGTACAGCGTATCGGGCAGCCCGTGGTAGACGGTCGTCAGCCATTTCGCCTGCGGCAGCGGCTGGCGCTGCGAGTTCGAAATCGAGATCACCGGCGCCGTGTTGAACGTGTCGAACACCGGCTGCTGCTCGGGCAGGTCGAGCCGGCCGTGCAGCGTCGTCACGTAAGGCGTTTCCTGCCGGTTGAAGACCGAGAACGAGTAGTAGTCCATGTGGAAATGGAGCACGTCGAAGTCCTTCGCGCGACGTGCGACCGTCTCCATCAGCAGCATGTGCGGCGCGACCCGGTCGCGGATCGACGAGTCGAGCCGCAGCGCGCGCGGCCAGACCGGCTCGAGCTTCGCCCGCGTCGTCGAATCGCCGCTGGCGAACAGCGTCACATCGTGGCCGAGCTCGACGAGCGCCTCGGTGATGTAGGACACGACGCGCTCCGTGCCGCCGTACAGCTTCGGCGGCACCGATTCGGTCAGCGGCGCGATCTGGGCAATTCTCATGGTCCACGTCTCCTGTGTCCTGTCCGTTGCGGCACGGCCGGCGGGCGTTTCCCGCTCGCGGCCATGCAGCGCTGGCCGGCGGCGCCAGCCGGATATCCCTTCATTATTCGCGATCCCGTTGCACGGAACCGCCCGTCTTGCATTTTATGGGCGTTGTTACAGGCAGGATACATTCCGCCGGCCAGGCCGATCCGCCCCCCAAAGCTACAACGGCGCCTGCACGCACGCCGCGCCGCCCGTCAGCGCGACGGCCACTTCCATGCCGGCAAATCGCGCGTGTCGGCATCGACGAGCCCCGTCGCGCCGAGTTGCTTGTCGAGCACCAGCGATTCGCAGCCGGCCTCGCGCTCGAGCGTCGCGATGAGCCGCGCCGCATGCGACACGACGAGCACCTGCGAACGCCGCGCCGCCTGCGCGATCAGCCGGCCGAGCGCCGGCAGCAGATCGGGGTGCAGGCTCGTCTCCGGTTCGTTCAGCACCATCAGCGCCGGCGGCCGCGGGGTCAGCAGCGCGGCCGCGAGCAGCAGGTAGCGCAGCGTGCCGTCCGACAGCTCGGCCGCCGCGAGCGGCCGCAGCAGCCCGGGCTGGCGCATCAGCACGTCGAAGCGGCCCCGGCCGCCCGGATTGTCGATCTCGACCGACGCACCGGGAAATGCGTCGTCGATCGCCGCATCGAGCGCCGCGCCGTCGCCGATTTCGCGGATCGTCTGCAACGCGGCGGCCAGGTCGGCGCCGTCGTCCGCGAGTACCGGCGTATGGGTACCGATGTGCGACTGCCGCGCCGGCGCCTGCGCATCGGTACGGAAATGGTCGTAGAAACGCCACGAGCGGATCCGTTCCCGCACCGCGATCATCTCGGGCGCGCCGGCCGGATCGGCGAACTCGGTCATCATGCTGTCGAAGCTGGCGACCGGCTGCGGAATCGTCTGCCAGTCGCCCGATGCGATGCGCGCACGGATCTGTGCGCCCTGCCGGTCGACCAGCAGCGTCGACGGGCGCAGCAGCGCGCCGCCCCAGATGCACTCGCGCTTGACCACCGGATCGAGCGAGAACGCCGACCCGCTCGGGATCGGCATGCCCAGATCGATCGAATAACCGAAATCGTCGCAGGCGAAGCCGAGCTTCAGGCTCACCGGCCCCTTGCGCACCGTGCCGGTAACCGGTGCGTCGCCGTCCAGCATCGCCCGCGAGAAGCGCTCGGGGCCGGCCCACAGCGTCGACGGCAACCCGCCTTCGCGAGCGAGCGACGGGATCACCCGCCCCTGCGCGGTGTCGGCGAGCAGCCGCAGTGCGCGGTACACGCTCGACTTGCCGCTGCCGTTCGGCCCCGTGACGACGTTGAGCGCCGCGAGCGGCACGATCAGCTCGCGCAGCGAGCGGTAATTGGCGATGGCAAGCGTTTTCAGCGTGGTCATGACGATGGAGGGTGTGCATGCGGGCCGCGTTCAGCGGCCTTCGGCAGCCTGCGGGTCGGCCGCGGTGTTGGCCGCCGTGCTGGCGGCAGCCGGCCGCGCGTGCGGCCGTTCGGGCTTCGGCGCGTCCGGCGCGGAATCATGCGGATACAGTTCCATCCGGCTGCGCGGCAGGCATTGCGGATAGCGGTCCTGCAGGTAGGCGATCAACCCTTCGCGCACACGGCAGCGCAGGTCCCAGCACGACGACGAATCGGCCGCACTGACGAGCGCGCGCAACTGCATCGTGCGTTCCGTCGCGTCGGTCACCTGCAGCACCTGCACGCGGCCGTCCCACTCGGGCGCCGCATGGACGAGCCGTGCGAGCTCCTCGCGCAGCGGCGCGAGCGGCGTGCGGTAATCGACCGACAGGTAGACCGTGCCGATGATTTCCGCGCTGCTGCGCGTCCAGTTCGTGAACGGGTTCTCGATGATCCACTGCAGCGGCACGACGAGGCGCCGCTGGTCCCACAGCCGCACCGACACGAACGACCCGGTAATCTCCTCGATGCGCCCCCACTCGCCCTGGATCACGACCACGTCGTCGAGCCGGATCGGTTGCGTGAGCGCGATCTGCAGCCCGGCGATCAGGTTGCCGAGCACCGGCCGCGCGGCGATACCGGCGACCAGGCCCGCGACGCCGGCCGACGCCAGCAGGCTCGCGCCGACCTGGCGCACGTTCGGGAACGTCATCAGCGCGGCACCAGTGCCGATGATCACGATCAGCACCATCACGGTCCGCACGAGCACCTTGGCCTGCGTATGGATGCGCCGCGCCTGGAGGTTGTCGGCCGTATCGATCGGATGCGCCTGGATGATGGCGTCGCCGACGCCGGCCGCGAGCCGCACCAGCAGCCACGTGAGCGACACGATGGAGCCGACCGCCGCCGCCGTGCGCATGCCGCGCACGAACGACATGCCGTCGTCCGCCTGGACCCACAGGAATTCGAGCGCCAGCAGCGCGAGCACGACGAGCGACGGCCTGTCGATGTAGCGCAGGATCGCGCTCATCAACGGATACGGCTGCGCGATGCGCTTGACGATGCGTGCGCCGAGACGGTGCACGATCGTGACGACCAGTACGACGATGACCGACACGGCCAGCGTACCGAGCCATGAATGCAGTGGCGCATCGGTGATGCGCTGCAGTTCCTCGATTGAAATCATCGGCGCCCGTGGGTGATGAGGCGTGCACGCCTCGTCCTGGATGCGTCGGCGACGTCCGGGCCACGCACGGGCCCGGACACGGCGTCAGATCAGTTGCCGCTCCTGCAGGGAAACGCCTTGCCGAGACCGAGCGACACCGCGGTACTCGCGTTGTAGTCGGCCAGCTTCGGATTTTCCGCGATGTATTTGCGCACCGCGTCGGTCATCTGCTGCGCCCGGATGTCGGGCGGCAGGCAGAAATACTGGCCGACCCGCGGCCCCGTCGTGCCGCCGATCGCATCGATGGTGTTGTAGACGCCGTCGGCGGCGCCTTCGATATAGGCCGCGCACGACGCTCGCGACTTGACGTCCGTCTTCGCGCACAGCCGGTCGAGATCAGCGCCCGTGAAAGCCGCCGCCGACAACGGCACGGCAAACGCCGCGGCACAAAACATTGCGCGCAACATGGTGTTCCTTATGTCAATGCGGCCCGAGGCCGCCTGCTGCCTTGGCCGGCGCGGCGCCGGGACGCCCTGCTCCGGCCGGAATCCGGCCGGGCGGGCACCGTCTGCCGCACCGAAAACCGTCATTTTGCACTCTTTTGTGCATCTGCCGGCGTCGACGCACCGATGCGCGTCGTCCGCTTGCTCAGGATCTCGATCGCGTCCGGCGCGTTGTAATGCTTCGCGAATTCGAGCGCGGTGATGCCGAGCTGGTTCTTCACCTGCGGATCGGCGCCCTGGTCGAGCAGCAGCGTGACCGTCGACGCATGGTTACCGCGTGCGGCCATCATCAGCGGCGTCGTGCCGTTCGGCGAGGCCGTATCGATATACGCGTCGTGGTCGAGCAGCAGCTTCACGACCGCGTCCTGACCGTTGGTCGCCGCATAGTGCAGCGGCGCCCAGCCCTTCTTGCTGACTTCCGCGCCCTTGTCGATCAGCAGCTTGGCGAGACCGACATCGCCGTTCAGCGACGCGAGCATCAGCGCGTTTTCGCCGGCCTTGTCTTCCTTCTCGAGGTCGACGTTCGGCGTCGTGGCGAGTGCCGCCGCGACCTTGTCGGACTTCTCGCGTGCGGCGATCACGATCAGCGGGTCGCCGTTCGGCGCGACCGTGTTCGGGTCGAGCTTGCCGCTCTTGAGCTGCTTGCCGATGTCGGCGATGTCGTCGAACTTGACGGCCTTGACGATCGCGTCGAGCGATTCGGCCTGCGCGCCGGCTGCCGCGAACAGGCCGCTCGCGACGAGTGCGGCGGCAACGAGTGCGCGTTTCGGCAGATGGTTGGTCGGCTTCGTCATTGTTGTGGGCTCCTTCCCTGGGTTGTCGGCTGTGCGCGCGTCGTTAGCGGGCGATCTTGAACAGCCGGAAAAAGTTCTGCGTCGTCGCATCGGCGAGCGCCTCGACGGCAATCCCGCGCTCGGATGCGATAAAGCGTCCGACATGGCTGACGTACGCAGGTTCATTCGGCTTGCCGCGATACGGCACCGGCGCGAGGTACGGCGAGTCGGTTTCGATCAGCAGCCGGTCGAGCGGCACGCGCCGCGCGACGTCCTGCACGTCGGTCGCGTTCTTGAACGTGACGATGCCCGACAGCGAGATATGGAAGTTCTGCGCGAGCGCCTGCTCGGCCACCGGCCACGGCTCGGTGAAACAGTGCATCACGCCGCCCGGCACGTCCGCGCGCTCCTCGGCCATGATCCGCAGCGTGTCCTCCGATGACGAGCGCGTGTGGATGATCAGCGGCTTCTTCGTCGCGGTCGCCGCGCGGATATGCGTGCGAAAGCGTTCGCGCTGCCATTCCATGTCGGCGATCGAGCGGCCTTCGAGACGGTAGTAGTCGAGGCCCGTTTCACCGATCGCGACGACCTTCGGGTGAGCGGCCAGCTCGACGAGCTCCGCGAGCGTCGGCTCGCGCGCGTCCTCGTGATCCGGATGCACGCCGACCGACGCATAGACGTTGTCGTGCGCGTCCGCGATCGCGATCACGTCGGGCAGCGTCTCGAAATCGACGGACACGCACAGCGCGTGCGTGACGTCGTGCTCGCGCATGTTCTCGAGAACGGCCGGCAGGCGGTCGGCCAGGCCCTTGAAATTGATATGGCAGTGAGAGTCGACGAACATCGTGTTTCCTGAATACGTAAGGCGGGCGCTCATGCGCGCGCCGGCATGCGGCAACGGGCGGCGTTCGCGCGCCGGCCGGCCACGGTCGCGTCGCGGTGTGAGCCGGTCATCGTTTCGCAACCCACGGGAAACAATGCCGGATCACGCGAACATTTCCCGGTATCCGAGAAACAATTCCTCGAATACGAGCCGCGCGTTGAGCGGATGGTTCTCGACCGTCCGCTGTCGCGTCACGGCCTTCATGAAGCGCGCGAACGCGTTCGCATCGACCGCTTCCGCGCAGCGCGCGAGCGCCGCCGCGTGCATCGGGAAGTAGCGCGGCGCGCCTGCCATCCGCTGCGCGAGCAGGTCATACAACCAGCGCTGCAGCCAGCCGAGCACCAGCGGCACCGGCAGCTTCTGCAGCGTCTCGCCGCACGCGAACGGGTCGCATGCCGCACCGGCCGCGAGCTGCCCGAGCGTGTAGTCCCGCAGCGGGCGGTTCTCGTCGCTCGCGAGCGCCAGCGCGGCAAGCGGCGCGCCGCCGGCCTCGGCGAGCAGCGCAGGCGCATGATCGACGCCCTGCGCGGCAAGCCAGGCGGCGGCTGCGTCGGGCGCCGGCACGGTCATCGGCCACTGCCGGCAGCGGCTGATGATCGTCGGCAGCAGGCGGTCGATGCGCGCCGACACGAGCAGGAACACGACGCCGGACGGCGGCTCCTCCAGCGTTTTCAGCAACGCGTTCGACGCGGCGACGTTGAGCGCCTCGGCCGGATACAGCACGACGACGCGCGCGCCGCCGCGGTGCGAACCGACCCCGCAGAAGTCGAGCAGCGCACGCACCTGCTCGATCTTGATCTCCTTGCTCGGCGCACGCGTCTTCTTGCCGCCTTCGTCCGCGTCGGCCGCCTTGGCGTCGTCCGCGGCGCCCGGCGCCTCGCCCGCCAGCGCCTCGGGCAGCACGATCCGGTAGTCCGGATGGTTGCCCTGCGAGAACCAGGTGCAGGCCGCGCAGGTGCCGCACGGCTCGCCGTTCGGCTGCGGCGCTTCGCACAGGAAGCCCTGCGCGAGATGCTGGGCGAACTGCAGCTTGCCGATCCCGGCCTGGCCATGCAGCAGCAGCGCGTGCGGCCATTGCGGACGCAGTTGCTGCAGGCGGTTCCAGTCGTCGGTCTGCCACGGATAGATCATGTGGTGCGTTCCTTGCGAATTACAGCGCGGCGAGCACGCGTTCGAGCTGCTGGCGGATCTCGGGAATCGACTGCGTCGCGTCGACGATCGCGAAACGGTGCGGCGCCTCTTCCGCACGCCGCAGGTATTCGCCGCGCGTGCGCGCGAAGAACGCGTCGGACTCGCTTTCGAACTTGTCGGGCATGCGCGCGGCGCCGCGGCGCTCGCTCGCGACCTGCGGCGCGACGTCGAACAGCACCGTCAGGTCGGGCTGGAAACCACCCTGCACCCAGCGCTCGAGCGTCTCGAGCTTGTCGCGCGGAAGCCCGCGGCCGCCGCCCTGGTACGCGAACGTCGCGTCGGTGAAGCGATCGGACACGACCCAGTCGCCGCGCGCGAGCGCCGGCTCGATCACGAGCGCGAGATGCTCGCGGCGCGCGGCGAACATCAACAGCGCTTCCGTCTCGAGATCCATCGGCTGGTTCAGCAGGATCTCGCGCAGTTTCTCGCCGAGCTGCGTGCCGCCCGGCTCGCGGGTGACGACGACCTGCCGGCCGGCCGCGGCCAGCTTGCCCTGGAGGCGTTCGCAGAACCATTGCAGGTGGGTGGTCTTCCCCGCCCCGTCGATGCCTTCGAACGTGATGAATTTACCGCTCGCCATTATTGACCTCGTATGTACTTGTCCACGGCCTTGTTGTGGTCGCCGAGCGTGTCCGAGAACACGCTCGTGCCATCGCCTTTCGCGACGAAATAGAGCGCGCTGGTCGGTGCCGGGTTGATCGCCGCCTGCAGCGCGGCAATGCCCGGCAGCGCAATCGGCGTCGGCGGCAGCCCGCGTCGGGTGTAGGTATTGTAAGGAGTGTCGGCCTGCAGGTCGCGCTTGCGCAGGCGGCCGTCGTACGCATCGCCAAGCCCGTAGATCACCGACGGATCGGTCTGCAGCGGCATGCCGATGCGCAGCCGGTTCGCGAACACGGCCGCGACGAACGCGCGATCGGCCGCATGGCCCGTTTCCTTCTCGACGATCGACGCGATCGTCAGTGCTTCGTAAGGTGTCTTGTACGGCAGGCCCGGCACGCGCGCGGCCCAGGCCTCGTCGAGACGCGTCTGCATCAGATGGTACGCGCGCCGGTAGATGTTCAGGTCGCTCGTGCCCTTGTCGAACAGATAGGTATCGGGGAAGAACAGCCCCTCGCCGCTGCCGCGCTGCACTGCGTTGTCCGGCGCGCCGATCGCGCGCAGCAGCTCGGCATCGCTCATGCCGGCCGTCGAGTGCGCCAGATCGGGGTTCGCATCGAGTTCCGCGCGCATCCGCTTGAAGGTCCAGCCTTCGATGACCGTCGCGACGTACTCGTTCACGTCGCCGCGCGCGATCTTCTGCAGCACCTCGTAAGCCGTGATGCCGGTCTTGAATTCGTAGTTGCCGGACTTGAGCCGGCTCGACAGCCCGAGCACGCGCGTCATCGCGACGAAGCCGAGCGGCTCGACCGGCACGCCGCCGCGCTTGAGCTGCAGCGCGACGCTCTTCACGGTGCTGCGCGGCTTGATCGTGACGTCGAGCGATGCGGAACCCAGCAGCAGTGGCCGGGTTGCCCAGTAATACCCGCCGCCCGCGCCGGCAGCGGCCACAACGACAGCCAGCGCCACGATCGTCGCGGCGCATTTCTTCAGTAGGGACATGGAAACGTGACTCAGGTAAGACCCATATAATACTTGCTCGCCTCCGTCAAAGTCAGGGTTGACTGTTCCCTCATTCCATGAGCACACCGTTCGCTTCACCGGCAGTCCAGGCCGCACCCGCCTCGCTCCCCGTTTTCCCCCGCCCGTCCGCCGCCGATTTCGACGCGCCGGGCGCCTGCATGCCGCTGCCGCAGTTCGGCGTGATCGATGTGGCCGGCGATGACGCCGCGACGTTCCTGCACAGCCAGCTCACCAACGACGTCGAACATCTCGACGCCGCGAGCGCGCGGCTGTCCGGCTACTGCTCGCCGAAGGGGCGCCTCCTCGGGTCGTTCCTCATGTGGCGCGCCGGCCACGGCGTGCGCCTGCTGGTGTCGAAGGACGTGCAGCCTGCCGTGCAGAAGCGGCTGTCGATGTTCGTGCTGCGCGCGAAAGCGAAGCTGACGGATGCGAGCGACGCGCTCGCGGTGGTCGGTTTCGCAGGCGACGTACGCGACGCGCTGTCGGGCATCTTCGACGCGCTGCCGGACGGCGTGCACGTGAAGGTCGACGGCCCCGCCGGCACGCTGATCCGCGTGCCCGATGCGGCCGGCCGCAAGCGCTATCTGTGGATCGGCCCGCGCGCGGAAGTCGATGCGCGCGTCGCCGCGCTCGGCGGGTCGCTGCCCGTCGTGTCGCCGGCCGTATGGGACTGGCTCGACATCCGCGCGGGCGAACCGCGCATCACGCAGCCGGCCGTCGAACAGTTCGTGCCGCAGATGGTCAACTTCGACGTGATCGGCGCCGTTAACTTTCGCAAGGGGTGCTACCCGGGCCAGGAAATCGTCGCGCGCAGCCAGTACCGCGGCACGATCAAGCGCCGCACCGCGCTCGCGCATGTCGCCGGCGAGACCGATAGCGTGCATGCCGGCGTCGAGCTGTTCCACAGCGACGATCCCGGCCAGCCGTGCGGGATGATCGTCAACGCGGCGGCCGCGCCCGCCGGCGGCGTCGACGCGCTCGTCGAAATCAAGCTCGCCGCGCTCGACAACGGCACCGTGCACCTCGGTTCGGCCGACGGCCCGGTGCTCGCGTTCGATACGCTGCCGTACGCCTGGCCGACGGAAGCGTGACGCACTGACAACCCGTTCGCGCGCCGGCTCGCAAGTCGCAGCCGGCGCCCGAAGTTTCCTGCGAGAGATTCCCCCGATGTGTCTGATTGCCTTCGACTGGCAGCCCGATGCTGCCGCCGGTCCCGTCTTTACCCTCACCGCCAATCGCGACGAGTTCTTTCGCCGGACGAGCGCGCCGCTCTCGTGGTGGGAAGATGTTCCGGGCGTGCTTGCCGGCCGCGATCTCGAAGCAGGCGGCACGTGGCTCGGCGTGTCGCGCGACGGCCGGTTCGCCGCGCTGACGAACTACCGCGCGCCGTTCGATATCCGTGCAGGCGCGCCGACCCGCGGCAAGCTCGTGTCCGATTTCCTCGGCGGCCCGTCCGTTGCGCCGCTCGACTATCTCGGGCAGCTGGCCGAGCATGCGGCCGTCTACAACGGCTTCAACCTGCTCGTCGGCGACTGGCGGCGGCGTGAACTCGCGTGGTTCTGCAATCGCGCGCCCGAAGGCGAAAGCGGTGTCGCCGCGCCCGTCGCGATCGTGCCTGGCGTGCATGCGCTGTCGAATGCGCGGCTCGATACGCCCTGGCCGAAAGTGGTACGCAAGCGCGCGGAGCTCGGCACGCTGCTCACCGACAATCCGACCCCGTCGCTCGACGAACTGATCGCGCTGATGCGCGACCCGCATGTCGCGGACGACGACGCACTGCCGCACACGGGCATTCCGATCGAGCGCGAGCGTGCGCTGTCGGCCGCATTCATCGAGACCCCCGAATACGGCACGCGCGGCACGACCGCGCTGCGCGTCACGATGAAAGAAGGCGTGCGGCTGACGGTCGAGATCAAGGAACGCTGCGACGACGACGGCTCGCACCGCACCGTCCGCCCGGGCACGTTCGAGCGCGCGGTTACGTTCGACCTCGACGCGACGCCGCCGCGCTGAGCGCGCGAGCGGGCGCCGTGCTACGGCGCGCGCGCCATCTCGACATGCGGCACGCCGGCTTCGACGAACGGCTCACCGACCGCCGCGAAGCCGTGCCGCAGGTAGAACGACACGGCCGAATCCTGCGCGTAGAGCCGCACGACGATTTCGCCGCGGCGCCGCGCCGCCTCCAGCAGCGCGTTGAGCACAGCTGACCCGACGCCCTGCCCGCGCGCGTCGGCCAGCACCGCGACGCGGCCGATCGTGCCGGACGGCAGCAGCCGCCCCGTCGCGACCGCGCGGCGTGCGCCGGTCGCCGCGTCGACCCGGTACGCGACCGCATGGAGCGACAGCGGATCGTCGTCGTCGAGCTCCCATTCCGGCGGAATCTGCTGCTCGCGCACGAACACCGCGTCGCGGATCCGTGCGGCGTCGCCGCCCAGTACCGTCCAGTCGCCCGTTTCCACCACGCCGTTCGTCATCGCAGCTCCCATGCGGCGCGTCCGCCGCTACACAACCGCCGTCAAACGTCGTCGAATGCGGCCTTCAACGCCGCGACCGCATCGGCATGCGCGGCCCGCACCTCGGGCACGTAGCCGCCCATCTTGAAGAATTCGTGGATCATCCCCGGATAGCAGACCAGCGTGACCGCGTTGCCGGCCGCACGCAACTTTTCCGCATACGCGGCGCCCTCGTCGCTCAGCGGATCGTATTCGGCCGTCGCGATCCACGCCGGCGCGACGCCCGCGAACGACGGCGCATCGCGCGTGCCGTCGAGCGGCGCGAACCGCCAGTCGTCGCGGTCTGCCCGATCGCGCACGTATTGCGTGAAGAACCACTGGATCGTGTCCTGCGTCAGCAAGTAGCCGTTCGCGAGCCGCGCGTGCGATTCGGTGTCCTGGTAGCCCGTCACGCCCGGATAGATCAGCATCTGCAGCACCAGGCGAATGCCTGCATCGCGTGCGAGCACCGCGCAGACGGTCGCGAGCGTGCCGCCCGCACTGTCGCCGCCGACGGCCAGCCGCTCGGCATCGATGCCGAACGTGGCGGCCTCGCGATGCAGCCATTGCAATGCGTCGTCGGCATCATTCACCGCGGTTGGGAACCGGTGTTCCGGCGCGAGCCGGTAGCCGACCGACAGCACCGCGCACTGCGCATCGTGCGCGAACATCCGGCACAGCGCGTCGTGCGTATCGACGCTGCCGACCGTGAAACCGCCGCCGTGGTAGTAGACGAGCGCGGGCAGCGGCTCCGCGAGGCTCGGCGCGACCGGCAGGTACAGCCGCGCACCGATCGTGCGGCCGTCGCGCGTCGGCACGACGCATTCCTCGACCGAATGCATCGGTGCCGGTGCGACATCGAGGATCGGCGCGCTCTTCTCGTACGCGGCGCGCGCCTGCTGCGGCGTCTGGCGGTGATAGGACGGGCGTTTTGCACGCTCGATCATGTCGAGCACCTGGGCGATCTTCGGATTCAGCGGCATCGGTTAGGACGGCGCCGGTGCGGCGCCGTGAACGGACAAGCGTCACATGATGCCACGCCCGCGTCGCGCGGGCGTGGTGCGCTCCACGCGTCGAAATTGCGGCCCCGCTTCAGCCTGCCGTGCAACGCGGCCGACGTCGCGCAAAACAAAACGGCCCTGCCAGTGAAGAGGCAGGGCCGTGCGCTCGGGCGCTTACGCGTCGCTCGGGCCGGGCTGGGCATCCGGCGCCGTGCGCGAGCGTTGCCGCTTGATGTCGCGGCCCACCGCGAGCCGCCGCATGTACTTGAACGTGCCGAGCGCCTTCGCGACGAAATTGCCGTCGCTGTCGCGCACTTCGCCTTCGCAGTAGGCCATCGTCGTCGAGCGATGCATTACGCGCCCGTAAGCGCGCAACTCGCCGCGCCCCGGCTGCATGAAGTTCACCTTCATCTCGACCGTCACGACGCCGACGCCGTCGTCGGTCAGGCTGCGTGCGGCCATCGCGAGCGCGGTGTCCGCGAGCGTCATCGTCACGCCGCCGTGCGCGATGCTCCACGTGTTCATGTGCCGCTCCTCGAGCGGCAGCACGAGCTCGCTCGCACCGTCCTTCGCCGACACGAGCTGCACGCCGAGCAGGTCGACGAACGGGCTCTCGATCGACGGGCTGTCCGTCGGGGTTGCCGCGTCGCTCATTGCGCGCTGTCGACGATGTAGTCGACGCACTCGCGCGATTCAGCCACCGCGACGACGAATTTCTTCACTTCCTGGTGAACCGGGTGCACCTGGTAGGCATCGAGCGCGGCCTTGTCCGCGAAATCGGACACGAGCACGATGTCGGCGGTCGCGTCGAGGCCGGGCGTCGCCAAGCCGACGTCGATCTGCAGGGTGCCCGGCACGAGGTCGCGGCAGCCTTCGAGCTTTTCCTTCAGCTTCATCGCATTCTGGGCGCGCGTCGCGCCTTCGGCCGATTCTTTCAACTTCCACATGACAATATGTCGGATCACTTCGGTTGCTCCTGTTCGTTCTGGTTCGGCGACTTGCCTGTCACCCTTGCCAATCGGGCATCTTACGCCCTTCCACCATTCGCTCGCGTTCGGCGGAAATCGCGTCCGGCCAAGAAAGAAGCGGGTAGCAAAGGGGGTATCGATTCGACCATCCGAAGACGATACCCCCTTTTTCACCGTGCCACTTGACGTCGCCAAGATCCGACGGGCGAAGGCAGGCGACAAGCCTACCAAACTTGCCGACGGCAATGGACTGTATCTTGGGGTGAGTCCGTCCAGCTCCGGGCTCTGGCGGTACCGGTACCGATACGGCATTGCCGGCAAGGCAATCCATGCCGCAGTACCTGCCCTGTGCGACAAGGCCGTCTGGTTGCCCCGGTGCCAAAAGCCGCTCTCCTGCCGCTCCGATCGATCATCGACGCTGCGCGTGCAACACCCCCCGTCAACTCGACATCCTTGGCGGCCAGTTGTGGCTTTCAGTCTGGCAATGCCGACACCACGCGTAAAGCGCGTCGTACATCACCAGACCGTGCTCCAGCATCTCGTGATCGTCGGGAAACAGGTGCGACAGGCCGAGCGAAATCGCGTAGAGCCCGCTGGACTGCGGCGTCAAGTCGAGCCGCGACGTATCCGCGCCGCGCACGATGCTCGCCATCTGCTGCAAGGCGCCGTCGTCACCGAGACCGTATTTGTCGAGAAACGCATCGAAGCTGCATTTCTCGCCGGCATGCGTCAGCTCCACACCCGGAATGTCGTATGGGATCGCGCCGGTCTCGCCGGCGATCCGCAGCACGTCAGCCGGCGACACGTAGAGGAAATCGGGTGCCTCGTCGATGAAACGGGCGATGAGCCAGGGGCAAGCGACCCGGTCGATCTTCGGACGTTCTCGCGTAATCCACTTCATGACAGTCTCCACGGTCAGTGATGCAACAGCGGATACACCACCAGGCCAATTACCGCGGCCCCGGCCACGAGCAGCGGCTCTGACAACTTCCTGAACCTGACCAGCAACACGATGGTCGCGATCGCGATGAGTGCCGTCGGTACATCGACGATCGAACGCTTGGCCAGCACGATCACCGAACCGGTAATGGCACCCACGGCTGCCGCCGTGACACCGTCGACAAACGCGAGAATCGCGGGCAGCTTGCCGTACTTCTTGAAGTACGGCGCCGGCAGCACCGTGAACAGATAGCACGGCAGGAACGTGCCGGCCGCCGCCACGCAAGCGCCGGGCAGGCCCGCCACCAGATAACCGATGAAACCCACCGTGATCACGACCGGCCCCGGTGTGATCATCGCGACCGCCACCGCATCGACGAACTGCTTCTCGTTGAGCCATTGATGCTCGGTGACCACTCCGCCATAGAGAAACGGCACGATTGCAAGCCCCGAGCCGAACACAAAGGCACCGGCCTTGGCGAAGAAGACGGCAAGTTGAGAAAGCTGCGGCCAATCGATCGTGCCAAGCAATGCGCTACCGGCAGAGACCGGCACGGCGGCAATCGCATTGACACGCCCCTGGCTCATCCACTTCGGCGGCGAGCGCCTGAACCAGACGAGCAAACCTGCGGCAAGAAACAGCCATGCCATTTCCGATTCCGTGATGACCGTCACGGCAACCAGAACCAGGTAGATGGCCCAAAGCAGCTTGTCTCTGCCGATGCTCTTTGCAGTCAGCTTGCGCGCGCTGATCGCGATAATGCCGATCACGGCCGCGCCTACGCCGTAGAAGACCGACTGCATCCACGTCAGGCCGCCGAAGCGCACATAGGCCGCGCCAAGCAGCACGACCATCAGGAACGACGGCAACACGAAAGCGATCCCGACCAGCGTCGCGCCGACGATCCGGTAGTGCACGTAGCCGAGATAGATCGCCAATTGCGCGGCCAGCGGACCGGGGGCGAGCTGCGCGAGCGCGAGACCTTCCTTGTAGTCCGCGTCGGCGATCCATTTCCGTTTTTCCACCAGGTCGCGGTGCATGTAGCCGGCCAGCGCAACCGGTCCGCCGAAACCCGTGGTGCCGAGCCGGGCGAAGTAGCCGATCAGTTGCCAAAGCGTATAGGCGGGACGGTCGCGATGGGCGTTCATGTTGCTGCCGAGTAGCGCGGTTGCGGCTTTCGATTGCCGCGAAAATGGACGTACAGCGAGTCGAGTACGGTGCCGATCTCCGCCAGCAACGCGTCGTCGTCGGCAAGACGCTTGCGGGCGCCCGCCAGAATGGCCTCGAATCCGCCGGCTTCCGGCACGCTCGAACCGCCCACGTCCAGCGCATGCACCATGGCGCCCAACCGGACGAGCCCTTCGTTGTCGTCCAGTCCGAAGCTGGCAAGCAGCACCTCGAACGAAACGCGAACGCCCACGTGGGTGAACGGGGCGCCGTCGAAATCGAAGCCAAGGGCGTCGGCGGGACATTCAGCGAGGTTGTCCAGCCACACGAAGCGCGCATGAGGATCGATGAAGCGCTGAATCAGCCACGCACTGGCGACACGGTCGACCCAGAGGTGCCGGCGCGTCGCCCACACCCTTCCTCGATACTGCGCCGGGTCGCGGCGCGGAACGCCACGCTGAGCGGCATGCGGCTCGCCGGGCGATCGCAACGCCTCGACAGCGGCAGAGAAATCCCGCCATTGCGCGCTTGCGCGCAGCGACGTTTCGCCGGGAAAGAAATCGACTCTTCGGATGGCCTCATACGTGCGGGCGTGGCGGCGTTGCAGGCGGGTCAGATCGGCGGCGGCGAGAGCGGGCAGCGTCTTCCGGTGTTCCGAGAGTTCGGCGAGCCAGTCGGCGTAGTCGCCGGTGCGATCGAACAGGCGCTGAAACTCGCTCTCTCCGGCGGCATCCTCCGCACGCACGTGCAGCAGCCAGGCTTGCCCCTCTCCGTCGCGCGCGGCGTCAACCAGATCGTGCAACTGCGCGGCCTGTTCGGCATGTGCCGGCAACAGGTATGCGCCGTCCCGCAGCGCGCCACACCCCAGCGCCTTGACGGCACGCCAGATACGCATGCGCGCAGTCGCACCGGCCGTCGGCAAGCTGACGATCAGCAGGAGCCATGAAGAAGCGTTCGTATCCATGAAGGCAGCATAGACGGCCGTCATATACGCTGCAATGCTGTAGAGATACCTACAAAACCCTGGCAACGACCAGTCAGTCCACAACGTCAACGTCTGCCGAATCGACAGCTTTATCGAGAGGGCCGTTCAGCCCTTTCCCTCCAACAACGGGAGAACGAAGTGAAGAAAGGGGTTATCGCATGGCTCGCCGCGGCGAGCCTGGCCGGCGCACTTGGCGGGTGCGTCGCATACGTTCCCGGCCCGCCGGCCGTCATCGCGCCGCAAGGCGGTCCGGGGAATGGGTTCTGCCCGCCCGGACAGGCCAAGAAGGGCAATTGCTGATCGAAGGCTCGCTCATCGCGGGCCCTTTTCTTGTCCATTGCTTCACCTGACTCACGCAGGCCCACCGACAATCAGGCAGTGGACTGGAAGGCCGCGACCTTGTTCCGGCCGGTTGCCTTCGCGTAGTACAACGCCTCATCGGCCGCCTTGATCACGGCATCCGGCTCACCCTCCTGATCCGGCGCCCAGCTCGCCAGCCCGATACTGGCCGTCACACGCCCGTATTCGCTCCCGGTGTGCTCGAGCGCCAGCTCGTTGATCGCCGCACGTATCCGTTCGGCGATCTGGGCGGCCCCTGTCTGCGAGGTGTCGGGAAGCAGCACGACGAATTCCTCCCCGCCATAGCGAGCCGCCGTATCGACCGGTCGACGGATGTTGTCTCCGATGCAACGCGCGACCGCAGCCAGCGCGTCGTCCCCGGCCTGATGGCCGTAGGTGTCGTTGTAGGCTTTGAAACGATCGACGTCGACGAACAGCAATGAGAAAACGGAGCGGGCCCGCCGTGCGCGACGCCATTCCCGGTCCAGAACTTCCCCGAAGCTGCGGCGATTGCTAAGACCGGTCAGCCCGTCGGTGCGTGCCAGCAGGACAAGCTCGGATTCCGCTCGCATCCGGCGCCGGAGTTGCACGCCGAGCATTGCGGATAGCGCGATGAAAGCGGCGCCGAACGTCAGCACCAGCGCACCGATCGTCACGGCACGGTGTCTCCACGCGGCATAAATGTCCTGCTCGGCTTCCGCGACCATGATGATCAGCGGCAGGTTCGGCAGGTTCTTGAAGTAGTAGAGACGGCGCACGCCGTCGATGGACGCCGTTTCCGAAAACGCGCCCTCCGCTGCGCTCCGAAAGCGCCGAAATGTCGCCGCCTTGCTGATGTCGCGGCCGACGGTGCGGACATCGTACGGCTGCCGCATGACCATGATGCCGTCCTTGCCGATCAGCGAGATCGAACCATGTTGTCCCAGCGACAATCCGGCGAACAGCGTGTGGAAATACTCGAGGTTGACCGCAATCAAGGCAACGCCGGCAAACGAACCGTCGGGGTTCGACACCCGACGCGACAGCGCGATACTGAGCATGCCGCGACGCAGGCGCGACGCGAACGGATCACTGATATACAGCCCTGCGTTCGGGTTGTCGCGGTGCACCGTAAAGTACTTGCGATCGGCAAAATTGCCCTTGCGCGGCACGTCGCTGGCCGAATCCAGGATGATGTTGCCATCCGCATCGAGCACCAGCTGCGAGCCGAGAAATTGCGCCGTCATCGCATGATCGAACAACGCACCGCGCCGCACCGCGGGCGCCGCGGCCATCACGTCGGGCCGTTGCAGGCCATGGATCAGCGCCTGCAATGACAGGTCGTAGAGTTCGAAGTTGCGCTCGATGTCGCGCTCGGCCATCAAGCCAAGATTGCGAGAGGTTTCGCTGGCTCGCTCCAGTGCGTCGTGGCGACTCTGGAACAGCTGCAGCACGCACAGGCCCATCAGTGCGCAGGCAATCACAACGCCAACCGCCACGATGGAATAAGGGGCTGCCGTCCGAGGTTGCATGGGTCTCCTCGCCGCGAAATGTGCACGCCCGAGCCGGACATGGTTTCCGCATACTAAATCGAACCCGTGCATTTGCAAGCAGAGCGCGAAGCCGCCAGCAGCCTGCCGCTCCGGCCAGGTGCGGCGAAGGCATACCGGAGCAATTCCCGGCACATCCCGACGAAAAATCGAA
This sequence comes from Burkholderia puraquae, assembly GCF_002099195.1. GTDB lineage: Bacteria > Pseudomonadota > Gammaproteobacteria > Burkholderiales > Burkholderiaceae > Burkholderia > Burkholderia puraquae. The sequence continues at coordinate 356,954 of NZ_NBYX01000005.1, read as the reverse complement.
TCGGGACGCGGTGCGTCGATTCATATGCCCGCCCTGCGCCGCCGACCTGAAAGTGCAATACCGGTTTGAACAGCCCGCCGTTTTCTCCGCGTCGTTAACCGACGATGCGATCCGCACGAACAGCGGCAGGCGCCACGCCGCCGGACCTGGCGACTCCGATGGGCCGATTGCGTGGCCTCAGGTTGGATCACGGGAACGCGGATTGCTGAACGTATGCCCCGCTACTCCCCAACACCAGCCGGCACCAATGCGGCGATTCAATCCCTGACCGACATCAATCGCCGGAATGAAACGCCATTACCAGTCGTTTCATTACCGGATATCCGGATGCCATTACACGCCCCTTCAAATCGCATATTTTACCGTCTCGACGAGTAATAATTGCGACTTCATTTTCAATCAAATATTCGAAAATCACGCAAACATTATTGACTTCGAGTTTCCCGAAAATTTAGAATCCCCTACAACGGCTTACGATCAATTTTCTCCCGCAGCACGCAAATCGGCACTCGCCCGTACGAGCGCCGTCCGCATTGCCGTTCCTTCGACCAAGCGTGGGCGGCACTCTTGTCACTTCAGCTTTCTGCATTTATCGTCCATTCACCAATTTACTGCTCGATTCACCCACCGCAGAAGCATTACATCCCGACCCATACCAGGCATTCACTCGAATGCCCGCGACAAGGCAGTACTAAACGGACAGCAGATCCGCTCATTCGACCATTCCGAAAAAAATCGCCAGTCATCAGGAGGGACATCAACATGCATCGCCTTGCGAAGTCGCTGTGTCTCGGATTCATCTGCGCCGGCCTGCTCGCGGCCTGTAACGACGACGACGTCAAATCGACCAACCCGCCGTCGAACACCGCCGCGCTGTCGTTCCGGATGGATGCCGGCGGCCAGATCAACGCGTTCTACCGGCAGGACAAGGTTGCCGCGCACCTGCTGGTGCGCTCGTCGACGAAACCGCGCCTGCTCGTGGTCTTCCCCGCCGGCAACAGCGGCACCGGGCTATGGTTCGACGATACCGCGCAGCCGGTGAACTGGAGCCTCGACACGCCGCCGTCCGCACTGTCGGCACCCGACACGCACGGCCGCGCGCTGTATGGCATCGGCGCCGACGTGTCGGTGGACACCAACACGCTGACGATCCGGCAGGGCGTGCTCAGCAACGTGCGCTTCCTGCGCGACTTCAACGGCGGTGCAACGATTCCGCAGCAGATCCTCGCCGCGCCGACGGTTCAGGGCAGCGCCGTGCAATGGCAACGCGACCGGATCGACGGCGCGCCCGGCTATTCACTGCGCATCACATTGCGCGACGGCGGCAGCATCGCACCGGCAGCGGGCGGCAAGCTCGTCCTGAGCGCACCGGCGGGCGCGCACACGCTGCGGCTGCATGTCGATGCGCTGTCGGGCGAGACGCCGTTGTCGCCGATCACGCACGCCGACCTGCTCGCACCGTCCGTGAACCCCGACCCCGTGAGCCAGAACGTGCTCGAGTTCCTGAGCTTCCACGACAAGCTGCTGGCCGGCTCGTGGCAGTACGACACCTACTTCGGCCGCGATACGCTGATCTCGGTGCGCATGCTGATGCCCGTGCTCGAACCCGCGGCGGTCGAGGCCGGCCTGTCGTCGGTGCTGAGCCGGCTGTCGGCCGACGGCAAGGTCGCGCACGAGGAAGGCATCGGCGAGTTCGCACTCGTCGACAACCAGAAGAACGGGCGGCCGAACGATCCAACGCCGACCTACGACTACAAGATGATCGACAGCGACTACCTGCTCGCGCCGATCGCGGCCGCGTGGCTGATCGACGATACGCGCGGCCAGGCCCGCGCGGCCGCCTATCTCGCGCAGCGCGGCAGCGACGGGCAGACCAACGGCAGCCGCCTGGTCGTCAACCTGCTGCACGTCGCGACGACCGCGCAGCCGTTCGCGCAGCAGCCGTCGGTCGCGAACCTGATCCACCTGCGGCCCGGCGAGATCGTCGGCAACTGGCGCGACAGCACCGACGGGCTCGGCGGCGGCGTGTACCCGTACGACGTGAACGCGGTGCTCGTGCCGGCCGCGTTGCGCGCGGCGAACGCGTTCCTCGCGCGCGGCCTGCTCGATCCGTACCTGGATGCCGGACAGCGCGCGACGCTCGCCAATACGGCGAACCAGGCGGCCACGTGGGAAACGCAGGCGCCACCGCTGTTCCAGGTCAGCGTGCCGGCTGCGCAGGCAGCCGCCGACGTCTCGGCCTATGCGCCGTCCGCGGGCGTGCCGGCCGGTGCCGCACCGGGCACGCCGCTGGCGTTTTATGCACTGTCGCTCGATCAGCAGGGCAATCCGATTCCGGTGATGAATTCGGACGGCGGCTTCGCGCTGCTGTTCGGCACGCCGCCGGACGACGAGCTTCAGCGGATCGTTACCGACGTCACGCGACCGTTCCCGACCGGGCTCGTGACCGATGCCGGCATGCTGATCGCGAACCCGGCGTATGCGAACCCGGCGCTATGGCCGAAATTCACGAGCTCCGCCTATCACGGCACGGTGATCTGGTCGTGGCAGCAGGCAATGTGGGTAGCCGGGCTCGATCGCCAGCTCGCGCGCCAGGACCTGTCGGCCGCAACGCGCACGCTGCTCACGCAGGCGCGGCAGACGATCTGGCAGGTGATCTCGAACGGGCGCGACATGCGGACGTCGGAAATGTGGACGTGGTCCTACGTGAACGGCAAGTACCAGACCGATGCATTCGGCACGCGCAGCGCGGACGCGACCGAGGCAAACGCGGCGCAGCTCTGGAGTACGACGTATCTCGCGATCCGCGATCCGCAGCAGCGCGCGGGCAAGTACTGGTGGCAGGCGTCGCAGCGGATGCAGGAGGTGCAGCCGAAGAACGCGGCGGCCCTGGCGTCGCGCTAGGGCATTGCCCGTCGCGTGCCGACCGGGCATGCAAAAGCCCCGGGAGCGTTACCGCCCCGGGGCTTCGGTAGACATTGCAGCGACCGGCGCGGCTTCCGCTCAGTCGCGTTGCCGAATGCCCCGCGTCCGATCACCGGTGCCCGCGTGCCGCGCAAACCCGTGTCACCGCGACACGACGCGGTTCCGCCCTTCCCGCTTCGCCTGGTACAAGCGTTCGTCGACTACGCGCAGCAACGCATCGACCGTGCTGCCGTCGACTCCGTATTGCGCGACGCCGACGCTGACCGTCACCTGCACGCGCTTGAAATCGAGCCCGAACGGCGAGCTCGCGATCGACGAGCGTACGCGCTCGGCCGTCATCCGCGCGCCCTCGAGCGGCATTTCCGGCAGCAGCGCCATGAATTCCTCGCCGCCGACCCGCGCGAGCCCGCCGGCCGGCCGGATCGCGTCGAGGCACTGGCGCACGACGCCACGCAGCACCTCGTCGCCGATCTGGTGCCCGTATGCATCGTTGATGTTCTTGAAATTGTCGAGATCGAGCGCGAGCAGGCAGAACGGCGTGCCGTCGCGCTCCGCCCGTACCATCTCGCGCTCGACCTGCGCGATGAACTGCCGGCGGTTCGACGCGCCCGTCATCGGATCGGTCGCGGCCATGTATTCGAGCTTCTGGTTCGTGCGCCGCAACTCCTGCAGCGCGCTCTCGGTACGCGCCATCGATTCCGACAGCCGGCTCATCAGGTCTTCCTGGCTGTAGATCGCCGAGAACGAGCGCGTCGTCTGCAGCGCCTGCACGACGCCGTAGCTGAGCAGGAAGAAGCCGCCCGCGAAAATCGCGTGCGCGAGCCACCACATGTGATTCCACGGCTTGCCGAGAATGAACGCGAGCGACGACAGCGCGAACGCCATGATCGACACGCCGTAGATCACCATCAGCGGCGAGCGGATCCGCCGCGCGAGCAGCACGGCGACGTTCAGCAGCGAGAACACGAGCGCGCCGCCTTCCATCGACAGCCGCGTACCCAGCGCGCCCGCGACCGGTGAATACGCGATGTACGCCACAACCACGTTGACGATCACGAAGAACACGATCCACGGCAACCACGTGCGCACGCTCGTGCGCTTCTCGATGCGATCGGGCGGACGCGAATACGACAGCAGGCCCGTGAGCAGCAGGATCGACATCACGAGCCGAGACGCGGGCCCGTACAGCAGGAACAGCCAGATATTGTGATGCGCCATCCCGGTGAACGCACCGTGCAGCGCATAGATCATCGCGAAGCCGAGAAAGCCCAGTGTCAGCCAGCGCAGCAGCGGCTCGCCGGACGACCGGTAGCACACCCATGTCACATAGGTGACGAACGCGCCCTCGAGGGTCGCCGCAGCGATCGCGATTTCATGGAACGCGTGGCTCTCGAACACGACGTGAGGGTCGCTGAAGATCCACAGATAGGCGATCAGATAGGCGGGCAGCAACGCAAATCCGATCAGCAGGCATTTCGCGTAGAGCCTCGCGGCCGCGCTGACGACGCGCGGCGGTTCCCCGGCTGCATAGGTCGTACTCATTCGGTCCCCGGTCGGTCTGCTGCGTTGGTTCGAACCTTCGCGGCACGGATCGCACGAAGCACGAACCGGCCCATCGTGCCGAAAGGCAAATGTCAGAGCAAGTATAGGTGGGGCAATTCGTTTGACAAGTAAGGGGAAACGGCATTGCGCAACGCACGCGTTTTGCTTCGCGATTGTATCGAATGGCGGTTCAGTCACGCCGATTCGCATCGCGGCCGCCTGCTTCGCCGAAGCGAAACCGCGGCCGCACCCTGCCAAAGATCAGAGGATTTCGAACAGGCCGGCCGCGCCCTGGCCGCCGCCGATGCACATCGTGACGACCGCGTACTTCACGCCGCGCCGTTTGCCTTCGATCAGCGCATGGCCTGTCAGGCGCGCGCCCGACACGCCGTACGGATGGCCGACCGCGATCGCGCCGCCGTTCACGTTCAGGCGGTCCTCAGGAATCCCGAGCGTGTCGCGGCAGTACAGCACCTGCACCGCGAACGCTTCGTTCAGTTCCCACAGGCCGATATCGTCGACCTTCAGCCCCGCCTGCTTCAGCAGCTTCGGCACCGCGAACACGGGGCCGATGCCCATCTCGTCCGGCTCGCAGCCGGCCACCGCGAAACCGCGGAACACGCCGAGCGGCTGCAGCCCTTCGCGCTGCGCGGCGTCGGCGCTCATCACGACGCAGGCCGACGCGCCGTCCGAGAACTGGCTTGCGTTGCCGGCGGTGATCACGCCACCCGGCACGGCCGACCGGATCTTCGACACGCCTTCGAGCGTCGTGTCGGGGCGGATTCCTTCGTCGGCCGATACCGTCACTTCCTTCGTGAAGAGGCGGCCCGTCGCCTTGTCGGCAATGCCCGCGAGCACGGTGATCGGCACGATCTCGTCGCGAAAGCGACCGGCTTCCTGCGCGGCAGCGGCCCGCAGTTGCGACTGCACGCCGTACTCGTCCTGCCGCTCCTTCGAGATGCCGTAGCGCTTCGCGACGTTCTCGGCCGTCTGCAGCATGTTCCAGTAGATCTCGGGCTTGTGCTGGTCGAGCCAGCCTTCCTTGATCATGTGGTGGTTCATCTCGTTCTGCACGCACGAGATCGATTCGACGCCGCCCGCTACGTACACGTCGCCTTCGCCCGCGATGATCCGCTGCGCGGCCAGCGCGATGGTCTGCAGCCCCGACGAGCAGAAACGGTTCACCGTCATCCCCGGCACCGTCACGGGCAGCCCCGCGCGCAGTACGATCTGCCGCGCGATGTTCGTGCCGGTCGCGCCTTCGGGGTTCGCGCAACCCATGATCACGTCCTCGACGCGTGCGGGGTCGAGCTTCGCGCGTTCGAGCGCGGCCGCGACCACGTGGCCGCCGAGCGTCGCGCCGTGCGTCATGTTGAAAGCACCGCGCCAGGATTTCGCCAGCGGCGTGCGGGCGGTCGATACGATTACGGCTTCGGTCATGCGAGTCTCCTTCGGTCCTGCTTCATGTCCTGAATCGGATGGGGGAATGCGCTACGCCGCCGGGCGCGCGCCCGCGGACGTCACATGCGCGACGCCCGCTGCCTGCATCTGCTGCCATGCGTGGGCGAGCGACCCGTTCAGGTCGATCGCGCGGCACGCATCGTTGATTACCGCGGCTTCGAAACCGGCCGCGCGCGCGTCGAGCGCCGACCACGCGACGCAATAGTCGGTCGCGAGCCCGCAGCACCACACGCGCTTCGCGCCGAGCTCGCGCAGATAGCCCGCCAGCCCCGTGCGCGTCGTGCGATCGGCTTCGACGAACGCGGAATAGCTGTCGACCTGCGCGTCGCCGCCCTTGCGGATCACGAGCCGCGCATGCGGGATGTCGAGATCGCGATGCAGCGCCGCGCCGTCGGTGTCCTGCACGCAGTGCACGGGCCACAGCACCTGCTCGCCGTACGGCAGTGCGAGCGTGGAGAACGGTTCGCGGCCCGGATGGTTCGCCGCGAACGACACGTGCTCGCGCGGGTGCCAGTCCTGCGTCAGCACGACCTGGTCGAAGCGTTGCGCCAGTGCGTTGATCACCGGCACGACCGCGTCGCCATCGGGCACCGCGAGCGCGCCGCCCGGCATGAAGTCGTATTGCACGTCGATCACGAGCAGTACGTCGTCGGTGCGTTTCATTGCGTTTCTCCAGGTGTGCGTCGCGCCGCGATCCGGCGCGTCAGCCGTTGAACCCGCGGCCGGCCTTCGCGAGCGCCGCGATCGACGGCGCGAGCTGCCATGCGTCGCCGTTCGGCGCGGCCGCATAGCGGCGAATCGCGCGCTCGACGTTGTAGAGGCCGACCACGTCGGCGTACAGCATCGGGCCGCCGCGCCACAGCGGGAAGCCATAGCCGGTCAGGTAGACCATGTCGATGTCGGACGCCTTCGACGCGATCTTCTCCTCGAGGATCTTCGCGCCTTCGTTGACGAGCGCGAACACGAGCCGCTCGACGATCTCGTCGTCGCCGATCTTGCGCCGCTCGACGCCACGCTCCTTCGAATACGCGACGACCATCTCGTCGACGAGCGACGACGGCTTTGCCTTGCGCTCGCCCGGCACGTAGTCGTACCAGCCGGCGCCCGTCTTCTGGCCGAAGCGGCCCTGCTCGCACAGGCGGTCGGCGATCTTCGAGTACTGCAGGCCCGGCTGCTCGACGTAGCGGCGCTTGCGGATCGCCCAGCCGATGTCGTTGCCGGCGAGGTCGCTCATCCGGAACGGCCCCATCGCGAAGCCGAATTTCTCGATCGCACGGTCGACCTGCGCGGGCAGCGCGCCTTCCTCGAGCATGAAGAGCGCCTGGCGGATGTACTGCTCGATCATCCGGTTGCCGATGAAGCCGTCGCACACGCCCGACACGACCGCCGTCTTGCGGATCTTCTTCGCGACGGCCATCACGGTGGCGAGCACGTCCTTCGCGGTCTGCGCGCCGCGCACGACCTCGAGCAGCTTCATCACGTTCGCCGGGCTGAAGAAGTGCATGCCGACGACGTCCTGCGGGCGCTTCGTGAACGCCGCGATCTTGTCGACGTCGAGCGTCGACGTGTTCGACGCGAGGATCGCGCCCGCCTTCGCGACTTCGTCGAGCTTCCTGAACACCTGCTCCTTCACGCCGAGTTCCTCGAACACGGCTTCGACGATCAGGTCGGCATCCTTCAGGTCATCGTAGGACAGCGTCGGCGTGATCAGCGCCATGCGCGCGTCGAGCTTCTCCTGCGTGAGCTTGCCCTTCTTCACCTGTGCGTCGTAGTTCTTGCGGATCGTCGCGACGCCGCGCTCGAGCGCTTCCTGTTTGGTCTCGAGCAGCGTGACGGGCAGGCCTGCGTTGATGAAGTTCATCGCAATCCCGCCGCCCATCGTGCCCGCGCCGATCACGCCGACGCGGCGGATCTCGCGCAGCGGCGTATCGGCCGGCACGTCGGGAATCTTGCTCGCCGCGCGCTCGCCGAAGAACGCGTGCCGTAGCGCGCGGCTTTCCGGCGTCATCATCAGCGCGACGAAACCCTCGCGCTCGGCAACGCTGCCCTTGTCGAAGCCGTGCAGCACGCCGGCCTCGATCGCGTCGATGCACTTGTGCGGCGCGGGGAAATTCGGTGCGGCGGCCCGGGCCGAATTGCGCGCGAACTGGATGAAGCCCGCGGCGTTCGCGTGGACGATCTTGCGATCGCGCACACGCGGATGCGGCCCCTTCTGCGCTCCCACCTTGCGGGCGAACGCGACGGCCGCGTCGAGCAGGTCGCCGTCGGCCATTTCGTCGAACAACCCGCTCTTCGCGAGCTGCTCCGACGGCACGGGCGCGCCCGACACGATCATGTTCAGCGCGGTTTCGAGCCCCACCGCGCGCGGCAGGCGCTGCGTGCCGCCCGCGCCCGGCAGCAGGCCGAGCTTCACTTCGGGCAACGCGACCTGCGCGCCGGGTGCCGCAATGCGATAGTGCGCGCCGAGCGCGAGCTCGAGGCCGCCGCCCATCACGACGCTGTGCAGCGCCGCGACGACGGGCTTCGCACTCGCCTCCACCGCGTGAATCACGGTGTGCAGCGTCGGCTCCTGCAGCGCCTTCGGCGTATTGAATTCGGTGATATCGGCGCCGCCCGAGAATGCGCGTCCCGCGCCGGTCAGCACGATGGCCGTGACCGACGGGTCCTGCGCGGCGCGATCGAGCGCGTCCATGACGCCCTGACGGGTCGACAGGCCGAGCCCGTTGACGGGCGGATTGTTGAGCGTAAGGACGGCTACACCGTCGCGAGTCGAGTAATCCACTGCCATCTGCCTGCCTCCATGCATCGCGCGCCGGGGTGGCTGCGCTTCATTGTGCGCGGTCGAACAGCCGCATGTCCGAATGAACTGAGGCAGCATACAACAAAAAAGCACGGTCGTTCAATTTGAATTTTTGTTCCCGATCCGGGGCCGGATCGGGCGACCGCTTCGCGAGCCGCTTGCGGCCCGGGCCCGACGTTACGACTCGTCGACGGCCGTCGGCAATACGTAATCGCGGAACGTCTCGCGCAGCTTCAGCTTCTGCAGCTTGCCGGTCGCGGTGTGCGGCAGCGATTCGACGAACACGACGTCGTCCGGAATCCACCATTTCGCGACCTTGCCTTCGTAGAACGCGAGCAGCGCGTCGCGGCTCAGGCTCGCCCCTTCGCGCGGCACCACGACGAGCAGCGGGCGCTCGGTCCATTTCGGGTGCGCACAGGCGATGCAGGCGGCCTCGGCCACGCCCGGGTGCGCGATCGCAACGTTCTCGATATCGATCGAGCTGATCCACTCGCCGCCCGACTTGATCACGTCCTTGCTGCGGTCGGTGATCTGCAGGAAGCCGTCGGGATCGATCGTCGCGACGTCGCCGGTCGGGAACCAGCCGTCCGACAGCGGCGACGTATCGCCGCGAAAGTAGCGGTCGATCACCCACGGGCCGCGCACCTGGAGTTCGCCGAACGCGACACCGTCCCACGGCAGTTCGTGGCCGTCCTCGCCGACGATGCGCATGTCGACGCCGCAGATCACGCGCCCCTGCTTCTCGAGCAGCTTGCGCTGTGCGTCGAGCGGCCGCTGCGACTGCGCCCAGTTGAGCTTCGCGAGCGTGCCGAGCGGCGACAGTTCGGTCATCCCCCATGCATGGATCACGCGCACGCCGTATTCGTCCTCGAAGGTGCGCAGCATCGCGGGCGGGCACGCGGAGCCGCCGATCACCGTGCGGTTCAGCGTCGAGAAACGCACGCCGGCTTCGCGCATGTAGTTGAGCAGGCCGAGCCACACGGTCGGCACGCCCGCGGAGAACGTCACGCGCTCGGCTTCCATCAGCTCGTACAGCGATTTCCCGTCGAGATCCTTGCCGGGCAGCACGAGCTTGCCGCCCGTGAGCGGCACCGCATACGGCAGCCCCCATGCGTTGACGTGGAACATCGGCACGACGGGCAGCACGGCGTCCATCGCGGACAGGTTCATCGCATCGGGCAGCGCAGCGCCATACGCGTGCAGCACGGTCGAGCGGTGCGAATACAGCACGCCCTTCGGGTTGCCGGTCGTGCCCGACGTGTAGCAGAGCCCAGACGCCTGCTGCTCGTCGAGGCGCGGCCAGTCGTAGCGGCCGTCCTCCGCTTCGACGAGCGTTTCGTAACAGAGGAACGGCGTCGTGCCGGACGGCAGGTGCGCGGCATCCGTCATCGCAACCCAGCCTTTCACGTGCGGGCATTGCGGCGCGATTGCGTCGACGAGCGGCGCGAAATTGATGTCGAAGAAGACGTAGCGGTCTTCCGCGTGATTGACGATGTACGCGATCTGTTCGGGGAACAGGCGCGGGTTGATCGTGTGGCACACGGCGCCCATGCCGCCGATCCCGTAATACGCTTCCAGATGCCGGTAGCCGTTCCACGCCAGCGTACCGACGCGATCGCCGGTTTCGACGCCGAGCCGCGCGAGCGCCTGTGCCAGCTGCTTCGCGCGGTGTTCGCAATCGCGGTACGTGTAGCGATGCAGATCGCCTTCCACGCGCTTCGACACGATCTCCGTGTCGCCGGCGTGCCGCGCGGCATGAGAAATCAGCGAGGACACGAGCAACGGCATGTCCATCATCTGGCCCAGCAACGGCTTACCCATCGTCTTGTTCTCCGTGAGGATGCGAATCGGTGCCTCTGCAACGCGCCCGTCAGCGGCCCCGGACGGGCGTGGCGCACGGTGCGCGGGCCGCCATGCGGGCGGCGCGGCGCCGCCTTACAATATCGGCTTACCCAGAGGCGCTCAACATGTCGTTTTCCCGAAGCGAAGCCGATCCGGCTGACACCCTCCCCGATCTCGCCGCCACGCTCGGCGCGCCCGCCGCTGGCGCGTTCGTCACGCTCGGCGACGCGTTTCATACGCGGCTGCCGGCCGCGCCGCTTGCCGCGCCGTACATCGTCGGCTTTTCCGGCGAAGTCGCGCAACTGCTCGACCTGCCGCCATCGATCTCCGCGCAGCCCGGCTTCGCCGAGCTGTTCGCCGGCAACCCGACGCGCGACTGGCCCGCGCACGCGATGCCGTACGCATCGGTGTATTCCGGCCACCAGTTCGGCGTGTGGGCCGGCCAGCTCGGCGACGGCCGCGCGCTGACGGTCGGCGAGCGCACCGGCTCGGACGGCCGCCGCTACGAACTGCAGCTGAAAGGCAGCGGCCGCACGCCGTATTCGCGGATGGGCGACGGCCGCGCGGTGCTGCGCTCGTCGATCCGTGAATTCCTGTGCTCGGAAGCAATGCATCACCTCGGCATCCCGACCACGCGCGCGCTGACGGTGATCGGCTCCGACCAGCCGGTGGTGCGCGAGGAGATCGAGACGTCGGCCGTCGTCACGCGCGTGTCGGAGAGCTTCGTGCGCTTCGGCCACTTCGAACACTTCTTCTCGAACGATCGCCCCGACCTGCTGCGCCAGCTCGCCGATCACGTGATCGACCGCTTCTATCCGGATTGCCGCCGCGCCGACGATCCGTACCTCGCCCTGCTCGAAGCGGCGACGCTGCGCACGGCCGATCTCGTCGCGCAATGGCAGGCCGTCGGCTTCTGCCACGGCGTGATGAACACCGACAACATGTCGATCCTCGGCGTGACGATCGACTACGGCCCGTTCGGCTTCGTCGACGCGTTCGACGCGAATCACATCTGCAACCACTCGGACAACAGCGGCCGCTATGCGTACCGGATGCAGCCGCGCATCGCGCACTGGAACTGCTACTGCCTCGCGCAGGCGCTGCTGCCGCTGATCGGGCTGCAGCACGGCATCGCCGACGACGATGCGCGCGCCGAGCGTGCGGTGGACGACGCGCAGGCCGTGCTCGCGAAGTTTCCGGAACGGTTCGGCCCCGCGCTTGAACGCGCGATGCGCGCGAAGCTCGGCCTCGAGCTCGAACACGAGAACGATGCCGAGCTCGCCAACAAGCTGCTCGAGACGATGCATGCGAGCCATGCGGACTTCACGCTGACGTTCCGCCGGCTCGCGCAGGTCTCGAAGCACGACGCGAGCCGCGACGCGCCCGTGCGCGACCTGTTCATCGACCGCGACGCGTTCGATGCGTGGGCGAACCTCTACCGCGCGCGGCTGTCCGAGGAAACGCGCGACGACGCGGCTCGTGCCGTTGCGATGAACCGCGCGAACCCGAAATACGTGCTTCGCAACCATCTGGCCGAAGTCGCGATCCGGCGTGCGAAGGAAAAGGATTTTTCGGAAGTCGAGCGGCTCGCGCAGATCCTGCGCCGGCCATTCGACGAACAACCGGAGCATGAAGCGTACGCGGCGTTGCCGCCCGACTGGGCCGGCTCGCTCGAAGTGAGCTGCTCGTCCTGAGCCCCGACCCGCGCGTATCGACCGACCGATCAGGAGAACCCCCATGTCCCACGATTCCGACGACAAGACCTTCCCGTACCAGAAGGACGACGCCGAGCTGCGCCGTCGGCTCACGCCGATGCAGTACGAAGTCACGCAGCACGCGGCAACCGAGCGCGCATTCACCGGCGAATACACCGATACCGAAGACGCCGGCATCTACAAATGCGTCGTCTGCAGCACGCCGCTGTTCGAATCCGGCTCCAAGTTCCACTCGGGCTGCGGCTGGCCCAGCTACTTCAAGCCGCTCAACGGCGAGGTGATCGACGAAAAGGTCGACTACTCGCACGGGATGGTGCGCGTCGAGGTGCGCTGCAACCACTGCGGCGCGCATCTCGGCCACGTCTTCGAGGACGGCCCGCGCGACCAGACCGGTTTGCGGTACTGCATCAATTCGGCTGCGTTAAACTTCGAGTCCCGACCCGAAAACGAATGAGCGGCGCCGGGCGGATCTGCGGGGCGCCCCTCGCCGTCGCCCCGATCCGCTCCAGCGGTGCCTGGCGGGTCCCTACAACGGTGAAAGGCCGCGCATGCGGCCTTTCACGCAGCTGCGAGCGCCATGAAATTCCTGTTCGATCTGTTTCCGATCATCCTGTTTTTTGTCGCCTTCAAGGTCTGGGGCATCTTTACCGCTACCGCCGTCGCGATCGTCGCGACGCTGGCCCAGGTCGCGTGGGTCGCCTTCCGGCACCGGAAGGTCGACACGATGCTGTGGGTCAGCCTCGGCGTGATCGTCGTTTTCGGTGGCGCCACCCTCGTCCTGCATGACGAGAAATTCATTCAATGGAAACCGACTGTGCTGTACTGGCTGTTTGCGGTCGGGCTGCTCGCCGCGCGCTATGCGTTCGGCAACAACCTGATCGAGAAGATGATGGGCAAGCAGCTCACGCTGCCGCACCCCGTGTGGGACAAGCTGAACGTCGCCTGGGCGCTGTTCTTCGCGGTGCTCGGCGTCGCGAACCTGTACGTGGTGCACAACTTCACCGAATCGCAATGGGTGAACTTCAAGCTGTTCGGCACGACGGGCGCGATGGTCGTGTTCATCATCCTGCAGAGCCTGTGGCTCACGAAATACCTGAAGGACGAGTGACATGACGGACGCCTTTCTCCATGCGTCGCCCGACGAACGCATCGCGCTGATCGAAGCGCGCCTCACCGCCTCGCTCGCCCCGCTGTCGCTCACCGTGCGCGACGACAGCGCGCAGCACGCGGGCCACGCCGGCGCGGCCGCCGGCGGCCACTTCACGGTCACGATCGTGTCGGCCGCGTTCACCGGCAAGCCGCGCGTCGCGCGGCACCGGCTGGTGTATGATGCGCTCGCTGATGCGATGCAGCGCGGCATTCACGCGCTCGCGATCGTGGCTTACACGCCCGAAGAATTCAACGAATCTTCAATCTAGTCTCATTAGGAATTCCCGATGATCCTGAAATCCCCCCGCCTGTGGGTCGCGGCGGCTGCTTTTGCAGCGGCACCGGCATTTGCCCAGAACATCGCCGTCGTCAACGGCACGCCGATTCCGAAGTCGCGCGCCGACGCGATGGTTGCTCAGCTCGTCCAGCAAGGCCAGACCGACAACCCGCAACTGCAGCAGGCCGTGCGCCAGGAACTCGTGAACCGCGAAATCCTGATGCAGGAAGCGATCCGCGAAGGCATCCCGAACCGTCCGGACGTGAAGGCGCAGGTCGCCGTCGCGCAGCAGACCGTCGTGCTGCGCTCGATGATCGAGAGCTTCCTGAAGAAGAACCAGCCGACCGACGCCGAAGTGAAGGCGCGCTACGACGACCTCGTCAAGGGCGCCGGCGGCAATCGCGAATACCACTTGCACCACATCCTCGTCAGCGACGAGCAGCAGGCGAAGGACCTGATCGCGAAGATCAAGGCCGGCGCGAAGTTCGAGGATCTCGCGAAGCAATACTCGAAGGATCCGGGTTCGGGCAAGAACGGCGGCGATCTCGACTGGTCCGACCCGAAGGCGTACGTGCCGGAATTCGCGGCGGCCGCGCAGAAGCTGCAGAAAGGCCAGATGACCGACACGCCGGTGAAGACGCAATTCGGCTGGCACATCATCCGTGTCGACGACATCCGCGACATCGCCCCGCCGCCGCTCGAGCAGGTGAAGGCGCAGATCGCACAGCAGCTCGTGCAGCAGAAGCTCCAGGCGTTCGAGGAAGGCCTGCGCCAGCAGGCAACTGTCAAGTAACGCCGGCACGCGCCGCACGCGCATCGAAAAGCCGCTCTTCGGAGCGGCTTTTTTATTGCCCGCGCACTGCCTCCCGATGCGTCACGACGTGCAGCGGCCCACCAAAAGAAAAGGCCGCTCCGAAGAGCGGCCATTCCCGTGTGCGAGGTCGACTCGCGCTGCAAACTCGCGCTACGCGGGATAGAACGCGTCGTGATAGCGAACGTCACCCGACGGCAGCGGCGCCGAATCGTCGAGCGACAGCGCGAGGAAATATTCGGGCGGCACGCCCGGGAACACGATGTCGCCGGATGGCGCAAAGCCGAACCGCGTGTAGTACGCGGCCTCCCCGAGCAGGACGCACCCGCGCGCGCCCAGCCGGCGCAACGCGTCGAGCCCCGTGCACACCAGCCCTGCGCCGATGCTCTGCCGCTGGCAGTCGGGCAGCACCGCGAGCGGCGCCAGCCCGTACCAGCGCTGGCTGCCGGACGGCTCGCCGCCGATCGACACCGGCGAGAACGCAACGTGCCCGATGACGCGGCCATCGCGCTCCGCGACGAGCGAGACGCTCAACGCACCGTCCGCACGCAACGTGCCGACGATCCGCCGTTCGAACTGCCCGCCTTCCGGCTCGCCCGCGAACGCGGCGACGATCACGCGGCCGATCGCGTCGGCCTCGCTTGCACGTTCATCGCGCAGCGTGACGACTTCGACCGGCGCGTTCGGGTCGAACATCATCCCGCTCAGCCGATCCAGCGGCGCGCGTTGCGGAACACGCGCATCCACGGGCTTGCTTCACCCCAGCTTTCCGGGTGCCAGCTCATCGCGACCGTACGGTGCACGCGCTCCATGTGCGGCATCAGCACCGAGAAGCGGCCGTCGGCCGTCGTGACCGACGTGATGCCGGCCGGCGAGCCGTTCGGGTTGAACGGATAGCGCTCGGTCGCTTCGCCGCGATGGTCGACGAAACGCATCGCGACCGCGACGCGATCGATGTCGCCCTGCTGCGAGAAGTCCGCGTAGCCTTCGCCGTGCGCGACCGCAACCGGAATCCGCGAACCTTCCATCCCCGCGAAGAAGATCGACGGCGACTTCTCCACTTCGACGAACGAGAAGCGCGCCTCGAACTGCTCGGACTTGTTGCGCGTGAACTTCGGCCACGCTTCCGCGCCCGGGATCATCGACGCGAGGCTCGACAGCATCTGGCAGCCGTTGCAGATGCCGAGCGCAAACGTGTCGGGGCGCGCGAAGAACGCCGAGAACATGTCGGCGAGGTTCGCGTTGAAACGGACCGTCTTCGCCCAGCCTTCGCCGGCGCCGAGCACGTCGCCGTACGAGAAGCCGCCGCATGCGACCGCACCCGCGAAATCGGCGAGCGTTGCACGGCCGGCGAGCAGGTCGCTCATGTGCACGTCGTGTGCATCGAAGCCCGCGCGGTCGAACGCGTAGGCCGTTTCCAGATGCGAGTTCACGCCCTGCTCGCGCAGGATCGCGACGCGCGGCCGTGCGCCCGTCGCGATGAACGGCGCGGCGATGTCGTCGGCCGGATCGAAGCTCAGCACCGGCGAGATGCCCGGATCGGCCGCGTCGAGCAGTGTGTCGTATTCGGCATCCGCGCACGCGGGGTTGTCGCGCAGGCGTGCGATGCGCCAGCTCACTTCGCCCCATGCGCGATGGAGTTCGGTGCGCGGTGCGCCGAAGATCTTCTTCGCGTCGCGATACACCTCGATCACGTCGCGATCGTTGACCGAGCCGATCACGTGCGAGCACGCCGACAGGCCGAACTCGCGCAGCGCGCCGAGCACCGCGTCACGGTCGGTCGCACGCACCTGCACGACGGCGCCGAGTTCCTCGGAGAACAGCGCGCGCAGCGTGCGATCTTCGCGACGGCCGCTCGTCTGCTTCGCCCAGTCCTTCGCGTCGCCGTAGTCGGACTCGTGATTCGGGTCGAGCGTCAGCATGTCGACATTCAGCGACACGCCCGCGTGGCCCGCGAATGCCATTTCGCACACCGTCGCCCACAGGCCGCCGTCCGAGCGATCGTGGTATGCCAGCAGCTTGTCTTGCGCGTTGAGCGACTGGATCGCGTTGAAGAAGCGCTTCAGGTCTTCCGCATCGTCGACGTCCGGCGTCGTGTCGCCGACCTGCTGCGTGACCTGCGCGAAGATGCTGCCGCCCATCCGGTTCTTGCCGCGGCCGAGATCGATCGCGATCAGCACGCTGTCGCCTGCGTCGGCGATGCGGCGCAGTTGCGGCGTCAGGTGACGGCGCACGTCCTCGACCGGTGCGAACGCGGAGATGATCAGCGACACCGGCGACACCACTTCCTTCGCGACGCCCTGCTCGTCCCACTTCGTCTTCATCGACAGCGAATCCTTGCCGACCGGGATGCCGATCCCGAGCGCCGGGCACAGCTCCATGCCGATCGCCTTGACCGTGTCGAACAGCGCGGCGTCCTCGCCGGCCGTGCCGCATGCAGCCATCCAGTTCGCCGACAGCTTCAGCTTGTCGAGCGACGCGATCGGCGCGCTCGCGATGTTCGTGATCGCCTCGCCAACGGCCATGCGGCCCGATGCCGGCGCGTCGATCACCGCGAGCGGCGTGCGCTCGGCCATCGTCATCGCCTCGCCCTTGAAGCCCGCGTAGTCGAGCGCCGTGATCGCGCAGTCGGCCACCGGCACCTGCCACGGGCCGACCATCTGGTCACGCACCGACGTGCCGCCGACCGAGCGGTCGCCGATCGTGATCAGGAACGACTTGCTGCCGACCGTCGGATGCTTCAGCACGTCGACCGCGACTTCCGACAGTGCGATGCCCGTCACGTCGACCGGCGCACGCTCCGTCGTCACGCGCGTGACGTCGCGATGCATGCGCGGCGGCTTGCCGAGCAGCACTTCCATCGGCATGTCGACCGGGTATTCGTCGGCGCCCGTCGCTTCGTCGTCGACGAGCTTCAGCTGGCGCTCGTCGGTTGCAACACCGACCACCGCGAACGGGCAGCGCTCACGCGCGCAGATCGCCTCGAAGCGCGGCAGATCGGCCGGCGCGATCGCCAGCACGTAGCGCTCCTGCGCTTCGTTCGACCAGATTTCGCGCGGCGACAGGCCCGATTCCTCGAGCGCGACCTTGCGCAGTTCGAAGCGCGCGCCCTTGCCCGCGCCGTCGACGATTTCAGGGAACGCGTTCGACAGGCCGCCCGCGCCGACGTCGTGGATGCTCAGGATCGGGTTTTCCGCGCCGAGCTGCCAGCAGCCGTTGATCACTTCCTGCGCGCGACGCTCGATTTCCGGGTTGCCGCGCTGCACCGAGTCGAAGTCGAGCTCGGCCGTGTTCGCGCCGGTCGCCATCGAGCTCGCGGCGCCGCCGCCCATCCCGATCCGCATGCCGGGGCCGCCGATCTGGATCAGCAGCGAGCCGGCCGGCACGTCGTGCTTGTGCGTATGCTGATCCGCGATGTTGCCGAGGCCGCCCGCGATCATGATCGGCTTGTGATAGCCGTGCACCTTCCCGCCGACGTTCTGCTCGTACACGCGGAAGTAGCCGCCGAGGTTCGGTCGGCCGAATTCGTTGTTGAACGCGGCGCCGCCGAGCGGGCCGTCGATCATGATTTGCAGCGGCGATGCGATGCGGTCCGGACGGCCGTACGGGCCGTGTGCGTCGTTCGGGTTGCGCTCGCCGACCGGCTGCGCCGCGTCACGCGCGTTTTCCCACGACTGGCGGGCGTCCGGCAGGTCGAGGTTCGACACGGTGAAACCCGTCAGGCCGGCCTTCGGACGCGCGCCGCGGCCCGTCGCGCCTTCGTCGCGGATCTCGCCGCCCGCGCCGGTCGCCGCACCCGGGAACGGCGAGATCGCCGTCGGGTGGTTGTGCGTCTCGACCTTCATCAACGTGTGCGTGAGCTCGGTGTGGCGGCCGTAGCGCTCGCCCGGCTCGCCGGCCGCGCCCGCATTGCGCGGGAACCAGCGCTCGGCTTCGGCGCCGACCATGATCGACGAGTTGTCCGAATACGCGACGATCGTGCCCTGCGGGCTCAGCTTCTCGGTGTTGCGGATCATCGCGAACAACGACATGTCCTGCGCTTCGCCGTCGATCGTCCACTGCGCGTTGAAGATCTTGTGGCGGCAGTGTTCGCTGTTCGCCTGCGCGAACATCATCAGTTCCACGTCGGTCGGGTTGCGCTCGAGCTTGCGGAACGCGTCGACCAGGTAATCGATCTCGTCGTCGGCGAGCGCGAGGCCCAGCTCGACGTTCGCGCGTTCGAGCGCGCCGCGGCCGACACCCAGCACATCGACGCTCGCGAGCGGCTTGGCCGGCAGTTCGTCGAACAGGTGCTTCGCGTCGTCGCGCGCTGCGACCACGCTTTCGGTCATCCGGTCATGCAGCGCGGCCGCGACCGCTGCGCGCGCATCGTCCGACAGCGCCTTCTTGCCGCCGAGCAGGCCCGACTTCAGCGTGACCGTGAATTCGACGCCGCGTTCGATGCGGCGCACGTGCGTGAGGCCGCAGTGTTGCGCGATGTCGGTCGCCTTGCTCGCCCACGGCGAGACGGTGCCGAAACGCGGCAGCACGACGAAGGTCTCCGCCGTGCCCTTCTCGGCGGCCGGCTCGAACGGCGCGCCGTAGTGCATCAGCGCGTCGATGCGCGTACTGTCGTCGGCCGACAGCGGCTCGGCCGCATTGACGAAGTGCAGGAACTGCCCGCGCACTGCGACGATGTTGGCGTCGATTTGCCTGAGCGTATCGAGCAGACGGGTTTGACGGAAATCGGAGAGGGCCGAAGCGCCGGGAAAACACGAGAAGTGAGCCATGGGCTGGACTGACGTCGATGAGTCGCGCGAGGTGGCGACGTGGGGCGAAAGGAAGGCCGTAATTATACCCGGAAGTCGGACGCCCAAGACCGGCCGATCGGTAGCCTGCATGCACCGCAACGGTGCCGCAGTGCGCGCCGCACACGGCCCGCCCGCCGGGCGCCCCGCACGGGCGCGGCAGCCGGCGGCCGTGGCGTGGCCGCACGGTCGGTGCTCGCCTGGCGCCGGTTCCCGCGATTTTGGCGCTATCATTCCGGGTTCACCGGGCCGGGGCCCTCAGCGAATTCTCACCGGGCGGCGCCTGCGCGCCGCCCGTCATCGAAGCAATCCAATGGATGTCATCGTCATCGGCGGCGGAATCAGCGGCGTCGCCACCGCCTACCAGCTGCGCGCGGCCGGCCATCGCGTGTGCGTGGTCGAACGCCACGCGACCGTCGCGCAGGGTGCGACCTACGGCGACGGCGGCGCGCTGCTGCCGAGCCCGCTCGACGTCTGGTTCGGCCCGACCTTCATGCGCCAGCGCCAGCCGCGCGACAGCGGCATCGTCTACAAGCCTGGCTTCAACGGCGGCGTGCGCCGCTTCGTCAAGCAGCTCGGCACGCTGCGCGAGCCCGACGCGTTCGCCGCCCAGTACGCGCGGCTGCGCCCGCTGATCGATGCGTCGCGCGACACGCTCGCCGACATCGAGACGCGCCTCGAACTCGAATTCGAGCAAAAGCCCGGCATCCTGCACGTCGTACGCGATCCGCGCGACTGGGACGCGATGCAGCCCGCGCTCGACCTGCTGCGCACGCTCGACCAGCCGTACCGCCTGCTCTCCGCCGACGAATGCGCGGCGCTCGAGCCTTCGGTGCCGGCCGAGCCCGGCTTCGCCGGCGGCGTGCTGCTCGAGACCGAACGCACCGGGAATTGCCCGCTGTTCGCGAAGCTGGTCAAGCAGACGCTCGACGAGCATGGCGTGCAGTTCCGCTTCGGCGCCGAAGTCGCGGCGATCCGCGTCGACACCGGCCGCACCGCGGTCGAGCTCGTCCCGCCCGGCGGCCGGCGCGCATCGAACGCACGCGAGGTCGACGTGATTTCCGCCGATGCGATCGTGGTCGCCGCCGGCGCCGGCAGCCTGCCGCTGCTCGACCGGCTCGGCTGGCGCCTGCCGCTGCACCCGGTGCGCGTCCATACGCTCACCGCGCCGGTCGCCTACGAAGAACACGCGCCGCACCTGAACGTCGTCGATTCGATCAAGCGGATCTCGATCACGCGTACCCACCAGCGGCTGCGCATCGGCGGCGGCGCCGTGCTGCAGAGCCTGCCCGACACCGCGAAACCGCTCGCCGAACCGCTGTCCGAGGCGGCGCTCGCCCTGCTCGGCCAGGCGGTCCACGACTGGGTGCCCGGTGCCGCGAGGATCTCGGCCGCGTTGTCCTGGCAAGGCACGCAGCTGCTGTCGCCGGACGGCCTGCCGGTCGTCGGTCCGACCCCGCATCCGCGCGTGTTCGTCAATTTCGGCCACGGCCCGGCCGGCTGGGGGCTCGCGTGCGGGTCTGCTAAAGTGGTGACCGATTACCTGGGCGGCGACGTGCAGCACTGGCCCGCCGACACGCTCGCCGCGCTGCGCGCCGGGCGCTTCACGACCTGACCGCCGCGGGCTCGTCCCCGGCGGCCTCCTTGCCAGCCGCCACGACCCCGCGATGACCATTCCCCGCCCGCTCACCGATTCCGATCCGATCGCGCTGCTGCGCGTCGCCGACCTGCGCGCGGCCGAAGCCGACGCTGCCGCCGCGCTGCCGCCACACACGCTGATGGGCCGCGCCGGCGCCGCCGCCGCGCGCTGGCTGTCCGAGCGCGCCGCCGGCGACGACCGCCCCGTCTGGTTCGCGGTCGGCCCCGGCAACAACGGCGGCGACGCGCTGGTTGCCGCCGCGCACCTTCAGCAGCTTGGCGTCGCGACCCAGGCATGGATGCCGGTGCCGGTGAAGCCGGACGACGCGCAATGGGCGCTCGCCCTTGCGCGCGCAGCCGGCGTGCCGCTGTCGGCCACGCCGCCCGCTTCGCTGGACAGCTACGCGTGGGTCGTCGACGGGCTGTTCGGCATCGGTCTCGGCCGCGCGCTCGACGGCGCATTCGCCGAGCAGGCGGCGCGCATCGCCGCGCATGCGCGCAGCGGCGGCCACGTGCTCGCGCTCGATGTGCCAAGCGGGCTCGACAGCGATACGGGCCAGATCGTCGGCGCGGGCGTCGCCGTCGCCGCCACCCATACGCTCACCTTCATCGGTGCGAAGCCGGGCCTCTACACCGGCGAAGGCCGGGATCTCGCCGGCGAGATCGACGTCGCCTCGCTCGACATCGCGCCGCCCGCCGCACCGGCCATCGTGCTGAATTCGCCCGCGCGGTTCGCCGCCGCCCTGCCCGCGCGCGCATTCGCGTCCCACAAGGGCACGTTCGGCAGCCTCGCGGTGCTCGGCGGCGACACGGGCATGTGCGGCGCACCGATCCTCGCCGCCCGCGCCGCGCTGTTCGCGGGTGCCGGCAAGGTGCACGTCGGCTTCCTCGGCGCCGGCGCGCCGCCTTACGACCCGCCGTTCCCCGAACTGATGCTGCATCCGGCCGACAGCCTCGATCTCGACGCGATGACCGCGATCGCGGCCGGCTGCGGGCTCGGCACGCGCGAGGCCGCGGCGACGCTCGTGCGCGACGTGCTCGAGCACGACGCCGCGACGCTGCTCGATGCCGACGCGCTGAATCTCGTCGCGACACATGCGGATCTCGCAGCCGCCGTCGCCACGCGCGGTGCGCGCGGCAATCCGTGCGTGCTGACACCGCATCCGCTCGAAGCCGCGCGGCTGCTCGGCAGCGATACGTCGTCGGTCCAGCGCGACCGCGTCGCGGCCGCGCTGGCGCTCGCCGCGCGCCATGCGGCCATCGTCGTGCTGAAAGGCTCGGGCACGGTGATTGCGGCGCCCGACGGCCGCGTGACGATCAATCCGACCGGCAATGCGGCGCTCGCCACGGGCGGCACCGGCGACGTGCTCGGCGGCCTGATCGGCGCGTTGCTCGCGCAGCGCGTCGCACCGTACGAAGCGGCGCTCGCGGGCGTCTACCTGCACGGTCTCGCGGCCGACACGCTGACGGCGCACGGCACGGGCCCGGCCGGACTCACGGCCG
This sequence comes from Burkholderia puraquae, assembly GCF_002099195.1. Classification (GTDB taxonomy): domain Bacteria; phylum Pseudomonadota; class Gammaproteobacteria; order Burkholderiales; family Burkholderiaceae; genus Burkholderia; species Burkholderia puraquae. The sequence continues at coordinate 334,504 of NZ_NBYX01000005.1, read as the reverse complement.
GCGAACTCGCGCCGATGGTGCGCACGCTGATCAATCGCCTTTTTTATCCGTCGCCGCGCGCCGACACGTAACGCCGCTATACTGACTGCCCCGCCGCACGGCGGACCCTCTCGTCCGCCGGCCTTCCGATCACGATGAGCCGGCGCGGCATTCCTCCCGATTCACGCTTCACTCGAACCGCCATGACGCTGAAATCGCTCCCCGCCTGGACTGCCCTTCAATCCCATTTCGAGCAGATTCGCCACGCCCGGCTGCGCGACTGGTTCGCGCCGGAAAACGACCACGCACCGACCCGCGCCGAGCGCTTCACGTTCGCGGGCGGCGGCCTCGCGGCCGATTTCTCGAAGAACCGCATCAACGACGACACGCTGCGCCTGCTCGCGCAGCTCGCGCGCGACGCGGGCGTCGAAGCCCGCCGCGATGCGATGTTCGCGGGCGAGATCGTCAATCCGACCGAAGGCCGTGCCGCGCTGCACACCGCACTGCGCGCGACCGATCCGCAAGCGCCGTTCCATGCACAGGTCAGCGCCGAGCGCGCGAAGATGGCGACGTTCGCGCGCGCCGTGCGCAGCGGCACGTGGACGGGCTACACCGGCAAGCGCATCCGCCACGTGATCAACATCGGCATCGGCGGTTCCGATCTCGGGCCGAAGATGGTCGTGCATGCGCTGCACCACATCGCCATGCCTGAGATCTCCACGCACTTCGTGTCGAACGTCGACGGCGCCGATCTCGCGCGCGTGCTCGAACAGGTCGATCCCGAGGAAACGCTCGCGATCATCGTGTCGAAGACCTTCACGACGCTCGAGACGATGACGAACGCACGCTCGCTGCGCGACTGGTTCGTCGCGCGCGGCTGCCCCGAGGACGCGCTCGCGAAGCACTTCGTCGGCGTGTCGGCGAACCCGGCAGAAGTCGTGAAGTTCGGCATCGCCGCGGAGAACGTGTTCGAAATGTGGGACTGGGTCGGCGGCCGCTATTCGCTGTGGTCGGCGGTCGGCCTGTCGATCATGATCGCGATCGGCCCCGAGCAGTTCGATGAGCTGCTGGCCGGCGCGAACGACATGGACCGCCATTTCCGCGAAGCGCCGCTCGAGCGCAACCTGCCCGTGCTGCTCGGCCTGATCGGCATCTGGTACCGGAATTTCTTCGGTTCGCAAAGCTATCTCGTCGCACCGTATTCCGAAGCGCTGCATTACCTGCCGTCGTACCTGCAGCAGCTCGAAATGGAGAGCAACGGCAAATCCGCGCGTCTGGACGGCACCTTCGTCGACTACCCGACGTCGGCCGTCACGTGGGGCGAGCCGGGCACCAACGGCCAGCATGCGTTCTTCCAGATGCTGCACCAGGGGCCGACGATCGTGCCGATCGACTTCATCGCGGTGCTGACGCCCGAGCATCCGCTCGCGAGCCATCATCCGAAGCTGCTTGCGAACTGCTTCGCGCAGAGCGAGGCCTTGATGCTCGGCCGCACGCTCGACGAAGCGCGCAGGGTCGCCGGGCCGGGCGAGGAAGCGCTCGCGCCCCACCTGACGTTCCCGGGCAACCGCCCGACGACGACGCTGCTCGTCGATGCACTGACGCCCCGCACGCTCGGCGCGCTGATCGCGCTGTACGAACACAAGGTGCTCGTGCAGGCAACGGTGTGGGACATCAATCCGTTCGACCAGTGGGGCGTCGAGCTCGGCAAGATTCTCGGCAAGGTGGTGGAAGCCGACCTGTCGGCCGAGTCGGTCGATCCGGCGAAGCACGACTCGTCGACCACCGCGCTGATCGAGCGCGCCCGCACGGCGCTGAAGCGTTGAAGCGCTGACGCGACGGCGTCATGCCGATACCGGCCGCTCGGCGCACGCTGCGCGGCCGGCAAGATAATTCAGACTTTGCGCTGTGCTGCGTGCGGCTCGACGATGCGCCCGGCGTCGAGCGTCACCGTCGTCGCGCAGCGGCGTGCGAGTTCGGTATCGTGCGTGACGAGCACGAGCGTGGCACCGTGCGTGCGGTTCAGTTCGAACATCAGGTCGATGACCGCATGGCCCGTGGCCGCATCGAGGCTGCCGGTCGGCTCATCGGCAAACAGGATCGCCGGGCGCGTAACGAATGCGCGCGCAAGTGCGACGCGCTGCTGCTCGCCCCCGGACAACAGCTTCGGATAATGCGCGGTGCGTTCGCCGAGACCGACCTGCACGAGCAGCGCCCGGGCACGATCGGCTGCTTCGCGCGCGCTGATGCCGCCCTGCAGCTCGAGCGGCAGCATCACGTTCTCGAGCGCCGTCAGGTGCGGCATCAACTGGAACGACTGGAACACGAACCCGACTGCGCCGTTGCGCAGCGCCGCGCGCGCATCCTCGTCGAGCTGGTCGAGCGCGCGACCGAGCAGGCGAACCGTGCCGCTCGTCGCGCTGTCCAACCCCGCAAGCAGGCCGAGCAGCGTCGACTTACCCGACCCCGACGCGCCGACGATCGCGAGGCTGCTGCCCGGCCGCACGGCGAGCGTGATGCCGTCGAGGATCGTCAGCTCGCCCGTTGCATCGGCGACCCGCTTGCACACGTCATGGACTTCGATGATCGGATCGGTAATCTTGAACATGGACACGACAATTCGCTGGAAAAGACGCGCGGCGGTCGCCGCGCTGCTGGGCACCCTGCTGGCCGCCACCGTGCCGGCGCACGCTGCCACGACGCCGGCCGCGACATCGGGCCAGCCCGTGATCGCCGTGCTCGGCGACAGCCTGTCGGCCGAATACGGGCTGCCGCGCGACACCGGCTGGGTGGCGTTGCTGCGGCAACGGCTCACGGCCGAGCGAATCGATTATAGCGTCGCGAACGCCAGCGTCAGCGGCGACACCACGAGCGGCGGCCGCGCGCGGCTGCCCGCAGTGCTGCAGCGGCTCAAGCCGTCGATCGTCGTCGTCGAGCTCGGTTCAAACGATGCGCTGCGCGGCGTGCCGCTCGCAACGACCGAGCAGAACCTGCGCGACATCATCGCCGGCGCGCGGCAGGCACGGGCGAAGGTCGTGCTGGTCGGCATGTATGTGCCGCCCAATTACGGCCCCGATTACACGCAGAAGTTCCACGCCGTCTATACGCGGCTGTCGAAGGATCTCGGCGTGCCGCTCGTGCCGTTCCTGCTGGCCGGCATCGAGAACAAGCCCGAGATGTTCCAGGCCGACCAGATGCATCCTGCGCAGCAGGCGCAGGGCATTCTGCTCGACAACGTCTGGCCGGCGCTGAAACCGCTGCTCGGCAAGCCGCGCGGCTGACGACGCGGTCTCACCGGAAAACAAAAAGCCCCGCACGAAGCGGGGCTTTTTGTTGCGTGCGAAACGACGCTCAGTTGCCGCCGTCCTGCGGCTGGCTGGCCGTCGTGCCGTACAGCTTCACCTTCGAACGATCGCGCAGCGCGGCGAGATACGCTTCGCCTTCGCTCTGCGCGTCGACCTGCGCCATCTGCTGCTGCGCGGCCGCCAGTTGCTGCGGATCGACCGCCGAACCCGGGATCACCGCATTCACGCGGTAGATCGCATAGCCGTCCGCGCCGAGATCGACCCCGACGTAGGCCGGCAGCGTCTTCGCGTCGACCTTGTAGACGGCGCTCAGCGCAGCCGGCGTCAGGCCCTGCGACTGCGTGCGCGATACCTTCTGTGCAACCGCGAACCCGTCGGTCGACTTCGACTTCTGCAGTTCGGCGAGCTTCGCCACACCGTCCTTCTTCGCGAGTTCCGCGGCCTGCTCGGCGACGACCTTCTGACGCACGACGTCCTTGATCGCGTCGAGTGCGGGCACGGCAGCCGGCTTGTAGTCGGTCACGCGCGCCGAGATCAGCGTGTTGTTGCCGACGTCGATCGCCTGCGTGTTGTTGTGGCTCTTCACCGAGTCGCTGGCGAACACGGCGGCCAGGAACTTCGGATTGTTCAGCGGGCTCGTCGGCGGCAGTTGCGGATTCGGCGTCGGCGTGACGGTAGCCGTCTGGATCGTCAGCTTGTACTTGTCCGCAGCCGGCTGCAGCGTCTTCGCCTTTTCGTAGACGGTGGACGTGAAGCCTTCCGCGTTGTCCGTGAACGCCTTCGATGCGTACTGCTGCTTCAGGTCGACTGCGATCTGGTCCTTCACGTCGGCGAACGGCTTGACGACCGCCGGCTTCACTTCCGTTGCCTTCAGGATGTGGAAGCCCAGATCCGACTGCACGACACCGCTCACGTCGCCCTGCTTGAGCGCGAACGCGGCATCGTCGAACGCCTTGCCGCCCGCCGTCGAGCCGCGCGTGATGAAGCCGAGGTCGCCGCCCTTCGCGGCCGACGGTGCGTCCTGCGAGCTCTTCTGCGCGATCTGCGCGAACTGATCCGGATGCGCCTTCACGTCGGCCAGCAGTTGCTCGGCCTTCGTCTTCGCAGCAGCCTTGTCGGCCGCGCTTGCGCTGCCCGCCGCGGCGATGAAGATGTGGCTCACGCGAACCTGCGCTTCGGTGCGGAAGTGCGTCGGGTTGTCGTCGTAGAACTTCTTGATGTCCGCATCGGTCGGCTGCGCGCTCGCGGCCGCTGCGGCCGGCGAATAGACGAGATACTGGATCGTCGCGGTCTCCGGCGTCGCGAAACTCTGCTTGTGCGCGTCATAGTACGCGGCAAGCTGCGCGTCGGTCGGCTGGACCTTCGCTGCGAAATCGCTCGTCTTCAGCACAAGCGCCTGCACTTCGCGCTGCTGCGCGGCGAGTTCGGACAGGCGTTGCGCGAGGCTCTTCGGCGTGAACGCGCTCGACACGATGCTGGCCGGAATCTGCTGCAGCGAGAGGCTGTAACGCACGCGCTCCTGATACTGCTCGGGCGTCATCCCCTGGAACGACAGCAGTTGCGCATAGCGCTCGACGTCGATCGTGCCGTCGGGCTTCTTCAGCGACGCGATCATCGGGTCGCTCATCAGCGCGTCGCGCACGGCGTTGTCGGATGCGGTCAGGTGCAGACGTTGGGTTTCGTCTGCCAGCACGCGTTGCTGGACCAGGCCGTCGAGCACCTGCTTGCGGTGCTCGGGCGTATCGAACATCTTGATGTCGAACTGCCCGCCGAGCGCCTGGCGCGCCTGGTCGATCTGCTGGCGGAACGCGCCGTCGAATTCGACCCGCGTGATCTTGTGCCCGTTGACTGCCGCGACGTTCGCGCTATCGTCGAAGAAGCCGCGGAAGCCTTGGATCCCGACGAAACCCAGCCCCGGCAACACGATCAGGAGCAGGAGCGCCATCATCAGGCGCTGGTGATTACGGAAGAAATCGAGCATGCGTGACGGGAAAATTGGACAAAACGACCGATATTACAACATACGGGGTGGGACGGGAGAAAAGCAGACGTGCTGCAGGCCAGTGCAATGCGACAACCGGCCGTGCAAAATAAAAAAGCCCGCACAAGGCGGGCTTCTTCATTTTCTGGCGGAGCGGACGGGACTCGAACCCGCGACCCCCGGCGTGACAGGCCGGTATTCTAACCGACTGAACTACCGCTCCTTGGTCTGGCTGAATCGTGAAACTGGTGGGTGCTGAGGGGTTCGAACCCCCGACCTACGCCTTGTAAGGGCGCCGCTCTACCAGCTGAGCTAAGCACCCGTTTCCGATTCGTTCTGGCTGCGATCTGCGTTTCGGCATCAACAACCAGCGAGCCCGCAAGTTTAATTCATCCCCGATCATTTTGCAAAGCCCGGATGTGAATTTTTTTAACGCTCGCGCTCACGATTTCAATGCGCATAAAAAAACCCGCGGCCACGCCGCGGGTTTCGTGAACAACCGCCAGGAAGGACGGCGTCGCGATGCTTAGTGCTTGACGAACTCCGTCGAGCCGGCATCCTTTGCTGCATCAGCGACCGGTGCTGCCGCCTTCGCCTCTTCTTCCGGCGGCAGCGGGGTCGGCGAACGCTCGAGCGCGAGTTCCAGCACCTTGTCGATCCAGCGGACCGGCACGATCTCGATCGCGTTCTTCACGTTGTCCGGAATCTCGGCGAGATCCTTCACGTTCTCTTCCGGGATCAGCACGAGCTTGATGCCGCCGCGATGCGCTGCGAGCAGCTTCTCCTTCAGGCCGCCGATCGGCAAAACTTCACCACGCAGCGTGATTTCGCCCGTCATCGCAACATCGGCACGCACCGGGATACCCGTCAGCACCGATACCAGCGCGGTCGTCATCGCACCGCCGGCGGACGGACCGTCCTTCGGCGTCGCGCCTTCCGGCACGTGGATGTGGATGTCCTGCTTCTCGAACGCTTCGTCCTTGATGCCGAGACGACGCGAACGCGAGCGCACGACCGAACGTGCCGCCTCGACCGACTCCTTCATCACGTCGCCCAGCGAACCGGTGCGGATCACGTTGCCCTTGCCCGGCATCACCGCGGCTTCGATCGTCAGCAAATCGCCGCCGACTTCCGTCCACGCGAGGCCCGTCACCTGACCGACCTGGTTTTCCTTCGCTGCGAGGCCGAAGTCGTACTTGCGCACGCCGAGGAACGTGTCGAGGTTTTCGCCATCGACCTTGATCGCGCCCGATGCCTTCTTCAGCAGCAGCATCTTCACGACCTTGCGGCAGATCTTCGACACTTCCCGCTCGAGCGAACGCACACCGGCTTCGCGCGTGTAGTAGCGGATGATGTCGCGGATCGCCTGCTCGGTGACCTCGATCTCGCCTTCCTTCAGCCCGTTGTTCTTCTTCTGCTTCGGCAGCAGGTAACGCTGGGCAATGCTGACCTTCTCGTCTTCCGTGTAGCCCGACAGACGGATCACTTCCATCCGGTCGAGCAGCGGCGGCGGGATGTTCAGCGAGTTCGACGTCGCGACGAACATCACGTCCGACAGGTCGAAGTCGACTTCGATGTAGTGGTCGGCGAACGTGTGGTTCTGTTCCGGATCGAGCACTTCGAGCAGCGCCGACGACGGATCGCCGCGGAAATCCATGCCCATCTTGTCGACTTCGTCGAGCAGGAAGAGCGGATTGCGCACGCCGACCTTCGTCAGGCTCTGCAGGATCTTGCCCGGCATCGAACCGATGTACGTACGGCGGTGGCCGCGGATCTCGGCTTCGTCACGCACGCCGCCGAGCGCCATGCGGACGAACTTGCGGTTCGTCGCACGGGCGATCGACTGGCCGAGCGAGGTCTTGCCGACGCCCGGAGGCCCGACGAGGCACAGGATCGGCGCCTTGACCTTGTCCACGCGCTGTTGCACCGCGAGATACTCGAGGATCCGTTCCTTGACCTTCTCGAGGCCGAAGTGATCCTCGTCGAGCACCTGCTCGGCGTTCGACAGGTCGTTGTTGACCTTGCTCTTCTTGCGCCACGGCAGGCCGATCAGCGTGTCGATGTAGTTGCGCACGACGGTGGCTTCCGCCGACATCGGCGACATCAGCTTCAGCTTCTTCAGCTCGGCGTCGGCCTTCTTCTTCGCTTCCTTCGGCATGCGCGCGGCGTTGATGCGCTTCTCGAGCTCCTCGAGATCGGCACCCTCTTCGCCTTCGCCCAGTTCCTTCTGGATCGCCTTGACCTGTTCGTTCAGGTAGTACTCGCGCTGGCTCTTTTCCATCTGGCGCTTCACGCGCCCGCGGATGCGCTTTTCGACCTGCAGGATGTCGATCTCGGCTTCGAGCTGCGCGAGCAGGTGCTCGAGGCGCTCGATGACCGGGAACATCTCGAGGATGTGCTGCTTCTGGTCGAGCTTCAGCGGCAGGCGCTCGGCGATCATGTCGGCGAGGCGGCCCGCTTCGTCGATGCCCGACAGCGACGTGAGGATCTCCGGCGGGATCTTCTTGTTCAGCTTCACGTACTGGTCGAACTGCGACACGATCGCGCGGCGCAGCGCTTCCGTTTCCGCGCTGTCGGCGTGATCGGGCTCGAGCGGCATCACTTCGCAGGAGAACTGCGTCTCCTGTTCTTCGATCGACAACGCCTTCGCTCGCTGCAGGCCCTCGACGAGCACCTTCACGGTGCCGTCCGGCAGCTTCAGCATCTGCAGGATGTTGGCGATACAACCGACCTCGTACATGTCCTTTTCGGTCGGTTCGTCCTTGGCCGCGGTTTTCTGGGCGACGAGCATGATGTGCTTGCCGCCTTCCATCGCTGCTTCGAGGGCCTTGATCGATTTCGGCCGGCCCACGAAGAGCGGAATCACCATGTGCGGGAAAACGACGACATCCCGCAGCGGCAGCAGCGGGAGCGTGATGCGTTCCGGCGGGAGAAGTTGGGTGCCTGACATTTCATTTCCCCATGAGTGGAATCAATTGTTCGGTAATTGAGGCCGCCACAACGAATTGCAAGCCTTCAAGTGCGGGAAATATTCGGTAAGAAAGTAACCACCGCGTGTCGAGTCAGAGTTACCCACAAGATAAACGAAAAAAAGCCGCCCACGGTCTCATGAACGGCCTTTTTCGCAGAACATCGTCGGCAAGCCGGTCAGTTCGAACCCGCCACCTTCGGCGTGTCCTCGTAGATCAGCAAAGGCTTGCCGTCGCCATCGATGACATTCTCGTCGATGATGACTTTGCTGACCCCTTTCATCGTCGGCAGCTCGTACATCACATCGAGCAACGCCTGTTCGATGATCGAACGCAAACCGCGCGCGCCGGTCTTGCGGCGGATCGCCTTGCGGGCGACTGCCTGCAGTGCGCCCGGCCGGATTTCCAGCTCGACGCGCTCCATCGCGAACAGCTTGTGATACTGCTTGACGAGCGCGTTCTTCGGCTCGACCAGGATCTTCATCAGCGCGGCTTCATCGAGCTTGCCGAGCGTCGCGACCACCGGCAGGCGGCCGATCAATTCGGGGATCAGACCGAATTTGATCAGGTCTTCCGGTTCCGTTTCGCGCAGCACTTCGCCCGCGTCGCGTTCCTGCTTGCTCTTGACCGTCGCGCCGAAGCCAATGCCGGTTTTCTCGGTACGATCGGTGATCACCTTTTCGAGGCCATCGAACGCACCGCCGCAGATGAACAGGATGTTGGTCGTGTCGACCTGGATGAAATCCTGGTTCGGATGCTTGCGGCCACCCTGCGGCGGCACCGACGCCATCGTGCCTTCGACGAGCTTCAGCAGCGCCTGCTGGACGCCCTCGCCCGACACGTCGCGCGTGATCGACGGGTTGTCCGACTTGCGGCTGATCTTGTCGATTTCATCGATGTAGACGATCCCGCGCTGGGCCTTGTCGACCTCGTAGTTGCAGTTCTGCAACAGCTTCTGGATGATGTTCTCGACGTCTTCGCCGACGTAGCCGGCTTCGGTCAATGTCGTCGCATCGGCGATCACGAACGGCACGTTGAGCAACCGCGCGAGCGTCTGCGCGAGCAGCGTCTTGCCGGAGCCCGTCGGGCCGATCAGCAGGATGTTGCTCTTCGACAGCTCGACGTCGTCCTTCTTGTCGAGATGCTTCAGGCGCTTGTAGTGGTTGTACACGGCCACCGCGAGGATCTTCTTCGCGCGCTCCTGCCCGATCACGTACTGATCGAGGATGTCGCGAATTTCCTGCGGGCTCGGCAGATCCGACCGGGACAGGCTGGCCTCGACGCCGGCGGCAGCCGCCTCGTCGCGAATAATTTCGTTGCAGAGGTCGATGCATTCATCGCAGATGAACACCGACGGGCCCGCGATGAGTTTTTTCACCTCATGCTGGCTCTTCCCGCAAAACGAGCAATACAACAGCTTCTCGCTGTTCGAACCTTTTTTGTCCGCCATGAATGTAGAGCCTCCGGACAGGTAAATGACATGATACGCCGAATGCTCCAAAGGCCGCGCCTAGGGCGCGACCGGAGCCGGCTGGATGCGATTGCCGCAGATGCTCAAGGCACTCGGGACATTGCAGGGGGCGCCGCTCGAATCGGGGCGGCACCCCACTTAAATTCAGGGACGCTTCAGCAGCACCTGGTCGATCAGCCCGTACGCCTTCGCGTCCTCGCTCGACATGAAGTTATCACGGTCGGTGTCGCGCGCGATGCGCTCGACGTCCTGGCCCGTATGTTGCGCGAGCAGGTTGTTCAGCCGTTCCTTCAGGTAGAGGATTTCGCGTGCCTGGATCTCGATGTCGGATGCCTGGCCGCGTGCGCCGCCGAGCGGCTGGTGAATCATCACGCGCGAGTTCGGCAGCGCGAAACGCTTGCCCTTCGCACCCGACGCGAGCAGGAACGCGCCCATGCTGGCCGCGAGGCCCATGCAGAGGGTCGACACGTCCGGCTTGATGAACTGCATCGTGTCGTAGATCGCCATGCCGGCCGACACCGACCCGCCCGGGCTGTTGATGTACAGGCTGATGTCCTTGTCGGGATTCTCGCTCTCGAGGAACAACAATTGCGCAACCACGAGGTTGGCGGTCTGGTCGTTCACTTCGCCGACCATGAACACCAGGCGCTCCTTCAGGAGACGCGAGTAGATATCGTACGAACGCTCGCCGCGGCCGCTCGTTTCGACGACGATCGGCACCAGCCCCAGTGCTTGCGCCTCGAAACCCTGCGGCGCGTTCGAAGCAAGCATGTCCAGCAATTCAGCGCGAGTGATCATTCAATGAACCTTGTTCGAATGGAAAATTGAACGGAAGGAAGCCGCCCGCTCAATCGCCATATTAATGGCAACCGTGCGCTTGACGTAAAAACGGCGTGCGGGCCGTCGCTCCGACAGCCGGCACGCCGCTAGAGCAACACTTACGCTTGCGCCGATGCGCTCGCGAGTGCCTCGAAGCTCACTTCCTTGTCCGTCACCTTTGCCTTGCCCAGCACGAAGTCGACGACGTTGCTTTCAACGACGAACGCTTCCATCTCGGCGAGGCGCTGCTGGTTCGAATAATACCAGCGGACCACTTCCTTCGGGTCTTCGTAGCTCTTCGCGAATTCGTCGACTTCCGCACGGATCTGTTCCGGCTTCGCTTCCAGGCTGTTCGACTTCACCAGCTCGGCCAGCACGAGGCCCAGCTTCACGCGACGCTCTGCCTGCTCGGCGAACATCTCGGCCGGGATCGGTGCGTCCTTCGCGTTCGGCACGCCGCGCTGCGCCAGATCCTGGCGAGCCATTTCGACGAGGCGTTGCTGGTCCTGCTCGATCAGCGCCTTCGGCACGTCGAGTTCGGAAATCTTCAGCAGCGCGTCCATCACCTGGTTCTTGACGATCGACTGCGTGCGGCGCTTCGCTTCGCGCTCGAGGTTTTCCTTGATCTCGGCACGCATCTTCGTGAGATCGCCGTCTTCGATGCCGAGCGACTTCGCGAATTCGCCGTCGATTTCCGGCAGGTGCGGCCACTCGATCTTCTTCATCGTGACCGTGAACTGGGCCGTTTTGCCGGCCACGTCCTTGCCGTGGTAGTCGTCCGGGAACTTCAGGTCGAACGTGCGTGCCTCGCCGACCTTCAGGCCGAGCGCCGCCGTTTCGAATTCCGGCAGCATGCGGCCTTCGCCGAGCACGAACGGGAAGTCTTCGGCCGTGCCGCCCTGGAACGCGACGTCGTCGATCTTGCCGACGAAGTCGACCGTCACGCGGTCGCCGTTCTTCGCTGCGGTGTCCGCGCCGCCGTCGCCGTGCTCGCCGGCTTCGCCACGTGCGTGGAAGTGCACGCGCTGCTTGCGCAGGATGTCCAGCGTGCGATCGATTTCGGCGTCGCCGATCGACGTCGTCGAGCGCTCGACTTCAGCCGTCGCCAGATCGCCGATCTTCACTTCCGGGTAGACCTCGAACGTCGCGTCGAACGCGTATGCATCTTCAGCCTGCTCCTGCTTCGGCTCGAAGCTCGGCTGGCCAGCGACGCGCAGGTTTTCCGCGCGGCTGATCGTGAAGAATTCCTGGCCGATCTTGTCGCTCAGCACTTCCGCTTCGACCTGACCCGCGTACTGTTGCGCGACCATCTTCAGCGGCACCTTGCCCGGGCGGAAACCCGGCATGCGCACGTTCTTCGCGAGTTTCTGGATACGGGCGTCGATTTCCTTCTGCACGGTGTCTTTCGGCAGGGAAATCGTCACGCGGCGTTCAAGCTTGCCGAGGTTCTCAACAACGTTAGCCATGGCTTCAATCGTCCTAAAATTATTCGAGCGAATCGGGTTTTCCTTGCCGTGCCTGCCTGCGGCGTGATGTGCGTCACATCCACTCGCCGCGCCGGAGCGCCACGCCATCCCTGCACGCGCCGGATGGCTAGCGCAAGCGGCTCGGAGCACGGCTTTGGCCGGAAGAATCGACTATTCTAGCAAACAATTTTCCTCACACCGCCAGATCGGCGCGATGCGCATGCGTCTGCGCCGCCTCGACAGCCCTTTGCACGGCAATGCGCGCGGATCGCCGCTATGCCGCACACCGTATCCACCCCGGGCCCGCCATCCTGTAAGCTCCGATTGAGGGGCCGCCGCCGTCGCGGCCCCGGCATTCCTCACACCAATTACGCCTTCCGGAGACACCATGCCGCAACACCCGTCCGCGCCTGTCGTCGTCATCGCGCCCGATTCGTTCAAAGGCTCGCTTTCCGCCGAGCAGGTCGCGGACGCGATCGCCACCGGCATCCGCCGCGCCCGGCCCGACGCCGTCGTGCGCTGCTGCCCGATGGCCGACGGCGGTGAAGGCACGCTCGACGCGATGCTGGCAGGCGGCGGCACGCGGCGTGCGCTGCGGGTGGCCGGCGCGTCGCTTGCGGCACGCGACGCGGCGGTCGGCGTGATCGACGCGCGCACCGCGATCGTCGAGACGGCCGAGATCGTCGGCATTACGGATCCGGTCGGGATGAGCGTGCCGGTCGACGCGCGCAGCACGCGCGGGATGGGCGAGGCGATCCGCACGCTGCTCGACGAAGGCGTGCGCCGCTTCTTCGTCGCGCTCGGCGGCAGCAGCACCAACGACGCAGGCGCCGGGCTGCTCGCAGGCCTCGGCCTGCAGTGCTTCGACACGGCCGGCGAGCCGGTCGAACCGGTGCCGTCGCGGCTCGCCGACATCGCGCGCGTCGATGCGTCGGGGCTCGACCCGCGCCTGAAGGAAACCGAATTCATCGGCATGTCCGACGTCGACAACCCGCTGACGGGCGCACACGGCGCGACCGCCGTGTTCGGCCCGCAAAAGGGTGTGACGCCCGAGCAGGTTGCGGCCCTCGACACCGCCCTCGCCCGCTTCGCCGACCTGCTCGAAACCGCGTTCGACCGGCGCTGCCGCGACCTGCCAGGCGCCGGTGCCGCGGGCGGCCTCGGGTTCGCGCTGCACATGCTCGACGCCCAGTTCGAAGCGGGCGCCGAAGTGGTCGCGCGGCAGGTCGGGCTCGACGCAGCGCTCGCCGGCGCCGACTGGCTGATCACCGGCGAAGGCCGCTCCGACGTGCAGACGCTGCACGGCAAGGCGCCGTTCATCGCGTGCCGCCACGCGCAAGCCGCGAGCGTGCCCGCGTCGCTGCTGTCGGGCGCGGTCGATCCGGCCGCGCTGCCGCGCCTGTCCGAACATTTTTCCGGCTGCTTCTCGCCGGCTCCCGGGCCGATCACGCTCGACGTCGCGATCCGCGACGCGGCCAATCTGCTCGCGAACGAAGCGGAGCAATTGACACGCCTGAAGTACGGCGCACACTGACCGTTGACCCGAGCGCGCGATACAGGAACAATCGGGCCCGCCCATTTTCTTCAGGATTCGACATGAAAGGCCGTCAAGCCGGGCTCGATCAGTTTCTGACCTATCGCCTCCACGCGCTCACGAAGCGATCCGACCGCGGGATCGGCGAGGTGTACCGGCACAAGCTCGACATCTCGCTGCCCGAGGCGCGCGTGATCGCCGCCGTCGGCGCCTTCGGCCCGTTCTCGATCATGGATCTCGCGCGCCACACCAATCTCGACAAGAGCCAGGCGAGCCGGGCAGCCGAAGCGCTGCTGCGCCAGGGACTGCTCGAACGCAGTGCGAGCGAGGAAGATGGCCGGATCGTGCTGATCGCGCTGACCGCCGACGGCCGCGCACTGCATCGCAAGATCATGCCGATCGTGCGCAAGTGGAACGACGGCTTGCTCGCATGCCTGTCCGACAGCGAACGCCAGACGTTCGAGCGGCTGCTCGACAAGGTCGTCGCGCACGCGACCGAGCGGGACGACTGAGCGGCAACACGGGCACGGCGCCCCTGTATTGATCTGATGAATTCGACGGGCCGCCCCGGTCGCCTCACCCGCGACGCGGGCGGCCCGCTTTGCGTCATGCGCTGCGCACGGAAAGCGGCTCGCCTCACCGGCGTTGCGCATGGCAGCCGCCCGGCACGCGTTACAGCCCGCTGTTCGTCGCGCGCTGCCGGAGCAGCCCGAGCACCGCGTCGCAATACAGCGTCGGCACGCCAAGCTTGCGCCCGAGTTCGGGAAACACGCCGAGGATCGGCCCGATCTCGAGCGCGCGCCCTGCCTCGAAATCCTGCAGCATCGACGTCTTGAACGCACCGAGCCTGCGCGTGACCGCGATCCGCTCGGGCCCGCTCATCCCTGTCGACAGGCCAAGCTTCGCGCCGATCGCGGCCGCCTCCTCCATCATCCGCAGCGCGAGATCCCGCGTGAACGGATCGTCGAGCAGTTGCTCGGCCGTCGACCCCGTCAGCGCGCTCAGCGGATTCATGTTCATGTTGCCCCACAGCTTCGTCCATATCTCGGTCCGGATCGCGGGCGTCGACTCGACATCGAACCCGCCCGCCGCGAGCGCCGCGGCGAACCGGGCGGTGGCCGTGTCGAGCCGCGCATCGGGTGCACCGACGATCAGCCGGTTGCCGCGCCCGCGGCGCACGATGCCCGGCGCGTCGGTACTTGACGACAAGTGCACGACGCAGCCGATCGCCTGTGCAGGCGGCAACGCGGCCGACACCGCACCGGCCGGGTCGACCGCGTCGAGCGGCACGCCGTCGAGCGCCCCTTCGAGCCCGTGCGTGAACCACCACGGCAACCCGTTCATCGCCGCGACGATCACGGTGTCCGGCCCGACCAGCGGCGCAATGCGCGCGGCCAGCGCCGGCAGCGCCTGCGCCTTCAGCGCGATCACCACGTAATCCTGCACGCCGAGTGCGGCCGCATCGTCGCTCGCTCGCACCGGCACCGACGACGTCGCGCCCGCCTCGTCGATCACGCGCACGCCCTGCGTGTTCAGTGCGTCGAGCGTCGCGCCGCGCGCATACGCGCTCACGGCCATGCCGGAGCGCGACAGCGCGGCCGCGAGCAATCCGCCGATCGCGCCGACCCCGACCACCGCCGCGCGCACCGACCCTGAATTCGTGTCGTTCATGATGGAATTCCGTCTCCTGAGAGCTGACGAGCATAACGCTCAATGGTTGCGGGCACAACCATTCGCGCGACTGCGCGCAATGCGCGGCGTTCGTCCGATTCAGCGCGGCTCGCCACCGGCTTCCACCGGCTCGTCGCCGGCCGCGCCGCCTGTCGCGCCGAGCACGCCGGCGATCTGGCTCTTGTCGTGCATGCCGAGCTTGCGGTACGCGCAACGCAGGTAGTGGCGCACGGTCGTTGGCGAAATCGCCATCTGTTGCGCGACCTCCTTATGCGAGCGCCCTGCGCCGTAATAGCGGATCGCCGCAAGCTCGCGCGGGCTCAGGCGGTCGAGCAGCGAGCGCGGCCGCGCCTCGATCTGAAACAGCCCCGCCACCGGCACGCACTGGATCCGCAGCGCATCGCCGACGAACGGCTGGCCCGGCTGGCGCCGCAGGTGCGCGACGAGCGGCTCCGGCACGCGGGCCCCGGCCCAGGCCGGCCATTCGGTGCGCAGCACGTCGTCGAAACCCTGATCGGCGTGATGGAGCACGCCGAAGTTGTCGCACAGTGCGCGCACCGCCGGTGCAACCGCATCGCCGCGCTCGCGCGTGAGCTGCGCGGCGCGATTGATCGTCAGCGCCGCCGCGAGATGCGGAATCACTTCCTCGAAACGGCGTGCATCGTCGTCGCTGAACGGGCGATTCAAGCCCTGGCGGTAGATCGACATGAACGTCGTCAAACCGAAACGGCGATCGAGCGTACACACGCACATCAGCTGCGCGAGCCCGTACTTCACGCACCAGTCGCGAAACCGGGCATCGAGCCCCGGTTCGACGACCGACAGCCGCACCGCGTGGCCGTGCGCGCCGCGCAGCGTGCGGTGCGCGAGCGGGTCGCAATCGCGCACGCGCTTCCAGTCGCTGAAGAACGCGTGCGGCAGGTGGTACAGAAAGCTGTTGTGCATCACCGGGCCGGTCGGCACATGGGTCGCGACACCCGTCCATGCGGCGTCGAACGGAATGAGCGCCTGCAGCAGCGAGAAGAAGCGGTATTCGAATTCGCCGATGCCGGACCGCGCAGCAACCGCATACAGGTCGAGCAACATCAGCCCGAGTTCGCGCTGCGATGCGTCGCCGCGCGTGACGCCGTCGAAATCGGCGCGCCGGGACGGCAGCGGCGGCCAGGCGAAGTCGTCGAGCACGATGGCGGCCGGCACGTCGCGCAGCGCATCGAGATCCTGCCCGATATCCGTCGTGATCCTCACCTTCCGCTCCCCTGCCCGATCGGGCTGCTGATGTGCGCAACGACACCGGCCGATTATAGCGAGCGGCTTTTTTGACGGGCCACGGTGCCGGAACGGTCGCCAGCCCCATCCATTTGAACGGTGCGCGGCACGTTGCTGCCCCGCAGCACGACGCGCCACGCCGGCGCGCCGCGTGCATGCCGCGCACCGCGGGTTTTCCGCACCGTTCATCTGTACGACTGTTCGAAGGTTTTCCCGCTGCGGACACTGCGTCGCGACAACACCAGCGACACACCGATGCAGGACGGCATGGAGAACCCCACGTGACGAAACCCCGCTTCATCCGCACGGCCGCGGCCGTCGCGACGCTTGCCGCATGCAGCGCCGCCGCGCACGCGCAGTCGACCCTCACGCTGTACGGCGCGCTCGACGCCGGCGTGCAATACCTGACGCACGCCGACGGGCGCCACTCGGCCGTGCAATTGCAGAACTACGGCATCCTGCCTTCGCAGATCGGGCTGAAGGGCCACGAGGATCTCGGCGGCGGGTGGCGGGCGCTGTTCAAGCTCGAACAGGGCCTCAACCTCAACGACGGCACCGCGACCGTGCCCGGCTATGCGTTCTTCCGCGGCGCGTACGTCGGCATCGCGGGGCCCGTCGGCACCGTCACGCTCGGCCGGCAGTTCAGCGTGCTGTTCGACAAGACGCTGTTCTACGACCCGCTCTGGTATGCGTCGTACAGCGGCCAGGGCGTGCTCGTGCCGATGAATGCGAACTTCATCGACCACTCGGTCAAGTACCAGTCGCCGACATTCGCCGGCTTCGATGTCGAAGCGCTTGCCGCGACGTCCGGCGTCGCCGGCAATACGCGCGCCGGACGCGTGCTCGAACTCGGCGGCCAGTACACGAGCAACGGCCTGTCGGTCGGCGCGGTGCTGCATCAGTCGCACGGCGACGTTGCGGCGGCCGACGACACGTCGGCGCGCCGCCGCGAACTCGGCACGCTCGCCGCGCGCTATGCGTTCGCCGCATTGCCGCTCACCGTCTACGCGGGTGTCGAACGCCTGACCGGCGACCTCGACGCGGCGCGCACGATCGTCTGGGGCGGCGCGCGCTACCTGACATCGAACGGGATCGGCCTGAACGCGGGCGTCTACCACACCGACTCGCGCACGCCGGCAATCGGCCACCCGACGCTGTTCATCGCGAGCACCACGTATGCGCTGTCGAAACGCACCGTCGCCTACGTGAACCTCGGTTACGCACGCAACAGCGGCCAGAGTTCCCAGACCGTCTACGAATACGACCCGACGCCGCTCGCCGGCGCATCGCAGTTCGGCGCGATGGTCGGCATGTACCACCTGTTCTGACTCCTCCCACGAGATCCCGCCATGAAAACCCTGTCCCCGGATGCCGCACTCCCGCCCGACGATCGCGCATCGACCTTCGCACGCTCGACGCTCGTCGCGCTCGTCGTGTTCGCGGCCATCACGCCGCTGCTGCTGCTCGTGGCACCCGCCGTCGCCGGCCAGCTCGCGACGCAGCTCGGGCTGTCCGCATCGCAGATCGGCACCTACTTCTTCGTCGAACTCGGCGCGTTCAGCCTCGCGACCGTGCCGTCGTACCTGTGGCTCGGCCGGGTCGACGCGC
The DNA here is from genome assembly GCF_002099195.1 of Burkholderia puraquae. Lineage (GTDB taxonomy): Bacteria > Pseudomonadota > Gammaproteobacteria > Burkholderiales > Burkholderiaceae > Burkholderia > Burkholderia puraquae. Next base: position 316,435 of record NZ_NBYX01000005.1, on the reverse strand, counting down.
GCCGCGTCGCCGCGTTCGCCATCGCGCTGTTCGGCGCGGGCAACCTGCTGACCGCGCTGTGGATGCCGGGCTTCGCGGTGCTGCTCGCGCTACGCGCCGTCACCGCGCTCGGCGGCGGTTCGCTGATGGTGCTCTGCATGACGAGCGCCGCGACGAGCGAGAACAGCGACCGCGTGTACGGCCTGTGGGTTGTCGGCCAGTTGATCGCGGGCGCGATCGGCCTGTTCGTACTGCCGCATGTGTTCGCGGCGTTCGGGCTGCGCGCGTTGTATGTCGCGCTCGCCGCGCTCGCGCTGCTCGCGGCGCCGCTGTCGCGCGGCTTTCCTTCATCGCCGGGCGCGCGAACCGCGCCCGCGCAAAATGCGCGCGGCGCGGCAGCGCATACGTCGCAACGCTCCGTCGTGCTCGCGATCGGCGCGGTGCTGACGTTCTATCTCGCGATCGGCAGCGTGTGGACGTTCGCAAGCCGTGCCGCAACCGAAGCCGGGCTCGATCCGCAGTCGACCGGCAACGTCCTCGCGATCGCAAGCGTGATGGGCATCGCCGGCGCGGCACTCGCGTCGTGCGCGGGCGGCCGGCTCGCGCGGCGCGCGATGCTGGCGGCCGGTTACGCCCTGCTGGCGGCCTCGCTCGTCGCGCTTGCCGTGATGCGGCACGCCATTGGCTACAGCGCGGCAATCTTCGCGTTCAAGTTCGCGTGGACGTTCGTACTGCCGTTCATCCTCGCGACCGTCGCGCAGATCGACACGTCGGGCCGCCTCGTCGCCACGCTCAATTTCGTGATCGGCGCCGGCCTCGCGGCCGGCCCGCTGCTCGCCGGGCTGATGCTCGACGCCGGCGGCACGATGCGCGTGCTGTTCGCGGCCGCGACCGCCGTCGCGATCGTGTCGTTCGCCGCGCTGCGTCACATCGATCGCCGCACGCGCCCTTCCGTTTCCTCCCAACCGTGACAGGTCACGCACATCCATGAATCGCACTGCCTTCTTCACCGACGAACGCACCTTCTGGCATACCGGCGGCACGCACGCGCTGTTCTTCCCGGTCGGCGGCTGGGTCCAGCCGCCGTCGAGCGCGGGCTACGCGGAATCGCCCGATTCGAAGCGCCGCTTCCTGTCGCTCGTGCAGGCCTCGGGCCTGGCCGCGCAGCTCGAGCTGCGTAGCGCCGAGCCGGCCTCGACCGCCGACCTGCTGCGCATTCATCCTGCGCACTATCTCGATGCGTTCCGCGCACTCAGCGATGCGAACGGCGGCGACCTCGGCGATCTCGCGCCGTTCGGCACGGGCAGCTACGAGATCGCCGCGCTGTCGGCCGGCCTTGCGATCGCAGCCGTCGATATGGTCCTCGGCGAACGTGCGGCGAACGCGTTCTCGCTGTCGCGGCCGCCCGGCCATCACTGCCTGCGCGACCGCCCGATGGGCTTCTGCCTGCTGGCGAACATCCCGATTGCGATCGAGGCCGCCCGTGCGAAACACGGCATCGAGCGCGTCGCGGTGATCGACTGGGACGTGCATCACGGCAACGGCACGCAGTCGATCTACTACGACGATCCGGACACGCTGACGATCTCGCTGCACCAGGATCGCTGCTTCCCGCCCGGCTACAGCGGCGCGGACGATCGCGGCGAAGGCGCGGGCGTCGGTGCGAACCTGAACGTGCCGCTGCTTGCGGGCAGCGGCGACGATGCGTATCGCTATGCGTTCGAGCGGATCGTGCTGCCGGCGCTGGAGCGCTTCCGGCCCGAGCTGATCGTCGTCGCGAGCGGCCTCGACGCAAGCGCGGTCGATCCGCTCGCGCGCATGCAACTGCATACCGACAGCTACCGGTTCATGACGCGTGCGGTGAAGGAGGCCGCGCAGCGCCATTGCGGCGGGCGGCTCGTGATCGTTCACGAAGGCGGCTATTCGGAGGCGTACGTGCCGTTCTGCGGGCTGGCGATCGTCGAGGAACTGGCCGGTGCTCGCACCGGCGTCGCCGATCCGATGCTCGACCTCGCGATCGCGCAGCAGCCGAGCGAGCGGTTCGTCGCGTTCCAGCGCGAGCTGCTCGACGAACTGGCCGCGTCATTCGGGCTGTAATGCGCGCTGGCGGATGCTACGGGGGCCGGCCTGCGCCGGCCCTCTTGCGCGATCGGCGCGGATGGGGTTTCCTGTGCTTTTATCCCCGTTCCGGCCCGAAGCCGCACTCTTCCGATGAAATCGTCCCCGCGCGATAACAACGACGATCCCAAGACGCGCCGCCAGCCCTCGAAGCTGGCCCTGAACATCGCCGCCGTGACGGTCGGCCTCATCACGTTCGCGATCGGCGCGGCGTGGGTAATCTATAGCTGGGTCGTCGATCGCGAAGCACAGTATTTCGCGATCCCGCTGGTGTTCTCGGTGCCGGTGATCGTGGCGGTCGCGATCCGGAGTTTCTGGGAATAAGCCTGCCTGAAATGACGAAGCGCCGCGGTCGGGAGACGCGCGGCGCCGGGTGGCGAGTTTGTTTCGGATGAAGCAGGGATCCCCGCGGTTCGCTTGCGGGCCGGTCACAGGCCCGGGTGCGGGCACGGATTGGGGGCTGCGCCCTGATATCCGCCCGTGACGGCGCCCAGCGCGGCGGCGGCCAGCGACGTGCCGACTGCTTTCAGCACGTTTTCCGTGGAGAACGACTCGCCGCTCGACATCACCCGCCCCGAGTACGCAGAGCACGCCGACGGCGACGACGATGCAACCGTCTGCACGGGTTTGGCGCTCCATGCAATGTTGTCGGCCGGCGTCGACGCAAATGCCGGCACGGCCAGCATGAGCGCCAAAATGGAAGTCGGCATACGAATGGTGTTTTGCATTGGCGGCCTTCGGCGTAATTGTGCTTCTTATGTGAAAGGTGAACACGATATTACACACGGCACGCATTTTCGTGTGCGATCTGCTTACCTGACGGAAACCGCGCCGAGCAGTCGAATCGACGGGACAGGACGCTATCGACTCACAATCGCTTGGGATTCCGGCACTTGCCAGCCGCCGCCGAGCGCCTTGAACGCGGCGACCGCCGCGCGTGCGGATTCGGTCTGCGCCTGCACGCGCTCGTCCGATGCGCGCAGCAGGTTTTCGTCGGCCTGCAACACTTCGATCAGGCTCACGACGCCCTTCTGGTACGCCGCGAACGAAGCGGCCCGCGCGCGGCCAAGCGAACTCACGCCATCGGCAAGAACAGCTGCCTGCTCGTCACGCTTGACGAGCGCCGAAAACGCATTCTCGACGTCCTCGGTCGCGTGCAGCGCCGCGAGCCGATACGCGGCCAGCATTTCGGCATCCTGCCCTTTGGCCTGCGCGATCTGCGCATTGATCCGGCCGAAGTCGAACAGGCGCCAGCGCAGGCCGAGCACGCCCGCAGCCTGGTTCGCGCCGCCGGCAAACAGATTCCCTGCGCCCATCGTCGTCGCGCTGCCGATCAGTCCGCTCAGCGAGAACTTCGGGTAATACTCGGCGATGGCCACGCCGATGCGCGCGTTCGACGCCGCCACGCGCCGCTCGGCGACGATCAGGTCCGGCCGGCGCCGGAGCAGTTCGCCGGGCGTGCCCGTCGCCGCGATCCGGGGCGCAACCGGAACGTCGCCGCCGGCGATCAGTTCCGCGCGATGCGTGCCGGGCTGCGAGCCGAGCATCACGTCGAGCGCATTCATCGCCGCGTCCAGCGCCGCTTCGAGCACCGGCACCGTGGCGCGAACCTGCGCGAGCGCGCCTTCGGCCTGCCTGACCTGAAGCTCCGCCGCGAGGCCCTTTCCATAGAGCAGATTGATGGTCGACAGCAGATCCTGCTCGGTCCGCACCTGGTGCCGCGCGACAGCGAGCCGGCCCTGCAATCCGCGAATCGTGATGTAGGTGTCCGCGGTTTGCGCGGCGACGGCGAGCCGCGTCGCGACCGCCGCCGCCTCGGACGCCTGATAGTCGGCGAGCGCCGCTTCGCGGCCGCGGCGCAATCCGCCGAATACGTCCAGTTCCCAGCTCGCGTTGAAATCGGCCTCATAGTCGTTGCCATGACGGTCGAATCCGGGTGTCGAATTCAACACGCGTCCCAACGGCGTTTCGACCGACTGGTAGACGCGCGCAGCCTGGCCGCTCACATTGCCCGACGGCAGCAGCGCCGCATTCGCCGCACCGAGCCCGGCGCGCGCTTGCGCGACCCGCGCCGCGGCCTGCGCAAGATCGAGGTTCTGCGCGAGCGCCAGCGTGATGTATTCCGTCAGTTGCGGATCGCCGAAGCCCGTCCACCAGGTCGCGAGGTCGGCTTCGGCAGCCGCGTCGCGCTGGTCCACGGCGCTCTGGCCCTGGAACCGCTGCGGCATCGCCACGTCCGGCCGCACGTAGTCGGGACCGACGGCACACCCCGCCGACAGAATGGCGGCAAGAACCGCGGCAACGAGAGGTTTGGGTAGCATGAGGGTATTCGCAAGAATCCGTTGGTGACTATAATACCAAATAGTCACTCGTTGTCCATTCCCGCCAGCTGCAGCCCATGAAAAAAACCGCCCCTTCCCTGGCCCCCGCGCGCGGTCCGGCCGACCACGATGTCCGGGACCAGATCGTGGCCGCCGCGACCGAGCACTTCAGCCGGTACGGCTATGAAAAGACGACCGTGTCCGACCTCGCGAAGGCGATCGGCTTCTCGAAGGCCTACATCTACAAATTCTTCGAGTCGAAACAGGCGATCGGCGAAATGATCTGCGCGAACTGTCTGCACGAGATCGAAACGGACGTGCGCGCGGCCGTCGCCGAGGCCGATCTGCCCACCGAGAAGCTGCGACGGATGTTCAAGGTCTTTACCGAAGCGAGCCTTCGGCTGTTCTTCCGCGACCGCAAGCTGTACGACATCGCGGCGTCTGCCGCCACCGGAAACTGGCAGTCGGTGCAGGCCTACGAAGCGCGCGTGCAGAAGCTGCTGCAGGACGTGCTGCAGGAAGGCCGGCAAAACGGCGAGTTCGAACGCAAGACGCCGCTGGACGAAACCGCGACGGCGGTCTACCTGGTGATGCGTCCCTACCTGAATCCGCTGCTGCTGCAGTACAACCTCGACACGACCGACGCCGCGCCCGCTCAACTGTCCAGCCTCGTCCTCCGTAGCCTCGCGCCCTGATGTGTCACCGCTTGTGACTATTGACTATATTGGTCACTAGATACACAATGAAAGCCCCGATTACTTCGTCACTGGGTCTTTCATGGTTCGGCGTCGCCTCGCTCTCCTCGTAGTCGCTTCCGCACTCCCCCTCGCGCTAGCCGCCTGCAGCGGAAAAGTGCCTTCCGATCCGCGCACGGAGGCGCCGCTGGTGCGTACCGCCGTCGTGCAGGCGGCCGTTCCCGCGTCCCGCTCGTTTACCGGAACCGTCGCCGCACGCGTGCAGAGCGACCTCGGGTTCCGGGTGTCCGGCAAGGTGCTGGAGCGGCTCGTCGATACCGGACAAGCCGTCCGGCGCGGCCAGCCGCTGATGCGATTGGACCCCGTCGACCTGAAGCTGGCGGCGCGCGCACGCGACGAGGCCGTCGCCGCCGCGCGGGCACGCGCGCGGCAGACCGCCGAAGACGAAGCCCGCTACCGCGACCTGCGCGGCACCGGCGCGATATCGGCATCGGCCTACGACCAGATCAAGGCGGCGGCCGATGCCGCGAAAGCGCAGCTGAGCGCCGCCGAGGCCGACGCCGGCGTCGCGCGCAATGCGACCGGCTATGCGGAACTCGTCGCGGACAGCGACGGCGTGGTCATGGAAACGCTCGCGGAGCCCGGTCAGGTCGTCAGCGCGGGCCAGCCGGTGGTGCGGCTCGCGCGCGCCGGCAGCCGCGAGGCCGTGATCCAGCTGCCCGAAACCCTGCGCCCGGCGGCCGGGTCGGTCGCGCAGGCCGAGCTGTTCGGCACGCAGGGCGTAAGCGTCCCCGCGACGCTGCGCCAGCTTTCCGACACCGCGGATGCGAGAACGCGCACGTTCGAAGCACGCTATGTGCTGCAGGGTGCGCTGGCCGACGCACCGCTGGGTGCGACCGTCACGATCCGGATCCCGGACGACGCGCACTCGGCGCAGGAAGCCGGCCTGCAGGTACCGATCGGCGCACTGCTGGACACGGGCAAAGGGCCCGGCGTGTGGGTCGTTGCCGGCGATCCCGCGAAGGTGGCGTGGCGGCCGGTCAAGGTCGAGCATCTGGACGACGATAGCGCGCGCGTGGCCGGCAACGGCGCACTGAAGCAAGGCGAGCGCATCGTCGCGCTCGGCGCACAGCTGTTGCGCGAAGGCGAACCGGTCCGCGTGTCCGCGCAGGCCATCGCGGTCGCGAGCGAAGGAGCACGGCCGTGAGCGAACGCCGATTCAACCTGTCGGCACTCGCCGTGCGCGAGCGCGCGATCACGCTGTTCCTGATCTGCCTGATTTCGCTCGCGGGGCTCGTATCGTTCTTCAAGCTGGGCCGCGCGGAAGACCCGGCATTCACGATCAAGGTGATGACCATCGTCACCGCATGGCCGGGCGCCACCGCGCAGGAAATGCACGACCAGGTCGCCGAAAAGATCGAAAAGCGCATGCAGGAGCTGCGCTGGTACGACCGGACCGAAACCTATACGCGGCCCGGCCTTGCGTTTACGACGTTGACCATGCTCGACAGCACGCCGCCGTCGGAAGTGCAGGAGCAGTTCTATCAGGCACGAAAAAAAATCGGCGACGAGGCGAACAATCTCCCGTCGGGCGTGATCGGGCCAATGATCAACGACGAATATGCCGACGTCACGTTCGCGCTCTTCGCGCTGAAGGCCAAGGGCGAACCGCAGCGCCTGCTGGTGCGCGACGCCGAGACGCTGCGCCAGCAGCTGCTGCACGTGCCCGGGGTAAAGAAGGTCAACATCATCGGCGAGCAGGCCGAGCGCATCTACGTCCAGCTGTCGCACGACCGGCTCGCCACGCTCGGCGTCAGTCCGCAGGACGTGTTCGCCGCGCTCAACGGCCAGAACGCGCTCACGCCGGCCGGCTCCGTCGAGACCCGCGGGCCGGAGATCTTCATACGCGTGGACGGCGCATTCGACAAGCTGCGGAAGATCCGCGACACGCCGATCGTTTCGCAGGGCCGCACGCTGAAGCTGTCGGACGTCGCCACCGTCGAGCGCGGCTATGAAGATCCGGCAACGTTCATGATCCGCAGCAACGGCGAACCCGCGCTGCTGCTCGGCGTCGTGATGCGCGACGGCTGGAACGGGCTCGATCTCGGCAAGGCGCTGGACAGCACGGTCGGCGCGATCAATCGCGAGCTGCCGCTGGGCATGAGCCTGACCAAGGTCACCGACCAGTCCGTGAACATCAGTTCGGCGGTCGACGAGTTCATGGTCAAGTTCTTCGCCGCGCTGCTCGTGGTCATGCTGGTGAGCTTCGTCAGCATGGGCTGGCGCGTGGGCCTCGTCGTGGCCGCGGCCGTGCCGCTGACGCTGGCCGTGGTGTTCGTCGTGATGGCAGCGACCGGCAAGAACTTCGATCGCATCACGCTCGGCTCGCTGATCCTCGCGCTCGGCCTGCTCGTCGACGACGCGATCATCGCGATCGAAATGATGGTCGTGAAGATGGAGGAAGGCTACGGCCGCGTGGCGGCCTCCGCGTACGCGTGGAGCCATACTGCGGCCCCGATGCTGGCGGGCACGCTCGTGACCGCGGTCGGCTTCATGCCGAACGGCTTCGCGCGCTCCACCGCCGGCGAGTACACCAGCAACATGTTCTGGATCGTCGGCATCGCGCTGATCGCTTCGTGGGTCGTCGCGGTGGTCTTCACGCCGTATCTCGGCGTGAAGATGCTGCCGGATTTCAAGAAGTTCGAAGGCGGTCACGATGCGATCTACGACACGCCCCGCTACAACCGCTTCCGCCAGTTGCTGACTCGCGTGATCGCCCGCAAATGGCTTGTCGCCGGGTCAGTCGTCGGCCTGTTCGTGCTCGCCATTCTCGGCATGGCGGTCGTGAAGAAACAGTTTTTCCCGATCTCTGATCGCCCCGAGGTCCTCGTCGAAGTGCAGATGCCCTACGGCACGTCGATTTCGCAAACCAGCGCCACCACGTCGAAGGTCGAGGCATGGCTCGCCGGACAGAAGGAAGCCCGGATCGTTACCGCATACGTCGGTCAAGGCGCGCCGCGCTTTTTCCTGGCGATGGGGCCGGAGCTGCCCGATCCGTCGTTCGCAAAGATCGTGATCCGCACGGACAATCAGGAGGAACGTGAGGCATTGAAGGCGCGACTGCGGAAAGCCGTCGCAGACGGCCTCGCGCCCGAAGCGCGCGTGCGCGTGACGCAACTCGTGTTCGGCCCGTATTCGCCGTTCCCGGTGGCCTACCGGATCACGGGCCCCGATCCCGACAAGCTGCGCGGTATCGCCACCGACGTCCAGCGCGTGATGTTGAACAGCCCGATGATGCGCACCGTCAATGCCGACTGGGGCACGCGCGCGCCGACGCTGCACTTCACGTTGCAGCAGGACCGCCTGCAGGCAGTCGGGTTGACGTCCAGCGCGGTCGCGCAGCAGTTGCAGTTCCTGCTTACCGGGGTGCCCGTCACCGAGGTGCGCGAGGATATCCGGACCGTGCAGGTGATCGCGCGTTCGGGCGGCGATGCTCGGCTCGACCCGGCGCGGCTCGACGACTTCACGCTCGCCGGCGCGAACGGGCAGCGCATCCCGCTTTCGCAGGTCGGCAAGGTCGACGTGCGGATGGAGGAGCCGGTCATGCGCTGGCGCGATCGCGTGCCGACGATCACGGTGCGCGGCGACATCGCCGACGGCTTGCAGCCGCCGGACGTATCGACTGCAATCACGAAGCAGCTTCAGCCGATCGTCGACAAGCTGCCGAGCGGCTACCGGATCGAGCAGGCCGGCTCCATCGAGGAATCGGGCAAGGCGACGACGGCGATGCTGCCGCTGTTCCCGATCATGCTGGCGATCACGCTCGTCATCATCATCTTCCAGGTGCGCTCGATCTCCGCGATGGTGATGGTGTTCCTGACGAGCCCGCTCGGGCTGATCGGCGTAGTGCCCACGCTGATCCTGTTCCGGCAGCCGTTCGGCATCAACGCGCTGGTCGGGCTCATTGCGCTATCGGGGATCCTGATGCGCAACACGCTGATCCTGATCGGGCAGATCCATCAAAACGAACAGGCGGGACTGGGTCCGTTCCATGCGGTCGTCGAAGCGACCGTGCAGCGTGCGCGTCCGGTGATCCTGACCGCCATGGCGGCCGTGCTCGCATTCATTCCGCTCACGCATTCGGTGTTCTGGGGCACGCTCGCGTACACGCTGATCGGCGGGACGTTCGCCGGGACCGTCCTCACGCTGGTGTTCCTGCCGGCGATGTACGCGATCTGGTACAGGATCCGGCCCGGCCATTCCGCCGGCGCCCGCCACGACCGGCATGAACCGGCATCGCCTGCCGAGCCTGCGCTGCAGACCGCGCTGGATGCGCGCGATTGACACCCCCATTCACAGTATCGAAGGAAACTGCCATGTCGAATTCCACCGTTGTCGTCGTGACCGGCGTGTCGTCGGGCATCGGGCGTGTCGCCGCAGAACAATTCGCAAAACGCGGATGCCGCGTGTTCGGTACCGTGCGCAGCATCGCGCGAACGGCGCCCGTCGCCGGCGTCGAGTTGATCGAGATGGACGTTCGTGACGACGCGTCCGTTCAATCGGGTATTCAAACGATCATCGATCGCGCCGCGCGTATCGACGTGCTCGTGAACAATGCGGGCACGGGCCTGATCGGCGCGGTGGAGGAAACCTCGGTGACCGAAGCCGTGGCGTTGTTCGACACCAACGTATTCAGCATCCTGCGTACGGCCCACGCGGTGCTTCCGCACATGCGGGCACAACGGCGCGGCCGGATCGTCAATGTCAGCTCGGTGCTCGGCTTCCTGCCGGCGCCCTATATTGGACTCTATTCGGCATCCAAACATGCGGTGGAGGGTTTGACCGAAACGCTGGATCACGAACTGCGCCAGTTCGGCATTCGCGCGACGCTGGTCGAACCGTCGTTTACGCGGACCAACCTGGACGTCAATGCGCCGCAGGCAAGCGCGCCGATCGCCGATTACGACCGCGAACGAACGCTTGCGTCGCGCGCCGTCGTCGACAGCGTGAAAACCGCGCCGCACCCCGAGGGCGTGGCCGCCACCATCGTCGACGCAGCGCTCGGCGCATGGCGGATGCGACGCACGCCGGCCGGCGAGGCGTCGCTGTTGCGCAAGTTGAGGCGCTTCATGCCGGCCGGCCCTGTCGATTCGAGCCTGCGAAAAAAATTCCGGCTCGCGTGACGCGGCGAGCCGGCGAATCATCGTTGAACGAGGTATCCAGCATGGAAATCGGCATCATCGGGACCGGCAATATCGGCGGGACGCTTGTGCGCCGCTTGTAGCGATACACCAGGAAGACGCCCAGAGAGATCCGCTTTTCCCTGCCGCCAAAGCGGTATTCCACCGCCACCGCCTCACGCCAGCGGGAGAGATTCCAGCTACAAGCCGCCACCGTCAAACAAGCGCATACGCTTTGCAGCAGGCTTGGCGTTCTGGATGGCGGTGTCGGTCAGCGGCACGGGGACAACGCCGGAGCCGGAACAGGACACACTTCCAGGTGATCCCCAATGTTGCCCCCGGCTTCAACCGGCAATGACCGGAACACCGCAGAATAAAAAACCCGCGAAGCCTTTCGCTATCGCGGGTTTCAAGAATTCTCCGGAACAAACCGGAACGAGAGTTGGTGCTGAGCCGCGACCCAGAAACCCGCAGTACTCCCCCCCGCGCATTCCAGCCGGCCTGGTTCAGCGCGATATCCGCCTGACCATTAATGACCCGCGAAACACTCGAAGCTGACACGCCAAGGCGCAGCCCCGCTACCGTGCTCTCCTCTCGGATGTAACGGAACCGTCAAGTGCACCGGACAACGCCCTCCACGCCCATGCAGGGCGCATCTCCCGAACCGGCCTTCGCGCCGGTTCTTTCATTTGGTGCCAGGTTGACGATCGCGCCCCGTGCACCCGGCACTTTGTCGCGTTTACAAGACAAAGACGCCGGTGTTAGCGGCCCTCTTACGCCGCTCAAGTTGCGAAAACAGGCGCGTTCGCTCCAAGATACCCACTCGGCTGAAATCGGTTTCAACGAGAATTTAATTTTGACGACAGCGATTTTTGGTATCGATAAATCGAATATTTATCCTCTGCCTCGCGGGATAATCCCGCTTATGTCGTCAATAAAAAATAGGCAACGAATTCCATCGTGAAAATATTCTAAAAATACTTCCACTTTATTTCGTATGAGCAATGCAGAATTCGAGCGCCGCGCAGTTGATTTCACGCGTCAAATGCGGAATGCATCCGTAATCTTTCGTTATTATAACTGAAATTCTTGGCGTTCGCGAAATCCCACATAGTGCGACGGGGATTGATGTAATCCGTCTTCGCAAGCGAATCGCGGCGGGGACACGTGAAGTAATCGACCGACTAAAAACCATGAATGATTTCAGCCTGAACAGGCGGGCCGCGCTACGTGATCTAATTGAGTCGAAATGCATATTTCGCGCGCCAGAACACAAGCTTGTATCGTCAAGCGGAAAGTCCCTTAAATGGCTGATCGATTTGCGACCACTCCTTCTTTCTACGGAAGGGCTCGATACGCTTGCGGATTTATTCTGGAATCGTTATGCGGATCAATTGCCGTTTCAGGTTGGCGGCATGGAAATGGCCGCTGTCCCGCTCGTGGCTGCGATTCTTATAGCCGGCGCACGTAAAGGGCACAACCTCGGCGGCTTCATCATTCACAAAGAGCGTAAGCGTTACGGCCGGATGAACGCTATCGAAGGTGAAGTTTCGGATGCGCCTATTCTGCTCGTGGATGATATTTTCAACAGCGGCGCGAGCATCGAACAATCACGAGTTGTATTAGCGGAAATTGATCGCCCGATCTGGAAAGTGTGGAGCGTGATCGACTACCAGTCTAATACGGGTGAGGACTGGCAAAATCGACATAGCGTTACAGTAGAATCTGCATACACTCTAGGTGATTTCGGTCTGAAACTGTCGGTTCCGAAGAACCATTCGACGCAGCTTTCGTTCCTCGTGCGCTGGCTCAATAAAGCAGCCTCCGCGAATCATCACTATGTCGTACCGAAATCCGCACCGCGCGCGCAAGGCGGCCTGATCTATTTCGGAACCGACAGCGGCGAAATGCGTTGCATCGATGGCGCAAGCGGCGAAACGCGCTGGAATTTCAAGATCGAGGCGGCGCGCTCGAAAGGGATTTGGTCTACGCCGTACGTGACGCCCGAGCGCGTCTTCTTCGGCGGCTACGACGGTAACCTGTACGCGTTGTGTGCCCAAAGCGGCCGGGAAATCTGGCGATACGTCGAACCCGATTGGATTGGCTCTTCACCGGCCTACGCATCCGACCTGAATCTGGTCTTTATCGGCGTTGAATACGCCAGTCCGACGCGAGGCGGCGGCATAGCCGCGATCGACGCTGAAACCGGTCACAAGGTCTGGGAATGCCCAGTCCGTTGCTACGTCCATGGCTCCCCGCTCTATGCCGCTGATAGTTCGCTGGTGCTCTGCGGCACGAACGACGGTGCCCTGCTGGCGCTCGACGCACGTACCGGCGCACTTCGTTGGCAGTTTCAGACGAACGGCGCCGTCAAGCATGCGCCCGCACTCGATCCCGATCGCCGGCAAGTCGTGTTCGGATCGTTCGACGGCGGCATTCGCGGCGTGAGCCTCGATAGCGGCGAACTGAATTTCTGCATCCAGACCGGCAACGCCGTCTACACAACACCGCTGATCGACGGTGCTCGCGCCTACTGCGGCTCTACGGACAAATACCTGTACGTGATCGATTTGGTGACCGGCGAAGGCATCGCGAAGATCGGCGCGCACTCGAAGATTTTTTCGTCGCCTGCCCGCATCGGCCCGTGGATTTGGTTCGGAAGCACGAACGGGCGCGTACGTGCAATCGATCCTCAAACGTTTGCGCTCTCAGGTGTGTTTCAGCTTCCTGATGCCGTGACAACAGCCGTCGAATACGACGCGGTCAATCAGATGCTCATGGTTGCGACGACGGCCAATCGCCTGTACGGCGTGTCTGTGACGCCGCCAGTCATGCGCGAACCAGCACAAGACGCGCAGTCGCCGGTTGACGTGACCGCATTACAGCTTGCACGGCTTGCTGTCGATGCAATTGCGAATCGCTCCGCTCTGCCTGATCCGCGGGGATACAAATTGACCGGCGCACGCCCGCAAGGTGGCGTCTTCGTTAGCCTGCGAAATCGCGCGACCTTGCAGCGCATCGGGCGCGGCGGTCAATGGACGTTCGACCCACGTGACCTATCACCGGAGTTGTCGGTCATCGTGGCGGTGACGAAGGCGTGCGCGAACCTGGCCGTCGATTCGCTGCGCGATACCGCTGTTAGCGTGAGCCTGTTCGGACCGCTTGAGCAAGTCGCAGTCGACCAGTTGGATCACGAAAAATTCGGAATACTCGTGCGCGCAACGGCAGGCGGCAAGCTCGGCGGAGGGCTGCCGAACTCCCCTGAATACAGCAACGAACACGGCCAGTATCTGCACGCGCTGCGCAACGCCAAACTGACGCCCGGCGAAGGGCACACGCTTTACCGCCATACCGTTGAACGGCAGACCGATGATATGTCGTGGCCGGCCTATGGTGTTCCGCTTCCATACGACGCGACGGCACTAACGCACTTCGTGTCGTGGTTGCTCGATCCACGAAAGCAGGACGAGCTGGAAGATTCGTTCTCGGGTGTGGTAGATCGACTTTCCGCTCTGGCCGTCACTCGGTACGTGGATGCAGCATTCACCACGCAGCTTGTGCCGGCGCCCAAGATGGCGAAATTGCGTGATCTGCAACAGTCCCTGCCGGACCGACGTGCCGGTGCGTCGCACGTGTTCCTGTCGCTGATATTCAAAGGCCGTCCTGTTGATCGCACGCGCCATCGTGGTCACTTCCGCATGGATCGGGATGCGCTGATTTGCCGAAACGGCAATCAGGCGCAAGCTTTCTTGCCTGTATCGACATTGCATCAGTGGAAGGACGAAGAGTCGTTTATCGCGGCGCTGCCGGATATTCCGGCCTCAACGTGGGAAGTCGCTCCTTGCCTGACTTGGGCGATAGCGGACGGCGCAAATCCCCTTCCAGTGCGCGGCGCATTCATCGAGCAGGCGCACACGCAACCGCCGTCGCAAGTGCTGCAACGCTCGGATTCCTGACGCACGACCTTTTTCATGTCGGCTGTTTCGACAACCGATTGAGAATCAATGGCTGCGCGGGTGCCATTGTGGATGTACACGTCAAACCCGCTTATTTCAGGAGTGGATCACATGCAAACGATTGACGATCTGGATTTGCTGCGCTACGTGGCCGGTGGTGATGGCGGCGGTGACGGCGATGGTGATGGTGATGGTGGATACGGCGATGGCGACGGGGATGGTGACGGCGACGGTGATTCCGCAGCCGATTCGGCAGTAGGCAGCGACGCGACGTCGTTGGCCGACGCAGGCTTCAACTCCGATGCCAACGATTCCATCGGGCAGGCTGAAAACAACGGTCAACTCGCGGAAGCCACGAAGGGCTTGCAGGACGAATCAATGTCCACGTGGGGCGGCGCGGCCGTTGCCGGATATGACGCCGCGCAACAGGGTCTTTCGTTGGGTCAGGCTGAAACTGCCAACCTCGGCTCCTTCCAATCTTCTCCGATCGGTTTCGCCGCAGGATACGCGGTTGGCGCTGCCGCACACGGGCTCGGTATCGGTGGCGGCGGTCATAACCACTAAGCAGCGCCCTGATGTACAGGCTATGAACCAAGCCTGATCGATGAATGACGGCGCGCTACTGGTCCCGCGACTGGACGCCTGATCTTCATCGGTATAGCACCACACCGCTCACCGCAATTGCGTTGCTAAAAGCAAGCAACCGTTGTTTCACTCGATCAGCATCCCATGAAAACTAAAGACGATATAGCGCGTGCGTTTATTGATCTTGCCAAGCTGGGCCGGACTGATTGGCGAGCAACCGCATTGACGATCCTTCTTAGCGCGCTCGTCAGTATCATCAGCACGCTTGGAGTCCTGATGTTTTCGGGCTGGACTCTGTATTTCAAGAATTTTGATGCCGCTCGGGCAGCTATCTCGCTGTACACCAATACAGCTAGCACCACGGGCATCATAGGCTTCTGGCTTGCATGCAAGATCGTCTTGCGACGCCCGTACCTCTCCCTGATTTCCGTCGACCTGCGTTTCAAACTTCGGCGTTGCCTGTTCGGCGCGGCTCTTTATCTGCCTGCCTTCGTGATAGCCGCCGTAGTCATGTCCATCTATACGTCGTTTCGAATTGGCGCATGGACGCTTCCGTTCGGGCATCTTCAACCGCTGCAGGACATTCCAAGTTTCGGTCGGATTCTCGGGATGCTCGCTGCGTGGCTCGGCATTCTCGTTCTCGCGTTCGCCGAGGAATTGTTTTTTCGTGGGTGGTTGACGCAAACACTCGGGCAATATGTGCGATCCCCGCTCATCGTCGTGGCAATCGTTGCCGCCCTCTTCGCGATCTACCACACACAGTACGACTGGCCCATCAAAACGACATTGTTCTTTTGCTCGTTTGGTTTTTCTGCATTGAGCTTACGCGATCAACGACTGGAACTGTCGATCGGTGCGCATACGATGATGAACATCTGCGCAATGATGCTGCCGATCCTGTTCACCCATGCGCAGCCACATGCGCAAATTTCAACATCCGGATTCGTAAACAATCCAGTCCTGATAGTTGATGCAGTTGTCTTTTCCATTCTCAAAGGTGTCCTGCCTTTCGCTTTGATGTACTGGTTTTTGAAGAAGACGAACGGCTGGTTTGTGTCTAAAGAAGCCGCAAGCGCAGTCGATGCTCAGCGCGTTTGATCATCAGCTGACCACAAGATAAGCATGAGCGAAATATCGACCGTCCCCAGCGCAGACCAGCCGGAAGAGGAACAGCCTCGGCAAAGTAAGCGTGCGTTGCTGTTCCGCCCCGCTGCGCTCGAATTTCGTCAGCATCAATGGCTCGGTGAGGTCGTGCTGACGGGTTCGGCACGCAGCCTCACGACTAGTATCGTGTTCTTCGCAATCGCGACCGCCGTGGTGTTGTTCCTGATCTTCGGCGAGTACACGCGCAAGGAAGAGGTACAAGGCCGGGTCATGATCGACAACGGCGCGGCGGAAATATTCGCGCCGACGGTCGGCACGGTTATCCGCGTGCTCGTCAACGAAGGGGACGTGGTCAATGTCGGCCAGCCTTTGGTCGTCGTGTCCACAGAGCGCACTATCGCGGGCGGCAACTCGCGGCAGCAGATCGGTGTCGAACTGAATGCGCGGCGGTCCAGCCTGGAAAGCGACTCGCGGCATATACAAAGCATCTTCGAACAGAACATTGCGATGTTCAAGGCGAAGGCCATCGAACTGAGCGCGGGTATTCAGCATCTGGATACGGAAATTACGACGCTTGAGGCGCGATCGAAGCTGGCAGAAATCGACAGTGCGCGGTTCGCACAATTGCGGCGTGACGATGTGGTGTCCCAATCCGAACTCGAGCAGCACGAGCAAAGCATGCTGATGAGTCAGGCGCAACTCGAAGACCTGCGAAAGCAACGCACGGCCTCTCAAGCAGAACTCGCGCGGGTTAAGGCCGATCTTCGAAATGCACCGCTTGATGAACAAAACCAACTCGGCACGATCCACCGGCAAATGCTACAGGTAGACGGCGAAATCGCCGACAACGAATCCAACCGAGAAATCACGATACCGGCGCAAATCGCAGGCACCGTAACGGCCCTGCTCACTCGTCCCGGTCAGTCGGTCAACGGATCAACGCCTTTGATGTCGCTACTGCCGCAAGGCGGACACCTCGACGTGAAACTATTTGCGCCGAGCAAGGCAGTCGGTTTCGTCAAGATCGGCGCGCGCGTCGAATTGCGATACGAAGCGTTCCCGTATCAGAAATTCGGGGCCTACGCGGGCAAGGTCACGCAGATCGCGCGCACCGCCTTGAGCCCGTCGCAATTGCAGACCGCAACCGAAACGGGTGATGCCGACAGGTCCGAGAACCTGTATCAGATTACGGTTGCGCTCGATTCACAGACCATCAACGCCTACGGCGAGGCGATTCCCTTGCAGGACGGAATGCGCGTCGACGCAGACGTAGTGCTCGATACGCGCAAGCTGTACGAATGGGTACTGGAACCGCTGTACACGCTCACCCGCCGCTCGCCCTGACCGCAGTTCACGCTTCACCTAACCAAAGCAACCATGAACCGCCAACTTCAATTCGGATTTCGGCGCAGTATTGACGTGCATTTGCAAACCGAAGCAACGGAATGCGGACTAGCCTGCATCAGCATGATCGCAACGTTTCATGGCTACGACACCGATCTGCCAACGTTGCGGCGACGCTTTTCGCCATCACTCAAGGGGCTTACGCTGCTCGATCTTGTCAAGATCGGCGCATCCCTCGATCTTGCCGGGCGCGCGGTTCGACTGGAACCGGAAGAGCTTCACCTGCTGCGGCTGCCGTGCATTCTGCATTGGGATTTTCGGCATTTTGTCGTCCTCGAACGTGTTGGCCGCGATCATGTGCTGTTGGTTGACCCCGCGCTCGGCGCGCGGCGCATGTCGTTCAAGGAATTGTCGCTGCATTTCAGCGGCATGGCATTGGAACTCGTGCCGACGCCGGCCTTTCAGCCACGCCGGGACAAGCAGGAGATCGGTCTGCGTTCCCTGATGGGTCGTGCCAGTGGTGTCGGGCGCGGGTTGCTCAGAGTCTTCCTGCTCGCCCTTGCGCTTGAAGTCTTCACCATCGTTGCGCCCTTCTATCCCGAGTGGGTCACGGACCAAGCCATTACGACCGGCGATCGACACCTGCTTCTGATTTTGGCGTTGGGTTTCGGGTTGGTGCTGGTGATCCATATCGCGACAGAGGCAATGCGATCGTGGGCTGTTACGACGTTCAGCACGCTCGTGAATGTGCAATGGTTGGCGAACGTGTTCCGCCATCTGCTGAATCTTCCGCTCGACTATTTCGGCAAACGTCACATCGGCGATATCGTTTCCCGCTTCGATAGCGTCAACACGATCCAGCAAGCGCTGACGGTCGGCTTCGTTGAATCTGTGCTCGATGGTCTCATGTCGATCGGCACCATCATTATCATGATCGTCTACAACGCCCGGCTATCGCTTATCAGCGTGGTTGCCGTGGTGCTCTACGCGATCTTGCGCGCCTGCATTTATGGCGCGCTGCGCATGTCGAACCAGAAGCAGATCGTTTTCGCTGCACGGGGCAAAAGTCTGCTCATGGAATCGGTCCGGGGCATTCAGAGCGTGCGCCTGTTCGGTAAGGCGGAGGACCGGCTGGCCCGCTGGCTGAACGTGATCGTAAGCGAGAAGAACGCTGATCTGCGAACGCGACGGCTTCAACTGATCGCGACCACAAGCAATCATTTCATCTTCGGGCTCGAAGCGATTCTAGTGACCTACTTCGGCGCGCTTGCCGTCATCGACCGGTCACTCTCGCTCGGGATGCTGTTCGCCTTCCTGTCCTATCGCGGGCAGTTCACCGCACGCTTTACTGCTCTGATCGACAAAGTGTACGAGCTGCGAATTCTCAAACTTCACGCGGCGCGGCTGGCGGATATCGTACTCACGAAACGGGAGCCGGATGAAGTGATGCGAGCGCCGGACGTGGATGAATTTGTGCCGACGCTCGAAGTCAAGAAATTGTCATACAGCTATTCGAAGAACGGACCGAAGATCATCGACAACCTCGATCTGCGTGTTGAGGCGGGCGAAGCCGTTGCAATTGTCGGGCCATCCGGTCAAGGCAAAACGACGTTGCTGAAACTGCTCGCAGGCTTGTTGGCACCGCATTCGGGGGAAATTATCGCGGGCGGCTTGCCGATTCGGCAAATGGGTCTTGCGAACTATCGTTCCCTGATCGGCGTTGTGATGCAGGAGGATCGACTGTTCGCCGGATCGATTGCCGAGAACATCAGCTTCTTCGATCCAACGCCCGACTTCGCGTGGATCGCGGAATGCGCGGAAATGGCTTCCGTCCATGCCGATATTCGTGCGATGCCGATGGGCTACTACACCTACATCGGAGACATGGGGTCTGCCCTGTCCGCAGGTCAGCGGCAACGCGTGATGCTCGCACGCGCCCTTTACCGCCGTCCGAAACTGCTCCTGCTCGATGAGGCGACGAGTCATCTTGACGTGAACAACGAACGCGCCGTGAACGCAGCGATGCGCAAGCTGAATATCACGCGGATCATTGTCGCGCACCGTCCTGAAACCATCGCATCGGCCGATCGCGTCATTGAGCTTGGGCGTGTGCGGGAAACGGCATGAGAAAGAAGAATGTCGCGCTTCGAATGCTTTCATACCGTTGTGCGCTTGTTGTTGCCTGCCTCGCGGTCGCCGGGCTCGTCGTTCCGCTGACGCATGCGCAACTCGATCCATTTTCGACACGAAGAGGATTGGAAGACGTATCGCCCGATTTGAACCGGATGGCACGTGCTACAGGCGCCTGTAGCGAGGCGCGCCTTAATTCGCCTGTTTCCCTGTATGAAGCAGTCAGCCGCGCTCTGTGCAGCGATCCGACCGTGCGCGAAAGCTGGGCGAACATGGTCTTGAACGCGGCTCAGGTGGGTGTCGCAAAATCTGCGTGGTTGCCAACGTTAGACGCCAGTGGCACACGTTCGCGTACAGTTGAAACTGAAACCCTATCTGGTCCGACACTGCCTGATGCGATGGGCCGCGCATCGGATCGTTATGGTGAGTTGCGGCTGTCGTGGGTGTTCTTCGATTTCGGTAGGCGTGACGCGAATCTGACCTATTATAACGGGCTGCTTGAGCTTTCCAAGGCGAGCCATACCGAAGCACTGCAATCTGTGTTCGAGCAGGCTGCAGCGGCGTTTTATGCGGTCTGGACTGCACAAAGCACACTTGATGCGGCGAGCAACGCCGAGGCGAATGCCGAACGAAGCTTTCAGATTGCCCGTCATAAACACCTTGCAGGCGCCGGTACACTAAACGATGAATTGCAGGCAAAGGCCGCATGGCAGGAAGCAATTTACACACGCGTGAACGCGACGGGTGCGCTCAAGGCCGCGCAAGGCACCTTGTGCCTACGCATGGGAATTCCCGTCGAAACTGCCATTGAAGTTGATGTGAGCGCGGGCGCTCAACCGGACGTGAATTTCACGTCTTCGATTGCTGATCTGCTGGCGCTGGCAAAAGCTGTCAACCCGAAGTTACGCGAGGCGCAAGCACTGATCGAAGCTGACGAAGCGAACGCGAAACTTGCACGCAGGGAGGAACTTCCCACGATTTCCTTGTCGGGCTCGTTGAGCAACGACAAGTCATTAGGCGCATTTCCACGCGACACGCGCACGTACAGCAAATATGTGGGAATTCAGATCAGCATCCCGATCTTTTCCGGGTTTGGTCAGGAGTATCACCGTCAGGCATCGGAAGCTCAGGTTGATATCGATCGCGCAAGCCTGCATAAAGCCGAACTGGAAGTCGCGTCGGCCGTATGGCGCAACTATCAGGACGTGATAACGAAGACGGCCAATCTACAGGTCGCCTCTTCGACGCAGGAAAGCGCGCAGGAAGCGTACGACGTGGCGAGCAAACGCTACAGTGCCGGCGTCGGCCCCCTGCTCGATGTTCTGAACGCACAAACTACTCTCGCAACGGCGCAACGTCAGGTCGTGCAATCGCAGGCCGATTGGCGTGTGTCGCGGCTAGTGCTGGCATTTTCGATTGGGACACTCGACGGTCAGCGTTGGACACCGCACGCTGAAGCGCCATGACGATATTTGTCGCCAACAACGCTACAACGGAGAATTTCCTTGCCTTCTTTGCGACTTCTTGTCCGGGCCTTGTCTGTTGTACTAATCGTTGAATCAACGTCATCCGCTGCCGGACCGATGACCAAGACGGCCACGATGCCCGAGCGTCAGCTTGTCGATACGCCTGTACCGGTCGTGCTACCGGGGCGCTTGGCCGTCTCGTCGCTGTCGGGTACGGCTGAAATACCGATCGCGGTATCTCGCGACTGGACCGTCAAACAGAACGACGTGACTCGCGCCGTCATCATTATTCACGGCTGGCCTCGACGCGATTTGGTTTCCGGCGAACATGCTGCAGAGGTAGCGGGTGCGGCGTCGAAAGATGCGCTGATTGTCACGCCTCAGTTTTTGACTGAGAACGACATTGCCGCACATCGCCTGCCAGCCGACATACTCGGTTGGGGCATCAACGACTGGCCTAAAGGCAAGCCATCCGACGACAGAGCGACCGTCAGTTCCTTTCAGGTTGTCGACGAAATCTTCAAGCACCTTGCGGATCGTGCCATCTTCCCTAACCTTCGCATGATCGTACTGGCGGGACATTCGGCAGGCGGACAGTTCGTCCAGCGGTATGCCGCAGTCGGACGGGGCGAAGCGTTGATCGCGGGCACGCCGATCCATGTTCGATATGTCGTGGCAAACCCGTCCACGTACTTGTATTTCACCGATGACCGGCCGAATGCAAGTGGCGCGCTTGTGCCATTCGACGCGGGCTCATGCCCCACGTTCAATCGATGGAACTATGGGATGCAGACTGAGGTGCCCCCGTACGTATCGTCGCAGCGGCCTGCGGCTCAATGGGAAGCGGACTACCTCAAACGCGATGTTGTCTATCTACTGGGCACGGAAGACGACGCGGCGGATGCGGATGGTCTTGACCGGTCGTGCGGTGCCGAAGCACAAGGACCGACGCGCTACGCCCGTGGATTGGCCTTTGACGCGTACATCCATCATCTTGATCCGAACACGCCCCACCATCTGCTCACGGTCTCCGGCGTAGCACATTCCAGTTCCCGGATGTTTGCGTCGGCCTGTGGACTCGCGGCCCTCTTCGACTCGCAAAGCTGCGAACAGAATTCCCGATAGATGATTGACGAGTGCCAGCAAAAAGCCGCCTATGAGGCTGGCCCACAAAATGATCCGCTTTGGGAATCTCGGACCGATCCGAGCGTGAGTTTTGCGGCAAACTTGACCCTGAACCAGGAGGTGGTTTGTCATGAATCGGAAACGCTTTTCGATCGAACAGATTGTAGCGGTGCTCAAGCAAGCTGAACTGGGCATGCCAGTGGCCGATGTGATCCGGCAGGTCGGTATTTCGGAACAGACGTTCTATCGGTGGAAGAAGCAATATGCCGGCATGCAGTCAGATCAGGTGCGCGAGCTCAAGCAACTGCAAGAGGAGAACGCGCGGTTCAAGAAGCTGGTTGCCGAACTGAGCCTAGACAAGGCCATTTTGCAGGACGTTGCATCAAAAAAGTGGCCCGGCCCGCGCTGAGGCGAGACGTGGTGGATTACGTGGTGAGCCACTACGGATTGACGATGAGGCGGGCCTGTCGGCTCGTGAAGCAACCGCGCAGCGTTCAGTACTACCGAGGCATCAAAGATCCCCGCCCGGAGCTTCGGTCGCGGATGCGCGGGATTGCCCATACGCGGGTGCGCTACGGCTATCGACGTGTCTATGTGCTGTTGCGTCGGGAAGGCTGGCAGTTGGGCCGGAACCAGGCGTACCGGCTGTATTGCGAAGAGCAGTTGCAGTTGCGCTCGAAGTTGCCGAAGCGACGAAAGATGGTGGTGACGCGGGTGGCGAAGATCGTTCCGATCAAACCAAACGATGCGTGGAGTATGGATTTTGTGGCCGACCAGCTCGCTGATGGTTCGAAATTTCGCACCTTGACGATCGTGGATGTCTTCACGAAGGAAGCATTGGCGATCGAAGTCGGACAACGGCTGAAAGGCGAACATGTGGTGTCTGCGCTGAATCGAATCGCCGCTCGGCGCGGGGCTCCGCGGCATCTGTTCGTCGACAACGGCAGCGAATTTTCGGGGCGCCTGCTCGACATGTGGGCGTACCACTATCGGGCCAAAATCGACTTCAGCAGGCCCGGGAAGCCAACGGACAATTGCCACATCGAGACGTTTAACGGATCATTCCGCGACGAGTGCTTGAACCTCGATTGGTTCGAAACGCTGGGCGAGGCCAAGGCGATCGTCGAGGCGTGGCGCCGGGATTACAACGAGAGTCGTCCTCACTCGGCTCTCAACGAGTTGGCACCAGCCGAATTCGCCCGTCAGTTGGTGCCTTCATCGGGTCCGACTGAACCCGAAACGCCGCAAAACTCGCTCTAGATCTGGTCCGGGAAACCCAAGCGGATCAATGTGAGCTCATTGCCGTGCGTAGCAGTCATTGATCGTGTGCACGGCCTAGTTGACCACGCACCGTCGATCGTATGTCGGAAAGGCGTCCGATACCAGTAATTGCCGCTCCTTACGCACGGGGTGGATCGGTGAACGCGATGGAAGAGTAATCGTGAGCTTGGCGCACACCGATGAATGTCCTGCCACACTGGCGGATTCAACCGGTCGATGCAACAGATACGAAGGGCAGCGACAGGTCTACAACGGAATTTAGTCCCTGGACGCCAACGGCAGCATTCGGCACCACGGCTATCGGTAATCGACGCAACCGCGAATTGCGCGATTACGCATCCCTAAGAAACAGCAGTCACCGGGCCTTTCTTGAGCCGGTCGAGGTAGTCGGCCCACTTCTGCATCATCGCCCGGCGTTCTTTGATGAACCGCGTCCGGTTATATGCGCCGCCGAGCACATCAGGAACCGCGTGCGCGAGTTGATGCTCGATTACTTCGGGCTTCTGCTCAAGTTCCTCGTGGAGGATCGTTCTGGCCATCGCGCGGAATCCGTGTCCGGTTATTTCTGTACGTGTGTCGTAGCCCAGCCGACGCAGTGCGGCATTGATAGCGGCATCGCTCATCGGGCGATTCCGATCGCGCGCGCCAGGAAACAAGTAGCGACCGCCTCCGGTCAGCGAGTGCAACTCACGGAGAATCGCGACCGCCTGAGTCGCAAGCGGCACGAGATGATCGGTCTTCGTCTTCGTAACGAGATAACGCCACTCGGCCTTGTCAAGATCGAGTTGCGACCATTCAGCCTTCCGCAACTCACCGGGGCGTACGAACAGCAGAGGGGCCAGTTTGAGCCCGCAGAGAACGGGAAAAGTACCGGTGAAGCCGTCGAACGCGCGTAGCATTTCGCCCACCTTGATCGGCTCGGTGATAGAGGCGAAGTGAATCGTGCGTGTCGATGGAATTGCTCCAAGCAGGTCACGTGCCGGATCGGCCTTACAGTAACCTTCCTTGATGCCATATCGGAACGCCTGACTGAGTTCCGCACGCACCCGATGAGCCGTATAGCGCGCGCCTCGCGAATCAATGCGCTTGAGCAGCGTAAGCACCTCCGGCGCGTCGATCTCGGCGATTGGCCGCTTGCCGACCCACGGGAACACATCATTCCTGAAGCGCGCCAGCGTCTTTTCGTACTGCGCGGGTTCGACCGAAGCGCGGCGCTCCTCCATCCAAGCGAGCGCGACAGCCTCGAATGAATTCGACGCTGCCAGCTTGGCGGCGCGCTTGTCCGCCTTCTTCACCTCTCCCGGATCGGTCCCTACCGCAAGACGTTCGCGGGCCTCGGCGCATCGCTTGCGCGCCATTTTTAGCGAGACATCGGGATAGACCCCAAGAGAAATCCGCTTTTCCTTGCCGCCGAACCGGTACTTCAATCGCCACCACTTCCCACCAGCGGGAGAAATTTCCAGGTACAAGCCGCCACCGTCGAACAAGCGCGTAGGCTTCGCGGCAGGCTTGGCATTCTTGATAGCGGTATCGGTCAGCGGCATGGGGGCAACTCCATGACTGGGACGGGACGCACTTCTATGTTATCCCCAATGTTGCCCCAACTTGCCCCAACTTGCCCCCAGCTTCAACCGGTAATGACGGGAACATCGCAGAATGGAAAAACCCGCGAAGCCTTTAGCTATCGCGGGTTTCAAGAGTTCTCGGGAACAAACCGGAACGAGAGTTGGTGCGTGAGGCCGGACTCGAACCGGCACACCCTTGCGGGCGTCAGGACCTAAACCTGGTGCGTCTACCAATTTCGCCACTCACGCGGATTTTTTGTCGCCTGACCACGCGGCACGCAAGATGCGTTTCCACGCGCCCCGGACATTGCGCCGGCCTGGAACCGGCACGCCCGATCAGGCGAGCGCGAGATTCTACCCGATCCCGGCGGCCTTGTCTCGCCCCCCGCCGTCACCCGTCGTGCTGCGGTGCTAGAATGCCGCGCTCGACGTTTCGGCACCGCGCCGCCACGCGTCCCCCGAACCCGCCCCACACGATTCCGCCCGTGAACTTCGACGACTACTG
This sequence comes from Burkholderia puraquae, assembly GCF_002099195.1. Lineage (GTDB taxonomy): Bacteria > Pseudomonadota > Gammaproteobacteria > Burkholderiales > Burkholderiaceae > Burkholderia > Burkholderia puraquae. Next base: position 291,081 of record NZ_NBYX01000005.1, on the reverse strand, counting down.
TCAGCAAAAGGCCGCCCCTGCGGGCTCCAGCGTCTACTACGCGCTGCGTCAGGCACCGCCCGCCACGCAACCGCGCCTGACCGCCCTGTTCGCGCTGCGGCGCGAACTCGAGGAAACCGTCAAGGAAACCAGCGACCCGACCGTCGGGCACACGAAGCTCGCGTGGTGGCACAAGGAACTCGCCGCGCTGGCCAACGGGCAGCCGTCGCACCCGGTCACGAAGGCGCTCGCAAAACATCATCCGGCGATCGCCGCCGAGACCGAGGCGTTGCGCACGCTCGTCAACGGTTACGGGATGGATCTCGAACAGGCGCGCTACCTCGATTTCGCGAACCTGCAGCGCTATATCGCGCAAGTCGGCGGCACCTTCGCGTCGCTGGTCGCGCGCGCCAGCGCTGCAAACCCTGCCGACCCGCAACCATGGGCCGCGGACGCCGGCCGCGCGCTGCTGCTCGCGCAATTCGTGCAGGAACTCGGCAACGACGCGCGCCACGGCCGCATCTACCTGCCGATCGACGAACTGCAGCGCTACAACGTGACCGCGGCCGATCTGCTGAACCGCCGCTACAGCCCGGCCTTCACCGAATTGCTGCAATTCCAGACAGCCCGCGCACGCGAAGCGCTCGTGGCCGCCGAAGCGGCAATCCCCGCATCCGAGCGCCGCAACCAGCGCACGCTGCGCGCACAGATCGCACTGGCCGCCTCGCTGCTCGACGAAATCGAGCGCGACGGCTACCAGGTGCTGCATCAGCGCATCGCGCTGACGCCGATCCGCAAGCTGTGGATCGCGTGGCGCGCATCGCGCCGCCGCTAACCCCCACACGCATCACGCCTTCAGCAGCGGCAGCGTGTCGAAGCGCTGCTGCAGCACGCGCGTCGCGTCGAGCCCCCACCACGGCCCGAGCACGGTCGCGTAGAGCTGGCGGAAATCGACCGCGACCGGCAGGTTGCCGTTGCCGTCGAGCCGCCCGAGCGCCGGCGGCGCACCGTACAGCCCTCCGGCCACGCGGCCGCCCATCACGAAATGCGGCGCGGCCGTGCCGTGATCGGTGCCGTTGCTCTGGTTCTCGCGCACGCGCCGCCCGAATTCCGCATACGTCATCACGAGCGTCTGATTCCAGCGCCCAAGTTCGATCAACGCGCCGCGCATCGCGCTCATCCCTTCCGCGAACTGCTTGAGCAGCGCAGCCTGCTGCCCCGGCTGGTTCTGGTGCGTATCGAAGCCGTTGAGCGTCAGGCGCAGCACCGCGACACCATCCTGCGCGCCGGGCCCGGACGCTTCGCACGCGGCCAGCACCTGCATCGCGGTCTTGACCGACGTGCCGAACGCGCCGGCCGGAAAGGCCGTCCGGAATTCACGCATCCCGCCGCGCGGGCGCAGCCGATCGGCTGCCTTCACGATGTCGTTCTCGACGTCGATGATGTGTGCGAGCGCGGGGTTCTGTTCGCGCAGCGACGACGGCTCGGCGAGCCGGGCCGCCCGGATGAACTGCGCGGGATTGACGAGCGCGATCGCACGCGCACCGTTCGCGAGCGGCCCCATCTCGGCGCTGCCGAGCACGACGCCGTCCGCCGCGAAACCGGGCGGCACGGGCGCTTGCGCGAACGTGCGCGTGAGCCAGCCTTCGTGCAGGTATTGATCCGAGCGCGACGCGGTATCCCAGATCTCGATCGAGCGAAAATGCGACAGGTTCGGCTGCGGATAGCCGACGCCCTGCACGACCGCGACCTGCCCGTCGCGCCACAGCGGCATCAGCGGCGCAAGCGACGGATGCAGCCCCGTGTGTGCGTCGAGTTGCAGCACCTGCTCGCGCTTGATGCCGATGCTGCGCCGGAACTGGTAGTACAGCGGGTCCGCATACGGCACCACCGTGTTGAGGCCGTCGTTGCCGCCCTTCAACTCGACGAGGATCAGCACGTTCGCATACCCGGCCGCCGGTTGGCGCCCCGCCTGCGCCACGGAAGCCGCCATCGCAGGCGCCTGCCACATCGACACGCCGGCCGCGGCCGCCGCGCCCGTCAGCGTCAGAAAATCACGTCGGTTCATCGTGCATCCTTTGGTTCGCCGCCCGGCACCTTCGCCGCAACGGCTCCCCGCTTCATCGTCGTTCGAATCATTTCAGTTGATAGGCCGGATCCATCAGCAGCGCCTCGAGATACGCACTGCCGGTCGAATCCGTGTCGATCGCCGCGACCGGCGAAAGCTGCAGCACCGCATGCTGCAACTGAAGCTCGGTCGACAAACCCGCGATTGCCTGCGGCCGCGCATGATATTGCGCAAGCCAGCGTTCGAGGTCGAAACGCAGGCCGGCGCGCGCGGGCTTGGCGGGCGCACCGCGCATGCCGGCGGCGGACGCCGTATCGACCACCGGCATCGCGTGTGCGCGGACGTTCGGCGGCGGCACCGTCGCGTGCGCCGGCGGGTGCATGCCGGCCGTTTCCGTCGCGCGGAACAGTTGCTCGACGAACTGTTTGCGCGCGAGCAGCGTGGTGCTGTTGATCCACAGCGCGCCGCCCGGCCAGCCCTTCACGTTCGGCGGGTAGAACAGGTTCTGCCCGAGCGTGCGCACGGTGTTCGCGAGCATCTGCGGGTCGCCGTATGAAACGTCGAACAGCCGCACCGAGCCGACGACGAATTCCGCCGGTGACTTGACGAGCACGCCGCGGTTGCGCGGATCCCAGAAGGCGTCGGTCGACCACAGTGCGGCGAGCGCCGCGCGGATCTCGTAGCCGCTCGAACGAAACCGTTCGGCCACCGCATCGAGCGCGCCCGGATCGGGCGCATCCGACACGAACTCGCGCCACAGCTTGCCGGCGATGAAGCGCGCGGTGCCGGGCCGTTTCAGCAGGATGTCGAGAAAGCCGTCGCCATCGAACGGCCCGGTTTCGCCGAGGATCGTCTTGTCGCCCGCATCGTGCCATTCCGGCCGCACCGCGAAGCGCAGCGTATCGGGATCGACCGTCCAGCCCGTCATCGCGCGCGCGGCTTCGGTCACGTCGTATTGCGTGTAATGCCCTTCGCCGAGCGTGAACAACTCCATCACCTCGCGCGCGAAATTCTCGTTCGGGCGCCCCTTGCGATTGCTCGCGCCGTCGAGGTACTGCAGCATCGCCGGATCCTTCGCGACCGCGTGCAGCAGCGCGCCGAAGTTGCCGAGCGCCTCGCGGCGAAACAGCGCGTTCTGCGCGGCCATCGTCTGCGGGTAAGGCACCTTGTCCTGCCCCGACGTGAAGTGCCCGTGCCAGAACAACGTCATGCGCTCGGTCAGCGGCGACGGCGTGACGATCATCTCGTTGACCCACGCCGCGCGCAACACATCGTACCGAACGTTGCGCTCGCGCTGCTCGTCGCGCCGCATGTCGGGGGTCAGCGCCTGGCGCTGCGCGCGCGTCGGCGGCAGCTCGGCGATCCAGTCGGGCCACGTCGTGACGGGGTCGCGGCGAACGCTGCCGAGCGTGTCGGCCACGACCTGCGCGCGCGTCATGCCGACGATGCGCGCGACATCGGCGGGCGCGGGAGAAAAACCGGTACGGCTCAGGAAAAACAATGCATCGTCGGCGTCGAGCGGCGACTGCATGGCGGGCGACGGCGCCGGTGCGGCAGCGTTCGCTTTCATCGTCATGGACTCCCGGAACGCACCGGCGGTGCGGATGCCGGTACAACGGCATTCGGCAGGCGAAAGTTGACGGAAAAATTGCTACGAATCTTTTCCGCGCGGCAGGTTCCGCGCAGGGCGAACGACGGCGGGTCAGCGCTTGTACAACTCGCGAACGGCGTCTTCGATATGCTGGCGCAGCAGGTGCCGTTCCTCGGGCGTCATGTGCCCGTCGCGGCGGTGCTGCTCGAGATCGGGGGGCACGGCGGAACGAGCCGGCATCTCGGCGGCACGATCGGGCGGCGCCTTGCTGCGCGGCAGCTTGCGCGACGATGCGCCCTGCTCGGGGCGTTGCGCATACGCGAAGTTAGACGCATACGGACCGGCAAGCGCGATCGTCAGCATCAGTGCAATCCGGGCAGATCGCATGACCGTCCTCGCTTCTTTGGTCGATTTGTTCCCTTCGTCACGCGGCAACCGGTTACCTCTGGTACTTGAAAAACCCTGCGGAATTCGGGTGTGCAAAGATGAAAGATGGAGTGCAGGGGAGTATCTACCGAATTTCGGCTTCGAGTAAAGGAATCTCTATAGCCTGCCTTTACTCCGCGCGACACTACGGGTAAATTTTGTAACCGACTGTAACGCACGAAAATACGCGGCCGTGCGTCAATTCCCATTCGCGATAAGATGCCGATCATGGAAACGAAAAACCCCTCCAAGATTCTCGTCGTCGACGACGACCCGCGCCTGCGCGATCTGCTGCGCCGCTATCTCGGCGAGCAGGGTTTCAATGTCTACGTCGCGGAAAACGCGACAGCAATGAACAAGCTGTGGGTACGCGAGCGGTTCGACCTGCTCGTGCTCGACCTGATGCTCCCGGGCGAAGACGGCCTGTCGATCTGCCGCCGCCTGCGCGGCAGCAACGACCGCACGCCGATCATCATGCTCACCGCGAAGGGCGAGGATGTGGATCGCATCGTCGGCCTCGAGATGGGCGCCGACGATTACCTGCCGAAGCCGTTCAACCCGCGCGAACTCGTCGCGCGCATTCATGCGGTGCTGCGCCGCCAGGCGCCGGCCGAACTGCCGGGCGCGCCGTCGGAAACCACCGAGGTGTTCGAGTTCGGCGAGTTCTCGCTGAACCTCGCGACGCGCACCCTGACCAAGTCCGGCCAGGAAATTCCGCTCACCACCGGCGAATTCTCGGTGCTGAAGGTGTTCGCGCGCCATCCGCGCCAGCCGCTGTCGCGCGAGAAGCTGATGGAACTCGCGCGCGGCCGTGAATACGAAGTGTTCGACCGCAGCCTCGACGTGCAGATTTCGCGCCTGCGCAAGCTGATCGAACCGGATCCGGGCAGCCCGCGCTTCATCCAGACCGTCTGGGGCCTCGGCTACGTGTTCATCCCGGACGGCGCCGCCTGATCTTTTTCCCTTCCGGTTTCGCCTGCCCACGGCCCGTCCCATGCGTATCGACCGGCGCCTCCTGCAGCTCGCGTTCGGCGGGCTGTTCTGGCGCACCTTCCTGCTGATCGCGCTGCTGATCTCGGTCAGTCTCGCCGCGTGGTTCCAGAGCTTTCGCGTGATCGAGCGCGAGCCGCGTGCGCAGCGCGTCGCGCTGCAGCTCGTCGCGGTCGTGAAGCTCACGCGCACCGCCCTGCTCTATTCCGATCCCGATCTGCGGCGCGCGCTGCTGCAGGATCTCGAGAGCAACGAGGGCGTGCGCGTGTACCCGCGCGAAAAGACCGACAAGTTCAAGCTGCAGCCCGACGAATCGCTAAACCGCCTGATCGAACACGACATCCGCAGCCGCCTCGGCGACGATACCGTGATCGCGCAGTCGGTCAACGACATTCCCGGTGTGTGGATCAGCTTCAAGATCGACGACGACGATTACTGGGTCGCGCTCGACCGCGACCAGCTCGACAACGTCACGGGCCTGCAATGGGCCGGCTGGGGCCTGTTCGCGCTCGCGTTGTCGTTGTTCGGCTCCGCGTTCATCACGAGCCTCGTGAACCGGCCGTTCTCGCGGCTCGCGCTTGCCGCGCGCCAGATCGGCTCGGGCCAGACGCCCGAACTGCTGCCCGAGCGCGGGATGGGCGTTGCGGCCGACACCAACCGCAGCTTCAACCAGATGGTGCGCGACCTCGAACAGCTCGAGGCCGACCGCGCGCTGATGCTTGCAGGCATCTCGCACGACCTGCGCACGCCGCTCGCGCGGCTGCGGCTCGAAACCGAGATGAGCCCGTCCGACCAGGCGACCAAGGATGCAATGGTCGACGACATCGAGCAGATGGACCGCATCATCGCGGCCTTCATCGACTACGCGCGCCCGTCGCAACGCAAGCCGGAGCCCGTCGACCTGTCGTCGATCGCGCAGGAGGTCGCCGCACGCGTGTCGGGCGAGGACGGTGTCGAGATCCGCACGCGGCTCGCGCCGAGCGCGGTGATCGAAGCCGACGAGACCGACATGCGCCGCGTGATCGGCAACCTCGTCGAGAACGCACGCAAGTACGGCCAGAGCAAGCAGGACGGCGTGTCGCGCATCACGCTCGAGACGCGCGTATCGCACGCGCGCGTCGAGCTGTCGGTGAGCGACGAAGGCCCCGGCATCCCCGAGGATCAGCTGCCGCTCGTGATGCGGCCGTTCTACCGCGTCGACACCGCCCGCACCAAGGCGGACGGCACGGGCCTCGGGATGGCGATCGTGCTGCGCCTCGTCGGCCGCTATCGCGGCGCGCTGCGCCTGCGCAACCGTAACCCCGACGCGGGCCTCGAAGTCACGCTCGAATTCCCCGGTGCCGGCAAGGCGCGTGCGACTGCGTGACGCGCTCACGCACGCCTTCCGCGCGCCACACTATCGATCCGGTTGAAAAAAACTATGAAGATCGTTAGTCAAAATCTATTGAAGCGCTTTACTAATAGTGTTATAGTTTTGCCCATGCTGTCACATCATCGTTGCAGCACCGAGGTAGCTTGACTCAGTCTTCTTCCCAACTCATACAGGAGTATCCGCATGAAAACCGTGGGCGATAAACTCGAAGCTTTCACCGTCGTAGCCGCGAAGCCGGGCTTCAACAATCACGAGGAAAACGGCCAGTCGGCGTTCGAGACCGTCACCGAAGCGTCGTTCCCGGGCAAGTGGAAGATCATCTACTTCTATCCGAAGGATTTCACGTTCGTGTGCCCGACGGAAATCGTCGAGTTCGCGAAGCTCACGAAGCAGTTCGAAGAGCGCGATGCCGTCCTGCTGGGCGGCAGCTCGGACAACGAATTCGTCAAGCTCGCATGGCGCCGTGAGCACAAGGACCTGAACAAGCTGAACCACTACTCGTTCGGCGACGTCAAGGGCGAGCTGATCGACCAGCTCGGCGTGCGCGACAAGGAAGCCGGCGTGGCCCTGCGTGCAACGTTCATCGTCGATCCGGACAACACGATCCAGCACGTTTCGGTGAACAACCTGAACGTCGGCCGCAGCCCGGAAGAAGTCCTGCGGATTCTGGACGGCCTGCAAACGGACGAACTGTGCCCGTGCAACCGTGCAGTCGGCGGCGCAACGCTGTAAGCGCATCGATGCACGAAGCCCGCGGCGCACGTCCTGCCTGCGGGCTTTTTTAACGGCCAACCCATAGGAGATATCAATGGAATTCATCGACTCGATTAAGGCACGTATTCCCGACTACGCGAAGGACATTCGCCTGAACCTCGACGGCACGATCTCGCGCTCGTCGCTCGAAGGCACCGACGCGGTCGGCGTCGCGCTGGCGGCAGCGATCGCGGCGAAGAGCACGGTGCTCATCAAGACGATCCGCGAAGCCGGCGTCCTGTCGCCCGAAGAGACGAACGCCGTGCTGACGGCGGCCGCGCTGATGGGGATGAACAACACCTGGTATCCGTATGTCGAGATGGCCGACGACGCCGACCTGAAGACGCAACGCGCCGAGCTGCGGATGGGCGCGTATGCGACGCACGGCGGTGTCGACAAGCGGAAGTTCGAGATGTACGCGCTCGCCGCGTCGATCGTCGGCAAGTGCCACTTCTGCGTGAAGTCGCACTACGCGCTGCTGAAGAACGAGCAAGGGATGACCGTCACGCAGTTGCGCGACGTCGGCCGCATCGCGTCGGTGATCAACGCCGCGGCGCAAGTGATCGCAGCAGAAGGCGAATAAGCGGTACGCCGCTCGGCCGGCCGCCGCGCCGGCCCGGTGGTCGCTCCAGACGAAAATGCCACGCATCCGCGTGGCATTTTTCATTGCTGCGACGCGGCGCGCCGGGCGAACCGCGCACCGCTGCCACCGGGCGTCAGCCGCCCTGCTTCACCAGCAGCGCGGCGGCCTGGGCCTCGATCCCCTCGCCGCGGCCAAGATAGCCGAGCTTCTCGTTGGTCTTCGCCTTCACGTTCACGCGATCGAGCGGCAGCCCGAGATCGGCCGCGATGTTCGCGCGCATCCCGTCGATATGCGGTGCCAGCTTCGGCGCCTGGGCGATCACCGTGCTGTCGATATTCTGGATCGTGAAACCGGCCGCCTTCACGCGCTCGGCGCACGCGCGCAGCAGCACGCGGCTGTCCGCGCCCTTGAACGCCGCGTCCGTGTCGGAGAAATGGCGGCCGATATCGCCGAGCGCCGCCGCGCCGAACAGCGCGTCGGTGATCGCGTGCAGCAGCACGTCCGCGTCCGAGTGGCCGAGCAGGCCGCGCTCGTACGGAATCGTCACGCCGCCGATGATGAGGGGGCGCCCCTCGACGAGCTGGTGCACGTCGTAGCCTTGTCCGATTCTGAAATCCATGCGTGTTCCGATTGAGAGGGGGTGAAAGTCAGGAAGCGTTCGCGGGGCGCGCGAGGATCGCTTCCGCGAGCGCGAAATCTTCCGGGTACGTGACCTTGAAATTGCGCAGGCTGCCCTGCACGACGCGCGGCGTATGGCCGGCCCATTCGATCGCGCTCGCTTCGTCGGTCAGGTCGTGCCCTTCGCGCTGCGCGCGCAGGATCGCCTCGCGCAACATGCCGATGCGGAACATCTGCGGCGTCTGCGCCTGCCACAGCGCGTCGCGCGACTCGGTGCGCGCGATCGCGTCGCCGCCGGCCGGCACGCGCTTGAGCGTATCGGCCACCGGCAGCGCGACGATGCCGCCGACCGGATCGTCCTTCAGCGTCGCGACCAGCGTGCGGATCAGCGCCGGCGTGATGCCCGGGCGCGCGGCGTCGTGCACGAGCACCCAGTCGTGGTCGGTCGCGCCGAACTCGGCCAGCTCGAGCAGACCGTTCAGCACCGACGCCTGGCGCGAGCCGCCGCCGCAGCGGCGCACCGCGAAGCGCAGGCCCGCGAAGCGGCGTGCGTCGAAATGGGAATCGTCGGGCGCGAGGACGACGAGCGTCTGCGCGAATTCGCTGCACGCGTCGAACGCGGCGAGCGTGTAGTGCAGCAGCGCGCGGCCGGCCAGCGTGCGGTATTGCTTCGGCACGGCCGAACCGGAACGGCTGCCCGTGCCGGCACAGGGAATCAGGGCGAAAAGTCGGGGAGTCACGAAGGGAAACGCCGGAAAGATGAAATCGAGAAGCGGATTTTATAATAGGTCTTTCGTCTCGACCGGCGCACCGCGATGCGCCCGTGCACGCCACCCCTGTCGTCCCTATGCCAGATAACGCTTCCACCCCGTCCGCCTCGCCCGTTGCCCGCGTCAAACCCGGCCAGCGTTTCGCCTTCGACGGCGCGCATGGTTCCGCCGACGCGCTCGCCATCGCCCGTTATCTCGCCGACAACCGCCAGGACGTGCCGCTCCTCGCGGTGATCTGCGCGAACGCGGTCGACGCGCAGCGGCTCTCGCAGGAAATCCGCTACTTCTCGCCCGATACGCGCGTGCGCCTGCTGCCGGACTGGGAAACGCTGCCGTACGACACGTTCTCGCCGCACCAGGACCTCGTATCCGAGCGTCTCGCGACGCTGCACGATCTCGGCGAGGGCCGCTGCGACATCCTGCTCGTGCCCGCGACCACCGCGCTGTACCGGATGCCGCCCGCGTCGTTCATGGCCGCGTACACGTTCGCATTCGCACAGGGCGAGCGGCTCGACGAAGCGAAGCTGAAGGCGCAGCTCACGCTGGCCGGCTACGAACACGTGAGCCAGGTCGTGCGGCCCGGCGAATACTGTGTGCGTGGCTCGCTGATCGACCTGTACCCGATGGGCTCGCCGCTGCCGTACCGGATCGACCTGTTCGACGACCAGGTCGACTCGATCCGCGCGTTCGACCCCGACACGCAGCGCAGCCTCTACCCGGTGCGCGACGTGCGCCTCTTGCCCGGCCGCGAGTTTCCGTTCGACGAAGCCGCGCGCACGGCCTTCCGCAGCCGCTGGCGCGAAACCTTCGAAGGCGACCCGAGCCGCGCGCCGATCTACAAGGACATCGGCAACGGCGTGCCGTCGGCCGGCATCGAGTACTACCTGCCGCTGTTCTTCGACGAAACCGCCACGCTGTTCCACTACCTGCCGCAGGACGCGCACCTCGTGTTCGCCGGCGATCTCGAAGCGTCGATCCGCCGCTTCACGGCCGATACGAAGCAGCGCCATGCGTTCCTCGCGCACGATCGCGAGCGGCCGATCCTCGAACCGCAGCGCCTGTTCCTGTCCGACGAGGATTTCTTCGCGTTCGCGAAGCCGTTCGCCCGCGTCGTGCTGCCCGCGCAGCCGGCCGGCGGCTGGGCGACGGCGCTGCCCGAGCTCACCGTCGATCGCCATGCCGACGATCCGCTCGCGTCGCTGCGCACGTTCGTCGAATCGTCAGGCAAGCGCATCCTGCTGACCGTCGAATCGGCCGGCCGCCGCGAGACGATCCTGCAACTGCTCGCCGAACACCATCTGCGCCCCGCGTCGAACGACCACTTCGCGGGCTGGCTCGAGAGCGACGAACGCTTCGCGCTCGGCGTCGCACCGCTCGCAAATGGCTTCGCGGTGCCGGGCGAAGGCTATGCGGTCGTCACCGAAACCGAGCTGTACGGCGCGCTCAGCCGCCGCGCGGGGCGCCGCCGGCAGGAACAGGCCAGCAACGTCGACGCGATGGTGCGCGACCTGTCGGAACTGAAGATCGGCGACCCGGTCGTCCACGCGCAGCACGGCATCGGCCGCTACATGGGCCTCGTGTCGATGGATCTCGGCGAAGGCGAGACCGAATTCCTGCATCTCGAATACTCGGGCGACAGCAAGCTCTACGTGCCCGTCGCGCAATTGCACGTGATCTCGCGCTACAGCGGCGCCGATCCCGACAGCGCGCCGCTGCACGCGCTCGGCTCCGGCCAGTGGGAGCGCGCGAAGCGCAAGGCCGCGCAGCAGATCCGCGATACGGCCGCCGAGCTGCTGAACCTGTACGCGCGCCGCGCGGCCCGCGAAGGCCACGCGTTCTCGCTCGATCCGCGCGACTACGTGAAGTTCGCCGAAAGCTTCGGCTTCGAGGAAACGCCCGACCAGGCGGCCGCCATCGCGGCCGTGATCGGCGACATGACGAGCGGCAAGCCGATGGACCGCCTCGTGTGCGGCGACGTCGGCTTCGGCAAGACCGAGGTCGCACTGCGTGCCGCGTTCATCGCGGTGCTGGGCGGCAAGCAGGTCGCGCTGCTGTCGCCGACCACGCTGCTCGCCGAGCAGCACACGCAGACCTTCGTCGACCGCTTTGCGGACTGGCCGGTGCGGATCGTCGAGCTGTCGCGCTTCAAGACCACGAAGGAAGTCAACGCGGCGATTGCGCAGATCAACGAAGGCAGCGTCGACATCGTGATCGGCACGCACAAGCTGCTGTCGTCGGACGTGCAGTTCAAGCGCCTCGGGCTCGTGATCATCGACGAGGAACACCGCTTCGGCGTGCGCCAGAAGGAAGCGCTGAAGGCGCTGCGCGCGGAAGTCGACGTGCTGACGCTCACCGCGACGCCGATCCCGCGCACGCTCGGGATGGCGCTCGAAGGGCTGCGCGATTTCTCGGTCATTGCAACCGCGCCGCAGAAGCGGCTCGCGATCAAGACCTTCGTGCGCCGCGAGGAAGAAAGCGTGATCCGCGAGGCGATGCTGCGCGAGCTGAAGCGCGGCGGCCAGGTGTACTTCCTGCACAACGAGGTCGAGACGATCGAGAACCGCAAGGCGATGCTCGAGGCGCTCGTGCCCGAAGCACGCATCGTGATCGCGCACGGCCAGATGCACGAACGCGAACTCGAACGGGTGATGCGCGATTTCGTCGCGCAGCGCGCGAACGTGCTGCTGTGCACGACCATCATCGAGACCGGCATCGACGTGCCGAGCGCGAACACGATCATCATGCATCGCTCGGACAAGTTCGGCCTCGCGCAGCTCCACCAGCTGCGCGGCCGCGTCGGCCGCTCGCATCACCAGGCGTACGCGTACCTGCTGGTCCACGATCCGCAGGCGCTGACCAAGCAGGCGCAGCGCCGGCTGGAAGCGATCCAGCAGATGGAGGAACTCGGTTCGGGCTTCTATCTCGCGATGCACGACCTCGAGATCCGCGGCACCGGCGAAGTGCTCGGCGACAAGCAGTCGGGCGAGATCCACGAGATCGGTTTCCAGCTCTATACGGACATGCTGAACGACGCGGTGAAGGCGCTGAAGAACGGCAAGGAGCCCGACCTCACCGCCCCGCTCGCCGCGACGACGGAAATCAACCTGCATGCGCCGGCGATCCTGCCGGCCGATTACTGCGCGGATGTACAGGAGCGGCTGTCGCTCTACAAGCGTCTCGCGAACTGCGAGCACGGCGACGCGATCGACGGCATCCAGGAAGAATTGATCGACCGCTTCGGCAAGCTGCCGCCGCAGGCGCACGCACTCGTCGAGACGCACCGGCTGCGGATCGCCGCGAAGCCGCTCGGCATCGTGAAGATCGACGCGAGCGAGGTTGCGATCGGGCTGCAGTTCGAGCCGAATCCACCGATCGATCCGATGCGGATCATCGAGATGGTGCAGAAGCACCGGCACATCAAGCTCGCGGGCCAGGACAAGCTGCGCATCGAGACGCGCTCGCCCGATCTCGCGATCCGCGTGTCGACGATCAAGGAAACGCTGCGCGCGCTCAGCCCCAAGCAGGGAGCGGCTGCCGCGGTGCGCTGACGCGATACCGGCGGGTGCGGCGTTGCTGCACCGCATCGCGTCCGGCGAAGGCGGGCCGACGCGTTTTTGAGTATGATTTTCCCATTCATCAGACGGAGTTTTGCCATGTCCACTCTCGACGCGACGGCGCCGTCCGCCGCCGACCAAGGCGACGCGTCGCTCGTCAGCCTGCCCTGGATCAAGCAACTGGTGTCGATGGACACGACGAGCCGCGTGCCGAACCTCGGCCTGATCGAAACGGTGCGCGACGCGCTCGCCGCGAAAGGCATTGTTTCGACGATCACGCACGATCCGCGCGAAGGCTGGGCGAACCTGTTCGCGACCGTGCCCGCGCACGACGGCTCGACGAACGGCGGCATCGTGCTGTCGGGGCATACCGACGTCGTGCCGGTCGACGGCCAGCAATGGGACAGCAACCCGTTCGCGCCGGAAATCCGCGACGGCCGCCTGTACGGCCGCGGCACCTGCGACATGAAGGGCTTCATCGGCGCGGCGCTCGCGCTGCTGCCCGAGATGCAGGCGACGAAGCTCGCGAAGCCGATCCATTTTGCGCTGTCCTACGACGAGGAAATCGGCTGCGCGGGCGCACCGCTGATGATCGCCGACCTCGTCAAGCGCGGCGTGCAACCGTCCGGCTGCATCGTCGGCGAGCCGACCAGCATGCGGCCGATCATCGCGCACAAGGGCATCAACGCATACCGTTGCTGCGTGCGCGGCCACGCGGCGCATTCGTCGCTGACGCCGAAGGGGCTGAACGCGATCGAGTATGCGGCGCGCCTGATCTGCCACATCCGCGACATCGCCGACCGCTTCCGTGCCGAAGGCCCGTTCGATGCGCTGTACGACGTGCCGTTCACGACTGCGCAAACGAGCACGATCCAGGGCGGCAACGCGATCAACACGGTGCCGGCCGAATGCCGCTTCGACTTCGAGTTCCGCAACCTGCCAACGCTCGATCCCGAGCAGATCTTCACGCGCATCGAAGCGTATGCACGAGACACGCTGCTGCCGCAGATGCTGCGCGAGCATCCGAATGCCGCGATCGAGTTTTCGAAGATCGCTGCGGCGCCGGGCCTCGACGCCACCGAACAGGCCGCGATCACGCAGCTCGTGCGTGCGCTGACGGCCGACCAGGACAAGCGCAAGGTCGCGTACGGCACCGAGGCCGGCCTGTTCGAACGCGCGGGCATCCCGAGCGTCGTATGCGGGCCCGGCAACATCGAGCAGGCGCACAAGCCGAACGAATATGTCGAGCTCGCGCAGCTCGCCGGCTGCGAGCAGTTCCTGCGCAAGTTCATCCGCAGCATGTCGGTCGACGCGCACTGACTGCCTCCCGCCACGCCGGCCCGCGTGTGCGGGCCGGCCCACTCCGCCACCCGCCACGTCATGTCGACTGAACAACAGGGCATCGCCCATACGACGATCGACGGCGAGCCGATCCCGACGCTCGACGAAATCGCCGCGCAGCATTTCGCGTTGTCACCGTGGGTCGCGCGCACGCCCGTGTTCGAACGCGCCGACCTGCCGTCCCTCGAAGGCACGCACGTCAACTTCAAGTTCGAGCTGCTGCAGGCGAGCGGCAGCTTCAAGGCGCGCGGCGCGTTCACGCATCTGCTCGCGCTCGACGAGGCCCGCAAGAATGCGGGTGTTACCTGCGTGTCGGCCGGCAATCATGCAGCGGCCGTCGCATATGCGGCGATGCGGCTCGGCAGCAGCGCAAAGGTCGTGATGTTCCACACCGCGAGCCCGGCGCGCATCGCGCAGTGCAAGCAGTACCGTGCGGAAGTCGTGCTCGCGGGCAGCGCGTCGCAGGCATTCGATCTCGTGCGGCGCATCGAGGCCGAGGAAGGCCGCTTCTTCATCCATCCGTTCAACGGCTATCACACGATCCTCGGCACCGCGACGCTCGGCTACGAATGGGCGACGCAGACCCCCGACCTCGACGCGGTAATCGTGCCGATCGGCGGCGGCGGGCTCGCGGCCGGCATGGCGACCGCACTGCGGCTCGCGAATCCGCGCGTGCACGTGTATGGCGTCGAGCCGGAAGGCGCCGATGCGATGAGCCGCAGCTTCGCGGCCAATCACACGATCAAGATGAGCGCGATGCAGACGATCGCCGATTCGCTGATGGCGCCGCATACCGAGGAATACAGCTACCAGCTGTGCCGGCGCCACGTCGACCGCATCGTCACCGTGTCCGACGACGCGCTGCGTTCCGCGATGCTGTTCCTGTTCTCGCAACTGAAACTGTCGGTCGAACCGGCGTGCGCGGCCGCCCTCGCCGCGCTGCTCGGCCCGCTGCGCGAAACGCTGCAGGGCAAGCGCGTCGGCGTGCTGCTGTCGGGCACCAATACCGACCCCGGCACGCTCGGCATGCATCTCGCGCACGCGAAATTGCATCCCTGACCCCGCATCGGGCACACGCGGACAAACCTAGGGTTATCCCCAGATTATGTTGACAGCCCTGTTGATAACCCGCCGGACGAGCACGCAAGTGGTTGAGCGCGCAGCGTTTTGCGTGCGCGGAGGTCGATCGACACGAAATGGGCAAATGCAGCCGCCAGCCACATGCGCCGCGACCTGGCGGCACCGCGCGGTGCCCGTGATCGGCGGCGTCGCGATCGCGCTGCTCGCCGGTTGCGCGGCACCGCCCTCGCCCGTCGTCGGCGCACCGTCGGCCTGCACGCAGCCGGGCGAGAACCGCATGCTGCAGGCCGACCTGCTGTTCGGGCGCGACATCGCCGGCCGCGGCCCCGTCACCGATGCGGAACGTGCAACGTTCCTCGCCGACACGGTCACGCCGCGGTTCCCCGACGGCCTCACCTACTGGGACACGCACGGCCAGTGGCGCGACCGCGCACGCGGCGGGATCACCCGCGAAGACAGCTTTGTGATCCGTATCGTTGCCGACGATACGCCCGACACGCGTGCGCGGCTCGCCGCGATCCGGCAAGCGTACACGGAGCGATTCCATCAGCAGGCGGTCGGCATGACGCTCATACCGGCCTGCGCGTCGTTCTGATTCCGCTTCTGCCGCCGTCTGCCGGTGCCGTAAAAACAAACGGGCGCCCGAAGGCGCCCGTCGCATACCGGAACAGCGGCGTGCCGCTTACTTGTTCTCGAACATGTCCATGATCTGCTGCTTCTCCTGCGCCGTCACGGGAGGCGGCGCAAGGCCCGCCGCACCAGCCGAGCCGAGTGCGTCGTTCGCGCTGATCGCGTTCTCGGCCGGGTTGATGTCGACGTTCGCGACGAAGCCGTTGCCCGGCGTGCGATCGGCGTAGTACAGCTCGCCGTCGATCGAGGTCAGGCCGTCCGGCATCGGCATCTGCTGCTCGGGCACGCCGTTCAGCGCGGTGCGCATGTAGTTCACCCAGATCGGCAACGCGAGCTGCGCGCCGAATTCGCGGCTGCCGAGGCTCTTCGGCTGGTCGAAGCCCATCCACGCGACCGCGACGAGCGACTGCTGGTAGCCGGCGAACCAGCCGTCCTTCGCGTCGTTCGTCGTACCCGTCTTGCCCTGCAGGTCGCTGCGGCCCAGTGCGTTGGTGCCCGCGCCCGTGCCGGCCGTCGCGACCGAATGCAGCAGGCTGTTCATCACGTACGCGTTGCGGCCTTCGATCGTGCGCGGCGCCGTGCTGCCCGCGAGCACCGGCTGCGACTTCTGCAACGGCTGGCCGCGTGCGTCGTCGACCTCGGCGATCAGGTACGGATCGACCTTGTAGCCGCCGTTCGCGAACACCGCATAGCCGGTCGCGAGCTGCAGCGGCGTCACGAGGCCCGCGCCGAGCGCCATCGGCAGATAAGGCGGCGTCTTCGCGGGATCGAAGCCGAAGCGCTGCGTCACGTACTGCTGCGCATACTGCGTGCCGATCGACGCGAGGATCCGGATCGACACGAGGTTCTTCGAACGCTGCAAGCCGGTGCGCATCGTCATCGGGCCATCCGGCTGGTCGTCGTCCTTCGGCTCCCAGGCGGTGCCGCCCGGCACGCTCGGCGGGAAATACAGCGGCGCGTCGTTGATCATCGTCGCCGGCCCCATGCCCTTGTCGAGCGACGCCGAATAGATGAACGGCTTGAACGACGAGCCCGGCTGCCGCCATGCCTGCGTCACGTGGTTGAACTTGCTCTTGTTGAAGTCGAAACCGCCGACGAGCGAACGGATCGCGCCATCCTGCGGCGCGATCGCGACGAGCGCGCCTTCGACCTGCGGCAGCTGCACGACCTGCCAGCCCGTCTTGCCGTCCTTCAGCACGCGCACGACCGAGCCCGGCTTGATGCGCAGCGTGTCGTTCGCGCGGGGCCCGAGCGCGGCCGCGACGAAGCGCAGCCCGGCCGGGCCGATCGTCGTGGTCGCGCCGCCGACGAACTGCACCTCGACCGCGCCCGGCGACGCCGACAGCACGACCGCCGACTGCAGGTCGCCGTTGTCCGGGTGATCGGCGAGCGCGTCGTCGATTGCCTCGTCGCGGTCGTCGCCGGCCGCGGGCAGCTTGATCGATGCTTCCGGCCCGCGATAGCCGTGGCGGCGCTCGTAGTCGAGAATGCCGCGACGCACGGCCTGATACGCGGCTTCCTGGTCGGACGAGTTGATCGTCGTCGTGACAGTCAGCCCGCGCGTATAGGTTTCATCCTTGTACTGCTGGTACATCATCTGCCGCACCATCTCGGCGACGTATTCGCCGTGCACCGCGTACTGGTTGCCCGGCGTACGCACGTGGATCTCTTCCTTCACGGCCTCGTCGTACTGCGGCTGCGTGATGTAGCCAACCTCGAGCATGCGCTTCAGGATGTATTCCTGGCGCACCTTTGCACGCTTCGGGTTCACGACCGGGTTGTACGCGGACGGTGCCTTCGGCAGCCCGGCGAGCATCGCCGCTTCCGCGACCGTGATGTCCTTCAGGTCCTTGCCGAAGTACACGCGCGCGGCGGCCGCGAAGCCGTACGAGCGCTGGCCGAGATAGATCTGGTTCATGTACAGCTCGAGGATCTGGTCCTTCGTCAGGGCCTTCTCGATCTTGTACGCGAGCAGCATTTCATAGATCTTGCGCGTGTAGGTCTTCTCGCTCGACAGGAAGAAGTTGCGCGCGACCTGCATCGTGATCGTGCTCGCGCCCTGGCGCGCGCCGCCATGCATCAGGTCGGCGACACCCGCCCGCAGGATGCCGACGAAGTCGACGCCGCCGTGTTCGTAGAAGCGGTAGTCCTCGATCGCGAGGACGGCCTTCTTCATCACGTCGGGAATGTCCTGGAAGCGCACGAGGCTGCGGCGCTCCTCGCCGAACTCGCCGATCAGCACGTGATCGGCCGTGAACACGCGCAGCGGCACCTTCGGCTGGTAGTTGGTCAGCGCATCGAGTGACGGCAGTTGCGGCGCCATCACGACCAGCGCGTAGCCGACGATCAGCGCGCCGACGATCGCCAGCGTCACGAACAGGCCGGCGAACCACAGCACGACGCGCGAGCCGAACGAGCGACGGTGCCCGCCGCCGCCGCTGCGCTGGGTGCGGCGGTCGTCGTCGCGATCGTCGTCATCGGGGTAATAGGCTCCGGACGGCGAACGGCGCAACGTGTAGTGGGGTTCGTTCCTGTCGGAAGAAGAAGGCGGTCGTTTGATAATTGGCATGTCGGAATGGCGGGCGGTCGTGGCGCCCTCGGACGCATGCGGAAATGCAAGCGGATGAATCAGAGCAGGTACAGCGTGATGCGGCTGTCACGTCGACAGACCCCGCCGCGCGGCGATCCGTTCCCGCGACGTGACAGCGCATTTTAATGAAATCGACCGGGTGCCTTCGCGATTTTTTGTAAAAATTCCCGCAATGCCGTGATTTGAGGAACGTATTGTCGGCATCCTCTGCCTATCATGGACACGCAATATGGCGCGCACCGCCGATTTTCTTTCAATCGCGAAAGGTTCGGCATCCTGATGCGCAAGCCGCTTGAACTCGCGCGTTTAAGCCGTATTTAAGTGAACCGGTGGTGTAATATCCGCCGGCTCATGCGGGTCGGAACCGGCTCGCAGCGGGCACTGCCGCGGTCACGCGGCGCCTTTCAACCACGGAGGATTTCATGTCGCTTTTCGACTCTGTTTCGCGCACGATCAAAGGCCTGCTGAACGATGCGGCCGATTCGGTACAGGATCCGTCGCGCGACGCACGGCAGATCGTGCGGGAGCTCGACGACAGCATCGGCCGTGCCGAGAATTCGCTGATCGAGATCGAGGCACAGGTCGCGACCCAGCGCAGCAAGCGCGATGCGGCCGACGACAAGGTGAAGAAGTACGAGGACGGCGCGAAGCGTGCGCTGCAGTCCGGCGACGAGGCACTCGCACGCGAGGCGCTCGGCGCACAGTCGAACGCGGAAGCCGAGCGCGACGCGCTCGCAGCCGAACTGTCGACGCTCGAGCCGTCGGTCGACAAGCTGAAGGGGCAGATCGCCGACATGCGTCAGCGCCGCAACGACCTGAATGCACGCTCGAACATCCTGCAGGCCAAGCAGGAAATCGCGCAGGCGAAGGACGTCGCGGCGAGCGCCCTGGGCGGCATCGGCGGCAAGAACCTGTCCGAAGACTTCCAGAAGCTCGAGGACAAGGTCGCGCTGCAGAATGCGCGCTCGGACGCACGCCTGAATTCGGCCGACACGTCGAGCGGCAAGGCGCTCGACGACAAGCTCGCCGCGTTGAACAAGGGCCCGTCGGTCGAGGATCGCCTCGCCGCGCTGAAGAAGCAGCTCGACACGCCCGCGCAGTAACGGAAATTGCGGGCAACCGCGCCGCCGCCCGCCCCGGGCGCGCGGCGCGAACCGATCGTCAGGAGACGGGCGCCCGCGCCCGGTTCGACCATGAAGAAATCTCTCGCCGCACTCGGCCTCTCGCTGATGTTGCTGTCGTCCGCCGCGTTTGCGGTTCCGTCGCTGCAGCAGGTCGAGCAGTCGATCGCGCAACGCAACTGGCAGCAAGCCGACACGCAGCTGTCGCAAGTCATCGATGCCCATCCGAACAATGCGCACGCGCGCTACCTGTATGCGCAGGTGCTCGACCGTGAGGGTCGCGCGTCCGACGCACTCGCCCAGCTGCAGCGCGCGAAGTCGCTCGATCCGCAACTGAAGTTCACCGACGCGACGCGCTTCGCGCAGACGGAGTCGCGCATCCGCGCCGACGCCGCGCGCGCGAGCGGCAACGTGCCGTCGGCCACGCAGGCCGGCACGCTGCAATCGTCGCTCGCGCCCGCTGTCGCACCGGCCGAGAAACACGGCCCGTCGACCGGCATGTGGATCGGCCTCGGGCTGATCGTCGCGGTGATCGCACTGGTACTGCGCTGGACGCTGCGGCGCGCACGCACGGCCGACGACAGCCGCGCCGACGACGAACGCCGCACGCAGCTCAAGCGCGCCACCGACGTGCTGAACGACATCCGTCCGCTGAAACTCGACGCGAAGCTGTCGACGGCGCCCGGCGCCGCGGCGCTCACGGGTGAACTCGAAGCGATCGAGACCGACGCGCGCACGCTCGTCGAAGCGCTGTCGAACGGCAAGAATCCGGTGCCGCCGTATCGCGTCGATGAACTCGAGCAGCGCCATGCGAGCGTGAAGGCACGCGTCGAAGGCCGTCCCGATCCGGCCGCGCAACCGGCTGCACCGGTGAACGGCAGCGGCTCCGTATACGCACAGGAAGCCGATCGCATGACGGGCGCTCAAGGCCAGCCGTATCCGCAGCCACCCTACCCGCAACAGCAACCGCCTGTCGTGATTCAGCAAGGCGGCGGCGGTTTCGGCGGCGGCATGGGCGGGCTGCTGACCGGCGTCTTGCTCGGCGAGGCGATGTCGGGCGGCCGCGAGCGCGTGGTCGAACGCGACGTGATCGTAGACGGCGAGCGCCGCCGGCAGGAGAACGACCCGGGCTTCGACCTCGGCCGCGGCGACGCGTCGAACTGGAGCGACGGCAACGGCGGCGGCGGCATGGATCTCGGCAGCAACGACGACGGCTGGACCGACGACAACACCTGACGCCACGTAGCGCGTCGATGCACCCGCGACGCGCTGCAACGCACGCCACGCTCCCCTGCATGGCCGGCCGCGCCGACGCGCGGATTTGTCAATCATTTCAAGATGGGCTACCGGCAATGGGGAGCGTTCGCTATCATGCGGCCATCGGCGTGCCACCGACCCTCATTCGACGCTCTGCATCCCTGCGCGTCGCGGCACGCCTCCCCTCGCCCCAACCAGGAGAAAGCCGCTCATGAGCATCATCAAGGAATTCAAGGAGTTCGCCGTCAAGGGCAACGTCATGGATCTCGCCGTCGGCGTGATCATCGGCGGCGCGTTCTCGAAGATCGTCGACTCGGTCGTGAAAGACCTCATCATGCCGGTCATCGGCGTGCTGACGGGCGGTCTGGATTTCTCGAACAAGTTCGTTCTGCTCGGCACCATCCCCCCGACGTTCAAGGGTAATCCCGATTCGTTCAAGGACCTGCAGGCAGCGGGTGTCGCCGCGTTCGGTTACGGCTCGTTCATCACCGTCGCGATCAATTTCGTCATCCTCGCGTTCATCATTTTCCTGATGGTGAAATTCATCAACAAGCTGCGCAAGCCGGACGAAGCCGCACCGGCCGCGACGCCCGAAGACACCGTGCTGCTGCGCGAGATCCGCGATTCGCTCAAGCAGCGCTGATCGCCGAGCGCCCCGCCTGCCAGGCCCGCCCCGTGCGGGCCTTTTTATTGCGCGCGATGCACCGCCGCATGCGGCCTATCTCACTTTTTTGTGACGGGCGAATGCACGCGCGGGAAAAGCAGGTCTATGATGGAGACTAAACGACAGTACGGGCGCCAAGACGCTGGCTGTGTCGATCATGGCGAGCAGGTCGACGGGAGACATTGATCGTCGTACTGCACGAAGGCAGCATTTTCGTGTGCTATAAAGGATCGACATGCGGCGTACATAGCCGGGAGTGGGTCGCATGAAAGTGCCGCATTTCTTGCAATTGTTTTTGAGGCGAGTGTTTATGTCCTTCCCGAAAAAACGTCGGCGTGCCCAGCAGGATGGCCAGGAGTCATTCCTCGCGGTATTGCGCCACTCGAAACCGTTTGCCCAGCTCGACACCAAGATTGCCCGCGCCCGCGCGCAGGACGAACCTGTCCTGTACGCGCATGTGCTGCCCGGTCTCGACGTGCTCCTGTGCAGCGTGCGCGGCGCCCAGCCGCCTTATCCCGCCATCGCCGAGCTGCGCAAGCGCTGCATCGAATCGATCGCCAATGCGCTCGAGCAGCCGCTGGACGGCCTCGAGAACGGCGGTTACTGGTATGAAGCGAACGGCTTCGGCTTCCTCGTGTTCGCCAGCCGTGCGCGTGCGCGCATCCTGCCCGAGTTTGGTGCAGGCACGAAAGCGAGCCTGCGCGGCGGGCTCGGCCGCCAGAACGCCGGCGACACGACACCCCGCTCTCTCGGCTGATCCGCCTGCCATTCGATGGGCCGCCTCCGGGCGGCCATCTGCCATTCACGTACCCTGCTTGCCCGTCACGATGCCTGCTGACGCCCGTTGCCGGGCCGCACGATGTCGATGAACGCGGCGAAATCGGCGCCGGCGAGCCCTTGCGCGGCACCGAGCCGCAACACCTGCTGCACGGTGGCCGACACGGGCATCACCGCGCCCGTGTCGCGCGCCGCGTCGGCGATCGCGTCGACATCCTTCTGGAACGTGCCGAGCGCGCCGATCGGCGCATGACCACCCGACGTCATGCGCGGCACAAACGTCTGCAGCAGCACCGAATCGGCCCAGCCGCCGGCCAGCGCTTCGGCCAGCCGCGCGGCGTCGATGCCGCTCGCCTGCGCAAGACCGACGGCCTCGGCGATCGCGGTCACCGTCGCGGTGACGATCGCCTGGTTGCACAGCTTCGCCGTCTGCCCCGCGCCCGCGTCGCCCATGTGCGTGATACGCGACGCGTACGTGTCGATCAGCGGCCGCACCGCGTCGAGATCGGCCGCGCGGCCGCCGGCCATCACCGCGAGCGTGCCGGCCTGCGCGCCGGGCACGCCGCCCGAGACGGGCGCATCGACCCAGCCGACGCCGAGTGCGGCCGCACGCGCCGCGTAATCACGCGTGGCGGCGGGCGGAATGCTCGAATGATCGACGATGCGCTGCAGGCGGCGCGCAGCGGCGGCGCCGGAGAGCAGCCCGTGCTCGCCGAACACGACGTCGCCCACCGCACGGCCGTCGAGCACGCACATCAATACCGTGTCGACGCGCTCCGCCAGTTCGCGCGGCGTGCCGACCACCTGCGCGCCGTCCTTCACGAGCGCCTCGGCCTTGTCGCGCGAGCGATTCCACACGCTGACCCGATGCCCGGCCGCCAGCAAATGCCGAATCATCGGCGCACCCATCAATCCCGGTCCGCAAAATCCGACTTCCACGATGTTCCTCGTCTCCGATATGGGTTGAACTTGCCGCCCATCATACCTATCACTCAAGAAGCCGGGCACGCGCGGCGCCGCTTCGGGACCACGGCTTGCACCGGCAATCCATACCGATATCCCAGGGAGCGCATCATGAGCGACCACGTGTACAAGATGATCGAACTGACCGGTTCGTCGCAGCAATCGAGCGACGACGCCATCCGCAACGCGATCTCGAAAGCCGGCAAGACGCTGCGCAACCTGCACTGGTTCCAGGTGACCGAAACGCGCGGTCACGTCGAAGGCGACCAGGTCGTTCACTGGCAGGTCACGCTGAAGGTCGGCATGCGCATCGACGACTGACGCGCCCGTCGCATCACCCGCCGCGCCGCGATCCGGATCCACGCAACGCGTGTCCGCGCGGCGCCGCGCGCTTCACTTCGCCCCCCGCTCGGGCCCCTTGTCGCGGCCCGGCCGGCGGGTAGCCGCGGGTATCCATCTCTTGACGCTGATTTTCGTTCATATTAAAAACAATATACCCACCCCATCCCTCGATCAGCCCAGCCATATAACCCGGAGATACCATGAGTCAGCAACGCGAGGCGATCGACACGTACCTCTTGCGCGTCTTGCACACCTTGTTGATGGAGCGCAGCGTCACGCGCGCGGCCGTCAAACTGAACCAGTCGCAACCGGCGATCAGCGCCGCGCTGCGGCGCCTGCGCGACATCACCGGCGATCCGCTGCTGGTGCGCGGCAAGTCCGGCATGGTGCCGACCGAATACGGGCTGCGCCTGCTCGAGCCCGTGCAGAACGCGCTGCGTGAAATCGAGCGCATCAAGTTCCAGCAGCACAACTTCGACCCGGCCACGTCGATCCGCTGCTATCGGATCGGCTGCCCCGACTACCTGAACGTGCTGTTCGTGCCGACGGTCGTCGAGCGCTTCCGCCAGGCCGCACCGAATGCGACGCTCGAATTCCATTCGCTCGGCCCCGCGTTCGACTACGAGCTCGCGCTGGAAGACGGCAAGCTCGACATCGTCGTCGGCAACTGGCCCGAACCGCCCGAGCAGCTGCACCTGTCGAACCTGTTCGTCGATGAAATCGTCTGCCTGATGAGCAACACGCACCCGTTCGCGAAGCGCGGCGGGCTCACGCTCGACCAGTACCTGAACGCACCGCATCTCGCGCCGACGCCTTACTCGGTCGGCCAGCGCGGCGCGATCGACGTGCATCTCGCGCGCGAACGGCTCAAGCGCCACGTGGTCGTCACGCTGCCGTACTTCAACCTTGCGCCTTACGTGCTCGTGAAGTCCGACCTGATCTTCACGACGACGCGCCTGTTCGCCGATCACTACGCGAAGTTCCTGCCGCTGTCGGTCGTGCCGGCACCGCTCGACTTCCCGCCGATGCAGTACTACCAGTTGTGGCACGAGCGCTGCCACTACTCCGATGAAGTGCGCTGGCTGCGCAGCCTCGTCGCCGAAGCGACCCGCACGCTGATCGAGGCGTAACGGCACACGCCGCACGCGCCGTCACGGCGCGGCGCGGCAAGGGCTGGCGGCACGCCCGGCGGCACCGCAGCCGCCGGATCGTCAGTCTTGCTTCAGCGCGATGCCTCGACCAGTGCCTGCGCGAGCGCGTTATGACGCGCGATGACGGGCGGCAGGTCGAGCGTCGCCAGCCGCCCTTCCCGCACCACCACCTTCCCGTTCACCACCGTGTACGCCGTCTGCGACGGCGCGCAGAACACGAGCGCCGCGACCGGATCGTGCAGCGCGCCCGCGAACAGCGGCTGGCGCAGGTCGAACGCGGCGAAGTCCGCGGCCATGCCGGGCTTCAGCGCGCCGATATCGTCGCGGTTCAACACCTTCGCGCCGCCGAGCGTCGCGATCTCGAGCGCTTCGCGCGCGGTCATCGCATCGGGCCCGAAACCGACCCGTTGCAGCAGCAGTGCCTGCCGCACTTCCGCGACCATCTGCGCGCCGTCGTTCGATGCGGAGCCGTCGACGCCGAGGCCGACCGGCACGCCCGCGAGACGCATCTTCTTCACCGGCGCGATGCCCGACGCGAGCCGCATGTTCGAGCACGGACAGTGCGCGACGCCCGTGCCGGTACGCGCGAACAGGCCGATGCCCGCATCGTCGAGCTGCACGCAGTGCGCATGCCACACGTCGTGGCCGACCCAGCCGAGATCTTCCGCATATTCGGCGGGCGTCATGCCGAACTTCTCGCGGCTGTACGCGATGTCGTTGACGTTCTCCGCGAGGTGCGTATGCAGCGACACGCCGTATTCGCGCGCGAGCACGGCCGCGTCACGCATCAGGTCACGGCTCACCGAGAACGGCGAGCACGGTGCGACGACCACGCGCAGCATCGCGTAACGCCCTTCGTCGTGATAGGTCTCGATCAGGCGCTGCGTGTCGCGCAGGATGTCGGGCTCGCGCTCGACGACCGAATCGGGTGGCAGCCCGCCGTCGCGCTGGCCGACGCTCATCGCGCCGCGGCTCGCGTGAAAACGCATGCCGATCCGCTGCGCGGCGCCGATGCTGTCGTCGAGGCGGCTGCCGTTCGGGTAGATGTACAGGTGGTCGCTCGACGTCGTGCAGCCGGACTGCAGCAGCTCGGCCATCGCGGTGAGCGTCGACACCTCGATCATCTCGGGCGTCAGGTGCGCCCAGATCCGGTACAGGTTCGTGAGCCAGCCGAACAGCTCGGCATTCTGCGCGGCCGGCACCGCGCGCGTGAGGCTCTGGTACATGTGGTGGTGCGTGTTCACGAGCCCCGGGATCACGAGGTGGCCGCGCAGGTCGAGCACTTCGTCGGCCGTATCGGGCAGCTCGGCGCTCGGGCCGACCGCGACGATCCGGTTGTCTTCGATGTAGAGCCCCGCGTCGCGCAGTTCGCGGCGCGTGTCGTCCATGGTCACGAGCACGTCGGCGTGCTTGACCAGCAGGGTTTTCGGGCGGGATGAGGAAGGGTTCGGCGCGCGTGCGCCTGCGTGCTGCTCGAGGTTCATGCGTTCTCCGCGTCGGTCTGCCCCCAGGGGCGGATCCTGGGGACGGTCACACAGCCGTTCGAACGCTGAATCGCGGCACGCTCCGGTGCCTGCGTCCGTTCGAACGCCCTGGCCCGGTTACCCGGCGTGCTCGCCGTCTTCGGGGTACGCGCGGGCCACCGGCCGACGCGCACGGCGGGAGGATCGCCCAAGCGCGCGCCGCACACAATGCGCGATCCGGAATACCGCGCTTCACGGTTTCGATATGGTACGCCGCGCAACGCCTCGCCGAGCACCCGAAACGCCCGCCGGAAGCCGTATCCGGCGTGCCGTCGACAGCCGCTCATGCGCGGCGCATTATCTTTGATATCGCGCCCGTATTTGCGCGGGGAACCTTTTTACAATGCCTGCACGGCGCTCGCTTCAATCTCGCCGACGGGTATGTAGCCACGTGACGTGGAGCCTCGATCCGCCGCACAGTCAATGGATCGAGTCGCCGCCGAACCTCGCATTCACACAAGGACAATTGCGAATGGGAAAGCTCACTACCCACGTACTCGATACGGCGCACGGCCGTCCCGGCGCTGCAATCAAGGTGGACCTCTACGCGCTCGACGGCGAATCGCGCCGCGCGATCAAGACCGTGCTGACCAATAGCGACGGCCGCTGCGACGAACCCCTGCTCGAAGGCGCCGCGCTCGCCGCCGGCGAATACGAACTCGTGTTCCATGCCGGCGACTACTTCGCGTCGCTCGGCGTGAAGGTGCCCGAACCTCGCTTCGTCGACCGCGTCGTGCTCCGCTTCGGCATCGCCGACACCGGCTCGCACTACCACGTGCCGCTGCTCGTGTCGCCGTGGTCGTACAGCACCTATCGCGGCAGCTGACATACGCATCGGCGCCCGCATCAAGACAAAATCTGAGTCTGGAGGAGTTTCATGGAAGGCTTCATCACCGACTGGCTGAACCTCGCGCTGCGATGGCTGCACGTCATCGTCGCCATTGCGTGGATCGGCGAGTCGTTCTATTTCGTCGCGCTCGACAACAGCCTGAAACCGCCGACCGACCCGAACCAGCGCAAGCGCGGTGTGTTCGGCGAGCTGTGGCACGTCCACGGCGGCGGCTTCTACAACATGCAGAAGTACACGGTCGCTCCGCCGGAAATGCCGGATGACCTGCACTGGTCGAAGTGGCCGTCGTACACGACCTGGCTGTCGGGCTTCTCGCTGTTCTTCGTGCTGTACCTGCTCGCACCGAACACGTACCTGATCGACAAGAGCGTGCTCGACATGGGCCCGGTGGTCGCCGTCGCCTCCGCACTCGGCTTCCTCGCGGCCGGCTGGATCGTCTACGACTCGCTGTGCCGCATCCTCGGCACCAACGACCGCGTGCTCGGCATCTGCGTGGGCCTCTACGTCGTCGTCGCCGCGTATCTCGCGTGCCACATCTTCGCGGGTCGTGCCGCGTACCTGATCGTCGGCGCCATGCTCGCGACGATCATGTCGGCGAACGTGTTCTTCGTGATCATCCCCGGCCAGCGCAAGATGGTCGACAAGATGCTCAAGGGCGAAGAGCCGAACCCGATCTACGGCAAGCGCGGCAAGCAGCGCTCGGTGCACAACACGTACTTCACGCTGCCGGTCGTGTTCGCGATGCTGTCGAACCACTATGCGATGACGTACACGAACAAGTTCAACTGGGTCGTGCTCGTGCTGATCATGCTGGCCGGCGCGCTGATCCGCCAGTTCTTCGTGATGCGCCACCGCGGCAAGCAGCTGTGGTACCTGCCGATCGGCGGCGTCGCACTGCTGGCAGGCGCACTGGTCTGGACGACGCCGAAGCCGGTCGCGCCGGAAGCGCAGGCCGCGAACGCGCCGAAGGTCGTGATCAACGACATCATGCCGATCCTGCAGCAACGCTGTGTGGAGTGCCACTCGTCGAAGCCGACGCTGATGGGCAGTGCCCCCGCAGGCGTGATGTTCGACACGCCGGACGAAGTGTCGAAGAACGCGCAGCGTATCTACGAACAGGCCGTGCGCCTGAAGGCGATGCCGATCGGCAACGTCACGCACATGACCGACGACGAGCGGACGAAGCTCGCCGCCTGGTTCGAGGGTGGTGCGAACAAGTAAGCCGCCGTGCGCCCGGGGTCGTTTTCCGGCGCCATCCTCTCCGTTCGCGGGCCCGGTGACGGGCCCGTTTTTTTCGTGTTGCTGATGCCCTTCGCGCATCAGCCGCGCATCGCGTCGCGCTGGAGCGCGACGAGCGCATCGAGCGCGCGCGGGCCGTCGTCGAACGGCACGAAGATGTGATCGTGGTACGCGGCCGCCATCACGTTGCAACTGATGCCCGCCGCGCCGAGTGCCCGCGCAAACGCCGCCGTGAGGCCGACCGCTGCGAGGTCGGAATGCACGGTCAGCGTGATCCAGGCGGCGCGGAACAGTACGGGCCAGCCGCGACGTGCGGCCCTCTCCTCGCCGACGACGACCGTCAGCCCTTCCGCTTCGCGGAACGTTGCGATCGCTTCGGATAACGATACATCTGCGTCGGGCGGCAGCGATACGAATGCGAACGCGCCGGGATGCAGTTCGGGCTGCATCGTGCTCAGCAGGACCCCGAGGTCGTTTTCAGGTTGGCTCATCGGAGGAACATGCCCGGAATCGAGCATCGCGCGGTGGAAATGCGGGCACGATAGCATGCGCCGCCACCGCTACGCGCGCATCGTCGCGACTTCGTCTGCGAGCCAGTCGCGCAATGCGACGATGCGCGGATCGCCCTGCATGCGCTCCGGATGCACGACGTGATACGCAAGGCCCGGCGCCACCTCGACGTTCACATCGAACAACTGCACGACGCGCCCTTCCGCGAGATCGCGCGCGATCATGTGCGGCTCCGCCAGACCGACCGCCGTGCCGTCCGTCACGGCCTGCACGACGTGGCTCGAATCCGGAAACGAGACGCACCGGCTGTCGTCGAAACCGTCGACGCCGGCAGCGGCCATCCAGGCCGACCAGCGCGGCCAGGTCACACCGTCGACCTCGCAATCGACGTGGCAAAGCGTGTGGCGCAGCAGATCGCGCGGCTTGCGCAACGGCAACCCGGCCGACAGCAGCGCCGGGCTGCAGACCGCGACGACCGACGTGTCGAACAGACGCTGCGCGCACGCATCGCGATAGCGCCCGGTGCCGAAGCGGATCGCGACATCGACGTCGTCGTCATCGAAATCGCGCAACCGGTCGGTGATGTCGAACGACAGCTCGAACGCCGGATGCGCGGCCCTGAAGCGCGGCAGGCGCGGCAACAGCCAGTGCGCTGCGAAACGCGCGCCGACCGATACACGCAACTCCGTCTGCTCCCGCGCGATGCGCCGTGCCCGCGCCGTCGCGCGCTGCAGGCCTGCCAGCGCATCGGCGGCCGCGGCAGCCAGCACGGCACCGGCCGGCGTCAGCCGGATGCTGCGACTCGTGCGGACGAACAGTTCCATGTCGAGCTGCGCCTCGATTTCCTTGATCTGGTGACTGACGGCTGCCGGCGTCAGTCCGACCTCGTCGGCCGCCCGCGAGAAATTCAGGTGGCGCGCCGCCGCATCGAACGTCCTCAGCGCGCGCGTACCGGGCCACATGCGTTCCATCGATCTTCAAACCGGATTTGATAACCGTTGCAAAATTACTCGTTTTTCAAGATGCCATCAATCGGCAAACAATAGACTTTCTTGAAGATGCCGCGAGCCGCACCGCGCTCGCGACCGAACCCGGAGATCCGCCGATGACCGTTGCCCCGTTCCCGTCCGTCGTCCAGCTCAACGGCGTCGCCGCCACCCCGGACGCGCTCGCCTCGCGCGCGTTCGCGGGCCATGCGCATTTCACCGCGATGCAGGTGCGCGACGGCCACGTGCGCGGCCTCGACCTGCATCTCAAGCGGCTGCGCGATGCGTCCAACACGCTGTTCGGCCAGGCACTGCCCGACGACCAGGTTCGCGCGCTCCTGCGCGCTGCGCTCGAACACGCGCCGTCGGCGCTGTCGCTGACGGCGACCGTGCATGCGACGACCGGCGAATTCGTCGCGCCGCGCGACGACGAAGCGCTCGACGTGCTGGTCCGCACGACCGCGCCGTCGTCGGGGCCGGCGGGCCCGCTCGACCTCGCGCCGTTCGAATACGAGCGCGTGCTGCCGGAAATCAAGCACGTCGGCGAAGTCGCGAAAACGCACTTCCTGCGCCGCGCGATCGCGCTGGGTTTCGACGATGCCGCATTCGTCGATCGCCACGGGCGCATCAGCGAGGGCTCGATCTGGAATCTCGCGTTCTGGACCGGCGACACGGTCGTGTGGCCGGTGGCCGGCCTGCTCGGCGGCGTCACGATGCGCATCGTGCGCCGGCAACTGGCGCGCCTGGGCGTCGCGCAGCACGATCGCGAACTGACGCCGGCCGACCTGCCGTTGATGGCCGGCGCCGTCGTGATGAATTCGTGGACGCCCGGGATCGCCGTGCGCCGGTTCGGCACGGCGACGCTGCCCGACCCAACGTCGTTCGTCGCACTGCTGCATCGTGCGTACGAACAGGAGCCGCCCGTCGCGCCGTGACGCACGCCGCCACGAACCGCGGGCGCCCTGCTCACCCGTCGACCGTCTCCGGCAGCCGCGCGATCACCTTGATCTCGAACTGGAAGCCGTACAGCCAGGTCACGCCGACGGCGGTCAGCGTCGGATGCGGCGCATCGCCCCAGTAATCGGGGACGATCTCCCAGATCCGCTCGAACGTCGCTTCCGGATCGACGAGAAACACCGTCACGTCGACGACATCGTCGAACGTACAGCCGGCCGCGCGCAGCACCGCATTCAGGTTGTCGAACGCGCGGCGGACCTGCGCGCCCAGCTCCGGCTCGGGCGCGCCGTCGTCGCGGCTGCCGACCTGCCCGGACACGAACAGGAAGCCGTTCGAGCGCACTGCCGGCGAATAGCGGTTGCGGTCATACAGCGCCTGGCGACCGGGCGGAAAAACTACGCTACGCTTGGCCATTCAACACCTCCATCGGTCTGCGGGGCGAAACCGCCCCTGTATCAACGATGAAGGCACTTTAAGGACCGTTGCACGGCGGATAAACCGGCAACCTTGTCCAACACTGTTTGCGTACCCCAAACAATGTCCGAGCGACGCGGAGCCCTGACCCGATGGATCGATTCGACGCAATGCAGGCGTTCGCCCGCGTGGTGGAAGCCGGCAGCTTCACGAAGGCGGCCGACACGCTGCACATGAGCCGCACCACCGTCACGCAACTGGTGCAGCAGCTCGAAGCGCGGCTGCGCGTGAAGCTGTTCAACCGCACGACGCGCAAAGTCGTCGTCACGGCCGACGGCGCCGCGTACTACGACCGCGTCGTGCGCTTGCTGGCCGACATGGACGATGCCGAAACGAGCCTGTCCGCTGCGTCGGCATCACCAAGGGGCCGGCTGCGCGTGGACGTGCCGAGCCCGTTCGCGCGCCTGATCCTGATCCCCGCACTGCCCGCGTTCCATGCGCGCTATCCGGATATCCAGCTCGACATGGGCGTGAGCGACCGCGTGGTGGACGTGATCGGCGAGAACGTCGACTGCGTCGTGCGCGGCGGCGAACCGACCGACCGCGCGCTGGTCGCGCGCCGCATCGGCGACCTGCGGCTCGGCGTGTACGCGTCGCCGGCCTATCTCGCACACGCCGGCACGCCGGCCCATCCTGACGAGCTGGAGGACACGCATCACCGCATCGTCGGTTTTCTGTGGGCGCGCACCGGCAAGGCGTTGCCGTTTGCGATGGCACGCGATGGCGAGCAGGTCACCGTACGCGGGCGCTACGTGCTCGCGGTCGACGACGGCAATGCGTACCTCGAAGCCGGCCTCGCCGGGCTGGGCATTCTGTGGCTGCCCGACTATATGGCGGGCGTGCATCGCACCCGCGGCGAACTGGTGCCGCTGTTCGAGCGATGGCAGCTCGAGCCGATGCCGATGTACGTCGCGTTCCCGCCGAACCGGCACGTCAGCGCGAAGCTGCGCGTCTTCATCGACTGGGTCGCCGAGCTGATGGCGCAGCATGCGCCGGTCGCGAACCGGCGCCGCGGCGGCGGCAGCTCGCGTGATACGCGCAAGACCGCGGCGACCTGAATTGCGCGGAACCGGCCGCGCATAAAAAAACCCGCGCACGATGCGCGGGTTTCGCCAGACGCTGGCAGAAACGCGAGCGACTCAGGCGGTCAGCGCGTGCAGCGCGTCGTCGGTGAGCCACAGCGATTCCTGCAGATCCTGCTCGTTCAGGTTCAAGCCGTCACCGCCGCGATCGACGACGATGAAGTCGCTGACGCCGCCGAGCGCGATCAGCGGGTGATGCCATACACCCTTCGCATAGTTGACACCCTGCCACCCGCTCGTCACGAACGCGCGGATCTTCGCCGGATCGAGATCGCCCGCGGGCGCCACGACGACGAGATACGGCTGGTCGTTCAGCGGCACGAAGGCCTGGCTGCCGAGCGGGTGCCGCTCCAGCATCTTCACTTCGAACGGCAGCGTGCGCGGCTGGCCGCGGAACAGGTTGACGAGCGTGCGGCCGTCTTCATCGGTCACGTCGACTTTCGCGAGATCGTGAAAGCGGATCGTCGTGCCGAGGTTGATCGGGATCTGCTTCGCCCCTTCCGTTTCGATCACGTCGCCGAACGGCGCGAACGCCTCCTTGGTCAGCGGCTCGATGGCAAGCGTCTTCATTTGTCGAGCGTCCCCCACAGGCGCAGGCGCGACACGCCGCCGTCCGGAATGATGTTCAGTCGCACGTGCGTGACGGGGCCGAGCGACGCGATGCCCTGTTCGAAGTAGTGCTGCTTGTCCATCTGCAGCTTCTGCTCGCCGAGCAGCACCGGCCAGAACATCGACTGCGTGATCAGCGAGCTGTCCGTGCCGCCCGACACGTACGCGGCCTGGATCGAGCAGCGATCCGGATAGTTGCCCTTGAAGAACGCCGTGTCGACTTCGATCTTGCGGATCACGCCCGGCTGCGCGAGCGCGATGATCGCCCAGTCGTTGCCCGGTTCGCGGCGGCGGCGGGTTTCCCAGCCGTCGCCCATGTTCACACCGCGGCCCGGCAGCAGCAGGTTCGACGCGACGCCGAAGTGCTGGTTGTTCGCGGCCACCACGTAACCGCCGTTTTCCATCGCCGCGAGGTCGAACTGCTCGGTCGCGCTCGCGCCGGCCCAGTCGAGCTGCGGCTGGCCGTACACGCGCAGGCGCGCAATGCCGCCGTCCGGATAGATGTTCACGCGCAGATGCGTGAACGCACGCGCATCGCTCGCTTCGACATAGTGATGGCTGTTGCCCTGCAGCGTCGTCGACGGCACGATCTCGACCCACTCGGTCGCCTGCGTCGGCGCGCCGTCGGCCACGAACGCGGCCTCGATCGACGCGGCCGGCGGGAAGTTGCCGGTGAAGTGGCTCGTGTCAATGTCGAAGCCCTTGATCACGCCCGGGCGCGCGAGCTTGACGATGCACCAGTCGTAGCCCGTCGTGCGCTTGCGGCGCGTTTCCCAGCCGTCCATCCACTTGCCGTGGTCGTCGTACTTGCCGGGGATGAAGACAGCCGGCTCGGGATTCAGCATCCGGTCCTTCGGCGCGAAGAAATCGTCGCTGGCTTCGAGCGCCTGCGCACCGAGACGCGGGTCGGCAAGATTCACGTAGCGCCGCGTGAAGTCGGGTGCGTTGGGATCGAGAAGCGGAACAGCCATGAGGTTTCCTTGTTTCAGTGAGGCGATCGGGCCGCTGCGACGCAACAGGCCGTATTGCGGTGTCAGGCGTCGATCAGGTCATCGAGGCGGAAGCGCGCGATCCGGTAGATCTGGTCGAGGCTCGCGCGCAGCTCCTCGGTGCGCGAATGATTCACGCGCGACTCGAAGTTCGCGATGATGCCGTGCCGGTCATAGCCGCGCACCGCGAGGATGAACGGGAAGCCGAACTTCTCGCGATACGTGCGGTTCAGCGTCAGCAGCTTGTCGAACTCTTCCTGCGTGCACTGGCCGAGCCCCGCGCCGCTCTGCTCGCGCGTCGACTCGGCGGTCAGCTCGCCGCGCACGGCGGCCTTGCCGGCCAGCTCCGGGTGAGCGTTGATCAGTGCGAGCTGGCGCGCTTCACCGCCCGTTTCCACCGCATCCGACATCGTCTTGTGCAGCGCGTCGATGCTCGCGAACGGCCGCTCGCCCGCGGCGGCTTCGGCCACCCACGGCGAATGTTCGAAAATCCCCGACAGTGCCGCAACGAATGCACTCGGCGCCATCGTGTTCAGTTGTTCCAACGTGTAGCGCATCGCCTTCATGCTTTCCCTTCGTTTCGATGATTGGGCTGATACGGATGATGTTCACGCCAGTGACGCGCGATATCGACACGGCGCGTCACCCATACGCGATCGTGCTTCTCGATGTGATCGAGAAAACGCTGCAGCCCGCGGAACCGGCCCGGCCGGCCGAGCAACCGGCAGTGCATGCCGATCGACAGCATCTTCGGCGCCTCGTCGCCCTCTTCGTACAGCACGTCGAACGCGTCGCGCAGGTAGTCGAAGAAGTGATCGCCGGTATTGAAGCCTTGCGGCGTCGCGAAGCGCATGTCGTTCGTGTCGAGGGTATACGGCACGATCAGCTGCGGCGATTTCTTGCCGCCCGACACGTCGACGTCCATCCAGAACGGCAGGTCGTCCCCGTAGTTGTCGGAGTCGTACAGGAAACCGCCGTATTCCGCGACGAGACGGTGCGTATTGGGGCTGTCGCGGCCGGTGTACCAGCCGAGCGGGCGCTCGCCCGTCACGCGCTCGATCGCTTCCATCCCGAGGCGCATGTGCTCGGCCTCGAGTTCCGGCGTCATGCTCTGGTAGTGGATCCAGCGCCAGCCGTGGCATGCGATTTCATGGCCCAGCTCGACGAACGCACGTGCGAGCTCCGGGTGGCGTTCGATCGCCATGCCGACGCCGAATACCGTCAGCGGCATCCCGCGCTTCTCGAATTCGCGCAGGATGCGCCATACGCCGGCCCGCGAACCGTATTCGTAGATCGACTCCATGCTCATGTGGCGATCGGGATACGCGGCCGCGCCGACGATTTCGGACAGGAACTGCTCGGAGCCCGGATCGCCGTGCAGCACGCAATTCTCGCCGCCCTCCTCGTAGTTCAGCACGAATTGCACGGCGACGCGGGCGCGCCCCGGCCAGTTCGCCTGCACGGGATGGCGGCCGTAGCCGATCAGGTCGCGAGGATAGTTGGGATCGAGTGACATGGTTCGAAGTGCGGCGAAAGCTCGCTGAAATAATGGGTTCGCATCGACCGCGCGGGTGCCGGAGGCCGGCTGCGCAAGCCGATGCGATGACGGCCCAGTGTAGCGAAAACGCCCATACGCGCCCATACAGCGGCGCAGATAGTGCATGTCAGACGGTGTGTATGTGCGGTTGCGGCAAATTCGGGACCGGTTCCGCCTCATCCCCGTCCGGCGGGCTGAAGCGGGCGAACGCGCCGTCGTAGCGCTTCGGCAGCGGGCGCGCGTAGTCGCCGCGCTTCGCGGTCGCGAGGCGCAGCGCAACGAGCGCCTCGGCCCACTTGACGGCTGCCGTGACGCCCTCGACCACCGGCGCGCCGATCTGCTGCTCGATCTCGTGCGCGAACTCGGCCATCCCCGCGCAGCCGAGCACGATCGCGTCGGCACCGTCCTCGTCGAGCGCGCGCCGGCATTCATCGACGATGATCCGGCGTGCGGCCGAGCCGGGCCGGTCGAGCTCGAGCACCGCGACATCGGTCGCGCGCACGTTGCGGCAGAACCGCTTCATCCCATAGCGCTCCGCGAGGTGCCACGCCATCCCGCAGGTGCGCGCGAGTGTCGTGACGACCGAGAAGCCCGGCGCAAGCACGCTCGCCGCATGCATCGCGGCCTCGGCAATGCCGATCACCGGCCCGCGTGCGAGCTCGCGTGCCGCGTAGAGGCCGGGATCGCCGAAGCACGCGATCACGTACGCGTCGCAGCCGTCGCGCTCGCCCTGCGCGATCTCGGCCAGCAGCCCGGGCGTCGCGAGCGCCTCGTCGTAATACCCTTCGATCGACGGCGGCCCCATTGGCGGGCTCACCGCCACGATCTCCGTGCCGGCGGCCGCGACCTCGCGCGCGCAGCGGCCCATCGCGTCGGTCATCCGCTGGGTCGTATTCGGATTGATCAGTCGGATCTTCATCGCATGCTCCTCAGGCCTTCGCGCTCACGAGCAGCCGGTAGAACACGAAGCCTAGGCCCGCGCCGATGAACCACGAGAAGTTCGCGACGCCCTGCCAGCCCGGCACCATCACGCACGCGATCGCGATCACCGCGGCCGGCAACAGCGCGGCGAGTGCGCGACGGTTCACGCCGCCCGTGTACCAGTACGTGCCGTTTTCAGACATCGTGTACAGGTCGTCGCGCACGAGGCGGCCGCGCTTGACGAGGTAGAAATCGGCGATCAGCACGCCGTACAGCGGGCCGATGAACGCGCCGAGCACGTCGAGCGTGTAGTGGATCACGGCCGGGTTGTTGAACAGGTTCCACGGCGTGATGAAGATCGATGCGACGGCCGCGAGCATCCCGCCCGCACGCCAGCTGATCAGCCGCGGCGCGACGTTCGAGAAGTCGAACGCGGGCGACACGAAGTTCGCGACGATGTTGATGCCGATCGTCGCGATCGTGAACGTCAGCGCGCCGAGGATCACCGCGGTCGGATGGTCGATGCGGCCGACCGTCGCGACCGGGTCGGTGATCAGTTCGCCGAACACCGGCAGCGTCGCGGCGGTGGTGATCACCGTGACGAGCGAGAACGCGAGGAAGTTGACGGGCAGCCCCCAGAAATTGCCGCGCTTCACGTCGCCGAACGAGCGGCAGTAGCGCGAGAAATCGCCGAAGTTCAGCATCGGCCCGGAGAAGTACGACACGACCAGCGACACGGCCGTGATCATCACGGGAATCACTTCCGCGCCGTGGTACTTCACGCCGCCGAGATTGAGGCCGATGTTGCGCCAGCCCGCGCGCCACACCATGTAGCCGGCGAGGATGAACATCACGACGTACACGGCCGGCCCCGCGAAGTCGATGAACTTCTTGATCGTCTCCATCCCGTTCCAGAACACGAACGCCTGGAGCACCCACAGCAGCATGAAGCCGGCCCAGCCGACCGCCGAGAGCCCGAGGAAGCCGTAGCGATGCACGTCCGCGTAAGGCAGCCATTGCGGGAAGAATTTCAGCACGACGATCACGAGCGCGCTCGACGCGAGATAGGTCTGGATGCCGTACCACGCGATCGCGATCAGCCCGCGGATCACGGCCGGCACGTTCGCGCCGAGCACGCCGAACGTCGCGCGGCACGCAACCGGGTACGGCACGCCGATCTGCTGGCTCGGCCGCGCGATCAGGTTGCACAGCCCGTTCACCAGGCCAATGCCGACGATCAGCGCGATCAGCACCTGCCAGCTCGTCAGCCCGAGCGCGAACAGGCTGCCCGCGAACACGTAGCCACCGACGCTGTGCACGTCCGACATCCAGAACGCGAAGATGTTGTATGCCCCCCACGTCTGATTTTTAAGGGGTGCCAAATCTTCGTTGTACAGACGTTCGCTGTAACCATTCGGCAGTGTCGGGTCGCCGCCCTCGCCGCCTTCTTCCGCCGGATAGGCGCTGTCGTGCGCCACACTGAACTGAGCCATGACTTCTCCTTGACGCGGCCGGCCGGCC
The DNA here is from genome assembly GCF_002099195.1 of Burkholderia puraquae. GTDB lineage: Bacteria > Pseudomonadota > Gammaproteobacteria > Burkholderiales > Burkholderiaceae > Burkholderia > Burkholderia puraquae. The sequence goes on along the minus strand of NZ_NBYX01000005.1, from coordinate 253,263 downwards.
GCTCCACCGTCATCGATATCGCTCCGGATCGACGCCCGGAGTCGGACCAGCGGCCCGCGGCAAACACCGCGGGCCTGCATTTCGCTCGTTCTGTGGCGCGCGGCCGGGTTCGCGTCGCCGCTCAGGCGCCGCCGAACACTTCGCGCAAATCGACCTGCCCTTGTGCGGGCCGGTCCAGCATCTTCAGTTCGACATGCTGCAGGTGGTGCGCCATCAGCGTCACCGCCCGCTTCGGATCGCCCGCCTCCAGCGCGGCGAGGATCTCGTCGTGGTCGTCGCACGAGCACGGGCTGCGCCCGTGCGATTCGTACAGCGCCGACATCAGCGTCGAGCGTGCGACGAGCCCTTCGAGGCACTCGCTGAGCGTCGCATTGCCCATCAGCGTGGCAAGCGCCGTATGGAATTCGCCCGACAGGCGGATCCAGGCCGCGAAGTCGTGCCGCTCGAACGCCTTGCGTTCCTTGTCGATCAGCGCGGCGACCCCTTTCAGCCGCTTCGCGCCCGGCCCGGTCGCGAGCCGTTCGACCACGGCAAGCTCGATGATCCGGCGCATCTCGAACACCTCGTGCACGTCCTGCAGCGTCGGGCTCGCGACGAACGCGCCGCGGTTCGGCTCGAGTTCGACCAGCTTGTCGGTCGCGAGCTGCGCGAGCGCCTGGCGGATCGCCCCGCGCTTCACGTTGAACACGTCGCAGAGCTGCGCCTCCGTCAGCTTCGCACCAGGCGCGAGCCGATGCTCGAGGATCGCGGTGCGGATCCGCTCGGCGATCGCTTCGGGACTGGCTGCGCCGGACAGGTGGGAATCAGGCTCGTTCATGATCGGCATCGTGTGATGATCCTCATCCTAGGGCGGACATAAAGATTGTCAACAATTCTTTTCCGGCATTGCGCACAATTGGCGTGCATCGATGCGACCTCGTTCGGTGCACGATGCGTCGAATCCATGCATGGCAAGGCCAATACGTACGACTGAGGCGCTTCTCGTTGTATACCCTTCAGGGAATTTTGTTGACAAAACTGGTGCAAAAATCCGCGCCGATGCGGCTGGCGTCGACGAAAATTCTTGACCGTTAGTTGCGCATTTACATAAAGAAAAAGGCGGGAAACCCGCCTTTCGATCGATCGCTCCCATCTCAGCCAAGGTGCGGATAGTCCGACAGCGTGAGCCGGAAGCCGTGCGCATTCGCGACCAGTTGCGCCTGCGCGCCGAACGGTAGCGTCAGCAGATCGGGCACGTGGCCGAACTGGAGCCCCGTGACGACCGGAATCCCGACCACTGCGCGCACCTGGTCGATCATCGCCTGCATGTCGTAGCCGTTGTCGTACTCGAACGGCCGCGCGCCGGTGAACTGGCCGAGCACGAGCGCCTGCTGGCGCGCGAGCAGCCCCGACAGGTGCAGTTGATAGATCATCCGTTCGATCCGGAACGGCTGCTCGTTGACGTCCTCGATGAACAGGATGCCGCCTTCGATGTCGGGCATGTACGGCGTGCCGACGAGCGACGTGAGGATCGCGAGGTTGCCGCCCCACAGCGTGCCCGTCACGTTCACGCTCTGCACCTGCGGCGCTTCGGCGATGATCGTCGTGCTCGGCTGCGTCAGCGTCTGCCAGAAGTGCTGCATCGTGAAATCGCTCGGCGTTTCCGCGCCGAAGTCGGCGGACAGCATCGGGCCGCCGAACGTCTTGATGCGCGCCTTCGCGTACAGCGCGAGCTGGAGCGCCGTGAAGTCGCTGTGGCCGACTAGCGCGACCGGCTGGTCGCGCAGCCTGCGTTCGAGCCCGCGATAGTCGAGCCCGTGCAGGATGCGCGCGGCGCCGTAGCCGCCGCGCACCGCGAGCGCGATGTCCGGCAGCGGCCGCTCGGGATCGGCAAGACGGTTCAGGTCGCCCGCCCGCTCGCCGTCGGTGCCGCCGAAGCGCTGGAAGCGCCGCTGCGTCGCCTCGATGTTCTCGATGCGGTGCTGCGCGGTGCTGAGGCGCTCGAGCGCGCGATTGATCGCGTCCGGGTCGTGCGGATAGCCGGACGGCGCAAGCAGGCGGATGGTGTAGGACGCAGCGGGCTGGAAGGACATGGTGGAGAAAGGTGTCGGGTCGTCAAACCTGCTTAGAGGGTCCGAACCGTCTCCGGTTCACGAAGCCGTGCGCGCCCGGTTCTCAGGGGGCGACGGGCGCGACGGGCGCGCCTATGACGCGCCGGATTCGGCGTCGCGGGCCAGCCGTGCTGCGCGCAGCGCGCGACGGCGCTCGGCGAAAAACGACTTCAGCGCGGCGCCGCACTCGTCGGCGAGCACGCCGCCGGTCACGTCGGTATGGTGGTTCAGCTGCGGATTCGCGAACGCGTCGATCACGCTGCCGCAGGCGCCCGTCTTCGGATCGGCGGCGCCGTAGACGACCCGCGCGATGCGCGCATGCATGATCGCACCCGCGCACATCAGGCACGGCTCGAGCGTCACGTACAGTTCGCAGCCGGGCATCCGGTAATTCTGCAGATGCTGCGCGGCCATCCGCAGCGCCGCCATTTCCGCATGGGCCGACGGGTCGTGCCCGCCGATCGGATGGTTGAAGCCGCGTGCGATCACTTCGTCGCCACGCACGAGCACCGCACCGACCGGCACCTCACCGGCCGCGCGCGCCTCTTCGGCGGCAGCCTGCGCAAGACGCATGAAATGCAGGTCGCGCGCCGATACGGGCGCGGCTTCGGGAACGGGAGAATCGGCGGCGGGTTCGGCCGCCGGGGCGCCTGCCGACCGGGCTGCGTCGTGCAGCGCGTCGGACGTCACATCGGCCCCGCTTCGGCGGACGCTTCGTCGAGCCCGCGCTCGCACAGGCGCTCCGCGATGCGCCGGCAGTAGTCGCGCGGCATCACCATCGGGCCGCCGCGCAGCGATTCGAGCGCCATGTCGAGCGCGAGGATTTTCGCCTGCAGCCGGCACCGCGCGGCACGGTCGCTGACCGCCTGCACTTCGTCATGCAGGTTGCGCAGCGCGCGCAATTGCTCGACGGCCGGCGGCACAAAGCCCGCATTCTTCAGGATACGGTTGGCCACCCGCACCTCCTCGGGTACGAGCAGGTCGTCATCCAGCGTCTGCGGCGCGCCGGTACCCGGCAAATCGTCGAACTCGCCCCGCGCAGCGGCGGCGGCAATACGTTGTTCGACCAGGGCGTCAAGCAATCTCATCAGTCAATTGGAACAATGCGGCAGGCCGAATTCTAGCAGGGTGACGCGGGTATGACAGGCCCTTCGAATACATGCTCGATATTGCGCTTTTAGGGGCCGAATCGTGACGCATGCGCGCCGATCGGCATCAGTTGCCGCTCTGCTGCGCCGCAGCGGGCTGCGGGCCGTCCGGACACCGGCTAACGCATGCGGTGTCGAGCCCTGTTTTTATCTGCGGCAACGCGAGCCAGGCCGCGCCGATCGGGCGAAATGGAAAGCCGCCCCGCTTCCGTCACGGGTTACGCGGCCACCGCTTCCGGTCGCGTTTTCGCAAACGGGCGGAACATCATCGCCATCAGGAACGCGCCGACGCCGATCGCGAACGAACCGACGTACAACCACCCATAGCTGCCGAACGTATCGATGATCAGGCCGCCGGCCACGGGGCCCGCGGCCATCCCGAGGCTGCCGGCCATCGCGCAGCCGCCGATCACGGTGCCCATCATCCGCAGCGGGAAGTTCTCGCGCGCGAGTACCGAATACAGCGGCATCACGCCTGCATAGATGAAGCCGAACAAGGTCGCGACCGCGTAAAACCCGTCGAGCGTGCGCACGAAGTCGTATCCGAGCGCGCCGAGCGCCTGCGCGAGCAGCCCGGCCACCAGCATGCGCTTCGCGCCGATGCGGTCGCCCAGGATCCCGAACACGATCCGGCCGCCCATGCCGGCGAGCCCTTCGACGCTGTAGATCGACACCGCGACGATCAGCGGAATCCCGCACGTCACCGCGTAGCTGACCGTATGGAAGATCGGGCCCGAATGCGTCGCGCAACAGAAGAAGTTGGTCAGCAGCAGCACGATGAACTGCGGCGAGCGCAGCGCATCCGCGACCGACATTGCTGCGGGTGCGCCGGCGGCCGCAGGCGCCGCGTGCGCGGGTGCATGATCGAGCGCCGGAGCCCGGCGCACCAGCAGCGACGCCGGAATCATCACGACGGCCGCCAGCGCCGCAATCAGCAGCATCGACGTGCGCCAGTCGCGCACCGACACGAGCCATGCGGCCAGCGGGGCCATCGTCATCGGCGCCATCCCCATGCCGGCCGACACGAGCGACACCGCCAGGCTGCGGTGCGTGTCGAACCAGCCCGTCACGCACGCCATCATCGGCGCGAATATCGCGGCCGTCGCGCCGCCGACGGCGAGGCCGAAAGCCAGCTGGAACGCGAGCAGCGACGGCGCGCGACTCGCCAGCGCCAGGCTTGCCGACAGCAGGACGGCGCCCGTCATGACGACCGGGCGCGTGCCGATACGGTCCGACAGGCTGCCCCACCCCATGCTCGCGAAAGCCATCGCGATGAACCCGAGCGTCATCGCGCCGGATATGCCGGTCATCGACCAGCCCGTGTCGCGCGCGATCGCGCGCAGGAACACCGGCAGCGAAAACATCGCGCCGATCGCGATGCAGCCCATCAGGCCGCCCGCTGCGACGATGACCCAGCGGTATCGGGAGTCCGGCATGGGGTGCCTCCTGTTCGTTATGGCGATCCTCGGGAACCGGGCGCCACCTGCGTGGCGCAATGCCCGGTCGACATGGATACGACGGGCGACGCATCGGGAAATCGACATGCGCGGCGCACGCGCCGGCGAATTTTTTCATTGTCCGCCGATCCGCTCTGCCCGCAACGTGCGGATCGTGCCGACACCGCACGCCGGATCGTCCGTTCGGCCGGCCCCCTGCCGCCGCGCTTTTCCGGAATCGGAAAGTAGAAATCAGAAATAGTTGGTTGGGACGCGCGATTGCGCTGACTACACTCGAGCGATCTTGTCATAACAAGTTGATCGATGACCTCACCCAACGTCGTGCCGCTGTCGGCGGCCCCGCTCTACGTGCAGATCAAGGACACGCTGCGCGCGCGCATTCTCGACGGCACCTATGCGCCGCACAACCGGATGCCTTCCGAGCACGAACTCTGTGCGATGTTCGACGTCAGCCGTATCACGGTGCGCCAGGCGCTCGGCGATCTGCAGAAGGAAGGACTGCTGTTCAAGCTGCATGGCAAGGGCACCTTCGTGTCGAAGCCGAAGGCGTTCCAGAACGTGACATCGCTGCAGGGCTTCGCCGAGGCGATGTCGTCGATGGGCTACGAGATCGTCAACCAGGTGCGCAGTTTCCGCACCGTCAAGGCCGACCGCCATCTCGCGACGAAGCTGAACGTGCCCGAAGGCGCGCCGCTCGTCGAGATTCATCGCGTGCGGCTGCTGAATCGCGAACCCGTGTCGCTCGAACAGACCTGGGTGCCCGAAGCCCTCGGCAAGCGCCTCGCGGGCGCCGATCTCGCGACCCGCGACATCTTCCTGGTACTGGAAAACGACTGCGGCATCCCGCTCGGCCATGCCGACGTGACGATCGACGCGATCCTCGCCGACGACGAAATCGTCGATGCGCTGCACGTCGAGGAAAGCAGCCCCGTGCTGCGCATCGAGCGCCTCACGCATGACGCATCGGGCGCACCGATCGACTACGAATATCTCTACTTCCGCGGCGACGCCTTCCAGTACCGGCTGCGCATCGACCGGCAGAAACCGCGCCAACCTGCAAGGAAACAACGATGACTACCCATGTGCTCGAATACGACATCGTCGTGGTCGGCGGCGGCACGGCCGGCCCGATGGCGGCGATCAAGGCGAAGGAACGCGACCCGTCCCTGCGCGTGCTGCTGCTCGAGAAAGCCAACGTGAAGCGCAGCGGCGCGATCTCGATGGGCATGGACGGCCTGAACAACGCGGTGATTCCCGGGCATGCGACGCCCGAGCAATACACACGCGAGATCACGATCGCCAACGACGGGATCGTCGACCAGGAAGCTGTGTACGCGTATGCGACGCACAGTTTCGCGACGATCGAGCAGCTCGACCGCTGGGGCGTGAAGTTCGAGAAGGACGGCACCGGCGACTACGCGGTGAAGAAGGTCCATCACATGGGCTCGTACGTGCTGCCGATGCCCGAAGGACACGACATCAAGAAAGTGCTGTACCGGCAGTTGAAGCGCGCGCGCATCGCGATCACGAACCGGATCGTCGCGACGCGCGTGCTGACCGACGCGCAGGGCCGCGCGAGCGGCGTGCTCGGCTTCGACTGCCGCACCGCCGGGTTCCACGTGATCCGCGCAAAGGCCGTGATTCTCTGCTGCGGCGCGGCGGGCCGCCTCGGCCTGCCGGCCTCGGGCTACCTGATGGGCACCTACGAGAACCCGACCAACGCAGGCGACGGCTACGCGATGGCCTATCACGCCGGTGCCGCGCTCGCGAATCTCGAATGCTTCCAGATCAATCCGCTGATCAAGGACTACAACGGCCCCGCGTGCGCGTACGTGACGGGCCCGCTTGGCGGTTTCACCGCGAACGGCAAGGGCGAACGTTTCATCGAATGCGATTACTGGAGCGGCCAGATGATGTGGGAGTTCTACCAGGAACTGCAAAGCGGCAACGGCCCCGTGTTCCTGAAGCTCGACCATCTCGCGGAAGAGACGATCCAGACCATCGAGCAGATCCTGCATACGAACGAGCGGCCGAGCCGCGGCCGCTTCCATGCGGGGCGCGGCACCGATTACCGCAGCCAGATGGTCGAGATGCACATCTCCGAGATCGGTTTCTGCAGCGGCCACAGCGCATCCGGCGTGTACGTGAACGCACGCGCGGAGACGACCGTGCCCGGGCTCTACGCGGCCGGCGACATGGCAGCCGTCCCGCACAACTACATGCTCGGCGCATTTACGTACGGCTGGTTTGCCGGGCAGAACGCGGCCGACTACGTGGCCGGCCGCGAGCATGCGCCGGTGGACGACGAACAGGTCGCCGCCGAGCGCACCCGCGTGCTTGCCCCGCTGCTGCGCGAGCGCGGCCTGGCACCGGCGCAGGTCGAATACAAGCTGCGCCGCATGGTGAACGACTATCTGCAACCGCCGAAGGTGACGCGCAAGATGGAAATCGGGCTGCAACGCTTTGATGCCATTACTGAGGATATCGAAGAGATCAAAGCAGACCACCCGCACGAACTGATGCGCGCCGCCGAGGTGCGTGCGATCCGCGACTGCGCGGAGATGGCCGCGCGCGCGTCGCTGTTCCGCACCGAGAGCCGCTGGGGGCTGTACCACCATCGCGTCGACTTTCCGCATCGCAACGACGCCGAATGGTTCTGCCACACCTGGCTGCGCAAGGACGCCGACGGTGCGATGCGCAGCGAGAAGCGGCCGGTCGAACCGTACGTCGTGCCGCTTGCCGACGACGATCGCGCCGCCTACACGAAACTGCGTATCCGCGAACCGGCCGCGCTCGCGGCCGCCCTTTGAGGACCCTTGCCATGCCCCATTCCCCGCACGACATCTTCCAGCGCAGCAGCGCGCCCGTCACGATCGACGAGGCCCTGTGCATCGCCGACAAGGGCTGCACCGTCTGCGTCGACGTGTGCCCGCTCGACCTGCTCGCGATCGACGTGACCAAGGGCAAGGCCACCATGCAGTTCGACGAATGCTGGTACTGCATGCCGTGCGAGCGCGACTGCCCGACCGGCGCGGTCAAGGTCGACATCCCTTACCTGCTGCGCTGACCGTGTCCCTCAACGCTTTTTCCCGTCGCCCATGACCGACTCCTCCTTCGCTGCCGCGCTGCCCCGCGCACCCGCCCCCGACGAAGCCACACGCGTCGCCCGCCTCGCCGCGCCCGATGCCTCGGTGCGCCGCATCGCACTGTTCGAACTCGCCGATCTCGAGTTTCCAGCGTTCGTGCCCTTGTTCGTCGCCGCGCTGCGCGACGATCCGTCGGCCGACGTGCGCGGCGAAGCCGCCCGCGTGCTCGGCGCGTGGGAGCAGCCCGACGTCGTCGACGCCCTATGCGTCGCGCTGCTCGATCCGGACGACGGCGTGCGTGCCGCCGCGGCGCAGAGCCTGTCCGAACTGAAGGATGCGGTATCGGGCACCGTGCTGTGTCGTTGGGCTGCGCGGCCCGAGCCGTTCGTGCGCCGTGCCGTGCTGCGCGGATTGCGCGAGTTGCGCGACCCCGACGCATTCGCGCCCGCGCTGCACGCGCTCGATGCCGAACACGCTGCCGTGCGCGCCGAAGCCGTGGCAGTGCTCGGCTGGCTCAAGGATCCGCGCGCGCTGCCGCCGCTCTCGCACATCGCGACAACCGATGCCGCAGCGGAGGTGCGGCGCGCCGCGGTCGGCGCGATCGGGTTCGCGGCACCCGACGATGCCTCCACCATCAACGCACTGTTCGCCGCGCTGCGCGACCGCGAATGGCAGGTGCGCGAGGAAGCGGCCACGACGCTCGGCAAGCTGCACGTTGCGGCCGCGCGCGAACCGCTCGTCGCCGCGCTCGACGACGACTACTGGCAGGTGCGCTTGCGTGCCGCGCGTGCGCTCGGGCAACTGCGCGATGCGGCCGCGGCGCCGGCGGTCGTCGCGCTGCTGTCGCACGCGATCAGCAACCTGCGCAAGGAAGCCGCGCTTGCGCTCGGCGAATTGCGCGACCGCGCGACGTTGCCCGCGCTGACCCGCGCGCTGGAGGATCACGATCCGGAAGTACGCAAGGCCGTGCGGATCGCGATCCGGCAAATCGACGAGGCGTCGCGATGATCTCGCCGATCGAAATCGCACTCGATCATCCGGCACGCACGTTGACCCTCCGCTGGCCGGACGGCCACACGCAACGCATCGGCTATGCACGGTTGCGCAGCGAATGCCCGTGTGCGGAATGCAGAAGGATCCGGCTCGACGGCGGTCGCGTCGAGCCACGGCCCGACCTGACGCTCGACAACGTCGAGGCAGCCGGCTACGGCATCCGCGCCGTATTCGGCGACGGTCACGCGCGCGGCATCTATCCGTGGCCGTATCTGGCGGACATGTCGGTGCGGCCGTGACGTGGCTCCCGCGGGTGCGCGGACGACATAGCAGGCGTGCGGAAACGCTGCGATACTGACGCCCACGATCGTCTCCATCCACCGTGGGAGCCAGAACATGCAAACCGCTGTCGGATTCGTCGGCCTCGGCGTGATGGGCACGCCGATGGCGCTCAATCTCGCGCGGGCCGGCACGCCGCTTGTCGTATGGAGCCGGTCGCACGGCAGCGACGATGCGCTGCGCGACGCCGGCGCACGCGTGGCCGAGCACATCGACGACGCGTTCGCGGCCTGCCGCACCGTGATCCTGATGCTCGCGAACGACGCGGCAATCGACGCCGTCCTCGCGCGCGGCACGCCCGGTTTCGCCGCCCGTGTCGGCGGGCACACCATCGTGAACATGGGCACGAACGCGCCCGAGTATTCGCGCGCACTGGCCGACGACATCGCTGCCGCATCGGGTCGTTACGTCGAAGCGCCCGTGTCGGGGTCGCGCAAGCCGGCCGAAGCCGGGCAACTCGTCGTGATGCTCGCCGGCGCGCCGGACGACGTCGACGCCGTCCGCGCGCTCGTGAAGCCGCTGTGCCGCGACAGCTTCGTGTGCGGCGACGTGCCGTCGGCGCTGACGATGAAGCTCGCCGTGAACCTGTTCCTGATCACGATGGTCACCGGCCTGACCGAAGCCACGCATTTCGCGCAACGCCACGGCATCGATCTCGCCCGCTTCGCCGACGTGCTGAACGCGGGCCCGATGGCGAGCGACGTGTCGCGCGTGAAGCTCGGCAAACTCGTCGCGGCGGATTTCTCGGTGCAGGCCGCGATCACCGACGTGCTGAAGAATGCGCGCCTCGTCGCCGAATCCGCGCGCGGCATCGGCATCGCATCGCCGTTGCTCGACCTCTGCCACGCGCTGTACGGCGAGACCGAGCGGGCCGGCCATGGCGCGGACGACATGGTCGCCGTGATCCGCGCAATCGAGCAGCGCACGCACGACGCGCGATGAATCGTCGCCGGCCGCCCCACCCACTCGAACGCGCCCGCGCGTAGATCGATCATGTCCGATTCACCCCGCTCCTCGGCCACTGTCACCGCCTCCGTACGCGCAGTTCCCGCCGTGATCGGCATCGTCCTGCGGGAACGCGACGTGCTGCTGGTACGCCGCGCCAATCCGCCCGATGCGGGCTGCTGGGGCTTTCCTGGCGGCAAGATCGAAGCGGGGGAATCGATTGCGAACGCGATCGTGCGCGAGATCGCCGAAGAAACGGCCGTCGACGTCGAGGCGCTCGACGTCTTTACCGCGCTGGACGCGTTCGATTACGATGCCGACGGCGACGTGCGTCAGCATTTCGTCATGGTCGCGGTGCTGTGCAGATGGCTGCGCGGCACGCCTGCCGCCGACGACGATGCGCTCGATGCGCGCTGGTTCGATCTCGCGGAACTCGACCGCGATGACTTGCCGATGAGCGCGGGCGTTCGCGATGTCGCACGACGAGCGATCGAGCGCGCGGCGGCCGTTGGCGACGCACGCCGTCCGGCCAATACCTGAACTGAAACACCACCGTCGCTCCCGCCTCCGTTGCGAGGGGCCCGATCGAGGCCATGACGGTACCGGCCACCCGCCGAACTCCAAATGACAAATCAAAGATGGGCCAAACCATGATCAGAATTCGCAAGTCCACCCAGGCCGACGGCGCACGCGTGCTGGATATCTGGCGCAACGCGGTCGACGCCACCCACCACTTCCTGAGCGACGACGACCGTCGCGCAATCGAATCCGAAGTTGTCGCGCTCCTGCCCGGTGCGCCGCTCGATCTCGCCGTCGACGATACCGACCGCGCGATCGGCTTCATGCTGCTCGACGGCAGTCACATGGAAGCGCTGTTCGTCGATCCCGCTCACCATGGCGCGGGTGTCGGGCGCCTGCTCGTGGAAGATGCGCTCAGGCGTCATCCCGACCTGTCGACCGACGTCAACGAGCAGAACGAATCGGCGGCGGGATTCTATGAACGACTCGGCTTCGAGCGCTGCGGGCGATCGGCGCGCGATGGCCAAGGGCGCCCCTATCCGCTGATTCATCTGCGCCATCGCGCGGCGGCGCCCTCCTTGCCGCAGCACGCATGACCGTGGCCGGCGCGGGATATCGCGCCGCCCGCCACGTCATACGCACGGGACACGCGAACCCGGCCGCCTGATACCAAGTCCGCCCTACGCATGCAGCACGCACACCGGTACCCGGCCGCATGACGCGTCATGCACGACGCATCGGCAGCACACGTTCGGCCATAGAAAAAGCGCGTTGCATGAAACCGTTGAACCGGTCGGCATCGCGTCGCAGCCCGGCCTGTTGGCCGCCGATCAGGCACAAGTGCACGGCTTGCCCGACGATCTCGGCATCGCCCGACGTGCGCACCAGCCGGCGCGACGTGTCGATCGCAAACGCGAGTCGCGCGGCGTCGACGCGCTGCTGGAATTCCGCGACCAGCGGATCGTGCAGCGCCCAGGCGCGGATCGCGATTTCACGCCCGGGCCGCTTCTCGGCCGCGACGCGCAGATAGCGCGCCAGCGTGTCGCCGGCACCGCGGCCGCCCGCCGCATACGCCAGCATGCGCGCCGTGTAGTCTGCCTCCCACGCGGTCAGCAACGTCCTGACGAAGTCCTCGCGATTGCGGAAGTGGTGATAGAACGATCCGCGGGTCACGTTCAGTCGTCGCGCGAGGCTTTCGGCTGAAATGCCCGCATACCCTTCCCCGTCGAGGGCATCGAAGCCCGCTGCAATCCAGTCGTTTCGCGTCAGTGTGCTCATCGTCATCGCCATACAGGCTGTGTATGGTGCGGCATGGACAGATAGGCTGCGAACTCTATCACGGCCGCTGCCGCTTCCGGCGTCGCGCCACTCTTCATGGGGTTCGCCTTGAAAGACATCGCGCTCATCGCATTCGACCGGTTCACCGACGTCGACCTGTTCCTGATGTGGGACATTCTCGGCCGCAACAACAACGACTGGCGCGTCCGGATCCTCGGAGCGCAGCCGGTGCTGCATTCCGCACATGGCCTGGCCATCCCGACACACGGCCCGCTCGCCGACGCCAATCGCGCCGACGCTGTCCTGTTTTCGAGCGGCAAGGAAGGCGTACCGGCCGCGCTTGCCCGTCCGGATTTCCTGCCGTCGTTCGATCTTGATCCGGAACGCCAGCTGGTCGGGTCGATCTGCGGCGGCGCCTTCATTCTCGAACGGCTCGGGCTCTTGCCGGAGCGCCGCGCCACCACGCATCCCGACGCGCGAAAGGGTTTGCAGGCACTCGAACTGCAAGTGATGGACCAGCCGCTGGTGTGCCACGGCAACGTCGCGACCGCGGGCGGTTGCCTTGCGTCGCTCTATCTGGCGGGATGGCTGGTGGAATCGATGTTCGATGCGAACAAGCGGCGCGAGACGCTGCTCCCCCTGCTGCCTGCCGGGCAACGAGAGATTTACGAAGACCTGATCGAGTTCAGCATCAGGCAGGGTGCGGGACAAACCACGGGCCCGATCCGGATGGTTGAAGGCGAAAAAGGGCTTGCGGCATGACGCGCGCGCCAATGGGCTGCCGATAGTCGGCGGCCGGCACCCTGTTGCATCGTCGCGCGGCCCGCCGAACCAACGGCGGATCGGGACGAATTCGCGGGCGGCCCGGATCGTCGATCGGGCCGGCGTTCGCCGCACGGATCGTCGTTTCTCGGGCTGAACGAGTCTGTCGCGGGCCTGGAGATGCTAACCTCTCGGCCACTCTAAACGACACCGCGTGAAGCAACAGGATTCGACCATGCAAACCGTTGCGGTACTGGACTTCGAAACAACCGGACTTTCGCCGAATATGGGCGACCGTGCGACCGAAATCGCCGTCATCCTGCTTCGGGACGGACAAGTCGTCGACCGTTTCCAGAGCCTGATGAATGCCGGCAGACGCATACCGTCCGATGTCGTCGCGCTGACCGGTATCACGAACGAGATGATCGCATCGGCTCCCCCGGCGTCGACAGTCATGAGGGAAGCGGCTGCGTTCGTCGGCAAGCATGCGGTCGTGGCCCACAACGCCGGCTTCGACAAACGGTTCTGGCAGGCAGAACTCGGGCTTCTCGGCATGTCGGCCGAGCATGCCTTTGCCTGCACGATGCTCGTCGCGCGCCGCATTTACCCGGACGCGCTGAGTCATCGCCTGTCGAGCCTGGTGGATATGCTGCGGTTGCCCAAATCGGGCCGCGCGCACCGGGCGATGGTCGATGCCGAGATGGCCGGCCATCTGTGGTGCCGGCTGCAGCAGGACATTACGCGGATGTACGGACTGGATCGCATCGATCACGCGCTCATGACACGTGTGCAGGCAACGGCGAAGGCGAAAGTGCCGACGTACTTGCGTTCGCTCGCGCCCTCGCACGCGTGAGAATCGCTCGACGGACGCAAGCGACCGCGATCAGGCATGCGACGGATTGCCGCGTCACGAATGCCGCACAACGTTTCGTGACTCAAGCAACGGGTTAACGAAAAACGGCTTGGCAATCGCCAAGCCGTTTCTTGTCCCGGTCGGCGCCGGAACAGCGAACACGCTGAACCAGCCATCCGCTCACGCCCTATCGCGACATCAACCCATGCGCAACGACGAGAGCGAAATCAAACGCTGATCCAGCACAAACGCTTATTCCCACTCGATCGTCGCCGGCGGCTTGCCCGAGATGTCGTACACCACACGGTTGATCCCGCGCACCTCGTTGATGATCCGGTTCGACGCGCGGCCGAGCAGCGCGTACGGCAGGTGCGCCCAGTGTGCGGTCATGAAGTCGGTCGTCTGCACCGCGCGCAGCGACGTCACGTAGTCGTACGTGCGGCCATCGCCCATCACGCCCACCGACTTGACCGGCAGGAACACCGCAAACGCCTGGCTCGTCAGGTCGTACCAGCTCTTGCCGACATCGGCTTCGCCGCACAGGCCCGCAGCCGCATCCTGCGCGGTCGCGGTCGTGTTGCGCAGCTCCTCGATGAAGATCGCGTCCGCGCGGCGCAGCAGGTCTGCGAACTCGCGCTTCACTTCGCCGAGAATCCGCACGCCAAGGCCCGGGCCCGGGAACGGATGGCGGTACACCATCTCCGGCGGCAGGCCGAGCGCGACGCCCAGCTCGCGCACTTCGTCCTTGAACAGGTCGCGCAGCGGCTCGAGCAGCTTCAGGCCGAGCGTTTCCGGCAGCCCGCCGACGTTGTGGTGGCTCTTGATCGTCGTCGCCTTCTTCGTCTTCGTGCCGCCCGACTCGACCACGTCCGGATAGATCGTGCCCTGCGCGAGCCACTTCGCCTTCGACAGCTTCTTCGCCTCGGCCTGGAACACCTCGACGAATTCGCGGCCGATGATCTTGCGCTTCGCTTCCGGATCCGTCACGCCGGCCAAATGGCCGAGGAACTGCTCGGCTGCGTCGACGTGCACGACCTTCGCGTGCAGGCGGCCCTCGAACATGTCGAGCACCATCTTGCCTTCGTTCAGGCGCAGCAGGCCGTGGTCGACGAACACGCAGGTGAGCTGGTCGCCGATCGCGCGATGGATCAGCGCAGCCGCGACGCTCGAATCGACACCGCCCGACAGGCCGAGAATCACTTCCTCGTCACCGACCTGCTCGCGGATCTTCGCGACGGCTTCCTCGATGTGGTTGCTCATGATCCAGTCGGGCTTCGCGCCGGCGATCTGCAGCACGAAGCGTTCGATGATCTGGCGGCCCTTCACCGTATGCGTGACTTCCGGATGGAACTGCACCGCGTAGTAGCCGCGCGCCTCGTCGGCCATGCCGGCGATCGGGCAGCTCGGCGTCGACGCCATCAGCGCGAAGCCCGGCGGCAGCTCGGCAACCTTGTCGCCGTGGCTCATCCAGACCTTCAGCATCCCGTGGCCTTCGTCCGTCTTGAAATCCTCGATGCCGTCGAGCAGGCGCGTATGGCCGTGCGCGCGCATTTCCGCATAACCGAATTCGCGGTGGTCGCTCCACTCGACCTTGCCGCCAAGCTGCACGGCCATCGTCTGCATGCCGTAGCAGATGCCGAGCACCGGCACGCCGAGATCCCATACGGCCTGCGGCGCACGCAGTTGATGGTCTTCGTACGTGCTCGCGTGGCTGCCCGACAGGATCACCGCCTTCGGCGCGAACTCACGGACGAAGTCGTCGGACACATCGTTCGGATGGATTTCGCAGTAAACGTGCGCTTCGCGCACGCGTCGCGCAATCAGTTGGGTGACTTGCGAACCGAAGTCGAGAATCAGGATTTTGTCGTGCATGGCTGCGGACGGGATGAAGAGAATAAGAAAAGCAGCGCATCATGTGCATCATGCGCTGCGTCAATAGCATGGACAGCGGCGTCGGGCGGAAGGCGGCACGCGCGACGCATGGCCGGTCAATCCTGCATCGGCGGGCGCTCGTCGAGTGCGACGGTGCCTGACGACGATTGGCCGGATGCGGCCGGCGACCGTGCGGCGGGTGCCGCGGGACGGCCGACGACGGGTTCGACACGCTGCGGTGCGGACTGCGACGCGGGCGCCATCGCCGGCTCGACCGGACGCTGCGCCGACGCGGGTGCGGGTGCGCGCGCGTCGAGCGCCTGCGCTTTTTCGCGCCGGCGCACGGCCGATGCGAGCCGCACGCCGCCGAGGCCGAGCACGATCAGCGCGACGCCGGCCACGGCCGACAACACCCTGCCGGCGGCTGCGAGCGCGGGACCGCTGCCGGTGCCGACCGACCAGACGATCGTCAGCGCGCCGGTCAGCCAGTACACGTGGCCGACCGACCGCGCGACCGGCGCCGTGAGATCCCCGTTGAACGCTGCATGAAACGCGAGCCACGCGAGCCCGAGCAACGCGATGCCGAACGCCTGGCCGAGCATCGCCGGCTGGACGTTCGCAAGCTGCAGCGCGTTGAACAGCGACTGCCAGGGCGTCAGCACAAACAGCACGCCGAACGCCAGCAGCAGCACGGCATCGATTATCAGCACGGCTCGCAGCAGCGGTTTCATCGGCGATCAGTCCACGTGGTAGTTCGGTGCTTCCTTCGTGATCTGCACGTCGTGCACGTGCGACTCGCGCATGCCCGCCGCGGTGATCTGGACGAATTCGGCCTTGTCGTGCAGCTCGTCGATCGTCTTGCAGCCGCAGTAGCCCATGCTCGCACGCACGCCGCCGACCAGCTGGAACAGGATCGCGTTGACCGAGCCCTTGTACGCGACGCGGCCTTCGATGCCTTCCGGCACGAGCTTGTCGATGTTCGCCGAGTTGTCCTGGAAGTAGCGGTCTGCCGCGCCGTCCTTCATCGCACCGACCGAACCCATGCCGCGATACGACTTGTACTGGCGGCCCTGGTACAGGAACACGTCGCCCGGCGCCTCTTCGGTGCCCGCGAACATGCTGCCCATCATCACCGCGTTCGCGCCGGCCGCGAGGGCCTTCGACACGTCGCCCGAGAAGCGCACGCCGCCGTCGGCGATGCACGGCACGCCCGTGCCCTTCAGCGCTTCCGCGACGTTTGCGATCGCGCTGATCTGCGGCACGCCGACACCGGCGACGATCCGCGTCGTGCAGATCGAGCCCGGGCCGATACCGACCTTGACGGCATCAGCGCCGTATTCGACGAGCGCCTTCGCGGCGGCGGCCGTCGCGATGTTGCCGCCGATCACTTCGACGTGCGGGAAGTTCTGCTTGACCCAGCGAACGCGCTCGAGCACGCCCTTGCTGTGGCCATGCGCGGTATCGACGACGATCACGTCGACGCCGGCCTGCACCAGCAGCTCGACGCGCTCTTCGTTGTCGGGGCCGACGCCGACCGCCGCGCCTGCGCGCAGCTTGCCGTGTTCGTCCTTGCACGCGTCCGGGTGCTCGGTCTGCTTCGTGATGTCCTTGACGGTCATCAGGCCGCGCAGTTCGAACGCGTCGTTGACGACCAGCACACGCTCGAGGCGGTGGCTGTGCATCAGCGCCTTCGCTTCGGCGAGCGGCGTGCCTTCCTTGACCGTGACGAGGCGCTCGCGCGGCGTCATGATCGACTTGACCGGCTCATCGAGGCGGGTTTCGAAACGCAGGTCGCGGTTCGTGACGATACCGACGAGCTGCGGGCCTTCGACGACCGGGAAACCCGAGATGCCATGCTGGCGCGACAGCGCGATCACGTCGCGCACCTTCATTTGCGGCGGCACCGTGATCGGATCGCGGACGACGCCCGATTCGAAACGCTTGACCTTCGCGACCTCGCGGGCCTGTTCGGCCGGCGTCAGGTTCTTGTGGACGATACCGACGCCACCCTGCTGTGCCATCGCGATCGCGAGGCGACCTTCGGTGACCGTGTCCATGGCGGCGGACACGAGCGGCATGTTCAGGGAGATGTTGCGGGTCAGCTTGGTCTTGAGGCTGGTGTCGCGCGGGAGAACGTCGGAGAAGGCGGGAACGAGGAGCACGTCATCGAAAGTGAGTGCTTTTTGGATCAGACGCATGGCAAATCCTATGGGCGCAAAAGCGAATTATACGCGAAGCGCTGCGAATTTTCACAACACGAACAACGGCTTAGCCGCTTTCCTCCGTTCGGGGGCCGAATCGTTCGGTTCGCCGTTCGGTTCGTTTTCGATCGCCTTTCGTTTCACCGCCGCATCGCGCCATTCGCGCAACCGGCCGCGAAACGGCCCATCCGCCCGTTACGGACCGGCCACGCGGCGGTAGCGGCGACGGCGAAGCGCGGCCCGGCAACGTGCCGAACGGGCCCGCCCTCCCCGCGTTACAGCAGCCCGGCCGCGCGGACGATCATCGCGATGCCGCCTCCGACCGCGACGCAGCCGACGATCCGCGCAACAGGTCCGCCGGCCGGTGCAAGGCGCTCGGCGGCGATCGCCACCGTCACGGCCGCCATCACACGCAGATCCATCATGCCCGCGGCCAGCGCGACGGCCATCAGGTTCCCGCAACATGCCCCGCATCGCACGGCGGCTCGCATGCCGTGCCGCCATGCTGCACTGGCCTCCCCGCGCGGCTGGTGCGCGCAGGTCGCCGCGTGCCGGCAGCACGCCAGCCGGCGCGCCTTCCATCCGGAGAATTGCAGGATGCCTGCAGCCAATACGACCGCGCCGGCTACGAACGGCATCGCGCGGGCGAGCGCCGGCAGCCGTGCTGCGGCGCTCGTCAGTGCGATGCCAGCCGGATACACGAGCGCTCCAAGCGCCATCCACACCGCGAAATACCCGACACCCGCGACGACGACGAGTCGGGCCGAACGCACCGCCGCTTGCGGACCGACACGCTGACGGTATCGCCAGAGCACCGGCGCCAGAACAGGCAGCATCATCGTCACCGTCATCGGGCCCCACATGCCGGCGAACGCCGCGAACGCGCGGCCGGCACGCCATCCGCACGGCCGCGACCATGCCACCGAGGTCACCCAGCCGCCGGGCACCGGCGCGCCGCCCATCGCGGCCATCGACGCGTGCTGCGCCACGGTCGCGATCGCGGCAACGGCGAACGCGGCGACGAGCGCCACCCCGAAGGCCCACGGATCGGGCCTCGCATCGCCGGTCGCAGGCCGTATCATCGCCCGTCCCCGCCCGTCGCCGACACGCTCAGCCGCGCGCGTACTCGTCATGACGGCGCCACCAAGGGCCGGTCTCGTTGCGCCCGCGCGGCGCGCGATCGAGCCACTGGTACATCCCCCACAGCCCGTCGAGCCCGCGCGCATAGGTCGAGTACGTGTGATAGACGGCGCCGTCCTCGCGCACGAACGCGCTCATGCCCGGCCGGTCGAGCGAATACGTGACCGCGTCGGTACCGCACGTCGCCGCGAACTGCACGACGGGTGCCGGCGGCGGATCCATGTCCATCGCGTGGCCCACCCGCGCGTAGTTGTACTCGACGTCGCCCATGCGCTGCTGCGTTTCGGTGAACGACACGTTGAAGTCGAAATTGAAATCGCTGCCGACCGACGACGCCCACGGGAAGCGCCACCCCATCCGCTGCCGGTAAGCGAGCAGCTTCGCGAGCGGCGCGCGCGACACGGCGCCGAGCGTCACGTCGTGGTTCGCCAGGTGTACGGCGAAGCCGTCGAACCCGTCGGCGAGCGCCGAGCACGACGGGCAGCCGGCCTTGTAGTCGGGGCCGAACATGAAGTGATAGACGAGCAGCTGCGAACGGCCGCGAAACAGGTCGTCGAGCGTTGCCTGCCCGTCTTCGGTGTCGAACCGGTAGGTCTTGTCGACGCGCACCCAGGGCAATGCCTGGCGCCGCCGCGCGAGTTCGTCGCTTTGCCGCGTCAGCGCCTTTTCCGCGTCGAGCAGCGCGCGGCGCTCGGCCAGCCATTGGTCGCGCGTTCCGGTGAGATGGGTCGTCATTGCGGGTTCCTCCTTCCGATGGATATCCGGGCACGGCGTCCGGTGCCGTGTGCGTGGTGCTAGATTAGTGGCGGGCATCGGGCCGGAGGGAGTGACAAGTGTGTCGGGATTCGGATGGATTCGCTGATCACGGCGGCCGCGCGCGCGCTCGCGGCCGGTGACGCGCTCGGCGCGCTGAACCGCGTCGCGCTGCGCGACGATGCGCCGGCGCTCGCGCTGCGCGGAATCGCGATGGCGCAGCTCGGCGATTTCGAGCGCGCGCGCACACTGGTGCGCGGCGCCGCTCGCGCGTTCGGCGCCAGGGAGGCCGTGGCGCGTGCACGCTGCGTCGTCGCGGAAGCGGAGATCGCGCTCGCGTCGCGCGACCTGCGCTGGCCGACGCGCGCGCTCGATGCCGCCTGCGCGACGCTCGACGCGCACGGCGACCGCGCGAACGCCGCGCATGCACGCTATCTCGGCGTGCGCCGGCTGCTGCTGATCGGCCAGCTCGACGATGCCGAACGGATGCTCGCGACTCTCGATCCCGCGCCGCTGCCGGCTGCATCGCGCGCCGCCCATGAGCTGATCGCGGCCGGCATCGCGATGCGCCGTATCCGCACGCAAGCCGCCCGCGCGGCGCTCGCCCGTGCGCGCACGGCGGCTCGCGACGCCGGCATTGCCGCGCTGACGGCCGAGGTCGACACCGCGGCGCGCGTGCTCGACGCGCCGGCCGCGCGCCTCATCGCGCGCGGCTTATCGCGGCTCGTGCCGCTCGACGAAGTCGAGACGCTGTTCGCATCGAACGCGCTCGTCGTCGATGCGTGCCGCCATACGGTGCGCGACGCACGCACGACCGTGTCGCTCGCGCGGCGGCCCGTGCTGTTCGTGCTCGCCCGCGCGCTCGGCGAGGCATGGCCGGCCGACGTGTCGCGAAACGCGCTCGTTGCTGCCGCGTTCCGCGCGAAACACGCGGACGAATCGCATCGCGCACGCCTGCGCGTCGAGATCGGCCGGCTGCGCGCGGTGCTGCGGCCGCTCGCGAACGTCATCGCAACACCCCGCGGCTTTGCGCTCGAACCGCTCGGCGTACGCGAGACCGTCGTCCTGGCGCGCCCGGTCGACGATCGCCACGCGGCCGTGCTCGCGCTCCTCGCCGATGGCGAAGCATGGTCGAGCTCCGCGCTGGCGCTGGCCCTCGGCGCGAGCCAGCGCACCGTGCAGCGCGCGCTCGACGCGCTCGCCGAAGCGGACAAGGTCCAGGCGCTCGGCCGCGGCCGAGCGCGCCGCTGGATGACGCCGCCGCTGCCCGGTTTCGCGACGACCTTGTTACTCCCGGCCCCGCTGCCGGGCGATTAGCATGGCTTCACCGAACGACGAGGTGACGAACATGAAACGCTCCAGTGCAGACATCCTTCGCGAATACGGCCCGTTTCCGGGCGTCGACGGCGTACACGGCGTCACGTTCGACGGACAATACGTGTGGTACGCGTCCGGCGACAAGCTGAATGCGCTCGACCCGGAACGCGGCACGACCGTGCGCTCGATCGACGTCGCCGCGCATGCGGGCACGGCGTTCGACGGCCGCCACCTGTACCAGATCGTCGAGGATCGCATCGAGAAGATCGATCCCGAATCGGGCCGCGTGCTCGGGACGATCCCCGCCCCCGGCGGTGGCGGCGATTCGGGGCTGGCATGGGCCGAAGGCACGCTGTGGGTTGGCCAGTACCGCGAACGCAAGATTCATCAGGTGGATCCGCAATCGGGCACCGTGCTGCGCACGATCGAATCGAACCGCTTCGTCACCGGCGTGACCTGGGTCGACGGCGAGCTGTGGCACGGCACCTGGGAAGCCGAACAGTCCGACCTGCGGCACATCGATCCGCACACGGGCCAGGTGCTCGAGCAGATCGACATGCCGGCCGGCGTCGGCGTATCGGGGCTCGAATCCGACGGCCACGACCGCTTCTATTGCGGCGGGGGCAACAGCGGCAAGCTGCGCACCGTGCGTCGGCCCGCGCGGGCACCGGGCAGCAGCGCGGGGGCTACGCCCGATCCGGCTGACGAATGATCCGCCACCTGCATTCGGCGCAGGGCGCAGCACATCACGGCCCCGCCCTGCGCCGAGTGCAGGAATGAACAAGACGCCGCCGCGACGGCGTCACTAAGATGCGCGCACATCAGTCATTTGTTCGGAGCGGTCGATGCAGCGCGGCGTGGTTTATGGTGTTCTGGCAGGTGCCCTGTGGGGCATGGTGTTTCTCGTTCCGCGGCTGCTGACCGACTTCTCGCCGCTGCTGCTGAGCACCGGCCGCTACGCGATGTACGGCCTCGTGTCGCTCGCGGCCGCGCTGCCGGCCGCCCGCTCGCTGCTCGCGCGGCTGACCCGCGAAGATCTCGTCGCGCTGGTGAGGCTCGCCGTCATCGGCAACGTCGCGTACTACATGCTGTTGTCCGGCGCCGTGCACCTGATCGGCATCGCGCCCAGCTCGCTGATCGTCGGCGTGCTGCCCGTGACCGTCACGCTCGCGGGCCTCGGCGACCAGGGCGCCGTGCCGCTGCGGCGGCTCGCGGCCCCGCTCGCGCTGGTGATCGCGGGCATCGTCTGCATCAACATCGACCTGTTCACGTCCGAGGCAGCGCACGCGACGACGCTCGGGCAGAAGCTCGCGGGCATCGCCTGCGCGGCGGGCGCGCTCGCAAGCTGGACCTGGTATGCGGTGGCGAACGCGCGCTATCTGCAGCGCCATCATCATTTCGGCGGCAACGAGTGGTCGGTGCTGTGGGGCGTCGTGACGGGCCTGATCGGCGGGCTTTGCTGGATCGCGATCCTCGCGCTGCCCGCGGGTACGGTGCAGGCGGCTGTCCCGGCATCGCGCTGGCAGCTGTTCTGGCTGCTGAACCTCGTGCTCGCGATCGGCGCGTCGTGGCTCGGCAACGGGCTGTGGAATGCCGCGTCGAAGCGGCTGCCGCTCACGCTGTCGGGCCAGCTGATCGTGTTCGAAACCGTGTTCGCGATGCTATACGCGTTCGTGTACGACCGGCGGATGCCGCATGCACTCGAGATCGCCGCGCTGGTGCTACTGCTCGCGGGTGTCTACGGATCGGTGCGGCAGCACGGCGATACGTCGGGAAGCGCGCCGGCAAACGCGAACGCCGCGGCCCACTGAGCACCGCGGCGTTTGATCAGACGAATCAGGACGAAAGCCCGCGGATCGACCCGCGTCAGCGGGCGTCCTTGTGCATCCACTTGCGCCCCTCGATTGAGCCGTCGCGGCGCGACTTGTCGACGCGCCGCTGGCGCGCGAGCTTCGGATCGACGATCAACGGGCGGTAGATTTCGACGCGGTCGTGGTCGGCAAGCGGCGCATCGAGCGGCGCAAGCTTGCCGTACACGCCCGTCTTCGCGTTCGCGAGATCGATTTCCGGGTGCAGCGCGAGCACGCCGCTCGCGTCGATCGCCGAACGAACGGTCGCCCCTTCGGGCAGCGACAGCGGAATCAGCGTCTGGCGATCCGGCAGCGCATAGCAGACTTCGATCGACAGCATCGCGTCACCCCTTCCCGTAGCGCTGGTCGGCGCGCTTCACGAACGAATCGACAAACGTGTTCGCGATGTGGCTGAACACGGGCCCGATGATCTTTTCGAGCAGGATGCTCGAAAACTCGTAGTGCAGCGCGAATTCGATCTTGCACGCATCGGCCCGCAGTGCCGTGAAGCGCCACGCGCCCGTGAACTTCTTGAACGGGCCGTCCGTGAACTCCATGTCGATCCGCGCCGGGCGCTGCTGCGTGTTGCGCGTCGCGAAATGCTGCTTGATGCCCTTGAAGTTGATGTCGATGCGCGCTTCCATCCCGCTCTCGTCCTGACGGCGAATCTCGACGCCGCCACACCAGGGCAGGAAATTGGGGTAGTCGGCCACGTCGGTGACGAGGTCGAACATCTGTTCCGCCGAATGACGGATCAATACGGTTTTCTGGACATCTGCCATAAATCGCGCGGCATCGCTTAAGGTGAGAACGCAAGCCGGGCGATTCTCGCCCTGCTTTGCTAAAATCGTGATTTTAAACGAGTTGGCCCGATCCTTTCATGAGCATCATCGACAACAGGAAAGCGCACTTCGATTATCACATCGAGGAACGCTACGAGGCGGGGCTCGTGCTCGAGGGCTGGGAAGTCAAGGCGCTGCGCGCCGGGCGCGGCCAGATCCGGGAAGGTTACGTCGTGATCAAGCACGCCGAGATCTTCCTGATCGGCACCCATATCAGCCCGCTGCCCGAAGCTTCGACGCACATCACGCCCGACCCGGTTCGCACGCGCAAGCTGCTGCTGCACCGCGAGGAAATCAAGAAACTGATCGGCAAGGTCGAGCAGCGTGGCTACACGCTCGTGCCGCTGAACTTCCACTACAAGGGCGGTCGCGTGAAGTGCGACATCGCGCTCGCGAAGGGCAAGAAGCTGCACGACAAGCGCGAAACCGAGAAGAAACGCGACTGGGAACGCGAAAAGGCACGCATCATGCGCGCCGGCACCTGACGCGCGCGACGCGCCTCGCAAACGACACGGCCCGCTCGAAGCGGGCCGTGTTGCTTTGGGCTGCAGAAATCGGTGGATACCGGCCGACCGGCAGAGCCTGCCGGCGGGGTTGCCCACGCCGCGCGGCTCGTTTCAGCAAACTTCAGTAGACAATACGCGCCGGCGGCACCCCGCAAGCTTCACCCGCATCAGCGCGGCAGCGCGACGATTCGCCGCATGCCCGTTCGCCCGCGGCGGCCACCTTCGCACCGGACACGCCCGACTCAACCCTTGGCGGGCGTCGACGCGCTCTTGACGATCGTCAGCGCCGACGAGATCGCGGAGCCGAGATCCGACAGGTTCGACGGCACGATCAGCGTGTTGCCCTGCTTCGCGAGATTCGAGAACGCGCTGACATACTGCTCGGCAACCTTCAGGTTCACCGCGTCCATCCCGCCCTGCGATTGCATCGCGTTCGCGATCTTCTGGATCGCCTGCGCGTTCGCCTCGGCCACCGCCAGAATTGCAGCGGCCTCGCCCTGCGCCTGGTTGATCGCGGCCTGCCGCTCACCTTCGGATTTCTGGATCGCCGCTTCGCGCGCCCCCGACGCGAGGTTGATCTGCTCCTGCTTGCGGCCTTCGGATGCGGCGATCAGCGCGCGCTTTTCACGCTCCGCGGTGATCTGCGCCTGCATCGCGTGCAGGATTTCCTTCGGCGGCGTCAGGTCCTTGATCTCGTAGCGCAATACTTTCACGCCCCAGTTCGCGGCAGCGTCGTCGAGCGCCGACACGATGCTGTGGTTGATGAAGTCGCGCTCCTCGAAGGTTTTGTCGAGCTCGAGCTTGCCGATCACCGAACGCAGCATCGTCTGCGACAGTTGCGTGATCGCGAGCACGAAGTTGCTCGACCCGTACGACGCCTTCATCGGATCCATCACCTGGAAATACAGCACGCCGTCCACCTGCAACTGCGTGTTGTCGCGCGTGATGCAGACCTGGCTCGGCACGTCGAGCGGAATCTCCTTCAGCACATGCCGGTATGCGATGCGATCGACGAACGGCAGCACGATATTGAGACCGGGCGACAGCGTCGCGTGATAGCGCCCGAAGCGCTCGAGCACCCACGCATGCTGCTGCGGCACGATCTTCACCGTCTTCGACACGATCACGATCGCGATGACGAGCAGGACAACCCAGATGATCAGCGAATCCATGAAGTATTCCCTCCTTGTTGTATCGGCGGACGATCAGCCCGCGGGTTTCGCCACGACCACGAGACAATTGCCGCGCACGGCACTCACCTGATATACGCGCGCATCGTCGCGCTCGCCGTTCGCGAGCTCGACGTCCCAGTCGGCGCCGCGATACTGCACGCGCGCGCGGCCGTCACGCCACGCGTCGACCGTGACGGTCGCGCCGATATCGAGATTGACGTCGGGATTGGTCGACGTGTCGCGCTTCTGCTTGCGGCCGAGCCCCGAACGCCGCAACGCGATCATCGCGACGATCGCGACCACCGCCGCCGCGCCGAACTGCACGTGCGGCGCGAAACCGGCCAGTTGCAGCAGCCCGCCCGCGAGAAAGCCGAGCGCGATCATCAGCAGGTAGAACGTGCCCGTCAGCAACTCGGCCACGACCAGCACGCCCACCGCGCCCCACCAGAACAGATGCCCCGACATCATTGTGGTCTCCAGAAAAACATCCCCCGCGCTCACTTGCGCTGCATGGAACCAGAGTACGCGTTGGCGCGCAACTCCGGAGCAACATGCCCGTTGCCTCCGAGGGGGCGGTCGGTACGCTTGGGGCGGCCCGGCGCGTACCGACAAACAAAAACACCCCGGTGCCTACCGGGGTGTTTATAACACGAACCTTGCATTTTGCCTTCAACGGAAGCACAGTGCGACCGTGCTTCCGCCGGAGGTGCGTTACCGACCGTTACTTCCGGTTGGCGAGCGCCTGCCACGTATCGATGATCGTGTCGGGGTTCAGCGAGATCGATTCGATGCCTTCGTCCGTCAGCCATTGCGCGAAGTCCGGGTGATCGGACGGGCCCTGGCCGCAGATGCCGACGTACTTGCCCATCCTGCGGCAGGTATCGATCGCGCGCTTCAGCAGGAACTTGACGGCCGGGTCACGTTCGTCGAAGTCGACAGCCAGCAGTTCCATGCCCGAGTCGCGGTCGAGGCCGAGCGTCAGCTGCGTGAGGTCGTTCGAGCCGATCGAGAAACCGTCGAAGTGCTCCAGGAACTCTTCGGCGAGGATCGCGTTGGTCGGGACTTCGCACATCATCACGAGGCGCAGGCCGTTTTCACCGCGTTTCAGGCCGAACTTCTCGAGCAGGCCGACGACGCGCTCCGCCTGCTTCACGGTACGCACGAACGGCACCATGATCTCGACGTTGGTCAGGCCCATTTCGTCGCGCACGCGCTTCAGTGCACGGCACTCCATCTCGAACGCCTGCGCGAAGTCTTCAGCGATGTAACGCGACGCGCCGCGGAAACCCAGCATCGGGTTTTCCTCGTCCGGCTCGTAACGCGAACCGCCGATCAGCTTCTTGTACTCGTTCGACTTGAAGTCGGACAGACGAACGATCACGGGCTTCGGATAGAACGCCGCCGCGATCGTCGCGACACCTTCCGTCAGCTTGTCGACATAGAACTGACGCGGCGACGCGTGACCGCGCGCGACGCTCTCGACGGCCTTCTTCAGATCCTGGTCGATGTTCGGGTACTCGAGGATCGCCTTCGGGTGCACGCCGATGTTGTTGTTGATGATGAACTCGAGACGCGCGAGACCCACGCCGCCGTTCGGCAGTTGCGAGAAGTCGAACGCGAGCTGCGGGTTGCCGACGTTCATCATGATCTTGACCGGAATTTCCGGCAGTTCGCCGCGCTGCACTTCCGTGACTTCCGTCTCGAGCAGGCCGTCGTAGATCTTGCCTTCGTCGCCTTCCGCGCACGACACGGTAACGAGTGCGCCGTCCTTCAGGATGTCGGTTGCATCGCCGCAGCCGACGACTGCCGGCACGCCGAGTTCACGCGCGATGATCGCCGCGTGGCAGGTCCGGCCGCCACGGTTCGTGACGATCGCGGCTGCACGCTTCATCACCGGCTCCCAGTTCGGGTCGGTCATGTCGGCCACCAGCACGTCGCCCGGCTGCACGCGTTCCATTTCCGACGGATCCTGGATCACGCGCACGGGGCCCGCACCGATCTTCTGGCCGATCGCACGACCCGTCGCGAGCACCTGCGACTGGCCCTTCAGCTTGAAGCGCTGCTCGGCCTTGCCGGTCGCCTGGCTCTTCACGGTTTCCGGGCGTGCCTGCAGGATGAAGATCTTGCCGTCGCGGCCGT
The DNA here is from genome assembly GCF_002099195.1 of Burkholderia puraquae. Classification (GTDB taxonomy): domain Bacteria; phylum Pseudomonadota; class Gammaproteobacteria; order Burkholderiales; family Burkholderiaceae; genus Burkholderia; species Burkholderia puraquae. The sequence continues at coordinate 226,001 of NZ_NBYX01000005.1, read as the reverse complement.
CCTTGCCCCACTCGATGTCCATCGGACGCTGGTAGTGCTTCTCGATGATGACCGCGTACTTCGCCAGCTCGATCACGTCTTCGTCGGTGATCGAGTAGCGGTTGCGCTGCTCGTGCGGCACGTCGACCGTCTTCACGCGGCCCGGCTCGCCCGGCTGCGTGAATTCCATCTTGATCAGCTTCGAGCCGATCGAGCGGCGGATGATCGGGTACTTGTCCTGGGCGAGCGTCGTCTTGAACACATAGAACTCGTCCGGGTTCACGGCGCCCTGCACGACGGTTTCACCCAGGCCGTAGCTCGACGTGATGAACACGGCGTCCTTGAAGCCCGATTCGGTGTCGATCGTGAACATCACGCCGGCAGCGCCGACGTCCGAGCGAACCATGCGCTGCACGCCGGCCGACAGCGCGACTTCCGCGTGCGTGAAGCCCTTGTGCACGCGGTACGAGATCGCGCGGTCGTTATACAGCGACGCGAACACGTGCTTCATGCGGTCGAGCACGTCTTCGATGCCGACGACGTTCAGATAGGACTCCTGCTGGCCGGCGAACGATGCGTCGGGCAGGTCTTCCGCGGTAGCGGACGAACGCACGGCGAACGACAGCTCGGCCGGCGAGCCGTTCTTCAGGATGTCGAACTGCGCGCGGATTTCCTGCTCGAGACGTGCCTGCATCGGCGCATCGACGATCCACTTGCGGATTTCGGCACCGGCTTCGGCGAGCGCCTTCACGTCGTCGATGTCGAGCGACTCGAGACGCTTGGCGATGCGATCGGTAAGGTCGTTGTGCTTGAGGAAATCGCGGAACGCGAGCGCGGTCGTGGCGAAACCGGTGGGTACGCGAACGCCTGCTTCGGAAAGCTGGCTGATCATTTCGCCAAGCGACGCATTCTTGCCGCCGACGATCTCCACATCGGTCATCCGCAACTGCTCGAACGGAATTACATACGCCTGGTCCTTTGCGACGTTTGCTGCGTTAGTCATACAAGCCCCTAAGTGTGAAAAAAATGCTCGATTGCGCAAGTGGGCTTGGACGCGGGCGCTTGCAAAAAGGCGCGGCGCGTCTTGCGCAACCTGTTAGATAAACAATCGCAGCGGCGGGAAACCATCCGACCCGATTTGCAAAAATCCCGGCAGAAGGGCGATATTTTCAGACAAATCGCCAAACTTGCCGGGAATTTTGGAATCGAGCGGCAAAGCCTGGGGCGCCTTTCGCGCCCTGCCCCCGCAATTGCTTATCCAACAGGTTGCCGCTATTCTACCGTGCCGGCTGCCGGATGTGGCGCGACCTTGTCACTGCGTCTGGAGGCGAGCCTCCAGCCGCCCGCGCAACCGCCCTTCACGTTCGACGCCCAGATTCATGCTGCCTACCGTATTCATCGTCTCCGACGGCACCGGGATCACTGCCGAAACCTTCGCGCACTCGATCCTCTCCCAGTTCGACCAGAAATTCCGTCTCGTGCGCGTGCCGTTCGTCGACTCGCTCGACAAGGCCTATGCGACCGTCGAGAAGATCAACGAGGCCGCCGTGCACGACGGCCGCCGCGCGATCGTGTTCACGACGCTCGTCGACAGCGAGTCGAACGACATCGTCAAGCGCTCGAACGCACTCGTGCTCGACATGTTCCAGCGCTTCGTCGAACCGCTCGAGCAGGAACTGGAACTCAAGTCGAGCCACGCGATGGGCCGCGGCCACCAGAACGCGGACACCGAGGAATACAAGACCCGGATCGAGGCGATCAACTTCTCGCTCGCGCACGACGACGGCCAGTCGAACCGCAACCTGTCGGAAGCCGACGTGATCCTGGTCGGCGTGTCGCGCAGCGGCAAGACGCCGACGAGCCTGTATCTCGCGATGCAGTACGGCGTGAAGGCAGCCAACTATCCGCTGATTCCGGAAGATTTCGAGCGCGGCAAGCTGCCGTCGGCGCTCGCCGCGCACCGCGAGAAGCTGTTCGGGCTGTCGATCGACCCGCAGCGCCTGTCGGAAATCCGCAACGAGCGCCGGCCGGGCAGCAAGTACGCAGCGCCCGAGAATTGCCGCTACGAGATCAACGAGGCCGAAGCGATGATGCGCCGCGAGGGGATCAAGTGGCTGTCGTCGACGCACAAGTCGATCGAGGAAATCGCGACGACGATCCTGCAGGAAATCCGTCTCGACCGGCAGTCGTACTGAAACCGAGCGCTGGCGGCCGTCTGGCCGCCGCCGGAAACAAAAAGGCCGCGTCGAACGCGGCCTTTTTCGTGGTGCAGCGAATGCGCGTGCGCGGCGTCACGCACGCCGCTGCTGACGCACCTGCTCGAACAGGCAGACCGCTGCCGCGGCCGCAACGTTCAGCGACTCCATCCCGCCCGGCTGCGGAATCGTCACACGATGCGTAGCCACCTCGCGCCAGTACGCGGATACACCCGCCCCCTCGTTGCCGAACACCCATGCCACAGGGCCTGACAGGTCGCAGTCGAAGATCGCCTGCGCGCCGTGCGAATCGGTCAGCGCGACCGGTACGTCGAGGCGTTCTGCGAGTGCGCCGGCTTCGACGTCCTCGTGGATCGACAGCAGGAAGTGCGCGCCCATGCCCGAACGCAGGACCTTCGACGACCACGCGTACGCGGTACCCGGCGCACAGAACACGTGGCGCACGCCCGCGGCCGCCGCGCTGCGCAGGATCGAGCCGACGTTGCCGGCGTCCTGCACACCGTCGAGCACGACCGACGTATGCGTCACCCGCGCCGGCAGCGGCTGCGCCGGCCGGTCGACGAGCAGCAGGAAGCCGACGCCGTTGACGACGTTCGACAACTGCCCGAACAGCGTGTCGGGCAACGTGACGATCCGTTGCGCATCGATGCGCGCGACGATCGCCTGGGCCTCGTCGTGGCCGAGTGCGCCTTCGGTCGCCACGCACAGCTCGGGCGTCGCGCCCGTATCGAGGTACGCGCTTGCGAGATGGAATCCTTCGAGCAGCGCCTGGCCACTGCGCCGCTGATGCGGCGTCGAACCCGCGAGCGCCTTCAGGCGCTTGTACAGCGGGTTGTCGCGGGAAGTAATGCTTTTCATCGAATCAGGTCGAGTGCCGCACGAACCGGTGCGAACGAGCGCCGATGCGCTTCGCATGGGCCATGCTCGCGCAGCGCGGCGAGGTGTTTCGCGGTGCCGTAGCCCGCATGCACGTTGAAGCCGTACACCGGGAAGCGGTCGTGCAGGTCGACGAGCATGCGGTCACGCGTGACCTTCGCGAGGATCGACGCGGCCGAGATGCTCGGCACGAGTGCGTCGCCGCTGACGATCGCCTCCGCACGTACGGTCAACGTCGGGCAGCGGTTGCCGTCGATCTGCGCGAGCGTCGGCAGGACCGACAGGCCCTCGACGGCCCGCTTCATCGCGAGCATCGTCGCGTGCAGGATGTTCAGCGTGTCGATCTCGTCGACGCTCGCCGATGCGACGCAATACGACAGCGAGCGCGCGACGATCAGCTCGTACAGCGCATCGCGCTTCTTCGCGGACAGTGCCTTCGAATCGTCGAGGCCGTCGATCGGCTGAGCAGGATCGAGGATCACCGCGGCGGCCACCACCGGCCCCGCGAGCGGGCCGCGGCCCGCTTCGTCGACGCCGCAGACGATCTCGTCGGGACGGCTGAAGTCGAAACCGCCCTGCACGTCGCTCGACGCGCGGCGGCGTGGTGCACGTACTGCGGTCATGCGCGCCCCTTGCGTTGTTCGAGCACGCGCACGACCGCTTCGGCCGCCTTCGCGGCCGTGTTCTGCCGCAGCGAAAGATGCATTTCGGTAAATACTTCGGTCAGCGTGCGGCGGTTCGCGTCGTCGCGCAGCTGCGTGAGCGTCGCATCGGCGAGCGCCTCGGGCGTCGCGAAATGCTGCAGCAGCTCGGGCACGACGAAACGCCCCGCCAGGATGTTCGGCAAGCCAACGTACGGCAGGTAACCCTGCCGGCGCATGATCTGCCCGGTCAGCCAGGGCACCTTGTACGAGATCACCATCGGCTTCTTCAACAGCGCCGCTTCCAGCGTGACCGTGCCGCTCTTCACGAGAATCGCGTCGGCAGCCGTCATCGCAACTTGCGAGCGGCCGTCGGTGATCGTCAGCGCGAGCTGCGGATGCGCATCGACGAGCGGCTGCAGCAGTGCGCGCAGCGCGGGCGTCGCCGCCGGCATCACGAACCGCACGCCCGGCTCGCGCTGCTGCATCAGCGCCATCGCCGCGAAGAACGTCGGGCCGATCAGCGCGATTTCCGAGCGCCGGCTGCCCGGCAGCACCGCGATCACCGGGCCGTCGGCCGGCAATCCGAGCGCGATGCGCGCGCCGTGCGTGTCGGGTTCGAGCGGAATTTCGTCGGCCAGCGGATGGCCGACGTAGGTCGAGGCAACGCCTGCCTTGTCGAGAATCGCCGGTTCGAACGGGAACAGGCACAGCATGTGGTCGACGGACTTCGCGATCTTCTTGATCCGGCCGCCGCGCCATGCCCAGATCGACGGGCACACGAAGTGGATCGACGGGATGCCCGCGTCGCGCGCGGCCTGCTCGACGTTGAAGTTGAAGTCGGGTGCGTCGATGCCGATGAACGCATCCGGACGCTCGGCGAGCAACTGGCGCTTCAGCTCGCCGCGAATCCGCAGGATCTCGGGAATCTGGCCCAGCGCCTCGACATAGCCGCGCACGGTCAGCTTGTCCATCTGCCAGTGCGAGTCGAAGCCCTGCGCGATCATTCGCTGCCCGCCGATCCCGTAGTACTGGGCCGATTCGGGCAGCCGCTCGCGCAGGCCGCCGAGCAGCGACGCGCCGAGCAGGTCGCCCGACGGTTCGCCGGCCACCATCGCGAGCCGGAGCTGAGTGGTCGGAAGCGGCATCGCTTAGCGGATGATGCCGCGTTGCGACGCGTCGATGAACTCGACGAGCGCCTTCACCGGTGCGTCGCCCTCGCCGCCCGTCGCCGCCAGTTCACGCAACTGCACTTTCGCCTCTTCGAGCGACAGGCCGTTCTTGTACAGCAGGCGGTACGCGCTGCGCAGCGCGGAGATCGCATCGGGCGAAAAACCGCGCCGGCGCAGCCCTTCGACGTTGATGCCGTGCGGCTCGGCCTTGTTGCCTGCCGCGATCACGAACGGCGGAATGTCCTGCACGAGCGCCGATGCGCCGCCCAGCATCGAATGCGCACCGATGCGCACGAACTGGTGGACGCCCGACATCCCGCCGACGATCGCCCAGTCGCCGATCTCGACGTGGCCGGCCATCTGTGCGTTGCTCGACAGGATCACGTGGTTGCCGACGGTGCAGTCATGACCGATGTGCACATAGGCCATGATCCAGTTGTCGTCGCCGAGCGTCGTCACGCCGACGTCCTGCACGGTACCCGTGTGGATCGTCGTGAATTCGCGGATCGTGTTGCGATTGCCGATCACGAGCTTCGTCGGCTCGTCCTTGTACTTCATGTCCTGCGGACGACCGCCGACCGACGCGTAATGGCCGATGCGGTTGTCCTCGCCGAGCGTCGTATGGCCTTCGATCACGCTATGCGAGCCGATCGTCGTACGCGCACCGATCGTGACGTGCGGACCGACGATCGCGTACGGACCGATCTCGACCGATTCGTCGATCTGCGCGCCCGGTTCGACAATCGCGGTGGGATGAATCCTGGTCATGCGCCCTTGCCTCTCGATGTGATGTGTCGCGTTGCGTTGCCTGTCCGTGCCGCGTCGCTCAGGGCGCCACGTCGGTCGTCTTGACCGTGCACATCAGTTCGGCTTCCGCCGCCACCTTGCCGTCCACTTCCGCCACCGCCTTGAACTTCCAGATGCCGCGGATGTAGCGTTCGAACGTCACGTTCAGAATCAGTTGGTCGCCCGGCTCGACCGGACGCTTGAAGCGCGCGCCGTCGATCCCGACGAAGTAGTACAGCGTGTTCTCCGGATCCTTCGGCTGCTCTTCCGAGAAGGTCAGCAGCGCCGCGGCCTGCGCGAGCGCCTCGAGGATCAGCACGCCCGGCATCACCGGCCGCTTCGGGAAATGCCCCTGAAAGAACGGCTCGTTGATCGACACGTTCTTCAGCGCTTTGATTCCCTTGTGCGGTTCGAGTTCGAGCACGCGATCGACGAGCAGAATCGGGTAGCGATGCGGCAGCAGCGTGAGGATCTTGTGGATGTCGAGATTGATTTTTTCAGTGCTCATGATGGTTCGTCTCACGCAGAGGCTGCGCGGTGGTGATGCAAAGGCTGAAGCGGGCCGCCGTGCGGCCCAGTCTGGCAAACCGGGCCGGTTGCGCTGGCCGTGCCCGGTTCGAGGTCTCGCATGATGCGCTCAGGCGTCCGTGCCGCCCTGGGCGGCGAGCGCGGCTTCGAGCGCCTTGATGCGCTCGCGCAGCTTGTCGAGGTTGCGCACGAGCGCGGCGCTCTTGTTCCATTCGCCGTGGTCGACGGCCGGGAACGCGCTGGTATAGATGCCAGCCTTCGGCAGCGACTTCGATACGCCCGACTTCGCGGTGATGATGACATAGTCGCCGAGCGTCACGTGGCCGGCGATCCCGGCCGCGCCACCGATCATGCAGTGGCGGCCGATCGTCGTGCTGCCCGCGATGCCCGCGCTGCCGGCGATCACCGTATACGCGCCGATCCGGCAGTTGTGGCCGATCTGGACCTGGTTGTCGATCTTCACGCACTCCTCGATGACGGTATCCGCCATCGCACCGCGATCGATCGTCGTGTTTGCGCCGATCTCGACGTCCGGGCCGATCGTGACGCCACCGACCTGCGGGATCTTCACCCAGCTACCGGTACGCGCGTCGCCGTCGCCGACGAAATCCGGCGCGAAGCCGAAGCCGTCGGAGCCGATCACGGCGCCCGAATGGACGATCGCGCGCGGGCCAACCTTGCAGCCGTGGTACACCGATGCGTTCGGATAGAAGTGCGAGCCGGCGCCGATCGTCGTGCCGCGGCCGACGAATACGTTCGCGTCGAGCTGCACGCCGTCTTCGATCACCGCGCCGGCTTCGACCGTCACGTGCGGGCCGATCACCGCGCTCGCGGCGACCTGCGCGGCCGGATCGATCGTCGCGCTCGGATGCACGCCCGCGGCACGCGCCGGCGCGGCCAGGTCGATGAACATCTGCGCGACGCGCGCGAAGTACGCGTACGGATTCGGCGTCACAATGAAATTGCGGGGGCCGGCCGGGCCGCTAGCGGCCGCGCCCAGCTTCTCCAGATCCTTCGGCGCAATCAGCACCGCGCCTGCCCGGGTCGTCTCGACCTGCGACAGGTACTTCGGATTCGCGAGGAACGCGAGTTGCTGCGGGCCTGCCTGGTCGAGCGGTGCGAGCCCGCTCACCTTGCACTGTGCGTCGCCGGCGATCTCGCCGCCGAACCGCTTTACGAGTTCCTCAAGCGTCAATGCCATTCGTCGTCTGCTCCGTTCAGTTCGTCGAGCCGGACGCGAGCGCCTTGAGCACCTTGTCGGTGATGTCGATGCGCGGGCTGACGTACACGGCTTCCTGCACGATCAGGTCGTAATTCTGCTGCTCGGCGATCTGCTTGATGACCTTGTTCGCCCGCTCCAGCACGGCGGCGAGTTCCTCGTTGCGACGCTGGTTCAGGTCTTCGCGGAACTCACGCTGCTTGCGCTGGAAGTCGGTATCGAGCTGGGCGAGATCGCGCTGCTTCTGCGCACGATCGGCCGCCGACAGCGACGCGCCGTTCTTGTCCAGCGAATCGGACATCGACTTCAGACGCGCGGCCAGGTCTTGCAGATCCTTGTCACGCTTCGCGAACTCGGCTTCGAGCTTCGTCTGCGCCGCCTTCGCGGGCGCCGACTCGCGCAGGATCCGATCCGAATTGACCGCCGCGATGCGGGCGACGTCCTGTGCGTGCACCGTTGCCGCGCCCAGGGCCAGCGCAACGGTCAGCGCGCACATCACTCGTTTCGAAAACTTACCGGTTAGCAAAATTACCCTCTCGTTGCTGTTGTCATGCGTTCGGTCAGAACGCCGTCCCGATCTGGAACTGGAATTTCTGGTACTGGTCGCCTTCGTGCTTCTGCAGCGGGAAGCCGAGGCTCAGCTTCAGCGGGCCGATCGGCGAGATCCACGCGAGACCCACACCGTAGCCGTAACGCAGGCCGTTGGCGCCCGTACTCGTGCCGCCCGGCGCGTTGCCCCACACGTTGCCGCCGTCGAGGAACGTGAACACGCGCAGCGTGCGGTCGTAGCCCGTGCCCGGCAGCGGGAACGTCAGTTCGATATTGCCGACGACCATCTTCGAACCGCCGATCGGGTCGTTCGTCTTCGTGTCGCGCGGGCCCAGCGAGCTCGGCTCGTAGCCACGCACGGAGCCGATACCGCCCGCGTAGTAGTTCTTGAAGATCGGGTACGGGTTGCCGATACCGTTGCCGTAGCCACCCTGCAGGTTCAGGCCCAGGATGAAGCCGCGCGAGAACGAATAGTAGTACTGGGCCTGCAGGTCGGCCTTGTAGTACTGGATCTTGCCGACCGGCACGCCGTACTCCATGTTCGCCTGCGTGAAGTAGCCGCGGCTCGGAATCAGCGCGCTGTCACGCGCGTCGCGCGACCACGCGACCGTCAGCGGCACCGTGTTGGACACGCGGCCGAACTGGTTCACGTAATCCTGGTAGCTCTGCGGCGTGTTCGAATCGACATCGAGACGGTTCTGCTCGAAGCCGGCGCCGAAGTAGACCGTGTCGACTTCCGAGAACGGAATGCCGAACTTCAGGTTGCCGCCCGCACTGATGATCCGGAAGCTCGAGCTCGTCGAATAGTAGAGCGGCTGGTACGTGCGGTAGTAGACGTCCGTGATCCGCTTGATGCCGTCGACCGTGAAGTACGGGTCGACCTGCGTGACGGTCAGCGTACGGTAGCTTTTCGCGGTGTTGACGTTCACCGACAGGCTGGTACCCGAACCGAACACGTTGTCCTGCGACACGCCCGCCGACAGCACGACCTTGTCCGTCGACGAGAAACCGGCACCCAGCGTGATCGCGCCGGTCGGCTTTTCGTCGACCTTCACGTTCACGTCGACCTGGTCGTTCGTGCCGTCGACCGGCACCGTCGTCACGTCGACGTTGGTGAAGTAGCCGAGACGGTTCACGCGATCCTTCGACAGTGCGAGGCGGTTCGAATCGAACCACGAGCTTTCGAGCTGGCGCATTTCGCGGCGCACCACTTCGTCGCGCGTGCGCGTGTTGCCGACGACGTTGATGCGGCGCACGTACACGCGGCGGCTCGGATCGACGACGAGGTTCAGGTTCACCTTGTGGTTCGCCTGGTCGATGTCCGGCTGCGCGTTGACGGTCGCGAATGCGTAACCGTACTCACCGAGCTTGTCGACGATCGACTTGGTGGTCTGCTGCAGCTTTTCGGCCGAGAAGCGGTCGCCCGCCTTGATCTTGATCAGCTTGTTGAGTTCGGCTTCGCGATCGAGCAGGTTGCCCGACAGCTTGATGCCCGACACCGTGTACGGCTCGCCTTCGTGCAGCGTGACCGTCAGGTACATGTCCTTCTTGTCGGGCGAGATCGACACCTGGGTCGAATCGATGTTGAACTCGAGGTAGCCGCGGTTCAGGTAGTACGAGCGCACCGCCTCGAGGTCGCCCGTGAGCTTTTCCTTCGAGTACAGGTCGTTCTTCGTGTACCAGGAGAACCAGTTCGGCGTCGACAGCTGCATCTCGTCGCGCAGCGTGCTGGTGCTGAATGCCTTGTTGCCGATGAAGTTGATCTGGCGGATCTTCGCGCTCGGGCCTTCGGCCACCGCGAACAGGATCGACACGCGGTTCGCGTCGACCGGCGTGATCGTCGTCTTGACCTCGGCCGCGTAGAAGCCGCGCGTGAGGTACTGGCGCTTGAGCTCCTGCTCCGCCTTGTCGACGAGCGCCTTGTCGTAGTAGCGGCCGTCGGCGAGACCGACTGCGCGCAGTGCCTTCGTCAGGTTGTCCTTGTCGAACTCCTTCGTGCCGGTGAAGTCGATCGACGCGATGGCCGGGCGCTCCTGCACCTGCACGATCACGACGTTGCCCTGCGTGGCGATGCGTACGTCGTTGAAGAAGCCCGTCGCGTACAGCGCGCGGATTGCTTCGGATGCCTTGTCGTCCGTGAAGGTATCGCCCTGCTTGATCGGCAGGTAGGCGAACACCGAACCCGCTTCGACGCGCTGCAGCCCCTCGATCTTGATGTCTTGCACCACGAACGGTGCCGCTGCATGCGCCGCGAGGCCGTGCGCGGCGAGCGCGGCCGCTGCAACTGTCTTAGGTACAAAGCGATGAGGTTTGAACAACATGCATCCCCAATATTTAGCTGCATCAAATCAGGCGGCTACCCAGCGGCGGCCGCCTGACGCTTCAGAAATGGATTAACCGAGCCAGATCGTTGAACAGCGCGATCGCCGACAATGCGACGATGCAGATCAACCCGGCTCTTTGCAGAATCAGCTGCCAGCGCTCCGAGACGGCTTTCCCGGTCGCGGCTTCAACCGCATAATATAACAGATGCCCCCCGTCCAAAACGGGAATCGGCAACAAGTTCAGGACGCCAAGGCTAATGCTGACAAGGGCGAGGAACGACAGGAACGCCGATGGACCGAGCCGCGCACTCTTGCCCGCGTAGTCGGCGATCGTCACGGGGCCGGACAGGTTCTTCAGCGACGCGTTGCCCGTGATCATGCGCCCGAACATCCGCAGCGAATACACGGAGATGTCCCACGTGCGGTGCGCGCCGAGCCGCAAGCTGTCGATCGGCCCGTAACGCACGTCGACGGACGGCGCATGCATCGACAGCGCCGCGCCGATGCGGCCGACCTGCTGGCCCGATTCGTCGTCGCGCTGCATCTGCGGCACGATCGACACCGTCTGCGCGGCGCCGTCGCGCTCGATCTGCAGGTCGAGCGGCTTGCCCGCATGGTGTTTCACGAAATCGATGAAGCGCGACGCGCCGCCGATCGGCTTGCCGTCGAGCGCGGCCAGCTTGTCGCCGGCCTTCAGGCCCGCCTGTTCCGCCGCGCTGCCCGGCTGCACCGACGCGACCGACAGCGTGCCGCCGCCGGTCTCGAAGCCCAGGTGGGCCATGAAATCGTCGTCGAGCTGACTTTCGGGAACATTGCGGAGGTCGACGCGGAAGTCGAACGTCGTGTTGCCGTCGCGCGCGCCGAGCACGATCTCGCGGTGATCGAACGCAGCCGCCAGCAGCTTCCAGCGCAGGTCCGACCACGACCGCACCGGCTCGGACTCGCCGCCCTGCGCGTTGCGGATCGACACGATCGTCTCGCTGCCGTCGAAGCCCGCGCGCGCCGCCACCGTGCCGGCGGCCGGCGGCGCGACGATCGCAGCCGGCTCGGTTACGCCGGTGGCAAATACGATCGAAAACAGCGCAATTGCCAACAGGAAGTTCGCAATCGGCCCGGCCGCAACGATCGCGATGCGCTTGTAGACCGACTGCCGGTTGAACGCCTGGCCGAGTTCCTCGGGCGGGATGCCGGAGCCGGGATCGCGCTCGTCGAGCATCTTCACGTAGCCGCCGAGCGGCAGCGCGGACAGCGTCCACTCGGTGCCCGTCCTGCGGCTGACCCAGCGCGCGACGGGCTGGCCGAAGCCGATCGAGAAACGCAGCACCTTCACGCCGCACCAGCGCGCGACGCGATAATGTCCGTACTCATGCACGACGACCAGCACCCCGATCGCCACCGCAAACGCGATCAGTTCGACCAGCACGTTCATGAGCACCCCATTCAGACAGTGCGCTCCACGCGTGGCGCAGGCGCTTTTGCAATGATCTCGGCGGCGAGGCGGCGTGCCTCGGCATCCGCCGCCAGGACATCCTCGAGCCCGTCGGGCGTACGATTCGGCAGTGTGTTGAGCACGGCGTCGACCGTCGCCGCAATCGCCATGAAGCCGATGCGGCGCTCGAGAAACGCTTCGACCGCCACTTCGTTCGCCGCGTTCAATGCGGCGCTCGCGATGCCGCCTTCCTCGAGCGCCTTCAGCGCGAGTGCGAGGCACGGAAAGCGCGCGTAATCGGGCTTCTCGAACGACAGCTGGGCGATCTGCGCGAGGTCGAGCTGATCGACGCCCGCATCGACACGCTCGGGGAATGCAAGCGCGTGCGCGATCGGCGTGCGCATGTCGGGGTTGCCGAGCTGTGCGAGCACCGAGCCATCGCGATACGACACGAGCGAATGGATCACGCTCTGCGGATGGATCAGCACGTCGATCCGTTCGCCCGGCAGCCCGAAGATCCAGTGCGCCTCGATCACCTCGAGGCCCTTGTTCATCATCGTCGCGGAATCGACCGATATCTTGCGGCCCATCACCCAGTTCGGGTGCTTGCACGCCTCGTCCGGCGTCACGTCGACGAGCGTGGCCGGTTCGCGCGTGCGGAACGGGCCGCCCGACGCGGTCAGGATGATCTTCGAGATCCCGCCGTGCTCGGCCGCGTCGCGCGGCATGCACTGGAAGATCGCGTTGTGTTCGCTGTCGACCGGCAGCAGGATCGCGCCATGGTCGCGCACGGCGTCCATGAAGATCGCGCCCGACATCACCAGCGCTTCCTTGTTCGCGAGCAGGATGCGCTTGCCGGCGCGTGCCGCCGCGAGGCTCGGCGCCATGCCGGCCGCACCGACGATCGCCGCGACCACCGTGTCGCAGCCATCGCTCTTCGACACGTCGACGAGCGCCTGCGGCCCGTGCAGGACGGTCGTCTTGCTGCCCGCCGCGCGCAGTTTCGCGTCGACGTGCGCGGCCGTCGCGGCATCGCCGACCACCGCCACTTCGGGCGCGAAGCGCAGGCATTGCTCGACCAGCTTGTCGCCGTTGCGGTGTGCGGTCAGCGCATAGACCGAGAAGCGCTCGGGATGGCGCGCGACCACGTCGAGCGTGCTGTCTCCGATCGAGCCCGTGGAACCGAGCAATGTCAGACGTTTTTGCATAACAGAAATAATGGTTTAACCAAGCAGCAGCATCGCAAGCGGCAGCACCGGCAGCAGCGCGTCGACACGGTCGAGCACGCCGCCATGGCCAGGCAGCAGTCCGCTCGAATCCTTCACGCCCGCCTGTCGCTTCAGCAACGACTCGAACAGGTCGCCGATCACGCTGTATACGACCAGCAGCGTCAGTGCGGCCCACGCGCCGGGCATCCCGTAGCGCACGGCAAATGCGGAAAACAGGGTCGGCTCGAACACATGCGCGGCCATCGCGGCGCCGGCGACGACCATCACGGCGAGCCAGCCACCGATCGCGCCTTCCCAGCTCTTGCCGGGACTGATCGTGATGGCCAGTTTACGCTTTCCGAAGGCCTTGCCCGCGAAGTATGCGCCGATATCGGCGAGCCAGACGACCAGAAGCAGCGACAGCACGAACGGCACGCCCTGCGCACGCGCCGCGACGAGCGCATGCCAGCAGGCCGCAAAGACCACGAGGCCGGCTGCCAACAGGAACGGCCGCCATACGCCGCCCGCAAGCTCGGGCTTGCGCCGCAGCGCGAACGGGCCGACCAGCAGCCAGAACACGCCGGCTGCCATAAAAAGGGGACGGGACGAAGCCGCATCGACGCCGAGCGGTGCCGTTGCCGCGAGCGCAAGCGCCGCGACGACTGCATAGACGACCGGGCCGGCGCCGCCGAGCCTGAGCAGGCGCGCCCATTCCCACGCGGCAAACACGAGCACGACGCCGATCAGCGCGCCGAACGCGGTGAGCGGCGCGAACAGCGTCACCGGCAGCAGCACCGCCAGCATCACGATCGCCGTGATCACACGGGTTTTCAGCATGAAAGAGAGTCGGCGTTCTGCGATTGCGGTTCGAGCTGTGCGCTCGTGCGACCGAAACGGCGCTCGCGCTCCGTATACGACGCCATTGCGTCGGCCAGTGCCGCGCCGTCGAAATCCGGCCAGTATTTGTCGGTGAAATAGAATTCGGCGTACGCGAGTTGCCACAGCAGGAAGTTGCTGACGCGCTGCTCGCCACCGGTACGGATGAAGAGATCGGGCTCCGGCGCATAGGCCATCGCCAGGTGCGGCGCGAACGCGTCCTCGGTCACTTCGACCTCGCGACCCTCGCGCACGGCCTGCTCGACGAGCTTCTTCGTCGCCTGCAGGATGTCCCACCGGCCGCCGTAGTTGGCCGCGATGGTGAGCGTAAGACGGGTATTGCGCGCCGTCTTGGTTTCGGCGCGGCGAATCAGTTCGCGGATGCGCGGCTCGAAACGGTCGAGATCGCCGACGACACGCAGGCGGATCCCGTTCGCATGGAGCTTGCCGACCTCGCGCTCGAGCGCGGTGATGAAGAGTCGCATCAGGAACGACACTTCGTCGTTCGGCCGGCGCCAGTTCTCCGAACTGAACGCAAACAGCGTCAGGTATTCGACGCCGGCGCGCGCGCAGCCTTCGACCACCGCCCGCACGGCATCGACGCCGCGGGTATGCCCCGCGACGCGCGGCAAGCGGCGTTCGGTCGCCCAACGGCCGTTGCCGTCCATGATGATCGCGATGTGACGCGGCACGACACCGACGTCAGGCACGCGAACGGTAGAGCTGGTATAGGTCATGGCCGTTGAGACAGTAATGCGGGAAGAAGGCGGCGCGCGAGGACGGTCGTCAGACCGTCATGATCTCGGCTTCCTTGCTCTGCACGAGCTTGTCGATTTCGGCAACGTGCTTGTCGGTCAGCTTCTGCACGTCGTCGCTCGCACGGCGCTCGTCGTCTTCCGAGATTTCCTTGTCCTTCACGAGCTTCTTGAGCGCTTCGTTCGCGTCGCGGCGCAGGTTGCGGATCGCGACCTTGGCCGTTTCGCCTTCGCTCTTCACGACCTTGGTCAGCTCGCGGCGGCGCTCTTCCGTCAGCGCAGGCATCGGCACGCGGATCAGGTCGCCGGTCGTGGCCGGGTTCAGGCCGAGATCGGCTTCGCGAATGGCCTTCTCGACCTTCGCGACCATATTCTTTTCCCACGGCTGCACGCCGATCGTGCGCGCATCGACGAGCGTCAGGTTAGCGACCTGCGAGATCGGCACCATCGACCCGTAGTAGTCGACCTGCACGTGATCGAGCAGACCGGTGTGTGCACGGCCCGTACGGATCTTTGCCAGATCGTTCTTGAACGCTTCGATCGAGCGCTGCATCTTTTGCTCGACGCCCTTCTTGGTATCAGCGACACTCATTTCAACCTCCGAACCTTCTAACCTTCAAAGAACGCGGGCCCTGCCCGGCGCATCCGGCGCGCCGCGGCCAATGACCCGCATCCGCGGGAGTTTACACGTGGACGAGCGTTCCTTCGTCCTCGCCCAGCACGATGCGCTTGAGCGCGCCCGGCTTGTTGATCGAAAACACGCGAATCGGCAGCTTCTGGTCGCGGCACAGCGCGAAGGCCGTCGCGTCCATCACCTGCAGGTTGCGGCTGATCGCCTCGTCGAAAGTGATCGTCGTGTAACGCGTGGCCGACGGATCCTTCTTCGGATCGGCAGAATATACGCCATCGACCTTGGTCGCCTTCAGCACGACCTCCGCACCCACTTCCGAACCGCGCAGCGCAGCGGCCGTGTCCGTCGTGAAGAACGGGTTGCCCGTACCGGCCGCGAAGATCACGACGCGGCCTTCCTCGAGCTGACGGATCGCGCGGGGCCGGATGTACGGCTCGACGACCTGGTCCATCCGCAGCGCCGACTGCACGCGCGCCTCGATGCCGGCGTGGCGCATCGCGTCCTGCAGCGCCAGCGCGTTCATCATCGTCGCGAGCATCCCCATGTAGTCTGCCGTCGCGCGATCCATGCCGGCCGCGCCACCCGCAACACCGCGGAAAATATTACCGCCACCGATCACAACCGCGAGCTGCGTACCGAGACGCACCACTTCGGCGATATCGGCCACCATCCGTTCGATCGTCGCGCGATTGATGCCGAAGGCATCGTCGCCCATCAGCGCTTCGCCGGAGAGTTTGAGGAGGACGCGTTTATAGGCATTGGACATAGGGGCTTCCGAGCGACGAGAGGATGACAACCACGAACTGTAGGGGCGAAATACTGATTCGGGCAAGCGCCGACGGTCGAACCGGGTTTCCCGGCCAGCCGGCGGCGGCGCCGACCGCGGCGGAGCGGACGCCCGCCGCGGATACTGCCTGACTGCTTACGGCTTACTGCTGCTTTGCTGCTGCGACTTGCGCGGCCACTTCGGCGGCGAAGTCGTCCTGGCGCTTCTCGATGCCTTCGCCGACGACGAACAGCGCGAACTTCTGCACTGCCGCATTCGCTGCCTTCAGCATCTGCTCGATCGTCTGCTTGTCGTTCTTCACGAACGTCTGGTTCAGCAGCGACACTTCCTTCAGGTATTTCTGGACGCTACCGTCGACCATCTTCGCGACGATCTCGGCCGGCTTGCCCGATTCCGCAGCCTTCTGCTCGGCCACGCGGCGTTCCGTCTCGATCAGTTCCGCCGGCACGTCAGCCGACGACAGTGCGACCGGCTTCATGGCCGCGATGTGCATCGCGACGTCCTTGCCGACCTGCTCTTCCGCACCCGTGTACTCGACGATCACGCCGATACGCGCGCCGTGCAGGTACGTTGCGATCTTGTTTGCGGTTTCGAAACGGACGAAACGGCGGATCGAGACGTTCTCGCCGATCTTGCCGATCAGTGCCAGGCGCACTGCGTCGACCGTCGAGCCTTCGAGCGGCAGTGCCGACAGCGCAGCCACGTCGGCCGGGTTTTGCGTCGCGACGAGCTCTGCAACCGTCTTCGAGAATGCGAGGAAGTCGTCGTTCTTCGCGACGAAGTCGGTTTCGCAGTTCAGTTCGACCAGCGCGCCTGCGTTGCCGCCGACGAACGATGCGACGACGCCTTCTGCCGTCACGCGCGATGCCGCCTTGCTCGCCTTGTTGCCGAGCTTGACGCGCAGCAGCTCTTCAGCCTTGGCCAGATCGCCGTCGGCTTCCGTCAGCGCCTTCTTGCACTCCATCATCGGTGCGTCGGTCTTTGCGCGCAGTTCTGCCACCATGCTTGCGGTAATTGCCGCCATCATTCGCTCCTTGAGTCTGTATTCACAACGCCGCCCGCTTGGACGCGAACGGCCGAGATTCGTTTCCGGACCCGCACCGATTCGGCGCGATCAGGTCCGGCGCACAAGCTTAAAAAAAGGGGGCCTGTTGAGAGCCCCCTTTTTGCGCCGGCTCGGGGCCAGTTACGCGTTTTCCTCGACGTACTCGTCGTCGCCGCGTGCAGCCTGGACCACTTCGTTGACCGCGTTCGCACGGCCCTCGAGGATCGCGTCGGCCACACCTTCAGCGTACAGCGCGACTGCCTTGCTCGAGTCGTCGTTACCCGGGATCACGTAATCCACACCTTCCGGCGAGTGGTTCGTATCGACCACGGCGATGACCGGCACGCCCAGCTTGTTCGCTTCCGTGACGGCAATCTTGTGGTAGCCGACGTCGACGACGAAGATCGCGTCCGGAATGCCGCCCATGTCCTTCACGCCGCCGATCGACTTCTGCAGCTTCGCGATTTCGCGTTCGAACAGCAGCGCTTCCTTCTTGCTCATCTTCTCGAGCTCGCCTGCCTCGACTGCCGCTTCCATGTCCTTCAGGCGCTTGATCGAAACCTTCAGCGTCTTGAAGTTGGTCATCATGCCGCCGAGCCAGCGTGCGTTGACGAACGGCATGCCTGCGCGCTGCGCTTCCTGGGCGATCGTGTCACGCGACTGACGCTTCGTGCCGACGAACAGGATCGTGCCGCGGTTCGCTGCCAGCTGGCGCACGTACTTCTGTGCGTCCGTGAACATCGGCAGCGTCTTTTCGAGGTTGATGATGTGAATCTTGTTGCGGTGACCGAAAATGAACGGAGCCATCTTCGGGTTCCAGAAGCGCGTCTGGTGACCGAAGTGGACACCCGCTTCCAGCATTTGGCGCATCGTAACTGCCATGTAAATTCTCCACGAGGGTTGGGTCTTAAGCCGGCTGCCGTACCGCCGCGCGAACCTGCCCCGAAGGGCGCGAATTCCGCGCGGCCGGCACCCTGGTTGCGCCGGCTTGCGATTCGACACGTGCGAAATGCTCGTGCCGCAAGCCTTTCACCGCAATGCCGCCCCAAAACGGGGCACATCGGCATTTGGATATCGACTTAGCCAAAGAGTATAGCACGCCGATTTGTCCGCTCTCAAGTCGCTCACCACTTTCGCTTGCCGCGCGGCAGCGGGCCGGACAATCCGCGAAAACCCGCATCCGCACCGCCGGCAGGGGCTGCGACGCCTGCCAGAAGGTGCGATAATCCGTCAATTCACCGCATTCCAGGCATACCTCGATGGCTATTACGCTCAAAAACGAACACGATATCGCCGAGATGCGCGTCGCCTGCCGTCTCGCGAGCGAAGTGCTCGACTTCATCACGCCGCACGTCGTCGCAGGCATCACGACCGCCGAGCTCGACCGCCTCTGTCACGAGTTCATGCTCAACGAACAGGGCACGATCCCGGCGCCGCTGAACTACCAGCCGCCCGGCTACCCGCCGTACCCGAAGGCCACCTGCATCTCGGTCAACGACGTGATCTGTCACGGCATTCCCGGCGAGAAGGTGATCAAGAACGGCGATGCGCTGAACATCGACATCACCGTGATCAAGAACGGCTACTTCGGCGACACGAGCCGGATGTTCATCGTCGGCGAAGGTTCGATCCTCGCGAAGCGCCTCGTGCAGACCACCTACGAATGCATGTGGCTCGGCATCGACCAGGTCAAGCCCGGTGCGCACCTCGGCGACATCGG
Organism: Burkholderia puraquae; assembly: GCF_002099195.1. Taxonomy (GTDB): domain Bacteria; phylum Pseudomonadota; class Gammaproteobacteria; order Burkholderiales; family Burkholderiaceae; genus Burkholderia; species Burkholderia puraquae. The sequence continues at coordinate 207,260 of NZ_NBYX01000005.1, read as the reverse complement.
CTACGCGATCCAGAAGCACGCGGAAGCGCAGGGCTACAGCGTCGTGCGCGAATACTGCGGCCACGGCATCGGCACGGTGTTCCACGAGGATCCGCAGGTCGTTCACTACGGCCGTCCGGGCACGGGCATCGAACTGAAGGCCGGGATGATCTTCACGATCGAGCCGATGATCAACGCCGGCAAGCGCGACATCCGCACGATGCCCGACCAGTGGACGGTCAAGACGCGCGACCGCAGCCTGTCGGCGCAGTGGGAACACACGGTGCTCGTCACCGAAACCGGCTACGAGGTGCTGACCGTGTCGGCCGGCACGCCGGCGCGCCCCGTGTTCGCGCAACCGGCCGCCGCAGTCTGAGCGCCGTCGCGCCAGCCCGCCCCACCCGCACCTGAACGGCTGCCCATGAGCGCTCACGCTGCCCCCTCGCCCGAAGCGCTGTCGCGGCGCGCCGAATTCAAGGCCGCCAAGACGGCGAGGCTCGAGCGCTTTCGCCGCGCGACGAACGTCGCGTCACTGATGCACGCGCTGTCGAAACTCACCGACGATGCGCTGAAGTGCGTGTGGGACGAATGCGGGCTGCCCGCGACGCTTGCGCTCGTCGCCGTCGGCGGCTACGGGCGCGGCGAGCTCGCGCCCTATTCCGACGTCGACATCCTCGTGCTGCTGCCCGATGGGCACGACCCGGCGCTCGACGCGCGCATCGAGCGCTTCATCGGGATGGCATGGGATCTCGGCCTCGAGATCGGCAGCAGCGTGCGCACGGTCGCGCAGTGCATCGAGGAGGCATCGCAGGACGTCACCGTGCAGACCTCGCTGCTGGAAGCGCGCCGCATCGTCGGCAGCACCGCGCTGTTCGAGCGCTTCACGGTGCGCTACCACGAGGCGCTCGACGCCCGCGCGTTCTTCACCGCGAAGGTGCTCGAGATGCGCCAGCGCCACGCGAAGTTCCAGGACACGCCGTACAGCCTCGAACCCAACGTGAAGGAAAGCCCCGGCGGATTGCGCGACCTGCAGACGATCCTGTGGATCGCGCGTGCGGCCGGTTTCGGCAGCAGCTGGCGCGAACTCGACACACGCGGCCTCATCACCGATCGCGAAGCGCGCGAGCTGCGCCGCAACGAAGGTTTCCTGAAGACGCTGCGCGCGCGGCTGCACGTGATCGCCGGCCGCCGCCAGGACATGCTCGTGTTCGACCTGCAAACGCAGGCGGCCGAGAGCTTCGGCTACCAGCCGACGCAGGCCAAGCGCGCGAGCGAGCAGCTGATGCGCCGCTATTACTGGGCCGCGAAAGCCGTTACGCAGCTCGCGACGATCCTGATCCAGAACATCGAGGCGCAGCTGTTCCCCGCGACGAGCGGCATCACGCGCGTGCTGTCGCCCGACCGCTTCGTCGAGAAGCAGGGCATGCTCGAAATCGTCGACGACGGCGTGTTCGAACGTCACCCCGACGCGATCCTCGAAGCGTTCCTGCTGTACGAGACGACCCGCGGCGTAAAGGGCCTGTCCGCCCGCACGCTGCGCGCGCTGTACAACTCGCGCGAGATCATGAACAACGCGTGGCGCCGCGATCCGCAGAATCGCGACACCTTCATGCGGATCCTTCAGCAACCCGAAGGGATCACGCACGCGTTCCGGCTGATGAACCAGACGAGCGTGCTCGGCCGCTACCTGCTGAATTTCCGCCGCATCGTCGGCCAGATGCAGCACGACCTGTACCACGTGTACACGGTCGATCAGCACATCCTGATGGTGTTGCGCAACATCCGCCGCTTCGCGGTGGCCGAGCATGCGCATGAATATCCGTTCTGCAGCCAGCTGATCGGCAACTTCGAGCGCCCTTGGGTGCTGTATGTCGCGGCGCTGTTCCACGACATCGCGAAGGGCCGCGGCGGCGACCACTCGACGCTCGGGATGGCCGACGCACGGCGCTTCTGCCGCGAGCACGGCATCGCCGGCGACGACGCGGCGCTGATCGTGTGGCTCGTCCAGCATCACCTGACGATGAGCCAGGTCGCGCAGAAGCAGGACACGAGCGACCCCGAAGTCATCAAGCGTTTCGCCGAAGTCGTCGGCAACGAGCGGTACCTCACCGCGCTGTACCTGCTGACCGTCGCCGATATCCGCGGCACGAGCCCGAAGGTGTGGAACACGTGGAAGGGCAAGCTGCTCGAGGACCTGTACCGCATCACGCTCGCGGTGCTCGGCGGCGCGAACCCCGACGCGCATTCGGAGCTGAAGTCGCGGCAGGAGCAGGCGCTCGCGCTGCTGCGCCTCGAGACCGTGCCCGACGACGCGCATCGCGCGCTGTGGGATCAGCTCGACGTCGGCTTCTTCCTGCGGCACGACGCGGCCGACATCGCATGGCAGACACGCGTGCTGTACCGGCACGTAAACGCCGAAACCACGATCGTCCGCGCGCGGCCGTCGCCGATCGGCGACGCACTGCAGGTGCTCGTGTACGTGAAGGATCGCCCCGATCTGTTCGCGGGCATCTGCGCGTATTTCGACCGCAACGGGCTGTCGGTGCTCGACGCGCGCGTCAGCACGACGCGGCACGGCTATGCGCTCGACAACTTCATCGTCACGCAGACCGAACGTGACGTGCGGTATCGCGACATCGCGAATCTCGTCGAACAACAGCTCGCGTCGCGGCTCACCGAAACCGCACCGCTGCCGGAGCCGTCCAAGGGCCGCCTGTCGAGGCTGTCCCGGACGTTTCCGATCACGCCGCGCGTCGACCTGCGGGCCGACGAGCGCGGCCAGTACTACATCCTGTCCGTGTCGGCCAACGACCGGCCAGGCCTTCTCTATTCGATCGCGCGCGTACTCGCCGAGCATCGGATCGGCGTCCACGCGGCGCGGATCAATACGCTCGGCGAACGCGTCGAGGACATCTTCCTGCTTGCGGGCGCCGGCCTGTCCGACAACCGCCTGCAGATCCAGCTCGAAACCGAATTGCTGCGTGCGATCGCAGTCTGAGTGAATTCCAGCGTTTATGCGCACCAAATTAACCGTCAAGAATCCGAAGCCGGCGTCGCCGACCCGCGCCCCTGTCCGCTCCGGCAGCCACGTCGCCCGCAAGGCGGTACGCCCCGCTGCGCCGCCCGCAGGGGACAAGCCGGCCCGCCCGAAGCAGGCGGCCCCGGCCGCCGCCGGCGAACGCACGTTCAAGCCGCGCGCTGCCGCGGGCGCCGAACGCCCGGGTGCGGATCGCGCACCCGCCAAGCGTGCGCCGCGTGACGGCGGTGCCGAACGCAGCTATCGCGGCGCTGACGGCAAACCCGACGCGCGTCCGCCCCGTCGCGACGACGATGCGCGGCCGCGTCGCGCAGGTGCCGGCGAAGGCGGCGCACGTGCGCCGTATCGCGACAAGGCCGCCGGCGAAGGCGCGAAGCGCAGCTTCGGCGATCGCCGCACGTCGTCGGATCGCCCGCCCCGCCGTGATGACGATGCCCGCCCGCGCCGTACAAGTGCCGGCGAAGGCGGCGCACGCGCACCGTATCGCGACAACGCAGCCGGCGAAGGTGCGAAGCGCAGCTTCGGCGACCGCCGCACGTCGTCGGATCGCCCGCCCCGCCGTGATGACGACGCGCGTTCGCGCCGTGCAGGTGCCGGCGAAGGCGGCGCACGCGCACCCTATCGTGACAACGCAGCCGGCGAAGGCGCGAAGCGCAGCTTCGGCGACCGCCGCACGTCGTCGGATCGCCCGGCTCGCCGCAGCGACGACGACGCACGTCCGCGCCGTGCAGGTACCAGCGAAGGTGGCGCACGCGCACCCTATCGTGACAACGCAGCCGGCGAAGGCGCAAAGCGCAGCTTCGGCGACCGCCGTACGTCCTCGGATCGCCCGCCCCGCCGCGATGACGACGCACGTCCGCGTCGCGCAGGTGCCGGCGAAGGTGGCGCACGCGCACCGTATCGCGACAAGGCTGCCGGCGAAGGTGCGAAGCGCAGCTTCGGCGACCGTCGCACGTCGTCCGATCGCCCGCCCCGCCGCGATGACGACGCACGACCGCGTCGCGCAGGTGCCGGCGAAGGTGGCGCACGCGCACCGTATCGCGACAAGGCCGCCGGCGAAGGCGCGAAGCGCAGCTTCGGCGATCGACCTGCTCGCCCCGCCCGCGACGGCGAGCGTGGCAGCGCCGAGCGCCGCTCGTCCGGCGCGGGCCCGAAGACCGCACAACCCGTCAAGCGCCAGGCGGCCGACGTCGACTACGGCGATGAAACGGGCCTGATGCGCCTGTCGAAACGGATGTCCGAACTCGGCATGTGCTCGCGTCGCGAAGCCGACGAATGGATCGAAAAGGGCTGGGTACTCGTCGACGGCGAACGCATCGACACGCTCGGCACCAAGGTCCGCGCTGACCAGAAGATCGAGATCGACGAACGGGCGAGCGCCGCACAGGCCGCGCAAGTGACGATCCTGCTGCACAAGCCGGTCGGCTATGTGTCGGGCCAGGCGGAAGACGGCTACGAGCCCGCGGCCGTGCTGATCACGCGCGCGAACCGCTGGAGCGGCGACCATTCGCCGGTGCGTTTCTCGCCGCAGCACCTGCACGCACTCGCACCGGCCGGCCGCCTGGACATCGATTCGACCGGCCTGCTCGTGCTGACGCAGAACGGCGTGATCGCGAAGCAGCTGATCGGCGAACAGTCGGATATCGACAAGGAGTACCTGGTGCGCGTGCGCTTCGGCGAGCGGCTCATCGACATCGACCAGCACTTCCCCGCGGAATCGCTCGCAAAGCTGCGCCACGGCCTCGAACTCGACGGCGTCGCGCTGAAGCCCGCGATGGTGAGCTGGCAGAACGGCGAGCAGCTGCGCTTCGTGCTGCGCGAAGGCAAGAAGCGCCAGATCCGCCGCATGTGCGAACTGGTGGGCCTCGACGTGATCGGCCTGAAGCGCGTACGGATGGGCCGCGTGATGCTCGGCGCGCTGCCGCAAGGCCAATGGCGCTATCTGTCGGCCGACGAGACGTTCTGACTGCGGGCGCGCCACCTGCGCCATGCAATGAAAAAGCCCGCTTGCGCGGGCTTTTTTGTTTCCGGTGGACGGGATCTCGCGATACGGCGCGTCGGCTTGCCGGCCGCTTCGCCTGCGGATCAGTCGTCGGATGCCGGATCGAGCCCCGGGAACAGCACTTCCGTGAAACCGAAGCGCGTGAAATCGGTGATCCGCATCGGATACAGCTTGCCGATCAGGTGATCGAATTCGTGCTGGACCACACGCGCGTGGAACCCGTCGGCAACGCGATCGATCTTCTCGCCGAACTGGTCGAAGCCGCTGTAGCGCACCTTCGCGTAGCGACTGACGACGCCGCGCATGCCCGGCACCGACAGGCAGCCCTCCCAGCCCTCTTCCATGTCCGGCGGCATGTATTCGACCTTCGGGTTGATCAACACGGTCTCGGGTACCGGCGGCGCGTCCGGGTAACGGTTGTTGTTGCCAAAGCCAAAGATGATGATCTGCTGCCCGATGCCGATCTGCGGCGCGGCCAGCCCTGCGCCGTTCGCATGGTGCATCGTCTCGAACATGTCAGCGACGATCTCGTGCAGTTCGGGGGTATCGAACCGCTCGACCGGCTTCGCGACTTCGAGCAGGCGCGGATCGCCCATCTTCAGGATCTCGCGAATCATGGCGTATTGCCCTCCAGGAGTTGGTGCAGGCCGTCTTCGTCCAGCACGGGGATGCCGAGTTCCTCGGCCTTCGCGAGCTTGCTGCCGGCTTCGGCGCCCGCGACCACGTAATCCGTCTTCTTCGATACCGAACCGGCCACCTTCGCGCCCGCCGCTTCGAGCATTTCCTTCGCGGCATCGCGCGTGAGCGTCGGCAGCGTGCCCGTCAGCACGACCGTCTTGCCGGCCAGCACGCCCTGCGGCGCCTTCGGCGCGGGCGGCCCTTCCGGCCACGTCACCTTGCCCGGCGCGCGCAACTGCTCGATCACGGTCCGGTTGTGCTCTTCCGCGAAGAACTGGTGGAGCGACTCGGCGACGATCGGCCCGACGTCGTTGACTTCGAGCAGTTCCTCGATCGAGGCGTCCATGATCGGCGTCAGCGAGCCGAAATGCTTCGCGAGATCCTTCGCGGTCGATTCGCCCACGTGACGGATGCCGAGCGCGTAGATGAAGCGCGCGAGCGTCGTGTGCTTCGCCTTCTCGAGCGAGTCGAGCAGATTCTGCGCGGACTTCTCGGCGAAGCGGTCGAGCTCGGCGAGCGTCGCAAAGCCGAGATTGAACAGGTCGGCCGGCGTACGCACGAGATTCAGCTCGACGAGCTGGTCGATGATCTTCTCGCCGAGCCCGTCGATGTCGAGCGCGCGGCGCTGCGCGAAGTGCCACAGCGCCTGCTTGCGCTGCGCCGGGCAGAACAGGCCGCCCGTGCAGCGCGCGATCGCCTCGTCCGGCAGGCGCTCGATCTTCGAGCCGCACACCGGGCATTCGGTCGGCATCACGAATTCGGCCGCCTCGGCCGGGCGCCGGTCGAGCAGCGCGCCCACCACCTCGGGGATCACGTCGCCCGCGCGGCGCACGATCACGGTATCGCCGATCCGGATGTCCTTGCGGCGCACCTCGTCCTCGTTGTGCAGCGTCGCGTTCGTCACGGTCGCGCCGCCGACGAACACGGGCTCGAGGCGCGCAACCGGCGTGATCGCGCCCGTACGGCCGACCTGCACGTCGATCGCGACGAGCGTCGTCAGCGCTTCCTGCGCGGGGAACTTGTGCGCGAGCGCAAAGCGCGGCGCACGCGACACGAAGCCGAGGCGCTCCTGCTCGTCGCGCCGGTTGACCTTGTAGACGACACCGTCGATGTCGTACGGCAGCGACTCGCGCTTCTCGCCAATCTTGCGGAAGAAACCGAGCAAGCCTTCAGCGCCATGCACGACCGCGCGCTCGCGATTCACGGGCAGGCCCAGCGACTCGTACCAGTCGAGCAGCGCGCTGTGCGTATCGGGCATCGGCATCCCGTCGAGCACGCCGATCCCGTACGCGAAGAACGACAGCGGACGCTGCGCGGTGATCTTCGAGTCGAGCTGGCGCAGGCTGCCGGCCGCCGCGTTGCGCGGGTTCGCGAATTCGCGCTGCTCGGCCGCACGCTGGCGTTCGTTCAGGCGTGCGAAATCGCGCTTGAACATCAGCACCTCGCCGCGCACGTCGAGCACGGCCGGCACGTTCGTGCCCTTCAGCTTCAGCGGAATCGAGCGGATCGTGCGCACGTTCTCGGTCACGTCCTCGCCCGTCGTCCCGTCGCCGCGCGTCGACGCCTGCACGAACACGCCCTGCTCGTAACGCAGCGAGATCGCGAGGCCGTCGAACTTCAGTTCGCACGCGTATTCGACGGGCTCCGTCACCGAGCCGGCGAGATCGGTCGTCTTGTCGAGCGCGTCGGCGACACGCTTGTCGAACGCGGCGATGTCCTCGTCGGCGAAGCCGTTGTTCAGCGACAGCATCGGCGCGTCATGGACGACGGGCGTGAAGCCGCCGGCCGCCTCGCCACCCACGCGCTGCGTCGGCGAATCGGGCGTCACGAGTTCGGGATGGTCGGTTTCGAGCTGTTGCAGTTCGCGGAACAGTCGGTCGTATTCGGCGTCGGGCAGATCCGGCTGGTCGAGTACGTAATAGGCGTAGTTCGCCCGCTCGAGTTGGTCGCGCAGCCACGCGGCGCGCGCGTCGGGCTGGCTGGCTGGCGGTTCGGCTTGGGTTCGGGCCATGCTGGCAGCAGATTCGTTCTGGGAAAATCGGATGCCCGATTATCTCAGTTTGACGCCGCAGCGGGGCGTGCAATGCACGCCCGATGCGCGTGCTGCAGCGCAAACAGCGAGGTGTGCGCTGCAGCGACGAACGGCGGCACCCAAGCCTGCCCGCCGTCCGTCCGTTCGGCCGTTCGCGTTACTGGCTGAAGAGGCGGCGCGTGACCGGCGAACCGGCCGGGATGCCGGCTTCCTCGAGCTTCGCGTAGAGCTTCATCAACTGCTGCTCGATCGCCAGCAGCGTCGACTCCGGCAGCGGCCGGCGCGAATCGTCGACCACGCGTGCGCCGATCCGTTCGGACAGCGACTTCGCGTAGTCGCACATCAGCCGGAACGGCAGGATGTCCTCTTCGGCGACCGGCACGTCGAGCACCAGCGTGATCATGTTGCCGCCCTTGTACGTGAGGTCGTCACGCAGGAAGTTCGTATCGCCGAACTGCAGCATGAACACGGGGTTCTGCTTCGCGTCGAGCTTCACGAAACGCGTGCCGTCGCGCGACAGCAGCAGCCCGTCCTGCGACGCGACCGCCTGCACGTAGTTCGCCGACCACGGCGCGCCGTCCGACATCACGTTGATCGACAGCTGCGCGTCGCACTGCGCGGCAAACGCGTCGAGCTCGCGCGCCATCGCGACTGTTTCCATCATGTCCGGGAATTCCGGCGCGCCGTCGATCGCGTCGGCGAACTGCTGGACGCCCGTCACGAATTCGGAGAACTCGAGCTCGTTCAGCGCGCCGCTGCGGTTCGCGAGCTGCGCGGCCGCGCGCAATTCTTCGTAGCGCACGCCGTTCTGCAGCAGTTCCCACTGGCCGCCTTCCGGCTTGCCTTCGATATGCACAGGCTTGCTGCCCGCCCGACGCAGCCGCTGCGCGGCCGGCAGGATCTTGTCGCCCGGCAGCGACCCGCCGAGGCGGATCGGCACGATACAGTCGATCCGGCGATCGACGATCGCGGGCGGCGCCGACGAGATCGTCGTCGCGGCCGGCAGCACGGGTTCGGCCGGCTCGGCAGCGTCGGCGGTCGCCTCGTGCGCGACGGCCGGTGCGGCCGCTTCACCGGCAACCGGCTCGACCGACTCGGTCGGCGTATCGACGCCGGTCGCCTCGGCCTGCAGATCGGCCGGCATGTCGGCGGGCGCGGCTCCGCCGAACGTCGGCTCGACGCGCGCGACTTCGGCCGGCGTGCCGGCCGCGGCGGCCGGTGCCGCGGGCTCGCGGCGCACCGGCTGACGCACCGGCTCGATGAACGGCAACTCTTCGTCGCGCTCCGGGCGGTTCATCGCCTCGGCCGCTTCCTCCGGCATCGGACGCGGCATCCTGCGCCGCACCTTCGCGCCCTGCCATGCGTTGTAGACCACGACGCCGCCCACCACGACGGCGCCCGCGCCGATCAAACCGAGTGTCAACTCGTCCATGCACGCTCCATCAGCAATTCTTGTTCGTCGGAACCGCGAACGGGCGCCCATGCGCCGCGCGAACGCGGTCCGGTTTCGTCAAACGTCAATTCTGGGCAAAACCCGCTGCGGTTTCCATGTCCACCGCGACGATCCGCGACACGCCCTGCTCCTGCATCGTCACGCCGATCAGCTGCTGCGCCATTTCCATCGCGATCTTGTTGTGCGAGATGAACAGGAACTGCGTCTTGTCGGACATCGCGCGCACGAGATTCGCGAAACGCTCGGTGTTCGCGTCATCGAGCGGCGCGTCGACCTCGTCGAGCAGACAGAACGGCGCCGGGTTCAGCTGGAACATCGCGAACACCAGTGCGGTCGCGGTCAGCGCCTTCTCGCCGCCCGACAGCAGGTGAATCGTCGCGTTCTTCTTGCCGGGCGGCTGCGCCATCACCTGCACGCCGGCATCGAGGATTTCGTCGCCCGTCATGATCAGCTTCGCCTGGCCGCCGCCGAACAGGCGCGGAAACAGGTCGCTGAAGTGGCGGTTGACCTCGTCGAAGGTGCCCTGCAGCAGCGTGCGGGTTTCCTGGTCGATCTTGTGGATCGCGTCCTCGAGCGTCGTGATTGCGTCGATCAGGTCGGCCGACTGCGCGTCGAGGAACACCTTGCGCTCGCTCGCGGCCTTCAGCTCGTCGAGCGCGGCCATGTTCACCGGGCCGAGCGCGTTGATCGCGTTGTTCAGGCGCGTGACCTCGCCCTGCAGGTACGACGGTTTCAGGTCCGGCGTCAGCTTCTCGCGCAGCGCTTCCTCGTCGACCTCGGCCGTCGTCAATTGCTCGGCGAACTGCTCGACCGACAGGCGTGCCGCCTGCTCCTTCAACTGCAATTCGGTGATGCGGTCGCGCAGCGGCTGCAGCGAACGCTCGGCAACGAGCCGCTGCTCGTCCGACGCGCGCAGCTTCGCGGTCAGGTCGTCGAGTTCGATCCGCGCGGCCTGCAGCGCCTCTTCCTTCACTGCGCGAATCTCGAGCGCGTCCTGCAGGCCCGTGTGCGCGGTCTGCTCGTTGATCGTCTCGAGCTCGGCGCGTGCGTCTTCCAGCGACGCGGCGACGCGCTCGCTCTGTTCGTGCGCGACCTGGATGCTGCGCTTGAGCTCGTCGATCCGGGTCACCGCGTTGCGCGCGGCGAAGCGCGCGTCGTTCGCGCCGCGCTCCAGGTCGCGTGCTTCCTGACGTGCCTGCGTCAGCGACTCGTCGAGCGATTCGAATGCGAGCTGGTTGTCCTCGAAGCGCGCCTGCAGCTCCGCGAGTTCGCCGTCGAAACGTTCGAAATTCGCTTCCGACTCCGCGCGCATCGCACGCTGCTCTTCGATCTGCGCGCCGATTTCCTCGAGTTCCTCGCGGATCTGCGTGCTGCGCTGCGTGTAACGTTCGTGCGCCTGGGCAAGCTTCAGCACATCCATCTGCAGCGCGTGCACGCGCTGCGTCGCACGCTCGGCCTGTGCACGCACGTCGCCGAGCGCCTGCGTAGCCTGCGTGTGCGCGGCTTCCGCACGCACGGCGGCCGTCCGCGCCTCGTCGGCGAGCAGCGCCTGCGCACGCACCTGGCGCGTCAGGTTTTCGATTTCCTGCTGGCGGGCCAGCATCCCGGCCTGCTCCGAATCGGCTGCATAAAGCTGCACGCCGACACGCGTGACGATATGGCCGGCCTTCACGACGAACGCGCCGCCTGCCGGCAGTTGCATGCGCGTCGCAAGCGCCTGCGCGACGTCGTCGGCGACATACACGTTGCCGAGCCAGTCGTTCAGCACCGCGCGGATGCCCGCATCGTCGATGCGCACGAGCGACAGCACCGGACGCAGACCGGCCACGGCCGCGGGCGGTTCGCCGGCCGCGGGCGGTGCATAGAACGCGAGCTTCGCGGGCGGTGCGTCCGTGGCAAAAGCCTTGACCCAGTCGAGATTCGACACTTCGAGCGCGGCGAGGCGCTCACGCAGCACGGCTTCGAGCGCCGCTTCCCAGCCCGCCTCGACATGCAGCTTCTTCCACAGACGCGGCAGCGCACCGAGCTCGTGCTTGTCGAGCCACGGCTGCACCTTGCCTTCGGTCTGCACGTTTTCCTGCAGCTGCTTCAGCGCGGCGAGACGCGCCTCGAGCTGGTGGATCTGCGCGGCTTCGGCCTGCACGCGCTCCTGTGCGGCACGCCGTTCGCCATCGAGGCGCGGCACCGTTTCCTGCGCGTCGGCAAGGCGCGCCTGCGCTTCGGCAAGAATCTCTTCCTGCTCGGCCAGCTGCATGCGCAGCTCTTCGAGCTGTGCCTCGTCCGGCGCATCGAGCCCGCCCGCTTCGCCCTTCAGGCGCTCATGGCGCTGCTGAAGCTGCTGGAGCTGCTGGTCGGCGTTGCGCTGGTGCGCGGCTTCGAGCTTCAGCGACTGTTCGGTCTGCGCAATCCGCGCGCGCTCGTCGTTGAGCTGCGCCTGCGCATCGCGCCATTTCGCTTCGAGCGCCGGCAGCGCGTCGTGCTTCGCGGCTGCGTTGTCTTCGGCGAGCGCGGCCTTCTCGTCGGCCATCGCGCGCGCCTCTTCGGCGTCCTCGAGCTCGTCCTGCGCCTTCTCGGCCTGCGCACGCCATTGCTCGCGCTGGGCATTCAGCGCGGCGATCTGCGCCTGCACGCGATTGCGCGATTCGACGATGAACTTGATCTCGGCCTCGAGGCGGCTCACCTCGGCGTTCGCCTCGTAGAGCGAACCCTGCGCACCCTGCATCGCGTCGCTCGCCGAGTAATGCGTCACGCGCAGCGTCTCGAGCTGCGCCTCGACCTCGCGCAGCTTCGCCGTCTGCGCCTCGAGGTCGATCTGCGCCTGTTCGATCGCGCGCTGCTGCTTCTGCTGCTCGCCGGCGGCCTCGTTCTTGCGCAGCAGCCACAACAGGCGCTGCTTCTCCTCGCCGTCGGCGACGAGTTCCTTGTACTTGGTCGCGACAACGGCCTGCGCCTCGAGCTTCTCGAGGTTCGCACCGAGTTCGCGGACGATGTCCTCGACGCGCGTCAGGTTCTCGCGCGTGTCGTGCAGCCGGTTCTCGGTCTCGCGGCGGCGTTCCTTGTACTTCGACACGCCCGCGGCTTCCTCGAGGAACACGCGCAACTCTTCCGGCTTCGCCTCGATGATTCGCGCGATCATGCCCTGCCCGATGATCGCGTACGCACGCGGCCCGAGGCCGGTGCCGAGGAAGATGTCCTGGATGTCGCGGCGACGCGCCGGCAGGTTGTTGATGTAATAACTCGACGTGCCGTCGCGCGTGAGCACGCGCTTCACGGCGATCTCGCCGTACTGGCCCCACTGGCCGGCCGCGCGGCCGTCGGAGTTGTCGAAAATCAGTTCGACACTGGCCCGGCTGCCGGGCTTGCGGGCGGTCGAGCCGTTGAAGATCACGTCCTGCATCGACTCGCCGCGCAGCTCGGAAGCGCGCGACTCGCCGAGCACCCAGCGCACGGCGTCGATGATGTTGGACTTGCCGCACCCGTTCGGGCCCACCACGCCGACAAGCTGGCCCGGAACCTGGAAATGCGTGGGATCGACAAAGGATTTGAAGCCAGCGAGTTTGATCGAGCTCAGACGCACGGCGGTATCGGATGTGAAGAAGGTGTGAAACGGACGGAGCCGCACTGCGCGAGGCCGGACGGCCCATGTACGCGATGCGTCCCGGAATTCAAAAGCGGGGCCGCGCGCATACAGCGTTGGGCCCCGCAAACGGCTTCCATCATACCATCGCGCGTGCGCCGTCCCGACCGTCGCCGGGTTTGTCCGGTGCCGGCGCGGCACGATGGACCCGGCTCGACAGCAGCGTCGCCAGCACGATGCACGCGCCGCCCGCCCATTCGCGCGCGGTCGGCAGCTCGTTCGCGAACACCCACGCCGACAGCGCGGTGATCACGATCTCGAACAGCATGATGATCGACGCACGGTTCGCCGGCACGCGCGCCAGCCCGTACTGCACGAGCAGGTTGTTCGACGCCATCGTCACGCCGATCGCGACGATGATCAGCGCGGCCGTGCCGAGCTGGCCGCCCGCCGGCGCCGCCGGCAGCCCCTCGAACAGCGACGCGATCGCGCCGAACACGGCCGCGCCGCCGAACAGCGTCGCGGTGCGCATCTCCGCGCGCATCTCCGGCAGCTCGCGGCTCGCCTTGATCACGAGCACGTTGCTCATCGCGAAACTCAACCCGGCCGCGAGCCCCGCCCATTCGGCCGGGCTGGCCGGCAACGGCAGGCCGAGCTTCGGCGACCACAGCATCAGCATCGCGCCGCCGATCGACAGCGCCGCGAGCCCCGCGCCGGCCCAGGTCAGCCGCTCGCGCAACAGGAAGTGCGCGTAGATCGCCGTCCACGCGGGGGTCAGGTAGAACAGCAGCATCACGCGCAGCACCTCGCCGTGGATCGTGCCCCACACGAACCCGAGGTTCGTCACGCCGGCCGTCACCGCGATGCCGGGCAGCACCCAGTGCCAGCGCAGCGTCGCGATCGTGCGGTGCCGCGCGACGATCACGAACAGGAACGCGACGAGGCTCGTCAGCGCGCTCGCCAGCGTGCCCGTCACGCCGAGCGACGCAAGGATCCGCAGCGGATACCAGATCAGGCCCCATACCGACGCGCCGATCAGGATGGCCAGCGTCGGCAGGCTGCCGCGTACCGCGTTATTCATTTGGTTCAATACCCTTTATTCGGCCGGCCCGGCCGCCGTTCCGGCGGGCCGTGACCGCATTCCGCCACGCTATAATCGTCCGTTGCGACCCGCGCGCCATCGGCGCCCGTTCGCAGCCGCGCGGCGCGCCCGCCGCTTCTATTGCTCCAACCGGCCGCGATGGCCGCTTCGCCCGTGAACCCTCGACTCGACTCGCTCCAGCCCTATCCCTTCGAAAAGCTGCGCGCCCTGTTCAAGGACGTGACGCCCTCCAGCGCCCTCAAACCGATCAGCTTCGGCATCGGCGAGCCCAAACACGCGACCCCGGTGCTGATCCGCGACGCCGTGGTGGCCGCGCTCGACGGTCTCGCGTCGTACCCGGCCACCGCCGGCTCGGACGCGCTGCGCACGTCGATCGCGCACTGGCTCGAGCGCCGCTACGGGCTGCCGGCAATCGATCCGGCCACGCAGGTGCTGCCCGTATCGGGGTCGCGCGAGGCACTGTTCTCGCTTGCGCAGACCGTGATCGACGCACGCCCGTCCGAACCGGGCGAGAAGGCGATCGTACTCTGTCCGAATCCTTTCTATCAAATTTACGAAGGCGCGGCGCTGCTGGCCGGTGCCGAACCCTATTTCGCGAACAGCGACCCGGCCCGCAACTTCGCGTGCGACTACGCGTCCGTGCCCGACGCAGTCTGGGCGCGCACGCAACTGCTGTACGTCTGCTCGCCGGGCAACCCGACGGGCGCCGTGCTGACGCTCGACGACTGGCGCGAACTGTTCGCGCTGTCCGACCGCCACGGTTTCGTGATCGCGTCCGACGAGTGCTATTCGGAAATCTATTTCGACGAAGCCGCGCCGCCGCTCGGCGGCCTCGAGGCCGCGCACCGCCTCGGCCGCGGCTTCGAGCGCCTCGTGATGCTGTCGAGCCTGTCGAAGCGCTCGAACGTGCCGGGCATGCGCTCGGGCTTCGTCGCCGGCGACGCGGCGCTGCTGAAGAAATTCCTGTTGTACCGCACGTACCACGGCGCGGCGCTGTCGCCGGTCTGGCAGCACGCGAGCATCGCCGCGTGGAACGACGAGGCGCACGTGCGCGAGAACCGCGCGCTGTACCTGCAGAAGTTCAATACGGTCACGCCGATGCTCGCCGACGTGATCGACGTGAAACTGCCCGACGCGGCGTTCTACCTGTGGGCCAACGTGTCGCGCACCGGGCTGTCGGACACCGAGTTCGCCCGCCGCCTGTACGCCGACTATAATGTGACGGTTCTGCCCGGCTCGTACCTGGCGCGCGACGCGCATGGCACGAATCCGGGCCGCGATTTCATCCGGATCGCGCTCGTCGCGGGCACCCCCGAATGCGTCGAGGGCGCGCAACGCATCGTCGATTTCTGCCGGTCTCTCGCGCGGTAATCGTCCATCCGATCAATTCATCCATCTCCTGCGAAAACGAACATGTCGCAACAACTTCAGCAAATCATCGATACCGCCTGGGACAACCGCGCCGAGCTGTCGCCGAAGGCCGCACCGGCCGACGTCCGCGAAGCCGTCGCGCACGCGATCGAGCAGCTCGACAAAGGCGCGCTGCGCGTTGCCGAGAAGATCGACGGCAACTGGACCGTGCACCAGTGGCTGAAGAAGGCCGTGCTGCTGTCGTTCCGCCTGGAGGACAACGCGCCGATGCCCGCCGGCGGCTACTCGCAGTTCTACGACAAGGTGCCGTCGAAGTTCGCGAACTACACGGCTGAAGATTTCGCCGCGGGCGGCTTCCGCGTCGTCCCGCCGGCCATCGCGCGCCGTGGCTCGTTCATCGCGAAGAACGTCGTGCTGATGCCGTCGTACACCAACATCGGCGCGTACGTCGACGAAGGCACGATGGTCGACACGTGGGCGACGGTCGGTTCGTGCGCGCAGATCGGCAAGAACGTGCACCTGTCGGGCGGCGTCGGCATCGGCGGCGTGCTCGAGCCGCTGCAGGCGAACCCGGTCATCATCGAAGACAACTGCTTCATCGGCGCGCGCTCGGAAGTCGTCGAAGGCGTGATCGTCGAGGAAAACTCCGTGATCTCGATGGGCGTCTACCTCGGCCAGAGCACGAAGATCTACGACCGCGAGACGGGCGAAGTCAGCTACGGCCGCATCCCGGCCGGCTCGGTCGTCGTCGCCGGCAACCTGCCGTCGAAGGACGGCTCGCACAGCCTGTACTGCGCGGTGATCGTCAAGAAGGTCGATGCAAAGACCCGCGCGAAGGTCGGCCTGAACGAGCTGCTGCGAGGCGACTGATGGCAAAGCCGCACACCGTGGTCGTCTACGGCATTCCGAACTGCGACACCGTGAAGAAGGCCCGCGTGTGGCTCGACGATCACGGCGTCGAATTCGAGTTCCACGATTTCAAGAAGCTCGGCGTCAGCGTGCCGCTGCTTGAAGACTGGCTGAAGGACGTGTCGCTCGACGCGCTCGTGAACAAGCGCGGCACCACGTGGCGCGGCCTGGACGACGCAATGAAGGCGGCCGCCGAAACGAAGGCCGGCGCGGTCGCGCTGATGATCCACAAGCCGTCGGTCATCAAGCGCCCCGTGCTCGTGGTCAACGGCCGCGTGAAATCGCTCGGCTTCGTGGCCGATCAATACGCGGCGCTGTTTGCCGCATAGGGCCGCCCGCGCTGCGCCTGTCGGCGCAGCCCGACGTCTTGTCGCTGCCGGCCACCGCGCCGGCATTTTTTATCGAAAGTGGTCCGAACCATGTCCGCCACCCTAGCCCTTACCGAACAGCTGATCGCCCGTGCGTCCGTGACGCCCGACGACCAGCATTGCCAGCAGATCATGACCGAGCGCCTCGCCGCGCTCGGCTTCGAGTGCGAGACCATCGCGTCGCACGGCGTGACCAACCTGTGGGCCGTCAAGCGCGGCACCGACGGCCGCGACGGCAAGCTGCTCGCGTTCGCGGGCCACACCGATGTCGTGCCGACCGGCCCGCTCGAGCAGTGGAGCTCGCCGCCGTTCATCCCCGCCCATCGCGACGGCAAGCTGTACGGCCGCGGTGCGGCCGACATGAAGACGTCGCTCGCGGCGTTCGTCGTCGCGTCCGAGGAATTCGTCGCGGCCCATCCCGGCCACCGCGGCACGATCGCGTTCCTGATCACGAGCGACGAGGAAGGCCCCGCCACCGACGGCACCGTGAAGGTCGTCGAGCTGCTCGAAGCGCGCGGCGAACGCATGGACTACTGCATCGTCGGCGAGCCGACCTCGACCAACGAGCTCGGCGACGTCGTGAAGAACGGCCGCCGCGGCTCGATGTCGGGCGAACTGGTCGTCAAGGGCGTGCAGGGCCACATCGCGTATCCGCACCTCGCGAAGAACCCGATCCACCTGCTCGCGCCGGCGCTCGCCGAGCTTGCCGCCGAGCAGTGGGACGAAGGCAACGAATACTTCCCGCCGACCACCTGGCAGGTGTCGAACCTGCACGCCGGCACCGGCGCGACCAACGTGATTCCCGGCCACGCCGACCTGTTGTTCAACTTCCGCTTCTCGACCGCGAGCACGGTCGAGGGCCTGCAGGCGCGCGTGCACGCGATCCTCGACAAGCACGGCCTCGAATACACGCTGAAGTGGTCGGTAAGCGGCCTGCCGTTCCTCACGCCGCGCGGCGAGCTGTCGGGCGCGCTGGAAAACGCGATCCGTACCGAGACCGGCATCACGACCGAGCTGTCGACGACGGGCGGCACGTCGGACGGCCGTTTCATCGCACGCATCTGCCCACAGGTGATCGAATTCGGCCCGCCGAACGGCAGCATCCACAAGATCGACGAGCACATCGAGGTGCGCTTCGTCGACCCGCTGAAGAACGTGTACCGCCGCGTACTCGAACAACTGATCGCCTGATGGAGCCTCGCATGACGACACCTTTTGCCACTGTTCGCGACCTGCTGCGCTACGCGGTCACGCGCTTCTCGAAGGCGAAGCTCGCGTTCGGCCACGGCTCCGACAACGCGTACGACGAAGCGGCCTACCTCGTGCTGCGCACGCTCGACCTGCCGCTCGACACGCTCGAGCCGTTCCTCGACGCGCGCCTGCTGCCCGACGAGATCGCGGCTGTACTCGCGGTGATCGAGCGGCGCGCGACCGATCGCGTGCCGGCCGCGTACCTCACGCATGAAGCGTGGATGCACGGCCACCGCTTCTACGTCGACGAACGCGTGATCGTGCCGCGCTCGTTCATCGGCGAACTGCTCGACGACGGGCTGCAGCCGTATGTCGCCGATCCCGAGCAGGTCGGCGCGGTGCTCGAACTGTGCACGGGCTCGGGCTGCCTCGCGATCCTGGCGGCGAGCGCGTTCCCGAACGCCGAGATCGACGCGGTCGACCTGTCCGACAAGGCACTCGAAGTCGCCGAGATCAACGTGCGCGACTACGGCCTCGAAGACCGCGTCGCACTGCATCGCGGCGACCTCTACGCGCCGCTGCCCGCGTTCCGCACCGACCCGGGCTCACGCTATGACGTGATCCTGACGAACCCGCCGTACGTGAACGCATCGTCGATGGCTGCGCTGCCGCCCGAATACCGGCACGAGCCGGAGATGGCGCTCGCGGGTGGTGATGACGGGATGGACATCGTGCGACGCATCGTCGCCGAAGCCCATCGCTGGCTGCACGACGACGGCGTGCTCGTCGTCGAGATCGGCAACGAGCGCGAAAACGTCGAAGCCGCGTTCGGCGGCCTCGAACTCACGTGGCTGCCCACCAGCGCGGGCGACGACGCCGTGTTCCTGATCCAGGCGTCGGACCTGCCGCGCAAGGCCTGAGCCTTCCTGGCTCGCCCACCGTGCGGCGCACCGTTGCGCCGCACGGTTGGGTAAGATGCGCGTAGGCGGCCGCCCGGCCGCACGACCTCAGGAGTCCGTCACGCGCCCATGACCCTCGACTGGCTACATCTCGGCACCCTGATCCTGACCATCCACGTGCTCGGGATCGTCGCGGCGTGCCATGCGATCATGAACACGCGCACGTCGCAAGGCGCGATCGCGTGGGCCGTTTCGCTCGCGGCCATGCCTTACCTGACGCTCGTTCCGTACCTGTTCCTCGGCCGCAGCAAGTTCTCCGGCTACGTCGACGCCCGGCGCCACGAGCTGGAAATGTTGCGCATGCACACACCCCGCTCGCCCTGGCTCAGCACCGATGCGACCGACGGGCCGGCCGCCGACGCGATCGGCCAGGCTGCGGTGCTCGCCCTCACGCGGCTCGGCGGCATGCCGTTCCTCGGCGGCAACTCGGTGCGCACGCTCGTGAACGGCGACGCGACGTTCTCGGCAATCCTGGCGGCAATCGACACCGCGCGCAATTACGTGGTGGTGCAGTTCTTCATCGTGCGCGACGATGCGCTCGGCCGGATGCTGCGCGACTCGCTGCTCGCACGCGCGGCAGCCGGCGTGCGCTGCTGCCTGCTGTACGACAGCATCGGCAGCTTCGACCTGCCGCACGGCTACGTCGAGACATTGCGCCGGGGCGGCGTCGAGGTTCATCCGTTCGCGACCAACCGCAAGTTCGTCAACCGCTTCCAGCTCAACTTCCGCAACCACCGCAAGATCGTCGTCGTCGACGGCAATTGCGCGTTCGTCGGCGGCCACAACGTCGGCGTCGAGTATCTCGGCGCGAAGCCACGCCTGTCGCCGTGGCGCGACACGCACATCGAGATCCGCGGCCCGGTGGTCGCGAGCATCCAGTACGTGTTCGCCGAAGACTGGCACTGGGCGACGCAGAAGCTGCCGCCGCTCGCGCTGCCGCCGCCCGCGCAGCCCGGCGACAACATGCACTGCCTCGCGGTGCCGATGGGGCCGGCCGACAAGCAGGAGACGGGCTCGCTGTTCTTCGTCGAGGCAATCAATGCCGCGCGCGAGCGGGTCTGGATCACCACGCCGTACCTCGTCCCCGACGAAGCCGTGATCTCCGCACTGAAGCTCGCCGTGATGCGCGGTGTCGACGTGCGCATCCTGATCCCGAGCCGGCGCGATCACTACGTGGTATTCGAAGCATCGAAGCTGTACGCGCGCGACCTGGTGGACGCGGGCGTCAAGGTGTTCCGCTACCGGCCCGGCTTCCTGCACCAGAAGGTCGTGCTGATCGACCGCATCGCGGCGGCGATCGGCAGCGCGAATCTCGACAACCGCTCGTTCCGCCTCAATTTCGAGATCATGGTGCTGACCGTCGACCGCGCCTTCGCCGACGAGGTCGAGACGATGCTCGATGCCGACTTCACGCAGGCGTACGAGGTCGACGCGAACGAATACCGCCGGTCGCCCGCCTGGCGGCGCATCGCGATGCACGTCGCGCGGCTGTTCGCACCGATTCTGTAACGGCCGGGACGGTGGCGCCCGTGCGATCCGCACAGGCGCCGCGAACGCCGCCAGCGGCCGTCAGAGCAGCTTGTCGATATCCGCGGCGATTTCGTCCGGCTTGGTCGACGGTGCATAGCGCTTGACGATGCGCCCTTCGCGATCGATCAGGAATTTCGTGAAATTCCACTTGATCGCCTTGAGGCCGAGAATGCCGGGCGCTTCGTCGGTCAGGTAGCGGTACAGCGGATGCGCATGGTCGCCCTTCACGTCGATCTTCGCGAACATCGGGAACGTGACGCCGTAATTGCGCTCGCAGAACGCGCCGATCTGTGCGGCGTCGCCCGGCTCCTGCTTGCCGAACTGGTTGCACGGGAAGCCGAGCACATAGAAGCCGCGCGCCGCGTACTGGTCATACAGCTTCTGCAGGCCCGCGTACTGCGGCGTGAAGCCACACTCGCTCGCGGTGTTGACGATCAGCAGCACCTTGCCGCGATACGCGTCGAGCGAGGCCGGCGCGCCGGCAAGCGTCTCTGCGCTGAACGAATACAGGGTGGACATCGGGCACTCCTTTAACGAAACCGGATCGACGTGGAGTCTAGGCGAAATTGCCCCGTTGCGGCATCCGCCGAACGGTCAATGCCCGGCGCAAGCGGCGCGCAGTCTAGAATAGCGGTTTTGGCCAGTCATTTCCGCCGTGATCCGTTTCAATCAGTTCAGCCTTGCGCGCGGCACCAAGCCGCTGTTCGAGTCGACCTCCTTCGTGCTCAATCCCGGCGAGAAAGCCGGCCTGATCGGCGCGAACGGCGCCGGCAAGTCGACCCTGTTCTCGGTCCTGCGCGGCGAGCTGCACTCGGACGGCGGCGATTTCTCGATGCCGCCGTCGTGGCGGATCGCCCATGTGTCGCAGGAAACGCCCGCCGTCGACCGCTCGGCGCTCGACTACACGCTCGACGGCGACGCCGCGCTGCGCGAGATCGAGGCGCGCATCGCCGCCGCTTCCGCCGCGCATGACGGCGCCGCCGAAGCCGACGCGCACGCGGCGTTCGCCGACGCCGACGGCTACACCGCGCCCGCCCGTGCCGAGGCGCTGCTGCTCGGCCTCGGCTTCACGCTCGCGCAGACGCGCGAATCCGTTGCCAGCTTCTCCGGCGGCTGGCGCATGCGCCTGAATCTCGCGCAGGCGCTGATGTGCCGCTCCGACTTGCTGCTGCTCGACGAGCCGACGAACCACCTCGACCTCGACGCGATCGTCTGGCTCGAAGACTGGCTGCACCGCTACCCCGGCACGCTCGTCGTGATTTCGCACGACCGCGAATTCCTCGATTCGATCTGCAACGTCACGCTGCACCTGGAAAACCGCCAGGTGAAACGCTACGGCGGCAACTACTCGCAGTTCGAAGTGCTGCGCGCGCAGCAACTGGCGCTGCAGCAAAACGCCTACGAAAAGCAGCAGAAGACGATCGAGCACCTGCAGAGCTTCGTCGACCGCTTCAAGGCCAAGGCGACCAAGGCCAAGCAGGCGCAGAGCCGGATGAAGGCGCTCGAGAAGATGGAGCTGATCGCGCCCGCGCACATCGCGTCTCCGTTCACGTTCGAATTCCGCACGCCCGATGCCGCGCCGAACCCGATGATGGTGATGGAAGACGTCCGCTGCGGCTACCACGCCGACGGCGGAGCGGAAATCCCGATCGTCGAGCGCGTCGCGCTGTCGATCCAGAACGGCCAGCGCATCGGCCTGCTCGGCGCGAACGGCCAGGGCAAGTCGACGCTGATCAAGACGCTGGCCGGCACGCTCGCGCCGCTGTCGGGGCACGTCCGCGACGGCAAGGGGCTGACGATCGGCTATTTCGCGCAGCACCAGCTCGAAACGCTGCGCGAGGACGATTCGCCGCTCGCGCATCTGGCGCGGCTCGCGCCCGACACGCGCGAGCAGGAGCTGCGCGACTTCCTCGGCGGCTTCAACTTCTCGGGCGACATGGCGACCAGCCCGGTCGGGCCGTTCTCCGGCGGTGAAAAGGCACGCCTCGCGCTCGCGCTGATCATCTGGCAGAAGCCGAACCTGCTGCTACTCGACGAACCGACCAACCACCTCGACCTCGAAACACGCCACGCGCTGACGATGGCGCTCGCCCAGTTTGAAGGCACGCTGATCCTCGTCTCGCACGACCGCCACCTGCTGCGCGCGACGACCGACCAGTTCATGCTGGTCGCGAAGCACCGGCTGCAGCCGTTCGACGGCGACCTCGACGACTACCGCGACTGGCTGCTGCAGCACGCGGCCGAGCAGCGCGCGGCCGCGAAGGCCGACAGCGCGGCTTCGCCGGGCGCGGGTGCCGCGGCCAACCGCAAGGACCAGAAGCGTCAGGCCGCCGAGGAACGGCAGCGCCTGTCGGTGCTGAAGAAGCCGCTGCAGACGCGCATCACGAAGCTCGAAAGGGAAATGGAGACGCTGCACGCCGAGAAGGCGCGCCTCGATGCATTCGTCGCCGATCCGGCGAGCTACGAAGCCGAGCGCAAGACGGCGCTGACCGACGCGATCCGCAAGCTCGGGGACGTCAACACGCGTCTCGAAACGGTCGAGGCCGACTGGCTCGCCGCGCAGGAAGAACTCGAGCAGATCGGCTGACCGCAGCCGCAGCGCGGCCGGCCAAAACACCAATACGCCGGCACGGCGTGCCGGCAGCCTGAGCGCCGCGGTGCCTTGGCATCGCGGCACCTCGACCGATCATCCGGCCCTCCGCAGGCCCGGATACGACAAGGCCGGGCGCGCGGGCCCGGCCTGTTCATTCATTACCGTCGTCACTCGGTTCACCGGCTGCTCGCCGAGCCGCCGGCTCAGCGCCGCGGCAACGTGTCGCGCGGCATCTGCTCGTCGTCACCCATCAGGTACCGGCGCCCTTCGGTCGGCAGCCTGATCGCCGCGGCGACTTCCGCTTCCGTCACGTCCTCGGACACGACCTTGCGCGCGAGGCGCCCCTCTTCGTCGATCCATTCGACGATCCGGCATCCGCCGCCCCAGGGTTGGCGAATCGGCTCCGACACACGGCAGCCACGCAGGTTGTAAAGGCGTCCGCTCGGCGCTTCCCCATACGATTTCAACATAGGATCCCTTCGCATTGCGCGGTTCGACAATCCGGCAAAGGATAGGGAAAAGCAATGTCCGGCGGGTTACAGAACCCTACATATTCTTTACAACGAATTACGCGACAGATCGCCCACGGGCATAGCCCGTATGCCTGCCGAGCCGTTTACTCGAGATCGCGCACGCTGTCGATCGCCTGTTCGATCCGTTCGACGGCCATCACCTTCAGCCCTTCGATCGCCTGCTTCGGCGCATTCGCCTTCGGGATCAGCGCGATCGTGAAGCCGAGCTTCGCGGCTTCTCGCAGCCGCTCCTGCCCCCGCGGGGACGGCCGGATCTCGCCCGCCAGCCCGACTTCGCCGAACACGATCAGCCCCTTCGGCAGCGCCTTGTTGCGCATCGACGAATGGATCGCAAGCAACACCGCGAGGTCGGCGGCCGGCTCGGTGATCTTCACGCCACCGACCGCATTGAGGAATACGTCCTGGTCAAAGCATGCGATGCCGGCGTGCCGGTGCAGCACCGCGAGCAGCATCGCGAGCCGGTTCTGCTCGAGGCCGACCGCGAGCCGGCGCGGGTTCGGCACGTGCGCCGTATCGACGAGCGCCTGGATTTCGACGAGCAGCGGGCGCGTGCCTTCCTGCGTGACGAGCACGCACGAGCCCGGCACGACCTGCTCGTGCTGCGACAGGAACAGCGCGGACGGATTCGCGACGCCACGCAGCCCGCGCTCGGTCATCGCGAACACGCCGAGTTCGTTGACCGCACCGAAGCGGTTCTTGAATGCGCGCACGAGCCGGAACGACGAATGCGTGTCGCCTTCGAAGTACAGCACCGTGTCGACGATGTGCTCGAGCACGCGCGGGCCGGCCAGGTTGCCCTCCTTCGTCACGTGCCCGACCATGATGATCGCGGTGCCCGACTGCTTCGCGATGCGCGTGAGCTGCGCCGCGCACTCGCGCACCTGCGCGACGGAGCCCGGCGCCGACGTGAGCGCCTCCGAATAGACCGTCTGGATCGAGTCGATGACGGCCACGTCCGGCCGTTCCGCGTCGATCGCGGCCTGGATCTTTTCGAGCTGGATCTCGGCGAGCAGCTTCAGTTCGGCTGCCGGCGTGCCGCCATCGAGCAGCGCAAGCCGTTGCGCACGCAACGCGATCTGCGCGGCCGATTCCTCGCCGCTGATATAGAGCGCGCGCCGCTCGCTCGCGATGTCCGCGAGCGACTGCAGCAGCAGCGTCGACTTGCCGATGCCCGGGTCGCCGCCGATCAGCACGACGCCGCCGGCGACCAGCCCGCCGCCGAGCACGCGGTCGAATTCGCCGATGCCGGTCGAGAAGCGCGGCACGTCGGCCGCTTCGATGTCGACGAGACGCTGGACGGGCGCCCGCTTCGCGAGCGACTGGAAACGATGGGCCGACGGCGCCTCGGCAACCGATTCGACCAGCGTGTTCCAGGCCTGGCACGACGGGCATTGGCCCTGCCACTTCGGGGTCTGTCCGCCGCACTCGCTGCAGACGTATACGGTTTTCTGTTTGGCCACGCGCAATGCCCTTATTCCGCGCGCACAGGCACGCGGCCGGCAACCGCGCACATCAGCTCGTAACCGATCGTGCCGCAATGGCGGGCGACGTCGTCGATCGGCAGGGTGTTGCCCCACAGCTCGACGCGCGCGCCGACGCCGGCCTGCGGGCACGGGGTCAGGTCGACGGTGATCATGTCCATCGATACGCGGCCGACGATGCGTGTACGGATGCCGTCGACGATCACGGGCGTGCCTTCGGGCGCGACCCTCGGATAGCCGTCCGCGTAGCCGCACGCGACCACGCCGATCCGCATCGGCGCCTGCGCGGAGAACGTCGAGCCGTAGCCGATGGCCTGGCCCTTCCCGATCGTCTGAACCGCGATCAGCTCGGACGTGAGCGTCATCGCAGGCTTCAGCCCCGTGTCGGCGATGTCGGACGACAGCCCGGACGGCGACGCGCCGTACAGCACGATCCCCGGGCGCACCCAGTCGAAGTGGGTGTCCGGATGCCACAGCACGGCCGCCGAATTCGCAAGGCTGCGCGCGCCGGCAATATTTTCCGCGCCGCGCTCGAACGTCGCGAGCTGCTCGGCGACGCCGCGCTCGTTATCCGCATCCGAAAAATGGGTCATCAACGTGATCTGGCCGATGCCGGGGCACGCGCGGGCACGTTCCCATGCGGCGCGGTATTTTTCCGGCAGGTAACCGAGCCGGTTCATCCCGCTGTTCATCTTGAGCTGCACGTTGACGGGCTTCGACAGCCGCGCCGTTTCCAGCATCCGCATCTGCTCGTCGTTGTGGACGGTCGTCGTCAGGCTGTAGCGGTCGATCACGTCGATGTCGGTCGAGCGGAAGAACCCTTCGAGCAGCAGGATCGGACCGGCCCAGCCGAGCTCGCGCAGCTTGACGGCCTCGTCGAGGTCGAGCAGCCCGAAGCCGTCGGTGCCGCGCAGGCCGGGAAACGCACGCGCGAGACCGTGACCGTACGCGTTGGCCTTGACGACCGCCCAGACCTTGGACGGGCCGGCAAAGCGGCGGACGACGGAGAGATTGTTCGCGAGAGCGGCGGTATGGATGGTGGCGGAGATCGGGCGCGGCATGGGAAATTTACGTAAAGACGCTTGCGAATCATCAGCTTACCGCGCCTTTTGAGCACCGAAGCCGACAATTTGCGGAACGATCGGGGAATCTTGCTAGTCCGAATTGGCGTATTTTCATGTTATAAAGCCGTGCGCACAACCCATTTCGAACGGAATAAGCCGATCGCATACCAGGCGGCCTACGCGGCCCTGCCGCAGCGACGAAAGCATCGCATCAGATGAAAAAAGGTTTTTACACCATCATGGCCGCGCAGTTTTTCTCGTCGCTGGCCGACAATGCGCTCCTCATCGCCGCCATCGCCCTGCTGAAAGACCTTCACGCCCCCAACTGGATGACACCGCTGTTGAAGCTGTTCTTCGTGTTGTCCTATGTGGTGCTGGCGGCGTATGTCGGCGCCTTCGCGGATTCGCGGCCGAAGGGCCGCGTGATGTTCATCACCAACTCGATCAAGGTCGTCGGCTGCATGATCATGCTGTTCGGCGCCCACCCGCTGATCGCGTACGGGATCGTCGGCTTCGGCGCGGCGGCCTACTCGCCCGCGAAATACGGCATCCTCACCGAACTGCTGCCGGCCGACCGGCTGGTCGCCGCGAACGGCTGGATCGAAGGCACGACCGTCAGCTCGATCATCCTCGGCACCGTGCTCGGCGGTGCGCTGATCAGCCCGCATATCGCGTCGCACGTGATCGCGCATACGCCCGCCTGGATCGGCACCCCCGCCGAAGCGGCGATGGCGATCATCATGGCGATCTACGTGATCGCCGCGCTGTTCAACCTGCGCATTCCCGATACGGGCGCCCGCTACCCGAAGCAGGAACGCGGCCCGGTCAAGCTCCTCACGGATTTCGCCGACTGCTTCACGGTGCTTTGGCGCGACAAGCTCGGCCAGATCTCGCTGGCAGTCACGACGCTGTTCTGGGGCGCGGGCGCGACGCTGCAGTTCATCGTGCTGAAGTGGGCTGAAGTGTCGCTCGGCATGTCGCTGTCGGAAGGCGCGATCCTGCAGGCCGTGGTCGCGGTCGGCGTCGCAGCCGGCGCAATCGCCGCCGCCGCCCGGATCCCGTTGAAGAAATCGCTGACCGTACTGCCCGTCGGCATCATCATGGGCATCGCGGTAATGTTGATGGCGTTCTACACGCGCGACCTGTTCCCGTCGCACTGGGCCGTGCACTTCGGCCACCTGCGCATGCCCGTGTACCTGATCATCGCGTACATCTTCCTGATCTGCGTCGGCGCGCTGTCGGGCTACTTCGTCGTTCCGATGAACGCGCTGCTGCAGCATCGCGGCCACGTGCTGCTGTCGGCCGGCCACTCGATCGCGGTGCAGAACTTCAACGAGAACCTGTCGGTGCTCGTGATGCTGTGCCTGTATGCGGTGCTCGTGTGGCTCGACGTGCCGGTCGGCGTCGTGATCGTGCTGTTCGGCACGTTCGTCTGCCTGACGATGTGGCTCGTGATGCGCCGCCACCAGGCAAACCAGCGTCAGTTCGACTCGGTCGCGCTGATCGGCGAATCGCGGCACTGACGCTACACTTCCCGTTTCCGTCCGCCGGCGCCGGTCTTCGAACCGGCGCATTGCCCCGATGACGCACCCGATACCCAACATCCTGACGATCGCCGGCTCCGATTCGGGCGGCGGCGCAGGCATCCAGGCCGACCTGAAGACCTTTTCAGCGCTCGGCACGTATGGCGCGAGCGTGATCACTGCGCTGACCGCCCAGAACACGCGAGGCGTGACGGGCGTGCATGCACCGGATGCCGCGTTCGTGACTGCGCAACTCGACGCGGTGTTCGGCGATATCCGCATCGATGCGGTCAAGATCGGGATGCTCGCGAATGCGGCGATCGTGCAAGCGGTGGCCGACGCGCTGCGCCGTTACGCGCCGCGCTTCGTCGTGCTCGACACGGTGATGATCTCGAAAAGCTCGCACGCGCTGCTCGCGCCCGATGCCGTCGACGCGTTGCGCGATGCGCTGCTGCCGCTCGCGACGGTCGTGACGCCGAACCTGCCCGAAGCGGCCGCCCTGCTGAACGATGTGCCCGCAACGACCGAAGACGACATGGTCCGGCAAGGCCAGGCATTGCTGCAGACGGGCGCGCGCGCCGTGCTGATGAAAGGCGGCCACCTGCCCGACGCGTCCGCGAGCCCCGACTGGCTCGTCGAAGCGACGCGCACCGTGCGGCTCGACGGCGCACGCGTGCCGGTCAGCAACACGCACGGCACCGGCTGCACGCTGTCGTCGGCGATCGCCGCGCTGCTGCCGCAGCAACCTGACCTCGAAAGCGCGGTGCGGGAAGCCAAGACCTACCTGACCGGCGCAATCGCCGCGAGCGGCCACCTCGACGTCGGGCACGGCGTCGGCCCCGTCCATCACTTCCATCGCTGGTGGTAAGCGCCGGCTGACGCGGCGTCAGTGATCCTGCGCCGCGAACGCCTGTGCGCGTACCGGCCAGTCGTCCGGCACGACGAAGCCGCGCGCCCTTTCGCGCCACGTGCCGTCACTGCCCTTTTCATGAATGCCGATCAGCGCGGGGGCCTCGCGTGCCGTCAGCACGGACGGCAGCGCCAGAGCGGCCGCCAGCGGCTCGGGTTCGAATCCGGCATCGGCGGCAGCGCGTCGCGGCGCCAGCCACGCCAGCCTCGGCAATACGCTCCATGCGGTACCGGCACGCTGCGCGGCCGCCCACGCCGGCCACTGCGCGTGCGTCAGCCAGAAACCGCGCGGGTGATCCGGCGCGATTTCCGCGGACACCGGCGGCAACGGCGCACCATGCGGATAGAACAACCAGCCCTTGATGAACATCTGCGCGTCGGACGGCGCGCCATAGCCTAGCCGCGCAAACCCGTCGCGATCGCCGAGCCGCAGTTGATGCTCGAGCAACCGGCTGCGCTTGCGGTCGAACCGGTCGACGAGGTTGGGGCCGACGAAATCGGCAAGCGATGCACCGGCTTGCACCGGCGCGCACAGATAGCACTTCACCGCAAGTTCCCAGTGCAGGCGCCGCCCGTCCGGCGCGTCGACGAGAAAATCGACTTCGCCGAGCGTCTTGCCGTTGCTGCGCAGCGGCAGATTGGCCGCGACGAGGCGCAGCGACGGTCCGTGCATCAGGAAATACTCGAGCAGGCATTCGGCGTAGCGGCCGAGCCGGGTGGGCCGAAACCCGTCGAGCGCGCGACGCAGCGGCTCGGGCTGCGCATCGAGCGCGGCGAGCCATGCTTCGACGGCCGACTGTCCGGTCGCATCCGGCCATGGGCGCGCAAGCGGCGCGTCCGGTACCGCGGTGAGCAGGCTCGGGCTGGCCAGCAGCCAGCCCAGATCCCGAACCGCGACGTCGTGCAGCGTATCGACGAAGGCGAACGCCGCGCCGGTCGTCATTGTCCGGCCGGCCCGTTCGCGCCGGCGCCCTCGGCGCGCCGGAACGTGTCGCGCGCGAGGCACAGGTCGGCCCACGCCTTCGACTTGTCCTGCAGGCTGCGCAACAGATACGCCGGGTGGTAGGTCACGATCACCGGCACGCCTTCGTACGCATGCACGCGGCCGCGCAGCGACGCAATGCTCGCGTCCGTCTTCAGCAGGGTCTGCGCCGCGAAGCGGCCGAGCGCGACGATCAGCTTCGGCTTCACGAGCGCGACCTGACGCTGCAGATAAGGCTCGCAGTTCGCGACCTCGTCCGGCTCCGGGTTGCGGTTGCCGGGCGGCCGGCACTTGATCACGTTCGCGATGTAGACGTTGTCACCGCGCTTGAGCGACAGCGACTGCAGCATGTTGTCGAGCAGCTTGCCGGCCTGGCCGACGAACGGCTCGCCCTGCTTGTCCTCGTTCTCGCCCGGTGCTTCGCCGATCAGCATCCAGTCCGCTTCGCGGTCGCCGACGCCGAACACGGTGTTGGTCCGCTTCTCGCACAGACGGCAAAGCGTACAGTCCGACACGCGCGCAGCCAGCGCGTCCCAGTCGAGCGCGGCAACCGGCGTACCGGCGGGACGCGATTCGGCCGCCGGCACGGGGGCGCCCGGCGGCGCCGCATCGAACCACGCGAAATCGTCGGCGCCGGCAGGCGGCGTGTCGTCCATCGGCGGCATCGTGCCCGTCGACGCGACCGGTGTGACCGATGCAGGCGCGCGATCGCCGTCGTCGACGCGGCGTGCCGGGGCGACACGCTCGCGAGCCGGCGAAGCTTCGATGCTCCGCGCCACTGCCGTCGGCGCCTCGCCTTGCACCGGCGTACGCACGGTGTGCGCAGGCCGCTCGGTCGTGACCGCAGGTGCGTCGTCCGCCGCACCGGTTTGCGCCGCGGCGGGCGCTTCGGCCGCCGCGCCCTCGTCCGCACCTTCATCCGCGCGCTGCCCGCGCCGCACCCAGATCTGCGCGAGGCCCATTTCCTCAAGCGCCGCTTCAGCCCATGCCATGCGCGTCCCCTTCGTCCTTGTTCAGCGTCAGACGCATCACGATCGCGTCCTCCCGGCTGCGATGCTTCGCCGGGTAATAATTCTTGCGCCGGCCGATCGTCACGAAGCCGAAACGCTCATACAGATGGATCGCGCGCGGATTGGACGGCCGCACCTCGAGCAGCACGCCGTCGAGCCGTTCCGCGCGCGAAATGCGCACGGCCTCGCGCAGCAGTGCGAGGCCCGCACCCGCGCACTGCGCGGCCGGTGCGACGCACAGGTTCAACAGGTGCATCTCGTCGACCACGGGCATCAGCACGCAATAGCCGATCAGCGAACCCGTCACGTGCCGCAGGCACACGCCCAGATAGCCGTTGCGCAACGAATCCTCGAAGTTGCCGCGGCTCCACGGGAATTCGTACGCGACGTGCTCGATCGCGACCACCTCGTCGAGATCGGCATCCGTCATCGGCGCCAGATAGCGGTCGCTCAGCAGTACACCCGTCATCCCTTCGCTCCGCCCGTTTGCGCGGCCCGTGCCGCGACCCGCTCGGCGGTCGTCTGCGCAACCTTGTCGCGCACGTACTCCGGCGCGGCCTGATCGGCCGGCACCACACGGCCGGCGCGGAACGCGCGCAGTGCGGCATGGGCGACCGCCAGCGCGTGCGGCATCGCGTCACCATCAATCACGGCCGCGTGCGCCGCGGCCGGCAACTGCGCGCCGAACGCGGCAGCCGCATTGCCCGCGAGCGTGAACGGCGCATCGGGCACGCCGATCGCACCCGGTGTATCGAGCGAAGCCGCATGCAGCGTGCGCCAGTCGCCGGCGCTGTCGTCCCATGCGAAGTCCGCCCAGTACGCTTCATCCATCCGCGCATCCAGCGCGGCAAGCACGCGGGTCGTGCCGGGCGCACGCAGCCGCGCGTGCTCGGCGCACGCGAGCAGCGTGCCGATCGGCACGACCGGCAGCCCGCGTCCGAACGCGAGCCCCTGGGTAATGCCCGTCGCGGTGCGCAGGCCCGTGAACGAGCCGGGGCCCGCGCCGAACGCGATCGCGTCGCAATCGGCAAGCGTCAGCCCCGATTCGGCGAAAAGCTCCTGGATGGCCGGCAGCACGCGCGTGCTCGACACGGCGCCCGTCAGCTCGTGGCGGACCCAGGTTTGCGGGGTGGAAACGGCGTCATCGGCGTGGGCCGAGCGCAGCAGCGCGACCGAGCAGTATTCGGTCGACGTATCGATGGCGAGGAGCACTGTTTGCGTCATGGGCGACATTGTAATGCGGCGCCCCGCTCCCACGGGCGATCGGGCCCGATCCGTGCGCACGCGCAGGCCGAGTGGCGGTTTGGAAGGATCGCTCGACCCCGCGCGGCGGTCCGCTTGTTAAGATCGCCCGACCTGAAACCCTTACGGAGACACCCGATGAGCGAGCTCACCGCCCAATTCGACCAGGCCCAGATCGACGTCAAGCAACTGACGGAACGGCCGGGCAACCTGACCCTGCTGCGCCTGTACGCGCTCTTCAAGCAGGCAACCGACGGCGACGCCCATGGCGACAAGCCGGGCTTCACCGACATCGTCGGCAAATACAAGTACGACGCGTGGGATGCGCTGAAGGGTACGTCGCAGGATGCGGCGAAGCAGCAGTACATCGAACTCGTCGAATCGCTGAAAAACGGCACGGCCTCCTGACCGGATCGCCCGCCTCCGCAATAGGCAATCAAATCAGTGGCGCAGCGCAGCAAATCTCTTTATAATGCTGGCTGCGTCACCTCCCGCGCTCGGCTCGCAAGCCGTTCCGGCCAGACGCCTCGTAGCGTTAAGCTCCAATCCGGTTTAGAACCTGTCCCCTCCTGCTTCGACCTTCGCGGTCGTCACTTATCAGGCTGGCGGCCCCGCTCCTGAAGCGCGCCGCACCCAAAACAGCTTCTAATGCCTCATCCGCCGAAGGTTCGGCGGATTGCACCCCCGTTTCCTGATTTGCTCGCTGAATCCGACGACTTGGGTATGCGCGATTGGCGCCGACGTTTCACCCACTGTGTTTCAAGGATTGTTATGACTTCGAGCATCAACTCCAGCCCGCTCAACGCGATCGCCGACCAGGCGCTCGGTCTCGACGACGCCGCCGCACCGGCCGCGGTCGAACCGGCGTCGGACGAGCCGAGCTTCGCGTCGCTCGGGTTGTCGCCGGAGATCGTCTCCGCGCTGCAGGCCGCCGGCTACGTGAAGCCGACGCCGGTCCAGCAGCGCGCGATTCCGGCCGGCATCGCCGGCCGCGACCTGCTGGTGTCGAGCCCGACCGGTTCGGGCAAGACCGCCGCATTCATGCTGCCCGCGATCGAACGTTTCGCGCAGCTCCAGAAGACGCTGGCGCAGCAACCGCGCGCGCCGCGTGAACCGAACCAGGGCGACCGCCGTGCGCGCCGCCCGCAACCCGTCGCGCGCCCGGGCCTGCTCGTGCTGACGCCGACCCGTGAACTCGCGATGCAGGTCACCACGGCCGCATCGACGTACGGCAAGCACCTGAAGCGCCTGCGCACGGTCAGCATCCTCGGCGGCGTCGCCTACGGCCAGCAGTTGATGCTGCTCGCGAAGAACCCGGAAATCCTGGTCGCCACGCCGGGCCGTCTGCTCGACCACCTCGAGCGCGGCCGCATCGACCTGTCCGAACTGAAGATGCTCGTGCTCGACGAAGCCGACCGCATGCTCGACATGGGCTTCATCGACGACATCGAAACGATCGTCGCCGCAACGCCCGAGTCGCGCCAGACGATGCTGTTCTCGGCCACGCTCGACGGCAAGATCGGTTCGCTGACGGGCCGCCTGCTGAAGGATCCGGAACGCATCGAAATCCAGCAGCGCCTCGAATCGCGTACGAACATCGCGCAGACCGTGCACTACGTCGACGACCGCGATCACAAGGATCGCCTGCTCGATCACCTGCTGCGCGACGACGCACTCGACCAGGCGATCATCTTCACCGCAACCAAGATCGACGCCGACCAGCTGGCCGGCCGCCTCGCCGACGCAGGTTTCGAATCGGCCGCACTGCACGGCGACCTGCCGCAGGGCGCGCGTAACCGCACGATCCGTGCGCTGCGCGAGCGCCGCGTGCGCGTGCTGGTGGCAACCGACGTCGCGGCACGCGGCATCGACATCCCGGGCATCACGCACGTGTTCAACTACGACCTGCCGAAGTTCGCGGAAGACTACGTGCACCGGATCGGCCGTACGGGCCGTGCAGGCCGTTCGGGTACCGCGGTGAGCCTCGTGCACCACGCCGAACAGGGCGCGCTCAAGCGCATCGAGCGCTTCGTGCGCTCGCCGCTGCCGGTCAACGTGGTCGAAGGTTTCGAGCCGCGCAAGGCACCCCCGCGTAATGGCGGCAATGGCGGCCGCGGCCGTCCGGGTGGCGGTACCGGCGGTCGACGTTTCGGCGGCAAGCCGGGTGGCGGCCATGGCGGCAACGGCCGCAGCTACGGCGGCGGCAATGGCGGCGGCTGGAGCGGCAAGCCGGGCGGCAGCCGTGACGGCGGCCCGCGTCGCGACGGCCAGCGCAGCAGCGGCCCGCGCCGCGGCAATTCCGCATCGTAAGCACGCACGGGCGGCCATCGGCCGCCCCACGGATGGCAGCCCCGCGGATAGCCGCCCTGCCCATCCAGCCAACCGGCGCATCTGCGCCGGTTTTTTTTCGCCCTGCCCCACATTTCACGATGCGGAAAATTTTTTTGTGTCGTAAAAAATCATGCTGCGTGGCACAACCCGGGCGATTGCGGGATGGGAAAGAGCATTTCTTATCCCGAAATCATAATTCCAAGGTGTTGATTTAAAACAACTAAAAATTTACCCGCATCCTGGGAAAGCCCCCTGTCTCGCTCCGGTCGATTTGCCTAGACTCTTATACAAGACCTCACGAACCGGAAACACACCGCCCCCGGCTTCGAGAACAGCCTCACACCGTCAGATTCATCCATCAGGCATCGCACCGCATCAAGGAGCTCATCATGTCGCGTCAGCAACAGGCACAGGAACTGCAAAAGCAATGGGAAACCGATCCGCGCTGGTCGGGCATCAAGCGCAGCTACTCGGCTGAGGACGTGGTCCGCCTGCGTGGTTCGATCCCGATCGAGCACACGCTGGCCAAGCGCGGCGCGGAAAAGCTGTGGAGCCTCATCAACAACGAGCCGTTCGTCAACGCCCTCGGCGCACTAACCGGCAACCAGGCGATGCAGCAGGTGAAGGCCGGCCTGAAGGCCATCTACCTGTCCGGCTGGCAAGTGGCCGGCGACGCGAACGTCGCGGGCGAAATGTACCCGGACCAGTCGCTGTACCCGGCAAACTCGGTGCCGCTCGTCGTGAAGCGCATCAACAACACGCTGACGCGCGCCGACCAGATCCAGTGGTCGGAAGGCAAGAACCCGGGCGACGAAGGCTATGTCGACTTCTTTGCACCGATCGTCGCTGACGCGGAAGCCGGTTTCGGCGGCGTGCTGAACGCGTTCGAACTGATGAAGGCGATGATCGAAGCCGGCGCGTCGGGCGTCCACTTCGAGGATCAGCTCGCGTCGGTGAAGAAGTGCGGCCACATGGGCGGCAAGGTGCTCGTGCCGACGCGTGAAGCCGTCGCGAAGCTGTCGGCTGCGCGTCTCGCGGCCGACGTGATGGGTACGCCGACCGTGCTGGTCGCCCGCACCGACGCGGAAGCGGCCGATCTGATCACGTCCGACGTGGACGACAACGACAAGCCGTTCCTGACGGGCGAGCGCACGGTGGAAGGCTTCTTCCGCACGAAACCGGGCATCGAGCAGGCGATTTCGCGCGGTCTCGCCTACGCGCCGTACGCCGACCTGGTCTGGTGCGAAACGGGCAAGCCGGATCTCGAGTACGCGAAGAAGTTCGCGGAAGCGATCCACAAGCAGTTCCCGGGCAAGATGCTGTCGTACAACTGCTCGCCGTCGTTCAACTGGAAGAAGAACCTCGACGACGCAACGATCGCGAAGTTCCAGAAGGAACTCGGCGCGATGGGCTACAAGTTCCAGTTCATCACGCTGGCCGGCTTCCATGCGTTGAACTACTCGATGTTCAACCTCGCGCACGGCTATGCCCGCACGCAGATGAGCGCGTTCGTCGAACTG
The DNA here is from genome assembly GCF_002099195.1 of Burkholderia puraquae. Lineage (GTDB taxonomy): Bacteria > Pseudomonadota > Gammaproteobacteria > Burkholderiales > Burkholderiaceae > Burkholderia > Burkholderia puraquae. The sequence goes on along the minus strand of NZ_NBYX01000005.1, from coordinate 171,884 downwards.
CAGCAGGCCGAGTTCGCGGCAGCGGACAAGGGCTTCACGGCCGTCAAGCACCAGCGCGAAGTCGGCACCGGCTACTTCGACGCGGTGACGCAGACGGTCGAGCGCGAAGCGTCGACGACCGCGCTGCACGGCTCGACCGAAGACGAGCAGTTCTTCGACGGCAAGAAGGTCGCGTAACACGCACCGCGCGTCATGCCGATGCCCGCCCCGTCTCGCGACGACGCGGCATCGGCCGCCGAATAAAAATCAGGGAGGAGACGGCCGGCGCGCGATCCCGATCGCGCGACCCGCCGCGCGGCCTGCAGGCCGCCAGCAACGACGCGCGCCGGCTCCGTCCGGCGCGCCCTTTTTCCAGGGCGCCGCCCTACCGATAGACGATCACCGGAATTTTCGTATGGGTCAGCACGCGCTGCGTCTCGCTGCCGATCAGCAAGCTGCCGAGCCCGCGGCGTCCGTGGGACGCCATGAAGATCACGTCGCAGCCGCCGCGTTCGGCCGCCTCGATGATGCCGAGATACGGCGACGGATGCACGCTCGTCCAGGTATCGCAGTCGACACCGGCCGCCTTCGCGGCCGATTCGACCTCGTCGAGGTGCGCGCGCGCCTCGCGCTCGCTGCGCGCCCGGAAATCGGCGGGCGGCTCGATGATCACTTCGGAAAACGGCGAGTACGGATACTGCGGCAGGCACGCATAGGCCGTAACCCGCGCGCCGACCGCCCGAGCCAGGTCGATCGCGCCGTCGATCGCCTTCTGCGACAGTTCGGAACCGTCGGTTGGAACGAGGATGTGCCGGAACATCGCGCCCTCCTTCGTCAATCGCACTCCGCGCGCCGCGATCCCATCCGAGCCGGCCGCGACGCGTCGGGCATGCCTGCTACGAGTGTAGTGCGAGAAACCGCCCAACCGGCACCGGCAGCGGGTTCGCCCTCATATCGGAAACGCGCGGGCATGCGCGGCCTACTCGCCCCAATATCCGGGCCGCTCGTAGGTGTGCTTCAGGTAATCGAGAAACAGGCGCACGCGCAACGGCAGGTGCCGGCGCTGCGGGAACACCGCGTGGATGCCGATCGGCGGGGCGGCGAACGCGTCGAGCACACTGACGAGCCGGCCGGCCGCGATGTCCTCGCCGACCTCCCACCACGAGCGCCACGCCAGGCCGTGGCCGGCGAGGCACCACTCGTGCAGCACCGCGCCGTCCGAGCATTCCATCGTGCCGTTCACGCGGATCGACACGACCTTGCCGCCCTCCTGGAACGCCCAGCCGCGTTGCTGGTTCGCGTTTGCCGCCAGCGCGAGGCAGTTGTGCCGCGCGAGTTCCGCGAGCGTAGCCGGCGTGCCGCGCCGCACGAGATATGCGGGAGCGGCGACACACACGCGGCGATTCTCGCCGAGCTTCAGCGACACGAGCGACGAGTCGGGCAGCTCGCCGAGCCGCACCGCGCAATCGAACCCCTCGTTGACGAGGTCGACCATCCGGTCGGACAGGTCGAGCGTGACCGAAACATCCGGATGCCCGCCGCTGAATTCGGGTACGAGCGGTGCGACGTGCCGCCGGCCGAAGCCGGCCGGCGCGGAAATGCGCAGGTGGCCGCTCGCCTTGACGCCGCCGGCCGACACGCTTGCCTCCGCGTTCTGCATGTCGTTGATGACGCGCTGGCAATCCTCGAGGAACGCCGAGCCCTCGAACGTCAGCGTGAGCTTGCGCGTCGTGCGCACCAGCAGCTTCACGCCGAGCCGCTCCTCGAGCGCATCGAGGCGGCGGCCGATGATCGCCGGTGCGACGCCTTCCGCATGCGCGGCCGCCGACAGGCTGCCCTTCGCCGCGACCGCCGCGAACGTTTCGATCTGCTTGAACCGGTCCATGACTCGCACGGGCGGCGCCGCCGCCCTTCAAATAGCTTAAACCGCTCAAGATTAGGTATATGAAAGTAAAAGATCAAGTGATGATTAGCGTCTTTTTTAGCGCATACGATCACGAATAGAATTTACCTGACCTCTGAAACTGGAGTGCAAGGCTATGTCGGCCACAACGACACTCTCCTCTCCCGACGCAATCCTCTTCGACGCATTCGGCACGTTGTTCGACGTGCGTGCGGTCCTGGCCGCGGCAGAGCAGATGTTTCCCGGTCACGGGGAACGGTTGTCGCAGCTGTGGCGACGCAAGCAAATCGAATACTCGCAGCTGCGCACGCTCGCCGATCCGGCCGGCGCCCGCTATCGCCCGTTCCGGGACATCACGCTCGATGCGCTGCGGTTCGCCGCGCGCCGGCTCGGGCTCGCGCTGAACAGCGCGGCCGAGAAGCGGCTGATGGACGAATACGCATGCCTGTCCACCTATCCCGATACGGTGCCCGCGCTGCGCAAGCTGCGCGCGCTCGACCCGCGCCCGCCGCTCGCGATCCTGTCGAACGGCACGCCGCAGATGCTCGATATCGCGATCAAGAGCGCCGGCATGTCCGGGCTGTTCGATCGCGTGCTGTCGGCCGACACCGTGCGCGCGTACAAGCCGAGCCCGGCCGCCTACGCACTCGGCACCGCCGCGTTCGGACCGAACCGGCGCGGCATCGTGTTCGTGTCGTCGAACGCGTGGGACGTCGCCGGCGCGGTCTGGTTCGGCTACACGACGTTCTGGCTCAACCGCACGGGCGCGCCCGCCGAGGAACTCGGCGCGCCGCCCGACGGCACGGGTACCGGCATGGCCGACCTGCTCGCATTCCTCGCCACCCCGGCTCCGTCCGGCAGACCCGCAAACCGCACGCGCCCCGGCCCGGGTGCATGACGTTCGCAGCGCTGCCGCCTTCCCCCTTCACCGAAACCGCAACTGACCGACCAAGGAGATGAGACTCATGAGCACCCCGATCACGCTGCCGCAAGGCATGGCGATCACCGGCGAAATCAAGCCGGGTTACGAAGCAATCTTGACGCCCGACGCGCTCGCACTCGTCGCAGCACTGCACCGCACGTTCGAACCGCGCCGCCAGGCGTTGCTGCAGGCACGCGTCGAGCGCACGCAACGCCTCGACGCGGGCGAGCGCCCCGACTTCCTGGCCGAGACGAAGGCGATCCGCGAAGGCGACTGGAAGGTCGCACCGCTGCCGGCCGACCTGCAATGCCGCCGTGTCGAGATCACCGGCCCCGTCGAGCGCAAGATGATCATCAACGCGCTGAACTCGGGCGCCGATTCGTACATGACGGACTTCGAGGATTCGAATGCGCCGAGCTGGACGAACCAGATCGACGGCCAGATCAACCTGAAGGACGCGGTGCGCCGCACGATCTCGCTCGAGCAGAACGGCAAGTCGTACCAGCTGAACGACAAGGTCGCGACGCTGATCGTGCGTCCGCGCGGCTGGCACCTCGACGAGAAGCACGTGACGGTCGACGGCCAGCGCGTGTCCGGCGGCATCTTCGATTTCGCGCTGTTCCTGTTCCACAACGCGAAGGAACTGCTCGCACGCGGCTCGGGCCCGTACTTCTACCTGCCGAAGATGGAAAGCCATCTCGAGGCGCGCCTGTGGAACGACATCTTCGTCGCCGCGCAGGAAGGCGTCGGCGTGCCGCGCGGCACGATCCGCGCGACGGTGCTGATCGAGACGATCCTCGCCGCGTTCGAGATGGACGAGATCCTGTACGAACTGCGCGAACATAGCTCGGGCCTGAACGCCGGCCGCTGGGACTACATCTTCTCGGCCATCAAGAAGTTCAAGAACGACCGCGACTTCTGCCTCGCCGAGCGCTCGAAGATCACGATGACGGTGCCGTTCATGCGCGCGTACGCGCTGCTGCTGCTGAAGACCTGCCACAAGCGCAACGCGCCGGCGATCGGCGGGATGAGCGCGCTGATCCCGATCAAGAACGATCCGGAGGCAAACGACAAGGCAATGGGCGGCGTACGCTCGGACAAGCAGCGCGACGCGACCGACGGCTACGACGGCGGCTGGGTGGCACACCCGGGCCTCGTGCCGATCGCGATGGAAGAGTTCGTCAAGGTGCTCGGCGACCAGCCGAACCAGATCGCGAAGCAGCGTGACGACGTGCAGGTCGAAGGCAAGAACCTGCTCGACTTCCAGCCTGAAGCGCCGATCACCGAAGCCGGCCTGCGCAACAACATCAACGTCGGTATCCACTACCTCGGCGCATGGCTCGACGGCAACGGCTGCGTGCCGATCCACAACCTGATGGAAGATGCGGCCACGGCCGAGATCTCCCGTTCGCAAGTGTGGCAATGGATCCGCTCGCCGAAGGGCGTACTCGACGACGGCCGCAAGGTCACGGCCGAACTCGTGCGTGAATTCGCGAAGGCCGAGCTCGACAACGTGAAGCGGTCGGTCGGCGGCAACACGCAGCCGTACGAGCGCGCCGCGGCGATCTTCGAGCAGATGTCGACGTCGGAAGGCTTCACCGAATTCCTGACGCTGCCGCTGTACGAAGAAATCTGACGACGCTGCCCGCCTCGATCGGGGCCGGCCCTGCGCCGGCGCCGGTCGAGGCGATGACGGCATCAAAAAGCGCCCCTCGTGAACTGCATCCGAAAAGCCGGATGCGAATCCCACCGTTGGGGCGCTTTTTCTTGTGCGGCAGGACTCGCCGCCGCGCAACCGGTCAGACGGCTTCCCGCTCGCGCCGGTGCTGAACCCAGTCGCCCGACGCAATGCGCGGACGCCCGGCTGTCGCGTGCGCGGCGACCGGATAGTAAAGGCAGGCGTACTGCCGTCCGCCGAGTTCGACGGTCACGTCTTCGGGCTTGAACAGCGAGTCGACGCCCGGATAGACACGCTCGATTTCGTCGAGCACCGGAACGAGCCGGTCGTCGACCTCGTAGACATCGCCCCAGACCAGCGACTTGCCGGCCGGCCCGGCGATCATCCCCGGATACGTACCGAAATCGTACAGTTCGCCCGGCAGCGCGGCCGCGCCGAGCAGCGTCGGCGCGGCAATCCCGTGCCTGGCGGCCGCATGGCCGATGTCGTTGGCCTCCCCGTTTCTCAAGGTGCCGTAGACGAATACGTAACGCATCGTGGTTCTCCTCTTTGATTCGTATGTTGCCGTGCTCGCGTGCGATTCGTGCGATTCGTGCGAAATCGCCCGCGCATCGATAGACCACGATACCGGCCCGATGGTTCGAACCCGCATGCGCGCCCGACCCCGGGCAGTCCCGAAATTGCCGCCCCCCCACACAAAGTTCATTTGAGCGCGGCATGATCGCCCGACAAACCGCCGCATGCGCTTTCGCGGCGCCTTCTACAATAACGGCATCGCCGCCGCGCTGCCCGAATCGTCCATGAATCCGCCCGTCCAAGCCGACGTATCGAACCCGTACGTCATCGACATTCCGCCTGAATTCGCACCGACCGATGTCCATCCGATGCGCGTGCGCGCACGGCAGGTCGACGCCGGGCATCGCATCCCGCTGCACACGCATGCGTGGGCGCAGCTCGCGTACGCGTCGCGCGGCGTGCTGCGCGTCGCGACGACCGGCACGACGTGGATGGTGCCGCCGTCCCGCGCGATCTGGGTGCCGCCGCGCGTGACGCACGAGGTCGTGATCGTCGAAGAGGCGTATTTGCGCACGCTGTATATCGACGAGTCGATCGTGCCGGACGGACTCGACGCGTGCCGCGTCGTCGAAGTGACGGGGCTCCTGCGCGAACTGATCATCGCACTCGGCGCGCGCGACCTGAGCACCACGCGCGAGCGCCTGCTGTGCGGGCTCGTGCTCGACGAGCTGAGCCACGCCGAACCGCTGCCGCTCGCAGTGCCGATGCCCGACGAAAAGCGGCTGCGCATGCTGTGCGAATCGGTACTCGCGCATCCGGCGCATGCGGAGTCGCTCGAACATTGGGCAGGCGAGGTCGGCGCCAGCACGCGCACGATTTCGCGACTCTTCAAGCAGGAACTGGGCGTGAGCTTTTCGCAGTGGCGCCAGCAGGCGCTGCTGGCACGGGCCATCCCGCTGCTGAACCAGGGCCGCCCGCTGTCGCATATCGCGCGCGAACTCGGCTACCAGAGCCAGAGCGCCTTTTCGGCGATGTTCCGGCGTGCATTCGGCGAAAGCCCGCGCGCATTCATGCTGCGCGGCTACGAGCACCGCGGCCCGGAAGGCAGCCTCGCGGACGACGAAACCCCGGACGACGACGACACAGCCGGCGCTGTCCGCTGAATGCCTCGCTTCGGGTCGTCAGAACGTCAGACCGGCCGCACCATGTGGCGGATCGAGCCAAGTTGCGCGAGCCGCGACCCGGCAACCTGATAGCCCATGCGCAAGTAGAGACGCGCGGCAGGATTGTCGACGAACACGCGCAGTTGCAGTTCGTGCAGCCCGCGTGCACGCGCCCAGCGGTGCGACATGTCGAGCATGTAGGTGCCGGCGCCCTGCCCGCGATGGCCGGCCGCGATCTGGACGTCGCGGATGTGCAGCGAGTCGCCTTCCTCGGTCACGCGCAGCACGCCGATGCGCTCGCCGTCGGCCTCGAGGATGAAGTTCTCGGATTCGCGCCAGCTCGCATAGAACAGGTCGCTGCGCCACACGAGCCCATGGCGCTTGTAATAGCCGCCCATGTTGCCGTGCGTCAGCGCTTCGGCAAACGGAAAATCGCCGGCCTCCGCGGGCCGGAGCTGATACAGGAGTCGCAGGTCGGTCGGATCGAGCATCGCGCAAGGGTCAAGGACGCATCCCGCCACGATAGCGCAGTCGCGTCCGGATGCAATCGCGGATTTCTCGTAGCGGCTCGACGCCGGATCACCGGCGGTTACGCGCCCGCCAGCGGGCGCAACCGGAAACGCAAATGAAAAAGCCCGCACAAGGCGGGCTTCTTCATTTTCTGGCGGAGCGGACGGGACTCGCCCACATCCTGCAGGCCGCGGATGCGCGTGCACGCGCATCCCTTCGAGTCCCGCCGGAAGCCGCGCAGGCGGCTTCCTCCGCTCCGCAGTCTCGCGCCCGCCAGCGGGCGCAACCGGAAACGCAAATGAAAAAGCCCGCACAAGGCGGGCTTCTTCATTTTCTGGCGGAGCGGACGGGACTCGAACCCGCGACCCCCGGCGTGACAGGCCGGTATTCTAACCGACTGAACTACCGCTCCAGTCTTGCTGCTTGCCTGGCAGGCGTCGGTTGCTTCCTGCCGGCGCATCGTTTGTTCGAACGACGCCGAAATCTGGCGTCCCCTAGGGGATTCGAACCCCTGTACTCACCGTGAAAGGGTGATGTCCTAGGCCTCTAGACGAAGGGGACAACGTACTGCTTGCATCTTTAATGCAAAAGCCCGTTCAAAAAACGTTCTTTGAACGGGCTTCGTTCTGGCGGAGCGGACGGGGCTCGAACCCGCGACCCCCGGCGTGACAGGCCGGTATTCTAACCAACTGAACTACCGCTCCAGCTTTCTTACTCCCGCCTGCAGGACATCGTCACGTTCCTGCAACCGTTGCGACACTTCTATGAAACGCCGCTGAATCTGGCGTCCCCTAGGGGATTCGAACCCCTGTACTCACCGTGAAAGGGTGATGTCCTAGGCCTCTAGACGAAGGGGACAACGTACCGCTTACATCTTTAATACAAAAGCCCGCTCAAAAACGTCTTGAACGGGCTTCGTTCTGGCGGAGCGGACGGGACTCGAACCCGCGACCCCCGGCGTGACAGGCCGGTATTCTAACCGACTGAACTACCGCTCCAGCTTTCTTACCCTCACCCGCAGGACGTCGGTTACGTTCCTGCAAGCGTTGCGACACTTCTATGAAACGCCGCTGAATCTGGCGTCCCCTAGGGGATTCGAACCCCTGTACTCACCGTGAAAGGGTGATGTCCTAGGCCTCTAGACGAAGGGGACAAAATCTTTTCAGATTTGTCTGACTTTCGCTATTCATTTTTCAATCAACAGCGAAGGCCGAAATTCTAACTGCTTTGAATCATTTTGTGAAGCATTTATTACTACCACTGCTGCTTCGCAAATCAATCCAGCTTGTTCTGATGGTGGAGGTAAGCGGGATCGAACCGCTGACCTCTTGCATGCCATGCAAGCGCTCTCCCAGCTGAGCTATACCCCCTTGCAGAACAGAAATGAGATTATATGGAGCTACTTTGAACTTGTAAATACCCTTTTTGCGATTCGAGCGAATTTTTTTGCGAAGCTGCCGTGATGTCACGCACGGGCAGCTTCGCTCGCCCCCGAACCTCAGGCCAGCGCGGCCTCGATGCGCGACACCACGACGTCGCGACCGAACAGCACGAGCACCGCATCGATCGACGGCGTGTGCGTCGTACCCGCCACCAGCAGGCGCACCGGCATCGCGAGTTGCGGCATCTTCAGCTTGTGCGTGCCGAGCGTCGCCTTCAGCGCGGCAGACACGGCCTCCTTCGTCCAGTCGGCCGCCTTCAGCGCAGCGGCGAGATCGGCCAGCGCCGGCCGCACCGCATCGGTCACATGCTGCGCAAGCGCATCGGCTTCCGGTGCCGGCACGCGGTAGAACATCGCGGCGCCTTCCGCGATCTCCTTGACCGTCGTCGCGCGATCCTTCATCAGCCCGACCACGGCGTCGAGCGCCGGGCCCGTCGCGATCGCCGCATCGTCGATGCCGAGCGCGGCGAGGAACGGCTTCGCCAGCTCGGCGAGGCGCGCGTTGTCCGCTTCCTTGATGTAATGCGCGTTCAGCCAGCTCAGCTTGCTGTGGTCGTACTGCGCGGGCGACTTGCCGAGATGCTCGAGATCGAACCACTCGACGAACTGCTCGCGCGAAAAGATCTCGGCGTCGCCGTGCGACCAGCCGAGGCGCGCGAGATAGTTGACGACGGCTTCAGGCAGGAAGCCCGCGTCGCGGTACGCCATCACGCTCATCGCGCCATGCCGCTTGCTCATCTTCTCGCCCTGCTCGTTCAGCACGGTCGGCAGGTGCGCGTAGACGGGCGCCTCGCCGCCGAGCGCATTCAGGATGTTGATCTGGCGCGGCGTGTTGTTCACGTGGTCGTCGCCGCGGATCACGTGCGTGATGCCCATGTCCATGTCGTCCACCACCACGCAGAAGTTGTAGATCGGCGTGCCGTCCGGGCGCGCGATCACGAGGTCGTCGAGTTCCTCGTTCGAGATCTCGACACGCCCCTTCACGGCGTCGTCCCACACGACCGTACCCGTCAGCGGATTGCGGAAGCGCAGCACCGGCTTCACGCCAGCCGGCGGCTCCGGCAGCACCTTGCCGGGCTCCGGACGCCACGTGCCGTCGTAGCGCGGCTTCAGGCCGGCCTCGCGCTGGCGTTCGCGCAGCGCGTCGAGCTCCTCGGCCGACATGTAGCACGGGTACGCGAGCCCCTTCTCCAGCATCTGCGCGAGCACCTCGCGATAGCGGTCCATCCGCTGCATCTGGTAGATCGGGCCTTCGTCGAAATCCAGGCCGAGCCATTGCATCCCTTCGAGGATCGCGTCGACCGCTTCCTGCGACGAGCGCTCGACGTCGGTATCCTCGATGCGCAGCACGAACGTGCCCTTCATCTTGCGGGCGAATGCCCACGGATAGAGCGCGGAGCGGATGTTGCCGAGGTGGATGAAGCCGGTGGGACTCGGCGCGAAGCGGGTACGGACAGGACGGGTCATAAACGGTAACTCGAACGCCTGGGGCGCATGAATGATTCGACGCGGGATCGACGGCGGCAGCCCGGACAGCAACGGGGCCGGCGACGCCCGGAACGGGAAAGAAGCCGGAATTATACTCGCGCCGGACATCGCGCCAAGCGCGCCGCTTGCATTATGATGTGCGCGCCGCGGCCGCCAGCCGGCGCGGCACCGGCCGCACGGAACCTGCCGCGCGGCCGCTCGGAACCTATCGCCGCCGCGGGCCGTAAAACCCGCCGCCAAGCCGCCGGAGAACCATTCGATGTCGTCCCCTCGCCTGTCGCGCCGCCACTTCACGATCGCCGCTGCGTCCGCCAGCCTCGCCGCCTGCACGTCGTTCGGCGACAAATCCCGCCCCGGCGCAGCACTGCCGCAGGAAAAGCCCGTGAAGATCGGCATCGCACTCGGCGGCGGCGCCGCGCGCGGCTTCTCGCACATCGGCGTGCTGAAGGCGCTCGAGGCGCGCGGCATCCCGGTCGAGATAGTCGCGGGCACGAGCGCGGGCTCGGTGGTCGGCGCACTCTATGCATCGGGCATGAGCGCGCTGCAGATCAACAAGATCGCGCTCGACATGGACCAGGCGGCAATCAGCGACTGGGCGCTGCCGTTCCGCTCGCGCGGGCTGCTGCAAGGCGTGGCGCTGCAGAACTTCCTGAACAAGACGCTGAACAACCGGCCGATCGAGAAGATGGCGAAGCCGCTCGGCATCGTCGCGACCGATCTGCAGAGCGGTCAGCCGATCCTGTTCCAGCAGGGCAACACGGGGCTCGCAGTACGCGCGTCGTGCAGCGTGCCGTCGGTGTTCGAACCGGTGAAGATCGGCAACCGCGAATATGTCGACGGCGGGCTCGTGAGCCCCGTGCCCGCGTCGTACGCGCGCAAGATGGGCGCGAGCTTCGTGATCGCGGTCGACATCTCGGCCCGGCCGGACGGCGCGGCAACCAACAACCCGATCGAGATGCTGCTGCAGACCTTCACGATCATGGGCCAGACGATCAAGACCTACGAGCTCGACAAGTACGCGGACGTCGTGATCCGCCCGAACCTCGCGGCCATGGGCGGCAGCGACTTCAACCAGCGTAACGCGGCAATCCTCGCGGGCGAGGAAGCCGTCGCGCGCATCATGCCGGAACTCCAGCGCAAGCTCGCGGCAGCGCGCGGCGTGGCGGTCGCGTAAGCACGCAATGCGCAGGCCGGCGCGCGCCGCCGGCCTGCCAACGGCGGAACGGCTTTCAGCGCACCGTTTGCACCGCTCCAAAACAAAAAACCCTGCCGCCTTTCGGTGACAGGGTTTTTTCGATCCGGCCGGACTGGCCGCCGAACGTCAGTTGTTGCCGTTCGCCGAATCGTCGCCGATCGTCGCGCGCACGCGCTGACGCAGGTCTTCCGGCTTCATCGGGAACTCCGATTCAAGCCGGCGCGCGCCAGTGAAGCGCTTTTCCCAGTAGCCGCTATCGAGATCGTCGACGCGGATGGTGCTGCCGGTCGACGGCGAGTGCACGAACTTGTTGTCGCCGATGTAGATGCCGACGTGCGAGAACGTGCGGCGCATCGTGTTGAAGAACACGAGGTCGCCCGGCTTGAGGTTGCTCATGCTGACCTTCTCGCCGACGCGGCTCATCTCTTCCGCACGGCGCGGCAGCGACATGCCGAGGGTGTCCTGGAACACGTAGCGCACGAAGCCGCTGCAATCGAGGCCCGAATCCGGCGAGTTGCCGCCCCAGCGATAGCGCACGCCGATCATGTTCAGCGCGCCGACAACCACGTCGCCTGCCTTGCCGGCCATGCCGGCGAGGAACGACTTCGCACCGCCGCTCGACGGCTGCGCGCTGGTCTGCTGGAGGGAGGAATTCGACGCGTTCTGCGTCGAATTCGTGACATTCTGGTTAAAACTGCTGACTTCGTCGGCGAACGCGCCGGGAGCTGCTGCAAACAGGGCGCCGATGAATAGCCCGGCGATGGTGCGCGCGCATGCCTGGGTCAGGGATCGATGCTGCATTGGTCGATGGAATTTGCTTAAAAATCAGCTGATTGGCGGAAAATTTCGGTCGATACTAGCCAGCGCGTAATCGTTTGTCAAAACAAATTAATAAATACAATCGAGATGGTCAGACCATTGGCGGCCTATCACGCTTTCCAGACCGCTTTCAACAGCTTTTGTGTGTAAGGATGTGACGGTCTCGTGAAGATGTCGGCCACCTCTCCCGACTCGACGACGGCCCCGTCCTGCATCACCGCGACGCGGTGCGCCATCGCCCCGATCACCTCCAGGTCGTGGCTGATGAATACATAGCCGAGGTTGTATTTCTGTTGCAAATTCGCGAGCAGTTTCAGCACCTGCTGCTGGATCGACACGTCGAGCGCGGACGTCGGCTCGTCGAGGATCAGGATGCGCGGCTCCAGCACCAGCGCGCGCGCGATGGCGATCCGCTGGCGCTGCCCGCCCGAGAATTCGTGCGGATAACGGTGCAGCACCGTGCGGTCGAGGCCGACTTCGCGCAGCACCGCGAGCGACTTCGCGCGGCGCGCCTCGGGCGTCATGTCCGGGCGATGCAGCTCGAGCCCCTCGCCGACGATCCGCTCGATCGTGTGACGCGGCGAAAGCGAACTGAACGGATCCTGAAAGACCACCTGCATGTTCGAGCGCAGCGCAGCCTGTTCGCGGCCGCGATAGGTCGACAGCGCGCGCCCCTGGAATTCGATCGTGCCGCCGGCCGTCTTCTGCAGGCCGAGCAGCGCCATCGCGAGCGTCGACTTCCCCGAACCCGATTCGCCGACGATGCCGAGCGTCTCGCCCTGCCGCACCGACACCGATACGTCCGCAACGGCCGTCACGGGCACCGAGCCGAACCAGCCCGCGATGCCCGGCCGCTTGCGCGCGAACTGCACGCTCACGTGGTGCGCATCGAGCACGACGGGCGCGATCGGCATCACCGGCGCAACCGCGCGTTGCGGCCGGCTGTTCAGCAGCCGCTGCGTATACGGATGCTCGGGTTCCGCGAAGATCCGCTCGACGGGCCCGCTCTCGACGAGCCGGCCGTGCTCCATCACCGCGACGCGATCCGCGAAGTGCCGCACGAGATTCAGGTCGTGCGTGATCAGCAGGATCGCCATTCCCCGCTTTTCCGCTTCCTCGCGCTGCAGTTCCAGCAGCAGATCGACGATCTGCGCGCGGATCGTCACGTCGAGCGCGGTAGTCGGCTCGTCGGCCAGCAACAGGCGCGGCCGGCAGGCGAGCGCCATCGCGATCATCGCGCGCTGGCGCTGGCCGCCCGACAACTGGTGCGGATAGCTGTCGACCCGCTTCTCCGGCTCCGCGATGCCCGTGCGCGCGAGCAACGCGATCGCACGCTTGCGCGCCTCGACAGCCGATACGCCGTCGTGCAGCACGATCGTCTCGCCGATCTGCACGCCGATCGTATACAGCGGGTTGAGCGCGGTCATCGGCTCCTGGAAGATCATGGCGATGTCCGAGCCGCGCAGCCCGCGCATCTCGCGCTCGCTCTTGCCAGCCAGGTCCTGCCCCGCGAAGCGGATCGCGCCGCTCACGTCGGCGTCGCGCAACAGCCGCAGGATCGACAGCGCGGTCACGCTCTTGCCCGAACCCGACTCGCCGACCAGCGCGACGCGCTCCCCGCGGCCGATCGCGAGCGTCACGTCGTCCACCGCGACCGTGTCGCCGAAGCGCACATGCAGATGCTCGAGCGCCAGCAGCGGCTCGCGCTGCGTCGATACGACCGGTTCGCTCATCGCTGGCCTCCCGCCGCGCGCACCGAATCGGCGATCCGCGTGTCGAGCGCGTTGCGCAGCGCATCGCCCATGAAGGTCAGCAGCAGCAGCGTCGCGACCAGCACGCCGAAGGTCGACAGCGAGATCCACCACGCGTCGAGATTGCCCTTGCCCTGCGCGAGCAGCTCGCCGAGGCTCGGCGTCGGCGGCGGCACGCCGAGCCCGAGGAAATCGAGGCTCGTGAGCGCGAGGATCGAGCCGCTCATCCGGAACGGCAGGAACGTGATCACCGGCGTGAGACTGTTCGGCAGCACATGGCGCCAGATGATCTGCCAGTTCGTGAGCCCCATCGCACGCGCCGCGCGCACGTAGTCCTGCGTGCGGTTGCGCAGGAATTCCGCGCGCACGTAGTCGGCGAGCCCGATCCAGCCGAACAGCGACAGCAGCACGATCAGCAGCAGGAAGCTCGGCTCGAAGATCGACGCGAAAATGATCAGCAGGTACAGCTCGGGCAGCGAGCTCCAGATCTCGATCAGCCGCTGCCCGACGATGTCGATGCGCCCGCCGAAGAAGCCCTGCACGGCGCCCGCGGCGATCCCGAGCAGCGTGCCGATCACGGTCAGGATCAGCCCGAACTCAACCGACACGCGGAACCCGTACACGAGCCGCGCGAGCAGGTCGCGCCCCTGCGCGTCGGTGCCGAGCCAGTTCGCGCGCGACGGCGGCGCGGGGTTCGGCACGTTCGAGAAGTAGTTCAGCGTGTCGTAGTAGTAACGGTTCGGCGGGTAGACGACGAAGTTGCCGGGCGCCTCGAGCCGCTTGCGCACATACGGATCGAGATAGTCGGCCGGCGTCGGGAAATCGCCGCCGAAGGTCGTCTCCGGGTACGCATGGAACATGGGGAAATAGATCTGGCCGTCATAGCGCACGACGAGCGGCTTGTCGTTCGACCACAGCGGCGCCGCCACGCTCGCGGCGAACGCGACGACGAAGATCACGAAGCTCCAGTAGCCGAGGCGCTGCTGCCTGAAGCGCTGCCATACGCGGCGCGCGGGCGACGGCGACACGCGGGCGCGCGCGGCGTCGATACGGGTTGACACGACGGCCCGGTTCATCGCGCACCTCGCCCGGTGACGCCGGGCATGCAGACGGACGGTTTCATGTCAGCGCTCCAGGGTGTCGAATTGAATGCGCGGATCGACCCACACATAGCAGAGATCGGAGATCAGCTTGGTCGCGAGCCCGATCAGCGTGAACAGGTACAGCGTGCCGAGCACGACCGGATAGTCGCGCCGCACGACCGATTCGTACGACAGCAGCCCGAGGCCGTCGAGCGAGAACAATGTTTCGATCAGCAGGCTGCCCGTGAAGAACGCGCCGATGAACGCAGCCGGGAAGCCGACGATCAGCGGCAGCATCGCGTTGCGGAACACGTGCCTCCACAGCACGCTGCGCTCGGAGAGCCCCTTCGCGCGCGCGGTCAGCACGTATTGCCGGCGGATCTGGTCGAGGAACGCGTTCTTCGTGAGCATCGTGATGACCGCGAAGCTGCCGACGACCGAGGCCGTGATCGGCAGCGCGATGTGCCACAGGTAGTCGAGCACCTTGCCGACGAGCGACAGCTGCGCGAAGTTGTCCGACGTGAGCCCGCGCAGCGGGAACAGCTGCCAGAACGAGCCGCCGCCGAACAGCACGAGCAGCAGCACGCCGAGCACGAAGCCCGGAATCGCATAGCCGACGAGCACGACGAGGCTCGTTGCGACGTCGAACGGCGAACCGTTGCGCACGGCCTTCGCGATGCCGAGCGGCACCGATATGAGGTACGTGAGGAAGAACGTCCACAGCCCGATGCTGATCGACACGGGCAGCTTCTGCACGACCAGCGACCACACGCTCTGGTGGCGGAAGTAGCTGTCGCCGAGATCGAAGCGCGCGAAGCGCTTGAGCATCAGCCAGTAGCGTTCGAGCGGCGGTTTGTCGAAACCGTACAGCGCCTTGAGCTGCGCGAGCTGCTGCGCGTCGACGCCGGTGTGCGCACGCATCCCGAACGGCACCGCGCCCTGCTCCGTCGCGCCCTTGCGCAATTCCTGCACGGCCTGCTCGACCGGGCCGCCCGGCACGAACTGGATCACCGCGAACGTGAGGGTCAGCACGCCGATGAGCGTCGGGATCATCAGCAGCAGGCGTTTGAAGATGTAGCTCCACATAGGGCGTCGACTCGCGATCGGTAGGCGGGGTTGGACGTAGGGGCGGCGTGGCTCAGTGATCGGGCTTCGCCCACCAGGTCGACACGACCCAGCCCTCGGCCGAATAGTACAGCGGCAGCGTCTGCGGATAGGCAAGCGTGCGCTTGTACGCGATCCGGTGCGTCGTGCTGTACCACTGCGGGACCGCGTAGTAGCCGTGCATCAGCACGCGGTCGAGCGCGTGCGTCGCGTCGAGCAGGTCTTCGCGCGTCTGCGCGGTGCCGAGCGCGTGCAGCAATGCGTCGACGGCCGGCGACTTCAGTCCGATGACGTTGTCGGAGCCCGGCTCGTCGGCGAATTTGCTGCCGTAACGCGAGAACTGCTCGGCGCCCGGCACCTGTACGCCCGGCAAGCGGATCGTCGTCATGTCGTAGTCGAACGCGTCGAGCCGCTTTTGCAGCAGCGCGAAATCGGCCGTGCGAAAACGTGCGTCGATGCCGAGCTTCGCCAGATTGCGCTGGTACGCCGTCACGATTCCTTCCATCGCCGCACCCGAATCGTCGAGGATCTCGAACGCGAACGGCTCTCCCTTCGCATTGCGCAGCGCGCCGTCGCGATAGGTCCAGCCGGCCTGCGCGAGCAGTGTGCGCGCCTTTAGCAGGTTCGCGCGCAGCGAACCCGGCGGGTTCGTGTCCGGCTGCGTGACCATCGGGCCGAACACGGCCGGGTCGAGCTGCGCGCGCAGCGGCTCCAGCAGCTTCAGCTCGCCGGGGCCGGGCGTGCCGGTCGCCTGCAGGTCGGTGTCCGCGAAATAGCTGTCCAGACGGGTGTAGGCGCTGTAGAACAACTGGCGGTTCAGCCATTCGAAGTCGAACGCGAGGTCGAGCGCCTGGCGCACACGCACGTCGCGAAACAGCGGCCGGCGCAGGTTCATGAAGAAGCCCTGCATGCCCGCGCCGTTGTGCTGGCGGAATTCGCGCTTGACGAGCTCGCCGCTGTCGAAACGCTTGCCGACATCGCGACGCGTCCAGTTGCGCGCGATGTACTCGACGAGCACATCGTATTCGCCGGCCTTGAACGCCTCGAGCCGTGCGACACCGTCGCCATACAGCTTGTAGACGATCCGCTCGAAGTTGTTGGTACCGACCCGCACCGGCAGGTCGGCGCCCCAGTATGCCGGGTTGCGCCGGTAAGTGATCGTCCGGCCGTTGTCGTAGTGCTCGATCAGGTACGGGCCGCTGCCGATCGGCTGCTCGAACGCGAACTGGTCGAACGGGATGCGCGAACCGTCCGCACGCAACCCCCACTTGCGCGAGAACACCGGCACGCCGCCGGCGATCAGCGGCAGTTCGCGGTTCGCGCTGCGGAACTCGAAGCGCACGGTGGCCGGATCGACGACCACGGCCTTCGCGATCTCCGCGAAATATGCGCCGAACTGCGGAGCAGCCTGCTTGCTCTTCAGCGTGTCGAACGAGAACTTGACGTCGTCGGCCGTGACGCGATCGCCGTTCGAGAAGCGCGCGCGCGGATTCAGGTGGAACGTGACCGAACGGCGGTCCGGCGCGATGTCGATGTCGTCGGCGAGCAGCCCGTACGCGGACGCCGGTTCGTCCGAGCTGCCGGTCGCGAGGCTCTCGAACAGCATGTCGATGCCCGGCGCGGGATTGCCGCGCATCGTGAACGGGTTGAACTTGTCGAACGACGTCAGCCGGTTCGGGTTTGCAAGCACGAGCGTGCCATCCTTCGGCGCGTCGGGGTTGACGTAGTCGAAATGCTTGAAACCCGGCGGATATTTCGGCTCGCCGTATTGCGCAATGGCGTAGGCTGCGTGCGCAGCGGTCGCGGCCAGCGCCGCCTGCAGCGCGAACACCGCGGCCGTGCGGCCGGCAGCCCGTACGGCACGGCGGACACGCGCGGCGGTGGCCCGAGGCGAACCCATCGTCATAGAGGCCCTGTCGGTCGATTAAGGGTAGTAACGTGCAACGATTCTACCCATTCAAATCGGCTTCGAGCCATCCAGCGGCTTTTCGTGCCCGGTTTCGTCCCGGAAATCGGGTCGACGGCCAGCCCGCGCCGGTGCATTCAACGGGCCGTCGAGCCTGCGATCGAGGCTCGCATCGCCCGTCATGACGGCCCGACCGATCGCCGGCGAGACCTTCATGCACAAAAAAGCCGCCCCAAGGGCGGCTTCTTCGCGAACGCGCACGCGCACGCAACCGCCGTGCGCGGCGCACTGATCAATGCCAGCCGTTGTGGCGACCGCGATCATGATCCCAGTGACCGCGATCGTCGCCCCAGCCGCGGCCGTGATGGCGGTACCAGTCGTCACGGCCCCAGTAGCGACGGCCGTCCCAGTAGCGGTCGCCATGCCAGCCGATCACGATGGCCGGCGCCGGTGCGTAGACAGGTGCCGGCGCGTAGACGGGCGCAGGCTGATAGACGACCGGCGGAGGCGGCGGCGCATACACGGGTGCGGGCGCGACGTATACCGGCGCCGGAACGCCGAGATTGATCCCGACATTGACGCCCGCCATTGCTGCGCCCGACACGAGCAAGGCCGTCATACCGGTCAAGAGCGAGGCAACACGCAAGGTCTTCATGGATTCCTCTTCTGGTTGTTTCATGTGTGATTCGACTATAACGGCAAGCACCGTCTCCGCATATTTCCACTTTGTAAGAACTGATGCGCGGCATCGCAACGGGAAGCCCGCGCTAACGTCTTGTAACAATCAACGCCCGTTCGGCTGCTCGCGCCCCTTTCCTAAAACATCTTTCATCCTGCCCCGCGCCCCGCGTTAAGCGGCGCCACGCACACTGCGCGAGCCGAACCGGGCTCCCGCCGCGCTTCGGCAATTCGCTGACAGGCCGGCGCCCCGCGCCGGCGGAGACCTCGCCGATGCTGAAACTCGTCCGACTCGCGCTCGCGCGCCCCTACACGTTCATCGTCCTCGCGCTGCTGATCCTGATCGCGGGGCCGCTCGCGGCGCTGCGCACGCCGACCGACATCTTCCCCGACATCCGGATTCCGGTCATCAGTGTCGTGTGGAACTACGCGGGCCTGCAGCCGGCCGACATGTCGGGGCGCATCGTCACCTACTACGAGCGCACGCTCGGCACGACGGTCAACGACGTTGCGCACATCGAGTCGCAGTCGTTCCGCAGCTTCGGGATCGTCAAGATCTTCTTCCAGCCGAGCGTCGACATCCGCACGGCGACCGCGCAGGTCACGTCGATCTCGCAGACCGTGCTCAAGCAGATGCCGCCGGGCACCACGCCACCGCAGATCCTCAACTACAACGCATCGACCGTGCCCGTGCTGCAACTGGCGCTGACGAGCGACACACTGAACGAGCAGCAGCTCGGCGACTACGCGACCAACGTGATCCGGCCTCAGCTGCTGTCGGTCGCGGGTGTCGCAATTCCGTCGCCGTATGGCGGCAAGGTGCGCCAGGTGCAGATCGATCTCGATCCGCAGGCACTGCAGGCCAAGGGGCTGTCCGCGCAGGACGTCGCGACCGCGTTGGCGCAGCAAAACCAGATCATCCCGGCCGGCACGCAGAAGATCGGCGGCTTCGAATACAACATCCGGCTCAACGACAGCCCGCTGACCATCGACCAGCTCAACGCGCTGCCGATCCGGAGCGTGAACGGCGCGGTGATCTTCATGCGCGACGTCGCGCACGTGCGCGACGGCTTTCCGCCGCAGGGCAATATCGTGCGCGTCGACGGCCGTCGCGCGGTGCTGATGAGCGTGCTGAAAAGCGGCTCTGCGTCGACGCTCGACATCATCTCGGGCGTCAAGGCGCAGTTGCCGCGCATCGAGGCAACGCTGCCGCCGTCGCTCAGGCTCGTCGTGATGGGCGACCAGTCCGTGTTCGTCAAGGGCGCCGTCAGCGGCGTGGCGCGCGAAGGCCTGATCGCCGCCGCGCTCACGTCCGCGATGATCCTGCTGTTCCTCGGCAGCTGGCGCTCGACGCTGATCATCGCCGCATCCATTCCGCTCGCCGTGCTGGCCGCGATCGCGGCGCTCGCGGCCGCGGGCGAGACGCTCAACGTGATGACGCTCGGCGGACTCGCGCTTGCGGTCGGCATTCTCGTCGACGATGCCACCGTCACGATCGAGAACGTCAACTGGCACCTCGAACAGGGCAAGGCCGTGCGCGATGCGATCCTCGACGGCGCGTCGCAGATCGTCGCGCCGGCCTTCGTGTCGCTGCTGTGCATCTGCATCGTGTTCGTGCCGATGCTGCTGCTCGACGGCGTGGCCCGCTTCCTGTTCGTGCCGATGGCCGAAGCCGTGATCTTCGCGATGATCGCGTCGTTCGTGCTGTCGCGCACGTTCGTGCCGATGATGGCCCGTTACCTGTTGAAACCGCATGCCGCGCATCCGGCTGCCGCGCTCGCGCCGCACGGCGCGCCGTTCCCGCCGCCACGCGCGCGCAATCCGCTCGTCGCGTTCCAGCGGGGGTTCGAGCGCCGCTTCGCCGCGCTGCGCGCCGGCTACCGCGTCGTGCTCGGCCTCGCGCTCACCCATCGCGCACGCTTCGTCGCGCTGTTCCTCGCGGCGGTCGCGGTGTCGTTCGTGCTGGTGCCGTGGCTTGGCCGCAATTTCTTCCCGTCGGTCGATGCGGGCGAAATCGCGATCCACGTGCGCGCACCGATCGGCACGCGCATCGAGGAAACGGCCGCACTGTTCGACCACGTCGAGCAGACGGTGCGCGGCGTCGTGCCGCCGCGCGCGGTCGCGAGCATCGTCGACAACATGGGACTGCCGAACAGCGGGATCAACCTCACGTACAGCAACAGCGGCACGATCGGCCCGCAGGACGGCGACATCCTCGTGTCGCTCACCGGCGAACACGCGCCGACGGCCGACTACGTCAAGCAGTTGCGTACGGTGCTGCCGCGCGCGTTTCCAGGCGTGACGTTCTCGTTCCTGCCTGCCGACATCGTGAGCCAGATCCTCAACTTCGGCGCGCCTGCCCCGATCGACGTGCAGGTGACAGGCCCCGACCGTGCGGCGAACCGCACCTATGCCACCGAGCTGCTGCGGCGCATCCGCAACGTGCCGGGGGTTGCCGACGCGCGCGTACAGCAGGCGTCGACCTATCCGCAGTTCACGGTGTCGGTCGATCGCACGCGTGCCGCGCAACTCGGCATCACCGAGCAGGATGTCACCAATGCCGTGGTAGCAAGCCTGTCCGGCACGAGCCAGGTTTCGCCGACTTACTGGCTCGATCCACACAACGGCGTGTCGTATCCGATCGTCGCGCAGACGCCCCAGTACCGGATGACGTCGCTGTCGGACCTGCGCGCGCTGCCCGTCACGGGCCGCACGGGCGCTCCGCAACTGCTCGGCGGTCTCGCGACGATCGTACGCGGACAGACCGACGCGGTCGTGTCGCACTACGACATCGCACCGCTGTACGACATCTTCGCGACGACGCAGGACCGCGATCTCGGCGCCGTCAGCGCCGACATCGAGCGCGTGCTGCACGCGAGCGCGGCCGGCTTGCCCAAGGGATCGCGCGTGACCGTGCGCGGCCAGGTACAAACGATGAACGGCGCATTCGGCGGGTTGCTCGCGGGCCTCGCGGGCGCGGTCCTGCTGATCTACCTGCTGATCGTCGTCAACTTCCATTCGTGGCGCGACGCATTCGTGATCGTGAGCGGCCTGCCCGCGGCGCTCGCCGGCATCGTCTGGATGCTGTTCGTCACGCGCACGCCGCTGTCGGTGCCGGCATTGACGGGCGCAATCCTGTGCATGGGTGTCGCGACCGCGAACAGCATCCTCGTCGTGACCTTCGCGCGCGAACGGCTCGCGCATACCCCCGATGCGGCCGTCGCCGCGCTCGAGGCCGGCTTCACGCGCTTTCGGCCCGTGATGATGACCGCGCTCGCGATGATCATCGGCATGGCGCCGATGGCCCTCGGCCTCGGCGACGGCGGGGAGCAGAACGCGCCGCTCGGCCGCGCGGTCATCGGCGGCCTGCTGTGCGCGACCGTCGCGACGCTGGTGTTCGTGCCCGTCGTGTTCAGCCTCGTCCATCGGCGCGATCGCGCGCCCCGTTCCGAATCCCTGCCCCTCACTCCGGGAGAACAGCATGTCCACTGAATTCGATGTCCGCCCCCCTGGCACGCCGCGCTACCTGAAACCGCTCGCGATCGCGGGCGCTGTCACCGCGCTCGCCGTCGCGGCCGCCGGCCTCGTCGCACGCATGCACGATGCGCACGCGGTCGCCGCCTGGACCGTGCAACAGGCGATCCCGACCGTCGCGACGGTTGCGCCGCAGCCGGCCACGGCCGACGCCCTGGTGCTGCCCGGCCGGCTCGATGCGTACGTCGACGCACCGATCTACGCGCGCGTGCCCGGCTACCTGCACGCGTGGTACGCCGACATCGGCGCACACGTGAAGGCGGGCCAGTTGCTCGCGTCGATCGACACGCCCGATCTCGACCAGCAGTTGCAGCAGGCACGCGCCGATCTTCAGAGCGCGAGCGCGAACGAGCGGCTTGCGTCCGTCACGGCTGCCCGCTGGGCCGAGATGCTCGCGCAGGATTCCGTTTCGCAGCAGGAAGCCGACGAGAAGCGCAGCGACCTCGACGCGAAACGCGCGGCCGTCGCGGCGAGCACCGCCAACGTGCGGCGGCTCGAAGCGCTCGAATCGTTCAAGCGGCTCACCGCGCCGTTCGACGGCATCGTGACGGCCCGCAAGACCGATGTCGGCGCACTGATCGACGCAGGCAGCGGCAACGGCGCCGAGCTCTTCACCGTCTCGGACGCGCGACGGCTGCGGCTGTACGTCCATGTTCCGCAAGACGACGCGGCCGCGATCCGCGCCGGCATGCGTGTCGCGCTGACCGTGCCGGAGCGACCCGGCATCACGTTCGACGCCACGCTCGCGGATTCCGCCCAATCGATCGACCCGGCTTCCGGCACGCTGCTCGCGCAATTCTCGATTGCCAACCCGGCCGGCACGCTGTTCCCGGGCGAGTACGCGCAGGTGCGGATCGCGCTGCCCGGCGCCTCGCATGCACTGTCGGTTCCGGCAAGCACGCTGATCTTTCGCCACGACGGGTTGCAAGTCGCCGTGCTCGATGCAACCGGGCATGCGCGGCTGCGCAACGTATCGATCGCGACCGATCTCGGCACGCGCGTCGAGATCGCGTCCGGGCTCGCGGCCGGCGACCGCGTGATCGACAATCCGCCCGATTCGCTCGCGGATGGCGACCCCGTGCATATCGCCGGCACCGCGACGACGGAGCATGCGCATGGCTGACCGTCTGCTCGCTGGATTGCTGGGCAGCGTCGCGCTGCTCGCCGGCTGCTCGTTGGCGCCAACCTATCGCGCACCGGCCGTTCCCGTGCCGACCGCGTTTCGCGAAACGGGCGCGTGGGTCGACGCCGCACCGGCCGATCGCCTGCCGCGTGACGGCTGGTGGCGCGTGTACGGCGACGCGACACTCGACCGGCTCGAACCGCTCGTCATGCGCGCGAATCCCGATCTCGCCGCTGCCGTCGCGCGGCACGACGAAGCGGCTGCGCTGTTCGACGAGGCGCATGCGGCATTGCTGCCGACCGTGGGCATCGATGCGGAGACCGACCGCGACCGCCAGTCCGCGCGCCGGCCGCTGCGCGGCAGCGGCCAGCCCGACACCTATGAGTCGAACACGCTCGAAGCGGGCTTCGGCTACGACGTCGATCTGTGGGGCAAGGTCCGCAACGCGGTCGCGGCCGGCCGCGACGATGCGCAGGCGGCCGACGACGACCTCGCGTCGGTCCAGCTCAGCCTGCAGGCCGGCGTCGCCAGCACCTACTTCGACCTCGCAGGGCTCGACCGGGAAGCGGACACGCTCGCGCAAACGATCGACACGTACCGCCGGGCGTGGCAACTGACGGTCAGTCGCCATCGCGGCGGCCTCGCGTCGGGGCTCGACGTGTCGCGGGCGCAAACGCAACTCGCGCTTGCACAAGCGCGTGCGTCCGACATCGCCGCGCGTCGCGCGCTCGACGAGCATGCGATCGCGGCACTCGTCGGGGAATCCGCGTCGACGTTCTCGCTGCCGCGCGCTGCTGCGCTGCCGGGCGTGCCGTCGATTCCGACAGGGCTCGCGTCGACGCTGCTCGAACGCCGGCCCGACGTCGCCGCCGCGGAACGCCGCGTCGCGGCCGCGAACGCGCGGATCGGCGTCGCACGCGCCGCGTACTTTCCCGACCTGTCGCTCGGCCTTGACGCCGGGTTCCAGAGCGATACGTTTTCACCGTGGCTCGCTGCGCCAAACGAGATCTGGTCGATCGGCCCGCGTCTCGCGATGACGCTGTTCGACGGGGGCCGGCGTGCCGCCGGCGTACGCAACGCGCGTGCGCAGTTCAACGAACAGGGGGCGCGCTACCGCGCGGTCGTGCTCCAGGCATTCCGCGAAGTCGAGGACGATCTTGCGCAGTTGCACCGCCTCGGCGACGAATCCGGCCAGGACGACGCCGCGCTCGTCGCGGCGCGGCATTCGCTTGCACTCGCGATGTCGCGCTATCGCGACGGCGCGGTCAGCTATCTCGACGTGGTCACCGCCCAGACGACCGAACTCGATACGCAGATCGCGTCGCTCGACATCGACGCCCGACGCCTGCAGGCATCCGTCGGGCTCGTGCGCGCGCTCGGCGGCGGCTGGCACGACACCCGTTCATGAACGTTTCTTCATCGGCGCGCCGGGCGCCCGCATGGGCGCACCCGATAACGTGTTTCCGGCTGGCATCGCACCCGCGACACCGGCCTTCGACCTTCGACAAGGATCACGCCATGAAGACATTGATGTTCGCCACCCTGCTCTCCGCCCTCTGCGTCGCGCTGCCCGGCCGGGCCAGCGCAACGCAGCCCGACGCCGCGACGGCGCCGCAGACGTTCGCCGCGGCCGCGGCCGCGCCGTCGTTGTCGTCATCGCAACAGGCATGGAGCGCACGGCCGGCAACGCCGCTGACACGGGCGCAGGTCTATCGCCAACTCGTCCGTGCCGAACGCGACGGCGAGCTCGCGCAGCTCAACCGCGAACTCTATTCACACTGACCGCACGCAATCGAACATGCCGCGCGACGCGCGGCATGCGTACCATCCGCAAGCACGGCGCGATACGGCATCGTTATCCGCCCGCGTCGAACCTGAACCCGAATCGCGCGACCGTTTCGATGCGCGCGGAAAACGCGTGCGCGGCCAGCTTGCGCCTCAACCGCACGACCAGCGCATTGACCGTCTCGGGTTCGACGTCGGCATCGCCCCATGCATAACGCAGCACGGCATCGCGCCCGACCGGTCGCCCCGATTCGCGCAGCAGGCATTCGACGAGACGGAACTCCCGTGTGCTGAGCGCCAGCCTTCGGCCACGCTCCTCGAGTGCACGCGTAGCCGCGTCGAGCCGGACCGACTCGCGCATCGCGATGACGCCCGTGCGGCGCCACAGCGCGCGCAACCGCTCGTGCAGTTCCACGAACGAACACGGATGCGCAAGACATACGTCGCAGCCAGCCTGCAGCATCTGCGCGCGCTGCGCGGGTGTCGTGCCGGCAACGATCGCGGCAATCGTCGCGCCTCCGGCCGATGCGGCGAGTTGCGGCAGCGCATCGTGGATCGCCGGGCCGGCAACCGGGTCGGGCGCAACGATCACAATCGCATCGAACCGCTCCTGGGTCGCCACGAAGCAGCCGTCGCGCCATCCGTCGACGCGTTCGACGCCATGCGTGCTCTCGCGAAAGGCCTTGTCGAGCCGCGCGGCCTCCGGGTTCGGCGGGGAAATCAGCAGGATGCGCATCGACCGTTCTCCGGCGCCGTCATGCGAGCGAGCGCGGCCAGCACTCGACCGTGATCGCCGCACCGGCCAGTGATGAATCGCCGATCTGCAACGCGAAGCCGTGCACGCGCATCACCGCCGAGACGATGCTCAGTCCAAGCCCCGAGCCGCTCACATGGCGCGTGCGTTCGCCACGATAGAAACGCTCGAGCACCGCGTCGCGTTCACTGGGCGGGATGCCGGGCCCGGTGTCTTCGAACCGCACGAGCGGCCCGCTCGGCGTCGCATGGAGGGCGACGCGCACGCGGCCGCCGGGCGGCGTGAACTTGATTGCGTTGTCCGCGAGATTGCTGAATGCCTCGAACAGCAACGCGCGATCGCCATGAATCCGGTCGACCGGTGTCGCGTCGAGTTCGAACGACACGTCGACGGCTTCGGCCAGCGGTTCGTAGAGTTCGCATACGTCGCGCAGCAATGCCGCGACGTCGACCGCGGCAAAGCCGCCGCGCCGGCTCAGCGTGCCGATCTCGGAGATGCGCAGCATCGCGCGAAAGCGCTCGAGCAGCCGGTCGGTCTCGTCGCGCGCCGACGCCAGCAGTGCCGACGATGCAGGGTCGTCCGCGCAAAACGGCTGCTCCGCGAGCCGGGCCAGCATCGTGTGCACGCGTGCGAGCGGCGTGCGCAGGTCGTGTGCGATACCGTCGCAGGTATGACGCACCTCGCCCATCAGCCGCTCGACTTCGTCGAGCATGTGGTTCACGAGATGCGCGAGCAAGTCGAGTTCGTCGTAGCGTCCGACCGGCAGCCGCTTGCCGAGATCGCCCTCGGCGATCTGCCGCGTGACGCGCCGGATCGCGGCGACGCGGCGCATCTGCCGCATGCCGAGCATGCTGCCGCCCGCGATGCCCGCGATCAGGATCATCACGCCGCCGATCACGAGCCCGCGGATCGCGACATCGCGGATCTGGATGAAATGCGACAGGTCGCGCGCGACGACCAGCGTCATCCCGTTGTCGCGGCGCACGGCCATCGCGCGCGTGATCGGCGCGGGCTGGCCGTCGAGCGGCGCGAGCGTGCGATTCAGCGTGCGTCCGTCGCGATCCGTGCGCAGCGCGGGCAGTGTCGCGATGTCGCCGGCCACGCGGCGCCCGGCCGCGTCGAACAACCCGTAGAAACTCGTATGCATGTGCTCGTGCTCGAGCCGCCGGTGGATCGCGAGCGGCAGTTCGGCATCGGGGATCGAATCGAAATAGATCAGCTGCCACGCGAGCACCTCGTCGGTATCGCGCGTCATCGTGTGCGTCGCGGCCACGTTGATCACGCCCGCGAGCAGCAGCAGCGACACCGAGAAGATCGCCGCATACGCGCACAGCCAGCGAAACGTCGTCGTGTGCCAGCGGCGCGTGAAGTTCGCCGCGCGAGCCGCGTCCATTCCCGCCTCCGTCACGCGAGCATGTAGCCCGAGCCGCGCACCGTCTGGATCATCGGTTGCACGCCGGGCGGATCGATCTTCTTGCGCAGCCGGCCCATGTGGACGTCGATCAGGTTGGTGCCGGGATCGAAGTGATAGCCCCATACGGTCTCGAACAGCATCGTGCGCGTAATCGTCTGGCCCGCATTGCGCATCATGAATTCGAGCACGCGGAATTCCGTCGGCAGCAGCGGAATCTCGTCGCCGCCGCGGCGCGCGCAGCGCGAAATGAGGTCGAGTTCGAGCGTGCCGACTTTCAGCAGCGTCTGCTGCGGCACGCCCGATGCCTGCCGGCGGCGCAGCAGCACCTCGATGCGCGCGCTCAGCTCGCCGGAATCGAACGGCTTCGTCAGGTAGTCGTCACCGCCCGCGCGCAGCCCGCGGATGCGCTCGTCGACATCACCGAGCGCGCTCAGCATCAGCACCGGCGTATCGATGCCGACCGTGCGCATCGCGGTCAGGATCGCGAGGCCGTCCGCGCCCGGCAGCATCCGGTCGAGCGTGATCGCGTCGTACGACGCGCTCATCGCGCGCAGCATTCCTTCGCGGCCGTTGTCGATCCAGTCGACCTCGAACCCGCGCGCGGTCAGCTCGCCGACGATTTCGTTCGCGGTCACCGCATCGTCCTCGACCGTCAGTACTCGCATGGTTGCCCTCGCAATGAACGTCATGACGGGCGCACGCAATGCGCCCGCGACTATCGTAGACGCCCCGATCGCCGTCGGGCGTTACATGAAAAATGCTTCATCCGGTGCCCTGGCGCACGGGTGAAACATGTTTCATCCGTGCGTCGCCCGCCCCGTCGTGCACGCCGCCTACGCTGACGTCATGCGGCATCGGGCCGCGCAACCAGGAGCTACCGGATGAAACTGTCGACTACCGTCGCCTGCATGCTGCTCGCATGCGCCAGCACCGCCGCGTTCGCGGCACCTCACCTGACACCGCAGGAATGCAACGCCTATCCGTTCGTCCACACCGGCCACGACGTCACGCATGCGGACCTCGTACGCGAGCTGACCGAACTCGAACAGGTCGGCTACGATCCCGCGCACGCGAGCCCCTACTACCCCGACGATCTCGACGGTGCGAAACATCGGCTCGCCGCCGAGTACCGTGCGGACTGCACGCATGCGCTGACGGCCGACGCGGGCACGCGGCACTGATCCCGCCGACCGGCGCGACGCGGCCGGGAAAAGCAAAAAAGGCGGCACTCGCGTGCCGCCTTTCGTGCATGAAAGCGCATGGATACCGACCACTGCGCCGCGATGCCGCTCAGCGCGACATCATGTTCATGCTGACGTTGTGCATCACCCACAGCGTGCCGACGATCAGGATCGCTGCGGTCAGCACCGTGTAGCTGAACGCCATCACGTTCCAGCGCTGGCCCGACGAGCCGTTCATGTGCAGGAAGTACACGAGGTGCACGACGATCTGCACGAACGCGAGCACGGCAAGCGCGATCAGCGACGCGTGCGGCGACAGCACGCCACCCATCACGAGGCCGAACGACGCGGCCGTGAGCAGCACCGACAGGATGAAACCGGCGACGTAGCCGCCGACACTGCCGTGCCCTTCTTCGAGTTGAGACGAATGCGAATGGGCCATTTAGATCACGCTCGCGAGATAGACAAAGGAAAACACGCAGATCCACACGATGTCGAGGAAGTGCCAGAAGAGGCTCAGGCACGTCAGGCGCCGCAGGTCGCGATCGGTCAGGTCGCCGCCGCGGAACACGATCTGCCCGGCGAGCACGATCATCCACAGCAGGCCGGCCGTCACGTGCAGCCCGTGCGTGCCGACCAGCGTGAAGAACGCCGACAGGAACGCGCTGCGCTGCGGGCCCGCGCCTTCCGCGATCAGGTGCGAGAACTCGCGCAGTTCCATCACGAGAAACGCCGCGCCGAGCACGAACGTCACCGCGAGCCACGCGAGCAGCGCGCCGCGCCGCTGCTTGTAGGCGGCGAGCATCGCGAAACCGTACGTGATGCTCGACAGCAGCAGCGCAGCGGTTTCCACCGCGACGCCCGGAATGTCGAACAGTTCCTTCGCGGTCTGGCCGCCCGCATACTGCTGGCCGAGCACCGCGAACGTCGCGAACAGCGCCGCGAAGATCACGCAGTCGGTCATCAGGTACAGCCAGAACCCGAACACCGAATGCGACGGCGGATGGTCGTCGTGCTCGAGCAGGGTTGCACTCAAGGTTTTCTGCAACATCAGTTGGCCTCCAGTTCCACGTCGTCGACGCGCGCGGCCACGCGCTGCGTCGGCTGCTTGTCCTCGATCTTCCGCACCGTCGACGCGGGGATGTAATAGCCGTCGTTATCGCGCGAGCTGTAGATCACGAGCGTCGCCACGATCCCGATGAGCCCGCCGATCGCCATCCACCAGATGTGCCACACCAGCGCGAAGCCGAGCACCAGGCTGAAGATCGCGACCACAAGGCCCGCACAGGTATTCGACGGCATGTGGATGTCGCGGATCGCCGCCGGGTTGGGCCGGCCTTCGCCGTGTGCCTTCATGTCCGCATACGCGTCGAGCGTGCGCACCTGCGGGATCACCGCGAAGTTGTAGTCGGCCGGCGGCGACGAGGTCGCCCACTCCAGCGTGCGGCCGCCCCACGGATCGCCCGTCGTGTCGCGGTACTCGGGCAGGTTGCGATTGCGGATGCTGACCACCAGTTGCAGCAACTGGCACGCAATGCCGGCCGCGATCAGCACGGCGCCGAACGCGGCGACCAGCAGCCACGGATGCCAGGCCGGGTTGTCGTAGTGGTTGAGCCGGCGCGTCATGCCCATGAAGCCGAGCACGTAGAGCGGCACGAACGCAACGTAGAAGCCGACCTGCCAGAACCAGAACGCAGCCTTGCCGAGCTTCTCGTTCAGCTTGAAGCCGAATGCCTTCGGGAACCAGTAGTTGAAGCCCGCGAGATAGCCGAACAGTACGCCGCCGATGATCACGTTGTGGAAGTGCGCGATCAGGAACAGGCTGTTGTGCAGCACGAAGTCCGCGCCGGGAATCGCCATCATCACGCCGGTCATGCCGCCGAGCGTGAACGTGACCATGAAGCCGATCGTCCACAGCACGGGCGTCGTGAATTCGATCCGGCCGCGGTACATCGTGAACAGCCAGTTGAACACCTTCACGCCGGTCGGGATCGCGATGATCATCGTCATGATGCCGAAGAACGCGTTCACGTTCGCACCCGAGCCCATCGTGAAGAAGTGGTGCAGCCACACGAGGAACGACAGCACCATGATCGCGCAGGTCGCGTACACCATCGTCTTGTAGCCGAACAGCGGCTTCTTCGCGAACGTCGCGATGACTTCCGAGAAAATGCCGAACGCCGGCAGGATCAGGATGTACACCTCCGGGTGACCCCACGCCCAGATCAGGTTCAGGTACAGCATCGCGTTGCCGCCGGCCTCGTTCGTGAAGAAGTGCATGCCGAGGTAACGGTCGAGGCCGAGCAGCGCGAGCGTCGCGGTCAGGATCGGGAACGACGCCATGATCAGCACGTTCGTGCAGAGGGCCGTCCACGTGAACACCGGCATCTTCATCAGCGTCATGCCCGGTGCGCGCATCTTGATGATCGTCACGAAGAAGTTCACGCCGGTCAGCAGCGTGCCGACGCCCGAGATCTGCAGCGCCCACAGGTAGTAGTCGACCCCCACGCCCGGACTGAACTGCAGCTCCGATAGTGGCGGATAGGCAAGCCAGCCCGTCTGTGCGAATTCGCCGATCACGAGCGACACGTTGATCAGGATCGCGCTGACAGCCGTCATCCAGAACGACAGCGAGTTGATGAACGGGAACGCGACGTCGCGCGCGCCGATCTGCAGCGGCACGATCAGGTTCATCAGGCCGACCATGAACACCATCGCCATGAAGAAGATCATGATCACGCCGTGTGCCGTGAAGACCTGGTCATAGTGGTGCGGCGGCAGGTAGCCGGGCCCGTTGTACGCGAGCGCGAGCTGCATGCGCATCATGATCGCGTCGGCGAAGCCGCGCAGCAGCATGATCAGCGCGACGATGATGTACATCACGCCGAGTCTCTTGTGGTCGACCGTGGTCAGCCATTCCGTCCACAGCCATTTCCACCGGCCGGTGATCGTCAGCGCGGCGAGAATGCCCAGCACGACCAGCCCCATGAAGGCGCCTGCCCCCATGATGATGGGCTGATCGAACGGGATCGCCGATAGTGTGAGTTTGCCGAACATGCGTTACCCCTTCGTGCCGCAGGCGGCGTCCTTCAGGTCGAGGACGTGGCCATCGTTGTATTTCGCGATGATGTTGTGGAAGAGCCGCGGATCGACCGACGAGAAGTAGCGCACGGGCGCCTTCTCGCTCGGCTGCGCGACGGTGCCGTACACGGTCGCATCGAGCCGATCCGGCGACGCCTTCACCTTCTGCACCCATGCATCGAACTGTTCGCGCGGCTCGGCGAGCGTGCGGAACTTCATGTCGGAGAAGCCGCGGCCGCTGAAGTTGGCAGACGTGCCCGCGTAGTTGCCGGGTTCGTCGGCGATCAGGTGCAGGCGCGTCTGCATGCCGGCCATCGCATAGACCTGGCCGCCAAGCTGCGGGATGAAGAACGAGTTCATCACCGAATCCGACGTGATGCGGAAGTTCACCGGCGTGCCGACCGGAATCGCAAGCTGGTTCACCGACGCAATGCCGAGTTCCGGATAGATGAACAGCCACTTCCAGTCGAGTGCGACGACCTCGACGTCGATCGGCTTCACCGACGACTCGAGCGGCTTGTACGGGTCGAGCTCGTGCGTGGTCTTCCACGTGAGCACGCCGAGGAACAGGATGATCAGCGTCGGCACCGTCCAGATCACGACCTCGATCGCGGTCGAGTGCGACCAGTTCGGCGCGTAGGTCGCGTTGCGGTTCGACGCGCGGTAACGCCACGCGAACCACAGCGTGAGCAGGATCACCGGTACGACGACGATCAGCATCGCCCAGGTGGACGTCGCGATCAGCGCCTTTTCGGCAGCACCCACGCTTCCTTTCGGATTTAGTACATCTAAATTACAGCCTGACAGGCTCAAAGCCGCGCCGATCGACATCAGCGCCGCCCCGCCTTTTGAAGCTTTTCTTTTCATCACACAGCCCGAGGGTCATTGAATCCGTTTGCGTATGCCCGATGCGCATTCGATCCACGAAAGTGGCCGAATCATACGTCGCGCGAGTGCGATGAAAAACCAGCTAATGCGGAAAATCATCATTGCAGAATCTGCAGTGAGACACATTGTCGCGGGGCAATTTCACGCAGCCGGAAGCCGGCCCGGCGCTGCCTGCGCCAGGCCGAGATCGATGTGCGTGCAACGACTGCACCGCAGTGCGATACGCCCCGTTCGCGGGACGTATCGCAATCAGCCGTGCGTCGACGCCATGTACGACGGCTGCGGCTGCGCAGGGCCGTCCCCTGTCGGCAGCTTCGAATGGCTCGCGTCTTCGATCAGCCTTCCGACGGTCGGATCGATCGCGTCGGTGAACGGCTTCGGATCGATGCCGACCGCCAGCACGACCAGTGCGAGCGACGCGAACATCACGATCTCGCGACGGTTCAGGTCGACGAGCTTCGCGATCCGCTCGCTCGCGACCTTGCCGAACACGACACGCTTGAGCATCCACAGCGTGTACGACGCGCTGAGGATCAACGTCAGCGCCGCGATGGCGCCGATCCAGAAGTTGAAGCGAATCGCGCCCATGATGACCATGAACTCGCCGACGAAGCCCGACGTGCCCGGCAAGCCCACGTTGGCCATCGCGAACAGCACCGTGAAGGTCGCGAAGCGCGGCATCACGCCCGCGACGCCACCGTACGCGGCAATCTCGCGCTGCTTCGTGCGATCGACGAGCACGTTCACGCACAACAGCATCGCGCCCGCGACGAAGCCGTACGACACAAGCTGGACGATCGCGCCTTCGACGCCGATCCGGTTGAACAGGAACAGCCCGAGCGTGACGATCCCCATGTGCGCGACCGTCGAATACGCGAGCAGCTTGCCGAGATCGGTCTGCGCGAGCGCGATCAGGCTCGCATAGACGATCGCGAACAGCGACAGCGCGATCACGGCCGGCGCAAAGAAGTGGCTCGCATCGGGCGTGACCGGCAGCGCGAAGCGCAGGAACCCGTAGCCGCCGAGCTTGAGCATTGCGAGCATCAGCGCGGCGCCCGTCGGGCCGTCCGTGTAGACGTCGCTCAGCCACGTGTGGACCGGCCACATCGGCACCTTGACCGCGAATGCGACGAAGAAACCGAGGAACACCAGCAACTGCGGCGCGAAGCCAAGCTGCAGCGTGCGCCACACGGCCATGTCGAACGTATGCGACTGCGCGTACAGGTACAGCATCGCCATCAGCAGCAACAGCGAGCCGGCGAACGAGATGAAGAAGAACTTCACGGCCGCGTACACGCGACGCTCCCGCCCCCACGTGCCGATCAGCAGGTAAAGCGGGATCAGCGTCGCCTCGAAGAAGATGAAGAACAGCAGCCCGTCCTGTGCGACGAACACGCCGACCATCAGCCCCGACAGGATCAGGAACGACGCGTAGTACTGCGCGACGCGCACCGTGACCGACTCCCACGACGCCACCACCACCACAAGCGTCGTGAACGCGGTCAGCACGACGAGCCACAGCGAAGCGCCGTCGATGCCGACCCGCCATCCGGAATTGAACGCCGCCAGCCAGTTGCGGCTTTCGACGAACTGCATCGCAGCCGAGTGCGCGTCGAAACCGGCGACCAGCGGAACGACGGCCGCAAGCCCCACCAGCGCGCCGACGAGCGCGATCAGCCGCGTTCGACGTGGATGATGGTCGGAACCGGCGCGCAACAGGCACGCGCCGAACAGGATCGGAGCCCAGATGGCCAGGCTCAGGAAGGGGAAATCATGCATGTCAACAAGGCCTTGATGAAGTCGCGCACTGCATCGGGGACAGGCGAGACGAAAGGAACGAAATCAAATCGACAGATAGATTTCGTGAATCGCCAGCGTTGGCAAAATGTAAAGCGGCATCAGCGGAAAACTTGACGCCACTCAAACGCGATCGGGTTAACCAGCATAAGGCGATTGATTATTTTCTGCATCGCAGCAGAACATCGATTTTTGCCGCCGCTCTATATCGCTGATTTTTATGAGTAATATTTCGTATTGACCGACAACGCAGATCGCAAAAATCGACGCAGTGCCGCATTTTTGGCGTCGGCGAACCATTTCGAAGGGTCGGAGCAAGCTGATTGACGCCCGGTGGGAAGGCAAGTGCGCGGCCCTTGAACCTTACAATATATCTTTCATTTTTATTTCATCCCGCCTCGCTCGACGCAGGTCGAGCGAATGGTCGCCCCATTCGCGCGCTTCATGCTCCCGATCGCGCCGCGGATAACTCCGGCGCGCCCCCTATGCGCATCGTCATCGCGCGATCATGGCCGTGTCGCTCGGGAAAATGGACGATGCGGCCGTCACGCACGGATTGGACCGGTGACGACGCGAACGTCATTGCATCGACGATATGGCGCGCGTCGATCATCCCGCTTGCAGCGGGCAGCGCCGACTCCGATGCGGGCATCGCGACGATCGCATCGTAGCCATGCACGACAATCCCGCATCGCGGCGGGTCGAACACGACGGCGGAGAACGGGATCAAGCGTGAGCAGCAAGCGCCCTGCTCCATCGCGACGCGCTGCGTGATGATCACGCGGCACTTGTGCAGGGAGTTGCTGGCGCTCGCCATCCACGCGCATACCGTCGACCGTCGCATACCGGTCACCGTGCAGACGTGCGTAACGCGCGTGGTTGTCGATAAGTCCGTCGACGGGTCGATGAGGGAAGAGAGCCGGAACGGAATGCAGGCTTGCCAGAAGCAGCACCTGGAGTCGCTGCCGGACGATATGCGACGTGTCGCGTACCGTTGCCGCTCGAGCCGGGCAACACGCGCCCGATTCCGCCGGCGGACAAGATCCAGCCGCATCGCGACTCGAGCGCTCGGCGCGCGCGAAAAAGAAAAAGCCCCGCAAGTCCGAGAACTTGCGGGGCTTTGTCACCGCTTTTGGCGGAGACGGAGTCCGACCGACCGCGGTGCTACCAAGCAAGATCAAGGCAATACATTCCTTTAATTTCAATATGTTACGCAACAACATCGTTCATTCGAGCAACATTGAATTCCGATCGATTCGCGTCTAGGGTATAGGTACAGGTGTACGTTTCCAGGGTGTCAGATGAATCTAACCGTAGGGCAAATATCGAAGACCCCGACGAAGCCGGGGCTGCTTGGCGATGGTGGCGGTCTATACCTGCAGATTCGTGAGCAAGCCGATGGTGACTGGTCCAAGACCTGGGTGTTTCGGTACCGCGACCGGGCGGTCGTAGGGAAAGACGGCAAAGGCAAGCTGCGAACCGTTGGCCTGGGCCCGCTTTCGAAGGTGCCGCTCAAGGCAGCCCGCGGCAAGGCCCATGAGCTCCGCAAGCTGCTTGATCAAGGGGTCGATCCGCTGCGGGCCAAAGACGCGGCCAGAAAGCAGGCCGAACTGGCCGCGGCAGCTGACCGAACTTTCGACCAGTGTGCAGCCGAATTCCTTGCCGACAACCCGAAGAACGGAACTGCGTGGCAGAACACGCTCGCGACGCACGTCAGCCCCGTGATCGGCCAACTGCCCGTCGCGAGCATCGACACACCCCACGTGCTCAAGGTGCTGAAGCCGATATGGTGGGAGCTCAACGAGACGGCATCTCGGGTCCGCAGTCGGGTGGAAACAATCCTCGGGTACGCCACAGTCCACGGTTACCGCAAGGGCGACAATCCGGCACGATGGAGGAACCACCTCGCGCTGGTGCTGCCTGCGCCCGCCGACGTCCAGCAAGAGAAGCCGCAGCCGGCCCTGCCCTACACCCGTATCAACGAATTCGTGGTCGCGTTGCGCCAGCGTCCCGGGCTCGCTGCTCGTGCGCTGGAATTGCTGATTCTCACTGCCGTTCGAAGCGGCTCCCTGCGCGCCGCCACCTGGGACGAATTCGATCTCGAGCACGCGGTGTGGACGATTCCCGCCGACCACATGAAGGGAAAGAAGTCGAAGCGCACGGAGTTCAAAGTACCCCTGCCAGCACGCGCGGTTGAGATCGTCCGCGACCTGGCGCGACACAAGCAGGGACCGTATGTGTTCCCAGGCACCGAGCCAAACGAAGAGATGTCAGACGCTACGTTGCTGGCGGTCATCAAGCGCATGAACGGCGAAAAGCTGAAGGATCCGCCGCCGCCGATCTGGGTCGACCCGAAGCAGGACAATCGGCCGATCGTCGTGCACGGCTTCCGCTCGACGTTCAGCGATTGGGCGGCGGAGATGACTGCCTGGCCGCGCGATCTGCGCGAGATGGCACTCGCGCACACGATCGATAACAAGGTGGAAGCCGCCTATCGCCGCGGCGACCTCTTCGAAAAGCGGCGGCGCTTGATGGACGAGTGGGCCGCATATTGCGAAAGCCACGCGCCCGCGTCGGCGGACAACGTGCACGCGATTCGTGCAGTTGGGTGATGTTACGAAAATCGCAACTCGTTTTAAAAAGCCCTTGCCCTGGCTAAAACGTGCGCTCTAAGATGCGTTCATGCCTCGCGTTGCCTGTCCGAGCTGAAGGATAAGGCGGCCGGTCGCCATCAATCTCATACGCCAGAGATTATCGCGAGGCAGCCAGACATATCTGACCTGCCGCCCCCAAGACGCTCCGATAGCGAAGCCGACCATCGGCCACGCATCGGGGCGTTTTCTATTTCCGCCGCCGTTCGCGTCCGCCGAGGTTCTGAATATCGAACCTTGAAGGAATTCCATGAAGATGCTCTCTTCTGCGCAAGTGCGCGCAAAGCTTGGTGGCGTCAGCAAGACGTGTTTGTATGACTATGTGAAGCGCCGCGGCTTCCCCGGTCCCGTCAAGCTTTTCGAGACACGTTCCGTCTGGATCGAGTCTGAAGTCGACGCTTGGCTCGAGGCGCGCATTGCTGAACATCGCGCGGCCACTGCCGCCGGCGAAGTGCCTTTCTCCGTAAAACGCTCGCAGCGAGCACTCGCTGCGCAACATGCGGAGGCGTGACATGACCGAAAAGAAAAAGGACCGACACGCCCTGAATGCGTATCGGCCCCAACAAAAAACAACCTACGGTGATTCAGATTCTATTCGTTGTACCGACGATGTGCAATCCATCCGCCGTTGCATCCACCAGTGGATGATCTATGGGTTGCCGCCGGAGGTCGACGCACTCGACGTTTCGACCTGTGACGTTCCCGCCGGTTGCACTGAACTCCACCTGTTCATCGGCCGATACCGCTTCGACATCAGGATTGCCGGCTGGCGCCCTCTCGTCGATGCGATGCTGGATTTTGACGAACTCGCATGCGTCTCGTCGGACGAAGATATCGAGCACATTTCGCGTCGACGTCAGGATCCGCGGAACTGGATGCGCGCCCTCCCGCCTACGGTCGAGGTTGCTATCGACGCCTGGAAATTTCGCGACGGCGTAAAGGGGGCTAAATGAACCTGCGTGAGCAAGCCCTTTCCCTCGCACAGCATCGTGGGTTCAACGTGTTTCCGCTCGCACCCGGGTCCAAGAAACCGCCGTACGGAAGTAACGGATTCAAGGACGCAACACGTGACGCGCACCTCATCCGCCAGGCGTTCAGCACGGACAATTTCAATATCGGGATCCGGTGCGATGTGTGCAACGACACGAGCATCTTCGTGCTCGATATTGATGGGCCTGAAGGTGAAGCCGCGCTCGCTGATCTCGTCGCGACCAATAAGCCCCTGCCCGCAACGCTCGAAAACAAGACGCGCCGCGGCCGGCACATGATCTTCTACGCAGCAGGCCCAGTTGGCAGCTCGGTATCGAAGGTCGGCAACCACATCGACGTGCGCGGGCACAATGGCTATATCGTGGCGCCGGGTTCGACCGTCGACGACTACACCTATCACTTCGTCGACCCGCACAAGCGTATTCAGCGCGCGCCGGAGTGGCTGTATCGGCTCGTACGCAGCGCCGGGACAGCCGCCGAAGCGGCGCCCGCCGATCGCACGCCACTGCCCGGAGTCGACGCCGATCGCGCGCAGCAGCGCGCCATTACTTACTTGGCGACGGCCCCCGTGGCAACCGAGGGCGAAGGCGGCGACACCATAACCTACAAGGTGGCGGCCAAATTGAAGGACTTCGGCGCGACACAGCAGCAGGCGGTAGAGCTGATGCTTGAGCACTGGAACGAACGCTGCAATCCACCGTGGGACACCGATGAACTGTCGGCCAAGGTGGCGCATGCGTTCAAGTACGGTCAGGAGCAGCCGGGCAGCATGGCGGCCGAAGCCGTGTTCGAGAAAGTCGAACAGCCGACGAAACCGACCATGCCGCCCCTCTACGTGACGCGCGTGGCGGATGTGCAGGCACGCCCTATTGAATGGCTGTGGCCCAGCGTATTCGCGCTCGGCAAGCACAGCATCATCGCCGGGCAGCCCGGGCTCGGCAAGTCACAGCTGTCGATCTATCTGGCTGCGGCAGTGAGCGTGGGGGGCACGCTGCCTGACGGCTCGAAATGCCTGCAGGGTGACGTAGTGATGCTCACGATGGAGGATGACGTCGCGGACACCATTCGGCCGCGCCTGGAAGCCGCCGGCGCCGATCTGAATCGCGTCTACGTGCTCGACGGCGTGCCCGCGAAGCTGAAAAACGGACAGGATGGGATGCGCGCCTTCGACCTGACGAGTGATGTCCCACTGCTCGGCGAATTGGCCGACAAGCTCGCGGACTTGCGGCTGATCATCGTCGATCCGATCAGCGCCTTCATGGGCGAAACGGACAGCCACAAGAACGCCGAGGTACGGGCCGCGCTGTCCATGATCTCGAAGCTGGCCGAGTCGCGCCGCGCCGCCCTGTTGTCCATCAGCCACTTGAACAAATCATCCGAATCGAATGCACTGAGCCGCGTGACCGGCTCCGGTGCGTTTGCGGCGCAAGCGCGCGCCGTCTACATCGTGGCGCGTGATTCGGACGATGACACGCTGCGCACAATGAGCCCTGCCAAGAACAATGTTGGCGACGATCGCACGTCGTTTTTCTTCACAGTCGAAGGCGTGACACTCGGCAGCGGCATCGCCACGTCGAAGGCAGTGTGGCAAGAACGCACCGAAGAACGCAGCGCAGATGAAGCACTCGAGAAAAAGAAAACACGCGACACAGACACTGCCGTGAGTCGGGCAGCGCGATTCATTCACGAGCAACTGCAGGACGGGCCGAAGCCCGGCAAGGAAGTGCAGTCAGCCGCGAAAGATGCGGGTATCAGCGATAAGACGCTGCGCCGTGCACGTGAAGCGCTGGGCGTCCTCACAAAGAAGGCTGAAGGTTCGAAAAACGGTGAATGGATGTGGATTTTGCCGGGCTCAACAGCTGAGTTAGCCAGGGCAAAAACAGCCGGCGACATCTTCAACTGATTACCGATGCGTAGTTTCATAGGCCGCCTTCGGGCGGCTTTTTCACGGTCGCGGCACCCATACGCCCGACACATGGGCAAGTTGGGCAAGTTGACCGCAAACCCTTGCTGGTATTGATACCCACGTGTTGACCATCCTGGGCAACCCGATCGGCGAACCGTGGGCAAGTTGACGACCACGTGTTGCCCTTCGTTTTCGTGTTGCCCGTGAACTTGCCCACCCCCATGACAGCCATGGGCAACACGTAAACACACCACCACACAAGGGTTAGAGAGAGTGTGTGTGTCGTGTTGCCCAACTTGCCCGCCAATCTGGTACGACCCACCCGGGCGCTTCGCCGGGCATCCTGCCGCCCAACGTGGTAGAGGCTGGCATTGCGCCCGCAAAGCACGCCCCGTGCGCGAGGCGGCCTGCGCATCGTTCTAGGCCGGTACGACGGAACAGCCTTCCACAAGCGGTGGCCGATCGGCAAAGCGCGCCGCGCCGCTGGCTTTGTTACCTGCACCTGTACCCACACATCGATGCGCCGAACGCGACCAGTGTGCGACCAGCGAGCGCCCTGCCCTGACCGCAGCGTTGACGCACAAGCCTGTCCAGCCTACGGCTCTCTGATGCTTAATCAAACGCTCTGCCCGTTCGGGTTGCAAGGGCGCGCCGCCCGCCGCACCTTCGACGCTGGGGCATGCCAGCGGGCGTAGATGGGACCCGAAAGCCGACAGGGGGATGGGCGGTGGGGCGGGGCCAGAATTCGGCCGGCCGCGTGCATCGTCGGGGGCAAGTCCCCGCGCGATTTTAGATTTCATCCTGACGGCGAAAAAATTTTGTCAAGTACTCCAAAATTTTTCTTGTTTACGGGGCTGCAAATCGGCATAATGAATCCAGTGAAAGTTGTTTATTTTCAATGTGTTACGAAAATCGTAACAACCAAGGAAACCGCCGATGTTCGGAAAGCAAACCCCGGAAAGGCTCGAGCAGACAATCGCTGCGCTGTCTCACGAGCAGCAGGTTGCCGAGCAGGCCGCCACGGCAGCGCGAGGCGCCTATGCCGAAGCTCTGCTGGAGGACGGCGTTGGCTCGCCTCGGGTCGCTGCCTTGCTGCGTGAGGCCGGCGACGCTCGAGAACGTGCGGACGCATTACGCGGCGCGCTTGCTGTCGCGCAGCAGCGTCACGGCGAAGCGGTGGCCACTGCCCAGGCCGCAGCGCTGAAAAGCCGCAGGAAGGACGCAGCGCGCCTTGCTGCGATTCGGGCCGACAAGATGGTCACGGTTGCTGCTGCGGCGGCTGTGCTTGCGGACGCGTACCGGGAACTCATGAAGGCGAACACCGACCTACACGTAGCACTCGACGGTACCGCGCGCATCGACCTGGAGGCGGCGCACTTGGGTGAGGCGCAGCTCGCAGGCGACGTGCGAACCGAGCTCGCGCGCCTTGGCTGTTCGTGGGCAACGCTGGTTCCGGAACCGCGCCTTGTTGAGGGGCTGGATGTGAAGGCAAAACGCATCGGTGCGTGGCTGCAGACGACTCTGGGAGCCGCGTGATGGACGACATCCAAACGACTGGCACGGAAAGCGCCGAGCAGACGATGGCATCGGCGCTTGTTGACCGCGGCGTGTGGACGCGTGAGCAAGCGGATGCGATGCTGGCCGCGGATGCGGCGGCCGGCCCTGATCAGAGTTTCGATCCGCCCGTCACCGCGCCCAAGTCCGCCGCCCCGCCACCGAGCGTCGACCCGATCGACGCTGCAGTGTTCACCGGTCCCGGCAACGCTGCGGCGTACAACTTCGGCGCCGTCGAGTCCAACGTTCAGGTTGACCAGGCGCAGGACATGGCGGTCCGCCAGTTGTTCGTCAGCGAAGGCGTGCCGGCCAGTATCGGCAACGAGATCGGCCGCTTGTGGAATGCCGCTGCTGCGAACCCTCCCACCGCCGAACAACGCAACGTAGCGACACAGCAGGCGGAGCTCCTGCTTCAGCGCCAGTGGGCGAACGACTACGACACGAATCTGAAGGTGGCGCAGCAGGAAGTGCAACGCATGGCGAAGGCCAATCCGAACCTCCATGACATGCTCGAGGTAAGCGGGCTCGGTTCCAACCCGTGGCTCATCACGACGATCTTCAACTTGGCGAAGGCTCGGGGACGCGCATGAATTGGTACTACCCACGTTGCCAATTCCACGGCGGACGGCTTGAACGTACTGGCCTGCTGGCTTTTTGCGGTGCGCCGTCGGTTCCGGGGTCGTCGTATTGCGGCCTACACCACAAGAGCGTATGGACCCCGATGGCAGATCGTGTCAGCGAACGCGTGGGAGGCTAAGCGTGCCGC
This sequence comes from Burkholderia puraquae, assembly GCF_002099195.1. Classification (GTDB taxonomy): domain Bacteria; phylum Pseudomonadota; class Gammaproteobacteria; order Burkholderiales; family Burkholderiaceae; genus Burkholderia; species Burkholderia puraquae. Next base: position 130,325 of record NZ_NBYX01000005.1, on the reverse strand, counting down.
GTATTGTGAGGCTTAACGACCGTCATCTGAAATACATCGACGGCCGGATCGCGGGCAAGTCTGGCCCAGTGGCGGCGCGCGAAGCCGGATTCAGTGAAAGCCGGGCCAGTGACCTGGCGCGCAATCCGCTGATCGTGGCAGAACTCGAGCGACGCCGCGCCGAACTGCGCGAGAAGGCCGGTTACGACTTCGATGCAGCGATGAAGGAACTCGCAACGGCGGCCGCGTTTGCGGTGCAGACGAAGAACGCAACGGCACTCGCTAGAGTGACTGAGCTGCGCATGAGACTGGCGGGCCTTATGAAGGACAAGGATCCGAATGCCGGCGCCGGAACTGTGACGTTCGTCATCAACGGAGTTACACCGCAGGCGCCCCGCGCGGAGATTGCACACAATGAATAACCGCGTCGTCTCGTTTGAGCCCCCTGGCCCGAAAGCCCGCGCTTTCATGGAAAGCATGGCCGACGTGCGTGTGCTGATGGGCCCCGTCGGCTCGGCTAAGTCTTCCACCGCGGTAATGACGATCCTGATGTTGTCATCCCTGCAACCGATCGGGCCGGATGGAAAGCGCCGCTCACGGTGGGCGGTGATCCGCCCGACGTATCGGGATCTGGTGGGCGCGACAATCAAGACATGGCAATCATGGCAGCCGCACGACTTCGGCCGCGTGACTATGGGCTCACCGATCGTCCACAACATCAGCACGGTGGATCTGGAAATCGAGGTGCTGTTCTTCCCGCTCGACCGGCCGGAAGATGCGGAGAAGCTGCGCTCGTTTGAGTTCACGGGCGTGTGGTTCGACGAGGTATCCGAGGTTCCGTTCGAGATCATCCAGGCAGCGCTCGGGCGTGTCGGCCGCTATCCGAGCGTGCGCGACGGCGGGTGTTACTGGTCGGGTTTGCTGCTCACGTCGAACATGACCGACCCCGACCACTGGGTACACGAAAAGCTGATGAGCTGCCCGAAGTCGTGGGAGTTCTTCATCCAGCCCGGTGGTATGGAGCCCGACGCGGAGAACGTGGTTAACCTCCCGCGCGGCTATTACCAGCGCCTGCTCGACTCCAACGACGAGGATTGGTGCCGCCGCTTCGTGCATGCGCAGTTTGTTGCGCAGCGGATCGGTAAGGTGGTGTACCCGGCGTTCCGGGACACCTTCCACGTTCCACAGAACGACATCATGCCGGCGCCGAATCTTGGCGTAGTGCTCGGGATCGACTTTGGATTGACACCGGCGGTGGCCTTCCTTCAGCAGCAGCCAGACGGCCGCGTGGTCGTCTTCGATGAATTGGTGGCGACCGACGCGGGTATCAGCCGGTTCGCCAAGACGCTCGACACATACTGGAAGCAGCACTACTCGCACCTGACCGTGATTGGCGCATACGGCGACCCCGCGGGCAGCGCGCGCAGCACGGACACGGAGCGCACCGCGTTCGACGTCCTGAACGCCAACACACCTTGGCGGTGGCGCCCTGCGCGAACGAATGAGATCACGCTGCGCACGGAGGCCGTGACGTTCTTCCTGGAAAAGGCGGTGGACGGATATCCAGGCTTCCAGTTGTCACCCAAGTGCAAGACGTTGCGCGGCGGGTTCAATGGGAAGTATTGCTTCCAGCCGGTGCAGTCGGGCAACGGCACACAATTCCACGATACGCCGACGAAGAACATGTACAGCCACATTCAGGACGCGCTGCAATACGGCGTACTTGGACTGGGTGGCGCGGAGCTGGCGGTCGGCAAAGAACGCCGGCAGGGTCCGCGCACACGACAGGCCGCGGACGTCGACTACTCCCTGCTTGGTGATGATCGTCAACCCGAGCGCAACCCGATGAAAGTCGGTGTTCGCTGGGGCGAGCCGTCGCGCGAAACGTACCGGAATGAACGTGAGAATCGCGAGCACGTCGCACGTTCCACCGATTACGACATCTTCGACTAAGGAGTCCCATCGTGCGAGCTGATTCACAAGTCTATGACCTTGGCGACGGACTGTCGGCCACCGGTAACGGCGTCGCAATCCGCGGCGGCTACTACACTTTTCTGGCAGATGGTATCGCCGGCGGCGCAACGATCAGCCTTCAGATTCAGCATCCGGACGGGACTTGGTGCGACGTCGGGGCGCTGGCAGGAAATGCGCCTGTCAAGACAACCACCCTGCCGTTCACGGTTTCGCCGGTTGTACTGCCGGCGTGCATCGTGCGTGCGGCCATCACCAGCGGCGTCGGGGTGTCCGTGAACGCATCGTTGGCCGGCATAGGCTAATTGGGGGGTGCGATGAGTGACCAAGACAACATGCCTGATCAGGAAATTCCGTCAGGCCTCGCTCAGATCAAGCAGTTTCGAGCCGCAGGATTCAACTCTGACGAAATTGAAGACTGGCAAACGAAGCAAATGAGGCAACTGCATTCTGCAGGATTTTCGACGGACGAGGTCGCGGCTCATTTCGGAGTGAGAGTCCCGCGAGACACCTGGCCAGCGACGTCGACGCGGAACAATGAAATGAGTGTGGGCCAAGCTATTGACGCGGGCTGGCAAAGCTCTGTCACGGGGCTTATATCCCGCGGCAAGGCGCCGGATGTTTCGATGCAACCCGGCCAGCCTTGGTATAAGCGCTTTGCAGCCAACGTCGCGCAGTTCGCCGGCGACGCGCCGGCTGCTATGGTAGGTGCCGCGGGCGGTGCCCTGGGTGGTTCGGAAACCGGCCCTGGTGCGGCGGTTACAGCTATGGCTGGAGCATTCGCCCTGCCTACAGCATTGCGCATGACCTTAATGGATGCTTATGTGAAAGGCGACTTTAAGTCACCTTCTGATTTTTGGGATCGGTTTGAACCCATTCTTGGCGAAACTCTGAAGTCCTACATAACAGGTGCTGCCGCCGGCGCTGCTACTGGAGCCGTTGGAAGTGCGTTAGCGCAATCAGCGCCTGCCGTACGATCGCTTGCACAAAGCGCAGCAACTGTAGGGACGGCAACTACGGTTGGAAAAGCACTCCAACCGAACTCATCGCAACGATAGTTTTCTCTCAACCTGGAGCCCCCAATGGATAAGGCCCGCAGCACGTATAGGACACGATATGACAGTCCAGTCTTCAATCGCGCGGGCAGACTACCGCGGCAACGGCGCTACTACGCTATTCCCAGTGCCGTTCTACTTCCTGGATAACACGCACATCAAGGTGCTGCGCACCGACACCAGCACGACGCCGCCGACCACGGCGATGCTCGTGCTCAACTCCGATTACACGGCGACCGGAGCGGGCGTGGTCGGCGGCGGATCAATCAGCACGACGGTCGCGCCGACCGCCACGCAGACGCTCACCATCCTGCGTAACGTGCCATTCACGCAGCTGGTGCACTACGTCCCGAATGATCCGTTTCCCGCAGCAACGCACGAGCAGGCGCTTGATCAGCTGACGATGGAGTTGCAGCAGCTGAACGAGATCGCCGGGCACGCCATCACGTTCCCGACATACGAACCGCTGCCGCCCACACTGCTGCCGGCGGCCCAGCGCGCGGGGCTGATGCTGGGCTTCGATTCGAACGGCAACCTCACGTATATTCCGCTGCCCGCGTCCGTGGGCGCGGGCGATCTTCGCAACGAGTCATGGACCGCTGGCGTCGATTACACAATCAATTCTTCCACGACGGTTACGCTGTCCCGGGGGTACGGCTCCAAGGGGAATCTCGGCACGGTGGTGATGGATGGCGTGGCGCAAGACCCGGCCACGTATAGCCTGATCAGCAATGGCACGCAGCTGCAATTCAATGCGGCGATTCCTGCCGGCCGCGTGTGGTGCATTGGCGGCACGACGCTTTCCATATTCGCGCCTGCCACAAAGTCCGTGGGGGATTCACAGATCGTCGACGGAAGGTTGCTCCCGTGGAGCGACACGACCGCCACGTATCACATGGTGCATTCCGGTGCCGGCACGATCCCGGTGTTCCAGACCGATTTCACCGAAAGCTTGTCGCCGGGCGCTGGGGTGTTTGTGGACGGCGTTGTGGTCAACCACACGCGTACGAATGGTAACGGGCACCGGCAAGCGTTCACCGCGCAGATCACCAGCAGCGGGGCCAACACCGGCGAATTCCTAGTCGGTTCGTGCGGGTTCGGGTTTCTGCAGAGCGGATCCGGAAACGTATCGGGGATGAATGCTTATGCGCAAGTTCTCGCTGCCGCAGCCGCCACGGCCGAAATGGTCGGCTTCGAAGCAAATACCGACGCGCAACGATCGGTGGTGCGCAAGACAGGCATTCAGATCGTCGACGTTTCCACGAGCACCGCGGACGCGTCCGTGATCAGCGCGGGGCTATACATCGTCAAGCAAGTAGGCGGCGCCGGGTGGCAGAACGGCATCCAGTTCGGGGACGACAGCAACCCGACCGGCATGGCGCCCACCGCTGTCGATTTGATTCGTCTCGCGGGGTCTACGGGTAGCGTGCCCTTGGCTCGAGGCATTGATTTTCGCGCGGGCAATTTCTCCGGGCCGGCCATCGATCTTCCCCCTAACTCGGCGCTTGCTTTCGGTGGGGGCGCTAGCGGGACTATCGGATCGGCGGGAACGGTCCAGAGCGTTACCAGCACCGGCGGCCCCGTTCTTCAGTTCGGGAACCAAGCCGTGGCGATAGTCGACAACGCCCTTACGGCGCAGGCCTTCAGCGTCCTTACTACACCCGGCAGCCAAAGCGTGAGCGTGTACATGCCGGGCGTTGGGTTGCGGCAGCTTCAGGTAGGCGCGGCCAATAGCGGCGGTGCCGGATTCCGTTCTGTTGTGTGCCCTAATTGACAGGGAGAGGACAATGAAGCGCCTCGTAGCATTCACAGCGCTGCTGTTTTCCGCCATTTCGTTTGGCGCGACCACGGTGCCGCCGCCCATGCTCAACCCCACGGGGTCGACCGCCGGGCAAGCGATCGTGTCCACAGGCGCGTCCAGCGCGCCGTCGTGGCAGTCGATCGTGGACTCCATCGTTGCCGGGGCCGGCGTCACGGCGAGCGGCGCCACCGGCAGCGTTACTGTTTCGATCGCTACCAACGCCATCGCTCTCAGCCAGATCGCGCAACAGCCGGCCAATACGGTGCTCGCAAATGCGACCGGCTCGACCGCAAACGTAACGGCCTACAGCATGCCGGGCTGCAGCACGACGTCGAGTGCGCTGAACTACACAAGCGGGACCGGGATCGGCTGCAACGCGTCCATCAATGCGGCGACGCTGGGCGGCACCGCCGCGGCATCCTACGCATTGCTGGCGTCGCCGACTTTCACCGGCACGCCGACCGCGCCGACTACTGCGACAGGGACGAACACGACCCAGCTTGCGACGACTGCGTTTGTCGCCAATACGTTCGCGTCGCCGCCCACTGCCGGATACGGATCATCTACGCCCGAGCCCGTGGCGGCGACGACCATTAGCGCGACGGGGCTTATCAGCCCGACCAGTTCGATCGGAATCAAGGGAACCGCCACCAACGACAACGCACAGGCCGGCAGCGTCGGCGAGTTTCAGAACCCATCGGGCACGCTCACTACATTAACGAACGCGAGCTACACGAATCTGGTGAGTCAATCATTGGCCGCCGGCGATTGGGATGTGCAGGCGATCATCAACTTCGTCCCGGCGGGAACCACCACCGCGACTCAATACATCGCCGGCATCAGTACCACATCTGCAACTCTCGGTGGGTTCGGTTCATATGCACTGTACGGGTCGAATTTTCCGGCCGGCCAAGGGCAATACCTTACCTCTCCCGTAACTAGGATCAGTTTGTCGGCTGCCACGACGGTCTATTGCATTGGCGAAGCCAGCTTCAGCACGAGCACGATGCAAGCGCAGTGTATTTTTCGCGCGCGCCGTCCCCGCTGACGCAGGCACACGTGTGAGGGGCGTAGAACTAGCCCCCTGTTGCTAAATTCGTAACACGTTGCGAACGTAGCAACAAATTCTACAAAATACTTGTATGTTAGAATTTTCTTGCCAAAAAACCTCGACACACCTACAGTTACACCACGGTCACTAGACAGACCGGATAGGCCAATCGGGGGTTGATCATGAAGCGCGAGCAATGGGAAGAAGCCGGCAATTCGTCTGACGAGTTCTATTCGATTGAGGTGTTGGTGGGCGGCTTGTGGACGCGGATCGAGATGGAGCGGATTCACACCGGCGACTGGTTCCGGTACGACGTCCCACGGGAACACGAGTTTTTCGGGTTGATGTTCCAGGCCGCCGGCGACGCCTTCGAGGACCACACGGGAGTTCACGTCAAGGCTGCCAAGGTTGAGCCCGATCGATCGCGCATCAAGGTCGGCAAAGCGTTACCAGACCGTCCGCGCGCCTGGGTGTAGGCGTCGCGTGCGTAACCGTGCCGCGCTGGCTTGAGAGCCCGCGCGGCTTTTCACTTGAGGGGATGGGAAATGGAACGACCGATTAATTTGCTGCCCGAGGAAGCCGCCGAGCGACTCCGGGTTTCGAAGAACACCCTCTCGAACTGGCGTGTGCAAGGCTACGGGCCCAAATTTATAAAGATGGGCCGCAAGGTCTTGTATCCGCTTCCTGAGCTCGAGGCGTTTGAGCGTGAGCATCTGCAGTCGAATACGACTGGCGTTCGGGACAACGTGCGTTGACCGTACGCTTCCGTCACGCGAACGTCCCACAGGCTTGAGTTCACTGACTCACACGGCAAAGAACAACGACTTTCGGGGATCAAGAATGAGAACAACGGGGTTGGCCGCGGTGGCGGCCTTGCTTGTATTGGCAGGGTGCGCGACGAAGAACTATGGGCGGATGGGGAGTCTGACGGACTACGAACGCAACACCATGAGTTGTCGGGAGATCGATTTGGAAATCGCTCGCGTCGACGGATTCGTGTCACATGTCGACAAGGAGAGCGAGTTCGACGGGCGCTCGGTCCTGTCCTTCCTTGGGGATTTCGGGATTGGAAACGTGATGGAGAAGGACGCCGCGATGAAAAGCGCCAGCGATCGGCGCCAGGCGCTCGACAGCCTGCGATCGTCAAAGCAATGCGGATACGCGACAACTACGTCGCAGCCAGCCGTGTCGGCATCTGCGCCCGGCGCTGCGTCTGCTGCCGTGGGGCAATGATGAGCGACGCGCAATATAGGAACTCGGTGGCCGAAGGGCGCGAGCGCGTCGCGCACCTTATGCCAGTACTGCGGCAACCCGATACGCTATGGCACCGAACCGACATAGCTGGGCTTAAATCGATCCTAGCTGACGGAGCAATCCGCCCTAATGACGGCACGATCCCCTCGCAATACACAACTTCGGAGGACGTCGGCCATGCGGGCTATCGCTTCGGTGGTGTGTGTCTGTTCGACTTCCACTCACCCGCGCTAGATGACGTTTATTGGGCAGCGCAGCATTGGCATCAATTCTTCTCGCAGTGCCATCCCCTGACGATCGTATTCGAGATCGCACGAGATCGGTTAAACGAGGCTGCGTTGATTCTGCAGTCAGGAAAGTGCTGGATGCCACCGCTATACCATCCGCCGCGCGGCGGCGCACACTACCCACGTTGGATTCCATACGTCGAGGCTTGGCACCGCGGCCCCATATCGCTGCAAGACGCGCGCCGTATCCTCGCGTTCCGGTCTGGTTCAGACGATAAATTCGACCAGGTGGAGATCGGAACCGAAACCAGTTCCGACGTTGAACGGCTTGCTGCGGAATGGACGGCCTCTTGTGAGGCGAAACGCGCCCGAGCGCTTGCCGAAGGCGGCATCGACCTTGTTGCCGCACTCGCTAAAACCCGAGCTGGGCTGGTACGCCCCGCAAGTAGCTCGGTCAAACACGGGACTAGCCCTACGTTGCCGGACGAGAGCTCTTAGGCGCAACATTAATCAGGCGCATTTTTGAGTTGCCCGGCTCCCGTGTATGCTGCTCTAAACGGTTGCTGCAATTTACTTTTTGTAAGATAAGAAAAATGTACCACCATTACACGAAGCCTCAGGCAGCAGCTAGTATTGTCCTATCTAGCGAATTGTGGGGTAAGACAGCAGGCCCCTTTGGTATTGGTGGCCTGTCCGCCAGGGCTTTTGCAGGGCCGCACGTCCCCAGCAAAGTCAACCAGACTGTCAGTGCAGTGGAATTTGTATCGAATGTAGCCCCGCCGCGCGTGGCCCCGTGGCATGGTTCGACTGCTGTTATGTGGCCAGACGGCACACCCGGCACACGGACGTTCACTCTTCCCACCGGCGATGATGTCGTAGCCGTACCAATTAGCGTCACGGGAGTGTTCCCATGAATATCCGCCCCTTGAGTCCGGAGCACTTAGAATCGCCTGCGGAACTGCAGCCCGCGGTGGCGTTGCGGACCAAACTGCCCACACTGGCGCACAGCCTTCACGGCAAGATCCGCCGGGAAGGGGACGCTCGCGCCCTCTTGGTGGAAATTGATGGCGTTGCATTCGCCTTCGTCTCGTACGATAGCGATCCAGAGGTTGTTCACGTGTTCGTTCCGGATAGCCTCGCAAGACGCAAGAGTCACTTTGAAAGCGTCCTCAAAGCACTGCCCGTTCGCAACGTAGAGGCCGGGTGGTGGAAGCGTCGCGATCAACAGGATTGGCCCGGCAACGACGCCCGATCGTTCGTGATCGGCGGCAGTGGCGCTGTTAGCGCGCACTAGTAGGTGTGGGTATAGGTATAGGTTGAACCCGAGCCACAAAAGAAAAAGCCCCGCAAGTCCGAGAACTTGCGGGGCTTTGTCACCGCTTTTGGCGGAGACGGAGGGATTCGAACCCTCGATCCAGGTTTTGGCCCAGATGCTCCCTTAGCAGGGGAGTGCCTTCGACCTCTCGGCCACGTCTCCCAAACTTTCGCTCGCACCAGGGAGGCAGTGCGACGAGAACGAAATAATATAGGGTTTCGAACCGCACGTCAATTTCCGTGATGCATTTTCTTCAATGCATCACGAAAAATTCACGATGCCTGGTCGAGTTCGAATGCCTTGTGCAGTGCGCGGACAGCCAGTTCCATGTATTTCTCGTCGATCAGCACCGAAATCTTGATTTCGGACGTCGAGATCATCTGGATGTTGATGCCCTCTTCCGACAGCGTGCGGAACATCTTGCTCGCGACGCCCACGTGCGAACGCATGCCGACGCCGACGACCGACACCTTGGACACCTTCGGGTCGCCCTGCACCTGCTCGGCGTTCACGTGGCCCTTCACCTGGTTGGTGAGGATGTCCATCGCCTTCTGGTAGTCGCCGCGGCCGACCGTGAACGTGAAGTCGGTTTTGCCCTGGACGCTCTGGTTCTGGATGATCATGTCGACGTCGACGTTCGCATCCGCGACCGGGCCGAGGATCTGATACGCGATGCCCGGCTTGTCGGGCACGCCCATCACAGCAATGCGTGCTTCGTCGCGCTGGAACGCGATGCCGGAAATGACTGCCTTTTCCATGGTCTCGTCTTCTTCAAAAGTAATCAGGGTGCCCGAGCGCATTTCTTCGTCGAGCGCAATCAGCGGATCGGTCAGGCTCGACAGCACACGCGTCTTCACCTGGTATTTGCCGGCGAATTCGACCGAGCGGATCTGCAGGACCTTCGAGCCGAGGCTGGCCATTTCCAGCATTTCCTCGAACGTCACGCGATCGAGGCGTCGCGCCTCTTCGACCACGCGCGGATCGGTCGTGTAGACGCCGTCGACGTCCGTATAAATCAGGCACTCTTCGGCACCCAGCGCAGCCGCAACCGCCACCGCCGACGTATCCGAGCCGCCACGGCCCAGCGTCGTGATGTGGCCGTCCGGATCGACGCCCTGGAAGCCCGTGATGATCACCACCTTGCCTGCATTCAGATCGTCCTTCACGCGCTCGTCGTCGATCGAGTGAATGCGCGCTTTCGTGAACGCGCTGTCGGTCTTGATCGGCACTTGCCAGCCCGCGTAGCTCACGGCCTCGACGCCGATTTCCTGCAGCGCGATCGACAGCAGGCCGACGCTGACCTGCTCGCCGGTCGACGCGATCATGTCGAGCTCGCGCGGGCTCGGCTGGCTCGAAATCTCTTTCGCAAGACCGAGCAGACGGTTGGTTTCGCCGGACATCGCCGAAGGCACGACCACCATCTGGTGCCCGGCCTGATGCCATTTTGCGACGCGTTTCGCGACGTTCTTGATGCGCTCGACCGAGCCCATCGAAGTGCCGCCGTATTTGTGTACGATGAGTGCCATTGTCGTTCTGAACTGGAGGAGAAACCGCACGGGCGCGCTGGGCAGGCCGCGTAGCCGTTCGGTCACGCGGCTTGTGGCTGTGGACGGACGACGAGAGGGACGGCTGGGACGCAACACGCAAGCGTGACGGATTTTGCCCGGAAGGCCGATCAGGCCGCGCAAACCGGGTACGTCACGCGGAAAACCTGCACAAATCGCTCAAAAATCGAGCCGAGCAAACGACCGAGCGTACCCGATAGAGGCCCGCTTGACAAGCCGCTCGCCGTGCCCGGGGCCGTTCCGGCGCTGTTTACCAAATGGTGAAAATGCGCGCGCCATCGCGCCGCCAGAGGCCTGCTTCCGTCATGCGATCAGCAGGTCGGGACGCCACTCGATCCGGCGCCACGCGCCGTCACCGGACAAGCCGACATCGCGGTTCACGCCAAGGCGCGGCACGTAGATCAGCAAGTCGCCGGCGAACAGCAGCGGCACGTCGCGCTGCCAGGCGGGCACGCCGCGCTCCTGGAACAGGTTCTTCAGCGTGCGGCCCGGGCCGCCCGGCGACGTGCGCATCCGTTCTCCGCCCGCGCGGGCACGCGCTGCCAGCCGTGCGCCGCGCAGCAGCGCCTCCGGCACCGCGTCGGCACTTCCCGCGTCGGCCGGCGCGAACACGAACGTGCCGCGCCAACCCGGCAGGTGCCAGACTTCCTGCCCGTCCCACGCGAGCACCGATTCGGGGTGTAGTAGTGTCCCGGTGCCGTCATCGGCCGGTTCGCTGCTGTCGCCCGCTTCCCAGTAGACGGCATCGCGATAGAGCCGCAGGCATTGCCCCGCGTGATCGACGCGCAGCGCATGCGCATCGTGTGCGGCGCGCAGCTGCCGCATCATGTTCGCAAGCCGGGCGGCCGACGCGCCCGGCAAACCGAGCCGGCGCATCCAGAAGCGCAACAGGTTCGCGCCGCGCGTGTCGTCGAATGCGACCAGCGCGTCGCGCGACAGCGCGCGTCCGTCATCGCGCGAGGCAACGGCGAAGTCGAGTTCAGCCAGGTCGTCGAGCAGCCGCTGTGCGGCGGCCGCATGCTGGGCCGCGCGGCCCAGCGCGTCGCGAAAGCCCGGAAAATGCACGGCCAGCGCCGGCAGCACGTCGATGCGTAGCGCATTACGCGCGTAGCGCGTGTCGCCGTTCGATTCGTCGTCGATCCATGCCAGGTCGTGCTGCGTCGCATAGCGCTCGAGTTGCGCACGCAACAGTCGCAGCAGCGGGCGCACGCGCTCGACGCTCACACCGTCAGGGCGGTAACGCGGCGCCATCGCAGCAAGCCCCGCGATCCCCGCGCCGCGCAACAACTGCAGCAACACGGTCTCGGCCTGGTCGTCCGCATGCTGCGCGAGCCACAGCGCGGCCGCACCGTGGCGTTCGCACATCTCGTCGAGCGCCGCGTAGCGCCGCTCGCGCGCCGTCGCCTCGACACCGAGGCCGCTGTCGCGCGGCACGTCGACGCGCATCGATTCGAACTCGACGCCGAGCCGTGCCGCTTCCGCTTCGGCATGCGCGACCCACGCGTCGGCGTTCGCGCTCAGCCCGTGATGCACGTGCAGCGCGACGCAGCGCGACGCGCCCGCGACACGCACGGCCGCGTCGAGCAGCACCGTCGAATCGAGACCGCCGCTGTACGCGATCGCGATGCGTGCATCGGGCGGCATGCCGGAAAGCGCAACGCCGACCGCGTCGAGGACGACGCGATCGGCGGAGAATTCGGTGGGCGGAATCACGAGAGGAACGCGCGCGCAGCGGCGCGCGAATTGAGGTCGCAGCCGGTCATGCGCCCGGCGTGGTTTCCTTGAACTTGCCGTAGGCCATCAGGCGCTCGAAGCGGCGCTCGCGCAGCGCATCGATGCTCATGCCCTGGAACTGGCGCAGCGAATCGGCAAGCGCGCGGCGCAGCAACGCAGCCATGCCCTTCGGATCGCGATGCGCGCCGCCGAGCGGCTCGTTGATGATCTTGTCGATCAGGCCGAGCGCCTTCAGGCGGTGCGCGGTCAGGCCCAGCGCTTCCGCTGCTTCGGGCGCCTTCGCGGCGCTCTTCCACAGGATCGACGCGCAGCCTTCCGGCGAGATCACCGAGTAGGTCGAGAATTGCAGCATCATCACGGTGTCGGCCACCGCGATCGCGAGCGCGCCGCCCGAACCGCCCTCGCCGATCACCGTCGTGATGATCGGCGTCTTCAGCTCGGCCATCACGTACAGGTTACGGCCGATTGCCTCCGACTGGCCGCGCTCTTCCGCGCCGATGCCCGGATATGCGCCCGGCGTGTCGACGAACGTGAAGATCGGCAGCCCGAATTTCTCGGCGAGACGCATCAGGCGCTCGGCCTTGCGATAGCCTTCCGGGCGCGGCATCCCGAAGTTGCGCGCAGCGCGCTCCTTGGTATCACGGCCCTTCTGGTGACCGATCACCATGCACGGATGGCCGCCGAAGCGCGCGAGACCGCCGACGATCGACAGATCGTCCGCGAATGCACGGTCGCCGTGCAGCTCGTGAAAATCGGTAAACAGTTCCGCAACGTAATCGAGCGTGTACGGACGCTGCGGATGCCGCGCGATCTGCGAGACCTGCCACGGCGACAGGTTCGCGTAGAGGTCTTTCGTCAGTTGCTGGCTTTTCTTCGACAGCCGCTCGATTTCTTCCGAAATGTCGACAGCCGAGTCGTCCTGCACGAATCGCAGCTCTTCGATCTTGGCCTCGAGTTCGGCGATCGGCTGTTCGAAATCCAGAAACGTGGTCTTCATGTGTTCGAATCCTTGGGTCTTGCGGCAGCGCGTATTCTACCCGCGCGGGCGACGCTCAAAACCGGTTCTCAACTATTGATGTTTAAAACCCGATAGCCGCCACTCAGGCGTCGGCGTCGGGTGCATCGAGGCTGCGCCACATGTACCAGGTCGCGACGGTGCGCCACGGTTCCCAGTTGGCCGCGACCTCGCGCGCCTCGCTGCGCGTGACGGGTTCCCCGCTGAAGTAATTGACGCTGATCGCGCGGATCAGGCCCGGGTCGTCGAGCGGCAGGACGTCCGGCCGCGACAGGTTGAAGATCAGGAACATCTCGGCCGTCCAGCGGCTGATGCCGCGGATCTGCGTGAGTTCCGCGATCACGTCCTCGTCGTCCATCGACGTCCATTTGTCGACGTGCAGCGCGCCCGACACGAAATGCTGCGCGAGATCGAGGATGTATTCCGTCTTGCGCTTCGACAGCCCGCACGCGATCAGCTTGTCCGCGCCGAGCCGGATCACCGGCTGCGGTGCGAGTTTCGGACAGGCATCCCCGATGCGCGCCCACAGCGATTGCGCGGACGGCACCGAAATCTGCTGGCCGACGACCGAGCGCGCGAGCGTGACGAACGGGTCGCCGCGCTTCACGAGATGCGCGGGACCGAACTTCGGAATCAGTTTCTTCAGGATCCGGTCGCGCTTGACGAGGTCGGCGCATGCCTTATCCCAGTAAGCAGGACGCACGACGACCTCCTCGCCGTCCGCTTCGGACGCACGGGCCTTGCGGGCCGCATCGGCGGCCGGCAGCGCGGCCGCCGGCTGCGCATGACCGTTGAGCGCGCCGTTCGGCACGGCGCGCGTCGCGTCCGTCTTCGCCGGCGGCACGCGCTTGGCTGCCGGACGTGCGGCGACCGGGGTCGCGCGCCTGACCGGCGCTTTTCTGGCCGTTGCCATCTTGCCTCCTACCTGACGGATCGGTCAGTGGAACGCACCGCGCTCATACGCGACGCCATTCGGTCGATCCGCCCGGTTTGTCTTCAAGTGCGATACCAGTCTCGAGCAGTTCCGCCCGGATCCGGTCCGCTTCGGCATAGTCCTTCGCTTGCTTCGCCGCGACGCGCGCGGCGATCTTCGCTTCGATCTCGTCGGCGGCGAGCCCGCCCGCCTGCGCGGCGCCGGACGCCTGCTGCAGGAACGCGCGCGGTTCGCGGCCCAGCAGGCCGAGCAGGCCCGCCAGTTGTTTCAGTTGCCGCGCGAGCGATGCGTCGCGCGTGCGGTTCACCTCGCCCGCCAGCTCGAACAGCGTCGCCACCGCGACCGGCGTGTTGAAGTCGTCGTTCATCGCGGCCGCGAAACGCTGCGCGTGCGGCTCGTTCCAGTCGAGCGCAAGCGTGTCGGCCTCGACATCCTTCAGCGCGGTATAGAGACGCGTGAGCGACGCGCGCGCATCGTCGAGATGCACGTCGCTGTAATTGAGCGGCGAACGGTAGTGCGTGCGCACGATAAAGAAGCGCATGACTTCCGCGTCGTAACGCTCGAGCACTTCGCGGATCGTGAAGAAATTGCCGAGCGATTTCGACATCTTCTCGTTGTCGACCTGCACGAAGCCGTTGTGCATCCAGTAATTGACGAACGTCTGGCCGGTCGCGCCTTCGCTCTGCGCGATCTCGTTCTCGTGGTGCGGGAATTGCAGATCCTGCCCGCCGCCATGGATGTCGAAATGCTCGCCGAGCAGCGAGCAGCCCATCGCCGAGCACTCGATGTGCCAGCCCGGGCGCCCCATCCCGTACTTCGACGCCCACGACGCGCCTTCCGGATCTTCCGGCTTCGCGCGCTTCCACAGCACGAAATCGAGCGGATCTTCCTTCGCGTCGTTCGCGGCGACGCGCTCGCCCGCGCGCAGATCGTCGAGCGACTTGCCCGACAGCTTCCCGTAGTTCGCGAACTTGCGCACCGAGTAATTGACGTCGCCGTCGGTCGCCTGGTACGCGTAACCGTTCGTCTCGAGCGTCTCGATCATGCCGAGCATCTGCGGGATGAACTGCGTCGCGCGCGGCTCGATGTCGGGCCGCTGGATGCCGAGCGCACTTTCATCGTCGTGCATCGCATCGATGAACCGGTCGGTCAGCGACTTGATCGTCTCGCCGTTCTCGACCGCGCGGCGGATGATCTTGTCGTCGATGTCGGTGATGTTGCGCACATACGTGACCCGGTAACCGATCGCACGCAACCAGCGCTGGACGAGGTCGAACACGACCAGCATGCGCGCGTGGCCCACGTGACAATAGTCGTATACGGTGATTCCGCATACGTACATCCGCACATCGCCGGACTGGCGCGGCACGAAGACTTGCTTGTCACGCGCGAGCGTGTTGTAGATGCGCAGTGATTCCATAGAGATGAACCGTGAGCCGAAGGAAACCGCCCTGGCGAAGCTCGCCCAGCATGCGAAACGGACGGACCATCTGCTGCGGCACCAGGCCGAGCGTCCTCGATATCACATGGGGCGGTCAGGCTGCAAGCACAGCGGTGACGGCCACGAGAGGCTAAGAAAGACTGTCTGCCGCTCGCCGGAACGTGCAGACGTTTTGTTAGAATGGCTCGGAGTATAACATTCCGATTTACGCCTATGAAACCTCATCGCGGCCGCGCGCAGAGCGCTGCGACCCTCGTTGCGACCACCGTCATGGGCGTCGCGCTGACGCTTTTCGCGGCCCCGGCGGCGCATGCGCAGAAAGCCCCGGCTACCGCCGACGGCACGCCCGAAATCGACGCGTCGATCACCGGCAAGCAGTGGAAGCAGGCGCTCGCGCAGCTCGACGCGCGTATCGCGTCGAACCCGCGCGACGTGCAGGCGCAGTTCAAGCGCGGCACCGTGCTGGCCCGCCTGAACCGTGACGACGACGCGATCCAGCAGTTCGTCGCGATCACGCAGGCGTACCCCGAACTGCCCGAGCCGTATAACAACCTTGCGGCGCTTTACGCGAAGCATGGCCGTTACGACGAAGCGCGCACCGCGCTCGTCACGGCGACGCAATCGAACCCGAACTACTCGCTCGCGTACGAGAACCTCGGCGACCTGTACCTGCGCCTCGCGGCCGAGTCGTACAAGCGTGCGCAATCGCTCGGCCGCACGAGCGGCGCGACCGCGCAGCGCCTCGCCGATCTCCAGAAGATCGTGTCGCCGCCGAAGGCCGCGCCGAACGCCCGCGCGGTCGCACCGGCCACGCGTGACTACACCGGCCGCGCAGCCGCGAACGTAAGCACCACCACGCTGCCGATGTCGCCGACGTTCCAGTTCAGCGGCCCGTCCGGCGCACTGGCAGCGCCGTACGTCGCGCCGTCGCAATAAGCGGCGCGGCCTTCTTTCCCTCCCAACCTGAGGATCGCAATGAAACGTCTGTTGCTGGCGCTTGGCGGCGCCGCCCTTCTCGCGACCGCGACCGCACCTGCGTTCGCGCAATCGGCTACCGCGCACCCCGTCGTGCAGCTGAAGACCTCGCAGGGCGACATCCGCGTCGAGCTCTACCCGGAGAAGGCGCCGAAGTCCGTCGCCAACTTCCTCGATTACGTGAAGGCCGGCCAGTACAACGGCACGATCTTCCATCGCGTGATCAAGGGCTTCATGATCCAGGGCGGCGGCTACAAGACCAACTTCGAGGAGAAGCCGACCCGCGCGCCGATCCCGCTGGAGAGCCGCAATGGTCTGAAGAACCAGACGGGCACGATCGCGATGGCACGCACGAGCGATCCGAACTCGGCCACCGCGCAGTTCTTCATCAACACGGTCGACAACAGCGGCCTCGACTACCCGAACCCGGACGGCAACGGCTATGCGGTGTTCGGCAAGGTCGTGTCGGGCCTCGACGTCGTGAAGAAGATCGAAGGCGTGGCGACGACTTCGCGCGGCCCGATGCAGGACGTGCCCGCACAACCAATCGTGATCGAATCGGCCAGCATCGTCTCGAAGTAAGAACCTGCCGGCACGTCCGGCGCCACACGCGGCCGCGTCGCACGACCGGCCGCGTGCCATTTAAACCGCCTCATCGAAGGAATTCATCATGGTTGAACTGCATACGAACCACGGCGTGATCAAGCTCGAGCTCGACGCCGCGAAGGCACCGAAGACGGTCGAGAACTTCCTGAACTACGTGAAGAAGGGCCACTACGACGGCACCGTGTTCCATCGCGTGATCAACGGCTTCATGATCCAGGGCGGCGGCTTCGAGCCGGGCCTGAAGCAGAAGCCGACCGATGCGCCGATCGACAACGAAGCAAACAACGGCCTGAAGAACGACAACTACACGGTCGCGATGGCGCGCACGAACGATCCGCATTCGGCAACCGCCCAGTTCTTCATCAACGTGAACGACAACGACTTCCTGAACCACTCGTCGCCGACGCCGCAAGGCTGGGGCTACGCGGTGTTCGGCAAGGTCGTCGAAGGCCAGGACGTGGTCGACAAGATCAAGGGCGTCAAGACGGGCAACGCTGGTTTCCACCAGGACGTGCCGACTGACGACGTCGTGATCGAGAAGGCCGTCGTGGTCTGACGCGCAGTTACGGAGGCACTTCGATGTTGCAGGAGAGTCCGCCGCGAAGCGTCTCCGCGGGCGTGCCGGGCGAGCGCGAATACGCGCAAGCCGCACGCCCGTTCCTGTTTCTCTCCGATCTGCACCTGAGCGAAGCGATTCCGAAGACGGTCGCCGCGTTCGAGCATTTCGTGAAATACACCGCCGACAGCGCCGACTCGGTGTTCATCCTCGGCGACCTGTTCGAATACTGGATCGGCGACGACATCCTCGACGACGATCCGTTCGCGGCACGCATGGCCGCGCTGATGCACACGTTCTCGGAGCGAGGCATCGCGCTCTACGTGATGCACGGCAACCGCGATTTCCTGCTTGGCCGGCGCTTCATGAAGGCAGCCGGCGCGATGCTGCTGCCCGATCCTTCGCTGATCATGGCGTTCGGCCAGCGCATCGTGCTCGCGCACGGCGACGCGCAATGCACGGCCGACCGCGGCTACCAGCTGTTCCGCCGTTTCGCACGCAACCGCGTCGCACAATGGCTGTTTCTCGCGTGGCCGTTCCGCTGGCGCTGCGCGCTCGCGCAGCGCATGCGCTCGAACAGTGAAGCGGGCCGGATGCGCCCTGCTTCGGCAATCTACGATGTCACGCGCGAAGGGATAGCTGCGCTGTTCCGGAAAAGCCGCGCGAGCGTGATCATTCACGGCCACACGCACCGCCCGGCGCGCCACATGGAACCCGGCGGCATCCGCTGGGTGTTGCCCGACTGGGATCTCGACCACGGCAAGCCGCGTGGCGGCTACCTGCGCGTCGACGCGGAAGGCATCCACGCGATGCCGCTCGACTGACGCCGCGGCCGCCGTCGCACCGACCGGCAGCCTCGGGCATCCATCGCATTACGCCTGGTGTTCGACCGACTTGCCCTCCAGCACGGCCGACAGCCGGCGCAGGTCGAGGCGCGCCGCGTCGGCGCCCTGCAGCGTTTCCAGATGCGTGCCGAGCCGTTCGAGCGCCGCGACGATCTCGTCGACGCGGCGGCTTTCCTTCGCCGCGTGATCGATCAGCCCGTGAATCGCAAGCGACATCGGATCGTCGGCATTCGGCGTGATCCCGTATGCGCAGAACGCCGCGCGTTCGGGCTGCGGCTTCGGCTGCGCCGGCATCACGATGCGCGCCGGATTGCCGACCGCCGTGCCGCCCGCCGGCACCGGTTTCACGACGACCGCGTTCGAACCGATCTTCGCCCCCGCACCGACCGTGAAACCGCCGAGCACCTTCGCGCCCGCGCCGACGATCACGCCGGCCTCGAGCGTCGGGTGGCGCTTGGCGCCGCGCGTGAGCGATGTGCCGCCCAGCGTCACGCCCTGATAGATCGTGCAGTCGTCGCCGACGATCGCCGTCTCGCCGATCACGACACCCATTCCGTGATCGATGAACACGCGCCGGCCGATCGTCGCGCCGGGGTGGATTTCGATCCCCGTCAGGAACCGGCCCGCCTGCGACGCGAAACGCGCGAGCCAATAACGCTTCGCACGCCAGCAGGCGTGCGCGAAACGATGCAGCACGAGCGCATGCAGCCCCGGATAACAGGTCAGCACTTCCCATGCACTGCGAGCGGCGGGATCCCGCTCGCGAATCGTTGCAACGTCTTCGCGCAGTCTCGTGAACATGATGTGGTCTGGGAAAAAGCCGGCGCGCATCGCCGGCAATGACCGGCCGTTATCGCGCCGGGTAATTTACTTATGACGTTCGGCGATTGTAGGGCGAGTCGCGCACGGCCGCACGAGCTCGCGCGTTCACCCCGCCGCCGGCACGGGTATTCGGGCGGAACGCTTGCTGCTCCAGGGTTTGCGGGATGATCGACCGGGTGGAACGATCAGCCCGGCGTTTCCCGCGGCCGACGCGGCACCTGCCCGACGGGGGATTGCCCCGCGCGCCGAGACATCCGGCAGCCAGTGCGCCGGCTGCTTACGCGCCGCCGCCGGGTTTGCCCGATTTCAGCAGGATGTGCTTCGCGACGCCGCGCAGGATATTGACCTCCTCGCGCTCGAGGCCCGTGCGCGCGAACAGGCGCCGCAGCCGCGGCATCAGCTTCTTCGGGTTGCGCGGATCGAGGAAATCGAGCGCGATCAGCGCGTTCTCGAGGTGCACGTACATCCGCTCGATCTCGTCGCTCTGCGCAAGCGTGCCGGCTTCGGCCGACGGTTGCGCCGACGGCTCGCTCGCCTGCTCGAGAAACGCGACGCGCAGCTCGTACGCGAGCACTTGCACGGCCTGCGCGAGATTCAGCGAACTGTAGGCCGGGTTCGCCGGAATGTGCGCCAGCGCGCTGCACTGCTCGACATGCTCGTTCGCGAGGCCGGTGCGCTCGTTGCCGAACACGAGTGCGATGTCGCCCGTGCCGACCTGCGCGCACGCCTGCGTGGCGGCCGCACGCGGTGCGAGACGCGGCGGCCCGTATTCGCGCGTGCGCGCAGTCAGCGCGATCGACCAGTGAACACCGGATAGCGCGTCGCCGAGCGTCGGCACGACATGTGCGGACGCGAGGACGTCGTCCGCGCCGCTGGCCATCGCAATCGCCTCGGGATCGCTCTGGACGTGCGGCACGCGCGGCGCGACCAGCACGAGACGCGAGAAACCCATCGTCTTCAGCGCGCGGGCGGCCGCCCCGACATTGCCGGGATGGCTCGGCTCGACGAGCACGAAACGGGTGGACGTGAAGCCGCCGGACGGCGGCTGGGACGAGGCCGCGCCCGGCTCGGACGGCGCGGCGGTGATCTGCGGGGTTTCCACTACGATACGACTCGGTTCATCAGAATGGCAGTATGGTATCGCCATCGCCGCGGCAAACCCACTCGTCCGGACGGATAGTGGGGGTTTCCCCGTACTCCGGTCGCCTGAAACCGCCAAAAATCGGGTAAAATCATGCCTTTACGCGTCGCGCACCGTGCGGCGCGGGTCGTACCCCGTTCTTTGTCAATTCGCGTCTCACCTCGCCCGCCACGCTTGCACCGTGCCGGGCGGTTGTTCCACTTCGTGGCGGCCCGTGCCGCCGGCTACAGGATCCAGGCTCATGCATCCCATGCTCAACATTGCTGTCAAGGCTGCGCGCCGCGCCGGACAGATCATCAATCGCGCGTCCCTCGATCTCGACCTGATCGAGATCCGCAAGAAGCAGCAGAATGACTTCGTCACCGAAGTGGACAAGGCCGCCGAAGAGGCGATCATCGAGACGCTGAAGACCGCCTACCCCGACCACGCGATCCTCGCGGAAGAATCGGGCGAATCGGAGAACGAATCCGAATTCAAGTGGATCATCGATCCGCTCGACGGCACGACCAACTTCATCCACGGCTTCCCGTACTACTGCGTGTCGATCGCGCTCGAGCACAAGGGCGTCGTCACGCAGGCTGTCGTCTACGACCCGAACAAGAACGACCTGTTCACGGCCAGCCGTGGCCGCGGCGCGTACCTGAACGACCGCCGCATCCGCGTCGGCCGGCGCGACCGCCTGTCGGACGCACTGGTCGGCACGGGCTTCCCGTTCCGCGAAAAGGACGGCCTCGATGCCTACGCGCGCCTCTTCACCGAAATGACGCAGGCCTGCACGGGCCTGCGCCGCCCGGGCGCGGCGGCACTCGATCTCGCAAACGTCGCGGCCGGCCGCCTCGACGCGTTCTTCGAACAGGGCATCAACGTGTGGGACATGGCAGCGGGCAGCCTGCTGATCACCGAGGCCGGCGGCCTCGTCGGCAACTACACGGGCGACGCCGATTTCCTGCATCGCCATGAAATCGTCGCCGCGAACCCGAAGATCTACGCGCAGATGATCCCGATCCTGAAGGGTTACACCCGCGTGCATCCGGCGGCGGAGTAAGCCCCGGCCGCGCCTGCATGGCGCGGCTTTCGCGCACACCGCTCGCGGGCATCGTCATGACGGCGCGGTTCGCCTCCCGGTCGCCGGGAGGCGGGACAATCTTCCCGCACCAGGGCCGCTTCGTGCGCCTATCCTGAAGTTGCTCGAGTTATTCGGGCCGGTCAGCGTACTGACGCTTGCACCGCTTGTCCCGCAATGACAATGAATGGTTTGCGTCCGGCATGCCCGCACGGCGGACAACACCGCCGTGCCTGCCGGCCCCGCCCGTATCAACACCGCCACGACGCCGTGGCAATCGCATCCGAGTCCTCATGTTACGGCTAAGCGAAATTAAACTCCCCCTCGACCACCCCGAAAGCGCGCTCGAGGCCGCGATTCGCGCGCGCCTCGCGGAGCTGGGCGTGGATGCAGACGGGCTCCTCCGTTACACCGTGTTCCGCCGTGCGCACGATGCGCGCAAGCGCGCCGACATCAAGCTCACGTATATCGTCGATGTCGAAGTCACGGACGAAGCGGCCGCGATCAAGCGCATCGCCGGAAAGCCGCATTGCGGCGTGACGCCCGACATGGCGTACCACTTCGTCACGAAGGCGCCCGAGCACGGCAATTTCCTGCGCCCGGTCGTGATCGGCATGGGGCCGTGCGGCCTGTTTGCGGGGCTGATCCTCGCGCAGATGGGTTTCCGCCCCATCATCCTCGAGCGCGGCAAGGCCGTGCGCGAGCGCACCAAGGACACCTTCGGCCTGTGGCGGAAAAGCGTGCTCAACCCCGAATCCAACGTGCAGTTCGGCGAAGGCGGGGCCGGGACGTTTTCCGACGGCAAGCTGTACAGCCAGATCAAGGATCCCAACCATTACGGCCGCAAGGTGCTGGACGAATTCGTCAAGGCGGGCGCCCCGGAAGACATCCTGTACCTGAGCCGGCCGCACATCGGCACGTTCCGCCTCGTCAGCATGGTGGAAAAGATGCGTGCGTCGATCCACGAGCTGGGTGGCGAAGTGCGCTTTGAAACGCGGGTCGACGACATCGAGATCGATCAGGGCAAGGTGCGCTCGCTGACGCTCTCGAACGGGGAAACGCTGCGGTGCGACCATGTAGTGCTGGCCGTGGGCCACAGCGCGCGCGACACCTTCCAGATGCTGCATGATCGCGGCGTCTATATCGAAGCCAAGCCGTTCTCGCTGGGCTTTCGCATCGAACATCCACAGGGGCTGATCGATCGCAGCCGCTTCGGCAAGTTCGCGGGCCACAAGCAGCTCGGTGCAGCCGACTACAAGGTGGTCCACCACTGCAGCAATGGCCGGGCCGTCTACAGCTTCTGCATGTGCCCTGGCGGCACGGTGGTCGCGGCAACCTCCGAGCCGGGCCGCGTGGTCACCAATGGGATGAGCCAGTATTCGCGGGCCGAGCGCAACGCGAATGCGGGCATCGTCGTCGGCATCACGCCGGACGACTTTCCCGGTGGCCCGCTGGCGGGCATCGCGTTCCAGCGCAAATGGGAAGAGCGCGCGTTCGAACTCGGCGGCGGCGATTACCGCGCGCCGGGCCAGCTGGTTGGCGATTTCATCGCAGGCCGGCCGTCGACGTCGCTGGGCGCCGTGGAGCCGTCGTACAAGCCTGGTGTGAATCCGACCGATCTCAGCACCGCACTGCCGGACTACGTGATCGAAGCGATCCGCGAAGCCCTGCCCCAGATCGACAAGAAGATCGCCGGCTTCGCGATGCACGATGCAGTGCTCACCGGCGTCGAGACGCGCACGTCGTCACCGATCCGGATTCGACGCAAGGACGATTACCAGAGCATGAACATCGAAGGCCTGTATCCGGCGGGTGAAGGTGCGGGGTATGCGGGTGGCATCTATTCGGCAGCCATCGACGGGATCGAAGTTGCGCAGGCAGTGGCGCTCAGCATGACGTCGGCGCTCGCATGGCCGCCCGGGAGCGCGATCGGCCAGCGGCGTGAGAACGACCGCCGCCGGTCGCGCAATCTCCGGCAACCTGGCCGAATGGCGAACTTCGCGCCCGCACATGAAGCCACTGGTAAACTCGGGCAACCAAAGCAACAACTTCACGCCTGACTTATGACCACGCTGTCGCCCGAAGCCTTTGCCGGCCACACTCCAATGATGCAGCAGTACCTGCGCCTTATCTGACAAGCCTCGGCACACAAAGCTACGCTACGACCTGCGCTCACCCTGTTTAGGGATCGGCCGTTAGACCGCGACGCCTCAATCAATGACGACATCTCCAGAATTTATAAGGATCGCAATTTCGATGAATATCAATGCGATACCTGAAAGAGCAGATATTGCATGCCAATAGCTGTACTTCCAGATCGAGTGGGCGACCTCATGGCATGAGCCATGTGCGCAAATAAAGTAGTGCAGATCGCGCACATAACCGTTCACGGCGTCGCCGCCCAGGTACACAGCGGCGCACCAGAAAGCGAAGAAGTTGAAAAATGCGAGCACCCCAGTGACATGCAGTATCAACTTGGCACGCCTCGACATTTCTTTGAACTTTACAGTCATGACAAGCCTTCCGACCAAGCACGGGACCTACGCCTGAGGCAGCGCCCATACAGTCACAATCTAGACTGTCAGCCGCAAATGGCATGTCGGGATTAGCACTACGTTGCGAGTTGTGCCCGCAGCTCTACGCCCACGAGCTAGGTGGACAGGCCCCGGTCGCTGCCGATTCCCCCTGCAACTGGCCAACCGGTGAACTTCGCGCAGACGCGTCCGGCCCACTGGTAAACTCGGGCAGCTAAAGCAACTTTTCCCGGTCATGCTGTAGCAAATTTGTAGCACGCAAATAAGCCCGCTCGCAGCGGGCTTTTGCGTTTCCGGCACATCGATTGAGCACAGCGTTCGCAGTCAAGACGGTTTTCGAGTCGCGGCTGCAGACAACTTCTGCGTCATCTTTTTCGTGACGATCGCCGCACAGGTCGCTTGCGCCGCCGGCCGCATCGACCCATCCCCCCACTCCTTACGCGCCGACTTCTCGCACGACGCGTCTCGGGCCTTCTTCCACTTCGAGATTTTCGCCTCAAGCGCAGCCTTGCGTTCCGGATGCGCTTCAATCTGCTTGTCGACGACCTGCTGCAGTTGACGCTCGGCGACGATCTGGTCGCGCCACGCACAAAAGTTCATGCTGGTCTGACTGCCATCGCAATTGTTCAACAGCCCGGCCACTTCACTCGCCGGTAGGCCGCTGCGTGCCGCGATTTCGTCTGCGGGCGTCTGCTCGGCATGTGCGGCAGCCGACACGATCAGGAGCAGCCAAAGGCACTGTTTCCTCATGGCGTCACCTGCGGTTGGAACGGAGCTGCTTCCAATCGCCGCCGGTTGACGAGGCCGCCCGAACGGACCGCGCGAAGCCGACGACCATGCGCATCGCGCGGATGAACGTAGACTCGCTGATTCATGTGGGACACAACGCCGGCATCGTTGCTCTGGTTCGCGGCGTGTAGTGCGTCTACGGCCCCGGTATTGCCAGCGTTGTAGGTGTAGCTGACGAGTTCGTCGAACTGGGCCTGCGTCAACTCTCGCTGGGTGACGGTTCTACGCACCTGGGCTTCCGCTCGGCTCACGCCCGTAGCGAGTTGCGCATTAACCTGCGCGGCAGTAACCGGGCGACGCAGCTCCTCGGGGGTGCAGGGCCCCGTATGCGCAAGCGTCCCCACCCCAAAGGTGCAGTTGTTCGCCTGATCGTTGTAATAGGCCATGACCGCTTGTTCCCGCGTCCGCAGAGCGGCCCAGCCGGCCTCGCTTAACCGCATATTTTCATTTGCCATCGTCGCCCTCTCAAAGCGCATATTCGTATCCCACGACTCCGCGTGGTCGAGGCACTTTACCACTTGCTGAGGACCACAATCGCGAAACCGCAAGCAGGCTAGAGGCGGGACGGCGTAAAAGTCACTTTGGCATCGCTGCCATCTCATCCGCCGGATAGAGATGCAGCATCGTGCGGGCAGCCTCAATGTTCTTCGTGTGCAGCCACTCGTCATAATCAGCTGGGCGCAATATGACCACTGACCTCTTTTCGTCGCCGGGCTTGTGCATGCGCCCCATCACGGCATGTCCGTCCGCATTGACGGTCATCATGCTCATGCCGATCAGCGAGCGGCCGTCATCTCCATCGTAGCGCCGCCAGATTCCAGTGACGCAATACGATTGCCACTCTGTAAGCCCGATCCGGTGCCAGACATTCCGGCCCGTCTCGTAACAAGGCTCGTATATCCACTGGGCCGGGATCAAGCAGCGCTGACCAGCTCGCCACGCCTTGCCATATAACCGGGATTCTCCGACTGTTTCGAAGTTGCGCAGGCAGTGGCGCTCAGCATGACGTCGGCACTCACGGCCTGATATACGAAACGATCGCATGGCCGCCCGGGAGCGCGATCGGCCAGCGGCGTGAGAACGACCGCCGCCGGTCGCGCAATCTCCGGCAACCTGGCCGAATGGCGAACTTCGCGCCCGCACATGAAGCCACTGGTAAACTCGGGCAACCAAAGCAACAACTTCACGCCTGACTTATGACCACGCTGTCGCCCGAAGCCTTTGCCGGCCACACTCCAATGATGCAGCAGTACCTGCGCATCAAGGCCGACCATCCCGACACGCTTGTCTTCTACCGGATGGGCGACTTCTACGAGCTGTTCTTCGAAGACGCGGAGAAAGCCGCACGCCTGCTCGACCTGACCCTCACGCAACGCGGCGCCTCGGCCGGCACGCCGATCAAGATGGCCGGCGTACCGCATCACGCGGTCGAGCAATATCTCGCCAAGCTCGTGAAGATGGGCGAATCGGTCGCGATCTGCGAGCAGATCGGCGATCCGGCCACGTCGAAGGGCCCCGTCGAGCGCAAGGTCGTACGCGTCGTCACGCCCGGCACGCTGACCGATGCCGCGCTGCTGTCCGACAAGAACGACGTCTACCTGCTCGCGATGTGCACGGGCCACAACAAGCGCGGCGTGGCGGTGAACATCGGCCTCGCGTGGCTGAACCTCGCAAGCGGTGCGCTGCGGCTCGCCGAAATCGAACCCGACCAGCTCGCTGCCGCGCTCGAGCGCATCCGGCCGGCCGAGATCCTGACGCCGGACGGCGCAGCCGACGCCGTGCCGGCAGGCGCAGGCGCAAGCAAGCGCGTACCGGCATGGCACTTCGACATCGCATCGGGCACGCAGCGCCTGTGCGACCAGCTCGATGTCGCGAGCCTCGACGGTTTCGGCGCGCATTCACTCACGAGCGCATGCGGCGCAGCCGGTGCGTTGCTGCTCTATGCAGCAGCCACGCAGGGCCAGCAGCTGCGGCACGTGCGCAGCCTGAAGGTCGAGAACGAAACCGAGTACATCGGGCTCGATCCGGCCACGCGCCGCAACCTCGAGCTGACCGAGACGTTGCGCGGCACCGAGTCGCCGACCCTGTATTCGCTGCTCGACACCTGCTGCACGACGATGGGCAGCCGCCTGCTGCGTCACTGGCTGCACCATCCGCCGCGCGCGTCGGTCGCCGCGCAGTCGCGCCAGCAGGCGATCGGTGCGCTGCTCGATGCACCGGCCAACGCAAGCCTCGATGCGCTGCGCAGTGCGCTGCGCCAGATCGCCGACGTCGAACGGATCACCGGGCGTCTCGCCCTGCTGTCCGCGCGTCCGCGCGACCTGTCGAGCTTGCGCGACACGTTCGCCGCCCTGCCGGCACTGCGCGAGCGCATCAGCGCGATCGTCGCGAATGCGGACGCACTCACCCGCGTCGACGCAGCCCTCGCACCGCCGGCCGAATGCCTCGACCTGCTGACCAGCGCGATTGCGCCCGAGCCGGCCGCGATGGTGCGCGACGGCGGTGTGATCGCGCGCGGCTACGACGCCGAGCTCGACGAACTGCGCGACATCTCGGAGAACTGCGGGCAGTTCCTGATCGATCTCGAAGCGCGCGAGCGCACGCGCACCGGCATCGCGAACCTGCGCGTCGAATACAACAAGGTGCACGGCTTCTACATCGAGGTCACGCGCGGCCAGACCGACAAGGTGCCCGACGATTACCGCCGGCGCCAGACGCTGAAGAATGCCGAGCGCTACATCACGCCCGAACTGAAGACCTTCGAGGACAAGGCGCTGTCCGCACAGGAACGCGCACTGGCGCGCGAGCGCGCGCTGTACGACGCGGTACTGCAGGCGCTGCTGCCGTTCATCCCCGAGTGCCAGCGCGTAGCATCGGCGCTCGCCGAGCTCGACCTGCTCGCCGCATTCGCCGAACGTGCCCGCGCGCTCGACTGGGTCGCGCCGACCTTCACCGACGAGATCGGCATCGAAATCGAACAGGGCCGCCACCCGGTCGTCGAAGCGCAGGTCGAACAGTTCATCGCGAACGACTGCCGCTTCGGCACCGAGCGCAAGCTGCTGCTGATCACCGGCCCGAACATGGGCGGCAAGTCGACGTTCATGCGGCAGACCGCACTGATCGCGCTGATGGCGTACGTCGGCAGCTACGTGCCGGCCAAGTCGGCATGCTTCGGCCCGATCGATCGGATCTTCACGCGTATCGGCGCGGCGGACGATCTCGCGGGCGGCCGCTCGACGTTCATGGTCGAGATGACCGAAGCCGCGGCGATCCTCAACGACGCGACGCCGCAAAGCCTCGTGCTGATGGACGAGATCGGCCGCGGTACGTCGACGTTCGACGGTCTCGCGCTCGCGTGGGCCATCGCACGCCACCTGCTGGCGCACAACGCTTGCTATACGCTGTTCGCAACGCACTACTTCGAGCTGACGCAACTGCCGGCCGAATTCCCGCAAGCGGCCAACGTCCACCTGTCGGCCGTCGAGCACGGCCACGGCATCGTGTTCCTGCACGCGGTCAGCGAAGGCCCGGCCAACCAGAGCTACGGCCTGCAGGTCGCGCAGCTCGCGGGCGTTCCGGCGCCCGTGATCCGCGCCGCGCGCAAGCACCTCGCGTATCTCGAACAGCAGTCGGCGTCGCAGCACACGCCGCAACTCGACCTGTTCAGCGCGCCGCCGGTGGCCGTCGACGATCTCGAATGCGCGGACGCGCCGGCGCTGCCCGACACTCCGCATCCGGCGCTCGAAAAACTGCGCGACATCGATCCCGACGATCTCAAGCCGCGCGAGGCGCTCGACCTGCTGTACGAACTGCGCACGCTGGTCCGGTCGCACGATGCCGACGGGCACGCGTAAGCGCATCCCGCGCGGGCTGCCGGCCCGCACGGCCACCGCGCTCGTCGCAGCCGTGCTCGCGCTCGCGCAGGCCGCCGCGCTGGCCGCACCGCCGAAGCGCAGTACCGCGCCCTACTCGTTCGCGGTCGTGTCAGGCGTGATCAACGCCCCGGCGGACGAACCGGCCGCCCAGCGGCTGCTCGATGCGATCGCACGCGAGCGCAACCTCGCGTTCGTCGTCTATGCAGGCGATCTCAAGGGTTCGAAGGAAGCGTGCCGCGATGCACTGTATTCGCAGCGCGGCGCGATCCTGGATGCGGCACGCGTGCCGCTCGTGTTCATTCCCGGCCACGACGACTGGGCAACGTGCAACACCGCGGCCGGCGGCGGCTACGATCCGGTCGAGCGGCTCGACTTCCTGCGGCAGACGCTGCTCGCCGATTCGGCACTGCCCGACCCCGGCGCGCTGCAGATCACGCGGGAAAGCGAAGTCGCACGGTTTCGGCCATATCGCGAAAACGCTCGCTGGATGCGCGACGACATCGTCTACGTCGCGCTCAACGCGCCGGCGCCGAACAACCACTACCTGACGGCCGGCGGCCGCAACGGCGAATTCGAGGATCGCATCATCGCGAACGGTTTCTGGATCGACCACGCGGCCGAATATGCGAAGCGCCGCGAGGCGCGCGCGATGGTGGTGCTGTTCGAAGGCGATCCGCAGTTCGAACGCTACGAACGCGCGGAACGATTTGCATGGCTGCGTTTCAACCGGCCGCGCGTGCGCGACGGCTTCCGTGAGCTGAAACGAACGCTGGTGAAGGCGGCGGCGACATTCCGCGGCCCGATACTCGTGATGCACGCTAGCGGCGAACCGCTTGCGAACGGCTTTCTGATCGATCGTCCGCTACGCACTGACGACGGTGAACTGGTAGGTAACGTGACGCGCGTCGCGATCGGACCGCGCCATCCGGCGAATCAGTGGGTCAAGGTGAACGTGTCGCCGGCACGGCAGACGATCTTCAACGTGAGCCTGCAGGACGTACCGAAGAACCTGCCCGTACCGCCCGCGCTGCCGCTCATGCCGCGCGACGACGTCCCGCTGCCGCAGATGCCGGAAATCCCTGCGTTGCCGGCGTTGCCCGACTCGTCGTCGGTCGCACCGCCACTGCAGGGCGACAGCGCCGCACCCGGCGGCGCGTCGTGGCCTGCACCCGCCCCTGCGTCGGGGCCGGTGCCCGGCCTGCCTGCGAGCTCAGTGCAGGGTGCGCCCTGACGGCGCATCGCCGTCTTCGTCCTCGTCTTCGTCCTCGTCGACAATCTCGAGCCCTTCCGCGCCATGCGCGTGCTCGTGCTCGATTTCGTCTTCGGTTGCTTCGCGAACGTCCTTCACGATGAGGTCGAAACGCAGCGCCATGCCCGCCAGCGGGTGGTTGCCGTCCAGCACGACCTTGTCTTCGGCGACGTCGGTGACCGTGTAGATCAGGGAATCGACTTCCTCGTCGCCGTCTTCCGGCGTGCCTTCGAACTGCATGCCCACTTCGAGCGGCTCGGGAAAACGATCGCGAGGCTCGATCTTCACGAGTTCGGGATCGTAGTCGCCGAACGCGTCCTGCGGTTCGAGCTGAATCTGCGCCTGGTAACCCTGCTCATGGCCGTCGAGCTGTTCCTCGATCTTGGGGAACGTGCCATCATAGCCGCCGTGCAGATAAACCATCGGCTCGTCGCTTTCCTCGATCAGATTGCCCTGTGCATCCGACAGCTTGTAAGTGACCGACACGACGGTGTTTTTTGCGATTTTCATCCAATTCTCCCAAATACAAGTCTCATTATACGATGCGCAACCGGTCTCAAGCCGAACCGCAGGATGCCGCTGCCGCCCCGCTCGGCGCGCCGCCTTCCGATCTTCCCACACCGCTGCTCGGCGGTCTTACGCCGGCGCAATTCATGCGCGGCTACTGGCAGAAGAAGCCGCTCCTGATCCGCCAGGCGATCCCCGGCGTCGCGTCGCCGGTCTCGCGCGACGCGCTGTTCGACCTCGCAGCGGACTATGACGCGGAATCGCGGCTGATCACCCATTTTCGTAACAAGTGGCAACTGGCGCACGGCCCGTTCGAGCCCGGCTCACTGCCTGCCGTCACGCGCAAGGCCTGGACCCTGCTCGTGCAGGGGCTCGACCTGCACGTCGATGCGGCGCGCGCGCTGCTCGACCGCTTCCGTTTCATCCCCGACGCGCGCCTGGACGATCTGATGATCTCGTATGCGACGGACGGCGGCGGCGTCGGCCCGCATTTCGATTCGTATGACGTCTTCCTGCTGCAGGTCGAAGGCCGGCGCCGCTGGCGCGTCGGTGCGCAGAAGGACCTGTCGCTGCAACCGGACGTGCCGCTGAAGATTCTCGAAAACTTCGAGCCGGGCGACGAATGGGTGCTGGAGCCGGGCGACATGCTCTATCTGCCGCCGCACATTGCGCACGACGGCGTTGCCGAAGGCGAATGCATGACCTGCTCGATCGGCTTCCGGGCGCCGTCCGCCGGCGAGCTGGGCGCCCAGTTCCTGTACTATCTCGCAGAGCGTGGCGGCTTGCGCGACGGGTGCGGCGACGACCTCTACCGCGATCCGAAGCAGCCGGCCGTCGACACGCCCGCGCAACTGCCTCCGGCAATGGTCGAGCGCGTTGCCGAGATCGTCGACGCGATCCGCTGGCGCAAGCGGGACGTCGCCGAATTCCTCGGCTGCTACCTGAGCGAGCCCAAGCCGAACGTCGTTTTCGACCCGCCCGCGCGCCCGCTGTCCGAGGCCGCGTTCGTCACGCAAGCGTCGCGTCGTGGCGTGTGTCTCGACAGAAGGGCCGCATTGATGTATAACGCGCGCTCGTACTTCATTAATGGTGAGGAAGGACCGCTCGAGCAGGCCAGCGAATGGCTGCCCGAACTGGCCAATCAACGCCAGATGGAGGCGAAACGGTTTGTAACACTATCGCGGGTTCCCTCAATGACAGCCTTGTTGCACGAGTGGTATCGTGCGGGCTGGATACGGGTCGGAAGCCTGAATTAGTGTGAGTCGCCCCGTATGCCCGTACGGATCAAATTCTGTATGGGAAAGACAACGTATTGACCCCGCATTTGTCGACGGTCGATAGGAAAGTGCATATAATTTCCGCCCAAGCCGTAGGGAAGATTCACGCTCTAGAAGTGCGTCTCCACCAGCGGCCCAGGTCGGTGTTGGAGCACATTACCGGTATTGTTTCGCGCTGTTGCTTACCTTTAACCATAAAAGGACGTGATCATGAAGAAATCCCTCCTCGTAGCTTCCCTGTTGGCTGCTGTTGCACTGGCTGCTTGCAACAAGAGCGCTGATCAAGCTGCTTCGTCGGCTGCAAGCGACGCGGCTGCTGCTGCTTCGACGGCTGCTTCGGCAGTTGCTGGTGCTGCGAGCGACGCTTCGGCCGCTGCTTCGTCGGCAACGGCTGCTGCGAGCGACGCTGCTGCTGCAGTGGCGTCGGCTGCTTCGGCAGCGACGGCTGCTCCGGCTTCGGGCGCAAGCCAGTAAGCCTCAGCGTCAGCTGAAAAAAAACCGGCCCGAGGGCCGGTTTTTTTACGTCTGTCGTTTCCGCGTCAATTGCACGGCAGTCGCACCGGGCCGCCGAGCAGCCCGGCCCCGCTCATCCGAGCGCCAGCCAGTCGAAGCCCGCGTCCTGCGTGGCCACGACCACGTCCTCCCCACTCGTCCCCAGTACACCGCCAAACGCCTGGCGGACCAGTTCCGGCAGGTTGTTCTGTTGGCTCAGGTGCGCCGCGACCAGATGCTGGAGGCGGCTGCGTTCGAGCGACGCGAGGATGTCCGCCGCCGCGTCGTTGCTCAGGTGGCCATGGTTGCCGCCGATGCGCGCCTTCAGCGACTGCGGATAGCGGCTCGAGGCCAGCATCTCGGTGTCGTGGTTGGATTCGAGCACCAGCGCGTCACAACCGCTCAGGACGGCCGTGATGTGCGGCGTGGCCATGCCGACGTCCGTCAGCACGCCGAGCCGGCTGGAGCCGTCCATAAAGACGAACTGGAGCGGTTCGCGCGCATCGTGAGGGACCGTATAGGGCATCACGGCCAGATCGCGTATCGCGGCCGTCTCGTCGCCCCATAGCACGTGAAGATCGACGTCGGCCTCGTCCGCCCCGACCGCGCGCGCAGTGCCCCAGCTCATGTAGAGCGGCAGCGACGCGCGGCGGGCGAGCGTCAGCGCACTGCCGACGTGGTCGCTGTGTTCGTGGGTAATGAGGATCGCATCGAGATCGCCGATGCAGAGATTCAGTCGGCCGAGCCGGCGCTCGACCTCCTTGGCGGAAAAGCCGCAGTCGAGCAGCACGCGGGTGGTCGTCGTGCCGCTCGAGGCCTCGACGACCAGCGCGTTGCCTTCGCTGCCGCTTCCGAGGCTGGCGAATCGCACGCGCTCAGTTCAGCTGCGCGTGGAGCAGCGAAATGATCCGCTGCGCGTCCGACGAGTTGTCGACCTGGCCGTTTGCGCCGACCACCGCGACCTGCGTGCCGCCGTTGCCCTGCGCGCGCACGTTGACCATGAATTCCTTGCCCGGCTTCGCGGCCGCCGGGCCGCCGTAGAACAGCTTGCCGAACAGGCCGTCGCGCTTGAGCTCTTCCATCGTGTTCGCGTAGCGCACGGTGTACACGCCCTTCTCGCGGTCGCGATTGTCGACCGTGAAGTTGGTGCGGTCGAGCGCCAGGCCCACGCGCAGCCATGCGCGGTCGAACGACTCAGCCAGTTGCAGGGTCGCCCCGCCGCTGCTCGTGTCGCTGACCTGCGCCGGTGCCGTGGCGGGACGCGCATCGGTCAGCAGTTGCTTCGCCTGCGCATCGGTCAGGCCGAACTTCTGCATCAGCTTCGACAGGAATACGGCTTCGAGCACCGGGTTGCGCGGACGCTCTTCCCAGCGCGACGACGTGCCGCCCTGCGGGCCGACCATCATTTCCTCCATCGCGCTGTGCGTGATCGAGATGTCGGTGTTGCCTTCCGACGTGCGGTTCACGAGCGTACGGAAGCGGTCGCGCGTGCCGGACGAGTACGCGAAATCGATGACCTTGCCGATCGTGCGGCGGAACCAGTCGTCCGGAATGTTCGCGCGGTTTTCGGCCCAGTCGGTGGCCATGATGCCCGTCGACGGCGCGTCGGTCTTCAGCGAGAAGCCGTTCTCCTGCCAGAACTCCTTCAGGATCGGCCACAGCTGCTCGGGCGTCCGGCCATCGACGACGAGCCAGCGGCGGTCGCCGTCGCGTTCGATGTGCATGCCCAGCGGATCCTGCGCGCTCGGGATGCCGTCGGTTGCGTTGCCGGCCTGCGTCGTGACCCGCGGCGGCAGCGTGCCGAGGCCCGCGTTGCTCGGCGGCGCGACGAACTGCTGTGTCGTCGGCACCGGCTTCAGGTCGCTCGGCACCGCGAGCGGCGGCGCCGAACCGGTGTTCTTGTAGTTGACCCGGTCGGGGGCCAGATAGTCGTTCAGCGTATCGCAGCCGGCGAGCGCGCCCAGCGCCAGCGCCACCACCGACATCTGGATGGCGCGAGAGGAAAAGGCGAAACGTTTCATGAAATCCTTCGTCTTGCTAGAACGCTCGTCAGGAGCGGCGCCGGACGGAGCCGGCCGGTGCGGGGGTTGATCAGGGTTCGAGCCGGCGGCCGCAGGACGCGGCCGCCTCGGCATCAGGCGAGGACGCCGGCCTCGACGAGGGCCGAACGCACGGCATCGTGGCAACGCTCGTCGAGCGCGGTGAGCGGCAGCCGGATGCCGCCCTGCATCTTGCCCATCGCCTGCAGCGCCCACTTCACCGGAATCGGGTTCGCCTCGATGAACAGGTTCTTGTGCAGCGACAGCAGCTTCATGTGCAGCGCGCGGGCCGTCTGTACGTCGCCGGCCAGCGCCGCGCGGCACAGGTCGCTCATCGCACGCGGTGCGACGTTCGCCGTGACCGAGATGTTGCCGTGGCCGCCGAGCAGCATCAGCGCGATCGCGGTCGGATCGTCGCCGCTGTAGATTGCGAAATGCTTCGGCGCAGCCTTGATCAGGTGCGCGGCGCGATCGATGTTGCCGGTCGCTTCCTTCACACCGATGATGCCCGGGACTTCCGCGAGGCGCAGCATCGTCTCGTTCGCCATGTCCGCGACCGTACGGCCCGGCACGTTGTACAGGATCACCGGCAGGTCGACCGCTTCGGCGATCGCCTTGAAGTGACGGTACATGCCTTCCTGCGTCGGCTTGTTGTAGTACGGCACGACCTGCAGCGTCGCGTCCGCACCGACAGCCTTCGCGTGCTTCGTCAGCTCGATCGCCTCGGCGGTCGAGTTGCCGCCCGCGCCCGCAATGATCGGGATGCGTTTCGCCGCATGCTCGACCGCCGTGCGGATCATCAGGATGTGCTCTTCGACGTTGAGCGTTGCCGACTCGCCGCTCGTACCGACCACGACGAGCGCATCGGTGCCTTCCGCGATATGCCAGTCGATCAGTTTGCGAAACGCCGGCAGGTCGAGACTGCCGTCTTCGAGCATCGGGGTGACGATCGCGGGGATGCTGCCGCGGATTTGAATGCCGTCTTGGGTGCCGTTAGCCATGAAACGCGATTGAGATTATGTACCGGTAAACGTTGAGATTGTAGCGGATTAGCCGGGCAGTTCGTAACGTGGAATTCCCGCCCCCGCCTTCGGGGTCGCGCCCTCGCGCACTGCGCAGAGACGCTGGACGAACGCCTCGCGCGGCGCGGCGACGAACCCGTCCTCGTACGCGACCACCCGCAGGCGGCCGTGTACGGCGTCCAGCAGCTCGCCCGGAGCGAGCAGGAACGCTGGGTTGGACGGTTTCCCGACCGTTTCGTTTCCTTGCGCGAAGGTTTCGTAGATGAGCACGCCGCCCGGCGCCACCGCATCGAGCAGATGGGGCCAGAGCGGACGATGCAGGTAATTCGTGACGATCACCGCCGAAAACTGCTGGCCGGCCGGCAACGGCCACGGTGCGCCTTCGAGATCGGCGTCGCGCGCGTCGACGCCCGGCATCGCCCGCAACGCGGCCAGTGCGGCCGGGTCACGGTCGAGTGCGACGACCGGATGCCCGTGCGACGCGAACCAGCGCGCATGGCGGCCGCCGCCCGCGGCGACATCCAGCACCGCGCCGCCAGCCAGCACGAGCCGCGACCATTGCGCGACCCAGCGCGACGGCTCGGCCTGGGCGACGTGGCCGCCCGCGGCGGCGATGACAGATGCGCTCATGTGGTCGATCAGTTGTACGACAGGCCCATCGCGTCGCGCACGTCGCGCATCGTTTCCGTCGCGTACTTGCGCGCCTTGTCGCAACCGTCCGCGACGATCGCTCGCAGCAGCGAAGGATCGTCCATGTACTTCTGCGCGCGCTCGAGCATCGGTTGCTGTTCGCGCAGGATGCCTTCGACGACCGGCTGCTTGCAATCGAGGCAGCCGATGCCCGCCGAGCGGCAGCCCTTCTGCACCCAGTCGTGCGTCGCTTCGTCCGTATAGACCTGGTGCAGCTGCCACACCGGGCACTTGTCGGGATCGCCCGGATCGGTGCGGCGCACGCGCGCGGGATCGGTCGGCATCGTGCGGACCTTCTTCGTGATCGTCTCGGCGTCTTCACGCAGGCCGATCGTGTTGCCGTACGACTTGGACATCTTCTGCCCGTCGAGTCCCGGCATCCGCGATGCCTCGGTCAGGAGCGCCTGCGGCTCGACCAGGATGATCTTGCGTGCGCCTTCGAGATAACCGAACAGGCGCTCGCGGTCGCTCATCGACAGGCTCTGCGACTCCTGCAGCATCGCGCGCGCCTGTTCGAGCGCCTCGTCGTCGCCCTCCTGCTGATAGGCGTTGCGCAGCTCGTGATAGAGCTTCGCGCGCTTGCCGCCGAGTTTCTTCGCGGCATCGAGCGCCTTCTCCTCGAAGCCCGGCTCGCGGCCGTACAGGTAGTTGAAGCGGCGCGCGATCTCGCGCGTCATCTCCACGTGCGGCACCTGGTCTTCACCGACCGGCACGAGCGAGCCGCGATACAGCAGGATGTCGGCCGCCATCAGCACCGGGTAGCCGAGGAAGCCGTAGGTCGACAGATCCTTGTCCTTCAGCTTCTCCATCTGCTCCTTGTAGGTCGGCACGCGTTCGAGCCAGCCGAGCGGCGTGCTCATGCCGAGCAGCAGCGCGAGTTCGGCATGCTCGGGCACCTTGCTCTGGATGAACAGCGTCGCCTGCGCCGGATCGATGCCGGATGCGAGCCAGTCGATCAGCACGTCCCACACGTTCTTCTCGATGACCTCGGGAGTCTCGTAGTGCGTCGTCAGCGCATGCCAGTCGACGACACAGAAGAAGCACGGGTACTCGGACTGCAGCTTCACCCAGTTTTTCAGCACGCCGTGGTAATGACCGAGGTGCAGCGACCCGGTGGGTCGCATGCCGGAGAAAATACGTTCAGGGAACATGATTGTCGTTAGAGAAGCGAGGCGAATGGGGACAGGACGGCGCTCAGGACGGCGTAGCCGACGTTGACGAGCGGACGCAGCCAGAAGTTCGTCAGCACGCCCGTCGCGACCAGCACGAGGACGATGATGAAACCGTACGGCTCGATGCGCGACAGCGCGATCGATTGCTTCGTCGGCAGCAGCGCCGCCAGGATGCGGCCGCCGTCGAGCGGCGGCAGCGGAAACAGGTTCAGCACGCCGAGCACGAGGTTCGCGCTGACGCCGGCAAACGCCATCCGCGTGAAGAACGGCTCGTCGATGCCGACGGCGGGCAGCACGAGGGTCAGCACGCCCCAGATCAGCGCCTGCACGAAGTTGCAGGCCGGGCCCGCGAGCGATACCCACAGGCTGCCCCAGCGCGGATCGCGCAGGTTGCCGAACGAAACCGGCACCGGCTTCGCATAACCGAACAGGAACGCGCCGCCGGTCAGGAAATACATCGCGAGCGGGATCGCGATCGTGCCGAGCGGATCGATGTGACGCATCGGGTTGAACGACACGCGCCCCATCATGTAGGCGGTGTTGTCGCCGAGCAGGCGGGCGGCGTAGCCGTGCGCGGCCTCGTGCAACGTGATCGCGAAGATCACGGGCAGCGCGTAGACGGCGATGGTCTGTATCAGGGAAGCATCCATATCGCGTTATTGTAACAAGCGCACTCGCGCAAAAAATGAACGGCGCGCTTACGCCGCCGAGAGTCCGAACGGTTCGAGCGCGCCGCGCCCCGCGCGCACGAGCTCGGGCTCGTCGCCGGTCAGGTCGATCACCGTCGACGGCTCGCGCGGGCACGCGCCGCCGTCGATCACGAGGTCGACCTGTTTCTCGAGCCGGGCACGAATGTCTTCGGGATCGTTGAGCGGCTCGTCGTCCGGCGCCAGGATCAGCGTCGTGCCGAGCAGCGGCTGGCCGAGCGACTCCAGCAACGCGAGCGTAATCGCATGATCGGGCACGCGCAGCCCGATCGTCTTGCGCGACGGGTGCGACAGCCGGCGCGGCACCTCCTTTGTCGCCTGCAGGATGAAGACGTACGGGCCGGGCGTCACCGACTTGATCTGCCGGTACTGGCGGTTGTCGACCATCGCGAAGTTGGCGAGCTCCGACAGGTCGCGCACGAGCAGCGACAGGTGCTGCTTCTCGTCGAGGCCGCGAATCCGGCGCACGCGCTCGACCGCGTCCTTGTCGTCGAGATGGCACGCGAGCGCATAGCTCGAATCGGTCGGCATCGCGATCACGCCGCCCTTGCTGACGATCTCCGCGGCCTGCTTGATCAGGCGCGGCTGCGGATTATCCGGGTGAATCCTGAAGAACTGGGACATGGGGGGTACGTAAAGGGGGAGAAGTCGGATGCGCACGCCGGCAGCAACACGGACGGCAGGCCGCCGTCGGTGTCAGAGCCAGCGTTCCCAGACTGGCGTCAGGTCGGGCGGCAATGGCGGCAGGCTGCCGAGCTCGACGCGGCCCTCGCCTGGCGCATGGAAATCCGAGCCGCGCGACGCTTCGAAGCCGAAGCGGCGTGCGACGTCCGCGTATTCGCGGTACTGGTCGGGCGTGTGGCTGCCCGTGACGACTTCGATCGCGCGGCCGCCCAGATCGATGAACTCGCCGAAGAACGCATCGAATTCGACGGGCGTATAGCGGTAACGGCCCGGATGCGCGACCACGGCTTCGCCGCCGGCCGCCCGAATCCACGCGACGGCGTCGGGCAATGTTGCCCAGCGATGCGGGACGAATCCGGGCTTGCCGTCGCCGAGCATGCGATCGAACACGTCGGACGTCGAGGCAGCGTGGCCGTTCTCGACGAGAAAGCGGGCGAAGTGCGTGCGCGAGATCAGATCGGGATTCGATACGTACTTCAGCGCGCCTTCGTACGCGCCGGGAATGCCGAGCGTGGCGAGCTGCTCGCCGATTGCCACCGCGCGCGCCGCGCGGCCGTGACGGGTGCGGTACAGGCCGTCGGCCAGCACCGGATTCGCGGGGTCGACATTCAGGCCGACGATGTGCACGGTGCGCGAGGCCCACGTGACCGAAATCTCGACGCCGCTCAGGTAGCGCATGCCGAGCGCTTCCGCTTCGCTGCGCGCCGCCGCCTGGCCGCCGATCTCGTCGTGGTCGGTCAACGCCCACAGGGTCACGCCACCGGCATGGGCGCGGCGCGCGACGTCGGCAGGCGACAGCAACCCGTCGGAAACATTCGAATGGCAGTGGAGATCAGCGTTCATTGTCGGCATGGCAGGTAAGGCTTCATTCTACTGCAACGCGGCAATGCGCCGCCCGCCTGCCCCGCCACCGCCGCTGCGCGCTTACGCGCAGAACGCCTCGATCAGCGCCGCGATCTGCTCGGGCTGGTCGTGATGCACCATGTGGCCGGCATCCTCGACGAGCTTCTCGCGCCAGTCGGGGAACGCGTTGAAACGCGCCTTGAATTCCGGCAGCGGGATGTCGCCGGCGATGTGTGCCAGCGTCGGCGAATTGACGGCCTCGACATGCAGCACCTTCGCGCGCACCTGCGCCCAGGTGGCCATCACTTCGTCGAGCCGGTACAGCTGCGGGCCCGGCATCTTGTGCGCGGGGTCGGCCAGCAGGTGGTACAGGCCGTCGTCGCCGCGCTTCGACCAGTGCGCGGCGAGGAATGCGGCGCGGCGCGGGTCGAGCCGCGGATTGGTCTTGATCAGGCGCGCCGCCACGTCGTCAAGCGACGCATAAGGGCGCAGCGCTGGCGGTTCACGCAACTCGTCCAGCCAGCCGCGCAGCCGGTGCGGCGCCTGCTCGGCCCGCGCGGGCGCGAGCCCGAAACCCTCGAGATCGACCACGCGCCGCACCCGCTCCGGCCGCGCGCCGGCATACAGGCACACGACGTTCGCGCCCATGCTGTGCCCGACCAGGTTGACTTCGCCGGTCGGCGCATAGTGGTCGACGAGCGCATCGAGGTCACCCAGGTATTCGTGGAACCAGTAGTGGCCGCCGCCCTGCCGGGCGACCGGCCAGTCGGACAGCCCGAAACCGCGCGCATCGGGCGCGATCACCTGCCAGTCGCCCGCGAGCGCATCGACGACGAACTGGAACGACGCCGCGACGTCCATCCAGCCGTGCAGCATGAACAGCGTCGGCGCATCGGGCCGGCCCCAGCGCCGGACATGCAGCTGGACGCCGCGCACCGTGACGAAATCGGAAACAGAACTCGAGGCACTCATTGCAGCCGCCAGAAAAAAGAATGGTCGTTCGATTATAGCGGCGACGCCTTCTTTCCGGTGTCCGGCAATCGAGGCACCGCTCTAGCGGCGCCCGCGAGCAAAGGCCGCCGGGAAGCGCCATCTGCCGCGCCCTCGGGACGGCGGCGGCAGTCGAGACGCAGCCGAATGCGAGCCGGCTAGCGTGGCGCGTTGCCGTCCGCCCCGTCCTGCGCGGCCAGTTCATCGAGTTCGGCCTGCTCGAATCCTGCATCGCGGCGCGCATCGAAATTGAACGGGCCGCGCAGCCGCGGCGCATGGTATTGCTCGGCGAGTTGCCGGTAGGTCGGCACGGGATCGCGATCGGCTTCGTCGCACAGATGCCGGAACCAGCGGTTGCCGATCGCGACATGGCCGATTTCATCGCGCAGGATCACGTCGAGGATCGCGGCCGACGCATCGTCGCCCGCCTGCACGAGCCGCGCGCGGATCGGCGGCGATGCGTCGAGCCCGCGGGCCTCGAGCGTGCGCGGCACCAGCGCCATGCGCGCAAGCACATCGCCCTTGGTCCGCTCGCACATCTCCCATAGACCGTTGTGCGCGGGAAAATCGCCGTACGCATGCCCGAACGCCGCCAGGCGGCCGGACAGCAGCGTGAAATGATAGGCCTCCTCGGCCGCCACCTTCAGCCAGTCCGCGTAGAACGCGTCCGGCAGGCCCGCGAAACGCCAGACCGCGTCGAGCGCCAGGTTGATCGCATTGAACTCGATATGGGCAAGCGCGTGCAGCAGCACGGCGCGCCCCTCGGGCGAACGCATGCTGCGCCGCTCGAGCTGGCGCGGCTCGACGAGCGGCGGCCGCGCCGGGCGCCCGGGCAGATCGGCCGGTTCGGGCAATTCGAGCGACGGGGCGATCGTTGCCTGCCCGGTCAGCATCGCATCGTAGAGCGAGCGCACCTGTGCGGCCTTGGCCGCGGGTTCGGCGTCACGCAGCGCGGCAAGCGCGACGCGGCGCACACAGGCAGGCGCATTGCCGAAAGAAGAAAACTCCATGCTCATAAACGGGGACACCCTGCGTGCGCATTGCGGGAGCGCACGCACGCGACGGTTTACAATAGCCGATTGTTCCGCGGCGCAATGCAACTGCGCCGGGCAAACCGGACGCGCCATTCTACCGGCGCCCATCACCGAAGAGACAAGGAGACTCCGTGACGATCTACAAGCTGGGCGATACGGCCCCGACGATCCACGAAAGCGTATTCGTCGCCGATACGGCGGCCATCATCGGCAAGGTCGTGCTCGAGGAGAACGCGAGCGTCTGGTTCGGCGCGACGATTCGCGGCGACAACGAGACGATTACCGTCGGCGCAGGCAGCAACGTCCAGGAAGGCGCGGTCCTGCATACCGACCCCGGCTTTCCGCTGACGATTGCCGAAAACGTGACGATCGGGCACCAGGCCATGCTGCACGGCTGCACGATCGGCGAAGGTTCGCTGATCGGCATCCAGGCGGTGGTCTTGAATGGAGCGGTGATCGGCCGCAACTGTCTGGTTGGTGCCGGCGCGGTCGTGACGGAAGGCAAGACGTTCCCGGACAACTCGCTGATTCTCGGCGCACCGGCGAAAGTCGTGCGCGAGCTGTCGGCGGAAGACATTGCGCGGCTGCGCATGAACGCGAAGACGTACGTCGAGCGGCGTGCGCATTTCAAGGAGCAACTCGTGCGGATCGGGTGATTCGCACGGATTTCAAGGAAGAAGAGTGAGCGACCAGTTACAGAAATTCATGTTCAATGCGGCACCCGTGCGCGGCGAGATCGTTTCGCTGCGCAATACGTGGCAGGAAGTGCTCTCCCGCCGCGACTACCCCGCCCCCGTGCGCACGGTGCTCGGCGAGATGATGGCCGCGTGCGCGCTGCTGTCCGCGAACCTGAAATTCAACGGCACCCTGATCATGCAGATCTTCGGCGACGGGCCGGTCCAGATGCTGGTCGTCCAGTGCAGTTCGGATCTGTCGATGCGGGCCACCGCGAAGTTCGCCGGCGACGCGGCGCAGTCGATCGGCGACGATACGAGCTTCGCATCGCTCGTCAATGCGA
Organism: Burkholderia puraquae; assembly: GCF_002099195.1. Classification (GTDB taxonomy): domain Bacteria; phylum Pseudomonadota; class Gammaproteobacteria; order Burkholderiales; family Burkholderiaceae; genus Burkholderia; species Burkholderia puraquae. The sequence goes on along the minus strand of NZ_NBYX01000005.1, from coordinate 88,053 downwards.
GCGGTCACGGCCGATGCGTGATCACGCTCGACCCGGCCGACAAGCTGCCGGGCCAGCAGCCGTACCAGGGCATCGTGCCGCTGAACGGCGTCGACGGCCCGCTCGAATCCGTATCGCAGGTGCTCGAGCATTACATGCATCACTCGGAGCAGCTCGACACGCGGATGTGGCTCGCGGCCGATCGCGACCGCGCGGTCGGCATGCTGCTGCAGAAGCTGCCGGGCGACGGCGGCATCGTGCCGCGCAACGCCGAAACCGATACCGATACGTGGGAGCGCGTCTGCACGCTCGGCGGCACGCTGTCCGCACAGGAACTGCTCGAGGTCGAACCGGAAGTCGTGTTCCGGCGGCTGTTCTGGCAGGAAAACGTGCAGCACTTCGAACCGGCCGGCACGCGCTTCCAGTGCTCGTGCTCTCGCGAGAAGGTCGGTGCGATGCTGCGCATGCTCGGCCGCGAAGAAGTCGACAGCGTGATCGTCGAGCGTGGCCATGTCGAGATCCATTGCGAGTTCTGCAATCAGCGCTATGAATTCGATCCGGTCGATGTCGCGCAGCTGTTCGCCGCACCCGGCGTCGAGACCGGCATCGCGCCCGCGACCGGCCAGCGTCACTGAGGGGCGGCCCGATGCCCGCCATCCGGGCACGGGCGCATAATGACGCACGAGCGTCGCACGCACGGCTCCCGCGCCGAAGTCTCGCACTTCGGCGCAAGCCGCTTCCCGTCGCCGGCGCGCTGCAGGAGAAACACATGAATCGCCCGCTTCATCGACCGTTTCGCATCATCGTCCTGACGAGCGTTGCCGCCGGCACGCTCGCGCTTGCCGGCTGCGCGATGCCGCCGCCGACTTCCACGATCCTGAGCCGCCTGCCCGAACCCGGCGCATCGGGCGGCCAGCCGCACGTGTTGTCGAACGCCGAACGCAAGCGCTACAACGAGATCGACCAGCAGGTGCTGCGCGAACAGAACAACGCGATGGCCGCCGAGGCCGCCGCGCGCGCGTGGGCCTATTACTCGCCGCCGCCCGTGACCGTCTACGGCGGGTATTACGGCGGATGGGGCAATCGCTGGGGCACGGGTATCAGTTACGGCTACCCGGGATGGTGGTGGTGAGCGTGCGTCGCTCAGCCGATTGACTACCGGCAGGAAATAAAAAAGCGCGGCATTTCCCGCGCTTTTTCAATGGGTTCGAGCAGTCGTACTCAGTGATGCGCGGCTTTGCCCTTGTCGCCGCCATGATGCCGCGACGGCTTCGCGATCGACTGCGGATTCGGCACGACACGCACCGGTGCGGCAGATACGGCGCCACGCGTCGACGTATTCGACGGCGTGTTATTCAGCGGCATGGGCGGCGCATTCGGCGACACGAACTGCACGAATACCTCACCGTCCTTCACCATGCCCATCTCGTAGCGCGCGCGTTCCTCGATGGCCGCCGTGCCGCTCTGCAGATCCTGCACTTCGCCTGCGGTACGCTCGTTGCGCAGCTTCTCGTCCGCATTCTTCTGGAGCTGGTCGTCGAGCTGCTGACGCAATTCATGCACCCGCAGCCAGCCGCCGTGTCCCCACCATAGGGGGTACTGAATGAGCGCCAGCAAGGCAATCAGGACGACAGTGACAAGCCGCATGTAAGAACCGCAGATATAAGAAGCGCCGCTTCGCGCGAATGCACGGAGCGGCGTCGAGGTGACGAACCCGATAGTAACGCGTTAGCGCAGGTTATAGAAAGCCGATTTGCCCGGGTAGCTCGCGATATCGCCGAGATCTTCCTCGATGCGCAGCAACTGGTTGTACTTCGAGATACGGTCGCTGCGCGACAGCGAACCCGTCTTGATCTGACCGGCGTTCAGGCCGACCGCGATGTCGGCGATCGTCGAATCTTCCGTTTCGCCCGAGCGGTGCGAGATCACGGCCGTGTAGCCTGCGCGCTTCGCCATTTCGATGGCCGCGAACGTTTCGGTCAGCGTACCGATCTGGTTGATCTTGATGAGGATCGAGTTCGCGATGCCCTTCTCGATGCCTTCCTTCAGGATGCGCGTGTTCGTGACGAACAGGTCGTCGCCGACCAGCTGCACCTTCTTGCCGAGGCGATCGGTCAGCAGCTTCCAGCCTTCCCAGTCGCTTTCGTGCATGCCGTCCTCGATCGACACGATCGGGAACTTGTCGGCGAGCGTCGCGAGGTAGTCGGTGAATTCGGCCGACGACAGTTGCAGGCCTTCGCCCGCGAGCTGGTACTTGCCGTCGTGGTAGAACTCGGAGGCCGCGCAGTCGAGCGCGAGCAGCACGTCTTCGCCCGCACGGTAGCCGGCCTTCTCGATCGCCTGCAGGATCGTCGACAGGCACTCGTCGTTGCTGCCGAAGTTCGGCGCGAAGCCGCCTTCGTCGCCGACTGCCGTGCTCATGCCGCGATCACTCAGGATCTTCTTCAGTGCGTGGAACACTTCCGCGCCGCAACGCAGGGCTTCACGGAACGTCGGCTGACTGACCGGGACGATCATGAATTCCTGGATGTCGAGGCTGTTGTTCGCGTGCGCGCCGCCGTTGACGATGTTCATCATCGGCACCGGCAGTTGCATTGCGCCCGACCCGCCGAAGTAGCGGTACAGCGGCAGGCCAGCCTCTTCGGCGGCTGCCTTCGCGACGGCCATCGACACGGCCAGCATCGCGTTCGCGCCAAGGCGCGACTTGTTGTCGGTGCCGTCCAGCTCGAGCAGCGTCTTGTCGAGGAACGCCTGTTCCGACGCGTCGAGGCCCATGATGGCTTCGGAGATTTCGGTGTTGATGTGCTCGACTGCCTTCAGCACGCCCTTGCCGTTGTAGCGGCCGGCTTCGCCGTCGCGCAGTTCGATCGCTTCACGCGAGCCGGTGGACGCGCCCGACGGCACCGCCGCGCGGCCCATCGTGCCCGATTCGAGCAGCACGTCGCATTCGACGGTGGGATTGCCGCGCGAATCCAGAATCTCGCGGCCGATGATATCTACGATTGCACTCATGGGTTTCCTCTGAGAATGACGATGGATTCTTCAAACTGCGACGGCGCGCGCACCTGAACCGCTTTCGCTACTGACGCGCGAAGCCGTCGCAAGGTTCATTCGATCTTTAATTGAAATCGTTTTCCAGGAACGGATTGCGCTTCACCGCCTGGTCGAGCGTGACGAGGGTCTCCAGCAGCGCACCCATCCGGTTCAGCGGCACCGCGTTCGGGCCGTCCGACTTCGCCTCCGCCGGATTCGGGTGCGTTTCCATGAAGAGGCCCGCGACGCCCGTCGCGACCGCCGCACGTGCGAGCACCGGCACGAATTCGCGCTGGCCGCCCGAGCTCGTGCCCTGCCCGCCCGGCAGCTGCACCGAATGGGTCGCGTCGAACACGACCGGCGCGCTCGTCTCGCGCATGATCGCGAGCGAACGCATGTCCGACACGAGGTTGTTGTAGCCGAACGAGACACCGCGCTCGCACGCCATGAAGCGGTCTTCCGACAGCCCCGCTTCACGGGCCGCTTCGCGCGCCTTGTCGATCACGTTCTTCATGTCGTGCGGCGCGAGGAACTGGCCCTTCTTGATGTTGACGGGCTTGCCCGAGCGCGCGCACGCATGGATGAAATCGGTCTGGCGGCACAGGAACGCCGGCGTCTGCAGCACGTCGACGACCGACGCGACCTGCTCGATCTCTTCGATCGAATGCACGTCGGTCAGCACCGGCAGCCCGAGCTGGCGCTTCACCTCGGACAGGATCCGCAGGCCCTCGTCCATTCCGAGGCCGCGGAACGACTTGCCCGAGCTGCGGTTCGCCTTGTCGTAGGACGACTTGTAGATGAACGGAACGTTCAGCTTCGCGCAGATCTCCTTCAGGCGGCCCGCCGTATCGATCGTCATTTGCTCCGATTCGACGACGCAGGTACCCGCGATCAGGAAGAAAGGCTTGTCGAGACCGACCTCGAAATCGCACAGCTTCATGCTTACACTCCGCGCGCTTGCTTGTTGGCAAACGCAGCTTCGACGAACGACTTGAAGAGGGGATGACCATCACGCGGCGTGGACGTGAATTCCGGGTGGAACTGGACGCCGACGAACCACGGGTGCATCGAACGCGGCAGCTCCATCATTTCCGGCAGATCTTCGCTCGGGGTACGGGCGCTGATGATAAGGCCGCCGGCTTCGAGCTGGGGCACGAAGCGGTTATTGACTTCATAACGGTGGCGATGGCGCTCGTTCACGTCCTTGCCATAGATTTCTTCCGCCATCGTGCCCGGCTTGATCGGGCAGCGCTGCGAACCGAGGCGCATCGTGCCGCCGAGATCGGATTCCTCGGTGCGCGTCTCGACCTTGCCGTCACGGTCGTACCACTCGGTGATCAGCGCGACCACGCGTTCCGGCGTGTCCGGCTCGAATTCCGTGCTGTTCGCCTGCTTCAGGCCGACGACGTCGCGCGCGAACTCGATCACCGCGAGCTGCATGCCGAGGCAGATGCCGAGATACGGCACCTTGGCCTCGCGCGCATAGCGGATTGCCGCGATCTTGCCTTCCGTGCCGCGACGGCCGAAACCGCCCGGCACCAGCACGGCGTCGAGGTGCTTCAGGCTGTCGACACCGTTCGTCTCGATCTCTTCCGAGTCGATGTATTCGATGTTGACCTTGGTCGACGTGTGCAGCGATGCGTGGCGCAGCGCTTCGATCAGCGACTTGTACGACTCGGTCAGGTCGACGTACTTGCCGACCATGCCGATCGTCACTTCGTGCTTCGGGTTCTCGAGTTTCTCGACGAGCTCCGACCACATGGTCAGGTCGGCGTCCTTCGGCGACAGCTTCAGTTCCTCGCAGATGATGCGGTCGAGGCCCTGGTCGTGCAGCATCTGCGGAATCTTGTAGATGCTGTCGGCGTCCCACACCGAGATCACGGCGTCTTCCGGCACGTTCGAGAACATCGAGATCTTCTTCGATTCGTCGTCCGGAATGCGGCGGTCCGCACGGCACAGCAGCACGTGCGGCAGGATGCCGATCTCGCGCAGCTTCTGCACGCTGTGCTGGGTCGGCTTCGTCTTCAGCTCGCCGGCCGTCGCGACGTACGGCACCAGCGTCAGGTGCACGAAGCACGCGCTGTTGCGGCCGAGGCGCAGGCTCATCTGGCGCGCGGCTTCCAGGAACGGCAGCGATTCGATGTCGCCTACCGTGCCGCCGATCTCGACGATCGCGACGTCCGGCTCGCCGCAGGTGGCCGATGCCGCCCCGCGCTCGATGAATGCCTGGATTTCGTTCGTGATGTGCGGGATCACCTGCACGGTCTTGCCGAGATAGTCGCCGCGGCGTTCCTTGCGGATCACCGATTCGTAGATCTGGCCGGTCGTGAAGTTGTTGGCCTTGCGCATCTTCGTGCTGATGAAGCGCTCATAATGGCCGAGGTCGAGGTCGGTCTCCGCTCCGTCTTCCGTCACGAACACTTCGCCGTGCTGGAACGGGCTCATCGTGCCGGGGTCGACGTTGATGTAGGGATCGAGTTTGAGGAGGGTGACTTTCAGACCGCGCGATTCAAGGATCGCGGCGAGGGAGGCGGCGGCAATACCCTTGCCGAGGGAAGAAACTACGCCGCCGGTGACGAAAACATATTTGGTCATCGCTGGATGCTCGCGGGAAAAACGGATTATACCGTAAAGCCCGCCCTTCTCTCAGCAATTGACTCGATGATCGCGCCCTTTCCCGTCGCCCCGCACCCGCCGTGAGCGCCGGGGCGAAGCCGCCGGCCGGGGCCGCGCCCCGGCTGCCAAAACCCTGCGTCAGGCACGCTTCGCGAGCGGCGCGCTACCCTGCGACGCATCGCCCTCCGCCGCCTTCAGCGAATTCAGCATCCGCTGCAATGCGCGGGCGGTTTCGAGCGGCCGCTCCATCGGGAACAGGTGGCTGCCTTCCAGCCATTCGACGCGGCCGCGCGCCGCGCGGCGCGTCGCATCGAGCCCGACCTGGCGCACCTCGCGCGAACGCGTGCCGGCGAGAAAACCCAGCGGCACCGGCGCGCCGTGCGCAAGCCGCGGGCCGAGCGTGTGCGGCAGCGTCCGGTAGATCAGGTATTCGACCTGCCGGTCGAACGCGAGCGCCCGCTCGCCGTCGGCAACGGCCTGCGGAATCCCGTAATCGATGTAGTCGGCCAGCATCCGTTCGTCCCAGCGGGCAAACGCCGGTTTCTCGCGGAAATGCCGCCAGACTTCGTCGCGGCTCACCCAGCGCGTGCGCCGGTTGCGCGTCGCGGCGGCCGGCGACAGCCGCTCGTCGAGCCCCGCCCACTGGCTCGCGCGCAATGCGCCGGCGCGCCAGCCCGCGATGATCGGTGAGTCGATCATCACGACACCGCGCACCCATTGCGGCTTCTTCAGCGCGGCCATCAGCGACAGGTAGCCGCCGAGCGAATGGCCGACGAGCCAGACGGGACGCTCGTAGCGGCTGCCGATATCGTCGAGCAGTTGCTCGACGAGATGCGGCCAGTCGCGCGTCACCGGGTAGCGGCGGTCATGGCCGATCCGTTCGATGTAGCGCAGCTCGTAGTCGTCGGCCAGTTCGGCGAAGATCGTGCGGTACGTCGATGCCGGAAAGCCGTTCGCATGCGAGAAATGGAGGATGTCCTTCAAACGCCGATGTCTCCTTTGTCGACGGGAGTTAGTGCTTTAGCACTTACTCCCGTCCCATGCTTCGCGGTCGACCGGAGTCAGTGCTTCAGCACTTACCCCCGTCCCATGCTTCGCGGTCGACCGGAGTCAGTGCTTCAGCACTTACTCCCGTCCCATGCTTCGCGGTCAGCCGGAGTCAGTGCTTCAGCACCCGCTCCGGTCTCATGCTTCGCGTTCTGCCGAGCCCATGCTTCGGCATTGAGCGCGGGCCCCGGGCCATCTTTCCTGATACGCCGGCCCTCACCGCGCTCATCGATCCATCCAGTACTGTCGCCGAACGTCTCGATGACGCTCGAAGGCAAACCCGCCGTCGGCCGGCGCAACGTCGAACCGCACAGCGCCATCGCGATCGGTGCGCGGCAGCGGAATCCCGCGGGCCTCGTAACGGGCGAGAACCGTCCGGTGCGGATGTCCGAAACGATTGCGATAGCCTACAGGAAATACCGCGACGCGCGGCCCGACCGAATCGAGGAAAGGCTCGACCGACGACGTGCGGCTGCCATGGTGCGGAACGATCAGGATCTGCGCGGCCAGCGTATCGCGCGCGGCGTCCACGAGCCGGCGTTCGCCGCGCGCATCGACATCGCCCGTCAGCAGCGCGGACGTCCCGCCCGCGTCGATGCGCAGCACGCACGACTGCCCGTTCGACGAGCCCGTGCCCGGGCCGCCCTGCGGCCACAGCATCGTGAACGCGACGCCGTCCCACGTCCAGCGCTGCCCGGCCACGCACGGCAGCCGGTCGGCGACACCCGCGGCCGCGGCGTCGCGCCACAACCGGCTGTCCGGCGCGATGCCGGCCAGCAGCTGGCGCACGTCGGCTGCCGCATAGACGGCAGGTGCGCCGCCCGCGTGATCGGCATCCGCGTGACTGAGCACGAGCGAATCGATCGCCGCGATCCCGCGCGCGCGCAATGCCGGCGCGACGATCCGCGCGCCGGCGTGAGTCGACTCCGCGCCCGGCCCCGCATCGAACAGCAAGGTGCGCCGCGCGGTCTCCACCAGCACCGACGCACCCTGCCCGACGTCGAGCACGGTCAGCCGGAAACCGCCCGGCGGCGGCGCATCGGCTGCCGGCGCGACGAGCGGCAGCCACGTGAGCGGGGCCGCCCAGCGCAGCGGCCAGCCACGCGGCATCAGCGCCCATGCGACGCCCACGCAGGCCAGCACCAGTACCGGCCAGTCGGGCATGCGCAGCCAGAACACGCCAGCCGGCCAGTCGGCGAGATATCCGAGCAACGTCATCATCGGTTCGAGCGCCGCGTGCGCAAGCCGGAACGCATACGCATCGAACGGCGCCGGCAGCGCGATGCCGGCCAGCACGACCGGCGTCACGACCGAGCTGACCCACGGAATCGCGAACGCGTTGCCGAACGGGCCCGACAGGGATATCTGCGCGAACCACGCGGCCGTCAGCGGCGCGAGACCGATCGTCACGGCGTACTGCACGCGCGTGGCCTCGGCGATCCGGCGCCCGGCGCGTGCACCCCACGCGCGCAACCGGCGCGACAAGCCTGCCGTGCCGTCGCCCTCCTCGCTTTCCGCATCGGCCTCACGCGCAGCGCGCCAGCCGGCCACGGCCAGCAGGATCACCGCGACCGCCCCGAACGACAGCCAGAACCCGGCCGACAGCACGGCCCACGGATCGACCAGCAGCACGCCGCCGAGCGCCGCGCACAGCACCGCGGAAGTCGGCACGCTGCGCCCGGCCAGATACGCGATGCCGCCGCCCGCGATCATCCACCACGCGCGCTGCGCCGGCACGTTGAAGCCGGCGAGCGCCGCATAGCCGGCCGCGGCCGCCAGCGCGGCGAGCGCGGCTGCGTAAGGTGCCGGCAACCCGAGCGTCGCGGCCCGTGCGCGCCATCTCAGGCGGCGCCAGACCATCGACACGAGCCCGCCCGCGATCGCGCCGACGAGCCCGACATGCAGGCCGGAGATCGCGACCAGGTGGCTCGTGCCCGTGCTGCGCAGCACGCGCCAGTCGTCGTCGCCGATGCCCGACTGGTCGCCGATCGCGAGCGCGGCGACGATGCCGCGATGGCGAGCGTCGCCGCCAAGCGTCTCGCCGATACGTGCCCGCAACGCGTCGCGCAGCCGATCGATCGAGGCACGCCATCCCGATGCGCGCGCATCGAGCAATACCGCCCGCCTGGGTGCGCTGACATAACCGACCGCGCGAATGCCTGCGGCAAGCCACGCCGCCTCGCTGTCGCGCACGCCGGGATTGGCCTCGGCATGCGGACGTTTCAGGCGCACGACGAAACGCCAGCGCTGTGCGGCGCGCAGATCGGGAAGTGGATCGCGTGTCGCCGATGCGCGATAGGCGCGCCACGACAGCCGGATCAGCGGCGGGAAACGGGCCAACCCAGCGTCATTCGACTCGACCGCAAACAGCAGCCGCGCGCCGGTCTCGTCGACCACGGGCAGCCCCCGAATCACGCCGGTGACAACGATGTCGCGCCCTTCCCACTCGACGGGCAGGCTGTCGTCCAGCCGCCATTCGGCCCGCGCGGCCGCGTAGCCGAACCCGACGACGCAGGCCGCGAGCGCGCACAGCATCCAGCCGAACGCGACGGTCGTACGCGTACGCTGGCGACGCCCACACCGCGCACCCAGCACAGCGCAGCCCGCGAGCACGGCCGTACCGATCGTCCATGCGAGCGCGCCCGGCAACGCCGCCTGCCGCTGCAGGACGACCACGCCGAGCGCGAACGCGATCCACCACACGCGCATCGCACCTCCTCGTCGACCCGGCGCCGCCACCGCCAATGCGGCGCCTCCCGGCAACGATTATGCGGACGAAAGTGCGAGTCGCGGCAGCGCGGCGAGCGCGTTAGCCGAAGTGCATAGGGAGAGCGTACCGGCGTCGAGGCCGCGCAGTTCGGCGAGCACGTCGCCGATGCGCGGCACCTGATCGGGCGTATTGCGGGATTTGTACGCCCATTCGGGCGCGATGTCGGGTGCGTCCGTCTCGACGACGATCGCATCGAGCGGCAACTGCGCCGCGAGCCGGCGGATCTGCAGCGCGCGCGTGAAGGTCACGTTGCCGCCGAAGCCGAGATGCAGCCCTTGCGCGAGATACGCTTCGGCCTGCTGGAAACTGCCGTTGAACGCATGCGCAATGCCGCGCCGCACGCCGAATCGGCGCAGCCCGGCCAGTACGCGGTCCTGCGACTTGCGCACGTGGCACAGCACGGGCAGGTCGAATTCGCGCGCGAGCTTCAGCTGCCCCTGGTAGAAGAATTGCTGCCGGTCTTCGTCGAGCCCCGGCACGAAATAGTCGAGACCGATCTCGCCGATCGCGACGAAGTGCGGATCCTCGAGACTCGCCTCGATCTCCATGCGCAGCAGGTCGAGATCCGCGTCGCGTGCGCGCGGCGTATACATCGGATGGATGCCGAGCGCATAGGCCGCGCCCGGCGTGCGTTGCGCGAGCTCGCGCACCGTCGCGAAGTTGTCGCGCCCGACGCTCGGGATCACGATACGCGACACGCCGGCCGCGCGCGCCGCCTGCGCGACTGCGTCGCGGTCGGCGTCGAATTCGGCGGCATCGAGATGGCAGTGCGTGTCGATCCACATGGTGGCGTTCCTGCGCCCTTGTGCCGCGCCGGGACGAACCGGGCGGCAGGCCAAGCGCGTTCGCTTCTTACACCGGCAGTGCCGGCTCCTCGTGCAGCACGCCGTCGCGCAGCCGCATGATGCGGTCGCAGCGCGCGGCGAGATCGGGATCGTGCGTGACGATCACGAAGCTCGTTTCGAGCGTCTCGGACAGTTCGAGCATCAGGTTGAACACCGTATCGGCCGTCGCGCCGTCGAGGTTGCCGGTCGGCTCGTCGGCGAGCACGCACGCGGGCTTCGTAACCAGCGCGCGCGCGATCGCGACACGCTGCCGCTCGCCGCCCGACAGCTCGCCCGGCCGGTGCTTCGCACGCGGGCCGAGACCGACGCGCTCGAGCATCGCCTGCGCCTGCTCGCGCGCGGCCTCGGTCGTCATCCGGCGGATGCGCAGCGGCATCGCGACGTTGTCGAGCGCGGTGAACTCGGGCAGCAGGTGATGGAACTGATAGACGAAGCCGAGCGCACGGTTGCGCAATTCGTTGCGCTCACGCTCGGCGAGTTGCGTGAACGGCTTGCCGAGCAGCGACACCTCGCCCGCGCTCGGCTCGTCGAGCCCGCCCAGCACGTGCAGCAGCGTGCTCTTGCCGGAACCCGACGCACCGACGACCGCGAGCTTCTCGCCGCGCCGCACCGTCAGCTCGGTATTGTCGAGCACCTGCACGTTGAAGCCGCCCTGCACGAACGCCTTCGTGATCCCGCGCGCCTGAAGCACGTATTCCTGCATACCTGCCGAATCCTGTCTGTTGTGTTGTCGTGAATCCGCGAATGCGGTCGCGCGATCATTCATAGCGGAGCGCCTCCGCCGGCTTCACCTTCGCGCCGCGCCAGCTCGGGTAGAGCGTCGCGACCGCCGACAGCGCGAACGCGATCAGCCCGATCCGGATCACGTCGCTCGCAACGAGTTCCGACGGCAGCTCGCTGATGAAGTACACGGACGGCGGCAGGAACTGCACGCCGAACAGGTGCTCGATCATCGGGATCAGCCACGGAATGCTCCACGCGATCAGGCAGCCGAGCGCGACGCCCGACGCCGTGCCGACGAAGCCGATCGTCACGCCCTGCACGACGAAGATCTTCATGATCGACCCCGGCTGCGCGCCGAGCGTGCGCAGGATCGCGATGTCGGCCTGCTTGTTGGTCACCGTCATCACGAGCGACGACACGAGGTTGAACGCGGCCACCGCGATGATCAGCGTGAGGATGATGAACATCATCCGCTTCTCGATCTGCACGGCCGAGAACCACGTCTTGTTCTGCTGGGTCCAGTCGCGGATGTACAGGCTGCCCGACAGCGTGTGCGACAGCTCGACCGCGACCTGCGGCGCCTTCTGCATGTCGGTGAGCCGCAGCCGCACGCCGGTCGGCGCGCTCATCCGGAACAGCGCCTCGGCGTCGCGGATGTTGATCATCGCGAGCGTGCTGTCGTATTCGTAGTGCCCGGACTCGAACACCCCGACGACCGTGAACTGCTTCAGCCTCGGCATCATGCCGGCCGGCGTGATCGAGCCTTCCGGCGCGACCAGCGTGACCTTGTCGCCGACCGTCACGCCGAGGTTGCCCGCGAGCGCATCGCCGAGCACGATGCCGAACTGGCCCGGCACGAGCGCGCCGAGCTGGCCCGCCTTCATGTCCTTGCCGATGTCCGACACCTGCGGCTCGAGCGTCGGCTCGACGCCGCGCAGCATCACGCCGCTCACCGCGTCCTGGCGCGTGAGCAGCGCCTGCGCGTCGACGTACGGCGCCGCGCCGATCACCGACGGATTGCGGCGCGCTTCCTGCGCGGTCAGTTGCCAGTCGGGCATCGAGCCCGTCGGCGAGAACACCTCGACGTGCGCGAGCACCGACAGCATGCGGTCGCGCACTTCCTTCTGGAAGCCGTTCATCACCGACAGCACGACGATCAGCGCCGCGACGCCGAGCGCGATCCCGAGCATCGACACGAGCGCGATGAAGGAAATGAAGCCGTTACCGGTCGTGCGTTTGCCGGCGCGCGTGTAGCGCCAGCCGATCTGCCATTCGTACGGAAGTTTCAAGCGAATCCTTTCTGCTGGTTACGGCGGGGAGGCGCCTCGCGGCCGGACCGCCGCCCGGTGGCGGCCACCGGCCCGGGCACGGTCGAAAAACGGCCGCCGGACGCGAACGGGCCGTCAGCCGGCCCGATCACGCGCGCAGTTTGCCATACAATGCGCACCATCATGCACGACCGACGCCTCCATTTTCTCGTTCCGTTCGCGCTGCCGTCGGCGGCCGATGCGGCCTCGTCCCTGCACACGCTGGACAGCCCCGCGCTCGAAAAGTTGCTCGCCCGCGCCACCCTCGTCGAGCGCGTGGCCGGCGAAGACTTCCAGCGCACCCTGCCGCACGAGCGCTGGCTGGCCCGCCAGTTCGGCGCAACCCAGGGCAACGCCGCGGACGAGGCGCCGCTCGCGCCCTACATGCTGCTGGCAGACGGCGGCACCCCCGGCGCGCACGCGTGGGCCTGCGTCGAGCCCGTCCACGTCGAAATCGCGCACGATCACCTGGTGCTCGTCGATCCGGCGGCCCTCGCGCTCGAAAACGGCGACGCGGCCGCGCTGCTCGCGGTCGCGCGGCCGCTGATCGAGGAACTCGGCGTACGGCTCGAGGCGCCGAACCCGTCACGCTGGTACCTGTCGAGCGAGCAGCTCGCCCGCCTCGCCGGCGCCGCGCCGCTGCGCGCGAGCGGCCGCAACATCGAAATCTGGCTGCCGCACGAAGCGCATACGGGCGAGCGCTCGCGGATGTGGATGAAGCTGCAGAACGAAGTGCAGATGGCGTGGTTCCAGCACCCGGTCAACGAGGCCCGCGAGGCGCGTGGCCTGCCGGCCGTCAATTCGATCTGGTTCCATGCGCAGGGCACGCTGAAGCCGGTCGGCAAGCCTTTCGCGCGCGTGCTGTCCGCGTCGCCCGCGGCGCTCGGCCTCGCGTACGCCGCGCAAGCCGACGCCGGTGCGCCGCCGGCCGCATTCGGCACGCTGCCCGCTGCCGACGGCGCGACGCTCGTCGAGCTGCCGGCGCTGACTACCCCGTTCATCGAGCAGGACTGGGCGCGCTGGCACGACGGGCTCGCCGCACTCGAGCGCGACTGGTTCGCGCCGACCCTCGCCGCGCTGCAGAACGGCGAGCTCGCGAGCGTCGATTTCACGCTGTGCGGCGACACGAGTTCCGTGACGCTGCACGCGACGCGCGGCGACCTGCGCAAGTTCTGGCGCCGCCGTGCGCTTGCCTCCCTGTTCGAATAACAAGCAGACCATGACCCGGATCGTTACCCGCCCCGTCGCGCCCGCCGACGCCGAAGCGCTCGCGCGCCACGGCCTGCATCCCGTCCTTGCGCGCCTGTACGCGTCGCGCGGCGTGCAGTCCCCCACCGACATCGAGACCGCGCTGGCGCGGCTCGTTCCGCCCACCGAGCTGAAAGGCTGCGCCGACGCGGCGTCGCTGCTCGCCGACGCGATCGCCGACAAGCGACGCCTGCTCGTGGTCGCCGACTACGACTGCGACGGTGCAACCGCATGCGCGGTCGCGGTGCGCGGCCTGCGGATGTTCGGCGCGCAGATCGACTACCTGGTGCCGAACCGTTTCGAATACGGGTACGGCCTCACGCCAGAAATCGTCGAACTCGCGGCCGCGCGCAAGCCTGACCTGCTGATCACCGTCGACAATGGAATCGCGAGCGTCGCGGGCGTCGAAGCCGCGAATGCGCGCGGCATCGACGTGCTCGTGACCGACCACCACCTGCCCGGCGACGCGCTGCCCGCCGCACGCGCGATCGTCAACCCGAACCAGCCCGGCTGTGCGTTCCCGAGCAAGCACCTCGCCGGCGTCGGCGTGATGTTCTACGTGCTGCTCGCGCTGCGTGCCGAGCTGCGCCGCCGCGGCGCCTTCGCAAGCAAGGAAGCCGAGCCGCGCCTCGACGGCCTGCTCGATCTCGTCGCGCTCGGCACCGTCGCCGACGTGGTGCGGCTCGACGGCAACAACCGCGTGCTTGTCGCACAGGGGCTGCAGCGCATCCGCAACGGCCGCATGCAGCCGGGCGTCGCCGCGCTGTTCCGCGCCGCCGCGCGAGAAGCGCGCACGGCATCGGGCTTCGACCTCGGCTTCGGCCTCGGCCCGCGCCTGAATGCCGCCGGGCGGCTGTCCGACATGTCGCTCGGCATCGAGTGCCTGATCACCGACGACATCGGCCGCGCATGGGATCTCGCGCAGCAGCTCGACGTGATGAACCGCGAGCGCCGCGAGATCGAAGCCGGCATGCAGCAGCAGGCGCTCGCCGATCTCGCCGACATCGATCCGGCCGACGCGTGCACGATCACCCTCTTCAACCCCGAGTGGCATCAGGGCGTGATCGGCATCGTCGCCGGCCGGCTCAAGGAAAAATTCCACCGCCCGTCGTTCACGTTCGCGCACGCGGATGAGGAAGGCAAGCGGGTCAAGGGGTCGGGCCGGTCGATCGCCGGCTTCCACCTGCGCGACGCGCTCGACCTCGTGTCGAAACGCGAACCGGACCTGATCGTCGCGTTCGGCGGCCACGCGATGGCGGCCGGCCTCACGCTCGACGCCGAGAACGTGCCGCGCTTCGCGGCCGCGTTCGAGGCCGTCGCGCGCGAATGGCTGTCCGACGACGCGCTCGCCCGCGTGATCGAGACCGACGGCGAGCTCGAGGACGCGTACTTCACGCCGCAGTTCGTCGGCCTGCTCGACGAGGCCGTCTGGGGACAAGGTTTTCCGGCCCCGCTTTTCTCGGGCGAATTCGACGTCGTGTCGCAGTCGCTCGTGAAGGAAAAGCACCTGAAGCTGCAGCTCGCACGCGGCCGCCAGCGCTTCAGCGCGATCTGGTTCAACCACACGGAGCCGCTGCCGGCGAGCGCGCTGGTCGCATACCGCCTCGTCGCCGACACGTGGAACGGCGTCACCCGCGTCCAGCTGATCGTCGAACACGCGGCCGGCTGAGCGCGGGCCGCCCGGCCCGCGATGCCCGCCGATGCACGCACGCCGCGCCGGACGGGGCCGCGGCGCGCGTGCAAGCACCGTTCGCGTCACCGGGCAACCCCGCCGATCGGCTATAATTCCGCTTTTTTACGAAGCAAGAATAGCGAGCGACCATGGAAGCGGAACGTCTCAACGCGATCGAAAGCTCCCTGCTCGACCTGCGCAACCGCGCGGGCGAGCTTCGGGGGTATCTTTGACTACGACGCCAAAGCTGCGCGTCTGACCGAAGTCAACAAGGAACTCGAAGACCCGAACGTCTGGAACGATTCGAAGAACGCCCAGGCGCTCGGTCGCGAGAAGAAGCTGCTCGAAGGCGTCGTCACGACGCTCACCGCGCTCGATAGCGACCTGCGCGACGCACTCGACCTGTTCGAGCTGGCCCGCGAGGAAGGCGACGAGGACACCCTCGTCGCGTCGGAAGAAGATGCTGCGAAGCTCGAGGCACGCGTCGGCGACATCGAGTTCCGCCGGATGTTCTCGAACCCGGCCGACCCGAACAACTGCTTCATCGACATCCAGGCCGGCGCCGGCGGTACCGAGGCGTGCGACTGGGCATCGATGCTGCTGCGCCAGTACCTGCGCTACTGCGAACGCAAGGGCTTCAAGGCCGAAGTGCTGGAAGAGTCCGACGGCGACGTCGCCGGCATCAAGAACGCGACAGTCAAGGTCTCGGGCGAATACGCATACGGCTTCCTGCGCACCGAAACGGGCATCCACCGCCTCGTGCGCAAGTCGCCGTTCGACTCGTCGGGCGGCCGCCACACGTCGTTCTCGTCGGTGTTCGTCTATCCGGAAATCGACGACTCGATCGAAGTCGAGATCAACCCGGCCGACCTGCGCATCGATACGTACCGCGCGTCGGGCGCGGGCGGCCAGCACATCAACAAGACCGACTCCGCGGTGCGGATCACGCACATGCCGACCGGTATCGTCGTGCAGTGCCAGAACGACCGCTCGCAGCACCGCAACCGCGCCGAAGCGATGGCGATGCTGAAATCGCGCCTGTACGAAGTCGAGATGCGCAAGCGCCAGGCCGAACAGGACAAGCTCGAATCGAGCAAGACCGATGTGGGCTGGGGCCACCAGATCCGTTCGTACGTGCTCGACCAGAGCCGCGTGAAGGACCTGCGCACGAACGTCGAAATGAGCAACACGCGCGCCGTCCTCGACGGCGACCTCGACGACTTCATCAGCGCGAGCCTCAAACAGGGCGTGTAAGCGCCGCGGCGCGGCCCTGCCGGGTCGCGCCCCCTTGCCCTTCCCGTTTGCGTTGCCGCACCCATTCCGAATTCCGACCATCATGACCGAACCGACCCAAACGCAGCCCGCCGTCACCGCGGACGAAAACCAGATCATCGCCGAGCGCCGCGAGAAGCTGCGCGCCCTGCGCGAGCAAGGCGTCGCCTACCCGAACGATTTCCGCCCGACGCATCACGCAGCCGATCTGCAGGTGAAATTCGCCGACTCGGACAAGGCCGCGCTCGAAGCGAACCCGGTCGAGGTGTCGGTCGCCGGCCGCATGATGCTCAAGCGCGTGATGGGCAAGGCAAGCTTCGCGACGGTGCAGGACGGTTCGGGCCAGATCCAGTTCTTCGTGACGCCGAACGACGTCGGCGCGGAAACCTACGACGCGTTCAAGAAGTGGGACCTCGGCGACATCGTCGCCGCACGCGGCGTGCTGTTTCGCACCAACAAGGGCGAGTTGTCGGTCCAGTGCAAGGAATTGCGCCTGCTGTCGAAGGCGCTGCGCCCGCTGCCGGACAAGTTCCATGGCCTGTCCGACCAGGAAATGCGCTACCGCCAGCGCTACGTCGACCTGATCGTCACGCCGGAAACGCGCGACACGTTCCGCGCGCGCACCAAGACGATTGCGTCGATCCGCAAGTTCATGGATTCGGCCGACTTCATGGAAGTCGAGACGCCGATGCTGCACCCGATCCCGGGTGGCGCGGCCGCGAAGCCGTTCGTCACGCATCACAATGCGCTCGACATGCAGATGTTCCTGCGCATCGCGCCGGAGCTGTATCTGAAGCGCCTGATCGTCGGCGGCTTCGAACGCGTGTTCGAGATCAACCGCAACTTCCGGAACGAAGGCGTGTCGCCGCGTCACAACCCGGAATTCACGATGATGGAGTTCTACGCCGCGTACACCGACTACCGCTGGCTGATGGACTTCACCGAGCAACTGATCCGCCAGGCGGCAATCGATGCGCTCGGCACCGCGACGATCCAGTACCAGGGCCGCGAACTCGACCTCGCGAAGCCGTTCCATCGCCTGACGATCACGCAGGCCATCCAGAAGTACGCGCCGGACTACACCGACGGCCAGCTGTCGGACGACGCGTTCCTGCGCACCGAACTGAAGCGCTTCGGCGTCGACGTGTCGCAGCCGGCGTTCCTGAACGCGGGTACCGGTGCGCTGCAGCTCGCGCTGTTCGAGGAAACGGCCGAAGCGCAGCTGTGGGAGCCGACCTTCATCATCGACTACCCGGTCGAGGTGTCGCCGCTCGCACGCGCATCGGATACGGTGCCGGGCATCACCGAGCGTTTCGAGCTGTTCATGACCGGCCGCGAAATCGCGAACGGCTTCTCGGAGCTGAACGATCCGGAAGACCAGGCCGCGCGCTTCAAGAAGCAGGTCGAGCAGAAGGATGCGGGCGACGAGGAAGCGATGTTCTTCGACGCCGACTACATCCGCGCGCTCGAATACGGGATGCCTCCGACCGGCGGCTGCGGAATCGGCATCGACCGTCTCGTGATGCTGCTGACCGATAGCCCGACGATCCGCGACGTGCTGCTGTTCCCGCATCTGCGCCGCGAAGACTGATCGCCGCGCCCGCGTGTGCGCCGCGCCCTGCGGCGCGCACGCATCAGCGCACGCGTCAGCTTTGTAACGACGCGTAAATCCCGCCAGCCGGCGTCCGCCGGCTTTCGATCTCCCCCCGTTTTATCCCCTCGTCGCGAAGGCCTTCTCCGGGTTTTCCCTGTCACGGCCGCCGGCGCCCCGCTGCAATTCGTTACACCTTGATACGGCGCGCCGCTTGCCGGTGAACGACACTCCTCTTGCGTCACCACGCATGACCGCGGGACCAGAACAAGGCGCAGGAACGCCAAGTCTGCGCGAGCCCGCAGCGTGGGATCCGGCCCGGCACCGCACTGCCGATCCGGATCGACATCGGAGAAAAAAATGGACAACCAGAATCAGACCACGCCGCAAAAGCAACGCCTCCACCCGCTCATCGCCACCGCCGCCGGCGCCGTCATCGTCGCCAGCCTCGCGGCGACGGCAGCGATCACGGGTGTGTTCCCGAAGGCCAGCAGCAACAACGAACAGAACGGCCAGACCCAGGCCGCGCTGATCGCATCGCAGCCGGCCGTCGATACGGCTGCGGCCGCCAGCGCCGCGCTGGCCGCGCAGGCCCAGCAGCAGGCGGCCGAGCAGGCCGCCGCGCAGCAGAAGGCTGCCATTGCGCAGGCCGAGCCGAAGCCGGCGCCGCGCCCGGCTGCGCCGCATCGTCGTCACACCACGGCACCCCAGCCGCCGCAATACGCACAGCAGCCGTCGGCACCCGCGCAGACCTACTGCCAGAGTTGCGGCACGGTCGTCGCGATCACGCCGATCCGCACGGCCGGCCAGAGCTCGGGCATCGGTGCGGTCGGCGGCGCCGCGGCAGGCGGGCTGCTGGGCAACCAGTTCGGCCACGGCAACGGCCGCACCGCGATGACGATCATCGGCGCACTGGGTGGCGGCCTGGCCGGCAACCAGGTCGAAAAGCAGGTGCGCGCGGAAACCGACTACCAGGTGCAAGTGCAGATGGAGAGCGGCGCAACGCGCACGTTCACGTACCACAATCAGCAACCGCCGTTCGGCCAGGGCCAGCGCGTGCGGATCGAGAACGGGACGCTGGTCGGCGCGTGATTGTGTGATCCCCTGCCCGCGTGACAGGCGCGGGCAACCGGCCTGAAAATGAAAACGGCTCGTGAGCGATTGCTCACGAGCCGTTTTCTATTGCCAGCTGTCTGCGCCGTTGCGGCGCCCACCGGGTTCAGTCCTCGTCGTCGAAGTCCGATTCGTCGATCCAGTGTGCCTGGATTGCTTCGAGGATCTTCTCGCCGGAGTGCTTCGGATCGTCGTTGAAGCCGTCGAGTTCGAGCACCCACTGGCGCAGGTCGACGAAATTGATCCGCTGCGGGTCGATGTCCGGGTACTTGTCCGCCAGCGCAATGGCAATTTCACGCGAATCGGTCCATTTCATCGCCTGCCTCCGGTTCCTGTCAGTGGTTTTCCTTTGCGTGGTTGATCGAGTACTTCGGAATCTCGACCACCAGGTCCGAATCTTCCTTCACGATCGCCTGGCACGACAGGCGCGACGTCGGCTCGAGACCCCACGCCTTGTCCAGCAGATCGTCCTCGTCCTCCTCGGACGGCGTCAGATCGTTGAAGCCTTCGCGGATCACCACATGGCACGTCGTGCACGCGCACGACTTCTCGCATGCATGCTCGATCTCGATCCCGTGTTCGAGCAGGTTGTCGCAGATACTCTTGCCGGGCGTCGCGTCGATCACTGCGCCATCCGGGCACAGTTCGACGTGAGGCAGCACCACCAGTTGAGGCATGTCCGTTCCGTCAGTCAGGGTGCGGCGCCTGGCGCCGCACGGTTCATTATCGCGCGGGCCGTCGCCGGCCGATGCGCAGTTCGTGAGTTCAGATCTCGTCGAGCCGGCGGCCCGACAGCGCGCGCTTGATGCTCTTGTCCATCCGGCGCGCCGCGAATTCGTCGGTGCCGTCGGCCAGCGCCTTGGTCGCCGCTTCGATCGCGTTCGTATCGTCGCCTTGCGCCACCGCGCGCAGCGCCGCGGCCAATGTGTCGACTTGCGTGCGCTCGCCTGCGTCGAGCAGTTCGCCGTCGGCCGCCAGCGCGGCCTGCGTCGCTTCGAGCATCCGCTCGGCCTCGACCTGCGCTTCGCGCAGCGCGCGTGCGCGCATGTCGATTTCAGCGGTCTTGAAGCTGTCCTCGAGCATCTTCGCGATGTCGTCGTCGGCAAGACCGTACGACGGCTTCACGACGACCGATGCCTCGACGCCCGACAACTGCTCGCGAGCGAACACCGACAGCAGGCCGTCCGCGTCGACCTGGTAGGTCACGCGAATGCGCGCGGCGCCGGCCGTCATCGGCGGAATGCCGCGCAGCTCGAAGCGCGCGAGCGACCGGCAGTCGGCGACGAGCTCGCGCTCGCCCTGCACGACGTGGATCGCCATCGCGGTCTGGCCGTCCTTGAAGGTCGTGAATTCCTGCGCGCGCGCGATCGGAATCGTCGAGTTGCGCGGAATGATCTTCTCGACGAGGCCGCCCATCGTCTCGACACCGAGCGACAACGGAATCACGTCGAGCAGCAGCCAGTCGTCGCCGGTGCCGCGATTGCCGGCGAGCAGATCGGCCTGGATCGCCGCACCGAGCGCGACGACCTGGTCCGGATCGAGGTTCACGAGCGGCGGCTGGCCGAAATATTTCGCGACCGCGTCGCGAATCACCGGCATGCGCGTCGCGCCGCCGACGAGCACGACACCCTTGATGTCGGCCGGTGTCACCTGCGCGTCGCGCAGCGCCTTGCGGGTCGGCGTGAGCGTACGCTGCACGAGCGGCTCGACGAGCGACGCGAACGTGTCGTGCGAGATCGTCTGCACGAGGTGCGTGCCCCCCGACAGCGTGACGTCGAGCAACGCCTGCGGTGCGGACGACAGTGCTTCCTTCAGCACGCGCACGCGGTCGAGCAGCAGGCGCACGTCCTCGGGCGCGAGCGTCTTCGCATCGATGCCTGCCTGCGCGAGCACATGATCGAACAGCGTATGGTCGAAATCGTCGCCGCCGAGGGCGGAATCGCCGCCCGCGGCCAGCACTTCGAACACGCCCTTCGTCAGCTTCAGGATCGACAGGTCGAACGTGCCGCCACCGAGGTCGTACACCGCGTAGAGGCCTTCGGCTCCATTGTCGAGACCATAGGCAATCGCTGCGGCGGTCGGTTCGTTCAGCAGGCGCAGCACGTTGAGGCCCGCGAGGCGCGCAGCATCCTTGGTCGCCTGGCGTTGCGCTTCGTCGAAATACGCGGGCACCGTGATCACCGCGCCGACCAGGTCGTCGCCAAGCGAATCTTCCGCGCGATAGCGCAGCGTCGCGAGAATCTCTGCCGACACTTCGACCGGGCTCTTCACGCCGTCGATGGTACGGATCTGCACCATGCCCGGCGCATCGACGAATTCGTACGGCGCGTTCGCCGCGCCTTCGACCTCGGCCTTGCCGCGGCCCATGAAGCGCTTGACCGACACGATCGTGTTGCGCGGATCGGTCGCGGCCTGCTCTTTCGCCTCGTGACCGATGCGTCGGCCGCCCTTCTCGAGATAGCGGACCACCGACGGCAGCAGCACGCGGCCCGCTTCGTCCGGCAGGACTTCAGGCACGCTGTTGCGCACGGCCGCGACGAGCGAGTTGGTCGTGCCGAGATCGATCCCGACAGCGAGTCGCCGCTGATGCGGCGCCGGCGCCATGCCCGGTTCGGAAATTTGCAGTAAAGCCATCTTGGTTCGTTCGGGCGCTCGGCCCGTTTGCTGCGCGTGCCGCAAGGCACGCGGTTAAGTTTCGAGGCGCTCGATCTGCGCGCCCACTTCCGACGCGACCCGTTCGATGAACATCAGCTGGCGCACGGCCTCGGCGGCCGCCTGGTCGGCGCCGCTGTCGAGCAGCGTGCCGAGGCGCTCCACACGCACGCGCCGCTCTTCGCGCAGCTCGGCGAGCAGCGCGTCGAGCGCGCCGACGTTGCGGGCGGCCGCGGCATCCTCGATCCCCTCGCGCCACTCCATCTGCTGCATCAGGAACGCGGGCTCCATCGCGGTGTTGTTTTCCGCGCCGATGTCGACGCCGCGCAGCAACAGCAGATACGACGCGCGCTTCAGCGGATCGCGCAGCGTGCGGTACGCCTCGTTCGCGCGGGTTGCCCATTGCATCGCGATGCGCTTCTGCGCATCGCCGGCCGCCGCGAAGCGGTCCGGATGCACCTGCGTCTGCACCGTCCGATAGGCAGCGTCGAGCGCCGTCTCGTCGAGCGCGAATTGCGCCGGCAGGTGAAACAGGTCGAAATGGCTGTCTTTCAGCGAGACCATCGTCGCGTTCAATTCCGGTTCGTCGCGCGGCAAACGCCGCACATTAAAAAGGCGGCCCGTGCCGCCTCTTGCCCGCATCGTGCGGAGATCCGCGTGGTCACACCCGGAACGATTCGCCGCAACCGCACTCGTCCTTCACGTTCGGGTTGTTGAACTTGAACCCTTCGTTCAGTCCTTCGCGTGCGAAGTCGAGCTCCGTGCCGTCGATATAGGCAAGGCTCTTCGGATCGACGATGACCTTCACGCCATGGCTCTCGAACACTTGATCCTCGGGAGCCAGCTCGTCGACATACTCGAGCTTGTACGCGAGCCCCGAGCACCCGGTCGTGCGAACGCCAAGCCGCAGGCCCACACCCTTGCCGCGACGGACGAGGTATTTCTGGACGTGCTGTGCTGCTTTTTCGGTCAGTGTAATTGCCATGATGTCCTTGCCGCGGCGCGCCACCGGGGCCCGCCGCGTTCCGTCTCAAACTGCTCGATGCCGCTCAGGCCGCTGCCTGATCGCCTTCCTTGGTGTCGTGGCGCTTCTTGTAGTCGGCCACGGCTGCCTTGATCGCGTCTTCCGCGAGGATCGAGCAGTGAATCTTCACCGGCGGCAGCGCGAGTTCTTCCGCGATCTGCGTGTTCTTGATCGACAGGGCTTCGTCGAGCGTCTTGCCCTTCACCCACTCGGTGACGAGCGAGCTCGACGCGATCGCCGAACCGCAACCGTAGGTCTTGAACTTCGCGTCTTCGATCACGCCGTCCGCGCCGACGCGGATCTGCAGCTTCATCACGTCGCCGCAGGCCGGCGCGCCGACCATGCCCGTGCCGACCGTGTCGTCGTCCTTCGCGAACGAACCGACGTTGCGCGGGTTTTCGTAGTGATCCAGAACCTTGTTGCTGTAAGACATGACTCAGACTCCTTGACTCGTTACGTCTGCGTGCGCGAATCCGCCCGCGGGTATGTTCAATCCGGCGCTCAGTGTGCGGCCCATTCGATCGTCGACAGATCGATGCCGTCCTGGTGCATTTCCCAGAGCGGCGAAAGTTCGCGCAGCTTCGCGATCTTGCTGTTCAGCAGGTTGATCACGAAGTCGACTTCCTGCTCCGTCGTGAAGCGGCCGACCGTGAAGCGGATCGAGCTGTGCGCCAGCTCGTCGTTGCGGCCGAGCGCACGCAGCACGTACGACGGCTCCAGCGACGCCGACGTACAGGCGGAGCCCGACGACACTGCGACGTCCTTGATCGCCATGATCAGCGACTCGCCTTCGACGAAGTTGAAACTGATGTTGAGGTTGTGCGGGACACGGCGCTCCATGTCGCCGTTCACGTACGTTTCCTCGATCTGCGACAGGCCGCGCAGCAGCTTGTCACGCAGCATGCGGACGCGCTCGTTTTCCGTCGCCATTTCTTCGCGTGCGATGCGGAATGCTTCGCCCATGCCGACGATCTGGTGCGTCGCCAGCGTGCCCGAACGCATGCCGCGCTCGTGGCCGCCGCCGTGCATCTGCGCTTCGATCCGCACGCGCGGCTTGCGGCGCACGTACAGCGCACCGATGCCCTTCGGGCCGTAGGTCTTGTGCGCCGAGAACGACATCAGGTCGACCTTCAGCTTCGCGAGGTCGATCTCGACCTTGCCGGTCGACTGTGCGGCGTCGACGTGGAACACGATGCCCTTCTCGCGGCAGATTTCACCGATCGTCTCGATGTCCTGGATCACGCCGATCTCGTTGTTCACGTGCATCACCGACACGAGGATCGTGTCCGGGCGCAGCGCGGCCTTGAACACGTCGAGGTCGATCAGGCCGTCATCCTTCACGTCGAGGTAGGTGACTTCGAAACCGTCGCGCTCGAGCTCG
Organism: Burkholderia puraquae; assembly: GCF_002099195.1. GTDB lineage: Bacteria > Pseudomonadota > Gammaproteobacteria > Burkholderiales > Burkholderiaceae > Burkholderia > Burkholderia puraquae. The sequence goes on along the minus strand of NZ_NBYX01000005.1, from coordinate 63,780 downwards.
CGGCACGTATCGAGCACGGCCTTGTGCTCGGTCTTCACCGTGATGATGTGCTTGCCCTTGCCCTTGTAGAAGTTCGCGGCACCCTTGATCGCGAGGTTGTCCGATTCCGTTGCGCCGGACGTCCAGATGATCTCGCGCGGATCCGCGTTCACGAGCGCGGCCACCTGCTCGCGTGCTTCCTCGACTGCACGCTCCGCATCCCAGCCATACGCATGGCTGCGCGACGCCGGATTGCCGAACTGCTCGCGCAGGTACGGCACCATCTTGTCGACCACGCGCGGATCGACCGGCGTCGTCGCGCTGTAATCCATATAGATGGGCAGGTGGAGAGTGTCTTGGGTCATCTGTCGCTCCGGGAATTCTGTGCAGGGACTATGTGCGTTATGGGGTACGGCGTGCGCTTTCGCGCTCACGAACTCGCGATGTTGAACACCGAATTGGGGCCGAGCGGCATCGTGCGCACCGGCTCGGCCGGCGCCGCGACGGGCTCCGGTGTGCGCCGGTCGCGCAGCACCGCGGGGGCGCCCTCGCGAGCGCGCTGCTGATCGACGAGATCCTGCAGCGACACCGAATCGAGGTATTCGACCATCTTCTGGTTCAGCGTCGACCACAGCTCGTGCGTCATGCAATGGCCGTCGGGCTGCTTCGAGCCGTCGCACGTGCCTTTGCCGCCGCACTGCGTGGCGTCGAGCGGTTCATCGACCGCGATGATGATGTCGGCAACGGTGACGTCCTGCGCGCGACGCGCGAGGTTGTAGCCGCCGCCCGGGCCGCGCACGGATTCGACGATTTCATGCCTGCGCAGCTTGCCGAACAGCTGTTCGAGATACGAGAGCGAAATCCGCTGGCGCTGGCTGATGCCTGCAAGCGTCACCGGGCCCTGCTCCTGGCGCAGTGCCAAGTCAATCATCGCCGTGACGGCGAAACGGCCTTTGGTGGTGAGTCTCATGGTGTCTAGGGGACTGCAATCTTGACGATTTTGGTCAAGTATAAATAATTGACGTTTTTAGTCAAGTATCCATGTCTTTGAAAGGGTATTCGCAGACCGCTGAATATCGCGCGATCAGCGCTCCGTGCGGGCCCGGAGCGTCTCCAGCAGGCCCGCGCACGCGCGCTCGACCTGATCGAGCACCTGCTCGAAGCCCTGTACGCCGCCGAAATAGGGATCCGCGACTTCGGTTTCGGTCGAATCCGGCGCGAATTCCATCAGCAGGCGCACCTTGTCGCGATGCTGCGGCGGGCTGCGGCGGCGCAACTCCGCGAGATTCGCCTCGTCCATCGCCAGCAGCAGGTCGAAGCGCTCGAAATCCGCCGCGCTCACCTGGCGTGCGCGCAGTGCCGACAGGTCGTAGCCGCGGCCGCGAGCGGCCGCCTGCGCACGCGTATCGGGCGGTTCGCCGACATGCCAGTCGCCCGTGCCGGCCGAATCGATCGTGATCCGGTCCGCCAGTGCAGCCGCGTCGACCTGGTGACGCATCACGCCTTCCGCAGTGGGCGAACGGCAGATGTTGCCGAGACAGACGAAACAGATCGAAACGCGGGTCATCGCACTATCGGAAAGCCGCGGCGGACCGCGTGGGAAAAGAACGCGCCATTATACAAAGGCGGCCGAAATCGCGCCGCCGCGCAAAGCGACGGCGCCGTGCATTACAGCGCCTTCGGCGCGGCGAGCACCACGTCGCCGGATGCCGCCGGCAACGGCTTCGCCGCGTCGTCGACCAGCCCGAACGACACCGCACGCGCCAGCTCGGCGGATGCCTGGTGAACCGCGAGCGGACCACGCGACGGCGCATCGGCCATCGCATGCAGATAGGCAGCCGCAGCCAGCGGAACGACGATTGCCAGCGGCCAGTACATCGATATTGTCTTTTTCATGATGCGGACCTCCTTGACCTCGTACCCCGAAACCCAATTCCGGGGACTACAGACAAGATTCTATAGACCGCATCTATCGAGATAAATATACAAATAGCGAACGCACTGTTGTCGCCGGATGAACAGTCGTCAGCCGAGATGGCTTTGCGACGCCGCGTACAGTTCGCGGAACGTGCGCCCGGTCGGCGTCGGCATGTCGCGCGTATCCATCCAGCCGCCCATCATCGGCAGGCGCCGCAGCGTGCCGCCGTTGCCGCCCAGCCGCTCGAGGACGCGCACCGCGAGCTTGGTCGTCAGCGCATACAGCATCGGCCGCCGCGCGACGAAGCCCCATGCGGCGAGCGCTGCCCGCTCGCGCCACGGCCGCAGGTGCCGCTCGACTTGCTTCTCGCGCAGCGTGCGCAACAAGTGCGATAACGGAATCCCGGCCGGGCACACGCTGTCGCACTCCCCGCAGAGCGTCGCGGCCTGCGGCAGGTCGAGCGCGCGGTCGAGCCCGACGTAGCTCGGCGTCAGCACGGATCCCATCGGCCCCGGGTAGACCCACCCGTACGCATGGCCGCCGACCTTCTGGTACACCGGACAATGGTTCATGCATGCACCGCAGCGGATGCAGCGCAGCATCTCCTGGAACTCGCCGCCGATCAGCCCGGTGCGGCCGCCGTCGACGAGCACCACGTAGTTGTGCTCGGGGCCGTCCTCGTCGCCCGGCCCGCGCGGTCCGGTCAGCAGCGAGAAATAGTTCGACGTCTTCTGCCCGGTCGCGGAGCGCGGCAGCAGGCGCATCGCGGTCGCGAGATCCTCGAGCGTCGGCAGCACCTTCTCGATGCCCGTCACCGCGACATGCACGCGCGGCATCACCGTGCACATCCCCTCGTTCCCTTCGTTCGTCACGATCGCGACCGAACCGGTCTCGGCAATCACGAAGTTGCCGCCCGTCACGCCCATGTCGGCCGACATGAAATGCGGGCGCAGCACCTCGCGCGCCTCACGCGTCATGTCCGGAATCTCGGTGAGCCGCTCGCGATGATGCGTGCGCGCGAACAGGTCGGCGATCTCGTCCTTGTCCTTGTGCACGACGGGCGCAATGATGTGGCTCGGCGGCTCGTTGTCGTTGATCTGCAGGATGTATTCGCCGAGATCCGTCTCGATCGACTGCACGCCCATTTCCGCGAGTACCGCGTTCAGGCGCATTTCCTCCGACACCATCGACTTGGTCTTGATGACCTTCTTCACGTCGTGACGGCGCGCGATGTCGGCCACGAGCCGTGCGGCATCCGCGGTCGTTTCGGCGAACAGCACCGTCGTGCCGCGCCGCGCCGCCTCGCGCTCGAACGCCTCGAGCCATACGTCGAGGTTCTCCAGCGCACGGTTGCGGCGCGCCTTCAGCGCGGCGCGCGTGGCCGGGAAGTCGATCGCGGTCATCGCGTCGGCGCGCGCGGACACGAACTTCGTCGACAGCTTCTTCAGGTTCTGCTGCAGGCGCTGGTCGGCCAGCTTCTGGCCGGCGCGCGCCTTGAAATGCATCGATTGGACTTGCATCGCGGTATCCGGGAAAAGTGAGCGGAACCGGGCGTCAGACGTCGCCCGCCAGCACCTGCGCGACGTGCAGCACGCGCGTGTCGCGGTCGCCGGTGCGGCGCAACCGCCCTTCGATGTTCAGCATGCAGCCGAGATCGCCGAGCACGACGGCGCCCGTGCCCGACGCGCGCACGTTCGCGCATTTCTCGTCCGCGATGGCCGCCGAAATGTCGCCGTACTTGACCGCGAACGTGCCGCCGAAGCCGCAGCAATGCTCGCAGTCCTTCATCTCGGTGACCGCGATGCCGCGCTGCGCGAGCAGCGCGCGCGGCTGCGCCTTCACGCCGAGCTCGCGCAGCCCCGAGCATGAATCGTGGTAGGTGACGGGCCCGGTGAATTCACCCGGTGCGAGCGAAACCTTCGCGACATTCGCCAGGAAATCGGTCAGTTCATAGACTTTCTGCTGGAACCGCGTGTAGCGCCCCATCAGCTCGGGGTCGTCGCGGAACAGATCGCCGTAGTGCGCGCGAATCATCCCGCCGCACGAGCCTGACGGCGCGACGACGTAATCGAACTGCTCGAACTCGCGCAGCGTCTTTTCCGCGAGATCACGTGCGAGCGCGCGGTCGCCCGAGTTGTAGGCCGGCTGGCCGCAGCAGGTCTGCGCGGGCGGCACGATCACCTCGTAGCCGGCGTCGCGAATCAGCTTGAGCGCCGAAAAACCGATTTCGGGGCGCATCAGATCGACCAGGCAGGTCACGAACAAACCGACTCGCATACGTGCTCCTTCGAGAAAACGGCTCTCATTATCCGCCGTTTGGCCGGCAAGACCAACGCTGGCTCGCGCGCAAGCCCGCACTGCGCGAAACGAGGATTTCCTCGAACGCCGTTCGCTTTTTTCACAATACGAGATACAATCGTTCCAACACCGCTTGACGCGTCAACCGATTTCTCCCCCGACATGAGCCAACCCACCCCGGATTCAAAAACGTCGATCCAGGTGATCGAACGCATGATGCGGCTGCTGGACGCGCTCGCCGCGCACAGTGACCCTGTCAGCCTGAAGGAGCTTGCGCAGCGGACGGAGCTGCACCCGTCGACCGCGCACCGCATCCTCAACGACATGGTGACCTGCCGTCTCGTCGACCGCTCCGATCCCGGCACGTACCGCCTCGGCATGCGGCTGCTGGAGCTCGGCAACCTCGTGAAGGCGCGCCTGTCGGTACGCGACGCGGCGCTGATGCCGATGCGCGAGCTGCACCGTCTCACCGGGCAGACCGTGAACCTGTCGGTGCGCCAGGGCGACGAGATCGTCTACATCGAGCGTGCGTATTCGGAGCGCTCGGGGATGCAGGTCGTCCGCGCGATCGGTGGCCGCGCGCCGCTGCACCTCACGTCGGTCGGCAAGCTGTTCCTCGCGGCCGACGAAACGTCGCGCGTGCGCGCCTATGCGACGCGCACGGGGCTGTCCGGCCATACTCAGAACAGCATCACCGACATCGCGAAGCTCGAGCGCGAGCTGACGATCGTCCGCCAGCAATCGTGCGCACGCGACAACGAGGAGCTGGAGCTCGGCGTGCGCTGTATCGCAGCCGGCATCTACGACGATTCGGGCAAGCTCGTTGCGGGCCTGTCGCTGTCGGCGCCGGCGGATCGTCTCCAGGATGCGTGGCTCGGCCAGTTGAGCCGTACGGCCCTCACCATTTCGGAATCGCTCGGCTACCGGCCGGCGCCCACGAAGGATGCGGACGGGCTGCAGCGGCAGGCGTAAGCCGCTCCAGCGCGCCCAATGAAAAAGCCCCGCAATCGCGGGGCTTTTTTTCGGCCATCGGCGCAGCGGCGAACCGCCACGCCACCGTGCGATCAGGTTCCGCCGTTCGGCGTGTTGGCCGCCGTCAGGCGCTCGCCGCCGCCGGCGTCGAGCCAGTTGCGCAGGCGCGCCGCATCGGCAAAGCGCGAATACTTGCCGAACGAATCGAGCAGCACCATCACCATCGGCTTGCCGTGGATCGTCGCCTGCATCACGAGGCATTCGCCGGCTTCGTTGATGAAACCCGTTTTCTGCAGACCGATGTCCCACGAGCCATTGCCGCGGATCAGCGCGTTCGTGCTGTTGTAGACCAGGTTGCGCTTGCCCGTGTACACCTCGTAGGTGCGGTCGGTCGAGAACTGGCGGATCATCGGGTACTGGTACGCCGCATTGACCATCTTCACGAGATCGCGCGCGCTCGACACGTTCGAGCTCGACAGACCCGTCGAATTCTCGAAGTGCGTATCGGTCATGCCGAGCGACTTCGCCTTCGCGTTCATCGCGGCGATGAACGCCGGACGGCCGCCCGGGTAGTAACGCGACAGCGAAGCCGCCGCGCGGTTTTCCGACGCCATCAGCGCGATGTGCAGCATGTCTTCGCGCGACAGCACCGAGCCGACCGACAGGCGCGACCCCGTGCCCTTCTCGTAGTCGCGGTCTTCGTCGGTGACTTCGATCTGGTCGGTCATCGGCGCCTTCGAGTCGAGCACGACCATCGCCGTCATCAGCTTCGAGATCGACGCGATCGGCACGACGGCGTGCGAATTCTTGTCGAACAGCGGCTCGCCCGAGTTTTGGTCAACGACGTACGCGACGCTCGAACGCAGCGCGAGCGCGTCCGGCGTGTCGTGCAGGCCGAAGGCCTGGCCGACGGTCGGCCGGCGCGGCTGGAACGCGACCTTGCGGACTGCGCCGTGATGGCCGCCATGCACGTTCGCCGCAAGCGTCACGCGCTTGCGCGATGCCTTCGCACGCGGCGCATCGGCCGCGGCGACCTTGGCGGATTTGTCGGAGGTGGCCTTGGCCGACTTCTTCTTCGCGGACGAAGCAGGAGCCACGGCCTTTTTCTTGGCGGCTTGTTGGGTCTTCGCAGTGGCGGCAAAGGCGTCAGCGGGCGCGACGGACGCAGTGGTCGCCAGCAAGGCGACAGCGACCGACACAGCCGTGCCGAGCGTCATGCTCTGCAACAATCTGCGCGGTGAAAACGATTCGGCTTTCATTGGGGTCTGGACAAAGCGGGCGGGAGGTTTCCGCAAGTGTAGTTAAAGCTGAAAAAAAGAGCAATATTAGGCACTTACCGATCGTCGTTAAACCGGAGTGTAAGGGTCGGCCAACCTCTGACCAATGAACCCTCCCGCTCCCATCGAAAAAATTCATGGGATGCGCTGCCCGACAGTACCCGTCTCCCGATTACCACACGGTTAATTGAGATAACGTCACTTCGGAGGCAATTTAAAGCGGGGAAACTACGTATCCGGCGCTCGGGGTGCCAGGGGCGCCGGTCTCGGCCGTGGCGGCGGCACGTCGCCACGGTAACGCGCATCGAAACGGCGCGTTTTCGACAGGAACAGAAGGATAACGTTCCATAGGCCTGTCAGGTTTACCTGTGCATGATCATGGTGCGCCGCGCCTGCCCCGCAGCCGTGCGCACCATGTGGGAACCTCGCCTGAAACCGATTCCGAACAGCCACGATAACTCATTGTTTTATCGATAATTTGTCGCAATTGTGCAACGCACAAAAAATACTTGACATCCGTTTTCTCTGCCCTAAAATAAGCCTCATTGCTGCGTTGCACAAAGCACGCGCATCCGAGGTTCCCCAGCGTAGTGCCCTTTATCCTGCGATCGACGCGATCGCTTTTCAGGAGCTTGACATGTCCTTGCTGACCCCCGAGCAAATCGCCGCCGCACAGAAAGCCAACCTCGAAAGCCTGTTCGGTCTGACGACCAAGGCGTTCGAAGGCGTCGAAAAGCTGATCGAACTCAACCTGCAGGTCGTGAAGTCGACGCTGGCCGAGGGCCAGGAAAACGCCCAGCGCCTGCTGTCGGTGAAGGACGCACAGGAACTGATCGCGCTGCAAGCCAGCCTGTCGCAGCCGGTCGCGGAAAAGGTGCTGTCGTACGGCCGTCACCTGTACGAAATCGCATCGTCGACGCAAGCCGAGTTCGCGAAGGTTGCCGAAGCGCAATTCGAAGAGCAGAACAAGAAGGTCCAGGCACTCGTCGACAACGTCGCGAAGAACGCCCCGGCCGGTTCGGAAACGGCTGTCGCCGCACTGAAGTCGGCACTGAACGCTGCGAACACCACGTACGAAACGGTTCAGAAGGCAGCGAAGCAAGCCGTCGAAATCGCCGAAACGAACTTCAACGCTGCTGCTGCCGTCGCCACGAAGGCTGCGACCGCCGCCGCCGCACGCCGTACGAGCAAGCCGGCCGCGTAAGCGTCCCCTGCTCCTGAAAGAGCCGCGCACAGCGCGGCTTTTTCGTTTTCTGGCGCCGGAACACGCGCGAACCGGCACCGCTGCTCGCCCGTCTCGAACGGTTGTTTGACCGCCGCGCGGGCCGCGAACAAAAGAAAACGCCGCCACCCGGATACCCGAGTGGCGGCGCTTTTTCATGGCCGGCGCGAGACCGGCCGTGCACGCTGCGTTACTTCTTGCGCTGCGGCGGCAGGTCCGTACAGACGCCTTCGTACAGCTCGGCGGCCATGCCGACCGATTCGCCGAGCGTCGGGTGCGGATGGATCGTCTTGCCGATGTCTTCCGCGTCCGCGCCCATTTCGACGGCGAGGCACACTTCGCTGATCAGGTCGCCCGCGTTCAGGCCGACGATGCCGCCGCCGATCACGCGATGGGTTTCCTCGTCGAAGATCAGCTTCGTGAAGCCTTCGTCGCGGCCGTTCGCGATCGCGCGGCCCGAAGCGGCCCACGGGAACACGGCCTTGCCGTACTTGATGCCTTCGGCCTTGCACTGGTCTTCCGTCTTGCCGGCCCAGGCCACTTCCGGATCGGTGTAGGCCACCGACGGAATCTGCAGCGCGTCGAAGTACGACTTCTCGCCGTGCGCGGCTTCCGCTGCGACGTGGCCTTCGTGCACGGCCTTGTGCGCGAGCATCGGCTGGCCGACGATATCGCCGATCGCGAAGATATGCGGCACGTTCGTGCGCATCTGCTTGTCGACGTCGATGAAGCCGCGATCCGTCACGGCCACACCGGCCTTGTCGGCGCCGATCTTCTTGCCGTTCGGGCTGCGGCCCACCGCGACGAGCACGAGGTCGTAGCGCTGCGGCTCCGCCGGCGCCTTCTCGCCCTCGAACGTCACGTAGATGCCGTCTTCCTTCGCTTCCGCGCCGACCGTCTTGGTCTTCAGCATCACGTTGCCGAAGCGCTTCGCGTTGTACTTTTCCCAGACCTTCACGAGATCGCGGTCCGCGCCGTTCATCAGGACGTCGAGCATTTCGACGACGTCGATCTCGGCGCCGAGCGTCGCGTACACCGTCGCCATTTCGAGACCGATGATGCCGCCGCCGATCACGAGCATCCGCTTCGGCTGCTGGCGCAGTTCGAGCGCGCCGGTCGAATCGACGATGCGCGGGTCTTCCGGCAGGAACGGCAGCTTCACCGATTGCGAACCGGCCGCGATGATCGCCTGCTTGAAGCGGACGACCTTCTTGCCGTTCTCGCCCTGCACTTCCATGTGATACGGATCGACGAACGACCCGACACCCGTGACGACTTCGACCTTGCGTGCCTTCGCCATGCCGGCGAGGCCCGTCGTCAGTTTCTTGACGACGCCGCCCTTGAAGTCGCGCAGCTTGTCGAGATCGACCTCCGGCTTGCCGAACGTGATGCCGTGAGACGCGAGCGCCGCGGCTTCGTCGATGACGAGTGCCGTGTGCAGCAGCGCCTTCGACGGAATGCAACCGACGTTCAGGCACACGCCGCCGAGCGTCGAGTAGCGTTCGACCAGCACCGTCTTCATGCCGAGGTCGGCTGAGCGGAACGCGGCCGAGTAGCCGCCGGGGCCGGCGCCGAGCACGAGCATGTCGCATTCGATGTCGGCGGCACCTGCGTAGCTGCCGGCTTGCGGCGCGGGCGCCGGAGCGGCTGCGGCCGGTGCCGGCGCAGCTGCTGCGGGCTTGGCCGGTTCCGCTGCTTTCGCGGGAGCGGCGGCGCCTGCTGCTGCTTCGACGATAGCGATGACGGTGCCTTGCGAGACTTTCTCGCCGGCCTTGACCTTGACTTCCTTGACGGTGCCGGCGACGTCGCTGGGCACTTCCATGGAGGCTTTATCGGATTCGAGCGTGATGAGCGTTTGCTCTTTTTCGATCACGTCGCCCGGCTTCACGTTGACTTCGATGACATCGACGCCGCTGAAATCGCCGATATCCGGAACCTTGACTTCGATGAGACTCATTACTGTCCCCTTCTTGATTGACTGCAGACAGAGGGGGAGGAACTCGCAGAAGAAACCCGCAACGACGGCCTGGCAAAAGAACGCGAACCTGGGCAGGACCACCTTTGCCGTCCGCCCAAGGACGCGCCTTTCTTTTGGTTACTTTTCTTTGGAAGACGACCCGAAGGTAGCCCCCGTGGGACAAAGAAAAGTGACCGCCGCCCCACGCAGGGGCGACGCTAATAGACCGTTAGCGCAACAGGTTCAACGAAAAGGCGTGGACAACCGAACAGAAACCCACGCCCCCGCGAGCCATCTCCCCGCTCATCAAAGAATGATGCGACGGAAATCGGCGAGCAACGCGCCGAGATACGCATTGAACCGCGCAGCTTCCGCGCCATCGATCACGCGATGGTCGTACGACAGCGACAGCGGCAGCGTGAGCCGCGGCACGAACTGCTTGCCGTCCCACACCGGCTTCATCTGGCCGCGCGACAACCCGAGGATCGCCACTTCCGGCGCGTTGATGATCGGCGTGAAGTTCGTGCCGCCGATCCCGCCGAGCGACGAGATCGAGAAGCAACCGCCCTGCATCTGGTCCGGCTTCAGCTTGCCGTCGCGTGCGGCCTTCGACAGCTCGGCCATTTCCTTCGCGATATCGACGAGCCCCTTCTTGTCCGCATCGCGGATCACCGGCACGACGAGGCCGTTCGGCGTGTCCGCGGCAAAACCGACGTGGTAGTACTGCTTGAACACCAGGTTGTCGCCGTCGAGGCTCGCGTTGAAGGTCGGGAATTTCTTCAGCGCAGCGACGACCGCCTTGATCACGAACGCAAGCATCGTGAACTTCACGCCCGCCTTCTCGTGCTCCTTGTTCAACTGCACGCGCAGTGCTTCGAGCTCGGTGATGTCCGCTTCGTCGTTGTTCGTGACGTGCGGGATCATCACCCAGTTGCGATGCAGGTTCGCGCCCGAGATCTTCTTGATGCGCGACAGCGGCTTCGCCTCGAACGGGCCAAACTTCGAGAAGTCGACCTTCGGCCACGGCAGCAGGTTCAGCTCGCCGCCGCCTGCCGGCGCGGCTGCCGCGGCCGGTGCTGCGCGCTGGCCGGTCATCACGCCCTTCACGAAACCCGTGACGTCTTCCTTCGTAATGCGGCCCTTCGGACCCGAGCCCTGCACGCGTGCCACTTCGACGCCGAGTTCGCGCGCGAACTTGCGCACCGACGGCGATGCGTGGCTGGCGCGGTATTCGCCCGACGGTGCAGCGGCCGGAGCCGGCGCAGCAGCAGCCGGTGCCGGTGCGGCCTTCGCGGGTGCGGCGGCGGGTGCCGGCGCCGGAGCGGCAGCGGCCGGAGCCGGTGCGCTCGCCTGCGGTGCGGCAGCCGCTGCGCCTGCAGCGTCGAGCAGCACGATCAGCGTGCCTTCCGACACCGAATCGCCCACCTTGACCTTGATTTCCTTCACGACGCCGGCTGCCGGGCTCGGCACGTCCATCGTCGCCTTGTCCGACTCGAGCGTGACGAGCGACTGCTCCTTCTCGACCGTGTCGCCGACCTTCACGCCGATCTCGATCACCGGCACGTCCTTGTAGTCGCCGATGTCGGGGACCTTCACCTCGAGCGTGCCACCGGTAGCTGCCGGTGCGGCCGCCGGTGCAGCAGCAGCCGGTGCCGGCGCTGCCGCCGGAGCCGGTGCGGCGGCGGGCGCTGCCGCGCCGTTCGCCTGCGCCGCGGCGCCGCCTTCGAGCAGGATGATCAGCGAGCCTTCCGACACGGAATCGCCCACCTTGACCTTGATTTCCTTCACGACGCCCGCTACCGGGCTCGGCACGTCCATCGTCGCCTTGTCCGACTCGAGCGTGACGAGCGACTGCTCGGGTTCGACGGTATCGCCGACCTTCACGCCGATCTCGATCACCGGCACGTCCTTGTAATCGCCGATATCCGGCACCTTCACTTCGATCGCTTGACTCATCTGTTTCTGTCTCCATGGCCGCGCGCGCTCCTCGCGGGAGCGACGCGCGGCATCACACGGCGTGTGCGTTAAACGGTCATCGGGTTGGGCTTCGACGGATCGAGGTTGTACTTGGCGATCGCGTCCGCGACCACCTTGCGCTCGATCGTGCCCTCGTCGGCCAGCGCGTTGAGCGCGGCGACGGTAACCCAGTGACGGTCGACTTCGAAGAAGTGACGCAGCTTCTCGCGGGTATCCGAGCGGCCGAAGCCGTCGGTGCCCAGCACGACGAAGCGGCGATCGATCTGGCCGCGGATCTGGTCGACCAGCGCACGGACATAGTCGGTCGATGCGATGACCGGGCCCTGCGTGTCCTTCAGGCACTTCTGCACGTGCGACAGACGACGCTCCTCGGTCGGATGGAGCAGGTTCCAGCGCTCGACCTGGTGGCCTTCGCGCGCGAGCTCGGTGAAGCTCGGCACGCTCCACAGGTCGGCGGCGACGCCCCAGTCGTTCTTCAGCAGGTCGGCGGCAGCGATCACTTCGTTGAAGATCGTGCCTGCGCCGAGCAGCTGGACGCGCGGCGCCTTCTTGTCGGCGTCGGCCTTCTTGAACGCGTACATGCCCTTGATGATGTCGGCCGCCACGTGCTCGCCCTGCGGAATCGCCGGGTGCTCGTAGTTCTCGTTCATCACCGTGATGTAGTAGTACACGTCTTCCTGGTCCGCCACCATGCGGCGCAGGCCATCCTGGACGATCACGGCGAGCTCGTAGCCGAAGGTCGGGTCGTAGCTCACGCAGTTCGGTACCGATGCCGCCCACAGCAGCGAGTGGCCGTCTTCGTGCTGCAGGCCTTCGCCGTTCAGCGTCGTGCGGCCCGCGGTGCCGCCGAGCAGGAAGCCGCGCGAACGCATGTCGCCCGCGGCCCATGCCAGGTCGCCGATCCGCTGGAAGCCGAACATCGAATAGAAGATGTAGAACGGCACCATGATCTCGCCGTGCGTCGAGTACGACGTCGCCGCTGCGATCCAGTCGCACATGCCGCCCGCTTCGTTGATGCCTTCCTGCAGGATCTGGCCGGTTTCCGATTCCTTGTAGAACATCAGCTGGTCGGAATCTTCCGGCACGTACTTCTGGCCCTGCTGGTTCCAGATGCCGATCTGGCGGAACAGGCCTTCCATGCCGAACGTACGCGATTCGTCCGGGACGATCGGCACGACGCGCTTGCCCAGCGCCTTGTCCTTCAGCAGGATGTTCAGGATCCGCACGAACGCCATCGTCGTCGAGATCTCGCGGCCTTCGCCCGTGCCCTTCAGCAGCGGCTCGAACGCGTCGAGCGCCGGCACCGGCAGCGATGTCGCCTTCTCGCGGCGGTGCGGCAGGTAGCCGCCGAGGTCCATGCGCTGCTTGCGCATGTATTCGAGCTCCTTCGAGCCTTCCTCGAACTTCAGGTACGGCACGTCGGCGATCTGCTCGTCGGTGATCGGCAGGCGGAACTGGTCACGGAACTTCTTCAGTTGCTCGACCGGCAGCTTCTTCTGCTGGTGCGTGATGTTCATCGCCTGGCCCGACTCGCCCATCCCGTAGCCCTTGATGGTCTTCGCGAGGATGACGGTCGGCGCGCCCTTCGTGTTGCTGGCTTCGTGGAACGCCGCGTAGATCTTGTGCGGATCGTGGCCGCCGCGGTTCAGCGCCCAGATGTCGTCGTCCGACCAGTCGGCGACGAGCGCCTTCAGTTCAGGCGTGTTGAAGAAGTGCTCGCGCACGAACGCGCCCGACTCCGACTTGTACGTCTGGTATTCGCCGTCGACGACTTCCATCATGCGGCGCATCAGCGCGCCCGACTTGTCGCGTGCGAACAGCGCATCCCAGCGGCTGCCCCAGATGACCTTGATCACGTTCCAGCCGGCGCCGCGGAATTCCGATTCGAGTTCCTGGATGATCTTGCCGTTGCCGCGCACCGGGCCGTCGAGACGCTGCAGGTTGCAGTTGATCACGAACACGAGGTTGTCGAGCTTCTCGCGGCTCGCCATCCCGATCGCGCCGAGCGATTCCGGTTCGTCCGTCTCGCCGTCGCCGAGGAATGCCCACACCTTGCGGCCTTCCGTCTTCGTGATGCCGCGTGCCTCCAGGTACTTCATGAAGCGCGCCTGGTAGATCGCCATGATCGGGCCGAGACCCATCGACACGGTCGGGAACTGCCAGAAGTCCGGCATCAGCCACGGGTGCGGGTACGACGAGATGCCCTTGCCGTCGACTTCCTGGCGGAAGTTGTCGAGCTGCTCTTCCTTCAGGCGGCCGAGCAGGAACGCGCGCGAATACACGCCCGGCGACGAGTGGCCCTGCACGAACACGAGATCGCCGCCGTGCTGGTCGGACGCTGCGTGCCAGAAGTGGTTGTAGCCGACGTCATAGAGCGTCGCGGCCGATGCAAACGATGCGATGTGGCCGCCGACGTTCGTGTCCTTGCCTGCGCGCAGCACCATCGCCAGCGCGTTCCAGCGCGTGTACGAACGGATGCGGTGCTCGATGTCCTGGTCGCCCGGAATCTTCGCCTGGGCTTCGACCGGAATCGTGTTGATGTACGGGGTATTGGCGGAGAACGGCAGGTGTTCGCCGTGCATGCGGGCGAACTCGATCTGCTTTTCGATCAGGTAATGCGCGCGGCCGGTGCCCACGGAGGAGATCACGCCATCGAGCGACTCCAGCCACTCGACGGTTTCTTGCGGGTCGTCGTCACGTTCGGCGGCGACATATTTCATCACTTCGTTCGGTACAGCGGACATTCTCGTCTCCTGGGTCCTGGAATGTGAGGATCGCTCTCGTGCAGACGACGCGACGCGACCGGCTGCGGGCAAGCTCCGACGGATTGTAATGAGCGTGCGCGGGCATGCGCAACAATATTTTCGAATTGTGAGATCTTTTCTCGCAATATGAAATATTGCTGCGCTGCACCCATATTGCGGGGCTCTCCGGCGCGTCCCGGCTGAACAAATCCGTTTCCGTTCAACATATCCGGTATAGGTTTTCCATGTATTGCGCTGCGCTACAATCCTGCCATGTTGACCGATCGGCTTTTCGCACGCTCGGCGCGACCGTCGGGCCCGCCGGCGGAGTCGCAGCCGTCCCGTTGGCACCACGGACCGTGGTGGTCCAATTCCTATTTGCTGACGCCGCTGCTGTCGATCCTCGTGTTCCTGGTGGTGATGAGCCTCATCCTGTGGAGCCTCAACCGCCGCGAACAGCAGCAGCAGGAAGACACCCTCTTCCGTAACGTCGCGTGGGCGCAGCAGCAGATCCGCCTGTCGATGACGGGCGCGCAGGAGCAGCTCCAGGCGCTGTCGCGCGATCTCGCGTCGGGCCGCCTCGACCAGAACGCGTTCCAGATGGCCGTCGCGGATGTCATGCAGACGCATCCGGAAATCCTCTACCTGAACTGGTACACGTCACCCGGCGTGCAGCGCTGGCCGACCGTGCATCCGCCGCTGCTCGGCCAGCGGCTCGCGAAGCCCGGCGAAGCGCAGATGCAGGACGCCGTGCGCGGCGCGTACGACGAGGCGCGCAGCACGCGCCGCCAGGCCTATTCGCCGCTGATCTACGACGACTTCGGCAACGGCTTCATCACGCTGCAGACGCCCGTGATGCGCGGCGACCGCGAATACCTCGGCGCGATCGCCGCGGTGTTCTCGGTCGAAGGCATCCTGAAGCACGACATCCCGCAGGAACTGTCGTCGAAGTACAAGATCTCGATCACCGACGCGAACAACCGCGAGCTGTCGTCCACATCGACGCGCCCGCGCCTGCCGCGCGACTCGCACTACGACCTGCCGCTCGATCCGCCCGGCCAGGGGCTGACGGTGCGCGTGTACGCGTTCCCGCAGCTCACGAACCTGACCAACAACACGCTCGTGTGGCTCGTGGCAGGCCTGTCGTGCTTCGTGCTGTGGAGCCTCTGGAGCCTGTGGAAGCACACGCGCCAGCGCTTCGAGGCGCAGCAGGCACTGTACGCGGAAGCGTTCTTCCGCCGCGCGATGGAAAATTCGGTGCTGATCGGCATGCGCGTGCTCGACATGCATGGCCGCATCACGCACGTGAACCCCGCGTTCTGCCGGATGACGGGCTGGGATGAAACCGACCTCGTCGGCAAGGTCGCGCCGTTCCCGTACTGGCCGCGCGACTCGTATCCGGAAATGCAGCGCCAGCTCGACATGACGCTGCGCGGCAAGGCGCCGAGCTCGGGCTTCGAGCTGCGCGTGCGGCGCAAGAACGGCACGCTGTTCCATGCGCGCCTGTACGTGTCGCCACTGATCGACAGCTCGGGCCGCCAGACCGGCTGGATGTCGTCGATGACCGACATCACCGAGCCGAAGCGTGCGCGCGAGGAACTCGCGGCTGCGCACGAGCGCTTCACGACGGTGCTCGAAAGCCTCGACGCCGCGGTGTCGGTGCTGGCCGCCGACGAGGCCGAGCTGCTGTTCGCGAACCGCTACTACCGCCACCTGTTCGGCATTCGCCCGGACGGCCATCTCGAGCTGTCGGGCGGCGGCTTCGACCGCGCGCAGGCATCGTCCGACTCGATCGACATGGTCGACGCGTTCGCGGGCCTGCCGGCCGCCGCGCTGACGAGCAGCACCGCCGATGCGCAGGAGGTGTACGTCGAAAGCATCCAGAAGTGGTTCGAGGTGCGCCGCCAGTACATCCAGTGGGTGGACGGCCACCTCGCGCAGATGCAGATCGCGACCGACATCACGACCCGCAAGAAAGCGCAGGAACTCGCGCACCAGCAGGAAGAGAAACTGCAGTTCACGAGCCGATTGATGACGATGGGCGAAATGGCGTCGTCGATTGCTCACGAATTGAATCAGCCGCTCGCCGCGATCAACAACTACTGCTCGGGCACGCTCGCGCTCGTCAAGAGCGGCCGCGGCACGCCGGAGACGCTGCAGCCCGCGCTGGAAAAGACCGCGCAGCAGGCGCTGCGCGCGGGGATGATCGTCAAGCGGATCCGCGAATTCGTGAAGCGCAGCGAGCCGAAGCGCCAGCCGGCGCGGGTTGCGGACATCGTCGCCGACGCCGTCGGGCTCGCCGAAATCGAGGCCAGGAAGCGCAGGATCCGGATCGTCACGGAAATCCTCGCAAGAATGCCTATTATTTATGTCGACCCCGTGCTGATCGAGCAGGTGCTCGTGAACCTGATGAAGAACGCGGCCGAGGCGATGGCTGACGTGAAGCCGGCGTCGGTGGACGGCGTGATCCGCGTCGTCGCCGACATCGATGCGGGATTCGTCGACATCCGCGTGATCGACCAGGGCCCAGGCGTCGACGAAGCAACCGCCGAGCGCCTGTTTGAACCGTTTTACAGCACCAAGTCCGATGGCATGGGCATGGGGCTGAACATCTGCCGTTCGATCATCGAATCGCATCGGGGGCGTCTGTGGGTGGTCAACAACGTCGAGCCGGATGGCCGCATTTCCGGCGCGACGTTCCACTGCAGCCTGCCCATTGGGGAACCCGCTGATCTCGGCCAAGGGGGGCGCGAGGCATCGGCATCACATACCGTTACGGGAGAACTATGAATAGCCCTGTCACCACCACTCAGGAAACCGTCTTTGTCGTCGACGATGACGAGGCCGTACGGGACTCGCTGCGCTGGCTGCTGGAGGCGAACGGCTATCGCGTGCAATGCTTCTCGAGCGCGGAGCAGTTCCTCGATGCCTACCAGCCTGCCCAGCAGGCCGGCCAGATCGCATGCCTGATCCTCGACGTACGGATGTCGGGCATGAGCGGCCTCGAACTGCAGGAGCGCCTGATTGCCGACAATGCCGCGCTGCCGATCATCTTCGTCACGGGTCACGGCGACGTGCCGATGGCTGTCTCGACGATGAAAAAGGGTGCGATGGACTTTATCGAGAAACCGTTCGACGAAGCCGAGTTGCGCAAGCTCGTCGAGCGGATGCTCGACAAGGCCCGAAGCGAAAGCAAGAGCGTCCAGGAACAGCGTGCCGCGACCGAACGCCTGTCGAAGCTGACCGCGCGTGAGCAGCAGGTGCTCGAACGGATCATCGCGGGCCGCCTGAACAAGCAGATCGCCGACGACCTCGGCATCAGCATCAAGACGGTCGAGGCGCACCGCGCGAACATCATGGAAAAGCTCAACGTCAACACGGTGGCCGACCTGCTGCGCCTCGCGCTGTCGAAGAAGCAGGCCTGAGCGAACGCCGGCCGCGGCGGCACTGCCCGCCCGGCCCGCCCCGGCCGCCCTGCGCAATGCGGCCCACCCGCGCGGCGGCGGCCTTTCTCCCGGCGCGCGCGCCGCGGCCTTGACGCTTCCTGCTTATTCGCTGTCGGACGGCAGCAGGCGAACGGTATAATCGCGTGCTTTGCTGCGACGCTTCGAGCGCCGCACGCCCGCATTCCAACTTCCCGGCAGGACCACCACCATGACAGCCCTCCTCATCGACGGCAACGCCCTTTCGAAGACCCTGCGCGCACAGGCCGCCGAGCGCGCCGCCGCCCTGACCGCTCGCGGCCACCAGCCCGGTCTCGCGGTGATCCTCGTCGGCGCCAACCCGGCGAGCGAAGTCTACGTGCGCAACAAGATCAAGGCGTGCGAGGACAACGGTTTCTTCTCGCTGAAGAATGCGTACCCGGCCACGCTGTCGGAAGCCGACCTGCTTGCGCGCATCGACGCGCTGAACCGCGACCCGAAGATCCACGGCATCCTCGTCCAGTTGCCGCTGCCCGCACACATCGACAGCCACAAGGTGATCGAGGCGATCGCGCCGGAGAAGGACGTCGACGGCTTCCACATTGCGAACGCCGGCGCGCTGATGACCGGCAAGCCGCTGTTCCGCCCGTGCACGCCGTACGGCGTGATGAAGATGTTCGAGGCACACGGCATCCCGCTGCAGGGTGCGAACGCGGTCGTGATCGGCCGCTCGAACATCGTCGGCAAGCCGATGGCGATGATGCTGCTCGACGCCGGCGCGACCGTGACGATCTGCCACAGCAAGACCCGTGACCTCGCCGCGCACACGCGGCAGGCCGACGTCGTGGTCGCCGCGGTCGGCAAGCGCAACATCCTGACCGCCGACATGGTGAAGCCCGGCGCGACGGTGATCGACGTCGGCATGAACCGCGACGACGCCGGCAAGCTGTGCGGCGACGTCGACTTCGCGGGCGTGAAGGAAGTAGCCGGCCACATCACGCCGGTGCCGGGCGGTGTCGGCCCGATGACCATCACGATGCTGCTGATCAACACGATCGAAGCCGCCGAGCGCGCCGCCGACGCGGCCGCCTGACCCCCTGCCCGTTCAGCCGGCGCGCGGTTCCGCGCGCCGGCGCCTCGCCGGTCGCACCGCACCGGTCGCGCCACCCGCGCCCCCGCCCCGCATTCGACCCCGCGTCAATCGCGTCGTTAGAAACTAACGATTGGAAAGCGCGCGATGCGCCCCAATAATGTCGATATCGGGCGCCGCGTTGCGCGCCTTACCCTTTTCACTCCGGTTCATCCGGCAACAGACAGGGAGTCTTATGTCCGCCAGCGCCAACACCAACCCGCTTCTCGATTTCTCGGGCCTGCCCCGCTTCGGCGAGATCCGTCCGGAACACGTGACGCCCGCGCTCGACACGCTGCTCGATGCCGCCAACCGCGCGGTCGAGACGGCAAGCGCGGCGGCAACGCCGGCAACCTGGGCAGAAGTCGTCGAGACGGTCGAGCACGCGACGGAGCCGCTCGGCCGCGCCTGGGGCATCGTCGGCCACCTGAACGCGGTCGCCGATACGCCCGAACTGCGGGCCGCCTACGGCGAGAACCTGCCGCGCGTGACCGAATTCTGGTCGAGCGTCGGCCAGAACCTCGCGCTGTACGAGAAGTACAAGGCAATCGCCGCGAGCGCCGCATACGCGACACTGTCCACCGAACGCAAGAAGATCCTCGACAACGCGCTGCGCGATTTCCGCCTGTCGGGCGCCGAGCTGCCCGAGGACCAGAAGCCGCGCTTCGCCGAACTGCAGGAACAGCAGGCCGCACTGTCGAAGGCATTCTCCGATCACGTACTCGACGCGACCAACGCGTACGCGTACTTCGTGCAGGACGACGCCGAACTGGCCGGCCTGCCCGGCGACGCGATCGAGGCCGCCCGTGAAGCCGCGCAGAAGGATGCCAAGGAAGGCTGGAAATTCACGCTGCACTTCCCGTCGTACTTTCCGGTGCTGCAATACGCCGACAACCGCGCGCTGCGCGAGACGCTCTACCGCGCCTATGCGACGCGCGCGTCGGAACTCGGGCCGCAGTACGGCGACGGCAAGGCCGAATGGGACAACACGGCGATCGTCGCCGATGCGCTGAAGCTGCGCCGCGAAGAAGCGCTGATGCTCGGCTATCGCAACTTCGCCGAAGTGTCGCTCGCGCCGAAGATGGCCGAATCGCCGCAGCAGGTGATCGCGTTCCTCGAGGATCTCGCGACGCGCGCGCGCCCGCACGCGGACAAGGACTGGGACGAGCTGCGCACGTTCGCCGCGAAGGAACTCGGCCTCGCCGAACTCGCGCCGTGGGATGTCGCGTACGCGGCCGAAAAGCTGCGCCAGCAGCGCTACGCGTTCTCGGAAAACGAGGTCAAGCAATACTTCCCGGAGCCGGCCGCACTGAAGGGCCTGTTCACCGTCACCGAGGCGCTGTTCGGCGTGCAGATCAAGCCGGACGACGCGCCGGTATGGCACAAGGACGTGCGGTTCTTCCGCGTCGAGAACCGCGACGGCTCGCTCGTCGCGCAGTTCTATCTCGACCTGTACGCACGCGAAGGCAAGCGCGGCGGCGCATGGATGGACGACGCGCGTTCGCGCGCGAAGCGCGGCAGCAGCGTGCAAACGCCGGTCGCCTATCTCACCTGCAACTTCTCGGCACCGGTCGGCGGCAAGCCCGCATGCTTCACGCACGACGAAGTCATCACGCTGTTCCATGAGTTCGGCCACGGGCTGCACCATATGCTCACGCGCGTCGACGAGCTCGGCGTGTCGGGCATCAACGGCGTCGAATGGGATGCCGTCGAGCTGCCGTCGCAGTTCATGGAAAACTTCTGCTGGGAATGGGACGTGCTGTCGTCGATGTCGTCGCACGTCGACACGGGCGCCACATTGCCGCGCGAACTGTTCGACAAGATGATCGCCGCGAAGAACTTCCAGAGCGGGCTCGGCACGCTGCGCCAGATCGTGTTCTCGATGTTCGACATGCTGCTGCACGTCGACTTCGACCCGGCCGGCGCCACCGGCGTGACCGCGTTCGCGCGCGAGATCAACGAACGCTATCACGTGATCCCGCAAGCCGCGTTCTCGCGCTGGCCGAACACGTTCAGCCACATCTTCGCGGGCGGCTATGCGGCCGGCTACTACAGCTACAAGTGGGCCGAGGTGCTGTCGGCCGACGCGTACGCGGCGTTCGAGGAAGCGGCCGCCAAGAGCGGCAGCGTGCTCGACGCGGCCACCGGCACGCGCTATCGCCGCGAGATTCTCGAGGTCGGCGGCAGCCGCCCGGCGATGGATTCGTTCAAGGCGTTCCGCGGCCGCGAGCCGCAGATCGATGCGCTGCTGCGCCACAACGGGATGGCTACGCCCGCGCACTGAGCGGGCCGCTTGGCCCTTTCCGCTGCATGGAAACCAAGGCACCGCTTCGGCGGTGCTTTTTTCATGGCGCGGGCGCTTCGTCGTCGAACAACGAGAACTGCCCGTGGCGCTCGGCCGTATCCTCGTCGATGCGCACGCCGACGCCGAGCAGCCGCACCGCCTGCGCACGCCGTTGCAGCCCCTTCGCGAGCAGCGTGACGGCCGTGTCCGCATTCGTCGCGTCGGCCACGCACTCGACCGTCGTGCGCTGGAAATCGGCGAAGCGGATCTTCACGTACAGCTTGCGGATCGACCGCGCGGCACCCGCCCGCGCGATCCGCGCATCGAGTTGCACGACGAGGCGGCGGATTTCCTCCGCACACTGCTCGAGCGTCGTCAGGTCGGTCACGTAGGTCGTCTCGACGCTGACCGACTTGCGCTCCTGGTCGGCCTGCACGGGCCGCTCGTCGATTCCGCGCGACAGTTCGTACAGCCGCCGCCCGAACGCGCCGAATTCGCGGTGCAGGTCGATCAGCGGCCAGTCGCGCAATTGCGCGCAAGTCTGGATGCCGAGCCGGTCGAGCCGCGTGGCCGTGACCTTGCCGACGCCGTGCAGCTTGCGCACCGGCAGCGCCGCGACGAACGCGTCGATCTCGTGCGGCCGCACGACGAACAGCCCGTCGGGCTTGTTCCAGTCGGACGCGATCTTCGCGATGAACTTGTTCGGCGCGACGCCCGCCGACACGGTGACGCCGACCGTGTCGTGCACGCGCTGACGGATCTCCCGTGCGATCAGCGTCGCACTGCCCTGGCACCGCTCCGACCCGCTGACGTCGAGGTATGCCTCGTCGAGCGACAGCGGCTCGACGTCGGGCGTGTAGTCGCGGTAGATCGCCATGATCTGCCGCGACGCCGCACGGTACTTGTCCATCGCCGATGGCAGGATCAGCAGGTCCGGGCACTTGCGCATCGCCAGCGCCGACGACATCGCCGAGTGCACGCCGTAGCGCCGCGCCTCGTAGTTGCAGGTCGCGATCACGCCACGCTGGTCGGGCCGGCCGCCGACCGCGAGCGGCCGGTTGCGCAGCGACGGGTCGTCGCGCATCTCGACCGACGCGTAGAAGCAGTCGCAGTCGCAGTGAATGATCTTGCGCATGCGCGGCGGCGCGTCGCCCGGCGGCGGCGCGTACGGTTCGGCAGGCAGAATGATGGTCGGGTTCACGGTGCCGATACTGTACAAAAACACAGTGCCGGTTTCAACTGCCGCGTGCGGCCGCGCCCGGCGGCGCCGTACCGGCCCGCTTTGCGCGGATCGTACCGGCCGGGCGCGGACAGCGCCGCCTATACTCGTCTGCCGCAATACACGAAACGCAAAGGTGACGGATGAAGACGATCGGACTGATCGGCGGGATGAGCTGGGAATCGTCGGCCGAGTATTACCGGATGATCAATCGCCATTCGAAGGCGTTGCACGGCGGGCACCACAACGCGAAGAGCGTGCTGGTCACGGTCGATTTCGCGGAGATCGAAGCGCTGCAGCGCACGCACGACTGGGCCGCGCTCGGCGAACGGATGGCCGGCGCCGCGCGGCAGCTCGAAGCGGCCGGCGCCGATCTCGTCGTGCTGACGACCAATACGATGCATCGCGTATGCGATGCGATCGAAGCCGCGGTGTCGCTGCCGTTCCTGCACATCGCCGACCCGACCGGCGCCGCGCTGCGCGACGCGGGCGTCGAGCGCGTCGCGCTGCTGGGCACGCGCTACACGATGGAGTTGCCGTTCTACGCGGAGCGGTTGCGCGGCAAATTCGGGATGGAGGTGCTCGTGCCGGACGAACGCGGGCGCGACGACGTGCACCGGATCATCTACGACGAGCTGTGCCACGGCATCATCTCGCCGGAATCGCGCGCGACGTACGTGACGATCATCGAGGAGCTGGCACAACGCGGCGCGCAGGCCGTGATCCTCGGCTGCACGGAAATCACGCTGCTGATCGGCGCGGACGACTCGCCGCTGCCGGTGTTCGATACGACCGCCCTGCATGCGAAGGCGGCGGTCGAGTGGGCGGCGCGCTGACCCCCGCACGCCATCGCGCGGCGGTTCGACCGGATGCCACCACACTCGCCGGCAACCATCACCGCATTTTCGTCGGCGGATTATTCCGTGTGGCAGGAATCACCATTCCGGGGGTCTCGTCGCGCTGCTCGCAACACCTTGCTCTCGCCCGCTGCACGGGGCTCGGCGGGAACAGCCCGCGAATCGGGCGGCGCACGCCATGCGGCCTCGCCAACGCGACCGGTTATCCATTGGTCATAAAGTGAACGCAAATTGGTATGCGAGCGGAGTCGCTGCAATCGACGCTGCTCGTGCGATCTCTTTTTCCACCAACAGGAACCTGAACATGAATGGATTCAGCTCCGTGGTCGGTGTGCTGCTCGCCGTGTCGACCATGCTCGACGCGCACGCCGATCCCAACATCACCGCGTCGGCCACGCAGACGCCCAACGGCGGGTTCGACCGCATGACATGGGATATCACGCCCGAGGTCGTGCCGGCCAACGTCAATGCCAGTTACTACTGGGCCAACCAGCTGTCGTCCGAGCACGGCGGGCACGCGATCTACACCGGCATCCAGCCGCGCACCCAAGGCAGCAACCTCGTGATCTTCAGCGCATTCGGCACTGGCACGACGCCGCTGTCCGCGAATTGCCGCGGTGGCGCCGACGGCGGCGCGGGAACATCATGCTCGCTCGCCTACGCATGGACCCCGGGTCATGCGTACCGGCTGCAAGTCGTCCATGCGCCGGCCGATCGCAACGACGGGCGCTCGACCGTCGAAGGCTTCATCACGGACGTCGCCACCGGCGTCACGACGCCGACCGGCAGCATCGCCGTACCGGCGGACTGGGGCGGCCTGTCGAGTTCGGCTTACCTGTTCGATGAGTACTTCCCGTTCAATGGTGCATCAAGCGACCCGATGAAGCGGCCGTGCGTGCCGTATGCACGGCACACGACGTCACTGCCGCATTTCTATATGAAGGACGTGGACTATCCGACGACCGAACGGTCGATCCGGCTGAATACGGGCAAGGACAAGTGCGCGGTGCTGGCCGGTACGCCGAATGCACGGGCTACGCTCGTCAACACGTCGACTTATCGGCTCGAGAACGGCCTCCTGCCCGGGAGCCCGGGCGCGCCGAAATAACATTCGGACGCAGAAAACAAAAAACCCGGCACGGAGCCGGGTTCTTGTCGACGAAGCGCGCATCGGTCATATGCGCTGCACATCGTCAGGTGTGCTTGGTTGCGGGGGTAGGATTTGAACCTACGACCTTCGGGTTATGAGCCCGACGAGCTGCCAGACTGCTCCACCCCGCGTCAGAGAAATAAATTATAGGGTGAGGGAGTACTCACGTCAACACCTTTGTCACAATTTCTTCTCGGTTCATCGAAGCAGCGGCGCGCGGCGCCTCCCCTGCCCCGCACGACGTGCGCGTTCGCACCGCGTGCTCGCGGTAAGATGGCGGCCTTCGTATTCACCCCGCACGCACACCTCCGTTCATGAAAATCGCCACCTGGAACGTCAACTCGCTCAACGTCCGCAAGCAGCACGTGCTCGACTGGCTCGCGCAAAGCGGAACCGACGTGCTGTGCCTGCAGGAACTGAAACTGCCGGACGAGAAATTCCCGCGCGCCGAGCTTGAAGCCGCCGGCTACCGCAGCTGGTTCACGGGCCAGAAGACCTACAACGGTGTCGCGATCCTCGTGCGTGACACGCTGTCCGTCGACGAATCGGACATCGTGCGCAACATCCCCGGCTTCGACGATCCGCAGCAGCGCGTGGTCGCCGCGACGGTCGACGGCGTGCGCATCGTGTCCGCCTATTTCCCGAACGGCCAGGCGCTCGACTCCGACAAGTTCGTCTACAAGATGCAATGGCTCGACGCGCTGCAGGCATGGCTGCGCACCGAACTGCAGCGCCACCCGAAGCTCGCGCTGCTCGGCGACTACAACATCGCGCCGGAAGACCGCGACGTGCACGACCCCGCGAAATGGGAAGGCCAGAACCTCGTGTCGCCGCAGGAGCGCGCGCACTTCACGCAACTGATCGAGCTCGGCTTCGTCGACGCGTTCCGCCGCTTCGAACAGCCCGAGAAAACCTTCACGTGGTGGGACTACCGGATGATGGCGTTTCGCCGCAACGCGGGGCTGCGCATCGACCACGTGCTGCTGTCGCCGGCGCTCGCCGAAACCTGTACGTCATGCGAAGTCGACCGCACGCCGCGCACGTGGGAACAGCCGTCCGACCACACGCCCGTCGTCGCGGTCGTCGGCTGATCGGGCAGCCCGCGCGCTCATTGCCGCGCGGGCGCCGGCCCGAGATGGGCCCACAGGAACCCGAATTCGGCCGCATCGGCTTCCGCGCGTTCCAGATCGTCGGCGCTGCCGTGGCCGCCGTCAGTGTTCTCCCAGTACCACACCCGTTCGTGACCGAGCGCATGCATGCGTGCGGCCATCTTGCGCGCATGCGCGGGATGTACACGATCGTCGCGCGTCGACGTCGTCAGCAGCAGCGGCGGATACGCGACGCCTTCGCGCACGCGGTGATACGGCGAGTACGCGGCCAGCGCCGCGCCTTCGTGCGGATCGTCCGGGTCGCCGTATTCGTCGAGCCACGCAGCACCCGCGTGCAGCTTCGGATAGCGCCGCATGTCGAGCAGCGGTACGCGGCAGAGCACCGCGCCGAACAGCTCCGGCCGCTGCACCATGCACGCGGCGACCAGCAGGCCGCCGTTGCTGCCCCCCTCGATGCCGAGCTGCGCGGCGGTCGTCACGCCGGTCGCGGCCAGATCCTCGGCCACCGCGATGAAATCGTCGAATGAGCGCTGGCGGTGTTCGCGCTGCGCATCGACGTGCCAGCGCGGCCCGAACTCGCCGCCGCCGCGAATGTGCGCGAACGCCATCACGCCGCCACGCTCGAGCCACCCGATACCGAACGCATCGCTATAGCCCGGCAGGTTCGGAATCGCAAACCCGCCATAGCCCGACAGCAAACACGGCCGCGCGACACGTGGGGCGCCATCGGTCACGTCGAGCGCATCGCGCGGCCCGATCAGCGTGTACGGCACCATCGTGCCGTCCTTCGAGCGCGCGCTCGCGCGGCGCACGACAAGCCCGGCCGCGTCGAACTGCACCGGCGGCCGGTCGAGCAGCACACGGCGCGACGGCGCATCGTCCGCGCGGTCCGCAAGATCGGCCAGCCAGCATTCGGGCGGATCGAGACAGGTGTCGACGTCCACGTAAATCTCGTCGTTCAGCGTCGCCTCGACGGGCTCGACGTCGATCTGCGCGTCGCCCGGCCCCGGCCACTCGAACGGCCGCGCGTCCCAGGCCCACGTGCCGTCGTCGGCCTGCCGCGGCTGCCACAGCATCGTGCGGTTGTGCACGTCGTCGAGCCAGCTTGCAATCAGCGTCGTGCGCGTGTGCGTCCACGTGCACGCAGACGTCGACGGTTGCGGCGCGAACAGCGTCGTGAGTTCGCGCGACCCGGCCAGGAACGCCTGCTCGCGGATCGCGAGCAGCGAGCCGCCCGCATGGCGCACGCCGTCGCAATCCCAGTCGAGGCGCGGTTCCAGCACGAGCCAGCCTTCCCAGAACCCGACCTCGACATGGGTCGGCACGTCGTAGCGCGCCCACTCGCCCGCTTCCGTCAGCCGGTACGCATGCGCATCGAAAAAGTCGACGCTGCGCCACGCGACGTGGCGGTTGTCGATCGGATCGAACCCCGCGCCCGCGCTGATGTCGTCGGGTTCGCCGCTGAAGACGACGGGCGCATCGGCGAGCGCCGTGCCGCGCACCCAGCGCCGCGCTTCGTACGGATAGCCGGCCGCGGTCGCATGTGCGTCGCCGCGATCCCAGCTCACGTAGACGGTATCGCGATCGATCCAGCCGACCGTGTGATGCCCCGGCTCGTCGATCGTGAAGCCGCCGTCGACGAACCGCCGTTCGACGAGATCGAATTCGCGCACGACGACCGCGTCGGCACCGCCCGGCGACAGCGACAGCAACGCGCGATCGCCGTCCGGGTACAGGATCGCGTCCTGCTCGAACACCCACGACTCGCCCTCCTCCGCACCGAGCGCGTCGACGTCGAGCAGCGTGTCCCACGCCGGTTTTCCCGCGCGCCAGTCGTCCCAGCGCGTGCGGCGCCACAGCCCCTTCGGATGGAGATCGTCCTGCCACAGGTCATAGGCCCAGTCGCGCCAGCGGGTTGGAATCACCGGGCGCTCGCGCGGCAGGTACGCTTTGGCAAGGCGCGCCGTCAGTGCGCGATACGCGTCGTCGTCACGCAGTGCGGCGCGCGTGCGCGCATTTTGCTCGTCGACCCACGTGCGGGCGCGCTTGCTGTCGAGCGCTTCGAGGAAACGGAACGGGTCGGCCCCGGCGGGCCAGCGGAAAGAATCGGACATTGCGGATTGGCGGAATGGCAAGCTGCGTGCAAACCGCGATTATGTCCGATCGCGGCATGCGCGATGCCTGCGCATGCCGCAAATCGTGCTCAGGGCTCCAGATGGAGTTCCTGGATCTTGCGTGTGATCGTGTTGCGGCCGATGCCGAGACGCTCCGCAGCCTCGACCTTGCGGCCGCGCGTGAAGTCGAGCGCCTCGCGGATCACGGCCGCCTCGAAGCGGCGTGCGAGCTCGTCCATCACGTCGGCCGAGTTCTCGCGTAACAGCCGCGCAACCTCGGTGCGCAGGCCGTGCTCCCAGATCGGATAGCCAGCCGGCGCGCCGCCGTTCGGTGCGGCCGCAACGGGCGCGGGCGCCGCCGGCGCCGTACCGAACGCCGGTTGCGCGAGCGCCGCATCGGCACCGCTGCCGTGCGCATCCGCGCCGTCGCCCGTCGTGCCGACCGGCGCACCGGACGGCACGAGGTCGGGCGGCAGGTCCTTGATCTCGACCGTCTGTGCGGGTGCCATCACGGTCAGCCAGTTCGCGAGGTTCTCGAGCTGGCGCACGTTGCCGGGAAACGCCAGCGACGAGAGGTAAGCCAGCGCATCGTCGGACACGCGCTTCGGCTCGACGCCGAGATCGCGCGCGCTCTTCTGCAGGAAGTGGCGCGTGAGCAGCGCAATGTCCTCGCTGCGTTCGCGCAGCGGCGGCAGGCGCAGCCGGATCACATTGAGCCGGTGGTAAAGGTCCTCGCGGAACAGCCCCTGCCGCACGCGCGATTCGAGATTCTGGTGCGTCGCGGCGATCACGCGCACGTTCGCACGCAGCGGGTTGTGCCCGCCAACGCGGTAGAACTGCCCGTCCGACAGCACGCGCAACAGGCGCGTCTGCAGGTCGAACGGCATGTCGCCGATTTCGTCGAGGAACAACGTGCCGTTCTCGGCCTGCTCGAAGCGGCCCTGCCGCGTCGTCTGCGCGCCGGTGAACGCGCCGCGCTCATGGCCGAACAGTTCGGATTCGAGCAGGTCCTTCGGAATCGCCGCCGTGTTCAGCGCGATGAAGGGCCCGTTCGCGCGCGGGCTGTGACGGTGCAGCGCACGCGCGACGAGCTCCTTGCCGGTGCCCGATTCGCCGGTGATCAGCACGGTCGCGGCCGAGTGCGACAGGCGGCCGATCGCACGGAACATGTCCTGCATCGCGGGCGCCTGGCCGAGCATCTCGGGCGCCTCGGCCACGCGCTCGTCCTGCGGCGCGCCGCCGCGCAGGCTTTCCTCGACCGCGCGGCGAATCAGCTCGACCGCCTTGTCGACGTCGAACGGCTTCGCGAGATATTCGAACGCGCCGCCCTGGAACGCCGCGACGGCACTGTCGAGATCGGAGAATGCCGTCATGATGATGACGGGCAGGCCCGGCAGGCGCTCGTGCATCGCCTGCAGCAACTCGAGGCCCGAGCCGCCCGGCATCCGGATGTCGGATACGAGCACCTGCGGTGTCTCGTGGTCGAGCGCGGCCAGCGCGTCACGCACGTTCGCGAAGCTCTTCGTCGCGAAGCTGTCGCGGGCGAGCGCCTTTTCGAGCACCCAGCGGATCGATTGGTCGTCGTCTACTATCCAGATCGGCTTCATAGGTCGGTCAGATATTGGTAAATCTGGTGAATCGCCATGCCGCCGCTCAATGGTCGAGCGGCAGCAGGATCTGAAATTCGGTACGTCCGGGCCGGCTTTCGACCTCGATCATCCCGTCGTGCTGCTGCACGAACGTCTGCGCGAGCGTGAGGCCGAGGCCGCTGCCGTCGTCGCGCCCGGACACGAGCGGGTAGAAGATCCGGTCGCGGATTTCTTCCGGAATGCCGGGCCCGTTGTCGATCACGTGCAAGTCCAGTGCCAGCCGGTACAGGCGCTTCGCGATCGTCACCTTGCGCGCGATGCGCGTGCGCAGCTCGATCTTCGCGTCGCCCTGCGCGATCCGTTCGCGCAGCGCCTGCGCGGCGTTGCGCACGATGTTGAGCAGCGCCTGGATCAGTTGCTCCTTGTCGCCGCGCAGGTCCGGCACGCTCACGTCGTAGTCGCGCTCGATCGTGAGCCCGCGCGGGAATTCCGCGAGCATCACCGCGCGCACGCGCTCGCACACTTCATGAATGTTCACGTCGCCGACGATGTGCGGATGCCGGTGCGGCTCCAGCAACCGGTCGACGAGCGTCTGCAGGCGGTCGGACTCCTTGATGATCACCTGCGTGTATTCGCGCAACTCGCCGCGTTCGCGCTCGCCGAGCTCGAATTCGAGCAACTGGGCTGCGCCGCGAATGCCGCCGAGCGGGTTCTTGATCTCGTGCGCGAGGTTGCGGATCAACTGCTTGTTGACCGCGGTCAGGTCGTGGATGCGCTCCTCGCGATCGGTACGCGACTGCCGCTCGTTCTCGAACAGCTCGACGAGCACGAAATCGGGCGCGGTCTCGAGGAAGCCGACGATCGCATGCACGTGCAGCGGTTCGCGGCCGGGCCGGTCGAGCACGGTATCGAGGTGCGTCGCGTGAAAGCGTTCCTCGCCGATCGCGGTGATCGTCGATGCAAGCTCGTTCGCGTTCGGAAAAATCTCGCCCCACGGCCGCTGCGCGAGCTGCCGGCGCGAGATGTCGAGCATCGCCTCCGCGGACGGGTTCGCGAACGCGATCCGCAGCGTCTTGCGGTCGAGCACGATCACGACCGTCGGCAGTGCTTCCAGCCCCGCCAGCAGGCCCGAGCGTGCGAGCCGCTCGTCGTCCGTCAGTCGCTCGGGCTGCCCCGTTCTCGCCTTGATCAGATTCTTCAGAACCATCTGCGTGCTTGTCGCGCCTCACCGGGCCAGAAAATGAAAATCGTCGGAACAAAAAAGGGACGGCTGGACGCCGCCCCTTTCAGACTCCGCTGTTCCCGCCGCGGGCCGCGCGACGGGAACGAACCGGCATGACGGCGCTGAATCGAAGCGCCATCGCCGATTAGAGCGAGTAGTACATCTCGAACTCGATCGGGTGCGTCGTCATGCGGAACTTCGCCAGCTCCTGCTCCTTCAGCGCGAGGTATGCATCGAGCATGCTGTCCGTGAACACGCCGCCACGGGTCAGGAACTCGCGATCCTTGTCGAGCGCTTCCAGTGCCTGGTCGAGGCCTGCGCAGACGGTCGGGATCTTCGCATCCTCTTCCGGCGGCAGGTCGTACAGGTTCTTGTCCGCAGCTTCGCCCGGATGGATCTTGTTCTGGATCCCGTCGAGGCCCGCCATCATCAGTGCCGAGAACAGCAGGTACGGGTTCGCCATCGGATCCGGGAAGCGCGTTTCGATACGGCGGCCCTTCGGGTTCGACACGTGCGGAATGCGGATCGATGCCGAACGGTTACGCGCCGAGTAAGCGAGCTTGACCGGTGCTTCGAAGTGCGGAACCAGACGCTTGTACGAGTTCGTCGTCGGGTTCGTGATCGCGTTCAGCGCACGGGCGTGCTTGATGATGCCGCCGATGTAGAACAGCGCCAGTTCCGACAGGCCGGCGTAGCCGTTGCCCGCGAACAGGTTCTGGCCGTCCTTCCAGATCGACTGGTGAACGTGCATGCCCGAACCGTTGTCGCCGACGACCGGCTTCGGCATGAACGTCGCCGTCTTGCCGTACGAGTGCGCGACGTTATGGATGATGTACTTCGACCATTGCGTCCAGTCGGCGCGCTGAACCAGCGTCGAGAACTTCGTGCCGATTTCGTTCTGGCCCTGGCCCGCCACTTCGTGGTGGTGCACTTCGACCGGAATGCCGAGCTGTTCGAGCAGCAGGCACATTTCCGAACGCATGTCCTGGAACGTGTCGACCGGTGCGACCGGGAAGTAGCCGCCCTTCGTGCCCGGACGGTGGCCCGTGTTGCCGCCTTCGAATTCCTTGGCCGAAGACCACGGCGCTTCTTCCGAGTTGATCTTCACGAAGCAGCCCGACATGTCCGTGTTCCACTGGACCGAGTCGAAAATGAAGAATTCCGGTTCCGGACCGAAGTAAGCCGTGTCGCCGATGCCCGTGCTCTTCAGGTACGCTTCGGCGCGCTTCGCGAGCGAGCGCGGATCGCGCTCGTAGCCCTTGCCGTCGGCCGGCTCGACCACGTCGCAGGTCAGCACGAGGGTCGACTCTTCGTAGAACGGGTCGACGAACGCTGCGTTCGGGTCCGGCATGAGCAGCATGTCCGACGCCTCGATGCCCTTCCAGCCCGCGATCGACGAACCGTCGAATGCATGACCGCTTTCGAACTTGTCTTCGTCGAACGCCGAAACCGGCACCGACACGTGCTGTTCCTTGCCGCGCGTGTCCGTGAAGCGGAAATCGACAAACTTGCAGTCCTCGTCCTTCACGAGTTGCATGACGTCGGCGACGGTTTTACTCATAACCTCTTCTCCTGATTAGAACAATTCCGGCGGACTGGGAACCGCCTCGTTTATCGAGCTGACCGGGGTCTTGCTTTGGCGCAGCGCGCCCCGATTCGACCGAATTCTATATAGCAGCTTCCGTGCCACCTATGCGCATGACTGGCGCGAATCGCGCCAGCGCTCGTCGCGACGGGGCTGTGCTGCGCAATTCCGGGGCTCGGCTCCGCACCGCCCACCGACCGGAAGCACCTCGATGGTGCAATCGCCGCAGCACACCGCACCGACAGCATCATTCTGGTGCATTCGCGCCATTCTGCACGCTTTTGGTGAGCGCGTGTGTGGTGCGCGCACCGTCCCTCACACGACCATCCGTGCCGCGACGCCGCGCTAGAATGTTCGTTTGACCGATAGGAGACTCCCTGCCATGAGTACGCTCGACCAGCTTTACACGAAGGCCGACGAACGCCGCGCACAAGGCGCGCTGAACTATGCCGGGGCGCTGCTGCCGGCCGAGGCCTTCGAACTGCTGCAGCTCGATCCGTCGGCGCGCCTCGTCGACGTGCGCACCCGCGCCGAACTCGACTGGATCGGCCGCCCGCTCGTCGGCGACGGCCAGTACCTGCACCTCGAATGGACGCGCTATCCGGGCGGCGTGCCGAACGCCGAATTCGTCAACGAACTGAAGGCGGCCCTCCCGGCCGATACGCCCATCCTGTTCCTGTGCCGCAGCGCCGCGCGCTCGAAGCTCGCCGCGGTCGCCTCCACGCAGGCCGGCTTCACGAAGGCGTTCGACCTGCTCGAAGGCTTCGAGGGCGCGAAGGACGCCGAAGGCCACCGCAAGACGGTCGACGGCTGGTGCTTCCGGAAACTGCCGTGGATCGGCGCCTGACGGCGCGCCGCGCCCGCCGGTGACGACAACCTCATCGTCGAGCCGGGCGATGACATGCCGATGACGGGCCGCATTGCGCGGCCCGTGGCTTTTGTGCGGCCGGTCGAGAGGCCGAGGGGCCGCTCAGGCGCGCGGCGTATCGGGCTCGACGACATCGCCGCCGAGCAAGTGCACGCCTTCGCGCAGCTTCACGTACGCGGCCGCGACCGCTTCCGGCTCGCCCTTCACGCCGAGGTCGATGTGACGGCGCGCGTAGATCCCGCCGCGCTCCGCATCGCCGACGCTCGGCAGGCTGAACACGCGCACGCCCGGGAAATCGCGCTCGATGCGCTCCATCAGCGGCGTGAGCGTCGATTCCGGCAGTTCGAACACGTAAAGCGAGCGTTCCGCATGCGGCGTCGCGTGATGCAGGTGCGCGTACTTCGTATCGAGCACCCATTCGATCATCGGCCACGCCATTACCGGAAAGCCCGGCACGAAGTGCAGGTCGCCGACCGAGAAACCGGGAATCCGGTTGTAGCCGTTCGGGATGATCGTCGCGCCCACCGGGAACACGCCCATGTTGAAGCGGTGCTGGTTCTCCGGCGAATCGAAGTCGACCGGCGTGGCCGGATCGGTGTGCGTTTCGCGGATCCGCTCCGCAATCAGCACCTTCGCTTCCGGATGCAGCGCGAGCGGCACGCCGAGCGCGGCGGCCGCGCACTGGCGCGTATGGTCGTCCGGCGTCGCGCCGATCCCGCCCGTCGAGAACACGATGTCGCCCGACGCGATCGCGCGTGCGAGAGTCGCCGTGATGCGCGCCGGATCGTCGCCGACGTATTCGGCCCAGTCGAGCGCGAGGCCGCGCGCGCCGAGCAGCTCGACGACCTTCGCCAGATGCTTGTCCTGCCGGCGGCCCGAAAGGATTTCGTCGCCGATGATGATGATGCCGATGCTCATGCCTGCCCCATGTCGATTGCGGTGGCGCGCGAACTCGCACGCAGGTCCTCCAGCGCGCGCAGGCAGTAATGCCCGAACCACAGCGCCGAGAAGACGAGGATGAAAGCGTAAACCCAGATCATGGCCGCCGCGACAAACGGAAACAGCACCATCATCCAGACCGACGATACCCACACGAAGGTCGGCACGGTGCCGAGCAGCCCGGTCGCGACGCCGATGCCGATCAGCGGCCAGCGGTGCTGCCGCACGAGCGCCCGGCGCTCATCGCGGCTCGCATGCAGCGCGAGCGCGTCGTAGGTCATCACGCGGTACGTGAGCCAGCCCCAGATCACGGGCGGCAGCAGCGCGAAGAACGGCGGAATCAGCCACAGCGGGATCGTGACGACCAGCACGACGACACCGGCCAGCGCCGCCCACAGCGAATTGAACACGCTGCCGAAGAAGGTGCCACCCCGCTTCGGCTCGAGCGCCGCGAACTGCCGGTTCGACAGGTGCTTGATCACGACCGGCATCGAAATCGTCGCGATCAGCAGCAGCACGGTCAGCACGATCAGCGGGATCGCGAGCGACACCACCACGAACGGCGCGACGACCGCATGCAGCTGCGACATGCCGATCGCGTCGAACGCGCGATACAGCGCGGCCGTCAGCACGAAGCCGTCGAGCGCGCCGCGTGCGAGGTCCAGCAGCGTCTGCCACGAGAACCACAGCACGACGCCCCACAGGACGGCCGACACGAGAAACGGCATCAGGGTGAGCCAGAGCATGCGCGGATGCAGAGCACTCGCCAATGCCCGGACGAAGGAACGCAGCAAGTCGTTCATGCGAGCCTGTATCGACGGAGAAAAACGGGGAAAGGATAAACCACGCGGCCCGCATGCGCCAAAGCACATGCGGGCCGCGTGGGAGAGCCGCTCAATGCGGGAATGGCCGGATCAGGCCGACGCCGCGCCGCGCTTGGCGGGGAACAGGCGCCGGAAGATCCGTACGAACGCGAGACCGTGCTGCGCCCAGAAACCTTCACCGTAGGACACGCCCTCGACCTGGTCGCGGATGCCGGTCGGCTCGACCGTGCGGTTCCACGACGCGGTGCCGAACATCATGTCCCACCACGGGAACAGCACGCCGAAGTTGCAGCCGTACTTCGTGCCTTCGTGGCCATAGCCGACCGCGTGGTGGCGACGGTGGAAGATCGGGCTCACGAACAGGCGCTCGCCGAGCCAGCCGAACGACAGCCGCGCATTCGTGTGCTGAATGCTCTGCATGAAGTTGGTGAACGCGGTCAGCACGACGAACTGCGACGGCGTCACGCCGATCACGAGCGCGATCGCTGCGAAGAAGCACGACTGGATCACGTCGTCGAGCACGTGGTTGCGGTCGTCGCACCACAGCGACATCTGGCGCTGGCTGTGATGCACGGCATGCAGCTCCCACCAGATGCCGAACTTGTGCTGCCAGCGGTGATACCAGTAGCCGGCGAAATCGAGCACGACGAGATAGATCGCGAACGCGACGATCGGCTTCGAGGTCACGCCCGGCCACAGGTAGTCGAGGTTGACGTTCGCGATGCCATGCAGCCGCAGCCATGCCTGGAAGTTGTCGAATACCGGCTGCAGCGCGAAGAAGAAGAACACCGAATAGATGCCGAGCTTCGCAATCGCCGTATAGATCACGTCGACCCGCACGGCACGGCGGTTCGTCCAGCGCTCGACGGGCGCGAGCGCCTCGAGCGGGCGCAGGAGCACGAACATCAGCACCATCTGCAGCGCGCCGACGATCACCCAGTACAGCGCGTCGTAGGTGTCCTCGTCATAGTCCATCAGGTTGAACTTGAAGAGGAGCGGCTGCACGACGTCGACGTACAGCCAGGTCTGGATGTCCGATACGAACGCATCGATCAGGTGCAGCATCGTTCTCCCCCGCCCGTTACGCGCCGTTCGCGGCGCGCCACGGCGCGCGGTCGTAGAAGTAGATGCCGTGCGGCGAACGGCCGACGGCGATCGTCTGCACCAGCTTGCGCGACGCCAGGTCGATGATCCCGACCTTCTTCGCGAAGCGGAACGTCACCCACAGCGTCTTCTTGTCGGCGGACAGTTCCATGTCGTCGGGGCCCGGCAGCAGGCCGGTGATGTCGCCGACGTTGGTGAGCGTGTTCTCGTCGATGATGCTGATCGTGTTCGCGACCCGGTTCGTCACCGCGACGTGCGTGCCGTCGGCGAGCGAGCGGAAGTTGTGTGCGCCCTTGCCGGTGTAGATCTGCTTGACGACCTTCTGGTTGCGCCAGTCGACCACCGCGACGTAATCCGCGCCGGTCATCCCGACGAGCAGGTACTTGTCGTCAGGCGTGAGCCACAGGCCGGCCGGCACCTTGCCGACCTTCATCTTCCACTTGACCGTCTGCGTCGGCAGGTCGATTGCCGCGATCTCGCCGGAGACCTGCAGCGACACGAGCAGCGTCTTGTTGTCCTTCGTGAACGCGAGGTGGCTCGGCATCACCGCGAGCGGCACGCGCTTCACGAGCTTCAGGTCGCGGCCGTCGTAACCGTAGATGTCGACGCGGTCGAGGCGCAGGCCGGCGGCCGCGAACCACTTGCGGTCGGGCGAGAAGCCGAGCTGGTAAGGATCGTCGATCCCTTCGACGGTGTGCTGCAGCTTGCCCGTCTTCGGATCGAGGAACATCAGGCTGTTCGAGACCGAATTTGCGACGATCAGCGACGAATTGTCGGGCGTCGCCATCAGGTGGTGCGGTTCCTTGCCGGTCGGCATCGTGCCGACGACCTCGCGGGTCTGCTGGTCGA
Organism: Burkholderia puraquae; assembly: GCF_002099195.1. GTDB lineage: Bacteria > Pseudomonadota > Gammaproteobacteria > Burkholderiales > Burkholderiaceae > Burkholderia > Burkholderia puraquae. The sequence goes on along the minus strand of NZ_NBYX01000005.1, from coordinate 27,172 downwards.
TCAGGGAAAGCGTCGCTTCGGCCGAATTGAGGACGATCACGTTATTCGCGTGTGCGGCGGGCGCCAGCACGGCGGCGGCCAGCGCGAGCGTGCGGCCGAGGGAGAGGAAAGTGGGCATGAAGACTCACGTCGTGGAACAACCGTCATTGTAAAACGTTCAACCGGCCCGGCCGGTTGACGCAAGCCGGCATTGCGCCACTTCGACGCACGCCGCGGCGGCCCGGTCGGCCGGCGCGGCAGGCGCCGCGCGGCCGGCCGGGGCCGGCCGCCGGTGCGGGCCCGGGAAACCGATGTTGCGCTAGCGCTGCATCGACTCCCAGACCTTGTGCAGACGCTTGACAGAGACAGGCATCGGCGTGCGCAGTTCCTGCGCGAACAGCGAAATCCGCAGTTCCTCGAGCAACCAGCGGAATTCCGCGAGCCGCGCGTCGGCGACACCGCCGCGCTGCGACACCGCGCGCTGGTACTGCTGGGCGAGCGGCAACAAGTCGGCCGACTGCTTCGCGTCGCGCGCCGGATCGGCCTTCAGCTTGTCGATCCGCAGCGCGATGCCCTTCAGGTAGCGCGGGAAGTGAGCAAGCTGCGCGTAAGGCGTATCGATCACGAAGCGCTTGCCGACCAGCGCGGCGAGCTGCTGCTGCAAGTCCGCATGCGCCTGCGCGAACGGCTTCGCCTGCGCGAGCTTCTTCACGAGCCCTGCGTATTCGGCCAGGATCTGGCCGACCAGCCGCGCGATTTCCTGCGCGAGCAGGTTCAGGCGGCTCCGGCCCTCGTCACGGCGCGCGTGGAAGCTCGCGTCGTCGTCGGGCAGCGGGTCCTGCAGGCACGCGCGGTCGAGCGCCGTGTCGATCAGCTGGTCGCGCAGCTCGTCCTGCGTGCCGAGCGACATGTACTGCATCGCCATCTCGCGCAGGCCCGGCAGGTTCTTCTCGAGGAACTTGATCGGCTCCTTCAGCTGCAGCGCGAACAGCCGCCGCAGGCCGGCCCGGTGGATGCGCGCCGCCTCCTCCGGCGAATCGAACACCTCGACGTCGCAATGCGTGCCGCGATCGACGAGCGCCGGGTAGCCGTACAGCGTCTGGCCGCGCCGGCGGATCTCCAGCAGCTCGGGCAGCTTGCCGAAATTCCACGTCGTCAGGTTCTCGTACAGCGCCGTCGCGCCGGCTTCCGCCGGAGCGGCCGTCTGCGGGGCCGCGCCCTTGCCGGCCTTCGCGCCGCGACCGGCAGCACCGGGCGCGGCAATCGTCGCCGGCGCCTGGCTGGTTGCCTGGCCGGCATCGGCATCGCCGCCGGCCGCGATCGTCGACGCCGCCGCGATCTTCTGGAACTGCTGCTGCGCCTGCGCGCCCAGCTCCTGGCGAAGCTGCGCGAGATTGCGCCCCATCGCGAGCTGGCGGCCGTGCTCGTCGATCACCTTGAAATTCATGAACAGATGGGCGGGCAGCGTCTCGAGCTTGAAGTCGGCCGTCTTCATCGCGACCTGCGTCTCGCCGCGCACGTCGGCAATCAGCGCCTCGACGAGCCCGCCCGCGCCGAAGCGCTCGCGGCCCATCCGCTCGATGAAGCCGGCCGCATACTCGGGCAGCGGCACGCAATGCCGGCGCAGCTTCTGCGGCAGCGACTTCAGCAGCAACTGCACCTTTTCCTTCAGCATCCCCGGCACGAGCCACTCGCAGCGGCGTGCATCGACCTGGTTCAGCGCGTACAGCGGCACCGCGAGCGTCACGCCGTCGCGCGGCGTGCCGGGCTCGAAGTGGTACGTGAGCGCCATCTCGACGCCGGCCATCGTCGCGCGCTTCGGGAACAGCTCAGTCGTCACGCCGGCTGCCTCGTGGCGCATCAGGTCGTCGCGCGACAGGTACAGCAGGCGCTGCTTGTCCTCCGCCTGGCCACCCTTCTTCACCTCGTCGCGATACCAGCGCTCGAATGCCGCGCCCGTGTGGATCCCTTCCGGGATCGCCTGGTCGTAGTACGCGTAGATCAGCTCGTCGTCGACCAGCACGTCCTGGCGGCGCGACTTGTGCTCGAGCTGCTCGATGTCGGCGAGCAGCTTGCGGTTGTGCGCGAAGAACGCGAGCTTCGTGTCGAACTCGCCATCGACCAGCGCGCCGCGGATGAACAGCTCGCGCGCCCGCGACGGATCCTGCTTGCCGAACGCGACGCGCCGGCGGTGGTAGATCGGCAGCCCGTACAGCGTCGCGCGCTCGTACGCGCTGACCTGCGCCGGGCGCTTTTCCCAGTGCGGCTCCGACAGCGATTTCTTCAGCAGGTGCGCGCCGATCTTCTCGACCCATTCGGGCTCGATCTTCGCGAGGCAGCGCGCGTACAGCCGGCTCGTCTCGACGAGCTCGGCCGCCATCACCCAGCGGCCGGCCTTCTTCGCGAGCACGGAGCCCGGCCACAGGTAGAACTTGATCCCGCGCGCGCCGAGATAGTGCGGATCGTCGTCGGCCTTCAGGCCGAGGTTGCCGAGCAGCCCGGTCAACAGGGCCAGATGGACCTGTTCGTAAGTCGCCTCGACTTCGTTGAGCCGCCAGCCGTGCTCGCGCACGACCGTCAGCAGCTGCGAATGGACGTCGCGCCACTCGCGCAGCCGCAGGTGCGACAGGAAGTTCTGCCGGCACGCGTCAATGAGCTGGCGATTCGACTTCTTGTGCGCGACCGCCTCTTCGAACCACGCCCAGATCTTCAGCCACTGCAGGAATTCGGAACGCTCGTCGGCGAACCGGCGGTGCGCCTGGTCGGCCTGCTCCTGCGCTTCGATCGGGCGGTCGCGCGGATCCTGCACGGACAGCGCGCTCGCGATGATCAGCACCTCGCGCAGCGACTGCTGGTCGCGCGCGGCAAGAATCATCCGGCCGACACGCGGGTCGAGCGGCAGCCGCGCGAGCTCGCGGCCGAGCGGCGTCAGCGCGTTGTCGTCGTCGACCGCGCCGAGTTCGTTGAGCAACTGGTAGCCGTCCGCGATCGCGCGGCCGGGCGGCGGCTCGAGGAACGGGAACGATTCGATCGCGGTCAGGTGCAGCGACTTCATCCGCAGGATCACCGACGCGAGCGACGAGCGCAGGATTTCCGGATCGGTGAAGCGCGCGCGCGCCTGGTAGTCGCTTTCCTCGTACAAGCGGATGCAGACGCCGTCGGCCACGCGGCCGCAGCGGCCCGCGCGCTGGTTCGCGGCCGCCTGCGAGATCGACTCGACCTGCAGTTGCTCGACCTTGTTCCGGTACGAATAGCGCTTCACGCGCGCGAGCCCCGTATCGACGACGTAGCGGATGCCCGGCACCGTCAGCGAGGTTTCGGCCACGTTGGTCGCGAGCACGATCCGGCGCGCGTTCGACGCCTTGAACACCTTGTCCTGGTCGGCCGCCGACAGCCGCGCGAACAGCGGCAGGATCTCCGTGTGCGGCGGGTGGTGCTTGCGCAGCGCCTCGGCCGCTTCGCGGATCTCGCGCTCGCCGGGCAGGAACACCAGCACGTCGCCGGGACCTTCGCGGCACAGCTCGTCGACCGCGTCGACGATCGCGTCCATCAGGTCGCGCTCGGCCTCGCGCGCGGTCTTCACGCGGTCGCGGCCGCCCGTGCCTTCGGCGTTCTTCACCGCAGGACGATCCTCGGCCACCGGGCGATAGCGCATCTCGACCGGATACAGCCGCCCGCTCACCTCGATCACGGGCGCCGGGCGCTCGTCGGTGCCGAAATGGCGCGCGAAGCGATCGGCGTCGATCGTCGCGGACGTGACGATCAGCTTCAGGTCCGGCCGCCTCGGCAGGATTTCCTTCAGGTAGCCGAGCAGGAAATCGATGTTCAGGCTGCGCTCGTGCGCCTCGTCGATGATCAGCGTGTCGTACGCCTTCAGCAACGGGTCGGTCTGCGTCTCGGCGAGCAGGATCCCGTCCGTCATCAGCTTCACGGACGCGCCCGGCGCGAGATTGTCGGTAAAGCGCACCTTGTAGCCGACCACTTCGCCGAACGGCGTGCCGAGTTCCTCGGCGATCCGGCGGCCGGTGGACGACGCGGCGAGGCGGCGCGGCTGCGTATGGCCGATCAGGCCCGTGCCGCCGGCGCCGAGGCCGCGGCCGAGATCGAGACAGATCTTCGGCAGCTGCGTGGTCTTGCCCGAGCCGGTTTCGCCGCAGACGATGACAACCTGATGACCGGCGATCGCGCGCGCGATTTCGTCGCGCTTGCCCGACACGGGCAGGCTTTCCGGGTACGTGATCGGGGGGACCGGGTTCGGCGCGACGACGGCGCGCGACGGACGCTCGCGGCGCGGTGCTCGCTCGCCCGTTGCCGGGGACGCGTCCTTCGCGGCCGGCTGGCGCGCCTCGCCGCGCGGTTCGTCGCCGCGCGGCCCGCGCGGCGCGTGTGCAGGCTTGCCCGCCTGCTGTTCCTGCTGCCGGCGCGGCGGCTGGCCCTGCTGCTGGCGTGCATCGGCCGCACCATCCGGGTGCCGGGCCGACGGCGCTTTGGCCCGCGTCGGCGCGGGACTTTTAGGTACATTCGACATGGGGGCGCATTATAATCCCGGCCATGAATTCCCAAACCGACCTCCCTCCCGCCCAGACCGGTGCCACGACGACGCCGGCCGCCGACGATTCGGCCGCCAGTCACGCGCAGTTCGTCGACTGGATGCGCTCCGTCGCGCCCTATATCCACAAGTTCCGCAACAGCACGTTCGTCGTGGGGTTCGGCGGCGAGGTGGTGCAGCAGGGGCTCCTGAACGCACTCGTGTCCGACATCGCGCTGCTGCAGGCGATGGGCATCCAGATCGTGCTGGTCCACGGCTCGCGCCCGCAGGTCGAGGAGCAGCTGAGCCTGCACGGTGTCGAATCCGAGTTTTCGCACGGGCTGCGCATCACCGATGCGCGCGCGCTCGAATCCGCGAAGGAAGCGGCCGGCGAAGTGCGTCTCGACATCGAGGCCGCGATCAGCCAGGGTCTGCCGAACTCGCCGATGGCGCACGCGCACATCAGCGTCGTGTCGGGCAACTTCGTGACCGCACGGCCGGTGGGGATTCTCGACGGGGTCGATTTCGCGCACACGGGCATCGTGCGCAAGATCGACGCCGAATCGATCCGTCATTCGCTCGCGAGCCGCAAGCTCGTGCTGCTGTCGCCGCTCGGTTTCTCGCCCACCGGCGAAGCGTTCAACCTGTCGATGGAAGACGTCGCGTCGGCGGCCGCGATCGCGCTGCGCGCCGACAAGATCATCTTCCTGACCGAGGCGCCCGGCATCGTCGGCGACGAAGGCGAGCTGGTCCGTGAAATGTCGCTCGACGCGGCCGCCGAGCTGCTCGATTCGGGCAACGTCCAGGGCGACGACGCGTTCTTCCTGAAGCACTCGATCCGCGCGTGCCGCGGCGGCGTGACCCGTGCCCACCTGATCCCGCAATCGCTCGACGGCAGCATGCTGCTCGAACTGTTCCTGCACGACGGCGTCGGCACGATGATCTCGTACGAGAATCTCGAGAGCCTGCGCGAAGCGACGCCGGACGACGTCGGCGGCATCCTGTCGCTGATCGAGCCGCTCGAGTCGGACGGCACGCTGGTGCGGCGCGGCCGCCACCAGATCGAACGCGACATCGACCACTTCTCGGTGATCGAGCACGATGGCGTGCTGTTCGGCTGCGCGGCGCTGTATCCGTACCAGCAGGAAAAGATCGGCGAGATGGCGTGCCTGACGGTCGCGCCGGAAGCGCAGGGCTCGGGCGACGGCGAACGCCTGCTCAAGCGCATCGAGCAGCGCGCCCGCGCGCGCGGCCTCACGCATATCTTCGTGCTCACGACGCGCACCGAGCACTGGTTCCTCAAGCGCGGTTTCGTCAAGGTCAGCGTCGACGACCTGCCGGAAGACCGCCGCAAACTCTATAACTGGCAGCGCAAGTCGCTCGTGCTGATGAAGCAGCTCTGAGCGCAGGCACGCCCGCCCTCCCCCAGTCCGATTACAGGAGAAGTACACGATGGCTCGAATGATCCAATGCGCGAAGCTCGGCAAGGAAGCCGAAGGCCTCGATTTCCCGCCGCTGCCGGGCGAACTCGGCAAGCGCATTTACGAGAGCGTCTCGAAGGAAGCGTGGCAAGGCTGGCTCAAGCAGCAGACGATGCTGATCAACGAAAACCGCCTGAACATGGCCGACCCGCGTGCGCGCCAGTACCTGATGAAGCAGACCGAGAAGTACTTCTTCGGCGACGGCGCCGACCAGGCGTCCGGCTACGTGCCGCCGACGGAAGGCTGATGGCGCGATGCACGCGGCCGGCAGCCTGCCGGCCGCGTGCTCCGGGAAAAACGGCACCGTGTTTCGCACGGTGCCGTTTTCTTTTGGAGACACGCGTTCGGTGCGTTCCAGCCTCGCGTGCGGCAGCGTTGCGCACGGCTCAACCGGCCGGCTTCAGCGCGCCGCCGTCGCCCGGCTGCGCGTTCCCGTCGGCCGCGGGTTCCGCGCCACCGCCTTCGGTGCCCCATTCTGCAGCATCGCTGCGTTCGGCCGTCGACAGTTCGTCCGCGCGATACCCGGTGCGATTCAGCAGCGCCAGCATGCACGCGAGCGACACGAACGCGTAAATCCCCGATGCGACCGCGACGCCGACGATGCTGCCGGTCGCATTGAGGATCGCCTGCGCGAGCACGGGCGTGCCGCCGCCGACGACGAGCGCGCTCAGTTGATACGCGAGCGACAGGCCCGTGTAGCGGATGTTCGCCGGGAACACCCGCGCGAGCACGCCGCCGACCGCGCCATAGAACATCGCCGACGGAATCGTCGAGATGCACATGCCCGCAACGGCCACCCAGTACGAACGCGTCGCGAGCGCATGGAACATCACGGGCATCAGCACGATCTCCGGAATCAGGATCCAGCACATCGCGCGGCGCATGTCGACCTTCGACACGAACCACGCGCCGACCGGCTGCATCAGGAACTGCACGACGAGCGAGATCGACAGGATGCCGAGAAACGTGCCCTGCGCGTAGCCGAGCTCCTTGGTCGCCCACGACAGCGCGAACGTGCTGCGGAAGTACGTGACGTTGATCACCGGCAGCGTGCCGGCCGCGAGCAGCACGACGACCCAGTGGTCGCGCACGACGTCCCGCAGCGGCAACTTCACGGTGCGCTTGCGCGCGAGCACGCGCTGCATGTCGGCCGACTCCTCGAGCTTCAGCCGGATCACCATGCCGATGATCACGAGCACGGCCGACAGCAGGAACGGAATGCGCCAGCCCCACATCAGGAACGACGGGGTCGGCAGCACGCTCAGCGCGAAGAACGCGGCCGTGGCCAGCAGGTTGCCGGTGGGCGAGCCCTGCTGCGCGAACGCTGCATACAGGATGCTGCGATGCTTCGGCGCATTCTCGCTCGCGATCAGCACCGCGCCGCCCCACTCGCCGCCGACCGCGATGCCCTGCAGCACGCGCAGCACGACGAGGCCGGCCGGCGCCCATACGCCGATCTGCGCGTAGCCGGGCAACAGCCCGATGCCGGTCGTGGCCAGCCCCATCATCACCAGCGTGATCACGAGCGCGGTCTTGCGGCCGACACGATCGCCGAGATGCCCGAACACGATGCCGCCGAGCGGCCGCGCGGCGAAGCCGGCCCAGAACGTGACGAACGCAAGCAGCGTCGCGACGCCGGGATCCATCGTGCTCGAAAAGAACACCTTGCCGAACACGAGCGCAGCGGCCGTGCCGTAGATGTAGAAGTCGTACCACTCGATCGTGGTGCCGACGAACGCCGCGAAGGCGGCGCGGCCGGGCCGCGGCTGCTGCGCGGCGGTCGGGGATTGCGGACGGCTCATCGATGTCTCCATGTTTGTGATCGGCGGCGCGACTGGCGCGCGCCTTGCCGGATGGCCGGCCTTGCGCCGCCGGCTGGCGGTGTTGCTTGACGTTGCGTTGCTTGACGTTCCGTTTCGTCGGCCGGCCATGCTCACCGGCGCGCGCACCGGTCGGTCATGTCTGGTCGGGTACGGTCTTCAGCACACCGGCGTCGAGCAGTTGCTGCTGGAGCGCGGGATCGACGCCGAGGCGATCGAGCACCGCGCGCGTGTCGCCGCCCAGCGCGGGCGGCGGCGAACGATAGGTGGCCGGCGTGCGCGACAGCTTCACCGGCGACGCCGTGCCGCGATACGCGCCGATCTCGACGAACAGGTTCCGGTGCAGCGCATGCGGATCGCGCGCGACGTCGGCCACCGTTCGCACCGGCCCGCACGGCACGCCGGCCGCCATCAGGTCGTGCGCGAGCGGCTCGCATGCGTGCGCGGCGAGCCGTGCTTCCAGTGCGGCCTTCAGCTCGGGCCGGTGCGCACAGCGGCTGCGGTTGTCGACAAAGCGCGGATCGCTTGCGAGCGCCGGCACGCCGAGATGCGCGACGAGCCGCGCGAACTGCCGGTCGTTGCCGACCGCGAGGAAGATCGGCACGCTCGCCGTGCGGTAGCTGTCGTACGGCGCGATGTTCGGATGTGCGTTGCCGCTGCGTTCGGGCACACGCCCCGAGCCGAAGAAGTTCGGCAGGTGCGGATGCAGCAGCGACACGCCGCAGTCGTACAGCGCAATGTCGATCGACTGCCCGCGCCCGCTCTTCTCGCGCTCCGCGAGCGCCAGCAGGATGCCGGCGAGCGCGTTGAGGCCCGTGACCATGTCGACGATCGGCAGGCCGATGCGCGTCGCGTCGCCGTCGCGCTCGCCGTTCACGCTCATCAGTCCTGCCATCGCCTGGATCACCGCGTCGTAGCCGGGCAGCCCGCCGAGCGGGCCGACTTCGCCGAAACCCGTCACCGCGCAGTGGATCAGGCGTGGGAAGCGCGGCTGCAGGTCGCGCGCGTAGTCCATCCCCCAGCGCGCGAGCGTGCCGGGCTTGAAGTTCTCGACGAGCACGTCGGCCTCTTCAAGCAGGCGCCACAGGATCGCGCGCCCCTCGTCGCGCGACAGGTCGAGCGCGAGCCCTTCCTTGTTGCGATTGACGCCCATGAAATACCAGGCGGTATCGCCGAGGAACGGCGGCCCCCAGCCGCGCGTCTCGTCGCCGTCCGGCGGCTCGATCTTGACCACCGTCGCGCCGTGGTCGGCGAGCGCCTGCGTGCAGTACGGGCCGCCGAGCACACGGCTGAGGTCGACGACCTTCAGGCCTTCCAGTGCGCCACGCGTCGTGCTCATCGTTCGACCTCCGGCAGCAGGTCGAGCGCGGTATCGAGTGCGATCGGCGTGCCGCGCAGCAGCGCGCCGTATGCGGCCGGCTCGTCGTCGCGCGAGGCCGGCGCGAGTGGATCGACCGGCAGCAGCTTGTGGCGCACGATCAGGTGCGCGAGCGCGAGCCGCCGGAAATCCGGCGCGAGCCGTGCGCCTTCGCACGCCATCAGCACGGCCGCGCTTGCGTAGTACAGCGCGGACGCGGCCTGCCGCACGCGCGCGTCGTCGCCGTCGGCCGCGACCCGAGCGAGCGCGTCGCAGGCCCGCGCGAAGATGCGTCGCAGCGCCGCGCGGCTCGCGTCGGGCAGCGGCGCCGCGCCGAGCCGGTCGCCGAGGAACGCGCGCAGCGCGTCGAGCGCCTGCTCGCGCTGCGCGGCGCGCGCGACGTCGAGCGCGACGATGTTGCTGGTACCTTCCCAGATCGAGCCGAGATGCGCGTCGCGCACGATACGCGCATCGCTCCACTCCTCGATATAGCCGGTGCCGCCGCGCACCTCCATCGCGTCGCCCGTCACGCGGCGCGCATCGCGGCACGCGCGGAACTTGATCAGCGGCGTCAGGATCCGCACGCAGCGCGCCGCCTGCTCGTCGCCGGCTTCGGCCTGCGGCAGCAGCAACGCGATCTGCATGAACATCGCGCGTGCGGCCTCGGCCGGCAACAGCATCTTGATCAACTGCCGCTGCATCAGCGGCATGTCGATCAGCTTGCGGCCGAACGCCTCGCGATGCGTGGCGACGTGCAGCGCCTCGTTCAGCGCGCGCCGCATCAGCCCCGCCGCGCGCACGCCGTTCGACAGGCGCGACAGGTTGATCATGTCGGCCATCTGGTGGAAGCCGCGGCCGATCTCGCCGATCAGGAACGCCTGCGCGCCTTCGAGCGTGATCTCGCCGCTCGCCATCGAGCGGCTGCCGAGCTTGTCCTTCAGCCGTACGATCCGGTAGCGGTTGCGCGTGCCGTCCGGCAGCGTCTTCGGCAACAGGAACAGCCCCAGGCCCTTGATGCCGTCCGGCGCGCCGTCGGGACGCGCGAGCACCATCGCGAGATCGGCGTCCGCGTTCGAGCAAAACCACTTGTCGCCATGCAGGTGCCACACGGTCTCGCCGTGCGCGTCCGTCTCCCGCGTCGCCCGCGTCGTGATGCGGCCGACGTCGGACCCGGCCGCCTGCTCGGTCATGAACATCGCGCCCTGGTACAGCGTGTCGAAATCGCGCGACGCGAGCATCGGCAGGTAACGCGCGACCAGCGCCGGATCGCCGTGGCGGCGCAACGTGTGCGTCAGCGAATCGGTCATGCTGACCGGGCAGCAGAGCCCGAATTCGGCTTGCACGAACAGGAACGTCAGCGCGTACTTGACGAGCGGCGGCACGGCATCCGGCTGGTGGCTCAGCGACGCGAGCCCGAGTTCCGAATACGCGACGCGCTCGAGCGCGACGTAGGCGGGATCCTTGTCGATCCGCTGCACGGCTTCGCCGCGCCGGTTGCGGTACTCGAGCACGGGCGGATGCTTGTCCGCACGCGACGCCCATTCGTCGAGCTCGCCCGACACGCGCGCGCCGAGCGCGCGCAGCTGCGGTTCGAGCTCGGCGTAACGCGCGCCGCCCAGGTGCAGCTTCAGGAGCGCGCCGAGATCGGGATCGGCGGTGAAGAAATTGATGCCCCGGCTGTCGGGGATGTTGGACGCGCCGGCGGCCGGCGTGCGATCGGTGTCATGCATGCTTGCGTCTCCGTTGCGGAGCGGAGTGGACGCCGTGCGCCTGCCCCGCTCCCGTGCTTCGCGGCCGGATCGCATCGGCATGTCGATACCGTCCGGTCCCGCGTCAATCTTTCGGAAGAGCGTAGGCTTGCGATCGATAAGCGTCCAATACAGGATTTGTCCGGTACGATAGACAACACTTATCGATGCCGGCGCCGGGAGGCAACATCATGGAACTGAGGCAGTTGCGCTATTTCGTGGCGGTCGCCGAGGAGTTGCATTTCGGGCGCGCGGCGAAACGCCTGTTCATCTCGCAGCCGGCGCTGAGTTTCGATATCCGCAAGTTCGAGGAAGCGCTCGGCGTGCAGCTGTTCTCGCGCACCAACAAGACCGTCGCGCTGACCAACGCGGGCGAGGTGCTGCTCGGCGAAGCGCGCCGGCTGCTGCTGCAGGCGGCCGAGGCCGAGCGCCTGACGGTGCGCTCCGCGTCGGGCCTCGCGGGCCGGCTGCGGATCGGCTTCGTTCATTCGATGCTGTATCGCGGGCTGCCGGATGCCGTGCGGCGCTTCGAGGCCGACTATCCGGGCGTCGAGGTCGTGCTGAGTGAAATGAACACGCAGGCCCAGGTGCAGGCGATCCAGCGCGGCCAGATCGATCTCGGCTACGCGCACTGGGGCCACTTCCCGCCCGAGGTCGAATCGGCGCCCGTCTATGCGGAACCGTTCGTGTGCTGCCTGCCGGCCGCGCATCCGCTCGCGCGGTGCAAGCAGGTCGCACTCCCCGCACTAGCCGCAGAACCGTTCATCCTGTTCCCGCGCGAAGCGGCGCCGCATTATCACGACCTGATCATCGCGCAATGCGTGAACGCCGGCTTCAGCCCGCTGATCCGTCACGAGGCACGGCTGTGGCAGACCATCCTGTCGATGATCGAGTTCGGGATGGGTATCGCGCTCGTACCACGCGTGCTGCAGCAGGTGAAGAGCGACCGGCTCGCGTTCCGGCCGCTGAAGGATGCGTCGCTCGAATCGCGCACGCTCGCGCTGAAGCGCAGCGGCACCGCCGAACCGGTCGCGCTGCGGTTCGCGGATTACGTGCGCGCGTCGATCGACGCGCTGCCCGCGCTCGCGGGCTGAGCGCACGGCCGGCCGGCAAGTATGTGCGCGTATCTGAAAAATATTTGCAGAAAGTACTTTACAGACCCTCAAAGCCCTGACATAATTTCAGCTTCTTTGGGCGGTTAGCTCAGCGGTAGAGCACTGCCTTCACACGGCAGGGGTCACTGGTTCGATCCCAGTACCGCCCACCAAAGAATTCGCCGCTTGTGGCGACGCGTCAAACGCTGGATCGAGCAGTTCTCTCCGGCACCAGCGCAAAGCCACTAGGCAAAGAAAAAGCCCTGCACTCGCAGGGCTTTTTTTTTTCGTCTCGGATTTCCGGGGAAAACGCAGGGCTGACTGTCGACGTTCGGCCATACGCGGCCATCTGGTCGCTACGACTTTACGACGCCTCACCGTCAGCTTCGGGCCGGTCAGCGAACATTCCCTCTTCTGGTTCGGGGACCTTGCGGCACCACATCACCCAAATTTCGCCAGGCAGTTGCAGCGCCGACAATCAGAAGCAGCGCCGAAACGGTCAACGCTCGCTCCACCCCGTGAATAAAGGACGCCACCTCTGCCTGCCGAACGAAGAAACCGAATAAAGCGACACCGATCACGCCGCCGATCTGACGTGCGGCATTCAACAATCCCGACGCAATTCCCGACTGTGCGCCGCTCACAGCGGCCAGCGTCGCAGCAGTGATAGTTGGAATGGTCAGAGCAATTCCACTACCCGCGAACAGCATGGGTAGCGCGAGCAGCCAGAAGGACTGTGCTGCTATGGCCGGCCACATCGCGAGATAGCCGCCTGCGGAAATCAGCAAACCGACCGTTGCCAGTGCGCGCGCGCCGACCCGGCTCGCCAGTCGTCCCGCAGCGATATTCACGATTACCAGGATGCCCATCATCGGCAGGAATGCCACGCCCGTATGGACCGGCGTCATATGCCAGACCGACTGAAAGAGCAGGCTCAACGTGAAGACGATGCCGTAGAAAACCAGATTCGCAAGCATGCCGATCAGGGTCGCGCAGCGGACAACGCGGTTCTGCCACAACGCGGCAGGCAGCATCGCAGCAGGATTGCGCGATTCCAGCCAGACGAACGCGATACTCATTCCGACGCATAGGGCGAACGCACCCTCGACAAAAGCACTGCGCCAGCCTAGCGCGCTCACTTCGGTCGATGCGAACGTGAGTGCTGCTAGCGCGACCGCGCCAGTTAGTTGCCCCGGGAGATCCAGACTCCGGCCATCTTGCGCGTTCGTATCGGGCGCGAACCGCCATGTCAGCCAAATGCCTGCGATGCCCACGGGCACATTGACCAGAAAGATGCTTCGCCAGCCGGCCGCAGCGATCAGCAGGCCACCTGCCAGGGGGCCAGCGGCCAAAGCGATGCCCCCGCCCGCGCCCCACCAGCCGATCGCACGGCTGCGCTCCGTCGCGTCCTCGAACGCCACCCGCAGAACGGCCAATGAGTTCGGCACGAGCAGCGCGGCCCCCGCCCCCTGAACGAGACGCCAGCCAATTAACGCAGGCACGGATTGCGCCATCCCGCAGCCGATCGACGAAATCGTGAATATCGCGTAGCCAGCCATGAACACACGCTTTGCACCCCACCTGTCGCCGAGCGCGCCCGCAATGAGCAGCAACGAAGCAAAGACCAGCGCATACGCGTTGACGACCCATTGGAGGTCTGTGATGTCTGCATCGAAGACCGATCTCAAAGCATCAAGCGCAACATTGACGACGCTGACATCGATCAGTACGACCACAAAGCCAAGGCATGCTGCTGTTTGAACCAGTAACGGGTGACGTCTGGACGGTGTCTGCATGGTCGATCCTTCGAGTTCAAAGGACCGAAGCGTAAAGGATTGCGTTCTGTGCGAATATTCCGCAAAGCCGCATAGCACCCTTGAGAAAATGCACAGATGTTCGACTGGGAAAACCTTCGCTATTTCGTCACCGTGGCGCAGACTGGCAGCCTCTCCGCGGCGGCACGACGTCTGAATGTCGATCATGCGACAGTGAGCCGTCGACTGAGCGCGCTCGAAGCCGAACTGAAGGTACGCCTGGTCGACCGATTGCCGCGTGCGTGCCGGCCGACATCGACAGGCAAGCTCATTCTGGAATTCGCGGAGCAAATGGAGGAGCGCGCGTTTTCGATCGAGCGCCTCGTGCTCGCGGAACAGACGCCCTTGCACGGCGTGGTTACAGTCAGCGTGCCGCCGGTGCTCGCACACAACCTCTTCGCGAATCACTTTCATGAATTCGCGCAACTACATCCCGGAATTCGCTTGGCGATCGCCAGCCAGGCACAGCGCATTTCCCTCGGACGTCGCGAAGCGGATCTCGCGGTGCGCCTCGTTCGCCCCGAGGAACCGCAGAATGTCACGCGCAAACTTGGGGAAATGCCTTTCGGCCTGTATGCGAGCCGCGAATATGCGCATGCGTCGTCACCCGACGACTGGGCATTCATTGCTTACGAAGCGCAATTCGCAGAAATGCCGCATCAGCAATGGCTCGTGTCGATCGCTCAAGGCCGCCGCATCGTCTGCGAAGTCAGCGATATCACGACGCAGCAGGTGGCGGCCCGCACGGGAGTGGGTGTCGCAGGGCTACCCATCTTTATGGGTGACGGCGATCCTGAATTGCAACGGCTGCCGTTCGATGGGGCGTCGTTCTCTCGTGAGATCTGGCTTGTAGTGCATGCCGATCTCAGACATTCGCCGGCGATTCGTGCCGTGATCGACTTTATCTCAGGCGTGGCAAGCAGAACCTTCGCCCATAATTCCGCGGTGTAGCGACGACTTCGACGTTGGCTTGACACGCCGGAAACAGGCGTCCGATTGTCACTTCAAAGTGGCCCTTGACGGCGCTGATTGGCGAACGGCTGCTTGGGGTCGGCAAGCGACATCCACGAAGAATCTTTCTTTGGTTCATCGATGAGACTCAGGTTCAGTGGGCGCTAATGCTTCTGCGCGAGGGCCAACGGCATGCTCGGTGAGGCGCTCTAGGATCTGCTTAAAGTCGCCCATCATTTCCCTCTGGTTCTGGACCAGTTCGGCCTGCGTGTTGCGCTGCTGTTCAGCGACGGCGGCATCGACGGGCCATGCCTTGACCTCCATCGGTAGATTCTTGTTGCCGGCGAGCACCTCGATTGCCAGATGGCGTATGGCCTGCTGCTGTAGAGCGACCGTGCCATGTGCTTCGGGCGAATAGCTACCGCCTTTCAGCGCGGCGAGTTCAAACTTGTAGCTCATGACTACGGCGAGCCGGTCGAGCAGATTAGTGAACAGTTCGTCACAGCGACCGTTCCAGTCGAGTTGCTCGCCTTCGTTTGCCGGTCGATTTTGCGGAGAAACCGTCAGGTGAGCGTGGTAGTCGTGCCACGCGTCGAGAACCGCTTGCGATCCCTTACTGCGCCATACCTTGCCAAGCACACGCGTACCGTAGAACGCGAGGTCGATCATGTTCAGCGCACGCACGTGCTCCATTGAAACGCGGTCCTGTCGAGTCGCCATCAGGGTGCTGAAGATCCAGTCCCGGCGTTGTGCGGATGCACGGGCGCGCTCCACCCACTTCTGCGCCTGCACCGCGAGGATCGGCCCGGCAACCGTTGCTGCAACCGTCATCCAGTCTCTCGTTTCCATTCCCCACATTTTCTTCACCCCGTTATTGGCAAGCTCAAGCCGAATCCAGCTTCAGTCCGGCCACTGTTGCCGGGCATGCTTCACGCTCAGAATCTCCACCACGTCCGCATCAATGCTGTACACGACGATGTAGTTGTGATGCACCACCATCTCCCTCGTTCCGGAGACGCGCCCTGCTCGATACAGCTTCGGACGAGCCTTCAACCCCTCCACCTTTTCACGGATCAGCTCTACCAACGCTAATGCAGCATCCGGATCGTCCTCCCCGATAAACTCCAAGATACCCAACAGGTCTGCCTCGGCCATCGGCCGCCACTTAAGTCTTAGCACGCTTCCCCTTTCTCATCGCTTCGACGCGGGCCAGAGCATTTTTCATTACGTCCTCATGCTCGATGCTCGGGCGCGGATCGTCGATCGACGCCTGCACCTGCTCGCGCAACCATTTGTCATAGGCCGCCGCATTCGCGTGCGTCTGCTTCATCGCCTCTGCGCGATCCGGACGGCTAGAACGTTCGATTTCGACCTCATCCGGCCGCCATGCTTCGAGCGAGAATCGCCCCGACTGCAACCCAAGCTCGCGGATTACCTCAAGCGCCTTGACGGGGTTCCGGAACGCACGCGGCCGACGATTGTTCGACGTGACCAGCACAGCCGTGCCGGCCGTCCGCGTCTCCAGCTCGACGTAAAATGAACCGCCCTCGGCTTTGAGGACAGCCGACAGGACACCGCCCGCGTGTGCTGCCGCAGCAGCCTGAGACACATCTAACGTTTTCATGGCACAACCTTTAGAAGATAACGGCACGATCTATAATACATCGTGCCACTGTCAATAGCATTCCGCCCCCATTATTTGACGTAAAACCTCATCTGGCAGTCACCGCCCCGCGCCTAGGCATGCAGCGTCCGTACCGCCTCGCGCCCCATGTGCGGCGCCAGATGCGCGTACCGCTCCGTCACCGTGATCGACGAGTGCCCCAGCAAATCCTTCACCACGTACAGCGACACGCCCGCCATGACGAGCCATGAAGCGAAGGTATGGCGCAAGTCGTGCACCCTGAAATCATCGATTCCCGCGCGAAGACACGCGGCGCGAAAACCCTTCTGAATCGTCGTCATCCGATCCCCTGACGCCACCGCGAACACCCACGGCGAACGAGGCACTGTCACCCGCACCCACTCGCGCTGATGTCTTAACGCCGCCATTGCCTCATCGTTCAGCGGCACAACGCGACGCTTACCGTTCTTTGTATCGCTCGGCTCCAGCGACAAAACCGCTCGATCAAAATCCACCCGCGACCATTCGAGCTTCAGCAGTTCGTTTTTCCGGCAACCGGTATGCAAAGCAAGACGAATGAAGTTTGGCAAATGCGGCCGACGTGCGAAGCGTGACGCACATATCACCAGTGCGTCAGCGTCCTGCCGACTGATCCACCGAACCCGAGCCGCCCCAGACGACATAGCCAGCCTAATAACCGGATTCGGTAAATCGGGCCGATCATATTCCAATCGCACAAAATTTATGGCCGCAGAAAAAACCCTCAATTCACGCTGTATTGTCGATTCCTGAACACCATCCGCCTGCCGAACTGCAATGTACCGCCTCACGTCGGCCCGCTTCAGCACGCACAAATCCCTGTCAGAAAAGTACGGCCTGAGCCGCTTCAATGCGTACAGATCACGTTGCCTGCTTCGATTCTTTTTCGACGCGAGGTATACGTCTATTACTTCTTCGAATGTCATTCACCAGCCCTCTCACGCCGTTGAATCCGAATAATATCGACGTTTAAACCCACAGCGCGAATCAATAATTAATTACCAATATTGATTCTAATTTTCTCGCGTCGATAACCAGAACACCCCTAACTCTTGCCGCCAAAATGCCTGACAACGATCTAATGTCGCACCCGCTCGCAATGCCGCCTTAAATGCAGTCTTCAATGCCTCGGCAGGATCATTCGCCGTGATGTGATCGATCGGCATGACTTCCGGGACGACCACGCCGCGGCTCGTCCAGTACCGCTTTTCGTTCAGCGCGTGCTCCGCGAAATCCTTGGTGATGTACTTCGCGAGATAAGCTGCGAGCTTGTGCCGGAGCCCCTTCTCCTTGAACGGATTCCGCACGTTGACCTGGCCGTTGCCTACGCCGACGATGCTTTGCCAGATCGAGCGCAGCACGCGATAGTTCTGGCGCCCACGCACCGCGACGTGGAGGTGCCATGCACCGCGCTTCTGACGTTCCGGCGTCGCCACATATTGGAAGCTAGAGAGCTTCGACAGGCGACGGCGCAGCGCGTCGAAATCACGCTTCAGCCGGTCTTTGTCCTGCATGTTCTCGCGGTACGTCAACGTGATCATTCGATCCGCCCCAATCGCTTTACAGCGGAGCCGCACCTGTTGCTTGGCGCGTTTCGCGGCGTCCATCAGGTTCGACTCGCTGTTCTCCGACTCGCCGCGCTTCGCCTTGGGCATCGCATTCAACGACAGCGCGCCCATGTAGCGATCGAACCGCGTCGCCGTCACTTCGACCTGACCGTCGCCAAAATTCCGACCACGGATCACCCACTCTCTACGGAACGGCGAGAAGTCGCCTATACTTGCGTCGTGCATTGCAATCACCTTTGTAATGCGCTGTTTCACCAAGCCCTGACCGTTGCCGCGTTCAGGGCTTTTCTTTTTTCTGAACCGCCTTTCTGTCCTTGCTCCGCCTCGCTCTATGCTGGCGTCCGTGTCCCGTATCCGTTAAGTGTCCCTGATACAAGTTTAGGGGCCGCGCTGCGCGCGGCCCGCCCGGCGCGCTCTGCTGCGCTGGGCGAGCCGCCCGCAGCGATAACCCCACCCTCTACCCGCAACCGCATACGCCCTCTCCTATCGCGCCGGAACCACAACGGCCGCAGCGGGCTTTCAGGAGGGAGGGCGTTTCCCTGCCGTGCCTTCGACACCGGCCATCGCGAGTACCCGCTACTCGGCCCGGCTGGCCGCGCTGAGCCGCGCGATAACCGCCACAACTTCGCAACCAAGCCGCCGCCCTACGTCGCTGCGATCCCGGCCGGACACTCCTGACGCTGGACGCCACCCGTCGCGCCGCACCGCCTTACAATCTCCCCCACAAAACTACCGAGAGGCCACAGATGAGCATGTACGACCGAGACTGGTATCGCGAGGAATACAAGGAGAAGGAGAAGCGTGCGCAGCAGGGCCATATGTCGTACAGCGCGCCCACGCCAACCGCACCACCCGCACAGCCCGCCCCCACAGCCGCCGTCGCCATATCCACGCTTTCGCCACTCAAAATCGCGGCAATCGCGCTGGGGGCCGGGGCATGCTCGTACCTTCTGGTATCGGCGTTCCTCGACCGCATCGATCCGCCGACCGCGATCAAATCCGTTGCACCTGCAGAACCAACAGAACCTCCGTCCGCTGCTTCGAGCTTGACCGACCATCGAGAAAGCTCGGAAGCCACGCGTAACCGCTTCGCGCCGTCGCATTCCGATCCTGAATCAGCCCGCCCAGCACCACGACCTCGCCGTCCGCCAGCCGTGTGACGGTCTGCAACTGGCGCGTATTCTTCGTCGGTGACGTATCGACGCCGGTTTTCGTCGTAACAAAATCGGAGATTTCCTCATGCACGCGCAGCTCGATCACGTCACGCATCACGGTTGGCTCGACATCGAAAATCAACCCTGCGTCCTGATACGTGATCGACTGAACCGGCGTGCCGCTCGACCCTTGATAGCTCACGCTGGATTGCGTCGGCACCTGCTGCCCGACGTTCAGGCGCACACGCTCACCTGATGCGATCCGCACGTGTGGCGAGCTGATGACCTTGAACCGTGAATCCGCATTGAGCGCCGATATCGCCGCATCGATGCCCGGCCCGGTGAATCGCACAGCGCTCTTGTCGGATGACGTGTCACCGCTCGAGATGCGAAGCTGGCCGCCCAGCACCTTCGCCGCGATACTCCACGCCGAGTTCGTTGAATCGGTGTTGGTCACTTCGTACGCCCAGCCACGCACCACGACCTCGCCCGGGGCCGTGTCCAGCTCCGGAACCACCTTGCGCAACATGGCGACCTCATCGCGCGAACCGACGACGACCAGCTCACCGCCGCGCGCCTGAACGCCACCTGCGACCGGTTGAGCCACAGGCAAGCTATTCGGCACCGCAACTGGTGCGCCCGGCACTTGCACGGCACCCGCCGCGTCGCCAACAACCGGCGCGATGGACACAGGCGGCAGCATCGAGCGCGTACCAATCAGCGGCTCAACCAGCTCGCGTAATTCGCTGGCCTTCCGGTATCGCGGCTTGTACACGTACACATCGCGATCCGCTTTCGCGAGCACAGCGCCCGGCTTCTTCATCACGTAATCGACGCCGCTTTTGGTGACCACCTGAAAGCCGAGCGAGTCGAGGAAATCCACCATCACTTCGCGCACGTCGCGACTCTGGTCGTCCAGGCGGAATGACACAAGGCGGGTGTCGGTCAGCACATCGGGGCCGAGCACGTAAGGCGTGCGCATCGCGTCCTGATAGATCAGGTCAACCACCTGCGCCACCGTGACGAACCGCAGATCGAACGCCGTCCCGCGAACATGCTTAAGCGGCGTGAGCGGCTGCTGCGCAGGCAGCGGCGACGCAGATGCAGCAGCGGTCAAACCCGGATCAGCCGGCAGAGTCGGCAACGGCGGAACCGTGCCGGCCGCATGCACCCAACCACTCGACAGCATCAACGCGCCAAACAGCGCAACACATCGCGTCATCGCACACCCCCGTTTTGTTCTGTTTTTCCACCTTGCACGCCTGTCCACCCGCTTGCCGTCTTGCCGTCCACATCGCCAACCAGCCGCACCCCCTCGCCGCGAAATTCGGACGACGGAACCGCACGCAACCGGCCGTCCGCCGCGACCACCACGACATACGCCGCCCCGGACACCGCGTAGCGCCCTGCTACCCGCCATTCAGCCGACTTGTTCACATCAGCGGGGCGCGGCGCAGTCGCAGGTTGTGACGCCGCAACCGGCCCAGCTACCGCTGCTTCAGGCGCGGCGCCGAAGCCCTCATGCGCCCGGTGATAAATCTTCACGGCCAACACAAGGAACACGACCAGAGCGACCGGGATAGCGAACAACGCTTTCGGAACAACTGCCTGCTTCTTCGTATGCACTTCCGCACTGGTATAGAGCTTGAAAACCTCGCGCGGATAGGACCATTGGCGCTTCACTGCATCTTTCAGGCTGCTTGGGTTGTGACAGTGATCCCATTCGTACAGCATCGCGCGCTTGAGGCCGAACAGGTTGCGCACATGAACGTGTCGGCCGACGAGGTCGCGCACCGTCTTGCTGATGCGCTGCGGATGCTGCGTGATGATGATGAAGTCAACGCCCATATGCCGATGGACGTGCAGTTGCTCAACGTCCGGCGTCGGCTTCTGGCTCGCGGTCGTCGGCGGGTAGATGCGCTGCGCCTCATCGATGACGATCAAGTCGTGCGCCTGCGCGTTCACGTGCCATTGCCGCAACCACGGCTCGTCAATCTCGACGTGCTCGACGGCGAGGTCGCGAATGCCATCAACCAGCACGCGACGCCCTTTCGCAAGCTTCGTCAGCAGCCACACCGCATACAGCGTCTTGCCGCTACCCGGCACCCCCGTAATCAGCGTGATCATTTGCTGAACACCATTTTCGTTGTGGACGTGAGCAGGTAGAACGACACGCGGGCGGACAAGCCGCCGAGCACATAAGCGATGCCGTCACCGACGCCACCGAGCGCAAGCACGTTCGCGATATCGGCGGCCAGCCCGCCCACGCTCGCAGTCATCCACTGAATGACCTGATTCAGCGCCAAATCGATACCGGTCACGGTCAAGAAGCCGATGCCGAGCGCTACCAATACGCGCGTAACGATCGGCCCAACCAGCGATACAAGCAGGGTCGCCCAACTCATGCCGTTAGCCCCATAACAAAGATCAGACCCGCGCCGAGCGCCGACAACATGAGCACCAGCGGCCGCAACCTGACCGCTAGATCGCAGATCGGTTGATAGCTAAACGAAAGATGCGAGTCGAACACGACGACTTCATAAGGCTTTGGGCAAACGCCGTTATTCAGACCGATCGAGATCGGCGACAACGACACGCCTTGCGAATCACGTTTCACGCCAACATCATTCGCACTACCGAGCGGTGCGCAACCGGACGCGTCAGGATGCAAGGCGCACAGATCGGGTGACGGTTGCGGCTTCCCACCGTCTCCCGGATTCGTGCCAGTGCCGGGATTCGTGCCAGTGCCCGGGTTGGTGCCGGTGCCGGGGTCTGTTCCCGTGCCCGGGTTGGTGCCGGTACCGGGATTCGTACCTGTGCCGGGGTTCGTGCCGGTGCCGGGGTTCGTGCCGGTGCCGGGGTTCGTGCCGGTGCCGGGGTTCGTGCCGGTGCCGGGGTTCGTGCCGGTGCCGGGGTTCGTGCCGGTGCCGGGGTTCGTGCCGGTGCCGGGATTCGTGCCGGTGCCGGGGCTGGTAGGAGCGCCCGGATTGCCGTTCGGCACCGGAAATCGCATCGACCCACCGTCAGCGCCCGGGCTCACGGACGAGAACTCACCCACGTTCGGAACCCACCCGGGATTCTGCCGATTCCAGTCACTCACGTCGTCCGCGCTAATCGGATAGGCCGGATCGTATGGCACGCCCTGATAGCCGGGCTGGGCGCTTGCCTGCTTCCACAGCTCGTTAGCCAGCGCCGCGACAATCTTCGGGTTCACCGGCGCAGCGAGATCGCTTTTAGGCAATTGCTCGACCGCCGACCTTACGGAAATCTGCTCCGTAGGTCCCGTAGGACCCGGCGAGATACATGAGTCCGAGACTGCCATTCCAGAATCGCACGAAACGGTAGAAGCCCTCGGAAGGACACCAAACGTGTATTCCAACGGATCGGGATCCGACACACCGTAGCGCCGAACCGTGCAAGTGCCCTGCACCTCATCACAACCGAGGTCCTGATAGTGCACATTCGGCAGTCCAGAATTCGCAAAGCTCTTATAGCTATTCTGCATGCATGCCTGCACCACCAACTTAATGGTGGCGCCCTGAACCTTAACCCCACCACTGCAATTACTCGCAACCCACGCAGGCTGTCCTTTGACGAGCTTTCCAGCCTGGGGGTCCGAAGACGTCGACACGTCCGTCGACGGCGTGGTCGGGAACAACCAGCGAATCAAGCCATCAAGCGCAATCTGTACGGACGCGCCAACAGCAGCGCCGATAGCCGAGCACGCGGCAACGCCCAAAAATCCACCTCTAAATGCGCAAGCGGCTGTCGCCACACCACCCGCCATCGTTCCGCCGACGCCGGTGATTGTGTTCATATGCTTCACCGTCGCTTCAGCTACTGCGCCCAGGACGTCATAGCCCCGCTTCGCCTCAGTCGCAGCAATCACGCCCGACAACTGCACCGACGAACGCGATTCCGTCTGAACCACGACGCGATCAAGCGGCGTAGTCGCATCAGTAGCCTCAACAACGCGATCGAGTGGCCCAGCTGGCTTGGCAGTCGTGCCCGGCTCCATAACGACATTTCCGCGCGCGTCGAATCGGACAAGCGCCTTAGGTGCCGGGGCCGGACTTGCCGCATTCGCCGTCGATAACGAAGCGAGCAGCAGCGCCACGATGAGAAGGTGTATCAGCCTCATGACAGCAGAATCATTCCGGCCGAATAGATGGTCCCAACGACCACGACGAACTCAATGCAGTACAAAAGCATGGTCAACTCTCCGAAGCCGATTCAAGAAACCGGCGCACCGCACGCAGGCCGAACGCAATCGCCAACACCAGAAACACCGCACTGCCGACGACCAACCCCGCCTCGACGCCGCCCGGGATCGGCGCATCACTCGTCGCCCCATCGTTGACTAGCGTGAGGTGCGCGACCTGCTGCACCCCCGGCGAACCGTCCGACAACGTGCATGGAACTTGAGCACCAGTCGCGGTAGCACCGGAGGCAGCGCCACATACCACTACATCGATGCCCTGCGCCATACCCAACCTCCAATGAAAAAGCCCCCGGCGCACCGTGGCATACCGGGGGCTTAGCGTGCTGCGCGATCAGCGGCCGATGAAGCTGCGCACCGTGCGGTAGCCGAACGTCACTGCCGCCAGTGCGAGCACCGCACCGCCGACGAGAACGATGTTCGGGCCGATGCCATTGATAGCGCTCACGACCGACGAAACGTCCATCGTCGGCGCAGCCTCGCCTGCTGCAAATGCGCCCGCGCTTGCGACTGCCGTAGCTGCTGCTGCAATCAGTTTCTTCATGTTGTTTCTCTCTCAGGTTCCGGCCCAATCAGAAAAAGCCGTTCGCGCGGGCCAGATGCGAACAGCCCGAATTCCTTGACGGATTACGAAGCGGCGGACGCAGCAGCCTTGGCAGTCGGTCGACCGAACGGCACAAGCGATACGATGCGCGGCTCAAGCTTGCCCTCCATCGACTGCTGCAGCGCGAATTCCGCGAGATACTCGCCAGTCGGGGAGTCTTTCAGCGCAGCCGGCAGATTGATCGTGCCGACGAGGATTTGCTTGCCCTCAGTGCTCTCCTGCTCCAGCACGCATTGCGCCGTGTGGATTTCCCACGGCTGGCCGGTGCGCTTCGAAATGCCACCGCGCTGGATCACTTGGAGAATGGTCAACTTTTGCTTGTTCATTTCGGTTCCTTGAATTTAGGACTACTACTTGTGATGAATAGAGCCGTTCAGGCTCGGGCCATATGCGCGACGGACGCGCTACAACTTGAAAAAGGTGGACGCTGGGTCAGCCGTCCACAAAACACCGCACTATCCGAGGGTGAGTTGCGGTGCGGTGGGTTACAGGGGAAACGGGTTGCGAGGCTGGGAGACTTCCACCGGAACCAGTGTGCAAAGATCCGGCTTGCGCCCTGCCCGACGCAGAGCAGCGCGGGCCTTTTCGCGAGCACCCTCAACGCCCCGGGCGCTTACATCGATGACGGCAACGCGGTTGTGACCGCACTGCGTGTAGGCATGAACGTGGTATTTCGGCAACACCTACCCCCGCTTGGCTGTGATCTGGCCCCGTCAACGCGGGGTTTACCTTTCTCGTCAGACTGATAGACTGCGCGAATTCACGAATTGCGTAAATTTACGACATGCGTAAATTGTATTTACGGCAGTCGTAAATTGTCAAGGGCTATCGTATGAACATTTCTGACTTGATTGAGCAAGCGCGGTCGTCGACCGGTTCGCTAGGCGCACTAGCGGAAGTTATCGGCAAGCCTCAGAGCCGCATCAGCGAGTGGAAGAAGGGGACGGGCAAACCGTCCGCGACGGACATCATGTTGATGGCCGAGGTGGCCGGTTTGCCGCCGCTGGAAACGCTCGCGGAAGTGGAAAGTCAATTGGACGCAGACCGCGCTTCGGTCTGGCAACGAGCGCTTAGCAGTCTGCGCGCAGCCAGCGTCACCGGGGCGCTCGCCCTCTTGATCTGGACGGGTTTGGGGATGGGGCCCGACCACGCACAGGCCTCCATCGCCTATCCAGATAGCTCGCTGCCTTCACACGGCAGGGGTCACTGGTTCGATCCCAGTACCGCCCACCAAAGAATTCAAGGGCCTGCGTCTCACGACGCAGGCCCTTTTCGTTTTGATGCGCCGAATACACGGCCCACCCGCGCAGACTCGCCGTGACCGGCAGCCATCGCCTCCTCCACGAATTCGTCGTCTCGACTTCGATCAACACGCCCTTCGTGACCGGCGCGTCAATTTGCCCCTGACGTCAATCAATGTCGGTCCGGCTAATCCGCTGGCGCGCTGTGCGGTTTTCCAACAATAACGCCACGCTGCGAATCGGAAGCGAAAGCGGATGCAGGAGCACCGTCCTCAAACATTGTCTGGCCATTGACGTGCGTCGATTCGCCAAACACCATTCGCTTCTATTGGCTGATGCAAATCAGGTAAATCCACTATCAGTGGAAAATTCTCCGATTTCTTCGCGCATCGAGCCCCGCCGGATCAACGCCGGCCCCAGGCCCGGCGTACGAACAAAGTTCAGACATTTCAACCAGGTCATTAGCAATCTTTCGACACGAAAGAAAGAAAATTGCCAGTGTAATTTTTGGTAATTATTCTGTAACATTTGAAGAAATCCGGATGCATAGAATCCTTACACCAAATAACAGCCAGCCGAATCGGCATCGCATTTAGGCACGAAATCATCACTTGCGATGACGAGAGTTGGCGACAGAGATTGCACACCCATGGCACAAGAGAAGAACGACTACACCCTGTGGCTTACCGGTCTGAGCGGCGCCGGCAAGTCAACCCTCTCGCGGGAAATTGCGGCGCAGTTGCGCGCACGCAATATTCCGACCTGCATCCTTGACGGGGATGAATTGCGGGCAGGCGTTTCTCCCGATCTCGGCTTCACGCGGGAAGACCGCACCGAAAACTGCCGCCGCACCGCCGAGATCGCAAAGTTGCTCAATAGCCAGGGTTTCATGGTGATCGTCGCCCTGATCTCGCCTTACAACGCCGACCGGCAACGGGCACGACAGATCGTTGGTGCAGATCGGTTCGTCGAGGTCTACCTGAAAACCGATATCGCCACATGCTCCGCACGAGACCCGAAGCAGCTTTACGCCAAGGCGATCACCGGCCAGACAACGCAATTCACCGGCATCTCGGATCCATACGAAGTACCGACCGCGCCTGATCTCGTCGTCGAAACGGGATCGATGGATATCGCGTCGTCGGTAGCACTCGTGATGAATTTCGAGCGGCAGCGATTCGCACACGCATAATCCCCCCTCGTTACCGCGCATCCGAACGACAATGCGCTGCGTTCCGTTAGTCGTGCCCCCAAAGGTCAGCACGATTAACGAACATACGCCGTGCAGGGAACATCAAGCCCTGTCGCACGAAAACCGTCCCCCGGTCCGGTAGAACACGTCGAATCCCGATCGGGACAAATTCGACATGCCGCTCGCGTGACGGCACCCGCATGCATGCAGGGTCGCGCGTTACGCGACTACCCCACCCGCGCCGCCGTCGCATCGAACGCACGCTTCGCCTTGTCGACGATCTCGTCGACCTCCGCCTCGCGAATCACGAGGGGTGGCGACAGCAGCATCCGATCGCCGGTCGCGCGCATGATCAGATTGCCGTTGAAGCAGAAGTCGCGGCAGATCGTGCCGATATCGACGTTCGCACCGAACCGCTCGCGCCGGTCCCAGTCGCGTGCAAGCTGAACGCCCGCGACCAGCCCCGTTCCCGCGATCTCCCCGACGATCGGATGGTCGCCCAGCGCATCGCGCAGCCGGCGCTGGAAGTACGGCCCGATGTCGTTCTTCACGCGCTCGACGATCCCTTCGTCGCGCAGCAGCTTCAGGTTCGCGACCGCGACGGCCGCTGCAACCGGGTGCCCCGAGTACGTGAGGCCGTGGTTGAATTCGCCGTTGTCGATGATCGGCCGCGCCACGCGCTCGTGAATGCCGACGGCACCCATCGGCACGTAGCCCGACGTGAGGCCCTTCGCCATCGTGATCAGATCGGGCTCGAAG
>NZ_NBYX01000040.1 GCF_002099195.1 Burkholderia puraquae | reverse complement strand
CCTCCGAATTTCTTCTTCCAATTGTAGAAAGTCGCCTCGCTAATTCCGAGCTTGCGGCAGACTTCTTCGACCTTCGTACCCAGCTCGGCTTGCTTCAGTGCAAATGCGATCTGCTCTTCCGTAAACTTGCTCGTCTTCATGGCATGACCTTCGTGTCCGCTTGGACACATCATGCCGAATTTCTCTACTTTTGCGCCGGACTATTTCTTGGGTCAGGGTCAGAAGAGGGAGTGGCTCGATCCGTCAGCCGACTACTGCCGGGTGCACCACAGCCTGCTCGAGACTGTTCCGCAATCGATTTTCGCCAGAGCTCCGAATTTCGACGCCGCGCTGCGGGCGATATCACGTTATCGATGCCCACCGCTTAGGCTGAGCAAAACACTACGCTAGCAGTATTAGTGAACATTGCTAGCACTCCTTTGGGCACGGCTAGCATTGATTGTGAACTCCTACAGCTGTACCGGACAGTGCTATGAAGGAACTTAGGCCAATGCTGCTGACCAAGGGGTTCAAGGAAGTGGGGATCGCGACTGTCGTCGCCACGACGCCTTCCGTCCCGAGTACCACTCAAACTCAATGATCCAGCATCGGTGCTCGCGTTCGTTTCTCAGGGTCACCAAGCGCTCGGTTCAGGGCAGTTAGCATAGTGAACCTTATCACTATGCTCCGACTGCCTGCTCAAACCCGGGTGTCGCACAACGCGTGACCAGGAGGTGCCGGACGCCGCAGGGGAGTTGACAATGGTCTTCGCAAGGCCGCGGCCCGTGACAACTTTGTTTCGCAACGCACAACCCCGTGAATTACTGAGAGCCTCGAACCTTTCGGTCGACATCGACCGGCGAAGTAACAACTTTCCTTCGCAAACGGTGACGATTGTATTTTGGTCAACGCGTGTCGACCAGCGAAGTGACATCTTTGCTTCGCAAACGGAGACAACATCGTTTTGATTTACGACTGAGGCTGGCCCAATTTCCACAACCAACAAGAATGGAGCGATCTTACGCGGGACAGGAAAACGGCAGCGCGCCGGGCCTCGCGTTTCTTACGATGGCGAGCGTCGTGCCGATATGGTCTTCGAGCGCGAGCGCCGCGCGCGCATCGGCACGCCGCATTGCGGCGTCAAACAGGCACGCGTGTTCCGCATGCACGTCGCGCTTCGAATCGCCGAGCCCGATGCACACGCGCCGGTAGCGTTCGCTTTGCTGCGACAGCATGCGCAGGATCAGATAGGTCCACGGCGTCGCGGCCGCCGAGATCAGTGCTTCGTGAAAGCGCCGGTTGCACGCTTCCCACGCGGTCCGGTGTTCAATCGATACCGGCTGCTCCCAGGCCGACAGTATCTCGAAGCTTTGCCGCACCCTTTGTTCCCACCCATCGTCGCCGCGCCGCACGGAGTCGCGCAGTGCGTCGACCTCGATATGGATGCGCAGCCGCGTGATCGCTTCGAGATCGTCGACCGACATCGGTGTGACGCGAAACCCGCGCTGCCCTTCGGCGACGACCAGCGCATCGCTGACAAGCCGCGTGAGCGCCTCGCGCAGCGTCCCCGCGCCGACGCCGTACACGTTCTTCAGGTGTTCGACGCGCAGCTTCGCACCGGGCGGGTAGTGCCCTTCGATGATGTGCTGGCGAAGCTGGTGGTACGCATGCTCGCTGAGTGTGCGCGCATGCGGTTCGACAGTGTCGTCGGTGGCCGGCTCGATCGCAGGCGGGGTGTCGTCGGGCAGCGCGTCGTCGAACGGGTGGGCGGGCAGGATGATGTTCATGTCACGCGTCCTCCGAATCCTGTTTGCGGGTGAGGCGATAGCTGAGCTGCGCGCGCGTCAGCCCGAGCAGGCGGGCGGCGGCCGACAGGTTGCCGTTCGCGCGATCGACAGCCTCGTGCAGCAGCGCGCGCTCGAGGCCGTCGAGCCCGCTGCCCCCCTGCAACTGGTCGAGGAGCGTCGCGCAGTCGATCGATAGCGCGGCGGCCGGTTTGATCTGCCCCGCACGGTCGACGGTCGCGCCGCCGGGCAGCCCGACACCGGGGAACAGGTCCTTCGCGTCGGCCGGCCGGTTGGGACGTGACAGGATCACGGCGCGCTCGATCAGGTTCTCGAGCTCGCGCACATTGCCGGGCCACCGGTAGCCGCGCAGCGTGTCGTATGCGTAGTCGGTCAGCGTGGGCGCCGGCTTGCCGTGCAGCGACGCGAAACGCTCCAGCATCGCGTCGGCGAGCAGCGCGATGTCGTCCTGCCGGTCGCGCAGCGGCGGAATCAGCACCGGGTACACGTTGATCCGGTAGTAGAGGTCGGCGCGGAAGGTGCCGTCGCGCACGGCCTGTTCGAGATCGCGGTTGGTCGCCGCGACGACGCGCACGTCCACCTTCCTGCCGCCGGTCGCGCCGAGCCGTTCGACCTCGCCTTCCTGAAGCACGCGCAGCAGCTTGGCCTGCACGTCGAGCGGCAATTCGCCGATCTCGTCCAGGAACAGCGTGCCGCCGTTCGCGCGCTCGAAGCGTCCGGCACGCGCGATCTGCGAGCCCGTGAATGCGCCTTTCTCCGCGCCGAACAGTTCCGACTCGATCAGCGCGTGCGGAATCGCCGCGCAGTTGATCGCGACGAACGGCTTCGCGGCGCGCGGACTGAGGCTGTGCAGTGCGCGGGCGAAGCGCTCCTTGCCGACGCCCGTCTCTCCGGTGAGCAGGACGGCCACCTTGGTCGGTGCGGCCGTTTCGAGCAGCGCATAGGCGGCGCGAAAGGCGTCGGAGCGCCCGACGAGCCGCGTGCGGCCATCGTCGGGCGCGATCTCGAGGCGCAGCGATTCGACCTCGGTCTGCAGGTCGCGAATCGTGTTGATCAGCGAATCGGCTTTGAACCACGACGAGATTTCCTCGGCGTCGGGCCATTCCTCGGCCGGCTTGCCGACGATCGTGCAGTGCGGGTCGTGCATGCCGACGCAGCTCGTTTCCTTGAACAGGATCGTCCGGCCGATGAAGGCGCTCGTATAGCCGGTCGCATAGCCGATCAGCATCCAGCACACCGGCTCGGGCTGCGGCCCGAACGTGCGGCGGTGCACGTCGGCCTCCCAGGAATGTTCCCAGCGGTATTCGCAATAGAACGCGCCGGTCGCGGGATCGGCTTCGAAGCGCAGCGGCGTGACCTGCACCGCGCCTTCGAGCATGTGCAGTTGCGGGCCGACATGGAACATGTCGAACAGCGACGCGCCGCTGCGGATCTCGCGGGCGAGCGCGGCGTCCCGTTCGCCGGCGGCGAAGCCGACGCGCGTGAAGAAACGCCGCGTCTGCGCCGGCCCGACGCTTTCCATCAGCTCCTGGCGCAGCGTCGCCAGCGCGCCGGCATGCAGCAGCACCATGCGCTGTCCGGCCAGCCAGATGCGGCCGTCGCTCGCCGAAAAGTGAATCAGCTTGCGCAGGTCGGCGTCCGGCGGCAAAGGGGGCAGGCTGGACCGAGTCATGTCGTCTCCGTCGAAATATCTCGTGATTTTCAGGATTCCGGCCGCCGGCTGCGCGACCTGATCGGCGGCTTGATCATTTGAGCAAATGCGTATGCCCGGGTTGCTCAAATGATGAAGAAGGCCGTTCAGTAAAGGGTTTCGCGCGACGATGCGGGGCAGGTTTCCCTTCTGGTTAACCGGCATTGTGCTTCGCGAATACGAATTTTGTGTCAGGGCTTTCCCTGAATTATCGAGATTTTTCGAGGGGACGGATGAACGTGGCACGGATGCTGCATTGAAGTGCGCATGGAGGCGACACCGATCATGGATCAAACGACAACCGATCATCCCCCGTTCGACCCGGGCCGCAAGTGCGTCCGGGTGACCGGCACCAACAGCCGCGGCTTCGTCGAGTTCGAGCTTTCGATCGGCGGCGCACCCGAGCTGTCCGTCGAGCTGACGTTGCCTCCTGCCGCGTTCGACGCGTTCTGCGTGGAGCAGCGCGTGATGCGGCTGGACGACGAAGTGAACCCATGACCCTGAGGAGCAAGAAGTGACCATCGAACTGAAGACAGTCGACATCAAGCCGCTCCGGCACACCTTTGCGCACGTCGCGCAGAACATCGGCGGCGACAAGACGGCGACGCGCTACCAGGAAGGAATGATGGGCGCGCAGCCCCAGGCGAACTTCCATTACCGCCCGACCTGGGACCCCGATCACGAGATCTTCGACGCATCGCGCACGGCGATCCGGATGGCGAACTGGTATGCGCTGAAGGATCCCCGCCAGTTCTACTACGCAGCGTGGACGACCACCCGTGCGCGCCAGCAGGACACGATGGAATCGAACTTCGAGTTCGTCGAGTCGCGCCGGATGATCGACCTGATGCCCGACGACGTCGCCGCGCATGCGCTCGATATTCTGGTGCCGCTGCGTCACGCGGCGTGGGGCGCGAACATGAACAACGCGCAGATCTGCGCGCTCGGCTACGGCACCGCGTTCACCGGCGCCGCGATGTTCCATGCGATGGACAACCTCGGCGTCGCGCAATACCTGACGCGTCTCGCGCTGTCGATGGCCGGCCCCGACGCGCTGGACGCGGCGAAGGCCGCCTGGCAGACGGACGCCGCGTGGCAGCCGCTGCGCCGCTATGTCGAGGACACGTTCGTCGTCACCGATCCGGTCGAACTGTTCGTCGCGCAGAACCTCGCGCTCGACGGCCTGCTGTATCCGCTCGTCTACGACCGTTTCGTCGACGAACGGATCGCGCTCGCCGGCGGCTCCGCGGTCGCGATGCTCACCGCGTTCATGCCGGAATGGCACGCGGAATCGAACCGCTGGGTCGATGCGGTGGTGAAGACGATGGCGGCCGAATCCGACGAAAACCGCGCGTTGCTCGCGCGCTGGACGCACGACTGGGCCGCGCGGGCGACCGATGCGCTGGCGCCGGTGGCCGCTCGCGCACTGCACGACGCGGGCGGCGCGGCGCTCGAGGAAGCGGGCGAGCAGTTCCGCGCCCGCACGGGCAAGCTCGGCATCGCGGGCTGACCCGACGACCATCCTTCATGAGGGGAAACACGCATGTCAAATGTATTCATCGCCTTTCAGGCCAATGAGGAGTCCAGACCGATCGTCGAGGCGATCGTCGCGGACAACCCGGATGCGGTGGTCGTCGAATCGCCCGGCATGGTGAAGATCGATTCGCCGAACCGCTTGACGATCCGCCGCGACACGATCGAGGCACTGACCGGTGCGCGCTTCGACCTGCAGCAGATCCAGGTGAACCTGATCACGCTGTCGGGCCACCTCGACGAGGACGACGACCAGTTCACGCTGAGCTGGTCGCACTGAACGACGCGCCACGCGCGCCGACAATACCGGAGACACGAATGGACACGCCAACGCTCAAGAAAAAGCTCGGCCTGAAGGACCGCTACGCGGCAATGACGCGCGGCCTCGGCTGGGAGACGACCTACCAGCCGATGGACAAGGTCTTCCCGTACGACCGCTACGAGGGCATCAAGATTCACGACTGGGACAAGTGGGTCGACCCTTTCCGCCTGACGATGGACGCGTACTGGAAATACCAGGGCGAGAAGGAAAAGAAGCTCTACGCCGTGATCGACGCGTTCACGCAGAACAACGCATTCCTCGGCGTGACCGACGCGCGCTACATCAACGCGCTGAAGCTGTTCATCCAGGGCGTGACGCCGCTCGAGTATCTCGCGCACCGCGGCTTCGCGCACGTCGGCCGGCATTTCACCGGCGAAGGCGCGCGCATCGCGTGCCAGATGCAGTCGATCGACGAGCTGCGGCACTACCAGACCGAAACGCACGCGATGTCGACGTACAACAAGTTCTTCAACGGCTTTCATCATTCGAATCACTGGTTCGATCGCGTGTGGTACCTGTCGGTGCCGAAGTCGTTCTTCGAGGACGCGTATTCGGCCGGCCCGTTCGAGTTCCTGACCGCGGTCAGCTTCTCGTTCGAATACGTGCTGACGAACCTGCTGTTCGTGCCGTTCATGTCGGGCGCCGCGTACAACGGCGACATGTCGACCGTCACGTTCGGCTTCTCCGCGCAGTCGGACGAGTCGCGCCACATGACGCTCGGCATCGAGTGCATCAAGTTCATGCTCGAGCAGGATCCGGACAACGTGCCGATCGTGCAGCGCTGGATCGACAAGTGGTTCTGGCGCGGCTACCGGCTGCTGACGCTCGTTGCGATGATGATGGACTACATGCAGCCGAAGCGCGTGATGAGCTGGCGCGAATCATGGGAGATGTACGCGGAGCAGAACGGCGGCGCGCTGTTCAAGGATCTCGCGCGCTACGGCATTCGCGAGCCGAAGGGCTGGCAGGACGCGTGCGAAGGCAAGGACCACATCAGCCACCAGGCGTGGTCGACGTTCTACGGGTTCAACGCGGCTTCCGCATTCCACACCTGGGTGCCGACCGAAGAAGAGATGGCGTGGCTGTCCGCGAAGTATCCGGATTCGTTCGACCGTTACTACCGTCCGCGCTTCGAGTATTGGGGCGAACAGGCGAAGGCCGGCAACCGCTTCTACATGAAGACGCTGCCGATGCTGTGCCAGACCTGCCAGATCCCGATGCTGTTCACCGAGCCCGGCAACACGCGAAAGATCGGCGCGCGCGAGTCGGACTACCTCGGCAACAAGTTCCATTTCTGCAGCGACCACTGCAAGGAAATCTTCGACCACGAGCCGCAGAAATACGTGCAGGCATGGCTGCCCGTGCACCAGATCTACCAGGGCAACTGCTTCCCGCCAGATGCGGACCCGACTGCCGAAGGCTTCGATCCGCTCGCCGCGGTGCTCGACTACTACGAGGTGAACGTGGGCCGCGACAACCTCGATTTCGAAGGCTCGGAAGACCAGAAGAACTTCGCGGCATGGCGTGGCCAGGCCACGCGCAACTGATCGATACGTAACCCATACGCAACCTTGAACGAGACCGGTGTACGCGCGCATGCGCAAACGCCGGCCGACAGGAGACAAGCATGACCGTCATCGCGCTCAAACCCTACGACTTTCCGATCAAGGACACGGTCGATAAATTCCCGGCGCCGCTGCTCTACGTGTGCTGGGAGGACCACCTGATGTTCCCGGCGCCGTTCTGCCTGCCGCTGCCGCCCGACATGCCGTTCGGCGCGCTCGCGCGCGACGTGCTGCCGCCCATCTACGGCTATCACCCCGACTTCGCGAAGATCGACTGGGATCGCGTCGAGTGGTTTCGCTCCGGCGAGCCATGGGCGCCGGATGCAGCGAAGAGCCTGGCCGACAACGGCCTCGGGCACAAGGACCTGATCAGCTTCCGCACACCGGGCCTCGACGGCATCGGCGGCGCGAGCTTCTGACCGCGACGCGGACGGACGAACCATCATGAGCCACCAACTTACCATCGAGCCGCTGGGCGTCACGATCGAGGTCGAGGAAGGACAGACGATCCTCGACGCGGCGCTGCGCCAGGGCATCTACATCCCGCATGCATGCTGTCACGGGCTGTGCGGCACCTGCAAGGTTGCGGTGCTCGACGGCGAAACCGATCTCGGCGACGCGAACCCGTTCGCGCTGATGGATTTCGAACGCGAGGAAGGCAAGGCGCTCGCGTGCTGCGCGACGCTGCAGGCCGATACCGTGATCGAAGCCGACGTCGACGAGGAGCCGGACGCAGAGATCATCCCGGTCAGGGATTTCTCGGCCGACGTCACGCGCATCGAGCAACTGACGCCGACCATCAAGTCGATCCGGCTGAAGCTGTCGCAGCCGATCCATTTCCAGGCGGGCCAGTACGTGCAGCTCGAGATTCCCGGGCTCGGGCAGAGCCGCGCGTTCTCGATCGCGAATTCACCGGCCGACGTCGCCGCGACCGGCGAGATCGAGCTGAACGTGCGGCAGGTGCCGGGCGGCGTCGGCACCGGCTACCTGCACGAGACGCTCGCGACCGGCGACCGCGTGCGCCTGTCGGGCCCGTACGGCCGCTTCTTCGTGCGCCGCTCGGCCGCGCTGCCGATGATCTTCATGGCCGGCGGCTCGGGCCTGTCGAGCCCGCGCTCGATGATCGCGGACCTGCTTGCCAGCGGCGTCACCGCGCCGATCACGCTGGTCTACGGGCAGCGCAATGCGAAGGAGCTCTATTACCACGACGAATTCCGCGCGCTCGCCGAACGCCATCCGAACTTCACGTACGTGCCGGCGCTGTCCGAAGGTGCGGCGGACGCCGGCGACGGCGTCGCGCAGGGGTTCGTGCACGACGTCGCGAAGGCGCATTTCGACGGCGACTTCTCGGGCCACCAGGCATACCTGTGCGGGCCGCCCGCGATGATCGACGCGTGCATCACCGCGCTGATGCAGGGGCGGCTGTTCGAGCGCGACATCTATCACGAGAAATTCATCTCGGCTGCCGACGCGCAGCAGACGCGCAGCCCGCTGTTCCGCCGGGTGTGACATGGAGGCCAGTCGCATGGGAGGGACGGTGACGATCGCGCAGACCGACGAGCGCTATGCGTGCGCGACCGGCGAATCGCTGCTGGCCGGGATGGCGAAGCTCGGCCGTCGCGGCATTCCGGTCGGCTGCCTGAACGGCGGCTGCGGCGTGTGCAAGGTGCGCGTGCTGCGCGGCGCGGTGCGCAAGCTCGGGCCGATCAGCCGCGCGCACGTGAGCGTCGACGAGGAGGACGCCGGTTATGCGCTCGCGTGCCGCGTGGCGCCGGACGGCGACGTCGAACTGGAAGTGGCCGGCAGGCTGAAGAAACCCTTCTTTTGCGGCTCGGCTCGTGCCGAGGCGCCGGTTTTCAAAAAGTAATCTGGAGGAGATTCACCATGGGTGTGATGCGTATTGGTCATGTCAATCTGAAGGTGATGGACATGGAAGCGGCGTTGCGTCACTACGTACGCGTGCTCGGATTGCAGGAGACGATGCGCGACGGAGCCGGCAACGTCTACTTGAAATGCTGGGACGAATGGGACAAGTATTCGCTGATCCTGTCGCCGTCCGACCAGGCGGGGCTCAAGCATGCCGCCTACAAGGTCGAGCATGACGTCGACCTGGACGCGCTGCGGCAGCGCATCGAAGCGTACGGCATCACGACCGAGATGCTGCCGGAAGGCGCGCTGCCGGGCATGGGCCGCCAGTTGCGGTTCCTGCTGCCGAGCGGGCACGAGCTGCGCCTGTTCGCGCAGAAGGAACTGGTCGGCACCGCGGTCGGTTCGCTGAACCCCGATCCGTGGCCGGACGATATCCCGGGCTCGGCCGTGCACTGGCTCGATCATTGCCTG
Source organism: Burkholderia puraquae (assembly GCF_002099195.1). Classification (GTDB taxonomy): domain Bacteria; phylum Pseudomonadota; class Gammaproteobacteria; order Burkholderiales; family Burkholderiaceae; genus Burkholderia; species Burkholderia puraquae. The sequence goes on along the minus strand of NZ_NBYX01000040.1, from coordinate 25,704 downwards.
CTGATGTGCGAGTTGAACCCCGAGGCGGGCGTGAACCGCGTCGAGGAGAACACGCGCTTCATGGCCGAGTGCCTCGACTTCCACCTCGCCGAGCAGGTGATGGTCGGTCCCGGCAACACGATCCAGGCCGCGACATGGATGTTCCGCAGCACGACACCGCACGACATCGCGTTCGTCGGCGGTCCGAGCAACGGGCTGCATCACATCGCGTTCTTCCTCGACGACTGGGCCGACGTGCTGAAGTCGGCCGACGTGATGGCGAAGAACAAGGTGAAGATCGACGTCGCGCCGACGCGCCACGGGATCACGCGCGGCACCACCATCTACTTCTTCGATCCGAGCGGCAACCGCAACGAGACCTTCGCGGGGCTCGGCTATCTCGCGCAACCCGATCGACCGGTCACGACGTGGACCGAGGACGAGCTCGGGCGCGGGATCTTCTTCCACTCCGGCGAGCTGAACGAAGCGTTCACGACCGTCTACACCTGAGCCGCGAAGGAACCCGACGCCATGGACCGAAACGATACGACCCGGCACATCGACATGCGGACGATCGGCTGGCCCGCCGCGTCGCGCGCGGCGCAGGCGGCGGCGCAGGCCGCCGAGCGGCTCGGCGTGCGCGTGAACGTGGCCGTCGTCGATGCGGCCGGCCTGCTTGCGGCCTTCGTGCGCATGCCCGGCGCGCCGCTGCATTCGATCGACATCGCGATCGACAAGGCGTACACGGCCGCGAGCTTCGGCTTGCCGACCGGCGCGTGGCACGACGCGCTGGCCGCGCATTCGGCGGCCGTGCGGCAGGGGCTCGTGCTACGCCCGCGCTTCGTCGCGTTCGGCGGCGGGTTGCCGATCGTCGACGACGGTGCGCTGATCGGCGGCATCGGCGTATCGGGCGGCAGCGAGACGCAGGACGAACGTTGCGCGCGCGCGGGCCTCGACGCGGCCGGCTTCGGCGGGCCATGACCGGCGGCACACGGCACACGGCACGCGAGCGCGCTTCACGAACCCACGGATCACGGATCCACGACTATCGGCACACACATCATGTACGACACGGAACCCATTGCCGCGACACGCGGCCCCGCCGGCGGGCAGCCGGAACCGCGGCGCGTCCGCAACTTCATCGACGGCGAGTATCGCGCGGGCGAACGCTGGTTCGACAAGCGCTCGCCGCTCGACAACGCGCTGATCGCGCGCGTGGCCGAAGCGAGCCGCGCCGATGTCGACGCGGCCGTGCAGGCAGCGCGCGCGGCATTGGCGGGCCCGTGGGGCGGCCTGACCGTCGCGCAGCGCGTCGAGATCCTGTATGCGGTCGCCGACGGCATCACGCGCCGCTTCGACGATTTTCTCGAAGCGGAAGTGGCCGACACCGGCAAGCCGGTGAGCCTTGCGAGTCATATCGACATCCCGCGCGGCGCCGCGAACTTCAAGGTATTCGCCGACGTCGTGAAGAACGTGCCCGGCGAAACCTTCGAAATGGCGACGCCGGACGGCGCGGGCGCGCTCAACTACGCGATCCGCCGGCCGGTCGGCGTGGTCGGCGTGATCTGCCCGTGGAACCTGCCGCTGCTGCTGATGACGTGGAAGGTCGGCCCCGCGCTCGCGTGCGGCAACACGGTGGTCGTGAAGCCGTCGGAGGAGACGCCGCAGACGGCCGCGCTGCTCGGCGAAGTGATGAACGCGGCCGGCGTGCCGCGCGGCGTCTACAACGTCGTGCACGGCTTCGGGCCGGGCTCGGCCGGCGAATTCCTGACGACCCATCCGGGCGTGAACGCGATCACGTTCACCGGCGAGACGCGTACCGGCGCGGCCATCATGAAGGCCGCGGCCGACGGCGCGCGGCCCGTCAGCCTCGAGATGGGCGGCAAGAACGCGGCGATCGTGTTCGCCGACTGCGATTTCGACGCGGCTGTCGAAGGCACGCTGCGCTCGTGCTTCGCGAATGCGGGGCAGGTGTGCCTCGGCACCGAGCGCGTGTATGTCGAGCGCCCGCTGTTCGAGCGCTTCGTCGCCGCGCTGAAGGCCGGCGCCGAGCGGCTGCGGCCGGGCCGTCCGGAAGCGGACACGACCGGCATCGGCCCGCTGATCAGCCAGGAGCACCGCGCCAAGGTGCTGTCGTACTACCGCCAGGCCGCCGAACTCGGCGCGACGGTCGTGACGGGCGGCGGCGTGCCCGACATGCCGGCCGACCTGCGCGACGGCGCATGGGTGCAGCCGACGATCTGGACGGGCCTCGGCGACGATTCGCCGATCGCACGCGACGAGATCTTCGGGCCGTGCACGCTCGTGATGCCGTTCGATTCCGAAGCCGAGGTGATCGGCCGCGCGAACGCGAATGCGTACGGGCTGTCGACCGCGATCTGGACGAGCAACCTGTCGCGCGCGCATCGCGTCGCCGCGTCGATCGACGTCGGCATCGCGTGGGTCAATTCGTGGTTCCTGCGCGACCTGCGCACTGCGTTCGGCGGCGCGAAGCAATCGGGCATCGGCCGCGAAGGCGGCGTGCATTCGCTCGAGTTCTATACGGAACTGCGCAACGTCTGCATCAAGCTCTGATCCCTTTATTACTGACTGGACGATTCATATGGACTCCACGTTGATCACCACGCTCGGCGACCGGCTGTACGACGCGATGACGTCGCGCACGCCCGTCGCGCCGCTGACGTCGCAGCACGAGGACCTGTCGGTCGCCGACGCCTACCGCATCCAGCAGCGCTTCGTGCAGCGCCGGCTGGACGCGGGCGAGACCGTCATCGGCAAGAAGATCGGCGTCACGTCGAAGGCCGTGATGGACATGCTCGGCGTGTACCAGCCCGATTTCGGCTACCTGCTGTCGGGCATGGTGTACGGCGAAGGCGAGCGCATTCCGCTCGACACGCTGATCCAGCCGAAGGCCGAAGGCGAGATCGCGTTCGTGCTCAAGCGCGACCTGCTCGGCCCGGGCGTGACGAACGCGATGGTGCTGGCCGCGACCGAATGCGTGATGCCGTGCTTCGAGATCGTCGATTCGCGGATCCGCGACTGGAAGCTCCGGATTGGCGACACGGTGGCGGACAACGCGTCGTGCGGCGTGTTCGTGCTAGGCGACAAGGCGGTCGGCACGCGCAGCGTCGATCTCTCGACCTGCGGGATGGTGCTCGAGAAGAACGGCGACGTGATCGGCACCGGCGCGGGCGCGGCTGCGCTCGGCTCGCCGGTCAATGCCGTCGCATGGCTCGCCAATACGCTCGGCCGCCTCGGCATTCCGCTGAAGGCCGGCGAAGTGATCCTGTCCGGCGCGCTCGCCGCGATGGCGCCGGTCGGCCCCGGCGACAACTTCCGCGTGTCGATCGGTGGGATCGGCGCGTGCTCGGTGCGGTTCGCGTGAGCGGCGCCGCTCTCATTCACTGGAAAACAAGGACTTCCCCATGACCCGGAAAATCCGTTGCGCGCTGATCGGCCCCGGCAACATCGGCACCGACCTGCTCGCCAAGCTCATGCGCAGCCCCGTGCTCGAACCCGTGTGGATGGTCGGCATCGATCCCGATTCCGACGGCCTGAAGCGCGCGCGCGAACTCGGCCTCAAGACCACCGCTGACGGCGTCGATGGCCTGCTGCCGCACGTGCAGGCGGACGGCGTGCAGATCGCGTTCGACGCGACGAGCGCATACGTCCATGCCGAGAACAGCCGCAAGCTGAACGCGCTCGGCGTGCTGATGATCGACCTGACGCCGGCCGCGATCGGCCCGTACTGCGTGCCGCCCGTGAACCTGATGGATCACATCGGCTCCGGCGAGATGAACGTGAACATGGTCACCTGCGGCGGCCAGGCGACGATCCCGATGGTGCGCGCGATCTCGCGCGTGCAGCCGGTCGCGTACGGCGAGATCGTCGCGACCGTGTCGTCACGCTCGGTCGGCCCCGGCACGCGCAAGAACATCGACGAGTTCACGCGCACCACGGCGGCGGCCGTCGCGCAGGTCGGCGGCGCGAAGCAGGGCAAGGCGATCATCGTGATCAACCCGGCCGATCCGCCGCTGATCATGCGCGACACCGTGCACTGCCTGACCGAGGGCACGCCCGACGAAGCACGCATCGTCGAATCGGTGCACGCGATGATCGCCGACGTGCAGCGCTACGTGCCCGGCTACCGGCTCGTCAACGGGCCGGTGTTCGACGGCAACCGCGTGTCGGTGTACCTCGAGGTCGAAGGCCTCGGCGACTACCTGCCGAAGTACGCGGGCAACCTCGACATCATGACGGCCGCCGCCGCGCGCACCGCCGAGATGTTCGCCGAGGAACTGCTGGCCGGCCGCCTCACGCTGGCGTCGGCCGCCCAGGCGGCCTGACGCGACTTCCACGATCGGACAAAAAAGGAACGGCAATGAATCTCAAAGGCAAGCGAATCACCGTCCACGACATGACGCTGCGTGACGGCATGCACCCGAAGCGTCACCAGATGACGCTCGACCAGATGCGCTCGATCGCGACCGGGCTCGACGCGGCCGGCGTGCCGCTGATCGAGGTCACGCACGGCGACGGCCTCGGCGGCTCGTCGGTCAACTACGGCTTTCCCGCGCACACCGACGCCGAATATCTCGGCGCGGTGATCCCGCTGCTCAAGCGCGCGAAGGTATCGGCGCTGCTGCTGCCGGGCATCGGCACCGTCGACCATCTGAAGGAGGCGCATGCGCTCGGCGTGCATACGATCCGCGTCGCGACGCATTGCACCGAGGCCGATGTCTCGGAACAGCACATCGCGATGGCGCGCAAGCTCGACATGGATACCGTCGGCTTCCTGATGATGAGCCACATGAACAGCCCGGAAGGGCTCGTGAAGCAGGCGAAGCTGATGGAGTCGTACGGCGCGAACTGCATCTACATCACCGATTCGGCCGGCTACATGCTGCCCGACGACGTGAAGGCGCGCCTCGGCGCGGTGCGTGACGCGCTGCAGCCCGGTACCGAACTGGGCTTTCACGGCCACCACAACCTCGCGATGGGCGTCGCGAACTCGATCGCCGCGATCGAGGCCGGCGCGAACCGGATCGACGGCGCATCCGCCGGGCTCGGTGCGGGCGCCGGCAACACGCCGCTCGAAGTGTTCGTCGCGGTGTGCGATCGGATGGGCATCGAGACCGGCGTGGACGTATGGAAGATCCAGGACGTCGCCGAGGATCTCGTCGTGCCGATGATGGATTTCCCGATCCGCATCGATCGCGACGCGCTGACGCTCGGCTACGCGGGCGTGTACGGCTCGTTCCTGCTGTTCGCCAAGCGCGCGGGCGAGAAATACGGGATCCCGGCGCGCGACATCCTCGTCGAGCTGGGCCGGCGCGGGATGGTCGGCGGGCAGGAGGACATGATCGAGGACACCGCGCTGACGCTCGCGAAGGCGCGCGCGGCGCAAGCGAAGCGGGAGGCCGCATGAACCTGAGCACCGAGATCGTCGAATCGCTTGCCGCGCATCTCGACGACTGCATGCGCGAAGCGCGCGACACGACGAAGATCACCGACCGTCATCCCGAGATGGACTGGGACGACGCCTACGCGGTGCAGGACGCGATCCGCCGCCGGCAGCTCGCGCGCGGCGCGCGGATCGTCGGCTACAAGGCCGGCCTGACGTCGCACGCGAAGATGCGCCAGATGGGCGTCGACACGCCGGTGTTCGGATTCCTGACCGACGTCTACGACCTGCCAGAAGGCGGCGAGTGCAATACCGCCGAACTGATTCATCCGAAGGTGGAGCCGGAGATCGCGTTCGTCACGAAGGCCGAACTGAAGGGGCCGGGCTGCCACATCGGCGCGGTGCTCGCCGCGACCGATTTCGTCATCGCGGGGATCGAGGTGATCGACAGCCGCTACCGCGACTTCAAGTTCGACCTGAAAAGCGTGGTGGCCGACAACACGTCGGCGGCGCGTTTCGTCGCGGGCGGTCGCCCGCTCGCAGTGGACGGCGTCGACCTGCGCACGCTCGGCGTCGTGCTCGAGAAGAACGGGCGGCCGGTCGCGTTCGGCGCGGGCGCGGCCGTGCTCGGGCATCCGGCCGCCGCGATCGCGATGCTCGCGAACCATCTCGGCGCGCGCGGCGAATCGATTCCCGCCGGCAGCCTGATCCTGTCGGGCGGCATCACCGAGGCGGTGGCCGTCGAGGCTGGCGACAGCGTGACGCTGCGCGTGCAGGACATCGGCTCGATCGGCCTGCGCTTCATCTGAACGAAACACGACCCAACAGGAGGCCATCGTGCCGGTTGCTCATCTCTACATCCTCGAAGGCCGCGACGACGACAAGAAGGAACGCCTGATCGCCGAGGTCACGGAAGCCATTCATCGCTCGCTGGATGCGCCGGTCGAAGCGGTGCGCGTGATCATCACCGAGATGCCGAAGGCGCATTTCGGGATCGGCGGGCAGAGCGCAAAAAAGCGCGGGCGGTAACACGCCACGTCCCCATGAATCGACAGAAGGAGCGTCATGTCATCCAATCCTGAATTCGGCCGCCGGATCGTCGCCGGCGGCATCGACACGAACTATCACGACACCGGCGACGGGCCCCCCGTGCTGCTGATCCACGGCTCGGGGCCGGGCGTGACCGCCTATGCGAACTGGCGGCTCACGATGCCGGCGCTTGCGGAGCGGTTTCGCGTGATCGCGCCCGACATGGCCGGATTCGGCGAGACCGAGCGACCGCTCGGGTACGTCTATTCGATGGACCACTGGGTCGACCACGCGCTCGGCCTGCTCGACGCGCTGGGCGTCGAGCGTGCGCACGTGATCGGCAATTCGTTCGGCGGCGCGCTCGCGCTGGCGCTCGCGATCCGGGCACCGGAGCGCGTCGGCCGGCTCGTGCTGATGGGCGCGGCCGGCACGCGCTTCACGCTGACCGAAGGGCTCGACGCGGTGTGGGGCTACACGCCGTCGATCGCGAACATGCGCGCGCTGCTGGACATCTTCGCGTTCGATCGCGCGCTCGTGAACGACGAACTTGCGAAGCTGCGCTACGACGCTAGCGTGCGGCCCGGTTACCAGGAGGCGTTCGCGAACATGTTTCCGGCGCCACGCCAGCGCTGGGTCGACGCGCTCGCGAGCGACGACGCGAAGCTGCGCGCGCTGACGCACGACACGCTGATCGTGCACGGGCGCGAAGACCGCGTGATTCCGATGGCAAGTTCGCAGAAGCTGCTCGAACTGCTGCCGAATGCACAGTTGCACGTGTTCGGCCGCTGCGGGCACTGGACGCAGATCGAACACGCGGAGCGGTTCAACCGGCTGGTGATCGACCATTTCAGCGAGTCGACGGACTGATCGATTCACGCCGACGACGGCATGCCGCGCGACGGCGCGCGGCAGGATGGGTGGGGCAGGAGGATTCGCGTGTCGTGATCGTGCGGACTGCCGGACGGAGGCCGGCGAGATCCCGCTGATCGCGAGCCGGACGCAACTTCAAGCGATGGATCGCAGCTATCTAAACGATTAGTACTATTTAATTATAAATGGGTAAGGAGACGTCAGTGAAAGGCATGTATGTTCGTTTGGCGGTCGTGGCATGCGCCGCGGCATGGGTCACGCATGCGCGTGCGACCGACGTGTTCAATCTCGAGGGCTACGGCCCGGTCTCGCGCGCGATGGGCGGGACCGGCGTGGCCTACGACGTCGGCGGGGCAGCGATGATGCTGAACCCGGCCACGCTCGGCCTGATGACCGAGGGGCGCTATGTGGACCTCGGGCTCGACGTGGTCACGACCGACATTCACGTGAAGAACGCGGCGACCGGCGAGGTCGCCACGTCGGGCAATCACGGCAACAACAACGGGCCGTATTTCGCGCCGCAGCTGTCCGTCGTCTATCGCCGTGCGAACTATGCGTTCGGCATCGGCGCGTTTGCAGAAGGCGGGCTCGGTACGCAATTCGGCGGCAGCAGTTTCCTGTCGCGGACGGCGACCAACGGCGTCGATACCGGGCTCGACCAGTTTTCGCGGCTGCTGGTGCTGCGCGTCCCGCTGTCCGCGGCATACAACGTGACCGACCGGTTGACGGTCGGGGCGTCGCTGGACGTCGTCTGGACCTCGCTCAACCTGGGATCGCTGCTCGACGTGTCCCAGATCGGCACGCTGGCCGCGCAGCGCCGCGTGTCCGGGTCGCTGGTGCCGGCACTGCTGAGCGTGCCCGGCCTGTCGGGCGGCTACGTCGGGTTTTCGCACAGCGGCATCGTCGGCGGCGGAGCGGACGCGTGGGGTGTCGGCGGCAAGCTGGGCCTCACGTATCTGCTGGCGCCCGACACGCGGGTCGGCATGGCGTACAGCTTCAAGACCGCCGTGGGCGATCTGCGCGCCGGGCACGCGAACCTGACCGCCGTCAGTTCGGTCGCGGGCAACATTCCACTGAGCGGCGACATCGTCGTGAAGGATTTCCAGATGCCGGCCCAGTTCACGGTGGGTATCAGCCACCGCTTCAACGACCAGTGGTCGGTCTCGGCCGACTACCAGCGCGTGTTCTGGTCGAGCGTGATGAAGGACCTGAACATGAGCTTCACGCAGGCCGGAACCGGCGCGAACCTGAGCCTGTCGATCCCGCAGAATTATCGCGACATCAACGTCTTCGCGGTCGGTGCGGAATATTGCTACAACGCGAAGCTGACGCTGCGCGCGGGGTTCCAGTACGCGCAGGAGGCCGTACCGAACGACACGTTGCTGGCCGTCGTTCCGGCGATTCCGACGACGCACCTGAGCGCGGGAGCGTCCTACGCGTTCGACAAGGACGATCTCCTCAGCTTCGCACTATCGGTCGGCCTGCAAAAGACGTTGTCGAACGGCAGCCAGCCGAACACCGCGGTGCCCATCGTCGCAACGCATTCGCAAATCAACGCGGTCGTCGGATATCAGAAGCGCTTCTGACGGGACGCCGGGCGACGTACATCGATACCGCGTCGCCCGGCGCTTGTCGGGTCACTCGGCGGCGATGCCGTACTTGCGCAAACGGTAGGCCAGCGTCGGCCGGCTGATGCCGAGCACGCGCGCGGCCAGCGAGAGGTTGCCGTTGGCTTCGGCGATCGCGGCGCGCAGCATCGCCACCTCGGTTTCGGCGAGCCCGGGGCGGGCGCCGGGGCCGGTCGAGGCAGGGGCCGACGGCGTCTCGACCGGCTCGTCCATCAAGGCGATGTTGCCGCTGCGTTTCAGAATGAACGACGACACGTCGATTTCCTCGCCGGTCGTGAACAGGTGGCAGAGGTCGAGCGCACCGCCGTCCTCGGCGAGAATCACCGCGCGTTCGATCATGTTTTCCAGTTCGCGCACGTTGCCGGGCCAGTCGTAGTTGAACATCGCGTCGACCGCGCGCTCGCGAAAGCCGGTGATCTGCTTGTCGTGCTTCTTGGCGAGCCGCTGAAGGAACCAGTTCATCATCAGCGGGATGTCGTCGCGCCGTTCGCGAAGCGGCGGCACCAGGATCGGAAACACGTTGAGACGGAAGAAGAGATCCTCGCGGAATTGTCCGGCCTTGACGGCTTCCCGCAGGTTGACGTTCGTCGCGGCGATCACACGCACGTCGATCTTGCGCGTGCGTGTGTCGCCGACGCGCTCCAGCTCGCCCTGCTGAAGCGCGCGCAACAGCTTGCCCTGCGCGGTGAAGCTGAGCGTGCCGATTTCGTCGAGAAAGAGTGTGCCGCCATCGGCCCGCTCGAACCGGCCGGGCCGCGACGAGGTCGCGCCGGTATAGCCGCCGCGTTCGACGCCGAACAGTTCGGATTCCATCAGGTGTTCCGGAATCGACGCGCAGTTGACGGCCACGAACGGCTTGTCGGCCCGCTTGCTGAGCCGGTGCAGGTTGTTCGCGAACACTTCCTTGCCGACCCCGCTTTCGCCGAGAAACAGCACTGTGGCCTCCGTGGGCGCCACCTTGTTGACCATGTGGCACACGGTGTTGAAGCCGGCCGAGATGCCGACGACGCCGAAACTGTTCTCGGGCGCGCGCGCGATCCGCTCGGCGATCCTGCTGGTGGTCGGCAGCATGGTCTGCGGCTCGAGCGACCATTTGACGAAATCGCCGATCTGCAGGAAGCGCAGATCGTCCTGCGGATCGTCCCATTCCTCGACCGGCTTGCCGATGACGCGGCATTTTGCATGTCCCATCCCGCGGCATTCGATTTCCCGCCACAGGATCGGCCGGCCCATGAACGCGCTGGTATAGCCGCACGCATAGCCGATCAGCATCCAGCAGACCGCGTCGTTGCCGATCCCGTAACTCGCGATGTGCGCCTCCGCCTCCGACGAGTCGATCAGGTAGAAGTCGCCGAAATAGTGGCCGCGCCCGACATCGATGTCGAGCGCGATCGGTTCGCAGTGGACGATCCCTTCGAGCGAGACGAGCTGCGGGCCGGCGAGGAAGTCGTCGTAGGTGTTGAAGCCGGCGCGTACCTTGCGCGCCATCGCGGCGTCGTGCGTGCCGGCCTGGTAGCCGATGCGGGTGATGAGGCCGCGTGCGGTTTCCTTGCCGAGGCTCTCGATCAGCTCCTGGCGCAGCGCGCCGAGCGAGCTGATGTGCATCAGCATCATGCGCTGGTCGTCGAGCCAGATCCGGCCTTGCTGGGGCGCGAATCGCAGACGCTTCGCGAGGTCGTGGATGGCGGGAACGCGAATCTCCGGATGCCCGGCTTCGCGCGGGGAATGTCCCGCGCGCGGCCGTGGCGCGGAATCCGGTTTGCCGTTGCGCATTTCGCTCCTTGACATGCTTGCCTCGCTTGCGGCCGGTTCGGCCGACGCTCCCCGTGCCGGTGATGCATGTGGCGCACGGGACCATGCGTGCCGGCATGCATGGCGACCGAATCGCCCGGTCCAGCTTAGCCGGCGCGTGTCGTCGTGGCGATTGGTGAAACTACGTGAGGGAAATGCACAGAGGAATGCACGCTGCCCGCCCGGGCGGGCAGCGTGCATCGGGGTCAGACGAATCGATCGAAGTGGAGCTGCGCGAAGGGAACCTTGTGCCGAAGCATCAGCAGGTCCTGCACGGCCTCGATCATCGGTGGCGGGCCCGCGAAATAGAAGCGGTAGCGGTCGAGCGGTTGCGCGAGCATGCGCTCTGCCTCGTCATGGACGAAGCCCGTCGCACCGTGCCATGGCTGCGACGCATCCGGGGCGGACAGCACGACGGAAACCGACAGTCGTTCGTGCGCCAGCGCATCGAGTTCCGCCGCGGCGCCGAGATCCGCCTGCGAGCGCGCGCCGTAGAAGAAGTGGACACGCGGGGATCCCGGTTGCGCCAGCGCGCCGCGCGCGATCGAAAGCATCGGTGCGAGCCCCGAGCCGCCGGCGATACAGACGATCTCGCGGGCGTCGTCGTCGCGCAGGTAGGCGTGCCCGTAAGGCCCGTCGAGCAGCACGCGCTCGCCGATGGCGATACGGTTGAACAGCGCGTTGCTGCCCGCGCCGGCGGGGAGGCGCCGGATGATGAACTGCCAGAGGCCGTCGCCGTTCGGCAGATTCGACATCGAATAGGCGCGCGCGCCCTGTGCAGCAGGCGGATAGAGGAGCGCGTACTGGCCGGCGCGGAACGCCGCCTCGCCCGGGGCGCGGAACGTGAATTCGCTCATGTCCGGCGTCACGCTGCGACGCGCGACCAGTTCCGCTTCCCGGCGCAACGGGGTGACGACCGGCCGGTAGCTGTCGTCGCAGCGCACGCGGATCGTGCAGTCGCCGGTCGGGCGCGACTGGCACGCGAGCTGTTTGCCGCGCTTGCGATCGCGTTCGGAGAGGCCCGGCGCGTCCGACCACAGCGTGTCCATCGCGCCGGACACGAGCTCGAAGCGGCAGGCGCCGCAGCCGCCCACGCTGCATTCGTGCGGCAGTCCCACGCCGGCCCGCAATGCGCCGCGCAACAGCGCGTCTTCCGACGCGTCGACGGCGAATGTCGCGCCGCCTTCAATCGTGATCTGATGTTCCATCTTCAGGTTTCGCGTTACGGGGCCGGCACGGGCCGACCCCGGGTTCATCCAGCGGTCACAAGCCGATGCCGCGCCAGAATTCGCCGACCGCCGCGCGCGCACGCGCTGCCGCATCCGGCGCGTCGGGCAGTGCATCGCAATACGCGTCGATGGCGGCATCCGCGAGCGGCGCCCACTTGTCGATCCACGCCGCGAGCACCGCGCGGTTGCCGTCCTGTTCCAGCGCCATGCGCACGAGCTCGGCTGCCCAGCGGCGATGCCGTTGCGCGTCGGCCAGTTGTGCATCGGTCAGCAGGCCGAGCAGCGTATCGCCGTTGTGGCGAGCGGTCTGGCCGAGCGTGCGCAGCACGGTCTCGTCGATGGCGGGCCGTGCGACCAGGTTCAGCGCGACGAAGCTCTCGGCCCAGTCCCATGCGACGAGCGCTTCCTCGACGAGCCGCCGCCAGCCCTGCCATGCGGGGCTCTGTTCCCAGATGCGACGTTCGTCGCTCGCGAAGCCGAGATCGGGAAAGGCCTGCGACAGCTCCCTGGTCCGATATGCGGTGTGCGTGAGCCAGCGCAGCGAGTCGGCCGTCTGGTAGGCGGCGCAGTTGGAGATCGTCGACGCGGGCGCGAGCTGCGTCAGATAGGCGGAGCCCATCTGCAGCGCGTGGAACAGGTAGCGCGCGGGGGTATACAGGTGCGCGAGGTGTTCCGCCCAGTCGCGCCCGAGCATCGTGTCGTGGCCGCGCGACGAGAACTGGTCGAGCAGGCCGAAGACGTACGTCTCCTGGCCGTCCTGCAGCATGTTGTAGGTTCGATAGACCAGCTCGTCGGGATCGCGGAAAGCGTTCCAGTCGGCGTGTTGCAGCGGCGATGCGTTGCGGTATTGCTTGAACCACTGCGCCATCCCGAAGTTGGGGTCGAGTTCGAACGGCGCGTCGGGGTTGTCGGTCGTGTAGTGGAGATTGGTCGAGACGATCTCGTATTCGCTCGGCTTGCGCCGCCGCGCGGCCAGATGGCTCCACGTCTTGAGCGGCTTCAGGATTTCGGGTTGCGTCATGCTGGTCTCCGGTCAGAGCGTCTTTTCGTAATAGAAGCGGACGTAGTCGTCCGTCGTCTCGATGCGGCCCGCGAACGAGCTGAGGTTGATTTCCAGTTCCGACATCTTGAATGGCCGGCCGAGCGCGGCCTCCAGGGTCGCGCGGCGCAGAATCAGTTCGCCGTCGGTGTCGATGCGCACGTAGGCGAGCTTGTCGTCGATGCGGATCTCCTTGTCCGGGTTGTCTTCCTGGGCGGCCTCGATGACGCCGGCCGTGATGCTGCTCGCGCGCAGGATGGGGCCGACGCGGTTGTTGCGATAGGCGTCCGCTGTGTTGTCGTGACTCATGGTGTATTCCTACGTCGGGTCAGGAATGGGCGAAGAGCGGTTCGACGCCCTCCACGGCAACGAGGATGTCGTCCCCGTCGAGTTTCACGGCATATTCCGCGAGCCGGCAGTCGCCGGGATTGATGCCCTTGCCCGTCTTCGCGTCGAAGGTCCATTGATGTGCGCGGCACATCAGCACGCGGCCGTCGAACTTGCCTTCCGCGAGCGGAATGTCCTGGTGCGGACAGATGCCCTGGAACGCGCGCGGCTCGCCCCCTTTGGGGCGGACCAGCACGATCACGTGGCCTTCGACCTCGACTTCGGTCATGTCGCCTTCCCACAGCTCGTCGAGCGTGCATGCTTTGTGAAATGTCATGTCGGCCTCACGCGTCGCAGAAAATGAACTCGAGCGCTTCCATCGGCCGGATGTCCGTCTCGCCGAGCCGCGCGTCGCGCGGGAAGAAAGTGTCGCTGCCCTGGCGCCGCACCCTCACGACCTTGTCCGGTCGCGGCGCGACGCGCCGGCCGACCGAGTGATGCGCGGCCGTGGCCGCGACCTCGTCCATGGTGTTGTCGGTATCGACCGCCACGAGCTGCAGCAGGAAGTCGTACTGGAAATTTGAAATCACGGGAAAAAGTGCCATGTCGTCCTCCATTGATCGGCCGTCTCAAGCGGCTTTCTGTTGATTGCCGCGATTGCGGTAGGCCTCGACCCACGCGTATCGATGTGCGTCGTCGCCGCTCTCGCCGGGAGCGAGGCTCATGTACTTGAGCGCGCCCATCAGGTCGGGCGGCTGGATATGTCCGGCGAGGAAGCGATCGACGAGCGTCATGTGATCGCGATAGCGCAGCGGGTCTTGCTGGAAGACCCAGCGGTCGATTTCCGAGTTGAAGTGATAGGTGCGGCCGTTGTAGTCGAGCGGATAGTCCTTCACGTTCCAGCCGTTGCCGGGAATCGCACAGATCGGCAACTGGCTCATGTTGCAGACGATCGGCAGGGTTTCCGGCATCGTCAGGTGCGTCCGGCCCGCGACCAGGTTGTCGATGATGACGTCCCAGGCCTTGCCGAACGTGTCGTTCCAGCCGGGGTACTTCTCTTCGAGCCAGTCGCGGCAATCCGGCGTCATGCCGGCGGCGGGGTTCCACCAGATGGTCGGCCGCCAGAACCAGATGCCCATCTGGTATGCGTGATGCTGGTAGTCGAACTCGTTGATCATCTGATCCCAGTACCACGGCAGGTCGAGACCGAGATCGATCAGCGTGCGTTCGAACTGGCCGACGATCCATTCGCGCATGAACTCCTTGAACGATTGCTTGCGGTGATGCAGCGGTGTCGCGTAGTCCATCGAGGTGCCGGTCAGCAGGCAGAAGAGACGCCACGCGCGGGCGATGGCGACGTCGACGAGCTGCTGCGCTTCTTCCTTGCGGCCGTTCGCGATCAGGATCTGCAGCGCGGGGCCGCCGATCTGCGCATGGCGCGATTCGTCGGTCTGGATGCTGGAGATCAGGCTCGCGAACGTGAAATCGCCGGCTTCGGCGGCGTCCGCGGCGAGGCCCAGGAACTGCATGTTGGTGAAGCCGGTTTCGAACGCGAACGTCAGCATCACGGCGATCTCGAGTGCACTGCGCGACATGAACAGGTCGTCGAACGTGCTGCGTGCGGCGATCGCACCCCACTCGTTCGTGTGGTAGGCCTTGTGGGCCCAGTCGAACTGGCGGTCCTTGTGGCAGTAATCGTGCGGGAAATACAGCTGCAGTTGCCCGTGGCGGTTTTCGTCCAGCATGCCGAACGTCGCCATGTTGCGCATCCCGGGGGCGCGGCCGAAGCGGGCCATGCGCGCTTCCGCGCTCATGGCGGCGTATTCGCCGAGCGCGATGGCGCCGTAGTGCGACTTCAGGATCGACAGCCAGCCGGGATCGGCCTCCTCGAACATGCGGCTGCGCTCCAGCGCGGCCTTCACGGAATAGGCGCCGGCATCCTTTTCGCGCTGAATGCGGACGTATTCGGAATAGGAAGTCTTGTACGGCTCGTCGTAGGCTTCCCATGTTTCCATCGGAATGCCTTGCGCGCCAGTCATGATCTCGGGGAAAAGGTCGGACTCCGTAACATATCGGGGAGTCCAGTTCGTCGAGCGGGCAATGTCGTACCACGCCGATCGTTCCAGTAACGCCATGGTCATGTCTCCTTGATTGGGATCGTTCGAACCGGTTGTCTCCGCACGGAGGGTGTCGCGCAAGGGGCCGGCATGAATGACTGAGCAAGGGCAGTGCCAGGAACGGGCTGCAACCGGAATGTGTGCGCTGCAAAAATCCCGACATTCCTAGTTTGGCAGTATGGAGGGAACCTCAGATGTTGGGTATGGTGCGATGCACAAACGACCTGGAATCAGGCCGATTTGATGATTTGGTCAAGCGGGTCCGGCTTGCGTGCGATGAACCCTGCTGATCTTTTGATAAAAATCTGGATAAGGCGAAGGCACTTGTAGCTGCAATGAAGGCAACGCTGCTCTAATCGTCGCGGTGTTGGACTGGCGTCGCCAGCGGGCAAGGCTGAACATCCCGCACAGATGACTGCGCCCGCCGGTCGCCGCCGAACACTTCACGGATGCAAGGGAGCCCCTTCCGGGTAGTAATCCGCCGATCGAACTGACGGCCGAACGGCCGTCGTACATTGGAAGCAGCCCTCAAGTGTGCCCAGGACGGAAGGACCGTTGTGGGTTCAGAGTCGTTCGCGTCGTCCCAGAACCGCCTTTTCGGTCGTGCGCCGATTGCGACGTCCAAATGCGCGCCCGCGAGGTGGTGCCGTTTATCAGCGGTGCGATTGCCTGCTCAAACTCGGGTTTCGCAAAACGCGCGACAGGGGCTGTCGGCGCTACAACGGTGTGGGGTGGGAGTTGACAATGGTCTTCGCAACACCGTGGACGGTGACAACTTTAATTCGCAACGTGCGACCTCATGAAGTTGCGACGATTTCGGCCTTCATCGTCGGCGCGAGGCGGCGGAGTGACATTTTTACTTCGCAAACGGTGACGACTTTAATTTGGTCTGCGTCTAGCATGATCGTCCCCGCCGGGCCGGCAAAGGATAGCGAACGAGGCGCGTCGTTTTTAGCGCGTCGGGCGACTGGGGGATTCCCGTGCGGCCGCGCTCGAGCGCGGTGCTGTTTCCGCGTTGACATGAGTCAAGTGGGGTGTCGGTTCGAGGCAGCAGCATTCACACAGGGTCGTGTTGTACGAGCGATCCTGCGCTTGCACAATCTCGAAGCGCGTCGCTCCGGTCCGGAGAATTCATCATGCGAAAGTGGGTATGCAGATCATGTTCGTGCAGATGCTGTTTGCTGCAACTATTGGGATAGCCGCCACCGACCAGCCGAGCCGGAGCTGGGGATGAAGAGCCGATGCGCGACCAACGACCACGCCAGCGAACGCCTGATGATCGAGCCGCACTGGTACGCGTCCGCAGCATCGGTAAATTGCCGGATATTTTGTACCAAATTCGTCGACGGCGTTTCGCGCGCACCGGGTAATTCGATGTGATGGTCCCATGGGTCACTGTTTGTCTATTGACAAGGTATCGGTATGTCTAAGCTTGGCTACGCTCGCGTATCGACTGAAGAACAATCGCTGGACCTGCAACTCGTTGCACTGAAGAAGGCGGGTTGTAGACGAATCTTCACCGACCACGGGATTTCCGGGACGCGTCACGAAAGGCCCGGGTTGCTTGAACTCATGGCGGTCGCGAAGTCGGGAGATACCATCGTCGTCTGGCGGCTCGATCGACTTGGTCGTTCGCTGCAGCATCTCATTCAGATCCTTGCTGATCTGCGTGAGCGTGGCATTCACTTCGCTTCGCTAAACGAAGCAATCGACACGGGAACACCGACAGGCACGTTCGTTTTCCATATGCTGGCGGCACTTGCCGAGTTCGAACGATCGCTTATCAGCGAGCGCACCAAGGCCGGGATGGCGGTAGCGAAAATACATGGCAGCCGCCTGGGACGACCACGGATTCTGGACGCCAAGCAGGTCAAGATTGCACGTGAACTCGAGAAGACCTATACCGCGAAGGAAACGGCTCGCCTTCTTTCGGTCGATAAGCGGACGCTCGAGAGGGCACTCCAAAACGACTCGGAGAACGCACGTATCGATGCGAAATCGCGTGTGAATGCGGGCTCATAGAAGCGGGCAGATTGTTTTTCCCTGGCGGATAGGCGGACAAACGGAAAAGGTCTGCTCTAGAAATGCCGAACGAGCACGGCGCGATGGAAGATGAATTTATTGTTCTTCCAGTTTGATCCGAGATACTGTTCTGGGATGAACGCCAAAGTGACGTGCCACTTCGGTAATCGGATGGCACTTCAACATGTTCATGGCTTCTTTCCTTTGCTCTTGGCTAAGTGCGCGTCGTCGGCCTATCTGACTTCCCCGGGTACGGGCGGCGTTCATTCCGGCACGTGTTCGCTCGCTAATCAAGCTTCTTTCGAACTGTGCGAGTGCACCCATCATATGAAAAATAAGAACGCCACCTGCAGAGTTTGTATTAATCGCTTCGGTGATCGAGTGAAGATGGACGTTGTGTTTCTCGAGAATGGCAACTAGTTCGATCAGTTTTCCAAGAGATCGACCTAGACGGTCCAGTCTCCAGACCACCAGCGTATCGCCCACATTCATCTGCGCAAGAACCGCATCGAGTCCTGGACGCGAAAATTCGGCACCAGAAACACCCCGATCGGTGAATATTCGATGACATCCAGCCGACCTCAACGCGTCAATTTGCAGGCCGAGGTTTTGTTCTTCTGTAGATACGCGTGCATATCCGATGTTCATAATCATGAGTCAATAACTACCCGGAGCCATCTTTGGGTGCAGAATATTAATATTCCTTATGGTTATTATCGGGTCGCACCTTTCCGGATTTTGGTGGGTGAAAGTAGTGGCCATACATATTCTCCCAAAATCTCTCTCGTCAGATGATAAGTTAATACGCGCCGCTCCCGTTCAAACTGCAAACAATTGTAAAACGACGTGTGTTTTTACTGCATTGTACTGGACAAAACGGTTCCATTTTGTCGTTGTGTCCCTTTTGGTGATGTCTCCTTGCCTGGCGGTCGTTTCGACGAATAGCCCTACCCACAACCATAGCTTTGCGCAAAGGAACCTTTTTTGCATGCAGAAAAAGGGGCGGATGTCATTGACGGACGCCGTGCCCGTCAACTAGCTGGCGGTAGAGCCTGCGAGCGAGAAGTCGCTTCGATGGCGAGTACGTCGGTATTGCACGTGCAGCGTGAGCCGGTGGGCATAAGATGCTGACCGAGAGCCTGTTCGCCAGATCGAGCTGATATGGACAACGCCACGCCAGACGACGTGTCACGTGCGTCGAGATGGCCCGCGACGTACGGATGCGGCGGGTTTTGTGAACTGCTGTCGATATTGATGTCGGTGAAAAGTGGGGTTTCATGTCTGTTGAATTTTGATGGGCTGTCTCGGTGGATGCGAATCCCGGATTAAGCGGATTTTCGGCATCATGGTTTTATTTTAATAAATAGATTAAGTTAGAAAAATTTTCCTTGGTCGTGCTCTCCTGGATATCTATTAATCAGGGGTGCGAATCGATGCGCGTTTAATGTTTTTTGAAAATTTTATTCGGGTACTTGATGGGCATGGGCGCGCGTGTTCTTCGATAATTATCAATTCGGCATATAACAGATATGAA
Source organism: Burkholderia puraquae (assembly GCF_002099195.1). GTDB lineage: Bacteria > Pseudomonadota > Gammaproteobacteria > Burkholderiales > Burkholderiaceae > Burkholderia > Burkholderia puraquae. Next base: position 6,735 of record NZ_NBYX01000040.1, on the reverse strand, counting down.
TCGCACCTATCGGACAATCTGGAACGAGACACTCGGCACGTGGGTGGCTGCATCCGAAATCACTGCTACTCGAGGCAAGGGAAAGGGTAGCGTATCGGCCAAACTGCTGGCTGGTGTGCTGCTTCTTGGCGCAGCTCAGGCGAGCCATGCTGGAACGTATACGTTCTCTAGTGGTAACTGTATTTTCCCGTCACAGACGGGGCCGGATGGCTCGCGGGTGTACGCTGCAGGGGCGGCCCCATCGACTGGTAGTGGTGGTTTTTCGTCCGTTGCCGGGTGTAATTCGAATGATGGTGGCTTTAGTGGTGTGACACTGTACGGTGCGTTTACGAGTACCACCGGTGCGGGTGCGACAGCCTTTGGCATGGGGGCGAGTGCCGGCTATTTGGGGACGGCATTGGGGCTCCAGGCGACTGCTTCGGGCACTGCTGCCTTGGCTCTAGGTTATAACGCTACTGCTTCAGCAGGGTACGGGGTGGCGATTGGCTCCAGCGCCGTGTCGCCAGTGACCGCCTCGGGGGCTGGCTCGATTGCCATCGGTGGCAGTACCGGCACTAAGGGCGCCGTGGCGTCGGGGGCCAACGCAGTGGCCCTTGGCGGCAACGCTGTTGCCTCAGCGGTCGATACGCTCGCGATTGGCGCTGGCGCCGCATCGTCCGGTAATTACTCGACTTCGTTTGGGACTGGTGCAAATGCTACCGGAGCCGGCGCCACAGCATTGGGCAGTAACGGGACCGTTGGCTCCTGGGCTGCTGCGGCCGATTCGGTTGCGATTGCCGGGCAATCCAAAGTGGCCGCTACGGCCACCTCGGGTATTGCGATCGGACGTGGCGCGACCGTGAGCGGCGTGTGGGGCATCGCGCAAGGCGATTCCGCCACCGCATCGGCTCAAGAGGCAACTGCCATTGGCTCGAACGCTTTAGCATCTGGCTCGTGGGGGACTGCAATTGGTGACAGCAGCACCGCCTCGGGCCAACAGTCGGTTGCTCTTGGCAATCGGGCAACAGGTTCAGGCACTTATGCAGCCGCTATTGGGGACAATAGCATTGCATCAGGCTTCGAGGCTCTGGCCGCGGGCCCCGCTTCGACTGCGTCCGGTACGATGGCAACAGCAGTCGGTTTCCAAGCCTCCGCAAGCGGAGCAGGTTCGGTAGCCCTCGGAGGCAATGCCGTTGGCGGCGCCAATTCTGTTGCATCGGATGGCATTGCCATCGGTGGCCAATCGTCTGTCGCCGCTGGGGCTACGTCTGGCATTGCAGTCGGACGTGGTGCGACCGCGAGTGGCGCGTTTGGCATCGCACTGGGCGATGGCATCATTTCCGGCGCAACGGGGCAGAACGTTGCGATTGGTTCTAGCGGCACGACGGCCAATAGTTCAACGGCGACCGGCGGCGCGGTCGCGATTGGTCGCGGGCAAACGGCAACGGGTAATGGTGCGGTCGCGATTGGTGACCCGAATGTGGCAATCGGTACAGGTGCCGTTGCCGCGGGTGCCAACAATACGGCCACCGGTAATGGCGCTGTTGCGGTCGGTAACACCAATACGGCAAACGGACAAGGCTCTGTCGCATTGGGCAACAGCAGCATCGTTTCCTCTGCGGGCGGCGTTGCGCTCGGCGATACGGCCAATGCCAGCGCTACCAATGCACAGGCATTCGGTTCTGGCTCTGTAGCCAATGTTGCCGGTTCCGTCGCTCTGGGCTCCGCTGCTGTCACGACAGGTGCGGCAACGGCCGCCACGGGTGGTACTGGAGCGGTCAGTAGCACAACCATCGGCGGCACCACATTCGGCACTTATGCGGGTGCCAGTTCGACCGCCGGTGTAGTAAGCGTCGGTGCGTCGGGTACGGAACGACGTATTCAGAACGTCGCCGCAGGCTTGGTGAGTGGGTCCAGTACGGACGCAATCAACGGCAGCCAGCTCTATGCAGTTGCTAGCACGACGACGTCGAGTATTAGTAGCCTCTCGACGTCTGCGTCGACTGCGGTCACCTCGCTGTCAACAGGTCTCTCATCTGCCAACAGCTCGATCGGTTCGCTGTCCACGTCGACCTCGACCGGTATCAACTCGCTGTCTACCGGTATCAGCTCGGCCAATAGCTCGGTCACCTCGCTGTCGACGTCCACGTCGACGGGCCTGTCGTCGGCCAACAGCTCCATCGGTTCGCTGTCCACGTCAACCTCGACCGGCATCACCTCGCTGTCCACCGGCATCAGCTCGGCCAATAGCTCGGTCACGTCGCTCTCGACGTCCACGTCGACGGGCCTGTCRTCGGCCAACAGCTCCATCGGTTCGCTGTCCACGTCAACCTCGACCGGCATCACCTCGCTGTCCACCGGCATCAGCTCGGCCAATAGCTCGGTCACGTCGCTCTCGACGTCCACGTCGACGGGGCTGTCATCGGCCAAYAGCTCCATCGGTTCGCTGTCCACGTCAACCTCGACCGGCATCACCTCGCTGTCCACCGGCATCAGCTCGGCCAATAGCTCGGTCACGTCGCTCTCGACGTCCACGTCGACGGGCCTGTCGTCGGCCAACAGCTCCATCGGTTCGCTGTCCACGTCGACCTCGACCGGCATCACCTCGCTGTCCACCGGCATCAGCTCGGCCAATAGCTCGGTCACGTCGCTCTCGACGTCCACGTCGACGGGGCTGTCATCGGCCAATAGCTCGATCACGTCGCTGTCGACGTCCACGTCGACGGGGCTGTCATCGGCCAATAGCTCGATCACGTCGTTGTCGACTTCGACGTCGACCGGCCTGTCATCGGCCAATAGCTCGATCACTTCGTTGTCGACTTCGACGTCGACCGGCCTGTCGTCGGCCAACAGCTCGATCACCTCGCTGTCGACCTCGACGTCGACCGGCCTGTCGTCGGCCAATAGCTCGATCACTTCACTGTCCACGTCGACCTCGACCGGCCTGTCTTCGGCCAATAGCTCGATCACGTCGCTGTCGACTTCGACGTCGACCGGCCTGTCTTCGGCCAACAGCTCGATCACGTCGCTGTCGACCTCGACGTCGACGGGTCTGTCGTCGGCCAATAGCTCGATCACTTCACTGTCCACGTCGACCTCGACCGGCCTGTCTTCGGCCAACAGCTCGATCACGTCGCTGTCGACCTCGACGTCGACGGGTCTGTCGTCGGCCAATAGCTCGATCACTTCACTGTCCACGTCGACCTCGACCGGCCTGTCTTCGGCCAACAGCTCGATCACTTCACTGTCGACCTCGACCTCGACTGGCCTGTCGTCGGCTAACAGCTCGATCACCTCGCTGTCCACGTCGACGTCGACCGGCATCGGTTCGCTGTCCACCGGCCTGAGCAGCACGAACAGCTCGGTGTCGTCTCTGTCGACTTCGACTTCGACCGCGATCAACGCTGCGAAGACGCACTATTACAGCGTCAATGACAACGGCACACAGCAGGGCAATTACAACAATGACGGGGCGACGGGCGTCAACGCGCTTGCCGCGGGAACGAATGCGAGCGCGTCGGGCGCGAGCAGCGTCGCGGTTGGGGACGGCTCGCATGCTGCGTCGGACGGGGCGGTTGCGATCGGCCAGGGCGCATCGGCGACAGGTGGCAAGGCCGTGTCGATCGGATCTGGCAACACGGCCAGCGGGGACGGCGCGGTTGCCATCGGCGATCCGAGCGTCGCGACAGGCACTGGCGCGGTGGCGATGGGCGCAAACAACACGGCGACCGGCAACGGAGCAGTGGCGCTGGGCAATGCAAATACGGCGGTCGGTGACGGCTCGCTCGCGTTGGGCAACGCTTCGACGGCAAGCGCAGCAGGCTCGGTGGCCTTCGGTGCGAACGCGATCGCCAAAAACGCCAACGATGTTGCCCTTGGTTCTGGCTCGGTCACGGCGGCATCGAATCCGACCAGTGGCGCCGTGATCGGCACGACGACGTATGGCAATTTTGCCGGGACGACGCCGTCGAGCGTGGTGAGCGTCGGTGCGCCAGGTGCTGAGCGCCAGATTACCAATGTCGCGGCAGGTCAAGTCACGTCGTCCAGTACGGATGCAATCAACGGTAGTCAGCTTTATTCGGTAGCAAGCACGACCGTTTCAAGTATCGCGTCGCTGTCGACTTCTACATCGACAGGTCTCGGCTCGCTTTCTACGGGGCTGTCGAGCACGAATAGCGCGGTGACGTCGCTTTCGTCGACACTCTCTTCGTCCAATAGTGCGATCACATCGCTCTCGACCGGTCTGAGCTCGACAGATAGCTCGGTGACCTCGCTGTCGACGTCCACGTCGACCGGCCTGTCGTCGGCAAGCAGCTCGATCACGTCGTTGTCCACTTCGACCTCGACGGGCCTGTCCACGGCTAACAGCTCGATCGATTCGCTGTCGACTTCGACCTCGACGGGTCTCTCGTCGGCTAACAGCTCGATCACGTCGCTGTCCACCTCGACCTCGACGGGCCTGTCGTCGGCTAACAGCTCGATCGGCTCGTTGTCGACCTCCACGTCGACCGGCCTGTCTTCGGCCAACAGCTCGATCGGCTCGTTGTCGACCTCCACGTCGACCGGCCTGTCTTCGGCCAACAGCTCGATCACGTCGTTGTCCACTTCGACCTCGACCGGCCTGTCGTCGGCTAACAGCTCGATCGATTCGCTGTCGACTTCGACCTCGACGGGTCTGTCGTCGGCTAACAGCTCGATCACGTCGCTGTCCACCTCGACCTCGACGGGCCTGTCGTCGGCGAACAGCTCGATCGGCTCGTTGTCGACCTCGACCTCGACCGGTCTGTCGTCGGCCAACAGCTCGATCACGTCGTTGTCCACGTCGACTTCGACTGGCCTGTCGTCGGCGAATAGCTCGATCACGTCGTTGTCCACCTCGACCTCGACCGGCCTCTCGTCGGCCAACAGCTCGATCGGCTCGTTGTCGACCTCCACGTCGACCGGTCTGTCGTCGGCTAACAGCTCGATCACCTCGCTCTCGACCTCCACGTCGACCGGCCTGTCTTCGGCAAACAGCTCGATCACGTCGCTGTCGACTTCCACGTCGACCGGCCTGTCGTCGGCTAACAGCTCGATCACGTCGCTGTCGACTTCCACGTCGACCGGCCTGTCGTCGGCTAACAGCTCGATCGGCTCGCTGTCCACGTCGACTTCGACGGGCCTGTCGTCGGCCAACAGCTCGATTGGCTCGTTGTCGACCTCGACCTCGACCGGCCTGTCGTCGGCCAACAGCTCGATTGGCTCGTTGTCGACCTCGACCTCGACCGGCCTCTCGTCGGCTAACAGCTCGATCGGCTCGCTGTCCACGTCGACTTCGACGGGCCTGTCGTCGGCTAACAGCTCGATCGGCTCGCTCTCGACCTCGACGTCGACCGGCCTGTCGTCGGCCAACAGCTCGATCGGCTCGTTGTCGACTTCGACGTCGACCGGCCTGTCGTCGGCTAACAGCTCGATCGGCTCGTTGTCGACCTCCACGTCGACCGGTCTGTCGTCGGCCAACAGCTCGATCACGTCGCTCTCGACCTCGACGTCGACCGGCCTGTCGTCGGCTAACAGCTCGATCGGCTCGTTGTCGACCTCCACGTCGACCGGTCTGTCGTCGGCCAACAGCTCGATCACGTCGCTCTCGACCTCGACGTCGACCGGCCTGTCGTCGGCCAACAGCTCGATTGGCTCGTTGTCGACCTCGACCTCGACCGGCCTGTCGTCGGCAAACAGCTCGATTGGCTCGCTGTCCACGTCGACCTCGACCGGCCTCTCGTCGGCWAACAGCTCGATCGGCTCGTTGTCGACYTCSACGTCGACCGGYCTGTCGTCGGCAAACAGCTCGATCGGCTCGTTGTCGACCTCGACCTCGACGGGCCTCTCGTCGGCTAACAGCTCGATCGGCTCGTTGTCGACTTCGACGTCGACGGGCCTGTCCTCGGCCAACAGCTCGATCGGCTCGCTGTCGACTTCGACTTCGACCGGTTTGTCGTCCGCGAACAGCTCGATCGGCTCGCTGTCGACTTCGACTTCGACCGGTTTGTCGTCCGCGAACAGCTCGATCACCTCGCTGTCGACCTCGACCTCGACGGGCCTCTCGTCGGCTAACAGCTCGATCGGCTCGTTGTCGACCTCGACCTCGACCGGCCTGTCGTCGGCAAACAGCTCGATCGGCTCGTTGTCGACTTCGACGTCGACCGGCCTGTCGTCGGCAAACAGCTCGATCACCTCGCTGTCCACGTCGACCTCGACCGGCCTGTCGTCGGCCAACAGCTCGATCGGCTCGTTGTCCACGTCGACCTCGACCGGCCTGTCGTCGGCGAATAGCTCGATCGGCTCGCTGTCCACGTCGACTTCGACGGGCCTGTCCTCGGCCAACAGCTCGATCACCTCGCTGTCCACCTCGACGTCGACCGGTTTGTCCTCGGCCAACAGCTCGATCACGTCGCTGTCGACCTCAACTTCGACCGGCATCAACTCGCTGTCCACCGGCCTGAGTTCGACCAACAGCACGGTATCGTCCCTGTCGACCTCGACCTCGACCGGCCTCTCGTCCGCCAACAGCTCGATCGGCTCGTTGTCGACTTCGACCTCAACCGGCCTCTCATCGGCCAACAGCTCGATCACGTCGTTGTCCACCTCGACCTCGACCGGCATCGGCTCGTTGTCCACCGGCCTGAGCAGCACGAACAGCACGATCCTGTCGCTGTCCACGTCGACTTCGACCGGCATCGGCTCGCTGTCCACCGGCCTGAGCAGCACGAACAGCTC
>NZ_NBYX01000039.1 GCF_002099195.1 Burkholderia puraquae | reverse complement strand
AACAGGCTCGGGTCCGGATACGGCGAGCCCAGCGGCACCGCGTCGTCCGTGCCGATCGAGCGCAGCGTCGACAGCACGAGCCGGCTCACGTCGACCGACGACGAGATCGCGATCGGCTTCGACGGTCGCAGCTCGCGCACCGGCGCATGGCCGTCGTCGCGCCGCAGGTTCACGAAATAGCCCGACTGCGGCCGGCTTTCGAGCAGCCCGCGGCTTTCGAGCAGCAGATACGCGTGCAGCACGGTCGTGATGCTGATCCGGTGCTGCTGGCTCGCCTGCCGCACCGACGGCACGCGATCGCCGTGTCGATATACCCCTTGCCGGATGAGTCTCTCTATGTCGTTTGCAAATTTCTCGTAGAGCTTCATCCGCCTCGCCCCGCCAGCGGTGAACCGGCCTGCGATGCATGGGCGGCATGGCCGCGCCGGTGCACGAAGCCGGATAGCCGTGCCCGGGCGCGGGTGTCCCGGTGCGAACCTCGTCCGTTATCGAAATTGAAGGCGGATAGCAATGCGAATCTCATCAAGACAAGGTTCGGCATCCTACTGCGTCATTTCGACGAATGTAAGTGACAGTTTGGCGAGGAAACGTGAAATCCGGCCGGCGTGGTGAACAGATTCAAACGCGACGGCGCGGCCCCGCGCGAGCGCGCGGCAACCGTTCGCCGGGTGCTGCACCGGCGCGCGTCATCGCGTATTGCCGATGGCCGTCGGGCAGCCATCATGCGAAGCCCGGTCGTGCGCGGGCCGCGCGTGCACTCAAGCGTCGTCGACGTTGTCCGCGTAGTGATCGATCGCGACCTTGCACTCGTCGAACACCACCGTCAGCATCGCGACGTCGTTCGACTCGACCCACTTGCGGATCTGCAGGAATTGCCCGGTGCCGAGATCGGCGATGCGGGCGGGATCGTCGGTCGTCACGTCGACGGTCGCGATCGCGCGGTTGCCGGGCAGCGGGGACAGCGTCGCTGCAATGTCGAAGCGCCGGTACGATTGATCGATGCGCATGCGGTTCTCCCGAAGCCGTTCGAAAAGGATGGTCTCAATCAAGCGTCTGGCGGAACACCTTGCCGCCGAACCCCGTCACGACGTTGTCGACCGAGAACGGCGTGTCCTCCTTCGCTTCCAGGATGATCGCGACACTGCCGGGCACGAGCCGTGCCGCAATCGTCTCGACGAACGTGCCGTCGAGCAGCACGTTGCCGGCCGCTTCCGCGAGAATGCCCGCCCCCGCGCCGGCCGCCATGCCGGTGACCACGCCGAGCGGCCCGGCGAGCAGGCCGAGCAAGCCGCCTGCGATCGCGCCGATCACGCCGCCCTTGAACGGCCGCGATTCGGCGTCGAGCACCGCGAGCTTGCCGGTCGCGTCCTTCTCGACGACGACGCCGTTCTCGATGTGGAATCCTTCATGCTTGTCCGACAGCGCCTCGAAATCGTTCGCGGCCTGGCGGGCCGTGTCGACGCTGCCGAACACGGCGACGATCAGTTGCTTGGTCATTCGACACCTCGCTCGGTTGGATGGTCAGTTGCAGTTGCAGGCGCAGCGGCCGCATCACATGCGGCGCGCCGGGGATCGATTCAGATGCCGGTGGCCGCCACGCGTGCGCGCACCGCCTCGGCATGGGCATCGGCAGCCGCCTGCTGCAGCCCGGCGACGGACGGCGTGCGTGCATGCGCCGGATCGGCATCGCGCGCGTCGCGCGCCAGCCGGTAGGCGACCGCCGCCGCTTGCTGCAGGCCGATCGCCAGTTTCGTTTCGACGGCATGCGTGCTCATCCGGCACTCTCGTTGCAGGGAAATGGAAAATGCCTGAGGCGTGCCGCCCGCCCGTCAGCTGCGCGCATGCGCATCCTCCTCGACATCGTCGACGTCGGCCGGAAAGCGATGCTGGCCGAAACTCAGGATCAGCACGCCGACGGCGAGCAGCACGATCCCGAAGGTCGTCATCAGCATCCGCTCGGGGCTGTCGGTTGCACCGCGCAGGATCAGGTCGCGCGCGAGCGACGTCATCGCAATGAACAGCGGAAACCGCACCGGCAACCGGCCGAGCCGCAGGTAGCGCACATCCATCGCGAGCACTTCCAGATACAGGAACATCAGCAGCAGGTCGGTCAGCGACACCTCGCCCGCGAGCACGACCTTCCACGCTTCCTGCGCCATGGCGAACGCGGTCGCGAGCCCGATCACGATCAACCCGGCCAGTTCGGCCGCGTGAAGGAAATGGCCGAAGCGGCGGCGGATGCGCTCGGCCGGCGAGCAGGGAATGGTGGTCGTATTCAAGGTGACAGTCGCGGTGATGAGGCTTGAACGGCGCCGGGCGGCGGGAAAGTTGCTTCACGCGTGGCGGCATGCGCGGTCTCGTGTGCGCCCGGCAGATCCGGCCCGTGCGGGCCGGCCGCGCCGAGCGCCTGCTCGACCGCGGACAGCGTCCGGCGGCAGCACACGTGGAACGCGGCGCCCGCATCGCTGCAGGCGACGTCGTCGTGCTCGCAGCACAGCAGCAGGCGGCAGCCGAGATACCGTTCGAGGCCGCCGATCCGTTCGCTCACCTGCGCTTCGTCGAGCTGCAGTTCGGACGCCGCGCCGGACAGGCCGCCATGCTCGACCACCGCGACATACACACGCATCGCTTCCAGCAGGTTCATGATGACGCTCCTCGTCGGCGGGCGCAGCGGAACCTAATCTACTGCACGCGGCACGCACGCTCAAGAGCACAGCGCCGCGCGCGCCAGGAGTACAGCTGCGCGGGCCCTGCCCAAAATCCGGCCCTGTTTGACGCATTCGGATGACAGTTGGGCGATACGTGTTCCAAAGGCCGGCCGAAGCTGCTAGATTGCTTGCTCGACGACGTTACGCGGTGCGGGCAGGTCACGCGCCGTGCGGCCGGCCGCCCCTGCCGCGGCCCGTTGCGCGAGGCCCGCGCAACGTCCTTCATCCGCATGACACAAAGAGAACAGTCGCATGACACAGTTCAACCGTTCGCCTTCACGCGCCACGGCACTTCCGTCCCGACATGACTGACCGGCAGGCCACGATGCAGACACCTCCCCCACTCTCCCAGGCCGTTCACAGCACGATCACGCGCAGCGCGATCTTCCTCGTGGCGACGATCCATCCCGGCGCCGATCACGCCGACACGATCCGTTCATGGTGCGGCAACATCGCCGCGCTCGTGCGCTCGGTCGGCAAGCGCGTGCCGGGCGGCAACCTCACCTGCGTGTGCGGCTTCGGCGCCGACGCATGGGATGCGCTGTTCGGTAACCCGCGCCCCGCCGCGCTGCATCCGTTCCGCGAATTCGGCGCGGGGCAGCGCGTCGCGGTCGCGACGCCGGGCGACATCCTGCTGCACATTCGCGCGGAAGCGATGGACCTGTGCTTCGAACTCGCGACGCAGCTGCTCGGCGCGCTCGGCGATGCCGTCACCGTCGTCGACGAGGTGCACGGGTTCCGCAATTTCGACCAGCGCGCGATGATCGGCTTCGTCGACGGCACCGAGAACCCGGAAGGCCGCGAAGCGGTCGATTTCACGGTGATCGGCGACGAAGACGCGGAATTCACGGGCGGCAGCTACGTGATCGTGCAGAAATACCTGCACGACATGGCCGGCTGGAACGCGCTCGCGGTCGAGACGCAGGAGCGCATCATCGGCCGCACCAAATTGTCCGACATCGAGCTCGCGCCGGACGTGAAGCCGTCGTGCTCGCACAGCTCGCTGACCACCCTCGACGAGGATGGCCAGGAAGTGAAGATCCTGCGCGACAACATGCCGTTCGGGCGCCCGGGCGCAGGCGAATTCGGCACCTATTTCATCGGCTATGCGCGCTCGCCGGCGCCGATCGAGCAGATGCTCGAGAACATGTTCGTCGGCCGCCCGCCCGGCAACTACGACCGCCTGCTCGACTACAGCCGCGCAGTCACCGGCTCGCTGTTCTTCGTGCCGTCCGCCGACCTGCTCGAAGCGCTCGCCGATCGCGCGGCGCCGGCCGCCGATGCCGCGCAGCCGGAAGCGTCGTCGTCCGCGCCGCATCGCGACGGCTCGCTGAAAATCGGCTCGCTGAAAGGCGTTCCGTCGTAAGGCAACGTGCAGATGGCAGTCCGGCGCGCTACCGCGCGCCGGGCCTGTCCGAACGGCCGCAGTTCAGTCGATTGGTGCGCTCGCGCGGAGAGGACATGCTGCGCCGCACTGCGGCTGCCCCTCCGCCATGCCACCGCGTGCAGGCCGTTACGCGCTCGGGCTTACGCTCTCGGCGCTCCGCCTCGACGCATCAGCCGACCAGGATACAGAGCCCGTTGTTCGGCAGCGCCCCGCCCGGGCCGTTGCTGCATGCCAGATAACCGCCACCCGTTGTGAAGCTTCGATAGGCTGCGCCTATGACTTATCCGGGCCCAGTCCCGGCGACCGAACGCCGCCCGCCCCCGGCTTCCCGCAACCCCGGGCAACCCTGCCGGACGAATGTTCGCAAGAATGCACGACTCGCGATGGGCCGTCGACCGGAAAGGGTCGAGCGCGTTATCGAGCGCGGCCCGAGCGGCGTCAGCGCCGGCACGATCCCCGGTATCGCAATCCGGTCGCGACATTACGCACCCGCACACGCCCCATCTCACGCGCGAATTGCATAACAGTTGCGCCACCGCACGGGGTCGTTTCGATTTGTGCTGCCGCGGTGTCAATCGAGCCTGCTAATATGCATTTTCGTCCGCGATCGGCATGCCTGACATCAGGCGCAGCCCCTCAGCCGATCGGCCCACCATGAAGTGTTTTCGCTGACGTGAGGCAACCAGAACCCATGAATAACCTGCACCGCGAACTCGCCCCGATCTCCGCGTCCGCCTGGGAACAAATCGAGGAGGAAGTGGCACGCACGTTCAAACGATCGGTGGCCGGCCGCCGCGTCGTCGACGTCGATGGCCCGGAAGGCCCCGAGCTGTCGGCCGTCGGCACCGGGCACCTGGTCGACGTCGCCGCGCCGCGCGAGCTCGTGAATGCACGGCTGCGCGAAGTCCGCACGATCGTCGAACTGACGGTGCCGTTCGAGCTGAACCGCGATGCGATCGACAGCGTCGAGCGCGGCGCGCGCGACGCCGACTGGCAACCGGCGAAGGACGCCGCGCAGCGGCTCGCATTCGCCGAAGACAACGCGATTTTCGACGGCTACCCGGCGGCAGGCATCGTCGGCATCCGCGAAGGCACGTCGAACCGCAAGCTCACGCTGCCGGCGGACGTGAGCGCGTATCCCGACGCGATCAGCGACGCGCTCGAGGCGCTGCGGCTCGCCGGCGTCGACGGCCCGTACTCGGTGGTGCTCGGCTCGGATGCCTACACGGCACTCAGCGAAGCGCGCGATCAGGGCTATCCGGTCCTCGGCCATATCAAGCGGATCGTCAGCGGCGAGATCATCTGGGCGCCGGCGATCAGCGGCGGCTGCGTGCTGTCCACGCGCGGCGGCGATTACGAGCTGCATCTCGGGGAAGACGTATCGATCGGCTACACGAGCCATACCGACAAGGTCGTCCGCCTGTACCTGCGCGAAACGTTCACGTTCCTGATGCTGACGAGCGAAGCATCGGTGGCCGTGGCGCCGCAGGCCAGCACGGCGGCCTGACCGTGGTTGCCTGCGCGCGATGCCCGCCGGGCGTCGCGCGCGACCAGCCGCGCCGCCGGCAGCATGTTCGTCGCCGACCGAACCTATCCTGCATGGAGTGTGTGATGAGCGATTCGAATGAGGCATTGCAGGCGCTGCAAGCGTCGGTCGATCACCTGAAGCAGACGGTCGACGCGAACGCGGGCAGCCAGGCCGGCGACACCGCCGTGCTGTTCACCGTCATGTCGCTGGTCCTGGCCGAGTTGCCGCCCGACACGCGCAACCTGATCGAGGATTCGTTCTCCGTCTGGGCCAATGGCCTGACGGATGCGGCACTGTCGACGGACGTGAAGCAGATCGCCCGGCAACGGCTCGCGATGAAGCTCCCGGACTGACCGCGGCACGCCACGGTTGCGCCGTGTCCGGCCCGGACCGTGCAACCCGCCCGCTCGTTCGGCCACCACACACGCATCGGCTGCGGTGCGTGCGTGGTTTCACTTAGCCGGTCGAAGCACGTTCCCCCTGCGGCGCTTCCGTCGCGCCTGCCCGCCCGCGGTGCCTCCCCCCCGCCGGCAACCGGCGCCCTGCGCGCCAATGTCGCACCGCGATCCGTTCGCGTTCCGCCCTCTCCCGCTTCCTGCGATCACTCGCCGCGCACGCCCGCGCCGCGGTGCGCCCGCCCGTCTGTACTCCTTGCCCCCCGTGCGCGCCCGCATGCGAGGGTGCAATTCGCCGCCGGGCCGCTGCGGAACTGTGTCTTGGATGGCCTCCGCCGATTCGCTATTTTGAACGCAGTCGAAGCGATGCCGTGGGCTCCTCCCGGCACGCGTGCTTGCCAACCCGACCGCGACCGTGCGCCACGCCGGCGCGCACTGCGCGACAGCCCGGGCGCGGCCCGCGCGCCGCCATGCCGCGTGTCGTGCGTTCGCGGTCGGGATCCGCAAGCGCCGCACCGCATCGGGACTTCACCCTTCGACCCACTTTCACCGACAGGAGCCAGACCACCATGCCCGCACTTTGCGATATTTGCCACGCCCGGCCGGCCGTCGCGCGCGCAACCGTGATGCAGGACGGCGAGCGCAAGACGATCTCGATCTGCGACTACCACTTCCGTCAGCTGATGCGGCATCAGAGCATGCTGAACCCGTTCGATTCGCTGCTGGGCGGTGGCGGCTCGTCGTCGCTGTTCGGCGGGCTCGACGACGAATCGCCGCTCGCCGCGGAGATTCCACGCGAATCGGTCGACCCGACCGACGCGTTCAGCGAGCAGACGCTCGAGCTGCTGCAACGCGCGGCCGAGAAGGCGCACGAGCTGCGCCGCAGCGAACTCGATTCCGAACACCTGCTTTACGCGCTCGCGGACACCGATGTGTGCGCCGCGCTGCTGAAGGAACTGAAGCTGTCGCCGCAGGACATCCGGTCGTACATCGACGAGCATGCGCACACCGGCACGGCCGCCCCCGATGCGCCGCTCGACAAGCTGTCGATCTCGCCGCGCGTGAAGAAGGCCGTGCAGTTCGCGTTCCAGGCATCGCGCGATCTCGGCCACTCGTACATCGGCCCCGAGCACCTGCTGATCGGGCTCGCGTCGGTGCCGGACAGCGTCGCCGGCACGCTGCTGAAGAAATACGGCGTGACGCCCGAGGCGCTGCGCCAGAAGGTCGTGAAGGTGGTCGGCAAAGGCGCCGAGGACGGTCGCGTCGACGCGCCGACCGGCACGCCGAATCTCGACAAGTTCGGCCGCGACCTCACCGCGATCGCCCGCCAGGGCAAGCTCGACCCGGTGCTCGGCCGCGCGCAGGAAATCGAGAGCACGATCGAGGTGCTCGCGCGCCGCAAGAAGAACAACCCGGTGCTGATCGGCGAGCCGGGCGTCGGCAAGACGGCGATCGTCGAGGGGCTCGCGCAGCGGATCGTCAACGGCGACGTGCCCGAGGTGCTGCGCGACAAGCGGCTCGTCGAAGTCAACATCAACTCGATGGTAGCCGGCGCGAAGTATCGCGGCGAATTCGAGGAGCGCGCGAAGCAGCTGATCGACGAAGTCACGGCGAAGCAGGACGAACTGATCCTGTTCATCGACGAGCTGCACACGATCGTCGGCGCGGGCCAGGGCGGCGGCGAAGGCGGCCTCGACATCGCGAACGTGCTGAAGCCCGCGCTCGCGCGCGGCGAGCTGAGCCTGATCGGCGCGACGACGCTCAACGAATACCAGAAGTACATCGAGAAGGATGCGGCGCTCGAGCGGCGCTTCCAGCCGGTGTTCGTGCCGGAGCCGAGCGTCGAGCAGACGATCGTGATCCTGCGCGGGCTGCGCGACAGCCTCGAGGCGCACCACCAGGTGACGTTCGCCGACGACGCGTTCGTCGCGGCCGCGGAATTCGCCGACCGCTACATCACGTCGCGCTTCCTGCCCGACAAGGCGATCGACCTGATCGACCAGGCCGCCGCGCGCGTGCGGATCGGCGCGACGTCGCGCCCGGTCGACATCCAGGAAGGCGAAGCGCAGATCGCGCAACTGAAGCGCGAGCAGGACTACGCGACGTCGCGCAAGCGCTTCGACGAAGCGAAGCAGTTCGAGGAGCAGATCAACGCGAAGCAGAAGACCGTCGACGAGATGATGGAGGCGTGGCAGCGCAAGACGGGTTCCGAGACGCTCGAGGTGACGGTTGAATCCGTGGCCGAGGTCGTATCGCGGCTGACCGGCATCCCCGTATCCGAACTCACGCAGGAAGAGCGCCAGAAGCTGCTGAAAATGGAAGAGCAGCTGCGCGAGCGCGTGGTCGGCCAGAGCGACGCGGTGGTGGCCGTCAGCGATGCCGTGCGGCTGTCGCGCGCGGGGCTCGGCCAGACGCACCGGCCGATCGCGACGTTCCTGTTCCTCGGGCCGACGGGCGTCGGCAAGACCGAGCTCGCGAAGGCGCTCGCCGAGACCGTGTTCGGCGACGAGCAGGCGATCATCCGCATCGACATGTCCGAGTACATGGAGCGGCACGCGGTCGCGCGGCTGATCGGCGCGCCGCCCGGCTACGTCGGCTACGAGGAAGGCGGCCAGCTCACCGAGCGCGTGCGGCGCCGCCCGTACAGCGTGATCCTGCTCGACGAGATCGAGAAGGCGCACCCGGACGTCTACAACGTGCTGCTGCAGGTGTTCGACGACGGCCGCCTGACCGACGGCAAGGGCCGCGTGGTCGACTTCAGCAACACGATCATCATCGCGACGAGCAACCTCGGCGCCGCGATCATCATGGACAACCTCACGCAACCGGAAGCCGCGCGCAAGACCGACAAGGCGATCCGCGAGGAACTGATGCAGGTGCTGAAGGGCCATTTCCGCCCCGAGTTCCTGAACCGGATCGACGAGGTGATCGTCTTCCACGCGCTGTCGAAGGAGAACATCCGCTCGATCGTGCAGATCCAGCTCGACCGCGTGGTGCGCACGGCCGCCGCGCAGGACATCACGCTCGTGATGGGCGACTCGCTCGTCGAGCACCTGACCGAAGCCGGCTACCAGCCGGAGTTCGGCGCGCGCGAGCTGAAGCGCCAGATCCGCCAGACCATCGAGACCCGGCTCGCGAAGGAGATCCTCGCCGACCGGCTGCAGTCGGGCGACCGGTGCGAAGTCGATTACGACAAGGCCGGCGACGAAGTGAAGTTCAACAAGCTCGCGGCGCCTGAAGCGAAGAAGGACGCCGACGGCAAGGCGAAACCGAACGGCAAGGCAGCCAAGGCCAGCGGCGACGCGAAGGACGGCGATGCACCCGCCGACGTGCCGCCGCCCGCGCCTGCCGCGAAGCCGTCCGGCAAGAAGTCGTCCGGCGCGAAGAAGGACGCGCACTGAAACCCCGCATGCCCTGCCACGCGGGGCACGCATGACCGGCTCCGTCCACCGGACGGAGCCGCCCCACGCCGCGACACGGCGCAAACCGAGCCGCCCGCACCGGGTACGGCAGATGGAGAATCACATGACAAATCGACGCGAAGTGCCAGGCATCAGGAAGTATGACGGGCCCGCCGGTGGTTGGGGCGCGCTTCGCGCGACAGCCGATGCGGTGCGCACGCAAATGGAAACCATCGAGGCGCCGATCGTGCTGATGCGGACCAACCAGCCCGACGGTTTCGACTGCCCCGGCTGTGCGTGGCCCGACAAGGAACACAAGTCGACGTTCCAGTTCTGCGAAAACGGCGCGAAAGCCGTCACGTGGGAAGCGACGACCAAGCGCGTGACGCCCGAATTCTTCGCGGCGAACACCGTGTCGTCGCTGCTGCGCATGTCGGACTACGAGCTGGAGAACATGGGCCGGCTCACGCATCCGCTCGTCTACGATCGCGCGACCGACACGTTCCGTGCAGTCGAATGGGACGATGCATTCGCGCGCATCGGCGAAGTGCTGCGCGCGCTGCCGCCCGATCAGGTCGAGTTCTATACGTCCGGCCGCGCGTCGAACGAGGCCGCGTACCTGTACCAGCTGTTCGCCCGCGAGCTCGGCACCAACAACTTCCCCGACTGCTCGAACATGTGCCACGAGCCGACCAGCGTCGGCCTGCCGCAGTCGATCGGCATCGGCAAGGGCACCGTGTCGCTGGAAGATTTCGACCACTGCGAGCTGATCATCTCGATCGGCCACAACCCCGGCACGAACCACCCGCGGATGATGGGTACGCTGCACGAATGCTCGCGGCGCAACGTGCCGATCATCGTGTTCAACCCGCTGCGAGAGCGCGCGCTCGAACGCTTCGCGGATCCGCAGGACATGATCGAGATGGCGTCGTTCGGCTCGACGCGGATCGCGTCGACGTACTACCAGGTCGACGCCGGCGGCGACGCGGCCGCGCTCAAGGGCATCATGAAGGCGCTGCTGCAGCTCGAGGCCGAACGCGGCGACGTGCTGGATCGCGACTTCATCGCGCAGCATACCGACGGCTTCGATGCATTCTCGGCCGATCTCGAAGCCACGTCGTGGGACGACATCGAGCGCGCGAGCGGGCTCAGCCAGGCGCAGCTCGAACAGGTCGCGCTCGCGTACGCGAAGTCGAACGCAACGATCATCACGTACGGAATGGGCGTCACGCAGCACAACAAGGGCACCGCAACCGTGCGCCTGATCGCCGACCTGCTGCTGATGCGCGGCAACATCGGCAAGCCCGGCGCCGGCGTCTGCCCGCTGCGCGGCCACTCGAACGTGCAGGGCAACCGCACGGTCGGCATCACCGAGAAGCCGTCGGCCGAGTTCCTGAAGAAGATCGAGGACGTGTGCGGCTTCACGCCGCCCGCGCATCACGGCCATGACGCGGTGCAGGCGATGCAGGCGATGATCGACGGCAGCGCGAAGGCGCTGCTGTGCCTCGGCGGCAACTTCGCAGTCGCGCTGCCCGATCCCGAGCAGTCGTTCCCGGCGATGGCGAAGCTCGACCTGAGCGTGCATCTCGGCACCAAGCTGAACCGCTCGCACCTGCTGGTCGCGAAGGAAACCTTCATCCTGCCGGTGCTCGGCCGCACCGAGCTCGACATGCAGGCAACCGGCCGGCAGTCGATTACCGTCGAGGATTCGATGTCGATGGTTCATGCGTCGGCCGGCAAGCTCAAGCCCGCGTCCGACCAGTTGCGCTCGGAGCCTGCGATCGTCGCGGGGATCGCGCATGCAACGCTGCCGGCAAGCAAGGTGGCATGGCTCGACCTGATCGCCGACTACGACCGCATCCGCGACCTGATCGATCGCACGGTGTCCGGCTTCGAGGCGTTCAACGAGCGCATCCGCACGCCGGGCGGCTTCCGCCTGCCGCTTCCGCCCACCGAGCGCGTGTGGCCGACGCCGACCGGCAAGGCGATGTTCTCGGTCTACAAGGGGGTGAAGGAAGATGCCGACGTGCTCGGCGGCGAGCAGGTGTTGCGGCTGATCACGCTGCGCAGCCATGACCAGTACAACACGACGATCTACGGGCTCGACGACCGCTATCGCGGCGTGTTCGGGCGGCGCGACGTGCTGTTCATGAACCCGGCCGATCTCGCGAAGTACGGGCTCGAACACGGCGACCTCGTCGACATCCAGACGATCACCGCATCGGGCCGCACGCTGCGTCTCGAGAAGATCACCGCGATCGAGTACGACATCGCGCCGGGGTCGGTCGGCGCGTACTACCCGGAAGCGAACGTGCTCGTGCCGCTCGACTACATCGACAAGGAAAGCGGCACGCCGTCGTACAAGTCGGTGCCGGTGCACGTCACGCGCTCGGCGGTGGTCTGACCCGCGGGCAGGCAGGGTTGCGGCGCACGGCGCGACACGACACGCCGCGCACCGCTCCCTCCTGCCGCCCCTGCCTCTCCGCTCGCGGCCGCCGCATCGCTACCGATGCGGCGGCCGCTTTCCTCGATCGCGCCGAACGACGACCCGCTTACCGCGCCGCCGACGACGGCAGGTGCGCGCCCGTCTGCCGGCGCCGGTACGCGCTGTCGCGCGTCGCGAGCCAGTAGTACAGCGGCGACGTCAGCACCAGCCCCACGAGCCACGACAGGTCCGCGCCGCCGAGATGCGCGGGAATCGGGCCTGCATACATCGGCGTGTTCATGAACGGAATCTGCACGAGGATGCCGATCGCATACGCGAGCAGCGCCTGCGGATTGAAGCGGCCGTATACGCCGCCGTCGGCCATGAAGATCGACTGGATGTCGTACTTGCCCTTGTGGATCACGTAGAAGTCGATCAGGTTGATCGCCGTCCACGGCACCAGCACGACGAGCAGCGCGAGCACGAGATCGACGAGGTTGCCGACGAAGTTCGTCGATGCGCCGATCGCCGCGTAGCAGCACGCGACGAAAATCACGACCGACACCACCGCACGCGCCTTCGCGGTCGGAATCCACTTGTATGCGAACGTCTGCACCGACGTGATCACCGCGAGCACCGCGCCGTACAGGTTCAGCGCGTTGTGGCTGATCACGCTCAACAGGAACAGCATGAGCATCAGCGGGCCGAGCGGGCCCGTCGCCTGCTTGACCGCATCCATCGCGTCCGCGCCGGCCGGCACCGCGAGCACCGCGACCGCACCGAAGATGAACGCGAGCGTCGAGCCGATCGTGCAGCCGAGATAGGTCGCCCAGAACGTCGACGCCACGCCGACGTTCTCCGGCAGGTAGCGCGAGTAGTCCGACACGTACGGCGCGAACGCGATCTGCCACAACGCCGACAGCGACACCGTCGCGAGCCATCCCGCGAAGTTGAAACCGCCGCGCGTCAGGAAATCGTCGGTCGTCACGTGCGTGAGGATCATCCAGAAGCCGACCAGGATCCCGATGCCGAGCACCCACGTGCCGATCCGGTTCAGGATGTGGATGAACCGGTAGCCGACGATGCCGATCAGCCCCGAGCCCACCGCGCCGATCACGATGCCGACGGGCACCGGCACCGACGCCGCGATGCCGTGCACCGACTTGCCGGCGAGCACGATGTTCGACGCGAAGAAGCCGACGTACATCACGGCCGCGATCACGGTGACGAGCAGCGCTCCCCATGAGCCGAACTGCGCGCGGCTCTGGATCATCTGCGGGATGCCCATCTGCGGCCCCTGCGCCGAATGCAGCGCCATCAGCACGCCGCCGACCGCCTGGCCGACGACGATCGCGACGATGCCCCACATCAGGTTCAGGTGGAAAATCTGCACGCCAAGCGCGCCGGTCACGATCGGCAGCGGCGCGATGTTGCCGCCGAACCAGAGCGTGAAAAGATCGCGCACCTTGCCGTGGCGTTCCGCGGGCGGCACATAGCCGATCGTGTGCTTCTCTATCATCGGGGACGCGTTGCGGTCCACGTTCGTCATGGTGATGTCTCCTGTCCTGCGCGCCGATGCGCGCTTGCCGTGTCAGCCGGCGCGCGTTGGGGGGCGCGCCTGCAATCGGGTCCGGATACGCGAGCGGCGACGCGCCGCGTGCACGCGCAGCGGTGCCGAACGAAGCGGACGATGCGCATGCGGGGACGGATGACATGTCCCGCCGGCGCGGGCGCGGCCGCTTCGTATGCTTCGTGATCCAGGTTGGAGACGATGGTGCGCCACGCGCATCGGGACCGGAAAATACTAAAAATATTTCCGGGACATACGAAAAAGCTCTGCAGCGGAAATGCCGGCACCGGCGGTCTTTCAGGTAAGGTGCTACGCACAACCATGGACAGATTGCGCCCGCGGCGGCACGCCGGGGCCGTGCATCAGAGGTGCTTGTGGCTCACTACACTTTGCGGCAACTGAAGTACTTCGTGACGACGGTGGAATCCGGCAGCGTCGCCGAGGCGTCGCGCCAGCTCTTCATCGCGCAGCCGTCGATCTCCAGTGCGATCAAGGGCCTGGAGGAAAGCTTCGGCGTGAAGCTGTTCATCCGCCATCACGCGCAGGGCGTGTCGCTGACGCCGAGCGGCACGCGCTTCTACCGGAAAGCGCAGGAGCTGCTGCGCATCGCGCACGAATTCGAACAGAACGCGCTCGCCGACAACGACGTGATCACCGGGCAGATCGACATCGGCTGCTTCGAGACGGTCGCGCCGCTCTATCTGCCGCAACTGATCGCGGGCTTTCGCGAGCGCTACCCGGGCGTCAACATCCGGCTGCGCGACGGCGACCAGCAGGAGCTCGTGCAGGGCCTGACGTCCGGCACGTTCGATCTTGCGCTCATGTACGACCACGATCTCGACGGCACGATCGAGACCGAGCCGCTGATGCCGCCGCAGCAGCCGTACGTGCTGCTGCCGGAGCACCACCGCTTCGCGGGCCAGACGCACGTGTCATTGCGCGACCTCTGCGTCGAGCCGATGATCCTGCTCGACGTGCAGCCGAGCCGCACGTATTTCGTCAGCCTCTTTCACGAACTCGGGCTGACGCCGAACATCGTGTTCGGGTCGCCTTCGATCGAGATGGTGCGCGGGATGGTCGGCCAGGGGTTCGGCTTCTCGCTGCTCGTCACGCGCCCCCATTCCGAATACACGTACGACGGCCAGCGCGTCGTGACGATCGGCCTCAGCGAAACGGTGAGCCCGTCGGGGCTCGTGAGCGCACGGCTGAAGCGCGGGCAACTGACGAAGCAGGCGCAGTCGTTCGTCGACTTCTGCCGCGAGCGGCTCGCGCAGATCGTCGTGGAGACGGCACGATAGGGAACGGCAACACGCACGCACCGCGAAAGGCAGTGCGTACGTGTCGGCGGCGGTGTCAGGCCGCCGCGGAAAGATGCGCGGCCAGCCGGCCCAGCATCGCGTCGCATCCAAGCAGTTGGTCGAGCGTGACGAACTCGTCGGGCTTGTGCCCCTGGTCCATGCTGCCGGGCCCGCACACCACGGTCGGAATGCCGGCCTGCCCGAACAGCCCGCCCTCGGTGCCGAACGCCACCGTACCGAATGCATCGGAGCCGCTCAGCATCGCGAGCAGGCGCGCGGCCTCGCTATCCGGCGCGGTCGCGAGCCCCGGATACGCGCCCAGCGGCTGCAACCGGATGTCGGTATCGGGCTGCACCGCGCGCATCTGCGGCAATAGTTCGGATTCCGCATAGTCCTGCAGCTTCCTCGGCACGTCGTGCGCGTCGAAATCCGGCAACGCGCGCACCTCGAAATCGAACTCGCATTCGGCCGGCACGATGTTCAGCGCGCGGCCGCCCTTGATCAGCCCGGTCTGCACGGTCGAGAACGGCGGATCGAATCGTACGTCGTGCCGTTCGGGCCGCGCGAGCGCCGCGCCGATCTCGCCGAGCCGGCCGATCAGCTTCGCCGCATAGTCGATCGCGTTGACGCCCGACGGTGCATACGCGGAGTGGCACGCGGCGCCCTTCACGTGGCAGCGCATCGCGAGCTTGCCCTTGTGACCGAGCACCGGCTTCAGCTCGGTCGGCTCGCCGATCAGGCACAGGCGCGGCCGGTGCGCGCGCGCGGCCAGTGCGTCGAGCATCGGCCGCACGCCAACGCAGCCGACTTCCTCGTCGTACGAGAACGCAAGATGCACGGGCATGCTCAGCGGCCGCGCGACGAATGCCGGAACGGCCGCGAGCACCGACGCGATGAAGCCCTTCATGTCGGCCGTGCCGCGGCCGTACAGTCGGCCGTCGCGCTCGGTCAGCCGGAACGGCTCGACCGTCCACGCCTGCCCGTCGACCGGCACCACGTCGGTATGGCCCGACAGCGCGATGCCGCCGCGATCGCGCGGCCCGATCGTCGCGTACAGGCTCGCCTTCGTGCGCTCCGCGTTGTAGAACAGGTCGCTCTCGACGCCGAAACCCGCAAGATAGTCGCGGATGAAACCGATCATCTCGAGGTTCGAATCCCGGCTGACCGTCGCGAAACCGATCAGCCGTTCGAGCAGCGTGCGGCTCGACGTGTCATTCATCGCCCGGCACTCCGTAGCTCGGCGCGGCGGTCGGGTTCAGCGCACGCGTCTGGTAGTCCTGCATCTGCGGGCGATAAGCCTGCCACAGCGCATCGAGCTGCCCGATCGGATCGGCATCGGCCCAGTCGACGCGCAGGTCGACGATCGGCCAGGTCACGTCGCCGGCCACCTTCAGCGCGGCCGAATGCACCGGCCCCGCCTCGCCGCCGGCCGCCATCGCCGCATGCATCGCGGCCAGCAGGCGATCGGCGAGCAGGCCCGGCGCCTGTTCGAATGCACGCGCCATCGCGTCGATCACGGCCGGCGCAGCCAGCAGGTTCCCGGCCGCCACGCATTGCTCGCCCTGCACCGCGTGATGCGTGCCCAGTGCTTCCTTGCCGGTGAAGCATGCCGTCTGCCCCTGCCCGTCGATCACCGTGACCTGCCGGTACTGGCTCCAGCCGTTCGCGCTGAGCGCGCGGTCGAGCGCCGCGGCGGGCGCGAGCAGCTCGTGCTCGATCAGGTCGAGGATCTGCGGGCCGAGCGCCGGCAGCGTGATGTTCTGCGTCGCGACGGCGCCGACGCCCGCGCGCACCCATGGGCAGCGCGCGCCCACCGCGATGCTCGACGAGCTGATCGCGATCCCGAGCTGGCCCGTCTCCGGGCAACGCCCGACGATGGAGAAAGTCATGTTGCCTCCTGCGCGCGGTTCGGCTGCCAGTTGTCCGGGATCACCGCGATCACGTCGATCTCCATCAGCCACTGCGGCTGGCCGAGCGCGGACACGACGAGCCCCGTCGAAATCGGATACACGCCCTTCAGCCACTTGCCGACTTCCTGGTACACGGGCTCGCGATAACGCGGGTCGATCAGGTAGGTCGTCGTCTTCACGATGTGCGTGAGGTCGCTGCCGGCTTCCTCCAGCAGCTGCCTGACATTCTTCATCGCCTGCTCGGCCTGCGCGCGCGGATCGCCGAGGCCGATCAGGTTGCCGTCGAAATCCGTGCCGACCTGGCCGCGCACGTAGACGGTGTTGCCGGCCCGCACGGCCTGGCACAGGTCGTTGTCCAGCGTCTGGTTCGGGTAGGTATCCTTGGTGTTGAACATGCGGATACGGGTATGGGTGGGTTGGCTCATCGAAATCCTTCGGTCGTCAGGGGTCTCGCCGCCGCACCGGACGCGAACGCGGTGCGGCCGGCGGCACGGGTTCGGTCAGTTCACCGCGTCGGCAAGCGGCTGCGCGTCGGCGTGCGCCGCGGCGCCGCCCTGCTCCGGGCGCGATGTCGAGCGGCGCTGCGATGCGTCGTGGTAATCGAGGTAGGTGCGCTGCGTCGCGATGTGATCGGCGATGTGCCGCGCGTCGTGCCACACGCCCCAGATGAAGCTGGAGCCGCGCCGCGACAGCCACGGCAGCCCGAGAAAATAGATGCCCGGCTCCTTCGACACGCCGCGCTGGTGCTGCGGCTTGCCGTTGCCGGCGAACGCGTCGACCTTCAGCCAGCCGTAGTCCACCGCGTAGCCCGTCGCCCAGATGATCGACGTGACGCCCGCGCCGGCGAGGTCGAGCGCGAGGATCGGGTGCGCGACGCAGTCGGGGTTCGGCAGGATGTAGCGGGCTTCCGGCTCTTCCGGCAGGTCGAGGCCGTTGCGTGCCGCATAGGCGTCGGCCGCGTCGAGCAGCGACAGGTAGTTCTCGTCGCCGCGCGCGAGATTGATCGCGAGATCGCGTTCGAACACGGCCACGCCGCCGTCGAACGACTTCGTCAGCCCGACGAGCGTCACGCCCTGGTTCGCAAGCTTGCGGAAATCCACCGTATGGCCGCCGCGCGCGCCGCTCACCGCGATCGTCACGTGTTCGCGGCCGGGCGTCGCGACCTCCTTGTCCCATTCGCCGAGCACGCCGAGCCACCAGCAGAAGTCGCGGCCGCGATACGCACGCGGCGGGCGATCGTGCGGGCCGACCGACAGGTAGACCTGCCGGCCCGCGCGCTGCAGTTCGTCGGCGATCTGCACGCCCGACGAACCCGCGCCGACCACCAGCACCGCGCCGTCCGGAAGCTGGCCCGGATTGCGATAGTCGGCGGAATGGATTTGCATGAGACGCGCGTCGTCCGGCGCGATCGGCGGAATCACCGGGCGCTGGAACGGCCCCGTCGCCACGACCACGCGGTTCGCCTCGATCGTGCCGTCGGAGGTCTCGACGACGAAACCGGGCTTGCCCGTATTGCGCACAACCTGCTTCACCTCGACGCCGGTGCGGATCGGCGCGTTGAACTTGCGCGCATACGCTTCGAAGTAGTCCGCGACCTGGTCTTTCGATGCGAACGCGTCAGGATCGAGGCCGTCGAATTCGAGCCCGGGAAAGCGGTCGTGCCACGCGGGGCCGTTCGCGACCAGCGAATCCCAGCGCCCCGTGCGCCAGCGTTCGGCGATGCGGCTGCGCTCCAGCACGAGATGCGGTACGCCCAGCTTGCCCAGGTGCTCGCTCATGGCCACACCGGCCTGACCGGCGCCGACGACGAGCGTATCGATTGAGGTTGTTTCGACTGCCACGGCTGTCTCCTTCTGAAGTGCGGCTCAGTGCGACGCGCGTGCCGTCGCGTGAGCTGGAATGGAGACATTCTGCTGAGACACCGCCGGAGGCGAAATGATGATTTTTGTCGTTGTTGATGAGCAAAAAGCTGGGCGTGGGGGGACTGGCGGCGCCGGCCGGCGACCACGGCGGGCGCCCGCCTTCCCCGCTGCCCGGATGGCGAGCCCCGCCCGCTGGCACGGCACGCACGATCCGCGCCGTGCGTCGTGCCGACGCCGGCGAGCTCACGTTACGGAAACGCGGGCCGTAAACACCGGCTTCGACAGGTCGATATGGCTGCGCAGGTGCGCGAACTCGTCCGGAATCGGTGCGCGCCTCGCCGGCCGTGCGGATCGTCTGGAGGCGATCCGGCCGCACGTCTTCGATTTATGTCATCCTAAGTAATCTGGCGGTTTTTATTTCGTAAGCGGTCTTTCAACGACACCTCTGCGAGCGCAGCCCGATCGCTCAGTGCGTAGAACGCCAGCATGCTGACGAGCATCGCAAAAGCGACGCCGCTCGTGTCCCAACGCAGCCCCAGGCTGAACGCCAATGCCTTGATCGCGGTCATGCCGAGCGCCATGACGACCAACATCGCCGCAAATTCGAGCGCGACCCGAACCGGAGCCCGAACAGGCACGCGTGCCGTGCTGCGTCGATGCGGGTCCTTGCGGTCAGCCTCGCGCAGGATCAACAGCGCCAGCATGGCCAGCATCGACATCGGAAACCATTGGAGGTGGAGCACGAGCGTATTCCACATGGCGCCGGCATCGAGCGTTCCACCGCAGATGTTGAGAATGGCATCGAGCGGGGAGCGCATTGCATCGAGCGTCAATCCCGCGCAAATGGCGGCCATGCACCCGAGCATCGACCGACGCGCACACCTGCCGGGCGCCCCGCTTCTCGTCGCATAGCCGGCGATGCCGCAGGCAAGCGCACCGATGCCATTCCATGTCCAGCTGGAAGGGGCGCCATGCAGCCTGGTCGGCAAGTCGCAGGTCAGGAAACCGAAGAACGCGAACGCCATCCCGCCGCGCACGCGCCCGGATATCGAAAGCACGGCAGTACGCGCAGGCCCGATCCCGGCGCCTGCGCGCATCGCGTCCGTCACCCTCGCCGGACGCCTGGCCGTGTCGGCCGGCGGTGCAGTCGGGGGAGTCATGGCCGCTCAGGCGGGATCTCTCATGACCGCATACCACGAGCACACCACGCCGGCCGGCGCAACGCCGCCGCTGCCGCTCGCATGCGGAACCGTCCGGACGATCGAACCGGTCAGCGCCGGACGCTGATCGATGCCATTGGGCCAGGGCGCGCTCACGTACCCGACATAGTCGTATACCCATTCCTCGCCGCTGACCACGCCGCGCCCCTGGAATCGCACGGTGCCGGGATTCCCGTAGCTGATCCAGCCGTTGAGTTGCAGCTCCCACCCCGGGCCAAAAATGCGCCCCTTGAAAATGCCCGCCGGCGCCTGCGCGATCTCGATCGTGCCGAGGCCGAATTCAAGATCATTGAATGCGGTGGCCGGGTCGGGATCGTTCAGGAAACTGCGATAGGTCCACAGGCCCACCAGGCTGCCGGTTTCGGGTGCGTAGCTCATGCCCGCGTCTCCTCTTCAGGTCCACGTTGTCGAAGTGCCGAACCGAACCGGCGCCAGGCAATGGCGCCGGGTCGTCACGCGCCGTGGTTACCGGACCTCGAGCCGGAACAGTTTCGGTGCGGCTTGCGGAACCGCGCCGGCGACGGCTTGAGATGCGGGGGGTGAAGCGGGTTGCGTCTGCAGGCGCACGCCTTCACGCGTATGGATCTCGACCTCGTACTGCGCATCCTGCACCGCGCTTTCCGCGAACTGGTTCAGCGGAAAGAACGCCTTCACTTCGAGGTGCGTCTGGCAGTTCGCGCAGGACTGCACGCTCCAGCGGCTCAGCACGGACGCCGTGCCGAACAGGTGCCGCTCGCCGTCCACGTTGACGTATGCGGACACGAGGAACGACCCGGCAATCGGCGCGCGATTCAGCCCGGAGACGCGCACGACCTTGCTGCTGTTGCCGGCCGGCACCGTTGACGCTGCCAGCGAGAGTGTCGGCAGGTTTTCCAGCGAACCGGGGCCGTACGTGTAGCCGAGCTGCTCCTCGATGTTGATGCAGTCGAGCGACGTATAGGCGCGCTCCTTGCCGTTCTCGCTCTTCTTGAACGGATCGAGCGGCGATTCGAGCGTGAGCCACGAGTTCGGCACGGTGCCCGGCGTCGGCCCCTGCGAATCGACGGAGTTGGTGCCCGGATACCCGGCGGCGACGTCGAGGTGCTGCGTGAAGCCATGCCGCTTCTGCCACAGCCAGAACACGCGATCGATGAAGCAGTGGTGGAAATAGAAGATCGGGTCGAGGCCCGCCGTGTCGTTTTCGCCCATGTCGCCGTTGGCGCCCGGAATCGGCGAGAAATCACCCGCGTTCGGGCCGTGCGGCACGTCGAACCCGCCGACGGCAAGGTGAATGTCGTTGTGCGGCGACTCGAGCGGGACGACGGGAATCGCGCCGTCCGGAAGATTGTCGTTCCACTGCGCCGCGGATGTCGTATTGGAAAACACCGTGTAGTTCGGCGCGTCCAGGCACTGCTCGAACTTGCGCTTCACGTTGGTCTGCACCACGTCGCCGTTCACGACGATGTACGACGTGAGCCAGTCCACGATGTTCCGGTTCAGCAACATGACGTTCTCCGTGGGGTCGGGGAACTTGTCGTTGTGCTTTTTGGTGGCCTCCCGGTCCTTCTCGGTGCCCACGAGCCCCGATAGCGGGTAGCGAACCGTGACGTAGGGCAGCGGCTTGCTGTAGTTCGGATCGTCGCCGTTGATGTTGTCGGTGATCGCCCGGTTGAACGAGAAGGAGGCCAGCGGGTTGGGAATCTTTTCTCCGTCGAGCTCGAAATCCGGGTCGGTCAGTGCCCACGGAATGCCGTTCGTCAGCGACTCTTCGCTGGTCTCGTCCCAGAACGGCAGCATCACCTGCTCGCACCCGGGGATGCTCTGCAGCGCCTGTTCCAGCCGCAGCAGGTAAGCACGGTGCCAGGTGGGGAACAGCACGTTGCCGTGGTTGCAGTAGCCGCCCCAGTAGGACGCCGATCCCCAGCCGGCGCCGCGGAACGGTTCGCCGTGGAAGCCGCCGATCATGAAGAACGAGTTCGGATCGTCCGGCGGCAATTCCTTGATGCCTTTCCACGCGCGCATCACGTCTTCCAGCGGTTTTTTGTTACCTTTCCGATATTCGACTTGCAACGATTCGATCGACGGACGAACTCTGACTCCATTTGCGTTATTCATGATGTGTCCAGTCTCCTTCGTGGGTAGCGTTACGGTATGGCCGCCAGGTTTTGAACGTAAGCAGGCAATTCATGAAACCGTCAAACTCGCGTTCAATCGGATTTTTATTAAAATATCGCGTGGCATTTTTAAAGCGTTAATCAGCGGGCCATAGGCAGGCCCGCGGGTCACCTGATCGCCTCCATGAGTGGCGTGGACACGCGCAACAGACGTAGCAAGCCCTCTGAAAAAGGGCGCGCCTTCAGATCGCAGGGATGCCGTGGTGAATCGATGCCGATTCGGCAGGCACGAATGCCTGGCAAAGTAGCCGTGATACCCCGATAGCGTTTTATCCTGATTTGGTATGAGTAAATAAAGCAGATGGGATTAATTTTCGCAAGGGCAAGGCAGGCTGAATTATCAAAAAAATCCGAAAGCGGACGCGGAACCCGGCCCGTTCAATTTTCGGAAATAATCACGGTAATTTACGACACGATCGTAAAAACCCGGCGCCGGGTAATCACAGGTGCGTCACGGGGTTTATTCATGCAATCGGCCGACGGATACCTTACGATCGCCGGCTGCCGCTCTATCTCGCTGTCGCGCGTGCGGGTGAAAGCTCGCGGAGGATCAGAAAGATTGTCCCGCTGCATCGGGTCGACGATCTCCCAAGCGGGTAGCGCCACGGCCATTCGACGTCCTCCCTGCGCCCCACCCCGACAATTCTTGACTGTGCTCCCGCCGTCGAACTGGTAGGATGCGCGTCGCCTTGGCATAGACGGCAGCCCAAGGGCATTCAACTGTCCCTTTTTTAAGGTCGCACGGCCGGCCCGTGCTGCCGTCCCGCCTATGCGACGCGGTGCCCCCACCGCACCCCAGTCCCCGTAAAACCCGCAACACCCCGGCGTCGCGCTACCCGACCCGTTGCAGCAACCGTTGGAGTGGCGCCTCGTGCGCCAGCAAGCATGAAGAACTCGAAGCCGCCCACCCGCCCCTCGCGCGAGAAAGACCGCACGCCGCTGGTGCGTGCCGGCGCGCTGCTGCTGATGGCCGGCCTGCTGTACCTGCTGTGGCCATCGGCCGAAACCGCCTACCTCGCGATGGAATCGGTCATACGCTGACGCGGCACGTCCATCCCGCGCTGCGCTATACTTGCGCGATGGAAACCAAACCTGCCTCGCCGAACGTGCATTGCTGGTGGCGCGCCTGACCCAGGCGGCCCGTTTCCTTTTGCATGTCCCAAACGTGATGCCGCCAGCCATGGCGGCATTTGCGTTTCTGCGCACACCTCATGGCTGGCAGCTTCGATAACCCGGAGCAACGACCAACATGGCCCACCCGACCCGACCGACCATCCTCACCGGCGACCGCACGACCGGCCCGCTGCATCTCGGCCACTACATCGGCTCGCTGCGCGCGCGCGTGCAAATGCAGCACGAAGCGAAGCAATTCCTGCTGCTCGCCGACACGCAGGCGCTGACCGACAACATGGGCCGCCGCCAGCGCGTCACCGAGAACGTGATCGAGGTCGCGCTCGACTATCTCGCCGTCGGCATCGATCCGGCGATCTCGACGATCGTCGTGCAGTCGCAGGTGCCCGAGCTCGCCGAGCTGTCGCAATACCTGCTGAACCTCGTCACGGTCGCGCGCCTCGAACGCAATCCGACCATCAAGGAAGAGATCCGCCTGCGCGGTTTCGAGCGCGACATCCCGGCCGGCTTCCTGACCTACCCGGTGAGCCAGGCGGCCGACATCACCGCGTTCAAGGCGACGCACGTGCCGGTCGGCGACGACCAGTTGCCGATGATCGAGCAGACCAACGAACTCGTGCGCCGCTTCAACGCGACCGTCGAGCAGCCCGTGCTGGTCGAATGCGAGGCCGTGCTGTCGGCGGTCACGCGGCTGCCGGGGATCGACGGCAAGGCGAAGATGAGCAAGTCGCTCGGCAACGCGATCACGCTCGGCTCGACGCCGGACGAGATCACGCAGGCGGTGAAGGACATGTATACGGATCCGAACCACCTGCGCGTGAGCGATCCCGGCCAGGTCGAAGGCAACGTCGTGTTCACGTTCCTCGATGCGTTCGAGCCCGACGTGCAGAAGGTCGACGAGCTGAAAGCGCACTACCGCCGCGGCGGGCTCGGCGACAGCGTCGTCAAGCGCGTGCTGAACGAGCGGCTGCAGGCGCTGATCGAGCCGATCCGCGCGCGCCGCCGCGAATTCGAGGCCGACAAGGCCGAAGTGATGGCGATCCTGAAGCGCGGCACGCTGCATGCGCGGGACGTGGCGGGGGCGACGCTCGCAGAGGTGAAGGGCGCGATGGGGTTGAACTACTTCGAATGAGCGGCGCAGGCGGAGCGCGTGCGAACGCGCTCCGCGCGCCGGCCGGTATCGTACCGGCGCACGGCGTCACTGCGTCGCATGCGGCAAACGGTGGGGTTAGTGCACAAGCACGCGTCGATGCAACCGCAACTTCATCACGATGCGTGCGCCGGCACGGACGCGTGGCACACTGCCTCGACCCGATTGCCGGCCGGGTCGACGAGAAACGCCCCGTAGTAGTCGCCGTGGTAATGCGGCCTCAAGCCGGGTTCACCGTCGGACTGCCCGCCCGTCGACAGGCCGGCCTCGAAAAATGCATCCACCTGCTCGCGGCTCGCCGCCTTGAAGCACCAGTGCCGCTTGCTCACGCCGACTTCAGCGGGATCCAGATAGACCGCCAGAAACGTCGACGCGGTGTCGTTCGCGTTGCAACGTTCGCCATAGCCGAGCGCGTTCGACCGGTCATAGACCTTGGCTGCGCCCAGCGCGGCCATGACGGCATCGTAAAACGGACGCGCCCGGTCGATATCCGGCACGCTGATTGACACGTGATCAAGCAGTTGCATCGCATCTACTCCGTTGTAGGGCACACGAGTCTATATGAGCACGGCAATTTGCATCGAAATCACCCTGCCGCTCGTGGGCGATACGGGTGGCGCATCCGGCGCCGCACGCAGCAGCGCAGCTGGATGCACCCTGCGCCGCCGGTCGCGGTGCGCTGAGCGAGCGCCCCGCGCGGCGCGTGACGTCACTTCATCTGCATGAGTTGAATGAGGTTCCCGCACGTATCGTCGACGACTGCGACGCGCACCGGCCCCGCGTCCATCGGCTCCAGCGTGAAGTGGACATCGAGATCCTTGAGCCGCGCGAACTCCGCATCGAGATCGTCGACCTGAAACGATGCCGCCGGAATGCCGTCCTCGTACAGCGCCTGCTTGTAAGGCCCGACCGCGCGATGGTTGCTCGGCTCGAGCAGCAGCTCGGTGCCGTCCGGATCGTCCTTCGACACCACGGTCAGCCAGCGGAATCCGCCCACCGGCACGTTGTTCTTCAGCTTGAACCCGAGCTTGTCGGTATAGAACGTCAACGCGTTGTCCTGGTCGTCGACAAAGATACTCGTCACGTAGATTCGCATTCCAATCTCTCCTGAAGCGGCCGCCAGCGCGCCGCCGCTATGCTTCGTCGAAATCGATGACAAACGCATAATCGTCGTCCATCAGCTTGCGCAGGTAGCCGTCGAAGTCGTCGGCGATCACCGCGTAGCTGTCGGGATCGTGCAGGAACCGCACCACCTGCCCGGCCTTGCCGCCCGGCGCCGGCTCGAAATCGATGTAGAGCTGCGACGTGCCGCCGTTGTTCATGCAATGCGAGAAGCACAGCCGCCGGCTCATCGGCAGCGCGATGTCGATGCGCGGATCGACGAGTTCGCCGTCGTCGTTCGCGTCGTCGCCGTAGATCTCCGCGATGCTGTCGCGGTACTTCGCCCCTTCCTCGAGCATCTGCTCGGCTGACAGCAGGTAATACGGGTATTCGTAGACGTCGGAGCCCAGCACCAGCACGTTGACGGTCGTGCCGCCATAGTCGCGCCAGTAGGTGCCGTCGAGCTTGCCGAGCAGTTCGAGCAGGCTGGCCGGGCACTGCGGATACGCGGTGCGCAGCGCGTCGAGCTGCGCGGGCGTCGCGCCCGCCGCCGCGGCAAGCGCCGCGTTGTCGGTGTCGGGCAGCGCGGCGCGCAAGCCGGCGAGATAGGTGTCGACGAGGGTCATCGCGTCAGGTCCGAAGAACAGGCAAGCGCCATTCTAGCGCCCGACGCGACTCGCGACTTCCGCGCTTTCGCGCCCCTGCCTACGTGATCTGGTACGTCGACGCGGGCACGAATTCCTCCGGCATCGGGCGGTCGCCCAGTTCCAGCACGGACCGCTCGATCGTGCGCGTGATCGCATCGAGCGCGAGCGCGTTCGGCGCGAGGCCGAACGGTTCGGCCACTTCGCTCGCGATCGCTTCGAGCGCGATCAGCGTGTACGAGATGAACACGCAGATCAGCGGCGTGAAGAACTCCGTCGAATCGACGAGGCCGAACGGCAGCAGCACGCAATAGGCGTACACGGTGCGATGCAGCAGCACGCTGTACGAGAACGGGATCGGTGTCGACAGGATGCGCTCGCAACCGCCGATCGACTTGCCGAGTTCATCGAGTTGCGTCTCGAACATCCAGCAGGTCGCGTCGCTGCCGGGCACGCGTCCCAGCGCACGGACGATGCCGCCGCGCAGTTCGTCGAGGATCGCGACCGGCTTGTAGCATTTGCCGCCGAGCGCGGCCGTGCGCTCCGCCCCGAGAATGCGCTGCAGGTCCGCGGTCGGATCGGTATGGCGCAGCTCGTGTTTCAGCGCATACGCGAGCGCGATCAGCAGATCGGCGAGCCGGTTGCGCTCGGCGTCGCTCACGCCGTCGGGCAGGTAGCGATGCAGTTGCGACGTCACGGCGCGCGCCGCGATCAGCAGGTTGCCCCACAGATGCCGAGCCTCCTTGAAGCGCTCGAAGCTCGCGTTGTTGCGAAACCCGAGGAAGATCGCCAGCGCGAGCCCGAACAGCGTGAACGGCGCAGTGTTGAGCGGAATCTTCTCGCCGAAGATGCGCCCGTTCGTGAAGACCGCCAGCGTGCTGACGATCGCCATGAACACGAGCTGCGGAATGATCGATTGCAGCACGGAGCCGTTCCAGACGAACAGCATCCTGAGCCAGTTTTGTTGTGGTCGGACGATCATGGTGTTTTCTCGACTGCCAGGGAAATGCACGAAACGGCACGCCGGCGCCCGATGCGCAACGGCCCGCGCGTGGCGGGCCGCTGTCGGGTGACTGCCGGGCCGGGCGCCGCGTTGCGCGTGACGATACGCCCGCGCCCACTGCCCCCGTTGCACCCGTCACATCGGGCGGCGTTCAGTGATAGCCGATGTCGCCCTCGCGTACCTTGCCGCGGAACACGCGGTACTGCATCGCGTTGTACACGAGGATGATCGGCAGCACGATCACGGTGCCGACGAGCGCGAACTTCTGGCTCGACGGGCTCGACGACGCGTCCCAGATCGTCAGCGACGGCGGTACGATGTTCGGCCAGATGCTGATCACGAGCCCCGTGTAGCCGAGGAACACGAGCGCGAGCGTGAGCAGGAACGGCGTGGCCTCGTGCTCGCGCTTCACCGTGTGGAAGATGCCCCACACGCACGCGACGACGAGGACCGGCACCGGCAGGAACCAGCCGAGGTTGCCGCTGCCGAACCAGCGGTGCGCGACGGCCGGCAGCCCGATCACGGTCCACAGGCTCACCACGCCCATCACGGCGAGCAGCACGCCCGCGAGCGGCTTCATCAGGAGCCGCATCTTGCGCTGCAGTTCGCCGTCGACCTTCAGGATCAGCCAGCCGCAGCCGAGCGTCGCATACGTGACGAGCACGCCGATCCCGCACAGCAGGCTGAACGGCGACAGCCAGTCGAACGGCCCGCCCGCGAACTGGTTGTGCTCGATCTTGATGCCTTGCAGCAGCGAACCGAGCACGATCCCCTGGCAGAGCGCGGCGAGTGCCGAGCCGCCGATGAACGCGAGATCCCACATGTGTTGCGTGCGGGTGGCTTTCGCGCGCAGCTCGAACGCCGCGCCGCGGAAGATCAGCCCGACCAGCATCAGCACCAGCGGCAGGTAGTTCGCCGGCAGCAGCGTCGAATACACGACCGGGAACGCGCCGTAGAGCCCCGCGCCGCCGAGCACCAGGAAGGTCTCGTTGCCGTCCCACACCGGCGCGACGGTGTCCAGCATCACCTGGCGCTCGGCCTTCGCATCGAAGAACGGAAACAGCAGGCCGATGCCGAGATCGAAGCCGTCCAGCATCACGTAGATGAATACGCCGAGGCCGATGATCGCGGCCCACACGACAGGAAGATCGATTTGCATGGCTTACTCCGCTTCGGTGACGTTCAGCGGCGTGGACAGCGCGCTCTTGCGCAGCCCCGGATGCCGGTGCAGCTCGATGTACCCGGCCTGGGCAGCCGGCCCGCGCTTCATCAGTTTCATCATGTAGTAGATACCCGTTCCGAACACCAGGAAATACACGACCACGAAGATCAGCAGCGACACGCCGACCTGCTGCGCGCTGAGCGGCGCAACCGAATCGATGGTGCGCAGCACGCCGTACACGGTCCATGGCTGCCGCCCGACCTCGGTCGTGATCCAGCCGGCCAGCAGCGCGACGATGCCCGACGGCCCCATCGCCACCACGAACCACTGGAACCAGCGCGTTTCATACAGGCGCCCGCCCTTTCTCAGCAGCAGCCCGAGCAGCGCGGTGAGCAGCATCAGCATCCCGAGGCCCGCCATGATCCGGAACGTCCAGAAGATGATCGGTGAATACGGACGGTCCTGCGGCGGGAATTCCTTCAGCCCGCGAATCTCGCCGTCCCAGCTGTGCGTGAGGATCAGGCTGCCGAGGTGCGGCACCTGGATCGCATAGCGCGTGGTTTCCGCCTGCATGTCGGGCAAGCCGACGAGGTTCAGCGCGGTGCCGCCCTTCTCGGTTTCCCACAGCCCCTCGATCGCCGCGATCTTCGCCGGCTGGTATTCGCGGGTGTTCAGCCCGTGCGCGTCGCCGACGACGATCTGGATCGGCGCGAGCACCAGCAGCATCCACAGCGCCATCGAGAAGCTGCGCTTCACCGGCTCGTCGCGGCGCCCCTTCAGCAGGTGCCACGCGCCGCACGCGGCGACGATGAAGCCCGCGACGATGAACGCCGCGATCGTCATGTGCACGAGACGGTACGGGAACGACGGGTTGAAGACGATCTTGAACCAGTCGACCGGCACGACGAGGCCGTTCTCGATCTTGTAGCCCTGCGGCGTCTGCATGAAGCTGTTCGACGCGAGGATCCAGAACGTCGAGATCAGCGTGCCGACCGCGACCATCAGCGTCGCGAAGAAGTGTGCGCGCGGGCTCACGCGCTGCCAGCCGAACAGCATCACGCCGAGGAAGCCGGCTTCGAGGAAGAACGCCGTCAGCACTTCATACGTGAGCAGCGGCCCCGTGATGTTGCCCGCGACGCGCGAAAAGCCGGCCCAGTTCGTGCCGAACTCGTACGCCATCACGACGCCGGAGACCACGCCCATCCCGAAGCCGATCGCGAAGATCTTCGACCAGAACTGGAACATGGATTTGTAGGCGGCGTCGCCGGTGACGAGGTAGCGCCATTCCAGCACCGCCAGGAAGCTCGCCATGCCGATGCTGATCGCGGGAAACACGATGTGGAACGACACCGTGAACGCGAATTGCAATCGGGCGAGATGGAACGCATCGAAGATTTCCATGACCGTAATTTGCTCGTGGTTGTGAGGACGTACGCCCGAAGCAGGAAATCGCGCGACGGCTTGGCGACAACACATGCGAACACAAGCAGTCAATCGCATGGCATCGAAGCGTGAATGACGATATCGCGTTTGCAACGATACTCGCAATCGTTCGAACGTGCGTTGAAACTGTGCTGCTTCCGCTGCCGAAGATGTGTGTACGGAAACCCCATTTCGTGCCTTCGGGGTGGTCAGCTGTACTGCTTTCTGCATTGCAGCGCTGTGTATCCGGTGCGCCTGTCATCCCCCTTAACATCCCATGAAACGCCTGCCCGAGGCCACGGCGCGCCCCCTCGGCCGCGCCCGCCCGGCAGCATCGATTCCCCTGGTCCGGCGTACCCGCCCGACCCGGCCGGCCCGCCGGCCGATCCGCCTGGAGAACACCGCATGGAGTCCTGCATCCGCCGCGACGACCCGACCGGCAGCACCGCGTGCCATGTGACACGCCACCGCGCCGGCGACGCGCGCGACACCGTCGACCGCGTCGTCGACGAAACGCCGGTTGCACTCGTGTTCAACGGTATTGCGCACACGGTCATGATGGCCACCCCGATCGACCTCGACGTGTTCGCCCTCGGCTTCGCGCTCAGCGAAGGCATCGTCGAGCGCGCGTCGGACGTCTTCGATATCGAAAGCGAATACCGGCCCGGCAGCGCCGAAGTGCGGCTTACCGTGTCGCAGCAGGCGTTCATGGCGCTGAAGGCACACCGGCGCGCGCTGGCCGGCCGCACGGGCTGCGGCGTATGCGGGATCGAAAGCATCGCGCAGCTCGACCTGCACCCGCCGCGCATCGCCGCCGCCGGCACGGCCGCCGGTATCGGCGCCGACGCGATCGCACGCGCCGCGCACGCATTGCCGGCCCACCAGACGCTGATGCGCGAGACGGGCGGCATCCATGCGGCCGCGTGGTGCGGCCGCGACGGCGCCGTGCTCGACGTGTTCGAGGACGTCGGCCGCCACAACGCACTCGACAAGCTGATCGGCCGGCTCGCGCGGCGCCGCGCGAACCTGCACGAAGGCTTCGTGTTCCTGTCGAGCCGCGCAAGCTACGAACTGGTGCGCAAGGCCGCGCGGGTCGGCATCCCGATGATCGCGACGATCTCGGCGCCGACGTCGCTCGCCATCGACGTTGCCCGCGAAGCCGGCGTGCGGCTGCTCGGCTTCTGCCGCAACGACGGCTTCGTCGAGTACGTGTCGCCCGACGCCGCTCACCCCGATCAACCCGCTCAACCGGCGCTTGCGCCAGCCCATCCGGCTCTCCCCTGATGAAACCCCTGACCGATTTCGATACCGCGCAGCAGCATTTCGCCAGCGCGTTCGCGCCGCTTGAGGCCGCCACCTCCATCCCGGTCGCGGAAGCCGCCGGCCACGTGCTGGCCACACCGCTCACCGCCGTGCTCGACCAGCCGCCGGCCGACCAGAGCGCGATGGACGGCTACGCCGTGCGTCACGCCGATCTCGCACTGGGCGAGCCGCTGCACGTCGCGCAGCGCTGCTATGCGGGCGACACGCCGGCACCGCTGGCCCCGCGCACGGCCGCGCGCATCTTCACCGGCAGCGTGATTCCGCCCGGCGCGGACACCATCGTGATGCAGGAGCACGCGCACGAGCAGGACGGCCGGGCCGCGTTCGACACGCCGCAGCGCAGCGGTTCACACATCCGCCGCCGCGGCGAGGAAGTGCGCGCCGGCGACCTGCTCGTGCCGGCCGGCGTGCGCATGGGCGCGATGCATGTCGGCGTGGCCGCCGCACAAGGGTTCGCGCGTGTCGACGTGCGTCCGGCGCTGCGCGTCGGCATCCTGACGACCGGCGACGAGCTCGTCGCGTGCGGCCAGCCGCGTGCACCGCAACAGATTTACAACAGCAATGCGCCGATGCTCGCCGCGCTGGTCACGGGAACCGGCGCCGAAGTCGCGATGAGCCCGCATGCGGCCGACACCTCGCCCGCCGTCGATCGGGCGCTGCGCGATCTGCATGCGGGCTGCGACCTGGTGATCTGCGTCGGCGGCGCGTCGGTCGGCGACAAGGATCTGCTGCGCCCCGCGCTGGACGCGCTCGGCGCATCGTTCATCGTCGCCGGCGTGCGCATGAAGCCCGGCAAGCCGGTTGCATTCGCACGGCTCGACACGCGGCCGGTGGTGCTGCTGCCCGGCAATCCAGGCGCGGCGATGACGGCGTTCGCGCTGTTCGTCGCGCCGCTGATCCGCCGCCTGCAGGGGCGCGACGCCCGCCTGCCGATCGTGCCGTCGCTGCCGATCGACGTCGACTTCGAACCGGATGCGCAGCGCGAGCGCTTCGTGCGCGTGCACTGCACCGTCGGCCTCGACGGCGCGCCCGTACTCGATACGCTGCGCCAGCAAGGCGCCGGTACGCTGCAATCGCTCGTGCTGGCGAGCGGGCTTGCCCGGCTGCCGGCCGGGCGGCGCATCGCACGCGGCGACGCGGTACCGTATTACGAATTCGCGCACTGGCTCGCATGAGCGCAACGCCGAATACCCGCCCGATCCGCGCCATTCTCCGAGCAGGCCACGCAGGCCTTACGGCGAACTGTATTCCTGCAATTCGGGCGCGATTGTGTCCCTGCCGGAAAAACCCGGCGGACTATCCTCACGAAGAGGCTCGTCATGCCCCGTGCGCCGCCACATCCGCACGTGCACGGCCGACCGGCGACGCCCCACCGCTTACTTCTTGCAGGCAGACGAACCGATCGTGAATGCCATCGTTTCCGCCGCGCCGGCCGCTGCCGCACCTTCCGGCGGCACATCGCCCGGCGCTTTCCCCCGCACGTCCGACACGCTCGGCCGCCCGCTGCGCGACCTGCGCCTGTCCGTGATCGATCAATGCAATTTCCGCTGCGGCTACTGCATGCCGCGCGAAAGCTTCGGCGCCGACTATGCATTCATGCCGTCGTCCGAGCGGTTGTCGTTCTCGCAGCTGGAAAAGATCGCCCGCGCGTTCACGTCGCTCGGCGTCGAAAAGATCCGCATCACGGGCGGCGAGCCGCTGCTGCGCCGCAACCTCGAAGCGCTGATCGAACGCCTCGCCGCGCTGACGACCGTCGACGGCAAGCCCGTCGAAATCGCGCTGACGACCAACGGCTCGCTGCTGGCCGCGAAGGCGCGCACGCTGCGCGACGCGGGCCTGTCGCGCGTGACCGTCAGCCTCGATGCGCTCGACGACGTGGTGTTCCGCCGGATGAGCGACACCGACATGCCCGTGTCGCGCGTGCTGGCCGGCATCGAGGCCGCGCAGGCGGCCGGGCTCGCGCCGGTCAAGGTCAACGCGGTGATCGAGCGCGGCGCGAACGACGACCAGATCCTGCCGCTCGTGCGCCACTTCCGGCATACCGGCGTGGCCGTGCGCTTCATCGAATACATGGACGTCGGCGGCGCGAGCTTCTGGTCCGGCGACAAGGTCGTGCCGGCCGCGCGGATGCGCGAACTGATCGACGAACACTATCCGCTCGTGCTCGTCGGCGAACCGGCGCACGACGCGACCGCGATCCGTTGCGCGCACATCGACGGCGCGGGCGAGGTCGGCTTCATCGCGAGCGTGTCCCATCCGTTTTGCGGCACCTGCTCGCGCGCTCGCGTGTCGGCCGACGGACAGCTTTATACGTGCCTGTTCGCGACGCAAGGCACCGACCTGCGGCCGTGGCTCGACGACGCAGCGTCGACCGACGACCTCGCCGCCGCCGTGCGCGCGCGCTGGACGCACCGCGACGACCGCTATTCCGAGCGCCGGGCCGCACGGCCGGCCCGCGCACCGGGCAAGACCTATCCGACCGTGCGCATGTCGCTGGTCGGCGGCTGAGAGGCCGCCGCGCGACCCAGGACGCACCGCCTACAGGAGAACCGTCATGACGACCTTCACCGAATCCCGTGCCGGGCTGCCGGACGATCCGTTGCACGCCGGCAGCGCCGCTCCCGACAACGCGACCGAGCCGCACACTGAAACGCCGCCATCGATTGCCGCCGGCTTCGAAGTGCGCGTGCAGTACGCGCCGATCGACGCAGGCGCCGAGCTCGCGCCGATCGCGCGCAATCCGAATGTCGGCGCGGTCGTGAACTTTCTCGGTGTCGTGCGCAACGAAGGCGACGTCGACGATGTCGTCGCGCTTGAGGTCGAGCACTATCCGACGATGACCGAACAGGCCCTGTGGAGCATCATCGAGGAAGCCAGCGCGCGCTGGCAGCTCGAAGCGATCAAGATCGTGCATCGCGTCGGGCGCATTCCGCTCGGCCAGGCGGTCGTGCTGGTCGTGGTGGCCGCCGCGCATCGCGGGTCCGCGTTCGATGCGTGCGAATTCCTGATGGACTTCCTGAAGACCCACGCCCCGTTCTGGAAGAAGGAGATCCGCCACGACGGCGTATCCGGCTGGGTCGAGGCGAAGGCGCACGACGACCAGGCAATGCGGCGCTGGGGCTGAGCGTGTGCGCTGCGCGTGTTCCGATTCCGCCGGGTGATTCCTCTTAAGACATCGCGATGAAACTGACAATCAAATACTTTGCAAGCATCCGCGAGCAACTCGATCTCGACGCGGAAATCGTCGAGATCGATGCCCGCGAACTCACCGTCGACGCGCTGCGCCGCACGCTGGCCGCACGCGACCCGCGCAGTGCCGAAGCGCTGCGGATGGACCGGCCCGTGCGCGCGGCCGTCAATCTCGAGATGGTGACGGGGGAATTCGTCGTGCGGGAGGACAGCGAGGTGGCGTTTTTCCCGCCGGTGACGGGCGGTTAACCTCGGTCAGGCCAGTCATGGCGGCGCTCGATTGCGAGCGCCCGACCCGCGACGACGAGCGGCGATGGTGATGTCGATGGACTCCGCGAGGGACGTCTTCGGCGCGTCAACCGCCGCATGCCGCCGAAACGACAAAGCCGGCACGAGGCCGGCTTCGTCGTCGATACGCAAGACACCTCTCGCGCCCGCTCACCGCATGCACGCCGCGGCCAGCTTCCCGACCGCGATCACGGCCTGCTCGATCTCCGGCGACCACGGGCTGCTGTAGTTCAGCCGGATGAAGTTCCGGTAGCTGTCCGTGATCGAGAACATGTAGCCGGGCCCGATCGTGATCCCCTGCTCCAGCGCGAGCTGGTACAGCCGCATCGCATCGACCTGCGCAGGCAGCTCGACCCACAGCACGTACCCGCCCGCCGGGCTCGAGATGCGCGTGCCTTCCGGAAAGAACCGCGACACCATCGCGCGCATCAGGTTCGCCTGCTGCGCATACGCCTTGCGCAAGCGCCGCAGGTGATGCTCGTAACCATCGCGTTCGAGAAACTCCGCGATCGCGAGCTGCGGCAACGACGGCGTCGCGAGCGTGTTCAGGAATTTCAGCTTCTCGACCTGGTCGCGATAGCGGCCCGGCAGCGCCCAGCCGATCCGGTACGCAGCCGTCAGGCTCTTCGAGAACGACGAGCAATGCAGCACGATCCCGCTGCGGTCGTACGACTTCAACGAACTCGGATGCGCATCGCCGAAATACAGTTCGTTATACACGCCGTTCTCGATCAGCGGCATCCCGGCCTTCGTGGCGAACTCGACCAGTTCGCGCTTGCGCTCGTCGGGCATCTGGAAGCCGAGCGGGTTCTGGAAGTTCGGCATCACCATGCACGCGGCGATCGGCTGCGACTTCGCAATCGCGGCCAGCGCCGCGATGTCGATCCCGTATTCCGGATGCGTCGCAACCTCGATCGCCTTCATCCCCATCCGCTCGATCGCGTGCAGCATCGCGTAGAACGTCGGCGATTCCACCGCGATCGTGTCGCCGGGCTTCGCAACGGCCTGCAGGCACAGGTTGATCGCCTCCGTCGCGCCGACCGTCACGATGATCTCGTTCGGATCCACCGACATCCCGTTTTCCAGGTAGCGCCGTGCGATCTGCCGGATCAGCCGCGGATGCCCGGGCGGCAGCCCGTCCGTCACGCCCCACAGCGACTTGTCGCGGCCCGCCGCGTACGCGTAGCGGTTCAGCTTCTCGAACGGAAACAGGCTCGGGTCCGGATACGGCGAGCCCAGCGGCACCGCGTCGTCCGTGCCGATCGAGCGCAGCGTCGACAGCACGAGCCGGCTCACGTCGACCGACGACGAGATCGCGATCGGCTTCGACGGTCGCAGCTCGCGCACCGGCGCATGGCCGTCGTCGCGCCGCAGGTTCACGAAATAGCCCGACTGCGGCCGGCT
>NZ_NBYX01000038.1 GCF_002099195.1 Burkholderia puraquae | reverse complement strand
CCCGTACCGTCGAGCGTCGGGAACAAGCCCGCACGCGTGATCTGGTACTGCGCGCGCGCCGCCTCGATGTTCAGCACCGACACGCGCAGGTCGCGGTTGTTGTTCAGCGCGATCTCGATCAGCCGCTGCAGGCGCGGATCGACGAAGAATTCGCGCCAGCCGATGGCGGCCGCCGTCTGGCCGTTCGCGCTGCGCGCGCCGGCCGCACCCGGCTGCGTCGCATAGACGCCGCCGGCCGGGTACGCCTGCGCGACGGGTGCGTCGGGCCGCTTGTAATGCGGCGCCATCGTGCAGCCCGCGGCAAAGAGCGCGACCGCGATTGCAGTCAAAGCGTGTTTTTGCATCATCACTGTCCCTTGTTGCCTTCGTCGCCGTTGCCCGGCTTCTCTTCGTGGTGCGAGTGCTCCTGAGCCAGGCGCAGCGCCTCGTCGACGTCTTCCTTCTCGCCGCTGAAGATCGCGCGGATCTTCACGAAGAACATCGGGATCATGAAGATCGCGAGGAACGTCGCCGTGATCATCCCGCCGATCACGCCGGTACCGATCGCGTGCTGGCTGGCCGAACCCGCGCCGTTGCTGATCGCGAGCGGCATCACGCCGAGAATGAACGCGAGCGACGTCATCAGGATCGGACGCAGCCGCAGGCGCGCCGCTTCCAGCGCGGCCTCGATCGGCCCCATCTTCTCCGTCATCTGCAGTTCGCGCGCAAACTCCACGATCAGGATCGCGTTCTTCGCGGACAAGCCCACGGTAGTCAGCAGGCCGACCTGGAAGAACACGTCGTTCTCGAGGCCGCGCATCGTGGCCGCAAGCAGTGCGCCGATCACGCCGAGCGGCACCACCATGATCACCGAGAACGGGATCGACCAGCTTTCATACAGCGCCGCCAGACACAGGAACACGACGAGGATCGAGATCGCGTACAGGATCGGCGCCTGCGAGCCGGACTGGATTTCCTGGAACGACAGGCCGGTCCACGAATAGCCGATGCCGACCGGCAGCTTCTTCGCGAGCCCTTCCATCGCGGCCATCGCCTGACCGGTCGACTTGCCCGGTGCGGCCTGGCCCTGGATTTCCATCGCCGACACGCCGTTGTAGCGCTCGAGCTTCGGCGAACCGTACGTCCAGTGACCGGTCGCGAACGAGCTGAACGGCACCATCCCGCCCGACCCGTTGCGCACGTACCAGATGTTCATGTCTTCCGGCGTCATCCGGAACGGTGCGTCTGCCTGCACGTAGACCTTCTTGATCCGGCCGTCGGTATCCAGGAAGTTGTTCACGTACTTCGACGCCCATGCAATCGAGAACGTCTGGTCGATCGCATCCGCCGTCACGCCGAGCGCGTTCGCCTTCTCGCGATCGATGTCGACCTTGTACTGCGGCGTATCGTTCAGGCCGTTCGGGCGCACGCCCTGCAGCGTCGGATCCTTCGAGGCCATCCCGAGCAGCTGGTTACGCGCGGCCATCAGCGCATCGTGACCGAGACCGGCGTTGTCCGTCAGCTCGAAGTCGAAGCCGGCGGCCGTGCCGAGTTCCGGAATCGACGGCGGGTTGAACGGGATCACGATCGCGTCCTTGTAGCCCGCGTAGCGCCCGAACATCCGGCCGATCAGCGCTTGCACCTTCTGGTTCGCGTGCTGACGCTGCGAGTAGTCCTTCAGGCGAACGAACACGAGACCGGAGTTCTGGCCGCGGCCGGCGAAGCTGAAGCCGTTGACCGTGAACGCCGATTCGACGATTTCCTTCTCGTCCTTCAGCAGGTAGTCGGAAATGTTCGCGAGCGTCTTCGCAGTCGTTTCCTGCGTCGAGCCCGACGGCGTCTGCACGATCACGAACATCAGGCCCTGGTCTTCATCGGGCAGGAACGACTTCGGCAGGCGCACGAACAGCAGCCCGACCGCGACGATCACGACCAGATAGATGATGAGCCAGCGGCCCGAGCGCTTGATCACGTGGTGCACGCCGACGTGGTACTTGTCGCGGCTGTTGTTGAACGTGCGGTTGAACCAGCCGAAGAAGCCCTTCTTCTCTTCGTGATGCCCTTGCGGGATCGGCTTGAGGATCGTCGCGCACAGTGCCGGCGTCAGAATCAACGCGACGAGCACCGACAGCACCATCGCCGACACGATCGTCAGCGAGAACTGGCGATAGATCGCGCCGACCGAGCCGCCCGAGAACGCCACCGGCACGAACACCGCCGACAGCACGAGCGCCACGCCGACGAGTGCGCCGGTAATCTGGCCCATCGCCTTGCGGGTCGCCTCCTTCGGTGACAGCCCCTCTTCCGCCATCA
Organism: Burkholderia puraquae; assembly: GCF_002099195.1. Lineage (GTDB taxonomy): Bacteria > Pseudomonadota > Gammaproteobacteria > Burkholderiales > Burkholderiaceae > Burkholderia > Burkholderia puraquae. The sequence goes on along the minus strand of NZ_NBYX01000038.1, from coordinate 36,938 downwards.
CGCGCTCGACGTTCTCCACCACCACGATCGCATCGTCGACCAGCAGGCCGATTGCGAGCACGAGGCCGAACATCGACAGCGTGTTGATCGAGAAGCCCACCATCGACATGATTGCGAACGTACCGAGCAGCACGACCGGCACCGCGATCGTCGGGATGATCGTCGCCCGCAGGTTCTGCAGGAACAGATACATCACGAGGAACACGAGCACGATACCTTCGAGCAGCGTCTTGACCACTTCCTCGATCGACAGCTTCACGAACGGCGTCGTGTCGTACGGGTACTTCACGACGAGGCCGTGCGGGAAGAACGGTGCCAGCTCGTCGATCTTCGCGCGCACGGCCTTCGCGGTCGCCAGCGCGTTCGCGTTGGTTGCGAGCTGGATACCGAGTGCCGCGGTCGGCTGACCGTTGTACTTCGTGTCGAAGTTGTAGTTTTCGCCGCCGAGGCCGATCTGCGCGACGTCCTTCAGGCGAACCTGCGAGCCGTCCTGGTTCACCTTCAGCAGGATGTTGCCGAACTGCTCGGGCGTCTGCAGCAGCGTCGATTCGGTGATCGTCGCCTGCAGCACGGTGCCCGGCGTGGCCGGCGTGCCGCCGATCTGGCCGCCCGCGATCTGCACGTTCTGTGCGGTGATCGCCGAGCTGACGTCGACCGGCGTGAGGCCGTAGTTCGTCAGGCGGGTCGGGTCGAGCCAGATCCGCATCGCGTACTGCGAGCCGAACAGCGTGACGGTACCGACGCCGTTCAACCGGCTGATCGGATCCTTCACGTGCGACGCCACGAAGTTCGCGAGGTCGTACTTGTTCATGCTGCCGTCTTCGGAGTTGAAGGCGAGCACCAGCAGGAAGCTGCTGCTCGACTTCGTCACCGACAGGCCGAGCTGCTGCACGACCTGCGGCAGAACCGGCGTCGCGAGCGACAGCTTGTTCTGCACCTGAACCTGTGCGATGTCGGCGTTGGTACCCGGCGCGAAGGTCAGCGTGATCGTCGCGTTGCCCGAGTCGTCACTGGTCGACGACATGTACAGGAAGTTGTCGAGACCGCTCATCTGCTGCTCGATCACCTGCGTCACCGTGTCTTCCACCGTTTTGGCGGAGGCACCCGGGTAGTTCGCGGTGATCTGGATCGATGGCGGCGCGATCGTCGGATACTGCGAGATCGGCAGCGTGAAGATCGCCGCAACCCCGGCCAGCATCAGGATGATGGCGATCACCCACGCGAAGATCGGGCGATCGATAAAAAACTTTGCCATGAAGCAGGCTCCTGGTTATTGCGCGCTCGACGCAGCGGCAGCACTCGCCGGCGCGGCACCCGATGCGGCGGCACCGGATGCGGCAGCGGCGCCGGAACCGGCGGCAGCCGGCGCGGCGGTGGCGGCGGCGCCCGATGCGGCACCGGCCGCCGGTGCGAGCTGAGCCGGTACCGACTTCACGGTCGCACCCGGGCGCACCTTCTCGCCGCCCTGCACGATCACGTGGTCGCCCGCTTGCAGACCGCCTTCGACGATCCAGTTCTGGCCCTGCATGCCGCTGGTCTTCAGCGGACGCGGCTCGACCTTGTTGCCGGCGTTCACCACCATCGCGATCGCCTGGCCCTTCTGGTCATGCGTGACGCCGATCTGCGGCACCAGGAACGCGTTCTCGTTCACGCCTTCCTCGATCCGTGCGCGCACGAACATCCCCGGCAGCAGCACGCGGCCCGGGTTCGGGAAGACCGCGCGGATCGTCACCGAGCCGGTGGCCTGGTCGACCGTCACGTCCGAGAACTGCAGCTTGCCCGGTTCCGCATAGGTCTTGCCGTCCTCGAGGATCAGCGACACCTTCGCGGCGCCCGGGCCGCTCGTCTTCAGGCGGCCGCTCTGCACGTCCTGGCGCAGCTTCAGCCCGTCGAGGCTCGACTGCGTGAGGTCGACATACACCGGGTCGAGCTGCTGCACCGTCGACATCAGCGTCGCCTGGCTCGCCTGCACGTACGCGCCCGGCGTCACTTGCGAAATGCCGACGCGGCCGGTGATCGGCGACACGACATCGGTGTAGCCGAGGTTGATCTGTGCGGTATCGACCGCCGCCTTGCCAGCCGCGACGTCCGCCGCGGCCTGGCCCTGCGTGGCCACCGCGTTGTCGTAGTCCTGCTTGCTGACCGCGTTCGCAGCCACCAGCACCTTGTAGCGGGCGACCAGCGCGTTCTGCGTGACGAGGTTCGCCTGTGCCTTGGCGAGCGTTGCCTTCGCGCTGTTCAATGCGGCGATATACGGCGCCGGATCGATCTTGTACAGACGCTGGCCAGCCTTGACGTCGGTGCCTTCGGTGAATTCACGACGCAGCACGATGCCGTCGACTCGCGCACGCACCTGCGCGACGAGGAACGCGCTGGTACGGCCAGGCAGTTCGCTGAAGATCGGTACGGCTTGCGGCTGGACGGTGACGACGCCGACTTCCGGCGTTTGCGGCGGCGGTGCCGATTCTTTTTTCCCGCACGCGGCCAGGAAAACGGCGGCCGTCGCGACAGTGATTAAGCGGTATGGAACCCGTTCGACGCGCATGGAGCGACCTCTGTGTATAACCAATGGAATAAGTGCCGCACCCGACCGGAGCGAGTGCAACACGGATGCGCCTCACGGCGCAGATCGAACACCTGAATTACTGGACTGCTAGATACAGCAAGCGGCACGAAACCTCCGTGCCGACAGGTTGCCCCGCAACTGCGGACTGGTACTTTGGCGGGAATCAGCAGAGTGGGATATTAACTGATTGCCACTTGGGTCATTCGATCGTAGGGTGGTATTGTATATACATTCATGAATGTATGTAAAAAGCCCGTTTATGCCCCGACGGCTGTCCAGTCTTACGGATTGTTACCAGCTGCAAGCATAGCCAGTCTATATGACTGCGCCGAGGGTTGCAGACCCTATATTCACCGACGAACGATCCAATCAGGCCTGCACATGGTCAGACGTACCAAGGAGGAGGCGCTCGAGACGCGCAATCGCATTCTCGACGCCGCCGAGCACGTGTTTTTCGAGAAGGGGGTGTCGCACACGTCGCTCGCCGACATCGCGCAGCACGCCGGCGTGACGCGCGGCGCAATCTACTGGCATTTCGCGAACAAGAGCGAACTGTTCGACGCGATGTTCGACCGCGTGTTTCTGCCGATCGACGAGCTGAAGCGGATGCCGCTCGACGCACCGGGCGGCAATCCGCTCGATAAAATTCGTCAGATCCTGATCTGGTGCCTGCTCGGCGTGCAGCGCGACGCGCAGCTGCGCCGCGTGTTCAGCATCCTGTTCATGAAGTGCGAATACGTCGCGGACCTGGAGCCGCTGCTGCAGCGCAACCGCGCGGGAATGAGCGAGGCACTGCACGCGATCGACGCCGATCTCGCGGGGGCGGTGCGGCTCAAGCTGCTGCCCGAGCGGCTCGATACGTGGCGCGCGACGCTGATGCTGCACACGCTCGTCAGCGGTTTCGTGCGCGACATGCTGATGCTGCCCGACGAGATCGACGCCGAGCAGCATGCGGAAAAGCTCGTCGACGGCTGTTTCGACATGCTGCGCTACAGCCCGGCCATGCTGAAGGACGGCGACTGACCGCAGACGTGCGCTCACCCGCGATTTTCGTTTCATCGGGCCGCGCGCCAACCTCACCAACGCGCTGCCCGCGCCCTGGTTTCCCCCGCCCGGTTCAGGCCGCCTTCGCGCGCTGCGTGCGGGCCCGCCGGTTCGACGCGGCGACCGAATCGCGCTTCGGCATCGGCGCGCCGGCCAGTCCCGCGATCCATGCGTCGGTCGACATCACGGCCGCGAAATTCGACTGGAACACCACCGTGTACGCGCGGTGAATCTCCTCGGCGCTCGCCGCCCCCGCTTCGTTCTCGTACGGCAGCGCGCCCGTCGCGTCGTTCAGGTACTCGACATTCAGCCCCGCGTGCGCCGCGTGATAGACCGACGACGCATTGCAGTTGTGCGTCATGTAGCCGGCCACGGCGAGCGTGTCGATCCCGTGCGCGTCGAGCCACGCAGCCAGGTCGGTCCCGGCAAACGCGCTTGCCTGCTTCTTCTCGATCAGGTGCGCGTACGGCCGGCCGGCAACGACCGCGTGCAGCGCGACGCCGTTGGTGCCGGGCGCGAAGATCGGCGCGCCGGCCGGCGCGACGTGCTGGACGACGATCACCGGCACGCCGGCCGCATGCGCGGCATCGATCGCGCGGCCGATGTTCGCGAGCGACACGTCGAGCGGCGGATACTCGATCGGCAGGTTGCCTGTCACGTATTCGTTCTGGACGTCGATCACGATCAGCGCGCGGCGGGAAGCCGGGTGGGAAATGGAACGGGAAGTGGATTGCGAGACGGCGTTCGACATGGCGGGCTCCTGCTCCGGAGGCGCGGCCCCGCCCCGGAACGGGACGGCCAGCGGCGCGATGCGATGCATTGTCGGCGCGCATCGCTCGCGCAGACAGTGGCCCAATAGCCATTCTTCGATAGAATCGGGCCATTGCGATTCCGGAGCCCGCCATGACCGCCGCCGCCTCGTCCACCCGGCCCGCCCCGCCCGTTCCGACCGTCGTTGCCGTGATCGCGTACGACGGCATCAGCCCGTTCCACCTGTCGGTTCCGTCCGTCGTGTTCGGCAAGGAACGCGACGCGACCGGGTCGCCCGCGTTCGAGTTCCGCGTCTGCTCGGCCGAGCGCGGCCCGCTGTCGACGACGGGCGGCTTCACGATCACCGCGCCATACGGGCTCGACGGGCTCGACGACGCGGACATCGTCATCGTGCCGGCGTGGCGCGACCCGGACGAAGCGCCGCCCGACGTGCTGCTCGACGCCGTCCGCGCGGTCGCCGCGCGTGGCGCGCAGCTCGTCGGGCTGTGCCTGGGCGCCTACGTGCTCGCCGCGGCCGGCCTGCTCGACGGCCGTCCGGCCACCACGCACTGGGCATGGGCCGACGACTTCGCGCAACGTTTTCCGCGCGTGAAGCTCGATCCGGACGTGCTCTACGTGGACGATGGCAACCTGATGACGTCGGCCGGCACGGCCGCGGGCCTCGACTGCTGCCTGCACGTCGTGCGGCGGCGCTTCGGCTCGGACGCCGCGAACCAGATCGCGCGCCGCCTCGTGATCCCGCCGCACCGCCAGGGCGGGCAGGCGCAATACGTGCCGCAGCCGGTCGCCGCGCACCCGCGCGATGCGCGGCTCGCGGGCCTGCTCGACTGGGTGCGCGCGCACCTCGACGCCGCGCACAGCGTCGATTCGCTCGCCGAGCGCGTGCTGATGAGCCGGCGCACGTTCACCCGCCACTTCCGCCAGGCGACCGGCACGACCGTCACCGCATGGCTCCAGGCCGAGCGGCTTTCGCGCGCGCAGCATCTGCTGGAAACCACCGGGCAGTCGATCGATGCGATCGCGCAGGCGGCCGGCTACGGGTCGAGCGTGTCGCTGCGCCAGCATTTCGCGGGCGCGCTCGGCACCTCGCCGTCGGCGTATCGAAGGGAATTTCGCGGCGCCGGCGCCGATGCCGCGCGGTAGCGCGCGCGGCGCGCCGGCCTTGCGGCGGAACCGGCCGGCCGCTCAGGCGCCGTTGATCCAGCGCGCCGCGTAAAGCAGCAAGGCGACGAAGACGATCATCGCGGCCCACGCCCAGACGGGCACCGTGCCGGAACCGCGATGCGGGAGCGCGCTGGCGGCACGCCCGGTCAGCGCGCCGCCGAGGTGCGGCGGCAGCGAACGCTTCGTTGCGGCCACCAGCGACGCCGGCCGCAGGAACACGTGCTGGCGCCGCGGCGCGGCCGAGCGCGCGCGATTCGGTGCGAGACCGTGCTTCGCCTGCACGACTGCGCAGAATTCACGGAAAAAATCGTCGGTCCATTCGCGCAGCGTATTTTCGATCTGCCGCCCCGGCAGTTCGGTGAGCGGGCCGCTGGCCGTCGCCCAGACCACGTACTCGATGCGCGTGGCGTTCGCATCGTCATCCTGCATCAGCACCAGTTCGACCTGGCCGCGCAGCGCGCCGAGCCCGTCGGCCCGCGCCTTGAAGTTGACCACGCGGCGCGGCTGCCCTTGCGCGTCGCCCTGCTCGGCGGCCGCATGCGCACGCACGTCGTAGCGGGCGCGCAGCGGGCCGAGCGGCACCGTGATCGTCAGCGCGAACTCGCCATCCGCAAGCTTCACGAAGGATTCGCAATGGTCGAAGCTCGCGCGCAGCAACGCGAGATCCTCGAACGCGTCCCGCACGACCGGCGGCGCGAGCGGTACGCGCAATGTGTCGTTCAGTTCCATGACGCCTCCCCGATGAACGCGCGCCGCATCAGGACGTCTCGACGAGACTGTCGATCCGTGCAGCATCGAAGGCAACGTAGTGCGCGAGCGCCGACGCGGCCTCCTTCGGTTCCTCGTAACTCCATGCGGCGTTCTCGATCACGCCGTCTTCCGTCTGCAAGTCGAAGTGCACGGCCTCGCCCCTGAGCGGGCAGGCCGACGTGACGCCTGATTTCACGAGCCGGCGCATGTTGACGTCGCCGCGCGGCAGGTAGTGCGTGTCCGGCAGGCCCGTTTCGCGCACGGTCAACGCGCCGTGCGAATCGGCGTACGTGATGCCGCGATGGATCACGCGCACGCGATGACGGTTCGGCACGATTTCGAGACGAGGGGCGGCTGCGTCGGACATCGTTTCTCCTTGGGGCGGCCCGGCCAGGACGGGCTCAGGAAACGAAAAAGCCACGGCACGGGTGCCGTGGCTTTCATTATGGGCGAAACCGCAACCAAATGCGCGGCCCCGGCCGGGGCCGCACGCGGCAGGCTACTGCGCGCTCCACTGGAATGCGGTCTTCGCGCCGCCCTTCGGGCCGACCGTGACGGCACGGGATTCCTCGTTGCCCTGGTACGACGCATTCACCGTATAGCGGCCCGGCGGCACCTTCACGAGCATGTACGGCCCGCGCGCGTCGGTTTTCAGCACTTCGTTGCCCTTGCCGTCGACGATCCGTACATGGACGTCGGCCAGGAACTCGCCGCCCTTGCCGGTGAAACGCAGCGCCAGCGGCCAATTCGGCTCGTTGCGCTGGAATGCCGTCGATTCGTCCAGCCCGACGCCGCCGGACACGAAGGTGACGTCGCCCTGCTGGCGCGCGGCGGGCAAGCCGTCCGACTGCGCGTACGCGCCGGTCGCTCCGGCTGCGAGGCCGGCGGCCAGCGCCGCGGCGACGGCAAATCGGGACACGTTGCGTAGATATTGCATGGCTCTCTCCTTGGGGTCGGAACACATACAGGGCGCAGCGTCACGCGTTCGAACTGCGGCAGCGCCCGCCGCGGCCGGCCTGGCCGGCCGTCGGCCGTGGCCGGTCAGCTCAGGTCGACCGGCACGAAGATCTGTGCATTATCGCGCTGGATCAGCAGAGCAAGACTGTTGCCCGCTCCCTTGACCGCGTCGCGCAACTGCTCGGGGCTCGTGACCGGGCGGCCGTTGACCGCAAGGATCACGTCGCCGGGCTGAATGCCCGCGTTGGCGGCCGGCCCGCCGGCCTGCTGCACGATCAGGCCGTGCGACAGGTTGTCGGCGCTGCGCTCCTGCGGCGACAGCGGACGCACCGCGACGCCCAGGCGCCCCTGCTCGACCGGCCCGCCGTCATTCGACGCGAGCTTCGCGTCGGCCATCGCGCCGAGCGTCACGCTGATCGACTTCTTCGACTTGTCGCGCCAGATCTGCAGGTCGGCCTTCGAACCCGGCTTCAGGTTCGCGATCTGCGCGGGCAGCGACGTCGAATCGGCGACCGGCGAGCCGTTGACCGACAGGATCACGTCACCCGGCTGCAGGCCCGCCTTCGCGGCCGGGCCGTTCGGATCGACCGAGCTGACGAGCGCGCCGTCCGGCTTCTGCAGTCCGAACGAGCTCGCGAGCGTCTGGTTCAGCCCCTGCACGGCGACGCCGAGGCGGCCGCGGCTCACGTGGCCCGTCTTCACGAGCTCGTCCTTCACCTTGATCGCTTCGTTGATCGGGATCGCGAACGACAGGCCCTGGAAGCCGCCCGTCTGCGAATAGATCATCGAGTTGATGCCGATCACCTCGCCCTGCAGGTTGAACAGCGGGCCGCCCGAGTTGCCGGGGTTCACCGGCACGTCGGTCTGGATGAACGGCGTGTAGTTCTCGTCCGGCAGCGCGCGCGACTTCGCGCTGATGATGCCCGACGTGACCGTGTTGTCGAAGCCGTACGGCGAACCGATCGCGACGACCCACTGGCCGACCTTGCTCTGCGCCGGGTCGCCGATCTTCACGGTGGGCAAGCCGCTCGCGTCGATCTTCAGTACCGCGACGTCGGACTGCTTGTCCGCGCCGACGACCTTCGCCCGGTATTCGCGCTTGTCGGTCAGCTTGACCGTGACGACGTTCGCGCCGTCGATCACGTGCGCATTGGTGAGGATGTACCCGTCGGAACTGATGACGAACCCGGAACCGAGGCTCGCGCTCGGCTGGTCGTCCGGCTGCGCGTCGCCGCCCATGCCCGGCACCTGGCCGTAGAAGTGCTTGAAGAACTGGTAGAACGGGTCGCTCGGATCGATCGGCAGTTGCGGCTGCGGCACGCGCCGCGACACCTGCTTCACGACGTGCTTCGCGCTGATGTTCACGACCGCCGGGCCGTAGGTCTCGACGAGCCCGGAGAAATCGGGGATGCCGGTCTTGGCGGCCGCTTCGGCCGGCATCAGTGCGGCGGCCTGCGCAGGCGTGATGATCTGCGGATCGGCGCGGCGGGTGCCGGCAACATAACCGGCGGACAGGGCGGCCGCCACGGCGACCGCGACGGCGCCGCGCGCAAGGAATCGGGTGTTCATCGTAGGACCTCCTCTTTGTTAGGACGCAGCGTAACGACCCTGACTTAAAGGAGGCTTAATCAGCCTTAAACGGGGCTTAAGCGGCTGCTGGCGCCCGCCTGGCGCCGTGCTTCACACGGATTCGGACGATTGCGGCGCCTCGGCCGGCATCTCGGCGTCGCGGAACACGACGCTGACGAGCAGGCCGCCCGCGGCCGCGTCGCCGAGCGACACCGTCGCACCCTGCTGCGCGGCCACGCGCTTGACGATCGCGAGCCCGAGCCCGCTGCCCGACACGTCGGTACGCGCCCGCGCGGAGCTATCGCGGTAGAAGCGGTCGAACACGCGCTCGCGCTCGTCGGCCGGAATGCCGGGCCCGCTGTCGCCGATCTGCACGCATGCGCGGCCGCCCGCGTCGCGAGTCAGCGACACGTCGATGCGGCCGTGATCCGGCGTGTACTTCACCGCGTTGTCGAGCAGGTTGCCGAACATCACGCGCAGCGCACCGACGTCCGCGACGACGCTGGCCGCGCGTGTCTCCTCGAAGCCGAGATCGATGTCGCGCCGCTGCGCGAGCGGCGCAAGCGCGGCCACGCATTCGGCGAGCAGCGCCTGCAGGTCAACCGGCTCGCGCATCGTCGCACCATCCGGTTCGGCGCGTGCGAGCGCAAGCAGTTGCTCCGTGAGACGCGTCGCACGCGACACGCCATCCTGGAGATCCGCGACCGCCTCGCGGCGCGATGCGTCGTCCTTCGCACGGGCGACGAGCTGCGCCTGGATCTGCACGGCCGCGAGCGGCGTGCGCAGTTCGTGCGCGGCGTCGGCCACAAAGGCCTTCTGCGTATCGAGCGCGGCCGACAGCCGCGCGAGCAGCCCGTTCAGCGCCCGCACGAGCGGCTGCACCTCGAGCGGCAGGCGCGCATCGGGCAACGGATCGAGCGCTTCCGGCCGGCGCGCCTCGACCGCGCGCGTCACGCGGCCGAGCGGCGCGAGCCCGCGCCCGACGATCACCCACACGGCCGCGCCGAGGAACGGCAGCAGCACGATCAGCGGCCACAGCGTGCGCAGCGCGACGTTCGCCGCGAGCCGGTTGCGCACCGACAGCGGCTGCGCGAGCTGCACGACGTTGTCGCCGACGATCGCGCCGTACACGCGCCATTCGCCGCGGTCGGTGCGCTCGGTCGAGAAGCCGAGCTCCGCGCGCGGCGCGATCGGCGCACGCGGATGCGAGAAATACATCAGCACGCCGTTGCGGTTCCAGATCTGGATCACGATGCCTTCGTCGCCGTTGGTGCGCGAGCCGAACACCTGCGAGAACGGCTCGGACGGCAGGGCCGCTGCGATTTCCTGCAACTGGTAGTCGAACAGTTCGTTCGCCTCGGCGAGCGCCTGCCGGTAGATGAGCCAGCCCGCGACGCCCAGGCCTGCAACGACGATCGCGAGCAGCCAGATCAGCAATTGATGACGAATCGACCTCACGCGTCAGCTTTCCTTGACGACCATGTAGCCGAGCCCGCGCACGTTGCGGATCAGGTCCGAGCCGAGCTTCTTGCGCAGCGCGTGGATGTAGACCTCGACCGTGTTGCTGCCAATCTCCTCGCCCCAGCCGTACATCTTTTCCTCGAGCTGGCTCTTCGACAGCACCGCGCCGGGCCGCGCGAGCAGCGCCTCGAGCAGTGCGAACTCGCGCGCGGACAGTGCAACGGGCACGCCGTCGAGCGTCACCTGGTGCGAAGCGGGATCGAGCGTCAGCGCGCCGTGGCGGATCAGCGATTCGCTGCGCCCGGCCTGGCGGCGGATCAGCGCGCGCATCCGCGCGCCCAGTTCATCGAGGTCGAACGGCTTGACGAGGTAGTCGTCGGCGCCCGCGTCGAGCCCCTTCACGCGATCGGCCACCGCGTCGCGCGCGGTGACGATCAGCACCGGCAGCGCCAGGCCGCGCGCGCGCAGCGTGCGCAGCACGTCGATGCCGTCGCGCTTCGGCAGGCCGAGATCGAGCAGCAGCAGGTCGTACGTCTCGCCGCCGAGCGCCGTCAGTGCGGCGTCGCCGTCCTGCACCCAGTCGACTGCAAAGCCGTCCGAGCGCAGCGCCTTGCGCACGCCTTCGGCAATCATTCGATCATCTTCGACAAGCAGAATCCGCATCGGGACAGGCATCCATGGGGCGAGTCAAACACGCCGACCATTGTAGCGCCGCGAACCGCGCGTGCGGCACCGTGCAATGCAACCGAAAGGCGGATTGCAAGGGGCCTGTCCGGACTTGTCTCTACAATGTGCGCTTTGGCGCCGCGCGCGCCCTGCCCGAACGTCGTGCTTCTCCCGTATTCGCCCATGCCGATTTCCGATCTTTCCACCCGGTTCGCCCCCCGGGCCCGCGTCTGCCTGCGCGCGGCCGCCATCGTCGCCACCTGCACGGCCCTCGCCTTCGCGCCGTCCGCGCAGGCCCGCAAGAAATCCCACAAGGAAGCGCGCAAGACGACTGTCGTGTCGCCGGCCGCGCGCGCGGCCGGCCTGCCGGCGTCCGTGCTCGTCGCGCTGCAGCGCGCGAACGTGCCGGCGTCGGCAATGAGCGTCGTCGTCGAGCGCGTCGGCGATCCGGAACCGCTGATCGCGTGGAATGCGAGCCGGCCGATGCTGCCCGCCTCGACGATGAAGCTCGTGACGACCTTCTCGGGCCTGTCGATCCTCGGCCCCGACTACCGCTGGCGCACGACCGCCTACACGGACGGCACGATCGACCCCGACGGCACGCTGCAGGGCAACCTGTACATCAAGGGCACCGGCGATCCGAAGCTCGTGCCCGAAGAGCTGATCGACCTCGTCGACAAGCTTCGCAAAGCCGGCGTCAAGCGCGTGGCAGGCGGCCTCGTGCTCGACAAGAGCTACTTCGCGGCATCGACGCGCGATCTCCCGTCGTTCGACGACGACGCGAGCGCGCCGTACAACGTCGGCCCCGATCCGCTGCTGTACGCATTCAAGGCCGTGTCGTTCACCGTCACGCCGGGCGACGACGGCAAGGTGGCCGTCGACGTGCTGCCGCCGCTCGCGGACCTGTCGATCGACAACCAGCTGGTCGAAGGCACGGGCTCGTGCGGCGCGGCCGCCGCAGCCGCGCGCCCGACGTTGACGGCCGGCAGCGGGATCATGACCGCATCGTTCGCCGGCGACTATCCGCTGCGCTGCGGCGCGCACACGACCAACCTCGCGATCCTCGATCACACGACGTTCTTCGCGCGCGGCTTCCTCGCGCTGTGGCAGCAGGACGGCGGCACGATCACGGGGCCGGTGAGCGAAGGCAAGGTGCCGACCACCGCACGACCCCTCGCCGTGCATCACAGCCCGGTGCTCGGCAGCATCGTCTACGACATCAACAAGTTCAGCAACAACGTGATGGCGCGCAACCTGTTCCTGACGATCGGCGCGGCCAGCGGCAAGCCGCCCGCGACGCCCGAGCAGTCGAGCCGCGCGATCCAGGCGTTCCTGCAGAAGAACGGCATCGCGATGCCCGACCTCGTGCTCGAGAACGGCTCGGGCCTGTCGCGCGAAGAGCACGTGAGCGCGCTGTCGCTCGCTGCGCTGCTGCAGGCCGCGAATGCGAGCCCCGTCGCGCAGGCCTTCATCGATTCGCTGCCGATCGCGGGTATCGACGGCACGATGAAGAACCGCCTCACCAACGCCGGCGTGCTCGGCAACGCGCACATCAAGACCGGCACGCTGCGCGACGTGCGCGCGATCGCCGGCTACGTCGCCGGCACCGACGGCCAGAGCTACATCGTCGTCAGCTTCATCAACAACGATCACGCGGAAGCCGCACGCGCCGCGCACGACACGCTGCTCGAGTGGATCTACGCGGGCGCACACTGACGTTTGCGCGCGCCGTGTCACACGGCGCGCCCGCGGCCGCTGCCGGCGTTCGTCGGCTTGCCCGTGCATCGGAATGGCACCGCGCATCGGGTCGCCCTCGCGGGTGACCCGGGCGGGCCGCCGCCGTCCCCGCACATGGAATCCCGCCCTCCCCGGTTTGAAACGGCAGCCGCCACCAGTGCACGACGCACCGCGCGCCAATCGCGCCCACAAAACAGGGCCACACCGCCCGGCCCCGTGCTGCGCGGCTTCCGTAGAAACCCTGTCCTCAGAGGGAACCCTCTACGCTCCCCCCTCGCCTAGCGCGTGGCGATTGCGTAGGCTGTTGGCCTGACCGATATCTACAACGGGCCACACGCCCGGCCTCAAGGCTTGCAGGGGAAAGAAGGAGACACGCCCATGCGATTCGACGTCGAATTGCTTCTGCTCGCGCTGGCGCCCGTCTTCCTGCTCTGCATCGCGTGGGAGGCCTGGCACCTCGCCCGCACCCGTGCGCAGGACCCCGTCTATGCGTGGCGCGACACGCTGTGCAACGCGGCGCTCGCGCTGATGCACCAGGGCGCCGACAAGATCGCGTGGCTGTTCGTGATCCCCGTCTATGCGTACTGCTACTGGCACTATCGCCTGTTCACGTGGCACGACGGCTGGCTGTCGTTCGCGGTGCTGTTCGTCGCGCAGGATTTCCTCTACTACGTGTTCCATCGCGCGAGCCATCGCGTACGCTGGCTGTGGGCCGCGCACGTCGTGCACCACTCGTCCGAGCGGATGAATTTCTCGACCGCGTTCCGCCAGAGCCTGATGTACCCGGTCGCGGGGATGTGGGTGTTCTGGCTGCCGCTCGCGTTCGCCGGCTTTCCGCCGCAGCAGGTCGTCGCCATCGTGCTGATCAACCTCGCGTTCCAGTTCTTCGTGCACACGCAGGCGATCGGCAAGCTCGGCTGGCTCGAATACGTGCTGAACACGCCGTCGATCCACCGCGCGCACCATGCGCGCAATCCGCGCTACATCGACCGCAATTACGCAGGCGTCCTTGTGATCTGGGATCGCCTGTTCGGCAGCTATGTCGAGGAAACGCCCGACGATCCGCCGCAGTACGGGATCGTCGAGCGGCTCGGCTCGAACAACCCGCTCGTCGCGACGTTTCACGAGTGGGTGTCGATGGCCGGCGACGCATTGCGCGTCGCCGGATGGCGCAACAAGCTGCGCGCGATTTTCGGCCCGCCCGAGTGGGCGAGCGCTTATCATGCGCAGATTACCGAGGCCGCGAACCCCGATCCGCGCATCGTGCCGCTTGCGGCTGCGCGCGACCAATAAACCGTTTCAGCCAACGGCCGCCGCGCAGCCCGGAACCGAGCAGGCACGCGGCAGATGAGAAACACATCAGGCCATATCTACGAGGAGATCGAACGATGCAGACACAACAACACGCACCTACCCGCACCCGTCAGCGCCTGCTGCGCACTGCGCAAGTCGCGATCGCCGGCGCCGCGCTCGCGCTGCTCGCCGCATGCGGCGGCGGTGACGACAATAACAACAACAGCGCATCGAACACGCCGCCGTCGGGCGTGAAAATGCAGGTCGTATCGTTCGGCGACAGCCTGTCCGACGTGGGCACCTACTCGCAGATCAAGCTCGGCTTCGGTGGCGGCCGCTTCACGACCAACCCGGGCCAGGTGTGGACGCAGAACGTCGCGCAGTACTACGGCGACACGCTGCAGCCCGCAAACCAGGGCGGTTTCGGCATTCCGCTGCAGGCCACCGGTGGTCTCGGCTACGCGCAAGGCGGCTCGCGCGTGACACAACAGCCGGGCATCGGCCATGCGGACGCCAGCGTGCCGAACGCCGACTACGCGCAGGCGACCACGACGCCGATCGCCGACCAGGTCAAGCAATACGTGTCGCAGCACGGGAGCTTCAACGCCGGCCAGATCGTGCTGCTCAACGGCGGGGCGAACGACATCTTCTATCAGGTCGCGGCGCTGCAGGCAGGCGCGATCACGCCGACGCAACTGCAGCAGAACATCGGCGCCGCCGCGCAGCAGCTCGCGGGCCTCGTCCAGCAGATCATCGCCGCCGGTGCGACGCACGTATTCGTGTCGAACGTGCCGGATATCGGCGGCACGCCGCTCGCGCTGCAAGGCGGCACGCAGACGACCCTCACGCAACTGTCGATGCTGTTCAACGGCACGCTCGCCGGAACGCTGCAGGCACTCAAGGTCGACACGACCAAGTACGTGCTGCTCGACACGTTCACGTGGCAGGACGGCATCCTCGCGAACTACCAGGCGAACGGCTTCACCGTGTCAAACACCGACACCGCGTGCAACCTGAAAGCAATGGTCGCGGCGGCCACCCAGTACGGCGTCGCGAACGCGACCGCCTTCGGCTCGTCGCTGTTCTGCTCGCCGCAGACCTACACGGTCGCGAACGCGGACCAGACCTACATGTTCGCCGACACGGTCCACCCGACGACGCACCTGCACGCGCTGTTCGCCCAGTTCGCCCAGTCGAAGATCGCAGCCTCGGGCATCGGCAAGTAAGCCGCCGGTCACCCGCCCAAACAAAAACGCCCGACCGGTTCACTCCGGTCGGGCGTTTTTTCATGCTCGGGGAAACGGAGGCGGCGACTGTCGCGTCCGCCCCGCGCGTTCAGTCGCGTGCTTCGAACGCGGCCGCCGCGCGGCCGAGGCGATCGTTGACCGCGATCCATTCGACGGTCTCGGGCAGCTTCTCGACGAGAATCCGCGCGACCTGCGCGCGGTCGAGCGCACGCAGCATCCCGTACAGGTCGCGTGCATATGCCTGCGGATCTTCCGGCGCCGCGACGAAATGCACGCCGTCGGCCTGCGCCCAGCGTCCCGCGCGCGACGCGCGTGCGACGAGCGCGACGCGCTCGCCGTCGGCCTGCGCGGCCGCGAGCAGCGGCTCGAGCGCGTCGAACGGCAGCAGCGCGAGCGGCGTGCGCGGCGCGTAATGCGCCTTCAGCGTGCCCGACGCACGCGGCGCGGTCGCGTCGCTGCCGTCCGGCAGCCGCGGCGCGCGGCCGAGCACGTCGGCGATCTGCTGCGGCGTCACGTGGCCCGGGCGCAGCAGCGCCGGGAAACCGCGCGACAGGTCGAGAATCGTCGACTCGATACCGACTTCCGACGCGCCGCCGTCGAGCACGTGCACGGTGTCGCCGAATTCGTCGCGCACGTGCTGCGCGGTAGTCGGGCTCACATGGCCGAACCGGTTCGCGGACGGCGCGGCCACGCCGCCATGGCCGCCGCGCCGCGCGCTGAATGCGGCCAGCAGCGCCTGCGCGACCGGATGCGACGGGCAGCGCAGCCCGACCGAATCCTGGCCGCCGCTCACGGCGTCCGGAATGCGCGCATGGCGCTTCAGGATCAGTGTCAACGGGCCCGGCCAGAAGGCATCGATCAGCGCCTGCGCGTCGGCCGGCAGATCGTCGGCCCAGTAGCCTGGATCGCCGCCCGGCGGCAGGTGCACGATCACCGGATGATTCGCGGGCCGCCCCTTCGCCGCGTAGATGCGCGCGACGGCCTCGGGATTCGCCGCGTCGCCGCCGAGCCCGTAGACGGTCTCGGTCGGAAACGCGACGAGCTGGCCGGCGTCGAGCAGCGCGGCGGCCGCGTCGATCTGCGCGGCCGTCACGGAGTTCGGGAGATCGATGGACATCGGCTGGCGCCTCAGTCGAGCGGCACGCGCAGCAGCTGCGCGCACGCGGTGGCCGCGGCAACGGCTTCGTCGCGCGTTTCGGCCGTGAAGTTCACGTGGCCCATCTTGCGGCCGACACGCGCATCTTCCTTGCCGTACAGGTGCAAGTGCGCGGACGGCATCGCCGCGACCGTGTCCCACGGCGGCGTGACGGCGTCGCCGGCCGCACCGTTCGGGAACCACACGTCGCCGAGGATGTTCAGCATCGCGGCCGGCGAATGCTGGCGCGGATTGCCGAGCGGCATGCGCGTCATCGCGCGCACCTGCTGCTCGAACTGGCTCGTTGCACACGCATCGACCGTGTAGTGGCCGGAGTTGTGCGGGCGCGGCGCCATCTCGTTCGCGACGAACGAACCGTCTTCCAGCACGAAGAATTCGACGCACAGCACGCCGACGTAGCCGAGCGTATCGGCGATCCGCACGGCGGCCTGCTGCGCCGCTTCGACGCGTGCGGCATCGGCAGCCGGCGCCGGTACGACCGTCAGCGCGAGGATGCCGTTGTGATGCACGTTCTGCGCGAGCGGGAACGCGGCCGAACGGCCGTCCGCGCCGCGCGCGATCAGTGCGGACACTTCGTATTTCAACGGCAGGCGCTTCTCGAGCACGCACGCCACGCCGCCGAGCGCCGCATGTGCATCGCGCACTTCCTGCGCGGTGCTCACGCGCACCTGGCCCTTGCCGTCGTAGCCGAGGCGCGCCGTCTTCAGGATGCCCGGCAGCACCGCGTCGAGCGCGGCATCGTCGAGCGCGGCCAGTGCCGCCGACGATTCGATCACGACGTGCGGCGCGACGGGCACGCCCGACGCCTCGATGAAGCGCTTCTCCGCGATCCGGTCCTGCGCGACCGCGACGCAGCGGCCGGCCGGCGCGACGAACGTCGTGCGCGCGAGGAAATCGAGGCTCGCGGCCGGCACGTTCTCGAACTCCGTCGACACCGCAGCGCAGAGGTCGGCCAGTTCGGCGAGCGCGGCTTCGTCGTCGTAGGCCGCGCGCAGGTGGCGGTCGGCGACCGCGCCGGCGGGGCTCGTCGGATCGGGATCGAGCACGGCGACGCGATAGCCCATCGACTGGGCGGCAAAGCAGAACATGCGGCCGAGCTGGCCGCCGCCGACCATGCCCAGCCACGCGCCGGGCAGGATCGGGGAAACGGAATCAGGAGTTGCGGTCATGTCAGTGGTCGGTCGCGGCGGGCGCTGCCCGCCGCAGTGGGGAGGGTCAGGCAGCCGCGATGCGCGGCCGCCGGTGCGCCGTCATTCCAGCGGCGGCAGCACCATCGCGTGCGCGGCTTCGTTCTGGCGCACGCGGAACGCGGCGAGCCGGTTCGCATAGTCGACCGAGTTGCCGGACAGGATCGACACCGCGAACAGCGCGGCATTCGCAGCGCCGGCCTCGCCGATCGCGAACGTCGCGACCGGCACGCCCTTGGGCATCTGCACGATCGAGTGCAGCGAATCGACACCCTTCAGGTACTTGCTCGCAACCGGCACGCCGAGCACCGGCACCGTGGTTTTCGCGGCCAGCATGCCGGGCAGGTGCGCGGCGCCGCCGGCACCCGCGATGATCGCGCGCAGCCCGCGCTCGCGCGCCTTCTCCGCATAGTCGAACATCTCGTCGGGCATCCGGTGCGCGGACACGACCTTCGCTTCGTACGGCACGCCGAATTCCTGCAGAATGGCGACCGCGTGCTTCATCACGTCCCAGTCGGAACTCGAACCCATCAGCACGCCGACGAGCGGCGCGCTGTGCGTGTGGGCAGTCTGAACTTCGCTCATGTGCTGTTCCCCGCTCAGGCGAGCGCCTGGCCCGTGATGCGCTCGAGCGCTTCCTGGTACTTCGCGGCCGTCTTCTCGACGACATCGGCCGGCAGCGCCGGCGCCGGTGCCGTCTTGCCCCACGGCTGCGCCTCGAGCCAGTCGCGCACGAACTGCTTGTCGAACGACGGCGGATTCGTGCCCACTTCATACTGGTCGGCCGGCCAGAAGCGCGACGAATCGGCCGTCAGCACTTCGTCCATCAGGTACAGCTTGCCGTGGTTGTCGAGGCCGAATTCGAACTTCGTGTCGGCGATGATGATGCCGCGCGTCGCCGCGTAGTCGGCCGCTTCCTTGTACAGCTTGATCGAGATGTCACGGATCGTCGCGGCCAGCTCGGTGCCGATGCGGCGCTCGGTTTCCTCGAACGTGATGTTCTCGTCGTGCTCGCCCATCTCGGCCTTCGCGGCCGGCGTGAAGATCGGCTCGGGCAGCTTCTGCGCGTTCTGCAGGCCTTCCGGCAGTTGCACGCCGCACACGGCGCCCGACGCCTGGTATTCCTTCCAGCCGCTGCCGGCCAGGTAGCCTCGCACGACCGCTTCGATCATGATCGGCTCGAGGCGCTTGACGACCACGCCGCGGCCCTTCACCTGCTCGACCTCGTCGGCCGCGACGACGGCTTCCGGCGCGTCGCCCGTCAGGTGATTCGGCACGATGTGCGCGAGCTTGTCGAACCAGAAGTTCGCCATCTGGTTCAGCACGCGGCCCTTGTTCGGAATCGGCTCGCCCATCACCACGTCGAATGCCGACAGGCGATCGGTCGTGACGATCAGGAGCTTGTCGTTGCCGACCGCATAGTTATCGCGGACCTTGCCGCGACCGAGGAGCGGCAGCGAGCGGAGCGTGGATTCGTAGAGGGTAGACATCGTCTTTTCGCAGATAAGGAGCCAAACAAAAAGGGAAACGCCGTTCCCCGCGGCAGGCGGGAACGGCGGTCTTGCAATACGTCGGCGAACCGGCCGGGCGACAACGCCCGGGCGGTTGCCGGCCGGCCCTCGTTCGGCCGGACGGAACGGCTGCCCGGGGCCGGATCAGATCCGGCCGGGCGGCCTCGCCGTTGCCCGATGCCAGCATCGGGCGCGGCAATCGTACTACAGTCTCAGCGCACGACCTGTGCGAGCGCACCGGACTTGTACTGCTCGGCGATCTTGTCGAGCGACACCGGCTTGATCTTGCCGGCCTGGCCTTCGCAGCCGAACGCGACGTAGCGGTCGACGCAAACCTGCTTCGCCGCTTCGCGCGCGGGCTTCAGGTAGTCGCGCGGATCGAACTTGCCCGGGTTCTCGAACAGGTAGCGGCGAATCGCACCGGTGATCGCGAGACGCAGGTCGGTGTCGATGTTGATCTTGCGCACGCCGTGCTTGATGCCTTCCTGGATTTCCTCGACCGGCACGCCGTAGGTTTCCTTCATGTCGCCGCCGAATTCGCGGATCTCGGCCAGCAGTTCCTGCGGCACCGACGACGAACCGTGCATCACGAGGTGGGTATTCGGGATGCGCGCGTGGATTTCCTTGATGCGCTGGATCGACAGGATGTCGCCCGTCGGCTTCTTCGAGAACTTGTACGCGCCGTGCGACGTGCCGATCGCGATCGCGAGCGCATCGCACTGCGTGAGCTTCACGAAGTCGGCGGCCTGCTCCGGATCGGTCAGCAGCTGCTCGCGGGTCATCGTGCCTTCCGCGCCGTGGCCGTCTTCCTTGTCGCCCTTCATCGTCTCGAGCGAGCCGAGCACGCCGAGTTCGGCTTCGACCGTCACGCCGATCGAGTGCGCCATCTCGACAACCTTGCGCGACACGTCGACGTTGTACTCGTACGACGCGACCGTCTTGCCGTCGGCTTCGAGCGAACCGTCCATCATCACGCTGGTGAAGCCGCTGCGGATCGCGGCCATGCAGACTGCCGGCGACTGGCCGTGATCCTGGTGCATCACGACCGGGATGTGCGGGTACGACTCGACTGCCGCTTCGATCAGGTGACGCAGGAACGGCTCGCCCGCGTACTTACGCGCGCCGGCCGATGCCTGCATGATCACGGGCGCGCCGACCTGGTCCGCCGCCGCCATGATCGCCTGGACCTGCTCCAGGTTGTTCACGTTGAAGGCCGGCAGGCCGTAACCGTGCTCTGCCGCGTGGTCCAGCAATTGACGCATTGATACGAGAGGCATTGTGGAACTCCTTGGAATGAAAACCGGTGCGCCCTGACGCGGCGCGGCGCTCGCTCCCGGTCGAACCCGGGGTGGCACGGCGCGGCTGAGCGTCGAATAGCCGCATTTTATCGCGAAGCGCCTCCGATTCCGACCGCCCGGTGGCGCCGACTCGCAATTTGTTACGTTCGCACGGCACAATGCGGGCAAAAAAGAGAAAAAAAGCCGCGCGGGGCTTCGGACCCCACGCGGCTTTCGCGTAAAAAACGGTGCCGGATCGAATTGTCAGGCGATCCGGGCAGCCGGCCCCGCAGGCCGGCCGGTGCTCAGTCGGTGCTCAATAGTGCTCGCCGACCCGCACGATCTTCAGCGTGTTGGTGCCGCCTGCCTGCCCCATCGGCTCGCCGACGGTCAGCACGACCATGTCGCCGTGCTGCACATAGCCCTGCTTGACGACGATCTCGAGCGCCGCCTGCAGCGCCGAGTCGCGGTCGCTGTTGAAGTCGACGTGCAGCGGCGTCACGTTACGGTACAGCGCCATCGTGCGCTCGCTGCCGACACGCGGCGTCAGCGCGAAGATCGGCACGTGCGTGTAGTGACGCGACATCCACAGCGCGGTCGCGCCCGATTCCGTCAGCGCGATGATCGCCTTCGCACCCAGGTGGTATGCGGTGAACAGCGCGCCCATCGCGATCGACTGGTCGATCCGCGTGAACGTGCGGTCGAGAAAATCCTTGTCCAGCTCGACCTCTTCGGACTTTTCCGCCTCGACGCACACGGCCGCCATCGTCTCGATCGTGACGACCGGGTACTTGCCGGCGGCCGTCTCGGCCGACAGCATCACCGCGTCGGTGCCGTCGAGCACCGCGTTCGCGACGTCCGACACTTCCGCGCGGGTCGGCACCGGCGCGTGGATCATCGATTCCATCATCTGCGTCGCGGTGATCACGAGCTTGTTCGACTCGCGCGCCATCCGGATCATGCGCTTTTGCAGCGCCGGCACGGCCGCGTTGCCCACTTCCACCGCGAGGTCGCCGCGCGCGACCATGATGCCGTCGGACGCGTCGAGAATGCTTTGCAGCGCCGGAATCGCCTCCGCGCGCTCGATCTTCGCAATCATCTTCGGCTTGATGCCGTACGGCGCGCCCGCGATGTTCGCGAGCTGGCGCGCCATTTCCATGTCGGTCGCGTTCTTCGGGAACGACACCGCGACCAGATCCGCGCCGAGCGACATCGCGGTGCGGATGTCTTCCATGTCCTTCGCGGTCAGCGCGGGCGCCGACAGGCCGCCGCCCTGGCGGTTGATGCCCTTGTTGTTCGACAGCTCGCCGCCCACCTTGACGACCGTGTGGATCTCGTCGCCGAGCACGCGCTCGACGGTCAGCACGATCAGGCCGTCGTTCAGCAGCAGCAGGTCGCCCGTGCGCAGGTCACGCGGCAGTTCCTTGTAGTCGAGGCCGACGCGCTCGTCGTTGCCGAGCTCGCAACCGGCGTCGAGGATGAAGGGCTGCCCCGGCGTCAGCATCGTCTTGCCGTTCTCGAACTTGCCGACGCGGATCTTCGGGCCCTGGAGGTCGGCCATGATCGCGATCTCGCGGCCGACCTTGCGGGCGGCCTCGCGCACCATCTCGGCGCGCTGGCGGTGATCGTCGGCCGTGCCGTGCGAAAAATTGAGCCGCACGACGTCGAGGCCCGCCTGCATCATCTGCAGCAGAATCTCCGGCGAACTGGAAGCCGGGCCGATCGTGGCGACTATCTTGGTGGCGCGCTGCATGAAACTCCTCATCTGGATCAAGGTGGATGCGCTGGGTGAAACGCTGCGAGAGCCGGAAGCGGCAGGCCCAGCGGCCGCCGTTCCGGGGGGCGTGCCGGTGCTTGCGCCCGGCATCGCTTTGTTCTGAATCTCGTGGTGCTGCTCGGCCGCGTCGCCGGCGGCCGCCGGTGCGCGCGGGGCGGAGTTCGCCCGCGCGGGCGCGCGTTTGCGCTTGCCCGCGCCGGCCGCCGGCTCCGCTTTCGCGGAGCGCGCGGCCTTCGTCACCCCTGCGCGCGCCGCCACGCTCAGGCCGCCCGCGTTTCCAGCACTTCCACCGCCGGCAGCTTCTTCCCCTCGAGGAACTCGAGGAAGGCGCCGCCGCCCGTCGAGATGTAGCTGACCTGGTCGTGGATGCCGTACTTCGCGATGGCCGCGAGCGTGTCGCCGCCGCCCGCGATCGAGAACGCGGACGATTTGGCGATCGCTTCCGCGAGCGTCTTGGTGCCGTTGCCGAACTGGTCGAACTCGAACACGCCGACCGGGCCGTTCCATACGATCGTGCCAGCCTTCTCGAGCTGGCTCGCGAGCGCCTTGGCCGTATCGGGGCCGATGTCGAGGATCATGTCGTCCGCTTCGATGTCGGCGACCTGCTTCACCGTTGCCACGGCCGTCGGCGAGAATTCCTTCGCGGTGACGACGTCGGTCGGGATCGGCACCGACGCGCCGCGCTCGCGCGCTTCGTCGATGATCGCCTTCGCCTCGGCGACGAGGTCGGCTTCCGCGAGCGACTTGCCGATCGGCAGCCCGGCTGCGAGCATGAACGTGTTCGCGATGCCGCCGCCGACGATCAGCTGGTCGACCTTCCCGGCCAGCGACTTCAGGATCGTGAGCTTGGTCGACACCTTCGAGCCGGCGACGATCGCCACCAGCGGGCGGGCCGGGTTGCCGAGCGCCTTGCCGAGCGCGTCGAGTTCGGCGGCCAGCAGCGGGCCCGCGCACGCGACCGGCGCGTACTTTGCGATCCCGTGCGTGGTTGCTTCCGCGCGGTGCGCGGTGCCGAACGCGTCGTTCACGTACACGTCGCAGAGCTTCGCCATCTTTTGCGCGAGCTCGTCCGAATTCTTCTTCTCGCCCTTGTTCACGCGGCAGTTCTCGAGCAGCACGACCTGGCCCGGCGCGACGTTCACGCCGTTCTCGACCCAGTTCGAGACGAGCGGCACGTCACGGCCGAGCAGCTCGGCGAGACGCTTCGCGACCGGCGCGAGCGAATCTTCCGGCTTGAATTCGCCTTCGGTCGGGCGGCCGAGGTGCGATGTGACCATCACGGCCGCGCCGGCGTCGAGCGCGGCCTGGATGGCCGGCACGGACGCGCGTACGCGCGTGTCTTCGGTGATGTTGCCGTGATCGTCCTGCGGGACGTTCAGGTCGGCGCGGATGAATACCCGCTTGCCGGCGAGCTGGCCGGCGGCGATCAGGTCGGTAAGACGCTTGACTTGGCTCATGTTGAACAGATTGAAGTAGTGGATGGGGAAAGGGGGTTCACGCTGGACGTGCGCGGGCTGCCGCGAAAGGGCGCCGGATGCGGCCGTGGCTGGCGGTTCGCATGACGCGCACGGGTAAAAAATCTCGAACGGGCATTCTAGCCGATCCACCCTGCAGACTGACCCGGCAGCGGCGAATTCCGCCTATTTGGGATCGCGCGTGACGTTCGACCCATTGCTGCAACGCAGCAATGCATCCGCGCAAGCGGCCGGTGTGCGGCGGGCCTGCACGGCGGCCCATCAGAAGATCAGGCGCAGTGCGGTGAACACGAGCATCCCGACGACGATCGTGCCGAGCATGCTGCGCCGCCACAAAAACCAGCCAAGGCCGGCGAGCGACGCGTAAAACGGGTGGTTGGACAGCGCGAACGAGATCCCGGCGGGCGTTTCGAGCACGTCGGGCAGCACGACCGCGACGAGCGCGGCCGCCGGCGCGTAGCGCAGCGCGCGCTGCGCGCGTTCGGGCAGCACGGTGCGTTCGCCGCCGATCAGGAACAGCGCGCGCGTGACGGCCGTGACGATCGTCATCCCGATGATGACGATCCAGATTTCCGTCGCGCTCATTCGATTTCCTTTTCGTGCACGGTTTCGGTGCGGATGCGCCGCCAGTCGGCCCGTTCGACGAAGAAATCGGCCGTGGAGCCGGCCGCGAGCGCGGCGAGC
Organism: Burkholderia puraquae; assembly: GCF_002099195.1. Lineage (GTDB taxonomy): Bacteria > Pseudomonadota > Gammaproteobacteria > Burkholderiales > Burkholderiaceae > Burkholderia > Burkholderia puraquae. The sequence continues at coordinate 12,646 of NZ_NBYX01000038.1, read as the reverse complement.
ACCGCGAGCGGCAGCGCGAGCCGGTACGGCAGGTCGAACGCGACGAGCGACACGACACCGGCGACCGCGACGGCCGCGAGCGTCGAGCGGTTCGCGACCGCCGATACCATGATCGGGATCAGCGCGAGCGTGCCGGCCAGCTCCAGCCCCCAGCTCGCGGGAAAGAAGCTCGCGAGCAGAATGCCGGCGAGCGACGACACCTGCCACGATAGCCAGCTCGCGAGCGCCATCCCCCAGAAGTACGCCTCCTTGCCGGGCACGTGGCCGTACGCGAAGCCCTGTTTCTGGAACAGCAGGTAGATCACGTCGCCGTTGAAATAGCCGATCGCGAGACGCCGCCACAGCGGCAGGTAGGAAAAATGGGGAGCAAGCCCGGCGCTGAAGATCACGAAGCGCGTGTTGACCATCGCGGCCGTGAGCAGGATGGTCCAGATCGGCAGCTTCGCCGCGAGGAGCGGCAGCACCGCGAGCTGCGACGAGCCCGCGTAGACCAGCAGCGACATCGCGCTCGCCTGCCCGAGGGTCATCACCGACTTGCTCATCGCGATGCCGGTGACGAGCCCCCACGAGAAAATCGCCATCAGCGTCGGGGAATAGTCGCGCGCGCCCTGGATCAGCGCGAAGCGGTCGGTGGCGGACAATCGAGCGAGCATGGGAAGCGGGCCGCAGCGGGCGGTTCGTCGGGACGCCGGCGCCTCCTGCCGGTACGACCCGTCGTTATTGGAATCGGTACCGGGCGATTATAGCGCCGGCCCCGCGCCGACCGACCGGATCGTCTTCAAATGACGCTAAAATGAGCGTCTTTCCGGCTCAACGCTGCATACAACCGCATCCCAGGAGAAATCTATGTCAATGGCCGACCGCGACGGCAAGATCTGGATGGACGGCAAGCTGATCGACTGGCGCGACGCCAAGATCCACGTCCTGACCCATACGCTGCACTACGGCATGGGCGTCTTCGAGGGCGTGCGAGCGTACAAGTCGGCCGACGGCAGCACCGCGATCTTCCGCCTGTACGAGCACACGAAACGTCTGCTGAATTCGGCGAAGATCTTCCAGATGGACGTGCCGTTCGACCGGGAAACGCTGGAAGCCGCGCAGCTCGCAGTCGTGCGCGAAAACAAGCTCGAGTCGTGCTACCTGCGCCCGATCATCTGGGTCGGCTCGGAAAAGCTCGGCGTGTCCGCCAAGGGCAACACGATCCACGTCGCGATCGCCGCGTGGCCGTGGGGCGCGTACCTCGGCGAGGAAGGCCTCGCGAAGGGCATCCGCGTGAAGACGTCGTCGTTCACGCGCCACCACGTGAACGTGTCGATGGTGCGCGCGAAGGCGTCGGGCTGGTACGTGAACTCGATCCTGGCGAACCAGGAAGCGACGGCCGACGGCTACGACGAAGCGCTGCTGCTCGACGTCGACGGCTACGTGTCGGAAGGCTCCGGCGAAAACTTCTTCCTGGTGAACAACGGCAAGCTGTACACGCCCGACCTGTCGTCGTGCCTCGACGGCATCACGCGCGACACCGTCATCACGCTCGCGAAGGACGCCGGCATCGAGGTCATCGAGAAGCGCATCACGCGCGACGAGGTCTACACGGCCGACGAAGCGTTCTTCACCGGCACGGCCGCCGAAGTCACGCCGATCCGCGAGCTCGACAACCGCACGATCGGCAGCGGCGCGCGCGGCCCCGTCACGGAAAAGCTCCAGTCGGCGTTTTTCGATATCGTGTCGGGCAAGAACGCGAAGTACGCGCACTGGCTGACGAAGGTCTGAGCGCGCCGCGCCACCGACCGCCCCACAAAAGAGTGATAAGAGAAAGTCTCATGAGTGAAATCAAGGAAATGCCGCTGGTCGAGCTGACGGCCAAGGATCTTCCCGCGTACTGCCCGAACCCGGCCATGGCGCGCTGGAGCGCCCACCCGCGCGTCTTCATCGACGTTTCGCACGGCGAGGCGCGCTGCCCGTACTGCGGCACGCGCTACAAGCTGCGCGACGGCGAGGTCGTCAAGGGCCACTGAGCCCCGGCGGCCGGGCTTGCAGGCCCGCCGACCCGCAAGGCGGTGCAGCCGGATTGCCGGCGCGCCGCCCTTCTCCATTCTGGCAACCCGAACGCGGCGCCTGGGCGCCGCGCTTCATTACGACATCGGAAGTCGACCTGATGCGTCGAGCGCTGGTTATCGCACCGAACTGGATCGGTGACGCATTGATGGCGCAGCCGCTTTTTGCGCTGCTGAAGAAACTCCATCCCCGCATCGCGATCGATGCCGTGGCGCCCTCGTGGGTCGCGCCCGTGCTCGAGCGGATGCCCGAGATCCACGATGTCTACGCGACCGATCTCGCGCACGGCAAGCTGCAGCTGCTGCGCCGCTGGCAGCTCGCGAGCGACCTGCGCGACGTCGGCTACGACGCGGCGTACGTGCTGCCGAATTCACTGAAATCCGCGGTGATCCCGTGGCTCGCGAACATCCCGCTGCGGATCGGCTATACGGGCGAGCACCGCTATGGGCTGCTGAACGTGCGGCACGCGAACCCGGATAAATCGGGCGAGCGTCCGCCGATGACGACTCACTACGCGGCGCTCGCGTACGCGCCGGGCGCGAAGCTGCCCGAGTCGATGAAAACGCTGCCGCCGCCGCGCCTGGACGCCGACCTGAACGAGACGGCGCGCGTGTCCGCACGTTTCAATCTCGATACGCGCAAGCCGCTCGTCGTGTTCTGCCCCGGCGCGGAATACGGCCCGGCCAAGCGCTGGCCGCCCGAGCACTTCGCGACGCTCGCCACCATCGTCCACCAGTCTTTCCCGTACACGCAGATCGTCGCGCTCGGCTCGCCGAAGGATTCGGCCGCCGCGCAGGCGATCGCCGACCACGCGCCGAACGTGCGCAACCTGTGCGGGCAGACGTCGCTGTCGGAGGCCTGCGCGCTGATCGCGCGTGCGAACGCGGTCGTCACCAACGATTCGGGGCTGATGCACGTGGCGGCCGCGCTACGCCGGCCGCTCGTCGCGCTGTACGGATCGACCGATCCGCGCCACACCCCTCCGCTGTCGGACCTGGCGAAGGTACAATGGCTTCATCTCGAATGCAGTCCCTGCTTCGAACGCGAGTGCCCGCTCGGCCACCTGAAGTGCCTGCGCGAACTCGGTCCCGAGCAGGTATTCGGCGATTTGCGCGGCATGCTCGTCGGGCAACGCTGACCCTGGCCGGCAGCGTCGCACGACGCGCCGGGCAATCCGATTCACCGGTGTGCGGCGGCTCCATCCGGGCCGCCGCGCTGAATACGGCGCGCGACGCGCGCGAGAGATAACCCCGATGCCACGTTTTGCCCGCCTCTTCGAAGCCGCCGCCGATACGCTGAACGCCTACTACCAGGCCGTCGCCGATGCCAATCTCGACGCGCTGCTGGGATTGTGGATCGACGAGGATTTCGCCAGCTGCGTATGGGCGGACGGCGAGCATCTGCACGGCCTCGACCAGATTCGCAGCGGGCTCGCCAACCGGCTCGCCACGCGCCCCGTGACGATCGAGCCGCTCGACATCCGCGTGTACGACAGCCTCGGCACGGTCGTCTATACGATCGCCGAAGCGCATCAGCAGGCCGACCTGACGGCCGAACCCGACATGGTTTTCGCGACGTACGTGATGATTCACGAACGTGGCGAGTGGCGCATCGCGCATATTCACGCGAGCCCGATTCCCGAGCAAGCGGCCGGACAATTCGCCGCGAAGATCCGTCACGGGCAGGGTCCGCTGCACTGACGAAGAACGAAGCAACGCATTAGCGGGGCGATCATGAGTACGGCTTCTCCGCCCACCTCGCCGCTGACCGGGGCCCCGGCCCCCGACGACGACACACTGCGCTATCGCGCACCACGCTGGCTGCCGAACAGTCATGCGCAAACCATCGTGCCCGCGCTGTTCGCGCGGCGCCCCGTCGTCGCTTACCGACGAGAGCGATGGGAAACCCCCGACCACGACTTCATCGATCTCGATTGGGTCGCTCATCTCGACAGCGCTGCGCCGGCGCCCGATGCGCCGCTGTTCGTGCTGTTCCACGGCCTCGAGGGCAGCTCCGGCTCGCACTACGCGCTCGCGATGATGGCCGCCGCCCGCGCGAAGGGCTGGCACGCCGTCGTGCCGCACTTCCGCAGTTGCAGCGGCGAGATCAACCGCCAGCCGCGCTTCTACCATCTCGCCGACAGCGCCGAGGTCGACTGGATCCTGCGCCGGCTCGCCGCGCAGCATCGCGGGCCGCTCGTCGCGGCCGGCGTGTCGCTCGGCGGCAACGTGCTGCTGCGCTGGCTCGGCGAGCATCGCAGCGATACGTCGATCCTGCGGGCGGCGGCCGCGATCTCGACGCCGATCGACGTGCACGCCGGCGGGCTCGCGCTGTCGCAGGGCTTTGCGATGGTCTACACGCGCAGTTTCCTGAAGACGCTCAAGCGCAAGGCGCTCGCGAAGCTCGACCAGTACCCGGGGCTGTTCGACCGCGAAGCGATGCTGCACGCCGTGACGATGCGCGACTTCGACGAGGTCGTGACCGCGCCGCTGCACGGTTTCGCGGATGCGAACGACTACTGGACCAAGGCGACGACACGGCCGCTGCTGCCCGCGATCGACGTGCCGACGCTGATCCTCAACGCCCGCAACGACCCGTTCCTGCCCGAATCGGCGCTGCCGGGCCCTGCCGACGTATCGCCGGCCGTCGAGCTCGACCAGCCCGCGGCCGGCGGGCACGCCGGATTCATGACCGGGCCGTTCCCCGGCCGCCTCGACTGGCTGTCGGCGCGGGTGTTCGGCTATTGCTCCAAATTCGTCGACCATGGATGACATCGTCAGGCAGGCCCTCGCCAAATGGCCGAACGTGCCGCACTGTACCGGCTGGCTGCTACTCGACCGGCGCGGTGAATGGCGGCTGCGCGACGACGCGGCGCAGGCGGCCGGCGAGCTCGGCTCGCCGATCCGGCACGCGGCGCTGAACGCGTTCATCGGCCGCAATTACGAATGCGACGCGCAGGGCCAGTGGTTCTTCCAGAACGGGCCGCAGCGCGTGTACGTCGAGCTCGCCTATACGCCGTGGGTCGTCCGGCTCGCCGAACGCGACGGGCAGCTCACGCTTACCGACCAGACCGGTACGCCGTTCGAACCGGACGAAGCATGGCTCGACGACGCGGGCGGCGTGCTGTTTCGCGCGGCCGGCACGCCGCCGCGCATCGCGGCGCTGCACGATCACGACCTCGGGCTGTTCGCCGATCACGCGGATTTCGATGCCCTGCCGCCCGTGCTGCGCTGGCACGACGGCCGCACGCTGCCGCTCGGCAGCATCGTCGGCGCGGACGTGCCTGCGCGGTTCGGCTACGTCGCAAGCCCGGCGCAACAGGCTCGCGACGCGGCCGGCGGCGGCAACTGACCGCAGCGGCCTCGCCCGCACTTGCCGCGCACAGGCCGCTACCCGCGGCCGTTCTTCTCGTCTTCGCGCTCCTCCTTGTAGCGCGCCTCGAATTCCAGCAGCCGCGCGCCGATCATCGACTGCTCGTAGAACGACACGTCCTTCGCGTCGCGCGCTTCCTTCAGCTGGCGAATCGCCGACGGCCACGCGCCATCGAGTGCGAGCTTCTCCGCGAGCGCGCGGCGCCGCGCCAGCACGTCGCCCTTGCCGTCGCTCGCCTTCGCGAGATAGTCCCACCAGTCCGGCTGCTCGGGGTCGGCCTTCGCCTGCGCGCGCGCCTGCGCCTGCGCTTCGGCGAAACGACGTGCCGCGATCAGTGCCTGAAGATGCACGACGATCGCGGCGTGCGACGCCGGCCAGCGCCGCTGCGCGAGCGCCGCGAGCCGCACCGCGTCGTCGGCCCGCCCCGCGCGGCGCGCGATGTCGGCGGCCAGCACGTCGAGGCTCGGCGAACTCGTCGCCGGATCGTCCTCGCGCCGCTCGCGCGCCTCGAACGCGGTGCGCGCCGACGCGAGCGCCTTGCCGGCTGCGTCGTACTCGCCGAGCAGCGCGTTCGCGAGCGCGATGCCATACCAGTTCGCCGCGACGTTCGGCGCCGTACGATCGTCGATCTCGGACTGCATCCGGCGCGCTTCGGCCGCGATGTCGGTCGGCGCGCGGTTCTGCAGGACACGCAGCCGCGCGCGCACGAACCCGTATTCGGGCGACTGGCGCGGCTGCCGGTACGGCGCGCGGCGCGCGCGATCCTCCATGTCGGCGATCCGCTCGCCGGTCAGCGGGTGCGTGCGCGCATACGCCGGCACGCCCGCATCGCCCATCGACGCACGGTCGAGCCGCTCGAAGAAGCCCGGCATCCCGTACGGGTCATAGCCCGCGCCCGCGAGCAGCTGGAAGCCGACGCGATCGGCCTCGCGCTCGGCCGAACGCGAGAAGCGCAGCTGGTTGTCCACCGCATACGCCTGCCCGCCCACCGCGATCGCGCTGCCGAGGTCGCCGCTTCTCGCGAGCACGCCGGCCAGCACGCCGAGCAGCATCGTCGCGAGCGCCGTATAGCCGGACTTCTCGTTCGCACCGATCATCCGCGCGATGTGCCGCTGCAGCACGTGCCCCATCTCGTGGCCGACCACCGACGCGAGTTCCGACTCCGTCTGCGTCGTGACGACAAGCCCGCTGTTGATCCCGATGAAGCCGCCCGGCATCGAGAACGCGTTGATCTGCGGATCGCGCACCGGGAACAGGTCGAAATCCGGCGTGTAGCCGCCGATGAAGCGCGCGGCCGCCGCGGCCGCGAGCCGCGCCGCCATCGCGTTCAGGTAGTCGCGCACGAGCCAGTCGTCGAGATAGTCGGGATCGCGCCGCACTTCGCGCATCACGCGCTCGCCGAGCCGGCGCTCGGCCTGCGGCGTCAGCGAACCGCCGGAACCGTCGCCAAGATCGGGCAGCTCGAGCGCCCGAAGCGGCGCGCGCAGGCTCGCGGCCGGCGCCGACGCGCCGCCCGCGTCCGAAAACCGGCTCTCCGCGCCGCCGTACGTGCCGAACACGCCGGCCGCGATGCCGGACGGCACGGTGGAGATCGACCGGGCGCCGTCGGGCGCCGATTCGAGCGGCGGCGCCGACGCACTCTGCGCATGGCCGCTCGGCGGCAATGCGAGCGCCGCCGACAGCGACACGGCAAGCAACTGTTTGACACGCATGGCAGGATGAAAACGACGCCGTCCCGCGCGCCGGGCGCGCATCACGGCGTTTGGTCTGAATATTCGGGTCATTGTACCGGCGACATCGCGACTGTCCCGTGCGGCATGGGTGCCATCTGCGTACCCGGCGCCGCGAATGCCACTGCTATGATAGGCGCCCGTTGAAACGCCGGATCGGATCGGGGTGCAGGGATTGGATACGGCGCCCCGCCCGATCGCGAAGCAGGACCGACGGACGTGCTCGCGCGAGCACGCCGTTCCACTGGAGCATGACATGTCAGGACTCACCCATTTCGACGCCGCCGGCCATGCACACATGGTCGACGTCGGCGGCAAGCAGGAAACCCAACGCATCGCGATCGCGCGCGGCGCGATCCGGATGCTGCCGGCCACGTTCGCACTGATCCGCGACGGCAAGGCCAAGAAAGGCGACGTGCTCGGCGTCGCGCGCATCGCAGCCATCCAGGGCGCCAAGCGCACGGCCGACCTCATCCCGCTGTGCCATCCGCTCGCGCTGACGCGCGTGGCCGTCGACTTCGAACTCGACGACGCGCTGCCGGGCGTCCACTGCGTCGCGCAGGTCGAAACGTTCGGCCGGACCGGCGTCGAGATGGAAGCGCTGACCGCCGTGCAGGTCGGGCTGCTGACCGTCTACGACATGTGCAAGGCCGTCGATCGCGGGATGGTGATCACCGATGTGAGCGTGCGGGAGAAGCGCGGCGGGAAGTCGGGGGACTGGCAGGCAGAGGACGCGGCGGAGTAAGCGCCAGCCGCATCAGCAGCCATTCACGGGGCATCGTCGGCCGTAGCGATTCCCCGTTCGAACGATAAAAACCAGAAAAACACATCACAAATGCAGAGGCTCACGCCGAAATACGCCGCGCCGCTGCTGTGCGCGCTCTCGCTGCTGCCGGCCACCGCATCGGCCGCGCGTATCGACTGCCGACGGCCAGGGCGCAACGGTACGGCTGGCAACGGACGAAACCGGACGGCAACCCGCGTGCGGGCCGCGCCGCCCGCGCATCACTGGCCGCGTTGCGGCTCGAACACGAACGGTTGAGTCAGCAGGAACGGATTCGCGGTCGCGCCCGTCTGCACGCAGGTCGCGTGCGTCATCGCGTCGACGGCCGCGCGATCGGCGGCCGCATTGCGGCTACTCGTCGTCACGGTGACGTTCTGCGCTTCGCCGGACGTCGTCATCAGCGCGCGCACGAGCACGGTCACCGGGCGCGTGAGCGGCTTCGCGGTCTCCGGATAGACGGCGCGCGGAATGTGGCAGGTCAGCTTGCTTTCCTGCGACGACGACAGCATCGCGCAGCCGGAAAACAGCATCGCGACGGCGGGCAGGATCAAGTAGGTCGAGCGAATAGCCATGGTCGAATATCGTTCTTCAGCACTGTTCCCGACGCACGTGCCGCGCACCGGAAAACATCGCCCGGCCGCATCGCATGCGTCCCACTGCGCCGCGGCCATCGGACCGGCGCCCCGTTACGGCCGCACGGCCGATCGATGCTCGGCCGCGATCCTGCGTGGCGGACTCCCCGGTGGCCGGGGTGTTGCCGGTATTCGCGCCGGCCCTGGCCCCATGCGGGCCAGCACGCGAGCGCTTTCGCGCATTGTGCACGCGCGGCCCGGTGAGCGGCGGCGATTTGACAATGGTTGACGCGAATCGCCGCGCCTACAGCCGGAATCCGCGCAATCCGCGAGGTAATCGATACGCGGCGGATTCGCCGGGTTCGCGGCAGGCTGCAACGCCCGACGCGCGCCGTTGCTTCCTCACGATGCGCCCATGCCGGAATTCCCGTTCCGGCGAGCGCTGCGCGTATCAATCCGAATCGTCGTCGTCCTCGTCGTCGGCCGCATCGGCCGGCACTTCGCCGTATTTCGCGACGACCGCCGCCTTGAACGTCTTCAGCGCCGGCTGCTGATCGCACAGCTTGTACAGCGCCGCCAGTTGTTGCGGCCAGTCCTTCAACTCCTTCGCAAACACGTGCAGGCGCGCGACGGTGTCGAGCGCGTCGGCTTCGCGGCCGGCCAGCGCCTGCAGCGCCGCATAGCGGCGCAGCACCGTCTCACCGGGCAGCAGCGCGATCGCGCGCTCATGCGCGGCCAGCTTGGCCGGCAGGTCGTCCGCCGAGATCGGGAGCAGCGTGGCCGCGCCGTATTCGCCCCAGGCGCCGAACAGCAGCGACGGCGCATCGCGGTACTGCGCGGCCGGATCGCTGCCGTAATACAGCACTTCCGCACGCTGGTAGTCGCGCAGCACGGGCACCGCCGCCAACACGCCGCCGACCGACAGCACCGCGAACAGCCCGAAGGCTGCACGCCCCGGCAGGATGCGCAGCGGCTTCACTTCGAGCAGCCCGATCACGAACATCGCCGGCAACAGGAAGAACATGTACTGCTGCGGATACTCGACCAGCGCATGCATCAGCAGGATGCCGATCAGCGCGAAGCCGAACACGCGCATGCTCGACTGCGGCGCGCGCACCGCACGCACGAACCACATCACGAGCGTGACGACGAGCACACCGAGTCCGACGAGGCCGGATTTCGCGAGCAGGTCGATGAAGATGTCGTGCGAGTTGTTCGCGATCTCGACGCCGCCGAGCGAGCGCACGAGCGCGAACTGGTGCGACGGGAACTCGCCCCAGCCGACACCGAGCAGCGGATGCTCGCGGAACATCGCGAGCCCGTACTTCCACAGCGCGAGCCGCGGCGCGATCTGCCCTGCGTCGCGCATGCGGTCGGCGGCCGATTCCGCGAGATTCAGGTGATAGTGCACGTTTGCCCAGCGCACCGCGACGTTCACCGCAACGAACGCCACCGCGAGCACGACCGGTATCAGCCACGCACGCGCATTGCCCGGCGCGCGGCGCGATTCGAGCCATGCCATCCAGAAGCCCGCGACGACCATCACCGCGACCTGCAGCCACGGACCGCGCGACACCGTCAGCGCAAGACCGACCGACAGCACGATCGACAGCGCGAACCACGCCCAGACCGCGAGCCGGCGCGTCTGCACGAGATACAGCGCGCCCGCGAGCGCGAACGCGATGTAGCTGGCCAGGTGATTCGCCTGCGCCATGTTGCCGTACGGGCGGCGATCGACGGCGACGTTGTACATCACGACGAACGGCGACAGCACCGACTCGAGGTGGAACAACTGCACGATCTGGGTCCCGACCGCGAACACGCCGCCGACGAGCAGCGCGCCGGCCATCATCCGCGACACGGCCTCGGCCAGCCCGTCGCGCGCGAGTGCATACCCGGCCTGCATCGCGACCAGCGCGGCGGCAAGATAGCCGACTGCGAGCCAGTTCATCGACGGCACCTTGAGCGCGATCAGCGCGACCTGCGCAATGAGCACCACGGCGAACCCGAGCGGCGCGACGAACGCGGCCGGCGCGGCAAACGGCTCGGCCGGGCGGCCCGTGCGCGCGAGCAGCACGACGGACACGCCTACCAGCAGGTACAGCACCAGCGCGGAAAACTCGGAATAGAAAGTCGGGATCGGATACGTATGATTCGTGATCGCGTACGGCACGATCAGGGCGACAGCCAGCGCAACGAGCGGCAACGAACGGGAAAAAGTAGAAGGCATGAGCGAACCGGGTGTCAGCAACCGGCGCACTATACAAAACTTTCCCCCCTCTGTGCGGGGCCTTCGCGCCGCGACCCGGCGCGAAGCGGCCGCCCCGGCCGGCTGAAACCGCGGCCGGCATGCTGCCCGCGCCGCCCTGCTCCGCCACCTCTACTACGCGCGACACTCCGCCGGTGCATATTTCGCAGGCAGCGTCGCGGCGTCACCCGGCAGCGGCCCGGCCCCCGGTGCCGGCAGCGACGACGCATCCTTGCCGGCGGCGAAGCACTCCCACGCGATCGCACCGGCCTGCATCGCGCCCTTTTTGAGCGGTACGCGTGCGGTGGGCGCGTCGGCCTTGTCGGGTGCGGACGGCACGAGCACCAGCGTATTGGCGCCGGCCGCGGCGACGCGGGTGGTAAATGCAACCGTGATCTGGCCGGTCGCGCCGTCGATCTCGACGGATTCGACGTTGCGGGTCGCGACCGGCGGGCTGTAGCCGCCGTCGAGGCTCGCACCGCTCGCGGCGTTGTCGGCGACGGCAAGCCGCGCGGACGACGCGAGCGCGAGCCCCTCACCGACGCGCGAGCGCGCAAGGTAATCCTGGTACGCGGGAATCGCATAGGCCGCAATCACGCCGACGATCGCCAGCACGATCATCAGTTCGATCAGCGTGAAGCCGGACGGCCGCCAGCGCGGCGACGGCCGGTTCGCGCGCCGCAGATCGGCGGCAACGCGACGGAACAGGGAAACGGAAAAGGCTTCGAACATGGCAGGCTCCGGAAACGAAAAACGCCTGCCGATAAAGGCAGGCGTCTCGATCGTAGCCAGCGGGCCGTAAATCCGGCAGTCGGCCGGACGGCCAATGTCAGTGCGCGCGCGGTACGTCGCGGCGCTTCCTGAGCGTGTAACCGATCGCCACGACGAACAGCGCGCCCGCGATGCTCGCACCGTAAAGCGCCGGCGGCGTATCGAGCACCGGCCAGCGATCGCCGACCGGGTCGTTCACGATCAGCCCGCCGGCGATCCAGCCGAGCAGCGCAGCACCGAGCGTCACGACGATGGGGAAGCGGTCGAGCAGTTTCAGCACCAGCGTGCTGCCCCACACGATGATCGGCACGCTGACGACGAGCCCGAAGATCACGAGCGCGAGCCGGTGCGACGGGTCGGCCTGCTCGGCCGCGCCCGCGATCGCAATCACGTTGTCGAGGCTCATCACCGCATCGGCGATCACGATCGTCTTCACGGCGTCCCATAGCCGGTCGGCCGGCTTGATGTGGTCGTGCGCATCGGTAGCCGGCGCCATCAGCTTGATGCCGATCCACAGCAGCAGCAACCCGCCGCCGAGCTTCAGGAACGGCACGTCGAGCAGCGCGACCGCGAACGTGATCAGCGCGACGCGCAGCAGGATCGCGCCCGCGGTGCCCCAGACGACACCGCGCAGCCGCTGGTTCGCCGGCAGGTTGCGGCAAGCGAGCGCGATCACGACAGCATTATCGCCGCCGAGCAGGATATCGATGATGACGATCTGGAGCACGGCGCCCCAGTGGAGCGACGCCAGGAATTCGAGCATGGTGTGATGGGCAGGACGGCGGCCGCCCGCGGGCGGCCCGGTTCATCGCCGGTACATGCGCGATGCATGCCGGTGCTTACGAATTCATTGCGCGAGCATAACAAAAAACGCCGGCAAAGCCGGCGTTTTTTGCAGGACGAACCCAGCGGAAATATTACAGCGCCTTCTTCAGCAGGCGACCCATTTCCGACGGGTTGCGCGTGACGGTGATGCCGCACGCTTCCATGATTTCCAGCTTCGCTTCGGCCGTATCCGCACCGCCCGAGATCAGCGCGCCGGCGTGGCCCATGCGCTTGCCCGGAGGCGCCGTGACGCCCGCGATGAAGCCGACGACCGGCTTCTTCATGTTGT
>NZ_NBYX01000037.1 GCF_002099195.1 Burkholderia puraquae | reverse complement strand
CCGGAAGGCGAGGAAGCCGCGGCGCTCGCGAAGACGCTGCGCGACTGGGTCGGCAAGCAGATCGGGCCGATTGCGAAGCCGAAGGACATCCGTTTCGGCGACAACCTGCCGAAGACGCGCTCGGGCAAGATCATGCGGCGCCTGCTGCGCTCGCTCGCGAAGGGCGAGGCGATCACGCAGGATACGTCCACGCTCGAGAACCCGGCCATCCTCGAGCAGCTCGCCGAAGTGCGCTGATCGGACCGGTTGCGCATCACGCGCACGAGCCCCTGCGCGGCAATCCCGATTGCCCGCGCAGGGGCTTTTTGTTACATAACGGCATGACCGTTCCGACCCGTTCGGCGCCTGCTGCGCCCCCGCCCGTTCCCGAGCCCCTCGCGCGTGCCCACGCGCGCTACTGGCGCTTCAACGTCGCGCTGATCGCGGTGCTGATGGTGATTGGCTTTTCGGTGTCGTTCATCGTGCCGTTCTTCGGGCCCGCCCTCGCCGGGGTTCGTTTCGCCGGCTTCAGCCTGCCGTTCTATGTCGGCGCGCAGGGCGCGATTCTCGTGTATCTCGTGCTGATCGTCGTCTACATCGGGCTGATGCAGCGCGCGGACCGCACGCTGCGCCGTGCGTACGACGATCATGCGTCGCGCGCCGGCCATGCGAACGGCGGGCGCTGATTCATGCTGACGCATCGACTGATCCGCGCATACGCGCTCTACACGCTCGGGTTTCTCGGGTTCGTGCTGCTGATGTGGCGGATCGAGCGTGCCACCGGCTCCGGCGTCTGGATCGGCTATGTATTCCTGTTCGTGCCGATCGCCGTGTATGCGGTGATCGGGCTGCTGTCGCGCACGTCCGATCTCGTCGAGTACTACGTGGCCGGGCGGCGCGTGCCGTCCGCGTTCAACGGGATGGCGACGGCGGCCGACTGGCTGTCGGCCGCGTCGTTCATCGGCCTGGCCGGATCGCTCTACTCGACCGGCTACGACGCGCTCGCGTACGTGATGGGCTGGACGGGCGGGTTCTGCCTCGTCGCGTTCCTGCTCGCGCCTTATGTGCGCAAGCTCGCGCGCTACACGATTCCCGATTTTCTCGGGACGCGCTTTTCGAGCACGGCCGTGCGCGCACTGGCGGCCGGCGCGGCGATCCTGTGTTCGTTCGTGTATCTGGTCGCGCAGATCCAGGGGATCGGCCTGATCGCGACGCGCTTCATCGGCGTCGATTTCGCGATCGGGATTTTCTGCGGGCTCGCCGGCATTCTCGTGTGCTCGTTTCTCGGCGGGATGCGCGCAGTCACGTGGACGCAGGTCGCGCAGTACATCATCCTGATCAGCGCAATCCTGATTCCGGTCTCGCTGATCGCGATGAAGAACGGGCTCGGCCCCGTGCCGCAGTTCAGTTACGGCAAGCTGATGGAGCGTGTCGCGGCGCGCGAGGCGCAGGTGCGCGATGCGACCGACGAACAGCAGGTGCGCGACGCGTATCGCCGGCAAGCCTCGGATATCCAGACGCGACTCGACCGGCTGCCGGCATCCTATGCGGACGCACGCCGGCATCTCGTCGACCAGCTTGCCGACCTGAGGCGCCACAACGGGCCGCTGCGCGAGATCAGCCAGCGCGAGCGCGAACTGGCCGACTTCCCGCGCGATCCGGCGGCAGCGCGTGTCGCGTGGACGCAGGTGCGCGACGATCTGCTGGCCCGGGCCGAGCCGCCCGTGCCGATGCACGAACCGTTTCCCGCCGCGAGCGATGACGAACGCAAGCCGCGCGAGCGGAATTTCCTTGCGCTGCTGCTGTGCCTGTCGCTCGGCACCGCGAGCCTGCCGCACATCCTGACCCGCTACAACACGACCACGTCGGTCGCGTCGGCACGGCGCTCGGTCGGCTGGACCTTGTTCTTCATCGCGCTGTTCTACCTGAGCGTGCCGGTGCTCGCGGTGCTGATCAAGTACGAGATCCTCGCGAACCTCGTCGGGCGGCCGTTCGCCGAATTGCCGGCGTGGGTCACGCAATGGCATCACTTCGAACCCGACCTGATCAGCGTCGTCGAGGTGATTCGCGACGGCATCGTGCACTGGTCGGAAATCCAGATGCAGCCGGACATGGTCGTGCTGGCTGCGCCGGAGATTGCCGGGCTGCCGTATGTCGTGTCGGGGCTGATCGCGGCCGGTGCGCTTGCCGCGGCGCTATCGACCGCGGACGGGCTGCTGCTGACGATCGCGAACGCGCTGTCGCACGACGTCTATTACTGCATGGTCGCGCCCGATGCGTCGAGCCAGCGGCGCGTGACGATCTCGAAGGTGCTGCTGCTCGGCGTCGCGCTGTTTGCGTCGTATGTCGCGTCGCTCAATACCGGGAAGATCCTGTTTCTCGTCGGCGCCGCGTTTTCGCTCGCGGCTTCGAGCTTCTTTCCGGTGCTCGTGCTCGGCGTATTCTGGAAGCGCACGACGACGCGCGGCGCGATCGCCGGGATGGTGACGGGGCTCGCGGTGTGCGTGTACTACATCGTGTCGACCTATCCGTTCTTCACGCAGCTGACCGGGTTCGCGGGGCGCACGTGGTTCGGGATCGAGCCGATCAGTTCGGGAGTGTTCGGGGTGCCGGCGGGGTTCGCGGTGGCGATTGTGGTGAGTCTGTTTGATCGAAAGCCGGATGAGTATACGCGGGCGCTGGTGGATTACATTCGGCATCCGTGACGCGGGAGGCGAGGCCGATGCTTGGCACGTCGGCCCGACAAAACGAAAAGCCCCTGATTCGCAGGGAAATCGGGGGCTTCGCGTATTCTGACGGAGAAGGGGATTCACCCGCACGAGCGCGGGCCGTGGAGTGCTTGCAAGCGAATACCGTCGAATTCGCCGCGCGAGCCGAACCATCGGCTGGCTGTTCTCAGGAAACGAAAATGCCCGCTGGCGCGGGCATTTGAATACTGGCGGAGAGAGGGGGATTCGAACCCCCGATAGGCGATTAACCTATACACGCTTTCCAGGCGTGCGACTTAAACCACTCATCCATCTCTCCGGAAGACCGAGAGTATAGCAAACTCTGGCGCCAGCCCGCCACTCCCTTTGGCGCTTGTCAGAAATCGGTCGTCATCGACAGCCACGCCGACCGCAGATCGCCCGGCGTCAGATATCCGCCGATCGTCGACAGCCCGTACGACTTGTTCGCGACGTTGCACAGCGGCGCGCGGAACTTCGTCTTCTTGCAGGAAAACGACCTCTTCGGAAATACCTTCAACACGTCGGCATGGCTCGGTGACATGGGTGCCGGTGCTGCGTTGACCAATGGGGGCCGCCGTCACGATGCGCGTCCAGCGTCGCAAGGCTATTCGGAGTAGGACCTGGCGCAATACATTGCATGTCCGCCCGTCAAGCATCGACGGATACACCGTCCGCGGTGCGTTGCGATGACACCCTCCCGGCATTAAGCAATCTGTAACAATCAGCGGAATAGCAAGAAGTCTGTTCTTTCAAAATGCTTTCTGTTTTTCGTTGCCGGTACTTCCCGGGAAATCCGCGATCTCGCTCCATCAAGGCATTTGCCCCTGCGCCACCAGAAGCAGTATCGAGATATTCCTCGAATACATTACATATCGTATGGAAATTGAAAGATTTGCTCGGCTTGACGCGCCGCACTGTCGCCATTTATTGTCCGTCTGCCGCCCGTGAGAGAGCACCGACGGCCATCGCGGATGCGCGCCTCGCGCGCACGACAACACGCAGCAGAAAGCAGAAAAGGAAACGTGGTAGCCACATGAAGCCGCTATTCGACGACAAGAACTCCAATGCGGTCAGCGATCGTCCTTCCACTCCGTCTTCGTCATCCGTTGCAGCGCCTGCCGCAGTGCCTGCCGCCGCCGTTGCCGTACCGGCAACACGCCCGGCGGAGCTCGCCCGCCTGATCACCGTCGACGAGATCGACCAGCTCGGCGCGACGCAGGGCACGCGGATCGCGGCCTTCTCCCAGCAGATTCTCGCGAGCGTCCGGGCATCGGACGCCGATCAGTTCGGCGACAAGCTCAACGAACTGATCGCGACCGCGAAGGGGCTCGACCCGCGCGGCGCCGACAAGGGCGGGCTGCTCACGCAGGTCACGCGGCTGTTCCGCTCGACCAAGGAGAAGCTGCTGTCGCAATACGAATCGGTGAGCAAGCGGATGGACACGCTCGTCGTCGAGCTCGAGAACCATGCGCAGCGGCAGAAGGCCGGCATCGACGAACTCGAGCGGATGTACAACGACAACTACGCGCTGCACCAGGAGCTCGCGCAGTCGAAGGCGCACGGCGAAACGGCGCTCGCGACGCTGCGCGCGCATCTCGCGGCCGGCCAGCAGCCGGCGGACGACGCGTTCGCCGCGCAACGCCTGCTTGACGTGAAGCGCAAGGTCGACGCGCTCGAAAGCAAGCTCGACGACCTCGACCGCGCGATGCTGATGTCGAAGCAGCTCGCGCCGCAGATCCGGATGGAGCAGGACCAGAAACGCACGCTGACGTCGAAGTTCATGACGATCAAGACCGTGCTGATCCCCGCGTGGACCAACGCGTTCGCGCTGTATCTCGAGCAGCTCAGCACGAAGCGCGCGGCGGCGCTCGCGAACGCGACGTACGACGCGGCCGACGAGGCGATCCGCGCGCAGGCCGACCTGAACCGCCAGAACGCGCAGGAAGTCGCGAAGCTCGGCCAGCGCCCGGTGATCTCGACCGACACGTTCGAATACGCGCAGCAGCAGCTGTTCGGCGCATTCGACGACATCACGCAGATCATCGCCGACGGCAAGCGCCAGCGCGAGCAGGACGCACCGCGCCTGCGCCAGCTCGAACAGGACCTGATCACCCGATTCGCTCCGAAGCACAACTGAGAGAACTGAGAGAACACCGCATGATTACGCTTGAGAAACGCGCGGCGAAGGTCGCGATCGTCCTCGAAAAACGCCAGATCCTGAAGCCGCCCGTCGTGCGCGTCGGCGCGGCGCTCGACATCTCGGGCTCCGCGAAGCCGCTGTACCAGTCGGGCGTGATCCAGGAGACGCACGACCGGATTCTCGGCATCGCACTGAAGTTCGACGACAACGGCGAAGTCGACACGTGGACCTTCACCGAAGGCTACGACCGGCTGCCGACCGCGACGCCGGACAACTACGGCTCGTATATCTCCGACCACGTGCTCGACGCGCGGATCGACAAGTGGGGCGGCACGCAGTACGCGCCGGTGATGAACGACATCGTCGACTTCTTCTTCCGCGCGCCGGAGCCGTCGCCGAAACGCGAAGCCAAGCGCGGCTTCCTGAGCCGGCTGTTCGGCGGTGCGGACGACACGCCCGCGCCGGCCGCTTCCGCGCCGGTGAACGGCCACCTGCCCGCGTGGGTGCTGTTCGTCACCGATGGCCAGAACCCGAAGAACGACCGCAAGCGCGTGCGCCAGCTGCTGGCCGAGTCGCAGCACTACCCGCTGTACTGGTCGCTCGTCGGCGTCGGCGATCCGGGCGAATTCGGCTTTCTCGCGGAAATTGCAGCCGAGATGCCGAACGTCGGCTTCCTGCACCTCGAATCGCTCGACATCAGCGACGAACAGATCTACGAACATTTGATCACGCAGGAATTCTGCGACTGGGTGCGCGCGAAGTAAGCGCGGCCCGCCCATTTTTTATCCAGAACTCGATTACCTCCCCATCATGTTGAAAGACTTCAAGATCCCGCTGTCGCTCACGGTGCTCGCACTCGTCGCAGCCTATCTCCTCGGCGGCGTGAAGGACATGCTGATCGTCGCGGTCCTGTCGGTGCTCGAAATCTCGCTGTCGCTCGACAACGCGGTCGTCAACGCATCGGTGCTCAAGAACTGGTCGGAGAAGTGGCGCAACCGCTTCATGGTGTTCGGCCTGCCGGTCGCCGTGTTCGGCATGCGGCTCGTGTTCCCGCTGCTGATCGTCGCGGTGATCGGCCACATCGGCATGTGGGACGCGCTGACGCTCGCGATCGAGTCGCCGGAGAAGTACGCGGCGATCCTCACGTCCGCGCATCACCAGGTATCCGCGTTCGGCGGCGCGTTCCTGCTGATGGTGTTCTTCAAGTTCATGCTCGACACCGAGAAGGACGAGCACTGGATCGGCTTCCTCGAAGGCCCGATGCGCCATCTCGGCCGCATCACGGCGCTGGAAGTGGCGCTGACGCTCGCGATCGTGATCGTCGCGTCGTTCTACGTGCCGGCCGCCGAGCAGGTCAGCTTCCTGCTCGCGGGTGCGCTCGGCGTGATCAGCTTCGTGATCGCGCACGGTATCGGCGATCTGATCGGCGGTGAGGAAACGGGCACGCGCGTGGTGCGCGAAGGCGTCGCGGGTTTCATGTATCTCGAAGTGCTCGATTCGTCGTTCAGCTTCGACGGCGTGATCGGCGCGTTCGCACTGTCGAACAACATCTTCCTGATCGCGCTCGGCCTCGGCGTCGGCGCGGCCTATATCCGGGAGATGACGCTCGTGCTGCTGAAGAAGGGCACGCTCGCGCAGTATCGCTATCTCGAACATGGCGCGTTCTGGGCGATCGGTGCGCTCGCAACGATCATGTTCCTGGGCGTGAAGCTCGAGGTGCCCGAAGTCGTCACGGGCCTGATCGGCGCGGCGACGATTGCCGCGGCCGTGTGGTCGTCGATCGTCGTGCAGCGCAAGGAAGACCGGACTGCCGTGGCAGGCGAGTGACCACGCGTTACGCGCGGGTCGAACACCAATAACGAGGGGCCGCGCAGGGCGGCCCGGCATTGCCGCCGGCGCAATGGCGGTTCCAGCAGAAGAGGTTCAGATGATCAATTTGTCGAAAGGCGGTCGCGTCAACCTGTCGAAGGAAGCGCCCGGCACGCAGAAGTTTCGCATCGGTCTCGGTTGGGACGCGAACGCGACGGACACGGGCACGGATTTCGATCTCGACGTGTCGGTGTTCCTGTGCAAGTACGACGCGCAGAGCAATCCGAAGCTGATCTCGGATCAGCACTTCGTGTTCTACAACAGCGAAGTGCGCACGATGGAGCGCAAGGAAACCTTCATCCAGCCGGGCGACGATTTTCCGAAGCGCGGGATGCCCGCATCGAAGTGCCTGGGTGTCGTGCATAGCGGCGATAACCGCACGGGCAGCGGCGACGGCGACGACGAGGTGATCTTCATCGACGTGACGAAGCTCGCTGCAGACGTCGAGGAAATCTCGGTGGTCGTGACGATCGACCAGGCCGAAGCGCGCCGCCAGAATTTCGGCCAGGTACGCCACAGCTACATCCAGATCGCCGACGAAGTGTCGGGTGTGGTGATCGCGAAGTATGCGCTCGAGGAAGACTTCTCGATGGAGACGTCGGTGCAGGTCGGCAGCTTCTATCGCCGTGACGGCCACTTCATGTTCAAGGCGGTCGGCGCCGGCTACAACCGCGGCCTGGGCGACTTCGTGCGCGCGTACGGCGGCGCGGTCTGACTGGCGGCAGTCCGGCCGGCGGGACACCGCCGCGCCGGGCAGGAAGCAGCGATGACGAATCCGTCCGACGAGCCGAAGCGGCTCGAGTTCGATACGACGCCCGAGCGCACGCCCGGGCGTCTTGCGTTCGACGCGCCGCCGGCGGCTGCGACGCCGGTTGCGCGTGCGCCCGAGCGGCCGGCACCGCAAGCGCTCGACTTCGGGCCCGTGCCCGACAAGGCCGTGCGCTCGGCGCCGGCCGAGGCGGTCGGTCGCGCCGTGTTCGGCGAATCGAACCATCCCCAGCTCGAAGCGTGCTTCCGCGCCGCGCAGGCCAGCTTCCCGAATCTCTATCCCGACTATGCGCCGCGCATCGAGCGGCACATCCGGCAACTGGTGCCGCTGAAGCTCGCGACGGTCGCGACGATCGGCGACGGCGCGCTGGAGGCGGCGGGCAACCTCGTCGAAGCCGTCGCGGCAACGACGCGCGAATTCAACGAACTCGGCGCGGCCGACATGATGGCCGGCATGCTCGCGCAGGCGACGCGCAAGGCCGGCATGTTCGAACGCTGGTTCGGCGCGGCGTCGGGCCATGTCGACTACCGCGCGGCGATCGGGGCGCTCAAGCAGTCGCTCGGCTTCTTTCCGCGCCGTACCGAGGATCTCGCCGCGAAGGTTCGCCATGCGGAAGAAAACCTCGTGGTCGTGCTCGCGGCATTGAGCGCGGTATCGGACGTCGTGCGCGCACCCGGCGACGCGGGCGTCGAGCGCACGCTGTTCGACCGCCGCAACATCGTCGGGCAGGCGGTGCAGCAGATCCGCATGCAACCCGCGCAACTGCGCGGGCTCGACGAGCGCGTGACCGATCTGCTGTCGCGCGCCGATCACCTGATGAACGTCGTGCTGCCGGCGGCATTGGCGGCGCGGCCGCAGCGCTGAACGCAAGGCACGACCGGCACGAATGCGCGCGCTGCGGCGCGCGTGTTCGCTGCACGGGCCGCGCGGCGTCATGCTATTTCGCGTATGAGGGTGCGAGTCTGCTATCTTCCCGGGCATCTCATCGCTTTCCCGCCGATTCTCCATGACTGACCGCATCGTTGCCGCATTCGATTTCGACGGCACCATCACGACGACCGACAGCTTTCGCCATTTCGTCCGCTATGCGGTCGGCACGCCGCGCTTCGCGTGGGCCGGATTGCGTGCACTGCCGTGGATCGTCGCGATGAAGGCCGGGCTGCTGTCGCGCGGCGACGCGAAGGCGAAGTTCGCGTCGTTCGCGTTCGGGCCGGTGCGCGAGGACGCGCTCGATGCGCAGGCGGGCACGTTCGTCGACACATATCTGCCGAGCCTCGTGCGGCCGGAAATGCTCGAACGCATCCGCGAGCATCGGGCGCGCGGGCATGAAGTCGTGCTGGTGAGCGCGTCGCCGTCGCTGTATCTGGAGAAGTGGGCGAAGACGGCCGGCTTCGATGCGGTGCTCGCGACGCGGCTGGCGTTCGAGCGCGGCACCTTCGCCGGTCGGCTCGACGGCGAGAACTGCTGGGGGCCGCAGAAGGTCGTGCGGCTGCGCGGGTGGTGGGGCAACCGGCCGCCGCAACAGTTGTTCGCGTACGGCGACAGCCGGGGCGACAAGGAAATGGCCGAGCTCGCGAACTGGTCGTGGATCCGCGGGCAAGGGCCGATGCCGCCGATCGGCGGCTGAGGCGGTGCGGCGCGGGCGTTCGCGTTACGCGTCGGCTTGCGCGTGGCGAGCGCTGCGCGACGGACGATACGCGCCCCAGCGATTCGCCCGCACGAACGTGCCGACGTCGTTGAAGCGCACGCCGACTTCACGCAGCGCCGCATGCGCGGTGCGCGCGGTCAGCTGGCGGATGTAGAACGGGTCGCGCACCACGAAGTGATGGATCGCGTGCGTGCTGCCGAAGTTGAAGCAGAACAGCTGGAACGGCAGCATCCACCACGGGTTGAGCACCTGCGTCTGCTGGATCACGTTGCGCGAGTCGATATCGCCGAAGTAGTGCATGTTCGAGCTGACGAAGTTGATGCAGAAGCTGCGCACGAAGTTCGGCCCGAGCCATACCACGGCCAGGAAATCGACGACGCTCATCACGCGTGCGACGAGGGCCGGCACCGTCACCGGGTAGCCGAACGCATGCAGCGTGAACAGGCCGACGTGATAGACGATGAACGCATGCCACAGCACGTAATACACGTGACCGACCGGCATGTACGACGACACCTGCTCGACGCGCAACTGCAGGCGCTCGGACGGATCCTGCACCGGCTGCGCCGCCACATACTGCTTCACCTTGCGGCGCATCGCGGCGGGCCGCAGCACGACGGCGAGCATGCCGTCCGCGATCATCAGCAGGCGCTTCACGCCCCAGCGTTCGCCGTTGGTGATGCCGAATTCCTCGAGATCCGATTCGC
The DNA here is from genome assembly GCF_002099195.1 of Burkholderia puraquae. Lineage (GTDB taxonomy): Bacteria > Pseudomonadota > Gammaproteobacteria > Burkholderiales > Burkholderiaceae > Burkholderia > Burkholderia puraquae. The sequence continues at coordinate 31,839 of NZ_NBYX01000037.1, read as the reverse complement.
CGCCCGACACCTTGTGGTGATGCAGGTGCATGCGCCGCCGCGTCCACGGGTTGATCGTGCCGGGCCGCGTGAGCCAGCACAGCGCCATCATCAGGTGATAGGCCCACGGCGTCTTCTTGAAGTACATCAGGTGGATCAGGTCGTGCTCGAGCTCGTGGATCAGCGACGTGACGAACGCGGCGAGCGGCAGCGCGGCGTACCACGCGATCGCACCGCGCGCATACAGCCATGCGATCGCGAGCATCGCGCTCACCGAGACGGCCATCACGGTCGCGCCGACGAGGTTCTGGTTGTCGAGCAGCGGAAAGCGCGCGCGGATCGCGTCGCTCGCGGCGTTGACCTCGCGGCGGACGTACGCGACCTTGTCCGCGTCGTTGCGAAAGGCGGTTCGTGCGGATTGGCTCATCGACCGGGATTCCTGCGGAAAGAGTGGGGCGCAATGCCGATGTGACAAGCATAGGCGCGCGCCCGAGCGCACGCGAGGGCCGCAGGTGCCAATGGTAGTGTCATTTCGGGCCACGATGGTCTGCCGGCGCGGCTAGAGTTTCACCCCGGTGTCATTGCGGGCCAGCGACGCTACAATCCGCCGAAACCGCACCGGAGTCCGCCGCATGGCCCTGTTCGTCCCGGATGCCGCGCGCCAGCTGAACAAGGCGACGGTGTCGTCCGCGTATGCGCTGTTCATGCTGATGCTGGCCGAGGAGCGCGGCATCGACGGCGGGCGCATTCTCGCCGGCTCGGGCGTCGAGCGCGACCGGCTCGCGCAGCCCGATGCACGCATCACGCCGCTGCAGCAGGCGGCGATCGTGTTCAACCTGCTCGACGCCACGGACGATCCGTCGATCGCGATCGAGATCGGCCTGCGCAGCAGCCTGACGAAAGCGGGACTGATCGGCTTCGGGCTGATGAGCTGCGCGACGCTCGGCGAGGCAATCTCGCTCGGCATCCGCTACCTGCCGACGCGCGTGCCGTTCTTCTCGGTGCGGCTCGCGCAGATCGACGGGATCGTCGACATCGACGTGCTCGAAGCGTTTCCACTCGGCCGGCTGCGGCAGTTCGCGGTCGAGAACTTCCTGGTCGAGACGGCGATCCTGTTCAACTCGCTGCTGTATCCGGTGCCGGGGCGCACGCTGCAGTCGCGTGCCGAACTCCATTTCGAATGGTCCGAGCCGCCGTGGTTCGAGCGTTATCGCGGGAGGCTGCCGCGCTGCCATTTCGACGCCAGCGCGAACCGCATCCGCTGCGATGCCGCGCTGCTCGACGAACCGATCGGCACCGCGAACGCGCACACCGCGCAGATGATCGTGCAGCAGTGCGAGGCCGAACTCGCGCGGCTCGGCTATGCGGAAAGCGTCGTCGAGCGCGTGCGCAACCTGCTGATCTGCGGCGAGGCCGGTTATCCGTCGGTCGACGACGTCGCGCGCGAGCTGCATGTGTCGGCGCGGACGCTCAAGCGCAAGCTCGCCGAGTACGGCGCGACCTATTCGGCGCTGCTCGACGAGATCCGGCTGCGCGACGCGCTGCGGCTGCTCGAGGGCACACGGCTGCCGGTCGACGAGATCGCGGCGCGCGTCGGCTATACGGACCGCGCCAATTTCACGCGGGCGTTCAAGCGTTGGACGGGCGTCGCGCCGAGCGAGCGGCGCTGAACGCGGGCAGGCACGGGCCTGCGTGGCGGGCCTGCAGAGTCATGACCCGCATGTCGCCGTTTCAGACGATCGCGACCCAGTTCGCGCCGCGCCCCCCGGGCACGCGTGCGTGCGGCGACAGCGCGCCGTCGTCCGGCGCGATCGCGTACACCGACACGTATTCCGACTGTTCGCCGCAGGCGACGAGCCAGCGCCCCGACGGGTCGATCGCGAACCCGCGCGGCTGCGTCTCGGTGGCGGTCGCATGCGCGGGTTCGAACGTGCCGTCTTCGGTGCGGCGATAGCAGAGCAGGCGGCTCGACGAGCGTTCGCTGACATACGCGAAACGCTCGTCGGGCGTCAGGTGCAGGTCGGCCGCCCAGACGGACGGCTCGGCGGGCGCGGGCGGCCGTGCATGGCCTTGCGCGAGTTCGGCGACGGCCGGATGGCGCGCGCTCACGTGCGCATCGCCGAGCCGGCCGCTGTCGGGGTCGCGCGCGAACGTGGCGAGGGTGGCCTGGAATTCGCTGACGACGACGAGTGCACGGCCGTCACGCGCGAACCGCAGGTGACGCGGGCCGAAGCCGGCCGGCACGCGCGTTTCGCCGTGTTCGCGCGCGCGCAGGCCGGCCGCGTCCTCGACGAGCGCGAAGCTGAACACGCGATCCGAGCCGAGCGAACTGACGTACGCGAAGCGGTTGTCCGGCGACACGATCACCGAGTGCGCATTCGCGATGCCGCCCGCGACCTGCAGCGGCGTGCCGTCGCCGTCGCGCACGCGCGCGGCGTCGTAGAGGCTCAGCGAATTCCCGCCGTACGATGCGCCGAGCAGCCAGCGGCCGCTGCGGTCGAGCGACAGGTACGCATGGCTTGCGTCGATCGCGGTCGTGCCGATGCGTGCGAGCGCGCCGGTGGCCGGCACGACGCGGAACGCGACGATCGTCGGCTGTTCGCCGCGTGTCGCGACATAGAGCCGTGCGCGGTCGGGCTGCACGGCGATCGGCATCGCGACGTCGGCGGCCGGGTAGCGCGCGAGCGGCGCGAGCGTGCCGTCGCCGGCGAGGGAGAACGTGGCGAGGTCGCCGTCGGCGGCATTCGAGACGACGACGGTCAGGCGGTCAGTGTTCGGCATGGCGGAGCATCGAAGCATTCGTGAAGGATTCGTCGGCCGGCAGGCCGCGCGGCGGATCGCTGCGCCGGTGCGTGCGTGCGAACAGCGCGGCAACCGCGGCGACGAGCGAAGCAATCGCAAGCGCATACAGCCCGCCCGTGATCGAACCCGTATGTTGCTTCAGATAGCCGAAAGCCGTCGGCGCGACGAAGCCGCCGAGGTTGCCGACCGAGTTGATCAGCGCGATCACGGCCGCGGCCACGCGGGTGTCGAGATAGCCCTGCGGGATCGGCCAGAACAGCGACGACGCGGCCTTGAAACCGAGCGCGGCAAAGCAGATCGACGCGAACGACCAGACCGGGTCGTGCGACGTCGACGCGAACAGCCCGCATGCGGCGAGCACGAGCGCGCACGCGAGCCAGCGCTGCGGATGCTTCCATTTCGACGACAGCACCGCGAAGCCGTACATCGCGCCGATCGCGATCATCCACGGAATCGTGTTGTACAGGCCAACCTGGAAATCGGTGAGGCCGCCCATCTTGCGGATGATCGTCGGCAGCCAGAACGTCGCCGCGTAGATCGTCAACTGGATCGAGAAGTACAGGAAGCAGAACAGCATGATCTGCGGATCGCGCAGCAGCGCAGTGGCGCGCACCGGCACGTTCGAGCGGACGTCGCGCGTCGCGCGCTCTTCGTCGAGCGCGTGCTGGAGCGCGGTGCGTTCCTCGGCCGTGAGCCACGTCGCGTCGCGGATATGCGATTTCAGCAGCAGCCAGCTCGCGCCGCACAGCGCAACCGAGAACAGCCCTTCGACCAGGAACATCCATTGCCAGCCTTCGAGGCCGAAGCCACGGATCGACAGCAGCGCGCCGGTGACGGGCCCGGACAGCACCGACGCAAACGCGGAGCCGCCGAGGAAGATCGCCATCGCCTTGCCGCGCTCCTGCGGCGGCAGCCATTGCGACAGGTACAGCACGACGCCGGGGAAGAAACCGGCCTCGGCCGCGCCCAGCAGGAAGCGCAGCGTGTAGAACGACGTGTCGTTCCACACGAATGCCATCGCGGCCGCGACGATGCCCCACGTCGCCATGATCCGCGCGAGCCACACGCGTGCACCGTAGCGCTGCATCAGCAGGTTCGACGGCACTTCGAACAGCGCGTAGCCGACGAAGAACAACCCGGCGCCGAGGCCGTACGCGGCCGCGCCGATGCCGATCGACGCTTCGAGGTGGCGATCGACGAAGCCGACGTTCACGCGGTCGATGTAGTTCGCGATGAACATGATCAGCACGAGCGGCAGCACGTGCCACTTTACTTTCGAGACGGCGGACGCGAGCGGGTCGCGTCCGGGCAGGGCGGGCGAGGGCGGGTTCAAGCGTGTCTCCGGTCGGGCGGCGGCGGACGCGGCGGGTGCACGCGTCAGCGTCAGGGTGGCGATCTGTGTAGTATGTCGTCGTATGACATGGTACGCCTGAGTGCCAATGAGGACGTCGCGGGTTTACCCGGGAATTACCCAGATATTTGGGGGATTCATAAGATTCGCCGGTTATTCATTCATGTCTGATGACGTATGACATGAAATGAGCATACGCCCATCGCCGGATACCTGGGCGCGACCTGCGCGCGGGGGGGGGCATCGACCGGGCAGCCGGCAGCGCTTACGCCGCCCGCCGTCGCGGCTGCTATGCCATCGACACGACGCTGTTGAGCAGCGTCTTCACGAGCACGGCCTGCCGCGTCGCACCCGTTTTCGCGAAGATGCCGCGCAGGTGGGCACGCGCGGTGTTCTTCGTGATGCCGGTCGCGGCGGCTGCTTCGTCGAGCGTCAGCCCTTCGACGAGCAGCAGTGCGATTTCGGTTTCCATCGGCGTGAGCCGGAACAGCCGGTGCAGCATGTCGCGCGACGTCTGCGGCGACGACGCCGGATCGCGGACGAACACTGCGACGGCCGGCCGGTGCTGACGGTCCTCGGCGCCGCGGTACGGTGCGAGCGGGCGCAGCAGCACGCTCAACGGCATCGCGCCGCCGGGGCGCGACAGCGTGGTGGCTTCGATGCGGGCGAGCGCGCCCGCGCGGAAATGCTCGAGCGCGGCCTGCAACGCCTTCTGGAGCCGCCGCTCGTCCAGCGGGCACGACGCGTGGAGCCGCTCCTGGCGCACGCACAGCCCGTCCTGCCGCTCGATCAGCCGCTCGGCGATGCGGTTGCGCTTGATCACGCGGCCGTCCTCGTCGACGATCGCGGTGCCGACATCGAGCCGGTCGACGGTGCCCGCGTACAGCGCGCGTTCGGCATCGAGCACGTCGAACGCCGCGTGCAACTCGACCGCCCGCTGCAGGTGCGGCAGCAGCGTCGCGACCTGCGCGCGCTCGGCCGCGTCGAAATCGCGGCCGCCGTGCGCGCGGCTCACGAAGAACGCGCATTCGACGCCGCGTTCGCCGCGCAGGTTCGCGCCAAGGATGTAGCGCAGGTCGAGCGGCTGCAGGTACTGCCGGTAGAAAGCGTGCGCGCGCCACGCGGTTTCGCCGAACAGCCGGTCGGCCGTGAAGACCTGGCCGGGCGGCTGGTCGAGAAACGGGCACAGCGCGTAGAACTGCTCGCTGTACGACGGCTCGCCGGGCAGCAGCGGGCCGTGCGCCGACGCGTTGATGATGAGCCCGTGCCGTGTGCCGCCCGGATTGCGCAGCACCAACGTAGTGAAACTCGCGTCGAGCCGCACGCGGACCGCTTCGAGGAAGCCGGCCCACGGGGTCGCTTCCGACGGGCCCTGATAGACGAGCCCGAGCCACGCGCTGAGTTCGCGCGCCGTCCACGCCGCGTCGTCGAAACCGTCGTGTGCGGCCGGATCGCCGGGCGCCAGCGCGATGGGCATGCTCGTATTCTCCTGGGCGGGATGAAGGGTTCCAGGACCAGCATACCGGCCGGCCGGCGGCCCGCGTCATCCGAACGGAGTAGGCGGCGCGGGCAGGCGGGCAACCGTCGGGCCGCCCGCTTGCGGCGCTTACGCCGCGCGCTCGCGCAGCAGGTGCGCGACGATGCGGTCGGCCGCTTCCTCCGGCGACTCGGCCACCGTGTCGACGCGCAGTTCGGGCTGCGCGGGCGGCTCGTACGGCGAATCGATGCCCGTGAAGTGCTTCAGCTCGCCGCGCCGCGCCTTCTTGTACAGGCCCTTCGGATCGCGCTCCTCGGCGATCGCGAGCGGCGTGTCGACGAACACTTCGACGAACTCGTCGGGGCCGACCAGTGCGCGTGCCATGTCGCGCTCCGCGCGGAACGGCGAAATGAACGACACGAGCGCGATGAGCCCCGCGTCGAGCATCAGCCGCGCGACTTCGGCGACGCGCCGGATGTTCTCCACGCGATCGGCCTCGGTGAAACCGAGATCGCGATTGAGCCCGTGCCGCACGTTGTCGCCGTCGAGCAGGTACGTGTGCTTGCCGAGCGCGTGCAGCCGCTTCTCGACGAGGTTCGCGATGGTCGACTTGCCGGCGCCCGACAGGCCCGTCAGCCACACGATGCGCGGCGTCTGCGCCTTCTGCACGGCACGCGCGGCGCGGTCGACGTCGACGGCCTGCCAGTGCACGTTGTGCGCGCGGCGCAGCGCGAAGTGCAGCATCCCGGCGCCGACCGTGTCGTTGGTGAAGCGGTCGATCACGATGAAGCCGCCCGTGTGGCGGTTGCGGTCGTACGGATCGAACGCGACGGGCCGGTCGAAGCTCAGGTTGCACACGCCGATCTCGTTGAGCGCGAGCGTGCGCGCCGCGAGATGCTCGCGCGTGTTCACGTCGATCTTGTACTTCGGCGTCGCGCAGGTCGCGCCGACCGTCTGCGTGCCCAGTTTCACGAAATACGGGCGGCCGGGCAGCAGCGGCTCGTCGTGCATCCACACGAGCGTCGCCTCGAACTGGTCGGCCACCTCGGGCGGCGCATCCGCGCGCGCGATCATGTCGCCGCGGCTGACGTCGATCTCGTCGGCGAGCGTGAGCGTCACCGCGTCGCCGGCGCGCGCGATGTCGCTGTCGCCGCCTTGCGTGATCACCGACGCGACGCGGCTCTCCTTACCGGACGGCAGCACGCGCACGCGCTCGCCGACACGGATCTCGCCCGATGCGATGCTGCCCGCGTAGCCGCGGAAATTCAGGTGCGGGCGGTTGACCCACTGCACCGGCAGCCGGAACGGCTCGTCGCGCGTCACGCGGGCGGCGATCGGCAGCGTATCGAGATGCTGCATCAGCGGCGGGCCTGCGTACCACGGCATGCGCGCGCTCGGTGCGATCACGTTGTCGCCGCGCAGCGCCGACATCGGAATGCTGACGATCTCCGCCAGCCCGAGCTCGGCCGCGAACGCGCGATAGTCGGCGTCGATGCGCTCGAACACGGCGCGGTCGTAGTCGACCAGGTCCATCTTGTTGATCGCCAGCACCACGCGCTTGATGCCGATCAGCGCGACGAGATGGCTGTGGCGGCGCGTCTGCACGAGCACACCCTTGCGCGCGTCGATCAGGATCACGGCGAGATCGGCGGTCGATGCGCCGGTGATCATGTTGCGCGTGTACTGCTCGTGGCCGGGCGTGTCGGCGACGATGAACTTGCGCCGCGCGGTCGCGAAGAAGCGGTACGCGACATCGATCGTGATCCCTTGTTCGCGCTCGGCCGACAGGCCGTCGACGAGCAGCGCGAAATCGAGTTCGCCGCCCTGCGTGCCGACCTTCTTCGAATCGGCCTCGAGCTGCATGAGCTGGTCGTCGAACAGCATGTTCGATTCGTAGAGCAGGCGGCCGATCAGCGTGCTCTTGCCGTCGTCGACGCTGCCGCACGTGATGAAGCGCAGCAGGTCCTGGGTTGGCGCGTGCGCTTCGTCGGCAGCGCGGGTATCGGGGGTGGGGCGCGCGTGCGTGTCGGGCGCAGTGAGAACGTGTGCCATCAGAAATATCCCTCCTGTTTCTTCTTTTCCATCGAACCGGCCGAATCGCTGTCGATCAGCCGTCCTTGACGTTCGGACGTGCGCGTCTCGCGCATCTCCTGCAGGATGTCGTCGAGCGACGTCGCGTCGCTGTCGATCGCACCCGTCAGCGGATAGCAGCCGAGCGTGCGAAAGCGCACCTTGCGCATCTGCGGCACTTCGCCTTCGCGCAGCGGCAGGCGTTCGTCGTCGACCATGATCAGCGCGCCGTCGCGCTCGACCACGGGCCGTTCCTTCGCGAAGTAGAGCGGCACGATCGGGATGTCGTAAAGCCGGATGTACTGCCAGATGTCGAGCTCGGTCCAGTTCGAGATCGGGAACACGCGCAGGCTCTCGCCCTTGCGCTTGCGTGCGTTGTACAGCGACCAGAGTTCGGGGCGCTGGCGCTTCGGGTCCCAGCGGTGCTGTTCCGAGCGCAGCGACACGATGCGCTCCTTCGCGCGCGATTTCTCCTCGTCGCGGCGGGCGCCGCCGAACGCGGCGTCGAAGCCGTAGCGATCGAGCGCCTGCTTGAGCCCCTGCGTCTTCCATACATCCGTATGCACGGCCGAGCCGTGCGTGAACGGATCGATGCCGTTCGCGACGCCGTCGGGGTTGATGTGCACGCGCAGGTCGAGGCCGAGGCGCGCGGCCGTCTCGTCGCGAAACGCGATCATCTCGCGGAATTTCCAGGTCGTATCGACGTGCAGCAGCGGAAAGGGCGGCTTCGCCGGGTAGAACGCCTTCATCGCGAGATGCAGCATGACCGAGCTGTCCTTGCCGATCGAATACAGCATCACCGGGTTGTCGCTCTCCGCGACCACCTCGCGCATGATGTGGATGCTTTCGGCCTCCAGCCGCTCCAAGTGGGTCAACATCGTTCGTCTCCTTGTTTCATGCCGGCGCCGCGCGACATGTGCGGCGTTTCGTGCATGACGCCAACGGTATCGAGCGAACGGCACGCCGCTCTTCGTCCGGGTGGACTAAACCGCGGCGCGGCGGTGGAGCGGATCTTTCCTTAGTCCACCCGGACGAAGTGGCGCGCGGCGGCGGCGCTTAAGGTGAGCGCTCGACCATCGGCGGAGACGACACATGACGGACGACACACGTGCCACGCAACTGCTATCGGGCCAGACCTGGGCCGATTTCTGCGACACCCTGAAACGCAGCGGACAACAGATCCTGCGCGCGGAGGCGCCGAACGACCCGCTGACACGCGCGGAAGGGTTCCGCTACCTGAGCCGGCTGATGCGCATCGCGCTCGAAATGCACGTCGAGTTCGCGGACGGCGCGTGGCCCGGCTTCTTCTCGCCGTCGCACGAGACCGCGAAGATCGGCGCCGACAATCCCGACAACCTGTATCAGTACGCGCGTCTCGACGGCCGCTGCGAATACCGCGTGACGGGGCGGCGCGGCACGGTGGCGTACCTGAGCTTCGGCACGCAGAAGGGCGGCTACGAGACCGACGGCAAGATGCTGCAGACGGGCTTTCTCGATGCGAAGCAGCTCGAGATCGCACCGGACGGCAGCGTCGAGATCGTGTTGAGCGAGACGCCGCGCGCGGGCAACTGGGTGCGCATGGAGCCGGGCACGAACGCGCTGCTGGTGCGCCAGACCTTCCTCGACCGGCGCGCGGAAACGCCGGCGCAACTGAAGATCGAGCGCATCGGCGCGCACGACCGTCCGGCACCGCTCGACCCGCTCGTACTGCAGGGCGGCCTCACGCGCGCCGCGCAGTTCGTCGAGCAGACGTCGAAGCTGTTCGCGGACTGGGCTGCGAGCTACCGGTCGCACGTGAATGCACTGCCGCCGGCCGACCAGGCGCTGTGCCAGTCGGTCGGCGGCGATCCGAACATCTACTACTACCACTCGAGCTGGTCACTGGCCGACGACGAAGCGCTGGTGATCGACGTCGACACGGTGCCCGACTGCGATTTCTGGAACGTGCAGCTCAACAACTACTGGATGGAGTCGCTCGATTACCGGCACTTCGATATCTGCGTGAACAAGCACAGCGCACGGCTGAACGCGGACGGCGGCGTGACGGTGGTCGTCGCGGCCGCGCGGCCGGGTGAAGCAAACTGGCTCGATACGGCCGGGCATCGCACCGGCACGATCTGCTGGCGCTGGGTGGGCGCCGCGCAGCCCGTGCATCCGCGCACGCGTGTGGTGAAGCTCGCGACGCTGACGGAGGCCGCATGAACGCACCGCTGGATCGAACCCGCACGCTGCTCGCGCCCGACGGGTTGATCGCCGAAGCCGTGTCGCGCACGGACGGACTGACCGTGTTCGGCGACGGGCCGTATCGCGAGGCACTCGACGTGATGTGCGCGTCGCTGATCGACGAAGCGAAACTGTCCGCGCGCGGCGCGGAAATGATGCGCGAAAAGCTTGTGGGCCAGCTCGTGAACCGGCTCGTCGTCGAGGAATACTTCCGGCGTCATCCGGAGATCGCGGAGATCGAAATCGACGATCCGCTCGTGATCGTCGGCCTGCCGCGCACGGGCACGACGCTGCTGCAGCGCCTGCTGGCCGTCGACCCGCGCTTCCACACGGCCGCGTGGTGGGAAACGCGCTATCCGGCGCCGCTCGAGGGCGAGACGCTCGCCGAGCCGACGGTGCGCATCGCACGCGCGCAGGCCGAGGTCGCGATGATGATCGACTGCATTCCGCAGGTCCTGACGATCCATCCGCTCGATGCGATGCTCGCCGACGAGGAGTTCATGCTGATGGAACATTCGTTCGTGTGCGCGATGGATTCGTACGCGAATGTGCCGCGCTATACGGCGTGGCTCGCGCGGCAGGATCTCACGCCGGTCTATACGTACCTGAAGCGGATGCTGCAGTTCCTGCAATGGCAGAAGGCGCAGCGCGATGTCGCGCCGGCCGCGCGCTGGCTGCTGAAGACGCCGCAGCACCTGCATGCGCTCGACGTGCTGTGCCGCGTGTTTCCGCGCGCGCAGGTCGTGTTGACGCACCGCGATCCGGCGCAGACGATTCCGTCGGTGGCGAGCATGGCGCACACGTTGTGGCAGATGTATGCGGACGATCCCGATCCGCTTGCCGTCGGCGCGCAGTGGAATGCGGGGATGGCACGTGCGATCGGCGCGGCGATGGCCGCGCGCGACGCGCTGCCGGCCGACCGGTTCCTCGACGTGCGTTTCGAGGACACGGTGTCGAATCCGCTCGGCGTTGCCGAGGCCGTGTACGCCTTTGCCGGGATGCCGCTCGATGCGCGGCAGCGCGCGGCGATGACGCACTGGATGGCGTGCAACGGCCGCGACAAGCGTGCGGCGCACGACTATTCGATCGCGCGCTTCGGCTTCACCGAAGCGCAACTTGCGCGCGACTTCGCCGCGTATCGCGCGCGGCACCTGCGGGCGGCCGGCTGACGGCCTGGCTCGCGAGACCAACGATAACCAGGAGACAAGCCATGTTGCTGAAGGACAAGATCGTCGTGATTTCCGGGATCGGGCCGGGGCTCGGCGTGAAGCTCGCCGTCGAGGCTGCGCGCGAGGGCGCGCGCGGCGTGGCCGTCGCGGCGCGCACGATGGAGAAGCTCGACGACGCCGAAACGCGGATCCGTGCGCTTGGCGTCGATTGCGACGTGCTGAAGGTGAAGACCGACATCACCGACCGCGCCCAATGCCGGCAGCTCGCGACGCAGGCCGTCGAGCGTTTCGGCCGGATCGACGCGCTCGTGAACAGCGCATTCGTGCACGGCACGTTTCCGGAACCGGTGGAGGAAGCCGACCTCGATGGCTGGCGCGCGGTGTTCGACACCAACGTGTTCGGTACGATGGCGCTCACGCAGGAAGTCGTGCCGCACATGAAGCGGCAGAAGCGCGGCTCGATCGTGATGATCAACACGCAGGCGACCCGCAAGCCGTTTGCAGGGGAAGGGGGCTACGCTGTATCGAAGGGCGCGCTCGCGGTTGCGGCAAAATACCTGGCGCGCGAACTCGGCGTGCACGGCATTCGCGCGAACAGCATCCACATGGGGTGGATGTGGGGCGTGCCGACGCAGACGTATTTCCGGCAGGCGGCCGCCGAGTACGGGATGACGGAAGAACAGATCGTCGCGCCGATCGCGTCGAACATCGCGCTCGCGAAGCTGCCGACCGACGACGACTGCGCACGTGCCGCGCTGTTCCTCGCGTCGGACTACGCGAACGCGGTGACGGGCGCGACGCTCGACGCGAACGGCGGCGATTTCATGCCTTGACGATGGAGCAATGGATCATGCAGGACAATCAACACGCGCGGCATTTCTTCGCGTTCAATGGCGATGCGGACGGGCTGTGCGCGCTTCAGCAGCTGCGGCTCGCCGAGGGCGTATGCGGCACGCTCGTGACCGGCGTGAAACGCGACATCAAGCTGCTCGAGCGGATCGACGCGCGGGCGGGTGACATCGTCACCGTGCTCGACGTGTCGCACGACCAGAATCGCGACGCGTGCGCGCGGCTGCTGCGCGACGGCGCGACGGTTCGCTATTTCGACCACCACTTCGCGGGCGAGCTGCCCGACGATCCGCGCTTCGACGCGCATATCGACACGGCGGCCGACGTCTGCACGAGCGCGATCGTGAACCGTTATCTCGGCGGCCGGCATGTGCGCTGGGCGATCGTCGCGGCATTCGGCGACGAACTGCCCGCGCTCGGCAACGCGCTCGCGCGCGAGCACGGCGTCGACGACGCCGAACGCGACACACTTGCCGAACTCGGGCTCTATCTGAACTACAACGCGTACGGCGAGTGTGTCGGCGATCTGCATTTCGATCCGGCCGCGCTCGCCGACGCGATGCTGGCCTGCGCCGACCCGCTCGATTTCGTGCGCGAGACGGCCGTGTTCGCCGCGCTGCGCGACGGCTACCGCGACGACATGACGCGTGCGTGCGCACTTGCGCCGCTGCGCGAGGTGCCCGGTGCGACGCTGGTCCGGATGCCTGATCATCCCTGGGCGCGGCGTGCGACGGGCATGCTCGCGAACGAGCGGATGCGCAACGCGCCGCATGCGGCGCTCGCGGTGCTGTCGCCGCGCGCGGACGGCGGGCTCGTCGTCAGCGTGCGCGTGCCCGACGGCCGGCCGCTCGGCGCCGACGAGTTCTGTCGCGGCTTTCCGACCGGCGGCGGGCGCAAGCGCGCGGGCGGCATCAACCATCTGCCGGAAGCCGAGTTCGACGCGTTCGCCGAGCGATTCGAGGCGGCGTTCCGGCTCGATTGACGCGACGGCCCGAGATGCGCGCGCCGTGCAGCCATCGCACGGCGCGCGTGTCGATCGCCGTCGAATACGCGACGATCAGCTCGCGGATGTCGTGGTGATCGGACAGCGTTTGCAGATCGGGCATCGGCGGCTCCCGGTCAGGCGCGGTTGTGCCGGCGTGCGGCATGGAGCGCTTCGGCGCGCTGCTTCACGTCGCGTGCGCACTGGTCGAAGCCTTGTTTCACCCACGCACCGTGGTTCTGCATGATCGTGTCCGCGTTGAGGCCGAGGAACTGGTCGGTCGTGAAATAGCGGCAGCGCTCCGCGCCGATCGCGTCGATGTACTGGTCGCGGCGCGCGGCGTCCTTGTTGTCGTCGGTCGGGCGCTGCTCCCACGACAGCAGGCGCCCGGGCTCGTACGCGACGAGGATCTCGTTGACGGGAATCACGGTCTCCGTGCCAGGGATGCGCACCTGCATGTGCACGAAATCACCGAGCCTGCCGGTCGTTTCGAAGCCGACGCAGAACGTGTTCCATTCGCCGTAGCGCGGGAAGTCGGTCAGCACCTCCCAGACGACGGAGGCCGGCGCGTCGATGTCGACAGTGATCGAGGTGACGAGATTCGAGGGTTTGGTCATGGTGGAATATCGGATGTGGCCGCGCGTACCCGGGTGGCGGGAAGCGTCGCGGCGGTCGGAAAGGTCCGCGCCGGTGTCGGTCGGCGCGCGTGACGGGTGCGGATCGGGCATGCGGCGGGCGTTCGCGGCCGGTACGTGCCGCGCAGCGCGGCGCACCCGACATCGAGCGTAGGCCGGTGCACGCGGAGAAGAATCGTCGGAATGGACTAAGGCGTTTCACCGGGCGGGTGATGCGAAACGGGCGAGTGCCGTGATCGTCAGCGGAATCGGAATCGGAATCGGCACCGGCGCATCGAACGTCGACACCACGTGGCGCAGCCGCGACAATACCGGTCTCTTCCTGCTTTCGTCATCGAGGTGCCCGTGCCCGCCAAGTCGTCCGTTGCTCCCGCGATCGTCTGGTTCCGCGACGATCTGCGCGTGGCCGACCAGCCCGCGCTGACGCGCGCGGTGGCGTCGGGCCGGCCGCTCGTCTGCGTATTCGTCGACGACACGGGCGACGGCGCCGGGCGCGCGCTCGGCGGCGCGGCGCGCTGGTGGCTGCACGGGGCGCTGGCCGGGCTCGACGCGGCACTTGCGCGTCATGGCGGGCGCCTGCTGCTGTTGCGCGGCGACGCGCCGCGCGAGATCGAACGCGTCGTGCACGACACGGGTGCGGACGCCGTGTACTGGAACCGCCGCTATGCGCAACCGCAGCGCGACGCCGATGCGGCGCTGAAGGCGTCGCTCAAGGCGCGCGGCGTGACGGTCGAGAGCAGCAACGGCAGCCTGCTGAACGAGCCGTGGGAGGTGCTGACGGGCAGCGGCGGGCCGTACCAGGTATTCACCGCGTACTGGCGCGCGGCGCGCCGCGACCGCACGGTCGCCGCGCCGCTGCCGGAGCCCGAGCGGATCGGGTTTCATCCGTGGCCGAAGGCCGTGCGTGACCGCGCGCTGGCGCTCGACGCACTTGCTTTGCGTCCTCCGGTGCCGGATTGGGCCGGCGGCCTGCGCGACGCATGGCCCGCGCCCGACGAAGCCGGCGCACACGCCCGGCTCGACGCATTCCTGACGACCTCGCTTGCCGGCTACGCGGATGCGCGCGACCTTCCCGACCGGCCCGCGACGAGCCGGCTGTCGCCGTTCCTGCGCTTTGGCAATGTGTCGCCGCGACAGGTGTGGCACGCGGTGCAGGGCGCTGCGAACGCAGGCGGCGCGACGGTTGCCGCAGACGCTGACAAATTCCTGAGCGAACTCGGCTGGCGCGAGTTCAGCTACATGCTGCTGTACCACTTCCCGGCGCTCGCGACCGACAACTTCCGCGCGCAGTTCGATGCGATGCCGTGGCGCGACGATCCCGCCGGGCTACGCGCATGGCAACGCGGGCTGACCGGCTATCCGCTCGTCGATGCGGGCCTGCGCGAACTGTGGGCGACCGGCTGGATGCACAACCGTGTGCGGATGGTCGTCGCGTCGTTCCTGATCAAGCATCTGCTGGTCGACTGGCGCGCGGGCGAAGCGTGGTTCTGGGACGCGCTGGTCGACGCCGATCCCGCGAACAACGCGGCGAGCTGGCAGTGGGTGGCCGGCTGCGGCGCCGACGCCGCCCCGTATTTCCGCATCTTCAATCCGGTCGCGCAGGGGCAGAAGTTCGATCCGGACGGCGCGTACGTGCGGCGCTGGGTGCCCGAGCTCGCGGGTCTCGACAACGCCTCGATCCATGCGCCGTGGGAAGCGTCGCCGCTGGAACTCGGCGCGGCCGGCGTGCGGCTCGGCGTCGACTATCCGGCGCCGCTCGTCGAGCATGCGGCAGCGCGTGCCCGCGCGCTCGACGCGCTGGCTGCATTGCCGAAGCGCCGCTGACTGCCCGCCCCGGGTTGCCGCATCAATTGCAGAACGCGACGTGTTCGAGCAGCGCGTACGCAACGCCCGAATCGAAGTAGGCCGCGCCGCACCACGCGACGAACGCGAGCGCGCCGGCGGCCAGCGCCGCGCGGATCATGCCCACGCCGCGTTGCCCGATGCCGGACGCGCGACGCGCGCGTCGTCGATCGGCAGGTGCAGCAACGCTGCGAGCACGCCAAGCGCGATCGAGCCGATCCACAGCGGCATATACGAATGCGTCGCGTCGTACACGAGCGCACCGAGCCAGACGCCGAAGAAGCTGCCGAGCTGGTGCCCGAAGAACACGAAGCCGAACAGCGTCGCGATGTAGCGCACGCCGAACACCTGCGAGATCACGCCGTTGGTCAGCGGCACGGTGCCGAGCCACGTGAACCCCATCACGGCCGCGAACACGTAGACGCTTGCGGGTGACAGCGGCGCGGCGACGAATACAGCCATCGTGAGCGCACGCACGAGGTACAGCACCGACAGCACGTACTTGCGCCGCAGCAGCCCGCCGAGATGGCCGCACGCGTAGGTGCCGGCCACGTTGGTCAGCGCGATCAGCGCGAGCGCGACGCTCGCGTGGCGCGCCGGCAGTCCGTGGTCGAGCAGGTACGCGGGAAGGTGGGTCGCGATGAAGGCGAGCTGGAAGCCGCACGCGAAGAAGCCCGCGTTCAGCAGCCAGAAGCCGCGATGCGCGAACGCCTCGCGCACGGCTTCGCCGATCGACTGGTCGGGGCCGGCGGCGGCGCCGGCAGCCTGCGCGGGCCGGTCGCGCAGCAGCACGGCGAGCGGCGCGAGCAGCGCCGCGACGAGCGCCAGCGCGATGAATGCATGCCGCCAGCCGATGCCGCCGATCAGTTCCTGCGCGACGGGCACCATGCAGAACTGGCCGAGCCCGCCGATCGCGCCCGCGACGCCGAGCGCCCAGCCGCGCCGGTCGGGTGGAAACAGGCGGCTCAGCGCACCATAGATCGACGCGAATGCCGAGCCCGACAGCGCGATGCCGATCACGAGCCCGGCGCCGATCGTGAACATGCCGGTCGTCGCCGCATGCGCCATCGTGACGAGCCCGGCCGCATACAGCAGCATCCCGGCGACGATCACGCGCAGCGAGCCGAAGCGATCGGCGATCATGCCCGTGAACGGCTGCGCGACGCCCCAGATCAGGTTCTGCAGTGCCAGCGCGAGGCCGAACGCTTCGCGCGACCAGCCGTGGTCGAGCGACACCGGCGCAAGGAACAGGCCCTGCACGTGGCGGATGCCGAGCGCGGCGCCCATGATCAGGCCGCCAGCCAGTACGGGCAGCCAGCGGCGGCGGACTTCCTGCTCGATCGGGGTCATGCGTGTCTCCGGAGGTGGCACGCGGCAAAACGGCCGCGCTCGATCCGATTAGACGATCGGGCCCGTCGCCGCTCAAGCGATCATTCGGTCAGGTTGGCATGCGCGCGGGGAATGCGACGCGAGGCGTGCGGGGTGGGGCGGGGGCGCCCGGCAACGGTCGGGTTTGTTCGCAAAGGCCGCGCCGGCTTACGCCGACGCCGTGTCGTGCGCACGCATCGCGGTATCGCATTCGGCCGCTTCGGCGAGCATCCAGTCGCGGACGTCGGCGACTTCGCGGCGGGGGGCCGGATCGTGCTGGAACAGCCAGTAGCCGTACGCATCCGACAGCGCCTGCGTGTGCGGCCCGAGCACAGCGAGCCGGCCGTCCTCGAGCATCGGCGCGACGAGCGCGAGCCGACCGAGCGCGACGCCCTGGCCCGCGATCGCGGCCTGGATCACCTGGTCGTACTGGTTGAAGCGCAGCACGCCTTTCGGGCGCGCGTCGCCGAGCCCGGCCGCATGCAGGTGCGCGCGCCACTGCAGTT
Organism: Burkholderia puraquae; assembly: GCF_002099195.1. Lineage (GTDB taxonomy): Bacteria > Pseudomonadota > Gammaproteobacteria > Burkholderiales > Burkholderiaceae > Burkholderia > Burkholderia puraquae. The sequence continues at coordinate 14,586 of NZ_NBYX01000037.1, read as the reverse complement.
GCGGCTGCGGCGGCCCGTCGAATTCGAGCAGCACGTGGTCGGCGATCGCGGCCGCGTTCGTGACGGGCCGCGCGGCGAGTGCCGGATGCGCGACCGGCACGACGATCTCGTCGAACAGGCGCAGCGCGCCGGCCGGCGCGCGGTCTCGCGGACAATAGCGGATGCCGAGGTCGATGCCTTCGGCACGCAAATCGAGTACCTTGTCGTTCGCGGCGACGCGCAGGTCGATCTCCGGCAGGCGCGCCTGCAGCCGCCCGAGCCGTGGCAGCAGCCACAGCGCGGTGACACCGATGCTCGCGGTGATCGTGACGGGCTGGCGCTCGCGCGTGGCGGCCAGCGACGCGACGGTGTCCTGCAGGTCGTGCAGTGCGGCATCCGCGACGCGAAACAGCCGCTCGCCTTCCGGCGTGAACGCGATTTTCCGGTAGCCGCGCTGCAGCAGCGCGACGCCGAGATGCGCTTCGAGCGCATGTACCTGGCGGCTGACCGCCGATTGCGTGACGCAGAGGTCCTGCGCGGCGAGCGTGATGCTCATGCGGCGGCCGACCGCGACAAAACCGCGGACGAGGTCGAGCGACGGGAGACGGACGAGCGGCGTTGACATGCGCGTGACTCATGCGAACGGAGCAGGAAGATTGGTTGAGAACGCGGGGCGCGTCAAGTTCAATGGAGGCTGGCGTGGGGCGGCGAAGGATGGGGCTGAAGCAGGCGCTCGTGCGTTGATGTCCTGGCTGGCCCCGAAGCACGGGCACGAGTAAGCACTGCGGCGCCAACCCGGATGGAGCGCGAAGCATGGGGGCGGAGACACGATGACGATTTCGAACGAAAGCAGCGGAACGAAGCAGGGCAGCCACGCGGCGGACGCATTGCCGCCCGAGCCCGTGACGCTGCGCGCGGCGGACGGCTATGAATTGCGCGGCCATGTATGGCGCCATCGCGGCAGCAGCGTCGCGCGGCCCGTGACGGTCGTCAATTGCGCAACGTCGGTGCGTTGCGACTACTACTTTCGTTTCGCGGCCTGGCTGTTCGCACAGGGGCGCGACGTGCTCGTCTATGACTATCGCGGCATCGGCGGGTCGCGCCCGGCACAGCTCGCGAAGCTGCGCGCGAACTGGCTCGACTGGGGGCGGCTCGATTGCGAAGCCGCGCTGCAATACGCGCGCGACGCGTTTCCGGGCCAGCCGATCGACGTCGTCGCGCACAGCATCGGCGGGTTCGTGCTCGGGCTCGCGGCATCGAACGTGCACGTGCGACATGCGGTGACGGTCGGCGCGCAGTATGCGTACTGGCGCGATTACCTGCCGGCCGAACGACGCCGCATGTGGTGGAAGTGGCACGTCGCGATGCCGGTGCTCGCGGCCGTGTTCGGCTACGTGCCCGCGAAGCGGCTCGGCTGGATGGAGGACACGCCGCGCGGCGTCGCGTTGTCGTGGGTGCGCTCGCAGGCACGCTTCGAGGATGGCTATACGAGCGGCCCTCTCGCCGAACCCGCCGCGAGCCGCGCCGCGTTGCCCGCGCGCTTCGCGGGGCTGTCGGCGCCGATGCTCGCGATCGGCCTCGACGACGACGGGTTCGGCACGGTCGAGGCGATCGAGCGGCTGGTCGGCTACTACACGGGCAGCGACGTCACACATCAGCGGATCGCGCCGGCCGACATCGGTGTCGACGCGATCGGCCATTTCGCGTTTTTCCACAGCCGCTTCACCGATACGCTGTGGCCGCTTGCGCTGTACTGGCTGCAGCACGGCGTGCTGCCGGCCGATGCGCCGGGCAAAGTGCATGCGCTTCACCCGGCGGCGCGCGGGCGGGGGACGGGCAGCGGCGTGCCGGGCGTCGCCGCGAACGGATGACGGGGCGGCCGCGCTACGCAGGCGCAGGCCGGGAGCGCGAGCGCCAGCATGCGGCACGGTGCCGGCATTGACACCGGCGGCCCGCAACGGCTCGCCACACCGCTCGATCGATTAACATCGGACGTTTCATTCCACAGGCCGCCGCACGTCGATGCTCGTCCCGCCCGATTCCGCTTCCCCGTCCGAACCGCCCCGCGCCTGGCGCATGCAGCAGCTCGACGTGCCGCCCGCCGCGTCCCGTGCCGGCGTGCGGATCGCGCGTGTCGATTTCGACTGGCGCGCGCCGCTTGCGTCGCCCGCGTATGCAGCACTCAGCGAGAGCGAGCACGCGCGGGCGGCACGCTTCATGCGGCATGAGGATGCGGTGCGCAGCGCCGCGACGCGTGCTGCGCTGCGCGACGTGCTCGGCACGGCCCTCGGCATCGCGCCGCAAGCGGTCGCGATCGTCGTCGACGCATCGGGGCGGCCGTCGCTGGATGGCGCGCATCGTGCATCGCTCGACTTCAACGTGTCGCACGCGGGCGATCATGCACTGCTCGCATGGGCACCCGCGGGCCGCGTCGGCGTCGATATCGAGAGCTGCAATCGCGCGGCCGACTGGCGCGCACTGACGCGCGAAGTCTGCGCGCCCGCCGAGGCCGCCTATCTCGACAGCCTGCCGGCTGCCGCGCGCGCCGGCGAATTCATGCGCGTCTGGTGTGCGAAGGAGGCGCTGCTCAAGGCGCTCGGCACGGGCATCGTCGGCGGGCTGAGCGCGTTCGCGGTCGTGCCGCCGCGCGATGTCGCGACCCCTGCTGCGACGATCGTCGATCCGGCCGCGCCCGCCGCCGGCGTCGCGGCGTTCGATGCGGCGTGGCTCGACGCGGCGCCCGGCTACGCGGCGTGCGTCGCATGGACGCGTGCGTGAGCCGGTATCAGCACGCGGCGCTCATTCGAGCGGTGCGTCGTTCGGCGCCGCATAGCGCGCCGTGATCACATCGCTCATCGCGAAGTCGCCCGACAGTCTCTTCGGCGGCACCGGCTTCATGAGCCACTTGTCGTATAGCGCGTCGATCTTGCCGCGCCTCATCAACTGCACGAGCACGCCGTCGACGAGCGCCTTGAACGCCGGATCGTCCTTGCGCAGCATGAACCCGTAGGCTTCTGACGATTGCGGCGTGCCGACGCTCTGCCAGTCGGCCGGCTCCGCGGCGAGCGGCGCGCCGCATGCAAGTGCGCACGCGACCAACAGCATGGGGCGGCCGAACCGGGCGGCGAATCGTGACGGGAAGGGCATGGCAGTCTCCGTGGCGAATGACGGTCCGTATGTTGCAAACTATAAAATAATTACAACAAACGTTAAGAGCCGGATCGCACCGGCCGATCCGGCGGGCCGCGCCGGGCATCAGGGAAACTCCCAAGTCGAAATCGGTGAAAAACGGGTTGTCTAGACAAGTTGGCGTGGCTACACTTCAATCCATTCCGAACTTGTCTAGACAGGATTGCTCACATGATTACGTTGACCCCCGGCCACCTGACCCTCCCGCAACTGCGCCAGATCGCGCGCGAATCCGTGCAACTGACGCTCGATCCGGCCAGCTTCGCGAAGATCGACGCCGGCGCGAAGGCCGTCGCCGACATCGCCGCGAAGGGCGAGCCGGCCTACGGCATCAACACGGGCTTCGGCCGCCTGGCCAGCACGCACATCCCGCACGACCAGCTCGAACTGCTGCAGAAGAACCTCGTGCTGTCGCACGCGGTCGGCGTCGGCGAGCCGATGGCGCGCTCGTCGGTGCGCCTGCTGATGGCACTGAAGCTGTCGAGCCTCGGCCGCGGCCACTCGGGCATCCGTCGCGAAGTGATGGACGCGCTGATCAAGCTGTTCAACGCGGACGTGCTGCCGCTGATCCCGGTGAAGGGCTCGGTCGGCGCATCGGGCGACCTCGCGCCGCTCGCGCACATGTCGGCCGTGCTGCTCGGCGTCGGCGAGGTGTTCATCCGCGGCGAGCGTGCGAGCGCACTCGACGGTCTGCGCGTCGCGGGCCTCGCGCCGCTGACGCTGCAGGCGAAGGAAGGCCTTGCGCTGCTGAACGGCACGCAGGCATCGACCGCGCTGGCGCTCGACAACATGTTCTCGATCGAAGACTTGTACCGCACCGCGCTCGTCGCGGGCGCGCTGTCGGTCGACGCGGCAGCCGGCTCGGTGAAGCCGTTCGACGCACGCATTCATGAGCTGCGCGGCCATCAAGGCCAGATCGACGCGGCCGCGTCGTATCGCGACCTGCTCGAAGGCTCGCCGATCAACCAGTCGCACCGCGACTGCGACAAGGTGCAGGATCCGTACAGCCTGCGCTGCCAGCCGCAGGTGATGGGCGCGTGCCTGGACCAGATGCGCCATGCGGCCAACGTGCTGCTGGTCGAAGCGAACGCCGTGTCGGACAACCCGCTGATCTTCCCGGATACCGGCGAAGTGCTGTCGGGCGGCAACTTCCACGCCGAGCCCGTCGCGTTCGCGGCCGACAACCTCGCGCTCGCCGCCGCGGAAATCGGCGCGCTGGCCGAACGCCGCATCGCGCTGCTGATCGACGCGACGCTGTCGGGCCTGCCCCCGTTCCTCGTGAGGGACGGCGGCGTGAACTCGGGCTTCATGATCGCGCACGTAACGGCTGCCGCACTCGCATCGGAAAACAAGACGCTCGCGCACCCGGCGTCGGTCGATTCGCTGCCGACCTCGGCGAACCAGGAAGACCACGTGTCGATGGCGACGTTCGCCGCGCGCAAGCTCGCCGACATCGCGGACAACACGAAGTACATCCTCGCGATCGAACTGCTGGCCGCCGCGCAGGGCGTCGACCTGCGCGCGCCGTACCACACGAGCCCGAAGCTCGCGCCCGTGATGGAAACGATCCGCGGCCATGTTGCGCACTACGAGCTCGACCACTACTTCGCACCGGATATCGCGGTGATCGCGAAGCTCGTCAGCGAGCGCGCGTTCGCGAAGGCCGCGCCGTTCTCGTTCGCGTCGGAACAGTAAGCCCATGAGCGCGCCGGTCTACCAGGAGATCAAGGATTTCATCCTGGGCCGCATCCACGCAGGCGAGTGGGAGGAGGGCGACCAGGTGCCGTCCGAGAACGAGCTGGCGCGCGAGTTCAAGGTGGCGCGCATGACCGTCAACCGCGCGCTGCGCGAGTTGACGGCCGAGCAGGTGCTCACGCGCATGAAGGGCGCGGGTACCTACGTCGCGCGGCCGAAGTACGAGTCGACGCTGGTGGCGATCCGCAGCATCTCGGAGGAAGTCGGTGCACGCGGGCATGCGTATCGCGCCAGCGTGCTCGGCCTCGACACGATCCGCGCCGACGAGGCGCTCGCCGACGAGATGCAGGTGGCCGTTCGCACGAAGCTGTTTCACTCGCAGGTGCTGCACTTCGAGAATGACGAGCCCGTGCAGCTCGAAGAACGGTGGGTGAATCCGGCGGTCGCGCCGGATTACGCCGAGCAGGATTTCACGAACACGACGCCGAACCTGTACCTGATGCGCGCGGCTCCGCTGCAGCGCGTCGAGTACCGGATCGAAGCGGCGGCCCCGGCGCCGGAGCGGCGCGAGCAGCTGCGGATGGACGACGTCGAGCCGTGTCTGGTTTTACATCGACGCACCTGGTCGCAGGGCGTCGTCGCCTCGGTGGCGAATTTGTGGCATCCCGGCAGCCGTTATCGCTTCACCGGGCATTTCTGATTCCTATTTGATATTCATTTTCCTTCGGGAGCTGTCGTCATGAACCATCCGAAACACATCGATCCCCGTCTCGATCCGACGCGCACGATCCGCGCGCCGCGCGGCAGCGAGAAAGTCTGCAAGACCTGGCTGGCCGAAGCGGCCTACCGGATGATCCAGAACAACCTCGACCCGGAAGTCGCCGAGCATCCGCATGCGCTCGTCGTGTACGGCGGCATCGGCCGCGCGGCGCGCAACTGGGAATGCTACGACCAGATCCTCGCGTCGCTGAAGGATCTCGAAGAGAACGAGACGCTGCTGATCCAGTCGGGCAAGCCGGTCGGTGTGTTCCGCACGCACACGGATGCGCCGCGCGTGCTGCTCGCGAACTCGAACCTCGTGCCGCACTGGGCGAACTGGGATCACTTCCATGAGCTCGACCGCAAGGGCCTGATGATGTACGGCCAGATGACGGCCGGCAGCTGGATCTACATCGGCAGCCAGGGCATCGTGCAGGGCACCTATGAAACGTTCTTCTCGGTCGCGAACCAGCACTTCAACGGCGACCCGTCGGGCCGCTGGATCCTGACGGGCGGCCTGGGCGGCATGGGCGGCGCGCAGCCGCTGGCCGCGACGATGGCCGGCTTCTCGATGATCGCGGTCGAATGCGACGAGACCCGCATCGACTTCCGCCTGAAGACGCGCTACGTCGACAAGAAGGCGACGACGCTCGACGAGGCGCTCGGCATGATCGAGGAAGCGAAGCGCACCGGCAAGCCGGTGTCGATCGGCCTGCTCGGCAACGCGGCCGACGTATTCGCGGAGCTCGTCACGCGCGGCATCACGCCGGATTGCGTGACCGACCAGACGAGCGCGCACGACCCGATCAACGGCTACCTGCCGCAAGGCTGGACCGTCGCGCAATGGCGCGAAGCGCAGAAGGTCGATCCGCAGAGCATCGTGAAGGTCGCGAAGCAGTCGATGGCCGTCCAGGTGCGCGCGATGCTGGCGCTGCAGGAGCGCGGCGCGGCGACGCTCGACTACGGCAACAACATCCGCCAGATGGCGCTGGAAATGGGCGTCGAGAACGCATTCGATTTCCCGGGCTTCGTGCCGGCGTATATCCGCCCGCTGTTCTGCGAAGGCAAGGGCCCGTTCCGCTGGGTCGCGCTGTCGGGCGATCCGGAAGACATCTACAAGACCGACCAGAAGGTGAAGGAGCTGATCCCCGACGATCCGCACCTGCACAACTGGCTCGACATGGCGCGTGAACGCATTGCGTTCCAGGGCCTGCCGGCACGGATCTGCTGGGTCGGCGTGAAGGATCGCTATCGCCTCGGCCAGGCGTTCAACGAGATGGTCAAGAACGGCGAACTGAAGGCCCCGATCGTGATCGGCCGCGACCACCTCGACACCGGTTCGGTCGCCAGCCCGAACCGCGAGACGGAATCGATGAAGGACGGTTCGGACGCCGTGAGCGACTGGCCGCTGCTGAACGCACTGCTGAACACCGCAGGCGGCGCATCGTGGGTGTCGCTGCACCATGGCGGCGGTGTGGGCATGGGTTTCTCGCAGCACTCGGGCGTTGTGATCGTCGCCGACGGTACCGCCGAAGCACACGAGCGTCTTGGCCGCGTGCTGCTGAACGACCCGGCGACGGGCGTGATGCGCCATGCGGATGCCGGCTACGAACTCGCGCAGCAGACGGCCCGCGAAGCCGGCCTGAAGCTGCCGATGCTCGGCCGCTGAGCATGACGGCGCTCCACCAGGCGCCGGTGATCGCGACGATGATCCGCGCAGCGGATCTCGTCGCGTCGCCATGGAAGAACGGCGGCGGCGTGACGCGCGAAATCGGTGCGTTTCCTGAGGGCGCCGCGCTCGACGCGTTCGCGTGGCGCGTGAGCGTGGCCGACGTCGGCACGCCCGGGCCGTTCTCGCGTTTCGACGGGATCGACCGCACACTCGTGCTGCTGTCCGGCGCGGGCATGACGCTCGCCGAGGCAGGCGGCGCACGCCACGTGCTCGACGCACCGCTGGCCCGCGCGGATTTTGCGGGCGAGGCGGCGATCGACGCGACGCTGCACGACGGCGCGACGCGCGACTTCAACCTGATGACGCGCCGCTCGGCCGCACGCGGCGCGCTCGACGTGTGGCGCGCAGGCGCGCACCGCATCGAGCGTGCCGATACCGTGCTGCTGTATTGCGCGGCTGGCGAGGTTGCCGTTGAAATCGACGGCACACGCTCCACACTGCACGAAATGGACACGTTGCGGCTCGACGGGCCGCGGCGTGCGTTTGACGTCGTCGTGAGCGGAAGCGGCGCGTTGCTCGCCGTGTCGCTCGCCATCGGCGAACGAGACTGAATGCATGAAACCGACTGTCTGGCATCACCTGAGGCTGTGCCCGCACGGCCATCCTGACGAGACGATCGACGACGCGGCGATCGCCGTCGACGAAACCGGCACGATCGTCTGGCTCGGCGCGATGCACGCGCTGCCGCACGGTTATACCCACTGGCAGCGCGAGGATCTGCACGGCGCGTGGGTGACGCCGGGCCTCGTCGACTGCCATACGCACCTCGTGTACGGCGGCACGCGTGCCGACGAATTCGCGCAGCGTCTCGCGGGCGTGAGCTATGAGGAAATCGCGCGGCAGGGCGGCGGGATCGTGTCGACGGTGCGCGCGACGCGCGCGGCCGACGAGACGACGCTGTTCGTGCAGGCCGCTGCGCGGCTGCAGCCGCTGCTCGCCGAAGGCGTGACTGCGATCGAGATCAAGTCGGGCTACGGGCTCGACCTCGCGAGCGAACGCAAGATGCTGCGCGTCGCGCGCCAGCTCGGCGAGCGCTTTCCGGTCACCGTCTACACGACCTTCCTCGGCGCGCATGCGCTGCCGCCCGAATACGCGGGCCGTGCGGATGCGTACATCGACGAAGTGTGCGACCGGATGCTGCCGGCGCTGGCCGACGAAGGCCTCGTCGACGCGGTCGACGTGTTCTGCGAGCGCATCGGCTTTTCGCTCGCGCAGACCGAGCGCGTGTTCGACGCCGCGACGCGGCGCGGGCTGCCGGTGAAGCTGCATGCGGAGCAGCTGTCGAATGCGGGCGGCACGGCGCTGGCCGCGCGCTACCGCGCACTGTCCGCCGATCACCTCGAATTTCTCGACGAAGCCGGTATCGAGGCCATGAAGGCAGCCGGGACGGTTGCCGTGCTGCTGCCCGGCGCGTACTACTTCATCCGCGAGACGCAACTGCCGCCGATCGAGCTGCTGCGCAAGCACGGCGTGCCGATCGCGCTCGCGACCGATCACAACCCCGGCACGTCGCCGCTCGAATCGCTGCTGTTGACCTTGAACATGGGCTGCACGCTGTTCCGCATGACGGTGCCCGAAGTGCTGCAGGGCGTCACGCGCCATGCGGCCGCAGCGCTCGGCCGCGCGGATCGCCACGGCGCGCTCGAGATCGGTCGCCAGGCCGACTTCGCCGCCTGGTCGGTCGGCTCGCTGTCGGAGCTCGCCTACTGGATCGGCCGGCCGCTGTGCGAGCAGGTCGTACGCGGCGGCACGACCGTGTTTCGCCGGATGAATGGATAGCCTTATGACCGACACCCTGTTGTTCGCAGACCATGCGTACCTGCCCGATGGCTGGCGCCGTAACGTGCTGCTGCGCTGGGACGCCGCCGGCACGCTGACCGGCGTGACGCCCGACACCGACGCACCCGCCGGCGTCGCGCGCGCGGCCGGGCCGGTGCTGCCCGGCATGCCGAACCTGCATTCGCACGCGTTCCAGCGCGCGATGGCGGGGCTTACCGAATACCGCGCGAATCCGGCCGACAGCTTCTGGAGCTGGCGCGACCTGATGTACCGCTTCGCGCTGAAGATCACGCCCGACGCGCTCGCGGCGATCGCGCGCTGGCTGTATGTCGAGATGCTCAAGTGCGGCTACACGTCGGTGTGCGAATTCCACTACGTGCATCACGCGCAGGACGGCTCGCGTTATCCGCAGATCGCGGAACTCGGCACGTGCGTGGTCGACGCTGCGCGCTCGGCCGGCATCGGCATCACGATGCTGCCCGTGTCGTACCAGTTCGCCGGCTTCGGCAACAAGCCGCCGCGCGACGACCAGCGCCGCTTCATCAATACGCCTGACGGCCTGCTCGAGCTGCTCGACGCGATGCGCCGCGCGGCACCGGAGCACGGCGGGCTGCGCTATGGCGTCGCGCCGCACTCGCTGCGGGCGGTATCCGAGAACGGGTTGCGCGTGCTGCTCGACGGGCTGCCCGACGATGCGCCCGTGCATATCCATATCGCCGAGCAGACAGCCGAAGTCGACGACTGCGTGCGTGCCTATGGTGCGCGCCCCGTGCAATGGCTGCTCGAGCGCTTCGACGTCGATGCACGCTGGTGTCTCGTGCATGCGACGCATGTCGACGCGGCCGAGACGGCGGCGCTCGCGAAGCGTCGCGCGGTCGCCGGCCTGTGCCTGACGACCGAGGCGAACCTCGGCGACGGCGTGTTCCCGGCCGTCGACTATCTCGCGCAGGGCGGCGTGATCGGCGTCGGCTCGGACAGCCATGCGTCGGTCGACTGGCGCTCGGAGTTGCGCCTGCTCGAATACGGGCAGCGGCTCGTGCACCGTGCGCGCAACGTGCTGGCGAGCGACACGCAGGCGCATGTCGCCGATCGCCTGTTCGACGCTTCGCTCGCGGGCGGCGCGCAGGCCAGCGGGCGGCGTGTCGGCGCGCTGCGGGAAGGATGCCGCGCCGACTGGCTCGTGCTCGATCCCGATCATCCGGCGATCGCCGAACACGACAGCACGTCGTGGTTGTCGGGTATCGTGTTCGCGGAGCACGGCGAGACGCCGGTGCTCGACGTCTACACGGGCGGCGAGCGCGTCGTGAGCGGCCGCCGTCATCGCGACGAAGCCGTCGCGTATGCCGACTACCGCGCCGCGCTGGCGCAACTGCTGCGCTGATGCGCGCAACCGGCGCACGCCGCATGCGTGCGCCGGCAGACCTCTAACGGTGATGCGACATGACTGAACAACCGGCTGTATTCACGCTGAAGCAGGGCACTTTGCCGCTGCTGATCTCGATTCCGCATGCAGGCACGCACATCCCCGACGACATCGCCGCGACGATGACGGCCGACGCGCGTTTCGTGGACGATTGCGATTGGCATCTCGAACGGCTGTACGGATTCGCGGCCGACCTCGGCGCATCGATCCTCGTACCGTCGCATGCACGTTACGTGGTCGACCTGAACCGTCCGCCCGACAACGAAAACCTGTACCCGGGGCAGGACACGACGGGGCTCGTGCCGGTCGATACGTTCGACAAGGCACCGCTGTATCCGGCGAACGCGCTGCCGGGCAATGACGAGATCATGCGTCGCCGCGATCGCTACTGGCTGCCGTATCACGACGCGCTGCAGCGTGAGGTCGCCCGCCTGAAGCGCGAACACGGCCGCGTGCTCGTGTGGGAAGCGCATTCGATCCGCTCGCACGTGCCGCGCTTCTTCGACGGCCGCCTGCCCGACTTCAACTTCGGCACGTCGAGCGGCGCGAGTGCCGCACCGGGTCTGGCAGAGGCGCTGGCCGCACGCGTGCTCGAACATGGCGGCTATACGGCCGTCGCGAACGGGCGCTTCAAGGGCGGCTACATCACGCGTCACTATGGCGTGCCCGATACCGGCGTCGAGGCCGTGCAGCTCGAGCTTTCGCAGATCACCTACATGGAAGAGACGCGTCCCTACGCGTATGACGAAACGCGTGCGGCGCGGATTGTGCCGCTATTGCAGACGCTCGTCGAAACCGCGCTCGCGCATCGTTGAACACGGGCCGCGCGGATGCGGCAGCGCGGCGGAGCAGGTGTGTCGCAGCCCGCCGGCACGCAGCGTGCTGCACCGGTGCAATGCACAACACGGCATCGATCCACGAGATCGGTGCCGTTTTTTTTGGGTGCTTTTCGTCTGACCGATGCCGTCATCGGTACCTGAAAATTTGACGCAATTTTTAGGTGATATAAGCTGAATGTCAGGAAGTCGTCACGCGCGCACCGGCGGCGAGGCCATCGATCCTGGCCGCACCGCGCCGGAATGCGCCGCGAGACACCTTGCCGACGTGTCGCCGCGCGGCATTGCCGCATGCGCTTCGTCGCGACACGTGTCCTGCCTTCGTCAGTCAGTCGAGCACCATCGTGAAAGCCGCCAGCCCTTCGATACGCCGGACGCGAAGTCCGTCGGCGGGCGCGCCGCCTCAGGCCGGTCCGATCCGGCATGCTGATTGCGGCACGCGTGCCGCCCCTTTGCGCGAGCCTCGTTTCTTCGCCATGTCCCATCGCGGCCTGCGCCGCTTCAATCTCGTGACCGCGCACGTGTTCAGCGCGGTGCAGTGCGACGGCAGCGCATCGTTGTTGCCCTAGCGTCCTTTTCCGTTTCCGTTTCCGTTTCGGGTCGCACCGCCTGTTGCCGCATCGTCCGCGCGGCAGGATCGTGCATGGGCATGCGCCGTGTCGTGGCGCGCGCGTGCGGCGCCGGCGCGAACCTTCATCGTCCCGCGTGCGAACGTGTCGCGCGCGCTTACCGGAGAGGCACCCATGCGTGCGCGCCCGATCGTAGCCGTCACCGCCGACCGCATCCTGCGCGGTGCGCATCCGAACCACACGGCGGGGGAGAAGTACCTGGCGGCGCTCGTCGACGGCGCCGGCGCGCTTGCATTCGTGCTGCCCGCACTCGGCGCGCGCCAGCCGGCCGACGCGATCGTCGCGGCGGTCGACGGCTTGCTGTTGACCGGCAGCTATTCGAACGTCGAGCCGCATCATTACGGCGGTACCGCGAGCGCGCCCGACACGCTGCACGATCCCGCGCGCGATGCGACCGCGCTGCCGCTGATCCGCGCGGCGATCGAAGCCGGCGTGCCCGTGCTCGCCATCTGTCGCGGCATGCAGGAGCTGAACGTCGCCTACGGCGGCACGCTGCATCAGCGGCTGCACGCGACGACCGGCTTCGACGATCACCGCGAGCGGCCGGCCGATCCGCTCGAACGGCAATACGGCCCCGCGCACGTCGTGCAATTTGCGCCGGGCGGCCTGCTGCAGCGAGTCGCGCGCGGCGCGCAGGACGCGACGGTCAATTCGCTGCACGACCAGGGCATTGCACAGCTCGGTGCGGGGCTCGTCGTCGAAGCCAGCGCGCCCGACGGACTGATCGAGGCCGTCAGCGTGCGCGGCGCGCGCGCGTTTGCGCTCGGCGTGCAGTGGCATCCCGAATGGCGCTACGCGGAACAGCCGCTGTCGCGCGACATCTTCGCGGCATTCGGCGCGGCGTGCCGCGCGCGCATGACGCATCGCATTCTTGCGGCTTGTGGCGCGACGTCGTCGCCGGCCGCATCCGACGTCGACTGATAGAGGCCGATCATGCAACCCGAACTGAGCGAATTCCTGCGACAGCACCGCATCACCGAGGTCGAGGCGATCATTCCCGACATGGCCGGCATTGCGCGCGGCAAGATCATTCCGCGCAACAAGTTCGAGTCCGGCGAATCGATGCGCCTGCCGCAGGCCGTGATGGTGCAGACCGTCACCGGCGACTATCCGGAGGACGGCACGCTGACCGGCGTGACCGATCCCGACATGGTGTGCGTGCCCGATCCGTCGACGATCTGCCTGATTCCGTGGGCGGTCGATCCGACCGCGCAGGTGATCCACGACTGCGTGCACTTCGACGGCTCGCCGGTCGAGATCTCGCCGCGCTACGTGCTGCGACGCGTGCTCGACCTGTACAAGGCGAAAGGCTGGCAGCCGGTCGTTGCGCCCGAGCTCGAGTTCTATCTCGTCGACATGAACGCCGATCCCGACTTGCCGCTGCGTCCGCCGGTCGGCCGCACCGGGCGCGCGGAGACCGGCCGGCAGTCGTATTCGATCGAAGCGGTGAACGAGTTCGATTCGCTGTTCGAGGACATCTATGAATACTGCGAGATGCAGGGCCTCGACATCGAGACGCTGATCCACGAGGTCGGCGCCGCGCAGATGGAGATCAACTTCGTGCACGGCGATGCGCTGTCGCTGGCGGACCAGGTATTCCTGTTCAAGCGCACGGTGCGCGAGGCGGCGCTGCGCCACAACATGTATGCGACCTTCATGGCGAAGCCGATGCAGGACGAGCCGGGCTCGGCGATGCATATCCACCAGAGCCTGGCCGACGCCCGTACGGGGCGCAACCTGTTCTCCGACGAAGACGGTGCGGTGTCGCCGATGTTCCACAGCTATCTCGCGGGGCTGCAGAAGTACACGCCCGCGCTGATGCCGATCTTCGCGCCGTACATCAACTCGTATCGCCGCCTGTCGCGCTTCATGGCGGCGCCGATCAACGTGCAGTGGGGCTACGACAACCGCACGGTCGGCTTTCGCATTCCGCAGTCGGGCGCGTCGGCACGCCGCATCGAGAACCGGATTCCGGGCGTCGACTGCAATCCGTACCTCGCGTTCGCGGCGACGCTCGCCGCCGGCTATCTCGGCTTGTCGCAGCAGCTCGCACCGACCGAGCCGATCGCGTCGGACGGCTACAACCTGCCGTATCAGCTGCCGCGCAATCTCGAGGAGGGCATCTCGCTGATGGCGGCCAGCACGCCGCTGGCCGGCATTCTCGGCGACAAGTTCGTGAAGGCCTACCTGGCGCTGAAGGACACCGAATACGAAGCGTTCTTCCGCGTGATCAGCTCGTGGGAACGCAGGCATCTGCTGCTGCACGTCTGAGCGTGCGGCCCTGTTATCCGGAGGAAACATGACCGATCGAAACGACGTCTTCTCACCGCATTCGACCGCGGATTACCGCGCACTCGACGCCGCGCACCACATCCACCCGTTCTCGGACATGGGCGCGCTGAACCGCGCGGGCAGCCGCGTGATCGTGAAGGCGGACGGCGTCTACCTGTGGGACTCGGACGGCAACAAGATCCTCGACGGGATGGCCGGCCTCTGGTGCGTGAACGTCGGCTACGGCCGCAAGGCGCTCGCCGACGCCGCGTATCGCCAGTTGCAGGAACTGCC
>NZ_NBYX01000036.1 GCF_002099195.1 Burkholderia puraquae | reverse complement strand
CTACACTACATCGTTGCGACTGCGGGGCTCATCTTCCAGGCCAGCTGCGCGCCCCAGACTGCAGCACACCACCGACCCTGCTTCCCTCTTCCGCGCTGCGTTTCCGTTAGCGCGAAAGAGGCGTGATTCTAAGCACCCGCCCCCGTCCGCGCAAGCCCCTTTGTGAAAATATTTTGAAAAAGCCCCCGTGCGCTGACGCGCACGGGGGCTTGGGGCTCGGCTGGCCGCGTAACGCCGCCGCCCCGTCAGGTCGCCAGCAACACTTCCTCTATATATAGAGGCGCGTCACTTGCCACCCACTGCCGCCTGCAGTTGCTCGACCGGCACCGCGTCGGCCATCGCCGTGTAGCCGGCGTCGCTTGGATGAATACCGTCGCCGCTATCGTATCGACGCTGCAGCGCGCTCGGGCGCGCCGGATCGCGCAGCACCGCATCGAAGTCGACCACGCCGTCGAACCCCTTACCGCTCCGGATCCACCGGTTCACCTCGAGCCGGATCGCCTCGCGACCCGCCGGCAACCCGGCCGGCGTGAGCGTCGCACCGAAAACCTTCACGCCCTGACGGTGCGCCGCTTCGACCAGCCGACGATAGCCGTCGATCAGCGACGCGGCCGTGACCTGCGTATGCGGGTGGTCGCAATCGAGCCCCGCACGCGGCGGCATCGCCGCAAAGTTGATGTCGTTGATCCCGATCAGCACGATCGCCGCCTTCACCCCTGCGCGCGACAGCGCATCGCGTTCGAACCGCGACGCCAGCGACGTGCCGTAGCACGCCGAATCGCTGAGCAGCCGGTTCCCGCTGATACCCAGATTCGCGACGCCGATCGATTCCGCGCCGGAGGCGGTCAGCCGGCGCGCCAGCGCGTCCGGCCAGCGGCGGTTCCGGTTCACGCTCGAGCGCAGCCCGTCGGTGATCGAATCGCCGATCGCTGCTACGCTGGCGCGCGCGGAACCAGCCTCGACCGCAAGCTCGGTCACCCATGCATATTGGGTAAAACGGGTACGGAACGCGGCGGCACCCGGATCGCTCACGTGATCACCCGGCGCAGACACGTAATTGAACTGGTTCGATACGCGGTGCCAGACCGTCATCCGCTGGTTCGCCCCCATCTGGAGGCTGATCGCATATGGCAACCCGGCCGCCACGTCGATCGCCACCGGATCGCTTTCGAGCTCCTGGCCCGGCGCAAGTGTCACCGATGCCCTGCCGCCGAACCGGACCGGTACCGCCGCGCCGCCAACGAGCGCCGCGCCCTCGCCGGCGCGCGCAAGGCTCGCCGCCTCGACAACCAGCGGCACACGACCGTATGCATTGCTGATGCGGATCCGCGCGGCGCGCCCCGACACCGTCGGATAGACGATCTGGCGTACGGCCCGCCCGGCCACGTCGGGCGCGCGATAGAGCGGCGGCGGTGCGGCAAGGTCGGGAATCGGCTGCAACGCGGTCGCCCACGCGGCCACCCATCCGGCCGGCGCGGCCGAAGCCGACGCCACGAGCGGCGAGACAAAGACGGCCGCACCCAGCACGGCCGCGGCGATACTGCTTCGGAATGACATCGGCAAAATCCTCGTCGGAAAGCGGGCATTGTGCCGCAGAAGACGCGAACCCTACGTGCCGGACCACCCTCACGCCATCCGATCGCACCCCGACATCCCTCGTTTACCCGAGTCTCGCTGCAAATCCACAAGAAATTTATTAACCGACCGGTCGGTTGGTTTATACTTCGCACACATTCAACCGGACGAGAACCTCCGCCATGTACACGCAATCCCTCGACATCCCCGGCAACGTCGCGCCGCTCGACGCCGCAGCCGAGTCGCCCGAGCAGGCGCGGTTCGACGCGGTCATGGCCGCCGACGGCAAGATCGAACCGCAGGACTGGATGCCCGATGCCTATCGCAAGACGCTGGTTCGCCAGATCTCGCAGCACGCGCACTCGGAAGTGGTCGGCATGCTGCCCGAAGGCAACTGGATCTCGCGCGCGCCGAGCCTGAAGCGCAAGGCGATCCTGCTCGCGAAGGTCCAGGACGAAGCCGGCCACGGCCTCTATCTTTATAGCGCGGCCGAAACGCTCGGCGTGTCGCGCGATTCGCTGATCGACGCGCTGCACGCCGGCAAGGCGAAATACTCGAGCATCTTCAACTACCCGACGCCGACCTGGGCGGATGTCGGCGTGATCGGCTGGCTCGTCGACGGCGCCGCGATCATGAACCAGATCCCGCTGTGCCGCTGCACGTACGGTCCGTACGCGCGCGCAATGATCCGCGTGTGCAAGGAAGAATCGTTCCACCAGCGCCAGGGTTTCGACGCGCTGCTCTCGATGATGAAGGGCAGCGATGCGCAACGCGCGATGGTCCAGCAGGCCGTGAACCGCTGGTGGTGGCCAGTGTTGATGATGTTCGGCCCGAGCGACGCCGATTCGGTCCACAGCAACCAGTCAGCGAAATGGGGCATCAAGCGGATCACGAACGACGACCTGCGGCAGAAGTTCGTCGACGCGACGGTCGACCAGGCGAAGGTGCTTGGCGTGACGCTGCCCGACCCCGATCTGAAGTGGAACGAGGCGCGCGGCCATCACGACTACGGCACGATCGACTGGGACGAATTCTGGCGCGTGGTCAACGGCGACGGCCCGTGCAACAAGGAACGCCTCGCGACCCGCGTGAAAGCGCACGAGGACGGTGCATGGGTACGCGAAGCCGCACTCGCCCACGAAGCGAAGCGCCGCGCGCGCGCCGAACAGCACGCCGCCTGAGCGGCACACCATCGAATTCAGGATTCAGGAGAAAGTGATGAACAAGGAATGGCCGATCTGGGAAGTGTTCGTGCGCAGCAAGCAGGGGCTCGACCACAAGCATTGCGGCAGCCTCCACGCCGCCGATGCGTCGATGGCGCTGCGCATGGCTCGCGACGTCTACACGCGCCGCCAGGAAGGCGTGAGCATCTGGGTGGTGCCGTCGTCGGCGATCACCGCGTCGGATCCGGGCGAGAAGGCCGAACTGTTCGAGCCGGCGGGCGACAAGATCTACCGTCACCCGACGTTCTACACGCTGCCCGACGAAGTCAACCACATGTAACGCCCGCGCCATGACGATCACGCCCGAACACCTCTCCTACGTGCTGCGCCTCGCGGACAACACGCTGATCCTCGGTCAGCGCAACGCCGAATGGTGCGGCCACGGCCCGATCCTCGAGGAAGACATCGCGCTCACCAACATGAGCCTCGACCTCATCGGCCAGGCGCGCATGCTGTACACGCACGCGGCCGAACTCGAGCGCCAGCTCACCGGCGCGACGAAGACCGAGGACGACTACGCATACTTCCGCACCGAGCGCGAGTTCGCCAACTTCACGCTCGCCGAGCTGCCGCACTACGGCCCGGTGGCCGGTACCGCGCACGCCGACAAGGACTACGCGGTGACGATCGTGCGCAATTTCCTGTACTCGGCGCTGATGCTGCACCTGTGGAGTGCGCTGGAAGCGTCGACCGACACGCAGCTCGCCGCGATCGCCGCGAAATCGGTGAAGGAAACCCGCTATCACGTGCAGCACGCACGCGAGTGGCTCGTCCGCCTCGGCGACGGCACCGACGAATCGCACCGTCGCGCGCAGGACGCGCTCGACTACCTGACGCCGTACACGCGCGAATTCTTCGCCGCCGATGCGATCGACGCTGCGGTCGCCGCCGAAGGCATCGCCCCCGCGCCGGCTACGCTCGAAGCGGCATGGCGCGCGGACGTGGACGACGCGCTCGCCGAGGCAACGCTCACGCTGCCGGCCCCCGTGCAGCATGTGACGACCGGCAAGCAGGGCGAGCACTCGGAGCACATGGGCTACCTGCTCGCGGAACTGCAAAGCCTCGCACGCCAGCACCCTGGCGCGACCTGGTAACCCCGACGCCACGGAGCCCGACGATGTCCGTCCAGACCGCCCCTGCCAACGCCGTGCCTCCCGCGCACCACGACGATCCGTTGCTCGCCCGTGCGTGGGACGTGCTCGAAGCCGTGCCCGACCCCGAGATCCCGGTCGTGTCGATCCGCGAGCTCGGCATCCTGCGCGACGTCCGCCGCGCGGACGACGGCCAGCTCGAAGTCGTGATCACGCCGACCTACTCGGGCTGCCCGGCCATGTCGCAGATCGCGGAGGACATCGCCGCCGCACTGCAGGCCGCCGACCTCCCGCCGCACCGGATCGAGACGGTGCTCGCGCCGGCGTGGACGACCGACTGGATTACGCAGGAAGCCCGCGACAAGCTGCGGGCGTACGGCATCGCGCCGCCGGTCGGCCAGTGCGGCAGCACCGCGCCGCGGGAAAACGTCGTGCGCTTCGTGCCGCGGCCCGTCGCGGCGCCCGCGTGCCCGCGCTGCGGCTCCGCCCGTACCGAGCGTCTCGCGCAATTCGCGTCCACGGCCTGCAAGGCGCTGTATCGCTGCGTCGACTGCCGCGAACCCTTCGACTACTTCAAACCTTATTGACCGATATGGCGACCCCGCAATTTCATCCGCTGCGTATCCGCGACGTGCGGCCCGAGACCGCCGACGCCGTGACCGTCTCCTTCGACGTGCCGCCCGAGCTGCGCGACGCGTACCGCTTCACGCAGGGCCAGTTCGTCACGCTGAAGACCCACATCGACGGCGAGGAAACGCGCCGCTCGTATTCGATCTGCGTCGGCACGACGGACTACGACCGTGACGGCGAACTGCGCATCGGCATCAAGCGCGTGCGCGGCGGCCGCTTCTCGAACTTCGCGTTCGATACGCTGAAGCCGGGCCACACGATCGACGTGATGACGCCGGACGGCCGTTTCTTCACGCACCTGAACGCCGATCACGGCAAGCAGTACGTCGCGTTTTCCGGCGGCTCGGGGATCACGCCGGTGCTCGCAATCGTGAAGACGACGCTCGAACTCGAGCCGCGCAGCACGTTCACGCTGATCTACGGCAACCGCAGCGTCGACGCGATCATGTTCGCGGAGGAACTCGAGGACCTGAAGAACCGCTACATGAACCGCTTCGTCCTCTATCACGTGCTGTCGGACGACCTGCAGGACGTCGAGCTGTTCAACGGCGTGCTCGACCAGGCGAAATGTACGGAATTCCTCGGCACGCTGACGCCGGCCGACGCGATCGACGAAGCGTTCATCTGCGGCCCCGCGCCGATGATGGATGCGGCCGAGGCCGCACTGAAAGCAGCCGGCGTGCCGCAGGCGAAGGTGCATGTCGAGCGCTTCGGCACGCCACTGCCGCAGGCCGGCGCGCCGGTCGTCGAAATCACCGACCAGACACCGGCTGCCGACCTGGAAATCGTGCTCGACGGCAAGAAGCGCAAGCTGCGGCTGCCGTACGAAGGCGTGAGCCTGCTCGATGTCGGCCTGCGCGCGGGCCTCGCGCTGCCGTACGCGTGCAAGGGCGGCGTGTGCTGCACGTGCCGCGCGAAGGTGCTCGAGGGCGAAGTGCGGATGGAGAAGAACTACACGCTCGAAGCGCATGAAGTGAAGGACGGCTTCGTGCTCACGTGCCAGTGCCACCCGATCAGCGACAAGGTCGTCGTGAGCTTCGACGAGCGTTGAGCGACGTCGCGTCGCGGCGCCGGACGGTTTCTCGCCGTCACACATCTCGCTTACACTAGGGGCCGCCGGCCGGCTGGACATCGCAACGTCCGCCCGGCCGGCGGCTTTCTTTTGTTGACGACAGGCCGATGAGTACCATTCATGTGATTCAGGGCGGCACCGCCGCCGCGTCGCTGCGCGAAGCACTCGCGCAAGCCGGACGCGACGAGCACGTCGTCGGATTGCTCGACGATCTCGGTGTCGGGCCGCTCAAGGGCGCCGACGAGACGCCCGACACGCGCGCCACCTTCTGGCAGCGCGTGCTCGGCGACCGGATTCCCGACTGGAACGCAGAGATCGAAGGCGAATTCGCGCGCCTCGACCAGCTCGCGACGGATACGGGCCAGGTGGTCGTGTGGCATGCGCCGAGCGTCGGCGACAAGCTGCTGCTGCGCCGCGTCGCCTACCACCTTCGCAACGTCCCGCAGCGCCTGAACGAAGTGCGGCTGTCGGCCGCCGACCTCGACTCGGCGCAGCGCGCGTCGCTGTCGCGCACCGACCAGGCGTGCGCGACCGGCATGTTCTCGCCCGCCGAACTGGCGCGGAAGCGCCCGGTGGCCGCGCCGATCTCGGTGCTGCGCATCGGCCGCCTCGCGCTCGAATGGCAGGAGGCGAAGCACCTGAACGCCGAGCTGCGCTACTGGGTCAGCAACACGATCAAGAGCGGCCACTATGAGGATCTCGACGCGCTGATCGTCGCCCGCACGGAAACCGACTGGCTGCCCGCGCGGCGCCTCGTCGGCAGCATCATGGCCGACGCCGACCGCGGCGGGCTGTTCGTCAGCGACTCGATCGCCTGGTGGCGCTGCCGCGAGCTCGCGGCAGCCGGCCGGCTCGAACTGCAGGGCGACGCGCCCGGCGCCCTCTCTACCTCGCAGGTGCGTGCGGCCCGCACGGCCACCGCACACTGCTAATTTTCCGTATTCGACCATGGCCCGTACCCGAGCGCCCGACCACGAATCCCAGCGCGAGCAGATCCTCGATCTGGCCGCCGAGAAATTCGCGCAGACGAGCTATCCGAGCACCTCGATGTCCGATCTCGCGACCGCGAGCGGCACGTCGAAGGCACGCCTCTATCACTATTACGAGAGCAAGGAAGCGATCCTGTTCGACCTGCTCGACCGCTACACGAAACGGCTGATGCTGATCATCGCCGAGGTCGAAGGGGCGAGCCAGCGGCGCGGCCTCAGCGAGCGCGACGCGTTCGCTGAGCTCGTGCGCGCGTTCCTCTCGGAATACGAGACGTCGCACAGCCGTCACGTCGCGCTGCTCAACGACGTGAAGTATCTCGAGGACGCGCAGCGCGAAATCGTGCTCGACCGCCAGCGCGACATCGTTGCGGCGTTCACGCGGCAGCTTGCACGCGCGTACCCGGACCGCATCTCGAAGGAAAACCAGACGTCCGTGACGATGATGGTGTTCGGGATGATCAACTGGACGTTCACATGGCTGAAGCCCGGCGGCCGCCTCGGCTACCGCGACTTCGCCGAGCAGGTGATCGACCTGATCGAGCGCGGGCTGTCGACAGCCGCCTGATTGACGCGCAGCAGCAAGCGTTGCGCGACGGGCACACTGCGACCGCCCGCCACGCATTTCATATGATGAATTTTAAATTCGTTTAAAATCAAATAGATATAGAATTAACTAAGCGGATTTAGAATTCATCCTCCAGCTTAAACATCGTCAAATACGGGTTTTCCCCAATCCGTGGGCCGACGGTCGGGTAAAATGCTGTTGCATTGCACAACCCGCTGTACGGTCACACTGAGGAACCCACGATGAACACGCAATTCAACGGCACTGCCGATGTCGTCGGCAACGCCGGTAGTGCGCCGGTTCTCGTCAGGGAACTGGCTTCCAAAGATCGTGAGCAGATGCTCACTCACTTTCTCTCGCTCGACGAAGAGGACCGCCTGCTGCGCTTCGGCCAGATGGTGCCCGATCACGTGATCGAGAACTATGTCCGCACGATCGACTTCGGTCGCGACACCGTGTTCGGCGTGTTCGACCACGACCTCGAGCTGATCGGCGTCGGCCACCTGGCCTACCTGCCGGCCGAGGGCGACAAGCGCACTGCCGAATTCGGCGTGTCGGTGCTCGAAAGCGCACGCGGCCGCGGCGTCGGCTCGAAGCTGTTCGAGCGCGCGGCGATCCGCAGCCGCAACACGCACGTGACGATGCTGTACATGCATTGCCTGTCGCGTAACGCGACGATGATGCACATCGCGAAGAAGTCCGGGATGCGTATCGAATACGCGTACGGCGAAGCCGATGCATACCTGTCGCTGCCGCCGGCCGACCACTCGACGATCATCGCCGAGATGCTGCAGGAACAGGCCGCGGTGTTCGACTACGCGATGAAGCGCCAGGCGCGCCGCACCACGAAGTTCATCGAATCGCTGATGCCCTCCGCGCTGACGGCCTGACGTCAACCCTGTCGGCCAGCCGGGCCGCGCCTGCGGCGCGCCCGGCCCCTCCCTTCCCCGCCGCGCACTAGCGCACCGAACGAATCGGCAACGCCGTCGTCTCCTTGAAGCATTCGAGCGAAAAGCTCGTCTTCACGTCGATCACCGACGGGTGATGCAGCAGATGCTCCTGCACGAAGCGGGAGAAATGCGCCATGTCCTCGACCTGCACGCGCAGCAGGTAATCCATATCCCCCGTCATCGCATGGCACGCGACCACTTCCGGCCAGGCCTGCACGGCCGCGCGAAACAGCTCCGCATGGGTCGCGCCCGCACGCGCCGACGTTTCGTCGGCCCGCGCCGGCGCGAGACCGCCGCGCTTCTCGAGCCGCACGCTCACGTACGCCAGCAGGTCGAGCCCGAGCTTCTGCGGATTCAGCAGCGCGACATAGCCGGTGATCACACCGATCTCCTCGAGCCGCCGGATCCGCCGCAGGCATGGGCTCGGCGACAGGTTCACGCGCTCGGCGATCTCCTGGTTCGACAGGCGCCCGTTCTCCTGAAGAATCGCGAGAATCCGCCGGTCGATGGCATCCAACTCGGCTTGCGCCATCTTCTGCCCTCCATTGAATATTTTGAGACTGGAAATTGCGTCATCGTAGGTTCGGGTAATCAAGTTCGCAAGTTTACGCTCGCGACTGCCCGCTACACTCTGTCGCACGTACCGATTCGTCGCGCACGCCGCCGCGTGTGCCACGTTCGACATCGAACCAGGCCGGGCATGCGCACGTCGCCCCGGCCGATCGCCCCCACAGGAGACACGCCATGCAGATCCCGAACTGGGACAACCCCGTCGGCACCGACGGCTTCGAATTCATCGAATACACGGCACCGGACCCGAAAGCGCTCGGACAACTGTTCGAACGGATGGGTTTCACCGCGATCGCGCGCCACCGCCACAAGGACGTGACGGTGTACCGCCAGGGCGACATCAACTTCATCATCAACGCCGAACCCGATTCGTTCGCACAACGCTTCGCACGCCTGCACGGCCCGTCGATCTGCGCGATCGCGTTCCGCGTGCAGGACGCCGCGAAGGCGTACAAGCGCGCGCTCGACCTCGGCGCCTGGGGCTTCGACAACAAGACGGGCCCGATGGAGCTGAACATCCCGGCGATCAAGGGCATCGGCGATTCGCTGATCTATTTCGTCGATCGCTGGCGCGGCAAGAACGGTGCGCAACCGGGTGCAATCGGCGACATCAGCATCTATGACGTCGACTTCGAGCCGATCGCCGGCGCGAACCCGAACCCGGTCGGCCACGGCCTCACCTATATCGACCACCTGACGCACAACGTACATCGCGGCCGCATGCAGGAATGGGCCGAGTTCTACGAGCGCCTGTTCAACTTCCGCGAAGTGCGCTACTTCGACATCGAAGGCAAGGTGACGGGCGTGAAATCGAAGGCGATGACGTCGCCGTGCGGCAAGATCCGCATCCCGATCAACGAGGAAGGTTCGGACACGGCCGGCCAGATCCAGGAATACCTCGATGCGTACCACGGCGAAGGCATCCAGCACATCGCGCTCGGCGCCACCGACATCTACCAGGCGGTCGACGGCCTGCGCAGCAAGGAAGTGAAGCTGCTCGACACGATCGACACGTATTACGAACTGGTCGACCGCCGCGTGCCGAACCACGGCGAATCGCTGGAAGAACTGAAGAAGCGCAAGATCCTGATCGACGGTGCGCGCGACGACCTGCTGCTGCAGATCTTCACCGAAAACCAGATCGGGCCGATCTTCTTCGAGATCATCCAGCGCAAGGGTAACCAGGGCTTCGGCGAAGGCAACTTCAAGGCGCTGTTCGAATCGATCGAGCTCGACCAGATCCGACGCGGCGTCGTGCAGGACAAGGCCTGACGCATCCGGCGGGCGGCTGCCCGGGGCAACCCGGCAGCCCGCACGATCCGGCGGCACAAAGAAAAAGGGCGGGAATCCTCGGATTCCCGCCCTTTTTGCATTCCGGCGCGGCCCGCAGGCCGCGCGACCGGATCAACGCGCGTTCGCCTTCGATGCGACGGCGCGCTCGGCCGACGGCTGCGCGACGGCGTCCTGGGCCGGCGCGATCTGCTGCATCTGCGCGCCGGCTGCCGCCAGTGCGCTCGCGCCTCGCGCGTGCACCGGGCCCGTCATCGAGAAAAACGCGGCGGACACGATCAGGAAACTCTGGATATGACGTGTGTTCATTGCACCTCCTGTAAAACTGCCGGCGCCTCCCCGATTGCGTCGGAACGAACCCACGCGGCCGGGCACCTCCGGCAGGCCGACAAGATTAACGGCATTTGCCCGCAGATGACCCCGGCTTTACATGCTTTTACATGATGTAACGCATGGTTCCGCCCTGTTTTTCTGATGCATCGCCGCAATCGCCCTGCATTCCAACCGATGGGCGGCGGGTTTGCCCCAGTGCTACCATCACTTAAAACCGGCCAATATGCCGGCCACTGCCGACGCGTCCACAAGATGCCCGAAGCAGTCGAGTTTTGGTGATCCCAAACTGGATGGAGGAGACTGTTAATGAATGCCCCGCTAGACGCAGGCCAACGCGCGTCCCTAGAAGCCGCGCTGAAGTCCGTCACGCTTGATGACAAATACACACTGGAACGCGGTCGCGCGTACATGAGCGGCATCCAGGCCCTCGTGCGCCTGCCGATGCTCCAGCAGGAACGCGATCGTGCCGCCGGTCTCAATACCGCCGGCTTCATCTCCGGCTATCGCGGTTCGCCGCTCGGCGGCCTCGACCTCTCGCTCTGGAAAGCCAAGCAGCACCTGGCGGCCCACCAGATCGTCTTCCAGCCCGGCCTCAACGAAGATCTCGCCGCCACCGCCGTGTGGGGCTCGCAGCAAGTGAACCTGTACCCCGGCGCGAAGCACGACGGCGTGTTCGGCATGTGGTACGGCAAAGGCCCGGGCGTCGACCGCACCGGCGACGTATTCAAGCATGCGAACTCGGCCGGCTCGTCGCAGCACGGCGGCGTGCTGGTGCTCGCCGGTGACGACCACGCGGCGAAATCGTCGACGCTCGCGCACCAGTCCGAACACATCTTCAAGGCTTGCGGGCTGCCCGTGCTGTTCCCGTCCAACGTGCAGGAATATCTCGATTTCGGCCTGCACGGCTGGGCAATGAGCCGCTACTCGGGCCTGTGGGTCGCGCTCAAGTGCGTGACGGACGTGGTCGAATCGTCGGCGTCGGTCGACATCGACCCGCATCGCACCGAGATCGTGCTGCCGACCGACTTCATCCTGCCGGAAGGCGGCCTGAACATCCGCTGGCCCGACCCGCCGCTCGTGCAGGAAGCGCGGCTGCTCGACTACAAGTGGTACGCGGCGCTCGCCTATGTGCGTGCGAACAAGCTCGACCGCATCGAGATCGATTCACCGAGCGCGCGCTTCGGGATCATGACGGGCGGCAAGGCTTACCTCGACGTGCGCCAGGCGCTGACGGACCTCGGCCTCGACGACGAAACCTGCGCGCGGATCGGCATCCGGCTCTACAAGGTCGGCTGCGTGTGGCCGCTCGAAGCGCAGGGCGCGCAGGCGTTTGCGCGCGGCCTCGACGAAATCCTCGTCGTCGAGGAAAAGCGCCAGATCCTCGAATACGCGATCAAGGAAGAGCTGTACAACTGGCCCGACGGCCAGCGGCCGCGCGTGTTCGGCAAGTTCGACGAAAAAGACGGCGCCGGCGGCGAATGGTCGGTGCCGATGGGCAACTGGCTGCTGCCCGCGCACTACGAGCTGTCGCCCGCGATCATCGCGAAGGCCATCGCGACGCGCCTCGAGAAGTTCGAGTTGCCTTCCGACGTGCGCGCACGCATCGCCGCGCGCCTCGCCGTGATCAACGCAAAGGAAATGGCGCTCGCGAAGCCGCACGTGCAGACCGAGCGCAAGCCGTGGTTCTGCTCGGGCTGCCCGCACAACACGTCGACCAACGTGCCGGAAGGCTCGCGCGCGATCGCCGGCATCGGCTGCCACTACATGACCGTGTGGATGGACCGCAGCACGAGCACCTTCAGCCAGATGGGCGGCGAAGGCGTGCCGTGGATCGGCCAGGCGCCGTTCACGGACGAGAAGCACGTGTTCGCGAACCTCGGCGACGGCACCTATTTCCACTCGGGCCTGCTGGCGGTGCGCGCGGCGATCTCGTCGAAGGCGAACATCACCTACAAGATCCTCTATAACGACGCGGTGGCGATGACGGGCGGCCAGCCGGTCGACGGCGTGCTGACGGTGCCGCAGATCACGCACCAGCTCGCGTCCGAAGGCGCGAAGAAGATCGTGATCGTCACCGACGAGCCGGAGAAGTACGACGGCCAGAAGGCGCTGCTCGCGCCGGGCGTGACGATTCATCACCGCGACCAGCTCGACGACGTGCAGCGCGAGCTGCGCGAGATCGAAGGCACGACGATCCTGATCTACGACCAGACCTGCGCGACCGAGAAGCGCCGCCGCCGCAAGCGCGGCACGTATCCGGACCCGGCGAAGCGCGTCGTGATCAACGACGCGGTGTGCGAAGGCTGCGGCGATTGCTCGGTGCAGTCGAACTGCCTGTCGGTCGAGCCGCTGGAAACCGAATTCGGCACGAAGCGCCAGATCAACCAGTCGAGCTGCAACAAGGATTTTTCGTGCGTGAAGGGCTTCTGCCCGAGCTTCGTCACGGTCGAGGGTGGCCAGCTGAAGAAGCCGAAGGCGGTGTCGGTCGACGGCAACGCACTGCCGCCGATCCCTGAACCGACGCTGCCGGACATCGACCGCGCATACGGCGTGCTCGTCACGGGCGTGGGCGGCACGGGCGTCGTCACGATCGGCGCACTGCTCGGCATGGCCGCGCACCTGGAGAACAAGGGCGTGACCGTGCTCGACGTCACCGGCCTCGCGCAGAAAGGCGGCGCCGTGATGAGCCACGTGCAGATCTCGCACGCGCCGACCGACATCCATGCGACGCGAATCGCGATGGGCGAGGCCGACCTCGTGATCGGCTGCGATGCGATCGTCACGGCCGGCGACGAATGCACGTCGCGGATGCGGCACGACACGACGCGCGTGGTCGTCAACAGCGCGCAGACGCCGACCGCCGAGTTCATCAAGAACCCGAACTGGGCGTTCCCGGGCCTATCCGCGGAGAACGACATCCGCGCGGCGGCAGGCGCTGACGTCGATTTCATCGATGCGAACCACTTCGCGGTCGCGCTGCTCGGCGACGCGATCTACACGAACCCGTTCGTGCTCGGCTACGCGTGGCAGAAAGGCTGGCTGCCGCTCACGCTCGCGTCGCTCGTCCGCGCGATCGAGCTGAATGCGGTATCAGTCGAGAAGAACCGCGCGGCATTCGACTGGGGCCGCCGCGCCGCGTACGACCTGGCGAGCGTGAAGCAGGCCGCGGCCGGCGATGCACGCCCCGCGCAAGGCGCCACGGTGATCGCGCTGCACACGAAGAAGGCGGTCGACGCCCTGATCGCGAAGCGCGTGGAATTCCTCACCGCGTACCAGAACGCCGCGTACGCAGCACGCTATGCGGCATTCGTCGACAAGGTGCGCGCAGCCGAGCGCACACTGGCAGACGGCGACACGGTGCAGGAGCAGCTGACCGAAGCGGTCGCGCGCAACCTGTTCAAGCTGATGGCGTACAAGGACGAATACGAGGTCGCGCGGCTGCAGTCCGATCGCGCGTTCCTCGCACGCCTGTCCGCGCAGTTCGAAGGCGACTGGAAGCTGAAATTCCACCTCGCGCCGCCGCTGTTCGCGAAGACGGACGCACACGGCCATCTCGTGAAGAAGGCGTACGGCCCGTGGATGATGTCGGCGTTCCGGCTGCTCGCGAAGGCGAAGTTCCTGCGCGGCTCGGGGCTCGACCCGTTCGGCCGGACCGAGGAGCGGCGCACCGAGCGTGCGCTGATCGGCGAGTACGAAGCGCTGATCGGCGAGGTGCTCGCCAAGCTGAACGCGGCCAACCGCCCGCTCGCCCTCGAGCTCGCGGCGCTGCCGGACGGCATTCGCGGCTACGGCCACGTGAAGGAGAACAACCTGCGTGCGGTACGCCAGAAGTGGAACACGCTGCTCGCGAAGTGGCGGGCGCCGGCAGGCGGCCAGTCGCACCAGCAGGTCGCGTAACGGCAAGCGGCGGGCATTCGCGGTCCGGATGCTCGCCGGCGTGCTGCCAACGGCTCGCGTCACGATAAAAAAACGCCACGGAACGCAGGTTCCGTGGCGTTTTTCATTGCGCCGCGCGTGAAGCGCGGCACACGCGGGCGTGGACTTACTTCGTGTTCACGTTCGCGGCGGCAACAGCCGTCATGTTGATGATCCGGCGCACGGTCGCGGCCGGCGTCAGAATGTGGACCGGCTTCGCCGCGCCGAGCAGGAACGGGCCGACCGTCACGCCTTCGCCGCCGACCATCTTCAGCAGGTTGTACGCGATGTTCGCGGCTTCGACGTTCGGCATGATCAGCAGGTTCGCCTCACCCGACAGCGTCGTGCCGGGGAAGGCCTGCTTGCGGATCATTTCCGACAGCGCCGCGTCGCCGTGCATTTCGCCGTCGACTTCCAGGTTCGGCGCACGTTCGACGATCAGCTTGCGGGCCTCGCCCATCCGGCGCGACGACGCGGACGGCGCGCTGCCGAAGTTCGAGTTCGACAGCAGCGCGGCCTTCGGCACGATGCCGAAGCGCTCGATCTCGGCCGCGGCCTGGATCGTCATGTCGGCAAGCTGTTCGGCGCTCGGCAGCTCGTTCACGTAGGTATCGCACACGAACAGGTTGCGGCCCGGCAGCATCAGCAGGTTCATCGCCGCGAAGTGCTCGGCGCCCTTCGCGCGGCCCAGCACCTGCTCGATGAACTTCAGGTGGCTGTGGAACGTGTCGATCATCCCGCAGATCATCCCGTCCGCGTCGCCCAGATGCACGAGCATCGCGCCGATCAGCGTGTTGAACTTGCGCATCGCGGCCTTCGCGACTTCCGGCGTCACGCCGTCACGCGCGCCAATCTCCTGATACGCCTGCCAGTAGCGGTGGTAGCGCGCGTCGTCTTCCGGATCGACGATCTCGAAATCGACGCCGGCCTTCAGCTTCGAGCCGATCTTCGCGAGGCGCATGTCGACGACCGACGGACGGCCGATGATGATCGGCTTCGCGATCTTTTCCTGCAGCACGAACTGCGCGGCGCGCAGCACGCGCTCGTCCTCGCCCTCGGCGAACACGATGCGGGCCTGCTTCTGCTTCGCGGTCGCGAACACCGGGCGCATCACCATGCCGGTGCGGTAGACGGTCGCACCGAGCTGCTCGCGGTACGCGTCCATGTCCTGGATCGGGCGGGTTGCAACGCCCGAATCCATCGCGGCTTGCGCGACGGCCGGCGCGATCTTGATGATCAGGCGCGGGTCGAACGGCTTCGGAATCAGGTAGTCCGGCCCGAATTCGAGCGAGTGGCCTTCATACGCCTTCGCGACTTCCTCGCTCTGGTCGGTTTCCTGCGCCAGCTCGGCGATCGCGCGCACGCATGCGAGCTTCATTTCTTCCGTGATCGTCGTCGCGCCGACGTCGAGCGCGCCGCGGAAGATGAACGGGAAGCACAGCACGTTGTTGACCTGGTTCGGGTAGTCCGAACGGCCGGTCGCGACGATCGCGTCCGGGCGCACGGCCTTCGCGTCTTCCGGGCGGATTTCCGGTTCCGGGTTCGCGAGCGCCAGGATCAGCGGGCGGTCGCCCATCGTCTTGACCATGTCCTGCTTCAGCACGCCCGCGCTCGAGCAGCCGAGGAACACGTCCGCGCCGACGATCGCGTCGGCGAGCGTGCGTGCGTCGGTCGTCGCCGCATAGCGCTGCTTCGACGGATCGAGGTTGCCGCGCCCTTCGTAGATCACGCCCTTCGAATCGGCAACGAGGATGTTCGACTTCGTCAGGCCGAGGTTCACCAGCAGGTCCAGACACGCGATGGCCGCAGCGCCCGCGCCCGAGCACACGAGCTTCACTTCGGACAGCTGCTTGCCGACGACCTTCAGGCCGTTCAGGATCGCGGCCGACGCGATGATCGCGGTGCCGTGCTGGTCATCGTGGAAGACCGGGATCTTCATGCGCTCGCGCAGCTTCTGCTCGATGTAGAAGCATTCCGGCGCCTTGATGTCTTCGAGGTTGATGCCGCCGAGCGTCGGCTCGAGCATCGCGATCGCCTCGACGAGCTTGTCGGGGTCGGACTCCGACAGTTCGATGTCGAACACGTCGATGCCCGCGAATTTCTTGAAGAGGCAGCCCTTGCCTTCCATCACCGGCTTCGCAGCGAGCGGGCCGATGTTGCCGAGGCCGAGCACGGCGGTGCCGTTCGTGATGACGCCGACGAGATTGCCGCGCGACGTGTACTTCTGCGCGTCGAGCGGATCGGCGTGGATCGCTTCGCACGCAGCGGCGACGCCCGGCGAATACGCGAGCGACAGATCGAGCTGGTTCGACAGCGGCTTGGTCGGGGTGACCGAAATCTTGCCGGGTTTCGGGTTCAGGTGATAAGCGAGTGCGGCCTGCTTCAGTTGTTCGTCCATGATTGACCTGCGAGAGACATGCGAAATATTGACGGTTCAGTACACAGCACCTTCGGCCGCGTCTGCTTGAATCGAGGGG
The DNA here is from genome assembly GCF_002099195.1 of Burkholderia puraquae. Taxonomy (GTDB): domain Bacteria; phylum Pseudomonadota; class Gammaproteobacteria; order Burkholderiales; family Burkholderiaceae; genus Burkholderia; species Burkholderia puraquae. The sequence continues at coordinate 27,264 of NZ_NBYX01000036.1, read as the reverse complement.
GTGATCGACTGCGAGACGGCACGCGACGCGCCGGATCGGCACGCCATCGAACCTTGGCGGGTGGCAAGAGGAAAGTACAAAGTACTGAACGATTTCTAAGGGTCGCCTAGTGTACACCCCGCGCATGACGCGCGTTGGTGCAGCGCCGCATCCTCTGCATCAGCGTGCGGGCGGTCCGGCCCCGCTTGTTTCGCCGGTGGTGAGCCGCGCGGCCAACCCGCGCAAATTCCGCCGAAAACCGGCCTGAATCGGGTAAAATAGCGGGCTACGCGCGCAGCGATGCGATTGGTGCTCCGATCGCGCCCCGGCCCTCTGGGCAGGTTCCCCTTGCTGCGCCACCGGGCCCGCGCCCGCTCTTCGCTCATCACCCAAGGAATGCCCATGACAGGCTACGATCGTCAGTCGATCTCGGATACGACCGCCAAAATCCTGCTCGAAGTGCAGGCAGTGCACTTCAACGCAGAAAAACCGTTCATCTTCACGTCCGGCTGGGCGAGCCCCGTTTATATCGACTGCCGCAAGCTGATTTCGTATCCGCGCGTGCGCCGCGCGCTGATGGAAATGGCTGAAACGACGATCACGCGCGACATCGGCTTCGAGCAGATCGACGCGGTGGCGGGCGGCGAGACGGCCGGCATCCCGTTCGCGGCATGGATCGCAGACCGGATGATGGTGCCGATGCAGTACGTGCGCAAGAAGCCGAAGGGTTTCGGCCGCAACGCGCAGATCGAAGGCCATCTGGAAGAAGGCTCGCGCGTGCTGCTGGTGGAAGACCTGACGACCGACAGCCGCAGCAAGATCAACTTCGTCAACGCGCTGCGCACCGCAGGCGCGACGGTGAACCATTGCTTCGTGCTGTTCCACTACGACATCTTCAAGGAAAGCGTGTCGGTCCTGAAGGACATCGACGTCGACCTGCACGCGCTCGCCACGTGGTGGGACGTGCTGCGCGTCGCGAAGGCGTCGGGCTACTTCGAGACGAAGACGCTCGACGAAGTCGAGAAATTCCTGCACGCACCGGCCGAGTGGTCGGCTGCACACGGCGGCGCGACGGCCCCGAAGGAATGACGCCGCGCCGGCCCGCAGGCCGGCGTCCTGGCTGAACAAGCCGCCCGCTTCATCGCGGGCGGCTTTTTTTCGTCCGCCGATTCGCGCAGGAATCGATCGCGACCACGGGTCGCGGTGTGCATCGCTCATCGAACCCTAATGCTAGACTTGATCCATCGCTGCCATCAGCTGCGCGGGCAACGCACCACGCCAACAACGCCGGGAGTATCAGCCCGGCCCACGTGACGGGAGAAGCGCCATATGCGTGTGGATCGCCGGATCACTCCGCCTGCGCCATCGGGTCGCCCGTCGCCGTTCCTCGCCCCCCTCCTTTACGCCGCCCTCCTCACAGCCCTGCCCGCACATGCGGAAGGCCCGTTCACCGTGACGAGCGACGACCTGACGCCGGGCGGGCGCGTCCGCGCCGCGAACGTGTTCGACCGCGGCGACTGCAAGGGCGGCAACCACTCGCCGCAACTCACCTGGCACAACCCGCCGCCCGGCACGCGCGGCTACGCGGTCACGATCTTCGATCCCGACGCGCCGGGGCACGGCTGGTGGCACTGGGCCGTGGCGAGCATTCCCGCGACGGTCACGAGCCTGCCTGCCGACGCGAGCGCGTCCGGCTTCCTGCGGCGCATCGGCGCGAGCGAGGCACGCAACGACTTCGGGATCGACGGCTACGGCGGCCCGTGCCCGCCGCCCGGCAAGCCGCACCGCTACGTGATCACCGTCTACGCGCTGAAGGGCGACGACCTGCGTGTCGCGCAGGGCCGCCCCGCGCCGATGTTCGAGCACGAGATCGGCACGCTGTCGATCGGCACCGCGCAACTTACGGTCAACTACGGGCAGTAACGAACGTCGGGCGCCGGGCAACGCGCCGCCGCGTCGCGATTGCCTGCCGCCATGAAATGGCGTACTCCGCGCCCGCGTGTTTTCCCGTCATTTCGGCTTGCTAGACTCGTCGTCACCGGTCGCGGCGACACGCCGCGCATCCGTCGCGCCGCCCATCGGCGACGCGTGACGCGGCGCGCCGCTGCGGCCGCCGTTTTCGTTCCTTTCCGGAGAACGCCTCATGTCGAACATCGTCATCGTCTATCACAGCGGCTACGGTCACACGCAGAAACTGGCCGAGGCCGTGCACGCGGGCGCGCAGGACGCCGGTGCGACCGTGCGCCTGCTCGCCGTCGGCGACGTCGACGACGCGGGCTGGGCCGCGCTCGACGCGGCCGACGCGATCGTCTTCGGCGCGCCGACCTACATGGGCGGCCCGTCGGCGCAGTTCAAGCAATTCGCCGATGCAACGTCGAAAGCGTGGTTCACGCAGAAATGGAAGGACAAGATTGCCGCGGGCTTCACGAACTCCGCGACGATGAATGGCGACAAGTTCTCGACGATTCAATATTTCGTCACGCTGTCGATGCAGCATGGGATGGTGTGGGTCGGCACGAGCCTGATGCCGGCCAACTCGAAGGCGGCCACGCGCAACGACATCAACTACCTGGGCGGCTCGACGGGCCTGCTCGCGCAGTCGCCGGCGGATGCGACGCCCGACGAAGGCCCGCTGCCGGGCGACCTCGAGACCGGGAAGGCATTCGGCCGGCGGGTCGCCGAAGCGACCGCCCGCTGGGTCGCCGGCCGTGGCTGAACACCCCCGAACGCCCGCACCGGCGGGCATCAAAGGGACACAAGACGGCCCGCCGGCCGTCTTTTTTTCGCCCCGCGCGGTGCAGGCCCGCCGGATGACGTCTTAAAATGGCGGATTCAGGGCGCGGGCCCCCGTTTCATTCAGTGAGAGCGAAATGAGCACCAAAGTTTTTGTCGACGGCCAGGAAGGTACGACGGGCCTCAAGATCTTCGAATACCTGTCGGCACGCAGCGACATCGAGATCCTGCGCATCGATGAAGCGAAGCGCAAGGACGTCGAAGAGCGCCGCCGCCTGATCAACGCATCGGACGTCACGTTCCTGTGCCTGCCGGACGTCGCGTCGCGCGAATCGGCCTCGCTCGTCGAGAACCCGAACACGACGCTGATCGATGCGAGCACCGCGTTCCGCACCAGCGCCGACTGGGCCTACGGCCTGCCGGAACTGACCCGCGCACAGCGCGAGAAGATTCGCACGTCGAAGCGCATCGCGGTGCCGGGCTGCCACGCATCGGCCTTCGTGCTCGCGATGCGTCCGCTCGTCGATGCGGGCATCGTCGCACCGACGTTCGCCGCGCACAGCTACTCGATCACCGGCTACAGCGGCGGCGGCAAGTCGATGATCGCCGACTACGAAAGCGCGGCGCCGGGCGGCAAGCTTGCAAGCCCGCGCCCGTACGCGCTCGGCCTCACGCACAAGCACCTGCCGGAAATGGCCGCGCACACGGGCCTCGCGAACCCGCCGATCTTCACGCCGATCGTCGGCCCGTTCCTGAAGGGTCTCGCGGTGACGACCTACTTCACGCCCGAGCAGCTCGCGAAGGGCGCGACGCCGCAGGACGTTCAGCGCGTGTTCGCCGAGTACTACGCGGACGAAGCATTCGTGCGCGTCGCGCCGTTCGATGCGGACGCGAACCTCGACGGCGGCTTCTTCGACGTGCAGGCGAACAACGACACGAACCGGGTCGACCTGTTCGTGTTCGGCAACGAAACGCGCTTCGTCACGGTCGCGCGCCTCGACAACCTCGGCAAGGGCGCATCGGGCGCCGCGATCCAGTGCATGAACCTGAACATCGGCGCGGCCGAGGACGCCGGTCTCAAACGCTGATTCAGCATCGCATGCAATGCAAAGCCGGCCACTGGCCGGCTTTTTATTTACCCCTGTCACGCAATATATAAAAAATTCCAGGTCGCGCATTTACAAATATTTACAAGCTTTCGATTGCGCGATTACCAGTGAATTAATCCCTCCCCTTCTTTATCCAGTCAATCCCGAATAGGGATAAACCGGATACCGCCGCTTTAAACGCTGCCGTTATACGCAGGAAGGCGCTTCGCCGGCCTGTCCGGCGTCGCACATTCCCCACTCCGGCCGCTTCCCGCAGCTTGCCGCACGTTTTAATTCTTACCGAATGCCATGCCCGGCAAGGATTAAATACACGATGCCCGTTTCAATCGCCTTTTTTAGACGGGTTCATCAATTGACAGCAAAAATCCAGGCAGCGACATTAGCTCGCACAATTAAACGATTGGAGACAGCGGCATGTCGCACGCCTTATCGAAGGGGGTGGCAACGGCCTTTGCCATTGCCCCTTTCCTGGTTGCATGTGGTGGGGGGGACGGCGGCGCACCTGCGCCGATCAATGCGCCCCAATGTTCCGGATCGAGCTGCGGCACGCAAGGGCCGCCGCCGTCGCAGCCCGTCAACGGTTCGCTGTGCCCGGCCAACGCCGACATCGTGAAGAGCACGTACCTCGGCGGCGCCGGTAGCGGCGAGATCGTCAGCGTCAACATCGACGCCGTGGCAATGACCTACACGCTCAAGTGGCTCGAATCGCCGATTCCGCTCGCGACCGGTACGGTCACGCCGAGCCGTGCAGGCACGACGATCACCGGTGCGGTCATGCACCCGCCGACCGGCGTGCTACCGACCGCCGAGCAGACACGCTGCGCGTTCATCCTCACGCCAGGCTCGGGCAAGGCGCCGAACGGCTCGGCCTACTCGACGGCCGCCGACTTCAACCAGGCGAACCCGCCGATGCTGCTGGTCGGCATGGGCGTCGCGGGCGGCGGCATTCCGGGTGCGACGGTCCAGTACGACGGGCTGACGATCATCCCCGGCGTGCTCCAGAACGTCGGCCAGGTGCCGAACCGTCACTTCGATTTCTACCCGTTCCTCGGCTTCGCGAGCACGACGACGGATATCTCGAAGCTGCCGGGCACGTACAACGCGCTGATCTACCACCTCGTGCCGTCGGGCAACTACGCGACGAAGGGCACGAACTCGAGCGAGACGTTCGACGCGAACGGCGCGTGCACGTCGACGAGCACGGGTGGCTGCCAGACGACCGGCAATCCGTGGACCATGAACACCGCGAACGGCGGCTACTTCGACAGCACGAAGGCACCGCAGACGCTGCCGCAAACGCAGTTGCCGCTCATCGGCGCGACCGGCAAGTCGGCGACCGCGCACATGGTGATCGGCCAGCTCAACGGCGCGACGGTGCCGGTGATCGTGCGTACGGGCAACGTGAACCTCGGCACGCCGCCGCTGCATACCGACGCGCAGGTCGACGACGAGTCGGGCATCGCGGTGCTCGGCGCGGCGACGGCAATCACGTCGGGCGCGATCGACGGCGGCTACGCGGGTGCGGACTCGAACTTCAAGTACACGGCTGCGCTGATCCGCGGCAGCAACGCGTCGTTCATCAATCCGAGCACGCAGGCCGAGGAAGACGGCTTCACGCTCGACTACGGCCAGGCGACGCCAGGCCTGCTGAACGCGACGACGACGCCGCCGAGCGGTGCGAGCTACCCGTCCGCATCGGGCGTGGTGATCGCGACGGGCGGGCTGTACGCGGCGCTGATCCAGGGCACGGTGAACGGCGGCGTCACGTCGACGTCGGCGAACTCGAGCACGTCGTCGACACCGTACTTCGGCGTGGGCGCGCAGATCAGCAAGTAGCGGACGAGGGCGCGACGGCGGGCTGGCCGCCGTCGCGCAACGCACGAGCGCGCGGCACGGCGCAGGCAGGACGAGCACAAGCAACAGAAGCGGCCGACAGGGAGCTGGCCGCCACACAAGACAAATCTGGAGGAGCAACATGAAGCGCAACCTCATTCTGGCGGCGGCCCTTGCCGCCCCCCTTCTTTCTGCCTGCGGCGGCGGCAGCGACAACCCGCCCCCGCTCGTCGAAGACCGGCTCTGCCCTGCCTCGCTCGACTACAGCACCGTGTTTACGGGCGGCGCGGGCAGCGGCGAACTCGCCAAGGTCCAGCTCGACACGACCAAGATGACCTGGCAGGTCACGTATGTCGAATCGGCGGTGCCGCAAACGACCGGCACCGTCGTGCCGACCCGCGCGGGCACCGTCGACAGCGGCACGCTCACGCAGGAAACAATGCTGCCGACCAACAAGCTGAACCAGTGCGCGTTCCGCCTGAACGGTGCGAGCCTCGACGCGTCGCGCCCGGCACGCATCTTCGTCGGCTTCGGCGTCGCGGGCGGCACGATTCCCGGCAAGGAGATCCAGTTCGGCGGTGTGCTCGGCCAGGCCGCGGTGCCCGACACGAAATTCCCGTACTACCCGTTCATCGGCTTCTCGTCGATCGAAACCGACATCACGAAGGTGGCGGGAACATACAGCCATGTGGGCTTCGGTGAAGTGCCGTCGCAGAACTTCGCGCCAGCGTCGATCGACGCGAAGGTGACGATCAACGCCGACGGCAGCTGGACCAAGTGCGACTCGACCGGCCAGTTCGCCGGCGGCGCGTGCGCGCAGCAAGGCACGAGCTTCGTCCAGTCGGCGGACGGCAGCGGCGCGTTCCAGTCGAACAACTACGCGAGCCAGCTGAAGCCGACGCTGTCGGCGACGCCGCAGGGCAAAGGCTTCATGATCGTCGGCAAGCTGCGCAACCAACTCGTGCCGATCCTCGTGCGCACGGGGGTCGCGAACCCGAACCCGACGCCCGACAGCAACGGCGTGCCGGGCCTCACCGCCGACGACGAATCGAGCATCTCGATCCTTTCGCCGCAAACGGCGGTCGCGGTCGGTTCGCAGAACGGCGAGTACATCGGCGTCGACAGCGAGTTCAACTACCGGACCACCGCGCTGATCAACAGCCAGGCAACGCTGCTGGATCCGTTCCAGCCGTCGCAGGCGTCACTCACGAGGGTTCTCGACCTCGACTACACGCAGAAGGTGCCGGGCACGGTCACGACGATCCACACGGGTGCCAGCAGCTCGACGCCGACCGGCAAGTTCATCTTCACGGGTGGCGTGTTCGGTTTCCTCGACAACGCCGGATCGACGCCGTATTTCACGATCGGCGCGTTCGTCCAGTAAGCGGAGGGGGAAGCCGTGATGAAGAAAACCCTTCTCTGCGCGGCGGCCGGCGCCGCCGTGCTGGCGCCGCTCGCGGCGCACGCGCAGAGCGCCGGCAGCAACGTCGTCACGCTGGGCTGGTTCCACGTGATGCCGCAGCAGAGCAGCACGCCGATGACGACCAACGTCGCGCCGACGCCGATCAACACGCCGCTGCGGCTGCCGCCGTCGTTCACGTCGCCGGGCACCGGGCTGCGCACGAGCGGCGCCGACACCGTCGGCCTGACGATCAGCCACTTCCTGACCGACCACATTGCGGTCACGTCGGTGGCCGGCGTGCCGCCGGTGTTCAAGGTATCGGGCCAGGGCACCATCAGGCCGCCCGGCCCTGCCGGCGCACTCGGCACGCAGAACATCGGGCTGGCGTCGGTCAACCCGATCGTGAAGAGCGTGCGGCAGTGGAGCCCGGCGATGCTGCTGCAGTACTACTTCGGCGCGGCAACTGCGAAGTTCCGGCCGTTCCTCGGCCTCGGCGTGTCGTACAACTGGTTCAGCGACCTGCAGCTCAACACCAACTTCATCAAGCAGACGCAGGACAACCTCGGCGCGATTCTCGCGGCGGGCGCGGGCAAGCCGGGTACGACATCGGTGGAAGCGAAGGCGTCGTCGTCATGGCAGCCGGTGTTCAACGCCGGCCTGCAGTACAACATGACCGAGCATTTCGGGCTGATTGCGTCGGTGACATACATCCCGCTGAAGACGACGTCGACGGTGACGATCAAGGCGGCCGACGGCACGGTGCTCTCGGAGTCGAAATCGGACCTGAAGGCCGACCCGATCATCAGCTACGTCGGGATGACGTACAAGTTCTGAGCGCGGCGACGGACGGCGAATGGAAGGCCGCGACAAAATCGCAGGCAAAAAAAAGCCCGCCTAAGAGGCGGGCTGAATCCATATCAGAGGAGACATGGAGGAGACAGGGACAACTATACCGAATCGATTTCCGCAATGCAACATTTCCGTAGAGAAAATAAGGATTTTCCCTCGAATGTCGCCTCTAGACCGCCTTCGCTGCATCTGACCCCGCCCTGTTTACCCGGTCGAGCACTTCGCCCAGTGCATCGCGCAGCAGCGCGGCGGGCCGCACCAGCCGGCCCGGCAGCGCGCCGTGCACGATCCACACGTTGATCCGCGTCTCGAGCCCCACCGTTTCCACCACCCTCAGCGCATCGCGATGCGCGCTGCGCGCCAGCGCGTTCGGCGCGGCAATGCCGATGCCCGCGCCGCGCGCGACGAGCGACAGCTGCAACTCCGAGCCGAACGCCTCGACCGCGACGTCGAACGGCAGCCCGGCCGCGCCGAGCGTGCGGCTCAGCGCCGAGCGCATCCCGCAGCCGTCCTGGCTCAGCACCCACGGAAAACCCGACAGCGTGTCGATCGACAGCGGACCGTCCGGCAGCGGGAAGTCGCGCGCGGCGACGAGCACCGTCGGCTGCGTGCCGAGCAGCGTCGACGTGAACGTGTCGGGCAGTGCCACGCTGGCCGGCACCATCACGGCCGCGACGTCGAGCGTGCCGCGCTCGATGCCCTGCATCAGCGCCGGCGACCAGCCGGCCGTCACGCGCAGCGTGAGGCGAGGAAACGCGTCGCGCAGCCGGTCGATCGGCTGCTCGAGTGCCAGCTCGGACAGGAACGGCGGCACGCCGATGCGCAGCTCGCCCGACGGCTCGCTGTCCGGCGCGCCCGCCGCCATCAGCTCGTCGACCGCGCCCAGCACGTTGCGCGCGAGCGCGTAGACGTCGCGCCCGGCGGCGGTCGGCTTCAGCGGCTTGCTTTGCCGGTCGAGCAGCGGCATGCCGAGCAGCGTTTCGAGATTCTGCACGCGCCGCGTCAGGCCCGGCTGCGTCAGGTGGAGCTTCGCGGCCGCGGCGACCATCGACCCGCTGTCGACCACCGCGACGAATGCCTGGAGATCACGCGTATTCAAAACAAACTCGCATAATCATGTTAGAGATATTTCAATTGTCGCATAAACATCGACCACCTACGATGGGGACTCCTTCGCCCCACTCGCCAGGCTTCCGATGAACTGCCCTGCCAATCCTTGCCCCGCCGCCGTCCGCACGCCCGTCGGCCCGACCGCCGGCACGCCGCCCGCGCTGAGCGCGGGCATGACGCTGTTCTTCGCCGCGACCGTCGGCGTGATCGTGATGGACCTGTTCGCCGCGCAACCGCTGACAGGCCCGATCAGCGCCGACCTGCACCTGCCGCCCGGCCTGGCCGGCCTCGTCGCAATGCTGCCGCAGCTCGGCTACGCGGCCGGGCTCGTGCTGCTCGTGCCGCTCGTCGACCTGCTCGAGAATCGCCGCCTGATCGTCGCGACGCTGGCCGCGTGCGCGGCCGCGCTCGCGCTGCCCGCGTTCACGCGGTCGGGCACCGTGTTCCTGCTGGCGACGCTCGTGGCCGGCGCCGCGTCGAGCGTGATCCAGATGCTCGTGCCGATGGCCGCGTCGATGGCACCCGAGGCGCAGCGCGGCCGCGCGGTCGGCAACGTGATGAGCGGGCTGATGCTCGGCATCCTGCTGTCGCGGCCGCTCGCGAGCCTGATCGCGGGCTCGGCCGGCTGGCGCGGGTTCTACGTGCTGGCCGCGCTCGCGAATGCCGCGATCGCCGTCGTGCTCGCGCTGCGCCTGCCGTCGCGCACGCCGTCGATCACGGCCGGCTACCGCACGCTGCTCGCGTCGATGGGGCGCCTGCTGGCCGAAGAACCGGTGCTGCGCCGGCACGCGCTGTCGGCCGCGCTCGCGATGGCCGCGTTCAGCGCATTCTGGACCGCGGTCGGGCTGCGGCTCGCGCAGCCGCCGTTCGGCCTTGACCTGCATGGGATCGCCCTGTTCGCGTTCGCCGGTGCCAGCGGCGCGATCGTCACGCCGCTCGCCGGCCGTGCCGGCGACCGCGGCCACGGCCCGGCCGCGCAGCGGATCGCGCACGGCACGATGCTCGTGGCGCTCGTCGTGCTCGGGATCGCGGGCGCCGGCTGGTTCGGCTTCGACGCACACGCGCATCGCGGCTTCGCGCTCGCGCTGCTGGCCGGCGGCGCGGCTTTGCTCGATGCGGGCGTCATCGTCGACCAGACGATCGGCCGCCGCGAGATCAACCTGCTGAACCCGGCCGCACGCGGCCGCCTGAACGGGCTGTTCGTCGGACTGTTCTTCATCGGCGGCGCGCTCGGCGCGGTGCTCGCTGGCAGCGCGTGGGCCTGGGGCGGGTGGAGTGCGGTGTGCAGCGTCGGGTTCGCGTTCGCCGGCGCGGCCGCCGTCTTCGGGCTCGCGGCCGGACGCCGGGCCGGCGCAGCGGCGTTGACTCGCCCGCGTGCGTAAGCGAGCGTGACGCAGGCCCGAAAAGCCGAACGCCCCGCCCTCTTGCGAGGGACGGGGCGTTCGGCGCACCGGTGTCAGGGCGAAATCAGTGACGGACGAGTGCCATCATCGCGCCGAAGCCGACGAACAGCCCGCCCGTCAGCCGGTTGAAGATCTTCGCCACGCTCTGGCTCTTCAGCGTCGCGCCGATGCGCGTGCCGAACGACGCATAGACGAGATACCAGCTCACCTCGATCACCGCGAACGTGACGACGAGAATGCCGAACTGCGGCAGCGTCGGCTCGGCCGCGTTGATGAACTGCGGCAGCAGCGCAGCCGCGAACAGGATCGCCTTCGGGTTGCTGCCCGCGACGAGGAAGCCGTTGCGGAACAGCGTCCCGCGCGAGGCGGGCGCGGACTGGCGCGAGATGGTTTCAACGTCGGCGGCAGGCTGCTCGTCGTCGACGCGTGCGCGCCACGCCTTCACGCCAAGGTAGATCAGGTAGGCCGCACCCGCGAAACGCAGCGTGTTGAACATCGCCGGCCAGGCCTCGAGCACCGCGCCGAGGCCCGCCGCCGACACCGACAGCATCAGCACCAGCGCCGTGAGGCAGCCGGCCATCGTCCATGCCGAACGCCGCAGCCCGTGCCGCGCGCCGTGCGTCATCACCAGCAGCATGTTCGGGCCCGGAATCGCCGATATGACGAACACCGTCGCCACGAAAAGCCACCACGTATGCAAGTTCATGACCGCCTCAGCCTGGATGTACGGAAAACGAAACGTCGATTATGCCGGTGCGCCGGCCTTCTGTCGCGCGACGGATCAGCGGCCCGCGCGGCGCAGCGCGACTTCGCCGAGCACCGCGAAATCCTGGTCGCCGCCGCCGTGCGCGAGCGCGTCGAGCAGGTTGTCGCGCACGACGCTCGCCACCGGCAGCGGCACCGAGACGGCGTCGCCGGCTTCAAGCGCGAGGCGAACGTCCTTCAGCCCGAGGCGCGCCTTGAAGCGCGCGGGCTCGTAGCGCCGCTCGGCGATCATCGAGCCGTAGCCTTCGTAGACAGGCCCCGGAAACACGCTGCCGGTGATCACGTCGAGGAAGTCGCGCATCGCGACGCCGTGTGCGCCCAGCAGCGCGGACGCCTCGCCGAGCGTCTCGATCGCCGACGCGAGCGTGAAGTTCGCGGCGATCTTCGCGACGTTCGCGTGCTGCGGCAGCGAACCGAACCGCCAGGTCTTCTGGCCAATCGCGTCGAACAGCGGCTGCACGCGGTCGATCGCCTCGGCCGGGCCGCCCGCCATGATCGTCAGGCGCGCGGCGGCCGCGACGTCGGGCCGCCCCATCACCGGCGCGGCGACGTAATGGATGCCGCGCGATGCATGCGCGTGCGCGAGCGATTCGGCCAGCGCGACCGAGACCGTCGCCATGTTGACGTGAATCAGGCCACGCGGCGCCTGCGCAAGCAGCGCGTCGTCGAAGATCGCGCGCGCAGCGGCGTCGTCGGCCAGCATCGAGAACACCGCGTCGCCGCGAAACGCGTCGGCCGGCGTGTCGACGATCTGCGCACCGGCCGCGGCGAGCGGCTCGGCGCGCTCGCGCGACCGGTTCCAGACCCGCACCGTGTGCCCCGCCTTCAGCAGGTTCGTCGCGATTGCCTGCCCCATTTCACCCAGCCCGATAAATCCGAGATCCATTACCCGCTCCTTCGCTCCGTGAAGCCGGGAGTTAAACACAGATGCGGGGTGTCTGCAGGGCACGCGGCCGGCCAAGCGCGGTGCGATACTGCGCGCATGGCGACCGCGACCTTCCGCTTCCACGACGAACTGAACGCCTTTCTCCCGCGCATACAGCGCGACCGCGCGTTCGGGCACGCATGCGCGCGCGATGCGACGGTGAAGCACGCGATCGAGGCGCTCGGCGTCCCGCATACCGAAATCGGCCGGCTCTGCGTGAACGACGCACCGGCCGCGCTCGACCGGCCGCTCGGCGACGGCGACCGGGTCGAAGCCTTCCCGGAGCGCGCGCAGCCGGCGGCGAGCGGGACCGCCGCGCCGCAACCGGTGCAATGGCGCTTCGTCGCCGACGCGCATCTCGGCGGCCTCGCGCAACTGCTGCGTCTCGCGGGCTTCGACACCTGCTACGACAACCACTACCGCGACGACGAGCTCGCGGCGCTCGCCGCGCGCGAGAGCCGGATCGTGCTGACCCGCGACCGCGAGCTGCTCAAGCGGCGCGCGGTCGAGCGCGGCTGCTACCTGCACGCGCTGCAGCCGGCCGACCAGCTGCGCGAACTGTTCGAGCGGCTCGATCTCGCGCCGCACATGCGGCCGTTCCGGCTGTGCCTGCGCTGCAACGCACCGCTGCATCCGCTCGACGCGGCCGCTGCCGCGCCGCGCGTGCCGGCCGGCGTCCGGCAGCGGCACCGGCGCTTCGCCGCGTGCGACGTGTGCCGGCGCGTGTTCTGGGAAGGCTCGCACTGGCGGCGCATGCGTACGGTGGTCGATGCGATGCGCGCGCCGCCGGCCGGCGAACACAACGCCTGAAAAAAACAAAACCCCGCATGCCGGAACATGCGGGGTCTCGCGACTGGCGGCCGGCGGTGCCGGCCCCGGGCGAAGCGCTTAGTTGGCTGCGCCTGCGTCGTTCGTGCCGGCTGCCGATGCAGCGGCGGCCTTCGCCTTGCCCTTGGCCGAACCGTGTTGCTTCAGCTGGTGCTTCGGCTTGCTGTGATCCTTCTTGGCCGGTGCCGGAGCGGCTGCCGACGTGTCGGCTGCCGGCGCGGACGCCTGTGCGAATGCCGAAACCGATGCGAGTGCGAATGCTGCGGCGATGATCGAAGCGAGCGTCTTCTTCATTGTTCTTCCTTTAGCGGAGAAAAAATCAAACGTACCGGTAAGTAAAGATGCGAGGCATTCGCATCGGAGCCCCAGGCCGCGAGGCCGGCTTGCGCCGTTCCGCCGCGACAAAACCTGACGCACTGGTTCCATAACGCATCGCGTTCGCGGCAAGTTGACACGTTGCTTGCGCCCCTCGGGTTTCCCCGGGGGAACACGCACCTCCCCGCGTCGGCGATCGTTCCGGCGGCTGCGGCGACGGCGCTGCCAACCCGCTCGCGCGCCGCCGGGGCGACGCTTATACTGGCGTCCATCCGTCCCTTTCCCCGGAAACCGGATCGCGGCCGGTCGCCAGACCGCCGCCGTCTCGAGGCGCTCAAATTGCCCGATCACAATCTGGACAAACTGAAGATCGACCGGCGTCCGCTCGCACCGGCGCCCCGCCGGCGCCGGTGGCTCCGCTATGCGGCCGTCGCCGCGGTCGTCGTCGTCGCGATCGTCGCCGGCCTTGCGCTGACCGGCCGGCCGGCCGTCGAAACCACCGCCGTCACGTCCGCCTACCCGTACCAGAACGACACGCAGCTCAATGCGACCGGTTACGTCGTGCCGCAGCGCAAGGCCGCGGTCGCATCGAAGGGCCAGGGGCGCGTCGAATGGCTCGGCGTGCTCGAAGGCACGCGCGTGAAGAAGGACGAGATCATCGCGCGCCTCGAAAGCCGCGACGTCGAGGCATCGCTGGCGCAAGCGCTCGCGCAGGTGAAGGTCGCCCGTGCCAACCTCGGCGTCGAGCAGGCCGAACTGAAGGACGCCGAAATCGCGTTGCGCCGCACCTCGGCACTCGCGCCGCGGGGCGCCGTGCCGGCCGCGCAGCTCGACACCGACACGGCCCGCGTGAACAAGGCGCGCGCGTCGCTCAGCAGCGACCAGGCTGCCATCGCGTCCGCCGAGGCCAACGCGCAGGCCGCGCAGGTCGCCGTCGACCAGACCGTGATCCGCGCCCCGTTCGACGGCATCGTGCTCGCGAAGCACGCGAACGTCGGCGACAACATCACGCCGTTCTCGTCCGCGTCGGACAGCAAGGGGGCGGTCGTGACGATCGCCGACATGGACACGCTCGAGGTCGAGGCCGACGTCGCCGAATCGAACATCGCGAAGATCCGCGCAGAGCAGCCGTGCGAGATCCAGCTCGATGCGCTGCCCGATACGCGCTTCGCGGGCCGCGTGTCGCGCATCGTGCCGACCGTCGACCGCTCGAAGGCCACCGTGCTCGTGAAGGTGCGCTTCGTCGACCGCGACGAGCGCGTGCTGCCCGACATGAGCGCGAAGATCGCGTTCCTGTCGAAGCCCGTATCGGCGCAGGACCGTCAGCCCGTGACGGCCGTGCAGGCGAGCGCGGTCGTCGAGCACGACGGGCGGCCGGTCGTGTTCGTCGTGAAGGACGACATCGTGCACGCGACGCCCGTGACGGCCGGCATGCGGATCGGCGAACTCGTCGCGATCCGCGGCGTGAAGCCAGGCGACACCGTCGTGCTCGCGCCGGGCGCAAAGCTGAAGGACGGCGCGAAAGTGACCGTCGCGAAGAAGTAGCGCACGCGTGAACGACGCCCCGCCGCCCCTCGTCGAGATCAGCCACGTCGCGAAGTCGTACCGGCGCGGCAACCAGATCGTGCCCGTGCTGACCGACATCACGCTCGACATCGCCGAAGGCGACTTCGTTGCGCTGATGGGGCCGTCCGGCTCCGGCAAGAGCACGCTGCTGAACCTCGTGGCCGGCATCGACCGGCCCGACAGCGGCGAGCTGCGCGTGGGCGGGCTCGACATCTCGCTGCTCGCGGAGGCGCAACTGGCCGAATGGCGCGCGGCGAATGTCGGCTTCATCTTCCAGTTCTACAACCTGATGCCGGTGCTCACCGCGTTCGAAAACGTCGAGCTGCCGCTGATGCTCACGCACCTGTCGCGCCGCGAGCGGCGCGAGCGCGTCGAACTCGTGCTCGACATGGTGAACCTCGGCGACCGGACGAGCCATTACCCGTCCGAGCTGTCGGGCGGCCAGCAGCAGCGCGTCGCGATCGCGCGCGCGCTGATCACCGATCCGGTGCTGATCGTCGCCGACGAGCCTACCGGCGACCTCGACCGTGCGTCGGCCACCGACGTGCTCGCGATGCTGCAGCGGATGAACGCCGAGCTCGGCAAGACGATCATCATGGTGACCCACGACGCGCATGCAGCCGGCGCCGCGCGCGCGCTCGTGCATCTGGAAAAAGGGGAGCTGATCGATGGGCACGCCGGCTGACCGGCTGCGGGAGCGCGCGCCATGTACGTGCTGAAGCTGATCGCGCGCAATGCGCTGCGGCACCGGCTGCGCACGCTGCTGACCGTGCTCGGGCTGACCATTGCGGTACTCGCGTTCGGGCTGCTGCACACCGTAGTCGACGCGTGGTACGCGGGCGCGGCCGCCGCATCCAGCGGGCGGCTCGTCACGCGCAACGCGATCTCGCTCGTGTTTCCGCTGCCCGTGAGTTACGAGAACCGGATCCGCGGCGTCGAAGGCGTGACGGCCGTGGTCCGCTCGAACTGGTTCGGCGGCATCTACCGCGACCCGAAGAACTTCTTCGCGAGCTTCGCGGTATCGGACAACTATCTCGACCTGTACCCGGAATTCATCGTCCCGGACCAGCAGCGCGCCGACTACAACCGCGACCGGCGCGGCTGCCTCGTCGGGCGCCAGCTCGCGACGCAGTTCGGCTTCAGGATCGGCGACGTGATTCCGCTGAAGGGCACGATCTACCCGGGCACCTGGGATTTCGTCGTGCGCGGGATCTTCGACGGCCGCGACGACTCGACGATCACGCGCCAGCTGGTGTTCCACTGGGATTACCTGAACGAGACGGTGCGCCAGCGCACGCCGAAGCAGGCCGACCAGGTCGGCGTATTCGTGCTCGGCGTCGCGAACCCCGACGACGGCGCATCGATCGCGCGCAACGTCGACGCGGTGTTCAAGAACTCGCTCGCCGAGACGCTGACCGAGACCGAGCAGGCGTTCCAGCTCGGCTTCGTCGCGATGTCGAACCAGATCATCGCGGCAATCCGCGTCGTGTCGTACGTCGTGATCCTGATCATCATGGCCGTGATGGCCAACGCGATGGCGATGAGCGCACGCGAGCGCACGGCCGAATACGCGACGCTGAAGGCGCTCGGCTTCGGCCCCGGCTTCCTCGCGCTGATCGTGTTCGGCGAATCGGTGGTGATCGCGGTGGCCGGCGGCGGGCTCGGGATCCTCGCGACGCCGCCCGCCGCAAGCCTGTTCAAGCAGGCAGCCGGCGGCATCTTCCCGGTGTTCAAGGTGTCGGCCGAGACGGTCGCGCTGCAGGCCGCGTGCTCGATCGCGGTCGGCTTCGCGGCGGCGATCGTGCCGGCGTGGCAGGCCGCGCGCGTGCGTGTCGTCGAAGGCCTGCGGGCGATCGGCTAGGCGCATGGCGATCCCGCTCAACTACATCGCGCGCAACCTGTGGACCCGGCGGCTCACCACCACGCTGACCGCCGGCGGGATGGCGCTCGTGATCTTCGTGTTCGCGACGGTGCAGATGCTCGACGCGGGGCTCACGAAGACGCTCGTGTCGACCGGCGAACCCGACAACGCGGTGGTGATCCGCAAGGGCGCCGAAACCGAGATCCAGAGTTCGATCGACCACCAGCAGGCCAATGCGCTCGAGATGCACCCGGCCGTCGCGCTCGGCCCCGACGGCCGGCCGCTCGTGTCGAAGGAGGCGGTCGTGCTGATCTCGCTGGTGAAGACGTCGTCCGGCAAGCCGTCGAACGTCGTGATTCGCGGCATGTCGCCGGCCGGCCTCGCACTGCGCCCGCACGTGACGCTCGCCGCCGGCCGCATGTTCGCGCCCGGCTCGTCGGAAATCATCGTCGGCAGCGCGATCGCGAAAGGATTCAGCGGCAC
This sequence comes from Burkholderia puraquae, assembly GCF_002099195.1. Lineage (GTDB taxonomy): Bacteria > Pseudomonadota > Gammaproteobacteria > Burkholderiales > Burkholderiaceae > Burkholderia > Burkholderia puraquae. The sequence goes on along the minus strand of NZ_NBYX01000036.1, from coordinate 10,103 downwards.
GCAGCTCGGCGACAGCCTGCATTTCGCGCAGCGCGACTGGACCATCGTCGGCATCTTCGACGCGGGCGGCAGCGGCTTCGATTCGGAGATCTGGGGCGACGTCGACCAGCTGATGCAGTCGTTCCGGCGCACCAGCTATTCGTCGATGGTGCTGCGCATCCCGAGCGCCGACGGCTTCGCGCGCTTCAAGGCCGACATCGATGTCGACCCGCGCCTCACCGACGAGGCGAAACGCGAACAGACCTTCTACGGCGACCAGTCGAGGGCGCTGTCGAAGTTCATCAACATCCTCGGCATCACGCTGTCGACGATCTTCTCGATCGCCGCGATGATCGGCGCGATGATCACGATGTATGCGTCGGTCGCGAACCGCGTCGCCGAGATCGGCACGCTGCGCGCGCTTGGCTTCAAGCGCACGAACGTGCTCGCCGCGTTCCTGCTGGAAGCGCTGCTGCTCGGCTTCGTCGGCGGTGTCGCGGGGCTCGCGTGCGCGTCGCTGATGCAGTTCGCGTCGTTCTCGACGACCAACTTCCAGACCTTCGCGGACCTGTCGTTCCGCTTCGTGCTGACGCCCGCGATCGTCGTGAAGACGCTGCTGTTCTCGCTCGTGATGGGGCTCGTCGGCGGGTTCCTGCCGGCGATGCGCGCCGCGCGACTGAAGATCGTCGACGCACTGCGCGCGCAGTGACGCGCAGCGCCGCCGCTCAGCGCCCGCGCGGCACCCACGCGCCGTGGAACCCGGCCGGCACGCGGCGCGGCAGGTGCACGGTTGCGAGCGGCCCCGCGTCGATCGCCCGTGCATCGAGGATCACGACGTCGCTCGTATCCGTCGCCGCGCGGTAGACCATTACCAGCAGCCAGCCGTCGTCCTCGTCGACGCCGCCCGGGCGCGGCACGAACACCGGCTCGCCGTTCTCGTCGCCGGGCGGCACCGCGTAGCGCGTCGTCGTGCCGCTGGCGTGGTCGAAGCGCATCACGCCGCGCATTTCTGCGGGGTTCGGCTGCTCGACCGCATACAGGTAGCGGTAGCGGCGCCCCGTCCGGCTTTCGTTGATGCGCGGCATCTCGATGCCGCCGTCGGCGAGCGGCCCTTCATCGATCAGCCCGTTCGCCGTATCGATCACGTAGCGCCACAGCTCGCCGACCGGGTTGTCGACGAAACGGCCCGTCCCCACGTCGAGCCGCAGGAACGACGAATAGCGCACCGCATCGAGCACGATGCACGACGCATCGCAGTCGTACGCGTTCACGACGTGCATGACGAAGCACGGCTCGACACCGAACCAGCGCACGGCGCCGCCATGGCGCGGGATCACGCCGATGCGCGCGGGTCGGTCGTCGTGCCAGCGCAGCGGCATCCGGTGGCCCTGCTTCAGCAGCGAGAAGTCGTAGCCGACGTTCAGGTCGAGCAGCAGGCTGCGGGTCTCGGTGATCGCGAGGTCGTGCATCATCGACGGCGCGCTCAGGTCGATCGCGAGTTCGACGCGTTGCACACCTTGCGCGTCGGCAACACCGTAGCGCAGCCACGGCGCACGCCAGTCCGCGCGAAACGCGATCAGCTCGCCGGTCACCGGATCGACCTTCGGATGCGCGGTCATCCCGCCGCCGAAGCCCGCGTGCCGCGCCGGCACGCCGAGCGAATCGAGCGCGGCCGTGATCGCGAACGGCGCGCCGCCCTCCGACAGCGCGAGCAATTCGCCCGCATGCTGCAGCACACTCACGTTCGGATTGGTGTCGGGCAGCCGCGACACCTCGCCGGGCGCATGCACGGCGGCCCAGCGCTGCGTGCGCGCCCAGCGGTTCCGGTAGCCGGTCGCGCGGCCGCCTTCGAACGCGATCGCGTGCAGCATCGCGGCTTCCGGCCACCACGACAGCATGTCGTTCCCTTCGAAGCGGCCGCCCGGCGGATTCGGGCCGTTGCGCAGCAACGTGCCGGCGAGTTCGTGCGGGACGGTGCCGGTCACGCGCAGGTCGACGAGATCGACCTCGTCGGCGACCGGCGCGATCGCGCCGCGGTTCAGGTCGAATACGGTCATGGCGTCCGATCTTCCTTTCAGCAGTCTTCGGTGGACGGCGGCAGCTCGCCGCGCGCCAGCGCGAGCGCATGGTCGCGCACGTCGTCCGGCCAGCCGGCGATCAGCTCGGCGAAGCGCGCCGGATCGTTCGCATACAGCGCGCGCGCGGCCTCTTCGAAGCCAGGCAGGTCGCCCGCCATCGCCGACATGAAGTGGTATGCACGCGCTTGCGCGTCGCGGAGACGATCGGCCGCCGCATGCGTGCGCCGTGCGTCCTCGACGAGCTTGCGCAACGCGACGGACGCGCCGCCCGGCTGCGCGGCAAGCCATTCCCAGTGACGCGGCAGCAGCGTGACCTCGCGCGACACGACGCCGAGCTTCGGCCGGCCGCGGCCGCGCTGTTCGCCCGCGCCGGCCGGCTCGCTGGCGGCCGCCGATGCGTCGCCCGGCGGCGGCGCATAGCGCGCGCGGATCTCGTCCGCCGTGCCCCGCAGGTCGAGGTCGATCGAGCGGCCCGTCGCATCGTCGAAGATCAGGATCATGGCGGGCATCGCATCGCCGGCAGCCTGCCGGGCCGCAAGCGCGACTGTCGCGAGCGGGCCCGACGCGAGCCGCCGGTGGCCGTCGAAAGCCGTGTAGGAAGGAAGCAGTGTGGTGGTCATCGTGGTCGCCCGTGGGCTGGAATCAGAATGGCGCTATTTTTATCCGGGTATAAATTGAATGTCAATATCATCCGGGTAAAAATTATCGCCAGCGTCTTCCATCCCTTCGGGTGATCACGAGGCTGGTCAGATCGCCCTGGCCGGAATCGCGATGTCGCGTGCGCTTGCCAGCGCATCGTCGAGCGAAACATGCCCTTCGAACGTCGACGACGCCGGCAGCGGCAGGTTTCCCTCGATCGCATGCGCGAACTGCACGCCTGCATCGTCGGCGAGCCGCGCACGCAGTGCAGCGATGCGCGGGAACGCTTCGGGCTCGAACACTGCGTGATAGTCGGCCCAGCGCGCGATCCCGGCGAAGTACGCGTCGGCCAGCGTGCGCCGTGTGCCCAGCAGCCACGGGCCTTCATCGCGCGCGAGCATCGCCTCGAGCTGCCGGTGGGCCTTCAGCACCTTGCCGCGGCCGTACGCCTGCAACGCCGCTTTCTCGGCGCCTTCGGTGTCGTGTTCGTACACGTACCAGAGCGCACCGAACGCGTTGAAGAACGTCGTGTTCAGCCACGCCAGCATCCGGTTCAGCCGGTCGAAATCCGCGCTGCCCTGGCGGAACGCGAGGCCGCTGTCGAGCGCCTGCGCGCCGATGTGGCCGAGGATCGCGAGGCTTTCGGTCAGCACGTCGCCGTTCGCGGTTACGAACGCCGGCGTCTCGGCGACGGGGTTCAGCGCGAGGAACGCGTCGCTCGTCACGGTGCCCGGCATCGTGATGCGCGACAGCCGGTACGGGCGGCCCGTCCATTCGAGCGCAACGATCGAGCCGAACGAGCAGCCGGCGGGAATGCCGTAAAGAAGGATGGGAGACATCGGGAGATTCCGAAGAAGTTGAACGAGCGGTCATGCTCCCACGGCGAACGATGACGCAGTAGCCGCTAAAATTGAAACCCGTCGTTTCTCCATGTGGACGCTGGAAGTGAATCTGAACGATCTCTACCTGTTCGTGCAGGCGGTCGATGCCGGCAGCATGTCGGCCGCCGCGCGCCGGCTCGACCTGCCGAAATCGACGGTCAGCAAACGCGTTGCCGAGCTCGAGCGCACGCTCGGCGCTCGGCTCGTGCATCGCACGTCGCGCAGCTTCCGGCTCACGCCGGTCGGCACCGAATTCTTCGAACATGCACGCGCTGCCGTCATCGAGGCCGAAAGCGCGCGCGACGCGGTGCTGCGGCAAGCCGCCGAGCCGGCCGGCGTCGTGCGGATCACGAGTTCGGTGCCGGTCGCGCAGCACATCCTCGCGCCCTGCCTGCCGGCGCTGGCGATCGCGCACCCGAAGCTGCTGCTGCAGATTCATGCGAGCGACCGCCTCATCGACATCGCGCAGGAAGGCTTCGACATCGCGGTGCGCAGCCATTTCGCGCCGCTGCCCGATTCCGCGCTCGTGCAACGGCCGCTCGCGACGTCGCCGATCGTCGCCGTGGCATCGCCGGCCTATCTCGCGCGGGCCGGCACACCGGACGCGCCGGCCGAGCTCGCGCAGCACGACGGGCTGCAACCGGGCCAGCAGCCGTGGCGGCTGCAGCGCGGCAGCGACGCCGTCGACGTGACCCCGCGCCCGCGCCTGCAGGCCGACGAATCGACGCTGCTGCTGCAGGCGGCGACGGCCGGCCTCGGCATCGCGTGCCTGCCCGACTGGATCGCCGGCGCCGCGCTCGCGTCCGGTGCCCTCGTGCGCGTATTGCCCGGCTGGCGTGCGGGTACCGTCACGACGACGCTGCTGATGCCGCACCGGCGCGGCCAGCTGCCCGGCGTGCGCGCCGCCGTCGAGTTTCTCGCGGAGCACGTGGCGCGCCACCACGGCACCGCCGCGGACGACGCATGTGCCTGAGCGATCGATTCAAATCGTGAATCGATCAAGTCAGCAATTGGCATGAAAGCGCAAATTTCGACATGACAGAATGGCCCGGACGCCCCGCCTGCATTGGCGTCCGGTGCCTGGCCTCGTGCCGGCGGCACCTGCACATATCACGCGCGCACCGACGCGCCTGCCGCACGACGGCACCTTCCGCCCTTCGGAGGAGACAAGTCATGAATCCGCTTCACGCGCTGCCGGCGTCCGCGTCGGCAACGGCCCGGCGCACCCGCGTGCGCTGGCTGGTGCTGGCAGTCTTGTTCGCGGTCACGACGATCAACTACGCGGACCGCGCGGCGATCGCGATCGCGGGCCCGAGCCTCGCCCGCGCGCTGCACCTGAGCCACGTGCAGATCGGCTTCATCTTTTCGGCGTTTGGCTGGTCGTACGTGGTCGCGCAACTGCCGGGCGGCTGGCTGCTCGACCGCTACGGGTCGCGCATCGTCTATGCATTCAGCATCTTCTTCTGGTCGCTGTTCACGCTGCTGCAGGGCACGATCGGCTTCTTCGGCGGCGCGGCCGCGTTCGCGCTGCTGTTCGGGCTGCGCTTCCTGGTCGGCGCGGCCGAAGCGCCGTCGTTCCCGGCCAATAGCCGGATCGTGTCCGCGTGGTTCCCGGCCGCCGAGCGCGGCACCGCGTCGGCGATCTTCAACGCCGCGCAGTACGCGGCGACCGTCGTGTTCGCGCCGCTGATGGGCTGGCTCGTCCATTCGTTCGGCTGGCAGTCGGTGTTCGCGGTGATGGGCGTGCTCGGCTTCGCGTTCGTGCTGGTGTGGAACCGCACGATGTACGACCCGAAGGACCACCCGAACATCAACCGCGCGGAACTCGACTACCTCGCCGAAGGCGGCGCGCTCGTCAATATCGACCAGGCGACCGGCGGACGCGACGGCGGCCCGTCGATGCGCCACGTGAAAGCGCTCCTGAAAAACCGGATGCTGATCGGCGTGTACGTCGCGCAGTACTGCATCAACGCGCTCACCTATTTCTTCATCACGTGGTTTCCCGTCTATCTCGTGCAGGCGCGCGGGATGTCGATCCTCAACGCGGGGCTCGTCGCGTCGATCCCGGCCGTGTGCGGGTTCCTCGGCGGGATTCTCGGCGGGATCGTGTCCGATGCGCTGCTCAAGCAGGGCCGCTCGCTGTCGGTCGCGCGCAAGGTGCCGATCGTGATCGGCATGCTGCTGTCGATGTCGATGATCGTCTGCAACTACACCGATTCGCACGTGCTCGTCGTGCTGTTCATGGCGCTGTCGTTCTTCGGCAAGGGGCTCGGCGCGCTCGGCTGGGCCGTCAACGCCGACACCGCGCCGCGCCAGATCGCAGGCTTGAGCGGCGCGCTGCTCAACACGTGCGGCAACCTCTCCAGCATCACGACGCCGATCGCGATCGGCTACATCGTCGACCGCAGCGGCTCGTTCAACGGCGCGCTCGTCTACGTCGTCGCGCACGCGCTCGTCGCCGTGATCTGCTACCTGTTCGTCGTCGGCGAGATCCGCCGCGTCGAGCTTCAATGAACGGCACGGGCCGCGCCGGCGCAGCCTGCGGCCCGCGCACCACCGGAACCAGGAGCGAACCGATGTCCGAACCCAGCCGTGCCGGCACCCCGCGTGTCACGCGCATGCAGGTGATTCCCGTCGCCGGCCGCGACAGCATGCTGCTCAACCTGTGCGGCGCGCACGCGCCGTACTTCACGCGCAACCTCGTGATCCTCGACGACAGCAGCGGACACACGGGCGTCGGCGAAGTGCCCGGCGGCGAAGGCATCCGCCACGCGCTCGAGCGCATGACGGATCGCGTGGTCGGCCAGTCGATCGGACGCTACCAGGCGACACTCAACGCGGTGCGTGCGGCGCTGTCCGGTGCGGGTGCGGGTGCGGGCCGCACGATCCGCCATGAAGTGACGTCGGCCGGCGAGGCCGCGGTGCTGCGCCAGCCGCACGAGATCAACCTGCGGCTCGACAACGTGATCACCGCGATCGAAGCGGCGCTGCTCGACCTGCTCGGCCAGCACCTCGACGTGCCGGTCGCGGCACTGCTCGGCGAAGGCCAGCAGCGCGACGCGGTGCCGATGCTCGCGTACCTGTTCTATATCGGCGACCGGCGCCGCACCGATCTGCCGTATCGCGACGAGGCGCACGCTTCGGACGCCTGGTTCCGGTTGCGCAACGAAGCGGCGCTCACGCCGGCCGCGATCGCGCGCCAGGCCGAAGCTGCGGTCGAGCGCTACGGTTTCGCCGATTTCAAGCTGAAGGGCGGCGTGATGGCCGGCGCGGACGAGATGGAAGCGATCGCGGCGATCAAGGCGCGCTTTCCCGATGCGCGCACGACGCTCGACCCGAACGGCGCGTGGTCGCTCGACGAGGCCGTCGCGCTGTGCCGCGGGCAAGGCCACCTGCTCGCGTACGCGGAAGATCCGTGCGGGCCAGAAGGCGGCTATTCGGGCCGCGAGGTGATGGCCGAATTCCGCCGCGCGACGGGGATCCCGACCGCGACCAACATGATCGCGACCGACTGGCGGCAGATGGATCACGCGGTGCGGCTGCAGGCGGTCGACATCCCGCTCGCCGATCCGCATTTCTGGACGATGCAGGGCTCGGTGCGGCTCGCGCAGCTGTGCCGCGACTGGGGGCTCACGTGGGGCTCGCACTCGAACAATCACTTCGACGTGTCGCTCGCGATGTTCACGCATGCGGCGGCGGCCGCGCCCGGCACGATCACCGCGATCGACACGCACTGGATCTGGCAGGAAGGCGATGCGCGGCTCACGCGCGAGCCGCTCGCGATCGTCGGCGGCCAGGTGGCCGTGCCGGAACGGCCGGGGCTTGGGATCGAGCTGGATATGGCGCAGGTCGAGGCTGCGCATGCGCTGTACAACGCGGTGGGCGGCACGGCGCGCGACGATGCGGTCGCGATGCGATATCTGGTGCCGGGGTGGACGTATGATCCGAAGCGGCCGAGTTTTGGGCGGGGGTGACGGGACGGCGGGCGGGCGGCGGTTGCCAAACGCGGAAAACGGCCGCATTCTGCCGGCTGCCTTGATCGGCCCGCACGGCGGACGGTCGGGCGCCCTCCGTCCATCCGCAACAGAACGCTCTCCATGACGTCATCCGATCCGACACCGCGGCAGATCATCGTCTTCGTGCTGTATTCGGTGCTGTGCCTGCCTGCGAGCATGACCGTCGCCGGGTATGCCGCGACCCGGATCACGCAGAACGTATCGAATTTCGAAGGCGGTGCGGGCTATGCGGCGCTGTGGTGGGTCTTCATTCTGACCTGCGCGTTCTACGGGCTGGCGATCGCCCTCTGCGCGCTGTTGCGGAAAAGGACCGCGGTGCTCGCGGTCATTACGGTGGGGTTCGCGGTGCTGTCAGTGCCGACGTTCAGGGTGATCCACGAGTTGGCGACCTGATCGCTGCCTGTCGTCTCACTACCTGTTCAGGAAAAGCCCTGAGGTAGACACCGACGAAATGAGCACCGCGCATGGATGCTCCTCAGTACGAGTAACCCTGGATGCCGTAGTTCGTGTCGTGACGACGTCCCCACCACGGCAGATAGGCGTTGTTCTCGCCGCGTGCGCGGAACCAGTCTCCGTTCGGGTTGATTGGCGTGAGCTTCGATGGCGGCAGCACGACAACCGCAGTCGGGTGGTTAGCGTCCGTCGTGCCTGCAACCAGCGCATTGCCACCGAAATGGTTGATCCGGCCGATTGCGAGTGCGATGTCCGTCAGCGCCGTGCCTGCACCCATGTCGCCGAGTAACGCCGGCGTGTTGAAAACCTGCTTCGTGTAGTCGAATTCGGGCAGCGTTTCGGTGAGCGTCTGCGACAGCGACGCCAGACGCGCCGATGCCGCGTCGCTGCCCTTGCCTGCGTCGTGCACGACGAACTGGATACTCGACGGGTCGACGTTTGCGTTATGAGCAGCCTGTGCGATCGTCGCTTTCCACGCCTGAACCGCTCGTGTAGTGCCGGCCTTCGCCTCGTAGTCGCTTACCTTGCCCGTTGCCACCTTGCCGATCCAGGCGAGCGGCTCGCGCTCCGTCTTCAGATCCGGGCCGGCCAGGAACAGTACGGTGAGGTTTTCGTTCATCTGCTCGTCTTTAGGCGGAAAGCTCGGTGCGTCCCAGTTCATCACCCATACGCTTTCCTGCGGGTGTGCCTGCAGATAGTCGAGTGCCGCGTTCAGCGATGTGAAACCGGCATTCGCGCCGCCGACGCGGATCTGAATGTCAGGCGGCGTATCCCTGCTCCACAGATCGGGGAACGATTTGCTTCCAATTGAAAAGGCCGTCAGCATTTCGTTGCTAAGACGCGAACGAGCCTCTTGCGGAGGAAGTCGTGAGGGAATCGCGAGTTCAATCCGAATGCCTGCCAGCTCCCGCCAGCGTCGCTTATCGGATGGCTGAACCGTATAAAAATAATGCTCTTCCATCGCGTACCTATCGTGAAGCGCGATAAGTAGAGTGCGGATGTATTTCTTATAAAACCCCTTTAAAGATTCCTCTCCGCCGTTCCCGTCCGCAACAATAGCGACGGGTTTAACCGATGAAAAACTCTGGGGGTCTGTTCTGACCATGTCATCGTTCTTATTCGGCTTGACGAGTCCCATCGTCCACAGCAATTGCCACTCGGTAGGATAGTCACGACGCTGCAGCGGATTGAGCCACTCCAGCCCCACGACTTGAGCGACAAACGGCCCCTCTTGAACAGGCGCCGATGGGGCCGGCGCGGAAATAGGCTGTGCGGCCTCCGCGGTCGCTGATGACCACGCCGTGGCGAACGCAAAGACTGCAATCCCAGCCAAGGCCGGCAATCCTATCCATCGTGTCATTTCTTCTCCCATACTTCGCGTCTGATGACCATAACCGGTCGCTTCAATTGCCACGGCGCCAATTACAAGCAGTACTGACGCGAATGCCAGGGCAAGCCGTCGTGAGCGGGAGGCAAATAGCGTTTTCATACGACCTTCCCGATACCGAGCAATGTACCACCTTGCCGCGTGTCGTCTATCGTGTCTGGCAGCGTTGCCTCATGGTCTTCGGTGATCCAATTGACAAGCGATTCATTCTTCATCGTGCCGTAGCTGAAGTATTCTGAATAAACACTATTCGAATGATCGTCGCTCAACTGCGCGCCAAATCGCCAATCGGCCTCGATCCTGAAATCGTTCAATTGTTGTGGTGAAATCCGACAAATTCCGATCGCGACATCGTAAGCCAGCGCCAACCTGGCGTGCTTGGGATTGGTGTTGATGTCCACGCAGAACTGACCCACTAAGGGGCGCAATTTTCATCGAATTTTGACCCGCGTGATTGAATGCCCTGCTCAATCCTTGAGCAGGGGATACAAAGGTGATCACGGTGGGCATATTGGCCAAGATCAGGCGGATGTATTTCCGCGAGAAGGTCCCGCTGCGCGAGATTGCGAGGCGTACGGGCCTGTCCCGAAACACGGTGAGCAGCTGGCTGCGGCAGACCGATGCCGTCGAGCCGAAGTATCCGAAGCGCGTCAGTCCAAGCGTCGTCGAC
>NZ_NBYX01000035.1 GCF_002099195.1 Burkholderia puraquae | reverse complement strand
GCAGCTGGCCGCCCGACAACTGGCCCGGGAACTTGTGCGCATGCGCCTTCAGGCCGACGCGATCGAGCAGCTTCATGCCCTTGTCGTTCGCCTCGTCCTTGCCGCGGCCGAGCACCTTGACCTGCGCGAGCGTCAGGTTCTCGGTGATCGACAGGTGCGGGAACAGCTCGAAATGCTGGAACACCATCCCGACCTTCGAGCGCAGCTTCGACAGGTTCGTCTTCCTGTCGCCGAGCGACTGGCCGTTCACGAGGATCTCGCCCTGCTGGAACGGCTCGAGGCCGTTCACGGTCTTGATCAGCGTCGACTTGCCCGAGCCCGACGGGCCGCACACGACGACCACTTCGCCTTTCCTGACCTCGGTCGTGCAGTCGGCGAGGACCTGAAACTGCCCGTACCATTTCGAAACGTTGCTGATGGAAATCATGGAGGGTCCTGGATCGTAATGAGGCGCACGGTGCCGGTTCAGCGTGCCTTCGCGACGCGATAGCGGCGTTCGAGCACGCGGGCATACCACGTCAGCGGGAAGCACATCGCGAAGTAGAGCAGCGCGACCAGCGCGTAGATCGGAAACGGCTTGAAGACCGCGTTGGTGATGATGTTGCCCGTCTTGGTCAGCTCGGTCAGCCCGATGATCGACGTCAGCGCGGTGCTTTTCACCGCCTGCACGAGGAAGCCGACGGTCGGCGGCAGCGCGATCTTCCACGCCTGCGGCCACACCACGTAGCGCAATTGCTGGGCCCACGTCATGCCGAGGCTGGCCGCCGCGTTCCACTGGCCGCGCGGTACCGCGTCGACGCAGCCGCGCCAGATGTCGGCCAGATAGGCGCTTGCGTTCAGCGTCAGCACGACCGACGCGGCGACCCATGGCGTCACGTCGATGCCGACGAGCGGCAATCCGAAGAAGCCAAGGAACAGCTGCATCAGCAACGGCGTGCCCTGGAACAGTTCGACGTACAGGATCACGAAGCGGCGCAGCGCTGCCGACGCCGAGATCCGCATCGCCAGCAGCGCGAACCCGGCGACGCTGCCGCCGATGAACGTGATCAGCGACAGCAGCACGGTCCAGCGCGCGGCGAGCAGCAGGTTCCACGCAATATCCTGGAAGGTGAATTCGATCATCGTGCACGCTCCGTTGAAAGGCCGGCTTCAGGGGAACGGACGCGCCACGCGAGGCGGGCAACGCAGGTGCGCCGCGGTGCGGCGGCCGCGCCGTGCGGCGTGCGGCCGGAGAACAGCCGCCGGCCGACGCGATTGAGCAGCATGCGCAGCGCGATCGACAGCAGCAGGTAGATCGCGGTCACGACGATGTAGATCTCGAACGCACGGAAATTGCGCGACTGGATGAAGTTCGCCGCGTAGGTCAGGTCGGGCACCGAGATCTGCGACACGACGGCCGAACCGAGCATCACGATCAGCACCTGCCCGAGCAGCGCGGGGTACACGTTCGCGAGCGCCTGCGGCAGCACGACGTGACCGAATACCTGCCGGCCGTGCAGCCCGAGCGCGCGCGCCGCCTGCACTTGCCCGTGCGGCACCGATTCGATGCCGGCGCGCAGGATCTCGACCGCGTACGCGCCGAGGTTGACCGTCATCGCCAGCACGGCCGCCTGGGCTTCGTCGATGTGCACGCCGATCGCGGGCAGCCCGAAGAAGATGAAGAACAGCTGGACCAGGAACGGCGTATTGCGGATCAGCTCGACGTAAGCCGCGACGAGCGCGCGCGCCCAGCGCGGGCCGGCGAGCGCGAGCCACGCGCCGGCCGTGCCGATCAGGCCGCCCAGCACGGTGGCGGCCGCGGTGAGGCCGAGCGTCACGCCGATGCCGCGCGCGAGCATGCCGGCGTAGAGGCCGAAGCCGCTGAAGTCGAACACGTAGGTCATCGCGATGCCTTTCGTCGTGAGTGCGGGGCGGGCGCGGTGCGCATCACAGGTCGGCCGGCAGTGCCGCGTGCAGCCACTTCTGCGACAGCGTATTCAGCGTGCCGCTCTTCTTTGCGCCGGCGATTGCGTCGTTGACCTTCTGCATCAGGCGCGGCTCGTTCTTGTTCAGCCCGACGTGATCGGGCGAGCTGAACAGCGAGAACTTCTGCTCCGGATCGATCGACGGATGGCGGGCGATGATCGTCGCGCCGACGTCGTTGCCGACCACGAGCAATTGCGCCTGTCCCGACAGGAACGCCGCGATCGCGCCGTTTGGATCGTCGAAGCGCTTGATCGTCGCACTCGGCGGCGCAATCTTGCTGACGCTCAGGTCCTCGAGCGTGCCGCGCGCGACCGCGACCGACTTGCCGGCGAGATCGGCGTTGCCCTTCACGGCGAGCGACTTCGGGCCGAACACCGCGAGGTAGTACGGCGCATACGCGTTCGAGAAGTCGATCACCTTTGCGCGCTCCGGCGTCTGTCCGACCGACAGCAGCATGTCGGCCTTGCGGTCGGCGAGATAGGCCATCCGGTTGTCGCCGGTGACCTGCACGAGCTCGACTTTCGCGTTGAGCGCCCGGCCGATCAGGTTCGCCATGTCGATGTCGTAGCCTTGCGGCTTCATGTCGGGGCCGATCGAGCCGAACGGCGGGTAGTCCTCGAACACGCCGATGCGCACGACGCCCGATTTCGCAATCGTGTCGAGTGCATCGGCATGCGCGGGCGGCGCGAACGCGGCAAGGGCCGCGGTGCCGGCGCAGGCGCAGAGGAGGACGGTACGGGCGAGCAGGCGCTGCACGTGGCGGGTGGCGTGGGACGTTGCGTTCATGGTGAGATCCTCGTTGCTGCGCTGGAGAAAGGAACAGAGATCAGGCGCCGCGGGCGGCGATGAGCTTGCAGGCATGGGCGGGCAGTTCCGCGAGTACCGGCATGCCGATGTGGAGGTCGGGCGTCTCGCGCGGTGTCGTCGCGGCCGTCAGCGTGAAGCCCCGGCAGTCGATCGTCGCTTCGATCGACGCGCCGACGTCGCGCACGAACGTGATCGTGCCGGCCAGCGTATTCGGCGCCGCAGCCGGCTGGCCCGCCCGCACGCAGATGTCCTCGGGACGAATCAGCAGGCGCACGGCGGCGGTCGCGCGCGGCGTGTCCGGCGCACGCCGGATCGCGAGACGCTGCCCGCCCGGCAGGACGATCGCGTCGTCGCCGTCGCACGCGACCGGCAGGATGTTGCCGAGGCCGATGAAGTCGGCGACGAATTCGTTGACCGGGTCGCGATAGATGTCGAGCGGCCGGCCGACCTGCTGGATCCGGCCTTTTTCCATCACGACGATCTCGTCGGCCATCGTCATCGCTTCGCGCTGGTCGTGCGTGACCATGATCGTCGTGATGCCGAGCCGTTGCTGGAGCAGCCGGATCTCGACCTGCATCGCCTCGCGCAGCTTCGCGTCGAGTGCCGACAACGGCTCGTCGAGCAGCAGCAGGCGCGGCGACGACGCGATCGCGCGCGCAATCGCGACGCGCTGGCGCTGCCCGCCCGACAGTTGCGTGACGAGCCGGTCGGCCATGTGCGGCAACTGGATCAGCTCCAGCAGCTCGGCCACGCGTCGTGCCTGCGCGGCCTTGTCCATCTTGCGCAGCCGCAGCGGATACGCGATGTTCTGCGCGACCGTCATGTGCGGAAACAGCGCGAGCGACTGGAACACCATGCCGAAGTCGCGCCGGTTGGCGGGCACGTGCGTGAGGTCGCGGCCCGCGAACGTCAGCGTGCCGGAGGTCGGCGTTTCGAGGCCGGCGATGATGCGCATCAGCGTGGTCTTGCCGCAGCCGGACGGGCCGAGAAAGCAGACGAGCTTGCCGTCCGGTACCGACAGGTCGACGTGATCGACTGCATACGCGTGATGGAAGCGCTTCGTCACGTTCTGGAGGATGAGCTGGTTCATGAGGGTTCCTTGCACGGGCGAGGGCGAGGCGGCGCGCGTCAGAGCGCGACACCCTTGTCGCCGACGAGTTTTTCGAGCATCCAGATCAGTGCGAAGTCGATCGCGACCGTGAATACGGCGAAGCAGAACACGGTCGGGTCGAGCGACGAAACGGTGCGGCTGTAGAGCCAGACCGGCAGGGTCATCGTGTCGATGCTGTACAGGAAGAACGTCACCGTGAATTCGTTGAACGACACGATGAACGCGAACAGCATGCCGGCGAGGATGCCGGGCCGCATCAGCGGCAGCACGACGTCGACGAGCGCGCGGCGCGGGCTCGCGCCCATCACGCACGCGGCTTCCTCGAAGTCGGGGCCGATCGACGCGACCGAGGCCGCGCAATTCTTCACCGTGAACGGCAGCGTCAGGATCACGTGTGCGACGACGAGCCGCACGATGCCGAGTTCGACCGGCAGCGCGTTGAACACGATCAGCAGCGCGAGGCCGAGCATCACGAGCGGATAGACGATCGGCAACGCGACGAGCTGCTCGACGAGCGTCTTGCCGCGGAAGCGGCAGCGGGACAGCGCGTAAGCCGCGGGTACCGACACGGCGGTCGCGATCAGCATCGTCGCGACCGCGACGACGAGGCTCGTCGTCAGCGCGGCACCCATCGATTGCGCGCTGCCCGCATCGGACGACACGAACGTCTGCCAAGCCGCGCGATACCAGTGCAGGCTGAATTCGCGCGGCGGGAATTCGAGCGTGCCCGACGCGCCGAACGACATCGTGATCATCGTCACGATCGGCAGTGCGGCGGCGAACAGCACGAGCGTCGCGAGCGCGCCGGTCACACGCCCGAGGCGGCTGGGCATGGGTGCGCGCAGGAGCAGGGCATTCATCGGTTCACCTCGTCGGCACGTTGCAGGGTGCGCACGAGGCGCTGCGAAACCGCCATCACGACGAGTGTCGCGCCCATCAGCACGACGCCGGATGCCGAGGCGGCGGGCCAGTTGAGCAGCGGTGCGACCTGGTCGTGCACGAGCACCGCGAGCATCGGCACGCGCCGGCCGCCGAGCAGCAGCGGCACCGCGAACGCGCTGGCGTTGTACGCGAACACGAGCAGCGCGCCGGAGACGAGGCCGGGCATCGCGAGCGGCAACGTCACGTGCCGCAGCGTCTGCCATCGGCTCGCGCCGAGCGTTGCGGCAGCTTCGTCGTACGCGCGGGACACTGCGCGCAGCGCGCTCGACAGCGGCAGCACGGCGAGCGGGAACGCGGTCTGGATCAGTCCGAGCAGCACGCCGTGCTCGCGGTACAGCAACTGCAGTGGCCGCTCGATCACGCCGGTAGCCAGCAGCGCGCGGTTGAGCAGCCCGGCCGGGCCGAGCATCACGAGCCAGCCATAGCCTTGCAGCAGCAGGTTCACGAGCAGCGGCAACAGGACGCCGGCGAGCAGCAGCCGGCGCGCGAGCCGCGATTCGGTTCGCGCCATCGCGAGCGCCACCGGGATCGCGAGCAGCACCGCACACACCATGCTCTGGAACGCGAGGCGCAGCGTGAGCCACAGCGAATGCATGAAGTACGGATCCGCGAGGTCGACGTAGTTCTGCAGCGTGAAGGTCCGCCATTCGTCGCCCGACACGCCGACGCTCATTCGCAGCACCGTAAGCGTCGCGGCGGCGAGCACCGCGAGGAACGCGAGGATCGGCGCGAGCAGCAGCCAGGGCGGCACGCCGGCGACGGCCGGCCCTGCGTCGTGGGGGGAGGACAGGGAGGCCATGTCGTTACGCCGAGAAGAGGCCGGTGTAGCGCTTGATCCATGCCGGCTGGACGGCTGCGAGCGCCTTGTCGTCATGCAGCACGGCCTTCTCCGCGATCTGCTGCGGCGACGGCACGAACGCGCGGCTTGCCGCGGGAATCACGGCCTTGCCGTTCACGGGGCCGTTCAGGACGTCGGCCGCCATCCGGCCCTGTACGCCCGCATCGAGCGAATGATTGATGAACGCGTGGATCAGGTCGAGGTCGCCCGGGTGCGCCTTCGGAATCACGGTGAACATCAGCTGCGTCGCGAAGCCTTCCTTCATCCCGTACGTCACGCCCATCTTGTAGTCGGGCTTGCGGATCTGGTCGGGGAAGAACGCGGGCGAATAGATGCCGCCGATGTCGAGCGAGCCCGTGCGGAACAGGTCGGCGATCTGGTTGGGGTTCTCGCCGAGGGTCATCACGCGCTCCTTCAACTGCGCGAGCTTCCTGAATCCCGGATCGATGTTCTGCTGCGAACCGCCGGCCAGCTTCGCCGCGATGATCGCGAGATCGACCGCTTCGGCCCACTCGGGCGGCGGCAGGAACAGGCGGCCCGCATACTTCGGATCCCACAGGGCCTCGTAGCTCGACGGTGCGCTCTTCACGGTCGCCGTGTTGTAGATCAGCCCGTCCGACCACAGCAGGTAGCCGATGCCGAAGCCGTTCGCGCCGGTGCGGTATTGCGGCGCGACGTCCTTCAGGTTCGGCAGCCGGTTCAGGTCCGGCTTCGCGAGCAGGCCCGCGTCCGCGAGGCCGGCCGCGCCGACGCCGGCGAGCGTGATGACGTCGTAGGTCGGCCGCTCGCCTGCGGCCTTGACCTTCGCGACCATCCCCGACGTGCCGTCCGCGCGATCGGCGATCACGCGTGCGCCGGTCTGCTTGCTGAAGCTTTCCGCGATGTTGCGCAGCGCGGCCGCGCCGGTATCGTCGGACCACGTGAGCAGGCGCAGCGTCTTGCCCGCGAAGCTGCTCGACTGTGCCTTCGCAGTACTGATGAATGGCATCGGAAGGGCGGATGCAGCGAGCGCCGTGCCGAGGGTCTTGATCACCTGCCTTCTGCCCGCCTTGAAGTGTTGCATGGCCGTCTCCTGATGAACGATGCCGTGTGGTCCGATGCCGGCGCCGAACGGCGGCGCGGGGTGTGGATGAACTGTAGGGAGGTCAAATTTCCGCAACAAACGAAATATCCGCATGCGCGGCATGACATAAACGCATGGGGCGGCGGCGTCAGCCGGCCGGCATCATGACCTGTTTGATCTCCTGGAAGGCGGCGAGCCCGAACGGGCCGAGCTCGCGTCCGATGCTGCTGCGCTTGTAGCCGCCCCATGAGGTTTGCGGATAGATCAGCTGCGGCGTGTTGATCCACACGACGCCCGCCTCGAGCGCGGCGGCAACCCGCTTGGCGCGTGCCGCGTCGCGCGTGACGACGGTTGCGACGAGCCCGTACTCGGTATCGTTGGCGGCCGCGATCGCATCGTCCTCGGTGTCGAATGCGCGGACGCACAGCACCGGTCCGAATATTTCTTCACACCATAGCGCGCTGTCGGCCGGCACGTCGGCGAACAGCGTGGGGCGGATGAAGTAGCCGGGGCCGTCGAGCGCGTTGCCGCCCGTCACGAGCCGCGCGCCGTCGGCCTCGCCTTGCGCGATGTGGTGCTTCACGCGTTCGTATTGCACGCGATTCGTCAGCGGGCCCATCTGCACGCCGGGGGCGAACGGCGGACCGACGACGGTCGCGTCGATTCGCCGCGCGAGGCGCGCGATCAGGTCGTCGGCAAGCGGCGCGGCGACGAGCACGCGCGAGGTTGCCGAACACATCTGGCCGGCGTTGAACAGGCCGCCGCCCGCGACGAGCTCGACGGCCTGATCGAGGTCGGCGTCGTCGAACACGACGATCGACGACTTGCCGCCGAGTTCGAGGCCGACGCCCTTGATCGTGTCCGCGGCCGTCTTCATGACCTGCGCACCGACTGCGGTGCTGCCGGTAAACGACACCTTCGCGACGAGCGGGTGCGCGCACATTCGGGCGCCGACGTCGTGGCCGGTGCCGGTCACGACGTTCAGCACACCGGGCGGCAGGCCCGCTTCGGCAGTGATCGCGGCGAGTTCGAGCTCGGGCAGCGGCGTGATCTCGGACGGCTTCAGCACGACGGTGCAGCCGGCCGCGAGTGCGGGCGCGAGCTTCCACGCGGTCGTCACCATCGGGAAATTCCACGGCACGATCAGCGCGGCGACGCCGGCCGGTTCGCGCCGGAGCCACGCGCGATGGTCGCCGCCGGGCAGCGCGATCTCGGTTTCGCCGTCCGTGTCGAGACGATCCGCGAGGCTCGCGTAGTAGTCGAAGGTGGCGATCACGTCTGCGACGTCGATCTCGGCTTCGGCAAACGGCTTGCCGTTGTTGAGCGACTGCAGTGTGGCGAGCCGCGTGCGACGTGCGTCGACGCCGCGCGCGATCGCCCGGAGCAGGGCCGCGCGCGTGGCGCCCGTCGTGCGCTTCCAGGCGGCAAACGCGTGCGACGCGGCTTGCACGGCGCGCTCGATGTCTGCCGCGCCGCCTGCACTGACGTTGGCGAGCACGGCTTCCGTCGACGGATCGACGACGGGCAGCGTCGCGCCGTCGACGCTTGCGCGCCACGTGCCGTCGATGAAGTGGCGCGTGTGCAGCGGCGGATCGAAGGCGGGATCGGGTGTCGTGCTCATCGCTGCACCTGACCGAACCAGGTTGCCTCGTCGATCTCGATCACGGTCGGAATCGCGCGCGCCGCGGCGTCGCGCAGCGCGGCCGCCAGCGCGCCGGGTGTCGCGGCCGCGTGCGCCGCACAGCCGAAGCCGCGTGCGAGCGCCTGGAAATCGGGTGTGTACGGATCGACACCGATCGGCGTGATGTCGCGCGCAACCATGTATTTGCGAATCTCGCCGTAGCCGCGGTTGTTCCAGACGATCACGATCACCGGCAGGCGGGCCTCGACCGCGCTCGCGAGCTCCGGCAACGTGAACTGCAGGCCGCCGTCGCCGATCAGGCACACGACCGGGCGCGCGGGCGCGGCGAGCTTGGCACCGATCGCGGCGGGCAGCCCGTAGCCGAGCGTGCCGTAGCCGGTCGACGAGTTGAACCAGCTGCGGGGTGCCGGCGCATCGTGGGTGAAATTGCCGACGTAGACGGGGCTCGTCGAATCGCCGGCAATGACCGCACCGGGCAGCGTTGCGACGATCGTATCGATCAGCAGTGCCTGCGAGCGCGCGGCGCCGTCATGGCCGGCTGCGATCGCGGCGCGCACGGCGGCCACCCGCAGCGCACCCCAGCCGGCGTCGGGTGTCGGTGCCGGCGTTTCGTGCAGGCGGGTCGACAACGCACCGAGCGCCAGCCGCGCATCCCCGGCGATGGCGATCTCGGCGCGGGCGTTGCGCATCAGCTGTTGCGCGTCGATGTCGATGCGGATCAGCCGGCCGTCGATCGCGAAGCCGCCGTCGAACGTGACGTCGTAATCGGTCTCGCCCAGCTCGGTGCCGACGGCGAGCACCACGTCGGCTTCGCGGATCGCCGCACGGGTGGCCGGCAACGACTGGGTCGAGCCGATGAGCAACGGGTGGCCGGCCGGCAGCAGCCCCTTCGCGTTGATCGTCAGCGCGACAGGCGCGTGCAGGCGTTCGGCGAGTTCGCGCAATTCCGCGGCTGCATGGATGGCGCCGCCGCCCGCCAGGATCAGCGGCCGGCGCGCGTGCGCGAGCAGGTCGGCGGCCGCCGCGAGCGCGTTCGCATCCGGCGCGGGGCGCGCAGGCGGTGCGGGCGGGGTGTCGGGCAGCGGGGGCGCCGGCATCACGATCACGTCGAGCGGAATCTCGATATGCACGGGCCGCGGCCGCGCGCTGGCGAAGATCGCGAATGCACGCGCGAGAACCTGCGGCAGGTCGGCCGCGTCGAGCAGCGTGTGCGAGAACGCGGTGAGTCCCGCGAATACGTCGCGCTGCGACGGCAGCTCGTGCAGGCGGCCGTCGCCGCTGCCGAGCTCGCGTCGCGCGTTGACGCTCGAGATCACCAGCATCGGGATCGAGTCCGCATAGGCCTGTGCCATCGCGGTCGCGATATTGGTCATCCCCGGCCCGGTGATGATGAAGCAGACGCCCGGCCGGCCCGTGACGCGCGCATAGCCGTCGGCCATGAAGCCGGCGCCCTGTTCGTGGCGCGGCGTCACATGGCGGATCGACGATGCGGCGAGGCCGCGATAGAGCTCGACGGTATGCACGCCGGGAATGCCGAACACGCATTCGACACCGTGGCGTTCGAGGAGGTCGACGAGCGCTTCGCCGCAGGTGCGGGGGCGGGCCTGGCAGGGGGCCGCCGCGGCCTTGCGGGCCCCGGCGATGGAGGAGACGGTGGCGGGATGGTTCATGGATCGAGGTGTGCCGATTGGGTGGGTGAGTGGCCCGTACCGCAAACGAGGGGGCATGACGCGGATTGTCGGCGTCGATCCGGGGGGCCAACAATCGATTAGTTTTCATGCGCGGCATGCGCGCCGTGCATGGCGGCGTCGATGCGCGGCGACGCGGCCGCCGGTCTTCGTGCAAGGCGGTTCGACATGCGCGCCTTCGCGCGCCGAGTGACCGACCCCAGTGGTCGTATTCAAAATTTGTCTAGTCATCCTTGCGATTGAACCGGCCGGATTGCACCAAATCCGTGCCGGAATTCCCCTCGACGACGCACGCCGGAAGCCTGAAATTAGGGGATTTCCCGCGTTTCCGCGGTTTTTTTTGATCGCTGCTTGTCTCACTGTTTTTCTTCTTGCATGCTTGTATAGACAAATTCCTGAGGCGGCTTGCTGCACCGAAGGGATGGCGAACTTCAACGCAAGGAGAAATCTCGTGAACGGCAAGCGCATCAACTGGGCAATCAGGACGATCGGCGTCATCGCGGCTGCGGCGGCAACGCTCGCCGCACCGGTGCAGGCAAAGGAATGGAAGACGGTGACGGTCGCGCTCGAAGGCGGCTACGCGCCGTGGAACCTCACGCTGCCGGGCGGCAAGCTCGGCGGCTTCGAGCCGGAGCTGCTCGCCAACGTGTGCGAACGCATCAAGGTGCAATGCAACATGGTCGCGCAGGACTGGGACGGCATGATCCCGGGTCTCCAGGCCGGCAAGTTCGATATCCTGATGGATGCGATCTCGATCACGCCGGAGCGCGAGAAGATCCTGCTGTTCTCGCGCCCGTACGCGGCCACGCCGGCGACCTTCGCCGTCACCGATACCAAGATCCTGCCGAAGGCGGCACCCGGCGCGCCGATCGTCAAGCTGACCGGCGACGCGAATGCCGACAAGCCCACCGTCGACACCCTGCGCAAGCAGCTGAAGGGCAAGACGATCGGGATCCAGTCGGGCACCGTCTATACGAAGTTCATCAACGACAGCTTCAAGGACATCGCGTCGATCCGCGTGTACAAGACCTCGCCGGAGCGCGATCTCGACCTCGTCGCGGGCCGCATCGATGCGTCGTTCGACGACGTCACGTACTACGCGGCGAACAACGCGAAGAAGGACAACGCGTCGATCGTGCTCGCCGGCCCGAAGCTCGGCGGCCCGATCTGGGGCCCGGGCGAAGGGCTCGCGTTCCGCAAGCAGGATGCCGACCTGAAGACGAAGTTCGACACGGCGATCGGTGCCGCGCTCGCGGACGGCACCGTGAAGAAGCTCGCCGACAAGTGGTTCAAGACCGACGTCACGCCGTAAGCGCATAGCCGGCTGCCGCCGCGTAAGCGGCTCGCGCAACGCGCGGCGGCACGCATCCTGCGGATTCATTCAACGCTTGCCGGGAGGCACGCATGGCGATTCTTGAAATGCTCGGCTTCGGAACCGAGGGCTGGGGCGGCGTGCTGTTGGTCGCCGCACTGATGACGGTCGCGCTGACGCTCGCCGCGCTCGCGGTCGGCGCCGTGATCGGCGCGGCAATCGCGGCGGCGAAGCTGTCGCGCCACCGCAGCGCCCGCCTGCTCGGCGACCTGTACACGACGGTGTTTCGCGGCGTGCCCGAACTGCTCGTCATCTACCTGTTCTACTTCGGCGGCTCGACGCTCGTCACGGCCGTCGGCCAGTGGTTCGGCGCGGAAGGCTTCATCGGCGTGCCGCCGTTCGTGATCGGCGCACTCGCCGTCGGGATGATCTCGGGCGCCTACCAGGCCGAGGTGTATCGCGCGGCGGTGCTCGCGGTATCGAAGGGCGAGCTCGAAGCGGCACGCTCGATCGGCATGCCGCGCAGCATGGTCCTGCGCCGCATCCTGATCCCGCAGGTGCTGCGTTTCGCGCTGCCCGGCATCGGCAACGTATGGCAACTGAGCCTGAAGGATTCGGCGCTGATCTCGGTCACGGGGCTCGCCGAGTTGCTGCGCACGAGCCAGATCGCCGCGAACTCGACGCACCAGTACTTCGTGTTCTTCGTCGCGGGCGGCGCGCTCTACCTGGTCATGACGGGCCTGTCGAACCGCGTGTTCAACCGGGCCGAAGCGATTGTCGGCCGCTCGTTCCGCCGCAATTTCGCGCGCAACTGACGGAGAGCACGCATGTCATTCGATTTCGACTTCCTCCTCGACACGCTGCGCCAGCTGCTCGCGGCCGTACCGACCACGCTGGGCCTGTTCTTCGCGTCGCTCGTGCTCGGCGGCCTGCTGTCGCTCGTGATCGTCACGATGCGCGTGTCGCCGCACTGGCTGCCGAACCGCTTCGCGCGGGCTTACATCCTGGTGTTTCGCGGCTCGCCGCTGCTGATCCAGATGTTCCTCGTGTATTACGGGCTCGGCCAGTTCGGCGTGATCCGCGAAAGCTTCGTATGGCCGCTGCTGCGCGAGCCGTATGTGTGCGCGGTGCTGTCGCTCGCGCTGTGCACGGCAGGCTACACGGCCGAGATCTTGCGTGGCGGGCTGATGGCCGTACCGGTCGGGCAGATCGAGGCCGGTTATTCGATCGGCCTGTCGGGCTTCGCGCTGCTGCGCCGCGTGATCGGCCCGATCGCATTGCGCCAGTGCCTGCCCGCGTATTCGACCGAAGCCGTGCTGCTCGTGAAGTCGACCGCGCTCGCCAGCCTCGTGACCGTGTGGGAAGTGACGGGCGTCGCGCAGCAGATCATCCAGCAGACCTACCGCACGACCGAGGTGTTCGTGTGCGCGGCCCTCATCTACCTGGGCCTGAACTTCATCGTCGTGCGCCTGCTCGGCGCGCTCGAATGGCGGCTGTCGGGCCACCTGCGTGCGCCGAAGCCATCCGGTGCACCCGCCGCGGCGACCCGCAATCCCCGGCGCGTTGCGCCCTGAGCGCCCCCGTCCTTTTCCGGAGAATCCGATGAACACCGCTGCTCCCGTTGCGCTGTCGGTCAAGAACATCCACAAGTCGTTCGGCGATCACCACGTGCTGAAGGGCATCTCGCTCGACGCGCACGAAGGCGACGTCATCTCGATCCTCGGCGCGAGCGGCTCGGGCAAGAGCACCTTCCTGCGCTGCCTGAACCTGCTCGAGACGCCCGACGACGGTTCCGTCGCGCTTGCCGGCGAGGAGCTGAAGATGAAGCGCGCACGCGACGGCAGGCTGCAGCCGGGCGACCGGCGGCAGGTCGATCGCATCCGCTCGCAGCTCGGCATGGTGTTCCAGAACTTCAACCTGTGGTCGCACATGACCGTGCTCGACAATCTCGTCGAAGGGCCGCTGCGCGTGCTCAAGCGCAGCCGCGCGGAAGCGGTCGAGGAAGCCGAGGCGCTGCTCGCGCGTGTCGGCCTCGCGGACAAGCGCGGCTACTATCCGGCGCACCTGTCGGGCGGCCAGCAGCAGCGCGTCGCGATCGCGCGGGCGCTCGCGATGCATCCGAAGGTGATGCTGTTCGACGAACCGACGTCGGCGCTCGATCCGGAGCTGGTCGGCGAAGTGCTGCGCGTGATGCGCTCGCTCGCGGAGGAAGGGCGCACCATGCTGGTCGTCACGCACGAAATGGGCTTCGCGCGGCACGTGTCGAATCGCGTGATGTTCCTGCATCAGGGCGAGGTCGATTCGGACGGGACGCCCGACGCTCTGTTCGGCGGCCAGTGTTCCGAGCGCTTTCGCCAGTTCGTGTCGAGCCATCACGACCGCGCCGCGAACTGAGGACGTCATGACCGTATTCCGTTCTGCACGGCCGCTCGACTGGCGGCAGATTGCGGCCGTCGCGGCCGGCGAACCGCTGGGGTTGACCGACGATGCGCGCGGGCGGATCGCCGCGGCGCGCGGGCTCGTCGACGAGATCGTCGCGCGCGGGATTCGCGCGTACGGCGTCAATACCGGCGTCGGCGCGCTGTGCGACGTGATCGTGTCGCCGGCCCAGCAGAGCACGCTGTCGCGCAACATCCTGATGAGCCACGCGGTCGGCGTCGGCATGCCGCTCGGCGCAGCCGAAACGCGCGCGATCATCGCGGCCGCGATCAACAATTTTGCGCACGGGCATTCGGGCGTGCACGCCGATGTCGTCGAACAGCTCGTCGCGCTGCTCGACCACGATTGCCTGCCGGAGGTGCCGGCGCACGGTTCGGTCGGCTACCTGACCCACATGGCGCACGTCGCGCTCGTGTGCATCGGGCAGGGTCATGCGCGCCATCGCGGCGAGCGCATGCGCGGCGACGACGCACTGCGCCGCATCGGCCGCGAACCGCTCGCGCTCGGGGCGAAAGAAGGCCTGAGCCTCGTCAACGGCACGCCGTGCGTGACGGGGCTGGCCGCGCTCGCGCTGGCTCGCGCGGAGCGCCTGCTCGACTGGGCCGACTGGATCGCGGCGGCGAGCTTCGAAAATCTCGGCGGTCAGCTCGCCGCGTTCGACCCGGCGTCGCTCGCGCTGCGGATCTCGCCCGGCATCGGGCACGTCGGCGCACGCCTGCGGGCGATGCTCGCCGACAGCCCGATGCTCGCGGCGGCGAGCGGGCGGCATACGCAGGATCCGCTCAGCCTGCGCACGATCCCGCACGTGCACGGCGCGGCGCGCGACGTGTTCGCGGTGACGGCGGAAGTCGTCGACCGCGAACTCGCGTCCGTCACCGACAATCCGATCGTCGCCGGTACGCGCGACGCACCGGTCGTGCATTCGCAGGCCCATGCGGTCGGCGCGGGCATCGCGCTGTCGATGGACAGCCTCGCGGCCGCGATGGCGCAGGTGGCGGCCATCGCGGAGCGGCGTCTGGACCGACTCGTCAATCCGCTCGTGAGCGGGTTGCCGGCGTTTCTCGCGGCGCCCGGCGGCACCTGTTCGGGCTTCATGATCGCGCAGTACACGGCGGTCGCGCTCGTCGCGCAGAATCAGCGACTCGCGGCGCCGGCGAGCCTCGACGGCGGCATCACGTCGGGGCTGCAGGAAGATCATCTGTGCCACGCGACGCCTGCCGCGCTGAAGGCGCTCGACATCATCGAGAATACGACGCGCGTGCTCGCGATCGAGCTGCTGGCCGCCGCGCAGGCCTACGATTTGCAGGCGAGCGGAGCGGCGCGTGCCGCGTCGACCGATGCGCTGTGGCGACAGGTGCGCGAACGCGTGCCCGCGTATCACGACGACCGGCCGCTTGCCGACGACATCGCGATCGCGGCCGGGATCGTCGCGGGCGCGCCGCCGTCGGTGCTGTAGCGGCGCGTGGCGCGAGGGCAGCGGGGCATCCAACCTTCATTCGGTCGAGGGCGCATGAACGAAACGGAACGATATACACCGGCGCGTCGGGCGGGCACATCGGGCGACGACGTGCCGGCACGCGCGCTGCCGGCGTACCAGCAGATCAAGCGCTACGTCGTCGAGCGGATCGCGAACGGCGACTGGAAGCCAGGCGGCGCGATTCCGACCGAGGCCGAGCTGGTCAAGGAGTTCGGCGTCGCACGGATGACGGTGTCGCGTGCGCTGCGCGAGCTGACCGCCGAGCGCGTGCTGACGCGCATCCAGGGCGCCGGCACGTTCGTCGAGCGCCGGCATTACGAATCGACGGTGCTGGAAATCCGCAACATCGCCGACGAGATTGCAGAGCGCGGGCATCGGCACAGCGCGCGCGTGTTGCTGATCGAGCGCAGCGTCGAGCCGGAAGCGATCGATGCGCTGGGGCTGCGTGCGGGGCCCGTGTTTCATTCGCGCATCGTGCATTACGAGGAGGACGAGCCGATCCAGTTCGAGGATCGCTACGTCAACCCGGCATTGTTTCCCGATTACCTCGCGCAGGATTTCACGATCGAGACGCCGAATCATTACATGGTGCGGCTTGCACCGATCCAGCACGCGGAGTTCCGGATCTACGCGGAGAAGCCGAATGCGCAGGTGCGCCGGCATCTCGTGATGGAGATCGGCGAACCGTGTCTGTTGTTGAGGCGCCGCACGTGGGTCGGCGAGCACGTCGCGACGTCGGTCAGGCTGTGGCATCCGGCGTCGCGGTTTCATCTGGCGGGGAAGATGTAGGGACGACAGGGCGCGGCGTTCGACACGTGGTGCGCGGCGAGTATGCGCTCGCGACGGAGCTGGGCATGCAGATGCTCGACACGGCCCGGGACGTGAACGATCCAGGCTTCCTCATCGAGGCGCATAGCGCACTGGGGTCGTGCCTGTTTCTGCAGGGCGATTTCGGTGCTGCTCGCACACACATGGAACAAGCCCTTGCGCTCTACGATCCGGAGCAGCATCAGGCACACGTCTTCGCGCACGGGGTGGATCCCGGCATCCGGGCACTCTGTTTCCCTGGTGCTGACTTTGTGGATTCAGGGGTATCCCAACCAGGCGCTCAAACGCAGCGTCGAAGCGCTTGCGCTCGCACGGAACCTTGCGTACGGGCCATCGCTGGCGTTCAGCCTGACCTACACGGCGCACTTGCATCAGCTGCGGCGGGAGCCGAGGCTTGCTGCCGAGCGCGCGGAAGCGGTCATTGCCGTATCGACCGAGCACGGATTGCCTTACTGGCTCGCGTGGGGGACGCTGCTGCGAGGCTGGGCGACGAGCGTGCAAGGCAACCTCCGGGACGGCATTGCGCAGATGCGCCTGGGCCTCGACGCACAGCGGGCAGCCGGCGGCGAAGACCAGCGTCCTTATTCCCTCACGTTGCTCGCCGACAGTTACTGGCGCGCGGGCGACGAGAAGGCAGCCCTGGGCATGCTGGAAGAGGCCAGGGCGATCGTCGAGCAATCCGGCGAGCATTGCTACGAGGCCGAGCTGTACCGGCTCGCGGGCATCTATCTGGCTGGCGGGGCCGGCAAGGACGGCACGGCGCCTGAATGCGACGACGAAGCCGTCGACTGCTTTCACAGAGCGATCGCGCGGGCGCATCGGCAGGGCGCCAGGGCGCTGGAGCTGCGGGCAGCGTCGGACCTGGCGAGGCTATTGCAGCGGCAGGGCAAGACCGCGGAAGCCACGCAGGCGCTGTTCGACGTGTA
Source organism: Burkholderia puraquae (assembly GCF_002099195.1). Taxonomy (GTDB): domain Bacteria; phylum Pseudomonadota; class Gammaproteobacteria; order Burkholderiales; family Burkholderiaceae; genus Burkholderia; species Burkholderia puraquae. The sequence continues at coordinate 35,719 of NZ_NBYX01000035.1, read as the reverse complement.
CGCGTGCTTCACGGAAGGCTTCGACACAAGCGACCTGCAAGAGGCAAAAGCGCTGCTGGATGCATTGGGCGCGCACGCAGGATGAATGGACCTGCGGCGTACGGCGACGCGTCGTGTGACCACGTGCCGCTCGCGAACTGCCGCTGCTCGAGGAGACGGGCATGACAACCACGCACACGAGACGCCGCGACGACGGTTCGCGCAAACAGATCGCGCTGGCGCTGCAGGGGGGCGGGATGCACGGCGCGTTCACCTGGGGCGTGCTCGACCGGCTGCTTGAAGACGGCAGGCTCGACATCGAGGGTGTCAGTGCGACCAGCGCCGGCGCAATGAACGCCACCGTATTCGCGTACGGGCTGCTGAAGGGGGGCGAGGACGGCGCGCGTCAGGCACTGCACGATTTCTGGCAGGCGGTCGCCCGATCGGCGGAGCGCTACAACCCGTTGCGCTGGGCGCCGTGGCTGAAGGGCACGCACAGCTTCGGGCTCGATCATTCGCCGCTCTATGCGTTTGCCGATATGATGCTGCGCGTTTTCTCGCCTTATCAGTTCAATTCGAACAACCTGAATCCGCTGCGCGAAGTGCTCGAAAGCCAGGTCGACTTCGACGCGCTGCGCAAGCACTGTCCGATCCGGTTGTATCTCAGCGCAACCAACGTCGAGACGGGGAAGATCCGCATCTTCACGGGAGCGCATGTCTGTGCCGACGCTGTTCCAGGCGGTCACGATCGACGGCGAGTTCTACTGGGACGGCGGCTACATGGGCAATCCGGCCATCTATCCGCTCATCTACAACTGCACGACGCGCGACGTCGTGATCGTGCACATCAATCCGCTCGTGCGCCGCGGCGTACCCGTCACGGCAGCGGAGATCCTCAACCGTATCAGCGAGATCAGTTTCAACTCGTCGCTGATGCGCGAGATGCGAGCCATCGCGTTCGTCACCGACCTGATCCAGCAAGACACGATCAAGCGCGGCGAGATGAAGGAAATGCTGATCCATTCCATTCGCGCCGACGATGCGCTGAGCGCGTTGAGCGTATCGAGCAAGTACAACGCGGACTGGGGATTTCTGAGCGAGCTGCATGACCACGGACGACGCGAGGCGGATGCATGGCTCGCGCATCGCTACGGCAACATCGGACAGCGGTCGAGCATCGACATTCGCAGGGAATTTCTCTGAGCGCATCGCGGTAACGTCGGCGCGGGGCGATCGTGTGGTGCCGCCACGGGCCAAGGAGCGAACGTGAACCAGACGCAGGCGCGGTTCGTCGCGCTGTGGTCGTGCAGCGGCGGCAAACATGCCGAGTATGTCTACGACACGCTGGCGCGAAGCTATTCGGAGCCGGCGCGGCATTACCATACGCTCGTGCATGTGCGGCGATGCCTGCGTCATGTCGACCTCGCGCGTGACTGGATTCCCGAACCGGATGTGGTCGAACTCGCGCTCTGGTTCCACGACGTGATTTACGTGCCGGGCGCGAAGAACAACGAGCAGCGCAGCGCCGACTGGTTCCGGCACCTGGCAGCGGGGCAGATCGGTGCATGCGACCGGATCTGCGCGATGATTCTCGCGACGACCCACGCGGGAGCCGTTGCCGAACTGGATACCCGTTTCGTGTGCGACATCGACCTGGCCGTGCTGGGCGCTTCCCGCAGGCGATTTCGCGACGACGGCCGCCTGCTCCGGGCCGAGCGCCCCGATCTCGACGACCGGGGTTACGACCTTCATGAACGGACGATGCTTCGCTCGCTGCTCGTCCGCCCGCGCATATATCTGACGGATTTCTTTTATACGCGCTGCGAGGCGCGTGCGCGCAGCAATCTGAGCTGGCGGCTGGGCTTGCCGATTGGGGCGTGACGACGCGCGTGATCGATGAAGTCGTGCACGAATGCCTGCCTCGCCCTGGCCGGCCTGCGTCACGATTCGGCGTTGCCGGCACCGGCACGTTCCGGCACGCATCGCACCGTGCGCCCCCGATGGGCGCGGCACGCCCGTCGCGCCGGACGCGCCCGCGCCACGATCTCGCGCCGCCCATTCAGAAAAATTCAGGATGCCGCCATGACTTTAAGGCTCATCTTCACTAGTCTTGCTGACGAACCGCCGCACGGGCCGTGCGCCAGTCGGCAAGCTCAAGGAGAACTCGATGATTGCCCCGAAGTTGCGACAACTATTGCTGACGACCGCCGTGTTCGGCGCATTGCTGACGACTGCAGCAGCCCATGCCGATACGACGCGCCTGGTCGATTCTGCGTCCGGGCGTGTACCGGCCGTCGCGGTCGGCCCGCAATACGATACGACGCACGTATGCGTCGCGCCGGAAGATTTCGACCGCTTTACCGACAGCTTCGTCGCGACGTTCGGCGGCAAGAAGTCGAAGCAGGGCGTGTTCCAGGTCACGCCGACGCCGAGCCAGACGATGTCGCAGCTCGTGCTCACGCCGGTCGGCACGATTTCGGTGTTCGGCTTCAAGACGCCGATTCCGTACCCGTTCTGTGATGAGCGCACCGGCTATCTCGTCACCGACCTGGACGTCGCCGTGAAATCGGCGCGTGCGCACGGCGCGGACGTGATCGTCGATACGTTCCCTGACCCGATCGGCCGCGACGCAATCGTCCGTTGGCCCGGCGGCCTGAACATGCAGCTGTACTGGCATACCGAGGCGCCGCATTACGACGCGCTGCAGACCGTGCCGGAAAACCGCGTGTACGTGTCGCCGGAAAGCGCGAACAAGCTGGTGCACGACTTCGTCGCGTTCTCGCGTGGCAAGATCGTGTCGGACGTGCGCCATGCGCCGGGCGTCGAGATCGGCCGGCCGAACGACACGTACCGCCGCATCCGCATCGAATCGGGCTTCGGCAAGATGACCGTGCTCGCGACGGATGGTCACCTGCCCTATCCGTTCGGCCGCGAGATGACCGGCTACGAAGTGCCCGATCTCGCCGCGACGCTGAAGCAGGCGCAGGCGGCCGGCGTGACCGTGCTCGTCCCGACGTTCACGTCGGACGGCCGCGACGCGGCGCTCGTGCAGTTCCCGGGCGGCTATGTCGCCGAGATCCACGCGCGGTCGAAGTGATGGGACGCCGGCCAGGGAAACGCGCATGGCGGGGCATGCTGCCGGCCGCCGTACTGGCGGCGGGCGCTGCGACGTATGCCGGTACGGCGGCCGGTGCCGACGCATCGTCGGCACCGTCATCGGCGCCGTCCTCGGCCGGCGGCACGTCGTGTACCGCGAAGCGGCCCACCGTGCTGTTCAACCGCTGGCAGGAAGACTGGTCGGTCCTCGCGAATCCGTGCGTGCCGCACAAGCCGTTCGATGCGCTGAAGTACATTCCGCTGGGCGGCGACCCGTCGACCTACCTGTCGCTCGGCGCGAACCTGCGCGAGCGCTTCGAGCTGAACAATGCGCCGCTGTTCGGGCTCGGCGCCGCGCACGACGACAATTACGTGATCCAGCGCGCGAACGTGCATGCGGACCTGCGCGTTGCCGGGCATTTCCAGGCGTTCGTCCAGTTCGAGGATGCGCGGCCGTTCGGCAAGGATACGGTCGGGACGGTCGATCGCAACCGGCTCGACATCGAGCAGGCGTTCGTCGCGTATGTCGACCAGCTGGGCGGCGGCACGTTCAAGACCCGCATCGGCCGGCAGGAGATGGCATTCGACTTGCAGCGGTTCGTGTCGGTGCGCGACGGGCCCAACGTGCGCCAGGCATTCGACGCACTGTGGGCCGATTACGAAATCGGCAAATGGCGGCTGATCGGCTATGTGACGCGCCCGGTGCAATATCGCAACGACGCGGTGTTCGACGACGTGTCGAACCGTCACCTGAGATTCGACGGCGTTCGCTTCGAGCGATCCGGCGTGGGGCCCGGCGACCTGTCGGCCTACTGGTCGCGCTATACGCGCGATAACGCACGCTATCTCGCCGGGGCCGGCACCGAACGGCGCGACGTATTCGACGTGCGCTACGCGGGCAAGTCGGGGCAGCTGGACTGGGACGCCGAGGCGATGCTGCAGACGGGGCGCATCGGACCGGACACGATCGGCGCATGGGCGTTCGGCACGCTGGGCGGCTATACGTTCTCGCAGGCGCCGGGCACGCCGCGCATCGGCATCCAGGTCGACGGCGCGTCGGGCGACACGCATCCCGGCGACGGGCGCATGGGCACCTTCAACCCGCTGTTCCCGAACGGCTACTACTTCACGCTTGCCGGCTACACGGGCTACAGCAACCTGATTCACGTGAAGCCGTCGCTGACGTTCAAGCCGGCGAGCAACGTGACGGTGCTGACCGCGGTCGGTTTCCAGTGGCGCGCGACGACGGCCGACGCGATCTACGGCCAGGGGATGTCGGCGGTGCCCGGCACGGCCGGAAAGGGCGGCGGGTGGACGGGCATGTATGCGCAGGCACGCGTGGACTGGCTCGTGAATGCGAACGTGGCGCTGGCCGTCGAGGCCGTGCACTTCCAGATTGCCGACTCGATTCGCGCGCTCGGCGCACGCAATGCCGACTACGTCGGCATGGAGGCCAAGTTCGGCTGGTAATGCGGCGCGCCGTGCGATTCAGTACGGCGCGCGAGTCAGCGCTTCGACGAAATCCATGAACGCCGTGACGCGCTTCGAGCCTCGCTGATTCGGCAGGTAGAGCGCGGTGACGACCGAGCGGGCCGTATCGGGCGTGACGTCGTACTGCTCGAAGAGCCTGCGCAAGCGGCCCGACCGGACGTCGGCGCCGACGAGCCAGTCGGGCAGCAGCGCGATGCCGGCGCCGCCGAGCGCGGCCTCGCGCAATACTTCGCTGTGGTTCGACTTGAATCGCCCGGCGACGAGCACCTTTGTCGCGCCGTGCGCATCGGCGAATGACCAGGCCTGCTGGTCGCCGCCGAAATGAAAGCGCAGGCACGCGTGATCGGCCAGCCCGCCCGGCGTGGACGGCGTGCCGTGCGCATCGAGATAGTCGTGGCTCGCGACGACGTACCGCTGGAACGTGCCGAGCGGGCGCGCGACGACCTCCGCGGACGGCGCCGCTTCGCCGAGCCGGATCGCGACGTCGATCCGGCCGGCGACGAGATCGACGCGCTCGTCGGTGAGTTGCAGATCCACGTCGAGCTTCGGGTAGCGCGCGAGGAATGCGGCGACGTGCGGTGCGATGCGGCGCCTGCCGTACGCGACCGGCACGGACACGCGCAGCGGTCCGGACGGCTCGTCACCGCGATCGGCGACGAGTGCATCGGCCTCCGCGAGTTCCTCCAGCAGCCGCTTCGCCCGTGCGTAGTAGACGGCGCCGGCATCGGACAACGTGACCTGTCGTGTCGTGCGGTTCAGCAGCACGGTGCCGAGCGATGCCTCGAGCGCGTCCACCGCACGCACCACCGACGAGGCCGCGAGATCGAGGCGCCGTCCCGCGCTGGAGAAGCCGCCGGCTTCCGCTACTTCCACGAACGCGCGCAGCGCGGAGAATTTGTCCATGTCGTCGTCTTTGTGCGTGTCGCAACGATGTGTTGCATGCCGTCCGGATTCTATCGCCCGGCCGACGGCATGGATCGCACCGGGTGCCGTCTTCAGAACGATTCATGTGCCGCTCGGGGTCATTCAGGATCCTGATGGGCAAGCTCGGCGTCAACGCATGACGTCGCGTGACGTCGCGTAATGTCGATACGCAAACTGGAATCGGACAGAAGAACTTCAACGGGTGCGCCTGCGTCGCGCGTTTGTGCAACATGCTGCTCGCGTGGGGCGACGTCGTGCACGTTGCGGCGATCCGGTGGCAGGATCCTGCTGCGACCGGCCAGTACGACAGCGATGCTGATGCGGCTCGCCGCACCCGGCGCGACGCGCTCGAGCGCGTCGCGGACAGGCGGCATAGGGTCGGTGCCGCGCACATCGCGTTTCCCGGGCTCGGGCATTTGCGTCAAGACGGCGAACGGTACGACTGGGTGCCGCTCAACGACGATGCGGCGCCGCTGCGACAGGGGGCGATCAGGCAGGCGGCACAACCGGCTCAGCGCGACATGCCGCGCCGCCATGCGCCGGGCGGATGGCCGACGATGCGCGCGAAGATGCGGTTCAGGTGGCTCTGGTCGGCGAAACCGCAGACCACCGCGATTTCCGCGAGCGTCATGTCGGTCGTCTCGATCAGCTGGCGGGCACGGGCCACGCGCTGTTCGAGCAGCCATTGATGCGGTGTGCGCCCGGTCGTTCGCGAGAACGCGCGGATGAAGTAGCCGCGCGACAGGCCGCACTCGTTCGCGACTTCCTCGATCGACACGCCGAGGTTCGCCTTCTCCATCAGAAGCTCCTGGGCGAGCGCGACCTTGGCCGGCGACAGCACACCCTTGCGCTGCAGGTCGCGTGCGCGCGCATTGCCGTAACGGCAGGCCAGGTGCGTGCCGATCGCGAGCCCCATCTGTTCGACGAACAACGCGTTCAGCGCGCCGGGCCCGTCGAGGCTGTCGGCGACCGCGTGCGCGAGATGGCCCAGCACCGGGTCCTGCACGTCGGGCGCGCAACTCAAGCCGCCGATTTCCAGGCCGTCGTGCTCGCGGGCGAGGTCGTCCAGGTAGCGATGCGACAGCTCGACGAGGACGAAATCGAACTTGCCGTACAGGTCGGCGCGGAAATTCCGGGAAAAGTCGCGCACGTAGATGGAGTTGCGCTGAAACCACCGCTCGGATTTGCCGGACCCGCGGTGGATCGTTCGCCGGTGGCCGTCATTCAGCGACACGCCGACGAGGAAGCCGCGATCGCTCGCCGTCATCTCGATGCGCTCGAATTGTTCGTCGCGCATGCATTTGCGGTGGAGCGTCAGGCCGCCTGCGGATCTTTCAATGTCCTTGGACAGCAGGCTCGCGATGCATCCGAGCGTGTCTTTCGGCGGTGCCGCCGGTGGTGCGACGAGAGGGTCTGGCATGTCGGAAAATCCTTCGGAGTCGGACGGCGGGCAAGCGTCCTTGCGTCCAGTACATACAGCGGGGCGATAGGCCGAAGATAACTTGAACAAATGTCCGCTGCTTGACGAAATGCTTGCAGCGGACCGCTGCGCGCGGTGCCGGGGCACGATCGGCACGCAAACACGCGATTCCGAATGATATCGCCCGATCCGCATTCGCGCCGCGCTGGGCCGGCGGCGGCGGCCGGCGGGGGGCAGCAGCGCATTTTCGTTCAAGATTTTTGAAAATGCCGCGTTTACACTCGGCCTACTTTTTCGAGACCTTGAACCCGCCCTGAAGGGCAGGCCGGGGCGGACTCACGCCCCGATGATCTGCTGCGTTCACTGGCGGTCATCGTGGGGAACCTGGAGGCGGCCATGATCCAGATCGGGGCTTTGTCGGTGGATTTCGAGCAGCGGGACATTCGCCGTCACGGCGCATCGCTGCGCATCGGCGCGCGCGCGCTCGACATACTTGAAGTACTGCATCGCGCCAACGGTTCCGTCGTGTCGAAGGACGACATCATGGATGCCGTCTGGCCGGGCCTGATCGTCGAGGAAAACCGGCTGCAGGTTCATGTCGCGACGTTGCGCAAGGCGCTCGGCGCGAGCCGCGACCTGATCAAGACCGTCCCGGGCCGCGGGTACCTGCTGATCGCGAATCCGCCGGTCGAGCACGCGGTGACGCCGCGCCCGGCCGCCGCGGCCCCAGACGCCGACGCGGCGGGCCCGACCCCGTTTGTCGGGCGCCGGGCCGAGATCGAGCAGATCGTCGACATGATCGACCGTGTGCCGGTCGTCACGCTCGTCGGCGCGGGCGGGATCGGCAAGACGAGTCTGGCCGGCCGGATTGCGCACGTGCTGCGCAGCCGGGCTGGCGAGCGCGTGCTGTTCGTGGAACTGGCGCGTGCCACGACGCGCGACGACGTGCTGCTCGCGATTGCCGCGGAACTGGGGCTCGAGACGGATGGCGTGCCGGCCGTCGAGCGCATCGGCGATGCATTCGCCGTCTCGCGCAACCTGCTCGTGCTCGACAACGCGGAGCATGTCGTCGACCTGGTTGCCGATCTCGTCGAGTCGCTGACCGCGCGTGCCGCGCCGCTGCGGGTGCTCGTGACGAGTCGCGAACCCCTTCATATCTCGATCGAAGCCGTGTTTCGCGTGAGTCCGCTGGCGGTGCCCGATGGCGCTGCCACGGTCGACGAGATCGGGCGTCATGCGGCCGTCGAGCTGTTCCTGGCACGCATTCGCGCGGCCATGCCCGATTGCGCGGTCGACGCCGACGGCATGAGGCTGATCGGCGATATCTGCCGGCGGCTCGACGGGCTGCCGCTTGCCATCGAGCTGGCCGCCGCGCGCGTGGCGACGCTCGGGCTCGAGGGTGTCGCGTCGCGCCTCGACGACCGCCTGAACCTGCTGACGGGCGGGCTGCGTTCCGCGTTGCCGCGCCACCAGACGCTGCGCGCGACGTTCGACTGGAGCTACGTGTTGCTGGATCCGGCCGCGCGTTCGCTGTTTCGCCGGATGGCGTGCTTCGTCGGCCCATTCACGTTCGATGCCGCTCGCGAAGTCGCGATGGATCCCGCCATGTCCGCCGCCGACATGACCGCGGTGCTCGGCGAACTGGTCGCAAAGTCGCTGGTGACCGTCGAGTTCAACGGCGCGCACGTGCGCTACCGCCTGACCGAATCGACGCGCGCATACGCCCTCGAGAAATTGCACGACGAGGGCGAGTTCGAACGCATCGCCGAGCGTCATGCGCGTCATGAACACGCGCAAGCGCAAGCCCGCGCGTCGGCTCACGCGCAAGCCGCGCGCCTGGCCAGTGCGCCCGGGCCCGTTGCCGCGGCGGTCGAGCCGCCCGTCCCGGAAGCCGACGCGTTGGCGCTCGCATTGCGGGAGCCGGCGCGAATGCGCGACTGTTCGATACCGGCGAGGCGCGTGCTCGATGCAATCGACGCCGGCGCGCTCGGGGCCGTCGACGCGGCGCGCGAGATGCGATTGCGCGCCGCCTACGCGTCGGCGCTTCTGCATACGGACGGCGATACGCAGACCGTCGCCGCAATGTGGGAGCGCACGCTCGGTCTCGCCGGGCGGGTCGGCGACGATGCATTCGACGCGTGCGCACTGGTCGGGCTGTGGAACACGATGCTGGTGCGTGCCGACATTCCCGAATCGCTGCGCTATGCGATGCGCTTCGAGCGGGCTGCCGAGCGGCGCGGCGACCGGTCGCAACGGGTGCTGGCGAGCGCGATGGTCGCGACGTCGCTGCATTACTTCGGCGAGCATGCGCAGGCGCGCGAGCGGCTGGAGGCGGCGATGGCCGAGCTGGCCGAAGCAGGCGAGCCGCCTTGCGCGGTAGCGGTGCTCGGCGTCGACGTTGCGACGCTCGGCCGGACGATGCTGGCGCGGCTCGTCTGGATGCAGGGCGATCCGGAATATGCGATGCGGCTCGGTGCGCAGGCGGTCGAATCCGCACGGCGTAGCGGGTCGGCGCTGGCGTTGTGCATCGTGCTCGGCGCCGCGGCCGTGCCGATCGCATTGCGTTATGGCGATCACGACGTGATCACCGACTATCTCGCGGCGCTGCGATCGACCGCCGAGGCGAACGGGTTCGACATCTGGCTCAGCCACGCGGAATGTCTTGCGGGACAGTTCGACATGCAGGCCGGCCATCCCGGCGCCGGGATGGCGCGGCTCGAACCCGCGCTGCGGCGCATCGAGGCGAGCGGATTCCGGCGCCTGCTCGCGCCGCTGGTGGTCGCGTATGCGGAAGGGCTGACGCGCACGGGGCGTGCTGCCGAGGCCCGCGTGAAGCTCGACGCGACGCTCGCGTGCTGCCGCGCGCGGGGCGAGCATCTGTTCGTGCCGGAACTGCTGCGTGTCAGGGGCCTGGTGATGCTCGAACAGGCACGCACGGCCGACGCGGAGCGCGCGATCGCGTGCGAAGCGGACGGGCACCGGCATCTCCTGATGGCGATCCATGCCGCAAACGGGCAGGGCGCGGCGATGTGGGCACTGCGCGGCACGCTCGATCTTGCCGATCATCTGATCGAGCGCGGGCGTATCGGGCAGGCGTCGTCGCTGGTGGCCAACCTGTCCGGGCACGTCGACCCGCAATCGCGCGCGTTCGACGTGCGCCGCCTGGCGCGGGTGCAGAGCTTCATCCGCCCGGAGCCGATGCGGCCGGCGGGCGATGCGCGCATGCGGCACGAGACCGTGGATGCGATGCAATCGGCGGCGTGACGGCGGGCATGGCCCGGGAAGGACGCGCCCGCGCACCGCGGCCGGCTGTCCGATCGTTCAACATTCAAGGGAGGGTGGATGGTCCGTGTAACGTCAAGCCGCAGGGATGCCGCATGCGGCCGTATGCCGGCCTGCGGCGCGAGCGGGGAGGCTGAAGGTGCTTAAGGTGACGCAATCCGCGGAATCGGCGGACCTCATCGTCTACAACGGCAAGATCGCGACGCAGGACGACACGCGGTCGTTCGTGACCGCGCTCGCGGTGAAGGATGGCCGGATTCTCGCGGCCGGCAGCGGGCACGAGGTCATGCGCCACGTGCGCGACGACACGCTGCACATCGACCTGAACGGCCGCACCGTGATCCCGGGGCTGAACGACTCGCACTTGCACGTGATTCGCGGCGGCCTGAATTTCAACCTGGAGCTGCGCTGGGACGGCGTGTCGACGCTGGCCGAGGCGCTCTGCATGCTGCGTCGCCAGGTGCTGCGCACGCCTGCGCCGCAGTGGGTGCGCGTCGTCGGCGGCTGGACCGAATTCCAGTTCGCGGAAAAGCGCGGGCCGACGGTGGCCGAACTCAATGCGATCGCGCCCGACACGCCGGTCTTCGTGATGCATCTGGGCGACAGCGCGCTGCTGAACGCGGCCGCGCTGCGCGCGATCGGCTATGGTCGCGACACGTCCGATCCGCCCGGCGGCGAGATCCAGCGCGACCGTGCCGGCAGGCCGACCGGCATGCTGATCGCGCGCCCGGACATGGCCGTCCTGCATGCGGCGCTCGAGAAGGGCCCCAAGCTCGGCTTCGAAGATCAGATGAATTCGATGCGGCACTTCATGCGCGAACTGAACCGCCTCGGCGTGACCAGCGCGATCGACGCCGGCGGCGATTCCCAGGCCTATCCGGACGACTACGCCGCGATCATGGCGCTTGCCGAGCGCGGGGAAATGACGGTGCGCATCGCGTACAGCCTGTTCGTGCAGCATGCGGGGCGCGAAGTCGACGACTACGCGCGCTGGATGACGCTGGCGAAGCCGGGCGACGGCGATGCATTCCTGCGGATGAACGGCGCCGGCGAACTGCTGGTGTATTCCGCAGCGGATTTCGGCAATTTCCTCGAGCCGCGCCCGGACCTGCCCGACGTGCTCGAGGCGGAGCTGACCGCGGTCGTCCGGCTGCTGGTCAGGCACCGTTGGCCGTTCAGGCTGCATGCGACGTACGACGAATCGATCGGCCGCTTCCTGAACGTGCTCGAAGCCGTGAACCGCGATGTTCCGTTCGACGGCCTGCGCTGGTTCTTCGATCATTGTGAGACGATTTCGGATGCGAACATCGCGCGCATCGCGGCGCTCGGCGGCGGCGTGACGGTCCAGCACCGGATGGCGTTCCAGGGCGAGTACTTCGTTGCGCGCTATGGCGTACAAGCCGCCACGCGCACGCCGCCGATCCGCGCGATGCTGGCGGCCGGCCTGCCGGTCGGCGCCGGCTCCGATGCGACTCGCATTGCGAGCTACAACCCGTTCGTGTCGTTGTACTGGATGGTGTCGGGGCGGACGGTCGGCGGCACCGTGCTGTATCCGGAAGGCAACCGGCTGAGCCGGATGGAGGCGCTGCGCCGCTACACGGTGGGCAGCGCGTGGTTCTCGAACGAAGACGATCGCAAGGGCGCGCTGGTACCCGGCCGGTATGCGGATTTCACCGTGCTGACCGACGATTACTTCACGATCGACGAGTCGCGCATCAAGCACCTGTCGTCGGTCCTGACGATCGTCGACGGCAAGGTCGTGCACGCGGACGACGAATTCGCGCCGCTGGCGCCGCCGCCGCTGCCGGTGCGTCCCGCGTGGTCGCCGGTGGCCGAATTCGGCGGCACCGGCCGGCGGCGTCCGGCCGCGTCGGCGCAGCCGCGCGACGCGGCCGATGCCGGCCGCGAGACCGGTTTCGCGCGCGAATACGGACGCCGTTTCGCGCGGCGCCTGCATGCGGCCGCCACGGAACTCGTCGAGCCGCGCGACGCATTCGGTGGCCTTGGCCCAGCGTTTTAGGCGATCGATACCGGCACGTGTGGGGGCCACCTCGACGCGTGCCGAGCGAAGAATGAACAACTTTCCGGCCCCGGCACGGGGCACAAGGAGACAAGATGAGTGCTGCGCCCACGAGCGCGCCGTCGGATGACGAAGTCGCCGGCATCCGCATTCCGGTGACGCCGATCGCGATCGAGGCCGCCGAAGCCGCGCGCGCGTCGCTGCCGCACGTGATCGCCAATCACGCTTGCCGGGTATTCGTCCTCGCATCGCTCGCCGCGCGCCGTGCGGGCGAGACGTGCGATGCCGAGGCGCTGTACGTGGCTGCGATGTACGCGAACATGGGCCTGAGTGCCGCGTATTGCCGCTCGAGCGCGCGCTACGAGCTCGACAGCGCCGATGCCGCGCACGCGTTCCTGCTGCGGCATCAGTCGCCGCTGCCTGTGTGCGACGACGTATGGCGCGCAATCGCGCTGCATACGACACCTGGCGTGGCCGCGCGCATGTCGCCGCTGGCGCGTGCGTTGTCGTCCGCGGTCGCGACGGACCTGATGGCCGCGAACTTCGACGCGTATTCCGCCGACGAGCGCCGCGCGCTGCTCGCCGCGTACCCGCGCGGCGACGGATTCGGCGCCGCGTTCCTCGATGCGGTCGCGCGCGGAGTCGCGCACCGGCCCGCGTCGACGTTCGGCACATGGAGCGCCGACGTGCTCGAGCGGGTCGACCCGGATTTTCACCGGCCGAATTTCTGCGGTCGCGTGCTCGGTGCGCGCTGGAACGACGCCTGAACGAGCCGTGGCGAAGAGGCGGCCGGCTTCTGCCGCAGCCGGCCGGTCGTGCCGGGCATGGCGCCGGGCCGCCGCGTCGCCGCGGGGTTCAGGCGGCCGGTTCCGCTGCGCCGTGCCGCGCGTAGTCGACGTATCCCGCGCGGTCGCCGCCATACCAGCCGATCGACTTCGGCGCGGCGAGCGGCGCGTGCATGGCGATGCGTTCGACAAGATCCGGGTTCGCGATGTATGCGCGAGCGAATGCGACGAGATCGGCGTCGCCCGCATCGATCAGCGCATTCGCGGCGTCCGGCGTGATGCCGCCGTTGACGATCAGCGTGCCGCCGAAGGTCTTGCGCGTGTGCTCGATGATGCGCGGCAGGTCGGGCTCGCCGCTCCAGCCGTTGGTATCGGCCGCGTGCAGGTAGGCGACGCCCGCCTCGTCGAGCATGCGGCCGACGTACGCGTACGTCGCATCCGGATCCGCATCCCGCACGTTGTTGTATTGCGCGTACGGCGAGATGCGCACGCCCACGCGGCTGCGCGGCATCACGTCGCCGACCGCGTCGACGATTTCCTCGAGAAAGCGCGCGCGGTTCGCGACCGAGCCGCCGTAGCGGTCGTCGCGGCGGTTCAGCGTCGACGACAGGAACTGGTGCGGCAGGTAGCCGTTGGCCGCGTGGAGTTCGACGCCGTCGAAGCCGGCCGCCATCGCGCGGGCGGCCGCGCAGCGGAATTCGTCGACCGTCGCGGCGACTTCGTCGGTCGTCATCGCGCGCGACGGCGTCGCGTGAATCTTCGTGTAATAGCCGTTGTGCAACTGCGCCCACACCTGCAAATGCTCGAGGTCGTCGTTGATGCCGGACGGCGACAGCGGCGCGTGGCCGTCGAGCAACGCCAGCGAGCTGACACGGCCGCCGTGCCACAGCTGCGCGAAGATGCGGCCGCCGTTCGCGTGAACCGCGTCCGTGACCTGCTTCCAGCCGGCCGCCTGCTCGTCGGTGACGAGCCCGGGCGTCAGCTCGAATGCCGCGGACGCGTGGCTGACGTTGGTCGCCTCGGTGACGATCAGGCCGGCGGATGCGCGCTGTGCGTAATACTCGGCCATGAGCGCGGTCGGCTGGCCGCGTGACGGCGCGCGCGAACGCGTCATCGGCCCCATCACGACTCGGTTCGGAAGCGGCAAGCCGCGCAGATCGTAGGTGTCGAGCAGGGAAGACATGGTGGATTCCTTGTGCATGGAGCAGGGCGCCGCCGCCGTCGCCCGGAGGCAAGCGGCGGGTCCTGCGGAAAGTCGGGGGAGATGTACCGGCAGCGTTCCGGCGCCCGAACGACCCGGGCGGCATCCGTTCGCCAACCGGCCGCGGGCATCGGTTCAGGCGCGTGCGTGACGTTGCGCGTGCGGCCGCCCGATTGCGAGGTAGTGCGCGAGCGCGACGATCGGGAAGGCACCGGCGACCGCCGCGACGAGCGGCCAGCCGCCGTGCTCGTACAGCGGGCTCGCGAGCGCGGAGCCGACGGCGCCGCCGACGAAGATGCTGGTCATGTACAGCGCGTTCAGGCGGTTGCGGCTCGTTGCATCCAGCGCGTAGATCTCGCGCTGGCCCAGCACCATGTTCATCTGCACGGCGAAATCGAGCACGATGCCCGTGACGACGAGGCCGTACAGGCCGGCGCCGTGCATCAGCGCGACGGCGTACGACAGTGCGCCGGCGACCAGCGCGATCAGCGTGGCCCGCACGGTATGGCCGGCATCCGCAAGGCGGCCGGCGACCGGCGCCGACGTCGCGCCGATCGCGCCGACCAGCGCGAACAGGCCGATGGCGGATTGCGACAGCCCGTAGTGGCGCGTCAGCTCGACCGGCACGGCGGTCCAGAACAGGCTGAACGACGCGAACATCAGGCCCTGGTAGAACGCGCGATGGCGCAGCACCGGCATCGTGCGAACGAGGTGCAGCAGCGAGCCGATCAGCGCGAAATAGGTCGCGCGATGCTCGGGCCGGCGCGACGGAATCGTCAGCGCGAGCACGGCCGTCACGAGCGTCATCAGCCCCGCGGCGGCCGCGAACACGAAGCGCCAGCCGAACGCGTCGGCCACCACGCTCGACAGCGGGCGCGCGAGCAGGATGCCGAGCAGCAGGCCGCTCATGATCGTGCCGACGACCCGGCCACGCGAGTGATCCGGCGCGAGGTGCGCGGCGAGCGGCACCAGGATCTGGACGGCGACCGAACTGAAGCCGATCAGCAGCGAGATCGCGAGGAACAGGCCGGGCGTCCGGGCCACCGCGGCCGCTGCGAGGCTTGCGATCGAGATCAGGGCCGTGACGATCATCAGCTTGCGGTTCTCGAGCAGGTCGCCGAGCGGCACGATGAAGAACAGGCCGAGCGCGTAGCCGATCTGCGTCAGCGACACGATGAGGCTCGCCGCCGAGCCGGACATGTGCAGCCCGGGCGCGATGAGTTCGGTGATCGGTTGCGCGTAGTACAGGTTCGCGACGATCGCGCCGCAACTGAACGCGAACAGCACGATGAGGCCCTGCGTGAGCCTGGCCGCCTGCCCGTGGGCTGCGAGCGGGGTGGATTCCGTTGACATGGTCGACTCCTTGAACGAGATGTCGGGCGCCCGTTTGCCGGGCGGCGCGTGGCGATTCCGCAAGCGGCGAGCCGGGCACGCCGCATTGCCGTCAAGACTATTGATCGAGCGGCAACAGCGGAATACGTCCGTCGCGCAATCGAGCATTGCGTGCCGCGCAAAGGCGTGGAAAGCTCGCGGGCATCGGCGCCGCCGCGCGGCGGGACAGGCGGCGAACCGCGCGCGCCGACGCTCGCGAGGCCGTTCGGCGGCGCACGCGGTGTCGGGGCGTGAAAACGGTCGGGGCGGGGACGCGCGTCCGGGCAGGGCAGCCGGTGGCCGCGTTCAGCGGCGCTGCCCTTGCAGCGTCGGAATCTGCGCGAACAGGTCGGCCAGCCAGTCGACGAAGATCTTGAGCTTGACGGGCGTATGCCGATTGGGCGGATACAGGATCGAGATCGGCCGGGGCGGCGCGTTGAAATCGGTCAGCACCTCGCGCAGTCGCCCCGATTTCAGGTACGGTTCGACCAGGTAGAGCGACGTCTTGATCAGGCCGATGCCCGCGACGCCGCACTCGATGTAGGTATCGGCGTCGTTGACCGCGACCGTGCCGCACATCTGCACGATGCGCGTTTCGCCGTCGACGACATAGTCCCACGGGCGCGGGCGGCCGGTATCGGCCGAGATGTGGCTGATCGCGACATGCTGCGCGAGATCGTCGACCGTGTCGGGCGCGCCGCATCGGTCGAGATATGCGGGGGCCGCGCACGTGCAGGTGGTCAGGCTGCCGATCCGTTTCGCGATCATGCCCGAGTCGTCGAGCGCCCCGATGCGCACCACGCAATCGACGCCCTCGCCGACGAGGTCGATCTGGCGATCGGTCACGCCGAGTTCGATCGAGATGTTCGGATGGGCGGCAAGAAATTCGGGCAGCGCCGGCACCATGATCTGCTTGGCCATGGCCGGCGGCAGGTTCACTTTCAGGCGGCCGCGCGGCACGTTGCGCGCCTGCGAGACCGCCGCTTCCATGTCGTCGATTTCGCGCAGCACGCCGACGCAGCGTTCGTAGTAAGCCTGGCCGTCCTCGGTCAGCGAGATGCGGCGCGTCGTGCGGTTCAGCAGCCGGCAGCCGAGATGCTGTTCGAGCGTGCTCAGCAGGGCGGACACGCGCGGCGTGGTGAGCCCGGTCGTATCCGACGCACGCGTGAAGCTGCCCGTTTCGACGATGCGCGTAAACACGCGCATCGAAAGCAAGGTATCCATCGTTCAGAAATCTCCAGCCTGTCGAGTGTCGGTGCCGGTTCGTGCCGGCGCGATCGGTGGTGCGATGACGCTAGGCGTCGATGCGTTTCCTGAGCCCTTCACCGGCAAATGGCATGTCGCGCGGGCGCTGGCCGGTCGCGTCGAAGATCGCGTTGGCGAGCGCGCCGGCGGTCGGCCCCATGGATGCCTCGGCCGCGCCGAGAAACGGTGCGCCGGGACGGTTGATCAGGTGCACCTTCACGCTTTGCGGCGCCGCCTGGAAACGCAGGATCGGGTAGCTGCTCCAGTCGAAGCTGCGAATGCGCTGCGTATCGTAGTTCAGCGCCTCGTACAGCGTCCAGCTGGCGGCCTGCACGATCCCGCCTTCGATCTGGTTGCGGATGCCGTCCGGCGACACGACCTGGCCCGCGTCGACGGCGACTTCCGCATGGTCGAGCGTCACCTGGCCCGTTTCCGGCACCACCGAAATGTCGACCGCGATCGCGACGTAGGCCATCAGGTTCTTGTATTTGCCGAACGCGAAGCCCACGCCGCGGTTGCGTTCGCGCGGCGGGCGGGGCCAGCCGAATTTCGTCGCGGCGAGCTTGATCACCTGGCGCGCGCGGTGGTCCTGCAGGTGGCGCAGCCGGAATTCGACGGGATCGATGCCGGCCGCGTGCGCGAGCTCGTCCATGAAGCTTTCGATCGACCAGACGTTCGTATGCGCGCCGAGCGAGCGCATGGCCGACGTCTGCAGCGGCATCGTCGGCGAGAAGTGGTTGACGATGTGCATGTTCGGGAGCGCATACAGCGGGATCGCATTGCGATCCCCGCCGCCCTCGGGCTGCAGCATCGGCGTCGACGGCGCGGGAACGAACGGCGGCTCGAGCATCCGCGCCGGCAGCAGCCTGCCGGCATTGACGATGCGTTCGTTGTGCGAGCTGCTCCACAGCGCGTACTGCCAGTCGACGATACGGCCGCCGGCGTCGAGCGACGCGCGGATCTCGGTGACCATGGCCGGCGTGAAGTGGTCCCACGTGTGTTCCTGTTCGCGCATCCACTGGACGCGAATCGGCTTGCCCGGCATCGCGGCCGCGATCAGCGCCGCGTGCGCGGCAGCATCGTCCGCACCGTTGTGCCCGTAGCAGCCGGAGCCCTCGGTGTGAATGCAGCGGATCGCCGCCTTCGGCATCGACAGCATCTCGGCGAGCGCGTCGCGCAGCGGATACACGCCCTGCGAGTGGGTCCACACGGTCAGCGTGCCGTTCTCGAGATGGGCGACCGAACAGGACGGCCCGATCGAGCCGTGCAGCAGGTAGTTCTTCCGGAACGTGGCGCTCAGCGTCTTCGCCGCCGGCGCGGTGGCCGCATGCGTGTTGGCGATCTCGATGTTCTGCGTGGCGATGCGCTTCAGGTCTTCATGGACCGTCGCGCGATCCGGCAACGCGCGGCCCGCCGACCAGCGGCTGCCGGCGGCCAGCGCGCGCTGCGCGACGACCGCCTGCCATTCGCCCTGGGCGACGACGGCCAGCATGCTGCCGTTGCGCACGATCCGCACGACGCCCGGCATCTTCAGGATCGCGGCTTCGTCGAACGACTGCAGCTTCGCGTCGTACACCGGCGGCATCACGACGCGCGCATGCAGCATGCCGGGCAGTTCCATGTCCTGCACGTAGCTGACGCCGCCCGTGACCTTGTTCGGAATGTCGACGCGCGGCAGCGACGTGCCGATTACGGTGAACGTCGCCGGCGGCTTGAGCGGCGACGTCGGCGTCGCGTTGCGGTGCAGGTCGACGATGCGGACCGCATCGCCGTAGCGCATCGTTCGGCCGTCCGGCGCCTTGATGACCGCATCGGCGACCGTAAGCTTGCGCGGATCGACGCCGAACTGCTTCGCCGCGCCGTCGACCAGCAGCCCGCGCACCTGCGCGGCGGCGTTCAGCAGCGCGGAGCCGCTGTCCGCCATCGTATGGCTGCCGGCGGTCAGGCCTTCGTCCGGCGATGCGCCGGTGTCGGCGGTCAGGAACGTGATCAGCGAGGGCTTCATGTTCAGCTCCTCGGCCGCCACCTGCAGCAACGCGGTGCGCACGCCGGTGCCGAGCTCGACCTTGCCCGTGAATACGGTGACCTTGCCGTCGGGCGTGATCTTGATCCACGCGTCCAGCAGCGGGGTGGTCTTCAGGCTGCCGGCCAGCGTTTCGGTGGCACTGGATACGTGGACGGCCGCGCCTTCGTCCGCGATCACGACCTCGGCGGCGGCACGAGCGGCCGGCGCGAGACTGAACGCGACGAACAGCGCGCCTGAGACCATGAAGTGCCGGCGGCCTTCGTCGATATCGTCGGGTGCGTTCATCAGAGCCCTTTGCTGATCGTGACCGGAGCGTCGGCCGGCTGCGGATCCGGCAGGCCCGCGACCTGGCGCACGGCCGCCAGGATCCGGAGGTGGGTACCGCAACGGCACAGATTCGGTTCCATGTGAGTGCGCAGTTCGCGTTCGGTCGGTTTCGGGTTGCGTTCGAGCAGCGCCTGCGCGCGCATGATCATGCCCGCGATGCAATAACCGCACTGCGCCGCCTGGTGATCGATGAACGCCTGCTGAAGCTTGCCCGGCCGCTCGGCGGTGCCGAGGCTCTCGATGGTTCTGACGCTGCGCGCGCCGACCGCGGAGACCGGGATCAGGCACGAGAACATCGGCTTGTCGTCGACGATCACGGTACAGGCGCCGCACTGTCCGAGGCCGCAGCCGAACTTCGCGCCGTGCAGGTGCAGGTCGTTGCGCAGCGCGTAGAGGAGCGGCGTGGACGGATCGATGTCGAGCGTGTGCCGCGCCCCATTGACGGTGAGGGTGATCATCGCGTGCTGTCCTCCTTTCTGAGCTTCGCGGCCATGGCTTCGACGCCGTTCCACGCGGGGCGATCCGAGTACGTTTCGCGGATATAGGCGGCGAGGTCCGCGATCTGGCGGTCGTCGTACTGGTCGATGAACGACGGCATGTAGTTCAGCGTGTCCTCGCCGTGCCAGCCGATGCCGTTGAACATCATCTGGATCGCATTGCGGGGCGTGTCCGCGGCAACCGCCGTGCTGAACGCGAGCGTCGGCCGCTCGCCGATCGACTGCATCGGCGCCGCCGGCCCGTGACACTGCGCGCACGATGCCTGGAACAGCACCGATCCGCGTTGTCCGGCCGGCGTCGCGGGCAGGCGCGCGGCTTCGACGGCACCGGTGCGCGCACGGCCAGGTTTCTGGATCGACAGGATGTACGCGGCGATTGCCTCGACGTCTTCCGTCGGCACGGTCGCGAGATCGCGCGTGACGGGCAGCATCGGTCCGGCGGCTGCGCCGTGCTCGCTCGCACGGCCGGTGCGCAGGTAGGTCACCAGTTGCGCCTGCGTCCACGGACGTGCCGCGTTGCCGAGCATATTGAGCGGCGGCGCTTCCCAGCCGTCGACGAGGCCGCCGTCGAATGCCTTGCCCGTCTGTTCGCCGCCGATCGCGTTCAGCGGCGAATGGCAGGACGCGCAATGGCCGAGACCGTCGACGAGCGCCTTGCCGCGATTCCACTGCGCGGATTGCGACGGGTCCGGCGTGTACGCGCCCTCGCGCAGGAACATGACGTTCCAGAACGCGACCAGCGGGCGGAAGTTGAGCGGGAAGATCAGGTCGTTCTTCGGCGTCCTTGCCTGAACCGGCTCGCGGGTCATCAGGTACGCATACGCGGCCGCGATGTCGTCGTCGGACATCCGCGTGAAATGAATGTAAGGAAAGGCCGGGTAGAGCGGATGGCCGTCGCGGGCGATCCCGCTGCGCAGCGCACGTGCGAAGGCCTCGCGCGACCAGCGGCCGATACCGGTATCGGCGTCCGGCGTGATGTTGGTTGCGTAGATCGTGCCGAACGGCGTCGCGAGCGGCAGCCCGCCGGCGAACGGCTTGCCGTCCTTCGCCGTATGGCAGACGATGCAATCGCCGAGCGCGACCACGCGCGCGCCGGCCCGCACGCTTTGCGGATCGAACGACGCGCGGGCGGGCGGATCGATCGGCGCGATCGACGGCCGGATCATGACGGCGGCCGCGATCGCCAGGCCGGCGACCGCGACGCCGGCCACACCGAACCAGAGTCGTTTGTGCTTCATGCGCGCTCCGCGCGAATCGGGCGGTTGCGCCCGATTCGGCGCGCGCGACGCTGTGCGGCTGAACTCATGCGTCACTCCAGGATGGGCGCCGGGCGCAGGCAAACGCCTGCGCGACGGCTCGTGAAAGCAGTCTACGCGTACGCTGTCGCCATTTCCTGAAGCTGCGCTGAAACGTTCTGAAGTTAGCGCGTGGTCGACACCGGCAGCCGGAACGTCAGCGCGGTACCGCCGCCGTCGCGCGGTGCGGCCTCCAGCGTGCCGCCGTGCGCCTCGACGATCGAGCGGCAGATCGCGAGGCCCATCCCCATGCCGTGCGACTTCGTCGTGAAGAATGGATCGAAGATCTGGCTGGCTATCGCGGCGTCGATGCCGGCGCCGCGATCGGCGATGCTGACGATCACGTGGCCGTCGCCGGCGTGCGACGCGACGTCGAGTTCGCGCGACGCGGCCGGGCCGTCCATCGCGTCGAGCGCGTTGGTGACCAGGTTCAGGATCACCTGCTGGATCTGCGTGCGATCCGCCATCACGCGGATGTCGTCGCAGTGCAGGTCGACGCGCAGTGCGACCTGCTTGGCGTCGATTTCGGTCGCCGTGAGATGCAGCATGTCGCGAATCAGTTCGTCGAGCGCGAGCGGGGCCAGCGCGAGCGGCGCCTGGCGTGCGAGCGACCGCAACGCGCGGACGATGTCGGCCGCCCGTACGCCGGACGCGCGAATATCCTCGAGGCTCGCGAGCGCCTCGCCGAGGTCGGGCTGCGCACCGCGCAGCCAGCGCATGCAGGCACCCACGCTCGTCACGATGCTGGTGAGCGGCTGGTTGATCTCGTGTGCAATCGACGCGGCCAGTTCGCCCATCACGGTCACGTGCGCGGTGCGTGCGAGCTCGGCCCGCGCATGCCGCAGCGCGGCCTCCGTTTCGAGCCGGCGCGCGTTCTCTTCGATCAGTTCCGCATAGATCCGTGCGGATTCGAGCGCATTGGCCGCCTGCGGCGCCAGCACTTCGAGCATCGCGATGCGCCGCGGCGAAAATACGCCGTTGGTCAACTTGTTCTCGAGATAGAGCACGCCGATCAGCGCACCCTGCTTCAGCAGCGGCAGGCAGACCAGCGAGCGCGTCGGATGCGCGCGCAGGCTGTCGATGTGGTCGGGTGCGCCTTCGCGTTGCGCGTTCGCGAACACGACCGGCTTGCGGGTTCGCACGGCGGTGTTCAGGATCGACAGCGGAATGTCGTCGTCGGTGGGTTCGCCGCGCGCACTGTTGATGATGATGTCGCTGTCGATGGTGCGCGCGGTTGCCTCGATCGTCAGCCGGTCGTGCCGTGCGAGCAGCAGCAGGCCGTAGCGTGCCCCGGCATAGACGATCATGTTGCGCATCAGCGTCTGGATCAGGCGCTCCAGCACGATTTCCTCGGACAGCGAGTGCGCGGCGCGCATCGCGAGCGCGAAATCGAGGTCCTCGCGTGCGGGCACGGCCGGTTCGCCCGGCAACGGATCCATCACGAGGAACGGATGCTGCGATTCCATGGCCTGCGTCTTGCCGGCCGCGCCCCAGCGCCGGTAGCACGCGTGCGCGAGCCGTAACTGATGGCGGGCCTGGCCGCTCAGCCCGAGCGATGCGGCATGGCGCGCGGCCAGTTCGCGCGCGAGCGCCTGTTCGTGCACGAAACCGCGCTCCGCCGCGAGGCTGGCGGAGGCCTCGTACTGCTGCATCGCGACGACGTGCTCGCCGCGTACGCGCGCGAACTCGGCGTCGATCAGCGCGAGCTTGTTGCGGAACGTCTCCGGATTCCGTTCGCTCCACGCGGCGAAGCGGGCGCGCTGCGGCGCGAAGCGTTCGAGCAGCTGGCCGGGCGGCGTGGCGCCGGCGTCGCTCGCGATGCCCGCCAGCACGCCGAACAGCTGGAAGTCGGACTGCATGATGTGTGCGGGCGTCGACCACGCGAACGGTGCGGCTGCATCGAGCGATGCGCGCGCCGCGTCTGCGTCGCCGAAGATGAACGCCGCCTGGCCGGCAAGCACGTCGGTCCAGAACTGCAGCACCGACATCGGCGTCCGGGTCGACGCGCGGGTGCGCCAGGTGCCGATCGGCCGATCGAAGCCGAGCTGCAGCGCGTCGACGAATTCCGATTGCGTGGAAACGAGATCGACGATGTCGTCGTAACGCGCGCCGCGCGCGATTTCCAGCAGCGGTTCGATCTCGTCGCGGATCGCCGGCAGCGCTTCGCCCATCGACAGCAGATCGCTGACGATGTGGTTGCAGCTGTAGCACATCCAGCGCAGCTCGGCGCTCGCGTTGCCCGCCGCTTTCGCATCGCGCGCGCATTCGAGTGCATACGACAGCGGGCGGGTCCAGACGCTCACCTGGTCGAGTGCGATCAACGTCGCGGAACGGTAGCGCTCGAACCCGTGGCGATCGACCAGCGCGAGCGCGACCTGCGCGAATTCGAAGCCCTCTTCGTACGCGTCGCGATACTGCGCGATGCTGACGCCGTACCACGCGAGGCCCTGCACCGACGCGGCGGTGACGCCGTGGCGCAGGGTCAGCTGCACCATGGTCGCGAAATGCAGCAGCATCAGCCCGCCGCTCGGATAGAACATCGCGGCTTCGAGCGCGGTCAACAGCGCCATCGTGGCTTCCACGCGCGTGTCGGTCATGACCGGCAAGTCGACGAGGGTGTGGATGGCGCGCCCGTCGAGCGCTTCCCGCACGGCGTCGCAGGCCGCCGCGAGATCGGCCTCGACCGGCTCGGCGGGCAGTTTGACGCCGAGCAGGGCCAGCCCGGCCAGCGCGACGTCGACGGCTTCCCGGTAGCGCGACTCCACCGTGAGTTGCGCGGCTTTCAGCCGGTGGGCTTCGGCACGGTCGGACGGCGTGCGCGTGCGCGCCATGAGCTCGTCGATCGCGGTGGCCGCCTGCGCGGTTTCGCCGGTGGCGAGGAGCAGGCCGCAGCGAAGGATGCCGAGCCGGCTCGCGAGACCGTAGTGCTGCGGCCACGCATGGGGGCCGAGCAGCGATTGCGCGGATGCGAGAAACGACAGCGCGCGATCGTGCGCGGCGGCCGGGGCCGCCGCCTGTGCCGCCGCGACCAGCACGTCCGCGAAGGCGAGCGCGAGCGTGCGGTCGAGCGGCGCGGCTTTCGCCTTCTCGATCTGGGTGGCCAGGGCGAGCAGGCACTCGGTCGACGAACGGTCCAGGCGGGCGAGCATCGCAGCGGCTGCCCGGGTGTGGCGCAGCGTGCGTTCCGTGCGGTCGGTGAGCGCGTAGACGGCCTCGAGGATGCGGTCGTGAACGAAACGCCAGCGGTTGCCGGCATGCGACACGAGGCCGGCCTGACGCGCAGGGTCCATCCAGAAACTGAGTTCCGCACGCGTCTTGCCGGCGGCGGCGCACAGCAGCGCATCGTCGGCGTCGCTGCCGATGCAGGCGAGCAGCGACAGCAGCATTCTCGATTCGTGCGGCAGCCGCCGCATCCGGATCTCCAGCAGGCTGACGACGTTCTCGCTCAGGGAGCGCGCCTCGATATCGGCCGAAGACCATTGCCATGTTCGCCGTGCCGCGTCGTAGTCGAGCAGCCGCTCGTCGATCAGCGTACGCAGCAGTTGCTGGATGTGGAACGGATTGCCGCCGGTGTTGCGGTGAACGATGTCGCCCAGCCCGGACAGCCGATCCGGCGTGTCGTGGAGCATGGCGGCCAGCATGCGCGGGACGTCAGCGGCGCCGAGCGGCGCGAGCGTCAGGGTCGACACGCGCGTGCGGTCGAGCTGCTGCAGGAAGCGGCGGAAGGCCGGCGTGAGATCGTGCTGCGGCCCGCTCCGATAACCGGCGACGATACAGAAATTGGCCGGCGGATCGGCCGCGATCGACGCGAGAAACGCGAGCGTCGCGTCGTCGGCCCACTGGATGTCGTCCAGCGTCACGACGAGCGGTTCGGCGGGCGCCGCGAACGCGCGGAAAGCGTTCATGACGATCTGGCAGAGCCGGAATTCCGGAATCGCGTCGGCACGGCCGAACGCGACCGGCTCGATGTCGAGCAGCCACGTGATTTCCGGGAAGATGCTTGCCAGCAGGCTGGCCTGACGGCCCACGCAGTCGCGCAGCCGCGCGGCGACCGCCGCCATTTCGTCGTGCCGGGCCAGCGTACTGCCGAACAGCGCGCGCAGCGCCTGCAGCACGGGCGCGTAGGGCCGGGCGGGCTGGAACTGGTCGACCTTCGCCGACGCACACCATGCGGTGCGCGACGCGGCACGCACGTCGCGCGTGAAAGCCTCGATCAGCGCGGTCTTGCCGATGCCGGCTGCTCCGTCGACCAGGACGATGGCCGTCTCGCCGGTCCGCGCGACGGTCGCGCGTATCGCATCGAGCTGGCGGGACTCGTGCTCGCGGCCGACCAGCAGGTCGGCCGTGTGCAAGCCGGCGAGCGGATCGCTGCCGCCGAGCGTGAACGGCTCCACGAGGCCCGAAGCCAGCCAGTCGTGCCGGATGCGTTCGAGATCGCGCTGCACCGTTTCGCAGGACGGATAGCGGTCGGCGGGTTCCTTCGCGATCAGCTTCAGGATCAGGTCGCTCAGGATGGCCGGCACGTCTTTGCGAAAGGCCGTGGGCGGCGCGGGCGGCATCGCGACGTGCGCATAAACCCATTCGGAAGTCGACGCGGCCTGGTACGGCAACGCGCCGGTCAGCAGGCGAAACAGCGTGATGCCGAACGCGTAGAGATCGGACCGCTCGTCGACGCGCGCGCCTTCCGATACCTCGGGCGCGGCGAACGCCGCGAAATCCGTGCGGATCGTGCGTTCGGCGATGTGTTCCGCGTGACGTTCGCGGGCATGGGCAAACGAGCGGAGCATGACCGTGCCGTTCAGCGCGGTGACGAAACTGGCCGGTTGCAGGTCGCCGTGCAGCCAGCCGCGCCGATGCAGCTCCCCGAGCGTGCGCGCGGCCTGGATCGCGGTATCGAGAAAGACCTCGAGCGGCAGCGGCGCGTCGGCCAGCGTGTCGAACGCCCGCCCGTCGACGCGCGGATAAACGAGCACCGGGCCGTCGGCCGCGCGGATCAGCGCGGCTGGAATCAGCGCCCACGCCGGTTCCAGCACGTCGTTCAATGCGAACTCGCGCTCGAATTGCCGGCAGCGCCGATCGAATTCCCAGCGGGTCTGGCATGCCGACCACACGCGCCGCGTATCGGCGTCCGTCAGGTCGAACTTCAGGATGTCGCCGCAGCGGACCGCATTGGACAGGCTGGCACGCGCGAACCAGTCGGCATCCATGCGATTGGCGTTGTCCGGGGCGCGCAAAGCGGGGTTCACGATGGTGTGGCAGGCGGGTTGAAGCGGTGTATAAGCGGCTCGTAAAACGGCATCGGCCGGGCTGAAGGTGCGCGTGGCAGCGGCCTGTGCATTGTCCGTCAGCTCGCGAGAAATTGCAGTATCCGCGGCAGGTTCGATGGCGACCCGCCGGCTCGGGACTAAACCTTTGCATAATGGTCTGCGCGCCTGTCGTGCCCTACGATCCGTTCACGCGCTTCGACGTGCCGCGACGCGGCCGGAGGGGCAGAACAGTGGGGGCCGCCTTGCGAGGCGGCGCGCGGTTTCACGCAGCATGGGCGGGTGCGGATCATGTACAGGTTCGGTCGGGTGACGGTATCCCTTGAGTGCCGCGAAGTCTACGTCGACGGGCAGCCGCGATATATCGGCGCTCGCGCCTTCGAGATTCTCGAGCTGCTGGTGACGGCAGCCGGCAGGCTCGTATCGAAGGAAGAAATCATGCAGGCCGTGTGGCCGCACACGATCGTGGTCGAGAACAACATCCAGGTGCACGTCTCGACGCTGCGCAAGTTGTTCGGCGGCAAGCACGGCTGGATCCGGACCGAACCGGGTCGCGGATATCGCCTTGCCGCGCCGGTCGACCTTTCCCGCGCCGAGCGCGAGCCGGAGCGGTTCGACGCGGCGGGCAGCACACGCGCCGGCGGCGTATCGCGCAAATGCCCGCTGATCGGTCGTGAGCGCGAAGCGGCCGAACTGCACACGCTGCTCGAACGCGAAGCGCTCGTCACGCTGGTCGGGCCCGGCGGCGTCGGCAAGACGCATCTCGCGCAGGAGGTCGTCGCGGCCTGGTCGGCGGGTTGCGGCATCGAGTCGATCCGGATCGATCTCGCCAGCCGGCCCGGCGGCGCGACGCTCGAATCCGCGGTGCTGGATGCACTCGGTGCGCCGGGCAAACCGGCCGCGGAGCCGGCGGATGTCGTGCGCGCGATCGGCGGGCGGCGCGTCATGCTGGTGTTCGACAATGCCGAGCAGCATGTCGATGAAGTCGCGGACCTCTGCGAAGCGATCACGGCGGGAAATACCGGCGCGCTGCTCGTGGTGACGAGCCGCGAACCGCTGCGGGTCGCCAGCGAGCACGTGTATCGGGTCGGGCCGTTGCCGGTGCCTCCGGCGGGTGCGAATGGCGACGAGATCCTCGCGTGCGGCGCAGTCCGCATGTTCCTGGCGCGCGCGCGAGCGATGGGCACCGACATTCCCGCAGATATGCAGACGCTCGACGCGATCGCAACCATCTGCCGCCGCCTGTGCGGCCTGCCGCTCGCGCTCGAACTCGGTGCGGCCCGGGTGGCATCGCTCGGGATCCAGGGGCTGGCCACCGATCTGGACAAGTCCGTCCTGTCGTTGTCCGGCGGCCTGCGGACGGCCCATCCGCGCCAGCAGACGCTCAGGGCCACGATCGAATGGAGCTATCAGTTGCTCGGCGATGCGGAGCGCGTCGTGCTGTGCCGTCTCGCGGTGTTTCCGGATGCATTCCGGCTCGACGCGGCATGCGCGCTCGCCGCCTGCGATGAACCGGCCGCCGACCAGGTGCTCGACTGCGTGGTCAGCCTGGCGTCGAAATCGCTGCTGGTCGTCCATTCCGCCGGACTGTCGAAGTGCTACTCGCTGCTCGAGGTCGTGCGCGCCTATGCGCTCGAGAAGCTGGCGGAATCCGGCGAGGCCGGTCGCGTTCACGCCCGATATGCGTCCTTCGTGGCGGAACAACGCGCGGATGCGCTGCAGCCGACGACGGTCGCGGCCGCGCAACCTGTGCCCGAGCTCGGGCAGTGGGCGTAATACGTCTGTCGATACCGCTCGAGCGGCGTCGCGATGGTCCGGATTGACAAGGATTTCGGGTTTTCATTACATGGGCATTGTGTGCGTCATCGATGACGATGCGTCGGTTCGCAAGAGTCTCGCCAGCCTGTTGAAATCGGCTGGCTATACGGCGTTGCCGTTTGCATCGGGCGAGGAATTCCTCGCGAGCGGCCCGCCGGACGACGCGATTTGCGTGCTGATCGACTTGAAGATGAAAGGGATGAGCGGCCTCGACGTCCAGCGCCAGCTGGTTCAGCGCAACGCGACGGTTCCGGTCATCCTGATGTCGTCGCACGGCGATGACGAATCGGTCCGGCGCGCATTCGCGCACGGCGCGGTCGCGTTTCTGCGCAAGCCGTTTCCATCGGACGATATGATCGATCTGATCGACCAGATCGCAGCGGGCGGGCGTCCTGCGTGACGCCGTCGACCGGCCACGCCACGGTTGCGCGGCGTTTTCGCGGGGCGCCGGGCTCGTTTATCATTCGAGAATCAACGGAACGCCTACACAGGGAAAGCAATGGCAAGCACGCCGGACATGACGTCGATCGTCTATGTGGTCGACGACGATGAAACGCTGCGGCGCGCATTGAGCGGGCTGTTGCGTTCGGCCGGTTTTCGCGTCGAGACCTTCGCGTCGTCGCAGGCGTTTCTCGCGTTCGAGCGGCCCGATGTGGCGAGCTGCCTGATCCTCGACTTGCGTCTTGCCGGCGAGAGCGGGCTGGCCGTTCAGGAGGAAGCGGTGCGCACGGGGCTGAACGTGCCCATCCTGTTCATGACGGGCTACGGTGACGTCGCCACGACGGTCAAGGCGATGAAGGGCGGCGCACTCGACTTCCTGACGAAGCCGTTCGAAGACGACGCGATGCTCGATGCCGTCGGCCGCGCACTGGCCGGGGACCGCGAGCGTCTCGTGCGCGATCGCGCGCTGCGCGAGCTGCGTCAAGCCTACGCGTCGTTGACGCCGCGCGAACGCGAGGTGATGAGCCATGTGGTCGCGGGTCTGATGAACAAGCAGATCGCGTCGCACCTCGGCCTGCAGGAAATCACGGTGAAGGTGCACCGGGCGCAGGTCATGAAGAAGATGCAGGTGCGCACGCTGCCGGATCTCGTGCGGCAGGCCGAAGCGCTGGGCGTGCGCCCGGGCGGCGTGCCCGCATGAGCCGGCGCGCGCGCCGTGCGTGACCGGCGCTGGGCCGGCGGCCATCCTGCATCGACGCGCGCGGCAGCCAGGTGGCGCCGGCCTGAAAATTCCTGAAACGAGCTGAAGGGCGCGCTGCCCGGCGCGCCGTACGGCAACGTTTACGCCTTCAGGAACGCGAGCAGTTCGGCGTTGATTCGCTCCGCGTCGACGACGCACATGCCGTGCGAGCCGCCGGGAATGACCTTGAGTTGCGCGTGCTTCACGATCTTCGCGGACAGGCGTGCGGAATCGTCGATCGGCACGATCTGGTCGTCGTCGCCGTGCAGGATCAGCGTCGGGACGTCGATCTTCTTCAGGTCCTCGGTGTAGTCGACCTCGGAGAATTCCTTCACGCACAGATACTGGCCATACACGCTGCCCATCATCCCTTGTGCCCAGAATGCGTCGATCGTGCCCTGCGACACCTTCGCGTCGGGACGATTGAAGCCGAAGAACGGCACGGCGAGATCCTTGTAGAACTGCGAACGGTTTTCGGCGACGTTCTTGCGGATACCGTCGAATACGTCCATCGGCAGGCCGCCGGGATTGGACGGGGATTTCACCATCTGCGGCGGCACGGCGCCGATCAGCACGGCCTTCGACACGCGCTTCGTGCCGTGGCGGCCGATGTAGTGCGCGACTTCGCCGCCGCCGGTGGAGTGGCCGACGAGCGTTGCCTCGTGCAGGTCGAGCGCATTCATCAGCGCGGCGAGGTCGTCCGCGTAGGTATCCATGTCATTGCCCTGCGACGGCTGGCTCGACCGGCCGTGACCGCGGCGATCGTGCGCGATCACGCGGTAGCCGTGCTGCACCAGGAACAGCATCTGCGCATCCCAGGCATCGGCACACAGCGGCCAGCCGTGCGAGAAGACGACCGGGCGGCCGCTGCCCCAGTCCTTGAAATAGATCTGCGTACCGTCTTTCGTGGTGATCGTGTTCATCGCATGGGCTCCTTGATGGGCGGAAACAGCGTGTTGGGGGGCGGCAGCGGCGGCGGCCGGCAGCGCGGCGGCTGCAACGGCGGTCGCGCCGGCGAGCAGCATGTCTCGGCGGCGCGCCGAGGGGACGGCGTCGATATCTGCGGGACGCATTGAGGCTCCTTGAACGTGCGGTGGAACGATGCCGCGTGGAATGGATGTCCGGATCTGCCGGCATGCGGCCATCTCGCCGGCAGTCGGCGTGCGATCGTGCTCGTGCACCGGCAGGCGCACGAGGGGAGCGAACGAACGTCGACGGGAGCCTATCGCGCGGCCATGCGGCCTGTACTGAAATCCGGCTGAATTTTCATGAACGGGTCATGACGCGCGCTGCGCGTGCGGGGCTGCCAGAAGAATTAAGCCGGCGAATCAAGACTCTTCAGCGGCCGCCCGCTATCGTCAGCATCGAGTCGTCCCGTCGCGGGTCGCTGCCGGTTCGTGCCGGTGGGTGACGACCGCGATGGGCTCGGGCGCGAAACGTCCGAATCTCTCGCCATTTGCCTGGATATGCCGCCATGGACGCATTCGATCGCTGGGAGCACGTGATGACGCTGCTCGACCCGTCGCCCGGTGCCAGCCGCTGCGCGCCGTCGAATCTTCGCGGCCGCGACGTCGCGCGCCGCCGTCATCGCGACGACGCACATGCTGCGTCAAGCAGTGGCGCACGCTGCCGGTGCGCGATCGTCGCGGTCGAGCGGCAGACCGATTCGTCGGTACTCGTGTCGTGGAGCGATCCGACGCACTGCCGGTATGACGAGCAGCGCTGGATCAGCGCAAAGTCCCGCTCGCTGGGGCGTTGCGCGCTGACCGGCCAGCCGATTCGCCACGGCGATGCGATCTACAAGCCGCAGTGGCGCGGATCGAAGCGTCCCGCGAATTGCTGGGAAGCGATTCTCGCGTCCGAACTGGACCGGTTCATCGTCAGGATGTCCCGTTCGTGACCGGGGCGTACCGCCGGCCATCGACGGCATTCGCGCGGCGAGCGTCGCGGGCCGCGCCGCATGCTTCGAGCACTTCTGGCCGTTGTGCACCGGTTCGAACCGGGCGGATTGGACGACCTCGCGCGCCGCGCTCGACCGGACTTCGTGCATGACGCTGCAGGCCCGATTGAAGGGCACGCGCAATTGTGTCGGTGCATTGTCGGCATCCGATTTCAGGATGAATCTCGGCCGGTTCGACGTGCCGACGCGCGGGATTCATGGCGATGACGATCCGACCCATTCCGAACCGCGCACGAGGCAGTGCAAACGTCGCGCGCCCGGATGCCCGTGTCAATCGATGCGGGAGAAAAATGAAATTCGAATCGGTGCTTGTTTTTTCATGAATAAACGATTTACCGGCGAATCGCCGCGCCCCGTGTCCCGCCTGGATGACACGGTGTCGTGTCGCGTTGAGAGGGCGCGCGGCGCACGGATTTCGACAATTCAAAAAATTTGCTCTTTCAATTCTAATCATTCGAATCAATATGCGCGGCAAATGCCGTAGCATGGGGGTCAAATCGATGTCGCTTTGGAGAGGGCATCGATAAATGCCATTGATTAGACATTCCCATGATCCGCATTGGAACGCTTCACGTCTCTCTCGACAGACGTGAAATTCGCGCGAACGGAAAACTGTTGCGCATCGGCAGTCGGGCATTCGAAATTCTCGAACTCCTGATTCAGGCAAATGGCGCGCTGGTCTCGAAAGACGAGATCATGCGGCGTGTGTGGCCGCACACGATCGTGGAGGAAAACAACCTGCAGGTGCATATCGCGTCGTTGCGCAAGGCGCTGGCCCGCGACCGGAACCTGATCGTCACGGTGCCGGGGCGCGGCTATCGGCTCGTCGGCGGACAAGCCGAAGGCGGCGCCCCCGTGCGTCCCGCGGCGTCGCGGCTCGTGTCCGCGCCGACGGCGCTCGTGGGGCGGGAGCAGATGGTGGCCGACGTCGTCGCGGCGCTCGACACGTCGCGCGTCGTGACGCTGGTCGGTGCCGGCGGCATCGGCAAGACACGCGTCGCGATCGAAGCCGCGATCCGGGCCGAGACGCGCTTTCCGGATGGTGCGGCGTTCGTGTCGCTGGCAACGGTTGCGTGCCCGCAATTCGTTCCCGCCGCGCTGGCGGATGCCCTGGACATCGCACTGCCGGCCCGGTCGCTGACGCTCGAAGCGGTGCTGGCGAGCGTCGCGCATCGCAGGATGTTGCTCGTGCTCGACAATTGCGAGCATCTGCTGGACGTGGCCGCACGGATCGCCGCCGTGTTGACCGAGTCCGATGCCGGGCTGCGCGTGCTGGCGACCAGCCGCGAGGCGCTTCGCACCCACGGGGAGCGACAGTGTCCGGTTCCACCGCTCGATGTCCCGGGCGAGCACGCCGGCGCAGCCGAGGCGCTGGGCACGAGCGCGGTGCAATTGTTCGCGGCGCGCGTGCGCGCCGCCGACCCGCGCTTTCCGCTCGACGAAAGCAGTGTGACCCTGATGGCGTCGGTTTGCCGACGTCTCGACGGTCTGCCGCTGGCCATCGAACTGGCCGCGGCCCGTGCGGCCGTGCTCGGTATCGACGTACTGGCCGCGCATCTCGACGACCATTTCAGGTTGCTGACCAGCGGTTTTCGCACCGCATTGCCGCGCCACCGGACGCTGCAGGCCATGTACGACTGGAGCGACCGCTTGCTGGGGGACGCGGAGCGCGTGCTGCTGCGGTGGCTTGGCGTGTTTCGCGACGGTTTTTCGATCGACGCGGTGCGCGGCGTCGCCGGAACGACGGGCGCAATCGACGCGGATCTTCTCGACACGATCGCCGGCCTCGTGTCGAAATCGCTCGTGAGCGTCGAGAATGCACACGGCGTGCCGCGCTACCGGCTGCTGACGACGACGCGCGCCTACGCACTGCAGCAGCTCGCGAACAACGGGGAATGTGCGGCGGCCGCGCTTGCGCACGCGAACTACTTCCATCGCTTGTTCACGCTCGCGCCGGGGGGCGGCGAAGGCTTGCCGGCGCAATCGCGGCTCGACCTGGTTCGCAGCGAACTCGGTAATCTGCGCGCGGCGCTCGACTGGGCATTTTCACCCGACGGCGATGCGGAAACGGGCATCGCGCTGGCGGCCGTGACGGTGCCGTGCCTGTTCGACCTGTCGCTCGTCGACGAGTGTCGGGAACGCGCGCGCGCGGCGCTCGATGCGATGCGGGATCCCGATGCGACGCCGGCGCGTGCCGATGCGCGTGCCCGGTTGCTGGCCGCGTATGACGCGGCGCTCGCGCGATCCTCCGGGTCGAGCGGCGCCGCTCGCGACGCGTGGCCGCAAGCGGGTGC
Source organism: Burkholderia puraquae (assembly GCF_002099195.1). Lineage (GTDB taxonomy): Bacteria > Pseudomonadota > Gammaproteobacteria > Burkholderiales > Burkholderiaceae > Burkholderia > Burkholderia puraquae. The sequence goes on along the minus strand of NZ_NBYX01000035.1, from coordinate 2,244 downwards.
GCTCGCGTGCGAGACAGGGGAGACCGAGCTGCTGCCGCGCGACCGATGACGGCGCGCGCGGCCGGCACATTCACGGCCTTGCGCTCGATGCAGGGCGCTGGACGCGCGCCCCGGGAAGGCGATGCCGTGCGTTCACGGGGCGTCGGGCCGACACCGCGGGATCACGCAAGCGCGAGGAACCGGTCGACGAGATCGGGCCGATCGAACTGCTCGACCCACCAGTGCAACGCATGGCCGGCTTCGTCGTCGCGCCACGCGAGATAGCACTGCGTGGTGTCGCGCATGCCGCTCACCTGGCGGGCGACGAGCTTGCCCTGCACGATGGCGCGAGCCGCGATGCAATCCGGCAGCATGCCCACGGCGAGTCCTTCGCACTGCGCGGCCAGCTTGGCGGCCAGGGTGGGTACCGCGAGTGTCGGCTGCCCGGCGTTGACGGCGATCGAGCGCGGCTGCAGTTCGCGAGACGTGTCGCTGATGACGGCGCCGCGATGCTCGACGACCGACGCCACCGTCAGCGGTTCGGGCAGGGCAGCGAGCGGATGGGTGGGGGCGACTGCGAACACGTGCCTGAGCGTGCCGATCGGTCGCGCAACGATGCCCGGCAGTTCGGGCGGCTCGCCCACCGCGCCGACGACGAGATCCGCGCGGCGCGAAACCAGTGCGTCCCAGGTACCGCCGAGGACTTCGGTGGAGAGCCGCAGCCGCGTGTTCATTTCCAGCCCGTAGAACGCATGCACGTAAGGCCATAGCGCGTCGAACGGCAGGATCTCGTCGATGCAGATGCGCACCTCGGTTTCCCAGCCTTGCTGCGCGCGTTGCGCCTTGAGTTCGAGCTGTTCCGCCGCATGCAGAAGCCGCCGGCCCTCTTCGACGACGACGCGGCCGGCATGCGTGAGCTTCGCACGGCGTCCGCTGCGGTCGAACAGTGCGACGCCGAGGTCGCCCTCGAGCTTTTGCACGAGGTAAGTCAGGGCCGACGGTACGCGATGCAGCCGTTCCGCGGCTTCGGCGAACGTGCCGGTGCGGTCGATCGCGTCCAGCGCTTCAAGCGCTTCGAATGACAGCTTCATGTTGGATTTCACAGGCGGGACGTCGGGCTGCCATGTTAACGCCGGAAACCGCTTTGTCCAGTCAATGACGATCCGTCAGGTCGGCGTCGATCCGCGGTGCTTCGCCGCGGCGTTGGACGGCTGGGCGCCGGGCAGCGGGCCGAACATGTGCTGGCTGCACTTCGCCTCGCTCCATGCGGCCTTCAGGTGGATGCCCGCGAGCATCCGGCGAGCGACCGGCAGGATCTGTTCGCCGGCCAGGATGCCCAACAGGCCGGCCAGCGCAATGGTGGGCGGAGCGGGCGATTGCACGCCGATCAATGCGTAGACGGCGCCGGCAAGCATGCCGGCCAATATCGAGGAAATATACGGTTTCATAATATAAATTGAAGTGAATGACAACCGTTTGGAAATGTTCGGATAAATCCAGGCCAATGAACGGACGTAGTCGAGAAATAGCCTATCAGGTCATTTCCGGTGCAGCGTGTCAATTCAATTGATTTAAGAAGTTTTCAGGATTTTTTTTGCGGGTTTTTTAAAACAGAACGATTAATTGGCATGGCTGGAGCTTTCCGTATTGAATTGAGCACGTTGGCAGGAAAACCTCCCAGCACAGCGCATCGGGCGCCCCAATCCCGGCTTGCCGGCGAGGCAGGCTTTATTCTTCTCCACGTCAAAGGAAATGACCGCCATGAGCAATCCGAAGCTTGAAGTACTTACTCCGCAGAACAGCCAGCTGATCTTCATCGACCAGCAGCCGCAGATGGCGTTCGGCGTGCAGTCGATCGACCGCCAGGCACTGAAGAACAACGTCGTCGGTCTTGCGAAGGCCGCGAAGGTATTCAATATCCCGACCACGATCACGACGGTCGAAAGCGAAAGCTTCTCGGGCCATACCTATCCCGAGCTGCTCGACGTGTTCCCGAACCAGAAGACGCTCGAACGCACGTCGATGAACTCGTGGGACGACCAGAAGGTGCGCGACGCGCTCGCCGCGAACGGCCGCAAGAAGGTGGTCGTATCGGGCCTGTGGACGGAAGTCTGCAATACCACGTTCGCACTGTGCGCGATGCTCGAAGGCGACTACGAGATCTACATGGTCGCCGACGCATCGGGCGGCACGTCGCATGTGCGCGATGCTCGAAGGCGACTACGAGATCTACATGGTCGCCGACGCATCGGGCGGCACGTCGCA
>NZ_NBYX01000034.1 GCF_002099195.1 Burkholderia puraquae | reverse complement strand
CGCGGCAAGGACGAGGCGAACGACAAGGGCATGAAGCTGCTCGATCGCGTCGGCCTGAAGGCGCATGCGCACAAGTTCCCGGGCCAGTTGTCGGGCGGCCAGCAGCAGCGCGTCGCGATCGCGCGTGCGCTGTCGATGGACCCGATCGCGATGCTGTTCGACGAGCCGACGTCCGCGCTCGATCCGGAGATGATCAACGAAGTGCTCGACGTGATGGTCGAGCTCGCGCAGGAAGGGATGACGATGATGGTCGTCACGCACGAGATGGGCTTCGCGAAGAAGGTCGCCCATCGCGTGATCTTCATGGACAAGGGCGCGATCGTCGAGGACGACCGCAAGGACGATTTCTTCTCGAATCCGAAATCGGAACGCGCGAAGGACTTCCTCGCGAAGATCCTGCACTGAGCGATCCCCCACCGCTTGTCGTGCCGCACGGCGAGCCGCACCCCGCCGGCCGCCTTTTCCGGAACCTGCCGCCCCGATGAAACGACTTCCTTCCCTCAACGCGCTGCAGATCTTCGACATCGTTGCCCGTCACGGCAGCTTCACGCGCGCCGCCGAGCACCTGTGCCTGACCCAGGGCGCCGTGAGCCGGCAAATCCTCGCGCTCGAGAGCTTCTATCAGTTTGCGCTGTTCAAGCGCACGCCCAAGGGGCTGACGCTGACGGCCGAAGGTGAACTCCTGTTGCCGACGGTCCGCGAAAGCTTCGCGCGCATCGAGGAGGTATCGATGCGCCTCTCGCGCAGGCGTACCGAGCTCGCACTGAAGGTGCCGACCTGCATGATGCAGTGGATGCTGCCGCGCATCATGCGGTTCCAGGCCGAGCATCCCGAACTCCAGGTGCAGATCACCACAACCTGGGATCATCAGGTCGATTTCCGCATGGAACCGTTCGACGCCGCGGTGATCTACGCTGCCGGTGCCGGCCCCGACATGCATGCGATCCCCTTGTTCGAGGAACGACTCACGCCGGTCTGTGCCCCGGGCCTGCCGGACCGGCAGCCGCTCACGCGTCTCGACGACCTGGCCGGTCATACGTTGCTGCATCCGACGCGCGATCATCGGGACTGGAAGCGGTGGCTCGACCATGCGGGCGCACCGCACGTCGACTCGACGCGCGGCTTGAGCTTCGAAACGCTGGATCTCGCGACGCACGCGGCGATCGACGGTTACGGCGTCGCGATCGGCGACAGGACGCTCGCGGACGAATGCGTGGCGGCGCACCGGCTGGTGATGCCGTTCGACATCTCGTTGCCGACCGGGATGGGCTATTACTTCGTGTATCCGGACGGTGCCGAACATCAGCAGAAGATCCAGCTGTTCGGCGGCTGGATCGCGGACGAGCGCAAGGGCGCCACGGGTGGCGCGCCTGCTTGCGTTGACACCCCGGCACGCCACATTGCCTGACACATCGTGCCCCGTCGGGACAAAAACTGCACCCGGCGGCAAAACGTCCCCTGAAACAGATCGGTAAAGTGGCCAGCGGCTATTTGTAATGCTTCACGGCCGCGCCTAAAACAACCGATTCAGGAGACATGAATGCAGCGCTTCACGAGATCGGCCATGCGCCGGTCGGCATTGACCGCGTCGGGCACCGCGCTCACCCTGGGGCTGTTTGCCTGCGGCGGCGTCGACTCGCCTTCCACGTCCGTTACTCAACAGGACTTCGGCTATACGACTTTGAACGTGATCACCCAAGACGGCCTGAAGTTCAAGGACATGGACAAGAACGGTCAGCTCGCCCCGTACGAAGACTGGCGACTGAGTGCCGAAGTGCGTGCGCGGGACCTGGTCGGCCGCCTCACGCTGGCCGAGAAAGCCGGCCTGATGATGCACGGCACCGCACCCGTGCTGAACGACACGACCGGTTCAGGCACCGGCTCCGCTTACGATCTGGCGGCACTCAAGATGCTCATCAATCAGCGGAGCATCAGCACCTACATCACGCGCATGAGTGCCGATGCACACACCATGGCCGACCAATACAACCAGATTCAGACGCTGGCGGAGCAGTCCCGGCTCGGCATCCCGGTGTCGATCAGTTCGGACCCGCGCAACCATTTCCAGTACACGCTCGGCGCAAGCGCAGGGGGCAGCGGTTTCTCCCAGTGGCCCGAAACGCTCGGTTTCGCCGCGATCGGCGACGCGGCACTCACGCGAAAATTCGGCGATATCGCGCGCCAGGAATATCGCGCGGTCGGCATGACCGAAGCGCTTTCGCCGCAAGCCGATCTGGCGACCGAGCCGCGCTGGTCACGCATCAACGGCACTTTCGGTGAAGACGCCGATCTCGCGCGCACGCAGGTTCAGGCCTATATCGAAGGCTTTCAGGGCGGCAGCAACGGCATTCAGGCCAATAGCGTCATCGCCGTCGTCAAGCACTGGGCCGGATATGGCGCGCAGAAACTCGGGTTCGACAGCCACAATTACTACGGTCGCCATGCGACCTATCCGGGCAACAATTTTGCCTATCACCTGAAGCCGTTCGAAGGCGCGTTCGCCGCCAACGTCGGCTCGGTCATGCCGACCTATTCCGAACCGGACACGACGGTAACGGTCGACGGCATCACGCTGGAGCCCGTCGGCGGGGCTTACGACAAGGCGTTGCTGACCGACTTGCTGCGCGGGAAATACGGCTTCAAGGGCGTGATCGTGTCCGACTGGCTGATCGCCGACGACTGCGACGCGAATTGCCTCAACGGCGTGTCGTCGGGATCCCCGTCGTTCGTCGGGCTGGGCATGCCCTGGGGGATGGAAGGCGCCACCCGCGTGCAGCGTTTCGTGCGAGCGGTCAATGCGGGCATCGACCAGTTCGGCGGAGACGACGATCCGAGCGACCTCATCGAAGCCGTCAACCGCGGACAGTTGCCGGAAGACCGTCTGTCGGAATCGGCCTATCGCGTCCTGCTGCAGAAATTCCAGCAAGGCTTGTTCGACCATCCGTATGTCGATGCAGGCGCGGCCGGCAAGATCGTCGGCAACGCCGACTTCCAGGCTCAGGCACTCGACGCCCAGCGCCGCTCGATGGTTCTGCTGCAAAACAACGGCAAGCTGCTGCCGATGACGGCGCCCGGCAAGAAGGTCTGGCTGTACGGGATCGATCCCGCGGTCGCACGGGGTTATGGTTATCAGGTCGTCGATACGCCGCAAGCTGCGGACGTTGCGATTCTCCGCGTGAGCACGCCATATGAAACGCTGCATCCGAACTACATGTTCGGCTCGATGCAGCATGAAGGCAGTCTCGCGTTCGTCGACGGCAATGCGGACTACGAGGCAATCAAGCAGGCCGCGCTTGCCCCACAATCGATCGTCTCGGTTTACATGGATCGCCCCGCGATCCTGACCAACGTTCAGGACAAGGCCACCGCGATCCTCGCCAATTTCGGCGTGACCGATGCCGCACTGTTCGACGTGCTGACAGGGAAGGGGCAACCGCAAGGGAAGCTGCCGTTCGAGTTGCCGTCGTCGATGGCGGAAGTCGCGGCACAGCGGGAAGACGTGCCGCACGACACCGCGCATCCGTTGTATCCGTTCGGATATGGCCTGACGTATTGACGCGTTGCCGATGCCGGCTCGCTGATCGCAGCCGGCATCGGCACGGTGTTCCCGTGCTCGTCCGCATTGCCGCACCTGGCTTTCGATCGTTCGCTCGTCGTCGCGCGCGTGACGCGCGCGCAAGCATGACGCCGGCAACGGCCCGACAACCTGTTGCACGATGGCGGCATCGCGTCCGGCGATGCAGACGACCGCCCGTTCAGCGTCAATGTTCGCGAGCGCCGGACGGAACGACGCCGCCGGGACCGGCTCGGCTAGGGCCGCCGACTCACGGATTGCCGCTCACTTGCGGCGACGCGGTCGACCCAGCTCCGATAGAACGCGCGGTACTTGAGCACGAGCTTGTCGTACTTGCTGTACGCGCCGCCGCCGTCCGGCTTCATCCCGTTCCAGATTTTGACGTCATACCCCGCGGCCTGCCTGGTCTGGAGCCCGAACAGCACGAAGTCGGTCGCGCGGCGCAGGGCGCCGCCCACCTTCTTGATCGAGATGAGCATGTGCATCACGTTCTTGCCGTCGCTCACCGGCGTCACACACTGGAGCAGCTTGTATTTGACGTCTCCGTCCAGGGCGACGGTCATGACGCACCCGCCGGGGTAGCCGTCGAAGTGCAGGTTCATCTGCGACATGTCCATGCCGAGCGCGCGCGACAGCATGCCGAGGGGCCCGAAGTACCGGTTCACGGTGAAGTCGATCCCGGCACCGAACCACGCACCCGCCCGGGCCAGCGGCTCGACCTCCGGCCACGGGCGCCAATCGTCGAACAGCTTGAGCTCGAAGGCCGAGATCGGGAGCGCGTGCACGGGCGTCGCGTGCTGCGCGTCGTAGAAGTTCTCGACGATCCGCAAGACCGCCGTCGTCGTCTCGAACGCGAAGTGCAGGTGCATGAAGTCGCCGTTGTCGACGTCGGCCGCGGCGATGTCGGGCAGCGGGTGCAACGGCTGCGGCGAGCCGTACCAGACCCACACGTAGCCGTATCGCTCGGCGGTGACCAACGTCGGCTGGCGCGCCCCGCGCGGGACGGGCTCCAGCCGGCTCACCGCCTGGCTGTGGCCGGGGATGTGAACACACTGGCCCTGCTCGTCGTACCGCCAGTGGTGAAACGGGCACTGGATGCACCCGTCCTTGATCTGCCCGTCGGCCAGGTTCGCGCCGAGGTGCGCGCAGTGGCGGTCCATCACCACGGCCCGCCCCGTCGTGCCGCGCCACGCCACGCACGGACGGCCGAAGAGCGTCAACTCCGCCGGCTTGTCCTTGAGGTCGTCCGAGCGCATCGCGACGTACCAGCTCGCCGCCACGCGCGTGGTCGCGTCGTACGCCGCCTGCGGAGGCTCCTTGACGCTCGCTTGATCGAATTGAATGTCGTCCATCGTCTTGTGTCGTCGTCGGCCGACTACTTCAGCGCCAGGCCGATGCGGGTCGTGATGTACGCCCTGAGCAGCGCGAACATCGGGTTGTAGTCGAAGTACTTTTTCACCTCTGCCGGTGCGCTGGTTTGCGTCCAGTACATCAGCTTCATCGCCGGCAGCAGGCTGTACTTCGAGTTGTTGAGCTGCGGTTTTTCCCCCGTGATGCAGTACCCGAAGCCGAACATCGGCTTGGCGAAGTCTCGTTCGTCGATGAGGGCGTGAATCCGCGCCGCGGCCTCCCCGGCCGGCTTGCGCCCGGCGCTCACGGCCTCGACCTCGGCTTTGGCGTCGTTGAACAACTGGTAGTACTCCTCCATGTCGGCGCACAGGTACCCGAGGTACGGCGGGTCGTTGTCGAGGTGATCGAGGTCGCCCTCGTCGCGCGACGCGCGGAACCTCGCGTGGGCTTGCACGAGCCGGAACTGCCCGAGAATCGTGCCGACCGCCCATAGCCTGTGGAATGCGTCCCACAGCCGGAAGTCCTTGAATGCCGTGTAGCAGCAGCTGACGAAGTCGTCGTTGTGGTCCAGAAGCTTCTGCTGCAGGCGCTCGATGTACTCGAAGCGCTCGGGGGAGAAGTCGTCGTCGCGCAGCGCCTTGATGAGGCGCGCCGCGAGCGCGTGGATGGTCACCGCGGTGTTCTCGAGCCCCCGGGAGAAGAGCGGATCGATGAACCCGTTCGCGTGCAGCATCAGGCAGTAGCGGTCGCCAACGCACGCGCTCGACGAGAACTGCAGGCGGTCGGTCTTGACCCAGTCGCGCACCGGCACGGCGTCCCGGAACTGCGCGCCGATGCTCGGGAACCGCGCGAGGAACTCGTCGAATTCCTGCTGCGCGGAGATGTCCGTTTTCGGGTAGATACGCGGGTCGAGCTGCAGGCCGACGCTCACCAGGTTGTTGGTCGACCGCGGGTGGTTGTTGAACGGAATCACCCAGAGCCAGCCGCCCTCGAACATGTGGTGCAAGGTCCCCTCGTGCCAGCGCCAGCGCTGCCCCTTGACCTTGAAGATGTCGTCGAACGGCTTCACCCCGAGCATGTGCGTGTAGAGGCTGCGCGAGTGCGTCTTGAAGCGACACGGCTCTTCGCGGAGCCCGAACTTGGTCGCGAGCGGCGCGCGGGGGCCTCCGCAGTCGATCATGTAGCGGCCGGTGAACCGATCGCCCTGGGCGGTGGTCACCGCGACGCCGTCCTTGTCGGCGTGGTATTCGGTCACGCTCGTCCGCTGGCGGACCGTGCAGCCGTATTTGATGGCGGCTTGCAACAGGTAGGCGTCGACGTCCTGCCGGTAATAATGGCTTTCCGGCCCCCACGGCAGCTCGGGAATGACGCACTGCGTGAACTCCTTCGGGTCGTGCTCCTGGCCGGGCTTGTGGAACACGAAGCCGAAGTTGCGCTTGATGCCCGTGCTCGACGCGACGTAACGCTGCGTCGCATAGAACGACGTGATGTGGTCGAGCTCCGGAATGCCGTAACGATCGGCGATGATGCGGTTCATGAGAGACGTCTCGGGGATCGACGATTCGCCGATCGTGAACCGCGGGTGCGACGACTCCTCGATGATCAGCACGCGAAACCGTTGTTTGGCCAGGATGGCCCCCATCTGGGTGCCGGACATGCCCGAGCCGAGGATGATCACGTCGAAGTGGTTGCTATCGCGCCCGTTCGCGGGGCTCTGCTGAGTCATGGGGGCTAGCTCTCCTGGTGAGATGGAACACGTGGTTGTGCGCGTCAGGATTCGTCGAGCGCGGCGCGGAGGCGGGACCGCGCGGCGCGCGTGAGCGTGAGTAGATCGCCGAGCATGCTGGGCGCATACCCCCCGCTGCCGATTGTCGGGCCGCTTCGCCCGACTTCGTACGCCCGCTCCGCCAATTTGAGGTGCGGCGCCCGGAAACGCAGCAGGATCTCGAAGACCCGGTCGAGGGCCGCCAACCCGGCCCCGACGGGCTCGCCCCGCGCGCGGGCCGCTTGCGCCTCGCCGAGCGCGCGGTCGACGAGCGCCGGCTCCCCGGCGAACCGGGCGTAGACCGCCCGGAACGCGGGAAGCACGTAGGGCAGGTACGTCTCCTTGAATTCTCGATACGCCTGGTGGTCCGATTGCGAGCCCCACAGGACGTGCTCCAGCACGAAGAGGGGCATTTCCACGGCACCGGGGCCGAGGTAGCTCTGGCCCCCGACTCGAATCGGTTCGTAGAAGGGGCGGAGTTCGTCGTAGAAGACCTGCAGCGAAATGAAGCGGTAGGCGTAAACGATCGATTCGACCATTTTCTGCAGATAGGCCGCCAGCTCGTCGCACCCTTGCGCGAACGCGGGCGACTGCAGGGGCACGTCGGACAGCTCGACGGTCAGCGCGATGGCCGCCTCGAGGGCCGCCATCGAGATGCGCACGCTCTCGAGCAGGTGCGCTTCGTCGGGGAGCCCTGTGTAGCTCCGCTGCGCGTCGGCCGCCGCGGGGTTCCAGACCGTCACATGCAGGAGCGTTTCGCGCGGCGGCAGGCCGGTCGCACGCGCCAGGTCGAGCAGCACCGGCTCGAGCCCGGGCACCACGTCCGTGGGCTCGTGTCCGTGCCGCTTGAGCGAGCCCAGGAAGAACCCGATGTCCCGCATCGCGGCGGCGGCCTCGACGAAGCCCCAGCCGGAGGGCACGCCGCGCGCCGGGAGAAACTCGCGCAACAGGCCGACGATGCCGGGCACATCCTTTTCACGGTTCAGGCCCGGCAGTTGCAGAACGAGCGAGCGGGCCTGCAGCGGATCGCAGGCCGCCACTGCAGCGTGCGTGGCCGCGAATGCACATTCCCGGCCCAGGGTGCGCTCCACTACAGGATCTCCGGCACCGCGAGCGTCTGCCCGGGCTGGCTGCGAGACAGCCCCGCGTCGCCCTCGCGCAGCGATCGCAGGTAATCGTAGTTCGTCGGCAGGCTCGTTCGCAGACGCTCGGCCTCGCGCCGGATGCGGGCGAACATCGCCTCGGCCTTGTCGATCGACTCCGGCCGGTGCTGCAAGAGCGGCAGCGACCGTTCGGGCAGCATGCCCAAGCCGGCAAAGACGCAGTAGTAGTTTCCGTTCAACCAGAAGTTCTTGAATTCGTAGTCGAAGGTTTCGTAGTACGTAGAATCGTCGAATGACGTGGTGGTCAGCGGCAGCCCCGCCTTGTAACGTTCAACCTTGTCCTTGATGGCGTCCGAGAGCCGCAGGTCGTGCCGGTTCGCGCGCCAGAACGGCGTGTCTTCGCGCGACGTCGTGAAATAGTGCGCCTGGACGAAATCTCGGCAGTCGTCGAACATGTAGACGATCTCGGCGTTGAATGCGTCGGACAAGCGCGGATCGAACGAGGTGTCGGGGAAATGCTTCACGAGCTGGTAAAGCGCCGCGTAGATGAAGTAGATCCCGGTCGATTCCAGGGGCTCCAAAAAGCACGACGACAACCCGATAGCGACGCAGTTGTTGACCCACGCCCGCCCGTTGCGCCCGACCCGGAACTTGATCTGGTTGAGCGGCTGCTTGTCCGAGAGGCCCCAGAGGTCGAGGAAGTCGGCGGTGGCCTGGTCGCGCGAGGTGAACTTGCTCGAGAAGACGTAGCCGCTGCCGAACCGGCCCAGCATCGGAATCTTCCAGGTCCACCCCGAGTTCATGGCGATCGCGGAGGTGTACGGCTCGATCCCCTCGCGCGCGTCGTCGTGGGGCACGGCGCTGGCGACCGCGCTATCGCACAGCAGGTAGTCGGACATGTCAATGAAGGGCTCTTTCAGGGCCTGGTTGATCAAGAGCCCCCGCATGCCGGAGCAGTCGATGAACAGGTCCGCCTCCAGCGTCCGCCCCTCCTTGGTGGACAGGCTGGAGATGTAGCCGCGCTCGTCCAGGTGAACCTGCACGACCTCGTCGACCACGCGGTTCACCCCGCGCTCGACGGCCCAGCGCTTCAAGAAATCGGCCACCAGGTGCGCATCGAAGTGCCACGCGTGAGGCATCTGGCGGGTGCCGTCGGGCAGGCACGGCGCCAGCTTGCCGTCGAGCGCCGCGGGCTGCGGGTAGCAGGCGTACGCCATCGGCTCCTGGAAGCCCTGTTCGCGCTTGCGCAGCCAGTAATGGGTAAGCGGCACGCCGTCGCAGTTCGGCACGCTGCCGAACAAATGGTAGAAGTAATCGTCGCGCGAGCGGTCGGGAGACTTCCTCCAGTTCACGAACTTGATGGCGGCCTTGAACGCGCCGTTCACCTGGGGCATCCATTCCCGCTCCGGTATCCCGAGGAAGTCGAAGAACACCTTCTGCAAATTCGGGATGGTCGCCTCGCCCACGCCGATCCGGGGGATCGCCTCGGACTCGATGAGCGTAATGTTCGCCTGCTGCTGGAGTGCCCGGACGAGGTACGAGGCGGACATCCAGCCCGCGGTGCCGCCGCCCACGATGACGATATTCCTGATCGGATTGCTCATGACACGCTTCCCATAGGATTTAAAACCCGAATGGACTTCTACGAGGGTGCTCAATTGATCCGGGCCCAGAATAGACCGGCGATTACTTAAATTAAACTGATATATTTGACAGGATTTTTATTTATTTATCGCCAGATTTCATTACACCATCCCAACACGGAACACCATGCGCGCCGAAAATGAATAATTTCACGTTGAAGTTTATATTCGTGCGCAATTTGATGGTTAGTGCATGATTATTAAATGATCCCTATCCGGCACTACTGCCAGATGTTTCAATTGGATTTCAGTCGGCACTGTCGCGTTGCCGAACGTGACCGCGTAAAAATGCACGATGAAGAAATCGAAATCAACCTATTACGGTAATTTCGACCGGGAACTTTCAAGTTTCCAAATCAATTGCAATTACTATTGCAGGTTCGCTGGTCTAAATTGGGGGCCGGAGAAGCCACATCCTGATCTCGTATGTCACGATGACGATCCGGCCGGGACCGACTTCGTCGTTGGCATCGTCCAACGCGATCGCGAAGTCAAAGACGGAAGTTTTTCTTTTGTGCCCTCGCCGCCGCGCTGTCGGATATGGCGATCATCGGGCTGGTGGCACTCGGTTGGGGTTGGCAATCAAGCGGGCTGGAAGCGGCGTGGCCCCAGGATCCCGGCTGGCCGGCTCGTCGCTCGAGGACACAAACAGATCGAGCTCGATCGCCATCTTTCCCGTCGTCGAAAAATAAAGTTATCGTGCGTGCATCGAAATTCCGATAACTAATGATAGATTCACGCTTCGCCACTCGCAGCCATACCGCAATCGGTAATTTCACGAAGCAAATCGTTAGAAAGACGAGGTTAGTCCATGTTGACATTGAGTCCCATGCTAAAAATGTCGTTCTACGTCGCACTTGTGCTGCTGGTACCCGGGCCGACAAACACGCTGCTGCTTTCCGCCGGGCTCAAGCTGAATCTGCGTGGTGCGTGCAGGCTGGTCGCGGCGGAAGCGTCAGGCTATGTGATAGCAATCGCGGTATGGGGATTTTTTCTCTGGTCTTTGGCGGCGCACTATCCATGGATTGTCAACTGCGTAAAGTTGATCAGTTCCGTGTTCATATTCTATCTTGCGGTGAATATGTGGTTCAAAGGCGCCGACTTTGGTGCCACTGACGCGGCGCCACTGGGGTTCCGGGCGCTTTTCCTTGCGACCTTGATGAATCCGAAGGCCTTGTTATTTTCAAGCGCAATTTTCCCGGAGTCGGCATTCAGATCGCTCGGGATTTTCTTGTTGTCGACGGGCGTATTTCTGATCACCCTGATTCCGATCGGACTGATATGGTCCCGGTCGGGGCGGCTTCTGCTCATGAATCGTGCGGAGGGTCGACTGGCTTCTATCGTGTTACGGTGCTCCTCGCTTGTGTTGCTCATGTTCGCAGCAACGCTGGCCAGTTCCGTGCTCAATCGATGAGGCGGTCATAGTGAGACTGACCCTGAACCGGAATCAGTCTCGATCGGAAGTGGAGATTTCCGGCTTGGTTGAGTTGTCGGGCGAAGCGGACGCCTGATCCCGGCAACACGTGATGCACCGTCGTGCCTTGGCGTAACGTCCCGATGCGCGCGCGTGCGTCGGCGCGGATGGACAGTGCGCTCGCGCACACGTCATCGGGATCGCCGCTCGCCAGCGTGACGAAGCGGCCTTCGCGACCTTCACGCAAACAGATTCGCGTCGTCCAGCGCGGCGTGCCGCCCGGCGTACGCGGATGCAGCCAGATCTGGAATGGTCGCGCAGATTCGTTCTCCTCATTGCGCTCGGCATGATGGATAGCGGCGCCCGCGCGCACCGCCTTCATGATGTGTCCGGGTTCAAACGCGCGCACGCGCCGGGCGCTGGCTGGATCGTCGAAGATCGCATCCGTGCGCCCGGCGCCACGCTTAGATCTGCTGCTGACCGCCATCGACGAACAACTCGACGCCGTTCACGAAGCTTGCGTCGTCCGAGGCGAGGAACAGCGCGGCACTCGCGATTTCGCCGGGCTCACCGAGGCGCCCCATCGGGATCTGGGCAGCCAGGTAGTCGGCAAGGCCCTGACGCTGCGCGGCATCGTCACCGGCGAGGTCGAGCAGGCCGGGCGTGCGGGTTGCCCCGGGGCTGATCGTGTTCACGCGGATGCGGCGGTCCTTCAGATCGAGAATCCAGCTGCGTGCGAATGCGCGCACCGCGGCCTTCGAAGCCGAATACACGCTGAAGGAGGCCGTGCCGGCGCTGCCTGCCGTCGATCCGGCGAGGATCACCGATGCACCTTCAGCGAGCAGCGGCAACGCTTTTTGCACCGTGAACAGCACGCCCTTCACGTTGCGGTCGAATGTGTCGTCGTAGTGTGCTTCGGTGATGCCGCCAAGCGGCAGCATCGAACCGCCACCGGCGTTCGCGAACAGCACGTCGAGCCGACCCTGTTCTTCCTTGATCTGTGCATACAACGCGTCGAGTTCACCGAGCTTCGTGGAATCGACGCGTACGCCGGTCGCGCTGCCGCCAGCTTCCTGGATGCCCTTCACGGCGGAATCGAGTTCAGCCTGACGGCGACCGGTGAGATAGACGTGCGCGCCTTCTGCCGCGAAGCGTTGGGCGGTGGCAAGGCCGATGCCGCTGGTTGCGCCGGTAACGAGTGCGATCTTGCTGTCGAGTTTGCGTGCCATTTTGCTTCTCCTTCCGTTCGATAAGTGGGTGACTGCGTTCGGTGTTGCGTGTTGCGTGTTCCGTGTTGCGATGTGAGGAGAATATCGACGCCCAGATCATTTCGAAATAGAATTGATTGCAATCCAACATTGCATAAATGAAAAGATGAGGGGCAATGGCAAAGCTGCCTGATTTCGAAGGACTCGCGATGTTCGCGAAGGTCGCCGAGGAAGGATCGTTCGCGGCGGCGGCGCGTGCGATGGGGGTGTCCGTCGCAACAGTCTCTCGCGGCGTCGCCCGCCTGGAAGACCGGCTGGGTGCGCGACTTTTCAATCGCACGTCGCGCCAGCTCTCGCTGACCGAATTCGGCCGGACCATTTGCGAGGCAGCCGGAGAGATCTATCGCCGGGCCGAGGAGGTGGAATGTGCCGCGCGCGAGATGTCGTTGCAGCCGCGCGGACTGGTGCGTCTCGCCGTGCCGATGTCGTTCGGGCTGCGTTGGGTTGCCCCGCTGTTACCCGGCTTCTTTCGCGCGTACCCCGAGGTGTCGATCGACTTGCATCTTTCCGATGCGTCGGTCGATCTGGTCGCCGACGGTTTTGACGCCGCGCTGCGCATCGCCGCGCTGCCGGATTCGTCGCTCGTCGCGCGACGGCTGTGCTCGGTCACTCAATTCGTGGTGGCGTCGCCGGCGTATCTGAAGCGCGAAGGACGGCCCGCGCATCCGCGCGAACTGGCGGATCGGTCGTGCCTTTCATATGCGTATCGTGCACGCGGCGATGTGTGGCGCTTCACAAACGGAGCGGGTGAGGAGGAACCGGTCATGCCGACCGGACCACTGCGTGTGACGAATGCCGATGCGCTGCTGCCCACGCTGCTCGATGGTCTCGCGATTGCCGAGCTGCCCGAATTCATCGCCGGCGAATATCTGGCCGATGGCCGCCTCGAAGCGCTCCTTACCGACTGGTCGTTGACGAAGGGCGGCCTTTACTTCGTCACACCGTCAGCGCGCGCCCGTCCCGCCAAGGTGGCTGCGCTGTCCGATTACTTTGCGGAACACCTATCCGATCCGTCGTGGCGGTGGCCAACCTGACGCGCTGACGCCACTGAAACCGCCGCCTCGACGGTCAACCCGTTTGATGCGGACGTAGGCGAGTCGGCGACATTGATTCGAGGGGACCGTCAATAAAGTCGCCAACTCGCGGGCCGGAAGCCTTGATCCACGAGGATTCTGGAGTGACGGAATTACTTTGCTCTACGGCAATCGCGTCCGGCTCCGGGATTTGCATTGCCGGAACAATCTTGCGTAACGTCCAATCTGGCTACCGCTCGCGGTTCAACGGCAAGGCGAGCGTGTTGCGCGGCGTCCATGAAAGTGATGCCGCCATTGCCCGACGGCGGGTTAGCCAGGCTGCCACCAGCCGAGGCCGGCGAGATACTTGTTTTATCACTACACAGTCGGTTCGTTCGATATCTACGCTTGCGCGAATCATCGTCGAACTGGCGATCCGGGGACCAGCGCGGTTTTGCAATCCGTGGCGTTGGAGCAATTCACGCGTTACCCGGCCCCGGTTACTTGCGGGTGCCAACGACGCCTCTCGATCACTTGGCACAGGTTGAGGTGCTTGTCCCAGCGCCTACAGAACTCGCACCATCGAAACGGCCGACCCGGGACATACGCCTTGGAATTGGCTAGACGCCAACACCAGGGGCGGTACTTGGTCACGCGCGACGCGTATGAAACCGTGACGGGTGAAATAGTGCTCTGCAGTCGTGGTGAGGAGCACCAGCGACCGGATTTGTATCGAGCGACACGTGGCGACTAACCGCGACACGATACGCTGCCCCAAACCAAAATCGCGGGCATGTTCCGCCACCGCAATGGACCGCAAAAGCGCAGCGTCCCCGTAGCGCTCAATGCCGCCGCATCCGCACATCGTCGAACCTTCCATCGCAACCACAAAATCCTGCAAATGATCGCTCACACCGACG
This sequence comes from Burkholderia puraquae, assembly GCF_002099195.1. Taxonomy (GTDB): domain Bacteria; phylum Pseudomonadota; class Gammaproteobacteria; order Burkholderiales; family Burkholderiaceae; genus Burkholderia; species Burkholderia puraquae. Next base: position 46,246 of record NZ_NBYX01000034.1, on the reverse strand, counting down.
ACGGGCAGACCACATCGATGCAGCAGGGCTTCAATCGACGCCAGGTCGTTGACAGTGGCGGGACGAATCTCCATGTGCGACTCCTTGGATTGGGCAACGGGCACTGAGGGCCTTGCAAGCGCACTCGCGACCCGCTCTCACCTCGGGCAGCCAAGACGCTCTGCCCACGAGCGGGCGCGGTTCATCGGCCCCGGCGACGATACCCGTCGGCCAACGTGGGGAACGGTGGAGTCGCTGGAGATCGACACAATTCTAGTTGAAACATGGCCACAACTTTAGTTGTGTGAGCGGCGGTTGGCCTAGCCAGTTTGCCTGTCCCGAGCGCCTTGGCAACGACCGCCGGCGCAGCGCGCAGTTGATCGTCGTGCCATCCGATTAGTACGACGACGAATTCGTCCGTCTCTAGTCTCCACTTCCCCCGAGTCTTGCCCTGCCCATACCGCTTCCCGGCAAGCGACTGAAAGCACTTAACCCACGAGCGCCGCCGATACCGAGATCACCCCGGCGGCGCTCGCTAGTCCCGAAAATTCAGCACCGCCTCCCTACCGCCCCAAAACCCGCTCCACCAACTTCACGAAATAGCTCGCCCCCACCGGCAGCAACGCATCGTTGAAGTCGTAACTGGCGTTATGCAGCAGGCAAGGCCCGCCGCCATGCCCATGCACGCGATGATCGCCCACCCCGTTCCCGAGAAACGCATAACAACCCGGCTTCTCGCGCAGCATGAACGAGAAATCCTCCGCCGCCATGGTCGGATCGACGGCGGCGTTCACATGCGCGTCGCCCACCAGCTCGCGCATCACCGCCACCGCCACCGCGGTCTGCTCGGCGTCGTTCACGGTAGCCGGATACTGGCGCTGGAAATCCACCTCGCTCTCGCAATCGAAGGCCATGGCCGTCGCGGCCACCACGGCACGCATGCGCGTCTCGATCAGGTCGAGCGTCGCATCGGAGAAAGTCCGCACGGTGCCGCCGAGCCACGCATCGGTCGGCACCACGTTCATCGCCTCGCCCGCATGCACCTGCGTGACCGACAGCACCGCGCCGTCGATCGGATTTCGGTTGCGCGTGACGATCCCCTGCAGAGCGCTCAGCACCTGCCCCGCCGCGAACACCGGATCGCGGCCCAGGTGCGGCATGGCCGCGTGGCAGCCGGCACCGCGCAAGTTGATCCGGAACAGGCTGGTCGAGGCCATCAGCGGCCCCGGCCGCACCGCGAAATCGCCGGCCGCGATGCCGGGCCAGTTGTGCAGCCCGAACACGGCATCCACCGGGAAACGCTCGAACAGGCCGTCCTCGATCATCGCGCGCGCGCCGCCGCCCGACTCCTCGGCCGGCTGGAAGAACAGCTGCACGGTGCCGTCGAACTCGCCATGCCGCGCCAGATGGCGCGCGGCTCCCAGCAGCATGGCGGTGTGCCCGTCGTGGCCGCACGCATGCATCGCGCCGGGCACCGTCGAACGATGCGCGAAGGTGTTGGCCTCCTGCACGGGCAGCGCATCCATGTCGGCGCGCAGGCCGATCGCACGCGCGCTGCCGCCGCGCTTCAAGGTGCCGACCACGCCGGTGCGGCCGACGCCGCGCGTGACGGCATAACCCCATTGCTCGAGCCGCTCGGCGACGAGTTCGGCGGTGCGGAACACGTCGTAGCCCACCTCGGGATGGGCATGGATATCGCGGCGTAGCGCCGTCAGTTCGTCGGCGTGCGCGACGATGGAATCGATCAGTTTCATGCGGATGAAAGCGCTTTTGTCGGTCGTCGCGGCGCGGCGGCGGGCCAGCCCATGCCGCCCGCCGCCGTGCCGCGAGGCATCAGATATGGAACAGCTGCGCCACCAGGGTCGCGCCGATGAAGGTACCGGCATTGGCCACGAAGGACACCAGCACGATGCGCCAGCCGAGCCGGCGGAAGGCCGGAATGTCCTTGGCGATCGACAGCCCCGCGAACACCAGCATCGGCGTGGTCACCCCGAGGAAATCGTTGTGCGAGCTGAGCGCGGCGATCTGCGAAGCCCATGGGCACCACGGCGAGGTCAGGAACATCGCCACCACCGATACCCAGCAGACCGCCGGAATCCGCCGCCCCGTCACGCGCGCCAGCGCATCGCCGACGATCGTCGCGCATACCATGATCGCGATTCCCGGCAGTCCCGCCAGCGGTGTGGTGCCGTGGGCGATCCAGTCGCACACCAGCGCCATCGCGGCCGTCACGATCCAGGCCAGCAGCTTGCCGCCGTAGCCGAGCGCCGGCGCCTCGGTCCGCACGTCGCCCAGCGACGGGCTGGCCGCCTCGGGCTGCGCCGATGCCTTGGTGGTGCGGCCGATCAGCGGCTCCAGCACGCGATAGCCCCAGACCGCGAGCGGCAGCGAGATGAACAGCGTGAAGTAGGTACCGATGGTGGTGGTGATCAGGTTGCTGGCCGCGGCGAACGCGAGCACCGATTTCGCCGTCTCCGGGTCCTGCTGCGCGGCGATCGCGCCCGAGGCGGCCGCCATCATGCTGCCCGAGCCGACGCCCGAGCCCATCGCCAGCGCGAGCGGATCGAAGATGCCGAGGCTGCTCACGAAACCCGCGAACACGGCGATGAACACCGCACCGAACACGGTGCCGGTCAGGTACTCGGCCAGCACGCCGCGGCCCTCGGCCGAATCCATGCCGTACTTCTCGCCGATGATCGCCAGGCTCGGCTCGCGGCCCACCGAGAAGGTCGCGCCGATCGCCTCGCGCTTGATGCCGAGCAGCAACGCGAGCGGCAGGCCGAGCAGGATGGTGCCGACGAAGTGGCCGAATTCCTGGAAGGCCAGCGCCCAGCCCGCCGACGCCAGCTTGGGCAGCGCGCTGCCCACCATCAGCCCGAGCTTGGAGACGAACAGTAGCAGCGCGGGCTGCAGGATCGCGGCCGCGAAGAACTGGTCGGGCACGCTCAGGCGCGCGCTGCTGTTCCAGCGCGCGCTGGCCAGCCCCACCGCCGCGCCGAGCAGCAGCGCCCAGATCATCGGCAGCAGCACGACCTTGCCCGGCCCGAGCTTGAACGTGAACGAGCCGATCCATTCGGCGACCAGCAGGATGCCGGCCGCATAAAGCAGGACCTTGGCGGTGGCCGCGCCGCCCAGCTCGCGGCGCTCGATACCCAGTGCGTGTTCCATGACGAATCTCCCCTTGAAGCCCGGCTGCCGTCGAATGCGGGCCGGTGGTTACAGATAACCGAACGCGGTGGGCGGCGCTTCGGCCGTCTCGACCCACACGCTCTTGGTCTGCGTGTATTCGTACAGCGCCTCGACCCCGCTCGAGCGGCCGTAGCCGCTCATGCCGTAGCCGCCGAACGGGGAAGCCACGTTGATGGTCTTGTAGCCGTTGACCCAGAAGGTGCCGGCATTCACCTGCGCGGCCACGCGATGCGCGCGCGCCACGTCGGTGGTCCAGGCCGCGCCGGCCAGGCCAAAGTCGGTGTCGTTGGCGATCGCGATCGCCTCCTCCTCGGTGTCGAACGGGATGGCGGCCACCACCGGCCCGAAGATCTCGGTGCGCGCCACCTCCATCGCGTTCGACACGCCGGCCAGCACGGTGGGCGCCACGAAGTAGCCGCCGCGGCCCTCCCCGACGCGCTCGGCCGAGCCGCAGGCGAGCGTAGCGCCAGCCGCCACGCCGCGCGCGATCATCGACATCACGTGGTCGTACTGCTTGCGATTGTTGATCGGGCCCACCTCGGTCGCATCGTCGAGCGGCGCACCGACACGGATCTTCTTCGCCCCGGCAACCACCATCGCGACGAATTCGTCGTAGACGGCACGCTGCACCAGCAGACGCGAGCCGGCCACGCAGCTCTGGCCCGCGCCGGCGAAGATCGCCGCCTGGGCGGTCAGCGCGGCGCGCTTGAGGTCGGCGTCGGCGAACACGATATTGGCCGACTTGCCGCCCAGCTCCAGCACGCAGGGCAGCACGCGGCGCGCGGCGGCCTCGGCAATGCGCGCGCCGGTGGCCGGCGAGCCGACGAATACCACCTTGCTCACCACGCGATGCGCGATCGCGGCCTGCCCGGCGGTGTGACCGAAGCCGGCCAGCACGTTGACCAGGCCGCGCGGCAATCCGGCCCGCTCGCCGAGTCGGGCGACCGCCAGCGAGGTGAAGGGCGTCAGCTCCGAGGGCTTGAGCAGCACGCCGTTGCCCATCGCCACCGCGGGCGCCACCTGCCAGCCGCAGGTGAACACCGGCGCGTTCCAGGGTGTGATCTGCAGCACCACGCCGGCCGGCTCGCGGCGCGTGTAGTTGAGGTGCGAGGTCGGCACCGGGATCACGCTGCCGTAGAACTTGTCGGTCCAGCCCGCGTAGTACTCGAACATCTCGGCGACCTTGCCCACCTCGCCCCGGCAGTCGCGGATCGGCTTGCCCGAGCCCAGTGCCTCAAGCCGCGCGATCGCCTCGGCCTCGGCGCGGATCGCGCGCGCCACCTCCTGCATCACGCGGCCGCGCGCGGCATGCGTGAGCGCCCACCATTCGCGCTGCGCGCGGCGTGCGCTTTCGGCGGCATGGTCGATCACTGCTGCGCCGGCGTCGCGATAGGCGAGCGTGGCCTCGCCCGTCGCCGCGTCGTAAAGCTGGATCGTGTCGCCCTGGCCGGCGACAAGCTCGCCGTCGATATACGAACCGATCGTGGCGGCGCCGGGGAAGAAATGCGCGAAGGCGGCGAGCAACTGGTCTGCGTGCTGGGTCATGTCAGGTTTCCGTATCAGTGGGTCGAGCGGGATCGTGGCGCGGGCTGCCTGGCCTCAGGCAGGGTCGAGAAAGTCGACGATGCGGTTGAAGTCCTCGCCGTCGGCGACGGATACCGCGCTGGCGGCCCACACGCGCGCCGCCTCGCGCGCCACCGGTGCGACGCTGTCGAATTGGTCCAGCAGGCCCAGCGCGAGCCGCACGTCCTTGCGCATCAGCTTCATGGTGAAACCGGAATCGAACTTGCCGTTGAAGATCCAGGTCGGGTAGTTGGTCAGCGTCGCGCTGTTGCGGCCGGAGCCGCCATTGAGCGCCTCGACCAGCTTTTCCGGATCGACGCCGGCCGCGCGCGCGGTGCGCACCGCCTCGCTGGCGGCCAGCAGGTGCACGCCGGTCAGCAAGTTGTTGAGCAGCTTGGTGACGTGGCCGGCGCCCACCGGGCCCACATGCACGCGCTTGGCGCTGATCACCGCGAGGATCGGCTCGATGGCCGCGATATCGCTGTCCGAGCCGCCCAGCACCATGGTCATGGTGGCGGTGGCCGCGCCCTTCGGGCCACCGCTCACCGGGCCGTCGACGAAGCCGATGCCGCGCTCGGCCAGGGCCGCCGCCACGCGCCGCGTGCTGTCCGGATCGGCCGTGGTGGTGTCGATCACGATGCTGCCCGGCTTCGCGTTCTCGAGCACGCCGCCCGCGCCCAGCACCACCGCCTCGACCACCGCCGAAGTCGGCAACGACAGCAGCAGCACGTCGGCGTCGCGTGCGATCTCGGCCACCGAATCGCGCGCCGACAGCACCGCCTGCTCGGCCAGCGCGAGTGCCACGCCGGGCGCTGCGTCGTAACCAAGCACCGTGTAGTCGCCGCGCCGCAGCGAACCCGCCATGCCGCGCCCCATGTTGCCCAGACCGATCACGCCCACCGTTTTCATCCGACGACTCCTGATAGCTGTTGGCTCGAGGCCGGCGCGCCAGCTTGCGCCCGCCTTGCATGGCTACGATGTTCGGTCCGGCGATCCGTATAATCAATCAACGCCAATATTGAGATTGTTCTCTTTTTTAGAACACCGGGATCATGAGCGACACCCTTACCGACAGCCGGATCGTCTATTTCTACGAGGCCGTGCGCTGCGGCACGATCCGCGCCGCGGCCGACTGGCTCGACGTGGCGCCCTCGGCCGTGAGCCGCCAGATCGGGCTGCTGGAGAAGGAGCTCGACGCCACCCTGGTGGAGCGCCACGCGCGCGGCGTGACGCCCACCGACGCTGGACGCTGCGTGATCGAGTATTTCCGCGAGCAGCTCGCGCATCGCGACGACCTGATCTCGCGCCTGCAGGAGCTGCGCGGGCTCAAGACCGGCCAGGTCAGCCTGGTGCTCGGCGAGGGCTTCGTCTCGGATCTGCTGGCCGGGCCGATGCAGCAGTTCTGCCGGCAGTTCCCCGGGATCCGTGTCAACCTCGACGTGGGCAGCACCAACGACGTGATCCGCAAAATCTCGAACGACGAGGGCGAGATCGGCCTGGTCTACAACCCGCCCGCCGAACCCAAGCTGGTGTCGCGCGCGTCGAAGCGGCAGCCGATGATGGCAATCGTCGGCCCCGACTTCCCGCGCCGCAGCCACAAGGTGCTGACGGTGCAGCAGCTCGCCACCTACCCGCTCGCGGCCACCCACCCGTCCTACGGCACGCGGCAGATGATGGAGGCCGTGGAATACGCCGAGCGCGTACGGCTCGCGCCGATCGTCACCACCAATTCCTTCGCGATCCTGAAGGAGTTCGTGAGATCGGGGCTCGGCATTGCGGTGATGCCGGCTTTCGCGGTGGCGGCCGAACTGCAGGCCAAGGAGCTGTTCGCGATCGAAATCGCGCATCCGATCCTCGAGAACGCCGAGGCGCACATGGTCACGCGCGTGGGCCGCAAGCTCTCGGTGGCCGCCAACAAGATGCTGCAGATGATGACGGGGCAGATGCGGGCGTTCCGCTAACGGCTCCTGCTCCTGCCAGCGACGCGAGGCCGGGCCAGGAGGTCTTAACAAAATGAGTTTTTCAGGTGTCGCCAGCCGTAGACAAAAATAAACGTGTCACGGTTTGCGAAGGATAAATGTGCCGTCGCCCAGCGGCGCTAACCGCCAGAGGGAGATTCACGAAGAATCATCGAGTTGCTTGCTGCGCATTCAAGTCGCACCGAGCGCGGCGTCGCGAAGCTCGGTGTCAACTCTCTCGCGACATCGTTACGGGGCTGGCAGCTTCGACCACGCGTTGTGCGGCATCAAAGCTTGAGCCGGCACTCGTGCCGTCGTGATAGCTCGATTCATCCATGCCCCCGTTTCTCGAATTTACGAAACGTCGGCTTCCATTTTTCCCGACCGGCCTCACTCGGCCCCCCGTGAGGGCTCAGAGATCCAGCACCAGCCGTTCGCCGCGGCATCGCGACACGCACGGCATCATGCAATCGTTGCGGGCCTTTTCCGCCGCACTCAGGAACGCGTCCCGATGATCGGGCGTGCCCTCGAGCACGGTCGTCCGGCATGCGCCGCACACGCCCGCCTCGCACGACGTGGCGACCGCGATGCCGTGCTCGTACAGCACATCGGTGATCGACTGCCCCGGCGGCACGAGCAGCGCGCGCTGCGAGCGCGCGAGCTCGATCCGGAACGCGTCGGCCTCGCCGTCGGCAGGCTCCGCGGCTGGCGCGGAAAAATACTCGTGATGAAGCCGCGCATCGCCGAGCGCCGGGCGCGCGATCGCGTCGACGGCCGCCATGAACGGCGCCGGTCCGCAGAAATACAGATGCGAGCGCGAATCCATCGCGCCGACGATCGTCGTGATCGCGTCGCGGGTCGCGTCGGGCGTCAGCCCCGTGTGCACCGTCGCGACGTCCGCGAGCCGCGACGCGAGCGTCGCCCCGTACGCGGCCGCGTCGGCCGAACGCACGAAGTAGTGGAACGCGAGCGGCCGCCCCGCGCGCACCAGGCTATGCGCCATCGCGAGCAACGGCGTCACGCCGATCCCGGCGGCGAGCAGCACGGCCGGGCTGTCGTCTGGCGCGAGCGGGAAGTAGTTCAGCGGCGCGCCGATCCGCAGCACGTCGCCTACGCGGATCGCATCGTGCACGTGCGCGGAGCCGCCGCTCGACGCCGGCTCGCGCTTGATCGCGATCTCGTACACGCCGCGCTCGACCGGATCGTTGCACAGCGAATACTTGCGCGTGAGCCCGTCGCGCAGATGCAGGTCGATATGCGCGCCGGCTTCGAACGCCGGCAGGGCGAGCCCCGGCGCGTCGCTGACGAGCCTCAGCGAAATCACGTCGCACGCGACGCGCTCGCGCGCAATCACGCGCGCGGCAAGCAGATCGTTTTCGATCATTGGATTCACCGTTCAGGAAAACTCACAGCAGCCCGATCAGCCGCCACCACAACGCATTGACCGGGATCACGAACACCACGCCCAGCAGCGCCGTCGCGATGCAGTACCGGAGCACCGCACCCCGGTCCAGCTGCGCGAGCGCGTTGCCGAACACGATCGGCGGCGACTGGTACGGCAGGACCGTGGTCGCATAGCCCATCACCTGCGCGAGCAGGCCGGCCTTCAGGTGCAGCCCCTGCGCGAGCAGGCGCGACACGATCGGCACGTATAGCGCCGGTTCCGCATTCGACGTGACCGCGAAGCAAACGACGATCGACAGCGCGGTCAGCGCGAAGTACATGAGCATCGGGCTGTCGCGCAGCGCGTCGAGCGCGAGCGTGTCCGGCACGCGCATGTCGAGATGGTTGACGAGCGCGGTCAGCCCGATGATCGCCGCGATGAACCACAGCAGGTCCATCTTCAGCGTCGCGGTGAAGCGCTCGAGCTGCGCGGGCGGCGACGTGCCGAAGTAGACGAGCGCGAAGCCGAGCCCGACCCAGCCGGGCGCGATGCGATGCACGGCGTCGGTGAACCAGAGCACGAGCGTGATCGCCAGCAGCACGATCGCGTGCCATTCGCGGCGGCCGAGCGCGACGCGCGCCGCCGGTATCTCGACTTCGCCGACCGTATCCGCGAACAGCCACCAGGACGCGAGCACCAGCACCGCGCCACGCACGATCACGCCGGCCGGAAAGAACAGCAGCAGATACTCGGAGAAGCGCAGATGCATCCCGTGCGACTGCTCGAGAATCCCCGCCATGATCACGTTCGGCAGGTTCGCGGGCAGCACCGCGGCAGCCAGCTCGTACGAGCCGACGATCACGAGCAGCAGGATCCCGCGCCGCCCGTTCGCGTGCACGCCGAGCTTCACGACGTCGCAGTAGCCGATCGCGATCGGAACCAGGATCGCGATCCGCCCGAACGTCGACGGCATCACGAGCGACAGCAGGAAGCTCAGGATCGCGAATGCGAGCAGCGCCTTCAGATACGAGCCGCCGATCCGGCGCGCGAGCGCGATGCCGATCCGTTCGCTCAGGCCGCTCTCCTTCAGCGCGAAGCCGATCGCCGCGCCGCTGAACACGAGCCAGAACGCGCTCGACCCGAAGCCGGAGAAGATCTCGGCGGTGGGCACCGGCGTGCAGGTCGCCGCGAGGAAGAAAAACAGCAGCGACACCCACAGGCTCGCGACCGCGCCCGTCGCCCACAGCACGATGCAGGTGAACACAATCGCGACGATGCGTGCGTCGCCGGCCGACAGCGTGCCGCGCGCGCCGAGCGCGGCGATGCTCGCGAGCCCCACCGCGAGCAGCGCGGCCGTGACGCGGCCGCCCGTCAGCATGCCGGCGCCGCGGCCCGGCCCGCCGAGCGTACCGCCGCTCAAGCGCGCATCACCGGCGAGTTCGCCGGGATCTCGTATTCGACGTGCGACTCGTCGAAGATGTCGCCGAATTCGCGCTGCTGGCGGAACGTCGGGTCCGGCGCGCAGCTCATCGGCAGATAGCCGCCCATCCATGCGCGCAGGTCGGTCACGTCCGGCGCGCCGCCGTACACGTTCGCGACCGGCCGCTCGCCGCGCGCGACCGCATCGATCTGCTCCTGCAGCATCTGGCGGAACATCACGATCCCGCGATCGGACGCGCCGAGGTTCTCGCGCGAACGATCGAAGATCGGGCCCTGCGTCTCGACCGCCATCGCATCCTGGCTCATGAACGTGTCCATCAGGTAGCGGCCCGCCGCGTCGGTGCGCGCCGGCTGCCGGACGATCTTCGGCGCCTCGTCCGCGGGCGGCTGCGCGCCGTCCGAGTTCGGCGTGAACGACACCCAGACGATCCGCGTCGTCGTATCGTCGACCGGCACGCGCCAGTGCATCTCGGTCATGATCCGCAGCATGTTCGGGAACACCATCAGGTTGCCCCAGCCACGGCCCTCGCCTTCGTATTCCCAGCTCTTCACGATGCCCCAGTCGAAGCGCTGGAAGCCGAACCGCTTGAACGGCTTGCCGAACCCGGACGCGTCGCGCATGCCGAGATGCTCGAAGTATTTCGAGTGCGTATAGAAGGTGTGCGTGACGTCGACAGCGTTTTCCTGCACCTGGAACCAGTTGCACGCGAGATCGTCCTGCACCTCGAAATGGCGGACGCCGTCGTTGCGCACGAGGATGTCCCAGTTCGGAAACGCGGGCTTCTGCTCCGCCGGCCCCATGTAAGCGAAGATCAGCCCGCCGCATTCGTGCGTCGCATAGCTGTCGATCAGCTTCTTGCAGACACGGCTCGCCTTCGCCGATTCGAACGGCCGCTCCACGCATTCGCCGGCCGCGTTGTACTGCCAGCCGTGATACGCGCAGCGGATCGTGGTTTCCTCGACGAAGCCGTACAGCAGCGATGCACCGCGATGCGGGCAACGCTCCTGCACGAGCAGCACGCCGCCGTTGCCGGTGCGCGCGAGCACCAGATCCTCGCCGAGAATCCGCACGCGTTTCGTCTGGCCGGCTTCGGCCAGCTCCGACGAATAACCGACCGGATGCCAGTAGCGACGCAGCAACTCGCCGCACGGCGTGCCGGGCCCCACGCGGGTCAGCAATTCGTTGGTGGCGTGGTCAAGCATGAATACACCTCTCTCTCAGGTTGTAGCGGGCTGTATCGCCCCGGAGACGTCTGCGTACCGGCGAACCCTCGAGTCGCGATACGTCCGTCGATAAATCTATTTTTTTAGACTAAATAAAGTGAAGGAAAAATGCAAGGCGGGAAAAACCACAATTTTCAGCCCGTCATCGCCGTCGCATCGCCATAAATCGGCCGATGTGTATAATTAAAAAGACGACCGGCACGCGCGATCGCTGAGATCGACGCGCCGCGCGTCGGCCAACCAGGAGGACAAGATGGCGATCATTGGCGTGATGGGCTCGGGCAAGAACGAATGGCCGGAATTGGCGACGCCGCTCGGAACGTGGATCGCCGCACAAGGATTCGACCTGCTGACCGGCGCCGGCCGCGGCGTGATGCTGTCGATCGCGCGCGCCTATGCGACGACGCCGGGGCGCCGCGGCCGCTCGATCGGCATCGTGCCGAGCGAAGCGCACCCGCTGTTCGGCTTCGTGCCGATCGCCGGCTATCCGAATCCGTTCATCGACCTGCCTATCGTCACGCCACTGCCGCGCAAGGAAGCGGACGCGCCGGACGACGCATTGAGCCGCAACTACGTGAACGTGCTGACGAGCGACGTCGTCGTCGCGCTGCCGGGGAGCAAGGGCACGCTCGACGAGATCCGCCTCGCGACGCGCTTCGCGAAGCCGTTGATCTGCACCGGGCCCGCGAGCGCGTTCGATGGCGTCGCGGCCGGCACGCGCATCGTGTCGGCGCTCGATGACGTCTATGCATTCGTGCTCGCGCAGGTGAACCGCGCGGAAGGCGGCGCGGGCGCACACGTTCCGTCGGCGTGAACCGCACGCCTTCCGGATCCACGGCGCGTCGGCCGCCATCGCTTCCCGTGTCGCCGGTCACAGCCGCGCAATCGTGTCGGCGAGCACGCGCACGCCCTGCATGAAATCATCGATCGACATCGCCTCGTGCGGGTTGTGCGACCCGTGATCGTTGCGCACGAACAGCATCCCGCTTGGCACGCCCGCGTTCGCGAACAGCGCCGCGTCGTGGCCCGCGCCGCTCGGCAGCGTCGCATACGGCACGTCGAGCCGCGTGCACGCGTCGGCAAGCGCGGCGCGCAGGGTGGCATCCATCCGCGCCGGCGCGCTCGCCAACCGCCGGTCGAAATCGAATCGCACGCCACGCTCGCGCGCGATCGAATTGCATTCGGCGATCAGCAGCTCATGGAAGACGTCGAGCGTCTCCGTGCTCTCGCTGCGCGCCTCGAAGCTGAAATGCACCTGGCCGGGAATCCGCGAAATCGAATGCTCGTCCTGGTCGGTCGACACGATGCCGGTCGTCACGACGAGATCGATGTTGCGTTCGAGCAGCCGGCGCCAGTGTTCGTCGAGCCGCGTGATCAGCTCGGCGACCGCGAAGATCGCGTCGTGCCGCAGGTCGCGCGGCACCGCGCCGGAGTGGCCGGCCTCGCCGATGCAGCTGATGGAGTTGTGCCGCACGTTGCCGCGAATGCCGGACACGACCGCGACCGGCAGCCCGCGCGCGACCATCACGGGCCCCTGCTCGATGTGGAGCTCCAGATACGCATGCGCGCGCCGCACGTCGAACAGCGGCTTGCGCGAGCGCACCGCGTCGATGTCGACGCCCGCCGCCGCCATGCAGTCGGCCAGCGGGCGGCCGGTGCTGCGATGCTTCATCGCGAGATCGTCCGGCGTCAGCCGGCCGAACAGTGCGCTCGATCCCATGTAGGCCTTGCCGAACCAGGCGCTCTCTTCGCCGCGCAGCGCGATCACGTTCAACGGGTGCGGCGACGCGAGGCCGCTGCGCCGTTGCGCGACGAGGCACAGCAGCCCCGCGACGATGCCCGCGAGCCCGTCGTAGTTGCCGCCATGCGGCACCGAGTCGAGATGCGAGCCGACCCAGATCGCACGCGCATGCGGGTCCGCGTCGGGCAGGCTGAAGACTAGGTTGGCCGCGCGGTCGGCGCGCACCGCGATGCCCTCGCGTTCGGCGTGCGCCGCCAGCCGCTGCGCGGCCGCCGTTTCGCTGTCGCCGTAGCTCTCGCGCGTGACGCCCACGCCGTCGGCCGACAGCACGCGGATCTCGTCGAACCACTGCTCGGCGAGCGCCGTCAGTTCCACATGCGGCAGCGCCGCCGCGTCATGCACTTCGATGTCCGCCGGCGCGTCCGGCCTGTCGGTATGCGCGTTCATCACGCCCCCGCCGTCGTGCCGAGCGCGCGCGCCGGCGCCGCGCAAAAGCGCTGCCAGCGCTCGCTCAGCTCCGCGTCGAGCCTGACCTGCCCGGTCAGCGACGCGATCGCGCCGATGCCCTCGTCCGCGCAAAACTGCTCGAGCCCGTCGATGATCGTGCGCATCACGCCCGGATCGCGGAACGACGCAGTGCCCACCTGCACCGCGCTCGCGCCGGCGAGCAGGAACTCGATGGCGTCGGCGGCGCTCCGGATGCCGCCGCAGCCGATCACCGGAATCGACACGGCGCGGTAGCACTGGTGGACGAGCCGCAGCGCGATCGGCTTGATCGACGGCCCGGACAGGCCGCCCATCACGTTGCCGAGCGACGGCCGGCGCGTGCGCACGTCGATCGACATGCCGAGCACCGTGTTGCCCATCACGATCGCATCGGCGCCCGCGTCCTGCGCCGCTTGCGCGATCTTCGCGATGTTGCCCGCGTTCGGCGTCAGCTTCACCCACAGCGGATGCCCGGTGCGCGTGCGGATCGCGTCGACGACCTGCCGGGTCATGCCCGCGTCCATCCCGAACGCCATGCCGTCCGCCTCGAGATTCGGGCACGAGATGTTCGCCTCGATCGCCGCGACGTCCGGCCGCGACAGCGCCTCGCACGCGCGCGCGAACGCGTCCGCCGTATCGGCGGACACCGACGCGACGACCGGCGTGCCGTGGCCCGTGTACGCGGGCAGCACGTGTTCGAGATAGTCGTCGATGCCGCGGCTCGGAATGCCGATCGAATTCAGCATGCCGTCACCCGCGTCGGCGACACGCGGCGTCGGGTTGCCCGGGCGGCTGACGGGCGACACGCTCTTGATCACGAGCGCGCCGAGCCCGCTCAGGTCGAGCGCATCGCGATACTCGATCGCGAAACAGCCGGATGCCGGCATCACGGGATTGCGCAGGCGCAGTTCGCCCACGCGTACGCTCAGGTCAGCCAACTTCCACCTCCACCTCCGTCACCACGTCGCGAATCGCGAACACCGGGCCCTCGCGGCACACGCGCCGGAATGCGCGGGTCGCGCCGTCGTCGAACATCCGCACGCACGACAGGCAGACGCCCATCCCGCATGCCATCCGCTGCTCGAGCGCGACCTCGCCGCGCATCGACGGATGGCCGGCGAGCACGCGCTGCAGCAGCGCGAGCAACCGTTGCGAGCCGCACGTGTAGACCGCGTCCGGCCGATCGCGCGCGATCGCGGCGCGCAGCAGCGCGTCCACGTTCGAGACCGCCGACGAGCCGTCGCTGTCGAACACCGCATGCACGTCGGCCGGCGCGCCGCGCAGGAATTCCGCGGTCATCAGGTCGTCCGGCGTGCGCGCCGACATCACGACCGTCAGCGCGATGCCCGCCCGCGCCGCGCGCTGCACGAGCGGCGCCATCGTCGCGAGACCGACGCCGCGCGCGACGAGCAGCAGCCGTCGCGCACCGGCGTCGAGCGTGAACGGGCGGCCGAGCGGCCCGACGATCGACAGCCGCGCGCCGACGCCGAGCTGCGCGAGCGCACGCGTGCCTTCGCCGGTCACGTTGTACAGGAACTCGATTTCGCCGGCGCCGGGGCCGACGCCGTACACGCTCATCGGGCGCGGCAGGAATGGCCGGTGCAGATCGCTGACGGGGCAGACGAGCTGATAGAACTGGCCGGCCTGCGTGACACTCTCGAGCGGCGCGTCGGCGCGCACGCGCAGATAGCGATAGCGCCGGTTCACCGCGCGATGGGCGACCACGTCGCACGCGTGCGTGGCGACCGTGGCCGCCCACGGCTGCGCGCAGGCGCGCGCCCCGTCGATCACGTCCATCGTTCTCTCCTCGTTACGGTTGGGCGGGAGGCACGCGCGTCAGTCGAGCGCGCGGTCCTTCAGTTCCGGAATCAGCGTGACCGTGACGATCATGTCGAGCACGTACAGCGCGGCCAGCATCGCGATCGCGATCTGAAACGAATAGCGCGCGGCGAGCGCGCCGACGACGAGCGGCCCGAGGCCGCCGATCGCACGGCCGACGTTCCACAGCACGTTCTGCGCGGTCGCCCGCACCGCGGTCGGGTACGCTTCGGACATCAGCGTGCCGTAGCCGCCGACCATGCCGTTCACGAACATACCCATCAGCGCGCCGGCCCACAGCATCGTGGCCGGGTCCGTCAGCCGCGAATACGTGAACACCATCGCCACCGCGCCGAGCTGGTACAGCAGGAACGTCGGCTTGCGGCCGATCCGGTCGGCCAGGTGTCCGAACAACCAGACGCCGGCCATCATCCCGAGCACGGTCACGGCGGTCCACAATCCGGATTTCGTCAGCGAGAAGCCGAGCTGCTTCGACAGGAACGTCGGCATCCAGATCATGATCCCGTAGTAGCCGAAGTTCTGCACCGCGCACAGCACGACGATGCCGATGCTCGTGCGGGTCGTGCGCGCGTCGGCGAACAGCAGCCGGAAGCGCGCGCCCGTGCGCGCCGGTTGCGGGCTCCGGACGAACACTTCCGGCTCGTGCAGCTTGTTGCGCAGCACCCAGGCGACGATCGCGGGCAGCACGCCGATCGCGAACATGCCGCGCCAGCCGACGCTCTGCAGCAGCAGCGGCGTCAGGAGCGACGCCGCGAGCACGCCGCTCTGCCAGCCGAGCGCCACGTACGACGACACGCGGGCGCGCTTGGCTGCAGGCCATGCTTCGGCCGCGAGCGCCATGCCGATGCCGAATTCGCCGCCGAGGCCGATGCCGGCGATGGTCCGGTACGCGAGCAGATCCCAGAAGCCCTGTGCGAACGCGCACAGCCCGGTGAACACCGCGAAAAGCAGGATCGTCCAGGTCAGCACGCGCACGCGGCCGTAGCGATCGCTGAGCGCGCCGAAAATCACGCCGCCCGCGACCGCGCCGACCAGCGTCCACGTGACGAGCGCCCCCGCCTGCTGCGCGCCGAGGTGCAGCGACGCCGCAATTGCCGGCAGCATGAAGCCGAGGATCAGCAGGTCGAAGCCGTCCATCGCATAGCCGATGGCCGAGCCGGCCAGCACTTTCCATGCGTAGCGCGACACCCGCTCGGGCGGTGCGCCGGCGGGCGCGGCCGCGGAGGATCGAAGGTTCGCTTCCATGATTGTCCGTATCGTGAGGAGGGGATATCGATGCCGGCGGTCCGCCTCGCGGTCGTTTGTCGTTTTTTTTAGACAGACGGACCACAACCCGATCGTCGGCATCGCACAGCTTAAGGGCGTGGCCCGGGCGGA
This sequence comes from Burkholderia puraquae, assembly GCF_002099195.1. Lineage (GTDB taxonomy): Bacteria > Pseudomonadota > Gammaproteobacteria > Burkholderiales > Burkholderiaceae > Burkholderia > Burkholderia puraquae. Next base: position 30,066 of record NZ_NBYX01000034.1, on the reverse strand, counting down.
TTCGCGCCGGCGTCGCGCATCAGACGACCAGTTCCTTCGACACCTGCGCGGCGAAGCCGTTGAGCGCCGCGAGCAGCGCATCGTCCGAGCACCCGCTCGCATCGCTCAGCCGCCGCGCGTGCTCGCGCAGTTCGGCGAGAAACGCCTGCACGGTCTCCGTGCAGACCGCCACACCCTCCTGCCGTTCGGCGAACGTCGCGGCCGCCTGTGCGAGCAGCACCAGCGCTGCCGATTCCCGCCCGTGCGGCGCCGCCGCGTCCCGGCAGCGTGTCGCGAACCGGTGAATGTCGGAAAAGCCGACGATGTCCTGTGCCAGCCACTGCGTGGCGTCCATAAGGTTCATGCTTTCCTCCTCGTCTAAATATTTAGACTACCCGCATCAAAAACGGAATGCAAGCGTCCGATGTATCGGGGTAAACCGGGAAGCCTCGCATCGCGATGCCTGCGTCAGAAACGCGTGCGCAGGCCCGCGCCGTACGTGATCCCGGTCGACATCCCGCCGACGTGATCGACCTTGATCGCCGAATAGAGGTCGGTGCGCTTCGACAGCAGATAGTCGTAGCCGAGCGCGGCGGTGCTGCGATGCGCGCCGTCGGCGAGCGCCCCGCTCGAATGCGTATACGCGTAGCTCGCCAGCAGCGAACCCACGCCGATCGGCACGCTGACGCCGGCCTGCAGCGTATCGCCGTGGAAGTTGCCGCGCTGCGCGCGGTTCGCGACGTTCATGTACTGCGCGAACAGCTTCACGACACGCCAGTCGTACAACGCGCCGACCTGCACCGTGCGCTGGCTCGACAGGCCCGGCGCCGCGGCGAGCGCGCCGTCGAGATCGCCAGGCGTCGCGCTGAAATTCACGTACTGGAAGACCACGGCGGCCGCGAACGCGCCGCGCGCGTAGTTCGCGTTGACGCTCCATTTCTTCGCGCCGTTCCGGCCGGCCGTATTGCCGAGTGCATACAGCCCCCCCGCATTGAATCCGCCGAACGTCGGGCTCGTATAGGCGAGCGCGTTGTTCCACGCCGAATCGCCGACCACGCCCTCGGCGCCCACGCCCTTGAACGTGTGGAAGATCATCGGCGAGAACGTGTACGAATTGAACAGCGGGTTGAACTGGATCGTCGCGAGATACAGCGGCGTCGTGATCCGGCCAAGACGAAGCTGGCCGAGCCGCGACTGCAATCCCGCGTACGCATTGCGCGAAAACAGGCTGTCCCCGGCGTAGCGGCCGTACGCGCCGCTTTGCGGTTGAAAGTAGCTTTCGAGCACGAAGAACGCCTTGTTGCCGTTGCCGAGATCCTCGCTGCCGCCGAGCCCCCAGAACGACGTCGTCATCCCGCCGCCCGACTGCACGAGCGCCGTACGCCCGCCGGGTTGCTTCACCGAACCGACGAAAGCGTCGGCGACGCCGTACAGCGTCACGCTCGACTGCGCGTGCGCGAGCGGCGCGATGCCAATGGCGCCTGCCGCGCCAGCCATCAGGAATCCTGCCCGAAATCGGGCGCACGGGGTGCGCAACGTCATGCTTTTCTCCTCCCGGCGCAATGGGCCGGCACGTGGGAATGTCTGGAAGGTGCGATGCCTCTATCGCCGACAGCGTCTGCGCGCTCGCCGTTCGTCCAAATATTTAGACGATGTGCACGCGCACGGACACGGTCCGGTCGCAGGCCGTTACCGCACACAAGACGAGCGCAAGCCGCAGGTGTGCGAGCATCCGTTGTCGGCTACGTTAAAATACCCGATACAAAAAAATAGACAAACATCGATCTTCGCGATGCCTCCGGCAGGATGGCCGCACGGCGCGGTCGCGCAACCCGGTGTCTGTCGATTTTTCACCCGCCACCAAGAGGTACTTCATGTCCACCGCCGGTTCCCGAAAAACGCGTCTGCGCGGCGCGCGCTTCGACTTCGACAGCATTGGCGAGCGCTTGCGCGCGTACCGGATGGCTGCCGAGTTGCGCAGCGAGGATGTCGCCGAGCGCCTGAACATCTCGCGCGCGGCGGTCTACAAGCTCGAACGTGGCGAGATTGTAAAGATCGATACGCTCGAGCGGCTCGCCGCGCTGTTCGGCGTGTCGCTCGCGAACCTGATGGGCGTCGAGGTCGAGTATCACGATTCGGCGATCAGCTATTTCGAGCGCATGCGGCAGATCGAGAGCCGCTCGCAGCGGATCTTCGCGCATTTCGATCCGTTCTCGTTCCTGCTGACTTCCGACGATTACGAAGGCTGGCTGCGCCAGATGCTCGAGGAAAGCATCCCGCCGTCGCTGACCGATGCCGCGTGGCGGCAGACGCTGTCGAAAGTGATGGCGATCCTCGCGGATCGGAAAGCCGCGTTCCGGCGCGCACCGCTGAACGTGACGAGCCTGATCGGGCTGCGCCAGATCGAGCAGTTCCTGCACCACGGCCTGGTCGGCCGCCTCGGGTTGCCGCCGGGCGTGCAGCTCGAGCGCAAGCTCGCCGCGCGCCGGGAAGTGATGCGGATCGTCGGGATGCTCGAGGACGATGCGAAAGGCGTGCGGATCGGCATCGTCAGCGACAACCTGCCGAACGAGACCTTCCAGATCTTCGAGGACGACGACAGCGCGCATATCGCGGTATCGCCGTTCCGGCTCGGCGAGCTGCCGAACATTCGTACCGGCATCGCGACGATCACCACGTCGGCGGATGCCGTCGCGATGTACCGGAAGATGATCGACCGGCTGTGGACCGATTCCACGAAGGGGGCCGACGGGGCCAGGCTGCTCGTCGACCTGCTCGACCGGGCCTAGTGCGGCGTCGCTAGCTTGCAAATTCATCCGTCTATCAACACACATCAGACGCTCGGGTGATGCGCGACCGCAGTCAAACAACGCTCGTGTCCCAGTCCGATTCAATCGGCAAGCCAAAGTCCGGAATCTCCGCGCCGCTCGACGAACACTAAAAAGACGCTAAAAATCGCGGCACGAACAGCTGCCCTGCAAACATCGGCGGCTTACTCGCTCGAAGGCCCTTGCCAGTTGGGGCTTCGACAGGCTCCTGCGCGCCCCAACGGAACACTCCAACCATCACAATTCATTTAACTTTCCGTGAGGACTTCGACACCGGCTGCTGACTACGATGGGCGCATGTTTTCAGGACCTGCTGCCAGGAGCCCATCATGCCCACCCGCAGACATCTGCTGTTCGCCGGCGCCACCGGCCTCGCCGTGCTCGCGACCCTGTCGTCCATCGGTCGCCGCGCGCTGGTCGGCCGCGCGTTCGCCGCATCGCCGGCCACCCCGCAGACGGCCGCCCCTTTCGAAATCACCCTCAGCGACGCCGAATGGCATCGCCGGCTCACCCCCGCCCAGTACACGATCCTGCGCGAAGCCGGCACCGAGCGGCCGTACACGAGCCCGCTGAACGACGAGCACCGGCACGGCACGTTCGCGTGCGCCGGCTGCGACCTCGCGCTGTTCTCGTCGGCCACCAAGTTCGACAGCCATACGGGCTGGCCGAGCTTCTGGAAGCCGCTCGACCACGCGGTCGCCACCCACACCGACGCATCGTTCGGGATGATCCGCACCGAAGTGCACTGCCGCCGCTGCGGCGGCCATCTCGGCCACGTGTTCGACGACGGCCCGCAGCCAACCGGCCTGCGCTACTGCATGAACGGCCTCGCGCTCGCCTTCCACCCTGCCGTCGCCTGATCCGGCCCCACTCCCGACCGACTGGAGAACGCACCATGCTGCTCATCGTCCTTGCCTACCTCGGCGGCGTACTCACGATCCTGAGCCCGTGCATCCTGCCCGTGCTGCCGTTCGTGTTCGCGCGCGCCGACCAGCCGTTCGTGCGCACCGGCCTGCCGCTGCTCGCCGGCATGGCGCTCACGTTCGCCGTCGTCGCGACGCTCGCCGCCGTCGGCGGCGGCTGGGTCGCGCAGGCCAACCAGGCGGGCCGCTGGGTCGCCATCGTGCTGCTCGCGGTATTCGGCCTGACGCTGCTGATGCCGCGCCTCGCGGAGCACCTGACGCGCCCGCTCGTCGCCGCCGGCAACCGGCTCACCGGCTTCGCGCAGCGCGACGGCCGCCCCGCCGGCCCGGCGTCGTCGCTGCTGCTCGGCGTCGCGACCGGCCTGCTGTGGGCGCCGTGCGCGGGCCCGATCCTCGGGCTCGTGCTGACCGGTGCCGCGCTGCGCGGCGCAAGCGTCGGCACGACGCTGCTGCTGGTCGCGTATGCGGCCGGCGCGGCGACGTCGCTCGGCGTTGCGCTCGTGATCGGCGGCAAGGTATTCGCCGCGATGAAGCGCTCGCTCGGCGCCGGTGAATGGATCAAGCGCGGGATCGGCGCGGCACTGCTGGCCGGGGTCGGCGCGATCGCGCTCGGCCTCGACACGGGCGCGCTCGCCCAACTGTCGACCGTCACGACGGGCGGGCTCGAGACGAAGCTCGTCGACCGGCTCGGCGGGCGCTCGAATAGCGCGTCGGCCGAGATGGCCGCGACCGGCAACGCCACCGACAACACGAGCGGCGGCGCGATGATGGCCGCGGTTGCAGACGGTGCGCAGGCCGGCGGCGGAGCGATGGCCGGCAGCGCGATGATGCGCGCGGCCGACGCGACGCTTGCCGCGCTGCCGGTCGAAGGCACGCTGCCGTCGCTCGACGGCGCAGTGCAGTGGCTGAACTCGCCGCCGCTGACGGCGGCCGGCCTGCGCGGCAAGGTCGTGCTGGTCGATTTCTGGACGTATTCGTGCATCAACTGCCTGCGCACGTTGCCGTACACGACCGCATGGGCACGCAAGTACGCGCCGTACGGGCTCGTGGTGATCGGTGTGCACGCACCCGAGTTCGCGTTCGAGCGCGATATCGGCAACGTGAAGAAGGCCGTGCACGACCTCGGCATCGACTTCCCGGTCGCAATCGACAACGGCTATTCGATCTGGCGCGCGTTCGGCAACGAATACTGGCCCGCACACTACTTCATCGACGCGCAAGGGCGCATCCGCCATCACCACTTCGGCGAAGGCGAGTACGCGCAGTCGGAGCGCGCGATCCAGTCGCTGCTCGCCGAGGCCGGCCATCCGGAAGCGCTGAACGTGCCGATCGGGCTCACCGGCGCACCGGCGAAGGGTGCGCTCGCAGCGGCGGACACAGCGGACGTCCGTTCACCCGAAACCTATGTCGGCTATGCGCGCGCGGAGAGCTTCACGTCACCGGGCGGTGTCGCGCGCGATGCGGCGCACCGCTACGACGCGCCGGCGCACCCCGATCTCAACGACTGGGGCCTCGCCGGCACGTGGCAGGTCGGCGCCGAACGCGCGTCGCTCGCCGCGCCGTCGGGACGGATCGTCTACCGCTTCCACGCCCGCGACCTGCACCTCGTGCTCGGCCCGGCGGCGAACGGCCAGCCCGTGCGCTTTCGCGTGACGCTCGACGGCGCGGCGCCCGGCAGCGCGCACGGCAGCGACGTCGATGCGCAAGGCTACGGCGCCGTAACCGGGCAGCGTCTGTACCAGCTGGTCCGGCAGTCCGGCGCGATCGCCGACCGCACGTTCGCAATCGAGTTTCTCGATCCCGGCGTGAATGCGTATGCGTTCACGTTCGGCTGATCCCGGCCGGAGGCGGCGCACCGGCACCGCCTCCGGGCCACCCGCTTTCCATTCCGTCTTCCGAAGGAGCACACCGTGAACACCACCTCCCCCCGCGGCCCCACGTCGCACCGGCGCACGGCGATGCTGCGCCGCATCGGCGCCATCGCCGTCGCGGCCGCGGCCGTGTTCGGCTACCAGCGCATCGTCAACTCCGCCGAGCCGATGCGCACCGTGCCCGCACCGACGCTCGACGAAACGCCCGGCGCGTCGCACGACGAGACGGCCGTGCTTGCCGGCGGCTGCTTCTGGGGCGTGCAGGGCGTATTCGAGCACGTGAAGGGCGTGAAGCAGGTCACGGCCGGCTACGCGGGCGGCGCGTCCGAAACCGCGCACTACGCGCTCGTCGGCTCGGGGCTGACCGGGCACGCGGAATCGGTTCGCATCGTCTACGATCCGACCCAGATCACGTACGGCCGGCTGCTGCAAGTGTTCTTCTCGGTCGCGCACGATCCGACCGAGCTCAACCGGCAGGGCCCCGACGAAGGGTCGCAATACCGGTCGGCGATCTTCCCGATCACCGCGCAACAACGCGCGGTCGCGACCGCGTACATCGCGCAGCTCGGCACCGCGCACGTGTTTCCGGCGCCCGTCGTCACGCGCGTCGAGGACTACAAGGGGTTCTACCCGGCCGAGGCCTACCACCAGAATTACCTCGAACTGCATCCCGACGCGCCGTACATCGCGTACAACGACATGCCGAAGATCGCCGGGCTGAAGCAGCGCTTCCCGGCGCTGTACCGCACCGACGCGGTCCTGTGGCACGATGCGCGCTCGTGACCGGCAAGCAGCCGCGTGACGGGGTGACGCCCGCCGCGCGGCCGGGGCCCGTGCGGCCACGCACCGCCAGCGCGCGCCGCCATCGATCCGGTTTGCGCTGCATCAACGAAACCGCGGCCGCCGTGCGGGGGCAAACCCGCATCGCTTCCGCCGCGACGGGCAACTTCGCGTAGACTTCTCCAGATCCCCGCCGCGTCATGCGGCGTACGGAATCCCAGTCCATCCCGGAGGCGTCCCCGCATGCGTGCAGTGCCCTTTCCTGACAGCGGCACCCTTGGAGAATCCTCTTCCGGCGCGGTCGTGCGCGACCTGCGCCGCGTGCCGATTCATCCCGATCACTGGTACCCGCTCGCGTGGTCGCGCGAGCTGAAACGCGGCAAGACGCTCGGTGTGCGTTTCGCCGGCGATCCGATCGTGCTCGTGCGCACCGAATCCGGCGCCGTGTACGCGCTCGAAGATCGTTGCGCGCACCGCCAGGTGCCGTTGCACGCGGGCGTCGTGAGCGGCGAGACGCTGCGCTGCTGCTATCACGGCTGGACCTACGCGTGCGACAGCGGCCGCTGCGTCGACGTGCCGTATCTCGGCCGCGAGCGCTTGCCCAACGGCGTGCGCGCGTATCCGTGCCGCGAAGCACACGGGCTGATCTTCGTGTTCCCGGGCGACGCGACGCTCGCCGACACACGGCCGTTCCCCGCGCTCGAATCGGCGGACGACCGCGCATACAAGACGCGCCGCTTCGGCCGCGAGGTCAAGTGCCACTACTCGTTCATGCACGAGAACCTGATGGACATGAACCATCAGTTCCTGCATCGCAAGCAGATGGGGCAGATGCGGGCGCGCTCGGTCGGCCGGCGCCGAGGCGACGACTGGGTCGAGGTCGACTACACGTTTGCGCGGATGGAAGGCAAGCAGCCGGTCGGCGAGGCGCTCGTGTTCGGCGCGAGCAAGAAGCCGGCCGATCAGGCCGACAAGAGCGTGATGACGGTGCGCACCGGCTATCCGTACCAGACACTGCAGATCCGCTCGAGCGAAGGCACGCTCGTGATGGACCTGTGGATCGTCTACGTGCCGCTCGACGCCGAGCAGCGCACCAACCGCACGTTCGGACTGCTGTCGATCCACAAGCCCGGCATACCGTTCGCGCTCGATCTCGCATGGCCGCTGCTCGTCTGGTTCACCGAGCGCATCTTCCGCGAGGATCGATGGATCGTCGAGCGCGAGCAGGAAGCGCACGATCGCCAGGGCGCCGACTGGAACCACGAGGTGTTCCCGGTCATCAACGAGCTGCGCGACCTGCTGCGCCAGTGCGGCGCGCGCACGGTGATCCCGATCCGCGAAGCGCGCGACGGCGCCTAATGCACGTGGCGCGCCGTCGCGCGCGCCGTTACAACCGGAACGCGCCCGGCAGCAATGCGTGGGCCGTCGTCACGTCGATGGCCCCTTTCAGGTTGGCCAGGATCACTTCGAGGTCGGGCGTGCCGATCTCGATGATCACCTGTCGGCACGCGCCGCACGGCGCGATCGGGCCGTCCGTGTCGCCAACGACCACGAGCCGCGTGAAATCCCCCGGACGATAACCCGCGGCGATGGCTGAAAATATCGCCGTGCGCTCCGCGCAGTTGCAGAGTCCGTAGGATGCGTTCTCGACATTGCAGCCGTGGAAAATCGTCCCGTCGCGCGCCTGCAGCGCGGCGCCGACCTTGAAGCGCGAATACGGCGCATACGCGCGTTCGCGCGCCGCCTTCGCCGCTTCGATCAGTTCGTGTCGTTCCATCTCGTCATGCCTCCGATTGCGTATCGGGATGCATCGGTGCGGCCGCACCCCGGCCGTCACGATACGCCCGCGACGTGAAGCGATCGCCTGTGTCCGCACCGGGCGATCGGTCAGCCAATCTGCTGATAAAGGGTCGGCGGCGCGTCGCCCGTCTCGCCCAGCACGTAGCTGCGCTGGATCGTATCCACCGCGTGCGCCGCGGCGGCGGCGTCGCGAGCATGCACGTAGCCGAGCGGCTGGCCGGCTTCGACACGCTGCCCGATCTCCGCGAGCGCCGTCAGGCCGACACTGTAATCGATCGCATCCGCCGCGCGCGTGCGGCCGCCGCCGAGCGCGACGACCGCCAGCCCGAGCGCGCGGCAATCGACCCGCTGCACCACGCCGCTCGCGCGCGACGGAACCGGCACGATCACATTCGCCCGAGCGAGATGACGCGCAGGCGCATCGATCAGGTCCGCGGGGCCGCCGAGCGCCGTGACCATCCTCGCGAAGCGTTCCGCCGCCGCGCCCGAATCGAGCGCGTGCTGCAACTTCGCGCGCGCGTCTGCGACGTCACGTGCCAGCCCGCCGGTGACGAGCAACGCGGCGGAAAGCGCCATCGTGACGTCGTGCAGGCGCACCGGCCGCGACTTGCCCGTCAGGTAGTCGATCGCGCACGCCACTTCGAGCGCATTGCCCGCGCACGGCGCGAGCGACTGGTTCATGTCGGTGAGGATCGCGGTCGTCTTCATGCCGGCGCCGTTGCCGACGTCGACGATGCTGCGAGCCAGTTCCGCCGACTGCTCGGCGGTCGGCATGAATGCGCCGGAGCCGACCTTGACGTCCATCACGAGCCCGTCGAGCCCGGCCGCGAGCTTCTTCGACAGGATCGACGCGGTGATCATCGCGACCGACTCGACGGTCGCCGTCACGTCGCGAATCGCATAGATGCGCATGTCGGCCGGCGCCAGCCGTGCGGTCTGCCCGATGATCGCCACGCCGACGTCGCGCACCGTGCGGCGAAACGCGTCCGTATCCGGCGTGACGTCGTAGCCGGGAATCGCGCTCAGCTTGTCGAGCGTGCCGCCGGTATGGCCGAGCCCGCGCCCCGAGATCATCGGCACGTAGCCGCCGCACGCGGCCACCATCGGCCCGAGCATCAGCGACACGACATCGCCGACGCCGCCGGTCGAATGCTTGTCGATCACCGGTCCGTCGAGATCGAGCGCGCGCCAGTCGAGCACGTCGCCCGAGTCGCGCTGCGCGAGCGTCAGCGCGACGCGCTCGTCGGTGCTCAGGTCGTTGAAATACACGGCCATCGCGAACGCGGCCACCTGGCCCTCGGTCACGCTGCCATCGGTCACGCCGCGCACGAAAGCGGCGATCTCGTCGCGATCGAGCGGCTGCCCGTCGCGCTTCCTGCGAATGAATTCCTGCGGTAAAAACATCATTGCTTCCCTCGATCGGTCGGAGTCTGCTGCGCGGTTCAATGCAGCGAGAAGAACAGGCCGGCAATCGCCGCGCTCATCAGGTTCGACAGCGTCGCGGCCGTCAGCGCGCGCAGGCCGTGCCGCGCGACTTCCGAGCGGCGCTCGGGCGCGACCGCGCTGAAGCCGCCCGCGAGAATCGCGATCGAAGAGAAATTCGCGAAGCCGCACAGCGCGAACGACACGATCGCGAGCGTCTTCGGGTCGAGCACCTGCAGGCCGGCCGCCGCAACATGCTCGCCGCCCTTCAGGTACGGCGACAGGTCGCCATACGCGACGAACTCGTTGAAGATCAGCTTCTCGCCGATGAAGTTGCCGGCCAGCGTCGCGTCGTGCCACGGCACGCCGATGATCCACGCGAGCGGCGCGAACAGGTGGCCGATGATACCCACCAGCGTGATCTGCGGAAAGCCTGCGAACGCGGCCACGCCGCCGACGATGAGGTTCATCAGCGCGATGAGCCCCACGAACGCGATCAGCATCGCGCCGACGTTGATCGCGATCCGCAGCCCGACCGACGCACCCGATGCCGCCGCCTCGATCACGTTGGCGGCCCGCTTGTCGTCGAAGTCGAGCCCGTCGACCACGACGCGGCTCGGCTCGACCGTCGGAAACAGCAGCTTGCCGAACAGCAGCCCGCCGGGCACCGCCATGAACGAAGCGGCGAGCAGGTATTCCATCTTCACGCCGAGGCCGGCGTAGCCGACCAGCACCGAGCCCGCGACCGACGCCATGCCGCTCGCCATCACCGTGAAGATCTCGGCACTCGTCATGTTCCGCACGAACGGCTTCACGAGCGCGGGCATTTCGCTCTGCCCGAGAAAGATCGTCGCGACGGCCGAGCACGCCTCGATGCGGCTCACGCCGAGCACTTTCGCCAGCGCCGCGCCGAGGATCGCAACGATCCACTTCATCACGCCGATGTAGTACAGCACCGCGATCAGCGCGGTCACGAAGATGATCATCGGCAGCACACGCAGGCCGAACACGAACCCGCCGTCGCCGAACAGCTGGAACATCCGGCTGTCGACCAGCCCGCCGAACACGAACGCGATGCCGTGATTGCCCATGTCGAGCACGCGATTGACGCCGTTCGCGGCCGCCGCCAGCACCGCGCGACCCGACGGCACGAACAGCACCAGCGCGCCGATCGCAAGCTGCGTACACAGCGCGGCGATCATGGTCCGGCCGCTCACCGCGCGCCGGTTGTTGGACAGCAGATAGGCAACCAGCAGCAGGAACAGCATACCCAGGAGACTGCGCAGAATATCCACCTCGTACTCCTTGCTCTCAATGTTATTGGACTGTTCGGCGCGCGGCCCGGCACGCCTGCGCAACGCCGTCGGTGGATATTACTCGCCGCGATGCATGCCGACAACGCAAACAAAATGGCCGCGCTTGATCGCCGTCGCGTGTTTCGTCAAATTGCTCAGTTCTTCTACGTATCAGGAAATCGGAAAGACGAGATCACGCTCAATCCGTCCCATATATTGAGAGAATCGACGGAATGACGGGAGGAGACAGGAGCGGGCCGAAGCGGAGCCCGCATGAACGGGAAAGGAGGCACAAGCGGGCGCGGGGCGTGTCGTTCGAACCGACCCCCCCCGCGCGATACGCCCCGCTCAGCCGGCGCGCTCGACCGGATGCGGTTCGCGCAGCCGGTTCGCGATCCGCGCGGCCTCGTAGTAGCCGGCTGCCGGCGGGCGCTTCAGGTAGCGGCCCGCACCGCGCACCGCGCGCAAATCGCCGTCGGCCCACGCGAGTGCGCCGCGCGTGAGCGTGTGCGTCGCGACGCCTTGCACCGTCATCCCCTCGAACACGTTGAAGTCGACCTGCTGATGATGGGTCTTCACCGAGATCGTCTTCGTCGCGGCCGGGTCCCACACGACGAGGTCGGCATCGGCGCCCACCTGCACGGCACCCTTGCGCGGATACAGGTTGAAGATCTGCGCGGCGTTCGTCGACGTGATCCGCACGAACTCGTTCGGCGTGATGCGGCCGTGATTCACGCCGTGATGCCACAGCACCGACATGCGATCCTCGACACCGCCGCAGCCGTTCGGAATCTTCGTGAAATCGTCGCGTCCCATCGCCTTCTGCGATGCGCAGAATACGCAGTGGTCGGTCGCCGTCGTATGCAGCTGCCCGGCCTGCAGCCCGCGCCACAGCGCCTCGCGATGCTCGGCCGAGCGGAACGGCGGGCTCATCACGTGCGCGGCCGCACGCGTCCAGTCCGGATCGCGATAGACGGCCTCGTCGATCACCAGGTGGCCCGGCAGCACCTCGCCGAACACGCGCAGCCCTTCGCTGCGCGCACGCGTGATCGCATCGACCGCATCCTTTGCCGACACGTGCACGATGTACACGGGCACGCCGAGCACCTGCGCGATGCGGATCGCGCGGTTCGCGGCCTCGCCCTCGACCTCCGGCGGCCGCGACAGCGGATGCGCCTCCGGCCCCGTCATCCCGCGCGCGAGCAGCGCCTTCTGCAGCTGGAACACGAGTTCGCCGTTCTCCGCGTGCACGGTCGGCAGCGCACCGAGTTCGAGTGAACGCGAGAAGCTGTTCACGAGCACCTCGTCATCGGCCATGATCGCGTTTTTGTACGCCATGAAGTGCTTGAAGCTCGACACGCCATGCTCGCGCACGAGCGTGCCCATGTCGCGATGCACGCTCTCGTCCCACCACGTCACGGCCACGTGGAAGCCGTAGTCGGCCGCCGCCTTCTCGGCCCAGCCGCGCCATTCGCGGAACGCGTCCATCAGCGGCTGCTTCGGGCTCGGGATCACGAAGTCGATGATGCTCGTCGTGCCGCCCGCGAGCCCGGCGGCCGTACCCGAGTAAAAGTCATCGCTCGCGGTCGTGCCCATGAACGGCAGCTCCATGTGCGTATGCGGGTCGATGCCGCCCGGCATCACGTACTGGTCGTGCGCATCGACGACGGTCGCGCCGGCCGGCGCGTCGATCTGCTCGGCGATCTGCAGGATCGTGCCGCCGTCTTCCGGGGCTGCGCAGAGCACGTCGGCGCGATAGGAGCGGTCCGCATCGACCACGGTGCCGCCGCGAATCAGGATTGCCATTTGGTTGCCTCCTCGTTGACTGTCGGGTGCCGTATCGCACACATCGCGGGCATCGTGCCTATCATGCGCTCGCGACCTGCGCGCGCTGTCCGGCGCGCCACTTCATCCAGGTGCCGTACACGCATGACGCGAGCACGAGGCCGACGAACCACGCGTACGTATAAAGCGTGTTGAAGAACGCCGGCACGTTCGGAAACGACGCCGGAAACGCCGTGTGCAGGAATCCGGGCAGGTTAGGCAACACGCCGGCCGCGAGCGCGGCCAGCGCGGCCGGATTCCAGCCGCGCGCGTAGCTGAAGCCGCCGCGCTCGTCGAACAGCGCGCGCGTGTCGAGCCGCGTGCCGCGAATCAGGAAGTAGTCGACCATCAGGATCCCCGCCACGGGCCCGAGCAGCGCCGAATAGCCGACGAGCCAGGTGAAGATGTAGCCGTCCGTCGTCGCGAGGATCTTCCACGGCATCATCACGATCGCGATCGTCGCGGTGATCATTCCGCCCGTGCGGTACGAAATCGCCTTCGGCCACAGGCTCGAGAAGTCGTACGCGGGGCCGACGAGATTTGCGGCGAGGTTGCAGCACATCGTGTCGAGCGTGAGGATCACGAGCGCGATGCCCACGCCGATGCCCGTCATCCGGCTCGTCAGGTCGATCGGGTCCCAGATCGCGTTGCCGTAGATCACGACGGTGGCCGACGTCACGACGACCGACACCACCGACAGCAGCGCCATCGGCAACGGCAGCCCGATCGACTGCCCGATCATCTGGTCGCGCTGCGAACGCGCGAAGCGCGTGAAGTCGGGAATGTTCAGTGCGAGCGTCGCCCAGAAGCCGACCATCGCGGTCAGGCCCGGCCAGAAGGTCGCCCAGAACAGCCCGGCCTTCTTGCCGCCCGCCGCGAACTGCGACGGTGCCGACAGCATCGTGCCGAAGCCGCCCGCCTTCGACGTCGCCCACCATACGAGCGCCACGCACATCACGACCTTGATCGGCGCGGACCAGCTCTCGAGCCAGCGAATCGAATCGGTGCCGTGCCAGATGAAGTAGAGCTGCAGCGCCCAGAACACGAGGAAGCACGCGAGCTGCCCGAACCCGATGCCGACGACCGGCAGCGCCGCACCGTGCAGCGCGTTGCCGGTCAGGATGTTCAGCAGCGTATAGATCGCACTGCCGCCGAGCCAGGTCTGGATCCCGTACCAGCCGCATGCGACGATCGCGCGCAGCAGCGCCGGCAGCTTCGCGCCCTGCGTGCCGAACGACGCACGCACGAGCACTGCGTACGGAATCCCGTGCTTCGCGCCCGCATGGCCGATCAGCAGCATCGGCACGAGCACGATCAGGTTGCCGAGCAGCACCGTCGTCACCGCCTGCCACGGCGACATGCCTTCCTGGATCAGCCCGGCCGCAAGCATGTACGACGCGATGTTCATCACCATCCCGACCCACAGCGCCGCGAAGTGATACCACTTCCACGTGCGCTGCGCCGGCGTCGTCGGCGCGAGGTCGTCGTTGTACAGGCTGCCGCCCGGCGCCGCGGCGCTGTCGGGATTGGCGGGATTCGCTGCGTGATTCATCGAACGCACTCCACGAGAAACGTCAGCGCCGGCATCGTGCGATGCCGGCCCGGGTGGAACGAAAAGCGGCGGCACAGGATGGCCCGCGCCGCCGGACGCCGGTCAGGCAGCCTTCTTCGCGTGCTTCTCGGGTGCTGCCGCCGCGCCTGCACTCGCACCCGCCTCCGCGCTCGCCGGATTGTTCGGATGCGTGGTCCAGTTCGCGTAGTCGCCCGAATCGACACGCTCCATCGTGATGCATTGCTCGACCGGACACACATGCATGCAAAGATTGCACCCGACGCATTCGGAATCCACCACTTCGAAGTGGCGCACGCCGTCCTTCGTCGCCGTGATCGCCTGGTGCGACGTGTCCTCGCACGCAATATGGCACAGCCCGCACTGGATGCAGCGATCCTGGTCGATGCGCGCCTTGATGTCGTACTTCAGGTTCAGGTATTTCCAGTCGGTCACGTTCGGCACCGCGCGGCCGCGGATGTCGTCGAGCGTCGCGTAGCCCTTCTCGTCCATCCAGTTCGACAGCCCGTCGGCGAGATCCGACACGATCCGGAAGCCGTAATGCATCGCGGCGGTGCACACCTGCACGCTGCCGGCGCCGAGCACCATGAACTCGGCCGCGTCGCGCCACGTCGAGATGCCGCCGATGCCCGAGATCGGCAGGTTCGGCGTTTCCGGATCGCGCGCGATCTCCGCGACCATGTTCAATGCGATCGGCTTGACCGCCGGGCCGCAATAGCCGCCGTGCGTGCCCTTGCCGTCGACGGTCGGCATCGGCGCCATGTGGTCGAGATCGACCGCGACGATCGAGTTGATCGTGTTGATCAGCGATACACCATCCGCACCGCCCTTGTACGCGGCGCGCGACCCCATCCGGATGTCGCTGATGTTCGGCGTGAGCTTCACGAGGCACGGTAGCTTCGTGCCTTCCTTCACCCAGCGCGTGACCATCTCCACATACTCGGGTACCTGCCCGACCGCCGCGCCCATCCCGCGCTCGCTCATCCCGTGCGGGCAGCCGAAGTTCAGCTCGACCGCGTCGGCGCCCGTGTCCTCGACGAGCGGCAGGATCCATTTCCAGTCGCGCTCGTTGCACGGCACCATCAGCGACACGATCAGCGCGCGATCCGGCCAGTCGCGCTTCACCTGCGCGATCTCTCTCAGGTTCACGTCGAGCGGACGGTCGGTGATCAGCTCGATGTTGTTCAGCCCGGCGATGCGCTGACCGTTCCACTGCACGGCGCCGTAGCGCGAACTGACGTTGACGACGTGCGGATCGAGCCCGAGCGTCTTCCAGACGACACCGCCCCAGCCCGCCTCGAACGCGCGGTTCACGTTGTAGGCCTTGTCGGTCGGCGGCGCGGACGCGAGCCAGAAGGGATTCGGCGATGTGATGCCCGCGATGGTGCAGCGAAGGTCGGCCATGTTCGGCTCCGTGAGAGTGAGGTCGTGTTCGTTGTGCTCGTGGTGCGTTTCGCGCGTGATGCGGTCACGCAGCCTTCGCGTCGCGCTGCGCGAGCGCCGCGTCGATCGACGCGGCCGCACGCTTGCCGTCCTGGACGGCCTGCACCGTGAGGTCGATGCCATCCGTCGCCGCGCAGTCGCCGCCGGCCCACACGTCGGGCCATGCGGTGCGCCCGCCCGCGTCCACCGCGATGCGCGCGCCGTCCGCCGTCAGCAGCGCGGCGTCAACGCCGTCCTGCACCAGCGTCTGGCCGATCGCCTTCAGCACCATGTCCGCATCGACGGTGAAGCGCTCGCCCGATACCGCCTCGAACTCGACCCCCGTCACCTGCCCGTTCGCGCCCGCCATACGCACGGGCTTCGCGTGCGTGACGAGCGTCACGCCGCACTTCTGCGCGAACTCGCGCTCGGCCCATGTCGCGCTCATCGCGTCCACCCCGCGCCGGTACACCATCGTCACGCGCTCGGCACCGAGCTTGCGGCTCTGCACCGCAGCATCGATGGCCGTATTGCCGCCGCCGATCACGACCACGCGCCGCCCGACCGGCACGTTCTCGAGCACATCGGCCTGCCGCACCTGCTCGATGAAGTCGACGGCATTCATCACGCCGGCCAGTTGCTCGCCGTCGATCGCGAGCGCGCGCACGCCGCCGAGGCCCATCGCGAGAAACACCGCGTCGTGCTGCTCGCGCAGCGCGTCGAGCGTGATATCGCGGCCAAGCGTGACGCCGGTGTTCAGCGTGATGCCGCCCACCGACAGCAGCCACTCGACTTCACGCTGAGCGAAGTCGTCGACGGTCTTGTACGCGGCGATCCCGTATTCGTTGAGGCCACCGGCCTTCTGGCGCGCGTCGAACAGCGTGACACGGTGCCCGGCGAGCGCGAGCCGGTGCGCACACGCGAGCCCGGCCGGCCCCGCGCCGACCACCGCGACGTGGCGGCCCGTGTCCGGCGCGCGCGTGAAGCGCACCGCGCCGGTCTCCATCGCCCAGTCGGTCGCATGCCGCTGCAGCGCGCCGATCGCAACGGGCTGCGCATCCTGGTGGTTGCGCACGCATGCGCCTTCGCACAGGATCTCGGTCGGGCACACGCGTGCGCACATCCCGCCGAGCGGATTCGCCGACAGGATGTCGGTCGCGGCGCCTTTCAGGTTGCCGTTGCCGATCTTGCGGATGAAGCTCGGGATGTCGATCTGCGTCGGGCAGGCCTGCACGCACGGCGCGTCGTAGCAGTAGTGGCAGCGGCTGGCGGCGGCCGCTGCGGCAGTCGGATCGAGCAGCGGCGCGATATCGGCGAATTCGCACGAGAGTTGCGTGGACGACAGGCGATGCGCGGCGATATCGCCGGTTGGCTTGGTGGTCATACGCGTTCCTTCGACTGGGTGGAGACAAAGCCGTCCCCGCCGGCTGCGAATGCACAGTCGGGGCGGTCGTTCTTGGGAATCCTACGGTCAGGCTGTCCAGGCATTGAGCAGCCTGCCGGCCGCTACGGTCTCTGCGTCATGAAGCCGGCTCGCATGCGCGCGACAGCATCGCGTGCAGCAGCACGTTCGCGCCGGCCTCGATCCAAGCGGGCGTCGCATCCTCGATCTCGTTGTGGCTGATGCCGTCGACACACGGCACGAACACCATCGACGTCGGCGCGACCTGCGCGAGGTAGCACGCGTCGTGGCCGGCGCCCGACACGATGTCGCGATGCGAGTAGCCGAAGCGGTCGGCCGCGCCGCGCACGGCCTCCACACATGCAGAATCGAACGCAACCGGCTTGTAATAGAAAATCTGCTCGAGTTCGGTCTCGAGCCCGATATCGGCCGCGATGCGTGCCACGCCGTCGCGCAGCGCGGCATCCATCTTCGCGAGCACGGCGTCGTCCGGATGACGGAAATCGACGGTGAAGAACACGCGGCCGGGAATCACGTTGCGCGAGTTCGGATGAACCTGCATCATGCCGACCGTCGCGCAGCCGAACGGCGCATGATCGAGGCCGATCCGGTTGACGAGATCGACCACGCGCGACGCACCGAGCAGCGCGTCGCGCCGGCGCGGCATCGGCGTCGGCCCCGCGTGTGCTTCCTGCCCGGTGAACGTGATCTCGTACCAGCGCTGCCCTTGCGCATCGGTCACGACGCCGATCGTCTTGCATTCCGCCTCGAGAATCGGCCCCTGCTCGATATGCAGCTCGAACGCCGCGTGCAGCTTGCGCCCGCCGCACGGCACGTCACCTGCGTAGCCGATGCGTGCCAGCTCCTCGCCGATCGTCTTGCCGTCCACATCCTTGCGCGACAACCCGTATTCGAGCGGGAATACGCCGGCGAACACGCCCGATGCGACCATCGCGGGCGCAAAGCGCGAGCCTTCTTCATTGGTCCAGATCACGACCTCGACCGGATGCTCGGTCTCGATGCCGCGATCGTTGAGACTGCGAATCACCTCGAGGCCGCCGAGCACGCCGTAGATGCCGTCGAAGCGGCCGCCCGTCGGCTGCGAATCCGCGTGCGAGCCCGTGACGACCGGCGCCGCATCGGCCACCCGGCCCGCGCGGCGCATGAACACGTTGCCCATCGTATCGACCGTCACCGTGCAGCCGGCGGCCTTCGCCCAGCCGACGATCAGGTCGCGGCCGGCCTTGTCGAGATCGGTCAGCGCGAGGCGGCATACGCCGCCCTTCGGCGTCGCGCCGATCTTCGCGACTTCCATCAGGCTGTCCCACAACCGCTTGCCGTCGACCTTGATCGACGTGTCGAAAGGTGCCCGTTTCACTGTTTCCGATACCGCGTCCATTCGTATCGCTCCTGTGGGGTCGGTGATGTCGTCAGCCCGGTCTGTGCCGGTGCGTGTCATGCCTGTTTCGGGGCAACGCCGCCCAAGTGCGGTGCATGCTCCGGTCGTTCATGAAGATCGTCCGACGAATCGGGTTGAAGGGTTTCCGCCGCTCGTCGAATCCTGTCCGATTGGACAGGTTTTAGACGATCAAAATGACCAAATCAATGTCTTTCTTGCGTGAATGAATAGAGCGAGAAACGTGCCATCGCAACGCAGCATCGCGGCGGATGCGCGATGTCCGCACACGTGCGTTCGATGCGGATCAGCGGCTAGAATGAAGCCCAACGCGGCACACCCGCCGCGCGAGGGCAACGATGAGACATGACGAGGCGGCAACCAAAGCCACCGACAGCGACGAAGCGCCCGTGCCTTTGCGGCGACGCAAGGCGCACATCCGCGAGTCCAACGAAGCGCATCTGCTCGCCTGTGCGGAGGCCGTGTTTGCGGAACGCGGGCTCGACGGCGCGAGCACCGCGATGATCGCGGAGCGCGCCGGCCTGCCGAAAGCCAACCTGCATTACTACTTCCCGACAAAGCTTGCGTTGTACCGCCGCGTGCTCGACGACCTGTTCGAGGACTGGCATCGCGCCGCCGGCACATTCGAGGCCGACGACGATCCGGTGGCAGCGATCGGCGGCTACGTGCGCGCGAAGATGGCACTGTCGCGGCGGCGGCCGCTCGGCTCGAAGGTCTGGGCCAACGAGATCATCCAGGGCGCGGAGCACATGCAGGACATCCTGGCGGGACGCGTGAAGCCGTGGTTCGACACGCGCGTGAAAGTGATCGACGGCTGGATCGCGCGCGGGCTGCTCGCGCCGATCGACGCGCACGCGCTGATGTACCTGATCTGGGCGACCACGCAGCACTACGCAGATTTCGATGCGCAGATCCGCGCGCTGAGCGGCAAGCGTGCGTTCACGCAGAAGGCATTCGACGAGCGGACCGAGCAGGTCGTGCAGCTCGTGATTCGCGCGTGCGGTGCGGTGTCGCCGCACGCGAAGGCGTAGCGCGACAACGCGATCCGGCAAAAGCAAGACAGGTATCGCACCGGTGTTTCCCGTGCGATACCCGTCGCCTGCGTCGCAGCGTGCGTACTCTGCGTGATGCGTGATGCGTTATGCGATGCGCTCGATCGCGATCGCCGTCGCCTCGCCGCCGCCGATGCACAGCGACGCGATGCCGCGCTTCATGCCATACGTTTCGAGCGCGGCCAGCAGCGTCACCATCACGCGTGCACCCGACGCACCGATCGGATGGCCGAGCGCGCACGCGCCGCCGTGCACGTTGACCTTCTCGTGCGGCAAGTCGAGATCGCGCATCGCGGCCATCGGCACCACCGCGAATGCTTCGTTGATCTCGAACAGGTCGACGTCGCGCAGGTTCCAGCCGGTTTTCTCCGACAGCTTGCGCAGCGCGCCAATCGGCGCGGTCGCGAACAGGCCCGGCTTGTCCGCGTAGGTCGAATGCCCGACGATCACGGCCTTCGGCGTGAGACCGAGGCGCTCGGCTTCCGAGCGGCGCATCATCACGAGCGCGGCCGCGCCGTCCGAAATCGACGACGCGTTGGCGGCCGTCACCGTGCCGCCGTCGCGGAAGGCCGGCTTCAGCGTCGGGATCTTGTCGAGCTTCGCCTTGCCCGGCTGTTCGTCGATCGACACGACGGTGTCGGTCTTGCCCGCCTTCACGGTCACCGGTGCGATCTCCGACACGAAATGCCCTTCGGCGATCGCGCGTTGCGCGCGCGTCAGCGACGCGATCGCGAACGCATCCTGTGCCTCGCGCGTGAACTGGTATGCCTGCGCGCAATCCTCGGCAAACGTGCCCATCAGGCGGCCCTTCTCGTACGCGTCCTCGAGCCCGTCGAGGAACATGTGGTCGAGCACCTGCCCGTGACCCATGCGCATCCCCGCGCGCGCCTTCGGCAGCAGGTACGGCGCGTTCGTCATGCTCTCCATCCCGCCCGCGACGGCCGCGCCCGCCGAACCCGCCAGCAGCAGGTCATGTACAAACATCGCGGCCTTCATCCCCGAGCCGCACATCTTGTTGACCGTGGTCGCGCCCGCCGCGAGCGGCAGCCCGGCCTTCAACGCGGCCTGCCGCGCCGGTGCCTGGCCCTGGCCCGCCGGCAGCACGCAGCCGAACACGATTTCATCGATACGCTCTGCCGGCACGTTCGCGCGCTCGAGCGCCGCGCGAATCGCTACCGCGCCAAGGTCGCTCGCGCTGGCCGCCGCCAGATCGCCCTGAAAACCACCCATCGGCGTACGCGCCGTGCCAACGATTACGATCGGATCCTGAGTCGTCATGATTCGCTTCCTCCAGTGTCAGCGCGGTGCCATGCGCAACGCGCCATCGAGACGGATGACTTCGCCGTTCAACATCGTGTTCTCGGCGATGTGGCGCACCAGCGCCGCAAATTCTTCCGGGCGGCCGAGCCGCGGCGGGAACGGCACGCTCTTGCCGAGCGCGTCCTGCACGTCCTGCGGCATGCCGGCCATCATCGGCGTCGCGAAGATGCCCGGCGCGACCGTCACGACCCGAATGCCGAACCGCGCGAGCTCGCGCGCGATCGGCAGCGTCATGCCCACCACGCCGCTCTTCGACGCCGCATACGCGGCCTGCCCGATCTGCCCGTCGAACGCCGCGACCGACGCGGTGTTGACGATCACGCCACGCTCGCCTTCCGCATTGGCGTCCTGCTTCGACATCGCTTCCGCGGCCAGCCGGATCATGTTGAACGTGCCGACCAGATTGATCGACACCGCGCGCGCGAAACGGTCGAGCGAATGCGGGCCGTCGCGGCCGACCACCTTCTCGCCCGGCGCGACGCCCGCGCAGTTGACGAGCGCGTCGATGCGGCCGAATGCGTCACGCGCGGCGGCGACGGCCGCTTGGCCGTCGGCTTCGCTCGTCACGTCGGTCTTCACGAAACGCGCAGCCGCGCCGAGTTCGTGCGCGAGGCCCGCGCCGGCCTCTTCGTTGACGTCCAGCAGCACGGTCTTGCCGCCTTCCGCGACCACCATGCGCGCCACCGCGGCGCCAAGGCCCGAACCGGCGCCCGTGATCAGAAAAACGCGATCCTTGATGTCCATTCGTAGTCCGTATAGTGTGTGTTCAGGGTTGAGCGGCCTTCTCGGCTTCCATCTTGCGCAGCACGAAGCGCTGGATCTTGCCGCTCGGGGTTTTCGGCAACGCGTCGACGAAGTCGATCGCGCGCGGATAGGCGTGAGCGGACAGCCGCCGCTTCACGTGCAGGCTCAGTTCCTCGGCCAGCGCCGGCGTGCCGTCGAAGTCCTTCGACAGCACGACGAACGCCTTGACGATCTCCGTGCGCTCCGCGTCCGGCACGCCGATGACGGCAGCCTCGCTCACGGCCGGATGCTCGATCAGCGCGCTTTCCACGTCGAACGGGCCGATCCGGTAACCGGACGACGTGATCACGTCGTCCGCGCGGCCGATGAAGCTCACCGTGCCGTCCGGCTCCAGCTCGACGTTGTCGCCGGTCCGGTAATAACCGCCCGCGATCGCGGGCGTGTCCTGCTGCCAGTAGCCGTGGAACCACAGTAGCGGCGAGCGCGCGATGTCGATCGCGAGGTTGCCGGGCTCGCCGGGGCCGAGCTCGCGGCTCGCTTCGTCGAGCACCGCGACGCGGTAACCGGGCATCGCGAAGCCGGCCGAACCCGCGTGGACCGCATGCGCGAGACCGTGGTGATTGTTCACGACCATCCCGAGTTCGGTCTGGCCGTAGTGATCGTAGATCGGCGCGCCGAGCGCCGCGTCGAACCACCGCACGACTTCCGGATTCAGCGGTTCGCCTGCGCTGCTGACCACGCGCAGCTTGCCCTTCAGCCGCGCCGCCGCTTCCGTCCCGGCCGCCATCAGCATCCGGTAGGCAGTCGGCGAGCCGGCGAGGCTCGTGATCCCGAGCCGTTCGATCACGTCGTACGTGCTGTCGACCGTGAAGCTGCCCTCGTAGAGCGTCGTCGCGTGGCCGAGCAGCAGCGGGCCGGTGATCGCGTAATAGAGGCCGTACGCCCAGCCCGGATCGGCGATGTTCCAGAACCGGTCGCCGGCGCGCAGGTCCACCGCTTCGCGCATGTATGCGCCGAACGCGAGCAGTGCACGTAGCGGCACCGGCACGCCCTTCGGCAAGCCCGTCGTGCCCGACGTCGACATCATCATGAACAGGTCCGTGCCCTTGCGCAGCACCGGTTCGAACGTGTCGGACTGCGCATCGAGCGCCGCACGAAAATCGACGTCGCGCTCCGGCAGCGTCTCGCCCGGCTCGCGCACCGTCGCAACGGGCGGGCAATCGGCGATCTCGTCGAGCTTCGCGCGATTCGCGACGTTGGTCACGACCAGGCGTGCGTCGCTCATGCGCAGCCGGTGCTCGATCGCTTTCGGGCCGAATGCGGTGAACAGCGGCTGATAGACAGCGCCCGCGCGCCACGTGCCGAGGATCGTCGCGACGAGTTCGGGCGTACGCGGCAACAGGCCCGCCACCACGTCGCCCGGCTTCACGCCCTGCGCGACCAGCAGGTTCGCGACGCGTGCCGACAGCGCCTTCATCTGCGCAAACGTGTAGCTGTGGTGCTGCCCGCCTGCGTCGATCCAGTCGAGCGCGATCGCGTCCGCCGATGCGTGCCGGTCGCAGCATTCCACGCACGCGTTCAGGCCGCGCTCCAGGTCGCCGTGCAATTGCTGCGCGGCGGTCTCGATACTGAACCGGGCCACGGCGTCGGCGTAGGCCGGCACCGCCCGGGCGGTAGCTCCATCAGGCATGCGTGTCTCCTGTGCGTTATGGCCGCCGGCGAGCCAGGGGCGCGACGGGGATAGTTCGATAGTAGACAGCCCGCACATTGCAATCAATGACAAACAGAATCTAGAATCGTGATCGCTTTTGCCATGTCGGGAGGATGCAGGAAAATGGGGCCACAGATGATTTCGCCGGATTTCGTCGACGACGCGCTCGCGTGCCTGCGCCGGCAACGCATCCCGACGGAGCCCGTGCTGCGCGCCGCCGGCTTGCCGGCCGCCGTGCGCGAGCCCGTCACGCCGCAGCAGTACGGCCGGCTGTGGCTCGCGATCGCCGGCACCCTCGACGACGAATTCTTCGGGCTCGCCGCGCGCCCGATGCGGCAGGGCAGCTTCACGCTGCTGTGCCATGCGGTGCTGCACGCCGGCACCCTCGAGAAGGCACTGCGGCGCGCGCTGCAGTTCCTGCGCGTGGTGCTGGACGAGCCGCACGGCGAGCTCGTCGTGGCCGACGGGCAGGCGCAGATCGTGCTGACGCAGACGGGCGCGCCCTACCCGGCATTCGCGTACCGGACGTTCTGGCTGATCCTGCTTGGTGTCGCGTGCTGGTTGATCGGCCGCCGCATCCCGCTGCAACGCATCGACTTCGCGTGCCCGAGCCCCGACCAGCGCAGCGACTATCACCAGTTCTTCGGCGTGCCGGTGCATTTCGACCGGCCCGACAGCCGGCTCGCGTTCAACGCCGCGTACCTCGCACTGCCGACGATCCGCTCCGAGCAGGCGCTGAAGACCTTCCTGCGCGGCGCGCCCGGCAACCTGCTCGTCCGCTACCGGCACGATACGGGCTGGGTCACGAAAACGCGCGCGCAGCTGAAAACACTGCCGGCTGCCGAGTGGCCCGACTTCGATACGCTGGCCGTGCGCCTCGGCACGACGCCCGCGACGCTGCGGCGGCGTCTGCGCAGCGAAGGGCAAAGCTTCGCGGCAATCAAGGACGAGTTGCGCGGCGCGCTGGCTCAGTCACTGCTGCGCGGGCACGCGCTCAGCGTTGCAGAGATCGCGGTCGAGCTCGGTTTCACCGAACCGAGCGCATTTCATCGCGCGTTCCGGAAATGGACGGGCACGAGCCCCGGCGCGTTCCGGCGGGACGTGCATGCGGCGGAGATGGAGCCGGGAATCCCGAGCGGATAATGTGTCGGGTTGTCGTCGAGATACGTGTACGACGATGCAGCAACCCCGTC
Organism: Burkholderia puraquae; assembly: GCF_002099195.1. Classification (GTDB taxonomy): domain Bacteria; phylum Pseudomonadota; class Gammaproteobacteria; order Burkholderiales; family Burkholderiaceae; genus Burkholderia; species Burkholderia puraquae. The sequence continues at coordinate 5,513 of NZ_NBYX01000034.1, read as the reverse complement.
ACGCGACGCTGCTACGATGCGACCTACCGACTACCATCCGTCATCGATGAACGACGGGAATCGCCCGCCCCGTCACCACCGCTCCCGCTCCGATGCAAGCGCCCTCTTAACGCTGGCGGACAAACTGATCGCGTTCTATCGTGAAGCCGTGATCGACTGGCGCACGCCGCTCGCCGACGGCACGCTCGCCGCGCAGCCGATGCTCGCACGTCACGCACTGCAACACGCGATCGACCGCGACGACGCGGGTCTCACCGAACAACTCGCACCGATCTTCGCGGATCTTGGCGCCGCGCTCGCCGGCAGCGCGATTCCGACCGACTATGCGCTGCGACGTCAGAAGTTTGCGGCGGCGGCCGCGTTGCTCGAATCAGGCGCACCGGTCGCGCCCGATTCGCTGGTGTCCGTATCCGGCGATATGCCGCCCGCGCATACTATTTGCATTCCTTCTCAATCAACGGTCGGCAGCACATCGCCTGATCGCGACCGCCGCCCTCGACGCCCAACTTTCAACCTGCCGGATCGCCGCTCCTGGGGCTGCACGCCGCAGGCCCGTCGCCGAAGCGAAACCCGTGGTCCGGTGCACGCCCGCCCGTCTGGCTGCCGCCGGACGGAAGCGCGTCGCTCGACCGGTCAGCAGTCGATCCCGAGCACTTCGCGCGCGGTGGCGTCCACAGCCTTGCGCATCGTGCCGACTAGTTCGTCGATTTGCGCGTGATCGATCACCAGCGGCGGCGCAACGATCAGGCGGCCATTCGTCGAGCGTACGATCGCACCGAGTTCGAACCCGACCGTCCGGCTGTGCCAGGTCAGGTCGGCCTCGTTCGCGAAGCGCTCGCGCGTCGCCTTGTTCTTTGCGAACTGGATCGCGCCGACTGCGCCCACGCCCTGGATCTCGCCGACGAGCGGATGGCCGTCGAACGCATCGCGCAGCGCCTTTTGCAAGTACGGCCCCGTATCCGTCTTCGTGCGCTCGACGAGGCCTTCGCGCTCGAGCACGTCGAGGTTGGCCAGCGCGACGGCGGCCGCGACCGGGTGCCCCGAATAGGTCAGCCCGTGCGCATAGACGCCGCCCTTGTCGACCAGCGCCTCGCCGACGCGCCGGCTCATGATCAGCCCGCCCATCGGCACGTAGCCCGAGGTCAGCCCCTTGGCCATGCAGATCAGGTCCGGCTCGAAGCCGAAGTGGCGGTGCGCGAACCACTCGCCGGTACGGCCGAAGCCGCCGATCACTTCGTCCGCGCAGAGCAGCACGTCGTACTGGCGGCAGATGCGCTCGATCTCCTGCCAGTAGCCGTCCGGCGGAAAGATCATCCCGCCTGCGCCCTGGAACGGCTCCGCGACGAACGCGGCGACGCGGTCGGCGCCGATCTCGAGGATCTTGCGCTCGAGCGACAGTGCCGCCTGTTTGCCGAATGCCTCGGGGCTCAGGTCACCGCCGTTCGCGTACCAGTACGGTTCATCCACGTGCGTGATGTTCGGAATCGGCAGGTCGCCCATTTCGTGCATGAACGCCATGCCGCCCAGCGACGCGCTGCCCACCGTCGACCCGTGATAGCCGTTCACGCGGCCGATCAGCACTTTCTTCTCCGGCTTGCCCATCACGTCCCAGAACCGTCGCACGGTGCGAATCAGTACTTCATTCGATTCGGATCCCGAATTGGTATACACCACGTGGCTGAAGCGATTGCCGAGCAGCGCGAACAGACGCTCCGACAGTTCGATCACCGACGGGTGCGTCGTATGAAAGAACATGTTGTAGTAGGACAGTTCCTTCATCTGCCGCGCGGCGGCGTCGACCAGCTCCGGCCGGCCATAGCCGACGTTGGTGCACCACAGCCCGGACATACCGTCCAGGTAGCGGTTGCCGTCGTTATCCCATAGATGGACACCTTCGCCGCGCACCATCACGCGAGCGCCTTCCTCGTTCAGCGCCTTCTGATCGACGAACGCATGCAAGTGATGCGCGGCGTCGCTGCGTTGATAGTCCAGCGTCGTACGATGCGGAAAGTTGGGCGCATTCATGGGCGAGTCTCCGGTTCGTTTCGTGGATAAAAGCGTTGTCGTGTTGCGCGGCACAACCGCTAGCGGCCCACCGCGTCGAATCAGTAACTGATCCAGGTCGTCTTGAGGCCCGTGTACTTGTCGATCGCATGCAGCGAAAGATCGCGGCCGAAGCCCGACTGGCGGAACCCGCCGAACGGCGTCTGCGCGCTCAGCGCATCGACCGTGTTGACGGACACCGTGCCGGCGCGCAACCGGCCCGACACACGGTGCGCGCGCGACAGGCTGCCGGTCCAGACCGACGCGGCAAGGCCATAGATCGAGTCGTTCGCGAGCCGTACGGCCTCGTCCTCGGTGTCGAAAGCCATCACCGACAGCACCGGCCCGAAGATCTCCTCACGTGCGATGGCGTCGTCATGCTTTACATCGATGAAGATCGTCGGCTCGATGAAGTAACCCTTGCCGTCGATGCGCGGCGCGCCTCCGCCGATCGCGAGCGTTGCGCTATCGCGGCCGCGTGCGATCCACTCGCGCACGCGCCGATGCTGCTGCTCGTCGACGATGGCGCCCATCCCGCTCGACGGATCGAGCGGATCGCCTGGCATGAACGCGGCGGCATGCACAATCAGCCGGTCGACGAACGCATCGTGAATCGAACGCTGAACCAGCAGCCGCGAGTTGGCGGAACACACCTCGCCCTGGTTGAAGAAAATGCCGAAGCACGCCTTGCGTGCGGCCAGGTCGAGATCGTCCGCATCGTCGAAGATCAGGTTCGGGCTCTTGCCGCCGCACTCGAGCCACACCTGCTTCATGTTCGACTGCGCGGCGTACTCGAGGAATTTCTTGCCGATGGCCGTCGAGCCCGTGAATGCGAGCACGTCCACGTCGGGATGCAGCCCGAGCGCGCGTCCCGCAGTCTCGCCGTAGCCCGGCACGACGTTCAGCACGCCCGGCGGCAGGCCGGCCTCGAGCGCCAGCTCCGCGAGACGCAATGCGGACAGCGGCGATTGTTCAGCCGGCTTCAGCACGACGCTGTTGCCGGCCGCCAGCGCCGGCGCCACCTTCCACGCGACCATGTCGAGCGGGAAATTCCACGGCACCACGGCGCCGACGACACCCAGCGGTTCGCGCGTGACGACCGCGAGGTTGCCGGGGTCGGTCGACGCGACTTCGCCATGCAACTTGTCGACGGCTTCGCCGTACCAGCTGAACAGGCCACCCGCGGCCGGCACGTCGATGCTGAACGCGTCCGCCACGCGCTTGCCCATGTTGAGCGAGTCGAGCAGCGCGAGCTCCGCATCGTGCGATGCGATGAGTTCGCCAAGCCGGCAAAGCACACGCTTGCGCTCCGCCGGTGCGCAGCGCGACCAAACGCCGGATTCGAACGCGTGACGCGCGGCACGCACCGCATCGTCGACGTCCGCTGCATCGCACGACGCGACTTCCGCGATGACAGCCTCGGTGGCCGGATTGATCGCGGCAAACGTCCGGCCGCTTTGGGCCGGCACGCTGCGGCCGCCAATATGCGCAAGCGTTCTCGGGACAACTTGTGCCGCGAGACGTCTCCAGTCCGCGTGCTGAAGATTTTCTGCTGAAGTTGGGTTCATTCAAGGCTCCGTTTTGGCGACCAGGCGCTTGTGCGTCGTTCCCCGCCTGAACTCGACCCGACGAAAGACGCCAGCAGGCACGACCGAGGGCCGTGACCGCCGTGAATCGCCGCAGTCGTCCGGTCGGCAAAATGTCGATCATCAAAAAGAGATTTGAAAGAACAGTTTTTCTTCTCATTGAAGAGGTTATTTCTATTCATCCTGCGGTCGTGCAGTGGGTTTTCCTGCCACGTCACGATCCCGGTGCCGTTTGTTTGCGTGCGATCTCGTCGGCTTTCCGGTGCGATGCGACGGGATGCCCGTTCCGACACCTGGCTGGCACGACATTGCGCCCCGGCCCGCCCGACCACATACTGGTCGCCTGTGCGAACAAGGATGCGTGGATGGTGAATGTCGATCAGGGCGCCGCTTCGATCTTCGGCATGATCGGAACGGTCGTGTCTTTGCTGGCGGCGATTCCGTACGCGCTCGCGATCTACCGACGCACCGTTCGTCCGCATCTGTTCACGTGGCTCGTGTGGTCGGTCGTCACGGCGATCGCGGCTGCCGGCCAGTTCGTCGCGGGTGCAGGGCCATCTGCGTGGTGCACGGCAGCGATTGCCGTTACATGCTTTCTGACGCTGGTGGCCAGCATGTTTCGCGGCGAACGCGGCTGGACGCGCATCGACTGGTTTTTCCTGGTCGCGGCCCTGTCGTCCATTCCGCTGTGGATGCTGACTAACGATCCGACGATCTCGATCTGTCTGGTCACGCTGATCGAGCTTGCCGGCCTCGGCCCGACCGTCCGCAAGACGATCCGCGATCCGTGGAGCGAGAGCCTCGCGTATTTTGTACTGTGCGTGTTCAAGTACGCGCTGGCGTTGCTGGCACTGAGCACGTGGAGTGTCGCGGTCGCGTTCTATCCTGCAGTCAACGTCATCGCATCGATCGGCGTCTGCGTGGTGATGCTGGTTCGGCGTCAATCGCTGTCGAACGCGCGGTAGACGGTGGCCGTCGGTGCGGTATCTTGCTTGCTGCTGTTGCTCGCCGGTATGAGCGGAACAAACCTTCAGAGACGACGCGAGGCCCTGAAATGGATGCAATCCGTACAGCTATCGAACCCAGCGAAGCCGCGCTTCGTGCCGCGATGCTGGCCAACGATGTCGATGCGCTCGATGCGTTGCTGGACGACGCTCTGGTGTTCACCGTTCCGACCGGCCAGATCATCACGAAGGAAGACGATCTGGCCGCGCATCGCGCGAAGCTGCTGCGTCTCGCCAGACTCGATGTACAGGAAATGCGCGCATGTGCGATCGGCGAGATGATCCTGACCATGACAAAGGCAATACTCGCCGGCCATTTCGACGGCACGGCGTTCGACGGCGTGTTTGCCTATACTCGGCTGTGGCGTCGATCGCGCGCCGGCTGGCGCGTCGTCGCCGGGCATGCATCGCAGGTCGTTTAGCCGGGTCGAGCGCGACCTTCCTTCGAGTCGGCAAGCCGGGAATCCGAAGTGGCGTCGATGCGAGCCGGACGATACCTCGACGAAGGTGTCGACGATGACAGGAGACGAGATGCATAAACCATTTATCGTCCGCGCTGCCCGAACCGAGGACGCGGACGCACTCACACAACTGGCTCGCATTTCGAAGGCGCACTGGGGCTATCCGAAGGACTGGCTCGAGCTGTGGCAGAGCGATCTTGACCTGAGACGATTCTTGTAGCCATGCGGCAAGTGAGTTCTCTTTTATCCTAGAGACAAGGAGAACTCGATGAAGAAGCGATTTACCGACGAGCAGATCATCCGCATCTTGCGCGAGGCCGAGAGCCGGGATGAACCGGTGAAGGATCTATGCAAGCGCCACAACATCTCGGAACAAACGTTCTATCGTTGGCGCAACAAGTTCGGCGGCATGGATGTGG
>NZ_NBYX01000033.1 GCF_002099195.1 Burkholderia puraquae | reverse complement strand
CTACACTACATCGTTGCGACTGCGGGGCTCATCTTCCAGGCCAGCTGCGCGCCCCAGACTGCAGCACACCACCGACCCTGCTTCCCTCTTCCGCGCTGCGTTTCCGTTAGCGCGAAAGAGGCGTGATTCTAAGCACCCGCCCCCGTCCGCGCAAGCCCCTTTGTGAAAATATTTTGAAAAAGCCCCCGTGCGCTGACGCGCACGGGGGCTTGGGGCTCGGCGGGCCGCGTAACGCAACGCGAGCCACCCACTATTGATGTGACGTATGCCTCTCGCCCCCTATATATGAGGTCGCGGAACGGACAAGGAATCTGGTGCGGTCGAGTATCATGCCGCGACCGAACCACGCACTCATATCCACGATGGACAGCACCACTCAACCCGGCGACGCCGACCTTCGCGACGAATATGCAGCGCTGCGCGAGCGCGCCATCATCCTGGAAGAACAGGCTCCGCCGCTTCTGCAACGCATTTCGGATGTATTGCCGCGAATCAGCGGCGAATCCGAACTGGCGGACGAGCACCGCGAGCGACTCGTCGGCGCACGCAACGCGGCGCTGGTCTCGATCGAAAACTATCAGCAGGCGATTCCCTTCCTGCAGACGGCCGACTCGATCATCGAGCAACTGGACAAGACGCCCGAGCGCGACGAAGACATCGAGTGGCGTGAATCGCTGCTGCAACGGCTCGACGAGCTGATCGACGTCGCGGTCGTGATGATCGACGATGCCGAAGGCTACTTCGAACAGGCGCAAGCCTGCGATCTGTCCAGCGTACCGAAAGCCATCCTCGAGGATTGAGCAACGCCGCTCGGGATCGTGTAGCGCACCGGCGTCATGCCGCGTGCGCCAGCCATTCCGATACTTGCCGGCCGGTAATCACAGCCTGACGCCTTCGTCGCCGCGCAGGCCACGCCCCTCCCGCAAAAGCTCACCTTTTCGCCACGCCCCTCGCACGGGCCGCATGACGCTACGACAGTGTGTCGAGAACGATCGCTTCGCTCACGATCGGCACACGGATATATCCGCCCTCCGTATCGCCATACGCGTGCGCATTCCCGTCGATGACGTATTGCGCCGTCAACGCGCACAGGGTCGCGTCTCGCGCATCGACGGACTTCAGTGTCGACACGTCGATCCCCAGTCGCTCCAGCAATTGCCGGCGCTGGTTGCGTTTCTGCTTCGCCGATGCAACGGCCTGCCCAGCATCGCGCAGGTGATCGCATACGGATAGGTCTCAAAGCTCGCGCGTCCGCCCGCATAGTGCGCGCCGCTCAGCAGCGGATAAACATCCGCGAGCGCGCGATAGACACGCTCTCCCATGAACATCCAGTCGAAGAAGCCTGACGCGCTCGCGACCGCCTGCTCCCGCGACGGCGTCGGAAAGCACGAGATCCGTTCGCGCGCGAGCGCCTGTTCGGCCGCCCGGCGCCCGCTTCCCGTCCACCACAGGCTCGGTGCGTCGACACCGACGGCCACGACGTCATGGGCGAGACACAGCGCAGGCACCGCCTCGGGCGCGATCCGCTCCTCGCGGCAGACGACCGTTGGTCCGCGCAGGATCACGAGATCGCATTGCTTCTTTTCGCCGCCCACATCCACACCTGCCACGGCTGGCGATTGCCGCGCGGCGGATCCGACGGATCGGGCCGATCGCATGCGGGTGCCTCAGTCCGCCGGCCGTGCGTCGTAGGCGGCGTCGAAGATCGCCTCGAGACCAGGATGCACGCCGCGCATCGGATCGACGACCGACTTCGCCCAGTCGAAGTACGCCTGCTTGCGCTCGAGCGGCCAGTCCGCGGGCGGGTGCCGCGCGATGTCGCGCAGGTTGCAGATCTTGTCGGCGAGCTTCACGAGCTTCGCGCGCCGGCTGATGGTCGCCGCATGCTCGACCTGCAGGCGCTTGCGCTCCTCCTTCGGCAACGACTTGTCGTCGGTGACTTCCATCACGATGTCCGCCACGTCCTTGCCGAACAACCGCAGCAATTCCTGCTCGGTCGTCTCGGTATCCTCGACCGTGTCGTGCAGCACGGCCGCGACGATCACGCGCTCGTCCTCGACGCCGGCCTCGTTGGCCAGCACGTCGGCGAGCGCGATCGGATGATTGATGTACGGCGACGCTTCTTCATCCTTGCGCCGCTGATTGCGATGCTTGTCCGCCGCAAACGCGATGGCGGCTACCAGCTTTTTCATATTCACCCCTCGTGTGGCCAGACCCGCGACCGGCAGAACCGGCCGCGCGCATTTCGGAACCGCTCATACTACCTGTACGCGACGACGCTGCCCGTGCGCCGGCATCCTCGCGCGCCCCGCATCACGCGTCCACCGGCGCGCGCTGCAGCTCGACCACGTTGACCCGCGCGCCGAACACGTCCCTCACGAGCGGGAGCAGGTGGTCGTGGTGCGTCAGGAACAGCACCTGGGTTCGCGTCGACAGATCGCGCAGCGCATCGAGGCCGGCCTTCGCGCGCGCATCGTCGAAGTTGATGAACAGGTCGTCGGCCACGAACGGCAGCGCGGTCCGGCTGCCGAGCTGCAGTTCCAGCGCCGCGATCCGCAGCGCGAGGAACAACTGGTCACGCGTCCCTTCGCTCAACCCGGCGACCTCGACCGACGCGCCCTTCGTCCGCCGTGCATACAGTGCAGGCGGCGTCCGTTCGGTGTCGACGGTCAGCCGTGCGAATTCGCCCAGCGTGAGCCCAGCGAAGATCTCGCCCGCGCGCCTGAGCATCGGCCCCTGCTTCTGGTCGCGATAGCGATCCGTCGCCCACTTCAGCAACCGGCTCGCGGTGGCCGCCTCCAGATACTGTTCGGCTGCATCGCCCATCGCCGCCAGCGCTTCCTGGCGTTTCGACTCGGCGACGGCCGCGTTCGCCTGGCCGTCGATCGCGCCGAATGCCTGATCGGCCACGACCTGCTGCTGTGAAAGCGCGTTCAGCCGCTTGCCGACATCGCCGAGCGACTGCTTCACTGCTTCAAGGTGCGCCGGTACGTCGGCGATTTCCTGCTCCGCCACTTCCGCTTCTACCGCGGACCGGGGCAGGCCGTCGCCATCGCGCACCAGTGCCTCGTGCGCGGCATCGACCGCCTGCCGCAGCTGGCGCTGGCGATCCGAACGTTCCGCCAGGGGCAGCGCGGCGTCGATCGACGCTACACCGGCCAGTTGCAGCAGCGGCTGGATGCGCGCATCGGCACCGGCCACCGCGGCGGCGGCGTCCGCGACCTTGCCGTCGGCCTGCCGCACGGCCTCGTCTGCACGACCGATCGCACGCGCGACTTCCCTGGCGGCCGCGAGGCGCATCGTCAGCCGGCGTGCGACGTCCGGCCAGTCGCTGCTCGTCAGCCATTCCGGCGCGAGCGCCGCGGCAAGCCGCCGTGCGCCAGCCTCGAGCGCGGCCAGCTCCGCGCGGATCGCGGCGATCCGGTTGCGCGGCGCGTCGGCATCGGCCAGTTCGGCCGTCACCGCATTGGCGAGCCCGAGCGCACCTTCCGCCGCGGCCAGCGTCGCGGCGCTCGCGGACAGCTTCGCGTCGGCCAGCGCGTCGCGCCATTGCGCGTGCCATGCATCGTAGGCCGTCTGCGCGTGGCCGGCGCGCGACTGCGCCGTCGCACATCCGCGTTCGGCTTCCCGCGCGCGATCCTCGAGGCTGTCCTGCTGCGCGCGCGCTTTCTCGGCCGACTGTACGAAGGTTTCGGCGATCGCGACGAGCGCCGCCAGGCCGTCCGACTCGCCGCCTCTCGACACGGTACGCAGCGCCGCGCGCAACGCGGTTTCGGCACCGGCCCGCGCGGCGCGAATCGTGTCGAATTCGCGCCGCTGCCGGTCCAGATCGGCCTGCGCGGCGAACACCGTGTCGCGCTTCGCAAGCCAGTCGCCCATCGCCGCCAGCGGCATGCCGGGCACCGCGGCCGTCGTCGCGAGCGCGGCCCATGCGTCGCGATGCGCGGCGAGCTCACGCTCGCGCTCGTCCAGCGCGGCCTGCCTGCGCGACACGCCGGCACGCGCGGATTCGACCTGCTGACGCAGCGACTGCAACGTCGCCGCCGCCTGCGTCGCGCCGAGCTGCGCATCGACGAGTTCGTCCGCCAGGCGAATCGCGTCGTCGACCGCCGGTGCGCCCGTTGCGAGATCGACCGTGCCGTTGCGGATATCGCCCCACGCGCCGTCGCGCCGCGCACGCGCCGCCAGCACGTCGGCGGTCGTGACGACCTTGTGGTTCTCCGCGAAGTGCTTCTCCCGCAGTTCGAGCCGCTCGAGCTCTTCGAGCGCCCCGTCCCGCGCGTCGCGTGCAGCAGCGGCCGCGCTCGCGCGTTCGCTGTCTTCCTTCAGCAGCGCACCGAGCCGCGCCGCCGACGGCACGTCGAGCGCCCGCAGCGTATCGACCGGCATGCGCCACTGGCCGAGCGCATCGAGTGCATCGGACAGTGTGCGTTCGGCGGCAGCGATTTCATGTTCCAGCGCCTGCTCGCGCGGGCCGCTATTGCGAAAGCCCTGCGCGTCGGCCAGCGCCGCGCGCAACGCTTCCGGCACGTCGACGGTCGACAGGCGCGCCTGTTGTTCCTGCACCTGCGCAAGCTCGCGCGTGCGTTCGTCGAGCGATTCGCGCGCGCCGGCCAGCGCCTGGTGCAACGCACCGTGTTCGCGCAGCAGGTTCGCGACGGTCTTCAGCGACAGCGCCGTCGGCAGCGACGCGCGCAGCGACGCTTCGTCCGTCGGCCAGTCGAGCTGGGCGGCCGCTTGAAACGCGGCGGACAGGTGCCGCTCGACGTCCGCGCCGAGCAGCAGCAGATCCTGCGCGTGATTCATGCACGCGCCGCGCAGCCGATCGAGCGCTTCGATGTCGGCTTCGAGCGCCAGCGTGTCGGCATCGGCGTCGATCGCTTCGCGCGCCTGCCGTTTCGCGAGCAGGTCGGCACGTCGCTCCTCGAGCACCTTCTGTTCGGCCGCGAGATCGCCCTGCGCCTTCAGCAGGTCCGCATACGCGGTAGGCGGCAACTCGACGACCGCGCCCAGTTCCGCCAGCGCTGCGTCCTTGACCGTCAGCTCCTTCAGGTACGGCGCCAGCCGTCGCACGCGTTCGAGCTTCGAGCGCAGCGCTTCGAGCCGGCGCTGTTCCGCACGCGCCTGCTCGATCTGCTGTTCGACTGCTTCGCGCGCGTCCTTGCGTTCGACCCAGTCGCGCGTGCGCACCTGGACCGTCTTCAATTCGGTCACGGCTTCGTTGAACGACGTTTCGGCGAGCGCAAACGCGCTGCCGCTGCGACGCGGCGCCCAGAGCTCGACCGCACGCGCATCGAGCTCCTCACGCACCGGCCCGAGACTGCCGACACCGGCGGCCGATTCGAACAGCACCTGGCCGAGCTTGTCGGATGCGTCGAGAATGCTCCGGCCGCCGTCGACCAGGCGCCCGTGATCGAGCCCGAACATCTGCTCGAAGAATTCGCGCGTGGCGCCGTCGAGGACGGCAGCCAGATAGTCGTCGGGCAGCTTGTCGTCGGCGGGCGTGCGCAGCGGGCTGCGCCCGCGCGCGCGGTGGAACGCGAGTTCGCCCGTGCCGCTCTCGAGCACGCCGCCGATCCGCAGTTCGGGCGTGCTGTGCAGGAAATCGAGCGGCGTCTGCAGCTTCATCCCGAACAGCAGTTCCGACACGGCGGTGCGGATCGTCGACTTGCCGGCCTCGTTCGGCCCCACGATCACATGGAAATCCTCGCGGGCCGACGGGAAACGCAGCGTCTCGTCGGTGAACTTGCCGTACTTGATTAGATCGAGCTGGTTGATCCGCATCACTTACTCCCCCCTCGCCAGCCGCGCAAGCAACGCGGGCCCGACCTGCTCGACGAGTGCCGTGAGCTCGCCCGCGCGCGCCATCGTCAACAACGGCACCTCTTCCTTCACGTCGCTGCGCACCTTGCCGACGAACGGCTTCAGGTCGCGTTCGAGCAGTTCGAGGAAATCCGGATCGCGCGCGGCATCGGCCAGGATCTGCTTCAGGTCCTCCAGCGCTTCGAGCTGCTCGCTTTCGCCCGGCTGATGATCGGCCGCGGACGTCGCAAGCCGCACCTTCTCGAGCCACAGCCGTTCGTTGCCGATGATGCCGATCTGGTTCAGCACCTCCGCGCGCAACTGCGGCGCGCGGCCGAAAAAGAGACCATGCGCGGGCGTGCGCCCCGTGACCGTCACGCGCACCGCGCGCGGCACATGACTGTCGACAGTCAGCAGCGCTTCCAGCGACTGGCCGATCTTTCTCGACAGGTCGGCGACGGTAAGGCAATCGGACGCGTCGACCGGCACGGCTTCCCAGCGCAGCACGTCGAGATACAGCCGCTCGACCTGCGTGCGGCCTTGCTCGACCGTCACGAGCACCGCGCCGCGGCGCCCCGTCTCGCGGATATGGCGCCCCTGCAGGTTGCCGGGAAACACTACCGTGGACGGCCCCGACCATTGCTGGAATTCGTGCACGTGGCCCAGCGCCCAGTAGTCGTAGCCTTTCGCGTGCAGTTCGGCCAGCGTGCACGGCGCATAGTTCGCGTGCGCCGCATAGCCTTCGAGCGCCGTGTGCAGCACGCCGATGTTGTAGTAGCCAGGCACCGGGTCCGGATAGCCGATCGCGAGATTGTCGACGACGGCCTTGTCCTTGAAGCTCTGCCCGTGCAGCGCGACGCCGAATTCCTGCAGCGTATGGGTTTCCGGCTTGCGGTGGCCGAACACGGTGACGTTGTCGGGCAGCGTCAGCTTCTTCGTCATCTCGCTTTCGGCATCGTGGTTGCCGCCCAGGACGAACGCGCGGATGCCGGCCTTGCGCAGGCGCCCCATCTGCTGGCCGAAGAAGATGCCCGTGTTGTGGTCCTTCCAGTCGCCGTCGTACAGGTCGCCGGCGATCACGAGGAACGCGACTTCCTCTTCGATCGCACGATCCACGAGCTGCCGCAGCGCCTCGCGCGACGCGTTGCGCAACTGCGCGGCCGGCGCGTCGGGATACGCGCTCAGGCCGTGCAACGGGCTGTCAAGGTGTATGTCTGCCGCGTGGATGAACTTCACGAAGATTCCTCTGTTTCATGACGATGGGGCCGGCGATCGCCGCGCGATGCCGCCAGCCAGGCCATCAGTCGCAATCCTGGTAGCCGCCGAGTTCGCCGCAATGGATGCAGCGAAACATATACGCTGTCGGCGAGCTGTCCTTGTCGAGCGCGGCGAAGAAATGCTCCCACTCACCGCCCTCGTCGAGTCCGGTCGATTCCCGAATCGACGCGACGGCCTGCGGGCCGAGCGCGATCAGTTCACCGGCACCCGCACGGCCGATGAACTGCGCGCCATCGCCGCAATGCGTCCACCACCGTTCCTGTTGCCAACCCCGAAAGCCCGGCGTGCGGCAGGCGATTTCGTCGGCGACCGCGTCGGGCACTTCGTCCCATTCGCAGCCGCCGATGCCGTACGTATCGGTAAAGACTGCATCGAGCCGCGCGTGCGCCGAGCCGCCGGCGATGCACCACGGGCAGATGCATTGCTCATACTCGTCGAGCGCATACACGGGGCCGGCGTACACGTAACCGCGTGCATCGCCGCAACACACACAGCGCGCGTCCGAGCGGATCACGCTGCCCGTCGCCAGCGGGTCGGGATGGTACCTGAAAGCGGGTAACGACATGAGGCTCTCCGTCGATCCGGATGGTGGGGACGCACGCGATGCGATTTCGAACAGCCATCGTACCGCGGCGTGACCGTGTTACTGCGGAACCTCGGCCTCGACAAACGTGCCGTTCACGAAACGATAGACGCGATGCGTTGCACCGCCGCGTGCGAGATATTCCCATCGAATGTCGATGCCGGCCGGGTCGTCGCACCACGCGATCGCCAGGTAAGGCGATTGCGCTCCGCCATCGGTTTCGAGCGAGACGGAGTCGACGCAGCTTTGAACCGGCAGCATGAAACGCGGCACCGCGCGGGTGCCGTGCAGTTCCAGTACGTACAGCGTGCCCTCTTCGCCCGCGCCGCAATATCCGGTTGGACGGCTGTTCGACGCGCGGTTGACGACGACCAGCAGATAGTCGTTGCCGTCGATCTGCTTCGAACGGTTCGACGGAAACGCGACGCTCGAAGCATCGGCCAATGCACGGCGCAGTGCAGCCGGCACGTTCACTGCCGATTTCCTGTGGCGGGCGGCATCGACCTCGAACAACCTCGGGCTCGCCCATTCGATCTCGTGGCCGTTGGCGAGCCGCACTGATTCGGGCGTCGGCGTTTCAGCGAAGACAACCGCGGCATTCGACGCCAGCAGCGCCAGCGCCGCGAGCTTCAACGCAATCGATGATTTCGTCGGGTTGGTCCGTATCCGCATGAATCGCGCAGGAGGGTCGTGAAGTTCATCGTATACACAGGCATGCCGTTCGGGCAGCGCTGATTCAGGATCGCCCCGCGTGCATGGTTCGCTGCGACGCATGCGGCCGATCCACGACGTGCCGTCACTCGCCGCGCGGTACCGGCGGCGGTGCGTAGCCATTGTCATTGCCGGGGAACGGATTCGCGTTGCGGCGCAGCGCTTCCTCGTCGTTCCCCTTCTGCACGAACAGCGCGACGCCGATCACGCCCACGTTCGCGGCATCGCCGTACTTCGAGTTCGCGACATAGCTGTCGGGTACCGCCGCGAAGCGGAACGCGGCGACTTCGTCGCGGCTCTTGCGGAAGCCCTCGATCGTCAGCGTGCGGCCCGGGTACAGCACGTAGCCGCCGTTCGTATAGCTGCCCGGCCGCCCCGACAGCACGTCGAGCCCGTCGACACTCGACACGACCTCGAACGTGCGGCGCCCCTGGTTGCGCAGCACGATCATGTAGCGCGAACCTTCGACGCCCGCCATGTGCCAGCGGCCGTCGCTGCGCGCGAGACGCAGCGGCACGCCCTTTTCGTCCGTGAACGACAGCGCGATGTCGCCGTTGGCGAGCGCGACGCGGGTCGGCAACCGGCGAACCTGGGACACGGGCGGGTGCCCGGGCAACGCATCGTTGTAGTAGACCGACGCGAGATCCGTCGGCTTCGCCGGATCCGCGCGTTCGAAATCGACCTGGCGGGTTTCGGATCGCACCGACTCGCCCCATGCGGTGCCAAGCCCGCGGCGCTCGCTGGCGTCCGGCGCGGCGGCGGACGCGGCGGTGCTGGCGGACGGCGGGGGCGGCGCTGCACAGGCGGCCAGCCAGAGCGCGCAGGCGAGCGCGAGAAGACGGAACAGGATGGTCATGACGTGAGGCCTCGGAATGTTATCGGGCCGCGCCGGGCCGGCCGGAACGGCGTTTTGGTGTCGTCTGTCGTCACGATGTCGATCGGACATGCTGGCCCGTATCGGCCGGCGCCGCAATCGCGGCGGCTCGGCAACCGGGAGCCCCGCTATTTAAGCATGGCAGGCGGGCAATGGGCAGGGGGCGCGCACGCTGCCCGTTGCGGGCCCGTGCCGGTGGACATCAGGCAACGCGCCTGTGCGTGTCGCGTCGCTGGATCGGTGACGAACACCGACGCATCCCTGTATCCGGGACGGGATGAACGACGCGCCGCGCGCCGATAAAAAAAAGCCCGGCCCGCATCGAAGCGGGCCGGGCCGTGACGGGAAGCGTGACGCTTACAGCGCGCCGCCTTGCGCCGACGCCGAACCCTTCACGCCGACCGATGCGCCGCCCTGCACCGAGTTCGTCGCGCCTTCGAGCGCCTCACCAGCCTTCGCCTTTGCGCCGCCTGCGACGTCGCCTGCCGTCGACACCGCGCCCTGTGCGTGGCTCTTTGCCGTGCCCGCGACGTGCTTCACGTGCGATTTCGTCGAGTGGACGGCCGATGCGGCCGCGTCCTTCGCCGTGCCGGCTGCCGAACCGACCGCATGCGTCGCACCGCCGACCGCGTTGCCGGCCGCCGAGCCCACGCCGCCGACCGTCTTGCCGACACCGTTCAGCGCGCCGCCGACGACGTTGCCCGCACCCGAACCCGAGCCTGCCGCATTCGCGCCGGCGCCGGCCTGCACGCCCACGCCGCCGCCGAGCAGCGGCGTCTGAACCTGCGCGCCGACACCTGCGGAACCCTCGGCACCGGTCTGGGCCGTCTGTGCGAACGCAGCCGAAGTCGCCATCGCCGTCAGTGCAGCACCCACCAGAATCGTACGAATCTTGTTCATGGTCATTCTCCCCAAAGACGTTGTTGCTGCGGGCCGCGTTCGTGCGGCTGTCGCATGCCTTGCCGCGACGTGCGGCAGGTGGAGCTAATGTAGCGGCGCCGACGGGCAAAACGGTCGATTTGCGGGGACTGTTACTTCCGTTGCAAATGCTGACGATTGACTCACACTGTTTGACAATCGGGAGCGTGCAGCGGGATCGGGACGGTATGTGCCGACGGACGGAGTGAGCCTGGTGGCGTGCCGCGCGGAGCATTCCGCGACGGCGGCACGGCCGATCGCCACGGATCGGGAACCCGGCAGGCGAAACGGCTAGCAGGGAAGCCGGCCGTTTCCATAAGCATTCCAAAGGACGTGTGTCGGCCGGTCGTCGGTGCGGCCCGACAACCGGCTCCTCGCCATCAGTTCGATGTCGTCAGACACGCACGCTGCCAAGCCGGCGTTCCCCGATGCGCCGAACGCGAGCTTGAACGCCTTTTCCCTCGGTGCATCCATGGCCGGCCGGTCGACCGCGGTGCCCGGATCGCCGTCGATTTCGTCGAACGACGCCATCCACTGCGCATCGAACGGCTCCGCGTCGAGACTGTCCTGCGCGCGGTCGCAATCCAGGTCTCCAAGGAAAGCGAAAAAGCCCGGCAACGACAGGATTGCGTCCATTTCAGGCAGATGCGCGTTCGTCATTGCAATTGCTTCACGATGCACCGCCCCGACCGCCCGTGGGTAAATACTGGCAGATCGGGGCCGCGTGCGTTCCGCCCGGTTACGGCCGGAACGTATCGCCGAGCACGACGCCTTCGCGGCGCGGATCGGTGCCGCCCTGCAACGCGGGCGACTGGCCGACCGTCACGCGCATCACCGTGTTGACGCCGCTCGCCTGCGCGGACGTCGACACCTTGTGCCCGAGCGCGAGCAGCCCGGAGATCAGCGGATCGTTTGCCCCGTTGTTCGCCGTGTTGACGTTCGGATGCTCGCCGCCGATCGTGGTCGTCGGGCTGTTGCTCGCGCCGAAGTCGACGAGCCCCGCGGACTGTTGCGCATCGAGGCCCCAGTCGAGCGCGCCGACGAGCGTCTTGACCACGTATTGCGGAATCGTGCCGCCACCCGGCGAACCGGTCGCCATCACGAAATCGCCGCGCGAACCGTCCGCGGCCTGCCCGAACACGATCGTCGGCGCCATCGAGCTGCGCGGCCGCTTGCCTGGCTGCAGGCGGTTGGCCACCGGATTGCCCGCGCTGTCGACCGGGTTCGCGGAAAAATCGGTCAACTGGTTGTTCAGCAGGAAGCCGTTGGTCATGTGGAACGAGCCCATGCTCGACTCGACCGTCGTCGTCGCGCTCAGCACGTTGCCGTCGCCGTCGACGATCGTGAACTGGTTCGTGCCGTGCTCGATCAACGTCGTATCGACGCCAAGCGGCACCGCGCCGAGATTACCGGGCTGTGCGGTGCCCATGCTCTTGGTCGGGTCGATCAGCGCCGCGCGCGATTTCAGGTACGGCTTGTTCAGCAGCGTGTTCCACGTACCGCCCGGCAGCGGCACGAAATCCGTATCGGCCACGTACTTGTCGCGGTCGGCATACGCAAGCCGTTCGGCCTCGGTGATGAGGTGCACGCCCGCGACGGTCGGCTTGCCGCCTTCGAGATCGATCGCCGTCGGCTTCAGCGACTTCAGGTCGTAATTCTCGAGAATGCCGAGCGCCGACGCGACCGCGATGCCGCCCGACGACGGCGGCGGCATCCCGCATACCCAGTAGCTGCGATAGGTCGTGCACACGGGTTCGCGGCGCTTCGCCTGGTACGCGGCCAGATCCGCGACGGTCGTCTTGCCCGGCGTGAGCGT
Organism: Burkholderia puraquae; assembly: GCF_002099195.1. Classification (GTDB taxonomy): domain Bacteria; phylum Pseudomonadota; class Gammaproteobacteria; order Burkholderiales; family Burkholderiaceae; genus Burkholderia; species Burkholderia puraquae. Next base: position 50,477 of record NZ_NBYX01000033.1, on the reverse strand, counting down.
CGAGCCGTCCGCGCCCTTCGTCGTCGCGATCTTCGCGACGATGTCCTGCGCGATCTGCCCCGTGTACAGCGCGTTCGCGCCCGACTGCGCCATCAGCGTCAGCGTGTGTGCGTACGCGGGATTCTTCAGGACGGTGCCGAGCGTCTTCGGCGAACCGTCGGCGTTCAGGAAATACGCGGCGGCCTCAGGGTCGCGCTTCAGGTTCGCGGCGTTCGCCGCGATCGCGTCGGCAAGCCGGCCACCGATCGGGAAGCCGTTGGTCGCGAGCGTGATCGCATCGCCGAACAGGTTCTGCCACGGCAGCCGGCCGTGATCCTGCTGCAGCGCCTCGATGAGCCGCGGCACGCCGATCGTGCCGATCGAGCGGCCGCTCGCACGTGCGTTCGGCAACGGCGCGGACTGGTTGGTCGCGTCGTCGACGTAGCGCAGGTAGTTCTCCGTCGCGGCGGCCGGCGCGGTTTCCCGGCCGTCGTACGCCTGCAGCGTCTTGCCGCGTGCATCGTAGTAGAGCAGCACGCCGCCCGACCCGAGGCCCGTCGCTTCGGGCACGGTCAGGCCGAGCACGGCCTGCACGGCAACCGCCGCGTCGGCGGCGGTGCCGCCTTTCTTCAGCACCGCGCAACCGGCCGCGCTCGCGTACGCGTTCGACGTGGCCACCAGGTAGGTCTTCGCATAGACCGGCTTCATCCCGGTGCGATAGCCCGACGACGCTTCCGGCAGCGACGGGTCGCCCGGCTGGTTCGAGCCCACCACGACCGTCGCACCGCTGTTGTCGACCGCGAGGCAGCTCGCATCGGTTGAAGGTGTCGGCGTGCGGCTCGCGTCGTTCTCGACGTCGCCGCCGCATGCCGCCAACAGGGCGGCCGCGAGCAACGCGGACGCATACGGAAAAATCGCTGTTCTGTTCATTGTCTGCCGAGGTTCTTGTAGGTCGTTGCGATGGACATCACACTGCCTGCGACCCCCTCGGTGCGCCGGCAACGCGTTCGATAGTCCCATGAACAAAATTTTTTCCGCAACAAGGAAGTGACGTAATGCGACCGATCGTTGCGGGCGTACCGTCACCGATCTCGCATGCGGGCCTGCATGTTGCACTGCATCGGAGTGCGATGTGCTCGCGCGGCCGATGTCGTTACGTCGCGCCGCCGTTACCTTGCTGCCCGACGGCGCTTGCCGGCGGCCCGGCCGTCGCGCGCGAAATCGCTCTCCATCGCTTCGATCGCCTCGGAGAAGAATTCGAGGAACATCGTCATCGCGACGGTCGCGCTCATGTCCGCCCGCTGGTAGATGCAGCTGAACGAGCGCGCGCCCGCATCGGCAAGCGGCGTCCACGCGAGCCGGCCGGCGGCCACGTCGTCCGCGACGTTCTCGGCGATCAGGAAGCCGACGCCCGCGCCTTCGGCCGCAAGGCGCCGCACCATCGCCACCGAGCCCGTCTCGACCAGCGGCCGCACGTTGCGCGGCTGCCGCGCATCGATCTGGTCGAACATCGCCCGCAGTTCCGTGTCGGGTGTCATCAGGATCAGCGGATGCGCGAAGCAGTCGCGCATCCGCACCTTGCCGCCGGACGCCGCGAGCGGATGGCCCGGCGCCGTGACAACACCCAGCGGCTGAGCGAACGCGCGCACCTCGACGATGGCCGCCGACGTGCGCCGGCGCAGCGCATAGCCGATGTCGGCCTCGCCCGTCTCGACCCAGCGCACGATGCTCTCGCCGTTTCCCGACCGCACGCTGTACGTGACGCCCGGATAGCGCTGCATCGCGGCGAGGATCGCGTCGGGCACGAGCTTTTCCGCGGTCGAGGCGGGCACCGCCAGGTTCACGTGCCCGCGCCGCAGCGCGCGCAGGTCCTCGACCTGCGTGAGCGCGTTGTCGAAGTCGCGCTGGCCGCGCCGCACGGCCGCGATCACGATCTCGCCGGCCAGCGTCAACTGCATGCCGCGCGGCAGCCGGTCGAACAGCGGCACGCCGACCTGCTCCTCGAGATTGCGGATCTGCTGGTGCACCGCCGCAGCGGTCAGGTGCAGCGCGTCGGCTGCCTTGCGAATCGAGCCGCGTCTCGCGACTTCGTCGAAACAGCGGAATGTCTGCGAAATCGAACGCATGAAAGGTCCGTTAGATTTTTCCGAACAGGCCGTCAAGAATAATCCGATTTTACTGACCATCCGGATCGTCTAGATTCCGCTGCATCCCCGTGCCCGATTCGAATGGAGACCGCAGTGACAACCGTCGACCAGATTACCCAGCGCCGCCGTGGCGTCGGCCTCATCGCCCACGATCCGGCACTGTCCGCGGGCGGCTATACGCTCATCGCGCCGCAGACAGCCGACGGCAACGTCTATCTCGTCGGCATCGACGGCGAAGTCGCCCATCAGTGGAAGATGCCCGTGCGCCCCGGCCGCCATGCGGTCATCCTCGCGAACGGCAACCTCGGCTACAACGGCAATCATCCGCAATCCGAATCGCGCTATGCACCGTGGTCGATGTGGCACGGCGGCGACTTCTACGAAGTCACGCCGCAAGGCGAAACCGTGTGGCGCTACGAGGATCCCGCGCACCACCACGATGCGCAGTGGCTGCCGAACGGCAACCTGCTCTATGCCGCATGCGAACCGGTCGATGCCGCGTTCGCGCAGCGCGTGCCGGGCGGGACGCCGCACGGCGACGACGAGATGATGGTTGCGGACGTGATCCGCGAAGTGAACCGGGCCGGGCAGATCGTCTGGGAATGGCATGCGCGCGACCATCTGCGGCCCGAGGATTTCCCGATCGCGGCCGGCTTCGGGCGCTATCACTGGCCGCTCGTCAACGGCCTCGCGGTCGACGCGAACGGCCGCGTGCTGATGAGCCTGCGTACGACGTCGGGCATCATCGGCGTGAACCGCGAAACCGGCCACGTCGACCTGCGGATCGGGCCCGACGTCGTCTCGCACCAGCATGCGCCGGTGCCGCTCGCAAACGGCAACATCCTCGCATTCGACAACGGCAATTTCCGCCACGGCGCACACGTCGCGTTCTCGCGCGTCGTCGAGATCGATCCTGCGACGCAGCGCGTCGTGTGGTCGTATGCGGACGACGTCGTGAACCTGTTCTACACGCCGTTCATGGGCAACGCGCAGCGCTTGCCGAACGGCAACACGCACATCACCGAATCGTCGACGGGCCGGCTGTTCGAAGTGACGCCCGCCGGCGAGGTCGTCTGGGAATACGTGATTCCGTGGTTCGCCGAATACCCGGACGAAGCCGCGCGCAAGACCGGCCCCGGGCTGCTCAACAGCGTGTTCAAGACGTTCCGCTACAGCGCCGCGCAACTGCCCTGGCTGCGGGCCTGACGTTCCGTTCACCGCCGGTTTCCGGCGCTCGTCGCCGTTCGCTTCGAAGGGGCCCGCCGTGTCGCACGATCCGATCTCAACGCCCGTCGACGCACGGCTGCCTTCATGGCAGCTCGTGCTGTTCGGGCTGCAGCACGTGTTGTCGATGGCCGCGTCCCCGATCACGGCCGTGTTCCTGATCGCAAAAGTGCTCGCGCTGCCGGCGGACCTGACGGTCCAGCTGATCGGCGCGACATTCTTCGCGTGCGGGATCGGCACGCTGGTGCAATCACTCGGAGCTGGCCCGATCGGCGCGCGCATGCCGTTCGTGATGGTGCCCGGCGGCGCACCGACGATGCTGTTCGCCGGCATCGCCGCGCAATCAGGCCTGCCGACCGCAGCCGGCGCGGCGCTGCTCGCCAGCGCGTTCTACTGGGTGTTGCTGCCCGTCTTCACGCGCTGCCTGCGGCTCTTTCCGCGCATCGTCGTCGGCGCGATGCTGCTGCTCGTGTCGGTCAACCTGATCCGGATCTACGCGACGATCGTCGTCGGCCAGCCCGGTTCGGCCGACTTCGCACAGCCGCGCGCACTCGGTCTCGCGCTGGCGACGATCGTCGCCACGGTCGTCGTGGCGGGTGCGTTCCGCGGCACGCTCGGGCGCCTCGCGGTGCTGATCGGCCTGATGGCCGGCGCGACGCTCGGCTGGGCGCTCGATGCGATGCCGGCGCTTGCCGACGTGTGGCGCGGCCCGCTGTTCACGCATCCGGTATGGCTGCCGTTCGGGATGCCGCGCTTCGACGTACTGGCCGCGCTGCCGCTGCTGATCTTCACCGCGATCTCGATGGCCGAGGCCACCGCGCAGACGGTCGCCGTCGGCGAAACGTGCGGCAAGCCGATCTCGCTGTCACGCGACGTGCCGAAGACGATACGCGGCGATGCGCTGGCGTCGCTGGCCGGCGCACTGTTCGGCACGCCGCTGATCGTGACCAGCGCCGAGAATATCGGTGTCGTGCAGACGACCGGGGTGCGCTCGCGCTACGTGACGGCTGCTGCCGGTACGATCCTGATCGTCATCGCGTTGTTCGCGCCGCTCGCGCGGCTCGCGTATGCGATTCCGGCCGCCGTGGTCGGCGGCACCGCGCTGGTCGTGTTCGCGATGATCGGCGTGATGGGCATCCGGCTGCTTGCCAGCGTCGACCTGCACGCGCGCGCCAGCCAGTACACGCTCGCGGCCGCGCTCGTCGTCGGCCTTGCACCGATCCTGGTGCCGAACCTGTATCGTCATTTCGGTGCGCCGGTGCAGATCGTGCTCGGCAACGGCATGGCGGCCGGCACGCTCGCAGCCATCGCGACGCAGCTGGCGTTCGCTGCATTTGCACGGTTGAGCGGGCAGATGAGCACGACCGGGGTTGCAGCTTCTTCGCCTTCGCGCGACGCGTGATGGCGACGGCCGGCAACGTTGCGCGTTGCCGCGTGCCAGCGACATCGAGCCGTGCGCACCCGGTTCGGTCGTGATCTCCGGCTTGACGCTCGGCTTCCTCACGCAGCGGGTCGGGCTCATGTCGGTCAATCACGGATGGCTCGAAGTGCCGATGTCGATGCAACGCAATGGTGTGCCGGACGCGTTTCGTTTCGTCATCGCGCGGCTGCCCGCTTACCTGACGATGCGCAACGCCGGCATCGACGACACGCATGCCGCGCACCGACGCACCGGTTGGGTCGGGCCAGTCAGCCCGCTGGCCATCTGAACGATTGCGGGAGCCTCCGCATTCCGGCTATAAATCGTGCATGGACACGAATCGCTGGATTCACGACCCCGCCGGCGCCTTCCACGAGTGGCAGAAAACTGCCGCGACCGGCGCCGATCGCCAGCCGTTCGCGCCGCGATCGGTCGTGCAGCACGTCGCGATGTTCGAACGGTTCCTGCGCCATCTGATCGCACACCGCGCGTCGCTGGCCACGTTCGGCCCTGACCACGTCGCGGCCTTCCTGGCGGAACTCGAGCGCACCTGCGCGCCCGGCACGTCGACCCGCGTGCGCTACGCGAAGCTGATCGACCGGCTGGGCCGGCATCTGGTCGAAGCCGGCGTGCGCACGATCCATCCTGCGGGCCGGACGATGTGCGATCTCGCCTGGCCGGACGGCGAGCCCGAACCGTGCTACCTGCCGCCCGATGCCGACGCCGCGCTGCAGCGCCACGTGCAGCCGCGACCGGGCGACACGCCGGCCGACTGCCGGAATCGCGCGATCGTCGCGCTGCTGCTCGCAAGCGGCATCACGTCGGCCGAGATACGCGCGACGACACACGACGCGCCCGATCTCGACGCGCGGCCGCCTGCGCTATCCGTGCCGCGCGATCGGGCACGGCCGGCGCGCCGGATCGCGCTCGCCGAATTTGCGCTGGCGCCGCTCGCCGCATGGCGCGCGCGCTCGGCAGACGCGCCGGCATTCGTGTTGCTGTTTCCCGCGCCGCGGGGCGGTGGCGCGATGAACGACATGTTCCTGCTGCTCGTGGTGCGCGACGCGCTGACCGCGATCGGCTTCCACGCGGCGGACATGAGCCCGCGCGTGCTGCGCAATACGTATGCGCGCCGCCAGCTACTTGCCGGCCACGCGCATGCCGACGTCAGTGCGATGCTCGGTCTCGTCAGCACGCGCACGGTCACGCGCATCCGGCAGACGCTGCCGCCCGATGCGGCCGCTGATCGCGCCGCACACGAGCGCTGATCCCGCCCCCGGCGCAAGCCCGTGCTGTCCGGCTCCCTATTCGCCCGGCTCCGACTGGATCAGCCGCAGAATCCGGGTGTCGTACGGCGATTGCATGACTTCCGCGATACGGGCCTCGGAAGCGGCCGGATGCAGCGGATTCAGCAGGAAGTTGTGCGCGTGCGGCACGACGACGCTCGGCACGCGCAGCAGCGCGCTCGGCTGTGTGTGCAACCACTCGGTGCCGGCGCTGCGGGTCCAGTCGACGTTGGTTCGCCAGTCGTCCGGCGCGTCGCCCTCGACGATTTCGGCAATATCGACCGAATCGGCCACTTCGATGCGCAGCAACTGATATCCGCTCGGCAATTGCGCGACCGTGGCGATTTCGAAATGAACGAGCGTCTCGAGCAGCGCGAGCGCCGGATGCTCGGCGAGATACACGACGGGCTGCCCGGCAAAATGCCAGCGCCCGCCGGCGCGCAACCCGCCGATGCCTTTCAGGTCGGCGAAATTGCTGATCCGCCACAGCGTCGTCAAGCGAAGTACCCCTCGTCGATCTGCGTGAGGACTTCCTCGACGAGCCGCGCGCCGTGCTCGGTGCTCGCCATGTCGAGCGACGTGCGGCCGCCGAAGCGCTGGAGCCCGTTGCGCAGCCACGCCATCGCCTTGTCCTGGTCGCCGAACGTAGCCGTCGCCTGCGCGACGATGCGCGCGAGACGGATCGCCTTGTCGGATTCCTCCGGCGACAGGCGTTCGTGCGCCTGGCGACGATGGCTCAGCGTGCGGCGCGGAATGATGAAGGCCAGTTCGTCCGATTTCAGCCCGCGCTCGGACAGCCGGTCGATCACCGAGACGTCGACGCGTGCGCTCGCCAGCTCGGCAAGATCGGCCCCCGATCGGACGCGGACCGCCAGCAGCTGCTCGAGAATCGTGAATTCGGCCTGGCGCGGATGCGCGACGCCCGAAGGATGAAAAGCAATGGTGCTCATGACCTCTCCCGGCAATTTGCCCAATCATTATAGGCGTTTTGCCGGGAACGTGTGGGAGGTGGATGGCGGGCCGTCAGGGTGCCTGCGACGGCGGGTGCGGTCGTGACCCGCCCGTCTGCAGGCACGTTGCTGTGGTCGCGAATCGAAGATTCGCCCGGGTGATGGGAAGCAATCGTTCAGTATATAAAGTCCAGAAGAGCGTCGTACGGTTGTCACGTAACAACTTTTTTACTGGAACACTCCGACGGAAAAGTGGGTCCGAACTGTCTCCGTAGTCACGCGATGATTCGCGAAATAGCAAAATCGACCGGCTGCGCCGATTTCAGCACGATTTCGCGTGACTCCGTTCGCCGGCACCATTACAGAAATCTTCGTGTCCCGCGATGGTCATCCAGAATGGTCTTCTTGGCCGCACTCGGAATCGCCCACCTGAATCAGACCCTATTTATGTGGAGATTGGGCCGGACGAACCTCGCGCGTGCTCGCAAGGTACCGCGCCCATTCCTCTCACTAGGAAGCACTCGGCTCGCCGTGCCCCCTCTCTTGCACCGGCCTTTTTTGAATATTGGCAGACGTTTCCCGCAATTTTTGGTCCACAAGTGACTTCAGAGCGACTTCTATTTGATGGACGGCCGACATTAGAAAGGCGTGAGGGCCTACCAATCGCCTGTCGCGTTCGCGCAGCGCCTCTATCTGAATCAGATCGCTGCTTAACCCGTTGGCCTCCACGAACTCCGGCCGGCCTCACACCCGGCCGCCGCCCGTTCAAGGCTCGATCACACGCGGCGTCACGAGAAAGAGCCGCTCACTATGTCCGTCCTGTCTGTCGGTCGCGCGGAACAGCGCGCCGACGAGCGGCAGCTTCGACAGCAGCGGTATGCCCGATTGCGTGCTCGAGCGCGCATCCACCTTGTAGCCGGCGATCAGCAACGCCTGCCCCTGCTCGATGAACGCCTGCGTGTTGATCTCGTTCGATTCGATCACCGGAATGTTGTCGACCGTTTGCCGCGACAGCTCGCCGTCGACGATCCGCACGTCGAGCTTGATCTGCGTGCGCCCGCCCTCCTCGACGACCATCGGCAGCACGCGCAGCGACACGCCCGTTGAGATGCTGTACAGGTCGGCCGACGTGTAGCCCGCGACGCGCACGAAGAACTGCTTCTTGTTGTCCATCACCGCTTCGACGTTGTCGAGCGTCGTGACTTTCGGGCTCGCGTCGGTGCGCGCCTGGTTCGACGATTCGAGCGCGTTGATGCGCGCGAGCAGATAGCGGCCCGCGTCGCCGAGCACGGCCGTCAGCGACAAACCGAGCGGGCTCGCCGGCAGGCCAACCGAATCGTTGCCTGGCAGCGTGATCGAACCGAATGTCGGATTCAGCGAACCGTTCGCATACGAGTTCTGCGACGTGAGCCCCGTGCCCGTCTGCAGATCGATATGGCTGTTGTGCGCGCGCCAGTCGACGCCGAGCTGCTTGAGCGCGCCTTCGTCGATCTGGATGATGCGCGCCTCGATCTCGATCAAACGCGGCTTGACGTCGAGGAGCGCGATCAGGTCCGGATACTGCGTCATGTGTTCCGGCACGTCGCGCACGAGAATCGAGTTCGTGCGCGGATCGGCCTGGATCACCGGCAGGTCGGTCGAATCGCTCGCGCCCACCGGTACGCCGTTCGCACCGCCGCTCGCGTCGGGCCAGCCGGCGCCCGACACGCGCGCCGCGCCCGGATTGGCGATCGCGGCGGCAACCATGCCGCTCGGACGCGGATCGCCGCCCTGACCGCCGAGGCCGCCGGCCGGCATGCCCGCGCCATCGCCCGACTGCGCGCCCTGCATGTACGGCGGCAGCGGCGGCAATTGCGGCACGCCGCCGCGCCCGCCGCCGAGATCCGTCATCGGTGCGGCGCGGCTGATCGGCCTGCCGACGGTCGTCTGCGACGCGCGCTTGCCGTCGCCCGGGTGATACATCCGGTTCAGCAGCGACGCGACGCCCGGCATCGTCACCGTCGTGCCGTCGACGTTGACGTCGCGGTCGGCGGCCCACGCGTGCTTCAGCGAGAACACGCGGATCGTCGTGCCGCCCGTGCGCGCGGAATTCTCGTCGAGCCGCGCGGCGACGCTCGTCACGAGCTCGACATAGCGCGGCGGCCCCGCGACGAGCGCGGTGCGCTGCTGCGCGTTGTAGGTGACCGGATAGCGCGGATCGGCGACCTTCATCTGCTCGAGCAGGTCCCGCAGGTCGCCCATGTTCGCGTGATCGAGCTTGACGAGCGTGCTCTTCATGTCGCTCGCGGGCGTCACGTACAGCACGGTGCCGTCGTAGTACCAGACGAATCCGAACGACGCGGAGAGCGTGTCGAGGAAGCGCTGCGGCGACATCTTCATCTTGCCGCTGACGGCGCCGCTCACGCCGGGCGCGACGTTCGCCGCGATGTTCTGGCTCGCGGAGAGGTCGCGCAGGACGTCCTTCACGTCCTTGCCTTCCGCCGCGTACTGGATTTCGGTGCTGCGCCAGCGGATCGGCGCGGCATCGACGGAAAGGCTCGCAAGCGAGCACATCAGGGACAGAAAAATGGAAATCTTGGCCTTCATGGGTCCGTCCGGTGAGGACGCGCGGCCGTCGGTCGGACAGGCGCGCGCCGCGAATGGGAGACCCGTGCAGTTAACCGCATCCGGGCGCGGCGGCGGCCGCGCGCGGCGAAGGTCCGTTCAATAGAACGAATTGATGGTCCAGCCGGTTGCGAGCGGCGTCTGAAGGAAGGTCTGGCCGCCGCCGCAATAGGAGGACGTCCACGGCGTCTTCGCGTAGCCGTCATACGTCGCCCATTTGCTCGAAAGCCTGACCGTGTATCCGCTGCGCGGCTCGGCGGCCACGTTCAGCGTGACGTTGATCGTCGCGGCGTCTTCGCGCAATTTCGACGACTGCGCCTCGTTGTGCGCAATCACCTTGTCGCCCCGACGGTCGATGACTTCGACGACCAGGCGCATCTGCCCTTCCCGCCCCTTCTGGTCGCAGGTCGCATAGCTCATGTGCATGTATGCGCTCACCGCAATCAGCCCATTGTTGTCGAGCTTCACCGGCCGGTCGATCGTGTACGTGTACGTGCCGTCCCGTTCGTAGGTGATGAGCGGCGGATTCGGATACCCGCCACGGTAGGTGAACCCGCACGAAAAATCACTCGCGCCAGGCGTCTCCATCAGGATCGCGCATGCCGTGTCGGTGCCGCCGATCTTGATCCCTGACTGCGGCAGCCACTTGCCGTCCTGGCATGACAGCACTTGTCCGTCCTGGCCCATCGATACGAGGCCGGCAGTTGGACGATTTTTGTCGGGCGCGCACGGCGTGTTGACGACGACACGCCCGGTGATCTCGTACTGGTTCGCGGAAACGACGCCGGGCACGATCAGGTTGTCGTTCTGATCGACCGCGAGCGCCTGCCAGGCGGCGCCCGTCCACGCGTAGGCGCGGAATTTGTCGAGCGTGAGGCGCACGTCGCCTTTCTCGTTCGATGCATCGGTGGGCAGATCGTCGGTCTTTTCGACAGGATCCTTCCAGTGGCCGCCAGCGCCGCGCCACACGCCACTCTTGCAGCTCAGCAGATTGCCGAGTGCGTCCGCGCCAAGCTTGCCGTTCGTGAAGTTGCCGGCCGTTCCGCAGTTCGCCGCGTCGGGGTTGCCGTCCGTGAACGTGTGCGTGAGCCAGATCGGCACCTGCATCGCGTTCGCCTCCGGATGGCCGCCGACGCCAACGCGGTACAGGTAATCGCTGTTGATCTGCTGGCCGGGGCCGTTGAAGAAGATCTCGTTCGCGAGGTGACCCACATTCGGCGGCGTGGCGCCGTTCGGATCGCAGGTTGGCGAGCTGCCGCCGAGAAACGTGCCGAGCGGCATCCGCCACGCGTCGAATGCGCCGCGCACTTCATTCGGAAACGCCCTGCTGATCGAACCGCCGCCCGGCCCCGCACTCGCGGCGACGAGCCCGAGTTCCTGGTCGCCGATCGTCTCGCCGCCGGTCGTCACGACCAGCGCGTCGAGCCCGGTGCCGAGTGCGCTCCGCTTGACGAGTACGCACGTGTTCTGGCCGTATGCATTCGTTGGCCGAAGTGCTGCAGGCAGATCATTCGTCGCCTGCAGATCGGCAAGCTTCATCACGATGGGCGTTTGTTTGTTCGCGCGCTGCAGCCAGGTATCGTAATCGCGCTTCAACGCCCGCGTGGCGGCGGCCGTCACCTGCACCTGGTATTGCGCAGCCTGCTCCGCACGCACGTCGTCCAGCGACGAATCCATCATCATCGCGATGCCGGCGAGCATCACTGCAGCGATCGCCAGCGCGCCGAGCACCTCGATCAGCGCGATGCCGCGCGCGCGTCGACGGGAAGACTTGAAATGCATCAGTACGCTTGCCCCATCCAGACCGGCATGCCGTTCGCAATCTTCAACCCGGCTGGCAGCGGCACGCCGCTCACCGGCGCGTTCGGATTCGCGTTGCCGGGGCGCACGACCGCATTGCGATACGCGACGCCCGCGAACAGCGAACCGTCGGCGAGCGTCGTGATTTCGCCGATGATATTGACGGACGGCGCTGCCGACGCATACGCGACGACAGTGCCGTCCATGACGTAGTTGCGCCATAGCGGGTCCGCGCCCGGATACCACGTCGGAAACGGCAGCCGCGTATTTGGCACCGCGCCACGTGTGCCGGGATGCACGCGCGCGTAGTCGAGCGTCGCCTGCCGGTAGATGGCGAGGTTTTCGGCGAGCGCCTGCGCGGTGCGCGCCGGTTGCAGCGCGGGAATGGCGGACGGGTCATGCAGCGTCGCATAGACAGCGGCGATCGACGCGAAGGCCAGGGCGGCGGCGAGGGCGTACATAAGTGACGTGGCCGATGGCGAATGAGTCTGGTGGTGTCAGTTCGACGTCCAGACGATGGTGGCGCTATCGGTGCAAGCGCCCGTCGCAACGCTCGGCGAGACCGGATAATCGACGGACTTATCGCTAATCTTCGCCGATTTCCAGCTTCCGCCGGCCGTCAACGTATTGACGCAGACTTCTCTCGGCACCTTCGTGTAAGTGACTGTGAAAGTCTGCGTCGCACCGGTCACGGTCACAGTCCCTCCCCACGTATTCGAAACACCGCCTTTGTCGTCCTGTGTCAGCGTCCCCGGAAACACCTTCGCCGCACTCAAATTCGCGTTCATCGAATCCGTGCCGTAGTTGTTCACCTGCCCCATGTAAAGCTTTTTTGTGCCCGTCTGAATCGCATTCAGATCCTCAGTCAGCCGATTCGTATTCGCGCTCGAGAACGCCGACCCGAGCAGCGCGATCGCGCCGACGATCACGATCGCCGCGACGCCCAGGTACGCGATGCTCTCGAGCAGCGACGCACCGCGTTCCTTGCGGTGCCTCCGGCAGAACGCCGGTGTGTGTCGATAGGCGGGAGGGTTGGTAAGTGGTTTCATAATGTGTTCTCCAGAATTGAAAATGCGCGACGTCAATGCATCGCGCGCGTCATCGCGGCGATTTCCTGCTGGATGCCGAAGAAGCCCGTCACGAGCCAGCCGATCACCATCGCGAGCGCGACGATCGCGACGCCGTTAAGCACGCGCATCTGCGCGGTAATCCGCGCGACGCCCTCTTCGAGCCATTCGTCGGCGAGCATCTTGAGTGCCGCGTCGAAGCCGCGGTATTCGGCGTAGATGCACAAATCCTCGACGATCTCGCGCGACGGAAACTGATAACCGGCGTTGCGCAGCGCCTCGCCGGCATTGAGGCCCGACTTCACGCCGACCAGCGTGTCGTCGATCCGCTCGCGCAGCCACGGCTCCGCGACCGCGCCGATCTTGAGCAGCGCCCTCTCGACCGTGACGCCCGACGCCTGCAGCACCGAGAACGCGATCAGGAAGCCGCTGCCCGTGACAAGCCGGTAGATCGAATAAGGCGGCACGCGATCCGCGTAGATGCGCAGCGGCCCGCGCCAGCGCGGCAGCGACCACGCGAGCGCGGCGAGCACCGCGACGAGCGCCGCGACGACGACGGGCATCCACCCCTGCACGAACAACGACATCAGGTACAGCGAGCGCGCAGCGCCGCGCCAGTGCGTCGGATCGGCGATCAGCGCGAACTTCGGGATCACGTGCGTGCCGAACAGGTACAGATAGCCGATCACCATCACGCCGAGCCCGACCGGATACGCGACGCCGCCCGTGACCGCGCGGCGGATCTTGCGGCTCGACTGCACGATGTCGGCAACCGACACGAGCGCGTCCTCGATGTGCCCCGCCTGCTCGCCGGCCGCGACGATCATCTGCTCCGTCGCGGGTACCCATGCCTCCATCGCCTCCGACAGCATCCGGCCGTTCTGCACGGCGAGCCGCCAGTCGGACAGCACGATCGCGAGCGGCTCGCGCAGCTTGCGCCCTTCGCTCGACGCGCGCCATTCGAGTTCCTCCAGCACCTTGAGGAGCGGCACCCCGTTGCCGAGCATCTTCGCGATCTTCCGATAGACGCGCAGCCGCTCGTCGGCATTCAGGCAGAACTTCGCCCAGCGGCGATTCAGCTCAAGTGCCATAGCTGAATCCGACGAGCGACAGTTGCTGTCGCGCTTCGCCCGCAACCGGCGCGAGCGTGCCGACGACGCGCTCGACGCCGCGCGGATCGACGAGCCCCGCCGCGACCTTGCGAAGCGCGTGCTCGCCAAGCGTCATCCCGCCGCGCGTGGTGGTCCAGTACTCGAGCGCGCCGACCTTGTCGCCGTCGCGCAGGAATTCGAACAGCCGCGCATCGGGCAGGATCACTTCGGCGACGACGGTGCGGCCGATCGTGCCGACCGTGCGGCAGTGCTCGCAGCCATCGCCTGCGATGCACACGTCGTGCATCCGGCTGTCGAGCGCGAGCCGCAGCCGCGCGAACAGGCCCGGCTCGATCCGGTCCGGATGATCGACGAGCCGCAGCTTGCAATGCGGACACAGCAGCTTCACGAGACGCTGGCTGATGAGCCCCGAGATCACCGTGTGATCAGTGACCATCCGCGCGTGCAGGCCGAGATCGATCAGGCGGTCGGCGATCGCGAGCGCGCTGTTCGCGTGCACCGTCGTCCACACCTGGTGGCCCGTCATCGACGCGCGCAGCGCCGTCTGCCCGGACGCGCGGTCGCGGACCTCGCCGATCATGATCGTGTCCGGATCGAGCCGCATCGCGTTCGTGATCGCCGCCGCGAACGCGAGCGCGCGCGCGTCCTCGGTCGGCGCGTTCGCGACGGGCGTCTGCACCGCGCCGTCGATCGGATATTCGATCGGGTCCTCGACCGTGATCACGTGCAGGCTGCCGCGCGACTCGTCGATCTGAGCGGCGAGCATCCGCTGCAGCGTCGTCGATTTGCCGGAACCCGTCGGGCCGCTAATGATGTTCATCCCGTGAGGCTGTGCGCGCAGCGCACGGAACGCCGCGACGTGCTCGGGCGCGAAGCCGAGCGCCGCGAGATCGGTCGCGTCGCCCGCATCGTTGTACAGGAGCCGCAGCACCATCAGGCTGCCTTCGTTGGTCGGCGTCGTCGCGATCCGCACGCCGTACAGATCGTCCGGCAGCTTGTCGCGGTCGCCAATGCTCGCGTCCTGACGTTCGCTCGGCCGGTAGCTGTTGTCCGACACTGTCGTCATCGCGCCGTACAGCGTCGCGAGCAGCCGCTCGCCGTGCTCGCGCGTGTGCTCGTTCACGCGCATGAGCTCGTTGTGGATCCGGAAGTAGACCTCGGTGCTGAAGCGGCGCACGCGGATGTGGATGTCCGATGCGCGCTCGCGGCACGCGCGGCCGATCAGTTCCTTCGCGAGCACCTGCATCACCGTGTGATCGAGCCGCTCGCCGCCGCCCGCGGCGTTCTGCCGGTATGCCTCGCGCACCTGCATCAGCGTCGCGGGCGTCGGCCGGTACGGCCGGCCCATCCGGTCAAGCCGCGCGCGATACGACAGCACGAACGGATTCATCTCATGGCCGTCGGCAATCAGGAGACACTCGTCGTCGAGCAAGCAGACGAACTTGCGCTCCTCGACGCTCGCGGCGAAGTCGCCCGCTTCGCTGACGGCACGCGGGCCGCGCGGCGGCGCGGCATCGCCCGCCGCGCGCACTGGCGGCGCGTCGGGTCGTTGCGCGGCGTGGCTCATGATCCGCTCGCCGGCAGTGCGGGCAGCGTCGGCGGCGGCGCGGCCGGGTCGGCCGGCAGCGGCGGATTGCCCGCGTACGGCGGCGACGCCGTCGACAGCCTCGTGGTGCGCCCGCGATTCGACACGACAACCGCACGCGGCTCGATCGCGACGACACGTCCACCGTCCGGCAGCACGTCGCCGCGCTGCACTTCGAATTCGGCGCCGCCGTTCATCCGCAGCGTCGCGAACGCGCGCTTGCCGACCCCTTCGATCGCCACCACCGCGAATTGCGCGGCCGGCGCGCCGCCGCGCACGCGCGCGAGCTGTGCGGATCGCTCGGCGACCTGTTGCTCGGTCTCGAGCTTCTTCAACTGCGCCTGCAGCAGCACCGTCTCGCTTTGCAACTGCGTGAGCCGCGCGGCGGTCGCGCCGTCGTCGTCGGACGACACGGGCGCCGCCGCGCGCACGGCGCCGGCGAGCACCGCCAGGCCAAGTGAGCACATCCATCGGACGCGACTATTTCGCATAGAGCACTCCTTCGAGAGTCCACTGATTGTTCTGGTAAGCGAGGCGCTGCACGCGCAGCCCCGGCACGTCGATCGCGCGCACGAACTCGGGCGGCGCAACGCCGCCGAGGCTCGCGTTCAGCCGGTACGCGCGCCACCCGACCGCGGCGGCCGCCTGTTGCGCGAGATTCGCGAGCGGGGCGCGCGCCGCCTGATCGGGAAGCAGCGGGTCCAGTTTAGCCACGGCATCGAGCCATTGGAGACGCGCCAGAAGTTGCGTCCTGACAACCGAATCGTCGACGAGCGGCGTGTCGCCCGCCGTCGGCGCGGCGAGCGGTACCTCGAGCGTCGCGCGTTCGCCGTCGATGTCGACGATCGCGTCGGGCTCCGCGGCGAGCAGGTAGCGCACGTTCGAGCCGTTGCGCGCCCACGTGTAATGCGCCGCGTCCGGCGTGCATTCGTAGCGATCGAGCCGCCAGCCGCCCGGCGCGAGCCGGCCGAAGCGCGTCGCGCACGCGCGCGCGAACCCGACCGCGTCGGGCAGCGCCGCCCAGGGCGGAACGACGGGGCCGCTCTTCGCCTGTCGCGCAGCGAGCTCCGCGCGCACGCGTTCGAGCGCCGCCTCGCGTTGCTCGTCCTCGACCTTCGCGCGATGATGCCAATAGGCGAACGCGCCGCCGCCCGCGATGCACACGACCGCCGCGGCGACCAGCGCGGCGCGCGGCGACAAGCGCCGCTCGATGGGCCGCAACGCCCACCAGCGCTCGGTACGCGGCCGGCCGCCACGGCGCGGCAGCAGATCGTCGAGCCGCTTCGGCTGAAAATTCTGGAAGCCCTGCTTCTCGAGCTCCAGCTCGCCGATCACGACGTTCCAGCCGCCCCACGCGTAATCGGTATGAAGCCGTTCCAACGCTTCTTCGCGCGTGCCGACCCAGTCGCCGTTCGGCATGAACGCGTGATCGCGCACCGCGAAGTACGCCCAGCGCCCGTCGGGCAGCGCGAACGCGCCGAGCCAGTTCGGCGCGGGCTGCCGGCGTCCGTTGTAGAACGCGCCTTCGAGCGCGATCGCGCGCGACACCATCGCGCCGAGCGACAGATGCCCGGGCGCGAAGCCGTCGCGCGTGTTCGCATAGCCCGCCGCCGCGCCGCCGCGATCGATCCGCAGCACCATCAGGTCGAACTTCAGCTTCTTCGCGAGCTCGACTGCTTCGGCGCGCAGTTCGTTGCGCCTCGACAGCGACTGCCAGAACAAGCCGCCGACGAAGCGCTGACGGCCGATTTGAATCACCTGCGCGCTCATTGCCGGCTCCGTCAGGCGCCGCCGCGCTGCGTGACGGGCGTGATCAGGATCACGATTACCTCGCGTGAGCGCTGCGCCTCGTAGCCGCCGCCGAGCGCGATCATCTTCGGCGTGCCGATGCCGCGCTCGTCGAGCGAATCGTTCGCGCCTTCGTAGCCGCTGATGACGAGCGTCTCGCCCGACTTCATCGCGACCCGCTGCAGGAAATTGCGCATGTCGACGTCGGGCGTCTGGATCCGCGTCGCGCCGCTGCCCGTGCTGCTCGACACTTCCTTCAGCTGGAGCAGCGACGAAATGTTCGTCGAGAACTGCAGCATCACGGTGCCGTCGTCGAGCACATGCGGCAGCAGCGTCATGTTGAAACCCGTCGTTACGGTGCCCGGCGTGAGCGCGGTCGACGAGCCGACGTTCGCGGTGTTCGTCGTCGACACCGACGCGAGATAGCCCGTCTGCGTCGCGACCTGCACGGGCACCGGCTGGTTGTTGAGCGTCGTGACCGCCGCCGACGTCTTGCGCCGCACCGTCCCCTGCTGCGACAACGCGCGAATCAGCAGCTTGGTGCCGTTGAAGCGGCTCGTCGGGCTGAGCACCGTCGCGGACAGGTCGCCGGGCGTCACCGCGGCCGGCGTGAACGGGTTGGAGATCCCGAATTGCGCCGACACCGTCTTGTAGACGAGGCTCCAGTCGATCCCGTATGCGTCGCCCGCCTTCAGCGACACGCTGAGCACCGTCACGTTGAGCATCACCTGCCGCGACAGCGAGCGGTTCTGCTGCGTCATGAACGCGGCGACGCGCTCGATCACGTCGGGCGTGTCGGTCACCGAGATCGAGCCGGTCGCGGGCGATGCGACCGAGCTACCGTAGCGCGACAGCATCGACAGGATCGCGCTCTGCAGCCCGTTGAACACGGACAGCTGCGAATTCACCGCGGTGTTCGCCGTATTGTTCGCGGTGAGGCCCGTCGTGCCGGAGCCCGAGCCGCTCGCGCCGCCGCCCGAGCCGCCGGACTGCGAGCCGCCCGACGTGCCATCGCTCGTCGCGCCACTCACCACCGACGCGTTCAGCGACGAGTCGCCCGGAATCGCGTTGACCTGGAACGTGCGGGTATCGGTGAAGAAGAAGCGGATCGTCCCCTGCTCGTATTTCCAGAAGACGCCGAAGCGCGCGCATGCCGCGTCGAGCAGGCCGCGCAGCGTGCCGCCCGTGTACAGGATGCGCGCCGGCGCGAACGACGTGCCGCCGCCGCCGTCCGCGCCGCTGCCCGCCTTGCCGCCGCTGGACGACCCGCCGCCCGGCATGCCGGGCGGCAGCGGCGGCACCGAGCGCCCGCCCGCCGCGTCGAGGAACGCGGGTGCGCCGCGCGCGACGCCGTCCGCGCCGCCGCCTTGCTGCGAACGCGCGGCCGCCTGCTGCGCGCTCGCGGCGACCTGCGTCGGCACCTGCGTGAGCCGCGTGATCTGCTCGGCGAATTCGGATAACGAAGAGACCGCGCGGTCGAACGACGCCGGCTCGTCGAATAGTGCGGGGAGCTGTTCGCGGTTCTGCAGCTTCACGGCGCCCGCCGACACCCACAGCCCGTTGTCGACGACGACGGGCGGCAGCGCGTGCACGCTGTTGTCGCCGTCGGCGGCGCGCTTGAGGAGCGCGCCGGATTCGTCCGAATCGCGTCGCACGTCCCGCTCGATGCCGCTGCGCAGCCCGGTGCAGCCGCTCAGCAGCGCGGCGGCCAGTAACGAAAGAACGAAAAAAACGCGCATCAGCCCGCTCCCTGCGCGACGACGCGCAACACGTGATTGCCTTGATAGAGAATCGCCTGGATCGGCGTCGCCGTGCGGCCGAGACTCGCGACGAGCACTTGCAGCGCATCCTCGAACGAGCCGCGCAGCGTCGCCTGCGCGTCGATGCTGAAATCGACCGGCGCATCCCAGACGAGCTGCCAGCCCGCCGTGCGCGCCCATCGCAACAAGACGCCGCGGATCGTGCCGTCGGACGCGCGCACGTCCCAGACGGGTGCGTCCGCAACGGGCAGCGACGCGGGCCGCGCGGCCGTGGCCAGCGCGGCCCCGGCTGACGCCGATGGCGATATCGCGCGCAAGACGTCGACGCGCGTGGCCGTCAGCGGGGCGTGATCGAAGCGCTCGACAAATGGGCCGCCCATCGCCGGATCGGTGCCGGCGGGCGGGCCGCTCGCCGCGCAATCGGTTGCAAAAAGCGCGGCCGCGATGAACGCGGTCGCGGCGACCGTAGCGCCGTGCATCATGGTTGTCCTCGTTACTCGACTGCTGCCGTGCGCCGCGGGCCCCCGCGCTTTGCTGCTCGATGATCCCGGATGCCGCGTCCGACGCCTCGGACCGCCTGCGCGGCCCGAAATGGCTTTCCGAACATGGGATTACGCAGCGCCACATAATAGGTCTACACACGCAGTCGCATTATTGAAGTGATTATTGCGCGGCAAATATACCCCGAACGGTTTGACAAAAGCTATTCTGCATGCAAAATTAAATAGACCATTCAATTTCCTCTTTCATTGCGGGAAATGCACCGCCCAATCCCTTCATTCGAACTACCAAGATGAACCAGCATGCCGCCGCCCCGCTGCGCGATCTCGCGGGCGAAGTGCTCGGCCTGATCGACCTGAAGCAGATGTTCACCGACATCCACATCGAGCAGGACCGCCCCGTCACGATCAAGACCCCGCGCGGCTGGGTCGAGACGAGCGACGAACCGGTGCTCCTCGACGACATGCGGCCGCTGCTCGACGCGATCGACGAGCATTGGGAAGCCGCGCTGCGTCAAGGCACGCTCGACCGCCCGTTCGTCCTCACGCGCTGCCGGCTGCGCTGCCACGTGTACCGCGCGGGCGGCGGCCGCAAGATCGTGATCTCGATGCGCCGGCTGCCGCTCAAGCCGCTGCCGCTCGAGGAACTCGGCCTGCCCGTCTACGTGCGCTCGATGCTCGACAACACGAAGGGCATCATCCTCGTCACGGGCCCGACGGGCTCGGGCAAGACGACGACGATCGCGTCGCTGCTCGAGCACATCAACACGACGCGCAACACGCATATCGTCACGATCGAGGAGCCGATCGAATACTATCTGGAGCGCCGCCAGTCAATCATCTCGCAACGCGAAGTGCCGACCGACACGCCGAATTTCCCGCACGGGCTGCGCGAGGCGCTGCGGCAAAGGCCGGACGTCGTGATGGTCGGCGAGGTGCGCGACGCGCAGACAGCCGACACGCTGCTGCAAGCGGGCGAATCGGGGCACCTCGTGCTCGCGACGATGCACACGGGCAGCGCGGTCAGCGCGCTCAACAAGCTGCTGTCGTTCTTTCCGGTCGAGCAGCGCGACCGGCACGCGGTCGCGCTCGCCGAATCGCTGATCGGCATCGTCTGCCAAAGCCTCGTGCCGAGCGCGGACGGCGAAAGCCTCGTGCTCGCGAGCGAACTGCTGTTCAACAACAACAACCAGGTCGCGAAGCTGATCGCGGAGCCGACGAAGCTGCACCTCGTCAACGAGTTCCTGCGGCGCCGCGAGGACAACATGTCGCGCTCCCTGAACGACGACCTCGCCGCGCTCGCGGCCCGCAACCGGATCTCGACGAAGGACGCGTTACGGGCGACTTACAATCGGATCGAGCTGAATGAAATGATGCAATCGATTGTTAATCGTTAGGCGCGCATCCGATCCGGTATTTTTCATGCCGATCTAAAATCGAAAAAAAATCGTATAAACACGCCGAATCTCGTGTTAATCGACTGGTGGAATTAATTTCAAAAATCGATTGTCGTCGCGCGTCGAAATCATGCCAGACCGTCGTTTAATAATGCGTGGAGTTTGCATCAATTGCCGAGCAGGCGCGTCTGCGTGCTGAGGCCGAGGCCGTCCGGCGGCGTCGCCGACGAATGCGCGCGTAACGTCGCGCGCTTCGCGGTTTCGGGGAGGCTGGCGATTGCGCTTGCCGGGGCCGGCGCGCGTCGCGCCTGCGCGGTCGGCGATGCCGGTGGCGGCCGGCGCACGGGATCGGCGGACGTTGCGCGCGGCGTCACCAGCACGAGCTGCTGCGCCTCATGTCCGGCGGAAAGCGGCAGCGCGAGCGCCACGCATTCCCCTGCCGAGATCGTCACGCCAGCCACGGTTTCGCGCGACGACGATGCGCCGGCCGAGCGGCTGTCGCCGTCCGCCCGGCGCTCGACGATCCGCACGTCGAGCGCATAACGGCCCGCCTGCGCGGTCTCGCGCGGCGTAACCCGCATCGCGAATCCGTTCCGCTGCGCGTCGAGCGATCGCGCATCGCCGTCGCCCGACGTGACGAACACCTGCCGCAGACGGCTGAAATCCGCGCTGTCGTCGGGGAGCGTCAGCGTCGAGCTGTCGGCGTCGATCGATGCGTCGCCGTGCGCGGCAAGCTCGGCGATGCGCGCGCGCATCGGCGCGCAGCCGTCCGGCGCGGGCGCGATCGCCACGCGCGGGGCGGCTGTGCCGGAGGATACGGACGCCTGCGTGTCGTCGCGCCACCGCAACCCGAGTGCATCGATCTGCGCGCGCGCGAGCGTCGCGCCGAACGCATCGATCCGAATCGACGTGCTCAGCGTATCGAGCTGCGCGACAAGCCGTGCATCGCGCGCCAGCCGTGCGGGCACGTCGCGAATCAGCACGGTGTTCGAGCGTGCATCCGCATCGACGATCGGCAGCGACGCCGTGAATTCGCGCACGCCGGGCACCGCGCGCGACGCGACGCCGTCCTGCTCGAGCCGGCGGCGCAGCCGCGTCGCGAGCCCCGGCAGCGACGCATCGCCCGCGTCGCCGCGCACGGCGCGGTCAGCCGCCGCGCGCGCATGCAGCCTGAACGCGCGCGTCTCGGTCCGCACGCGCGCCTGCGCGGCTTCGTCGAGCGCGCGCGCGGCGGCGAGCACGAGCGCGACATAGCGCGGCGGGCCGGCGACCCGCACGATCCGCGCCGCGTCGTCGTAGCCGGGCCGCCAGCGCTCGTCGACGATCCGCTGCCGTGCGAGCGTCGCGCGCAGCTCGGCCAGCGTCGCGTAATTGAGCCGCACCGCCGCACGCTCAAACGCATCGGGCGCGACGAGCTGCAGCACCGCGCCGTCGTAGTACGCCGCAAGTCCGCACGTGCGCGCAACCCAGTCGACGAAACGCAGCGGCGGCAGCGCCTCGCGCACGTCCAGCCGGCACGACGCGCCTGCGTCCGCGTCGATCGCGACGCCCGAGCGGCGGCTCAGTTCGCTCAACGCGGCGGCGGCGCTCACCGGCCCGACGCGATAGTCGAAGCGCGCGAGCGGCCACGCGAGCGGCACCGCGTGCAGCGCCGGCGTATGGCTCGCGAGCGCGAGCGCGATGGCGGCAGCCGACGTGGCCGCGCGCCGCGTCACGATGCGCGATTCGCCGGCTCGACGTCCGCGCCCAGGTTCAGGCGGTAGCCTGTCGCGTACGCCGCATGCACGGTCCAGCCGAGGCCCGCCGCTTTCAGCCGGCTGCGCAGTCGGCTCACGTACATGTCGACCGTACGGGTCTGCGCGGACGCTTCCGCGCCCCACACGAGCCGCAACAGATCCTGCCGCTGCACGACGGTGCCGGGATGCTCGGCCAGATGCCAGAGAATGTCGAACTCCTTCGCGCTGAACGCGTGCGACGCGCTGCCGTCGGACACGGTCAGCGTCGCGCGCGACAACACGCAGCCGCCGAGCTGCATGCGCCCGCTGTCGACCGACAGCGCCGCGAAGCGCCGCAACAACGCGCGCACGCGTGCGAGCAGCGTCTGCTTCTCGAGCGGCTTGATCAGGAAATCGTCCGCGCCGGCGTCGAGAATCTTCACGATGTCTTCTTCGTCCGAATGCACGGTCTGGAAGATCACCGGGACGATCGAGCGCGCGCGGCTACGCACCCACCCGAGCAGCCGCTCACCCGTCATCCCGGGCAGGTCCCAGTCGAGCACCAGCAGATCGGCCCAGCTGTCGCCGAGGAAGCGACGCGCGTCGAGCCCGTCGCCGAACGCCTCGACGCGGTAGCCCTCGGCCTTGAGCCAGGTGACGAGCAGCGTGCGCTGCACCGGATCGTCCTCGACGACGACGATCTGCTTGGGCTGCTGCACGATGCGCTGCATGTTCGGTTCGGACATCGCTGAAATAGGGTTCGTCAAGCGAAAAGGAAAGGATGCCGGCGCTCAGCCGTCGGGCGTGACGCTCGCACGCCAGCGCGCGATGCCGTCCGGCACGGCCGAAGCTGCCGCGCCTGCCGGCGTGGGCATCGGCAGGCGCATCACGAACGCCGTGCCGACGCCGCGATTCGATTCGGCGTACAGCGTGCCCGCATGCGCGGCGGCGACCTGCGCGGCGAGCTGCAGCCCGAGGCCGAAGCCCATCGAGCCACGCTTCGCGAGCGGCGCGAAATCGGTGATGCGCCCATCCGTGGCGAGGCCCGGCAGGCCGCCGGCCCAATCGCGGATCGTCACTTCCGCGTGCGCGTCACGCACGTGCAGCCGGATCTCGACGCGCGCGCCCTGCCGCGACGCCTGCACCGCATTGTCGATCAGGTTCTGCAGCGCGCGGGCGACGAATACGCGCGCGCCGCGCAACCACAGCGGTACGGCGTCGTCGAGCCAGAGCTGCAACGCGACGCCGCGATAGACGGCGCCCACTTCGAGCTTCGGCACGAGCTCGCGCAGCATCGTGCGCAGGTCGAAGCGCATGAAATGGCGCTGGCGGAGATCGTCCGCCGCCGACGCGACGAGGTAGTCCTGGCCGAGCAGCAACGCGTGCCGCGCGAGTTGCGCGATCCGTTCGAGGCCGCCGCACGCGGCGAACGCTTCGGGATCGGCGTCGTGCAACTGGGTCAGCGCGAGTATCGAATTCTGCGGCGAACGCAGGTCGTGCGCCAGAAAGCGC
The DNA here is from genome assembly GCF_002099195.1 of Burkholderia puraquae. Lineage (GTDB taxonomy): Bacteria > Pseudomonadota > Gammaproteobacteria > Burkholderiales > Burkholderiaceae > Burkholderia > Burkholderia puraquae. The sequence continues at coordinate 26,631 of NZ_NBYX01000033.1, read as the reverse complement.
AGCGACGCGACGCGCTCGTCGAGCGCGCGGCGCAGCGGCGTGATGTCGGCGACCGTGACCGTCGCCGCGATCGCCGGATCGTGCTCGACCGGCTGCAGCGTCAGCCACAGGATCGCGTCGTCGGTTTCGAATTCGAATCCTTGTTCTAGCGTGTCGAACAGCGCGGCGGGATCCGCGCCCGCCGCGTCGCCGAGCAGCGTGTGCAGCGGCAGCCCGGCGACGAGCGTGCGGCCTAGCAGCGCATGCGCGCGCTCGGTGGCCGCGACGATCGCGCCGTCGCGGTCGAGCGCGAGCGTGCCCCACGCCTGCCGGCCCTGCATCACCTCGAGGATTCGGGCGTCGGCCCGTTGCGACACGATCAAGTTCGACTCCGGCGGACGTCGCGGTCCGCGAATGATTGGACGGGCCGCGACGCGGCGGCGCGAGCGCGCAGTGTGCACCGATTCGAAAGCGCGTGTCCAGTGCCGCCCCGCCGCGCCGCCCGCGCGGTCAGAAGTCGTTCTTCTGGTCGACGTCGCCCGCGCTCACCGTCACTTCGTCCGGCGTGAACTCCATGTTGCCGCCGGCGCCGCGCTTGCCGACGTTCGCGTTCATGAACGGATTGCCGCCCGTCTCGAGGCGCTCCAGCTCCTTCGTCGCACCGGAGTTCAGCTTCACGTTGCCGTCCTTGTCGACGACGCCGACCGAATTGCCGCTGCCGTTGTACAGGTTGCCCTGCGAGTCCATCTTCAGGTGCAGCGCTTCGCCGCCCGCCTTCGTGTTCAGCTTGACGTCGCGCATGTCTTCGCCGGGCTTGTCGTCCGTCGACGGCTTCACGTGGTTCGTCGGGGTGTTGTTGCCGGTCGGCGTGTTGCCGCTCGAATCGCCACCGATGTCCGTGTCGTCGCCGTCTCCCGAATCGTCCTGCATCAGCAACGCTTCGATTTCGTGGAGCAGCTTGTCGATCTTCTGATCGCGGCTGCTCGACGACGTCGACGAGGAGTTGAACTGCGACGGGTTGATGGTCGTCGATGTAATGCCGTTAACGCTCATGATCGTCTCGCTATGAATGTGAATCGACTGAAGGAAAGGGAACAGAACGCGCACGGCACTCATGCGCCTGCGGTTCGACGACAAGCTTAGGCAGCGCGTCCGCGCGCGCCGTGAACCGCACGAAGCGACGTCGCGGCGACCGAAACGATCGGTCGCGCATCGTGCGCCGCCACCGCAACGCGCGCATCGCTTCGCCGCACACGATGTCGCTTCGCACGCGCCGGCCACTCTCCGCGCGTACGACGGCGATCATCGCCGACGGATCATCTCTTCTCGACGCATCGCACCGACATGGCGATCAAATCGTGCAACAAAGCCGCATTGCGCGCGCTGCTCTCGGCCTTTTCGGTCGGGCTGCGCGCGAGCGCACACGCGGACCTCGACGAACTGCTGATCGCGCTGCGCGTCCTGCAGCCGCGCAACGCCGCAGTCGACCTGTGCGACGTGCGGCTGCGGATCAGCCGGCGCGACTGGATCGGCGCGCTGCACATTCTGCGCACGCTCGAAGACCAGGCGCGCGGCACGCCGCTGTGCACGGCGCTGCAGAGCTGGTGCCTGTACGCGCTGCAAGACGACGATTGGCGGCGCTATGCGCAGACCGTGGTGCTGTCGGGGGATCGGGCGTCGACGGTGCTCGTCGGCCGGTTCCTCAAAGTGGATGAGCTCGCGGAGGGCGCCGGCGCGCACGACGGCGACGTCGCCGCGCGCATCTCGCAACTGCTGAGGCTCGACCGGTATCAATGGGCGCGGCATGTGCATGCGAGCGGGATGGGGTGAAGGTCGCGCGGGTTTGTGGTTTGCGGCGATCGTGGCAAGCCGCACATCGATCGTCACCGTGTCACGCGAACCCGAATGCCGAGAGCCCGGATACGCGCGACGTCCGACCCGGCGAACCCGCATCTCCGCCGCGACTTCCGTCATGGGTCGGACGCGCCGGCGAAAGTCAGCGAGACCGCACGAAATCCGCGATGCGCGCCGCGACGAATCGGACGCAGGCAATCGATGGCCGGCGCGAGCGTAGGCGCGGATCGTCGCGGCCACCCCGCCGCCTTGGCGCCCCCGTGCAAGCTCCTCGCCGGTTCATGCAGCCTGGCGCGCCGACGCCTGCGCGTCGCGGGTCGCGACGGCCTCGCCCAGCGGCCCCGGCGCCCTGGTGATCGCGAACAGATAGCTGTCGCCCGCGCTCATCCCGCGATTCGGACGCGCCTCGTAGTTGCGCACGACGCCCTCGCTGACGAAACCCAGCTTCGGCATGAACGGCGCGGCGCGGCCCGTCACCGAGCAGAACGCCTCGATCCGGTATACGCCCGGCTGCGCGATCAGCCAGTCGAGAAACCTGCGCAGCATCTCCGACCATGCGCGGGTCCGCACACGCCCCGGCGCGAAGCTCGTCACGAGCCCGATCTCGACGCGCGGCAGGCGGCCGTGCATCTCGAGGGTGCCGATCAGACGGCCGTCGCGCTTCTCGAACAGTCCCCAGCTGAAAAACGCGCCGCTGCGCCAGCCTTCGGCGAGACGACCGATGCACGCGCGCGTTTCGTCGACGCTGCGATGAATCGGCCACGGCAGGTCGAGCGTCGTCGCCGGATCGCCGAACAGCGCGTCGAAGGCCTCACACGCATCGTCGGCGGTGAGCGGGCGCAGATGAAGGCGCTCGGTTTCGATCAGTTCGGGTGGGCGGATGGCGTTCATCGGCGGCTCCGGTTCAGGGAATGGACACGCCGATTGTCGGGCGCCGACGCGCGAGCGTGCCCCATGCGCGCGAAGCCGCGGCGGCGTATGCGAATCGCGATCGCGCGAGCCGCGTCGCTTCGGCGACGTTCGCGCGCGGGTGTATCGCTTCGCACCGCGGCAGGCTGCGGCGCGCATGTCGACGTACAGTGGCGCCGCGTCGCCCGGTGCGCCCATTGCGCGGCACTCGGGCGCCAAGGTCTACCTTCTTCAGGAGCCGGATTGTGCAGCCAGTATCGATCAAATCCCCCATTCAGACCGGGGGCTCGACTCCGCCTTCGCAGAACCCGCCGTCGATCGGCGCGCCCCTGTCCGGTGCCGCGGCCCCTCAACCGAAGCCGTCAGGCGTGCTGGGAGGCTTGCGACCGCAAGGCGCGTCGACGTCTCGACCCGAGGCCCGTCCGCTGAACGCGTCGGCACTGAAGCGCACCGCCGTCAAGCCGGAAGCGACTGGAAACAACGCGTCGCTACTCGAAGCCACGCCCGCCGAATTGCAGACGGTGGCACATCATCCGGTCCTGCAACCGGCCGTGCTTCATTCCGCACACCCGCACGAAGGCAACCTCATTGACCTGAGCGACCCGCCCTCCACGACGAAGCCCACCGGTACGCCATCGTCGCTGCTCGAGGCAACGCCCGACGAATTGCAGACTGTCGCGCATCATCCGGTCCTGCAACCGGCCGTGCTTCATTCCGCACATGTACCGGAAGGCGATCTCATCGATTTGAGCGATCCGCCGCCGGCACCGCAAGCCGCGCACGGGCAACCGTCGCCGCTCGGGGCCGAGCACGCTCAATCACAGGCTGCGGGCACCCCGCCGTCGAAACCCGCATCCGCCGCCGAGCATGAAGCACACGGCGCCCACGATGCACGGACGCCTGCCGCAGCCGGGATGCCGAGTATCCAGCAGATCCATCACGAGACCGCGCAGACGATCAGGATGCAGCGTGCAATCGGGTTCGCGAACCAGCTGCTCGCTGTGGCGGAGATGATCAACAGCTTCCAGATGAAACTGATCGACATGATCAAGAAGGCGGTGTCGCGATAATCATGCGTCGACGCGACATCGAAGCAACGCGGTGGGGCATTGGCGCGGCGAGCCCGCGCGCCGGCTTGGCCCAGCCGGAACGATCGCCCGGTGTGCAACAGCCGACCGGCGGCGACGCGCTGTGCGTCGCCCCGCGTCGTCACCGGTCGAAGGTCTGCGAAGGCGCCTCGTCGAACATCCGCCGATAGCCGTTGACCAGCGTCGACCGATGCTGGATCCCCCAGCGGTTCGCGATCTCGAGCACGCTCGCCGCGCGCGGCCCTTCCGACAGCAGCTCGCCGCGAATCCGCTCCATCCGCTGCCGTCGGATCAGCTGGCTCGGCGACAACCCGAGAAACGTCTTGAATGCCGCCTGCAATGCGCGCTCGGTCACGTCGATGTGCGCGGCGATTTCCCGCACCGACAGGTCGCGCTGGTCGAGCCGCTCCATCAAATAGCGATACGCGCGCCGGTACTTGCCGGGCAGCCGCGCGCTGACGTCGTCGCTCGGCGCCGCCGCGTGCGTGCCGCACCGCGCAATCGCGAGGGAGGGCGCGAGTGCCGCGCCGTCCGAGCGTACGTGCCGCACCGAGGCGAGCGCATAGCGCGCATACAGCGACGACGATTCGCGAATCCGCCCCTGCTGCTCGCAAACCTTCGCTGCGCAATACAGATAGTCGAGGGTCCAGCGCACGTGCGAGCCGCAGCGCCCGACCGCGTCGCGATACGGCGCGATCATCGCGTTGGCGACATTCGGCGCGTGCCCCGCGAGCGCCGCCAGCGCGACTTCAAGGCACACGCTGCGCTGGTAGTCGACGAGGCCCGTCTTCGCGCACCAGCTCACATGCGCATCGATCCGCGCGAGCGCCGCATGGTCGCCGGCGGCGAGCGCGCATGCCTGGCGCATGTAGTCGACGCGCTTCCGCAGCAGCGGCAGCGCATCGGCATCGGCCGCCGGCACGCCCGTTTCCGCGAACGCCGACAACGGCAGATCGGCCAGCGCGGAGCGCCAGTAGACGTGATCGCCAAGCGCGTCGGCGCGACCGATCCGGTATTGCAGCAGCAAGTCCGCACGCAGCGCGCCGGCGAGCTGCCGCCAGCGCGGATCGGCATCGCGAGCGGCTGCGTCGAGCCCGTCGAGCGCCGCCATCGCGTCCTCGGCGCGGCCGAGATGATGCATGACGACGCACGCGCCAACGAGACTCTCGAGCTTCTGCCCGACGCTCGCCGCGCGATCGTCGGCGATCCGTCGGAAGCCCGCCTGCGCGACGCCGAAACGGTTCTGGAAGAACGCCTGCCAGCTCGCGTTGCGGCAGGTCATCACGCGCGTCTGGTCGCGCGAATCGCGCAGCAGCTTCAGCGCGCGGCGGAACATGTCCTCGGCCTCCTCGAAGCGGCCGAGCACGAGCTGGATGTCCGCGTACGCGCTGACGTCGCGCACATAGTTGGCCGGGTCGCCCGGGTCGGCTTCGCAGCGCGAGGCGACGAGCGCGGCCGCTTCGGCGAAGCGGCCGTCGAACACGCGCGCTGCGTAGGCGTCGGTCGACGCCGGATTGGCAAGCGCGGCGGCGGCGGCGAAATAGAGTGTCGAAAACATGGTGGATCCTCTCGGCAAGCGGGTTCGAATACGAAGTTCGGGCTCGATCCGCGCGCCGCGCCGCCGCTCGTCGCGGGGCGCAGCGCATGGATGCGTGCCGCTATCGTCTCGTTCGCGCCGGATCCGCGCAGCAATTTGTGACGTTCCGTTACGATTGGCCCGCCGGTTGCGCGTGCCGCCGTCGGGCCGCGCTACACCCGCAGCCAGAAATATTCGCCGGACGCGATACCGCTGAACATCTCGTCGCCCGATTCGATGATGTTCTGCCGCCAGTAGCGGCCGTGCTCCGCATAGTGCGCGAACAGATCCGCGAGCGTCTCGCCCCTGACATCCGGCGTGAGCGGCAATCGCATCAGCAGCACGATGCTGCCGGTGTCCGCGTCGATCCCGAGTTGCGCCTGGTCCTGCGCGTAGATCAGCAGGTTCGCCTCGAGCAACAGCCGGTACACCGCGAGCGTGCGGCCCGCGCTGACGATGCCGTAATGGAAATTCACGTACATCGACTCCGGATCCTCGTCGAAGTACTCGATGCGCACGTCGAAGCCCTCGACGTCGATCGCGCGCGTCTCGAGCACGTAATCGACGTCCGTCAAGCCGACAACCGCGCATACCTCCGCGACGACCTGTGCGTAACGTTCCCAACTCATGACAGTTTCACCCCGGTATCCGGCGTCCCCAAAAAAATACAGCCGGCGCTCGCGCGCCGGCCGCCCAACACGATGCCGAACGGCAGCCGGCTTACTGCGCCGGCTTCGACGCGTCGCTGACCATCTTCGTGGCCTGCTTCTTCACGTCGTTCTCCGCCTTCGTCATCTCTTGCATCTGCTGCAGTTTTGTTGCCGCCTTCGAAAATGCGATGCCTGCCATCGTGTCCTTCGTCATTTCGCCCAGTGCACCACCTACCAATGCCGACATGATTACTCTCCAGAAAGTGCGTGATTCGATCACGCGTTGACAAAGTTCCGGCGCCGCCGCTTCATGTCGCGACCCGCCGCTTTTTTGCCGCGCAACGTGCGGCATCGTCGGGAACGGCTCGCGCCGCTCCGTCCGCCGCCGCACGTTGCGCGGCGAAACCCGGGCCGCTATGCGGCCGTCACGTTCGCCTCGTGCAACGTCGCGACAATCCGCTGCGCCGCCAGCAAGCCGCGATAGATCTTTTGCATCGCGTCGCGGTCGTAGTCGCTCGCCGCCTGCGCGGTGGCCGCGCTCACCCGCTCGGCCGTCTCGCCGAGCGCCTCGCGGAGCACGCCGATCCGTACCGCCGCGTCAGGCGCCCCGAGCGCCTGCTCGAGCGGTCCGCATTCATCCGCTGCCCGTTCCAATGCTTCGTACATGCCGTTTCTCCCGTCAGTTGAGGTCCGGTGCGCCGTTCGCCGACGCGCCCGCAAACACGTGCTTCACGCCGTCCGGCGTCTCGATGTAGCGCACGTCGCCGATCTCGAGCATCCCCGAGTACGCGACGGGCACCGGTGCGTCGCCGGACTGGCGTGCATCGACGTCGATCGCGCGCACGTTCGGCCCGACGTCGGCGCGCACGCGCTCGACCGCCGCGCGTAGCTGCGCGATGTCCTGCACGACGCCCGACACCCGAAAGCGCCCCTGCCCCGCATACGCGACCGTCGCCCCCGGCACGCCGAGCGATTCGCCGATGCTCTGCGCATTGTCCTGTGCGACGTCGTACTGGCGCTCGACGCGGTGTGCAGCGAGCCGGTCCAGCAGCCTGCGCGCGGCGAGGTCGTCGGCCGGCGTCGCGACCATCCCGGTGACCGCGATCATCGTGCCGCGCGGCGCCGTGTGCAGCTCCGCATAGCCCGCGCGCCGCAGCTCCGTGCCGATGCGCGTCGCGAGCGCGTCGGTACGCTCGACCGGGGGCGGCACGCGCGGATGGGCGCTCGCCAGCATGGCCCCCATCGCAAGCAGGCCGGCGACCAGCGCGCCGCCTGCCGCCGCGCACGCGGCGAGCTTGCGTTGCGCGCCCCGCCGCGCCGCATCGGCGCCAGGCGGCGGCGCCCACAAGGTCGCGAGCAGCTCGAGATCGCTCGGCCACTCGCCGTTCGCGGGCCCGACGCAAAGCGCGGTCTCGCCGAACGGCACCGGCACGAAGTCGAGCATCAGGAGCGGCGAACCATCCGCGTCGAACGCATCGGCGCTCGCCTCGGCCGGCACGGGCGCCGCACGTCGTGCGCGGGTTGCGCCCAGCGCATCGATCGACAGCAGCAGATCGCCGTCGCGCCAGTCGGTGATGCGAATCTCCGCGTCGTCACCCGCGCCGATCCGGTGCTCGCCGGCATCGAGCGCGATTTCCGCACCGGCATGCAGGCCGGTCAGGATCCGCAGCAGCTTCATCGGTTGCTCCTTATGCGTGCGTCGTGTGTTTCATTTGCGTCGCTCGAATCGGTCGCGATCGGTGCACCCGTTCGATCGCGTCGCATCGTTCGTCCATGCAGCCAGAATAGTTCGACGCGGCATCGGTGTTCGTCCGTCGCGCGAATTCGCCGCCGCATTTGCGAAGCGCCGCGTGCGCCGCGACGTTCACGACCGCTGAGCGGCCAACACGCCCTTGTGCAACGTCTCGACGCTTGCATACGCGCGTGCGAGCTGCGCGTTCGTCGACGGACGCTCCGCGTTGAACACGATGAGCGGCAGCAGAAAATAATGCGTGCTCGCACGCTCGCTACGCGTGGTCGACGCGTCGCGCGGCGCACCACCCGCGCTTTGCATCGCATCGAGCAGCAACTGCTTCACGCCGCTCCAGCCGATGGGCGTCCACGGCCCGGTGCGCAAGCGGGCGGCGAGCAGGTCGGCGTTGTGATTCAGCAGCGCGGCCGTGATGCGCGCGCCGGGTTCGGTATCGACACGCCGGCCGAGCTGAAGCAGTGTGTCGGCCCACAGATGCCGCAACGCATGCTCGCGCTCCATCGGGTCCGCGAGCGTATGCGCGACGTCGCGCAGCGCGCGTTGAGCGGGCACGGGCGCCGGACGCGCGCGCGACGCACGCACGCGCGGCAGCGCGGCGACGTTCGCCGAATCGCCGTCGCGTTCGTCCTGCTCGCGCTGCTCCCGGCCGCCGCCCTGCCCGCCCGAATGCCGGTCGTGCTCGTCGTGCGGCGCGACGTGGGCGTGCGGCACCGTCGATTCCTCTCCCGCATCGGACGCTTCGCCCTGGCTGTCGGCGCGCCGGCGCCGCCGCGACCCCGCGGCACCCGCCTTCGGACGCGGCTTCAGCTTCGCGAGCATCTGGTTGCGCGCCGCGAGCGCGGCCGCCTGATTGCCGTTCGAATACGTGAAGCGCGTACCGTATTTTCCGTAGGTCGTCGCGGTGCGCGCGCGCACCGGCCGGCGTCGTCGCGGATCCGGCTTCGCCGCGTGGATGGTCTGCGCGATCGCGCGCGTGATGCGGCTCATGACGGCACTGCCGCCGACAGCAACTGCTGCGCGAAATGCAGGATCTCGGCGGCCGCCCACGGCCCGGCGATCGCGACGGTAACCGTCACCGCAACCAGTTTCACGCCGTACGAGATGCTCTGCTCCTGCAGCGACGTGATCGCCTGCAGGAACGAGATCGCGAGCCCGGATGCGGCCGCGACGAGCACGACGGGCAGCGAGATGTAAAGACACAGCATCATGCCTTGCGAGGTGAGCCGGATCAGGTCATCGATTTCCATCGGACAACCTCCTTGGAATCGGGATTGGAATCGGGATCGGGACATCAGGAATAGGTCAGCACGAGGCCGTGCACGAGCGTCGACCAGCCGTCCATCACGACGAACAGCATCAGCTTGAACGGGATCGCGACGTTGGTCGGCTGCACCTGGTTCATCCCCATCGACATCAGCACGTTCGCGATCACCAGATCGACGATGATGAACGCGATATAGAGGATGAAGCCGATGCGGAACGCGTCGGTCATCTGCGCGAGCGTGAACGCGGGCGCGAGTACGATCAGGTCGTCCTCGCGCAGTTGCGCGGCCGCGGCCTTCGGCCAGATCACCGACGCGGAGCGCAGGAAGAAGCGCTTCTCGCGCTCGCGCGAGTGCGCGGCGAGGAACTGGCGGAACGGCTCCTTCGCCGCGCCGAACGCCTGCAGCATCGCCTGCGTCGGCTGCGGCGACAGCGCCTGCCCCTGTAGCTGCTGCTGCGCGGCGAAACCGATCGGCGCCATGATGTACAGCGACACGAGGATCGCGATGCCGTTCAGCACCATGTTCGGTGGCACCTGCTGCACGCCGAGCGCGTTGCGCAGCAGGCCGAGCACGACGACGATCTTCGCGTACGACGTAACGACCATCGCGATGAACGGCACCATGCTCATCACAAGCACGGCGATCAGCAGGCCGGTGATGTCGTTAAACTGAACCATCGTCGCCCGCCATCCGATCGATCCGCACGCCGAGATGCGCGCCCACCGCGACGAGCCTGCCGCCGCCGATCGCCTGGCCGTATGCGACGAGCCGCACCGGCACGTCGCGCGCGGCGAGCGGCAGCTCGAGCACGTAGCCGGGCCGCAGCGCGGCCAGCTCGGCGATCGACAGCGACAGCGTGTCGATCTCGACGTGCACGGGCAGGTCGACGTCGCCGAGCGCGGCCGGCTCGGGCGCCGCGAGCGGCGCGCCCTCGTCCGGCGCGGCGGCCGGCAGGTCGCCCGCGACGATCGGCTCGTCGAGATCGTCGGCGGTGTCTGGTGTTTCGGTCATCGTCATCGTGGTTCCCTCGATCAGAACGGTTGCATGCCATTGCGTCGCGCGCCGCGCGCCCCACCACGCGTGCAGCGGGCCCGCCCGCGCGGCGCCGAGCGCGGCCGGCACCATGTCCAGCAGCACGTCGCCCGGCCGCAGGCTGCGCAGCACCGACAGCGGCAGCGCGCGCGAGCCGAGCCGCACGCGACCGGGCAGGCGAATGCATGCGAGCAGGCGCGCCGTATCGCCCGTCCGCTCGCGTCGCAGCCGGGCCGCGAGCGCGTCGAGCCATGGCGTCCGAGCGTCGAGCAGCGCACAGCGCATCGGCGCGCCGTCGAGCGCGAACGACAGCACGCAGCGCGTCGCGTCGAGCGCCGCCGGATGCACGGCGCGCAGCCCGCCGATCGTCACGTCGTCGAGCCCCGCCGCCGCGAACGCGGCGACGAGCGGCGCCAGCAGCGTGGACGCGAGCGCCGTGCGCAGCGACACGCTCGCGTCGCCGGGCGCGTCGGGCGTCGTCGCGGCGACGACGTCGAGCGCCGGAAACGCCGCGAGGTCGATCGCGACGCGCGCGGTCGCGCCGTTCAGTCGCAGGTCGAGCACGCCGGGGCGCTCGAAACGCGGCGGCTCGCCCGGCGCCGCGCGCCAGTCGGACAACGCCGGGAAGCGCGCGAGCCACGCGGCGAGCCGCGCATCGGCGACGATGCGTGAGAGCGCCGCGTCGAACGCGTTGCACGCGAGCAGCGGCAGCACGGCGTCGATGCCGCGCGGCACGGCGGCGGCGAGTTCCAGTTCGATTGTCTCGGGTTCCATCGTCGCGGTCGGTCGGGTTCGGTTGTACGGGCGCTCAGCCGACGTCGATCTCGATCAGGCGCGGCGCGCCGCGATGGGCGAGCAGCGTGTCGAGTCGCGCGTGCAGCGTTGCGCCATGCGTGCAGAGTAAGTGCCGCGTCGCCGCGTCCGGCGTCTCGAACCGAAGCCGCAAGTCGAAACGCGAAAGAACGAGGTGCAGCACCGTGTCCGGCAGCAGCGCGGCGTCGAGCGGCAGGCTGATCTCCCAGTGGCCCGACGCGTCGTCGCCGCACAGCGCCGCAATCTCGGCCACGAGCGCCTCGGCGACGCGCACCATCCGCTCGCGTTGCGCGAACACCTGATTGACGAACGCATTGGAGCCTGCGCACGCGCGCGCCATTGCTTCGCGCCCGGCCGCGTCCGGCGGCGCGGCCGGATCGCGTTCGAACGACGGCATCGCGCCGTCGTGCCAGGGCATCGACGCGTCGTGTCGCCACTCGTCGTCGGCCGCGCCGCGCTCGCCGGCCGGCGCAACGCGCACGCGCCGCATCAGTTGCGCATAGTCGAAGCCGCGCCGCGCCGTGCGTGACGCGCACGCGCCGTCCGGCACGGCGGCAGGCTCGCCCGCAATGATTCGCACGGGCCTCAGATCGGCGGCGCTCATGCGTGAGCCGCAGCCGGCATCGTCACACGGCCGGCCGGCTTCAATTCGACCTGGTCGCCGAGCTCCTGATACGAGTAGACGGGCAGCCAGCCGAGCCGCGCCTCGATCATCCGTCGCGTGTAGCGGCGCACGTCCATCGACGTGACGAGCACGACGTCGTCGCGCGGTGTCTCGCCGACGAACGACGCGACGCTGTCAACGAGATAGCGGACCTGCTCGGGCGGCAGCGCGAGGAAGTTGCCCGCGGGCGTCTGCTTGATCGATTGCCGGATATGCTGCTCGACCGGCAGATCAAGCAGCACGGCCGGCAGTTGCCGCGCGCCGCGCGCCGCGCGATACGCGAGATAGCGCGACAGGTCGCCGCGCACGTATTCGGCAAGCATCAGCATGTCCTTCTCCTTCGGCCCCCACGCGACGAGGCTCTCCATGATGTCGCGCGCGTTGCGGATCGGGATGTGCTCTTCGAGCAGGCGACGCAGCACGTCGGCGATCCGCTGCGTCGGCAGCGCCTTCTGCACTTCGGCGACGAGCCCCGGATAGTCGGTTCCGAGCTGGTCGAGTATCCATTGGGTTTCCTGGATGCCGAGGAACAGATGCGCGTTGCGTCGCAACAGCGCGATCGTCTCCTGCGCGATCACCTGCTCGGCACGCCATGCGCGCGCGCCGGCCGGCACCGCCTTGTCGTCGATCCAGTAGCTCTCGGCGAGCCCGCCCGCCGGGCCGCGCTTCGTGCAGCGGCCGGCGAGCGCCGGGTCCGACGCCGCGTCGGGCAGCATCGTCTGGTCGGCCGGCAATTCGAGCCGCGTCTGCGGCACGTCGCGCATCAGGATCTCGCACGTCGCTTCGGGCAGCGCGTCGCTGGTCCACAGCGTGATGCCGGGAAACGGCAGCCCCTGCTCTTCCTGCAGCTTCGCTCGCTCCTCGTCGAACGCGCGATCGAGCGCGGCGGGCGCGAGCCGCGCGACGAGATCCGGCGACACCCGCACGCCGATCGCGCACGTGAAGAGCGGCGCGCGCGGCAGGATCGACGGCGTGCTGCCTTTCGCACCCGCGCGCTGCAGCGCGATCACCGGCTCGCCGCGCGCGGTCGTGCGGCGCGCGCCCTTCTGCAGCCGGTAGCCGGAAAACGCGAGAATCGCCGACAGCAGCACGAACAGCGCCGCCGGAAAGCCCGGCACCGCCGCGAAGCCGATCAGCAGCACCGACGCGAAGTACAGCGCGCGAAAGCTGCCGCCGAGCTGCTTCGCGATCTCGGAGCCAAGCGACGTGCCTTCGCCTTCGTCGTGATCGTCCGCGACGCGCGTGATCATCACGCCGGCCGCGACCGAGATCAGCAGCGACGGAATCTGCGACACCATCGCGTCGCCGACCGACAGGATCGAGAAGCGGTTCGCCGCTTCGCCGGCCGTCATCCCGTGATACATCACGCCGATCGCGATGCCTGCGACGATGTTGACGAGCGTGATGATGAGCCCCGCGATCGCGTCGCCCTTGACGAACTTCATCGCCCCGTCCATCCCGCCGTGCAACTGGCTCTCCTTCGCGAGCGTCGCGCGCTTGCGGCGCGCCTCGTCGGGCGTCAGGATGTTCGCGCGCAGGTCCGCGTCGATGCTCATCTGCTTGCCGGGCATCGCGTCGAGCGTGAAGCGCGCGCCGACTTCGGCAACGCGCTCCGAGCCCTTCGCGATCACGATGAACTGCACGGTCGTGATGATCAGGAACACGACGAGGCCGACGACGAGATTGCCGCCGACGACGAGCTCGCCGAAGCTCTCGATGATGTCGCCCGCGTTCGCGTGCAGCAGGATCGACTTCGTCGACGCGATGTTCAGCGACAGCCGGTACAGCGTCGTGAACAGCAGGACCGACGGAAACACCGACAGCGACACGATGCTGCCGACGTACATCGTCACCATCAGCAGCGTGACGCTGATCGCGATGTTGATGCCGAGCAGCACGTCGATCACCTCGGGTGGCAGCGGCAGGATCATCAGCGAGACGATCGCGACGACCAGCGCCGTGATGCCGACCTCGCCGCCGGCGGGGAGTTTGAGGGTTTTCAGCGTCATGACGACCTCTCGGAGGGAACGGCGGCGTCGGTGCGCGCGCCCGCGACCGACTCGACCCAGCGCAGGATCGCGGCCACCGTTTCAAACAGTTCTTCGGGAATCGCCGCGTCGCGCTCGACGCGATACAGTGCGCGCGCGACGGGCGGATTGCCGACGATCGGCACGCCGAGCGCGTGCGCGTGGCGGCGCAGCGCGAGCGCGCCGTCGTCGACGGCTTTCTCTATCACCCGCGGCAGCGGATACTCGTCGGGCGCATAGCGGATCGCAATTGCGTAATGCGTCGGGTTGACGACGAGCACGTTCGCCTGACCGACCTTCTGCCGCGCCGGTGCGCTGGTCGCGATCTCGCGCGCGAGCCGGCGGCGCTCGCCCTTCGTGTGCGGATCGCCCTCGCTCTCCTTGTTCTCGCGCTTCGCCTCTTCCTTCGTCATCCGGTTGTCGCGCATGAACATCATGCGCGCGATCTTGTAGTCGGCCGCCGCGAACACCGTGACGACGAGCGCGACGACGCCGAGCAGCTTCATCAGCACGGTCCACAGCACGCGCGACAACTGCGGCGTCGCCTCGTACACGCTCGCGACGACCAGCGGAAACAGCGACATCATCATCTTCCAGATCACGCACGCGAGCACGACCGCCTTGACGATCATCTTCACGAGCTCGAGCAGCGACTTCATCGAGAAGATCTTCTTGATGCCCGCCATCGGATTGATCGCATCGAACTTCGGCATCACGGGCTCGAGCGTGATCATGAAACCCGCCTGCGGCGCCTGCGACACGATGCCCGCGACGATCGCGGCGACGACGAACGGCAGCATCGTCAGCGCGGCGCTCGCGGCGAGGTCGTGCAGCGCGGACAGCGTCGCCTGCGGCGTGCGTTCGCCATTCACGAAATCGAGTGCGGTGCGGATCGTGCGCGACAGGCCGCCGGTTAGCATCGATTCACCCGCCGTCAGCACGCCGATCGCGGCGGCCAGCGTCACCGCGTCCGCTACGTCCTTGCTCTTTGCGACCTGGCCCTTCTCGCGGACCTTCTTCAGCTTCCGTTCGGAGGGTTCTTCGGTTTTCTCTTCGGCCATCGCCGCCGTTCCTGTCGAGAGTCGGACATGGCGCGTACGTTAGCGGCACGCGGCGGCGGCGGCGCGCGCCGACCCGAAGCGGCGCCGTCCCGCGCGAAGCGCGTGTGGCGCTTCGCCTCGCGCGCGCGCACTTCGCATCGGCGGCCGGGCGGGCGCGGCGCGCTGCTACCTTGCGCTCCATACGCCATTTCCTCAACGACATGCGCCGCTCGCGCGGCGACACGGAGCGCACACCATGGACGAATCCCGGCCGACCTATCTGCGATGCAACCAAGCGGCGCTGAACGAACTGATCGACGCCGCGAGCCTCGCGCTCGGCGGCGCGCTCGACGGCCCGGCCGCCGATCCCTACGACATGGGCCTACTGATCGACGCGCTGCGCGTGCTCGCGCCGCAACTGCCCGCCGCCGACATGTTCGACGGCATGCTGCACGTCGCGCTCGGCAACTTCGACGACGCGGTGCGCGTGTTCGCGGAGATCGCGAACGGCACGACGAACACGATCTACGGCAAGGCGCTGCTCGCGTTCGCGCTGCAACTGAAGCGCGATCCGGAATGGCGGATCGCCGCCGACGAGGTGCTCGCGGCCGGCAGCCCCGCGCAGGCGGTCGCGCTCGTGCGCGCGCTCGAGCGGCAGCACGACGTGATCCTCGCGAAGGAACACGCGGATCGCACGGGTGTCTGGGAGCTTCCTGAATCGGCCGCGGCGGCCAACGGCGACACGCCCGATGCTCAGGCCGCGAACCCGGCCGGCGGCTTCGATGCGCAGGCCGCGTTCGCGCATCAGCAATATCTGCGTCTTTGACGAGGAGGCCCGCATGAATGCCCCGCTTTCCCCGGTCGACCTGACCCGCGCGCTCGACGTCGCGTTCTCCGACGCGGCGGCGGCGCCAGCCGGCGCGACCGCCGCGCCGACGCCCGACGTCCCGGCCGACGTCGCCAGCCGTTTCCAGGCGCTGATGTCGAACGCCACGCCGACGCCGCCCGTCGCGCATTCGCG
Source organism: Burkholderia puraquae (assembly GCF_002099195.1). Classification (GTDB taxonomy): domain Bacteria; phylum Pseudomonadota; class Gammaproteobacteria; order Burkholderiales; family Burkholderiaceae; genus Burkholderia; species Burkholderia puraquae. Next base: position 10,963 of record NZ_NBYX01000033.1, on the reverse strand, counting down.
CGAAGCAAGCGCCGTGTCGAAGCTCGTCGAGACGTCGGACGCCGCGATCAAGCAGGTGCTCGACAACTCTGCCTACCTGAGCCAGCACGCGGACGAACTGTCGATGAACCAGATGTTCGCGGCGTCGATCCAGGCGTCGGCCGAGGCGACCGCGATGCAGATCGACCTGCAGGCGAAGATGGGCGTCGTCACGTCGACGAAAGACGCGATCGGCTCCCTGATGAAGAACCAGTGACCATGGAACGACTCCTCTCCCCGATCGCCGCCGGCGGCGGCCGCCGCGCGGCCCGGCTTGCCGCGCTGCTCGCGTGCGTGGCGCTCGTCGCCGGCTGCCAGCAGGAGCTGTACGGCGGCCTCGCCGAGCGCGACTGCAACGAGATGATGGCCGCGCTGCTCCAGAACGGTGTCGACGCGCAGAAGAAGACGCCCGACGGCGGCAAGACGTGGACGCTCGCCGTCGACGACAAGCAGATCGTCAAGGCGATGGAAGTGCTGCGCGCGCGCGGGCTGCCCGCAACGCGCTACGACGATCTCGGCGCGCTGTTCAAGAAGGACGGCCTCGTGTCGACGCCGACCGAGGAGCGCGTGCGATTCATCTATGGCGTGTCGCAGGAGCTGTCGGACACGCTGTCGAAAATTGACGGGGTCGTCGTCGCGCGCGTGCACATCGTGCTGCCGAACAACGATCCGCTCGCACAGGTCGCGAAGCCGTCGTCGGCGTCGGTGTTCATCAAGTATCGGCCGAACGCGAATCTCGCGACGCTGACGCCGCAGATCAAGAACCTCGTCGTCCATAGCGTCGAAGGGCTGACGTACGACGAAGTGAGCGTCACGTCGGTCGCCGCCGATCCGGTCGATCTCGTGTCGGCCGCGCAGCCGAGCGCGCAGAAGTCCGGCGGTGCGACGCTCGTCGGCCTCCTGATCGCCCTCCTCGTGTGCGTCGCGCTCGCGGCCGCGGGCGGCGTGCTGTGGTGGCGCGCGCGCAAGCACGGCGGCGCGGACGGGGGCGGGCTGGCTGCACGGCTGCGCGGCGGCAACGACGCGCAGGCCGCGGCCGCGCCTCAACAGGCCGGCGCGCGATGAGCGGCGGTACGCCGATCGCAAGCGTCACGGCACGGGCCGCGTGGCTCGCCGGCTACGACGCGAACGCGCGACGCGCGGCCGACTGGGTTCACGCGAGCTGGCATGGCGCGCTCGCACCGCTCGTCGCGACGACGCGCGCGCATGCGCCCGCGCTGCGCGCCGCGTGCTCGCTGCTGCTGTTGCGCACGCTTGGGGCGACGTCGCCGTCGCTCGACGGTTTCGATGCGCGTGCTGACCGGCTCGCCGCGCTGCCGGTCGCCGACACGCTGCGGCTGCTGCGCGTGCGTGCGCTGCTGTGCCGGCGCACCGAGCTGCGCCACTGGATCGACCGTGCGAGCCGCGAGCGGCTCGCCGGCTGGGTCGGCGCCGACGGCTGCAAAGCGCTCGCGGCGTTGCCCGACGCGCCGCTCGCGCGCGATCTCGATCGCCGCGAACCGGTCGTGCCGCTCGCGCAACTGTCCGGCGACGACATCGCGTGGGAAGGCTGGTGCCTGTTCGAACGCGAACGTGCCTGGGCGCCGGCGGGGCCGATGCGCATCGTGCGCCACGCGTTGCCGCGCGACACCGCGCGCCCGCCGTGGATCGAACGCGCGGCGGCGGACGCGGGCGGCGCGACGCTGCTCGCGCGCCTGCCGTCGCTGTTTCCGGAGTGGTCATGGCTTTTTGGCTGAAAAACCGGCAGATTCCGCTCGCCGAGGATCTCTGCTTCGATGTGCCGCACGGCGTGCTGCGACGCGACGCGTTCGAGACGGTTCAGGCGCTCGACGCCGCGCTCGACGCGCTCGCGGCCGAACGCGACGCCGTGCTGCACGCGGCCCGCGACGAAGCCGAACGGATCGGCGCCGACGCGCGTGCGCAGGCCGGCGCGCTCGTCGAAGCCGCGCGGCGCGAGCACGACGGCGCATATGCGCGCGGCTACGACACGGGCCGCGCGCAGGCGATCGCCGACTGGCACGCGAAGGCGGCCGACTCGTTCGAGCAGGAGCGGCGCGTGCGCGACAAAATGCGCGAACGGCTCGCGGATCTCGTCGCCGCGGCCGTCCAGCAGATGGTGCGCGCGGAGGACGCGCGGGGTCTGTTCGCGCGCGCGGCGGAAACGGTCGAGCGTGTCGTCTCCGGCGCAAGCTATCTGACGGTGCGCGTGTGCGACGCCGATTACGACATCGCGCGCGAGCAGTTCGGGCTGCTTGCCGATGCATGGCGCCGGCAAGGACGCAACGTGCCGGTCGAGGTCGTCGTCGAGCCGCGCGTCGCGCGCGGCACCTGCGTGTGCGAATCCGACTTCGGCACCGTCGACGCGAGCCTCGACACGCAACTGAACGCGATCCGCGCGGCGCTCGGCCGCGCACTCGACGACGCGAGCCGCCCATGAACGCACTGACCGATTTGTCCCGCGTCGCCGACGCGATGGCCGCGCGGCTTGCGATCGAGCCTGCCGTCGGCATGACGGGCAAGGTGCTCGAGGTGATCGGCACGCTCGTGCGCGTCGTCGGCCTCGAAGCGACGCTCGGCGAGCTGTGCGAGCTGCGCAGCGCGTCGGGCGCGCTGCTCCAGCATGCGGAAGTCGTCGGCTTCACGCGCAACGTCGCACTGCTGTCGCCGTTCGGCACGCTCGGCGAGATCAATCGCGGCACGCGCGTGATCGGCTTGCGGCGGCCGCTGTCGGTGAAGGTCGGCAACGGCATCCTCGGCCGCGTGATTGACAGCTTCGGCGAGCCGATCGACGGGCGCGGCCCGCTCGACTACGACGCGCTGCGCCCCGTGCTCGCACCGCCGCCGAACCCGATGTCGCGGCGGATGGTGGACGCGTCGCTCGCGACCGGCGTGCGGATCGTCGACGGCCTGATCACGCTCGGCGAAGGCCAGCGGATGGGGATCTTCGCGCCAGCCGGCGTCGGCAAGAGCACGCTGCTCGGGATGTTCGCGCGCGGCGCGTCGTGCGACATCAACGTGATCGCGCTGATCGGCGAGCGCGGCCGCGAAGTGCGCGAGTTCGTCGAACTGATCATGGGCGAGGACGGCATGGCGCGCTCGGTGGTCGTGTGCGCGACGTCCGACCGCTCGTCGATCGAGCGCGCGAAGGCCGCGTACGCGGCGACCGCGATCGCCGAGTATTTCCGCGACCAGGGCAAGCGCGTGCTGCTGATGATGGATTCGCTGACGCGCTTCGCGCGCGCCGGGCGCGAGATCGGCCTCGCGGCCGGCGAGCCGCCCGCGCGACGCGGCTTCCCGCCTTCCGTGTTCGCCGAGCTGCCGCGCCTGCTCGAGCGCACCGGGATGGGCGAGCAAGGCTCGATCACCGCGCTCTACACGGTGCTCGCCGAAGACGATTCGGGCAGCGACCCGATCGCCGAGGAAGTGCGCGGGATTCTCGACGGCCACATCATCCTGTCGCGCGAGATCGCCGCGCGCAACCAGTATCCGGCAATCGACGTGCTCGGCAGCCTGTCACGGATCATGCCGCAGATCGCGACGCGCGAGCACGTCGGCGCGGCCGGCCGGCTGCGCCAGTTGCTCGCGAAGCACCGCGAGATCGAAACGCTGCTGCAGCTCGGCGAATACCAGGCGGGCAGCGACGCGGCAGCCGACGAAGCGGTCGCGAAGATCGACCGGATCCGCACGTTCCTCAACCAGCGCACCGACGAGTACGCGCCGCCCGACGCGACACTCACCGCGCTGCACGCGCTCGTTCAATGAGGAACCCGAAACAGCGCGCCTTCGAGATGCTGCTTGCGCGGCGCGAACAGCGCGGCGCGAAGCTGCGTACCGAGCAGGCCGCGCAGCGCGCCGAACGCGACGCGGCAGCGGCCGAGCTCGCGCAGGGCGAAGCGCACGCGCACGCGAAGCTCGATGCGGCGAATCGCTATGCGGCGCGCGTCGACGCGATGGCGGCCGGCCATGCGGCGTTTGCGATCGGCGATTATGCGGCGTGTCGCCGCTATCGCGACGTGCTGCTCGACGAACACACGCTCGCGAGCGCGCAGTGCGCTCGCCTGCATGCGGCGCTGCAGGCCAAGATCGAGCAGCTCGCCGCGACCGCACGCCGGATCGCGCGCAACGACGCGCAGATCGGCGTCGTGCGCGAGCGGATCCGGCGGCTCGCGTGCGCGGCCGAGGCAGCCGCCGAAGACGTACAGGACGAGGAGATCGAGGAAGGCGTGCTCGCACGCCGGCTCGCGGCCGTGCGCGCCTCAACCTGAATCCTGTTCCCGCCAATGACGGCCGGCCCTGCGAATGCATTCTCGACCTCTCAGGAACGTGCCCTGGACATGCGCATGACGACCTACGACATCTTTCCGCTGCAGCACCTGGGCGACGAATTCATCGGCTTCATCGTGCTGCTCGCGCTGTCGAGCGAGCGGCTTCTCGTGATCATGACGATCCTGCCCGCGACCGCCGACAACGTGCTGAAAGGCCCGCTGCGCAGCGGCGCGGCCGCGATCTGGTGCCTCTTCGTCGCATGTGGACAGCAGGTGCTGATCCCGCAGCTCCGCGGCGCGTTCCTCGTGATCGCTTGCGCGAGGGAAGCCGTGATCGGGGTCGTGCTCGGCATCGCGGCCTCCACAGTGTTCTGGGCCGCGGAGGCGATCGGCACCTACGTCGACGATGTCGCCGGCTTCAACAACGTGCAGATGCAGAACCCGAGCTCGGGCACGCAGACGTCGCTGATGGCGACGCTGCTCGGGCAACTGACGATCGCGTCGTTCTGGATGCTGGGCGGCATGACGTTCCTGCTCGGCGCGCTGTACGAATCGTATGCGTGGTGGCCGCTCGGTTCATTCAACCCGGTTCCCGCGCCACTGCTCGAAATGTTCGCGCAGGCGCGGCTCGACATGCTGATGAACATGGTCGCGCGGATCGCGACACCGATGATGGCGATGCTGCTGCTCGTCGATCTGGGCCTCGCGTTCGTCTCGCGCTCGGCGCAGAAGCTCGATCTGATGTCGGTCAGCCAGCCGCTCAAGGGCGTGATCGCAGTGCTGATCGTCGCGGTGCTGGCGGGGAGTTTCGTGAGCGAGATGCGCGGGCAGATTTCGCTGGCGGGGCTCGCGCAGCAGGTGAAGCAACTGGCCGGCAGATAGGCGGGGCAACTGCTTTCGCACGGCGAGCACCATCGAGATAGCGGACGTTCGGGGCGGTTCCACGCGGGCATTCATGCGAAGGATGCGTCGACGTCGTGGAAGAAGCGCGCGCTGCGCGACGCGATCGACTCGCGCCCACCAGATTCCGATCCACGCACTCGACGTTTCGCTTTCGCGCCGCTCGCTTCGCGTATCCAGCCGTCACGCCCGCCGCGACGCGCATCATCCCTCCGTCGATCGGCAGTTGCCGTCATGCGATTCCGACGGCGGAGCGGCCCGTCGATTTCGCCGTCGAGCGCCACGGCGCCCGACGCGCTCTCCTCCTCTTGATAAAAGGTACCGACCATGACAAAAATCACCGGCAGCAGCACCACGTCTCTCGACAATCAAACCACAACCACTTCGTCGAGCAACGATTCGCAATCGACCCGGCGTTCGAGCGATCGACCGACGGGCGGCGCGACGCTGAGCGGACTGAGCAATCTGTCGACGCCGCATACACGCCGCAACGACGTAACGCAACAGGCGGCCAGCCATATGGAGAAACCGGACGCGACGTACTATTCGGCGGCCGTGTTTGGGGTCAGCTCGGTGCTGCAGCACGGCCAGTACGGCATCACGGAAGGCTCGCACAATAGCGTGGTGGGCAATCTCAACGGCCTCGCGCAAGGCACGCAGTCGCATACGGGCGCGCACATGGAGGAAAGCAAGTCGTTCGGCAAAGACGCGGTCGAGCATTTGCAGCGCGGAGAGTATCGCGACGCCGCGATCACCGCGGCCGGTTCGGCGATCAACGCCGTGGCTTCGATGACCGTCGGGCCCGCGCGCGATTTCGAGACGGCCCGGAAAAATCCGGATCCGAAAATCTCCGTGGCCGCGTCGGCGAGCCTGCATCAGGAATTCGCGACGCTGCCTTCTCCGACGCGCACGACGCACGAATGACGCATTCGATGCGTCACGCGGCGCGCCGCCTCGCCGCCCCGTCCCGCGGGGCCGAGGCGCTGGTGTTGAAGTTCGTGGAAAACGGCCGTCCTTTCGACGTCGCAGTCGAGCCGCAACTGACGACGAGCGATTTGCGCCTGATGCTGCGTCTCGCGCTGGCCGGCGCCGGCATCACGTTCGCGCCCGATGACAGCCTGCGCTCGCATTCCGACGAGATAACGCAGAACCGCGCAACAGTGCTATGCAAACCGATGTGCGATCACCGGCACGAAGGCACGACGACGCCACCCATCCCCGCCGAATTCGACTGCGTAGTCGAGTAGCCGACCGCGATAAGTGGCTGGGTCGCGTCGTGGCCCACGACAACCGATTGAACGGGTACCTTTTCGCCGTCGATGCGACCGATGCCGTACCGCCATCCTGAACAATTGAGGAACCACGATTCACATTGCGCGCACGATCTCCGCGCAGTACCCGGTATCGTGCGCCGTACCGCGGGCAATCAGCCCGCCCACGCGGACGACCGGATCACGCTGCAGAAATTTCCGGCGCGAAAATGCGGATCCTTGTCTGCAAGCACGTCAGCCTTCACGTTGCCGAACGTCGTGTCGGGCTTGTGCTTGATCCCGTCGTAGAACGCCTGAATGATGTCTTCCTTGAAGTGCGGCGTACGCGGATGCGCGCGAACGACGGCCTCGCGCTCGACGTCGCTGTATTCCGGGTACGTCAGGCCCAGCACGTCCATCTCGACGCCCGCGGTAACGAGCGCGATCACCGGATGCATGTGCTGCGGGATACCCGGCGTAGTATGCAGTGCGATCGAAGTCCATACGACATCGATATCCTGCTGCGGGATACCCTTGCCCGTCAGGAAATCGCGGGCGGCGTTGGCACCGTCCACCTCGAAACGCTCGCACGCGCTGCTGTGTTTGTGCGTGAGCCCCATGTCATGGAACATGCAACCGCAGTAGAGCAGTTCGGGATCGTATTCGAGCCCGTGCCGCTGGCCCGCGAGCGCCGCGAAATAGAAGACTCGGCTGGAATGATGGAACAGCAGCGAAGACGCGGTATCGCGAACGAGCTCGGTGATCTCGCGCGTCAGTTGGCTATCGGGAATGGTGATGCCTGCAACGTTCTCAGTCATGATCGACCTCCATTGAAAACACCCCTGATTCTCCGGAGTCCGATAGCTGGCTTCAATAGACGTGCTACGTCAAATCCTGCCATTTTTCGCGACGGACGGACACGGTGCCCGCGCGGCAAAACGAACGCCGAAAACAGGGTCTGCCGCCCGCGCCTTGCACGGCTGGCACCTCTATACTGCTATCCGTCACGTTCGACACAACACGCAATCGATCATGCCGAAGGTCGTGGGAATTTTCGCCGTTCCCGGCGTTCAACTGCTCGATGTATCCGCACCGCTCGACGTCTTCGCGCAAGCGAACGCCGAATGCGGGAAGCCGTTCTATACGTTGCGGATCATTGCGAGCGAGTCCGGCCCGATCCGCAGTTCGTCCGGTGCGCAATTGCTGCCCGACTGGATCGTTCCCGACATTCCCGAGCGCATCGACACGTTGCTGGTCGCCGGTGCGCCAAGCGCCGGCCGGATCGCATTGCGCACCGACGTCCTCGCGTGGCTGCGAGCGGCGGCCGTGCAGAGCAAGCGCTACGGCTCGATCTGCACCGGCGCGTTCATCCTCGCGGCCACCGGCCTGCTGAAAGGGCGTCACCTGACCACGCACTGGGCTGCCGCCGATGCGCTTGCCGAAGCCTATCCGTCGCTCGCCGTCGACGCGGACGCGCTGTACGTGCGCGACGGCAAGCTGCGCACCGGCGCCGGCGTCACGGCCGGGCTCGATCTCGCGCTCGCACTGGTCGAGGAAGATCTCGGCCGCGAGATCGCGCGGCGCGTCGCCGCGCAACTGGTCATGTTCTTCAAGCGCCCGGGCGGGCAACTCCAGTTCAGCCGCAAGGGCGAGGCGCGCCCCGCCGGGCGTTCGGTGCTGCAGGAGGTCCAGCGCTGGATCGCGGCGAATCCGGAACTCGAGCATTCGGTAGCGGAGATGGCGAAGCATGCGGGCATGAGCCCGCGCCACTTCGCACGGCTGTTCCGCGCGGAAGTCGGCATGACACCGGCCGCATGGGTCGAGGCGACCCGCATTTCGGCAGCCCGCCACTTGCTCGAGAACGGCCACGACACGCCGAAGCAGGTCGCTGCGAAATGCGGCTTCGCAAATGTCGATACGCTCAGGCGGTCATTCACCCGGCACGTCGGAATCACGCCGGCCGAATACCGGAAACGGCAGGCGGTCCTGGCCGAGTGACACGGCAGTGCGCGCGATACGGCACGGACGACGTCAACCGCCCCGCTCAAATACTTCGGAACACGATCTAACCCATCGTTGCGCGGACGCTGGCCAATCGGCGACTTCGCCCGACCGGTAGCCTCATCCGAACGAAGTCGCTGTCAAGCGCGGGACAGACTCGCAATCATCAGACAAAACGCCCACCTGCGTATATCGTTTACTCAGTTGCAACAATTATTCGCTGGAACGCGTATTTCCGACCGGTAACGTGATCGCTACGATGCAATCAACCGCTGAACGCAACACGCGAAGCGCGAAATCAATGAAACCGGAGGTCATCATGAAGTCGTTCATCTACGCTGTCGTCGCCGCAACCGCCCTGTCCGCCTCGTACGGCGCATTCGCACAATCGAACCCGTCGGGCCAGCTGACGCGTGCCCAGGTGCGCGCGGAACTCGTCCAGCTGGAGCAGGCCGGCTACAAGCCCGAAGTCTCCGATCAGTACTACCCGCGCGCGCTGCAAACCGCACAGGCTCGCGTGACGAACGCCGATGAAACCGGCTACGGCGCGCAAGCCGCGGCCGGCGTGCGCGCCGGCCGCGCGATCGCGGTCAAGCAGGAAGGCCGCGACTCCGTGTATTTCGGCCAGTAAGCCAGGCACGCGCCCGCGTATGCCGATACGCGGGCGGCAAACGGAACACCCCGCTCCCGTTCATCGGGGCGGGGTGTTTGCTTTCCGGTCGTCCGCTCCCGGAACGGATCGCGCGCCTCGATCGATGCGATCTTGCGGATCACATGGCGCACGGCGCCGTTCACGCCGGCCGCCGGTATTTGCGCATAGAATGGCCGCGTGGTCGGCGCCGGCCGAAACGAACGCGAGCGGAACCACGACGCCCGGCTTGCCCGATCGTCGCCGCGCCCGCACGCCGGCTCCGATGCCGCATGCATCGCATTTTTCGAAAAGGAGCGGTTTCATGTCTCAAACATCCGGTTCCATGATCACGTTTCGACGCCCGGACGGCCAGGAACTGCAGGGCTATCTCGCCACGCCGGCCAGGACCGAAGGCGCGCCCGCGGTCGTCGTCATCCAGGAATGGTGGGGGCTGAACGACCAGATCCGCGGCGTCGCGGATCGCCTCGCACGCTGCGGCTACTTCGCGCTCGTGCCCGACCTGTATCGCGGCAAGTCGACGGTCGAGGAAGAGGAAGCGCACCACCTGATGACCGGGCTCGATTTCGGCGACGCGGCCTCGCAGGACATTCCTGGTGCGGTGACATATCTGAAGACGCTTGCCTCGCGTGTCGGCGTGACGGGTTACTGCATGGGCGGCGCACTCACGCTGCTGTCGCTGCAGTTCGCCGATGCGGACGCGGGCGTCACGTGGTACGGCCTGCCGCCGCTCGACTACATCGAGCCGGCGAAACTCAAGGTGCCGCTGATGGGCCACTGGAGCACGCAGGACGCTTTCTTTACGATCGACCAGGTCGATGCGCTCGAGAAGAAGCTGGCCGATGCGAAGGTCGGTTTCGAATTCCATCGCTATCTCGCGCATCATGCGTTCGCGAACGAAACGGCCGTCGGCCCCGGCCGCATTGCCGGCACGCAGTTCGATCCGGTGTGGTCGCAAATCGCATGGGATCGCACGCTGACGTTCTTCGGCCGCACGCTTTGGGACAAGCAGGGGTAACGTAGCGCCGCTTCCAACGCGGGCGGCTGCGTAAAAGGAAACGCCACGGATTCTCGTCCGTGGCGTTTTCGTTTTCGCGTAGCGCAGGCTATGCGAACAGGGGTAATGGCTTGCGCCGGCCCTTTGTCGTGCTTACCCGTTCGTCGCCGCTGCCGACGCGGAAGCCGGCGCGGCCGCCTTGTCGTAGTCGACCGGTGCATCCGACGCGCGCGGCGTTTCGCCCGCGCGCTGGATCCAGCCGCCACCCAGTGCACGGTACAGCGTGACCAGGTTGGTCCAGCGTGCCAGGCGTGCGCTGATCAGCGTCTGCTGCGCCGAGTACAGGTCCGTCTGCGCGGTCAGCACCGACAGGTAGCTGTCCACGCCGTTCTTGTAGCGCAGGTCCGACAGGTCGAAGCGTCGCTGCTGCGCGTGCTCGTTGCGCTCCAGCGCCGCGATCTGCTGGTCGTACGTGCCGCGTGCGGCAAGGCCGTCCGACACTTCGCGGAACGCCGACTGGATCGCCTTCTCGTAGTTGGCGATCTCGATACGCTTCTGCACGTGCGCAAGGTTCAGGTTCGCGATGTTCTGGCCGCCCTCGAAGATCGGCATCGTGATCTGCGGCGCAAACGACCACGCCGCCGTACCGGCCTTGAACAGGCCGCCGAGCGTCGGGCTTCCGGTGCCGAACGCGCCCGTCAGCGAAATCTTCGGGAAGAACGCCGCCCGTGCCGCACCGATGTTCGCATTCGCAGCCAGCAGCGTCTGCTCGGCCTGCATCACGTCGGGGCGACGCGTCAGCAGGTCCGACGGAAGGCCTGCCGGCACATCCGTCAGCAGGTTCTGCGCGTCGAGCGGCATGCCCGCCGGCAGATCGTCCGGC
>NZ_NBYX01000032.1 GCF_002099195.1 Burkholderia puraquae | reverse complement strand
CCCGCCTCGTACGTCGAATCCTTGAGGCACAGGCCGGCCTCGGCCGTGATCAGCGCTGCAATCTCGGCGGTGCGCGAGCGCACGATGTCGGCCGCGCGACGCAGGATCGCCGCGCGATCGTGACGCGTGAGCGTCGGCCGGTAGGCACGCGCGGCCGCGAACGCGCAGCGCACGTCGTCCAGCGTCGCCTTCGGCACGGTGCCGACCAGCGAACCGTCGTATGGGTTGCGCACTTCGATTACCGCGTCCCGGCGAATCCGTTCGCCGTCGATTCGCAGTGCTTCACGACGAATCTCGCGGACCTCCGTCGATGCTGCAATGGCGTTCATGAGTGTGTCCCCTTACGGATGCGTGCACGTCACTGCAGATGGTTGAGCGCGATGTCGATGATGTCGAAGTTGCGCAGTCGCGCGCGGCCCGTGACGTCGCTGGCGACCGGCTTGCTGAAGATCAGCGGCACGATCTGCTCGGAGATCCCGCCGTGCGAACGCAGCGGCACGTCGAGGCCCGACAGGTCGTGCTTGACGCGGCACGTGCCGAGCACGACGTCCTGCTTCGAGATCACGATCAGGTCGCCCATCCGCGCCGGCGGCAGCTCGAAGCGCGCGCAGCCGTCGGCGCCCGTCAGCACGACCTCGATGCCGTCGATCGCGGCGAGCCGTGCGCACAGCGCCTCGGCATCGGCCGTCGCCGGCACATAGACGGTCGCGAACGAGCCGAGCGCGCCGTGATGCACCACGTATGGATCGGTAATCGGCAGGATCACGCGCGCCGTATCCTCGCCGAGCCACTCGTCGAACAGCTCCTGCAGGTAGATCACGTTCGGCTCGCCGGTTTCATCGTCGTGCTTCGCGTTCATCCCGTGGTCGGCCGTGATCGCGACGATTGCGCCGAGCTCGTCGAGGCGCTGCAGGTAGGTGTCCATCATCGCGTAGAACGCGTTCGCGCCCTCCGTGCCGGGCGCACACTTGTGCTGCACGTAGTCGGTCGTCGACAGGTACATCAGGTCGATCGGGCGCGTCTCGAGCAGGCGCACGCCGGCCGCGAACACGAATTCCGACAGGTCCGCGCTGTACACGCTCGGCACCGGCTTGCCGGCCAGCTCGAGCACGTTGTCGATGCCGTTTTCCTCGACGCTCGCCTCATCGGCCTTTTCCGACGAGAAGCAGATGCCCTTCAGCCCCTTGCCGAGCAGGCGGCGCAGCTTGTCCTTCGCGGTGACGACCGCGACGCGCGCGCCCCGCTCCGCGAAGGTCGCGAGCACGGTGGGCGCGACGAGGTACTTCGGATCGTTCATCAGCACCTCGGCGCCGGTGTCGCGATCGTAGAAGTAGTTGCCGCTTATCCCGTGGATCGCCGGCGGCACGCCGGTAACAATCGACAGGTTGTTCGGGTTCGTGAAGCTCGGCACCACGCACTCGCCCTTGAGCGCCGTGCCCGGCTTCAGCAGCGTGCGCAGGAACGGCGCGACGCCGGCCTCGGCCGCTTCTTCCAGATATTCGTATGCGCAGCCATCGACGCAGACCACCACCACGGGCCGGCTCATCCAGTTGTAGCGGCGGCCGTTCACTTCCACGGATACAGGCGTTTCAGTCATGACGTTCATTCCTTTCAGGTCGACGGGTAGAGCCGTCGGCGCCCGTGTCGCGCCGAAGGGAGGTGTTTTCCATGCCTGACATTAAAATTGATGATCTGTAGATTGTCAACAACATGCAGAGAACAGAAAGCAAAAGGCGAGGGGGTGAAGAACAGGAAGGAAGGTGATTACCCGGCCGCCTCGTGCCGCGGCGTGGTTTTTATCAGGCGGTCAAAAAGCGCGGCTACATTCGGTCTCGGGGCAAGCTCGCCCAGGTCGACGCGTTCCGCGTCGGCTGCTTCGCCCACGTCGGCGAAGCCGGTATTCCGGGAGCAGTCGCCGCGATCACCGACACGCTGAAGGCGATGAGCGTGCGCCGCATGGCCGCGCGCGGCCCGCTCGGCCATTTCCCGCCGGAGCCGATCCGCTATGTCGGCGCGCACGTCGTGCGCAATGCGATCCGCCGCAAGGAGCGCGCGGAGGACGAGAGCCGGCAGCCGTCGGTGGTCGATACGTGGCTGGCGAAGTTTGCGAGTGCGGCGGGGAAGGCGGACAAGGCGTGACGGGCGAGTGCAATGCGGCGGGGAGCAGGAAAGGCCAGCGGCTCGCCAGCACCATCACGTCGCCAGCTTCTGTCGAACCCGCACATCGACCGGACAACAAGTGAGGGAATCCCGCTAATAGAACAAGCCCAATCCATGGCGCCGCGTTTGTTCCTAAACGAGATACTCCCGGCGAAAACAATCACGCATCTATAAGACAAGTCTCATCTAAAATAGAATTTATAAAACAACATACTGCACTACGAATTTTATTTTTGCCATTTCATTATCTCGGTTTTATTATATAAAGTCGCATGACAGGATTTAAAAAATTCGACAAATAGAAACCATTCTTTTCTTTCATGCACTCATCAATAACCATCGAAATCTTGATTAGCGACTCCCGCTCCGTCTCAAGAGGGTCACAGTTCGGACATGCCGTAATTGCGGTCGATGGAGTCGTATATGGTAGAGCGCACCCCGGATGGGACGTCGATAACATCCTGAACCACCTAAATCGCCAGCAGACCAAGATGCAACGCGATACGATCGGCTATCTCCTCCATACATCCAAGGATGATAAAAGGATCATCGTCTCCGAGATAAAAAGGCGACGACGCGAAAACAAGCCATACTCTCTCGTCGACAATAATTGCTCATCGAACATAGCCGAAGTACTTGGCAAGGCGGGAATTCTGGCTTATGACCCACGGTGGCAACTGCCTGGTATCATAGCCCCCGCAGACTTGATGACCGGTCTCCGCCATTCGAAACGCCTGATTGGAATCCGACGATATCCGAAGAAATGAAACGTCTCCTGCTATTGGCCACACTCACTTTGATGATCAGCGCGTGCTCGAAATACAAAGATGAGGAATGGACGGCGCTTCAAGATATGCCTGCGTTTGCCGAACCAAACGACGACAGGACCCAACCGATCTTTACGATCAGGAAAGGCGAGTCTTGTGTTCCACTGATGGATCGTGTTGCCAAAATCTACGCATACACGCAAGTGGACTGCAAATCTGGTACCGGCTGGGTGCTGGATGATGTCTTCGACAAACGACATCGCAAATAATCACCTGCTGGCGATCATGGTATTTGGCCCGGGCCACGTCGATTTCGACCGAGGCTACGCCCGCCCGGCGTAACGAGCGGCCGGCCCGTAACCGAGCGGTGTGTGACGGCACGCACCGTGTCCGTTCACGCGCCGGTCTTCTCCCGCGCCGCCTTGCCCGTAGCAGGCAGCCCCTGCTCGTGCGTGCGCCGCATCCGCGCGAGGCCGTGCGCAACGTGCTCGCGCACGAGCGCGACCGCCTGCTCCTCGTCGCCGCCCGCGAGCGCCTGCACGATCTTGTCGTGCTCGGCGGCGGACACGGCGATCGCATCCTCCTCGGCCTCGATCGCGGCCTGGCGCAGCAGGCCGAGCTGGCGTACGAGCCGGCGGTAGGTATCGGTGAGATGCGTGTTGCCGACGCCGACGACCATCGCATCGTGGAACTGCACGTTCAGCTCGGTATAGCGCGTGACGTCGTGCGCCTTCGCGGCGCCCTTCATCGACTGGATGATGCCCTTCAGCACCTTCAGCGTGTCGGGCGAGATGCGCTTCGCGAGCGCGCGCGCAACCGACTCGTCGAGCATCGCGCGCACTTCGTAGATCTCCTCGGCCTCGCGCAGCGGCACGACGCGCACGGTCACACCGCGGTTCTTCTCGTTACGCAGCAGCCCGGCCTGCTCGAGCGCGCGGAACGCCTCGCGCACCGGGCCGCGCGACACGTTCAGCTTGGTCGCGATATCGACTTCGTTGAGCTTCTCGCCGGGCGCGTATTCGCCGGACACGATCGCCCGCTCGAGCATGTCCTGGACGATCATCGCGAGCGACTGGCTTTGCAGGAGTTCGATGGCGCTGAGCGCGTTCGGGGCTGTCATGGTCGGGCAGGCAGCAAGGCTGCGGTAGAGAACGAGGGCGCCATATCGGCGAATGGTCGTTGTATACCCTCGACCCGGCACATTGTCAACAGTCTTCAGTTTCCAAAAACCAATTCCGCCTGCCGGAATGCAACCGAAACGCAGCCGGCAGGCGGCGGTCGCGCGGGGGCGCCGACCTCGCCCGCATCGCGCGACGCGTGCCGGCCGTCAGGCCGTGTGCTTCACCGGCCCCGGATCGCTCTGGCTCGGCCGGCCCGTCTCGACGTGGCCCGCGAAGCGGCGCACGACCTTGTCGTCGCCGCCGCGCAGCGTCGTCGCGGTGATCGTCAGATCGTACCAGCCGTGGCTCGACGACAGCTCGAAGTGATCCTCGACGCGCTCGCCCGGCTCCAGCGTGTAGGTCCGCGCATGCTTGTGGCTGTATGCGTTGTCGACCGTCACGCGGCACGTCGCACGCCCGCTGTTGCGCAGTTGCAGGTACACGTGGCGGTTGCGCACGTCGTAGCCGATCTTCGCTTCCGGGTTCGCGTGGCGGCCGTCCGCGGCGAGCCGCGTGTTGCCCTGGAACTCGCACAGATAGCCGTTCGGGCCGTACGCCGCGAGATGGTAGTCGCCGCGCGCGGCCGACGTGTTCCACGTGTCGACGAAGCGGTCGTGCGCAGACACCGCGTAACGGCGCGGCGGCGTCGCCGGGTTGCGGCGGTCGTACACGTAGAACGCCGCGCCTGCGTCACCGGTGTTCGCGAAGTCGAGCGATACGGTGTCGTCGTGCCCGCTCACGCGGCTGTGCACGAACAGCTCGTACGGCAGCGCACGCGCGGGACGCGTGCCGGGCTCCTGCGCCGGCATCGACTGCTGCGCGGGCACCTGGTACGCCTGGCCGGCCGTCGCGATGTGCTGCGGCACCGTGAAGCTCACCGTGCGCGTGTCGGGGCGCGCGGAGAAGTCGAACGCCGACGTGAGGTCGCCGCAGATCGAGCGGCGCCATGCGCTGATGTTCGGCTCCTTCACACCGAAGCGCGCTTCGAGGAAACGCAGCACCGACGTATGGTCGAACGTCTCCGAGCAGACCCAGCCGCCCTTCGTCCACGGCGAGATGATGATCAGCGGCACGCGCGGCCCGAGGCCGATCGGCTGGATGCCGCCCGGGTCGGCGCCCGGCACGAGCGGGCTCATTTCGCCCGGGTACTTGTTCAGGTCGAGCAGCTCGTCGCCGAGATTCGACAGCAGGTTCGACGACACGATGCCCTGGCCGCCCACGCCGCTCGTCACTGGCGGCACCGGCGGCACGACGTGGTCGAACAGCCCGTCGTTCTCGTCGTAGTTGAGGATGAACACCGTCTTCGCCCACACCTCGGGGTTCGACGTGAGCGCCTCGAGCACCATGTTGATGTAGAACGCGCCGTCGGTCGGCGATGCCTGCGGGTGCTCGCTGTACTTGTACGGCGACACG
This sequence comes from Burkholderia puraquae, assembly GCF_002099195.1. Lineage (GTDB taxonomy): Bacteria > Pseudomonadota > Gammaproteobacteria > Burkholderiales > Burkholderiaceae > Burkholderia > Burkholderia puraquae. The sequence goes on along the minus strand of NZ_NBYX01000032.1, from coordinate 59,270 downwards.
ATCCACGACACCTGCGGCAGCCGGTTCGCCTGCACGTCGGCCTTCAGCTCGGCGAGCGTGTGGTCCGATGCACCCTTGTCGACCAGCGGGCCGCTCGCGCCCTCCTTCACCTGGAAGCGCTTGAAGAACATCAGCGAGTTGTCGGTGTAGTTGTCGGTCGGGTCGCCCGGGATGCCCGTGCCGCCCTGGTACACCTTCCAGCTGATCTTCGCGTCCTCGAGGCGCTCAGCGTAGGTCGTCCACGTGTAGCCGTTCACGTCGTCGCGCTCGCCGATGCCCGGGCCATTCGGCGGGTTGCCGTAGATGTTGCGCGGGTCGACCGTGCCGGTCCACAGGTAGATGCGGTTCGGCGCCGTGTCGGCGTGCGCGGAACAGAAGTACGAATCGCAGATCGTGAACGCGTCGGCCAATGCGTAGTGGTACGTGAGATCCTGGCGCTTCAGGTAGCCCATCGTCAGCACGTCCTGCTTCTGGTTCACCCACTGGTCCCACTGGCCGTTGTTCCAGGACAGGTGGCCGCTGCTCCAGCCGTGGTTGGTGCCCGGCTGGAATTCGGTCGTCTGCTTCGGATCGAGGTAGAACGGCAGCACGTACGGCGCCGACGGATCGAGGCCGCGCGAATGGTAGTTCTTCGTGAACACCGACGCCGGCGGCTGCTGCCACACCGGTGCGCCGCTCGGCAGCAGGTGCGGGCGCGGATCATTGAAGCCGCGCACGCCGCGCAGCCCGCCGAAGTAATGGTCGAACGAGCGGTTTTCCTGCATGAAGATCACGACGTGTTCGACGTCGCGGATCGTGCCCGTGCGATAGGCAGCCGGCATCGCCAGCGCATTGCGGATCGCGGGCGGGAAGCCCGCATAGGCGGCCATCGCGCCGGCCGACTGCGCGGCGAGGCGCAGGAAATCGCGTCGATTGTTCGAGGACATGAAGAGAACCCTGTTGTCGGTGGGAGTGGGGGCGCCGGTCGAGCGGGGCCGGCGATTGCGGCATTACCGTTATTACCCCGCACCGGCATGTCCCGGCCGTGACCGGTTCCCGCAGGTTTCTTTGGGTTACCCCCAAGAATCTTTCGAAGCAGCGCACGACGCGCCTTTCATCCGGCCGACACATGCATGCGCTACGCTGACGCGCGATGAAGAGGGGGGAGAAGCCGAGTCGTGTTCGATCAGCTGAAGGCGTTCCACGCGACCGTCCGGCAGGGCAGCATCACGCGCGCTGCGCGCCACCTGGGCGTGAGCCAGCCGACGATTGCCGCGCAGATCCGGCAGGTCGAGCAGGTGTACGGCGTCGAGCTGTTCTACCGCAGCGGGCGCAAGCTCGAGGTCACCGAGACGGGCATCGAGCTGCTGCCGCTCGTCGAGAAGATGATCGCGCTCGAGGCGCAGGCCGACATCATGCTGCGCAACGTCGGCGGCCTGTTCGAAGGCCACCTGCGGATCGGCGCGACGGGGCCGTACTACATCATGGACGCGGTCGGCCGCTTCTCGAACGCGCATCCGTCGATCGCGCTCACGTGCCGGATCGGCAACTCCGAGGAGATCCTGCAGGCGCTGCAGGAATTCCGCATCGATCTCGCGGTATCGTCGCAGCGCAACGATGCCGAAGGCCTCGAACGCAAGGTGATCTCGACCGACCCGCTCGTGCTCGTCGTGCATCGCACGCATCCGCTCGCGCGTTTCGACGCGATCGATCCGGCGCAGCTCGCCGACGTGCGGCTGCTGATTCGCGAGGAAGGCTCGGTCACGCGCCGCTGCACGGAGACGATCCTCGCGGCGGCCGGTGTCGCGGCCGTCTCGGTTGCCGAGATCGGCAGCCGCGAAGCGATCCGCGAGGCGATCCTGCACGGCGTGGGCGGCAGCCTGTTTCCGCTCGGCGAGGCCGAGCGCCATCCTGACCTGCGCGTGATCGCGCTGCGCGGCGTCGACACGACGATCGACGAATACGTGTACTACCTGAAAGCGCGCCGCCAGAGCCCCGCGATCGATGCGTTCCTCGCGTGCATCCTGCCGGCCGGCAGCGACACGGCCGAGACGAATGAAGCAGGACGAACGGCGCGGCGGGCGAACGCGCGCTGAACTGCCGCGCGTTCGCCGGTTCCGCACTTGACTGGCGTTTTTCCGCGCCTTCCCTCGTTTTTCCGCGTGCCTTCCTTCTGTCGTTGCGCTCACCTCACTTCGGCAGTGCCGGAATCATCCAAGTCAGTACGTGCTGCTGCAGGAACACGAGCACGCCAAGCAGCAGCGTGAGGATCACGCTATGCCAGAACGTGCGCGCGAACACGACACCTTCCTGCCCCTTCAGGTCCGTCGTCGACACACCCGTCGCGATGTTCTGCGGCGAGATCATCTTGCCCATCACGCCGCCCGACGAGTTGGTCGCGGCCATCAGCACCGGATCGAGGCCGAGCTGCCGGGCGGCCACGACCTGCAGGTTGCCGAACAGCGCGTTGCCCGACGTGTCGCTGCCGGACAGGAACACGGCGATCCAGCCGAGTGACGCGGACACGAGCGGGAACAGCGCGCCCGTCGACGCAACGCCCGTGCCGAGCGTGTAGCTGATCCCCGAGTAGTTCAGCAGGTACGCGAGCCCGACGATCATCATCACCGTGACGATCGCGATCCACGTCTGCCGCCAGGTCTTGGCCACGCATTCGAAGAAATCGCCCACGCCGGTGCGCGTCAGCGCGGCCGTGATGATCGCCGACACCAGGATTGCGGTGCCCGTGCCGAGCGGCTGGAAGTCCCAGATCGCCGCATACGGCTTGTGGTACAGCGACACGAACACCGCGTTGTGCAGGCCGGGCCACTTGATCTTCACGTCGCCGATCGCCGCGATGTTCGCGTGCACCCACACGATCACGACCACCGACACGACGAGCCACGGCAGCCAGCCGCCGAAGCCCGCACGCGCGGCGCCGGCCGTTGCCGGCACGCTGCGTGCGAGTGCGTATTGCGGATCGGGCTGCGGCTTCCACACCTGCAGGAAACCGATCGTGACGATCAGCGATGTGAGCGACGACAACACGTCGGTGAGCTGGTAGCCGAGGAAGTTCGACGTGACGAACTGCGCGATCGCGAAGCTGCCGCCCGACACGAGCAGCGCCGGCCACAGCTTCGAGATCGAGCGCAGCCCGCCGTACGCGCCCACCACGTAGAACGGCAGCAGGAGTGCGAAGAACGGCAGCTGGCGGCCGACCATCTGCGCGAGCGTTGCGGGCGGCAACGACGTCACCGCGCCGAGCACGGTGATCGGCACGCCGAGCGCGCCGAACGCGACCGGTGCCGTGTTGAACAGCAGCGTATAGGTGAGCGCTTCGAGCGCGGGGAAACCGAGCGCGATCAGCAGTGCGCTCGTGATCGCGACCGGCGTGCCGAAACCCGAGATCCCTTCGAGCAGGCAGCCGAACGAGAACGCGACGACGAGCAGCACGAGGCGGCGATCGTCGGGCAGGTTGTCGAGCATCCACTGCCGGAACTGGTCGAAGCGGCCCGACTTCACCGCGATGTTGTACAGCAGCAGCGCGTTGAAGACGATCCACATCACGGGCACGACCGCGAGCGCCATGCCCGCGCCGACCGCGTTGAACGCGAGCCCGGCCGGCATGCCCCATGCGCCGATCGCGACCGCGAGGCCGGCGACGAGCCCGGCGAGCGAGGCCTGCCACGCGGGGCGGCGCAGCACGCCAAGCGCGATCAGCGCGACCGCGATCGGGATCGCGGCGACGAGGAAGGACAGCAGCAGCGAGTTCGCGACCGGCGTCAACGGCTGCGCGAAGACGATGCCGGGCGGTAGGGCGTCGGTGGGGTTCATCGTGTCTCCAAAGTCGACCCGGGTTGGCATCGGGATGCCCCGGGTTCGGTACAAGGCGATGTCCTGCAGTCGCGGCAACGATCAGGCGCTTGCGCGCGCAACGACGTCGCACGGCCAACCGATCAGTCGCTTAAAAGAGGTTAGGAGGCGCGCGGCGCTTGTACAAGGAGGACAAGCCCGATGCGTGCCGACCCGATACAGACCGGCCGCCACACGCTGACCGGCAGTGGGCAGGCGGCTGTCGCAGCCGACAGGAAGCCCGTCACGATCGGCTCACCGGCGCAGCGCGACGCCGCCACCTGCGCAATGTTGCACATGCGGCAAAGGTGCCTGACGGCGGGCGGGATGTTTCGTTTGGCGTCCGAAGCCTAGACTGGCCACATCGATTCCACGCGCGCCGGCAACGACGCGGCACTGGAATCTCACGGAGTGAACGCGATGAAGACGATGAAACAGGTGGCGTGCGCATTCGTGCTGATCGGCACGGCATTCGCCGCTCACGCGCAGGCCGCGTCGACACTGACGCGCGCCGAGGTCCGCCAGGAACTCGTGGAGCTGCAGGCCGCCGGCTACCGGACGAGCCTCGCGAGCAGTCCCGACTTTCCGGAAAACATGCAGGCGATCATGCACCGTGCCGCGCAGGCGCGCGGCGAGGACGCCGGCTACGGCAGCGACGGCGGGGCAAACGTGGAATCGGGCAAGCCGGCGCTGCCGCACGCGATCGATCGCGGCACATACGCACACCATTGACGGCTGATCGATCCGGATCGAGCGCGCAACGGCGCGCCCCGACCGGCGACGGAGATGCGCATCGTGCACCGCGCCGACCGGCGCGATGCGCGTGCGCCAAGCATCACACGCTGAAGCGGTTCAGCGTATAGGCACGATAGGCCGCGACGAACGCGTCGAACGATCCGGCCTCCTTCGCTTCGAGCTCGGCCTGCTCGGCCAGCGACTTCGCGGCGAGCGCCTGCTCGGTGCGCAGCGTGTCCGCCGACGGCGGATGCGCGCGGAAATGCGCGGCATGCGCTTCGCTCTGCGCCAGCGCGAACCCGAGGAACGACTGCCCCCGCTCGCGCATCGTGCGCAGCACGTGCGCGGACGGCGTGCGCTCCGGATCGGCGAGCTTCTCGCGTTGCGCGGCGATCGCGCGCGCATGCTCGTCGCCGCCGCGGATTTCGTCGAGACGGCGGCCGACGGTTTCGATATCGGCCATCAGCTCGTCCGCCCACGCGCGCATCGTGATCGACTGGCCGTCGCGCTCCAGCGTGAGCCCCGGCTTGCGCCCTTCCATCGTCACGCTGCCGAAGTTCGCGTTCGCTTCCTTGTACGCAGGGCAATCGAGCGCCGGGCTCTCGTCGAGCGCGCACGCGAGCAGGAACGCGTCGATGAAGCGTGCGGTCTCCAGCGCGATGCCGGTCGGCTCGAACGGATCGATGTCGAGACAGCGCACCTCGATGTACTGCACGCCGCGCGACGCGAGCGCATGCAGCGGCCGCTCGCCCGAATACGTGACACGCTTCGGCCGGATCGTCGAGTAGAACTCGTTCTCGATCTGCAGCACGTTCGTGTTGATCTGGATCCACTCGCCGTCGCGATGCGTGCCGATCGCCTCGTAGGCCGGGTACGGCTCGCTCACGGCCTTCGACAGTGCGTCGAGATAGCCGGGCAGCGTGTTGTAGTCGACGTGCAGCGCGGCCTGGGCAGTCGTGTTCGAGTAGCCGAGATCGCTCATCCGCAGGCTCGTCGCATACGGCAGGTACAGCGTATCGGCATCGAACGTGTCGAGCTTGTGCGGCTTGCCGCGCAGGAACTTCGTATCGAGCGCGGGCGATGCGCCGAACAGGTACATCAGCAACCAGCTGCGGCGGCGGAAGTTGCGAATCTGCGCGAGATAGCGCTCCGACTGGTAATCGACGAGCGTGGCCGTCGAGCCTTCTTCCGCATGCAGGCGCCGCCACACTTCCTCGTGCAGCGAGTAGTTGTAGTGGATGCCGGCGATGCACTGCATCGTGCGGCCGTAGCGATACGCGAGGCCGCGCCGGTACACCGTTTTCAGGCGGCCGATGTTCGACGTGCCGTAGTCGGCGATCGGAATCTGGTCGTCGGCCGGCAGCAGGCCGGGCATCGAGTCGTTCCACAGCATCTCGTCGCCGAGCGACGCATACACGTAGCGGTGGAGATCGTCGAGACGTTCGAGCGTGATCGACGCGTCGCGCTCCGCGGGCGTGATCAGCTCGATCAGCGCTTCGGAATAGTCGGTCGTCAGCGACGGATGCGTGAGCGCCGAACCGAGCGCGCGCGGATGCGGCGTGAACGCGATCATCCCGTCGCGCGTCACGCGCAGGCTTTCCTTTTCGATGCCGCGCAGGCCGTCGGGCAGATGCTGCCGCGTCGGGCCCGAGCTCAGCGCTTCGAGGCGATTCAGCAGCAGTTCGGACTGGCGGTGAGTCATGGTGTTCGACATGGAGACGCAAGTGCGTGACGGCCGCGCGCAGAACGCCGCGCGCGGCCGGCTGGATTGTTGGTCGCTTCGTTGGTAGCGGGCACTTTAACATCTCGCCGGAACACGCGCTTGAGGTGGCTCCGGGCACGGTGCGCAGGCCGGAACGGGCCGCCGGACGGGCCGGTCGCGGCGATCGCCGCGTTTGCGACCGGTTCCGGGCGGCGGCAACGGGCACGCCGGTTATGCGAATTCGTCCGACGGAACGTGATGCGCGAACGGGTGGCGGCAGGTGCAACCGTGCCGCCGAACCGGCCGGGGAAAGCGAGGTAAGTGTGTGTCGCGCATCCGGCATTCGGCAGGCGACGGATGCGCGACATTGGCGTGGCGGCCGGTGCCCGGCGGCTAGCCTGAGAATGTCGGCACGACCTGCGCAACGGGTTGCATCGCGGCCTCGCCAGGTCGCACCCGGCCGCGAGCCTCAGCGATCACCCGCCGCGCGCGCCGCCCGCCCGGTCGGCCACTTCGTTCCACAGGTGCAGCGCCGCGTACGCACGCCACGGGCGCCAGCCTTCGGTGCGGCGCTTCTGGGTCGCGAGCCGGTCGAGCGCCGGATCGCGCGCAGCGATCGACTGCATCAGCACGAGATCCGAAGCCGGCCATGCGTCCGGATCGCGCCACGCGCGCATCGCGATGTATTCGACGGTCCACGGGCCGATGCCGGGCAGATCGAGCCACGCACTGCGCAGCGTCGCGAGATCGGCGTGCTCGCGATCGACCGGCACGTCGCCGGCCGCCACCGCGCGCGCCACGCCCGTCAGCGCCGCCACCCGCTTGCCGGGCATCCCGATCTTGTCGAGATCGCATGCAGCCAGTGCGTCGGGCGTCGGGAAACGCCACGCGGGCGCGCCGTCGTCTTCATGAACCACACGCTCGCCGGCCCGCTCGACGAGCCGGCCGACGATCGTCGTCGCGGCCTTCACGCTCACCTGCTGGCCGACGATCGCGCGCACGGCCAGCTCGAACCCCGACCATGCGCCCGGCACGCGCAGCCCCGGCGCGGCCTCGACGAGCGGCGCGAACCACGGATCGCGCGCCAGCCCGCTGCCGATGGCAGCCGGATCGGCGCCGAGGTCGAACATCGTCGCGACGCGCGTGACGAACGCGTCATCGACATGCCGCGCGACCGCGCCTTCGACCGTCGCGACCAGGCAATGCTTGCGCGGATGTTTCGCGACCGTGAGCCGGCCGGCGTCGCCGTGCAGGTCGACGATGCGGCGATACACGCCGTCCGCCACCTGCTCGACACCCGGAATCGCGCGCCCGCTGAAGAAGCGCAGCACGCGCGCCCAGTCGTAAGGTGCATTGAAGCGCAGTTCCATTTGCGCGGACGGCGGCACCTGGCCGCCGTTCGCGATGGATGTAATCGTCGTTTTTGCGATGCTCAAACTGCGCTGCCCTCCGCAACGGATTCGGTTTCATCGTCGTGTACATGCCGCGCCTCGGACGCGAGCAGCGTCGCCTTGCGGCGCACGCCCCAACGATACCCCGAAAGCGCACCGCCCTTTTGCACGACGCGGTGGCACGGGATCGCGAGCGCGACCGGGTTCGACGCGCATGCGGACGCGACGGCCCGCACCGCGCGCGGCGCGCCCAGCGCCTCGGCGATCTCCGAGTAGCTGCGCGTTTCGCCGTACGGAATATGCGTCAGTGCCTCCCATACGCGCTGCTGGAACGCGGTCGGCGCGATGTCGAGCGGCAGGTCGAACGCGTGCCGCGTGCCGTCCAGGTACGCGCGAATCTGCGCGACGAACGGCGCGAGCCGTGCCGACGCTTCGACCAGCTCGGCACGCGCGAACGCATCCTTCAGCTCGCCGACGAGCGCTGCCGGTTCGTCGCCGAACGCGATCCGGCAGATGCCCTGTTCGGTCGCGGCGACGAGCACCGTGCCGAGCGACGTCGACGCGGTCGCATAGTCGATCCGCAGGCCGGCACCCTGGCGGCGGAACGCCGACGGCGCCATCCCGAGCTCGCGCGGCACCGATGCATAGAGCCGCGACGGCGAGTTGAAGCCCGCGTCGACGGCCGCCTGCGTGACCGGCTGCCCGCTTTGCAGCGCCTGCCGAAGCGCGGCGCCGCGCTGCGCGGCCTGGTATTGCCGCGGCGACACGCCGACCACGCGCTTGAAGAGCCGCTGAAGATGAAACGGGCTCACGTGCACGGCATCGCTCAATTGCTGCAACGTAAGCCGCTCCGCATGAGCGTCGAGCACCGCGCACGCGCGGTTGACGATCTCGAGCTCGCGCGGCAGCCCTTCCGGCTGGCAGCGCTTGCAGGGCCGGAAGCCGGCCGCACGCGCGGCGGCCGGATCGGCGAAGAAGGACACATTTTCGCGGCGCGGCAGCCGCGACGCGCAGGTCGGGCGGCAGAACACGCCGGTCGTGCTCACGGCGTAGAAGAACGCGCCGTCCGCATGCGGATCGCGCTCGGTGACGGCGCCCCAGCGGGCATCATCGGTCGGATAGGCGGTTTTCATCTGAACCTCGCACTCTCTAGTGTAGATGGTGCCTACTCTAGACATCGGCATGTGCCGTCGCGCCCTGAATCTTGCTCTGTGATTCGTGCCGGCAAACCGGGGGCACATCAATTGAAGATAAACGGACAAAATGTGCGCGCCGGCTGTTCCAGCGCGGTTTTCGTCATCGTCCCGTCCCCCTTTTGCTGCACCGCGGATGCGACAAATCGCCGTCCTGACGTTTTTTTGCATTCGAAATATTGCGTCGCACCATCGCCGTGTGTATAGTTGGAACTGTCTCCTCCATGTCTCCTCCTGATATGGATTAAGCCCGTTCCGCTCTGCGTGAACGGGCTTTTTTTCGTCTGTCGATTGTGCCGCGTTCCGGCGGGCGGCGCAGGCGCGATGCGTCTACACTCGATGCTCGTCGACTGCGAAGGAGTGCCTGCCCATGAAACCGACCATCCGCGCGATCGATCACATCGTGCTGCGCGTGACCGACATGGCCGCGATGACGCGCTTTTACTGCGACGCCGTCGGTTGCCATGTGGAGAAGGAACAGCCCGATCTGGGCCTGGTGCAACTGCGCGCCGGCGACGCGCTGATCGACCTGCTGTCGGTCGGCGGCCCGATCGACCGGCCCGACAGCGGCCCGCCCGGCACGGGACGCAATCTCGATCACTTATGCCTGCGCGTCGAGCCGTTCGATCCCGACGCGTTGACCGCCCATTTCGCCGCGCACGGCGCCCGGCCTGACGCGCCCGCGGAACGCTACGGCGCCGGCGGCTACGGGCCGTCGATCTACCTGTTCGACCCGGAAGGCAACATGCTCGAATTCAAGGGGCCGCCGGCCGCGATCGGCTGAACGCGGCTGAACGCGGCTGAGCGCGGCCGGCGCGCGGGCCGTCACGCGTCGGCGCGCGCCTTCAGCACGGTCCACTCGACCGCGACCGGATCGTGGTCGGCGCTCGAGATCCACGCGGCGCCGTCCTGCACCGTGCACTGCAGGCGCATCGTGCGCTCCGCGAGCTGCCCGAGCGCGGCCGCGACACCGTCGGCCAGCGACAGCACCTGCACGTTGCGCAGCCGCTCGACCTTGCTGCGCACGCCCTGCCACCAGATATCCGACGTCTTGCCGCCGTATGCGATCACCGTGACCTGCCCGGCGCGGCCGGCCGCCTTCGAGATGCGCCGTTCGTCGGGCTGGCCGGCTTCGATCCAGACGTCGATCGCGCCCGTCAGGTCCTTCTGCCACAGGTCGGGCTCGTCGACGTCCGACAGCCCCTTGCAGAATTCGAGCCGCTCGTGCGCGAACAGCGCGAACGCGACGATGCGCACCATCATCCGGTCGTCGGTTTCCGACGGATGGCGCGCCACCGTCAGCGCGTGATCGGCGTAGTAATGCCGATCCATGTCGGCGATTTGCAGTTCGGCTTTGTAGATCGTGGATTTCAGCGCCATGCGGATGCGGCCCGGGCGGGCGTTCGGTTCGGTCGGGCCGTGATGATACCGAATGCGCGCCGTCCGGCGCGTGTCATGTGCAATCCACAGCGCAACGGCCCGGCATGGGCCGGGCCGTGTTCGGTTCGCGCCGCCGGCTCATCAAGCCGGCACGCCCGCGCGTCGTCTGACGGCGCGGTGAATGGACGTTTATTGCTTGACGAAGCGCGAATCGGTCCAGAGCCCCTGTTGGTCGCTGTTGTCGGCGCTGACGAACTGCACGTCGCCCTGGTCGACCGACACCACGCGGAAGCGCTGGCCTTCCGGCACCGACAGGCAGCGGAAGTCGTCGAAGTATTGCTGCTTCGCCTGCGACTTGCCGTCACGCTCGTGACTCAGTACGGAGTCCAGATTGTCTTTCGACAGGCAGCCCCATGCGTTCTTCGTCAACTGGATTTCCTGCGTCGGCTTGACGGCCGAATCGCCGCCGGCCTGGGCAATCGACACTGCGCAAAATGCGCCGACGAGGGCAAAAAGGATACCGGTACGCTTCATCATGTTCTGTCTCCAGGCTTGCGGGCACCAGGCTCGGGTTAGCTATGTGTTTAAAGGTGATCGTCAACCCGCATTTTTCACTTTAGAAGACCGCCAAGCGATAGCAAGCACATTTGTTGTGCGACCGCAATAGCGGCGGATTGTCGCACCCCGTGCGCAGCCCGTTTTTCGCGCCGGACGCAGGCGAGACGACATGCGCCGCACGACGGGCAGGCCCGCGTCGCCGGGCTGAAAGCGTTGCGCAGCAACACTTTCAGCAAAGTTACAATGCGGCGATTGAACGGTTTGGATAATCCATTTCGCTATCCGGATCATTTTGATGCGTTGCACATAAAGTCATCCGAAACGATTCGACTTTACCGCAACGCGGAATCGCATTTCCCTGATACAAGAAAAATGCCAGGTATAAGCGAATCCGTATTTATCCGTACTTCTCGGCATGGATTCAGCGCCCGCGGAAGCCCCGCCGCAAGCGCCTTTCGCCAGCGTGTTTACCCTGCTTTATTCGCGCTGGATTGCTGGTGCTCGAAATAATCGCGCTGGAAGATGCACATGCGATAAGCGTTGTGATACGCGCCGTTTCCGAAAAATTCTTCCTTTAATTCGGCCTCGTGCTGGAATCCGCATTTCTCGTACACGTGAATCGCCGCCGCATTCGACGTATCGACGATCAGGTACAGCTTGCGCATGTTCAGTACCTTGAACGCGTACTCGATCGCCAGGCGCGTCGCCTGGCCCGCATAGCCGCGCCCCTGGCATTGCGGCGCGATGATGATCTGGAACTCGCCGCGGCGGTGGATATAGTCGAGCTCGATCAGCTCGACGAGGCCGACGAGCTCGCCTTGCGCGTCGACTGCGACGAAACGGCGCTCGCGCTGGTCGTGCACATGGCGGTCGTACAGTTGTGACAGTTCGGAGAAGGTTTCGTACGGCTCCTCGAACCAGTAGCGCATGATCTTGGCATCGTTGTTCAGTTCGTGGACGAAGCGCAGGTCCTGGCGCTCCAGCGGCCGCAGCGCGAGCGTATTGGTATCGTTCTGGAGTTGCATGTTCATGTCCTTTTTGAGGCCGGCGCACGTGCGGAACGCCCGCATCCGGGCCTGTTTCGCACTGTAAGAAATTGAACGCGGGCGAAGTTCAGAGCCTAGAATGGGAGCAAGGGTTCCTGCCACCGCAAGGAGGCTATCGTGATCGAGCAAGTCATACTCGGAATTTTCCTCGTGCTGCCGCTCGTAATCGTGGCGGCGCTGTTTTCCGACGAACTTTGGCAGGAACATCGGCGCCAGCATCCGCGCGACGAAAACGCACCGCACATCGACTGGAAGCATCCGTGGCGCCGCGTGCGACGCGGGCATTGAGCCGATCGCCGTTCATCCATGGGGCGCGCCGGCCCGGCCGCCCCGGCATGTGAACGCGCGACGCGCCCCGTTACGCACCCGAATTCCGCCTCGATCCGATTCCCGCTCAACCCGCTCACTCCGCGAGACGCCGCCGTGAACGACCAGCCCGCCCAGCCTCCGCACGACATTCCCAGCGAAACGATCGACCTGCAGATCGCCGACGTGCTGGCGGCCGTCCGCTACCCGGCCAACAAGGATGCGATCGTCGATGCCGCGCGCGACGCCGGCGCCAGCAACGAAGTGCTGTCGATGCTCGACGGCCTGCCCGAACAGGACTACGCGGACGTCAACGCCGTCACGCACTGGGTCGCCGGCAACTTCGGCCCCGGCCTCGGGGTTTGAGCGCGCACGCATAACGCGATAGGATCAGGCCGCACCGGCCGCAAAGCGGCCGGCTGCCTGTCGCCCGGCACAAGACCGGGCGTTTCCGCGTACGTGCCCGGGGAACCCCATGGAAGGCATCCTGATCCAGCACACGACACGCCGTCAGCTCTGGTTCGGCACACTGACGGCGCTCGTCATCGTGCTCGCGCTCGGGATCGCCGCGCCGCACGCGAACGTCGCGCTGCCGGCCGTCGAGCCCTTCATGCCGATGTGCGCGCTCACCGTGTTCACGACCGCGAGCATCGCGGCGTTCTTTCTCGGTGCGCAGTTCACCGTGACGCGCCAGCCGGTGCTCGGCGCGCTCGGCGGCGCCTACGCGTTCACCGCGCTTGCCGTCGCGCTGCAGCTGCTCACCTTTCCCGGCGTATTTGCGCCGCATGGGCTGTTCGGCGCGCAACCGCAAAGCGCCGCGTGGATGTGGATCTTCTGGCACGCCGGGTTCCCGGGTTTCGTGATGGTCGCGCTGCTCGCACGCGAGCGGCTGACGCGCGCACCGATCGGCGCGAAGCAGACACGCTGGTGGACGCTCGCACTGGTCGGCGGGCCGGCTGTCGCCGCCGGGGTGCTGTGCCTGTTCGCGCTGAACGTGGCGCTGCCGCCTGCGTTTCATCCGCCGGGCGAAGCGGCCGTGCTGCCCGTCAACGGCGTCGCACTGGTCGTGTGGCTGCTCAATGCGCTGGCGCTCGTTGCCGTGCTGGCCACCGGCCGGCTGCGCACGACGCTCGACCTGTGGCTCGCGATCGCGATGCTCGCATGCCTCACCGACACGACGCTGAACCTGATGAGCACCAGCCGCTTCACGGTCGGCTGGTATCTCGCGCGCATCTTCAGCATGTTCACGCCGGGCGTGCTCGTGTGCGTGCTCGCGTGGGAAGTGACGATGCTGTACCAGCGGCTGTTCGAGGCGCACGCGACGCTGATCCGTTCGTCCGCGCGCGACGGCCTGACGGGCGCGTTCAACCGCATGCACTTCAACGATCATTTCCACGCGCTGTTCCTGCAGGCGCGACGGCAAGGCGAACCGCTGTCGCTGCTGATGGTCGACGTCGACCGCTTCAAGGCATACAACGACGCGTTCGGTCACGTGAAGGGCGACGCGTGCCTGATCGCAGTCGCGAACGCGCTGGCCGGCGCGGTGAGGCGGCCAGCGGACATCGTCGCGCGTTACGGCGGCGAGGAGTTCGCGATCGTGCTGCCGAACACGGGCGCGCGCGGCGCGCGAGTCGTTGCCGACGAGGCGCGCGAAGCGGTGCTGCGGCTCGATCTCGCGATGCCAACGTCGCCCGCCGGGCGCGTCAGCGTCAGTATCGGCTGCGCAACCGTGTCGGCCGACGATCTGTCGACACCCGATGCGTTGATCGAAGCCGCCGATGCCGCGCTGTATCGGGCGAAGGATACGGGACGAAACAGGGTCGTCACCGCCTGAAAACGTCTGCTGTTTCAGGGATTCCTCGGGGATTTGTTACGGTCATTGTGACCGGAATAATCCGCCGTTACGGATTGCCGAGCAGGGAAACGATCGCTTACAGCCGGTGTTGCAGGCGCTCGCTATGCTGGGTTCCATATTGAACCCGAGCAGGTGAACGCGATGAAGAAGACCCTTTTGCTGATTGCCAGCGTCGCCGTGCTGTTGAGCGGCTGTATCGTGGTGCCGGATGGTGGCGGGTATTACGGTGGTGGCGGGTATTACCATCACCGTCATTGGGATTGATGCGGGTGAGGGTTCGGAGGGGTCGATCCGGGCCCTCACGCAATCAGGCCGGCGAGGTTCGTTCGGCATGCATCAGAAATACCCGTAGGACGGCAAGCGTTTCGTAGTGGAGACGCTCGAGGCGCGCATCCTTTTCGGCATCTTCGATCAGATTGCGCGCGGCAACGAATTGGCGGGGTTCGCCGAGCAGTTCGGCCATGTCGATCTGGAAGTAAGCGCGATCCCCATACGGCCGCTTGCCATCGATATAGGGCATTGGCCAGAAGTCGCCCGCTCCCAGCACATCGTCGATCGAACGCGCATCGACAGTCGTCCAGTTGGTACCTGTAGGACAGGATGGGGAGAGAAGGTCTGGTTACGGTGAGCGGCCCGCTCACTTCCCAATACAAAACCTGCTGAAAATCACTCCCAGCAGATCGTCGGAAGTAAATTCCCCGGTAATCGAATTCAGTTGTTCCTGCGCGAGCCGCAGTTCCTCGGCAAACAGATCGAGTGATTGCGCGCGCTGCTCCGCGTGATCCGCCGCTTGCGCCAGATGCTCCTGCGCGGCCCGCAACGCGATCAGATGCCGCTCGCGCGCGAGATACACGCCCTCGGCCCCCGCCTGCCACCCCGCGATCCGCAGCAGCTCCGCGCGCAGCATGTCGATCCCGTCGCCGCGCTTGGCCGACAGATGCACCTCGGTCAGATCGCCTTCCGCCGCCGGATGCTCGACACACGCCGCCACCCCGGTCAGATCCGTCTTGTTCAGCACGCGCACCACCGGCACGCCGCCCGGAAACCGCGCAGCGATCGTCTCGTCATCCGCCGTCATCCCGGTGCGCGAATCCAGCAGATGCAGCACGACATCCGCCCGCTCGATCTCGCTCCACGTGCGCGCAATGCCGATCCGCTCGACCTCGTCCTCCGTCTCGCGCAACCCGGCCGTATCGATGATGTGCAGCGGAATTCCTTCCACCTGGATCGTCTGCGCAACCTTGTCGCGCGTCGTGCCCGCAATCGGCGTGACGATCGCCAGCTCCGCGCCGGCCAGCGCATTCAGCAGCGACGACTTGCCGACGTTCGGCTGCCCCGCGAGCACGACCGACAGCCCTTCGCGCAGCAACGCCCCCTGTCGCGCGTCGCCCAGCACGTGCGCGAGCTGCGCGCGAATCTTCGCGAGCTTGCCGCGCGCGTCGGCCGCCTCCAGGAAATCGATCTCTTCTTCGGGAAAATCGAGCGTCGCCTCGACCAGCATCCGCAGCGTGATCACATCTTCGACGAGCGCATGGATCTGTCGCGAGAACGCGCCGTCAAGCGAACGCCCGGCCGAACGCGCCGCGGCTTCGGTGCTCGCCTCGATCAGGTCGGCAACGGCCTCGGCCTGCGCGAGATCAAGCTTGTCGTTCAGGAACGCGCGCCGCGTGAATTCGCCGGGCTCCGCGAGCCGCAGCCCGAAACCGCGCCCCGCATCGAGGCACCGCTGCAGCAGCAGTTGCATCACGATCGGCCCGCCATGCCCCTGCAGTTCGAGCACGTGCTCGCCGGTGTACGAATGCGGCGCCGGGAAATACAGCGCGATCCCGCGGTCGAGCGGCGCGCCGTGTGCGTCGAGGAACGGCACGTAGCTCGCGTGGCGCGGTGCGAGCTTCTGCCCGCACAACGCGTCGATCAGCGGCAACGCGGCCGCCTCTCCACCACGCCCGAACGACACGCGGACGACCCCGATGCCACCCCGGCCGGCAGCAGTGGCAATGGCGACGATCGGATCGGAATCGGTAGCGAGCATGGAATCGAATGAATCGGGTGATCAGTGAATATGGTGCGCCCGCGCAACAGTTCGGGCACAGGAACGCCGGCATTGTAGCGTGCCGGCACACACGCCACCGGCCGCCGCACAGGATTCGGACATGCTCGAATTTATCCCGCCGGGGATAAGCCAAGTATCAGCCCAGCGCAATGCCACGGCCACCGTTTCGGACGAGTATGCCTGCTGGAGCGGCCCAACGCCGTGGCCCTCAATTCCACCACCCACCCGATCAAGACCGGGATTCGTCTGAAGGAGATATGTTTATCCCGAACGGTTGTCTGAAACGCGGCGATGGAATTGCACAATCTCCCCCATGCCGACATCCGAAGAAAAAGCCGCGTTCTCGGAACGCCTGAAATTCGCCCTGCGGCGCAGCCCGGAGAAGGTCACCGGTGCGACGGAGCTGGCGAACCGATTCAATCTGCGCCACCGCGGAGCGCAGCCCGTTTCGCCGCAAACCGCGCATAAATGGCTGACGGGCCGCACGATTCCGACGTCGGACAAACTCGCTACGCTCGCCGAATGGCTGCGCGTCGAAGTCCACTGGCTGCATTACGGCCCGTCGCCGAGCGTGATCGAACACCCGACGCCGCAACCGCTGCCGCGCGACGAGCGCTATCCGCCGACGCCCGAGACGATCGAACTCGCGTCGAAAATCGAAGCGTTGTCGCCGCATCATCGCTACCTCGTGCAGGAACTGGTCGAGCAGTTCTACGGCGACTCGGGCGAATCGAAGAAGGGCTGAGCCCGTACCGGGGCCGCAAAAAGCAAAAAGCCGCATGGGCGAACCATGCGGCTTTTTTGCGTGCCTCGCGCGGGCGGCTCGCCGCCCGCGTGAGCAACGGGCGTCAGGCCGGCTTCTTCTTGGCCCCGCCGAGCTTGCGCGTGATGTAGTACTGCTGCGCGATCGACAGCACGTTGTTCACGACGTAGTACAGCACCAGGCCGGCCGGGAAGAAGAAGAACATCACCGAGAACGCGATCGGCATGAACTTCATCATCTTCGCCTGGACGGGGTCCGGCGGGGTCGGGTTCAGGCTCGTCTGCACGTACATCGACACGGCCATCAGCACCGGCAGGATGAAGAACGGATCGCGCTGCGACAGGTCGTGGATCCACAGAACCCACGGCGCGCCGCGCATTTCGACCGAGGCGAGCAGCACCCAGTACAGCGAGATGAACACCGGGATCTGGATCACGACCGGCAGGCAGCCGCCGAACGGATTGACCTTCTCGGTCTTGTACAGCTCCATCAGCGCGGCATTCATCTTCTGCGGATCGCTCTTGAAGCGTTCGCGCAGCGCCTGCATGCGCGGCGTGATTTCCTTCATGCGCGCCATCGACTTGTAGCTCGCGGCCGACAGCGGGAAGAACACGGCCTTGATCAGGATCGTCAGCAGCACGATCGACCAGCCCCAGTTGCCGATGTAGCCGTGGATCTTCTCGAGCAGCCAGAACAGCGGCTTCGCGATGATCGTCACCCAGCCGTAGTCCTTCACGAGTTCCAGGCCCGGCGCGATGCCTTCGAGCATGCGCTCTTCTTCCGGACCGGCGAACAGGCGCGCCTGCACGTCGGCCGACTGGCCCGGCGCGATCGCGGCGACCGGCTGCTTCACGCCGACGCGATACAGCGTCGGATCGATCTTTTCAGCGTAGATGTCGCGCTTCACGCCCTGCTGCGGAATCCAGGCCGACGCGAAGTAGTGCTGCACCATCGCAACCCAGCCGTTGTCGGCAGAGGTCACGTAGTCGGCCTTGTTCTTGTCGAGGTCGCTGAAGTTGATCTTCTGGAAGTGCTTCGCGTCCGTGTAGACCGCCGGCCCGAGGAACGTATGCGAGAACATCGGCGTTTCGACGGCCGTGTTGTCGCGGACGAGTTCCATGTAGACCGTCGGCGTGACAGGCGCCGTGCCGACGTTGTCGATCTTCGTATCGACGCCGATCACGTAGCTGCCGCGCGTGAACGTGTAGGTCTTCACGACCTTCACGCCGCCCTTCACCGGCGATTCGAACGACAGCTTCAGCGTGTTCTGGTCGCCCGTCATCGACGTCGAGCCCGCGTTGAGCTGCGAGTAGATGTCGTTGTGGTTCGGGAAATCCCCGCCGAGCAGGCCCGAGCGTGCGAGATACGTGTGGCCGGCCGTGTGGTCGAACAGCGTGATGTACAGGTCCGGCTGCTTGCCGTCGCCCTGCTTCTTCAGCGTCAGCTTCGCGAGCGTGCCGCCGCGCGTGTCGATTTCGCCGTCATACACGTCGGTCGAGAACTTCACGAGCTGCGCCTGGGCGGCCGGTGCCGTCGTCGACGGTGCGGCGCCGGCTGCGGCGGCAGGCACTTCACCTGCGGTCGTCGTCGCGCCCGTGCCCGATGCGCCGCCGGCAGCGGCCGCGGGGGCCGTCTGCGTGGCACTCGGGAAGAACATCGACGGGCGTCCATGGGACCGCTGCCAGTTGTCGTACAGCATGACAGCTGACATGAAGAAGATCACCCATAGGACGGTGCGTTTGATATCCATGCGTTGTCTCAGAGTCGATGGGACCGCGCGTCGGCTTCGCCGCGAGCGCGAGTGTCGGAGTTGGGCGGCGGGACGAGGTCGATGCCGCCCGCGGAAAACGGATGGCATCGGCACACGCGCCTGACGGCGAGATACGTGCCGCGCGCGGCGCCATGATACTGGATTGCCTCGCGCGCGTAATCCGAACAGGAAGGATAAAAACGGCAACGGTTGCCGAGCATCGGGCTCACGGCAACCTTGTAGAAGCGCAGCAAGGCGATCAATACCGTTTCCATACCTTGGGCGGCGCCGTATGACGCCGCGTCAAAACCGGCCGGGCAGGCGCGAACGCCGCACCGGGCACGGATGCGTCACTCGGACGCGGGCTTCGACGCACGGCGGGCGATCTCCCGGACTGCCCTGTCGAGCAGTTCGCGAATCTCGGCCGCACACATCGCCGCGAGCGGGGCGGAAGCCGCGCTCGGCAGCGCTTTCTTGTCGAAGCGCGTGTGCTGCCGCAGCAGCAGGTCGTAACCGGCGAATTCGGCCCGGCGCAGGCGAAACGCATCGCGCGCCAGCCGCTTCACGAGATTACGGGTTACCGCACGCGGCGCATACTTCTTGCCGACGACGAGCCCCAGACGCGCGGGCTGGCCGGTCGGCTTGCCGTAGATCACGAAGTGCGCGGAGCGCCGCCAGGGACGCAAACGAAAAACGGATGAAAATTCATCCGTTTTCAGAAGTCGCGCAGCTTTCGGGAAGGCGGCTTTCGTCTGCGACGGATTCGCACCCGGCTCGACGGCACCTTCCGCAGGACTGCGGACGGCGGACACAGCGCGCAACCTGCCTTAGATGGCGAGGCGCTTGCGGCCCTTCGCACGGCGAGCGTTGATGACCTTGCGGCCACCTGCCGTCTTCATGCGGACACGGAAGCCATGGGTGCGCTTGCGGCGCGTCACGGACGGTTGGTAAGTACGTTTCATGATGTTCTCACTTGTTCGAGAATGTCGAAATTCAGGGGACCGCGTGCCCTAACCGGAGGCATTCGGGCGAACGCAATCGCCGGGAATACAGGATTGGTTTTCGCGGAACCCGCTATTTAAACCGTTTTTCCGTTGACGGTCAATACTTTAGGCGTCGCTCGCCTGTGCCCACCCCGGCGGATCCGGCCCCGCGACCCACAATCACGGCCTGTGGATAACTCCCGCTGTGGCTGCTTTTGGCGTTAGAATCTCGCCTTATCTCCAAGAATCCCGCACGCCGCCTCGGCTCGCGCCTGCCCCTCCAAGACTGTGACGCAGGCGTCCGAGGCACGCTCGCACGACCGCTTCGGGCCTTGTTGCGCCACCGCGACAAGGGCGCCGGCGAGCCGCGCTGTGCATGCAAAAAACGACAGTGACTTGATGAACGATTTCTGGCAACACTGTTCCGCACTGCTGGAGCGCGAGCTGACGCCCCAGCAGTACGTGACGTGGATCAAACCCTTGGCCCCGGTGGCCTTCGATGCGTCGGCGAACACGCTGTCCATCGCCGCGCCGAACCGTTTCAAGCTCGACTGGGTCAAGAGCCAGTTTTCGGGACGGATCTCCGATCTGGCCCGGGATTTCTGGAACGCGCCGATCGAAGTCCAGTTCGTCCTCGATCCGAAGGCAGGCATGCGCAGCGCCGCAGCCGGTGCAGCATCGGCCGCCCCGCGTGCGCCGCTGGCACCGAGCGGCCCTGCCGCCACGGTCGCTGCGATCGCCGCCAACCTGGCCGCGAATGCTTCGGCCGCACCCGCCGCGCCGGCCGACGTGCCGATGACGCCGTCGGCAGCCGCCGCGCACCACCTGAACGCCGACGATGCCGACATCGACCTGCCGAGCCTGCCCGCGCACGAGGCGGCCGCCGGCCGCCGCACGTGGCGGCCGGGCCCGGGTGCCGCGCCGGCCAACGGCGGCGAAGCCGATTCGATGTACGAACGTTCGAAGCTGAACCCCGTGCTCACGTTCGACAACTTCGTGACCGGCAAGGCGAACCAGCTCGCGCGCGCCGCCGCGATCCAGGTCGCGGACAACCCCGGCATCTCGTACAACCCGCTGTTCCTGTACGGCGGCGTCGGCCTCGGCAAGACCCACCTGATCCACGCGATCGGCAACCAGCTGCTGCTCGACAAGGCCGGCGCGCGAATCCGCTACATCCATGCCGAGCAATACGTGTCGGATGTGGTGAAGGCGTACCAGCGCAAGGCGTTCGACGACTTTAAGCGCTACTACCACTCGCTCGACCTGCTGCTGATCGACGATATCCAGTTCTTCTCCGGCAAGTCGCGCACGCAAGAGGAATTCTTCTACGCGTTCGAGGCGCTGGTCGCGAACAAGGCGCAGGTGATCATCACCAGCGACACGTATCCGAAGGAAATCTCGGGCATCGACGATCGCCTGATCTCGCGCTTCGACTCGGGCCTCACCGTCGCGATCGAGCCGCCCGAGCTGGAAATGCGCGTCGCGATCCTGATGCGCAAGGCGCAGTCGGAAGGCGTGAACCTATCGGAAGACGTCGCGTTCTTCGTCGCGAAGCACCTGCGCTCGAATGTCCGCGAACTCGAAGGCGCGCTGCGCAAGATCCTCGCGTATTCGAAGTTCCACGGCCGCGAGATCTCGATCGAGCTGACCAAGGAAGCGCTGAAGGACCTGCTGACCGTGCAGAACCGGCAGATTTCGGTCGAGAACATCCAGAAGACCGTCGCCGACTTCTACAACATCAAGGTCGCCGACATGTATTCGAAGAAGCGCCCCGCGAACATCGCGCGGCCGCGGCAGATCGCGATGTACCTGGCGAAGGAACTCACGCAGAAGAGCCTGCCGGAAATCGGCGAGCTGTTCGGCGGGCGCGATCACACCACCGTGCTGCACGCGGTGCGCAAGATCGCCGACGAGCGCAGCAAGGACGCACAGCTCAACCACGAGCTGCACGTGCTGGAACAGACGCTGAAGGGCTGAGCGCGCGGCGCACTTGATAATTCGGCCTCCGCCCCAATTTAAGGGGGGCGGTTCGGTTTTGAGGCACAATACTGGTTTGACCGCCCCGGTGGTGGCGGGCCAAGAGCCCGGCCGGCGGGGCGCTGCGTGGCTGCTGCGCTGCAGGCCGTTACTCAACGAAGGAACTCTATGCAACTGGTCAAGACCGAACGAGACACCCTCCTCAGGCCGCTGCAAACGGTCAGCGGCATCGTCGAACGCCGCCATACGTTGCCGATCCTCGCCAACCTGCTGATCACCAAGAACGGCTCGGACGTTTCGTTCCTGTCGACCGACCTGGAGCTGCAGATCACCACGCACGCCGATTTCGGCGTCGGCGGCGACCAGGTCGCGACCACCGTCGCGGCGCGCAAGCTGCTCGACATCCTGCGCGCGATGCCTGACGGCCAGGTCACGCTGTCGCTCGCCGACAAGCGCCTCACCGTTCAATCGGGCAAGAGCCGCTTCGCACTGCAGACGCTGGCGGCCGACGAGTTCCCGACCGTCGCGCAGGCGAAGGATTTCGGCGCCACGCTCACCGTCCCGCAGAAGTCGTTCCGCCAGCTGCTCGGCATGGTGCACTTCGCGATGGCGCAGCAGGACATCCGCTACTACCTGAACGGCATGCTGCTCGTCGTCGACGGCGACCAGCTGATGGCCGTGGCCACCGACGGCCACCGCCTCGCGTTCTCGTCGATGAAGCTCGAAGGCGGCACGTTCGGCCGCCAGGAAGTCATCGTGCCGCGCAAGACGATTCTCGAGCTGCAGCGCCTGCTCGAAGACATCGACGACACCGTCACCATCGACATCGCGCAAACCCAGGCCAAGTTCACGTTCGGCCAGGTCGAGCTCGTGTCGAAACTCGTCGAGGGCAAGTTCCCCGACTTCCAGCGCGTGATCCCGAAGGCGCACAAGAACACGTTCGAAATCGGCCGTGAAGAACTGCAGCGCTCGCTGCAACGTGCGGCGATCCTGACCTCGGACAAGTTCAAGGGCGTGCGCTGCATCATCGCGCCGGGCCAGCTGAAGATCATGTCGACCAACGCCGATCAGGAAGAGGCGCAGGAAGAACTCGAAATCGCCTACCAGGGCGATACCGTCGACATCGGCTTCAACGTCACGTATCTGCTCGACGTGCTCGCGAACCTGAAGGTCGACACCGTGCAGGTGAGCCTCGGCGACGCCAGCTCGAGCGCATTGATTACCGTGCCCGAGAACGAAGAGTTCAAGTATGTCGTGATGCCGATGCGCATCTGACGCGCTCGACATCGCGACACACACCAGGGGGCGGCAAGCCCCTTTGGCGTTTTTATGGCGAACCGACAACCCGCCCCTTTGGCGCCTTTTCGGCGCTTGGGGCGGGCCAGGAAACTCGAGCGGCCCGGCGATTTCTCTCGCTGAAACGCACCGCGCCGCCACGAGAGTGGCCTCGCAGAACCGGAAGATATCCATGAGTGAACAGCACAATTCGCAACCCGATAACAGCAGCTACGGCGCCTCGTCGATCCAGATCCTCGAAGGCCTGGAAGCGGTGCGCAAGCGCCCCGGGATGTACATCGGCGACACGTCTGACGGCACCGGTCTGCACCACCTCGTGTTCGAGGTGCTCGACAACTCGATCGACGAAGCGCTGGCCGGGTACTGCAACGACATCCACGTAACGATTCACGCCGACAACTCGATTTCCGTGACCGACAACGGCCGCGGGATTCCGACCGACGTGAAGATGAACGACAAGCACGAGCCGAAGCGCAGTGCCGCGGAAATCGTGATGACCGAGCTGCATGCCGGCGGCAAGTTCGACCAGAACAGCTACAAGGTGTCCGGCGGCCTGCACGGCGTGGGCGTGTCGTGCGTGAACGCGCTGTCGAGCTGGCTGCGCCTTACCGTGCGCCGCGGCGGCAAGAAGCGTTTCATGGAGTTCCATCGCGGCGTCGCGCAGGATCGCGTGCTCGAGATGGTGGACGGCGTGGAAGTGTCGCCGATGCTGGTAACGGGCGACACCGAGAACCGCGGCACCGAAGTGCACTTCATGGCCGATCCGACCATTTTCGGCACGGTTGAGTATCACTACGACATCCTCGCGAAGCGGATGCGCGAGCTTTCGTTCCTGAACAACGGTGTGCGGATTCGTCTCACCGATCTGCGTTCGGGCAAGGAAGACGATTTCGCGTTCGCCGGCGGTGTGAAGGGTTTCGTCGAGTACATCAACAAGACGAAGACCAACCTGCACCCGACGGTGTTCTTCGCCAACGGCGAAAAGGACGGCGTGGGCGTTGAAGTCGCGATGCAGTGGAACGACAGCTACAACGAGAACGTGCTGTGCTTCACGAACAACATTCCGCAGCGCGACGGCGGCACGCACCTGACCGGCCTGCGGGCCGCAATGACGCGCGTCATCAACAAGTACATCACCGACAACGAAATCGCGAAGAAGGCGAAGGTCGAGACGACCGGCGACGACATGCGCGAAGGGCTGTCGTGTGTGCTCTCCGTGAAGGTGCCGGAGCCGAAGTTCAGCTCGCAGACGAAGGACAAGCTGGTGTCGTCGGAAGTGCGCGCGCCGGTTGAAGAAGTCGTCGCGAAGGCGCTGGAAGAATTCCTGCTCGAAACGCCGCTCGACGCGAAGATCATCTGCGGGAAGATCGTTGAAGCTGCGCGTGCGCGCGATGCGGCGCGCAAGGCGCGTGAGATGACGCGCCGCAAGGGCGTGCTCGACGGCGTCGGCCTGCCGGGCAAGCTCGCGGACTGCCAGGAGAAAGACCCGGCGAAGTGCGAAATCTACATCGTCGAGGGTGACTCGGCGGGTGGGTCGGCCAAGCAAGGCCGTGACCGGAAGTTCCAGGCGATCCTGCCGCTGCGGGGCAAGGTGCTGAACGTCGAGAAGGCGCGCTACGACAAGCTGCTGTCGTCGGAACAGATCGTCACTTTGGTCACTGCGCTCGGGTGCGGGATCGGCAAGGAGGATTACAACCTCGACAAGCTGCGCTATCACCGCATCATCATCATGACCGACGCGGACGTGGACGGTGCGCACATCCGGACGCTGCTGCTCACGTTCCTGTATCGCCAGATGCCGGACATGATCGAGCGCGGGTACGTGTATATCGCACAGCCGCCGCTTTACAAGATCAAGGCGGGCAAGGACGAGCGGTATCTGAAGGATGACGTGGAGCTCAACGCGCATATGCTGCGGTTGGCGCTGCAAGGGTCGGAGCTGGTGCCTGTTGAAAATGCGGCTGCGATTTCCGGCGATGCGCTTGGGGAGCTGGCACGGTCGTATCTGCTGTCGCAGAGCGTGATCGAGCGGTTGAGCCGGTTGTATGACCCGGCCGCGCTGGAAGCGGTCATGGATGGGGTGGTGATCGATCTCTCCAATGAGGCTTCGACGGAGGCTTCGGCGAAGGCGCTACACGCCGCGCTGCATGACGAGGCTTTGAAGAACGAAGTGCGCGTGGTGCCTTCGTATGACCCGGTTCGCGAACAACGGTCGCTGAATGTCGAGCGTACGCATCACGGCAATGTGCGGGTTTCGGTCATCGACCAGGAATTCCAGCACACGGCGGATTATCAGCAACTCGTGACCACCGCGAATACGTTCAAGGGGCTGATTGGGGAAGGTGCGGTTATCAAGCGTGGGGAACGCAGCATGGCTGTGAGCGACTTCAAGAGCGCGATGAAGTGGCTGCTGGCGGATGCGGAGCGGAACGTTTCGAAGCAGCGGTATAAGGGGCTTGGGGAGATGAACCCCGGGCAGCTGTGGGAAACGACGATGGATCCGGCGGTGCGACGGTTGCTGCGTGTGCAGATCGAAGACGCGATTGCTGCGGATGGGATCTTTACTACCCTCATGGGGGATGATGTGGAGCCGCGGCGGGCGTTTATCGAGTCGAATGCGTTGCGGGCGGGGAATATTGACGTTTGAGGCGTCGTGTAGCGGGAACCATAATATGGGATTTTGGGAAGCATCCGTTGAGACATTTATCGATGGATGCGCTCCGATAGCTCACGTGACGGCTCCAGACTGACGCCACAGCCGCGAGAACGACGGCCACGTTGTTGATGTAGCCGTCGTTTTGGCAGTCTTGCAAAATCGTGCGGCGGCTTTTCAGGCCGCCTTCTGCCGGCTGCGCTGCTCGGCAGACATACTTTGGTGGGGCGCCCCAACGATTTTCTTCGGAGCGCCCGGCGACGACGCGTGTTGCTTGGCTTCGTCGTTTCTTCTCGTTCCAATCGCGCGACGCCCAGCTCCTCCAAAAGACCACGGGCTGGATTGGCCGTTGATGCCTTCCTTTCTGACGTCGACAAACCTGGAATCTGGCGAAGTCGGTGACGGTGGACCGGGTGGCCGGCTGGGAAGCGGTGTTTGCGGCAATGTGGATTAGAAGTCGTTACACAACACCGAGATTTCCGCACAAGAAGCTGTTACTCGACTGCAAGCGCTTGATTGCGCAAGGTGAACACTTCTAGTCCGGCGACACCAAATCGCCCGCTTTCGAAGGGAAATTCCGAAAAAACTGTCACGGAATGAATCCATCGAGCGGGCGGGCCGGGGCTTCGGCTCTGGTCTCTCCCTCCCGCTCCCCCGCAGTTTCCGCGTCTTTCCACCCAGCGTCACCACGCCTGGCGCGCCGCTTCTCGCCTAGCAGCCGCGCGCGCTCACTTCCTGGCGTCAACCATTGGCGTAGTTGATACCGTAGTGTCGCTCGCGATGACAGTTCGGACACAAGGCCATCGCGTTCTCGACGCTGTCGTCACCGCCGTCCGCCAAACGCCGGCGATGATGCACCTCGAGGTACGGCCTCCCGTCTGAACGCTGAAACGGTGCCGACTGCCCACACCCTTCGCACGTCCCATCAGCTCGCAGCAGAACTTCCGCAATGACGTCCGGATTCCGCCTAAAAGCGCGGGTCAACACGACGACTTGTTCGGGTTGCCTGTTTGCACTGGCGAGACGCTCTCTACGTTCATCCGCAGAAGACTTCAGGGACTTCTGGACAGCGACGTCCAGATTCTCAACAACCGTCTCGTGGACGGCCATACCCTTCAGCAACTCAACAAACTCATCGTGCACCTGGTGCAGTGGAGCTTCCGGGCCCTTCGTTTTGCTCTGGATATAGACGATATGGGACAAGAACGCGTCCAGCGCGACAGAAAGCGGACCGGCGCCATCTTGTGCAATATCCTTCAGGTAAAGCTTCCAAGCATTCGCCGCGATAGTCGTCGCGAAGCCTTTGGCGCCGCGGCGCATAGCAACGTAACCTCCGATGTAGCCCTTCGCAGCGCGAGGCGACATTTCAGGATAGGAATCGCGCAATGCTCGTTCGGCCTGCGGTAGTTGCAGGCTTCCAGCGACAACCGCCCGCGCCAAGTCGAGCGCAAGCTGAAATGCAGATGATGGAACAAGGTATCGAGGCATGTCCGGATTCTCGGAAGATAGCGAGGGTTAAGTTCATTTCACCGCGTCCGCCGCGCCAGTTTCCCGCCTGGCAGTACCGCACGATTGAAGCAGGGATGACCAAAAGCTCGAAGTTCGAGCACGATGCCGCCGTCCTGGTCAGCAGAATACCTATTCCGCATCCTGACGAACTTGGCGAGGACATCGAGAAGCTCGAAGCGTGGCGGCTATTGATTGTCGGTAGACGCAACGACATCCGCGCGGCGAGAGCTTGAATCCAATCGAAAGGCGCTGTTACCTGCGGATATAAGACTGCGGCGCCTCAACCTCCGCTCAACTCCCTCAAGTTTCGCGGTCGTGGCCAGCTCTGTTCTTTGACAAAATCAAACATTGGTTGTACGATTTTCGTACATCAACAGCTGCGTGCGAGGGAACAATGGCGGACCTTGAGAAACAGATTAAAGCGGCGTTGGAAGAATTCTGGGACGAGCATGCACTGATACCCGAAGCGGGTGGGCCGAGCACAGTAGATGAATTGCTTGAGCCGATTGAATCAATGACAGCAGTCGAGGTGTTGGCAATACTCGATAAGATTGTTGGAACTGAGCTCCCGAACAGCGTTATTCGAGCCGGCGGCTACAAAACGAGAGAGGAATTCGTAGACGGGCTGTCCGCCAAGGTCATTTCGTACCTCCAAGCCAAGAAAAAATGAGCCAGGGCACCCCAGACTCGACTGATGAACAAAGATTGCTCCTCGCCCAGCGCCTGCGCGAAGCCCGGGAGTACGTCGGGATGTCGCAAGAGGATGTAGCCACCGTTCTCGGAATTTCGAGACCAGCGGTCACGAACATCGAAGCCGGCACCCGCAAGGTCGAGGCCGTTGAATTGGACAAGCTGAGCCAGTTGTACGGGAAAACGGTGCAGTTCTTTCTCACTGGCGAATCGAACGTTCAGGATACTCGTGTTGTCTTTCTTGCGCGGGCGACGCACGGCCTGAGCGACCGGGACTTCGAAGAGCTAGGTCGGTTCGCCGAATTCCTGCGTAGCTCTGGAAAATCAAAACGACGAGGCTCGTAATGGCGCGTGACGACTTGTTGCAAGCTGGACGCCGGGCCGCTGAAGTTCTGGATGAATTCCGAGCAAAGGACCGCATTAGGGACGGATATACGCGAGTTGACCCGGCCCAGTTAGCCAGCGAGGCCGATGTGACAGTGATGTTCCGGCCGTTGGAAAAGCTTCTCGGTGGCTTTCTTCGAGAGGATGGTGAAGCGGGGATATTGGTCAATGTATTGCGCCCCCGCGGACTGGTGCATATGACATGCGCACATGAGCTCGGTCACTACTTTCTCGGACATGAGAGTAACACTGACGAGACCGTAGACATCGGGACCAACGCGGCCCTCGTCGAACAGCAGGCAAATCAGTTTGCATATTCGCTGCTTGCGCCTCGCTGGCTTGTCATTGCCGTCATGAGAATGAAGGGTTGGTCGAAGGGACACTTGAACAACCCGGCGATTGTCTATCAGCTCTCTCTTCGGCTGGGCACGAGCCTCGAAGCGATGACCTGGTCGCTCGTACGCCTTGGGTTGCTGTCTACACTCTCGGCGACTCGCATACTCGGGCAGAAACCAAAGGCCCTCAAGCTTGCTGCTTTGAACATCGACGACATGTCAGCGAAGGCGCCCGGCGACGTCTGGATTCTTGATAAGACTGACAAAGACCGGATTATCGAACCAGCGTCGACCGACCGCTTTGTAGTTGATTTGCCCAATCATGCCGCCGCGGGTCATTTGTGGACCGTCGATGAGTTGCGTTGTGAAGGATTTACGCTCGAACCGTTCGTGCAGGATGCACGCGTGGTATCCGGCCGTGAAGACAGGCCAATTCGAGTGGGTGGTCTGGGCGCGGGTACCACGATGAGATATGCACTGACGCCGACAATCGACTTCAGCAGCGACTCCACAATTGACCACAAGAGGCGCTCGACAATCTCGGTTCATGAAACCGCGCCGTGGTCCCATGAGTCCGAGATTCAAGATTCACTTGCTTTCAGTGCCGAATTCGACGACGTGAATGGCGGGCTGTCGAGACCTGAGCGCGCACGCAGGCTCAATAGCGTTCGGGGTATCGAATGATTGAGGTTGAAGTGAATCACTCGGAGCGCCTCGGGCCACCGCGCAATCAAGGTCGGCGACCGACATGCTTGGTGTTCACGACTTCCGATTTGAATGCTTTCGCCAACGCAACTGCACATCTAAGCGTCGAGTTCCTGTGCCATCATGCCGCTAAGGCGGAGGAAAGCTGGGAGCCTGGCGACGGTTTTACCGTAGACCAGGTTTTCATGGCAGTCGCGAGCCCGGGACAACCGGAAGAACACATCTACCCTTATCGCCCAGATTCGCAGGACGCGCCGCTTCAAGCTCCGCCTATCGGGTTGATGCCGCTCTATCGAAGCCCATCAAACAAGCGTGCCTTGGCACTCTCTGAAGTTACCGCCTTGGTCCGCCAGGGGCGGGCAGTCGGTGTAGTGATGGCGGTCACGAAGTCGCTGTTTTATCCGCGAGATGGTATTGTCGAGTTCGACCCATATGTCATTCCGGACCAGTTTCACGCGATGGTCGCCGTGGGAGTCGGCACGCATCGCACGACCAACGAAACGCATATTTATCTCCGAAACTCTTGGGGAGCTGAATGGGGTAATCAGGGGCATGCTTGGGTGCCAGAAAGACATCTTCGGCTGCACATGCAAGAGGGATTTGCGGTATAAAACAACGATATGGCCATTCTCTTTGACAAGCAATTGCGGGTAGTGCCGACGTGGCTAGCTGCCGCCAAGCATCTTGAGTCATCTCCAAATCGTACGGCGATGAACCTCGTGCTCGAAATCACTGAACCGCTCGCCGTAACTGCCGAGGACCGGGCAATAATGCAGCGAGTGGACGTCGCTCTGGAGGCCGAAGACCTTACCCTCCGTACGGTTGCAGGCACCATCTTTCCGTTGGACCTGTACGAGCGCCATGGCCGTCCCGATTTTTACGACAAGTACAGGGCCATGCTTAAGCGCGGAAAGAAGCATGGCACGTGGGGCACTTACGCTTCGAGAATGATTGACAGGCCTCCTGTGAAGGGAAAAGAGTCAATCAATCCTTTGGATATGCTCGTTAACCGACTACGCCAAGACGGGCAACCGACGAAGAAGGACGGGTCAGTCTCTTCATTTGCGTCCGCCTACGAACTCGGCGTCGCGGACCCGGCAGCGGACTTGGCCATTGACGATGGCGTGGAAGGCGATGTGCCGACATACAACGCTGCGATAGACGGGCGTCGATGGATGGGGATGCCCTGCCTCTCCCATCTCAGTTTCAAGCGTGTCAGAGAGGCGGACGGCTATGCTGTGCACCTCACGGCGATGTATCGGTCACATCATTACTGCGCTCGAGCACTCGGCAATCTTTTGGGCCTGGCTCAACTTCTTTCCTTTGTTGCGAAAGAGGCAGAACTGAAAGTCGGGACACTTACTTGCCTCTCGTCGCATGCCGTGCTCGATGCCGAGACTTGGGGCGGCGTACAGCGAGCCCAAGAAGTATTGGGCCTTGCTGAGTCAGAATAAAGTCGATTGCGTCGCGGAGGCTGGCGGTGCCAAGCTGTCTCCGTATATTTCCTGCATGCCTCGACGAAAGTCCGAGACGCCGCCGTAACTCGGATGACGCACACACTCGACACTTACGCCGAATGCTTTGGCGTACGTGGCAGCATCCTGACCGATGCAGATGATTCTGCGTATCTTTAGCCAATTGAAGAGCGCGGCATTCAGTTCGGATACAGCGGCTAACTCTCTTGCGGTGAATTTCCGGTTCGTCAGCGCGTCGTCGGCTTCATGCGGATGGAAGGGGAATACGTTCCACAAAAGCGGACGCCGCTCCAGTCGCTCCAAGATTGCCCAAATCTCAGCAGCGGTCCTCTCCGCGACAACGGGCCCTCTGGTTGCTTTGTTGGCAGCCGCGCCCGGATACGACAGCGCAACGGCGTCGAGCCGCCGCTCGTCTGTCAACGCCAATCCAGTGCGTCGGCCGCCTCGATAACCAAGGTCGCGGCCCATCCAAATCGTGTCGACGCCGAGCTGCTCGATGGCGCTCAGATAGTTGCGAAGGTTTCTTCGGCGGACGGCAGGTGCGTCGGCAAGGTCATGAACCTCGCAGCGATTTCTGTAGGGATTGAATACGCCTTCCATTCCGATTTCGGACAGCGCAGCAACAAATGAACGAGGAGTCATACTTCTTCTTTATTCAAAAGTCGGGATGCACAGCGCCGACCACCATCTTCTTCGGGACCACCACCACCGAGGTTGGCTTCTCCTCTTCCCGTATCGGAGAGAAGGCGATGGTGTGTGCTTTCATATCCACAGTCACTTCGCCGCCTCCTGCTTCGCAAAGCTCACGGAAAACCTTGAACCCCTCAAGGATGGCCTTTTCCCACTGCCACAGCGGGCACGCGTAGACCTCGTAGCCCTTCACCATCTCGCGGACCTGCTTCAGCACGCCGTAGTCCAGCTTACCAGGTGCGGTATCCGTAAAATACCGATGGCGATAGGCATGATTGAAAATCCAGGTGGCAATGCCTTCTTCGATAATCATCGCTCGAGCGCCATCTTCGTCACGGTCGACCTGCGGGTTGCTCTTACGCTTGAGCTTCAGCAGGCCGCGGACGACCGGTGACCAGCCTAAGTGAGCGATGTAGGCTAGGTGGAATACGTCGTGGAACCGATAACCGTCCGGTTCCGTGCGGTTGTCGGTCAGCCTGTCACCGATGTTCACACGGTTCATTTGCTGGACGACATAGGGGACACCATCGGGTCCATGCAGTTCGATGAACCGCATCGTGAGCTCCCGAGGCAGTTGTTCGAGTTCCGAAAACGAATCATCGAACAGCGCATGATAGGCGGTTCCCTCTCGTGGCCACCTTGATTCGAACTTATCCAGATTTTCTTTGGCGACTTGGGCGACTGAGAGGCCAAATTGGGCGCAGACAAGTACCATGTCTGCCAGCAACGAGCCGAGCAGTTCGAGGCTTGAGTGGCTTGCGAGGTCGCCTACACCCGATATGGCCATCAGTTGGCCACAATGTGCACCGAGCCCGCAAAGCGTTTCAGTGCGAGTGTCTGAGGCAAGCTTATTCTGGCAGAACGCTATCAAGCCATCGAACTCAGCGAACGTTACGTAGCCTGTTGGCCTATTGTGATTTACTTCGAGGCGGCGCTGAAGT
Organism: Burkholderia puraquae; assembly: GCF_002099195.1. Classification (GTDB taxonomy): domain Bacteria; phylum Pseudomonadota; class Gammaproteobacteria; order Burkholderiales; family Burkholderiaceae; genus Burkholderia; species Burkholderia puraquae. The sequence continues at coordinate 27,072 of NZ_NBYX01000032.1, read as the reverse complement.
TCTTCCAGGGCGGTGAGCCCGAGGTCGTTCAGGCTGTGTTTGCATTCAATGCCGACGGTTGTTAGATACCAGAGCGCGTCGCCGATTTCTTCCGTTACGTTCGCCTGCTCCGCCGGCCCGAGGTCGCGCTTAGATTTTTTGATGGCAGCCAGAATTCCTCCGACTTCACCAAAAAGGCCGTATCTGAGTTGATTGAACGCTTCAGGGGTCCCGTTGAACTGGTTCGACGCCGAGGCTCGTGCCTCATATTCGGAAAGCGGCAAAGCTGAGTTCCTTGCGGAATTGTCCGGATTGAACACGACGGTGGCCCCTAGTTCTGGTTTGTCTATGGCTGCGACACTACATTTTTCCCACTGCGAAGCTCCGTCTTCAGCCGCTTCGCGCATGTCACGATGGTCCCGCGGTCACCCTTCAAAGCACCAAGCATCAAGGCTTTCTCTCTTACGCTTACGGTAACGTCGTAGTGCGGGTAGATAGAACGCTCTTGGAACCAAGACCGGCGGAGACCGAGTTGCTGGGCGAAATCATGCAGTTCGTTCAATGAATCCGCAACTAGGTGACACCACTGCTTCCCGCGCCAAGATATGCGCTCATCGTCAACGTAGATTGCCATACTTGCCATTTTGCAAAAATATTTGCAAAATGATAAGCAATATGCAAACAAATCGCAAGTCAGTTCTGGCGGCAAAGCAACTCGGTGACGCACTTCGTCACCGACGGAAGGAGCTCGGCTTAACGTTGGAACAGCTAGCGTCCAAGCTAAACGTGGATGTCGGCCAGCTTTCCCGATTTGAGAGAGCTGAGTTCAAAATCGTGTCTCAGAATTTGCAAAAAGTCGCCGCTTTTTTGCAAATTCAAGTTGACGACGGGGTCGGGGAGCCAGACTGCATCGTCGAGCAATTCGCCGAGTTGCTCGGCCGGTCTGCTAGGCACAGAGCTGCCGCGATTGCTCTGGTCCGAGCGCTTCAGGAGCTTCGTTGAGGCGTATCTCTGACGTACGCTGGACTGTGATGGCTTGATTCCGGCCGTCGGAAGGTGCTGCAGAGTGAGCGAGGCAATCTGTTCGACCGCGTTTCCTCTAACGGTTAACATGGCGCCGGATAAAGGCTCGATATTCCTCGGGCGTCTGAATTTGAATTTGGAAGCCATCAGCGATTTTCGCCGGCCCTTTTCGAAAAGAGGGTCTCTCGAATCCGTCGTAGCCAACCTCAGCACTTGCTCCAGTCGCGAGGTCGAAGCACCATCTGCGAATGGAGTCGGATAGTTCAGCGAGGCCCTCTCGTTGCAAACAACGCTCGGTCAGCTGGCCATGGAAAATTTTATTTCGGACGTCTCTCGCGTCATCAAGGACTGGCCTGAGTTCGGCGTAGGCCGCGCCTACCATGTCTTCGACCGATGCGCGGTACAGCGCATTTATGCCTAGTTCGAATCCTTCGTAATATGCACGCTTACTGGCACCCAATACCTCCCTCAACTGTCCAATATGCTCAGGGCCGAACGCTGGAGATTGAAAGACGAGATAAGTGAAGAGCTTTCGAAGCTGCCGCTCCATCTTGATAATGGATAGCGAAAAAGCATCAACTCCATGAGTGGGCAGTTGGCTCCGCGTGATTGCGTCGACTACTGCGAATTCGCTTTGGAAAGTCATGATGGGAGCCTGTGAACGACTTCAAGAGCGGCGTCACGCCGCGAGACGTTGTTCATAGTATGGCCTGTCCTTGTCATCAAGGCTGGCGTACATCGCTTCCAGACTCGATGTGCCCGGATTGAGCCACGCCTCAATATTCTCAGGCAGGTGACGTGCATCAGCTGCCGGGTGCTCGGGCGAAACTCAAGAACGGCGTTCTCGTCCGTGTTATGCGTCTCCAGCAACTTCTGTTGAGCAGCTAGAGTCCCGACGCGACCGCGGGAGAGCTTGGGAATACGTTACGGCCAGGCTAGCTCCACGCCTCCCCGAGCGCCTGGGCCTGCTGCAGGACCAGTTCCACCGCGCCGTCCTGCTGGTCTGGCGGGTATTTGTATTTTCGGAGGATGCGCTTGACCATCAGCCGCAGTTTGGCTCGCACGCTCTCCCGCTCCGACCAGTCCACTGTGATGTTCTGGCGCAGGTTTTCGGTGAGTTCGTGTGCAATCTTCTTGAGCGTCTGGTCGGTCAGCTCGCGGACCGCTGATTCGTTATTGGCAAGGGCGTCGTAGAAGCGGATTTCGTCTTCCGTCAGGCCCAGCTCCTCGCCTCGGTTCGCGGCAGCGCGGAACTTCTTCGCCATGTCAATGAGCTCTTCGATGACCTGTGCAGTTTCAATCGCGCGGTTCTGGTATCGCGTCACGACGTTGGCGAGCATCTCAGAGAACTTCTTCTCCTGCACGACATTGCTTGCAAAGCGGCTCTTTATTTCACCTTCCAGCAGCCGCTCCAGCAGTTCCACGGCCAGATTGCGTTCCGGCAGATTGCGAACCTCGGCGAGGAAGTCTTCGTCGAGAATGCCAATGTTCGGCTTTTCGAGACCGACGGCCTCGAACACATCCACCACCTTCTCGGACACCACGGCCGAGCTGATGATTTGCCGGATGGCGAGTTCGCGCTCCTCGTTAGTCTTCTTCTTGTCGCTCAGTTCGCGCTTGGTGAGAATGACCTTCACGGCCTGCATGAAGGCTACTTCCTCGCGCACGACTTTGGCTTCGTCGAGCGTGCAGCACAGCGTAAAGGCCTTGCTCATTGCGAGCGCCGTGTCCGCAAAGCGCTTCTTGCCGTCCTTCAGTCCCAACACGTGGTTGGCCGCCCCGGCGAGGCATTTGTGGCCCCCGGTCAGGAAGTCGCTGTAGTCGTAGCCATGAAGCATCCCGCGCAGGATGTCGAGCTTTTCCGCGAGCACGGAATAGGCCTCGGCCGCGTCGACCGTCGGACGTCCCCGTCCATTGCTGGCAGTGTAATCCTTCAGCGCGCTCTTTAACTCGTTGGCGATGCCGATGTAGTCGACTACAAGACCGCCCTGTTTGTCCTTGAAAACGCGGTTCACCCGGGCAATTGCCTGCATCAGGTTGTGGCCCTTCATGGGCTTGTCCACGTACAACGTATGCACGCACGGCGCATCGAAGCCGGTCAGCCACATGTCGCGCACGATAACGATGCGCAACGGGTCCGCCGGGTCCTTGAACCGCTTTTCCAGCCGCTTCTTGGCCTGGCCGCTGTAGATATGTGGCCGCAGCAGCGCCTTGTCGCTCGCTGAACCCGTCATGACAATTTTGATAGCGCCTTTCTCTAGGTCCGGGTCATGCCAGTCGGGGCGCAGCTTGATAATTTCGTCGTAGAGGTGGACGCAAATCTCGCGACTCATCGCCACCACCATAGCCTTGCCGTTCTGCGCCTTGTTGCGTTCCTCGAAGTGCGCCACCAGGTCGGCCGCCACGGCGGCCACGCGGGGCTCCGCACCGACGACCTTTTCCAATGCGGCCCAGCGGCTCTTGAGCTTGGCCTGCTGGCTTTCCTCCTCGTCCTCGGCCAGTTCGTCGACCTCCGCGTCGATGTGCGGCAAGTCTTCCGGTTTGAGCGAGAGCTTGGCAAGACGCGACTCGAAGTAAATGGCAACTGTGGCGCCATCCTCCTTGGCCTGTTGCATGTCGTAGACGTGGATGTACTCGCCGAACACGGCGCGCGTGTCACGGTCCTCGCTCGAAACAGGTGTGCCGGTAAACGCAACAAAGGTGGCATTGGGAAGTGCATCCCGCAGGTGCTGCGCGTAGCCCACCTGATATTTCTCCTGGCCGGGTTTGCCTTTCAGTTGCGCCTCAAAGCCATACTGGGTGCGGTGCGCCTCGTCGGCGATGACCACGATGTTGCTTCGGTCGGAGAGCACCGGGAACACGTCTTCGTCCTCGCCGGGCATGAACTTCTGGATGGTGGCAAACACGATGCCGCCTGAGGGGCGGTAGGCGAGCTTGGAACGCAAGTCCTGGCGGTTGCCAGCCTGCACTGGCTGCTCGCGCAACAGGTCCTGTGCCAGCGAAAACACACCGAAAAGTTGTCCGTCGAGGTCGTTTCGGTCGGTGATGACGACGATGGTCGGGTTCTCCATTGCCGCTTCCTGCATGACGCGCGCGGCGAAGCAGGTCATCGTGATGCTCTTGCCGCTGCCCTGCGTGTGCCAGACCACCCCGCCCTTGTGGCTCGCTCCGGGACGCGATGCCGTCACCACCTGGTGGATAGCCGCGCGCACCGCGTGGAACTGGTGGTAGCCGGCAATCTTCTTGACCAAACCGCCGTCGTCCTCGAATAGGACGAAGAAGCGCAGGTAGTCCAGCAGGTATTCCGGGGCCAGCACGCCGCGTATCAAGGTTTCCAGCTCGTTGAACTGGCCGAGCGGGTCAAGCCTGACACCATCGATGGTGCGCCATTGCATGAAGCGCTCTGCATTGGCTGAAAGCGAGCCCATGCGCGCCTGCGACCCATCCGAAATCACCAGGACCTCGTTGTACTGGAAGACGTCCGGAATCTGCGCCTTGTAGGTCTGAATCTGGTCGTAGGCCTTCCAGATGTCGGCGTTCTGGTCGGCGGGATTTTTCAGCTCCAGGAGCACCAGCGGCAAGCCATTGACGAAGATGAGCACATCTGGTCGCCGTGTGTGGTGCGGGCCTTTGATGGCGAATTGATTGACCGCGAGCCACTCGTTCGCCGCTGGGTTCGCCCAGTCGACGAGACGTACGAAATCACCCCGCGTCTCGCCGTCGCACTGAAACTCCACCGGCACGCCACCGACCAACAGCTGATGAAAACGCCGGTTGGCGGAGAGCAGCGCGGGGATACCCATGTCTCGCACCACCTGCACAGCATCCTCGCGAGCCTGGAGCGGGATGTCGGGGTTAAGACGCGCGATAGCGCTTCGCAGACGTTCGACCAACAACACCTGACGATAGTCAGCCCGTTCGGAATTGTCACCATCCGGGCCAATGTCCGGACCGAAGCGGCAGCTGTAGCCCACATTGGCCAGCCAGTCCAGCGTTTCTTGTTCGATTTGGTCTTCGGTCATGGTCGGTCTCAGGCAGCGAATGCCTCGGCTTCAGGCAAACGAAGTTGGCCCGAAATCAAGCGGAGAAGAAGGGCGTCACGTAACTCACAAAGTACCTGAGCTTTCTTCTCGTTTTCTGCCACACTACTTATGATTGGCGCTGTAGTTTGATGAAAAGCAGCCATGACTTCATCTGGCGGCACGACGCACGCCAAGCTGGCGACGACCTCTGGCCGTACGGCCGGATATGCGCCACCGTCTGCCACGTGTGCGAGATGTTCGATACTCGATTCGCGGGTAGCAGCCAGATACACGAATTCAGTGTTCTGGGCGCGAGCGGGCCTCAATACCGCGAACCCTGTGCTTGCCGTCAGGTTCTCAATTGGTTGGTGAATATAGGCGAAGGAGCGATTGCCAGGCCGGACTGTGCCGACAATCGTGTCTCCATGGCGTACAACTCGGCGGGCGCGGCTCGGCGCCTCGTCAAACGAATAATTCGTGACGGCACCAATTTGATTGTCTTTGACATTTGCCAAATCAATGTAAGCAACGCATTCTGGGTGCTTTTTTGAGGTCCAAGACTCGGGATTTAGAACCGATAACTCTCCTAGTTCGCCCACCCGCCAACCCTGCGGCAGCCGCCCCAAGGTCGACTCCTCAAACCTGTCTGGGAATAGCGCTGCGGTTGCTTCGCCAATGCCATCGAGCGCGCGCTCGTCCTGCCGCGCACGGACTGGGTCGAAATCGACAAACCAGGACTTGAACAGAGCGTGGGCGATGGCTTCCAGGGTCACATTGGTTTCTCGGAGCACCCGACATCTATGTTCTATCTCTTCCAGCAAATCGACGATATGCGCTCGCTGAGCCGTCAACGGAGGAACGGGGTACGAAAGAAAATCCTCTCGACTTAGCGCGACGACAGCGCTACCCATAGCCCGGCCTGCGCAATACTCCCGGTACTGTGGAGTTCGAAGCAGCCAATATATATATGTTCTCGTGGCTTTGTGCGATTCGATGAACTCTAGCTTTACAGTGTCTTGGGTCAGGCGGCCGACCGCCACGGATTTCGGCACTCTTGCCACCGAGCCAATCATCTTGCCGTCCTTGGTAGCCCCCTTTAGCGCGGCGAATAAATCGCCGGGAAATAGCATTAGCTTCTCAGGACACTCACCGCCGTAGGTCTTGAAATCCGTTTCGCGAAACCCACCACCAGGCTCAATTGCTCCCAGTCCTAGCAATGCTGGGCCTGGCGCACCTACGAGATTGCCTTTGTACGTCGTCCCCCGTATCAAGGTTATGTAATGACTTAGGCTGCGCAACGACTCAGAACTCATACCCCAGCCCCCCCAACTTCTGCCGAATCAACTGGTCCAGTTCCGCGCCCTTCGCCATCTGCTCACCCAGCTTTTCCGTGAGCTTCTGCATTTTCTCGGCAAAGGCTTCGTCGTCGTCCTCGACTTCCTCGGCGCCGACATAGCGACCCGGTGTCAGCACATGACCGTGCTCTGCAATCTCGGCGAGACTCACGGTCCGGCAGTAGCCGGGAACGTCCGAGTATTCGCCGACGCCATCAGTCGCCTCGCCACGCCAGGCGGCGACAGTATTTGCGATGCGCTCAATAGTCTCGTCGGTCAGTTCCGCCTGCACACGGCTAATCATGCTGCCGAGCTTGCGGGCGTCGATGAACAGCACTTCTCCTTGGCGGCTGGACTTTTGTTTGGCAAGGAACCACAGGCAGGCTGGAATCTGCGTGTTGAAGAAAAGCTGGCCCGGCAGAGCCACCATAACTTCGACAACGTCGGCGTCGACCATGGCGCGGCGAATGTCGCCCTCGGAGTTCTGGCTGGAACTCATCGAGCCATTGGCCAACACGATACCCGCGCGGCCATTGGACTTAAGGTGATACAGCATGTGCTGGAGCCAGGCGTAGTTTGCGTTGCCCTGCGGCGGTGTCCCATAAATCCAACGCGGGTCACCCTCCAAACTGCCGTGCCACCAGTCGCTCACGTTGAAGGGCGGATTGGCCAGCACGAAATCGGCACGCAGGTCCGGATGCTGGTTGCGCACGAAGGTGTCGGCCGGTTCGCGCCCGAGGTTGTAGTCGATACCCCGAATGGCGAGGTTCATCGCCGCCAGCCGCCAGGTAGTGGGGTTGGATTCCTGCCCGTAGATGGACACATCCCCAAGCTTTCCACCGTGGGCTTCGATGAACTTTTCGGATTGTACGAACATGCCACCAGAGCCGCAGCACGGGTCATAGACTTTTCCGTGATGTGGCGCCATGACCGCGACCAGCGTCTTGACAATGGAGGCAGGCGTGTAGAACTGGCCACCTTTCTTGCCCTCTGCACTGGCGAACTGACCGAGAAAGTATTCGTAGACCTGTCCAAGCACATCGCGAGCTTGGCCCGCCTCATCGCCGAAGCCGATAGTGGAAACAAGGTCGACCAATTCGCCAAGCTTGCCATCCGGCAAATGCGCCCGTGCGTAACGCTTGTCGAGGATACCCTTGAGCTTGGGGTTCTCCGCCTCGATTTCGGCCAGCGCCTCGTCGATGCGCTTGCCTATGTCGGGCTGCTTGGCCGCGCCGCGCAGGCTTTCCCAACGCGCGGTTTCGGGCACCCAGAAGACATTCACCTCGCGGTAGTAGTCACGGTCTTCGAGTTCCTCAGCGAGCATCTCATCGTCGCTATCGTGCAGGAAATATTCGTCGGTCTCGTCAGTAAAGCGCCGGGTCAGCTCGGCCCGTCGTGCCGCAAAGGTATCCGAGATGTACTTGACAAAGATGAGACCCAGCACGATGTGCTTGTACTCGGCGGCGTCGATATTGGCGCGCAATTTGTCGGCGGTAGCCCAGAGGGCTTTTTTTATGTCGTCAAGCATCAGTACAGGATTGTCCGTTCATAGTTAGGGGCCACATCCAGGACAATAAGCCGGTGTGTTCCTCAAAAAATCGACGGCGATTTTACCGTGAACGCCGCATAGGCTCGCCGACGGGCTTGAGCGCTGCGCGTTGAGGCGTCCAGATGCGGACTCACGCCGGGCCTTGTCCTTGGTGAGGCTGTGCCGGCGAGCCCGGACTCATGTCACGCTGACGCGCATGGAACCCTGGTCGCGAAGTCCACAGACTCATCCTCTGCCCCTACCCGCCAGGGAACTATTGATATCACCGCCAGCTCGGGAGTCCAACCGGCTTGAAAATCCCCTGACCATTGCCTACCGTGGTAAACCCACGCCGGTGCAACGCCGGCGCGTAGTACCAAGAACGAGCCTGTATTCGTCTATCGACCGCCCGCACGGTCAGGCCCCCTATTTATGAGAGGGTACGACACGGGAGCCGGCGATGAAACAGGTCTGGCTATGGACTAATCCGTCGAAGTGGGCGGCCTATCGCCTACTTCGCCTTCGCATTACTCAGTTCCTTTTTGAGCGAAATAGTCTCCCCATCCATGGCGCGCAAGCAGGCGAGCAGGAATGCCGCCGAGAACCGCTTGCGATTCACCTTGCGGTTTATCTGGTCGGGCGACTCCTCGATTCCCAACTCTTCGAGCATCCGCGAAAGCTGTTTATAGCTGATTTTGCACCGCACCATCCGCTCTTCTATCAGCCCCTTCGCTTCTTCTTCCCACTGCTCGTAGGGCTGACCCGGCGCCCGGACACGGTTGTGCGGCAGTTCTTCCATCGTTCCCTCTCGACGTTTCTCGCGCCTCTGTTTTTCTCGGACTGGAATTTTGTCACGGCAAATTTCGGTCGTATACGACCGATTCAAAACCGGCAGCGCTACACGTCCTTAGCAAGCCATTTTTGCGAGGACAGAATGCTGACAAAATCTTTACACCCCAACTCACCGGCCCGACGGACCGCAGCGGCATCCCGCACGACCAGCCAGGCCAGCAGCCGATTGCGCGCGCCGGCCGGAGATGCGAAATGAGGAGCGCACCGTCCTATGGCGTCCGTAGTCGCCGGAGTGCTGCGAACGCCGGCGTCCGACTTACGGCCCGTGCGTATGGCAAGGCCCGAATCGGCACCTATGCCGAGAAGGCCGACGGCCACATCACCGTCGAATCCGACGCGGAACGTCTGGTAGCGCACATGCTGTGCATTGACCCGCGCGTGCGCTCTTTCAGACAGCAACCGTTCACCGTCGACCTGGTCGGTGAACGGTTGCTGTTTACGCGTGAGGAACTATCCGAAGCACGCAAGATGCGCAGCGGTCGCGCCGGGGAGGTCGAGTACACGCCTGACTTCGCCACTGTTCAGGCCGACGGCCTGCAGCGTGCATACGAGGTCAAACTGCAGGGCTTCGAGGGCGATGAGCGGTACTGGGCCAAGGTCGAGCGAGCCCGGGAAATCATGGAGGCGTACTGCTATCCGCTCTCCACGGTGGTCGTGCCCGCGGATGAGTGGCACCCGGCCGTTGTCAACGCCCAACTGTTGAAGCCGGCGATAGCTCGGGCCCACGAACACCTGACGGCGGACATCATTGACCGGGTCGAACGCTATTGCGAATCCGGTCCGGCGCTGCAGCGTGCACTGTGCGCCGACCTCGAGATTCCGACGGGCCTGATTCCGTCATTGCTCGCTGTCGGTGTACTGCAAGCAGACCTCGCGCATCACCACATCTGCGCGACGCTCGAACTGTCGGCCGCATATGGTGACCTGAGCCACCTCTATTTGATTGAGGAGCTGCGGTCATGATGTCCGACCTGCGTGCCGGAGACAAGTTGGCGCTTCCCGGGAAAACGGACAGCTACTTCGAGGTGATAGATGGTCGCCTCCACGCCGGCGCCATCCAGCTATTCGATGTCGAGAAAAGTGAAGCCCTCTACGTCAAATACGATGACATCCGCGCACAGATTTCGGAAGGCAGGCTGGTCCTGCATCGAAAGGGAATGCCACGCGTCAGCATTGCCGCCCAGTACGACAATCCGGAATTGCACGGCAAGGTCTGCCTGCTGAACGACACACTGCGGCGTATTGATGCCATCCGTGACCAACGCGGCTTGTCGTTTAACGCAGCGATTCCGCTGGCCCGCGAAGCTTATCTGATGGAAAACGGTGACAAGCCCGTTCGCTCGTTTCCTTCGCGCGCAACCTTGTACCGAGCTCACTGCAATCAACTGCTCGGCCTTCCGGTCCTCAAGGGGGACAAGAACAAGGGCAATGCGACGGCGAGGTATTCGAAGGACCTTATCGAATTCGTCGAAGAGGTCATCCAGAACGAATTCCTGGTCACCGATTCCAAGTGGACGGTTCTCGACGTGACAAGATACGTCAATCGTGAAGGTCGTCGTCGAGGCCTGCATGTGGCTAAGCACGCCATCAGCCGCAAGTTCGTGTGCGCCGCAATTCGCGGCTTGACCGTCGATGCTCAATACGACCGGATGGACCCGCTCAATCGGGTCGCCGGCAAGTCGTTCGCGAAGAAGCGTATACGGGCAGCGTTCCCGTTCGCCCGCATTGAGCAGGATGCCCTCCATCTGCCATTCGTTGTGCGCACCCCCCATGGCATTGCCCGAACCACTTATCTGGTGCTCGCAATTGATGTCTGCACTGGATATCCGGTGGGATGGCACCTTGTCATTGGTTCGCCGCGCGAGATGGATTCGCTGTTATGCCTCGAAATGTACCTGACGCCTGCCAAGGCGGCCCGCTTCCAGGAATTTGGCATCGCTCATGCGCTGAATATTTATGGCACGCCCGCACAAGTCATTTTTGATAACGGCCCGGAAACCAAAGGCGGACGAATTGTCGGCCTTGAGCGACTGGGGATGGACGTCAAACACTGCAAGGCGAAGGAGGCTCAAGGCAAGCCATTCATCGAGCGCCTGAACAGAGCGCTCAAGGAGGCATTACAGCTTCTCCCCGGCTGCACGCGCTTCGAAGGAAAGGACGGCATGCGTGACCCAGAGGCGCTGGGCGACGAGTTGATGAGCGTCGAAGCACTCGAGAAGTGGATTGTCAGGTGGCTCTATGAGGATTGGGTCAACAGCCCACTCGACCGGCTGCGTTGGGACGAACTGCTGGTCGACTCGGTCAAGGGAAAGACGCCCCATGAGCGCCTGACTTACCAGACCGAAGAAATGGGCCACCCCATCACCATGCCGCCGCCACGTCGTGAATGGATGGCGGCACTGTTCGAACATAAGAAGTGCGTCTTGAGCGCCAAGACGGGAATCACGCTTGAACATGGATTCAGGTACCGCGGTGAAGCCATGTCGTATTTGTTAGCCAGGTACGGCGACCGTGCGCAGCTCCACATAGTCTACAACCCGGACGATTTCCGCCAGGCGTACGTGTACGAGGGAGATGACCTTCCGCTCGTCACGCTGACGCACGAACACGTTCGCCCGGACACCCCGGCATGGACTTTTTCGGAGGCCAAAGCCCGATTCGATGCGGGCATGGATGACTGGACAGTTCCGGACGAAAAGGTGCAATTCCAGCGCGACATGGACGAGGCCGTCACCCAAAACGGGACAGCCAAAAAGCGAAGAAGCCGCGGTAAGCGCGAAGAAAATCAAGAAACCGTGCGGCGCGCAAAAGAAGGAACAGCGGTCCAGCGAGCCATCGGCCGACCGCTATCTGCGGCAGCGCCGTTCGGGCCATCACCTTCGACCAATCCGTCGCTGCCGGCGGAAGACCTTCAGTTTGATGCCATCTCGTACGAAGACGCACCCGTGATGGACATCGTGAACAGAAACACCGGAGAAAAACTGCTGTGACGCCAGCCCAACAACTGCGCAGGGACATTGAGGCCTGCGAACTCGCTCATCCTATGTTCGTGGAGCATCTCACTGCGCTCAAACGACGAATCGACGACGCGCTTAATGGCTTCGCACCCAAAGTCGTTCGTGTTCCTGGTCCGAGCGGTGTGGGCAAGTCTTCGCTCATCGCCAAACTGTCTCGTGACTATCCTGAAACTCGTATCGATGGGCGGCGCCATGTGCCCGTGCTGGTTGTCAAGGTACCCCAATCCGCAACGGCCAAGCTGCTTCCTAAAAGTGTGCTGCGTGCGTTGGGCATCCTGGTTCCTGGCAGCATGACAGCGGGTGCGATGTTCGACTTGATGGTGACGCAGCTTCGCCTGGCCGGCACACGTATCGTGATTTTTGATGAGATATCGCACCTCGTTGATGAAGGGTCTAGGGTGCCTCCGCGCGCCGCTAGCGATTGGCTCAAGACCCTAACAGACACGCTCGGCATGACGCTGATTCTCTTCGGCATTCCGCGGCTCGAGAAACTTTTTTTAGCAAACGAGCAGCTGCGTCGCCGCGCTTGCCCTGCTCGCAATTTTCTACCGTACGACGCGAGCATTGCTGACCAAATGGCTGCCTACATCTCATGTGTCGTGAATTACGCGCGCCTGTTCGCTGCGGCTGGCTATCCCATTGACGTGCCCGCCCGCGTGTTGACGCAGCAAAGCTATTTGCTCACCGGCGGCCTAGTTGGGGTCCTCGCTGACTTCATGCGTGAGCTGGCGAGCTTGATGGCACACGAGGCACCGCGCGCCATTACATACGTCGACTGCCAAAAGGCGCTTGAAGAGGTCAGTCACGCAGGGTCACCGCACAGACGGGCATTCCAGGATTCTGGCATCGATGACGCAGGCGTGGAGCCAGCTGCGTTGAAACAGGCATACGTTCAAGTCCTGACCAGTAATGCAGCGTCCATACCAGTTCGGAAAAAATCAGGAGACAAACAATGAGCCTCGTTCTCACCTACGCTCCCCGGGACGACGAGTCGGGGATGGGCTACTACCGACGCCTTGCCGCAGACAATGCGCTTTTCAATTGGCGCGACCTCGCGAGTTCGGCGGGCGTCGAGCGCAATCGCCGCGCCTTGCTCACACGTACGGACGATGTAGCGCGTAACCTCGGCCTGGAACCGGCATGGGCCGAACGCACCAGACATCAGGAACATCTCTGCCGGGATTGGGGACGTCTGCACCGTGCGCAATCTGATGCTGTGTGTCCGGCGTGTCTGGCTGAATCGCCTTACCTACGACACCACTGGGAACACGCCTATGTCACAGCATGTCCGCAACATAAAATTCTGCTGGTCGACCAGTGCAACGCGTGCGGCACGCACCTTTCACCGGAGCGGCTCTACATTGGATTGTGCTCGTGCGGTCATGACTTGAGCAGCATGCCGCGTGTGCCGGCAAGCCCGGCGCAGCAGTGGCTATCGACGCTGATTGCGAGCAACGGGCAGCAGGCTGGCAGCGCGAAACCCTCTCTGCACGACGTGGACATCAATGTGCTGGTGAAGGTTATCCGTACACTCTGTCAACATGCGGCCCCGACGCACCCTGGGTTGCCGCGCAGCGCGGCATTACCGAAATTCGTCACGGAGGCGGTCGAATATCTCTCGCCGCTCGAATCCTTGCTAGCCGACTGGCCAACCGGTTTCCGGCATCACGTCGAGCAACGCATTGCCGCCGGCCGCAAGGACGCACGCACGCTGAACACATTGCTGGGCGACTGGTACGTAAATTTGCGCAAGGTATGCCAGGGCACGAAGCTCGAGCCCCTGTTGCAAATCATCATCGATGTCGCGGCCCAGAAGTCCGATTGCGTCTTGGGCCTGGATTCGGCCAAGGCAATAGCCGAGGATGCGACTGGATACATGCGTGCGCCGGACGCCGCAAAGGCCATCGGCGTCAGCGTTTCACGCCTCCATGGCTCCATTCTTGCCGGCGAGTGCGAGCACCGTGCACGGCGCACCGGCACGCGTGGTCAGTTATTCGAAATTCCGTGCGCTGAAGTCGAACGCATCCAACAACAACGCGCTGAATGGATTTCCGATAGGGACGCCTGTGAAGTCGCGGGCGTTCCACCTGCCGTACTCAAACGCATGAAAGCAGCGGGTGTAATCCGGTCAGACGTCCGCTGGCGGGAAGACCTGATGAAGGGCGGCCCGGTCGAGCACCAATCCATACTGGATTTGTACGAGCGGGTCGACCAGCGGGTCGAACCTGCTGCCATTGCCGATGATTCGACGCTCACGTGGGCGGAAATGACCAGCCGACGTATGGGTGACCAGCGGGCTATCGAATCGCTGATGCAGGCCATCGCAAACGGCAACGTGAAAGCCATCAAGCACGCTCCGACACTGGGCGAATTGTCCTTCTTGATGGCTGACGTGTCGCAGTATTTCGGTACGCCGCTGCTCGAATCCGGCATGTCGATTCAGCAGCTCGCGAAAGCGACCGGCTGGAAATGGGAGTCCATTCAGCATTGGGTGGACGAAGGATTACTCGCGTCCGTGTCGATTCAACGACGCGGCCAACCTTGCCACGTCGTGCTACCGCACCAGTTGCTGGCGTTCAGGCAGACCTACGTCCCGCTGGCGGACCTGGCGCGTGCCATGGGTACGACGTCGTCGGCGTTGTCGCGCCTGCTGCCCCGCGTCGAACTGGTCGGTGCGAAACGGCTTCCTGATGGCGCAATGCGGGGCGCCCTGATTTGTATCGCTGACCTCGGCCAGTTAGCCGTTATCGGAGCAAGAGCTGGGCACGACCTGTTTGTTCCTGCATCGTTGGCGCAATAAGAAAGCGATACGTCGAACCGACAGTGTGCTTCAAGCGGCGATGTAAGCGCCGTTCGGGACGTGGTTCGACTCTCACGTAGTGCAGCCCGGTCCAAGTGACTGAGCAGAAGGATGTGACTTTCCACCACTAGGAGACTGCGATGCCCATCTGGAAACCACGCCCCGCGTCCGAACTGCCGAAGATTTCGTTATCTCGATGGTGCATATTCGAAACGCAGAATGGGAGCCGACATTTTGTTGGCGTGGATATGCTGGACTCGTCGGGACGAGTCAGCTCTCAGATTTTGACGTTCGACCGGGTCAGTTTGCAGGGGGTGACTCAATCGGGACGCGTTTACGAACTGGTCGGCAAGAAAGGCTGGTCGCTCGATGGCGAGTACATCTGGAAAAGATGGTGCGAACTGAACGAGGTGACGTCATACACCGACGTCACTGAACGCCTGCTTGATGGAGGTGATGATGACGACCCCGTATGAACGTACGAAAGCCGTCATTGAGACGCGCGAGCTCCTGAAGCTGCTTGCCTCTTGCGACGACCTCGCTAGCCGTAGTGCAGTTCAAGCAATCGCTGTACGGTTGCTTCGGCACTACCCGCTCGATGTCGACCTAGGGGTTTCGGCAGCAGCATTGCCCGGACTCTGGGCCGCACCTCAGCACCGATGAAGTGCAGACGAGGGCGGTCGGCAGTGGGGCCGACTGCGAGAGCAATGCAGGACGCGCTCGATACGGTGATGACTTGCCCTGAAGAACGTGCTGCCAGCGAAAGGCATCTGCAGTTGATAGGGCATGGGACAAAATCATCGGCTGAGGGGCGCTACCTGCTCTGATAGACGATGAAGGTAGTCTTTTGCGGTCTACCTGCGTCACATCGGCAACACAGCAGGTAGCGGCTGCCGCTCGTTTCACAACGATTGCGACTATCCCAAAGCGGCTCAGCCTTGAGCATATCCGTGGGTCTGAGTCGCTGGGTGGTGAGGCTGAGCCCAGCCCTCCCTACGGCACCAATGCCCGGGAGAACCTTCCACTCGACCTCTCCACCCACATTGTCACCGGTATGGAGCCGCCTCGCCCGCCAGCCTATACGCGCCCTCCGGGACGCTAGCTTCGCCATCCCGTTGCCGATATCTCAGACGCTATCCCCGCAGTCTCGGCTTTCCCCTGCGCGCTGCCGGTGGATTCCCCCGTTCACGCAAGCGGCATTGCATCGTGCGGCCGAAGCCAACCAGGCGGGTTGGGCGGCACTCCTGCCCGGCGGCTCGATGACTCGGCGGGCAAGCGCGAATGCAATGCAGAACGGTATAGGGGTCTCCGAGGGCCGCCCCCCAGGAACACGTCACATAAAAACTTCTTATCGAAAACGAAGTCTTTATAGCGTGAATTGGTTTTTATGAACGGTCCAACATGACGCTCGCGGGCGATATACGGAGCGCAGGTGCTCATCCCGTGCCGTTCAGCGCCCCGAGTAGACGCATGACTTCCGCACTTGCATCCGGGCTCCGACGAACGGACGTTCCGGAGAGGAGCAATCAGCGCAGGCTGTGTCCATCTGGCCTCGGTTAATTGGCTCACCACAAAAGGCAATATCTTGCCCATTAACTGAAGATTTCCAGTTCAATCGGCAAAATATTGCCTATAATTTGACGCATGGTTGACGCGACAATTCACGTGGGAAATCAACGATGCGCATCCGAACGGTCCAGGAGTGGGAAATCGAGTTGGGCGATAGCTTGAGAACGCTGCGCCTTCATCGAAATCTTGACCAAGCGACGCTGGCGGCACGAGCAGGCATCAGCGTACGTTCGCTCCGGAATCTCGAGAGCGGAAACGGTTCGTCCTTGCATACGCTTATCGAGGTCGTACGCACCTTGGGCCGCGAGTCCTGGCTCGAGCTGATTGCCCCCATCCCAACTATCAATCCTGTGATGATGACCAGGCATGCGATTCCGAGACAGCGCGCTAGTAAACCTCGGCGAAAGCCGCCGTCACAAGCGACATGATAGCGCCTGACATCAGATTGTTTTTCCGCGCATTACCCAGAAACTTATGTGAAAATCGGGTACACATCCAAGATTCGCAACGACATCGATTATTTTAATTCACCGATTAATGTTGCTCCAATAAATCTATCGAGCAATATGGAAATTACTTCTACTTTGCACGCCCCCAACGCAACATTTTATTATCTTGTTGGCATAGGATGTGACACTCGAGTTGCCGCAAATCTATCGGTTAGGTACTCGATAGAAGATTTACGGAATTTGTCCGCATCGAAGCTCATGCAGTTGGGCTTGCCCGAATCGGTCATCTCGTCATTGAATAAGCGACGAACACCTGTACCAGAAAAAACACTACGGCAGGTGCTCGCGAGCAATCTCGAGCTATGTTGCGTTTGCAGAAAGCGGGGACTTGGGGTCGTGATTCATCACATCAAAAAATATAGCATTTCCAAAAACCATGATATCTCCAATCTTGCCGCATTGTGCACGGCACACCACTCAAAAGCTCACGCCAACTTTGAGTTGGAGCAGAATTTGACGCCTGAGCGCATAATAAATTACAAAAAGAAATGGGAGAAATCTTGCGAATCCATTGAGCGGTGGATTCTCGAGTCTGCGGCCAGGCGGATTTATGAAGCACGCTGGGACTGGGTAAACTTTCGTCGTGTTCTGCAAAGCACGCTTGAATTCCCCGATTTTCCGACGGGTCTGGCGCGCGAGAGATTGACCGAACTTGGAATTCTGAATGAACATGGACATTTCGTCGACGAGAACTGGCAGGCGCCCCGCGACAACGGAGGGTACTTTGTAAGTGGCGACAAGCAAATCTACCTCGCCGCCTACATCACTCAACTGATTGAATTGCTGGCACGAAATAGGGCGGTCCTAGATATCACGCCTTATCTGAACGAACCCAAGCTTTTGACGGAATTGGTCACGAATGGAGATTTTATATCTGTAAAGCTAGACTTCTTCTACACCCCAGACAAAGAGTCCGAGGGAAACGAAGAATCAATGATGATGGCAAGGGCACAGACGAGAGATGTGTTAGTGGAATTTCCATATGACCCATGGTTCTGCCTGAGCAGCACGAGTCGGAGTATCCACTATCACCGTGACTCGCCTACAAAGCAGGTCTTATTCGGAATGGTCAGGTCAATAAAAAAAGAACAATTTAGAACGCACGTACTCGTTTCCCCGATTGGTACAAGTCCGAAGTTCGACCCACGAGACCGACTGCTGGGAGAATTCTATCCCGTAACTGCCGCCGACCGCAGGTTTCATCTGAAGTCGTGAGGCGAAAGCAGTTTGTGTCTTGCAAAAGGGCCGAAAGTTGTCGCCTTGAGCTGATGGTCCCTGTTTGACTAGAGGACCGCGTTGACTTGCTGCTGGTCGAGAGAAATGGTTGCAATAATAGATTCGAACTCCACCATCAAGTCAGGATGGTGTTGCGCAACGTATTGCCGAGCAGATTCGTTTTCGAGGAGCTTGGCCAGATATCCCTTTGCGAGCACCAAATTCAACACGTCCTGGCCGTATGTCTGTTCCACGAGCTTGTACTGTGCCTGCAGATTGCTCATCTCTCGCTCCATTCTGGCCATCTGCTCCGGGCTAACACCGTTGAGTTTTCGTGGCTTCTTTTCACCCACAAGACGCGCTGCAGGCGTTGCCACCAACAATGCCTCTGCGTAGGCGACCGACACGTTGTTCGCAGCCACCATCAGTTCAACGCATTCGACCTGCCGCGTAGGTTTCATTTTGCGAAGCGCACGGACAAGCTCTGGCGAGAATTGCCGGTCTCCCAGAAGCTCAGCCGCTTCCGGACAAATGCCGTCGAGCAATGACATCTTCTTCACTATCTGCGACACATTGACGGAAAGAGCCTTCGCCAATCGTTCGGGTGATACGCCTCGGTCAATCACTCGCCGAATCATGTGATGCTCCTGCACTGTGGAGAGGCGGTTGACACGATTGTTATAGGTGTAGCTCTCGTCGTCGGTCGCGACAAGACAAGCAACCTGCTCGTGGCCCAACTCCTGGATAGCACGCAAACGTAGATGCCCGTCTAGCAGGATGTGCTGCCCCGACGACTGGTTCACCGGCGTTACCGAGAGCGGTTCGATAAGGCCCACCTCCTCAATGGAGGCTTTTATCTGCTTGAATTTTCGCGATTCAACCACGGGTGTCGGTACTCTGCGCGAAGGCAAGATGCCGGTGACCGGCAGCGACAATGGCTCGGGGATGAACCCAAGAATTACGCCTGTCATGTGGCACTCCCGCTTGGCCAGACGCGTTCGGCAAGATACTTCGGCAGACTTGCCAGTCCCTCCGCGCGCAACAGGTTAACGAAGTTCTCGTCGGCAAACAGTTGCCGCAATGCGCCGACCACAAATAACAACCGTTGCTGCGCGAACTCCGCTTTTCTCACCATCGACTTCTGACGCTCGACCTCGCGTTCATACGTCCGCACGAGGCTCGACGTCGTGACGGCGGCGGACTTGCTCGACATATTGTGCGCGGTGCTCTTTCCGAGTGCTTTTCTGCGCTCGATGACGCGGCGAGCACTCATCAGTTGCTTGCCCCGCAATTTTCCCGACTCATAGGCCTCTTGGAGCGCTGCCTGTATTTCAGCGTCGTCGTCGCCGGCACCAACAATCATGAGAGCCGCATTGAGGGGAACGAGGCCTTTCTCCACTGCAACGACAAGTCGCTCTTCTCCCTGGTGCAATAGCGTGAGGATGCCGTGAACGTAGGTCGATGTAAGACCCGTTTTTTCGGCAATGACTTTCGGCGCATAACCCTGCTCCTGCAGTAGCCGAATGCCGGCAAGCCGCTCGATGGGCCGACATTGTCTGCGCGCGATGTTTTCCGTCAGACTCATTACGTACGCATCCTCGTCGCTCACATGCACCACGAGTGCGGGAATAGTCGCTTCCCCTAGCGTGCGAAATGCCTTCAATCGCCCCTCGCCACATACAAGCAGGTATTTTTCTATGCCCGTAGCCGTCACTCGCGGAGTGACCAGGATAGGTTTCTTCAGGCCGATGGTCTTGATATTGTCGACGATTTCGTTGAAGACCCGACCATTGCGCTCTCTCGGATTAATGACTTCAATCTGAGAGACCGGAATCATCCGAATTTCTCCAGGCTGCTGTCGCGAGTTCACGCTACTCTCCTGAGACGAGCGCGCTCGGCCATTCCATACAAGTAGTCCAACGTGTCAAAGCGATAGCTCTCGAACTCGATTGGATTTTGGTCGGCGAGATGAATACGCGGTTGCACAAAATCGAGACGCGGCAACAGGTAGTAGTCGAGCGTCGATGCGTTCGCCTGGTCGAGCCGAACCGCAACGGTGATGTCCGGCAGAAGACTCGTATCGAAGCGCACCTTCCAATGATTTCGGCCATTGCCATGCGCCTGGCACCGTGCGAGCACAATACACGCTGTGAACTCGTCGTTCACTGTCAGTAGGTCGGTTGCGGTGTCGCGTATCATCGTGCCGCCCAAATCGGCTATTTTCTTCTCCGTCTGCGCGACAATTTCTGGATGCAATTGTCGCAAGAAGCGATTGGTCTCAATGTAACGATAGTCTCGACCAGGAGTGAAACCGACAGTCTGATAGGCACGGATTAAACTGCCAAAGCGATAAACATAGACCGACGTAGAAGGCATGCCGTCTGTTTCGTCAATCACCACGCCAGACAGGAATCCGCGGGCACGGTACAGGTTGCGCAATCGCTCAATTAACTCCTCATTTGAGTAGTGACGTGCTCTCGCTCTCATGATGCCCTGAGCGGTATAGAAGGTTTCGCTCGGAACAAGTGCCTGAAATGCTCCCTCCTTTCGAATCCACATGTCGGGGGTGTTCATCACACGCATCTTTTTCAGCTTGAATGACACTCGGTTGTATACGTTATTGCCAATGTATTTTTCGTTGGTCAATACCTCCCGTACCGTCGCCCGCGTCCACTCGCGGTCAAGGTCAGTGCGCACATTCATACCGTTAAGGCGAGCTGCAATCTCGTATTCGTCGAGCGATTCGTCGATAAACCAGTTATAGATTAAATTGACGATTCGCACCTCGCTTTCCGGCCCCGGCATCAGGACAACCCTGTCCGTCTGCAGGCTTTTATGTTCGCCTCGACGCAGCTCCGCTTTCATGAGACCGTGCTCGTCGACCAATACTCGACGCAACCCATAGCCTGCTGGGCCTCCTTGCCGGAAACCCTTTTCAATCAAACGACACTGGCCGGCAAACACCTTCGCAGACAGTTCTCGGCTGTACTCGCCGGCCATTGCGCGCTTCACCCCCTTCACAATGGTCGAGACTGGCGACCCGTCGTTCTCGAACTGCTCGGCGCAGTACGCAACCTGAATTCCCGCACGGCGGCAAATGTATTCGTAGTACGCACTCTCGTCGGCATCCTGGAATCTGCCCCAACGACTCACGTCATAGACGAGGATTATGCAGAAATCAGCCTTCCCATTCGTCACATCGGAAATGAGATTCTGAAGTGCTTGGCGACCGTCGATTCGAAGACCGCTTTTCCCTTCATCGGCATATGTGCGCACGATGTCGAATCCGCGACGGGTTGCGTAGTCTCGAATCCGGTCGCGCTGATTCTCAGTCGAATACTGTTGGTGTTCCGTGGACATGCGGACGTACTCAGCTGCCCGTCCTGCCAGGGAGCTGGCTACGCTTGGTGCACCTGCGCTGTTGAATGACATTCTCCGCTCCACAACTCAGACACAGACACGCAGCAGGCACCATGCGCAGGGAGAAGCCCGAATGCGAACGCCGCGTCCTCAAATCGGGGCGTGGCGCTCTAAAGCGAACGGTGACAAGGCAAAGGTAGCAGGCCGGACGCCTACGCGTAACACGTCATCTCTTTGCAATCAGACCGGCGGCGCCGTCGGCGCAGACAGCACGGTTATATGGACGGTCCACGCGTCCATCTTTGCAACGTTGGCGTCATCCGCGTGGCACAGGACGTAGAAGCCCGAGCCTAGGGACTGCGGACGCCCTGACACGTCCATCTTTGCAATCGGCCTGAAATTCCGCCGTTCGTTGCGCGTCTGCTGCATGCTGCTATTGCGCTCGCGATACGCCGAATGCGAGGCTCGATATTCGCGCCAGTAGCCGTGCCCCGCGCACCATCTGGCCTGCGCCCGTGCCTGGTTGTCGCGATAGTCGCTGTCGATACGGAGCCGGTGGTTCTGCCAGTCACGTCGACGGGCTCGCTGGCAGGATTCCGATGAGCAATAGCGCTGACGGGGAACGTGCGGCAGCGGCACGAACGCGGTGCCACAGGCGAGACAGAGGCGTGGCGATTTCATGAGTGCCCTCCAGGCCAGGTTGCGACGAGCGGACGCCGGCGCCTCGACCAGCCACCGACGGCACCGGCGCGGGCCGAGATAGAGAGGGGCTTATTCAGTAGCTGCTTCGTTAATCGGCCAGCGTGATTTGCTTGGCGTGTTTGTAGGCCGGTCTCCGAAACTTGGACATTTCTTGACTGCCGGCGTGCAAGGAGAGGCTTCGTCCGCCAGCACAAATCGCTTAAATTGCCTTGCCGGACGCGCAGTTTTTTGCGGTACCTTGTACGAACCTGAGGGAGCGATGCTTGTGGGATAGGACCCGTCCCGTCACAAGCTCAGGCACAAGTCCGAGGTGGCCTGGACGGTTCTTCTCGATTTATGCGTCCACTTTCTCTGATTATGGGTCCGCTCTCTGCTCAGAATCCTTATTCCATAAGGCGCGATTTCTCGCGATATGAGTCTTTCTACACGTCGCGCTCTAGCTCCAAGGATGCGTGGTTGGTAGGCTACCCACCCTAATCCGCATATCATTCTCTCCCCTTAAAATCAATACGGTCTACCACGCATTCCAAAAAAGCTATTTAGATCTTTTAGAAAGAGCCCAATTTCTCCAATCTCGAGGAATTGGGTTTTTTTTGGCAAAAAAATCTACAGTGTCAACAATCTTCTTAATAAGGGGGTGTACGCGGCATACGCTCTGCGTTAAAGTTTCGTTCGCTGAAGGAGAATTACAATGACATTCGTCGCAAACACGCTTGACATCGCCCACGAAGCGATGCAGCAGCATGACTACACGCTCACCGAAAAATTTGCAACTGTTATCAGGTTTCTTATTAGTCAGCCTGACATGGCAATAGTGTTTAAGGGCGCCAAGGCTCCACCAGTTGGGTCACCCGAATATATTCGTCGATTGGCGACTGTATTCTCAAATGAGCGACGACCGAGAACTCCGCAGGCCCCTAAAACCATTCCCGATGCAATGGTATCGGTCATACTCGTATCGTACTTCAACATCAATCAAGATGACGCCGAGCGTATAAAGCACGAGCACCTTCTATCCATGGGCGCGGAAAATATGGTCGGACATCTCCTCGAGAGATATCTAGCTTCCGTTCTAGAACCGAAGGGTTGGGTGTGGTGCTCAGGATCAATTGTAAAATCAGTGGATTTTATTAAACCATCGATCGACGTCAATGGCGAACCAAGACTTATCCAGGTAAAAAATCGCGACAATTCAGAAAACTCATCGTCCTCCGCAATACGCAACGGAACACCGATTGAGAAATGGCATCGAAGTTTTTCTAGAGTAGAAAGAACAAACTGGGGAGCATTTCCGGACACCGAATTCCGAAAAATTATTAATGAAGATGAATTCAAAAAATTCGTCGAAAACTATCTTCGGGTGCATCGACAATGATCAATAATCACCGAAACACGAGAATATCGCACGACACCGAAGATAGAGCGTGGTGGTATATCCACGGACAATTACTAGAAGATCAGTTCGTTCAAATCTGCCGCAACAAACTAAACATCGATGCCGAAATCAACCCACAGAAATCCCACGACAATACCGCACCTGATTTATTAGTTTCTGGAGTTCTAGCCGATCTAAAAACGCAGAATACACCATTCTTTACAGCAGGACGCTACGGAATGGATCCGCGCTTTACCGTTACCTTCAACCGAAAGGATTACGATCGCTACAACTCACTCTATCCAGAAATTGCCATATACTTTTGGATAGATTGGGCACAAACACAATACAGAGATATCCAAGTAGATTACCTCGGTGGAATTTTCACTCTTCCATTTCATGAGGTTTCTGCTATGATAGATAATGGTGTTCCAGAACATCATTATGCTCGCCGAACGGATCCATCCGATAGAAATGCAAAATCATCGTTCCTACTTGATATTCGGCGCTTCGATGCACTTTTCTTGACGGAAACACAAAAGGGCGCATTCTAGGTTATACGTCATGGGATCCTTCAACTTGCCCACAACGCCACAGCGCTCCCGAATCATGTCCGCCATACGCGGGCGAGATAACATATCCACCGAGCGGAGAATGGTGAAAATTCTCCGTTCCCAGAAAATATCAGGCTGGCGCCGCCATATGAAACTTCCAGGCTCGCCAGATTTCGCATTTCCAGTAGGTCATGTAGCTGTATTCGTTCACGGATGCTTCTGGCACGGCTGCCCACGTTGCTATAAAGAGCCTAGGAGCAATGTCGAGTATTGGCGAGAAAAAATCGCCCGCAACAGAAAGCGAGATGCAAAAGTAGCTCGCCAATTGCGGCGTCTTAGTTGGCGTGTACTTAGTTTCTGGGAACATTCTCTTGGAGACGCCGACGCTGTCGCAGCACGAATACGACGTGCCCTTATTAACCGTTTAGGCTAACCATTCCGTCAGATATTTTTTTAGCGATCCAGCCTCCTCAAGTATTAGCATAGCATCTTCAACAGAAATGCGCTTTACCCCTCGCTGAAACACACACCCCCATTTAGGATTATTTTTTGGAAAAAATTCCAACCGATCCTTTACTCTGGCAATTGGCAATGGTATCGGGAAAAATTCCGTTGAATGAAGCGACAGTACCGCAGCGGGCGGATTCGTAAGAGCATCGCCATCGGCTTGATAGCTACGATCCTTGAAATCGACCTCGCCTGCCTCCGCTGCAGCAATAAAACGCTGACCTCCGGGACCTGCGAGATAGACGATAAGTGCGTCACCCGGTCTGATCTCTGCCTTATGCGGGGTATTGATATAAAGTCCCCACTTGCCAGCGTTCAATCTGCGGCGAGCCAATTCTTCCGCGTGGATGACTCCGCCATCAAGAAGTTCAGCCTTGGATGCAATAAGAATGAAGGCCGTTTTTCCTCGTACCATTTTCACACCATTTCTGTCGAGAAAAGAGCAAGTTGTTGGTCTTCTAGTTTCTTCTTTTTCCGGCGTGCAGGCTTAGGCTGCGTCAGCATAGCAGATTGCTCAACGCTCACCTCCGAAATGTTGTCCAAATCCATGGCGGTACGCGTTCGCATTTCCCACGAAACGTCGTCGGTATCCTTATAACGGCTGAAGCGAAATCCGATGGGCGGGGCCTTCGAACGACCGTCGATATGGTCAAGGATAGCGCGCCCCACCGCCTCACCTAGTCCCACCGGAACAGCGTTACCGATTTGCTTATAGCGATCCGAAAGGGAACCACAAAACACCCAGTCGTCTGGGAACTGCTGGATTCGTGCATACTCCTGCACAGATAGCGGCCTGTCTTCCGTTGGATGGCAAATATCGGTAGCGGGCATTGTCGGTGACGTTACCAGCGTACAAGACGGTTTATCCCAAGCCAAACGACGCAGAAATCCCGTCTTTCCACCTCCGGAATCGAGGGATCCACCAAGTGCCTCGCGGTGAAGATGCTTAGGTAGGTGCTTCCAGTACTGGCCGGGGCCAAGCATCCGATAAAAACGCAGGCGCTCCTCCGGAAATTCTTCGTGGTCACTAGCTGTCACGTTCCCCCCCTCAAGCGCGTCACGCAATGTCCGCCATTTCGGCAGTCCAAATGCGCCACTCTCTGAGTGAGTTGGAACCAGATGTGGCAGCCGCTCACCATCCCGAGAACAAAGGATAATTACTCGCTCACGTGACTGAGGTACCCCAAAGTTTGCAGCGTTATAGAGATTAAACGACACTCCATAGCCACCTGAGCGAAGCATGCTAACGACGTGCATAAGGGCACCCCCTGCGCACTCCTCGGGATCCGGCCTCCAATCTGAACCGCGCTCCGAATGGGGCGTATGTACCATGGGTGCAGACAACAATCCTCGAACGTTCTCGATCACGGCAAATCGCGGACGCACCTCAAGAATAAGGTCGATGTAGCGCAACAGCGCGTTGCCGCGCTCATCGTGAAACCCGCGTCGTGCACCTGCCGTGGAAAAGGCCTGGCATGGGGGACCACCGACCATGACGTCGACGTCATCACCTGGGCCTAGCCCAGCAGCTTCACGTATCTGTTGCGCATCGTATTTCCAAACATCGCCAAGCAACGCAATATCCGGTCGATTAGCCGTAATCGTACGCCGGCACGTCTTATCGACCTCACACGCAAGCAAAACATGGATACCTGCCTTCTCAAGGCCCAGATCCAGGCCCATCGCACCAGAAAAAAATGAGAGCGCCTTCAGCCTAGGAAGGGGGCCTAACTTACGTTTGCGATCTTCAGGCGGCTTTGCCCCGCCATCTTGCAGGTAAGCCGAAACCGCGCTTTCTGTCGTAAGCCACTGCTTGCCGACCTGGCGACCATTTATGGCACCGTTGCGTAGCAAGGTACGGACACGTTGCTCTGATATGCCAATGCGCTCTGCGGCTTCCTTTGCTGTCAATGCGTCGGGTATCATTTGCGCGTCGTCCTCGAAACAAAATCAATACCCGCAGCAATGTAGCATAGACAGTCGCGTTCGTGCGATCTCAAAATGTGCGCTCCGGGCAACATTCGATCGCTATGGCAAGACCACCAGCTAGCAACCTCACCACCACCCGCCTCTAGGCACTCGTTCCGCCACCTCTCTCGATATCCTTGAAATGGTTTCAGCCGCAGCGACGGTGACCTTCTAGGAATTGGCGAAATAATTAGTGCTCCTATTTGTATATCGATAGGATGCGATTGCTATTTGGATCCAGTTAAGGCAATCGTGGAGAATTGATACCCTGCCCCTCGAGGGAGCCTGACGATTACCTACTTTCACACGGGAATCCGCACTATCATCGGCGTAGAGTCGTTTCACGGTCCTGTTCGGGATGGGAAGGGGTGGGACCGACTCGCTATGGTCATCAGGCAAAGAGGGTTGTCACGTTGCTTCGCAACGCGACCAATCTGGGAAGAAGCAGTAATCTTGAGTTGTGTGTATCACACACGAGAATCCAACTTGTCGCTTTGGATCGCGGCCGGTGCTTTCGCACGGCGCCGATCTACAAGGCAGACTTGTTATAGGATCAAGCCTTACGGGCAATTAGTATCAGTTAGCTGAACGCATTACTGCGCTTACACACCTGACCTATCAACGTCCTGGTCTCGAACGACCCTTCAAGGGGATCTAGTCCCCAGGGATATCTCATCTTAAGGCGAGTTTCCCGCTTAGATGCTTTCAGCGGTTATCTCTTCCGAACATAGCTACCCGGCGATGCCACTGGCGTGACA
>NZ_NBYX01000031.1 GCF_002099195.1 Burkholderia puraquae | reverse complement strand
CCCGCCTCGTACGTCGAATCCTTGAGGCACAGGCCGGCCTCGGCCGTGATCAGCGCTGCAATCTCGGCGGTGCGCGAGCGCACGATGTCGGCCGCGCGACGCAGGATCGCCGCGCGATCGTGACGCGTGAGCGTCGGCCGGTAGGCACGCGCGGCCGCGAACGCGCAGCGCACGTCGTCCAGCGTCGCCTTCGGCACGGTGCCGACCAGCGAACCGTCGTACGGGTTGCGCACGTCGATCACGGCGTCGCGCCACACGCGCTGCCCGTCGATGCGCAACGCTTCGTGCCGCACGCCGGATGCGGGAATCGGCTTCAGGACCGTGCTCATGTCGTCTCCATCTTGGTGCAGCGTGATCGTGGCCACGCTTTCGGTTACCGCAGCGACTGCAGCGCGCGCTAGCGAACGACAACCAGCCCCTCGTATTCGAGGCAGCGGCACAGCGTCGCCCATGCCGGCGTATCGGGCCATTCGCGCGCGCCGGCGTCGATGCGGATCGGCCGCCCGAATTCGCGCGACGCGCACGCCAGCAGCGTATGCGCGATGCCGCTGCGCCGGTAGGCAGGTTCGACGTACAGCCGCGTGAGCGACGGCGATCGCGCGGCACCGCCACCGTCGTCGATGCAGAGTGCTCCGATCGCCTCGTCGTCGCGATAGGCGACCGCCGTCGCACGTGCGTCGTCGAACTCGATGCGGATCACGCGCTCGCAGCGATCCCTGAACACGACGACGTGCATGGCGTCCCTCTCCGTTGCATCACGCTACAGGCGAACACGATGCGCGCACGCCCTCCTTTGCCCGCGTACCGGGGAGTTATCCGGATCGTGCGGGCGCGACGGTTTGAGTATCGTCTTGCCACGTCGGCGCGCAGTAGTGCCAGACGGCACATTTCATTGAGTCCACATCCGCGGCGCGACGCGCGTATTCTCGCGAAACCGCGCCCCTCGCAGGCCGCGCGCACACCACGCGCACCGCCTCGCGTTTCCCGCACCGATCACAGGAGGAAACATGCCGAGTCGTACCCCGACCGCCTTATGGGCCCAGCAGTTCCGGCGGTCGTCGGCGTCGAGCCTGCAGGACCAGATCCGGCGGATGCTCGTGGCCGCGATCCTCGACGGCCAACTCGCACCCGATGCCGCGCTGCCGTCGAGCCGCGAGCTCGCCGACCAGCTCGGCGTCGCGCGCAACACCGTCGTGCTCGCGTACCAGATGCTCGTCGAAGAGGGCTACCTGATCTCGCGCGAACGCAGCGGGCACTTCGTGAACCCGAAGATGCTCGAGGGCCTGCCCGGCTTCGCGGCGGCCAAGCCCGATGCGCAGCCCGGCGGCGGCGATACGCCGGGCCGCCCCGCCTGGGAGAAGCGCATCGCGCATCCGCCGTCGAGGCAGCGCAACATCGTGAAGCCCGCGAACTGGCAGCACTACGAATTTCCGTTCATCTACGGGCAATTCGACCAGTCGCTGTTTCCGACCAACGACTGGCGCGAATGCTGCCTGAAGGCGCTGTCGGTGATGGAGATCCGCAACTGGGCGCCCGACCTGATCGAACGCGACGACGAATCGCTGATCCAGCAGATCCGCACGCGCGTGCTGCCGCGGCGCGGCGTGTTCGCGATGCCCGACGAGATCGTCGTCACGAACGGCTGCCAGCAGGCGCTGTACCTGATCGCGGACCTGCTGTGCGGCAAGCACACGACGGTCGGCTTCGAGAACCCCGGCTATCCGGACGCTCGCAACATCTTCGAGAACCGCAACGCGCGGCTGCTGCCGCTACCTGTCGACGGACACGGGATCGCGCCCGACGCGCTCGGCGACACGCTGTCGCGCTGCGACTACGTGTACGTGACGCCGAGCCACCAGTGCCCGACCACCGCGACGATGCCGGTCGAACGCCGCCGCGCGCTGCTCGATTGCGCGCAGCAGCATGACTTCGTGATCATCGAGGACGACTACGAGAGCGAGAACACGTTTTCCGGCACGCCGCATCCGGCATTGAAGAGCCTCGACACGGCCGACCGCGTGATCTACGTCGGCAGCCTGTCGAAGACGTTCGCACCGGGGCTGCGGCTCGGCTACGTGGTCGGGCCGCGCGAACTGATCCGCGAATTGCGCGCGCTGCGACGGCTGATGGTGCGCCACCCGGTCGCATATATCCAGCGCGCATTCGCGACCTTTCTCGCGCTCGGCCATCACGACGCGTTGCTGCGCCGGCTCGCGCATGCGTACAGCGAACGCTCGCAGGCACTGATGGCGGCGCTCGACGCGCATTTGCCGGAAGCGCGATATGTGCAGGTGACGGGCGGCGCGTCGTGCTGGGTCGAGGGGCCGCCGTGGCTCGATGCGGCGCGGCTCGCGGTGGATGCCCAGGCGGCCGGGATCCTGATCGAGCCTGGCGGCGTGTTCTTCATGAATGATGCAGGCGATGCGCGACGCTGCTTCCGGATGGGGTTTTCCGCGATTCCGCTTGAGCGGATCGAGCCGGGGGTGCGGGCGTTGGCGCAGTGTGTGCGGGTGCAGAAGCCCGACAAATGAAAAAGGCCCGCGGTATCGCGGGCCTCATCAGGATGATAGGTGACGTCAACGCCCTGCGGGAGTATTGCTCAGGTTTGGGCAACCATGGTCCGGGCATCCCGGCCCCACATTGACCTCCACGCGCCGCCCGCTCTGATCGATCCCGGGAACCGGCGGGTAGACTCGACCGATAAAAGCACTCCGGGTCCCTTTGATCGTGAACTGATCGAGCGCATTCATGACGTTTTCAGCGCGTCGGTACGCCAGTTGCTGCGCGTTCTGTTCCGTCGATTCTGAAAGCCCGACAAGCCAGACAACGTCGATAATCGGAAAGCGATTGCGTATATCACTCGACCATACTGACAACCGTGCCAGCTCGGTCCTGGGAATCTCGCTTGAATCGCTTTCAAAGTGAACGTCGATATATCGACCGGGAAGGTTTTGCGGCCCTTCGCATGCCCGCGCTGTCGGTGCAAAGATCATCGCGAGCACGGCAGCAGCCAGGAAGTTAGTCGCCATCTACGACGTACCCCGCGATGCTTTCGGCATTGTCGATCGCCAAATCCGGATGCGATCGCCCCCATACTGGAAGGAACGGTGTGATGTAGTACTGCTCGTCGGTTGCTGCCATCGTGTCCAAGAAATGGCTTGCCTCGTGAATGATGACCGATACCTGTGAATCGGCGTACGCAGTCCACAAATAATAAAAAAGCGTGAAGCTGACCATCCTCAGCCGCCCTGCGATAAGCACTAGGCTCTGGCCCAAGCGAAACCTCCCGACTGGCGCTACCGCCAAAAACGAGCGCTCACTAACGTGTCGATACCGCGTGCCGCATGCGCGCCAGCGCCTTGCGCACCGCCCACCATTCGACAGGAGACACGTTATGGCAGACACGCTCACCGCCCCCGTCACGGCCGCCACGCTCGCGGCGTTTTCCGACGCCTTCAACCGGCACGACGCCAATGCGTTGATGGGCTTCATGACCGAGGACTGCATATTCGACGCGGCCGGCGGCCCCGACCTCCACGGCACGCGCTTCGTCGGCCGCGACGCGGTACGCGCCGCGTTCGAAGCCGTGTTCAAGACCTTCCCCGACGCGCACTGGGGCCACGGCCGCCATTACGTCGCCGGCGAGCGCGGCGTCTCCGAGTGGGTGTTCACGGGCACGCACGCGGAAGGCTGGCGCATCGAGGCCGAAGGCTGCGACCTGTTCGAATTCCGCGACGGACTGATCGCCGTCAAGCGCGCATTCCGCAAGGAACGGCCAAAGCAGCCGGCCTGAGCGCGCCGTGTGCCCCCAATCGGGCCACCGCGCCCCACGCGCATTTTGAAACGAATCATTTCATTTCATTCCACATTCCCCGACAGCGGGCGGAATGACTTGACCCGCCTTCCCCGGCAAATAGCATCTGGAACAAGACGTTCCGTTAATTGAACAATCGGAGACAACCCATGAGCGAACAATCCACTTCCCTGCGTGCATCGGCCAGCGGTCCGCAGGACATGACGCCGTCCGAAGCCTTCGTCGAGACCCTTGCGGCCAACGGCGTGACCGACATGTTCGGCATCATGGGCTCCGCGTTCATGGATGCGATGGACATCTTCGCGCCGGCCGGCATCCGGCTGATCCCGGTCGTGCACGAACAGGGCGCGGGCCACATGGCCGACGGCTATGCGCGCGTGTCGGGCCGCCACGGCGTCGTGATCGGCCAGAACGGCCCCGGCATCAGCAACTGCGTGACGGCGATCGCGGCCGCGTACTGGGCGCACAGCCCGGTCGTGATCGTCACGCCGGAAGCCGGCACGATGGGGATCGGCCTCGGCGGCTTCCAGGAAGCGAACCAGCTGCCGATGTTCCAGGAATTCACGAAGTACCAGGGCCACGTCACGCACCCGGCGCGGATGGCAGAATTCACCGCGCGCTGCTTCGACCGCGCACAGGCCGAGATGGGCCCGACGCAATTGAACATCCCGCGTGACTACTTCTACGGCAAGGTCAAGGTCGAGATTCCGCAACCGCGCCGGCTCGATCGCGGCGCCGGCGGCGAACAGAGCCTGGACGACGCAGCCACCCTGATCGCGCAGGCGAAATTCCCGGTGATCATCTCGGGCGGCGGCGTCGTGATGGCCGACGCGATCGAAGAATGCAAGGCGCTCGCCGAACGGCTCGGCGCACCGGTCGTCAACAGCTACCTGCACAACGACTCGTTCCCGGCGAACCATCCACTCTGGTGCGGCCCGCTCGGCTACCAGGGCTCGAAGGCCGCGATGAAACTGCTGTCGCGCGCGGACGTCGTGATCGCGCTCGGCTCGCGCCTCGGGCCGTTCGGCACGCTGCCGCAGCACGGGATGGACTACTGGCCGAAGGACGCGAAGATCATCCAGATCGACGCGGACCACAAGATGCTCGGCCTCGTGAAGAAGATCTCGGTCGGCATCTGCGGCGACGCGAAGGCCGCCGCCATCGCGCTCACGCAACGCCTCGAAGGCCGCACGCTCGCGTGCGACGGCTCGCGCGGCGAGCGCGCCGACCAGATCGCGACCGAGAAGGCCGCGTGGGAAAAGGAACTCGACGACTGGACGCACGAGCGCGACGCATACAGCCTCGACATGATCGAAGAGCAGAAGCACGAGAAGCCGTTCAGCGGCGGCCAGTACCTGCATCCGCGCCAGGTGCTGCGCGAGCTCGAGAAGGCGATGCCCGAGGACGTGATGGTGTCGACCGACATCGGCAACATCAACTCGGTCGCGAACAGCTACCTGCGCTTCAACAAGCCGCGCAGCTTCTTCGCGGCGATGAGCTGGGGCAACTGCGGCTATGCGTTCCCGACGATCATCGGCGCGAAGGTCGCGGCACCGCACCGCCCGGCCGTGTCGTATGCGGGCGACGGCGCGTGGGGCATGAGCCTGATGGAAACGATGACCTGCGTGCGTCACAACATCCCGGTGACGGCCGTCGTGTTCCACAACCGCCAGTGGGGCGCGGAGAAGAAGAACCAGGTCGACTTCTACAACCGCCGCTTCGTCGCGGGTGAACTCGACAACCAGAGCTTCGCGGCGATCGCGCGTGCGATGGGCGCCGAAGGGATCACGGTCGACCGCCTCGAAGAGGTGGGCCCGGCGCTCAAGCGCGCAATCGACATGCAGATGAACGAAGGCAAGACGACGATCATCGAGATCATGTGCACGCGCGAGCTCGGCGATCCGTTCCGTCGAGACGCGCTGTCGAAGCCGGTTCGCATGCTCGACAAGTACAAGGACTACGTGTGATGCCGCGTCGCTGACGCACCCCGTTGCCGGTCGCGCGCCCCGCTCGCGCGGCCGGCCCTCCGGCTGGACGTCGTGCCCCGTGCGGGCCGCCGCATCCGGCCGTTTTCTTCCTGACCCGAGCGAACGATGAAAGCCCTCGACCGCATTCTCGACTCCGCGCGCCGCCAGCCGATGCGCATCGCGCTGTGCGAAGCCGACGATCCGCGCGTGCTGCACGCCGCCGCACGCGCGACGCGCGACGGCATCGCCCGCATCGTGCTCGTCGGCAACCGCGCGGCGATCCATGCTGCGGCTGCGCGCGACGCAATCGATCTCGACGGCATGACGCTCGTCGATCCGGCCACCGCCGCGCAACGCGATGCCTATGCCGACGCGCTGCATGCGCTGCGCAAGAGCAAAGGCATGACGGCCGACGCCGCGCGCGACGCGGTGCTCGACCCGCTCTGCCATGCGAACCTGATGGTGCGGCTCGGCGATGCGGACGGCTCGGTCGCGGGCGCCGTGCATGCGACGGCCGACGTCGTGCGTGCGGCGATCCAGCTGATCGGCGTCGATCCGGCGTTCCGGATCGTGTCGAGCTTCTTCCTGATGATGCTGTGCGAGCCGTTCCACACGATCAAGGGCGGACTGATCTTCTCCGACTGCGCGCTGGTCGTCGATCCGGATGCGAATCAGCTCGCCGAAATCGCGATGGCCGCCGCCGACAGCGCGCATACGCTGCTCGGCGAGGAACCGCGTGTCGCGATGCTGTCGTTCTCGACGAGCGGCAGCGCGCATCACGCAGCCGTCGACAAGGTGACGGCGGCGACCGCGCAGGTGCGCGAACGGCGGCCCGCCCTCGCGATCGACGGCGACGTGCAGCTCGACGCGGCGATCGTCGCGGAAATCGCCGAGCGCAAGATCGCGCATTCGCAGGTGGGCGGACACGCGAACGTGCTCGTGTTCCCGAGCCTCGAAGCCGGCAACATCGGCTACAAGCTCGCCGAGCGGATCGGCCGCGCGAAGGCCGTCGGCCCGCTGCTGCAGGGGCTGCGCCGCCCCGCGAACGACCTGTCGCGCGGCTGCAGCGCCGACGACGTGTATCACGTGATCGCGGCGACCACCGTGCAGGCGCAGGCGGCCGCGCAGCGTGCCGCGACCGGCGAGGCCGCACACGCATGACAGCCGACAAACTGGCGATCCTGATCGCGGTGATCGGCGCCGGCAGCTATTTCCAGACCGTTACCGGCTTCGGGCTCGGGATGATCGTGATGGGCGCGACGAGCGGCTTCGGGCTCGCGCCGCTCGCCACCGTCGCCACGCTGATGAGCGTCGTGTCGCTCGCGAACGGCGCGACCGCGCTGCCCGGCCGGCTGCATCATATCGACTGGCGCGCGGTGGGCGCGGCGACGCTCGGCATCCTGCCGTCGGTCGTCGCGGGCGTGCTGCTGCTCGAATGCCTGAGCCGCTCGGCGGCCGACCTGCTGCAACTGATCCTCGGCGCGGTCGTGCTGTACGGCGGCCTGAGCGCGGCGCTGCGGCCGACGCCGCTCACGGAGCGTTCGGACAACCGCAGCTTCTTCGTCAGCGGCTTGTTCGGCGGGTTGCTGAGCGGGATGTTCGGTGTATCGGGCCCGCCGCTGATCTTCCAGTTCTACCGGCAGCCGCTGACGCTCGTGCAGATCCGCTGCGCGCTGATCGTGCTGTTCACGACGACCTCGGCCACGCGCGTGCTGTACAGCGCATGCGAAGGCCAGCTCGATCGCGACATCTGGTTGCTGGCCGCGATCGCGACACCGGTCGTGATGCTGACGACGGTCGCCGCGCGCCACTACCCGCCGCCGCTGTCGCCGGTCGCGTTGCGCCGGCTCGCGTTCGGCGTGCTGATGGCGATCGGCATCGGGCTGATCGCGACGTCGCTGCCGCCGCTGCTGCGCGGCGTGTGATGCCGCGCGGCGCGGCGCCGCACGCGTGCCGAATCGAACGGCCCTGCGCCCGGCATTCAGCCGCGACGCGTACACGTACACGTCCCCTCGTTCCCCTTGCAGGTCGTCGCCTGTTTCACCGCCGCGCACCGATCCAGCACGCGATTTCGACGAGCCGCTTCATGTCCGGCGCCGACGCAAGATCGATCGCGAGCCGGTGCCGGTAGTACGGGCCGAGATCGAGCCCGACGCCGAGCCCGAGAACTTCGACGCGGCCGGCTGCCTCCTGGCGCGCGACCACCTGCTTCAGGTGGTTGTCGAGGTAGAACGGATCGTTCGCGAGCGCCGTCGCGCCGTCCATCGGGCTGCCGTCCGAAATCACGACGAGGATCCTGCGCGCCTCCGGCCGCGCCGCGAGGCGCGCACACGCCCATTCGACCGCTTCGCCGTCGACACCCTCACGGAACAGGTCAGCCTTGAACAGCGCAGCGATACCCGTGCGTGCATGCCGCCAGCGCGTGTCCGCGTCCTTGAACACCAGGTGGCCGGTTTCGTTGAGCCGGCCCGGATGACCTGGCTTGCCGCGCGCAAGCCAGTCCTGCCGCGCGCGGCCGCCGTTCCATGCGAGCGTCGTGAAGCCGAGCACTTCGGTTGCGAGACCGGCGGCGTCGCCCGCGCGGGCCAGCGTATCGACCATCAGCGCGACGCCGTCGATCCACGTCTTCATCGACCCCGAGCAGTCGATCAGGAACGCGAGCGCGCAGTCGGCATGCGGCCGCACGCGTTCGAGCCGGAACAACCGCCGTTCGGCTGGCGAGCTGACGAGTTGCGCGAGCCGGCGGCCGTCGAGGTGGCCATGCTCCTCACCGAACGACCAGCCGTCGGCCTGCGGCACGACGAGCGCCGCGCGCAGCACGCGCGCGAGCCGCGTGACGTTGATCCGCTGCGCGGCGACCTGCGCGTCGAGCCGGTCGCGATATTCGCGCAGCAGTGCCGCACGGATCTGCGCGGCCGGCCGGAGCTCGCGGTCGTAACGCGTGGTGTACGCGCGGTAGACGGCGTCGCCGCCATGCAGCACGACGCTGTCGCCCGTCTCCACGAGCGCCGGCAGGTCGATGCCCGTCTCGTCGAAATCGACCCACAGCGAGAAATGCGTCAGGGCATCGTCCTGCTCGCGGGCGTCTTCCGTCGCCGTTTCGACGACGGCCGCGCGCGCGTCGCGGATCATCGAAGCAATGCGCTTCGCGAGCGCCAGTGCGTGTTCCGCGAATTCGCGCTGATCGTGCCGGCACCGCTTGAGCCCCGCGATCTGCACGCCGATCTCCGGCACGATCGCCGCGCGCGACGCTTCGATCAGGTCTTCCGTTTCGTCGAGCACCGGCCAGCCCGTCAGCCGCGACCACGCGACCTGCGCGACCGTGTACACGAGGATCCCGACATGCGTATCGGCCTGCCCCGACCGGTGAAACGCGCGCGACCAGGTTTCAAAGCGATGACGCAGGTTCTGCACGACGCCGCGCATGGCAGGCGGCGCGAGCGATTCACAGCGTAGTTGCTCGAGCATGTCGAACAGCACGCGTTCGACCGGATCGTCGCCGGACAGCGTGCGATGCAGGTCCGCATCCGAATGCAGGATGCGCAGCGCGGTGCCGTCGGCCGCGCCGCGCCATGACGCGAGATCGTCGTCGGCGGCCGGTGCGCGCAGGTGCGGCGCATGGATCGGCAGCGGCCGCAGGTCGCGGCACACGCGGCCCGCGCGGTAATGCAGCGCCGCATCGCGCGTCAGCGCACGCACGGTCGACGCGCCCAGCGCTTCGCGCGCCGATGCGCGGCGCGCGGCGTCGCGATCGGCGCTCACCGCCCGGCTCCCGGCGCGCCACCGCCGGCACGCGACGCGACCGCCAGTTCCTCGCCGAAACAGCGCTGGTAATACTCGGCGACGACCGGCCGCTCTGCGTCGTCGCACTTGTTCAGGAACGTGAGCCGGAACGCGAGTGCCGGATCGCGGAAGATCTGGCAGTTTTCGGCCCAGTTGATCACCGTGCGCGGCGACATCAGCGTCGACAGGTCGCCGGTCGCGAAGCCGTTGCGGGTCAGCTCCGCGAGGCTCACCATCGATTCGAGCAGCGGGCGGCCGGCTTCGCCCGCGAGTTCCGGCACGCGCGCACGCACGATGCCGATCTCCTCGTCGCGCGGCAGGTAGTCGAGCGTCGCGACCACGTTCCAACGGTCCATCTGCGCATGGTTGAGCATCTGCGTGCCGTGGTAGAGGCCATTCAGGTTGCCGAGCCCGACCGTGTTCGCGGTCGCGAACAGCCGGAACGACGGATGCGGATGGATCACGCGGTTCTGGTCGAGCAGCGTGAACTTGCCGTCGCGTTCGAGAATCCGCTGGATCACGAACATCACGTCGGGACGCCCCGCATCGTATTCGTCGAAGATCAGCGCGACCGGGCGCTGCAGCGCCCACGGCACGATCCCTTCCTGGAATTCGGTCACCTGCACGTCGTCGCGCACGACGATCGCATCCTTGCCGACGAGATCGAGCCGGCTGATGTGACCGTCGAGGTTCACGCGCACGCACGGCCAGTTCAGCCGTGCCGCGACCTGCTCGATATGCGTCGACTTGCCGGTGCCGTGCATCCCCTGCACGAGCACGCGGCGGTTGCGCGCGAAGCCGGCGAGGATCGCGAGCGTGACGTCCGGGTTGAATCGGTATGCGTCGTCGATATCGGGCACATGATCGTCGCGCGTGCTGAACGCCGGCACCATCAGGTCCGAATCGAACCCGAACCGTTCGCGGACCGGCACCATGCAGTCCGGCTTGTTCGCCACCCCATCCATTGCGTTGCGCTCCTGTCGTTGCTTATCGTGCAGGCATCGATCGTCGCGCCCGCGCCAATCGTGTTTACGGAACGATTCGTTCCATCGCGGAAACTTTGTGCCGGCTTGCCGCGCCCGAAACCCCGTGCAGCGGGCCCGCCGGGCCGTTCGGTACAATGGCCGCAATCCAGTTTCCGGAACGCCTGCCATGCTGCCCGCGGATACGCCCACGCTGCGCGCCTTCGCGCTGCTCGAACATCTCGTCCAGGCCGGCGATGCCGTGTCGCTCGCCGATCTCGCGCGCGACGTCGATATCCCGAAGGCGTCGCTGCACCGGATGCTCGCGTCGCTCGAAGCCGGCGGCCTCGTGATTCGCGAGCCAGGCCGCAAGAATGCATACGCGATCGGCCCGCGCCTCGCGCGGCTCGGCACCGGCGTGATGCTGCATGCGGGCGCGCGCCGGCTGCGTCATGCGATCCTCGAGGGGCTCGTCGCCGATCTCGGCGAAACCTGCAACCTGACCGCGCTGCACGACACGGAAGTCGTCTATCTCGACCGTGTCGAGGCCGACTGGCCGCTGCGGCTCGACCTGAAACCCGGCTCGCGCGTGCCCGCGCATTGCAGCGCCAGCGGCAAGCTGCTGCTCGCGCTGCTGCCGCGCGACGAACGTGCCGCGCTGGTGCGCGCACTGGCGCTGCCGCGCTACACGCCGAACACGATCTCGGATCCCGAACTGCTCGAAGCCGAACTCGACCGCACCGCGCACAAGGGCGTGGCGATCGATAACGAGGAATTCGTCGCGGGTATCGTGTGCATCGCGGCACCGATCGCTGGCGACGACGGCACGTGCATCGCCGCGGTTGCGGTACATGCGCCCGTGTCGCGCGCGCCGCTGTCGCGGCTGCTGGACCACGTGCCGCGCCTGCAGGAGGCGGCACGCGCGCTCGCGGCAACGTTCTAGTTCCGGCACAGCGCGGCGGCGCATACGCGACGTCATGACGCGCGCTGGTAGTAGATGTTCTGCGGATGCCGCGCATCCGCGAAGAAGAACCAGCGCTCCGCGACCAGCCCTGCATACTGGATCACGAACGCCGCGCCGAGCGCGACAGCCGCCGCGGCCGAGGTCGGTGCGAGCGCGAGCGCGCCGGTCAGCACGAACGGCACCGCGAACGCTCCGACCAGGAAGCCTGCCTTCACCGCGCGCAGCGTGCCGTTGCCCTGCCCGTGAAAGAACTCCCGTGTATTGAACGCGCTGGCCGTGAAGCCGCGCGACTTCTGTTCGACCTTCGCGTGGCGGATCCCGGTCGCGCTCTGCACGGTCGACTTCGGCCGCAGCCGTGCATTGCGCGCGAGCGATGCGAGCCGCGCCACGCAGCCCGCGAGCGTCAGCACGCAGGCTGCCACGGCGAGCCGGCCGACCAGCGCCGGCGCGAGCCACGCGGCGCAAGCCGTGGCCAGCGTGCAGCCCGACGCACAGCCGAGCAGCACGAAGTTCACGAGCGTCAGCGGGCTCGCCCATTCCTGCAGGAAGCGCAGGCACGCGTAGATCATCGCGGTACACACGAACAGTGCGATGCTCGCGAGCGCACCTGCCGCGCCGATCAGCAACGTGCCGGGCCAGCCGAACAGGTGTGCCGCGCCATACGCGAACGCGCATGCGAGAAACACCGGCAGCGCGATGCATTCGCGCGACAGCCATGACGTGCGCCACATCGCGATCGCGCGCCATGCGCGTTCGGGGTGGCCGAGATGGAAGAACGACGCCAGCAAGCCGAGCGCGCCAAGCACGACCGACAGTGCAGCGCCGGTCACGTAGAACGACGCAGCGATATCGATGCCCGCCGCGCGCGTGAGCGCCTCGACGATCACAAGTGTCAGCAGCAGGCCCTGTGCGGCGCCGCACAGCGTGGTGAGGAATACGACCGAAAAGGCTGGGCGCATGGGAACTCCGTTTTTTCGTATGAGTGAAGGGCGTTGCGCTCAGCGCTGCGTCGCAAGCGACACGAGATCGATGTCGCCACGCGCTGCGCGGGCCTCGAATGAATCGCCCTCGCCGCGGCCGTTCGAGCCGCTGCCACACCCGCCGCTACTCCCGCAACCGCACGACGCTTCGGTCTTCACGCGCGGCAGGTAATGGTTCGACGGCCGCGTGCCCCACTCGGGCATCAGCGCGTAGCCGTCACGTTCGCGGATCGCGCGCGACACGTCCGATTCGGGATCGTGCACGTCGCCGAACAACCGCGCCGACGTCGGGCACGCGAGCACGCACGCAGGTTTCCGGTCGCGTTCGGGCAGCGCCTGGTTGTCGATGCGGTCCGCGCACAGCGTGCACTTCGTCATCTCCTTGCGGCCTTCGTCGAGCTCGCGTGCGCCGTACGGGCACGCCCATGCGCAGTACTTGCAGCCGATGCACTTGTCGTAGTCGACCAGCACGATCCCGTCCGACTTGCGCTTGTAGCTCGCGCCGGTCGGGCATACCGGCACGCACGGCGGATCCTCGCAGTGCAGGCACGATTTAGGGAAGTGAATCGTGTCGGTCATCGGGAACACGCCCGCCTCGTAGGTCTGCACGCGGTTGAAGAACGTGCCGGACGGATCGTCGTCGTACGGGCGCAGATCGGCGAGACTGCCGGCTTCGCCCGACGTATTCCATTCCTTGCAGCTCGTCACGCAGGCATGGCAGCCGACGCACACGTTCAGGTCGATGACGAGGGCCATCTGGGTCATGGTTGCGCTCCTTCGATCAGCGATCTTCAGACTTCGGGCCGGCCGACGTCGCGCGCCGCACCCGCGCGGCGAATGCGCCGGTTCCCGCGAAATACGCCTGCACGCGCTGCAGCACGCGCGGCGTGCCCGGCAGTGCCGGCATCGGCGCGAACTGCGGCAATGTCGTGGCCGCATCGGCTTCGGCCGGATAGATCCGCACCTGCACGTCGTACCAGCCGGCCTGCCCCGTGACCGGATCGGAGTTCGACATCCGCGTACCGCCGCGAGCCGCATCCGGCAGCTCGTCGGTAATCACGTGGTTCAACAGGAAGCCGCGCTGCGACTCGCCCGCTTGCGGCCCGAGGTTCCACGCGCCGGCCGCCTTGCCGATCGCGTTCCACGTCCACACGGTGCCGGGCTCGACGGCCTCGCTGTAGCGCGCACGGCAACGCACCTTGCCCCACGGCGATTCGACGTAAATCCACGCGCCGTCGTCGATCTGCTGCGCGGCGGCCGTCACCGGGTTCACGAACAGGTGGTTCTCGCCGTGGATCTGCCGCAGCCACGCGTTCTGCGAATCCCATGAGTGGTACATCGCCATCGGCCGCTGCGTGATCGCCGCGAGCGGATAGCGGCTCGCATCGGTCAGCCCGCTTTCGAGCGAGCGATGCCAGAACGGCAGCGGGTCGAAATAGCGCGCGATGCGCTCGCGCAGATGGTCGGGCGGCTGGCGGCCCGAGGTGCGCCCCTGCGCGGCAAGCCGGAATTTCTGCATCACGTCCGAATAGAGCTGGATCACGATCGGCACACCGAACTTGCGCATCCCGTTGTCGACCGCCCACTGCATGTACGGGCCGTTGCAGTTGCGCATGTACTGCAGCGGCTCCGGCAGCCGGTGGTGGTACACGCAGTTGTTCTCGGCATAGCGCTTCCACTGGTCGGGGTTCGGCTCGCCGACGACGGCCTTGTCGCCGTCCTTGCCGCGCCAGCCGATCAGGAAGCCGGTGCCCGAATCGGGCGCGGTCTGGAAGTTCACGACGAAATCCGGATAGTCGCGGTACTTGCGCTGCCCGTCCGCCGTCGTGAAAGCCGGAAACTTCAGCCGGCTCGCGAGCTCGATCAGCACTTCCTGGAACGGCTTGCATGCGCCGGTCGGCGGCACGACCGGTACGCGCACCGAGTCGACCGGCCCGTCGAATTCGGAGATCGGCCGGTCGAGCACCGACATCACGTCGTGCCGTTCGAGGTAGGTCGTGTCGGGCAGGATCAGGTCGGCGAACGCGGTCATCTCCGACGCGAACGCATCGCACACGACGAGGAACGGGATCCGGTATTCGCCGTCGTCGCGCTTGTCGACCAGCATCTTGCGCACTTCCGTCGTGTTCATCGACGAATTCCATGCCATGTTGGCCATGAAAATCAGCAGCGTGTCGATCGGATAGGGATCGCCGCGCCACGCATTGGTGATCACCGAATGCATGAGCCCGTGCACCGCGAGCGGGTATTCCCACGAGAACGCCTTGTCGAGCCGCGCGGGCGTGCCGTCCGGATGGACGAACAGGTCCTCGGGGCCGGCCGGCCAGCCGAGCGGGCCGGTGGCGAGCGGCGTGTTCGGCCTGATCTGGGATGGGTCGTTCGGCGGTTTCGCCGACGGCGGCACCGCGCGCGGATACGGCGCCTTGTGCCGGAACCCGCCCGGCCGGTCGATCGTGCCGAGCAGCGACATCAGCACGGCAAGCGCGCGGATCGTCTGGAAGCCGTTCGAATGCGCGGCGAGCCCGCGCATCGCATGGAACGCGATCGGCACGCCCTTCACCGATTCGTGCTCCTTGCCCCACGAGTCGGTCCAGCGCACCGGCAGCTCGATCGCGTGCTCGCGCGCGACCGTCTCCATCTCGCGGGCCAGGCGGCGGATCGTGTCGGCCGCGATGCCGGTGATGTCGGCCGCCCATTCCGGCGTGCACTCGGCCACCTGCTCGCGCAGCAGCGTGAACGACGGCGCGACGGGCGTGCCGTCGTCGAGCACATAGCGGCCGTCGAGCGCCGGTTCGGCGCCATCCGTGTGATGCAGCACCGCGCGGTTCGTCTTCGTGTCCCACCACATCCGGTTCTGCGGATACAGCGCATTGACCTCCGGCGCGCCGGCGTCGCGCACGAACAGCCCGAACGTATCGGCGCCGTCGCGCTGGTCGACCAGCTCGGCCGCGTTCGTGAAGCGCGACACGAATTCGAGGTCGAACGCGTTGCGCGCGATCAGCTCGTGCATCAACGCCATGAACAGCGCGCCATCGGTGCCGGGGCGAATCGGGATCCATTCGTCGGCAATCGCCGCGTAGCCGGTGCGCACCGGATTGATCGCGATGAAGCGGCCGCCCGCGCGCTTGAACTTGCCGAGCGCGATCTTCAGCGGATTCGAATGATGGTCTTCCGCGGTGCCGATCATGAAGAACAGCTTCGCGTGGTCGAGATCGGGCCCGCCGAACTCCCAGAACGAGCCGCCGATCGTGTAGATCATCCCGGCCGCCATGTTCGCCGAGCAGAACCCGCCATGCGCCGCATAGTTCGGCGTACCGAACTGTTTCGCGAACAGGCCGGTGAGCGCCTGCATCTGGTCCCGGCCCGTGAACAGCGCGAAACGCTTCGGGTCGGTGGCGCGCAGGTGCGCGAGGCGCTTTTCGAGCACGTCGAATGCGACGTCCCACGACACCGGCTCGAACTGCGCGTCGCCGCGCTCGGCACCCGGCTTGCGCATCAGCGGCTGCGTGAGCCGCGCGGGCGAGTACTGCTTCATGATGCCCGACGAACCTTTCGCGCAGATGACGCCCTGGTTCAGCGGATGTGCGGGATTGCCGTCGATATAGCGCACCTCGCCGTCGCGCAGATGCACGCGGATGCCGCAGCGGCATGCGCACATGTAGCACGTCGTCGTCTTGATCTCGGCCTGCTCGTCGCGCTCGCGTGCCCGATGTTCCATCGTCTGTCCTCGTTCGCGGATGAGGGCGCGCCCCGCCGGGGTGCACCCGTGAATCGGTTCATCCATGCTATGCCGGCACGCGGCCGACATAAAGTCGCATCCTCTGATCGGTGCTATCGGTCGGCCCGATAGTTGCGCGAACAATCCACCGGATCGGGCCGGCAGCCGCATGCGCGAAGGCCCGGCTTGCGTGCCGGGCCTTCGGCGTCAGGCGTGACCGCGCATTACCGCGGCGGATAGGCGAGCAGTTCGCTGTCGTCGAGATGCTCGCGGCGGCTGCGGCGCGTCAGCCCGTACGCGACGACCAGCACACCGAGGCTTGCAACGCCGAGCCACAGCGGCTTGCGCTGGTCCGGGATGAACGCCATCGCGACGAGGATGCCGACCATGCCGACGATCGCGACCCAGGTGAGGTACGGATACGCCCACATCCTGACACGCAGCTTGCTGGCGGCGACCGGGTCGAGACGCTTGCGCAGGCGCAGTTGCGAGAACGCGATCAGCACGTACACGAACAACGCGACGGTGCCGTACGAATTGACGAGGAACGCAAACACGGTGTCGGGCGACACGTACGACATCACGACCGACACGTAGCCGAACACCGTGCCGAGCAGGATCGCGCGCACCGGCACGCCGCGCTTGTTGACCTTCGCGAGCGCGGCCGGCGCGTCGCCATGGCGGGTCAGCGCAAACAGCATCCGCGACGCCGCATAGAGGCCCGAGTTGAGCGCGGACAGCACGGCCGTCAGCACGATCGCGTTCATCACGTTGGCGGCAGCCGGCAGGCCCATCACTTCGAGCGCGCTCACGTACGGCGTGGCCATCTGATGCGAATTCCACGGTACCAGCGCGACGACGAGCGCCACCGAGCCGACGTAGAACACCAGCACGCGCGTGATCACCGAATTGGTGGCCTTCGCGACGGCTTTCGCGGGTTCCTTGGCCTCGGCCGCCGCGATCGTGACGATTTCCGCGCCGAAGTAGAAGCCGGTCGCCGCGACCGCCCCGCTCATCACCGGCCCGATGCCGAGCGGCATGAAGCCGCCGTGGCCGAGCAGCGTCGGCAGCACGGCCGTCGTGTGCATCGACGCGGGCCACAGGCCGAGCACGTAGAGGCCGCCGAGGAACAGGAACACGATGATCGCGCCGACCTTGATCGACGAGAACCAGAACTCGAACTCGCCGTAGCTGCCGACCGAGATCAGGTTCGTGAGCGTCAGCACGACCAGCAGCGCAAGGCTGATGATCCACGCCGGTGTATCGGGCAGCCAGAACTGGATCAGCCTGGCGCCGGCCACCGCTTCGAGCGCGACGACGATCACCCAGAAATACCAGTACATCCAGCCGG
Source organism: Burkholderia puraquae (assembly GCF_002099195.1). Taxonomy (GTDB): domain Bacteria; phylum Pseudomonadota; class Gammaproteobacteria; order Burkholderiales; family Burkholderiaceae; genus Burkholderia; species Burkholderia puraquae. The sequence continues at coordinate 58,367 of NZ_NBYX01000031.1, read as the reverse complement.
TCAGGAAGCCCGCCATCTTGCCGGGGCCACGCCAGTTGCCGAATGCGAGCCGCGCGTATTCATAGAACGAGCCGACGGCCGGCATCGCGCACGCCATCTCGCCGAGCATCCGCATCACGAGCACGACCAGCCCGCCGGTGATCAGGAACGACAGGATTGCGGCCGGCCCGGTCTGCTGAATCACTACGCCGCTGCCGACGAACAGCCCGGCACCGATCACGCCGCCAAGCGCGATCATCGTCATGTGGCGCTGCTTGAGCCCACACTTCAGGTCACTCTGATTCGAGGGTTGCATGTCTTCTCCATATCCAGTTGTCCGGCGCCGCCCGCACGCCACCGTCGGGTGAGCGCGGGCGCCGCCGGCGACGGCGCGTGCAGGGGCGCCTGCAGCCCCGGCCGCACGGATTTCTGTTGCTTTTATCGTGTTGGACAGCCCGGCGCGCGTTGCGTTACGCCGGGCGACGCGCACTGCGTTCAGGGCTTTTCGTCGTTCCTGAAGTACGACAGGTAGAGCATCCGCTGCCCGAGGCGCCGGAACGGCGCGAACGGGTGGCCAGGCAGCGGCGACGTGAAGATCGGCAGCGTCTGGCGTGCGCCCTTCCCCGCGATCTGCTCGGCGAGCCGGCGGCCGGCCTGCTGCGAGTACGACACGCCGTTGCCGCCGTAGCCGAGCGCGTAGTACACCGACTGCCGCGGATCGGGCTGGCACACGCGCGGCATCATGTCGTGGCTCACGTCGACCCAGCCCCACCATGAATAATCGATCTGCACGCCGCGCAACGCGGGAAACTTGCGCGCCATCCCTTCCTTCAGCAATTCGAAGTGGCGCGGGTTCGGCGCATCGTCACCGGTGATCGCGCTGCGGCTGCCGATCTGCAGGCGGCGATCCGGCAGGAAACGGTAGTAGAAGCGCAGCGTACGCGTATCGGTCAGCACCTGCGTCGTGCGGAAATTGCACGCGTCGATCTCCGCGTCGGTGAGCGGGCGCGTAACCATCGAGTTCGACAGGATCGGCATCACCTTGCTGCGCAGCGACGGATGCAGCGTCTGCGCCGTGTACGCACCGGTCGCGATGCCCACCGCGCGGGCCCGCACGACGCCGCCGGGCGTGCGCAGGTGGTGCACGCCGTCGATCGTCTCGAAGCCGAGCACGGGGCTGCTCGTATGCACCTTCGCGCCGGCTTCGCGCGCCAGGCGCAAGTAGCCGAACGCGAGCTTCAGCGCATGGATGCCGATGCCTTCCGGCTCGTGCAGCGCGCCGGCCGCCTCGTGGTCGTTGATGAATTCGCGGCGGAAGGTTTCCGCGCTCAGCAGCTCGGACGGATAGCCGAACACGTCCTTCCACACCTTCGCCTCGGCCGCGAGCTTCGCCATGATGCGCGGACGGTGCGCGATCAGGAAATGGCCGCCCGGCTGCGGATCGCAGTCGATTTCCGACACGAGCGACTTGAATTTCTCGAAGCCTTCGAGAATCTCGTCGTGCATCTTCAGCGCGACGTCCTTGCCCCAGCGCTCGATCCACTGCGAGCGCGACAGCCGGCCCGACGCGTTCTGCCCCTGCCCGCCGTTGCGGCTGCTGCAGCCCCAGCTCGTGCGGTTGGCTTCGAGCACGACGGCCTGGATGCCATGGTCCCGCGCGAGGCACAGCGCGGTCGCGAGGCCCGTGTAGCCGGCGCCGATGATCGCGACGTCGACATCGAGATCGCGCGTGACGGGGCCGTCGTCGGGTGGCGGAGTGCCGGCCGTCGCGACCCAGTAGGTCGGCGCGTACTGCCTGCCGCACCCGGGCCCCGGCGAAACGAGCGGATCGTAGGTCGGGTCGTAACGCGTATCGTTCGACCGGCTACCGGCGAAGCCGCTCGCGGTGCGTTCGATGGATGGGGTCGACATGATCAGCCCTCCGACGCGGGCTTGCCTGCCGCGCCGCACCGGGCGCACGAGGCGATTCGACTGACTGATGCGGGGCGCGCGCTCGCCGCGCGGGCGAATGCTGCCGACTGCCTGTTGGTCATGCCTGTCTCCTGATCGTTCTCTTCGGGTCGATCGTGTGCAGATGCTTCAATGCGGCGATCCGTCGAGGAAAGTGTAGGCAGGCCGTTTTTTCGCAGGTAGGGCCAGTGGACCGGATTCGCTTGGACCAGCGACCGGGACGACGAACGGCGGGCGACAGCGGGCGACCGGCAGACGGGGTCGGTCAGCAAGGATCGGCGGCGCAGGCGCGACACCGCCAGAAGACCGGGCCGCCGATACGGCCGCACGCCCCGCCCCTTCCGCCGTCACATCGCGCGCACCGCGACTTCCGCCACGCCGCCGCGCTTCTCGATCGCCCGCGCGGACACGATCGACAGGAGTGCAGACAACATCACGTAAACCCCGACGAGCCACGGCGCACCGCCGTTCACGCGCAGCAGCGCGGTCGCGACGATCGGCGTCAGGCCGCTCGCGAAGATGCCCGACACCTGGTAGACGAACGAGATGCCCGTGTAACGCACGTTCGCGTCGAACAGCTCCGCGAACAGCGCGGCCTCCGGCCCGTACGCCATCGCGTAGAAGATCCCGAACGGGATCACCAGCGCGAGCCATACGGCGGGCAGGTTCGCCGATTGCGTCTGCAGCAGCCAGAACGCGGGCAGCACCGACAGCCCGCACAGCGTCGCGCCCCACCGGTACACGCGCGCGCGGCCGAGCCGGTCCGACAGGCTGCCGAACACGGGGATGAACCCGCACATCACGACGGCCGCGCTCATCACGCCGAGCAGCGCGTCGCCGCGCGAGATCGACAGGTTGCGCGTCATGTAGCCGATCGAGAACACCGCGAACACGTTGAAGAACACGCCGTCGATATAGCGCGCGCCCATCCCGAGCAGGATCGCCTGCCGATAGTTGCCGAGCAGCTCGACGACCGGCAGCTTCGTGTCGCGCCGCTGGCGCTTGAGCGCGACGAACTCGGGCGTGTCGGCCACGCGCGTGCGGATGTAGAAGCCGACCGCGACGAGCAGCAGCGACGCCGCGAACGCGACGCGCCAGCCCCACGCGAGGAACGCGGCATCGGGCAACGCGCGCGACAGCGCCGCGACGACGCCGGCCGCGAGGCACAGCCCGATCGCGAGCCCGATCTGCGGCAGGCTCGCATACAGCCCGCGCCGGTGCGGCGGCGCATACTCGTACGCCATCAGCACCGCGCCGCCCCACTCGCCGCCCAGGCCGATGCCCTGCAGCACGCGCAGCGTCAGCAGCAGCACCGGCGCCCACATGCCGATCTGCGCGTAGGTCGGCAGGAACGCGACGCCGGCCGTCGACACGCCCATGATCAGCATCGTCAGGATCAGCGCGGACTTGCGCCCAACGCGGTCGCCGAGATGGCCGAACAGCAGGCCGCCGAGCGGCCGCGTGACGAAGCCGACCGCGAACGTCGCATACGCGAGCATCGTCGACACGAACGCGTCGCCGGCCGGAAAGTACTGCTTGTCGAACACGATGCCGGCGACCACGCCGTACAGGAAAAAGTCGTACCACTCGACGGTCGCGCCGATCACGCTGGCCGCGGCCACGCGTCGGACGACCCGGGAATCGATTGCCATGCGAGCTTCTCCAGGTAAGGATGCGCCGCAACCTGCCCCGCCGGCGCCGTGCCGGCGGTGGCATCGATGAACGCGCGGCGGCCGTCCGGGCGCAGGCGCACGGGCCACGCGGGTTGATGCGTGGCGAGGCCCTACGCGAGCGCCTCGGCGGCCGGCGCGACGCTGTGGCCGCGATCGGCCGCGCGTGCGTCGTCGAGGATCATGTCGGATGCCTTTTCGGCCACCATCACGATCGGCACGTTGGTATTGCCCGACACGAGGGTCGGCATGATCGAGCAGTCGACCACGCGCAACCCGCGCGTGCCGTACACCCGCAGCCGCTCGTCGACGACCGCGAGCGGATCGCTCGCGACGCCCATTTTCGCGGTGCCGGACGGATGAAAGATCGTCTGCCCGTATTCCCGGCAGAACTCGAGCAGCTCGTCGTCCGTCTGCGCGTCCGCACCTGGCCGCACCTCGCGCTTCATCAGCGGCGCCATCGGCTCGGTGGCCGCGACGCGGCGCGCGAAGCGCACGCCGGCCACCGTCGTGCGGCGGTCGCGCTCGGTGTCGAGATAGTTCGGCTGGATCGACGGCGCGTCGCGCGCATCGTCGGTGCGGATTCGCACGGTGCCGCGCGATTCGGGCCGCAACTGGCAGATCGAATACGTGCAGCCGGGAAACGGATGCACGCTGCCGCCCGCCGAATCGGCCGACAGCGTCGAGAAATGGAACTGGATGTCGGGTGTCGCCGATTCGTCCGGCAGCGCCCGGCAGAACATCCCGCCCTGGTTGATGCCGATCGCAAGCGGGCCGCCGCGGAACAGCGCCCATTGCAGCCCCATCTTCGCGCGGCCGGCCCACGAATGCAGTTCGTCGTTGGTCGTGATCCGCTTCGTCACTTCGTAGATCAGACGAATCTGCAGGTGATCCTGCAGGTTCTCGCCAACGCCCGCGCGATCGGCGACGACCGGAATCCCGTGCCGGTTCAGCAGCGCGGCCGGCCCGACGCCCGACACCTGCAGCAGTTGCGGCGACTGCAGCGCGCCGGCCGCGAGGATCACCTCGCGCAACGCACGCACGTCATGAACCTTGCCATGCCGGACGTAGCGCACGCCGGACGCCTGCGCGCCGTCGAACAGCACCTTCAGCGCCTGCGCATCGGTTTCGACATGCAGGTTCGGCCGCCCGCGCGCGGGCTTCAGGTAAGCCACGGCCGTCGAGCAGCGCAGCCCGTTGCGCGTGGTGAGCTGGTAATAGCCGACGCCTTCCTGGTCGCCCGTGTTGAAATCGTCGACCGTGTGAACGCCGAGCCGGTTCGACGCGGCGACGAACGCATCGACGAGCTCGTGCCGCTGCCGGATCGCGGACGCCCACAGCGGGCCGCCGGTGCCACGCGTCGGCCCTTCCCCGAGCGTGTTGTGTTCGAGCTTGCGGAAGTACGGCAGGCACGCTTGCCAGCTCCAGCCGCGATTGCCGAGCGCGGCCCAGTGATCGTAGTCCTGCTGCTGCCCGCGCACGTAGATCAGCCCGTTGATCGAGCTGCAGCCGCCGAGCGTGCGGCCGCGCGGCCAGTACAGCCGGCGGTTGTGCATGTTTGGATCGGGATCGGTGTGGAAGCCCCAGTTGTACACCGGGTGGAACATCGTCTTGCCATAACCGATCGGCACGTGGATCCACATGGAGTGGTCGGCGGGGCCGGCTTCCAGCAGGCACACCGTATGGCGGCCGCCGTCGGACAGCCGGTTGGCGAGGACGCAACCGGCCGATCCCGCACCGACCACGACATAGTCGAAGCTGCGTGTCATTCCGTGTCTCCGTTCCGGGGTATTGGAAAAATCCGGTATGTTTTGTCCAAATTTATGGAGCACACGGAACGCATACAAGCCGATTTATTGTCCACGCCGCGAATGTGGTACAAAAACCGTTCAATTCGTTTCATTTCCATCGCACACACCATCCCGGGACGCACGCCGATCCCGACGGAGGAGACACATGCGCGAACCCGCCCCCGCGCCGCCCGATGGCGCGCCTGCCGACGACGCGCGCGTCCTGCGCGCGCTCGCGGTGCTCGAAGCGCTCGCGGCGGCCGGCCAGCCGTACACGCTGTCGCAGCTCGCCGCGCGGCTGCATATCCCGAAGGCGACGCTGCTGCGGCTGATCGAATCGCTCGAAACGCGCGGCTACGTGATTCACATGCCCGACTCGCGCGGCCACGACCGCGGCATCGCACTCGGCCCGCGCGCTGCGCAGTTCGCGCTCGCGGCGCTGTCGAACAATACGTTCACGCGCGGCTGCCGCTCGGTGCTGCGCGCGCTCGTCGACGTGCTCGGCGAGACCTGCAACCTCACCGTGCTCGACGGCGACACGGTGCTGTACATCGAACGCGTCGAGACGACCGAGCCGCTGCGGCTCGAGATGCGGCCCGGCATGCGCGTGCCGCTGCATTGCACGGCGAGCGGCAAGCTGTTCCTGTCGCAGATGAATGCGCTGGAGCGCAACGCGATGCTCGCGCGGCTCACGCTGAAGAAGATGACCTACCGGACACTGACCGACGCGCAGTTGCTCGCGGCCGAACTCGACCGGCTCGCCGCGCGCGGCGTCGGGATCGACAACGAGGAATTCGTGCGCGGAATGGTGGCGGTTGCGGTGCCGGTAAAGGATGCCGCGAGTGGCCGCGTGCTCGCGGCACTCGCCGTGCATGCGCCGACCGCGCGCGCGACGCTCAACGACTTGCTGGAGAACGTGCCGAAGATGCGGGAAGCGGCTACGCGGCTCGCGCCGCTGTTGCATGCGGCCGAGGGCGTTCCGCCGGGTTGATGCAGTTGCGCGCGTTCATGCCGTTACGCGCTCATGCATTGAAACGGTCAAGCCAGGTGGTAACGCAGCCAGAAAGTCTCGCGGCACGCGTTGTCGAACGTCATCCGCGCCGGGCCGATCGGTTGCGCATCGGGATGGCGGAGCACGTCGTAGTCGATCCAGCATTCGGCGCACAGCAGGTCGGACGGCGCGCGATCCTGCTCGACCGAGCGGCGCACGATCGCGCCGTTGTCGAAGCGGTATTCGGTTTCGTCGCGCGTGACCTCGACGTCGTCGTCGGTCCAGCGGTCGTGCGACGTCGCATGCGACACGATCTGCACCGGGCCCGCGAGCCCGTGGATCGCAGCGACGTAGGAAATGAGCTTGTCCATGGCGAGGCAGCGAACGGATGGATGGCTGCATCGCGCAACACAAGCAGCGCGATGCAACCCGAGCGGCGAGTATAGCCGCGCGCCGAAGACCTTGCCGCCCGTGGGGTCTCGCGCGCTACGCCTCCAGCGCGAGCAACGCGAACGTCGCGAGCCAGTGCTCGCCCATGTAGTCGCCGGCCACGTGCGCGAGCGCGCTCGCGAGGTGCCGGTCAGCCGCATCGAGCAGCTTTGCGCGTCGCGCATCGCCTTCCGGCAGCGCGCCGGCAAGTGCACGCTGGCACCACGCGCGGCTCAGGTTCAGCCCGTCGAGGTGTGCGATCTTGCCGTCGCTGCGATCGCTGACCGTCGCCGGCTCGAACAGCGTCGCCGGCTCGCCGCGCGCGAGATCCGGCAGGAAGCGCGCGAACCAGCCGTCGAATTCGGCGGCCGGCAGCACGCGCCGCATCAGCTCGGCCTCCATCAGCGCGGGCGACAGGAATTCGTCGCCCGACGGCTCCCACGCCTGGCACGCGACATCGTTCAGGTGCCAGCGCTTCGCGGTATCGACGATCAGCGCCGCGAGCCCGTCGCGCTGCGTGTCGCGCGCGAAGTCGAGCGTGAGCGCGAGTGCGAACGCGGTGTTGAAGTGCGTGCCGACGCGCAGCGGATAAGTCGCTTTCGGCAGGAAGGTCTCGAAGCGCGACACGAACAGGTCGGTGAGCGGCGCCATCGTCTTCGCCCAGCGCGCGGCCTGCGGCAGCGCGCCCTTCAGCGCGAGCCGCTCGAGTTGCGCGGCGAGCGCGAGCAGCCACGCCCAGCCGTACGGCCGCTCGAAGCCGGCGTTGTGCGGCAGCGCGAGATACGCGCGCTCGCCAGCGACGTTCGCGTCGGTGAAGTGCGCATCGACGATCGCGACGATGCGTTCGGCCTCCGGCAATGCCGGGTAGCGTTCGAGCACGCGCAGCACGAGCCAGTAACCGTGCACGCACGAGTGCCAGTCGTAGCTGCCGTAGAAGATCGGGTGAAGTGCGCGCGGCCCCTGCACGTCCTGCGGGCCGGCGAGCGAATGCGTGAGCTTGTTCGGATATTCGCGGGTCAGGTGCGCGAGCGCGAGCGATGCGAATTTCGAGGCAAGTTCGGGCGTGAGTCGATCGGTCATTGGCATCTCTCAGAAGCGGAATGCGAACGCATACATCAGCAGCGTGTTCACGGCGAGCAGCAGCACGGCCGTCGGCCACTGCACCTTGATCACGCCATTCTTGTCCTTCAGTTCGAGCAGCGCCGCCGGCACGATGTTGAAGTTCGCGGCCATCGGCGTCATCAGCGTACCGCAGAAGCCGCTCAGCATCCCGATCGCGCCGACGATCGCCGGGTTGCCGTGGAACTGGTGGACGATCAGCGGCAGGCCGATGCCGGCCGTCATCACCGGGAACGCGGCGAAGCCGTTGCCCATGATCATCGTGAACAGCGCCATGCCGACCGTGTAGGCCGCGACCACCGCGAACGGCGAATCGATCGGCACCCAGTCCTTCACGAGCCCCGACACCACCCCGCCGACGCCCGCGACCGCGAACAGCGCGCCGAGCGCCGCGAGCATCTGCGGCAGGATCGCGGCCCAGCCGACCGCGTCCATCGTGTGGCGTGCCTCCTTCACGGCATGCACGGGCGAATCGCGCAGCATCGCGAGCGCGGCGGCAAACGCGACGAGCGTGCCGAGCACGAGCGAGATCAGCGTCACGCTCTTCTGGTCGACGAACGGCACCCGCTTCAGCGCGAACGTGCCGATCAGCGTGACGACCGGAATCAGCAGCGCAGGCAGGAACAGCTTGTTGCCGAAACGCTGCGCGAGCGTTTCGCGCCGCACCGCCGCCGCTTCCCCGGCTTCCTCGGACTTGCCGCGCCCGAGCTTGCCCGAGCCGGCGATCACCGCGAGCGCGATCGCGAGGCAGCCCGTCACGAAATGCGGCAGCAGCGCGCCGAACAGGAACGTGACCGCGTAAATCGCCCAGAACGCGAAATTGACGGCGCGGCGCGGGTTCGTGCGGTCGGTCAGGTTGAAGTATGCGAATGCGGCGAACATCAGCCCCGCGAGCGTGTACAGCGATTCGAGGCCGATCATCGCGCGCCCTCCTGCGCCAGCAGGCCGAAGCCGCGCGCCAGCCGGCGGTCGAGCAGCGCGAGGCGCGTGCAGTGGATCAGCAGCGCGGCGATCGCGGTCGGGATCGCCCACACCGACAGGTGCAGCGGCTCGATGGAGATCCCGTTCTGTTCGAGAAAGCCCTTGATCAGCAGGATCGACTGGATCGCGATGAAGATGTCCTCGCCGAAGAACACGGCAACGTTGTCGACGCCCGACGCATGCGCGCGGATCTGCTGGCGCACCGATTCGGGCAGCTCGCCGTGCCGGTTGACGGCGGCGGCCTCGGCCATCGGCGCGATCAGCGGCCGCACCATCTGCGCATGGCCGCCGAGCGACGTGAGGCCGAGCGCGGCGGTCGCCTGGCGCAGCACGAAGTACAGCATCAGCACGCGGCCGGTGGTGGCTGCCTGCACGCGCGAGATCATCCGCTTCGCCTGCTCCTTGAGCCCGTTGCGCTCGAGCAGCGCGATCACCGGCAACGTCAGCCAGATGAGCCCCATGTAGCGGTTTTCGGTGAACGCCTTGCCGAACGCGCTGACGATGTCGACGAGATTCAGCCCGCCCGCCAGCCCCGTCGCGAGCCCCGCGATCGTGACCACCAGCAGCGCATTGAAGCGCAGCGCAAAACCGATCACGACGATCGGCACCCCAATCAGCACCAGCATTGCTCCTCCTTGTGTCGAACGCCCGGCGCCGTGGCAACGCGCCGCCCGCCCGGTTTGGACCGGGCTCTGACGGCGAAATCTAGCACGAGACTTTATCGATAAAAAGTCGACAATTTGCTGCTTCGGGTAAACGTTGAACCGAGCGGACACCGTGCCCGGGCCATGTGTCGTTTGTGTTTCATCCGACGAATCAGCGGTCGGCCGGCCGGTGCGGGCACGCCGCGCGTGGCACGTGGATTCCCGCCCCGCGCGCGGCGTGCGACGGGCCGCCGCGCGTGGCGGAGCCCCGGTGCGCCGACTACACTGGAAAGCATCGGCAACGGACGGGAGAGCCGCCATGATTGACGTATTCCAGACCATCGGCAGCCGTGCGTTCTCCGCTCATCTGGCGAAGGACGGGATGGTGACGCTGATGGAGCAACGCCAGGAGGTCGATCGCGTGACGCTCGCGACCGCGTATGCCGCGCTCGTCGAGGAGGCCGAGCAGGAAGGCGACCTGCGCGACGCGACGGTCGAAGGCATGATGCGCGCGTTGATCCAGGGGTACGCGCGCAGCCATTGACGGCGCGGCCGCGCAGCCGGTGCGCGGCCGGTTTCCGCTCGCGCCCGTTGAAGCGGGCGACGGGCTTGCGCGGGCGCTACGCGGCCGGCGTGCCGGCGCCGATGTCGAACCACCGGCCCGCACGCAGTTGCCGGTAGTCGGCCTGCGTGAAGATCCTCAGCAGGTTCGCGACCGCGCCATTGCTGGCGCGGTCGAGTTCCGTCATGAACGCTTCGACTTCGTCGCGGCCGGCGAACAGGATCGTGCTGAAGGTACGTTCGCGCTCCGCGTCGGACAGGTTCGTTGCGCTCAGCTGGTACGGATGGTGAAGCGCCGCGAACAGGAAGTAGTAACGCTCGGCGTCGTCGCGCAGCACGCGCACCGCGTCGGGCTCGACCGGAAAATCGCGGTAGAACGACGCGTGTCCGCTCTCGATGTAGATCCGGTACCGCAACCGGCCGTCGCGCTCGGTCACGATCGGCGCGTACGGGTCGCGGCTGACGAGTACGGTGTCGGGCGCGGCCATCTTCTTCCTTTCTATTTTTCGAAGCCGCCACGGTAACATGCCTGCTTCCGCGGCCTGCCGTGCCGAATCCGCGTGGTCGGGCAGGCACGCGCGCGCCGGCCCGGTTCCCCGGCCCTCCGCCAACACCGCACAGTCATAGAGGAAACGCACTGAAACGGCATCATGCGCAAATTTTTCGATTGCCGCCGCCCGCGCCGCATGACAGCATGCGGGCGTCGCCAACCCAAAAGAATGCCGTGCCGCCCGGCCGCCGATGCCGCGCGGCAGCGCCGAACAGGCAGCCCCTTCCATGAACCCGGCCCCCCTCCAACATTACGAACCGACCGGAGAATTCCGCTTGTGAACATCGGCATCGTCAACGACCTCCCGCTTGCCGTCGAGGCGATGCGCCGCGCGATCGCGCGACGGCCCGAGCACCGTGTGCTGTGGGTCGCGACCGACGGCGCGCAGGCCGTCGAACTGTGCGCCGCGCAGCCGCCCGACGTCGTGCTCATGGACCTGATCATGCCGAAATTCGACGGGATCGAAGCGACGCGGCGGATCATGCGATCCGAACGACCGTGCGCGATCCTGATCGTGACGAGTTGCATCGGTGCGAATGCGTGGCGCGTGTTCGAGGCGATGGGCGCCGGCGCGCTCGACGCGGTCGATACGCCGCGGCTCGGCGACGGCTCGGCCGGCGACACGACCCGGCTGCTGCTCGCGAAGATCGACCAGATCGGCCGCCTGCTCGACGCACCCGGCAGCTCGCGCCTCGCCGGCACGGCCCCGCGCACCGGCGGCGGCCCGCTGGTCGCGATCGGCGCATCGGCCGGCGGCCCAGGCGCGCTCGCGTCGATCCTCGGCGGCCTGCCGGCCGATTTCAATGCACCGATCGTGATCGTGCAGCACGTCGACCGCGCGTTCGCCGAAGGCATGGCGCAATGGCTCGATGGGCAGACGCCGCTCGCGGTTCGCGTCGCGCGCGAAGGCGACCGCCCGCAGCCGGGCGTCGCGCTGCTCGCCGCAACCGACGACCACCTGCGCATCACGCGCGCCGGCACCCTCGAATACACGCGCGAGCCGGCCGCCACGCCGTATCGCCCGTCGGTCGACGTGTTCTTCAACAGCCTGACCGAGCACTGGCCCGGCCGCGTGATCGGCGTGCTGCTCACGGGGATGGGCCGCGACGGCGCAATCGGCCTGAAGGCACTGCGGATGAAGGGCTACCATACGATCGCGCAGGACGAGGCGACGAGCGCCGTGTACGGCATGCCGAAGGCCGCCGCGACGCTCGGCGCGGCGCGCGCGATCCTGCCGCTCGGGCGCATCGCGGGCGAACTGGCGGCGCTCGCGAGAATCTGAGCCCGACGATGAACACGCGCAACAGCCATGCCTGCCGCTGCAACAACCGCATCAACCCGCATCGACCATGACCATTGACCTGACTCGCCCGCCAGGCGGCCCCTACACGCCGCCCAACGACGTGCCGGCGATGGTGCTGCTGGTCGACGACCAGACGATCGTCGCGGAGGCCGTGCGGCGTGCGCTCGTCAACGAGGAAGGCATCGATTTCCACTACTGCCCGCGTTCGGACGACGCGATGGCCACCGCGATCGAGACGCGGCCGACCGTGATCCTGCAGGATCTCGTGATGCCCGGCACCGACGGGCTGAGCCTCGTGAAAGCGTACCGGACGAATCCGGCGACGCGCGACGTGCCGATCATCGTGCTGTCGACGCAGGAAGAGCCCGTGATCAAGAGCGCCGCGTTCGCGGCCGGCGCGAACGACTACCTCGTGAAGCTGCCCGACCGCATCGAGCTCGTCGCACGGGTGCGCTACCACTCGCGCTCGTACATGAACCTGCTGCAGCGCGACGAGGCCTATCGCGCGCTGCGGCAATCGCAGCAGCAGTTGCTCGAAGCCAATCTCGAACTGCGGCGCCTCACGCATTCGGACGGCCTGACCGGGCTGTCGAACCGGCGCTATCTCGACGAATACCTCGCCGCCGAATGGCGGCGCGGCACGCGCGAGCGCAGCGAGCTGTCGCTGCTGATGATCGATGTCGACAACTTCAAGCTCTACAACGACACGTACGGCCACGTATCGGGCGACAGCGTGCTCAAGCAGATCGCGTCGACCATCGAGCGGTGTCTCGGCCAGTCGGGCGATCTCGCCGCGCGTTTCGGCGGCGAGGAATTCGCGGTCGTGATGCCGGCCACGTCGCCGGGCGCCGCGCGGCTGCTCGGCGAGAAGATCCGCCTCGCGGTCGAGGCACTGCGGCTGCGGCACGCACATTCGTCGACGGGCAACACCGTGACGATCAGCATCGGCGGCGCGAGCATCGTGCCGATACCGGGCCTGCCGACGACCGTGCTGATCGAAGCGGCCGACCGCGCGCTCTATCGCGCGAAGCACGAGGGCAAGAACCGCGTCGAGATCGATGCGACGCCGACGACGCCGCTCCCGGGCGGTTTCGGCGCGCCGCGCGTCGACTGAACGCCGAACGCCGAACGCGCGCCGCGCTCACGCGGCGCCGAGCCGGCGCGCGTAGTCGCCCGGGTCAAGCGGGCGGCTGAACAGATAGCCCTGCTGCATGTCGCAGCCGATCTGCTGCAGGAACCACGATTGCGCCTGCGTCTCGACGCCTTCGGCCGTGACCTTCATCCCAAGCGAATGGGCCATCGCTACGACGGCCTGCGTGATCGCCACCGAGTCGTGATGATCGGGCACGCCCGACACGAACGAGCGGTCGACCTTCAGGTTGTGCAGCGGAAAGCGCTTCAGGTACGCGAGCGACGAATAGCCGGTGCCGAAGTCGTCGACCGAGATCCGCACGTTCATGTCCGTGAGCGCCTCGAGCATCGGCAGCACGGTGTCCGTGTCGTTCATCAGCAGTCCTTCGGTAATCTCGAGCTCGAGCGCGGACGGATCGAGCTGCGTCTGCGCGAGGCAGCGATCGACCGATTCGACGAGCCCTTCGTGGAACTGCCGCGGCGACAGGTTAACGGCCAGCATCAGGTCGGGCGCGATCGTGCGGCGCCATTCGGCTGCCTGCCGGCACGCCGTTTCGAGCACCCACTGGCCGATCGCGACGATCAGCCCCGTATCTTCCGCGACCGGAATGAACTCCGCCGGCGACATCGGCCCGAGCTCGGGGCTCGTCCAGCGCAGCAGCGCCTCGGCACCGACCGTGCGGCCGCTGCGCGCATCGACGACGGGCTGATACGCGAGCCGCAGCATGTCCGACGAGACCGCGCGCCGCAGCGACTGCTCGATCGCGAAGCGGCGCTGCAGCCGCAGGTTGAGCTGCGCGGTGAAGAACGTGAAGTGGTTGCGGCCGCGCTGCTTCGCGTCGTACATCGCCGAATCGGCATTGCGCATCAGCGTGACGGCATCGTCGCCGTCGCGCGGCGCGACGCTGATCCCGATCGACACGCCGAGCCAGTATTCGTTGTTCGCGATCGCGAACGGCTTCGCGATCGCATCGATCACCTCGCGCGCGAGCACCGCGAGCCGGTCGGGATCGTCGCAATCGTCGACGAGGATCACGAACTCGTCGCCGCCGACGCGCGTGAGTGCGTACTGGCCGCTGCCGCAGGCCGCGAGCCGCGCGGCGACGCTGCGCAGCAGCGCGTCGCCCGCGTCGTGGCCGGCCGTGTCGTTGACCTTCTTGAAGCCGACGAGATCGATGAACAGGATCGCGACGCGCGCGGGCCCGCCCGCCGCATCGCGCCCGCCGAACAGCTCGCGCATGCGGTCGCCGAGCCAGCGTCGGTTGTAGAGGCCCGTCAGCGCATCGCGCGTCGCCAGGTAGCGCAACTGCTGCTGCGCTTCGCGCACGGGGCCGATGTCGTTGAACGACACGAGCACCGAGTCGGCCTGCTTCTCCCCCGGCTTCACGATCGGCACCGCGTTGCCGCGCACCCAGATGATGTCGCCGTCCGCGAGGCCGAAGCCGACCGTGTAGCCGAGCATCGGCGTGGCCGTCTCGAGCGCGCGCCGGCTCGGCCAGTCGTCGGGCGCGATCGGCGTGCCGTCCTCGTGCAGCTTGCGCAGGATCACCGTCGACAGCCGGCGGCCGACAAGGTCGCCCTTCACACGCATCATCCGGTTCGCGCTCGGGTTGCTCGCGACCACGACGCCGTCGCGCGACACGACGAGGATCCCTTCGTTCAGGCTGTTGACCACGAGCCGGTGATGTTCCTCGCTGCGCGCGAGCTGGCGCGCGATCCGGTCCTGGTGCACCGCAAGGCCGACACTGTTGCCGATATCGCGCAACAGTTCGGCTTCCTCGTCGCTCGGCCGGCGCGGCGTGCGGTGATAGACGGCGAACGCGCCGAGCACGGTGCCCGTTTCGTCAAGGAACGGTACCGACCAGCACGCACGCAAGCCCAGCGGCAATGCGATGGCACGGTAGTCGGCCCACAGGGGATCGGTTTCGATGTCTTCGACGGCGACCATCCGGCGCAGGTACATCGCCGTACCGCACGAGCCGGCCACCGGCCCGATCGATGCGCCTTCGATCGCCGCGCTGTACTGGGCGGGCAGCGATGGCGCAGCGCCGACGTGCACGTGCACGCCGTCGATATCGAGCAGCAGGATCGTGCACGACGCACCGTCGCCGAGCAAAGCCTCGGCACGCCGGCAGACTTCGACCAACAGCTCCGGCAGCGGTGTGTTGCGCGTGATCAGCCTCAGCACGCTTTGCTCGGACGCCAGCACTTCCGCCGCGAGCCCGAGACTGTAACGAGAACTTTGCGGTTCGGTATTCAAGATGAATCCTGCCGTCTGTCCGATCGGGTCTGATGCGCCCGATTCGTTTTCGAGCCTTCGTGCCGTTTGTCGCTCCGGGTTTACGCCGATGCCCGGTGCGCCCCGTATGGCGCGCGGTGCCACGCGTACCGAAATACATTTAACACCAATCCGTGACAACCCGCGCGTCCACGTGCATCAGGGGTTACGCGCGGTCGGTGCCGCGTTGGCGGCCGGCGGTCAGCTTGCGGAAAGACTTGCACGCCGCGCGACGGCGCTGGGCAAGGCCGAGCCCGGTCGCACCGCGCTTGCCGACGGTTTGTCAGATTGTGGCGGCGCCCCGGCTCCGTTGGCGGTCATGCGAGCGCGCCGGGATCCGTGCGCGTGACGGCCTTCAACGCATCGATCGCGGCCGCGACCGACACGCCCGCGGGCGCCGCATACAGCGCGCCGACCGTGTCAGGCATCGTCGACAGCTTCAGCGGCAACCGGCCGACGCGCTCCCCTGCGCGTGCGGCCAGCTCGAACGCGCGGGCCGACTGCACGAACAGGCAAGGCGACTGCTCGGCCACCGCGCGGTTGGTCTGCCATGACACCGATTCCATCAACACGGACGGCGGCGGCAGGCCCGCCTTCGCGAACTCGGTGTCCAGCGCCGTGCGCGCGGGCGACCCGAGCGGCGGCGCGATCCACGGAAACGCGGCAACATCGCGCCAGCCGATCCGCGCGCGCCCGAGCAGCGGATGGCGCGGCCCGCATACGACGATCATGTCGTCGCGATACAGCGGCGCGACGTCGAGCCCCGCGCTCAGCGCCGACGCATCGAGCCGGCACACGAGCAGGTCGAGCTCGCGGCGCTGCGCCTGCGCGAGCATCCGGTCGAGCGTGTCCTCGCGCACGTTGAGCTGCACGGGACGGCCGGCTTCCCGCAGCCACGCCAGCGCGCCCGGAATCAGCTGGGGCGCCATGTTCGGCAGCAGGCCGATCGACACCGGGCGGCCGGTGCCGGTGCGCAACGCGTCGAACGCGGGCGCGACGCCGCGCATGTCGGTCAGCACACGGCCGATGCATTCGAGCAGCGCGTCGCCGTAGGCGGTCGGCGCGACGCGCCGCGACGTGCGTTCGAACAGCGGCAGGCCGAGCGATTCCTCGAGCTCGCGCAGCCATTTCGACAGCGCGGGCTGCGTGATCGACGCAGCCTCGGCCGTGCGGGCGAAGCTGCGCGTGCGACCGAGCGTGTCGAGCGTTTCCATGTCACGCACGCGCAGCCGGCGCAGCGCCTGCGCGATGCGCCGCTCGTGGGCCGGCGCGCCGGGCGGCACGAGCGGTTCCGGCTGCGTGCGGCCGGCCGGGGCGCGTGGGTCGTGGGTCACGGGCGTCTCCGTCATTCATGTTCGTCAGGTTATCGATCGATCCCGATCTTTCATCGATCGATACGCGATCCTGCCGCATAGTCGTCGGCGTGAAAACCCCCGGCACGAGCCGGCAAGACCAGGAGACAGCCGACGTGAAAGACGATCAGGACACCCCCGCCGCCGAACCCACCCCGCGGCGCCAGTTCCTCAAGCTGGCCGGCGCGGCCGTCGCGGCGGCCGGCTTCGGCGCCGACGCGCTGGCCGCGAACACGCCGCCGGCCGCCCCGGTTGCCGCCGGCGCGGGCGCCGATCCCGCGCCCGCGTTCCACGGCGCGACGACCACGCCCGCCGCGCCGCCCGCCGGCTACAACATCCTGTTCATCCTGACCGACCAGGAGCGCCACTTCGACCGCTGGCCGTTCCCGGTGCCGGGCCGCGAAGCGCTGCGCCGCGACGGCATCACGTTCATGCACCACCAGATCGCCGCGTGCGTGTGCTCGCCGTCGCGCTCGACGGTCTACACGGGGCAACATATCCAGCACACCGGCGTGCTCGACAACGCGGGCGTGCCCTGGCAAAAGGACATGTCGCCGGACGTGCGCACCGTCGGCCACATGCTGCGCGACGCCGGCTACTACGCCGCGTATCTCGGCAAGTGGCACCTGAGCGCGTCGATGCACGAAACCGCGAGCCCGTACACGGCGCCCGTGGCCGACTACAACCGCACGATCCGCTCGTACGGCTTCGACGACTATTTCGGCGTGGGCGACCTGATCGGGATGGTGCGCGGCGGCTACCAGTACGACGGGATCACGGCCGAGGCCGCGGTGAGCTGGATGCGCAATCACGCGCCGCGCCTCGCGAAGGAAGGCAAGCCGTGGTTCCTCGCGGTGAACCTGGTGAACCCGCACGACGCGATGTTCGTGAACACCGACACGAACGGCTCGACGGTGCAGGACGCGAACCACCCGATGCTCGGCAACGCGCCGCCGCCGAACGACGCGCTGTATCGCACGTCGTGGCGCGACGTGCCGCTCGCGGCGTCGCGGCGGCAGCCGTACGACGAGCCGGGGCGGCCGCCCGCGCACGGGATGTTCAACGCCGCGCATGCGAACCTCGTCGGCCGCTATCCGTTCACCGACGAACGCCTGCGCATCTATCAGGACAACTACTTCAACTGCGTGCGCGACTGCGACACGCACGTCGTGCGCCTGCTGCAGTCGCTGCAGTCGCTCGGCCTCGACGAACGCACGATCGTCGTGATGACGGCCGACCACGGCGATCACATCGGCGCGCACCAGCTCGTCGGCAAGGGCGCAACCGCGTACCAGCCGCAGAACCACGTGCCGCTCGTGATCCGCCATCCCGCGTATCCGGGCGGCATGCAGTGCGATGCGCTGACGTCGCACATCGACATCGCGCCGACGCTGCTCGGGCTCACCGGTCTCGACGACGCGCGTCTCGCGTCGATCCGCGGCAGCGCGCTGAAGGGGCACGACCTCACGCGCTGGCTCGCGAAGCCGGCAGACGCGCAGCGGCACGCGGCGCGCGATGCGACGCTGTTCAACTACGCGATGCTGCTCTACTACGACAGCGAATGGATGCTGAAGGAACTGGGCACGATGCGCCAGAAGGGCGTGCCGGAGGACGAGTTGCTGCGTCGTGCGCTCGCGCAGCAGCCGGATTTCCGGTTGCGCGGCACGATCCGCAGCGTGTTCGACGGCCGCTACCGGTTCACGCGCTATTTCTCGCCGCTCGAATTCAACCGGCCGACGACGATGGAAGACCTGTTCGCGCACAACGACGTCGAATTGTTCGACGTCGCGAGCGATCCGGGCGAGATGCGCAATCTCGCGGTGGACAGGAAGCAGCACGGCGAGCTGCTGCTCGCAATGAACGGCCGCCTGAACGACCTGATCGCGAGCGAAGTCGGTGACGACAGCCCCGACGTCATGCCGATCCGCGACGGCAAGGTACAGGTGCAGATCCGCAAGCGGCATTGAAGGCGGCCGGCCGTCTTCCGGAACCGGCAAACATCGGACGATTCCGCGCTCCGTGATCCCGTGCCGTGCGGCCGTTCCGCTCGACCGCGCGCGGGGCGCCCCTTTTCCTCGTCGTCCGGGACAGGTAAGCATCGAGTAAGCATGACGCCCTACAGTGTGCTGATTCTCCAGGGCGGACCATCGCGGCGAGCGCGTGCTTCGCCCGTGTCCAGGCAACATGAAGGGAACAGGCATGCAGAACCGGCCAGCGTTGCGCTATGTATGTGCGAAACACCCCGACGGACGCCGGTCGAACTGGCAACCGCCTGCGGGCTGGAAAAGGCAGCTTGCGACGCCGTCGCGCGGCGTCGTCGCGATCGACCACTACATCGCCGCCGCGTCGGAGCTGATCGATCTCGAAACGACCGAGCCGATTTTCACGCTGCACCTGCGCGCGCCGACGGGATTCGAGATGCGCACGGACGGCAACGGATGGGCCGCGCACGTGATGCGCACGCCGTTGACTTACGTGCCGCCCGGCTTCGCGTGCTCCAGCCGTTGGTCGAACGACATCGAGTGGCTCGCCGTCCATTTCGATGTGGGCTGGCTGTCGCGGTGCGGGCTGCGGTCCAGCACGCCGACCGTCCCGGCCGTGCCCCGCTTCGACGTGAGCGACGATCTGCTCGTGCAGATCATCAGGAGCATCCATGAAGATGCGGTCGCGGGGATGCCGTCGGGGCCGACCTACGTCGAAACCCTGGGCGCGGCCGCGCTTGGCCGCATGTCGTATCTCGAGTCGACGCGAAAGGCCCGGGAGTACACGCATGCGCAGGGGATGCGCCGGGCCGTCGAGTACATCCGCGACAATTTCCGCGATCCGCTGACGCTCGTGACGCTTGCCGAAGCAGTCGACTATCCCGGCGACCTGTATTCGTTCATCCGGAACTTCAAGAAAGCCAACGGGCTGACGCCGCATCAGTACATCGTCGAGACCCGGCTGCAAGCCGCCCGCGACCTGATCGAACGCGGGCGATGCGACGTGACCGAGGCCGCGCTCGCATGCGGCTTTTCGACCACGAGCCACTTCTCCGCCACGTTCCGCAAACGGTGGGGATGCTCGCCGTCCGGGCTCAAGCCGCGTGCCGCGAACCTCACGCGAGCGGCAGCGACAGGATCCACAGGCCGCTGATCGTCAGCGCGATCGTCAGCCCCAGCAACGGCAACTGGTTGAGCACCACGGTGCCGGCCAGCACGCGATGACGGACGGCGATCGCGTGCGTGACGTACACGCTCAGCACATGGCCGGCGAGAATCAGCAGGACCTGCGCATGCCAGATGTAGCCGACGTCGATCAGCAGCGAGGTCGGCGCGACCTGCGCCGGCTCGAGCGCCAGCAGGTTCCAGCCGATGCCGAGCGGATCGGAGAGCAGTGAAAGGATCTGCCGCCTCTGGTCGATGAACAGCGTGAAGTAGTGACACACGTTGTAGAACAGCGCGATCGGCAACAGCAACAGGCAGAATTGCCGCGCAAACGCCCCTCCATCCAGCGTCGAACGCGATCCCGCCGCACCGAGCGCGCAGAAGCCCCGGAACAGGCCATGGTAGGCCAGCCCGACTGCGGCAAAGGTGGCCCACTGCCCGGCGAGCACGAGATCTCCCGCGATCGCGTAGTGGTTTTTCAGCGCCGGAAATACCGCGACGATCAGCGGATAGATGCCGCGCCAGAAGAAAGTGTTCCAGACGGCCGTATCGCGCAAGCCGTCGTAGGCCGTCGACGAAAGCATGAACGACAGGAAGATCACGACGCTCGCGTCCAGCGGCCGCTCCGATGCCATGCCGGCGACCGGATTCCTCAGCCTGATGCCGATTTCGCGCGCCGACACGCGACGCCATTCGAACGGCGAAAGTCGCGCGCACAATCCGCACAGGATGCCGAACGCATCGAAATGCGTGAGCCACACGTCTCGGCCGAAGCAGAACGAACCGGCCAGCGCATAGATCACATAGCCGGCAAGAAACAGGCTCGCGTCTCGCGGCCTTGCCGCGCCGAACAGCTCCAGCGCGATGAGGGCAACGTACGCGATCAGCGCGGGATACGATGCCAGGCCGCGGGGATAGCGATACCGGCCCTTGTCGATTGCCGGAACGCAGCGCGCCGCGATCCGCAGCATCAACGCAAACGGGTTGGTGAGCGCATAGAGGCCGCCGAACACCGCACTGACATAGATCGACCCCAGATAGAACCAGAGCCAGAATCCCGACATGCCGAGGTTGACGAACGGGTTCTGGGTGCCGGCAAGGCCCGACACGATCAGCAGGACGATGAAACCCATGCTGGCGGCCTGCCCCGCTGCGAGCGCCGCGGCCGGTATCCGCCAGTCCCGGCGCCATCGGATCGCCGGCCCGCGCGTGTCCGGAATGCGAGCGCCCGATGCGAACGCCAGGATCATGAAGGACACCACGAGCGTGCCGGTGGCCGCGTACGCATAGAGCCACAAGGGCACAGGCAGGTAGTAGGGAATATTCCATGCATGCGCATCGGCGCAGGTCGGCGCGCATGCGAGAAACGCCGCGCCCCCCGGGGCCAGCCATGCCTTGCGGCGCAGTACCCGGGTGTTGACGGGGGCCGTCGCGCCGCGCGCATCGTATTCGAAGTCGTCGCGCATATCAGTAATCGGATGACGAAATCAGTCCCGTGATCTTCCAGCCGGCCACGCTTCCCTGCTCCGACACCACGCCGATCGTGTCGTAAGGCGCATCGAGCAGCTTGATCAACGCAACGGCACGCTTGTTGCCGCCGGCCGAATCCGGCAACGGAAACACCACGAAAGGCAGGATCGGAGACGGCTTGTCGCCCTCCACGATGAGCGGCAGCACTGCATCGTTCAGCGACCTGAAGACCGCGAACGACGCACGGTTGCGCAAGATCGCCTTGGCGCTTCCCGTCGGCTGCGAAGGCGTCCCGACGGCGAGGTAGGCGCCGTGATCCCGCAGGCGCCAACCGGTCAACTGCTCGACGAGCGGGCCGTCGGGCTTGCCGGTACGACTGGCAGCGAGCGCAGGCAGCCAGCGCTTGTCCACCGGCGACGTCGTGACCCAGTCGTGGAAGAAGCGCGCGTAGAAGTCGACGAGCGCCTTGTCGACGCCGGGTTGCACGGCCGGCGACGCCGGCTTCGGCACGTCACGCCGGCCGTGCCAGCGGACCGCCTGCCACGCGGGGCCGTCCGGCAGGCTCGTGCCGTCGAGGAACGACGTGTCCTTTACGCCGTTCGCGACGAACCAGCCGGATTTCGCGTGCTTGGTACGCGCGTCGATAAAACCGGCGAGCAGCAGCCGGACCTGTTCCCACGGCAGCGCGTTTCTCGACACGCCATTGATCTTCGGATAACGAAGCATCTGGAGATACGTCGATTTCGCCATCGCCTCCGTATCGACGGGCCAACGCCAGGTCATCTCCGCGTCATGGCCGGACGGGCCGCCGCGCTCGACCGGCGCGGCCATCGCCAGACCGGCATCGCATTCGATGCCGTCGCGGCGCCAGTCCGGTACGGAGGGCGTGCCCTGGTGCGCCCACGCGTCCTGCAGCGCATGCAGCGCCCGACCGAACTCGCCCAGCATGAAGGCGGCATTGCGCCCCTCGGCGCGCCGCAGCGTGGCGTCGACCAAGGCGCGCGAGGCCGGGCCGTCGGGCACCACGGCCCGCGCCGCGGCAGCGGCCGGCACCCGGGTCTCGCCCGGATAGTGCGCCGCCTGGGTATCCTGCGCATCGGGCGCGAAGCGCGACAGGCAGGCGAACTGAAGCGGCGACGTCATGTATTCGATCGAGCCGGCATCCATCCGCTGGTCGGCAAGCGCGATGGCGTCGGCCTCGCCGGACGCGAACCCCGCCTGCCGCGCAAGCCAGGCCGTGAGACCGAAGTGCACGTCCGCTTCGAACCCCGAGCACGTCAGCGGCATGGCGAGCGCCGCCAGCAAGGCCAGCGCGGCAACGCCCGGATTTCGCCGGGCACGGCCTCGCGCGCCGGCCTTGCCGCTTGCACCCCCCTCACGCAACGACCTGCGAGCAACCTGTCTGCTGCGCATCAATTGCCGATCTCCGTCGCTTTGGTGCTTTCGGGAAACGGCCACGCACCGTTCTCGAACGACAGCACGAGCAGGCCGTTGTCCTGGCACGCCGTGGTCAGCAGATGGCGGTCGAAGTCGAAATCGAGGCGCGACGCACACCAGTCCGGGCCGCCCGGGCGATACTGGCCGAACATCAGGTGCGCGGAACCGGCGCCCGGGGATTTCGCGGCGGGCGGGTTGTAGTACGCGATTTCCTTCGGCTTGGCCGGATCGCGAATGTCGAAGACGCGCACGCCGGAGTTGAAGTAGCTGCACGCGAGCGCCGTGGCGTTCTCCCGGTTGTCGACGCTGCAGTAGTGCGAGCCGTAAGTGAACGTCGAAAGGCCCAGGATGTCGGGAATCACCTTGCTGCAGTTCTGCACCGCATGCGTTTCGAGTCTCAGCTCGGACACGAGCTTCGGCGCCGCTTCGTTCGACATGTCGTAGATATGGCCCAGCGGGAACGGCGCCATGCCGGCATTGCATGCGGCCTTCACGCCTGCCGCCCCCGGATCCTGGAGGCCGCCCGATCCGCCTTCGTCGACCTCGACCACATAGGGCTTGCCGCCCACCGCGAATGGAATCGTATGCTGCCCCGCACTGCCGTCGCGCACCGGCACCGTTGCGATCCGGTGCATCTGCGCATTGGGGCGACGGCTCTGCACTTCGCTGGTGTCGATGACGAAGAACCCGTTGTCGCCGTTCGAGTTCAGGTTGTCCAGCGGCGGTGCGCCCGATCCGGTCGCCGCGCCCGTGTTGCCGAGGCCGATGAAGTAGGCACGGGTTCCATCCTGGCTCACGGACAGCCCATGCGGAACCGCTCCGAAGCCCAGTTCGGCCATCGTGATCGCCGAGATCAGCTTCGGCCGCGTCGGGATCGTCAGGTCGACTGCGTAGTACGACTTGGAAAACGCGCCGCCGATGTAGTACGTGAAGCCGTCCGGGGAAAAGCCGCCTTCGTGGCCCATCGGCCTGGCACTCGGGAGAATGCCGCCGTCGGCTCCCGTGCCGATGGGTACGCTCGCGAGCAACTGCGGGCGCGTGCAGTCGGTGGCCACGTCGTACAGGTCGACTTCGGGCCCGCCGGCGCCGCCGAGCCCGTTATCGGCGGCGAGAATCCCGCGCGCGACGTTCACGCGCAGCGATTCCCACGGGTCGACCATCGCCGTGGACGTCAGCGAGCTCACCCGTACCGGCCTGGCCGGGTCGGTGATGTCGATCACCGGCACGCCCGGGTTCACGCGCGGCGGCGCATCGGGATTGTTGAATGCCGGGGAGGCGCCCATCGTCGCATGGTAAAAGCAGGTGTGCCCCTGCCGGTCGGTGTAGGTCGCGGCCGACCACGACGCGCCCTCGCCCTGCACCTGGCTGACGCGCTTCAGGTTGCAGTTGAAGCCGCCGAATCCGGACTGGCGCAGCGCGGCAGGCACCTGCCCTTGCAGCGCCGTCTCGGGCGTGTCGCCCGGGCCGCAGCCGGGCACCCGCGGCACGACGTAGTCCGCCACCGATACGGCGGGCGTCGCACTCGTCACGTCGTTGTCGTCTCCGCCGCAGCCGGCGAGCATGAAGGTACCGAGCGATAACGCGATCGCTGTACGGGTCAGTGCTTGCATCCTTGTCTCCTCCTGTTTCGAAATTCGTCTCTATCCATGCTTGTCGTTAGTTGTCCGGATATATCTCAATGACGGCGACCTCGATCTGCTCGCCGGCCCGGCTGTGAAAGTGAAGCGAAAAGCGCCCGGTGATCCCGACCGGGAGAATGTCCATCGACTGATCGGTTCCGGATGTGCATGCCGCGAGCGCACCCGGTATTTCATGAGCCATCAGCACACCCGCCTCTCGCGAATGCACGCGGATATGCGCCGGCACGCCTTCGCGAATCGCGATCACGGATCGCTCCCACGGCGCCTTGTCCCGATCGACGTCGACGGAAAAGACCTGTTGATCCGGCGGTCTTGTCGACGCGTGCGACAGATGTCGTGCCACGCCGTAGGCGAGCATCAGCGCCGACACCGTCGCGATCAACGCGACGAGTCGATGCCGCGGTCGCAGCTTCCTCTCCTCCATTGCGGCGCTCCGTTTCGTCGTGCCGGCAGTCCGGCAGTCCGGCAGGCCGGCCATCCGCGCGGCCATCAGCCGTTCGACGAATGGTAGTGAGCGGCCCGATGCGGAGATATCTGCTTATTGCGGGTTGTCGGAAAATTGCGTCCGGAGTAACCCGAGCCGGGGCGGCCGGACAGGGTGCGCGCGACGGATGCCGGATTCGTTACGCGCGAATCTCGCGAGCCATCGACGCCCAGCGGACAGTTCGCGCGCCACGCCATCGGGCGGTGCAACATGGCGGCCGGCCGAACCGCCTTTCCGTATCCGTGATTCAATGACGATCGAACCGGCGTCGCGCAGTCGGGCGGCACGGCGATTCGTAACCTCATCGATCGACCCTTACTGGATCACCATGACGAACCCTGCCGAAATCAAGGCGCTCGTTTTCGATGTCTTCGGAACGATCGTCGACTGGAGAAGCGGCGTCGCACGCGGCGCCGCCGCGTTCCTCGACCGCTACGCCCCCGCGCTCGACCCGCTCGAATTCGCGGATGCATGGCGAGCCGAATATTCGCCGTCGATGGAAGAAGTCCGCAGCGGGCGCCGCCGCTACGTGCGGCTCGACGTCCTGCACCGCGAGAACCTCGTCCGCACGCTCGACCGCTACGGGATCATCGACGTGCCCGACGCCGACATCGACGCGCTCAACCTCGCGTGGCACAGCCTCGACCCATGGCCCGACGCCGTCGCGGCGCTGCAAAGGCTGAAGCGTCGCTTCATCATCGCGCCGCTGTCGAACGGCAACATCCGGCTGATGGTCGACGTCGCGAAACGCGCGGGGCTGCCGTGGGATGCGATTCTCGGTGCGGAAGTCGTCCGCGCGTACAAGCCGTCGCCGCAGGTGTACAGCGACACGGTCGAGATTCTCGGCGTCGAACCGGCCGAGCTGTGCCTGGTTGCCGCGCACAACGGCGATCTCGCGGCCGCGCGCCGGCAGGGGCTGTCGACCGCGTTCGTGCTGCGGCCGACCGAACACGGCCCCGGCCAGACGACCGACCTGCAAGCCGACGAAGCGTGGGACTTCGACGTCAGGAACCTGAACGAGCTCGCGGACCGGCTGGGTTGCCCGGATTGATGCCGGGTTCGATGCACGATCGCAGCGCACTGCCGGCCGCGCTGCGGGGCCGGCGGAACGATGCGTCGGGCGCGTCGCGCATAAAGTCAGACGACTGGTAGACTCCGCCAACCCTGTCCCGTCGCGACCGCGCCCCCTATGTCGTCACCCCTGCGTCTTGTCGAAGGCAAACTGATCGCATTGCGCTTTCTCGAGCGCCCCGACCAAGGCACTGCCGGGAGTCGTCAGGTGCCGCCCGTCGACCCCGAAGCCCGCAAGAAATCGCTCGGCTACCGGTTCACGCACACCGTGGTGCCGATCCTTGCGGCGCTCACCGGCAACGGAGCCGCGGCCAATGCGCTGATATTTCAGCAAGCCGACGAAGATCTCGTCCTCGCCCGGTTGAACGCCGCGGCCGACAAGGTCGAGCATCCGGCGACGTGGTCGTACGCGAACCTGCGCGAAACCCGGACCTTCACGTCCGAAAACGCGTACGTGACCGTCGGGAAGAACGGCAAGATCCTGTTCGCGAAGCTGCCGGTGGAAATCGAAATAGGCGGCGAAACGTTCCGCGGGTTCCTCGGCGGGCAGTGCTTCGACGCCGGCGACGACGTGGTTGCCGTGGTCGATCGCCGCGGCCGCCTGTTCGCGCTGTCGTCTCCGGACCGGCGCCGCATGGTGATGGATCACGCGTGCAGCGACACGGGGCTGGCCGGCCTGACGCGTAACATCGGGCTGGCGTGGAAATGGATGTTCATCGGCATGACCTGCTTTCTCATCCCGATCCTGGCCCTGGTGCTATGGACCAGCGACGGCGGCTTTTCCGACCTGGGTCTCGATCTGGCGATGTTGCTGGGCGGGCCGCTCGCGATGGGCGTCCTGCTCGCGCTGATCCTGGGTGTACGGTTGTCGTGGTCCGACTGGCTGCCGGCGTGGCGCACGTCGAGCATCCTGAAGGCGCTGGGCCGCCCGGAGCTGTGCACGCTCGATTTCTTCGATACGCGCACCGAGGCCGAACGCAACGGCCAGGTACGCGACACGGATATCGGGCAAATCTATTACGCACCCGCGCTGAAGGCCTAGCGCCTGTTCAGGCTAAAAACGGGCTCGCGCCGGCTCCATCGCGACCGCCTGCCCCTGCGCCGCCATCGCGAGACGCCGCCAGTTGCGCGCCGCGTATCGATGAGCCTGCAACAGCGCGATCCATAAACCGATCTGCCGAACCGGCCTGAAGAAACCGCGCGCGCTGAACACGGTGCGCCGCTCGACGCGTGTCCTGCCGCCTGCCACGGGCGTCAGCGTGAATTCGTCTTCCAGCAGGCCGACCCAGTCGCGGCACCACACCGTCGACGCCACCATCCGGTAACGCAGCCGGCGCTGCTCGTCGAGCACGAGAATCCGCTGGTCGATGGTGCCGCGATCGGTCGTGCACTGCCGCGTATTGCCGACGGCCGGCACGCCTTCGAGCACGCGGCAACTGACCGGCTTCGGCACGCCGAGGCGGAACAGCAACGGCCGCGTGTCGTCCATCCGGGCATGGAGGAAATGCGGCCATACGTGCTCTGGCCGGCAATCGAACGTCCACTTCGAACGAATTTCCACGACCGTCTCCTTGCGGCTGTCGGTGCGCACATGATGGCACAACCGCCGCGCCGCCTCCGTTACTTCACCGCCGCGCCCCATGCGGTCCGAGCATAGGTCAGCAGCAACGGCAGCAGCGCCAGTGCGAGCAGCATGCAAAGCGCCAGCACCCATGCGGCCATTGCTCCGGGTTCCCGTGCGCCCAATAGCGGTAACGCACGCTCAGGAATCCGATTTCCATCCGCAACGCACCGAGCGGCACAAGCGCCTTCATCACCGCCACCATGCCGAAGCTGGCGGCCGTCATTTCGACGAACACGTGCCCCGCTATTCCGGCTCGCCGACGAATCTCATCTTCCCCGATTCACCCGACAGCAGCGCCCGATTCGCGTCTGCCGCCGCGCGCAGGTAATCCCACAGCGCGGTCACGCGCCGCAGCTTGCGCAGGTCCTCGCGGCACGTCAGCCAGAAGCACCGCGTGACGACCACGTCGTCCGGCAGCACGGGCACGAGCGCCGGCTGCGTGGCCGCCATGAAGCACGGCAGGATCGCGAGCCCGCCGCCCTGCAGCGCCGCGAAATACTGCGCGATCACGCTCGTCGTGCGCAGCCCGGCCGTCGCGCCCGGCACCGCGCGGTCCAGGTACAGCAGTTCGTTGCTGAACGCGAGATCGTCGACGTAGCTGATGAACGCGTGCTGCGCGAGATCGTCCGTGCACGTGATCGGCGCGTGGCTCGCGAGATAGTCGCGCGTCGCGTAGAGCCGCAACTGGTAATCGCACAGCTTCGTGACCACGTAAGGCCCGCGCTCGGGCCGCTCGAGCGTGATCGCCAGGTCCGCCTCGCGCTTCGGCAGGTTGACGAAATGCGGCACCGGCAGCAGGTCGACCGTCACGTGCGGATGCTCGGCACGAAACTGCGCGAGCTGCGGCGCGAGGAAAAAGCAGCCGAACCCCTCCGTCGACCCGATCCGCACATGGCCCGACAGCGCCTCGCCCGTGTTCGCGACCTGGTCGCACGCGGACTGCACGGTCGTCTCCATCGCGTCCGCATACGCGACGAGCCGCTGCCCTTCGGCCGTCAGCGTGAAGCCGCCGGAGCGCGACTTGTCGAACAGCAGCGTGCCCATCGCGGCCTCGAGCGCGCGAATGCGCCGAGCGACAGTCGTGTAGTCGACGCCGAGCCGCTTCGCGGCGCCGCTCGCGCGCTGCGTGCGCGCGACTTCGAGGAAAAAGCGCAGGTCGTCCCAGTTCAGGTTGCCGGAAACCGGCTCGGTAGCGTGTCGCATCGGCGAGGAAAAAGGGGCAGGGGTCTCCGGGCCGGCTATCGATGTGCATAAATGCACATCCAACCGGTTTCTTTATCGGTACATGATGAATCTGCGCATAACTATACTCGACCGTGACCTGCGGACCACGAGCCGCGGCACCACCACGGAGACACCATGCAGACCCGATCCACCCTCGATGAGCATGCGACAGTCGCGGCGCCGGCGCCCGCCCGCACCGCGAAGCACTACCTGCTGGCCGGCTGGGCCAGCATGGCCGGCACCACGATCGAGTGGTACGACTTCTTCCTCTACGGCACGGCCGCCGCGCTCGTGTTCAACCGCATCTTCTTCCCGTCGCTGGACCCGGTCGTCGGCACGCTCGCCGCATTCGGCACGTTCGCGGTCGGCTTCATCGGGCGGCCGATGGGCGGCATCGTGTTCGGCCACTTCGGCGACCGCATCGGCCGCAAGTCGATGCTGATGATCACGCTGCTGCTGATGGGCGTGCCGAGCATGATCATCGGGCTGATCCCGTCGTACGACAGCATTGGCTACTGGGCCGCCGCGCTCCTGATCGCGATGCGCTTCCTGCAGGGGATGGCGGTCGGCGGCGAATGGGGCGGCGCGGTGCTGATGGCGGTCGAACACGCGCCGAAGGGCCGCAAGGGGCTGTTCGGCAGCCTGCCGCAGACGGGCGTCGGGCTCGGCCTGATCCTGTCGTCGGTCGCGATGGCCGCGGTGGCCGCGCTGCCGGAAGCCGACATGCTGTCGTGGGGCTGGCGCGTGCCGTTCCTCGCGAGCATCGCGCTCGTCGGCCTCGGCTGGTTCATCCGCGCGAAAGTGCCCGAATCGCCCGACTTCGAGAAGATGCAGCGCCAGGGCAAGGCCGAGAAATCGCCGGTGACGGCCGCGCTGCGCCGCCATCCGCGCGAGGTGCTGACGATCGTCGGCGCACGCGCCGCCGAGAACACGTGGTTCTACATGGTCGTCACGTTCGCGCTCGCTTACGCGACGCAGCAGCTGCACCTCCCGAAGGCCGAGATGCTGCACGCGATCACGGCCGGCGCGGCGCTGTCGCTCGTCACGATGCCGCTGTGCGGCCACCTGAGCGACCGCATCGGCCAGCGCCGGATGTTCGCGATCGGCCTCGTGCTGATGTGCGCGTTCGCCGCACCGTTCTTCATGATGCTCGGCACGCAGCAGACGTCGTACGCGTGGTGGGCGATCGTGCTCGGCCTCGGCGTCGTGTTCCCGATCCTCTATGCGCCGGAATCGCTGCTGTTCGCACAGCAGTTCCCGGCGGAAATCCGCTACAGCGGCATCTCGCTGTCGGTACAGCTCGCCGGCGTGATCGGCGGCGGCTTCGCGCCGATGATCGCGACGTCGCTGCTCAAGGCCGGCGGCGGCCAGCCGCACTACGTGATCGCGTACCTCGTCGGCTTCGGCGTGTTCGCGCTCATGTGTACCGCACTCATGCGTCCGGCACGCACCTGAGCACGCCAGCCGCATCCGGTCAATTTCAGTTCGGCCTGCTGACCGCCGTGGATGCCCGCGCGGCGGAAGCAGACACCTTTTTTCATCGTCACACCGCTTTCCGGAGACATCCATGAACGCCGCAGTTCCCCAGACCACCCTCGCCCTGCCCACCGCCAAGCTGCTGATCGACGGCGCATTCGTCGAATCGCAAAGCGCCGAATGGGGCGACATCGTCAACCCCGCGACGCAGGAAGTGATCGGCCGCGTGCCGTATGCGACGCTCGACGAGGTCGACGCCGCGATCGCGTCCGCGCAGCGCGCGTTCCAGACGTGGAAGACGACGCCGATCGGCGCGCGGCTGCGCATCATGCTGAAGTTCCAGGATCTCGTGCGCCGCAATCTCGAACGGATCGCACACACGCTGACGGCCGAGCAAGGCAAGACGCTGCCCGACGCGCAGGGCGACATCTTCCGCGGCCTCGAAGTGGTCGAGCACGCCTGCTCGATCGGCACGCTGCAGCAAGGCGAATTCGCGGAGAACGTCGCGGGCGGCGTCGATACCTACACGCTGCGCCAGCCGATCGGCGTGTGCGCGGGCATCACGCCGTTCAACTTCCCCGGCATGATCCCGCTGTGGATGTTCCCGATGGCGATCGTCTGCGGCAACACGTTCGTGCTGAAGCCGTCGGAGCAGGACCCGCTGTCGACGATGCAGCTCGTCGAGCTCGCGATCGAGGCCGGCGTGCCGCAGGGCGTGCTGAACGTCGTGCACGGCGGCAAGACGGTAGTCGACCGTCTCTGTACGCATCCGGACATCAAGGCGATCTCGTTCGTCGGCTCGACGCGCGTCGGCACGCACGTGTACAACCTCGGCAGCCAGCACGGCAAGCGCGTGCAGTCGATGATGGGCGCGAAGAACCACGCGGTCGTGCTGCCCGATGCGCATCGCGAGCAGTCGATCAACGCGCTCGTCGGCGCGGGCTTCGGCGCGGCCGGCCAGCGCTGCATGGCGACATCGGTCGTCGTGCTGGTCGGCAAGGCCCGCGACTGGCTGCCCGAGCTGGTCGAGAAGGCGAAGGCGCTGAAGGTCAACGCCGGCGCCGAAGCCGGCACGGACGTCGGGCCGGTCGTGTCGAAGGCGGCGAAGGAACGCATCCTGTCGCTGATCGACGCCGGCGTGAAGGAAGGCGCGACGCTGTTGCTCGACGGCCGCGACGTGAAGGTGCCCGGCTACGAGCAGGGCAACTTCGTCGGCCCGACGATCTTCTCCGGCGTGACGACCGACATGTCGATCTATACGGAAGAAATCTTCGGGCCGGTGGTGGTCGTGCTCGAAGCCGACACGCTCGACGAAGCGATCGCGCTCGTCAACCGTAACCCGATGGGCAACGGCGTGGGGCTGTTCACGCAGAGCGGCGCGGCCGCGCGCAAGTTCCAGAGCGAGATCGACATCGGCCAGGTCGGCATCAACATCCCGATTCCGGTGCCGGTGCCCTACTTCAGCTTCACGGGCTCGCGCGGCTCGAAGCTCGGCGATCTCGGCCCGTACGGCAAGCAAGTCGTGCAGTTCTACACGCAGACCAAGACGGTCACCGCACGCTGGTTCGACGACGACGCGACGGCCGGCGGCGTGAACACGACAATCGCGCTGCGCTGACCCCGGGAGCCTGCACATGGAAATCGCATTCATCGGACTCGGCAACATGGGCGGCCCGATGGCCGCCAACCTGCTGAAAGCCGGCCACGCGCTGACGGTGTTCGACCTCGACGCGCACGCGGTCGACGCCGCGGTGCGCGCAGGCGCGGCGGCGGCCGGTTCGCCGCGCGACGCGGCCGCGCGCGGTGCGGTCGTGATCACGATGCTGCCGGCCGCGCGGCACGTGCGCGCGGTCTACCTCGGCGACGACGGCGTGCTGGCCGGCGCGCGTGCCGGCACGACGCTGATCGACTGCAGCACGATCGATCCCGGCACCGTGCGCGCGGTGGCCGACGCCGCCGCGCAGCGTGGCTTCCCGCTCGCCGACGCCCCCGTGTCGGGCGGCACCGGCGGCGCACAGGCCGGCACGCTGACCTTCATGGTCGGCGCAGACGCCGCGCTGTTCGAGCACATCCGCCCCGTGCTGCTCGACATGGGCAAGAACGTCGTGCATTGCGGCGGCACGGGCACCGGGCAGGTCGCGAAGATCTGCAACAACCTGCTGCTCGGGATCTCGATGATGGGCGTGTCCGAAGCGATGGCGCTCGGCGCCGCGCTCGGGATCGATCCGGCCGTGCTGGCCGGCATCATCAATACGTCGACCGGCCGCTGCTGGAGCTCGGACACGTACAACCCGTATCCGGGCGTGAGCGATACCGCACCGGCCGCGCGCGGCTATGCGGGCGGGTTCGCAGCGAACCTGATGCTGAAGGATCTCGGGCTTGCGACCGAAGCGGCGCGGAGCGCGCACCAGCCGGTGTGGATGGGCGCGCTCGCGCAGCAGCTCTATCAGTCGATGAGCCAGCAGGGGCTCGGCATGCTCGACTTCTCCGCGTGCGTGAAGCTGTACGAGGCGCAGCCGGCGTAACCGCCGAAGCCGCGCCGGACGTGCGCCGACCCGCGAGGTGCGTGAACGGCATCGCGGGTCGTTTTGCTTGCGGGGAAAGGAACACGCGGGCGGCGACGGCGCGCGAGCGCCGCCGGCCATTCAACCGCGCGGATTCGACGCCGTCTCGAAGGTCGGATGGCACTCGAACGCGAGTTCGGAGCGCGCGCCGACACGGCTGCTGCCGGTCAGCGATTCCTGCTTCATGCTCGCGCGCATGCCGCGCTGCGTGCAGTAGCTGGTGGCTTCGTCGATGGCCTTCGTATGGGCGTCGGCCCACGTCGTCGACACGCCGACCGTGCGCGTCGTCACGGTATACACGTTCGGGTTCGACGTCGCGGTCACGTCGGAAGCGGTCGAACACGCGGCGAGCAAGCATGCAACAGCCGCGACGGTCAACCATCGCAAGGTTCGAAAGGAAACTGGAGTGGACATGGGGGGCAAGCGCGCGCCGTTCGACGCGCATTGAACAACATAGGCGACAGTATGCCTGCTCAATCGCCGGAGATCATGCCCCTTTCAGTGAACACATTGTTTCGAATGGTTAAACGATGATGAAAATGGGGCAATATTTCCGCCCCATTTCCGGGCCCGATGCCACCACCGGTAGTTTTGCCCGGCCGCCCCGCCGCATGACGCTTTCCGACGGCCGGTCAGTGTGTGGCTTCCTGCCTGATCCTTGCCGACGTTTCGGCCAGGTTTCGCCACTCGGGCTGCCCCGGCGCGTAGCGCGCGCGGATGTACGCGGCGAGTTCGGCCATCTGCCGGTCGTCGAATGCGTCGCCGAAGCCCGGCATGTAGCCGAGTGCGCCGGTAGCCGGCTGGTCGATCCCGTGATGCAGCACGCGCAGCAGGTTGTCCGGCGCGGCCTGGCTGACGCTCGTGTTGAGCCCCATCAGCGGGCGTACGCCGAAATGCCCGACACCGCCCGATTCCGCGTGACAGACCGCACACGCGGCGTCGAACGCGCGGCGACCGTTCTCGAGGCCCAGCGTCGCGACGGCTTCCGCGCCGCGCGCCTGCCGGGCGGCCGCATCGGCGGCGGCCGCTGCATCGACGGGCGGCGACAGCGACGCGAGATAGTGCGCGATGGCCTGGACATCGGCCTCGGGCAGCGACGCGAGTCCCGCGACGACGGGCGCCATCGGCCCGGCCGCGACGCCATGCTGCGCGGAGAAACCCGTGCGCAAGTAGTCGAACAGCGCGCCCTCGGTCCACGGCACCGGCGCAGCCGCCGACGCGACGAGCGGCGGCGCGACCCATCCCTCGGCCTCGCCGCCCGACAGGTACGCGAAGCCGCCCTTCTCCGCGCCCAGCGCATTGCGCGGCGTGTGGCACGCACCGCAGTGCCCGGCGCCGTCGACCAGATACTTGCCGCGATTCCACCTCGCGGAGCGCGCCGGGTCCGGCGCGAACGGCCGCGCATCGTGAAACAGCCAGTTCCAGCCGGCGACGAGGCGCCGCTGGTCGAGCGGGAACGGCAGCTTCGTCTTCGGCGGCACGTGCTTCACCGGCGGCTGCGACATCAGGTACGCATAGAGCGCGAGCAGGTCCGGCTCGCTCAGCTTCGCGAACGCCGTGTACGGGAACGCCGGGTACAGGTGCGTGCCGTCGCGCGAGATGCCTTCGCGCATCGCGCGCGCGAAGGCCGGATACGACCACGTGCCGATGCCGGTTTCCGGATCGGGCGTGAGGTTCGTCGTGTAGATCGTGCCGAACGGCGTATCGAGCGCGAGCCCGCCCGCGTTGGTCGCGCCGCCGGGCGCGGTGTGGCACACCGCGCAATCGCCGGCGAGGGCGACCTGGCGGCCGCGCTCGAGCGTCGCCGCACTCCACATCGCGCCGTCCGCGCCGCCGGGAGCAATGGGTGCGATCGGCGCGGGGCCCGGCAGGATCGCGCAGGCCAGACCGATCAGCCCGCCGACCACGCCGCCCACGCCGCCGCCGGCCAGCCAGCGGCGCCACCGCGATGTGCGACGCGGGGCGCTGCGCAGCCCCTCGCCGGAATCGACCGGCACCGGCCGCGCGAGCGCCGCGCGAATGCGCTCGGCGTCGAACGGCGGTGCGCGAAACCGCACGCCGGTCGCGTCGTACAGCGCGTTCGCGATCGCCGCCGCGGCTGGCGCCGCTGCCTGCTCGATCCGGCGCGCATCGTGCACGGGCAGTTCGCCGTGCGCGCGATGCGCTGCGTCGTCGAACGCAACCAGCTCGTGGGCGATCGCGCCTGGCTGCATACCCGCATCGATTTCGTCATGCGCAGGCCGCGCGGACAACCGTGCGCCCATCACGCGCGAAATCGCCGCCTCGATCTGCCACGCCGGCAAACCGGCCATCGATGCGTCGCCCGGTTCGCCGGCACCCTGCCCGGCCACCACGCGCCGCACGGCAACGTCGCCCGTCGCACGGTCGACATCGAGATCGACGACCCATGCGGACCAGCGCGCGTCGCCATCGCGTCTCGCGTCGGCCGCCGGCGGTGCGTCGCCGGCCGGTGCTGCGGCGCCATCGAAAGCGAAGCCGCGCCCGCTCAGGCGAGCAGGTGAACCCGCGTCGGCCGCGGCCGGCGCACCCCATGCAGCGCGCTCGCTGACCATCCGGATAATCTCGCGCGGCCCCGCGTCGCGCGCCGCATCGAGATGCTGCAGCCGCAATGCGACCGGGTCGCGCCGCAGCGCGCCCGCGAGTTCGTCGACGAAGGATTCGCGCGCGAACACGTGCGCGTGTCCGGGAATCGCATGGCCGGTGTCGGCGAGTTCGATCGACGTCTGCGCGTGCCGGTAGACGAACGGCGCGGCGCGGCCGGCATCTGCGCGTTCGGTCGCCGCACCGTGCGGCGCGTGAAGGCCGTCCGCCGCCGTGTCCGTAGCGGCCGCCTGCGCGCGATAGCGCCAGGTCGTCATCCGCCCGTCGGACGCGGTCCGCGTTTCGACGTCGAGCGATACCCGCGCATCTGCATGCGCATCGCCGATCGGCCATGTGTAGCGCGCCCGATGTGCGCGCAATGTATCGGTGCCGGCTTCATCGCGCGGCTCGGGTGCCGTCGCGCGCGCCGGCGCTGCGGACAAGCCCGCGTCAGGCTTCATCGCCGCCTCGCAGATAGCGTGCCGCGCGATGCACGGCCCGGATGATCTCCAGGTGCGTGCCGCAGCGGCAGAGATTGAAGCGCAACGCATCGCGGATCGCCGCATCGTCCGGCGCGGGATTGCGGTCGAGCAGCGCCTTCGTGCTCATGATCATCCCGTTCAGGCAATAACCGCATTGCGCGGCCTGCTCGTCGATGAACGCGCGCTGGATCGGATGCGGCGCGTCGCGCGAGCCGAG
Organism: Burkholderia puraquae; assembly: GCF_002099195.1. GTDB lineage: Bacteria > Pseudomonadota > Gammaproteobacteria > Burkholderiales > Burkholderiaceae > Burkholderia > Burkholderia puraquae. The sequence continues at coordinate 22,203 of NZ_NBYX01000031.1, read as the reverse complement.
CCCTTCCAGCGTCGTGACATCGCGCCCGCTCGCGGCGGCGGCCGGCACGACGCACGAACGCGTTGCCTGCCCGTCGACCAGCACCGTGCATGCGCCGCACTGCCCGAGCCCGCAGCCGTATTTCGGGCCATTGAGCGCGCAGTCGTTGCGCAGGACCAGCAGCAGCGGCGCGTCGGGCGCAGCCTCGTCGAAAGTGCGCGGCGTGCCGTTCACGCGAAACGCCAGCGGCCGCGACGGAGAAGCGGGATGGGACATGAATGGATCCGGAATGCGGCGCGCGGGCCGAGGGTGCCGGCGGCGGGCACTGCCGCCGGTGTGCGCCCACCCGCGCGCGCCCTGACATATAACACACCGAAAAACGCACGTACCGGCGCCTCGGCGCGCGCGACAGCAACGGCGATGCGCCGGCCGGCGCGGGCACCGCGTACGCGTCAGGCCACCGCCGCGACGCTGCTGCGCGACGGCGACACGAGCGGCACGTCGAACACGTCGTAGCCGAACACCCACGACGGATCCTCGTTCGTGCGCAGCCACGTGTTGTTGTGCGACACGAGCTGCACCTTCGACGCACGCGCCGCGCGATTCGCCTCGTACAGCGCAAACGCGCCCGCGTAGTCGCCGATGCCCACTTCGCCGAGGCAGCGCGCGAGCATCGCGGCATCCTCGATCGCCATCGCGGCGCCCTGCGCCATGTGCGGCTTCATCGGATGACACGCGTCGCCGAGCAGCACGAGGCGGCCGCGGCTCCACAACGGCAGCGGATCGCGCTCGAGCAGCGGCCACTTGGTGATCGACGGCGACACGTCGATCAGGTGCTGGATGTCGGCGTGGAAACCGGCGAACGCCTCGCGCATTTCATCGCGGCTGCTGTCGACCATCGACACGCCTTCGGGCCATTCGGCCTGCGGCACGCCGGTCACGTAGTAATACTCGTCGCGCTTCTCGGTCACGTAGTAGACCATCATGTGGCGATCCTCCGACCACCACTTCACGCACATGTCGTACGGCTTGTTGCCCAGCAGCGACGCCGGGAACACCGCACGGTGCGCGACATAGCCCGTGTAGCGAGGCGGCTCCGCGCCGAGCAGGTGCTCGCGGATCCGCGAATTCACGCCGTCCGCACCGATCACGATGTCGGCCGTCTCGACGCTGCCGTCGCTGAACGTCAGGCGCACCGCGTCGCCGGTGTCCTCCACCGCCGCGAGCCGCTTGCCGAAGCGGATCGTGCCGGGCGTGACCGCCTGCGTCATCAATGCATGGAAATCGCCGCGATGCACGGTGAGGTAGCTCGCGCCGTAGGCCTTGCGCGCATAGTCGCCGAGCGGGATCTGCGCGAGCACGTCGGCCGTCTGCCAGTCGCGGCTGTACCAGCAATCCGGATGCGAACCCATCGTCTCCAGCGCGTCCTCGCAGCCGATGCGCCGCATGATCTTCATCACGTTCGGGCCGAGGTGGATGCCCGCGCCGAGGCGCGAGAACGCCGGCGCCTGCTCGTACAGCGCGACGTCGTAGCCGCCGCGCTGAAGCAGCGCCGCAGCGGCCGTGCCGCCGAGACCGGCGCCGATGATTGCGATACGGGGTGTGCTCATGCGGATCTCCTGATCGTGGGCCCGTGGCCTAACGCGGCACGGATACGGGCGGATTGAATGGCGTTTATATAGCGTACACACTCAATTTATTCAGGACAAGCGGATTATCGAGTGTCGTCACCGCATACGGGAAAACACCAATAATTCCTCACAAACCCGCGCGCACCAATAGAAGCGTCGCGTCGAGCCTCATTTTGATCCATTGCCATTTTCAAATGTACACACTAGACTTTGCTCGACATTCGGCGATCCTGCACCCGCGCGCCGCCCCCCTTACCGACACGGAGCCTCCCGTCATGAGCAAGACCTACCGCATCGGCCAGATCGTGCCGAGTTCCAACACGACGATGGAAACCGAGATTCCCGCGATGCTGCGGCTGCGCGAAGCGATCCGCCCCGAGCGCTTCACGTATCACTCGAGCCGGATGCGGATGAAGAAGGTCGTCAAGGAAGAACTCGCGGCGATGGATGCCGAATCCGACCGCTGCGCGGTGGAACTGAGCGATGCGCGCGTCGACGTGCTCGGCTACGCGTGCCTGGTCGCGATCATGGCGATGGGGCACGGCTACCACCGCGTGTCGCAGGCACGCCTGACGAAGCACACGGCCGACAACGGCGCGCAGGCGCCGGTGCTGACGAGCGCGGGCGCGCTCGTCGACGCACTGAAGGTGATCGGTGCGAAGCGGATCGTCGTCGTCGCGCCGTACATGCTGCCGCTGACCGAGCTCGTGGTCGACTACATCCGCAACGAAGGCTTCGACGTGCTCGCGTACCGCGCGCTGGAGATTCCCGACAACCTCGACGTCGGCCGCCACGACCCCGCGCGCCTGCCCGACATCGTGAAGACGCTGCCGTACCAGGACGCCGATGCGATCGTGCTGTCCGCCTGCGTGCAGATGCCGTCGCTGCCGGCCGTCGCGAAGGTCGAGGCGATGACGGGCAAGCCGGTCATCACGGCCGCGATCGCGACGACCTACGCGATGCTGCGCGAGCTCGACCTCGAGCCGATCGTGCCCGGCGCGGGCGCGCTGCTGTCCGGCGCGTACTGAGCGCAGCCTTTCCGACGGAGTCCATTCATGCCCTCGACTTTCCTGTATGGCGCGAACATCCGCGCGAACGGCATCCGCCAGCACTACCTGCGCTACGGCGGCACGACCGGCGCGCGCGCCTCGCGCCCGGCGATCGTGCTGATTCCCGGCATCACGAGCCCCGCGATCACGTGGGGTTTCGTCGGCGAAGTATTCGGCGCGGCGTTCGATACCTACGTGCTCGACGTGCGCGGCCGCGGGCTCTCCGACGCGTCGCCGTCGCTCGACTACGGCCTCGATGCGCAGGCCGACGACATCGCGGCACTCGTCGCCGCGCTCGGCCTGCCGCGCACGAGCCTCGTCGGCCATTCGATGGGCGCGCGAATCGCCGCGCGTGCGGCGCGGCGCGGCATCCGCGGGCTCGAATCGGTCGTGCTCGTCGATCCGCCGGTGTCGGGCCCGAACCGTCGCGATTATCCGGGCAAGCTGCCGTGGTACATCGACTCGATGGCGCTCGCGCGCGCCGGCACCGACGCCGAAGGCATGCGCGCGTTCTGCCCGACGTGGACCGACGCCGAACTGCAGTTGCGCGCCGAATGGCTGCATACCTGCGACGAGCGCGCGGTGCGCGCGTCGTACGAAGGCTTCCACACCGACGATTTCCACGCGGACGCCGCGCAGCTGCCCGTGCCGTCGCTGTTGATCACGGCCGAACGCGGCGACGTGGTGCGCGACGACGATGTCGCCGAACTGCAGCGCGCGACGCCGTCGATGCGGCACGTGCGCGTGCCCGACGCCGGCCACATGATTCCGTGGGACAACGCACCGGGCTTCTACGCGGCGTTCGGCGACTTCCTCGGCGCGCCGCTCGCGGCCTGATCGCGCGGCGCCCGCCCCTTTCCTTCACGCCTTTACCGGAGCCGACGATGCCAGTCAGCGATACCCAACTGATCGACGCGTGGAAGCAGGTGCTCACGCTGTCACGCCTCGAACCGGGCCAGACCGTCACGATCCTGACGAGCGCGGCCACCCACCCGCAGACGCTGTCGTGCGCGCTGATCTCGACGCAATCGATGGGCGCGATCGTCAACCGGCTCGACCTGCCGCCCGTGAACGGCGACAAGGCGTTCAGCCGCGACCCGCTCGCGTATCTCGGCACGACGCCGCTGACCGGCAACAAGGCCGCGATCGCCGCGCTGCGCGAGAGCGACCTCGTGCTCGACCTGATGACGCTGCTGTTCTCGCCCGAGCAGCACGAGATCCTGAAGTCCGGCACGAAGATCCTGCTCGCGGTCGAGCCGCCCGAAGTGCTCGTGCGGATGGTGCCGACACTGGCCGACCGCGCGCGCGTGCTTGCCGCGGCGAAGCAGATCGCCGCCGCCCGCGAGATGCGCGTGACGTCGGCGGCCGGCACCGCGCTCGTGTGCCCGCTCGGCGAGTTCCCGCCGACCGCCGAATACGGTTTCGTCGACGCACCGGGCCGCTGGGATCACTGGCCGAGCGGCTTCGCGCTGACCTACCCGAACGACCGCACCGCGCGCGGCACGATCGTGATCGATCGCGGCGACATCCTGCTGCCGCAGAAGCACTACGTGAGCGAACCGATCGCACTGACCGTCGAAGGCGGCTATGCGACGCACATCGAAGGCGGCGTCGACGCCGACCTGCTGCGCGACTACATGGAAACGTTCGCCGACCCCGAAGGCTATGCGATCTCGCATATCGGCTGGGGGCTGCAGCCGCGTGCGCGCTGGTCGACGCTCGGGCTGTACGACCGCGAGGCGACGATCGGGATGGACGCGCGCGCGTTCGAAGGCAACTTCCTGTTCTCGCTCGGCCCGAACAACGAAGGCGGCGGCAACCGCACGACCACCTGCCACATCGACATCCCGCTGCGCCGCTGCACGGTCGAACTCGACGGCGCAACCGTCGTGCGCGACGGCCGCGTGACCGACCAACCCGCCTGACCGACGAGCCCCGACACCATGAACGACCTCTCCCGTCACGCCGAAGCGAGCGTCTACCGCCAGCAGGGCTTCGGCACGCCGCTGCCCCCGCACGGCAACATCGGCCTGCTGATCGTCGACTTCGTCGTCGGCTTCGCCGATCCCGCGACGTTCGGCGGCGGCAACATCGCACCGGCGATCGCGCGCACGACGCATGCGCTCGCGCTGGCGCGCGAACGCGGCTGGCCCGTCGCGCACAGCCGCATCGTGTACGCCGACGACGGCAGCGACGACAACGTGTTCTCGCTGAAGGTGCCCGGCATGGCGACGCTGACCGAGCACCATCCGAACAGCGCGATCGTGCCGGAGCTCACGCCCGCGCCCGGCGAACTCGTCGTGCGCAAGACCGTGCCGTCGGCGTTCTTCGGCACGCAACTGGCGCCGTGGCTCGCGCAGCGCGCGGTGCAGACGCTGCTGGTCGCGGGCGCCGTGACGAGCGGCTGCGTGCGCGCGAGCGTCGTCGACGCGATGTCGCACGGGTTCCGCCCGCTCGTGCTCGCCGATTGCGTCGGCGATCGCGCGATCGCGCCGCACGACGCGAACCTGTTCGACATGCAGCAGAAATACGCGGCAGTGATGCCGCTCGACGATGCGATCACGGCGATCGATGCCGTGCAGGCGCGCACGCGCTGAATCGTCGCGGCGGGCCGGCGGCGTGACTGGCCGGCGCCCGCCCGCACGATTGACGCTGCGCTTTTGGCGGCCTAGATTGGCGTCGCGCGCATGCGCGACGGCCCCCGCCGCTGCGCTCGACGCACGCCGCAAACACGACGCCCGGGCCGGCGGCCGCCTCGCCCCGCATGCGCCGCAGCCGGCCGCGCGCCGCCTCTTCCCCGACAGGACCCTTCATCCGTGAACCGCCCCGAACTGCTCGCGCGCAACGGCTGCCTGACCGTGATCCGGCCGCCCGCGCCGCCCGTCAAGCCGGCGCCCGGCCAGCCGGGCAGCCTGTCGTCCTACGTGCCGGCGCTGCCGGAAGTGTTCGTCGCGATTCTCGACGACGGCCGCATCCTCGCGTTCAACGGCCACGTCGATCTCGGCACCGGCATCCGTACGTCGCTCGCGCAGATCGTCGCCGAGGAACTCGACGTGCCGGCCGCGCGCGTGACGATGGTGCTCGGCGACACCGCCGCGACACCGAACCAGGGCCCGACCATCGCGAGCGCGACGATCCAGATTTCCGCGACGCCGCTACGCTGCGCGGCCGCGCAGGCGCGTCACGCGCTGCTGGCGCTTGCCGCCGAACGGTTCGGTGTCGACGCGGCGCAACTGCACATCGACGATGCAACGATCTCGGCGAACGGGCAAACGGCAACGTTCGCGACGCTCGTCGCCGCGCACCGGATCGCGCTGACGCTGGACCTGAACACCCGCACGAAGGATCCCGCCCGGTACCGGATCGTCGGCCAGTCGTCGCCGCGCGTCGACCTGCCGGCGAAGGCAACCGGCCAGCTCACGTTCGTGCACGACATGCGCGTGCCGGGCATGCTGCACGGCCGTGTCGTGCGGCCGCCGTATGCGGGCCACGACAGCGGCGCCTTCGTCGGCACAACGCTCGTCGACGTCGACCGCGCGTCGGTGGCCGACGTGCCGGGGCTCGTGGCCGTCGTCGCGATCGGCGATTTCGTCGGCGTGGTGGCCGAACGCGAGGAGCACGCGATCCGCGCGGCGCGCCAGCTGCGCGTGACGTGGCGGCCGCTCCCCGCGCTGCCGCCGCTCGACGAGCCGGCTGCCGCGATTGCCGCCGCGCCGGCCAAACGCCGCGTGCTGCTCGACGAAGGCGATGTCGGCGCGGCACGCGCGCAGCCCGACACGATCACGCTGTCGCGCACCTACGCGTGGCCGTTCCAGATGCACGGCTCGATCGGCCCGTCATGCGCGCTCGCCGACTACCGTGAGCCCGGCAACGGCCGGATCACCGTGTGGTCCGGCACGCAGAATCCCGTCTCGCTGCGCTACGACCTCGCGACGCTCGTCGCGCGCGACGAAGCCGATTTCGACGTGGTGCGGATGGAAGCGGCCGGCTGCTACGGCCGCAACGGCGCGGACGACGTATGCGGTGACGCACTGCTGCTGTCGCGCGCGGCGGGCCGCCCGGTGCGCGTGCAGTTGTCGCGCGCGGACGAACATCTGTGGGAGCCGAAAGGCGCCGGCCAGTCGATGCAGGTGACCGGCACCGTCACACGCGACGGCCGCCTGCTCGGCTACGACTTCACGACGCGCTACCCGTCGAACGACGCGCCGCTGCTCGCGGCGCTGCTGACCGGCGCGATCGTGCCCGAGCCGCGCGTGTTCGAGATGGGCGACCGCACGGCCGTGTCGCCGTATGCGAGCCCGCATCGCCGCTTCGTCTGCGAGGATCTCGCGCCGCTCGTGCGCGCATCGTGGCTGCGCGGCGTGTCGGCGCTGCCGAACTCGTTCGCGCACGACGCGTTCGTCGACGAATGCGCGGCGCTGACCGGTGTCGACCCGCTGGCGTTCCGGCTGCGCCATCTGCAGGACACGCGCGCGACCGAGCTGCTGCAGGCCGTGGCCGACCGCGCGGGCTGGACGCCGCGCGTGCGGCGCACGCCGCATGAACCCGCTACGTCGCGGCTCGTGCGCGGCCGCGGCATCGCCTACGCGCGCTACGTGCACAGCCGCTTCCCCGGCTTCGGCGCGGCGTGGTCGGCATGGATCGTCGACCTGAGCGTCGATCGCGTGTCGGGCGAGATCCGCATCGAACGCGTCACGGTCGGCCAGGACACGGGCACGATGATCAACCCCGATGGCGTGCGCCACCAGATCCACGGCAACGTGATCCAGGTGCTGAGCCGGACGCTGAAGGAGCGCGTGCGCTTCGCCGACGGCAAGGTCGCGTCGCGCGAATGGGCGAGCTATCCGATCCTCACCTTCGCGGAAGTGCCGGACGTCGATGTCGTGCTGATGCCGAGGCAAGGCGAGCCGCCGCTCGGCGCGGGAGAATCGGCGTCGGTGCCGGGCCCTGCCGCCGTCGCGAACGCATTGTTCGATGCGACCGGTGTGCGGCTCTACGCGCCGCCGTTTACGCCGGAGACGATCCGGGCCGCGTTACGCGACGCCGGCCGGTTGATGACGGCCGACGCGGCCGGTGCGCCGGCGGCAACCGGCGTGGCCTAGGGCCTGTTCACGCGGGATCAGGTCGGCCGGCAGACCGGCCAGCCACACGGGCATGACTGCCGACCGGCTGCCGGCGCGCATCATGCGTCGCCGTCTTCTTCCATCATCTTGCGCAGCAGGAACTGCAGCGCGACCCGTTCGCCCGGATTGAGCGCGCCATACGTGCGCTCCGTCACCTGGCGCGCGAACGGCACCGTGCGGTCGATCAGCGCGAGGCCGGTCGCGGTGGCGCGCACGATCAGCTTGCGGCCGTCGTTCGGATCGGGCAGCACCTCGATCAGCGCGCGCGCCTTGAGGCGATCGACCACGCCGCGAATCGTCGCCTGGTCGATCGCGGTCGCCTTGACGATGTCGTTCAGCGAGCACGCCTGGCGCTCCTTGACTGCACACAGCGTGACGAACTGCGCGGCCGTGAGATCCGAATCGGGGATCGCTTCCTGGAAGATCGACACGTGCCGCTGATACGCGCGGCGCAGCAAGTGCCCGACCTGGTCGTGAAAGTCGTAGGAATCCTTGGAAGACGCCATGAAAGTAAAGGCCCGTGCCGCATGTCAGTGAAAGACAAGCAGTGTACACCCTCGATTCGGCCCGACCGGCTGCCGGGTTGCCGCTTCATTGCGGTGCATCAGGATTCGCGATGCCCGGCACGCAGCGCGCCTGACAAACGCCTGACGGCTGCCCGTTGCCCGCCGGGCACGTCGCCGCAACGGCGACTGCGCACGTTCGAACCTGCCGGCGCGCACGCACATGCGCGCATTGGCGGACTTTCGCGCACACGCTTCACTTTTAAGCGCATACGCACGAATTTTGTGCACGCCTCGCCCCTCTCCGCCCCCATTCGACGCGCATGCTTCTTCATCAAAAACCTCTTTAAACATGCGGTTTTTCTCACACGAATGCTTTCCGTTGCGCGGCCGGAACCATGCCTGTTCCATTCAGTATTTTCTAGTGTGTACGCTATTTAATTGCCGTGATATACAGACTCCAGTGCGCAGCGGAACGCCCGCTCGCGTCGATCGGCCACCCATTCATCCGTCACATTCGAACAGGGGCAATCCCATGTCTACCGCACACCCGAGCGCCGCCGTTTCCCCCGACGACGCGCTGCACGGCAATCTGTATCGCAAGGTCACGCTGCGCCTGATCACCCTCTTCTGCCTGTGCTACTTCGCGGCCTATCTCGACCGCATCAACATCGGCCTCGCGAAACTCCAGATGCTCGACGCCCTGAAGTTCAGCGATACGGTGTACGGGCTCGGCGCCGGCCTGTTCTTCGCCGGCTACATCCTGTTCGAAGTCCCGAGCAACCTGGTGCTGCAACGCGTCGGCGCGAAGCTGTGGATCGCGCGGATCATGATCACGTGGGGCCTGCTGTCGGGCGCGACGATGTTCGTGCATACGCCGATGCAGTTCTACATCGTGCGCTTCCTGCTCGGCGCGGCCGAGGCCGGCTTCCTGCCCGGCGTGCTGCTGTACCTGACGCAGTGGTATCCCGATGCGCGCCGCGCGCGGATCGTCGCGCTGTTCATGGTCGGGCTGCCGTTGTCGAGCATGATCGGCAGCCCGATCTCCGGGTGGATCATGCGCGCGTTCGACGGCGCGCACGGGCTCGGCGGCTGGCAGTGGCTGTTCCTGCTCGAAGCGCTGCCGTCGGTGCTGCTCGGCTTCGCGGTGCTGCGCTGGCTGCCCAACAACATCGAATCCGCGCAGTGGCTGAACGCCGACGAGAAGCACGCTTTGCGTGCGAACCTCGACGCCGATCCGTCCGGCAACAAGAGCCATGCGCTCGGCAAGGCGTTCTCCGATCCGAAGGTATGGGCGCTCGGCCTGATCGACCTGTGCGTGCTGCTCGGCCTCTATGCGGTGAGCTTCTGGCTGCCGACGATCCTGCGCGATACCGGCGTGAAGGATGCGTATCACATCGGCTGGCTGATGGTGATCCCGAATGCCGCGGCCGTGCTCGCCACGCTGTACTGCGGCGCAAGCTCCGACCGCGCGCGCGAACGCCGCTGGCATATCGTCGTCCCGTTCATGGTATCGGCCGTCGCGCTGGCGATCGCGGCCTCGTCGTCGCACGGCACGCTCGGGACGGTGCTGCTGTTCTCGCTGATCAACGCGGGCGCGGCCGCCGCGATGCCGGTCGTCTGGGCACTGCCTTCGACGTTCCTGAAGGGCTCGGCCGCTGCCGGCGGGATCGCGTTCGCATGCTCGATCGCGAACCTCGGCGGGTTCGGCAGCACCTATTTCATCGGCTGGCTGCGCGACACGTTCCATTCGCAAAGCGCGGGACTGTACGGTTTCGCCGCGTGCATGGTGGTCGGCTGCGCCCTCGCGCTCGCCTATCCGGCCCGGCTCGTGAACCGCTGACGCCGCGCGTCGCCCGCGCGACGCGATCGTTTTTACAACCGCACCGGTCGCGCGGCCCGCTCCACGCGGCCCGCCTCGCCCCGCGCACGCCGCCCCGCCGGCGCGTGCGCGCTTCCTCCCGCCGCTTCCCGCCATCACTTCCCGCCGCCATTCGCCGCGCAGGCACATCGCTTGCGCCATCCACGCGCCCGCCGATCCGGCGGACAACATCCTTCCCTCAACCGGCGCGGCGCGCCGCGCGAGCTTTCGCGTGGCGATCCCGCGTCGCAAGCAGGTTCCCTGAACGAGAGGACAACATGAGATCAATACGAACGCTGGCAGCCCTGTGCTCGGTCGTTTCCGTGCTCGCGGCATGTGGCGGCGACGGCAACGACGTCGGCACCGAGCTTGGCATCTCGAAGCCGCAGGCACGCTTCATCAACGCGGTGCCGGCCGGGCCGAACCTCGACTACTACCTGAACGCGAAGCTCGACCAGGCGGGTATCGCGTACAAGGGCGTGACGCGCTACCACGACGTCGACTCGGGCACGCAGAACGCGAGCTATGACGTCTCCGGTACGACGACGACCATCGCCGCGCAATCGTTCAGCGCGGCAAACGGCCATCACTACACGACGATCGCGCTGCCGAGCACGACGTCGCTGATCTCCGTGATCGACGATCCGTACGACAAGGGCCTGCTGTCGGACAAGGCGCGCGTGCGCAGCTTCAACGCGTCGCCGAACGCGCAGAACGTCGACATGTACGTCGTCCCGCCCGGCACCGACATCACGACGCAAAGCCCGACGCTCGCAGGCGCGGCCTACCAGAACGCGGTGCCGGCATCGACGCAGGATTCGATCTACCTGAACGGCGGCAGCTACCAGGTGATCGTCACGACGGCAGGCAGCAAGACGCCGATCCTCAAGACCGCGCCGGTCACCATCAACAACAACGCCGACTGGCTGCTGCTGACGATTCCGTCTGGCGGGGTCGGCGACGTGACGCCGAACGATATCCACGTACTGGTTGCGCAGGGCAACGACGCCGATACGTCCGCGCAGGAACTGGGTCCGCAGTAAGGACCGCCAACGGTCGCGGCGGCCGGCGCGATGGCGCCGCCCGCCGCACCTTCTCGCCACGCCGTCAGTTGCTCCGCTCCAGGACGATCACATGCTCGGCGCGCGCGCCGTCGCCGTGCTCGACGTCGACATCGCCCACATGGCGTACGCGCCAGCCCGGCCGTGTCGCGATCTGGGGCATGTTGCCGGACGGGCGGCTCTCGATCCCGCCGAGCCCTTCGTCGGGCGTATCGACCGCCTCGTCGAGCGACGCGTTCGAATAAATCACGTTGTCGTGCCACTTCGACGCGCCCGCGGCAGCTTCCATGCCCTTGCCGTCGACGTCGACCGTGTTGTCGGTCATCGCCATGCACGCGTTGTCGAGCGTCGGGATCCGGGCGGCCGCTCGCCGCACGGGGTCGTCGCTGTCGGGCGCATGCGTGCCGCGCTCGACCGGCGGCAGGCCGGTCGGCATTTTCCCGGCGATCGCCTCGGGCGTCAGCGGACGCCGCGCGACTTGCGCCGCCTGGGTCGCCGCGTCGGGCATGTCGCCGGCCGCCGGCGTCTGCACCGGGCTCTTCTCGATCTGTTCACGCTGCTTTTCCGGGGTAGGGTTCGATTCCGCGTTCTGCATCGCACCTCCTTGCCCGGCCGGCGTACGCCTGCGTCACACTGCCGCCGCCAGTCCGGAAATCGCTACAACGGTCCTTGCAAATCTTTCATGTGCACGCGGCCGCGTGCGTGCGCGCCACCCGGCGCACATGCCCGACCGGCACGGCACTCGAAGAAAATGGAGGGCACACCGGCACGCAGCCGGCGCGCCGTCCTTCGGCCAATCGCGCGCGTCAGCCGCCGCTTGCGCCGCCCGGCGCGGAGGCCGCACCTGGCATGCTCGCGCCGCTGTCGCCGCTGCTGCCGGCCGCCCCGCTGCCCGGCGTACCCGACGGCGCGGTGGACGGCGCCGCCGACATGCCGCCTGTCGCGCCCGAATCAGAACTCGCGCCGCCACTGTCGCTCTTCTTCTGGCAGCCGGCGCCTGCCGCGAGGCCTGCAATCAGGATGCCGGCGAAGACGGCTCGCGATACATGACGAAAGGAATATCGCTGCATGACACCTCCGCTGATGTCGATGTGGATGGAGCCCGCTTGCGCGCAATTCGCGTGCCACACCCGGCCGTTGCTGCCGCCCGCCTTCCATTCATTTTTCAAATGACGCCCAGCCGAATATTTAATTTCCCATCACCGTGCCGGCCACCCATACTCGCGAACAAATCCGAGACATAACGTCCACGGCGGCCGGGCCCGCGCAGCGTGTACACGCTGCCGGTTTCGCGCCCCGCACATGGAAGGAGACAACGGCGTGCAACTGGAAGCCACCCACCGCCCGGGCATCGTGCTCGGCGCGGACGACGCATCGCATCGAACCGGTTCGGCCGCGCGCGACCCTGCGCTGAGCCCGCGGCTGCACAATCCCGACCTCGCGCCCACCAAGGCCGAGGGCCGGACGTGGGGCCGCTACAGCATCTTTGCGCTATGGACCAACGACGTGCACAACATCGCGAACTACTCGTTCGCGATCGGGCTGTTCGCGCTCGGCCTGTCGGGCTGGCAGATGCTCGCCTCGCTCGCGATCGGCGCGGTGCTCGTCTACTGCTTCATGAATCTCACCGGCTACATGGGCCAGAAGACCGGCGTGCCGTTTCCGGTGATCAGCCGGATGAGCTTCGGCATCTACGGCGCGATGCTGCCCGCGATGATCCGCGCGGTGATCGCGATCGCATGGTTCGGCATCCAGACCTATCTCGCGTCGGTCGTGCTGCGCGTGCTGCTCACCGCCATCTGGCCGGGCCTCGCCGCATTCGACCAGAATGCGATCTTCGGGCTGTCGACGCTCGGCTGGGTCACGTTCGTCGCGATCTGGCTCGTGCAGATCGGCATCCTCACGTACGGGATGGAAATGGTCCGCAAGTACGAGGGGCTGGCCGGCCCGGTGATCCTCGTCACGACGCTGTCGCTCGCCGCGTGGATGTTCAGCCGCACGGGCGGCCATCTCGCGATGTCGATCGGCAAGCCGATGACGGGCCTGAAGATGTGGACGGAGATCTTCGCGGGCGGCTCGCTGTGGCTCGCGATCTACGGCACGCTGGTACTCAACTTCTGCGATTTCGCGCGCTCGTCGCCGAGCGCGAAGACGGTGCGCGTCGGCAACTTCTGGGGCCTGCCGGTCAACATCCTCGTGTTCGCGACGATCAGCTTCGTGCTCGCGGGCGCGCAGTTCAAGCTGAACGGCCACATCATCCACAGCCCGACGGAAATCATCGCGACGGTGCCGAACAAGCTGTTCCTCGTGCTCGGCTGTCTCGCGTTCCTGATCGTGACGGTGGCCGTGAACATCATGGCGAACTTCGTCGCGCCGGCGTTCGTGCTGACGAGCCTCGCGCCGCATCGCCTGTCGTTCCGCCGCGCGGGCCTGATCAGCGCGACGATCGCCGTGCTGATCCTGCCGTGGAACCTGTACAACAGCCCGATCGTGATCGTCTACTTCCTGTCCGGCCTCGGTGCGCTGCTCGGCCCGCTGTACGGGATCATCACGGTCGACTACTGGCTCGTGCGCAAGCAGCGCGTGAACGTGCCCGACCTCTATACCGAAGCGCCCGCCGGCGCCTATTTCTACACGCGCGGCGTGAACCGCAAGGCACTCGCGGCGCTCGTGCCGTCCGCGCTGATCTCGATCACGCTCGCCGTCGTGCCGGCCTTCAGTGCGATGACGCCGTTCTCGTGGCTGCTGGGCGCGGCCATTGCGGGCAGCGTGTATTGGCTGCTGGCCGATCGCAAACGGCACTACGAGGAGCGCTCGGGCGAACCCATCGCGGTCGCCTGCGCCAAACACTGAAAAAATACATGCATACGGAGTCGCAATGAGGATCCTGGTAGTCAACGTCAACACGACCGAGTCGATCACCGACGCGATCGCCGCACAGGCGCAGGCCGCCGCGTCGCCGGGCACGGAGATCGTCGGGCTGACACCGCGCTTCGGCGCGGAGTCGGTCGAAGGCAACTTCGAGAGCTACCTCGCGGCGATCGCCGTGATGGATCGCGTGCTGAGCTACGACGAGCCGTACGACGCGGTGATCCAGGCAGGCTACGGCGAACACGGCCGCGAAGGCCTGCAGGAACTGCTGACGGTGCCCGTCGTCGACATCACCGAAGCGGCTGCGAGCGTCGCGATGCTGCTCGGCCACCGCTACTCGGTCGTCACGACGCTCGACCGCACGGTGCCGCTGATCGAGGATCGCCTGAAGCTCGCCGGGCTCGATGCGCGCTGCGCGTCGGTGCGTGCAAGCGGCCTCGCGGTGCTCGAGCTCGAGGAGAACCCGGCCCGCGCGATCGAGTCGATCGTCGGCCAGGCGCAACGCGCAGTGAAGGACGATCACGCGGAAGTGATCTGCCTCGGCTGCGGCGGGATGGCCGGCCTCGACCGGCAGATCGAGGAATGCACGGGCGTGCCGGTCGTCGACGGCGTATCGGCCGCGGTCGCGCTCGCCGAGTCGCTGGTGCGCCTGAAGCTGAAGACATCGAAGGTCCGCACGTATGCGCCGCCGCGCCCGAAGCGGATCGTCGGCTGGCCGGGCACCTTCGCACAATGACGCGCCGCCGGCCCGCTGCTGCGTCGCGCCCGGGCGCCGGGTCGCCGGGAGGCGTATCGGCATGCGGGACCCACTAGACCCGAACGCCCTGCCCCGCGACACGTCCGACGCCGCGGGCGCGCTCGACGTGCTCGATGCGCGGCTGATGCGCATCCTGCTCGTGCTGCTGACCGAGCGCACCGTGTCGCGTGCGGCCGTGCGCCTGAACATGTCGCAGCCGGCAACGAGTGCCGCGCTCAAGCGCCTGCGCACGCTGCTCGGCGATCCGCTGCTGGTGCGCAGCCGCTACGGGATGGTGCCGACCGAGTTCGGCGCGCGGCTGGTCGAACCGTTGCGCAACGCGCTGCGCGTGATCGACTTCATCCGGATCCAGCAGCCGACGTTCGACGCGCGCACGTCGGTGCGCACCTACCGGATCGGCTGCCCCGACTACCTGAACGTGCTGTTCGTGCCGAAGCTCGTCGCGCTGTTCCGCGAACGCGCGCCGAGCGCGCAGCTCGTGTTCCATCCGCTCGGCGACGGCTTCGACGACGAGCGCGCGCTGGCCGACGGCGAGCTCGACGTCGTGATCGACAATCGCCCGGCGCGCTCGTCGCGGTTCCGGCAGGACGACCTGTTCGACGATCGCGTCGTCTGCCTGATGCGCGCGACGCATCCGCTCGCGCGGCGCGGCACGATGACGGCTGCCGATTTTGCCGAAGCGCCGCAGCTGTGCCCGACGCCGTCGTGGCTCGAAGCGTCCGGCGCGATCGACAAGCAGCTCGAGCGGGTGGGCCTGCAGCGGCGGATCGTCGTCACGCTGCCGCATTTCGAACTCGCCGCGCATGCGCTCGTGCGCACCGACATGCTCCTGACCACCACGCACCGGCTCGCGCGGCACTATGCGAAGCTGCTGCCGCTCGCCGCCGTCGCGCTGCCGGCCGAACCGCCGGACATCGTGTACCGGATGACCTGGAACGAAGCGGGCGCATGCGTCGAAGGCGTACGCTGGCTGCGCGGGCTGATCGCGGAGGCAACGCACGCATGGCTCGACGCGGAAGCGATGCAGCCAGCTGTGGCGGCAATTGCGGCCGGTGCGGTTGCGGATGCGCGGAACAGCACGCCGGCCGCGGCCGATACGCCCGAGCCCACACGACGCACGCGCCGCAGGCAGGCGTCGCATTGCCATGCGTCGCACCCGCCGCGTGTCGCCCATGCGGCACGCATCCACCGCCTCGCGACGAAGTCGCATTGAGCGGCGCGGCCCGCGGCCCGCAACGATCCGCGCAGCAGCGGCATGTCGGACCGGTCCTATTTACCCGGTCCGTGCCCGATCGTCAGAATGACGTCTCGAACACTGGCGGATGGACATCGGCATCGCGAATGCCCGTCGCTGCCCTATCGAGGAAAACCGCATGAAGAAGACACTCGTTGCGCTGGCCGTTCCGGTCGCGCTGCTCGCGAGCACCGGCGCATTCGCCAATACGCAAGACTGCGCGACGCGCATCCGCGCATTGCAAACGCAGATCGACAACGCGAAGCGGTTCGGCAACACGCGTCAGGCGATGCGCCAGCAGGCCGCGCTCGACCGGATCAAGGCCCATTGCACGGACGCCGGCCAGCTCGCGCGCGCCGAGCGTGAGGTTGCCGGCAAGCAGCAGGATCTGCAGCGCGCGCAGGACGAGGTGCACGAAGCGCAGGCACGTGCCCATGAAGCCGAAGCACTCGGCGATGCGAAGAAGTTGAACAAGGCGCAACGCAAGCTCGCCGACAAGCAGGTCAAGCTGCGCGACGCGACACGCGACCTGCACGATGCGCAGGCCGATCGTGACGCGCTGAAAGGCTGACGCGATGCGTTGAAACGGCGTGCCGCGCCGGACGTGCCGCGCAAGCGCGAGCAGCACCGACAGCGACAGCGACGCGATCGACCCAAGCGTCGGCAGCAGGATCGTGCGCGACGTCACCTGCGCTTCACGCCCGTGGAATCCGGCCAGCATGGACGGCCCGTTGCCGGCCGGCAACGCGCATCGACGCGAGGTTTGACGCCTTTTGCCAGGTGGCATGACTGGCCGATACCCTGGCGACTCGCGCGGGCGCGAGGCGAACCAGGAGAAGCATCCCTGCCGACAGCAGGCTCGCCACCACCGTGAGGGCGACATAGGGCGTGCCATCGCGGCTCGCGAGCATGCCCATCAGCCCCGGGCCAAACGCGCCGGCAGCAGACTTGATTGCGGGCATGCCCGTATGCCCGGCCGCACACCGGGTTGCCGCGCTACGCGCCGCGCATCGGCTGCGCAAGCAACTTGCCGGCAACGACGGCCGAGACGAGCGCGAGCACGCCGCTCACCGTCAGCGCATCGGCGAACCCGCTCGCGAACGCGACGGGCGCCGCCTGCGCAAGCGCACCGGCGGCCGACGGCGGCACGCGCTCGAGCGCCCGCGCCAGGTCGCCGGCCAGCAGGCTCGACATGAACGATGCATCGGCGAACGCGCGCAGGCCGGGCACGGCGGACAGCAGCCGGTCGAGCCGTGCATGCGTGCTCGCCGCCAGCACCGCGCCGAGCACGCCGACGGCCGTCACGATCGCCGAGAAGCGCGTCGTCGTGCTGATGCCCGACGCCATGCCCGTGCGGTTCGGCGGCACGCACGCCATGATCGCCTTCTGCGTGTCGCCGTTCATGATGCCCGCGCCGCAGCCCGTCACGAACATGCCGAGCGCGACGAGCCGGTAGTCGCCGCTGGCCGTCAGCGCCGCGGTCGCGAGGTTGCCCGCACCGATCAGCGCGAGCCCGCCCGCCAGCACGCCGCCGGACGACACGCGCGCGGCCAGCGCCGCGCCGAGCGACGGCCCGGCGATCATCGCGAACGCGAACGGCAGCATCCCGAGCCCCGCGTCGATCGCCGACATCCCGAACGCGTTCTGCAGGTACAGCGGCAGGAACGTCATCATCACCTGTGCGCACGCCGCATAGCCGAACATCGCGAGCACGGCGCCGACGAAGCGCGGCTGGCGGAACAGCGCGAGATCGATCATCGGCCGCGCCTGCCAGCGCTCCGCGCCGATGAACGCCGCGAACAGCGCGGCGGCGAGCGCGAGCCGGCCAAGCGTCGCGGCCGCCAGCCAGCCGTGCGACGGCGCACCGATCAGCGCCGCGATCGCGCACGCGAGCGCCGCGCCGAACAGCAGGCTGCCGGCCGCATCCACGCGTTTCGCGTGCGGATCGCGCGATTCGTCGATCGCGACGCGTGCGCCGGCGGCGAGCAGCAGGCAGACAGGCAGGTTCAGCAGGAACACCCAGCGCCACCCGATCCATTGCGTGATCGCGCCGCCGACGAGCGGCGCGATGGCCGTCGCGATCCCCATGCACATGCCCCAGATCGCCCACGCGCGCGCCCGTTCGCGCCCTTCCGGGAAACGGTTCGCGATCACGGCGAGCGCCGCGGTCAGCAGCAGCGCGGCGCCGCCGCCCTTCACCGCCCGCGCGGCGATCAGCCAGCCGGCCGACGGCGCGACGCCGCAGCCGAGCGACGCGAGAAAGAACAGCGCGAGCCCCGTGAAGAGCATCCGCTTGCGGCCGAAGCGGTCGGCGAGCCCGCCGGCCGGCAGCAGGCACGCGGCGAACGCGGTCATGTACGCGCTCACGACCCATTCGACATCGGCGAAGCTCGCGTGGAAACTGCGCGCGATGCTCGGCAACGACACGGCGACGACGTTCGTGTCGAGCACGATCAGCGAGCAGGTCGCGGATGCGACGGCGAGCGTCGCGGCGGCAGGCATGCGGGCGCCCATGCGCGTGGTGGCAGCCGCGCCCGCGCGCGACGCCGGTGAAGACTGGGACATCGGCTACTCCGGAACAGGTTGGACGAGCCGTATGCTAGGCTTGCCCGGTATTGCCTGTCATTGACACGCCAACGCTGTTTTATTGACGAAAATTGCAATCATGGACCGGCTCGAATTCCGTCACGTGCGCGCGTTCCTGAGCGTCGCGCAGCACCTGCACTTCGCCCGCGCGGCCGAAGCGCTCGACATGGCGCCGCCTGCGCTCACGCGACAGATCCAGGAGGCCGAACGCGTGCTCGGCGTGCGCCTCTTTCACCGGTCGCGCCGCGCGGTCACGCTGAGCGCGGCCGGCGAGGCCTATCTCGCCGAGGCAAGCGCCGCGGTCGAACACCTGCAGCGCGGCCGCGAACTCGCTGCATTGGCCGAGCGCGGCGAACTCGGCCGGATCGAGATCGGCTACGTGTCGTCGGCCGTCTATTCGGGCACGCTGCAGCGCACGGTCGGCGCGTTTCGTGCCGCGCACCCGCGCATCGAGCTGAACCTGCGCGAAGTGCCGATGGACGACGTCGCGAACCAGCTCGACACGGGCCGGCTCGATCTCGCGTACGTGCGCCCGCCGCTGCCGCTGCCCGGCGGCCTGCGGATCGTCACGCTGCAGCGCGACGTGTTCGTCGCGGCCGTGCCGGCCGGGTCGCGCTACGCGTCGATGGCGGCCATTCGCGCTGCCGACCTCGCCGACGCGCGCTTCGCGGTACCCGAACAGGAACGCGGCACGCTCGAAGTCGCGCGCCGCGGCCGCTTCGCGCCGCTGATCGCCGCACGACCGGGCGGCCTGCTCGCGGTGCTGGCATGTGTGTCCGTGAACGGCTGGGTCGCGGTGATTCCCGATGCGCTCGCCGGCTGCGTGTCGCTGCCGGGCGTCGTGTACCGGCCGATCGCCGGCAAGCCGATCACGTCGGAACTGGCGCTCGCGCACCGGCGCTTCGAAAAGGCACCGGCGGTGCGCGCGTTCCTGCGGACGGTGCCGTCGGCCGCACAAGACGCCGCATAAGGTGCCCGCGTGCGGCGACGGCGGCCATGCCGGCCGTCGCCGCGCGAATATGCATTGCACGATTCGATGTTTGTCGGCCGGAAACCGATTCCGTAACCTGCCCGGCAGCCGCGCCGCCTGCGCGCGGATCACCGAGGACACCCCGCCGATGAATCCATCCTCCGCCCCGGCGCGCCGCCGCGTGCTGCAGCGTCTTGCCGCCCTCGCCGCCGCGCCGCTCGCCGGCGGCTTCGCACGCCCCGCTCATGCGGCCGGCGCCGACCTGTCGGGCGTCACGCTCGTGCTCGGCGACCAGGCCGGCGGCCTGCGCGCACTCGCCGAAGCCGCGCACGTGCTCGACGGCACGCCTTACCGGTTCCGCTGGGCCAACTTCCAGGGCGCCGCGCCGCTGTTCGAGGCGCAGCGCGCGGGGGCGATCGATCTCGCGCCTGCCGGCGACCTGCCCGTGCTGACGGCCGCGCTCGGCGACCCGTCGTTGCGGATCGTCGCGACGCGCGTCGGCTCGCCGGCGTCGCTCGGCATCGTCGTGCAGCCCGATTCGCCGGTCCGCACCGTCGCCGACCTGAAAGGGCAAACCGTCGTCGTGTCGTCCGCGCGCGGCAGTATCTCGCAGTACCAGTTGTACGGCGCGCTGCGCGAACACGGCCTCGCGCCGCGCGACGTCGACGTGCGCTTCGTGCTGCCCGTCGATGCGTTCGCCGCCTTCGAGGCGAAACGGATCGGCATCTGGGCGACATTCGACCCGTACTACGGGCATGCGGTACGGCGCGGCGCGCGCATCGTCCGCGACGGCAGCGGCATCAATTCCGGGCTGGCCTTCCTCACGTCGCCGGTCGAAACGCTCGACGATCGCGCGAAGCGCGCGGCACTCGCGGACGTGCTGGCACGACTCGCCCGCGCGGGCCAATGGGCGCTCGCGCACCCGGCCGATTATGCAAGCGTCTATGCGTCGCTCACGCGCCTGCCGCCCGACGCGGCCACCGACATCGCGCGCCGGGCCGCACTCGCGCAGCGCAGCCTCAGCGGCGCCGACATCGACGTGCTGCAACGTGTCGCCGACCGCGCGGCGGCCGACGCGATCCTGCCGCGGCGCGTCGATGTCGCATCGATCGCAATCCGGAGCGTGTCCGCCTGAGCGTTGACGTGTGTGGCTGCGTTCAGCGTGGCCGCGCCATATCGAGGTCCGGCACGTCGTCGCCGAACGTCGAGGCGACGAGCGTGCGCATCGCCGCGATCAGCAGCGTCGAGCCGGACTGGTTGAATGTGCAGCGCTCGCCCGCGGCCGGCACGGCCCGGTGCAGCACGGCTCGCCATGCTCCGTGCCCGCCGTCGCGCTCGAATGCGGCGAACGGCAGCCGCTCGACGATCGGGCCGCCGTCGGTCCATGATGTCGACGGCGCGAACGGCGCCGGCGCACCGCCCGCGGAGCGAATCGACGTACATCCGGACGCGTCGGCGCGCGGGGCATCATGGCCTTCCGCGACCGCGACCCAGTCATCCAGCGACGCACCTGTCAGATCCTGGACTTGCATGACTGTCTCCGTCGCCGTCGTCGTCAAATCGACATGCCAACTGTTGCACATGCGGCCGTTGCGGTTCCTGACGGCGCCGCAGCGCGCCGCCATATCGCTGAAATCCCTGCCCCCCGAGCAAACCCGCGCACGCTGTCACCGCCACGTCATTCGTGCGTACAATGATCTGGCCGCCTGCCGCCGCGGTTCGCGGCAAACGGATCAGAACATTACAAACACAATACATACAAGACCAGCGCCGACCCGGGCCCGTTTCCGCGAGTTCGGCGACAACAGGACCAGACAATGCGGCGCAGACCGGATTTCACGGGGGGACACATGTCCAGGCACACCCGAAAGCCGTTGGTATCGCTCGTCGTACCCTTCCACGACGAGGCGGAAGCGATCGAGACATTCTTCGCGACCACCCTTCCCATCCTCGAATCGATCGACACCACGCGCTTCGAAATCGTTTGCGTGAACGACGGCAGCCGCGACGACACGCTCGACAAGCTGATCGACGTCGCCGCCGGCGACTCGCGCGTGCGCATCGTCGATCTCACCCGGCGCTTCGGCAAGGAAGCCGCGCTCACCGCCGGCATCGACGAAGCCGCCGGCACCGCCGTGATCCTGATCGACGCCGACCTGCAGGATCCGCCCGCGCTGATTCCCGCCATGGTCCAACGCTGGCTTGGCGGCGCCGAAGTCGTCGCCGCCAAGCGCACCGACCGCATGTGCGACCCGCTGATGCAGCGCGTGGCCGCCGCGCTCTACTACCGCGTGCACAACCGCCTCTCCGAAGTCGAGATGCCCGAGAACGTCGGCGATTTCCGCCTGATGGACCGCCAGGTCGTCGACGCGCTGCGCGCGCTGCCCGAGCGCCGCCGCTTCATGAAGGGCCTGTTCGCGTGGGTCGGCTATCGCATCGAGATCATCGAATACACGCGTGCGCCACGCAGCGGCGGCCGCTCCAAATTCTCCGGATGGCGGCGCTGGAACTTCGCGCTCGAAGGCATCACCAGCTTCAGCACCGTGCCGCTGCGCGTGTGGACCTACATCGGCCTCGC
>NZ_NBYX01000004.1 GCF_002099195.1 Burkholderia puraquae | reverse complement strand
GCGTTTGCGGCGCAGGCGCTGGCGGTGCACAAGCAGATGGGCTGGGACACGTCGAAGGTGAACGTGAACGGCGGGGCGATCGCGATCGGCCACCCGATCGGCGCGTCGGGCTGCCGGATCCTGGTGACGCTGCTGCACGAGATGGCCAAGCGCGATGCGAAGCGCGGGCTGGCGTCGCTGTGCATCGGCGGCGGGATGGGCGTCGCGCTCGCGGTCGAGCGTCCGTAACCGGCCGTCGCGACCAGCGAACCGAATCCGGGCGCCGGCCGATTGCGGCTTCGGCCGGCGTCACGTGAAGTCAGAGGGGGCCTTCGGCAGCTCTCGAAACCAAAAAATGGAGTGAGATTCATGTCTCAGCGAATTGCGTACGTAACGGGCGGGATGGGCGGCATCGGCACCAGCATCTGCCAGCGCCTGTTGAAAGACGGCTTCAAGGTGGTTGCGGGTTGCGGCCCGAACTCGCCGCGCCGTGTGAAATGGCTCGAGGACCAGAAGGCGCTCGGGTACGATTTCATCGCGTCGGAAGGCAACGTCGGCGACTGGGACTCGACCAAGGAAGCGTTCGACAAGGTCAAGGCTGAAGTCGGCGAGATCGACGTGCTGGTCAACAATGCGGGCATCACGCGCGACGTCGTGTTCCGCAAGATGACGCATGAAGACTGGACCGCCGTGATCGACACCAACCTGACGAGCCTGTTCAACGTGACCAAGCAGGTGATCGACGGAATGGTCGAACGCGGCTGGGGCCGGATCATCAATATTTCGTCGGTGAACGGCCAGAAGGGGCAGTTCGGCCAGACCAACTATTCGACCGCGAAGGCCGGCATCCACGGCTTTACGATGTCGCTCGCGCAGGAAGTCGCGACGAAGGGCGTGACGGTCAACACCGTGTCGCCGGGCTACATCGGTACCGACATGGTGAAGGCGATTCGCCCGGACGTGCTCGAGAAGATCGTGGCGACGATCCCGGTGCGGCGTCTCGGCGGGCCGGAGGAAATCGGTTCGATCGTCGCGTGGCTCGCGTCGAACGATTCCGGTTTCGCGACGGGCGCCGACTTCTCGCTGAACGGCGGCCTGCACATGGGCTGAGCGTCCGCGCTGCGCGGGCCGGGTGGCCGCGCAGCCGGGCGTTTTCCGAAGGCCCCCGCCTCCCGGATTCGGGCGGCGGGGATTCGTCACTTCCGCTACGCTGCACTCAAAGGCGTTACATGACTACTACAAAGAAGACGGCCGAACGGCTCATCAAGAAGTACCCGAACCGTCGGCTCTACGATACCGAGACAAGCACGTACATTACGCTGACCGACGTGAAGCAACTCGTGCTGGAGCAGGAGGACTTCAAGGTCGTCGATGCGAAATCCAACGAAGACCTGACGCGCAGCATCCTCCTGCAGATCATCCTCGAAGAGGAAAGCGGCGGCGTGCCGATGTTCTCGTCGTCGATGCTGTCGCAGATCATCCGTTTCTACGGCCATGCGATGCAGGGCATGATGGGCACGTACCTGGAAAAGAACATCCAGGCGTTCATCGACATCCAGAACAAGCTCACGGATCAGTCGAAGAACCTGTACGAAGGCAATGCGATGAATCCGGAAGTCTGGTCGCAGTTCATGAACATGCAGGCGCCGATGATGCAAGGGATGATGACCAGCTACATCGAGCAGTCGAAGAACATGTTCGTGCAGATGCAGGAGCAGATGCAGAACCAGGCGAAGTCCATGTTCAGCACGTTCCCGTTCAAGCAGCCGGGCGCGTCGGAGCCCGAGAAGAAGTAACGGTGTCGCGGCAGGCCGACCGCGGCGGGCAACCCGCCGGGCGTCGGTGCCGCGAAGCGACGCGGTGCGGGCCGGCCGATCGTGCATTCGGGCGCGATGAAGTGCGGCCGCCGCCTGGCCCCTCTCGCCGACGGTCGTTCATGGCCGTCGGTACCGAATGCACGCGCCGGGTTCGGGCGGGCATGACCGTTGTCCAGTCGATCGAGATCCAGTCACTTGCGAAGGAACACCGGGCGCACCACGCCCAATGGTGTGCGTTCGGGCAGGCGCGCGTACCCTGTGTGGCGCTGCTCGGTGACGCGTGGAAGCCGCGTTCGGCGAAATGCGATACCGGCGCCCGGGCACGACAGGCCGTGATGGGCGATGTCGTATCGATGCAGCGCGCGATGCAGTGCGACCAAGAAAAAACCGACTGAGAGAGAGCATGCGCAGGATTCGAATGGCATCGGCCGGCAGGCTGGCCGGTCTTGCTTCGATGTTCATGATGGGCATTGGCGTGGCGGTACCGGCCTTCGCGATCGATTGCGCGAAGGTCGTGCAGCCGATCGAGAAGCGCATCTGCGCGAACCCCGTGCTGCGCGCGGCCGACGCGCGCATGAATTCGGCGTACGCGGGCGCGCTGAAGGCCGCGCCGGACACGGCAATCCGCGACATGCTGGTGCGCAGCCAGCGTCGCTGGATCGACGCACGCAACAACCGTCTCGACGCCGATTACGAAGGCCGCCTGCTGGCTGTCGACGAAGTGCGCAAGGCAATCGATCGGCGCACCGCCGTGCTGGCCGATCAATCGAACACAGGGCTGATCGCGCGTGCGCAGGCCGAGCGCCAATGGCTCGCAAAATACACGGGCGGCCCGCTCACCGGTTTCGATGCAAACTGCGATTTCATTCCCGACGATGCGAGTGGCGCGCACGTTTCCTATGCGTGTTTCGGCGCGGTTCATGTGCAGCATCGTGCGCGGGTCTGCAGCCAGAGCGAGGACTGGGCGACCGGTGCGGTTTATCAGTACCGGTCGGTGAGTGCGATCGACGGCGGGAAGGTGCGCCCCGTGGCGTTCTGCGAAGCGCAAGCGC
Source organism: Burkholderia puraquae (assembly GCF_002099195.1). Classification (GTDB taxonomy): domain Bacteria; phylum Pseudomonadota; class Gammaproteobacteria; order Burkholderiales; family Burkholderiaceae; genus Burkholderia; species Burkholderia puraquae. The sequence continues at coordinate 427,782 of NZ_NBYX01000004.1, read as the reverse complement.
ATGCGAGTGCGTGCGACAACGACGGAAAGCAATCGGCGTGGATGCGCGCGGGGGCGCCCGGTGACGACAACCACGCGTCAGCGCCGGTGACCGGGTTGCCGCAACTCGATGCGGAAATGTGGCCGATCGGCGATGGAGACGATGCTTTGTGGTTCGACCGGTGCCTGAAGGCGTCGGTGTTTCCGGAGATGCGGTGAAGTGCCGGGTCCGGCGTTTGAGCAAGGCCCGCTTCGGCGGGCTTTTTGTTTCGTCGGCACGTCTCAAGTGCAGCGGACGTCGATCGATTGATCGTGTCGATGCCGGGCGCGAGCGGGTGAGACGGTTCGCGACGATGGGCGACAGGCAACCGCACAGCGGCGGCGAGGGGCGGACGGTATAGTCGGAATCCCGCAACTTCCGAATGTTGCTCATGGGACATAACCGGCTGCGCGTCGTCGTGGTTGGCGGCGGCATCGTCGGCGCGTCCATTGCGTGGCATCTTGCGCGATCGGGCGCACAGGTCACGCTGCTGGAAAAGCAGGCAGCGCCCGCAGGCGGCGCGACTCAATGGTCATTCGGCTGGGTGGGTACCGGCAGCGCGCTTCCTTCTGAAAACCCGTCCAGGTTCTCCCGCACGCTCGGGGCGCTCCCGGAGTTCGCCAGGCTGGAGCGTGAGCTGGGCCCGTTGCCGGTGACGACGCGCGGGGCACTTGTCTGGCGGGACACGGACGCGCAGACCGCTGCATTGATCGACGAGCAGCGCGCTGCGGGCGTGCAAATGGAAGCGTTGGGGCGTCGAGAGGTGGCCCGGATGGAGCCGCGTCTTGCATGGCCTCCCGAGTTGATCGCATGGGCACCGAACGATTTCGTGGTGGAGCCGATCGACTTGACGCATCGATTGCTGGCCGGTGCGCAAGCCGCCGGCGCGCAGATCCGGTGCGGTTGCGCAGTCGAAGCGGTCGAAACGCGCGATGGGCACGCTGTCGGCGTACATACCGCGCACGGGCAGGTGCCGGCGGATGTCGTCGTCCTGGCGAACGCTGCTTCCGCGGTGGCCATCGCCGCGGGCCTGGGCGTGTCCTTGCCTGTTCGCGAGGAGCCGGCCGTCCTGATGCGTTTCGCGGCCGAGCCGGGGCTGGTCAGCCACTTGCTCTACGGGCGGGGTCTTGAGGTGCGGGTCGGCCCGGCGGGCAGCCTGCTGTCGGCCGCGGATCCTCCGGAAGAGGGAAATAGCGGGCTTGCCGCGCTCGCTGCGCGTACCGCCTCGGAGATTTCGGCGCTGTTTGCCGATCCGCCGGCCCTCACGCCGCTCTCCGCGAAATCGGCGCTTCGGCCGATGACGAACGACGGGGCGCCGGTCAACGGATTTCTGCCGGGTGTGGCAGGCGTCTATGCCGTCGTCGCGCATCCCGGCGTGATCCTGGCGCCCCAGCTTGGGCGACTGGCCGCGAGCGCGATCCTGGGGGTGTAAAGCGTCTCGTCGCTCGTCAGTGCGCCGGATCGAAATCCTGCTCGCCGTCCGGCGGAGGAAGGTCGAGCACGAGCTTGACGGCGCTGTAGTTGGCCTTGAGCGAAAACACGCGGCCGATCACGAAAAACGTCTGGTGCGAATTCTCGAGTTCGACGAAGTCGCCCGGTTGCGGCACATGCGCGCCCTGGTCATACGAAAAGCTGGTGCTGGTTTGTTCGCCGATGGCTTCTGCTGCGTGTTCGGTGAATTCGATCGTGATGTGGGTGGTCATGCGAGCCCCGTTGGGTCGATTGAAAAGGGTGGACGCCCGGATTTTCGCATAGCGCGTCGCGGCGCCGGGGAGATTCTCGGCCGGCTGACGGGCGTTGGGGACAGAGCCACGAGGCGGCTTTGCGCGAAATGAAGGGGCATATCCAATCCGGCTCGACGGCAGACCCGGAGCGCGCCGGGCAGTGGAGCGGGCGATCCGCGTCGTCGTCAACCGCTCGTTTTTGGGTCGCCGGACACTAAATCGCTGTAAACTCACGCTTTTGCTGCCACGCCCCCACATTCCAGATGTCCCAATCCCCCAAAGTAGGGTTCGTATCCCTCGGGTGCCCGAAAGCCCTCGTCGACTCCGAACAGATCATCACGCAACTGCGTGCCGAAGGTTATGAAATCTCCGGCACCTACGACGGTGCCGACCTGGTCGTCGTGAACACCTGCGGCTTCATCGACGAAGCCGTGCAGGAAAGCCTCGACGCAATCGGCGAGGCGCTGACCGAGAACGGCAAGGTGATCGTCACCGGCTGTCTCGGCGCCAAGTCGAGCGCCAGCGGCTCGAACCTGATCGAGGAAGTCCACCCGAAGGTGCTCGCCGTTACCGGCCCGCACGCGGTGGGCGAAGTGATGCAGGCCGTGCATTCGCACCTGCCGAAACCGCACGACCCGTTCACCGATCTCGTGCCCGCGGCCGGCATCAAGCTCACGCCGCGCCACTATGCATACCTGAAGATTTCCGAAGGCTGCAACCACCGCTGCACGTTCTGCATCATCCCGTCGATGCGCGGCGACCTGGTGTCGCGCCCGGTCGCCGAAGTGATGCTGGAAGCCGAGAACCTGTTCAAGTCGGGCGTGAAGGAACTGCTCGTGATCTCGCAGGACACGAGCGCGTACGGCGTCGACGTGAAATTCCGGACGGGCTTCTGGAACGGCAAGCCGATCAAGACGCGCATGACCGATCTGGTCGCGGCGCTCGGCGAACTCGCCGCGCAGTACGGTGCATGGGTGCGCCTGCACTACGTGTATCCGTATCCGAGCGTCGACGAAGTGATTCCGCTGATGGCCGAAGGCCCGTTCAAGGGCCACGTGCTGCCGTACCTCGACGTGCCGTTCCAGCACGCGCACCCGGAAGTGCTGAAGCGCATGAAGCGCCCGGCGAACGCGGAGAAGGTGCTCGAGCGCGTGCAGAAGTGGCGCGAGATCTGCCCGGACCTGACGATCCGCAGCACGTTCATCGCGGGCTTCCCCGGCGAGACGGAAGAGCAGTTCGAAACGCTGCTCGACTTCATCCGTGAGGCGGAACTCGATCGCGTCGGCTGCTTTGCCTACTCGCCGGTCGAAGGTGCCACCGCGAACGAACTCGACGGCGCGCTGCCGGATGAAGTCCGCGAGGAGCGCCGCGCGCGCTTCATGGAAGTCGCCGAGGAAGTGTCGGCGAACCGCATCCAGCGCAAGGTCGGCAAGACCCTCAAGGTGCTGATCGACGAAGTCAGCGAGGAAGGCGGCATTGGCCGCACGGCGGCCGATGCGCCGGAAATCGACGGCGTCGTCTATGTCGAGCCGGCGGCGAAGGCATCGAAGCGCTACAAGGTCGGCGATTTCGTGTCCGTGAAGATCACGGGCGCCGACGGCCACGATCTGTGGGGCGAGGTGTAAGCGATGGCCGGCGCATTTCCGGAGATCCTCGCGCTCGGCGAGGCGATGATCGAATTCAACCAGTCGCAGCCGGGCCGGCCTGAATTCCTGCAGGGTTTCGGCGGCGACACGTCGAACTTCTGCATCGCCGCGGCGCGCCAGGGCGCGTCGACGGGCTTCGTGTCGGCGATCGGCGACGATCCGTTCGGCCGCCTGCTGGCCGACATGTGGCGCGCGGAACGCGTCGACACGACGTACGTGCGGATCGATGGTACGGCGCCGACCGGCGTGTATTTCGTCACGCACGGCGCCGGCGGTCACCAGTTCGACTACCTGCGTGCGGGTTCGGCGGCGAGCCGCTATGCAGCGGGCGACCTGCCGCTCGACGCGCTGGCCGCCGCGAAGGCCGTGCACCTGTCGGGCATCAGCCTCGCGATCAGCACGGTTGCGTGCGACGCCGCGTTCGCGGGGATCGACCATGCGCGCCGCAACGGCGCGAAGGTCAGCTTCGACACGAACCTGCGCCTGAAGCTGTGGCCGCTGCCGCGCGCCCGTGCGGTGATGCGCGAAGCGCTGCGCCAGACGGATATCTGCCTGCCCAGCTGGGACGACGTGACGGCACTCACGGGCGCGAACGATCGCGACGCGATCGTCGACGCGATGCTCGAACACGGGCCGCAGGTGGTCGCGCTGAAGCTCGGCAAGGAAGGCGCCTACGTGGCGACGCCGAACGAGCGGCGCGTCGTGCCGGGCTTCGCGGTTCAGGCTGTCGATGCAACGGGCGCGGGCGACTGCTTCGGCGGTGCCTTCGTCGCGCGGATCGTCGCGGGCGACGATCCGTTCGCGGCGGCGCGTTATGCGAACGCCGCGGCGGCGCTGTCGACGACCGGCTACGGTGCGGTCGCGCCGATTCCGCACCGCGATGCGGTGGAGCGCCTGATGCAAGGCTGATGCGGCAGGCGCGCGCCGGCCACGGCCCGCATGGCGGGCAGGGCATCGTCGCGATTTTCGAGCGAATCTGAAGCAAGGAGCAACACAAGGTGGGTCGATATTCGCAATGGCAACGGGCGCTCGTCGTCGCGGGCGCGCTGGCGGCGGGCATGGTGATGCCGGGCGTGGTCGCGGCGCAGGCCGTCGCGCCGGGCGCGCAGCAGGATGAACCGGCACCGGCGCGGCCGCTGAAGCCGAATCCCGAGTTCGCCCGCCTGCCGCGCTACGAAGGCACGCTCGGCGACCGGCCGATCGTCGTGCATCTCGGCCCGAAGACGGACGAGGAAGGCGTGCACGGCGAATACCAGTTCGCCGATACGGGCGAGGTCGTGCTGCTCGCGGGGGATCGCGACGGCGACACGCTCGAAATCGAGGAATCGAACGACGGCACGAACATCACGGGCGTATGGATCGGCCGCTTCGACGCGACGGGTGAGTTGAAGGCCGACCGGATGAATTCGGACGAGTCGGATCCGCAGCCCGTCGTGCTGCGTCTCGCACCGGGCAAGCGCGCGGCGCTGCAGGTGCGCGACGGCCGCGTGCAGGAAATCGAGACCGTGGGCGGCATCGTCAATCTGCGCACCGACGACTGAACCCGCGCTGGCTCGGTGCGCGCGGCGCGCATTGTACCGGGCCAATTGCGCCGATTTTGGCTAATCTAGCGACATATTCCGCAACCGAACGGCCTCGTGCCCGGCTTCCTGTCATGACTGCATCCACTCCCAAGCGCGCGCTGCAAACCCGCATCGTTCAACCCGACGACGTGATCCCGGAAGGCTTCCGTTCGTTCGTGCCGCCGGTTGCGCGCGCGTCGACGGTCGTGTTCCCCGATCTCGCGACGATGCGTGCGCTCGTCTGGCACAACGACAACCAGTGGCGCTACGGGCTGCATGCAACGCCGACGTCGCTCGCGCTCGCGCAGCGGCTCGCCGAGATCGAGGGCGGCACGCATGCGTTGCTGCAGCCGTCGGGCCTCGCGGCCATCATGAACGTCTACTTCGGGATCGTGAAAGCCGGCGACGACGTGCTGATTCCGCACAACGTGTATGGGCCGAATGCCGATTTCGGCAACTGGCTCGCGAAGGATTTCGGCATTACCGCACGCTTCTACGATCCGCTGATCGGCGCCGGCATCGCCGACCTGATCCAGCCGGACACGCGGCTGATCTGGATCGAGGCGCCCGGCTCGGTGACGATGGAAGTGCCCGACGTGCAGGCGATCACGGCGGCCGCGAAAGCGCGCGGCATCCTCACCGCGATCGACAACACCTTTTCGGCCGGGCTTGCGTTCAAGCCGTTCGAACACGGCGTCGACATCTCGGTGCAGGCGCTGACCAAGTACCAGTCGGGCGGCAGCGACGTGCTGATGGGGGCGACGATCACCGCGAACGCGGAACTGCACGCGAAGCTGAAGCTCGCGCGGATGCGCTGCGGGATCGGCGTGTCGGTCGACGATTGTTCGCTCGTGCTGCGCAGCCTGCCGAGCATGCAGGTGCGCTTCGATGCGCACAGCAAGAGCGCGCTCGCGCTCGCGCAATGGCTGAAGGCGCGGCCGGAGATCGTGGTGGTGCTGCACCCGCAGATTGCCGACTGCCCGGGACACGCGTCGTTCATGCGCGATTTCAATGGCGCGGGCGGGTTGTTCTCGGTAGTCTTCGACGAACGCTATAGTGCGGAGCAGGTCGACCGCTTCGTCGAGTCGCTCGACCTGTTCGCGATCGGCTGGAGCTGGGGCGGGGCATGCAGCCTCGCGATGCCTTACGACGTCGCGTCGATGCGTCCGGACTGGCCGCATCGCGGCACGCTGGTGCGTTTCTACGTCGGCCTGGAAGAAGAAGCCGACCTGCGCGCGGACATCGAGCGCGCAATGCAGGCCGCACTCGGCTGATCGCCAGCCGATAACCTTCAGCCGAAAAGCAAAACGCCGGCGCGATGCAACATCGCGCCGGCGTTTTTCATTTGGCGTGCGGCAGGATCAGAACAGGCGCAGCAGCCCGTCGAGGCCGACGTGATCGAACGCGACCGTCGCCGCGTCGCGCACGACGGGCTTTGCGTGGAACGCAACCGACAGCCCGGCTTCGGCCATCATCTTCAGGTCGTTCGACCCGTCGCCCATCGCGATCGCCCGGCCCGGCTCGAGGCCGAGCGATGCGCATGTCTCGCGCAGCAGGCGTGCCTTCACGTCGGCGTTGACGATCTCGCCGAGCACCTTGCCGGTCAGCTTGCCGTCGACGATCTCGAGCGTGTTCGCATGCGCGTGGTCGAGGCCGAGGCGCGCCTTCAGCCGCTCGGTGAAGAACGTGAAGCCGCCCGACACGAGCAGCGTCTTCATGCCGGCGGCCTTCACGCCGGCGAGCATCTTCTCGGCGCCCGGCGACAGTTGCAGCCGCTCTTCGTACACGCGTTCGAGCGCGTGCGCGTCGAGCCCGGCCAGCAGCGCGACTCGGCGCGTCAGGCTTTCGTTGAAGTCGCGGATCTCGCCGCGCATCGACGCTTCGGTGATCTCGGCGACCTGCGTTTTCAGTCCGCAGAAATCGGCGATCTCGTCGATGCATTCGATCGTGATCAGCGTCGAATCCATGTCCATCACGGCCAGCCCGAAATCACCGAGCGTGAGGCCGGCCTCGACGAACGCAAAATCGAGCGCGTGCGTGCCGCAATACGCGTCGATGTCGAGGCGTTGCGCCGGGTTCGCGTTTTCGATCCGCAGCGCGTGATCGTCGGTCTGCACGATGCGGGTGCCGCGCGACAGCGCGAGCAGCGGTTTGTGATGGGCGTCCGACAGCGGCGCAAGACTCTGGATGACGAGGTTGTGGGTCATGACGGATGGTTGGGAGGCGAATGGAAAGCGTGCGCGGCCAATGGGCGGCCGTCTGCGAGCGCGGCCCCTCGGCAGCGGGCCATTGCGTCGCGAACGCGTCATTGTAGCCGGTTGGTATCGGATAGCTATCCGATAGCCGCCAGACATGCCACGGGTAGCTGCCCGGGCCCGTGCGTACGGCGGATCGCCGGACGATGCCGGTGTTCACCCGTCGGCGCGATCCCAGTACGGCGGATCGCCGAAATGTTCGGCCAGAAACGCGATGAACGCGAGCGTCTTCAGCGGGACGTGCGCGCGGCTCGGGTAGACGGCCCAGATCGCGATGTCTTCCGCGAACGGATAGTCGTCGAGCACCGTGACGAGGGTGCCGCTCGCGAGCAGCGGGCCGACGTCCCAGGTCGACTTGATCGCGATCCCGAAGCCGTCGACGAGCGCTTCGCAGATCGCCTCGCCATTGCTCGCGACGAGCCGGCCGCCGACCCGCACGGTGAGCGGGCCTTGCGGCGTGGCGAACGACCAGTCGCGCTGGTCGCCGAGGATCACGCACTCGTGCTGCGCGAGGTCGGCCGGATGGCGCGGCGTGCCGTGCTCGGCGAGATATGCGGGCGAGCAGCACAGCACGCGGCGGTTCGCGGCGAGCTTGCGCGCGACGAGCGTCGAATCCTTCAGCGCGCCGAGGCGGATCGCGACGTCGTAACCATCGTCGACGAGATCGACGATCTCGTCCGACAGCCGCAGGTCGAGCGATACGGACGGATAACGGCGCAGGAACGCGGGGATCACCGGTGCGACGTGCTGGCGGCCGAACGACGACGACATCGACACCTTCAGCCGCCCGTACGGCTCGGTGCGGCCGTGGCCGACCGATGCACGCGCCGCGTCGGCGGCCGACAGCAGCGTGTCGGCATGCGCGATGAAGACCTCGCCGTCCTGCGTGAGGCTGATGCGGCGCGTGGTGCGGTGCAGCAGCCGCGCGCCGAGCTGGCGCTCGAGCTGCGCGATGCGCGCGCTCGCGACCGCGGCCGATACGCCGAACTCGCGCCCGGCCGCGGTGACGTTCGCGAGCAGCGCCGCGCGCACGAACAGCGCGACGTCGAGCAGGTCGAGCGGCTTGTCGGGGGCCGGAATCGGATCGGAGGCCATTATTCTGAAATTCCTGAAAATGTTTCAGGAAATATAGCGGTTTTCTCGAATGATCGGGTTGCCTACGATGATGTCCATGGGGCTGCGCCGCGGCCCCCAGGTTTCCCCTGAAGGAGTTTCGTGATGAAAGCTGTTGGACTGACCCGTTATCTGCCGATCGACGACCCGCAAGCGCTGCTCGACGTGGAACTGCCGCAGCCTTTGCCGGGCCCGCGCGACCTGCTCGTGAAGGTCGAGGCGATTTCTGTGAACCCGGTGGACACCAAGGTGCGCGCGCCGAAGCCGCAGGTCGAGGACGCGCCGCGCGTGCTCGGCTGGGATGCCGCCGGCACGGTGGTCGCGGTGGGCGCCGACGTCACGCTGTTCCGGCCCGGCGACGAAGTGTTCTACGCGGGCAGCATCACGCGGCCCGGCGCGAACAGTGAATTCCATACGGTCGACGAGCGGATCGCCGCGCTGAAGCCGCGCACGCTCGATTTCGCCGCGGCGGCCGCACTGCCGCTTACCGCGCTGACCGCATGGGAAGCGCTGTTCGACCGGCTGCACGTGTCGCCGCAGGGCGCGGACGCCGGCAAGTCGGTGCTGATCATCGGCGGCGCGGGCGGCGTGGGCTCGATCGCGATCCAGCTCGCGAAGGCGCTCGGCAAGCTGCACGTGATCGCGACCGCGTCGCGGCCGGCGTCGGCCGAATGGGTGCGCTCGCTGGGCGCGGACACGGTGGTCGACCATTTTGGCGACCTGCCCGCACAGTTGCGCGAGGCCGGGTATCCGAATGTCGACTACGTGCTGATTTTCAACGACACGGATCGTCACTTTCCCGCCGCTGCGGAGGTAATCCGGCCGCAGGGCGGCATTTGCACGATCGTCGAGAACGACAAGCCGGTGCCGGTCGAACTGCTGAAGGCGAAGAGTGCCGCGTTTCACTGGGAATTCATGTTCACGCGTGCAATGTTCGAGACGCCGGACATGATCGAGCAGCACCGGATCCTCGGCGAAGTCGCGCGGCTCGTCGACGGCGGCACGCTGCGCACGACGCTCGGCGAGCAGCTCGGCGCGATCAATGCCGCGAACGTGCGGCGCGCACACCAGTTGCTGGAGGCCGGGCGCACGATCGGCAAGCTCGTGCTGAGCGGCTTCTGAGCCGCGATCGCCGGTAAGGTTGCGGCGCCGCGAACGCAAGCGGGGTAACACCCGATGCGTTTGCGGCGCACTGCATGCCGCTTGGCGGTAGACTGGCAGCGCATCATGCATCGAAAACCGCGCGGCACGCGCGTGCCGCCGCATACCAAGGAGGTCAGCATGAGCCAACGCAGCTTGTCAGTCGCCGCATCGTGGTCGGTCGTGTTCGCGGCGGCGTGCGTCAGCGCGAGCGTATTCGCGGCGCCGCCGGTCAAGGGCAGCCTGAAGGGCGGCGGTACCGGGCAGCTCGAATACACCGTCAAGGTCGACTCGAAGGCCTTCGGCAATACGCAGGAGACCCGCAAGATCCGCTCGGGCGAGACGGACGACTTCAACTGGAAGTCGGTGCCGCCGAGCGGTGCGGTCGCGATGCCGGACGGTTGCCCGAACGCCGACAGCCTGCCGCGCGACGAGAACGGTGCGATGGTGCGCCAGACCCAGGTGCGACTCGCGCCGTCGATCGACGCGAAGGGGATCGCCAACGTGCAGTTGAGCTTCCAGGCGGCCGCGCCGAAGGGCACGCGCAACGTGACAGCCGGCGGCAAGTCGCTGCAGTGCCCGGACGTCGTGTCGGTGAGCCAGGTGAAGTGGGTGTCGATTCCGACCAACGGCGGTTCGAAGTCCGTCACGATGAGCGACGGCACGAAAGTGACGGTGTCGATCAAGCGCTGAGCGGCGCGCGCGGGCCGGAGCCGTAGCCGGTGCGCGCGCAACGGATTCGATTTGCGGGCTGGCGCGGCGCACGTGACCGTTTCGTGTCGCCGTCACGATGCTTGTGCGATCTGCTTCGCGCTACCGTGCTGCTGCAACGGCATGGCAGCAGCACGACGTGCGACAGCATTGCGCGGCGACCTGCGTGACGTCATGCGAATGTCACGCTATGCTCGCCCGCATCCTCACCTTCCTGTGACGACATCCCGATGAAATACCGAATGTGCGCGTTGCTGTGTGCCATCGCGTTCGTCGCCGCGCACGCGCACGCGGCGGACGATTGCGGTTTCGTGAAAAAGGTCGCGCTGCCGTCGCGGCAGCAGGTGGCGGTCGTGTCGAGCGGCGCGCTCGAGCCGTGCTCGACCGGCAGCTACGCGGTGCGCATCTATTCGACCGAGCATGCAGCACCCGGCTTCGATACCGACGATTACGTGACGGGCGCGCTGCATGCGCGTGACGGTATAGTTACCGATGCGTTTGCGGCCGATCTCGGCGCGCGGGCGCCGCGGGCGCTCGTCGTGACGACGCGCTCGGCCGGCAGCGGCGGCTATGTCGGCGCGCAGGCCTATGTGACGACGCCGCGCGCGGTGCGGCTCGTTGCGTCGGTCGACGGGCTCGCGCCGGACGCGGACATCGCGGCCGCGTTGCGGCAGGCGATCGGCAAGCGCCGCAGCGTGCGCTGACCGGCGAACCGCGCGAACGCAACGCGCGGTGACGCCGCGTGTCAGTGCGCGCGTTCTTCGAGCCGCGATGCGAGAAAGCGGTGATCGGCCGAGAACAGCCGCCGATAGGTCATCAGCACCGCGCCGACGGTGCCGAGCGCGGACGCCGCCGCGATCAGGAACATGATCACGATCTGGTAGCGCACGGCCTGCAGCGGCGACTGGCCGGCCAGCACCTGACCCGTCATCATCCCGGGCAGGCTCACGACGCCGACGACGGCCATCTGGTTCAGCGTCGGCAGCATGCCTGCGCGCACGGCCTGGCGCGCAGCGTCCTGCGCGGCTTCCCAGCGTGTCGCGCCGAGCGCGAGTGCGGTTTCGACGCGATCGCGGCGCGCCGTGAGTTCTTCCATCATCCGCTCGACGCCGAGCGACACGCCCGTGAGCGTATTGCCGAGAATCATCCCGAGGATCGGAATCGCGTATTGCGGCGCGTACCACGGATGGATGCGGATCACGACGAACAGGCCGACCGCCGCGACGAACCAGCTGCTGAACCAGATCGACGCGATGCTGTCGATGCGCTGGCCGCGATACGTGCGCTTGCCGCGCCCCGCGCCGGCGAACCCGGCGATCAGCGTCATCAGCGCGGTGAGCGGCAGCACGACGTACCAGTGGGGATGGCCGAACACCCAGCCGAGCACGTAGCCGATCGCGAGCAACTGCACGACGGTGCGCACGGCCGCGAGCGCGAGCTTGCGGCCGAGGCCGAGCGACAGGGCCATCGAGATCGCGCCGTTGACCGCGACGAGCGCGGCGGCGATGCCGACGTCGACGAGGCTCAGGTCCTGAAGTGCAGGGCTCATTGCGTTGCCTCCGTCGGGTTTGCAACGTGCATCACGCCGGCCTGCATCACGAGCCGCATCGTGCCGATCCGCGCGGCCTGGGCCGGATCGTGCGAGATCCACATGTATGCGCGGGCGTCGGGCGCCGCGTCGAACCATGCGCCGACGAGCGCCTCGATCGCGCGCGCCGATTCCGGGTCGAGCGCGGAGGTCGGTTCGTCGAGCAGCAGCACGTCGGGATCGAGCTGCAGCACGCGCAGCAGCGCGGCGATCTGCGCTTCGCCGCCCGACAGGTCGCTCGCACGCTTGTCGAGAAAGTCGGGGCCGCGGCCGGCCTGCGCGGCGAGCGCTTCGGCGCGCGCGCGGTCGAACGCAACGTCGCGATAGATTGCGAGCGAATACGGATAGCGCAACTGCGACTCGACAGTGCCGTCCATCTGCGCGGGACGTTGGCGCACATAGGCAACACTGCGCCGGTAATGCGGGATCGCGCTGCGCCGGATCTGTTTGCCGCGCCACAGGATGTGGCCGCCGTCGAGCGGATCGAGCAGCGCGAGCGCACGCAGCAGCACGCTCTTGCCCGACCCTGACGGCCCGGTGATAGCAATCCGCGATCCCGCTGCGAGGCTGAAATCGGTCGGGGCGAGCAGGGTCTTGCCGCTGCTGGCATCGCGCCGCGTGATGCGCTGTGCATCGATGAGGCCGGTGGGGGCTGTCATGTCACAAATGAAAAAAAGCGTTAATGGCGCCGAAACGTCACCATGGCGTGCGTCATAATACCGATTGAAAAGCCGCGGGTGTCGTGCGCCGTTCGTCCACGCAAGCGGCCCGGCATGGTGCGGCAACATCCCAGAACAACAACGGAACCGCCATGACGCTTACCCGAGCCATCGGCAAATCGGCTGCATGGATCGTCGGCATCGTCGCGGTGCTCATCGCGGCGGCCGGTGTCTTTCTCTTCGTCTTCGACTGGAACCGCGCGAAGCCGTGGGTCAACGAACAGGTCAGTGCCGCACTCGGCCGCCCGTTCGCGATCAACGGCGACCTGAAGGTCGGCTGGCGCCGGCCCGACGGCGAAACCGGCTGGCGCGCCTGGGTGCCCTGGCCGAGCTTTTCGGCCACGCAGCTCGAGATCGGCAACCCCGACTGGGCGAAGACACCCAAGTTCGTCACGCTCGATGCTGCGCACTTCGATCTCGCGATCCTGCCGCTGCTCGCGCATGAAATCGTGATCCCGTCGATCGACGTCGTGAATCCGGCCGTCGACCTCGAGCGGCTCGCCGACGGCCGCAACACGTGGACCTTCCAGTTCAAGCAATCGTCGCAGCCGTCGCCGTGGAAAGTGCGGCTCGACAGCTTCGGCTTCGCGAAGGGTACCGTCACGTATCGCGACGCGATCACGAAGGCCGACCTGACCGTCGCGATCGATACGCTCGGGCAGCCGATTCCGCTCGGCGACGTGCTGAAGGAGCAGGAGCAGACGTCGCGCGCGGCATCGGCACAGCGGGTCGGCAAGCACGGCGCCGCGCAACTGAGCGCGAAGGCCAACGCGGAGGCCGCGTCGAGCGCTTCCGCTGTGCAGGCTGCGAGTGCGGCATCGGCAACGGGTGCTTCGGCGGCTTCTGCCGCGGTTTCGGCTTCGTCGTCCTCGTCCACCTCTTCGGCATCGGCTCCTGCCGCCGCCGCGTCCGGTGCAAGCGGCGCAAGCAGCGTCGCGGTGCCCGCGAAGCCGTCCGGCCCGACCTATGCGTTCGGGCTGAAGGTCGATGGCCGCTACAAGAACGTGCCGATCAGCGGTACCGGCAAGCTCGGCGGCGTGCTGGCGATCCAGGATGCGTCGCGGCCGTTCCCGCTGCAGGCCGACGTGAAGGCCGGCGACACGCGGCTTGCGATCGTCGGCACGCTGACCGACCCGATGCATCTCGCGGCCATCGACCTGCGGCTGTGGCTGCAGGGCACGTCGATGTCGCATCTCTACCAGCTCAGCGGCATCACGCTGCCCGATACGCCGCCGTACGCGACCGAAGGCCGGCTGATCGGGAACTTCAAGCGGAAAGCCAGCACGTTCCGCTACGAGAACTTCAACGGCCGCGTCGGCGGCAGCGATCTCGGCGGCACGCTCACCTACGAGCAGCGCGAGCCGCGGCCGAAGCTGTCCGGCGAGCTCGTGTCGAACCTGCTGCAATTCTCCGATCTCGCTCCGGTGATCGGCGCGGATACGGCTGCGAGCAAGGCCAAGCGCGGCGACACGACGAAACAGCCGTCGGGCCGCGTGCTGCCGGTCGAGACTTTCCGCACCGACCGCTGGCGCGCACTCGATGCGGACGTCAAGTTCACGGGCCGCAAGCTGGTCAAGAGTTCGGACTTGCCGATCACCAACCTGTACACGCATATCGTGATGCAGGACGGCGTGCTGTCGCTCGAGCCGCTGCAGTTCGGCGTCGCGGGCGGTACGCTCGCAACGACCGCGCATCTCGACGGCAGCGGTGCGCCGCTGAAGGGCCGCTTCACGGTGGCTGCGCGGCACCTGAAGCTCAAGCAGCTGTTCCCGGCGCAGAAGGTCATGCAGTCGGCGCTCGGCGAGATCAACGGCGATGCGTCGCTGTCGGCGACCGGCAACTCGCCGGCGGCGCTGGCCGCGACGTCGAACGGCGAGGTGAAGGCACTCGTGACGGACGGCCGCATCAGCCGCCTGCTGATGGAAGCGGCGGGGCTGAACGTCGCGAACGTGGTCTACGAGAAGCTGTTCGGCAACAACGACGTGAAGATCAACTGTGCGGCGATCGACTTCGTTGCGACCAACGGCATTCTCGACCCGAAGGTGTTCGCGCTCGATACGGACGACGCGCTGATCAACGTCGACGGCCCGATCAGCCTGCGCGACGAAACGCTGAACCTGAAGATCCACCCGCACACGAAGGGGTTCCGGATCTTCTCGCTGCGCTCGCCGCTGTATGCGAAGGGTACGTTCAAGAACCCGGACGTCGGCGTCGATGCGGGCGCGCTCGCGCTGCGCGCCGGCGCGATGGTCGGTCTCGGGCTGATCAACCCGTTCGCGGCCTTGATTCCGCTGATCGCACCCAGCAACAACCGCGACGTGCCGTGCTCGGAACTGTTCGGGCAGATGAAGGCGCAGGCGGCGCAGAAAGCGGCCAAGAAGGCCGGCAAGTGATGCCGCAGCCGCTGGAGCGGCTTGGCGCCACGGGGGGCGGCTCGGGGTCTTGCCGCGCCCGGCGCAGCGCCGGCCGCGCGGCGCCGTCAGGAGCGCTCAGCGGCTGGCACGTGCCCAGACGATCACCGGCTCGACCTCCCGGCCGCCAATCCGTACCGGTTCGGCGGTGCCGAGTTGCAGGCGGTCGCCGTCCAGGCTGACCACACGCTGCTGGACGTTGCCGATCCAGTTCGGATACAGGCTGACGTCCATTTCATGCGTCAACGTGCCGTCGTCGTCGACGTTAAAGGGGCCGGAATACGCGATGTAGCCGTGCGCCGCGGCCGCGCGTTCCTCGACGCTGCCGCCCTGCAGGTCGCCGTCCGCGTAGGGCGGGCGGCCGGCCGCCATCAACTGGGCGGACATATGGCCGTCGGGCGTATAGAGGATCCAGCCGCGTGCGTCGCGGCCGAGCGGATAGGTGACGGTACCGCCGTCGTGCGGGCGGATTTCGTAGGACACGAGGCGCCATGCGCCGACGAGTTGTTCGCGAAGCTGACTTGCAAGCATGCGGGATTCCGGTGAGACGGCGGTGGAGCGCGTGCCGTCGTGTTGACGGGCCGCCGGGCGGCGGGACGGAGGGCCGGGAATACGCCGCCGGGGCGGTGCGGTCGGCAGTTTCTCCGACACCTGCTAAAATACACGGTTTTCCGTCGATTTCTCTCTTACGGGACCTGCCGTGCTTTCTACTGCCAACATCACGATGCAATTCGGGCCGAAGCCCTTGTTCGAGAATATCTCGGTCAAATTCGGCGAGGGCAACCGCTATGGTCTGATCGGCGCGAACGGCTGCGGGAAGTCGACGTTCATGAAGATCCTCGGCGGCGATCTCGAGCCGAGCGCCGGCAACGTCGCGCTGGAGCCGAACGTCCGTCTCGGCAAGCTGCGCCAGGACCAGTTCGCGTACGAAGACGTGCGCGTGCTCGACGTCGTGATGATGGGCCACACCGAGATGTGGGCCGCGATGACCGAGCGTGACGCGATCTACGCGAACCCGGAAGCCACCGACGACGACTACATGCACGCCGCCGAGCTCGAAGGCAAGTTCGCCGAATACGGCGGTTACGACGCCGAGGCGCGCGCGGGCGCGCTGCTGCTCGGCATCGGCATCGAGGAGAAGTTCCACAACGGTACGATGAGCGACGTCGCGCCGGGCTGGAAGCTGCGCGTGCTGCTCGCGCAAGCGCTGTTCTCGAAGCCGGACGTGCTGCTGCTCGACGAACCGACCAACAACCTCGACATCAACTCGATTCGTTGGCTCGAGCAAACGCTCAACGAGTACAACTCGACGATGATCATCATCTCGCACGATCGTCACTTCCTGAACTCGGTGTGCACGCACATGGCCGACATGGACTTCGGCACGCTGAAGGTCTGGCCGGGCAACTACGACGACTACATGCTCGCATCGGCACAGGCGCGCGAGCGCCAGGCCGCGGCGAACACGCGGGCGAAGGAGCGCGTCGCCGAACTGCAGGACTTCGTGCGCCGCTTCTCGGCGAACAAGTCGAAGGCCCGCCAGGCGACGAGCCGCGCGAAGCAGATCGACAAGATCAAGATCGAGGAATTCAAGCCGTCGTCGCGCCAGAACCCGTTCATCCGTTTCGAGTTCGAGAAGAAGCTGCACAACGTCGCGGTGGTGGCTGAAGACATCACGAAGAAGTACGAGCGCACGATCTTCCAGAACTTCAACCTGTCGGTGCAGCCGGGCGAGCGGATCGCGATCATCGGCGAGAACGGCGCGGGCAAGACGACGCTGCTGCGTTCGCTGCTCGGCGCGCTCGCGCTCGAGCACGGCACGGTGAAGTGGTCCGAGAACGCGAATGTCGGCTACATGCCGCAGGACACGTACGAGGAGTTCCCGAACGACATCACGCTGATGGACTGGATCGACCAGTACCGCAAGGACGGCGACGACGAAACGATGGTGCGCGGCACGCTGGGCCGCCTGCTGTTCACGTCGGATGACATCAGGAAGTCGGTGAAGGTGCTGTCGGGCGGCGAGAAGGGCCGCATGATCTGGGGCAAGCTGATGCTCGGCCGCCACAACGTGCTGCTGATGGACGAGCCGACCAACCACATGGACATGGAATCGATCGAGTCGCTGCAGATCGCGCTCGAGCAGTTCGAAGGCACGCTGATCTTTGTATCGCACGACCGCGAATTCGTGAGCGGGCTGGCAAACCGGATCATCGAAGTGCGCACGGATGGCACGTTGTTCGACTTCGGCGGCAATTACGAGGAATTCCTGACGAGTCAGGGGCAGGAGTAAGTGTCCTGACGCTTCCGGTCATGCGTCGCGCTCAGGCAGTACGAATCCGGAGCGCATAGCGCGAAGCCGCCAGAAGCGCATCAGGCCCGCATCGACAGTATTGTCGATGCGGGCTTTTTCATTTCCGCTTCGCAGCGAAGCCCGGCAGTGTCGCGCATTCCCGTTATTCCCGTTTCCTTCCCTCGGTCGACTTCGGGTAAATTACGCTCCAAATACCTACCTTGATTCCGACCCGGAGCCGCCCCCTCGATGCAGGACCATCCTCTCCCGCTCGACCTGTCCCGCCTTGCGCCAAGCCTGTACGCGCAGGGCACCGAGGAGAGCATCCTGTCGCGCCTGATGGAACGGATCGCGCCGACCAACCGCTTCTGCGTCGATATCGGCGCAAGCGACGGCCTGCGCAACAGCAACACCGCGCGGCTGCTGCGTGAAGAGGAATGGTCCGGCGTGCTGGTGGAAGGCAGCGCGTACCGCTTCGGCAAGCTGGCCGCCCACTACGCGGGCGCGGACCGCGTCCGCTTGCACCATGACCGTGTTCAGCCCGACACGATCGACACGTTGCTCGCCGATGCGAACACGCCGACCGGCTTCGACCTGCTGTCGATCGACATCGACGGCAACGACTACTGGGTGTGGCGCGGCCTGCAAGCGTTTCAGCCGCGTATCGTGGTGATCGAATACAACCCGTACTACACGCCACCCGAGCGTTGGGTCATGTGCTTCAACGCGGACCACGAATGGGACGGCTCGACGTATTACGGCGCAAGCCTCGAATCGCTCGTCCATCTCGGCAGGCAGAAGGGCTATGAACTCGTCTGCTGCGACGACATGGGCAACAACGCATTCTTCGTGCGGCAGGACCTGTATCCGCTGCTCGGGATCGCAAACAACGATCCTTCGGTGCTGTTCCGCCCGGCGATGTACAAGGTGCGCTACGTCGGACACAACACGTTCCTGAGCGGTCATCCGTATCGATACGGGCCGGCCGAGCACATCTGAATGGACTCGCTCGCCGCAACCTTCGACGAAATCCTGAAAGCCTACGCGCTCGGTCGTAGCGGGCAGCCTCGCCAGGTCGGCGAACGCGTGTGGCATTTGCCGACCGATGAAGGCGGCGTAGCGGTCAAGCTCTACGCGCCGGGGCATCACGCGCGTGCGGCCAAGGAAGCTGCCGTGCTCGCGCACTTCGAGACGCACGGCGATTCACGTTTCCATGTGCAGGCGCTGAAACGCACGACGGCCGGCGCACCGCTGTGGACGGGGGCAAACTCGCATGCGATGCTGACGCGCTGGGAATCCGGGCAATTCAGAACCTACGATACGTTTTCGCCGGTCGAATGGGGCGCGCTCGGCACGAGTCTGGGCGCGTTACACACGAGCCTCGAACAGCTTCGTCTGCCGCAGCTCGACACGATCCGCGCACGACTGACCGCGATCGACGCGGATGGGGTGCGCCGCAGCCTGCTCGACGCACTGGATCGCGCCCGCTCGAACGCCGCCGCCGACAACCTGCGCCGCTACGTCGATCTCGCGCTGCGCCTGCTCGACCGCTACTATCCGGGCAGCATCGACGCGTTTCCCGCCGACGATCCGCAGCATCCGATCCACAACGACTACAACCAGTTCAACTATCTGTTCACGGGTACGCTGCCGCCGCTGATTCTCGACTGGGAAGCGTCGATCGGCGCGCCGCGCGAATACGAACTGGTCCGTTGCCTGAACCATCTGCCGCTTGAGGCGCCGCACCTGGCGGAAGCGTTTGTGCTGGCGTATCGGCGGGCCCGGCCGCTGGATCCCGCGCGCATCGCATGGGCGGTCGATGCCGCGTGTGTGCAGCACGCGCTCAAGCTCTGGGTCGTGCAAGGCTGGCTCGACGATCCGTCGCGCTTTGCATCGCATCTGAATGGCGCGGTGACGATGGCGTCCGCGATGGTGGATGCGCGCGACCGTCTGGTCGATTTCTTTTCCCGATGCATGGAAGCAGGACGCTGAAGTGAATGCGAATCTGAACCGGATTTCGAATCCGACGCCGCCGGCCGAGCGGCAGCATGTGTTTCCGCCGCCGCTGGATCGCGATTACCGCGTCGAAGACGGGCGCGTGCTGACGCGCTCGCTCGAAGCGCATATCGTCGATCACTGCAACCTGACCTGCGCGGAATGCTGCTCGCTGTCGCCGCTGCTGCCCGAGTGGTACGCGAGCCCCGAATCGCTCGAGGCCGATCTGCGTAGCGCCGCGAAGGTGTTGCGCCCGCGCATGTTCAAGCTGGTCGGCGGCGAACCGCTGCTGCATCCGGCGCTCGTCGAACTCGTCCAGCGCGTGCGCGCCACGGGCATCGCGCCCGTGATCTCCGTCACGACGAACGGCCTGAAGCTCGGCGAGATGACGGACGCGTTCTGGCAGGCCGTGGATGCGCTGACGATCTCGCGCTATCCGAAGCCGTCGTTGTCGCCCGACCTGGTCGCGCATGTCGAGCACCAGGCCGCGCGCTTCGACGTGCGCCTGAACTGGAAGGTGCAGGACGTGTTCACGACGATGAACCGCGCGCAGCCCGGCACCGATCGCGACGAAGCGCAGCGCCTCTATCAGGATTGCTGGATCCGCGAGCGCTGCCATATGATTCGCGACGGCATGTTCTACACGTGCACGCGTCCGGCGCATTTTCATACGCTCTACAAGGGCGAGAAGGATTTTCAATCCGACGGCCTGCCGCTGTGCGACGACGCTGGCATGCTCGACGCGATGCTCGCGTATCTGCAACGCGAGGCGCCGCTCGAAGCGTGCCTGCATTGCCAGGGTGGCAGCGCGCCGGTGGCGCCGCATCGCATCCTCAAACGCATTGAAGTGGACTCCTTGAAGGCTCGTTATCCATGATCGTCGGCACGCGCGACCTGTTCGGCTTCGACCGGCTCCACTACCATCCGCGCAGCGGCACGACGGCGTCCGGCATCCGGGCCGTCCTGCACGCATCGGGGCAACCGGCCGGCGGGCCGGACGCGGCGGCCATCGCGGGCTACCTGAGCGGCGAGCGGCTGGTCGGCCGCACCGTGCTGCGCGACGTGCTCGCGGTGCCGCCCGGCCATGCGCTGATCCGTTCGCCGCAAGGGCTGGCGGTGCAGCCGGCTCCCGAGCGGCCGCAGCACGCCGATCTGGAAACCGTGCTGCGCGCGTCGCTGCAACGTGCACTCGACAGCGGCAGGCGCGTTGCGCTGGCGCTGAGCGGCGGGCTCGATTCGGCGCTGCTGCTCGCGTTGCTGCGCGAACTCGGCGCGCAGCGGCACGTGACGTCCTACATCCTCGTGACCGACATGCCGGACTATTGCGAGCGCGATGCCGCACTCGAACTGGCCGGGCAGATGCAGGCGAACGTGAAGATCGTGCGCGCGAACGAGGCCGATTTCGTCGCGGCGCTGCCGAGAACGACCCAGGCGGTCGAGGAGCCGATGTTCAACCTGCATCCGGTTGCGAAGCTGCTGCTGGCCGAGGCGATGGCCGCGGACGGCGTCGAGGTGGCCATCACCGGCGATGGGGCGGACCAGGTGCTGCGCCGCGACCAGTCGGCCAACTATCTGCCGCTGTGCCATGCGTTGTTCGATGCGGCATCGGTCGACCTGCATCCGCCGTTCGTCGACGATGCCGTCGTCGCGCATCTGACGAGCATCGCGCCCGATCCGGACAAGCAATGCCTGCGCGATCTCGGTGCACGCCTGAGCCTGCCTGACCGCCTCGTGCACGGCCCCAAGCGCGGGAGGCTCGCCCCGGCGATGGACCTCGCGGCGCTGCTCGATCTGGACCGCACGCACGCGCTGGCCGACAAGCTCGGTCTGGCCGCCCCCACGCTGCAGACCGATCACGAACGCGTGCTGTGGACGACGCTGTCGCTGATCCTCGACCATTTCGACCACCTCGATGCCGCGCATCGCCCAACCTGAGTCGCTCATGAAACGCATCCTGTTTTGCGTGGTGCCCGAGAAAGGGCACGTCAATCCGTGTATCGGGCCGGCCCAGCATCTGCGCGCCGCCGGCTGCGACGTCGCGTTCTATGCGCCGGCCGACATCAGCGCACAGCTCGACGGCGCCGGCGGCTTCACATTCGTCGGGCCGCGCGAGACGCCCGAGCGCCACGACCTGTCGCGCGGCGCGAGCTTCGCCGCGAACATTCGCGACGCGGACTGGCTTCGGCACTGGATCCGCACGCTGCTGATCGATCTCGCGCCTGCGCAGGTGGACGGCATCCGCGCGGTGCTGCGCGACTGGCGGCCCGACGTGGTCGTGATCGATCCGCTGCTCTATGCGGCGGCGATTGCCGCGGAGCTGGAAGGGCTGCCGTGGGTCGCGATGTCGAATTCGCTGAATCCGGTGCTGCCGGGCGATCTCGACTCCGAATTGCTGCGCACGGTGCGCTGGCTCGAGCCGGAACGCACGCGCCTGTTCGCGCGCTACGGGCTCGACGCGCGTTTTCGCGGTTGCGACATCCTGTCGCCGCACCTGACGCTCGCGTTCACGACCGACGCGCTGGTCGGCGCGCCGCCGCCGGGCGTCGAACTGGTCGGCCCGGCGCTGCCGTCCGGCCCGCGTGGCGACGAGACGCCGTTTCCGTGGGAGCGCCTCGACGCGGATCGCCCGCTCGTCTACATGTCGCTCGGCAGCCAGCTTTACTACCATCCCGATGTGTTTGCGAAGGTCATCGACGCGGCGCGCGCGACGTCGGCGCAACTGGTGCTGTCGGTGGGCGAACTGGTCGATTCGGATGAGCTGCCGGCCGACGACGAGCGCGTGGTCGCGGTGCGCTACGTGCCGCAACTGGCGCTGTTGCGGCGCACACACGCGTTCGTCAGCCATGGCGGCGCGAATTCGGTGATGGAGTCGCTTGCATGCGGCGTGCCGATGCTGCTGTCGCCGTTCTGCAACGACCAGTTCCATTCGGCGCACTTCGTCGAGCGGGCTGGTGCGGGGTGCGTGCTGGATCTGCAGCGGGCCGGCGTGGCGGAGATTGCCGATGCGCTCGAACGCCTGCTGCGGCCCGGGCCGTTGCGCGAGCAGGCGGCGCGGATTCGTGCGAGCTATGCGGCGCGCGACGGTTCGGCCGAGGCAGCGCGCCTGATCAGCGCACTCGCTTCAGGAAACCGCCTGGCGACAGCGTCATGAGTACGCGGTCCTCGATGTCGTAGTCGACCTCGAACCGGTCGTCGCGAGCGAGGAATTCACGCGCGGCGGTGGCCGGGTTGTTGCCTTTGCCGTAAGGCTTGCCGTCGAACGTCGACGCGGGCAGGTACTCCATGATGGTGTCCATCACGATCGCGTAGCTGCCGGGCGTCACGAGCGGCGCATAGCATTCGAGTTCGCGCAGCACGTGCGCGTGCGTATGTGTGAGATCGAGGATCGCCATCACGCGTGCGCCTTCACCGATCCGTGCGCGTACCGATGCAACGGTGTCGGCCGCGCACGATTCACCTTCGATCAGCGTCATGCGGTGCGCGAGCCGGTGCGATTGCAGGCGCTGCCTGACCTCGTCGCGCAGGCGCGGCTCGATTGCAACCACGCGGCCGCTGTCGCCCGCCAGTTCCAGCATGGACGCGGAGAATACGACGCCGCCGCCCGCCGCGATGCCGGTCTGCACGATGCAGTCGGGACGCTCGCGCCAGATCAGTTCCTGGAGCGCGAGCATGTCGCCGGGCAGGTGGAAGAAGCGCTCGCCGAGCCAGCGCGTCTGGAACAGATGGCCGAATTCGGCAGCGCGCGTCAGCCATTCGATGTTGATGTCCCGCATGCGGGCCGACGGACGCTCTGACATGATCAATGCAACGAGTAGGAGTGACGTGAAAACGCTGGAACCGTGGCTTCACCGGTACTGGAACATCGGGCCGGCGCGCTTGCAGGCGCTGGCGTCGGGCCATACTAACAAAACGTATCTCGTCGAGTGCGATGCGGGGCGCGCGGTGCTGCGCGTGTCGTGGTCCGGCAAGCCGGTCGAGCAGGTGCATCGCGAGGCGGCGATACTCGGCCATCTCGGCTACTCGCGTACGGCACCGATGCTGCCCGTGCTGCCGCGGCTGCGCCCGACCGCGGATGCGCAGCCCGGTGTGCAGCTTCCCGATGGAAGCTGGCTGCACCTGTTCGAGCATATCGACGGCAGCCCCGGGCTGCCGGACGACGCGGAGGCGGGCGCGAGCGATGCGATGCGGGCGCTCGCGCATCTGCATGCTGCGCTGGCGGCGATCCCCGCGACCGAATCGGCGCCGCTGGCGTGGCTGTCGGCGCGCCACGCACGCGTGGCGGCGCGTGCCGCGCCGTCGTTGCCGGGCGACTTGAGCGGCCATTACGAGACGATGATCGGGCGGATCGGCGCGCATCTCGACGCTGCCGCGCGCTGGCTGACGGGGGCGGTGCACTGGCTGCACGGCGATTATCACGCGGGCAACCTGCTGTACGTGGAGCACGCGGTGAACGGTGTGCTCGATTTCGACGATGTCGGGCAGGGCGCGCAGTGGCTCGAAGCGGCCTTTGCGCTGTTCGCGCTGTCGCGCGATGCGGGCAGGGACGATCGCTTCGTATTCGATGCGCAGCGCTGGGACGCCGGCCTGCAAGCCTATGCAGCGACGCGTCCCGATGCCGCGCCGGACTGGATGCACGACCGCCGCGATGCGCTGATGGCCCTGTTCTGCGCGGACCAGACGTTGATCCATCTGGAAGCTGCGCAGCGCGGGCTGTGGAAGCCGGGGCCCGGCATCGGTTTTCTCGGCGGCTGGTGGCAGTTGCTGGATGGCGCGGCGCCTGGGCGCTAGCCGGCCGCCTCGTCAACGCAGCCGATTCAGGAACAGGCGCACCGCTTCGACCGTGTTGGGCCGCGCGTCGCCGTGCCGCGAGCTGTCGTGCATGCAGAACAGCACGTCGCGCTGTCGTGCCGCGCTGGCGTCGACATGCGCGCACATCGCGTCGAACAGCGCCTGCGGCGACGGCGCCGGCCGCTGCCAGTCGTCCAGTATCGCGGTCCAGCCCGTGTGTTCGCGCTGCAGCCGCGCGAGCACGCCGGCGCGATGGTCCTGCGGCATCAGTCCGTAAGGCAGGCGCAGCGGGATTGTGTCCGGCTCCGGAACGCCGGCGCGTCGATAGGCTTCGCGGATCAGCGCGTCGGTCGTCTCGATTTCGTCGATCAGTGCATCGTCCGCCAGTGCGCCGGGCTTCGCGTGCGAATGCGTGTGATTGCCGAGCCGATGGCCTTCACGTGCCATGCTCGCCGCGACGTCGAGCGCGCCCGCCAGATTCTGGCCGAGCAGGAAGAAGGTCGCCTGGCACGATGCCGAGTGCAGGACATCGAGCAAGAAGGGCGTCGAGGGGCCGGGGCCGTCGTCGAAACTGAGGCGAATGGACATTGCGGGTGGGGGCGCGGTTCAAGGTGTATCGGCGCAACGATAGCGCAAGTCGCGGCGGGCGGCGGCTTGCGCATCCATCGGCCGCCTACTGGATCGGCTCGATGGCCAGCGGGCAGGTGCCCACCCGACGCAACCGCGTGCCGGTCCACTCGTAGAAGAACCGGGCAGCCTTCGCATTGCTGTCGTCGCAATCGTCGTTGAAGCAGCCCGCGACGATCAGCAGCGTACTGCCGGGCCGGAAATCGACGCGTTCCTCGTCGTTGCCCATCACACCTGCGATGGCCTGCACGCCGGGCATCGTGTACGTCGCGCCCGTGTACTGGTCGACGATCGCGAAATTCCGGCAATCCGTTCCGCAACCCCAGGTCGCGACACGGTAGTGGCCGGCAAAATTGGCCGGTTGCGTGAATTCGTCACGAATCACGGTGCGGTAGAGGCGCGCTTCCTTGCTGGTCAGGCGGGGTGCGGCGGCCGGCTTGCGCGGCGCGCGTGCCGCAGGTGCCGGATAGCGGTCGAACGACGGCGACGGGCAGTTTCGGGCGGACGCCGCGGTGACGGGCAACGGCTGGCCAGCCACAGCCCAGCCGGCAAGCATGGCCGTGGCGCCGGCCGTCAGCAGAAGTCGGTATGCGCGCATCACGCGATCGTCCTTGCAGGGAAGAGGAGCGGGCCGCCGCGCGCACGGTGGCCGTGCGGTCGTTTGCCGATGTCGCGGCGGGTCGGGACCTGACGGCCCCGCCGCGCGATTCTATGACGCTTCGCGTGCGCCGGCCCGCATTGTTATCGGCGTCCGGTGCGACTGCGCGAACGACATAGCGGCCTGATGCCCGCAAGCCGGACCGGTCGCCAGCGCGACGACCGATCCGCGCTCAAGCGTCGCACGCTTCTCGCGCGTCATCCGTAATGGCTCGCTCCGCGAGCGCGACATAATCGCCGGCCGCCGTGCGTTCGACCCGGGCGTCGACACGATACGCGCGCCGCAGGTGCGGCGGTGTCAGGACTTCGGCGGGTGCGCCGTCGGCGACGAGGCCGTTGGTGCCCAGCAGCACGAGCCGGTCGCAGAATCGCGACGCGAGATTCAGGTCGTGCATCGCGACGAGCACGACCGCACCGTATCTGCGTGCCGCGTCCCCGACCGCTTCCAGCGCGAGCAACTGCCAGCGCAGGTCGAGCGCGCTCGTCGGTTCGTCCAGCAGCAGCAGCGGCGTGTCGCGCACGAGTACCTGCGCAAGTCCGACCATCTGCCGCTGTCCGCCGGACAGCCGCTCGAGCGGCGACATCGCGAGCGCTTGCAGCCGCAGGCGCTCGAACACGTTCTGCAGGCGCAGGTCGCGTGCCGTGTCGGACAAACCGGGACAGGTCGCGCGCAATGCGCTGCGTACGGCTTCGTACACGAGCAGCGACGACGGTTGCGGCAGCGTCTGCGGCAGGTAGCCGACCTGTCGCGTGTGTTCCCGGCGCGCGCCGTGCAGCAGGTCTAATCCGCCGAACGCCGCGTTGCCGTGCACGGCAACGAGCCGGGCGAGTGCGCGCAGCAGCGTCGACTTGCCGACCCCGTTTGGTCCGAGCAATCCGACCATCGTGCCGGGCGTAACGGGCGCGAGGGACAACCGGTCGAGCACGACCTTCGCGCCATAGCGCGCGACCAGGTCGTCGATGTACAGGGTGCCCTTATCCATCGAGCCTCCTGCGCCGGCTGACGAGGATCATGAACAGCGGCACGCCGACCAGCGCGGTGATGATCCCGATCGGCAGCGTCACCCCCGGGATCAGTGCCTTGCTGAGCACGGATGCGCCAGCCAGCATGATCGCGCCGGCGAGGGCGGCGCCGGGCAGGTAATAGCGATGCTCGTCGCCGACGAGCAGCCGTGCGACGTGCGGCCCGACGAGACCGACGAAACCGATCGTGCCGACGAACGACAGCGCGGTGGCCGACAGCAGGCTGATACGCACCAGCGCGACGAGTCGCAGCCGCTCGACGGCGATGCCCATGCTGCGCGCCTGTTCGTCGCCGGCGCGCAGCGCCGTCAGCGATGCGACGTCGAAGCTCGCCCACAGCGTGCAGGCGGCGAGCACGCACGACAGCAGCGCGATCTTGCCCCACGTCGCGCGCGCGAGACTGCCCATGCTCCAGAACACGATCTGCTGGAGCGCGTTCGCGTCCGCGAGAAACTGCAGCAGCCACAGCAGCGCGTCGAAACTGAACATCAGGCCGATGCCGAACAGCACCACGGTTTCGGTCGTCGCGCCATGGCGCCACGCGAGCCAGACGATCAGCAGCGTCGCGAGGCTCGCGCAGCAGAACGCGCCGAGCGATAGCGCGATGTTCTCGTTCCAGAGCACGACGTGCCAGCCCGAGATCACGACGAGCGACGCACCGACACTCGCGGCGGCCGACATGCCGAGCGTGAACGGGCTCGCGAGCGGGTTGTTCAGCACGGTCTGCATTTCCGCGCCGGCGATGCCGAGCGACGCGCCGACGAGCACGGCCATCAGCGCATACGGCAGGCGCACGTCCCAGAGGATCACGCGCTGTTCGAGCGGCAGCGCGTCCGGCCGGAATAGCCCGGCGACCAGATCCGCGATCGGGAATGGCGACGGGCCGGTGCCGATGTCGACGACGAGCAGGGTGCCGAGCACGCAGGCGAGGAACATCAGTGCGCCGACCCGCCGCGCGGCGATTGCGCGGTAGCGCAGCTTCAGCGAAGCGGACGAACGGGACGAAGGCGACGATGCGGGCGACGCGGCGCTCATGCGGCATCTCCCGCGTCGGTTTCGGCCGCGATGCGCGCGGCCAGCATCGCGCTGGGCACCACGACGCCGCCATGATCCTCGTCATCGATCAGGCGGAACGTCGCGTCGAGCCCAGGGCGGGCACCGACGCGCCGGACGAAGTCGCGCGCGGAACTGACCTGCTTGCGCGCCTGTTGCCGGCGCGTGCGCTCGACGTCGGGATTCGGTGCGCCTTCTTCGAGGCTACCGGCTGTGACGAGCAGCCGCAGCGCCGGCGCCAGCGGCGCCGCTTGCGCGGCGAAGCGGTCCGCATAGGGCAGCAGCGCGCGGTCGCCCCACCAGATCGACGGGCTCGCCGCGACATACCGCGTGAACAGGTGCGGGCGCGTCAGCATCGCGTACAGCGTCAGCAGGCCACCGTACGAATGGCCGAACAGCGTCTGGCGCGCCGGGTCGACCGCTACCTGTTGCGCGAGCCAGGGCTGCACGTCCTGCTCGATGAAATCGAGCAGGCGGTCCGCGACGACACCGTGGCCGTCCGTCAGCGGCGCGAGCGTGTAGTCGTCCGCGCGGGCTGCCATGTCGTATGCGGCCTCGGTCGGGTAACCGATGCCGATCACGACGGGCTCCGCATCAGGCGTCGCGTCGGGGCGCGCGCGCAGGTTGCGCACGAGTTGCGCGGCGAGCGGGAAGAGCGCGTTGCCGTCGAGGACGATCAGCACCGGATGGGGTACGGCAACAGCCCGCTCGGCGGGCAGCGCGACGAACAGGCGGCGGGGCTTGCCGCCGACCGTCACGTCGAACTGGCGGCTGTTCGGCACCTGCACGGCGGGCGCTGCGTCGAGCGCGGGCCAGTCCGGTGCGCGAGCGGCGAGTGCGGGGGCGACGCGGGCGCCGAGCGGGCCCGCGAGGCCGGCGACGAGCAGCGAGCGGCGCATTGTGGAAGCAGGGAGCGACATGTCACGACCCTTCCTGTACCCAGTATTCGCCCTGTAGCGGAACCGGCTGGAAGCGTCGCACCATCGTGTCGAGCGTGCGGCGCGGGTCAACGTCGGCGAACAGCGCCGGATGCAGCCATTTGGCCAGAGCCTGCACCGCGACGACGTTGAACGGCGAGTTGTAGAAGTGATGCCAGATCGCATAGGCCCGGCGCTCGCGGACCGCGCGCAGCGGCGCGATCTGCGGGCGCTGCAGCGACCGGTCGAACGAACGGGCGGCGGTTTCGCGGGACACGCCGGCGCCGAGCGCGATGCGCAGCGGCGCACTTTGCAGCGTCTGGGTCGAGCCGATCCCCGTGCCGATGTAGAAATCGGGCTGGCGGCTGAGCAGGTATTCGGGATTCAGCGTGCCGTGCTCGCCGGGCACGCGGCCTTTCGCGATGTTGTTGCCGCCGGCGGCGTCGAGCAGGCGCCCCATCATGCCCGTCATCGTGTCGCAGCAGTCGCTCGACAGGCCGACGCGGCTTTCGAGGAACACGCTCGGCGCGACCGCGTGCGCGTTCACCAGCCGCGTGCGGACGAGGTCGAATTGTGCCTGCCAGTACGCGTTGAAATCCGCCGCGCGCTGCGGCGTGCCGAGGACCTGGCCGAGCAGCGCGATGCTGCGCGTCGTATTGACGAGCGGGTCGTGCCGGAAATCGACGAAAACGATCGCGACGCCGGCGGCTTCGAGCCGCGCCAGCGTCTCGCGATCGCGCTCACCGGGGCCGTGGCCGCCGCCGAGGCCGAAGATCGCGACCTGCGGGCGCAGTGCGAGCGCGCGTTCGTCGCTGAAGCTGCCGGCCTGCGAGCGGCCGATGCGCGGCACGTCCTTCAAGCGCGGAAACCGTTCGAGCCATTGCCCGTAGCTGGCCGGATCGAGCTGTTCGAAATCGCCCATCATGCCGACGAGGCGGCGGGTGGGATCGCCGGCGTCGACGACCGCCAGCGCGGGCAGCAGGCGCCCTTCGCCGAGCAGCACGCGTTCGACGCGCGCGGGAATCCGGACCTGCCGGCCGGCCAGGTCGGTCACGGTGGTGTCCGCGCATGCCGCTTGCGCGACGAACCCGCTGCACAGCCATGCGCCGAGCACGGCCCACATTCCACTTGTCTTTTTCACGCGACTCCCGATACGATATAAATGAGAACAATTCTCATTTAAGTGTAGCCGAGCAGCGGGGCATCGTGGGATGCCGGTTGTTTGATCCAGCGACGAAATAGTTTGTGCGGGCGCGCGGCGCCCGACGCACTCAACGGGGTATCACGACATGACGGCGCAGACGCCAGGTGCTTTCCAATCCGACGGTCATCGCCACGACGCGCACGTCGCGCGGATTCGCGAGGTGCGTCCGGGCTTGCGTATCCACGCGGACGACGCGACCGACGAATTCGACGCAGTGATGTCGGGGCAGTGCACGCCGGGCCTGCATCTCGTGCTGCTGCTCGAAGGCGCGCTCGACGTGTCGTACGGCGACCGGCGCGTGTTACTGACGACGGACGCGCGCCGGGCGAACCGGGCACCGGTGCCGCGGCCCGCGGTGCGGATGCAGTCGTTCCTGCTCAATGCGGTGCAGCCGGATACGTTCCGCCGGCGGCTCAGCAAGGGTGGCTATGCGCGGCGGCTCAGCCTCGCGATGTCGGGCGAGTGGCTGGGGCATCTGCAGGCCGCGAGCCGCGGTGCGCTGCCGGAGCGGCTGGATGCAATGCTGTCCGCGCACCTCGCGATCAGCTTCTGGCAGCCGACACCACGCGCGACCGCGCTGGCCGAGCAGATCGTGCGGCCGCCGACCTGTCAGCCGATGCTGCAGGCGATTTACCTGGAAAGCCGTGTGCTGGAGCTGCTTGCCGAGGCGTTTGCGCCGCTGGAGGCGGAGGCGGTGGACGCGGCACCGATGCCGGAGGCGGCGCTCGGATCGCGCGACTACCGCCGGATGGCGGAATTGCGCGCGTTCCTGGCGAGCAATGCCGCACAGGATTTGTCGCTCGACGATATCGCGCGCCATGCCGGCATGAGCGCGAACGCGATGCAGCGGCAGTTCCGTGCCGCCTACGGCACGACGGTATTCGACTTCGTCCGCGAACATCACCTGCAACGCGCGCGGCTGGCCCTCGAGCGCGACGCGGTGAGCGTCAAGCAGGCCGCGGCGCTGGCCGGCTATACGAGCGCCGCGAACTTCGCGACCGCCTACAAGCGCCGCTTCGGCGTCACGCCGACGCTCGCGCGCCGCAGCGACCATCGCTGACGAGGCAGCCGCCGTGACTCAAACGAGTTTGTAGCTTACGCAAAGATTTCGGCGTATTACATGTTTCATAATGCAAATGAGAATCAATCACATTATGAAACATCGAAAGCGCCACCATGTCGAGTCAAGCTGCACACTTCGCATTGAAGCCGGCCGTCGTTGCCGGCCTTTACCTGATGGGCGTGTCGAGCGCGTGGGCGCAGACGCCTGATCAGCCTGCCGGCCCCGCCGGCGCACCTGCCGTCCCGGTCCGGGCGGTTGCCGGCGATCCGCCGGATCCGATCATGCTGAAGGATATCGTCGTGACGGCCAGTCGTCGCGAGCAGGCGATCCGCGAAGCACCCGCTAGCATTTCCGTAATCGGTCGCGACGAAATCGAAGCGAAGCCCTACACGTCGGTTGCGGAGATCGTCAACAACGTCGAGGGGGTGAGCGTCGTCGGCGCTTCGCCGAACGACCAGGACATCTCGATCCGCGGGATGCCCGGCGAATACACGTTACTGCTGGTCGACGGCCGCCGCCAGAACACCCGTGAAACGATGAACCGCGGCAGCTCGGGCGTGCAGTCGAACCTGATGCCGCCGCTGTCCGCGATCGAGCGGATCGAGGTCGTGCGCGGGCCGATGTCGTCGCTGTACGGTGCCGATGCGATGGGCGGCGTGATCAACGTGATCACGCGCAAGGTGCCGAAGCGCTGGGGCGGCACGATCACGGCCGGCAGCGTGTGGCAGCTCGAATCGAACCAGGGCGATACGCAGAGCGTCGACTTCTGGCTCGGCGGCCCGCTGAAATCCGACGTGCTCGGGCTGCAGGCGTCCGGCCGGCTCCTGCATCGCGGCGAGGACGACATCTTCTACGCGAACAGCGGGACAAGCGGCGCGAACGGGCAGCGGATCGGCAGCTTCGACGTGAAGCTGGCGGCGAAGCCCACGCGCAACCAGGACGTGAGCGTGAACATCGGGCGCGAGCAGCTCACTTACCTGAGCACGCCGGGCAAGAGCGCGGCGCCGCTCACGCCGCGCACGGCCGCGTCGGCGGTGACCGAAACGCGCCATGTCCGCGACTACTGGGGCATCACGCACGACGGTCGCTGGGGTTTCGGCAACACGACGCTGTCGCTCTATGGCGAGCGCGGCGTGCAGGACCAGTGGACGCCGGCCGGCCGCGAGGCGATCAAGCCCGCGCTGACCGACACGATCCTCGAAGGCAAGGCCGAGGTGCCGTGGTGGGGCGAGCGCAACATCCTGACGGTCGGTGGCCAGCATATCTGGTCGACGCTGTCGGGCGTGGCCCGCCAGGACGCGGTGCCGAAGGGCCACGCGGCGAACTCGGACCGCATCCGGCGCAATGCGTGGGCGCTGTTCGGTGAAAACGACTACTTCTTCAACGACCGGTTTACGCTGACGACCGGCGTGCGGCTCGATCACGACGATCGCTACGGCAGCCACGTGAGCCCGCGCATCTACGGCGTCTACAAGCTCAGCCAGGCGTGGACGGTGCGTGGTGGTGTGTCGACGGGCTTCCGGCCGCCGTCGTTGCGCCAGAGCACGGGCGGCTACTGCATGACGTCGGGCGGCGCGGCGGGGGCGATGCCCGGCACGCTGTGCGGCAATCCGGATCTCAAGCCCGAGACGAGCCTGACCGAGGAACTCGGCGTGCGCTACGACCTGGGCAACACGTACGCGGGGCTGACACTCTTCAACAACCTGTTCAAGAACAAGGTGGCCAGCTACGACACGGGCAAGGCCGATCCGCGCTCGCCGGGTCGCAACATCTACGTGTACGACAACATTGACCGGGTCAAGCTGTACGGCCTCGAACTCGGCGCGGGCACACGCGTGCTGCGTACGCTGAAGGTGTCGGGCACCTACACGCTGACCCAGTCGCGCCGCGAGGGCGGCGGCGAGAAGGCGTTCAATGGCGGCTCGCTCGACGGCTATCCGCTCGACAAGACACCCAAGCACAAATTCAACGTGCAGGTCGACTGGACGCCGACTGCCAAGCTCGATCTGTACGCGACGGCGAACTACATCGGCAGCGAATACTGGGCGGCGTTCCGCAACGGCGCGCAGGGTGTTCGCGAGCGGCCGTCGACGACCACCTTCGATCTCGGCGGCCGCTACCGGATCGACAAGCGTTTCTCCGTCAACTTCGCGGTGCTGAACCTGACCAACAAGATGGTTCCAATCGACGATCGCACGCGCACGAGCGGCCTGAACGGGAACTGGCTGGTCGATCAGGGGCGCCGCGTCGCGGTGAGTGTCACGGCCGAAATGTGACGGCACGGCCGGTGCGACGCGCCGGCCCTTCAATCTGGAGATGAATGAGATGAATGCGATATCCCATCCTTCTAGTCTTTTAGTACCCCATAGCATATGGGATCTCTATCGTGCCGACGCGGCGCTGTTCCTGGTGACTCCGGCCCATGCGCTGCTTGCGGCCGATCCGGCGGAAGCGATTCCACATGCGGATACGCCGCTGGTCACGCGTGTGGCAGAGGCGCTGCGTCGTGCGCAGGCGAATGGGTATGCCGGCGCAGCGGTGGTCGGCGCCGTGCCGTTCGACGCAGATACGCCGACCGCGCTACGGGTGGCGCACACGATGCTGCGTGCGGCGCCGTCCGGCGTGCCGCGGGTGCCGGATCCGGCCGGAATGCGCTATGCCACGCGCGAGGTGCCAGCGGCCGACGCCTATGGCGACGCGGTGGCGCATGCGGTTGCGCGCATCCGCGCGGGCGAACTCGACAAGGTCGTGCTGGCGCGCACGCTCGAAGTGGACGGCGAGCAGCCGGTCGACGTCGCACCGCTCGTCGCGCGTCTCGCGGCACGCAACCCGCACGGCTATACGTTTTCCGTGGATCTCGGTGCGGGGGGCACGCTGCTCGGTGCGAGCCCGGAACTGCTCGTGAACCGCTTCGGCGGCGTCGTGCGCGCGAATCCGCTGGCCGGCTCCGCGCCGCGCAGCCTCGACCCGGTCGAGGATCGCCGTCGCGCGGAGGCGCTGCTGGATTCGGCCAAGGATCTCGACGAGCATCGGGTCGTCGTCGAGGCGGTGCGAGACAGCCTCGCGCCGTTCTGCTCGCATCTCGACGTGCCGGTGCGCCCGTCGCTGATGCATACCGAAACGATGTGGCACCTGTCCACCGAAGTGCGCGGCGAAACGCAGGCCGACGCGTTGACGCTCGCGCTTGCGCTGCATCCGACTCCCGCGGTCTGCGGTGCGCCGCGTGACGCGGCCCGTGCATGTATTCGCGCGGCCGAGCCGTTCGACCGCGGGTTCTACGCGGGGATGCTCGGCTGGGTCGATACGCACGGCGATGGCGAATGGATCGTGACGATCCGCTGCGCGCAAGCGTTCGATCGCACGCTGCGGCTCTATGCGGGGGCAGGCGTCGTCGCCGAGTCGACGCCCGACGGCGAGCGGGCCGAAACGGCGGCCAAGTTCAGGACGATGCTGGATGCGCTGGGGATTGGCCGCGACGCGGCACAGGGCGGCGCCCGGGAGGCGGCATGACGATCGCGCACGGCACGTCGTGGCCGGCCGCGTTGGCCGACACGTACCGCAGAAAGGGCTATTGGCGCGGCGAATCGTTCGCCCGCTGGTTCGATGCGCGCGTTGCGCAATTCGGCGAACGGACGGCGCTCGTGCAGGGCGATCTGCGCTGGTCGTACCGGACGCTCGCGGCCGAGGCGCAACGCATTGCGCGCGCGCTGAGCGCGGCGGGCATCGTGCCAGGCGATCGCGTGGTGCTGCAACTGCCGAACTGCGCGGCCTTCTTTGCGACGACGTTCGCGCTGTTCCGCATCGGCGCGCTGCCGGTTTTTGCATTGCCCGCGCACCGGCGTCGCGAGATCGACTTCTTTTGCCGGCACGTGGGTGCGGTGGCCTACATCGCGGCGCAATCGCACGACGGTTTCGACTACCGGTCGCTCGCGCGCGACGTACAGGCCGGCGCGCCGACGCTGAAGCACGTGCTGTTCACGACGCCGGGCAACGCAGGGCTCGATCTGCCCGATGCACCGGACATCGCATTGCCGCCCGGGCCGGCCGCGCATGAGGTGGCGTTCCTGCAGTTGTCGGGCGGCAGCACGGGCACGCCGAAGCTGATTCCGCGCACGCACGACGATTATCTGTACAGCGTGCGGGAGAGTGCGCGCATCTGTGGGCTGAGCGAACGCACTGTCTATCTCGCTGCGCTGCCGGCTGCGCACAACTACGCGCTCAGCTCGCCGGGCTCGCTCGGTGTATTCGACGCGGGCGGCACGGTCGTGCTGAGCGATAGCGCCAGCCCCGACGTTGCGTTCGAGCTGGTCGAGCGTGAACGTGTAAGCGTGGTCGCGCTCGTGCCGCCGCTCGTGCTCGTCTGGCTGAACGCAGCGGCGCGACGCGGCGGCGCGCCCGCGAGTCTCGAACTCGTGCAGGTCGGCGGGGCGCGGTTCGATCCGGCACTGGCCGCGCGCGCGGCGGATGGCTTCGGCGCGCAGCTCCAGCAGGTATTCGGGATGGCGGAGGGGCTCGTCAACTACACGCGGTTGGGCGATCCGCGCGACGTCGTGATCGCCACGCAGGGGCGGCCGATCTCGCCGGACGACGAGATTCTCGTGGTCGACGACGACGATCGCCAGGTCGGGCCGGGCGAGGTCGGCCACCTGCTGACGCGCGGCCCGTACACGATCCGCGGCTACTACGACGCGCCGGTACACAACGCACGCGCGTTCACGGCGGACGGCTTCTACCGCACCGGCGATCGCGTGCGGATCACCGACGGCGGCTATCTCGTCGTCGAGGGGCGGGCGAAGGACCAGATCAATCGGGGCGGCGAGAAGATTCCCGCGGAGGAGATCGAGCATCTGCTGCTGGCGCATCCCGGCGTTGCCGACGCGGCACTCGTGCCGATGCCGGACCGGTATCTCGGCGAGCGCAGCTGCGCGTACGTGATTCGCGGATCCGCGGCGCCGAGCGCGGCGGATCTCGTGCGGTTCGTGCGCGAGCAGGGCGTTGCGACCTACAAGGTGCCGGACCGGATCGAGTTCGTCGACGCGTTCCCGAAGACCCCGGTGGGCAAGATCGACAAGCGGGCGTTGCGGCAGCGCATCGCTGATTGCCTGGCCGACGCGCCAGCCTGATGTCCGGCGCTCAGGTAATGCCGAAAACGTTCATTTTCACGACGCTCACCACACATTCCAACATGGCCATTCCGAAAATCGCTTCCTATCCGATGCCGGCAGACCTGCCGGCCAACCGCGTGACCTGGCAGTTCGATCCGCGACGCGCGGCGCTGCTCGTGCATGACATGCAGGACTATTTTCTCGATTTCTACGATCGCGGCGCATCGCCGGTACCGTCGTTGCTTGCCGGTGTGCGGCGCCTGATCGATTTCGCGCATGCGACGGGGATGCCGGTTTACTACACCGCGCAGCCGGCGACCCAGGCGCCAGCGGATCGTGCGCTCCTGACCGACATGTGGGGCCCGGGCCTGACCGCGCAGCCGGCGCGCGCGGCGATCAGCGAGATCGTCGCGCCGACGCCCGGCGACACGGTGCTCGACAAGTGGCGCTACAGCGCCTTCCGGCGCTCGGATCTCGAGACCCGGCTGAGTGCACCGGGGCGCGACCAGCTCGCGATCTGCGGGATCTACGCGCACATCGGCTGCCTGATGACCGCATGCGATGCGTTCATGCGCGACATCAAGCCGTTTTTCGTCGGCGATGCGCTCGCGGATTTCTCCGAACGTGAGCATCGGATGGCGCTCGATTACGTCGCGGGGCGCTGCGGCAGCGTCGTGTCGGTCGACATGCTCGTCGGCGCGGCCCATGACGATCTCGCGATGCCGACGCTCGACGACGTCGCACGGCTGGTCGCCGGAAGCCTGCGCGTTCCGGCCGCGACGTTGCGCGCGGACGCCAACCTCGTCGATTGCGGCGTCGATTCGATCCGCATGATGACGTTCGTCGAGCAGTGGCGGGCCGATGGCCACGACGTTACGTTCGTCCAACTCGCCGAACAGCCGACGCTCGAAGCATGGGCGCGCCTGCTGCAACGCACCGCACAGGTGCCGGCGTGACGGTGCATGACGCGCCCGGCATCCATCCGGCGCCGTTTGCCAGCACGGCGGAAGTCACGCTGGCGCATGCCGATCGAGTGCTGTTCAAGCTGTGCAAGCACTACGCGATCAAGGTGCCTGTCGTATTCGACGAGCACCGCGCGACCGTCGACTTCCCGTACGGAACCTGCCGGATGCAGCGGGTCGACGATCGGCTGTGGCTGCGCTGCGAAGCCGATTCGGCCGACAAACTCGTGCAGATCCAGTACGTGATGGACGAGCACCTGGTGCTGATGTCGCGCAATCGCGAGCTCGTGATTGCGTGGCAGCAGGCCGCCTGACGGCCTGAATTCCGGTTCAACGCTTATTCGCGATATCTCTATTCATGCAACTCGAAGAACAACCGATACGCGCGACATCCGCGCAATACGGGATCTGGGTCGCGCAGCAGGTCGATCCCGACGATCCGGGCTACCTGACGGCCGAAATCATCGAACTTGACGGCGCACTCGACGTTGACGCGCTCACCGGGAGCGTCGAGGCGGTGCTCGATCATGCCGATGCGCTGCACATGCGTTTTGCATGGGCCGACGATACGCTCTGGCAATGTCGCCGCGCACCGGCCACGCGGTTGTCGCTCGTGGACCTGTCGACGCAAGCGGATCCCGAGCAGGCGGCACGGGACTGGATGATGGCAGCGCTGTCGGTGTGCTGCGATGTCACGTCCGATCCACTGTATCGCACGATGCTGTTGCGGCTCTCGCCGACGCGGCACTGGTGGTATCTGCAGGTTCATCACATCGCGCTGGACGGCTTTGGCTACGGGCTGCTGCAGCAAGCCGTCGCGGCGCGCTACAACGCGCGGGTCGGCAATGCTCCCGTGCCGGAGCTGCCCGATTGGCGCGTGGATCGCGTCGTCGAAGCCGAGGCGCGTTATCGCGTGAACGGCGGCTTCGAAGCCGATCGTGCATTCTGGAGCGCATACCTGCGCGACATGCCCGCGCCGCTCGTACTCGCGCCGAAGCAGGACGTGGCCTCTGATGCGGCGCGGGTCACGCGCGTGGTCGACGGCGCCCGGTTGGCCCGGCTCAGGGACGCCGCGGCGCACGCGGGTGTCGACTGGAACGCGTGGCTGTTGTGCGCGACCGGGATCTGGCTGGCAAGACAGGGCGGGCAGCGCGACCTGACGCTTGGGTTGCCGGTAATGAACCGGCTCGGCACGGCGGCCCTCGGTGTCCCCTGCATGGCGATGAACATCGTGCCGTTTCGCGTGCATGTCGACACGGGCCATTCGCCGCGCGATCTCGCGTGCGCCTGCTCGGAGCAGCTGCGCGCGATCCGGCCGCATCTCTACTACCGGTACGGCTGGATTCGCGGCGATCTGGGCCTGCTCGAGCGCAACGTGTTCCTGTTCAACCAGGCCGTCAACGTGATGCCGTTCGAGCGGCAGGTCGCGTTTCGCGGGCTGGCGAGCGATACGCACGCGGTGAGCGGCGGGCCGGTGAAGGACCTGAACGTGACGCTCGCCGTGCGTGGCGGCGCGTGGCATCTGACGCTCGAGGCCAATCCGAACGCGTACGACGCCGACACGCTCGCGGCGTACGCGCAAAGCTTCGTGGAGTGGCTCGACACGTTCGCCGCCTGTGCGGCCGACGAGCCGGTCGCGAGCCTGATCGACGACCTGCCGCCACCATCGATCATGCGCGGCGCGCCGCTGCCCGGGCCGCACGACGACGTGATCGCGCTGATCGAACGCGCGGGGCGCGACGCACCTGCGAACACGGCGATCGAAGCCGGCGAGCGTCGCGTCGACTATCGCACGTTGCTCGCAGACACCGCGGCGCTGGCGGACGAGCTTGCACGGCATGGCGTGACACGGCAGACGCGCGTCGCGCTCGCGGCGCCGCGCGCGCCGGACGTGATCGCGGCGATGCTGGCCGTACTGAAGCTCGGCGCCGTCATCGTGCCGCTCGACCCGGACG
Source organism: Burkholderia puraquae (assembly GCF_002099195.1). Lineage (GTDB taxonomy): Bacteria > Pseudomonadota > Gammaproteobacteria > Burkholderiales > Burkholderiaceae > Burkholderia > Burkholderia puraquae. The sequence continues at coordinate 389,253 of NZ_NBYX01000004.1, read as the reverse complement.
GGCCGCCGCAACGCACGGCCGCGATGTGCGCGGACGCAGCGCCCGCGATCGTCATCACGCGCGGCTCGCACCGGGCATGCGCGGGCGCATGCCCGGTGCTCGATCTCGATGCGGCGCGCGTGCCGACGACGCAACCCGCGCCGGCCGGCGCCGAACCGGTGCCGGACGCGCTGCCCGCGTATCTGCTGTATACGTCGGGGTCGACCGGCCTCCCGAACGGCGTGCTGACCGGACGCGGCGCGCTCGGCCAGTTCGTCGCGAGCACGCGCGACCTGTATTGCATCGGGCCGGGCGATCGCGTACTGCAGTTCGCGCCGCTGCATTTCGACGCGAGCTTCGAGGAGATCTTCGCCACGCTGTGCCATGGCGCGACGCTCGTGCTGCGGGACGATGCGATGCTCGATTCGGTCGATACGTTTACCGCCGAGGTCGAGCGGCGCGGCATTACCGTGCTCGATCTGCCGACCGCCTACTGGCACGTGCTCGCGCATGCGCTCGACGCACGCCATGCACGACGGCTCGACCGCGTGCGCCTGACGATCATCGGCGGCGAGGCCGCGTTGCCGGAGCGGATCCGGCGCTGGCGCGCACACCTGCCGGATGCGGTGCTGCTCAATACCTACGGACCGACCGAGGCGACGATCATCGCGACCGCAGCGCGCATCGGCGGCCCGCAGGCGGTCTGGCAGGAAGGCGAACCGGTGCCGATCGGCACGCCGCGTGCGGGCGTCGATGCGTGCATCGTCGACGAGCGCGCGTACCCGGTCGCCGCGGGGCGCACCGGAGAACTGGTGTTGTGCGGCGACGGGCTGGCGCTCGCGTATGCCGGCAATCCAGCGCTGACGGCGAAACGCTTCGTCACGTTGCCGCGCGGCGGGCAGCGTGCGTACCGCACCGGCGATCTCGCGACGCTGCGCGACGGCCGGCTGTATTTCGACGGCCGGATCGATCACGAAGTGAAGATCAGCGGCGTGCGTATCGATCCGCGCGGGATCGAGGACGCACTGCTGCGCGAACCGGACGTGCGCGAGGCGGCGGTCGTCGCATCCGGCAGCGGCGCAGGCACGGTGACGCTCGCGGCATTCGTCGCCGGGCCGGCCGAGCCTGCCGCGTTGCGCACGCAACTGGCGCTGCGGCTGCCGGCAGCGGCGATTCCGGACCGCTGGCACGTGCTCGAACGGCTGCCGCGCAATGCGAACGGCAAGATCGATCGCAGCGCGCTGCAGCGGATCGATGCGCGGTGCGACGAGGGGGCCGACGATCCGCGCGCCGGCGTGCTCGAGCGCCAGGTAATGGCCGTATGGCGGAACGTGCTCGGCGATGCCGCGCTGACCCCGGACGCCAATTTCTTCGACATCGGCGGCAAGTCGCTGCAGGCGATGCAGGCGAGCGCAAGGCTGGCGGCGGAACTCGGGCGCGACGTGCCCGTCTCGATGCTGTTCCGGTATCCGACGATCGCGATGCTGACGGCTGCATTGCGTACGCCGCTGGCGTACCGGCCGCGCACCGAGCGCAACGGGTTTGCGCCGCACCTGGCGATCCAGTCGGCGCCGGGCGCCGCGCCGCGGCTCATCTGCATCCATCCGGCCGACGGCCTCGCGTGGAGCTACCTGCGGCTCGCGGCCTATCTGCCCGATGCGACGATCGACGGATTGCAGCTATCGGTCGACGACACGTGCGACGCGGCCGATTTCGACGCGCTCGTGCGGTCCTATGTGCGGCGCGTACGGGCATTGCAGCCCGACGGGCCGTATCACCTGCTGGGCTGGTCGCTCGGCGGCGCGCTGGCTTATGGCGTCGCGGCGGCGCTGGTGCGCGATGGCGCGGCGGTCGGCACACTCGCGCTGATGGACAGCTACCCGTCGTCGGCATGGACCGCGCAGCCGATGCCGGCCTGTGGCGACGCGCTGCGGATCCTGCTGACCGTCAACGGCGACTTCGATACGGCCGACCTGTCCGACACCGTGCTGCGTCAACGCCTGCTTCGCGCGAACAGCCCGTTCGCGGCGCTCGGCGGCGCAGGCCTCGATGCGCTCGTCGCCGCGACGCTGCGGCAGATGCGCCTGTTTCGCGCGACATCCACGCCGCGCTACGACGGCGAACTGCTGCTCTTCAACGCGACCCGCAAGCGGCAGGGCATGCCGACGCCCGAGAGCTGGCATGCGCATCGTCCGCGCGGGACGCTGACCTGCCATGCGCTCGACTGCTCGCACGACGGCATGTCGGACCCCGAACCGATGGCGGCGATCGGCGCTGTCCTGACCGAACGGCTCGCCGTAGAGGCGGGCCAGGATCTTCAATCACGGAATTCGAATCGATGAGAAGCACGACGAACCTGACATTCCCGGCGGGTACCGCCGTCGTGACCGGTGCGGCGCGCGGAATCGGTGCCGCGGTCGTCCGCTTGCTCGCCGCGCACGGTGTGGACGTGGCCGCCTTCGACATGGATGGCGACGCGCTGGCGCGCACGATCGCCGACAGCCCGCCGCCGGCGGGACGCGTGCACGCGTTCGCGGTCGACGTTGCCGACGCGCGTGCGGTGCAGGCGGCCGTCGAACGGGTGGAATCATCCGTCGGTCCGATCGGCATGCTCGCCAACGTCGCCGGCGTGCTGCGGCTTTCAAGCGCGTCGTCGCTGACGGACGACGACTGGGCGCATTGCTTCGCGGTCAATGCCGACGGCGTGTTTCATCTGTCGCGTGCGGTCGCGCCGCTCATGGCCGCGCGCCGGGCAGGCGCCATCGTGACCGTCGGGTCGAATGCGGCGCTCGTGCCGCGCACGCAGATGGCGGCCTATGCGGCGTCGAAGGCGGCGGCTCATCAGTTCACCCGTTGCCTCGGCCTCGAACTGGCCGCGCACGGCATTCGCTGCAACATCGTCGCGCCGGGATCGACCGACACGCCGATGCAGCGCCAGCTCTGGCAGGGTCCCGAAGGCCCGGCAACGGTCATTGCGGGGGCGCTCGGCACCTACCGGAACGGCATTCCGCTCGGCCGCATCGCGGCCCCCGACGATATCGCCGAAGCCGTGCTGTTCCTGCTGTCCGACGCATCGCGTCACGTGACGTTGCACACGCTGTGCGTGGACGGCGGCGCGACGCTCGGTGTGTGATGCGCGGGCGGCTTCCGGAGCCCTGGCCATGAAACACCTCACTGTTTCTATCGAGCACGGCGCGGCGGTCGCATTCGCGCAGCCGCGTCATGACGAGCGGCCGCTCGGCGGCGCACTGCGCTACGGCTGCCCGGTGACCGATCGGTGCATTGGCCGGGAAGCGACCGCGGATGCGTTGCTGCATGCACGAAACCGCCTGCTCGCGCGAGCGGGCTGACCGTGGCCGGTACAGGCCGGCCCCCTTCATTTCTTCAATACGACCGAATCATGTCGACTCCTTCCGCTGACACCCTGAACCCGCCGGCCGATGCCGGCGCGTCTTTGTTGCCGCTGCTGCTCGCGAACTTCGCGATGGTCGCGGGAACCTACGCGTTCGTCACGATCGCCGGCCCGATGGCCCGGCGCATGCACCTCGAACCGCTGCACGTCGGCGCGATCATCGGCATCGTCGGGCTCGTGTGGATGCTGGCCGCACCGCGCTGGGCGCGAGTCGCGGATCTGCGCGGCCGGCTGCCGGCCATGCGTGCGGTGATCGGTGGCTTCATCGCGAGTTCGCTGCTGCTGACGGCGTACGTCGGCTGGGCGCTGCGCGATGGCGGCACGGCGGTGCCGGCCGTCTGGATCGGCTTCGTCGCGCTGCTCGCCACGCGTGCGGCAATGGGCGGTTGCTACGCGGGCTTGCCGGTCGCCGCGACCGCGTGGATCGCGGACCGCACGGCCGTGACGGGACGCGCGGCGGTGATCGCCCGGTTCGGTGCCGCAGGTGCCGTCGGGATGGTGGTCGCGCCGCCGCTGGCGGGCTGGATCGCCGGATACGACATGACGCTTGCGTTGGCCGTGTTCGCGGTGTTGCCGCTCGCCGGACTGGCCGGGTTGCGCGGCCGGCGCGACGGCCGCGAGGGGGCGGTGTGGCAGGCACCGCTTCGCCTGAAGCCGACCGAGCCGCGCCTGCGGCTGCCCTGGTTCAGCGCGCTGGCGCTTTACAGCGCCGTGATGATCGCGAACAGCGCACTTGGGTTTTACGTGATCGACCGCTTGGGCGTGAGCGCGCAGGCTGCGCCGCTCGCGACCGGGTATGCGCTCGGCAGCGCGGGCCTCGGGCTGATCGTGACGCAGGCGCTGGTCGGGCGTTTCCGGTCGGTTGCACCGGCACAGTGGCTACGCTGGGGCGCGCTCGTGGGCGGCGCCGGATTCGCGTCGGTGCTGATGGCCGAGGCCGGCCAGCCGCTGGCGCTGTGTGCGAGCTATCTTGTCGCCGCATGCGGGATGGGCGCGGCGTTTCCGGCCGTGGCGGCGCTGGCAAGCGCACGGGTGGCGCCGCACGAGCAGGCTGCATGCGCGGGCGCGATGTCGATGGCCCAGGGGCTCAGCATGGTGATCGGGCCACTGGTCGGCGCGATGCTGTACGAGTTGCATCCGGCCATGCCGTTCGCGTCGATCGGCGTGATGCTGGCGCTCGTTTCAGTCGCCGCTTCGTGGCGGGGAGCGCGTGCGGCGGACGCATAGCAGCGCACGTGCCGACACCGTGCGGCAGGTTGCGATGTTTGTCGCGCGAACGATTGACCGGTGAGTCGGTGCGTTACGTCAAGCTTTGTCAAATTGTCGAAAAATCGGGCCGCCGCGTGCGTTTGTCGGCGGCGCAGGGGCTGTCATGCACAGGTTGATTGAGTATCCTTGGATTCGATTCGCGGAACTCACGCAGTCACAACCGGGAGGCTTCACATGAATGCACGTCTATACCGCGCGACCGTTGCCGGCGCGCTGATCGGATTGCTCGCGCCGTTTTCGGTGGCGCATGCGCAGCTTGGCGATGTCCTGAAGCAGGTCGGCGGCGGCGACTCAGGCGGCAGCGCGGGCGGTGCGCTCGGCAACCTCGGCGGCCTCGGCGGCGCATTGACAGGCGGCGGCGGTTCGTCGCTGATGCCGGGCAGCACCGGCAACGTCGCGGGCCTGCTGCAGTTCTGCATCCAGAACAACTATCTCGGCGGGGCGTCCGGCGGCGCGTCGTCGGTGAAGGACGCGCTGATGGGCAAGCTCGGCGGCAATGCGTCGTCCGACAGCGGCTATTCCAGCGGCGCGAGCGGGATCCTCGACGCCGGCAACGGCAGCAAGCTCGACCTGAGCGGCGGCGGCCTGAAGCAGCAGGTGACCAGGCAGATCTGCGACAAGGTGCTGACGCAGGCGAAGTCGCTGCTGTAAGCGTCCCGGCGCAGGGTGCGGTGCGAGGCGTACCGTGCCCGTCGGTTATCGCGGCTGCCGCGCGTGCATCGACGAAAAGACGGACGGCCGCGCGATATGCCGCGGCCTGCACGTATGGGCTCAGTCGGCCAGCCGCTTGTCGGCGAGCGCCTTGCAGCAGTCTTCGTAGACCCATTGCACGAGTTTCGCCCGATAGTCGAGATCGTCGGTATCGACGATTTCCTCGACCGCGTCGCGCGCCCACGATGCATCGACGAACCCGGCGTGCCGCTTCGCGATGTCCTGCGCGAGCGCGGCGAGCCTGGCGATCACGAGCCAGTCGGCCTGACGGTGATGGCGGTCGAGCCAGCGGTGCGCGGCCTGGACCTGGAACGTGGCGTCCGGCCACGATTCGTTGAGGTAAAACGCGCCGAGATTGCCGCAGGTGAGCCAGCAAAGCAGCTCCAGGCGGTCTTGCGAGCCGAGGATATGGGGTGCGTCGGACATGGCAGCGCTCACGAAATACGTCGATTCCGGGCGGCGCCGGTTGCAGTGGGCCGGTGCCGATAATAAAAACATAGCACGATGCGGGCCCGGCCGCGCACCCGGGCGGATCCTGACATGGCGGCGGCGAAACGGACGCTGCGCCGGCGTGGATGGCCGACGGGGAAGTGAGGGTGCTGCGGGAGCGGAAAGCGCGGGAGCGCGTGAGGAACCCCGCGCGAAGAGGCGGCCGCGAACCGGCCGGCTGCGCCGCGAAGCGGGCCCGGTGCCGGGCCCGCCGCAGCTCGGCGCGCGGGCCGACGGATGAGCGGGATCAGGTCGTCGTGGCCGTGGCGCGCGCGATCGAGCGGATGCTGCGCTCGACGCGGATCAGGATGATCAGCACCGCGAGCGACACGAACGAATACAGCGCGACGAGTGCGGCGACGCCGGCGTAGCGCGCGGTCTGGCCGTTCTCGGCAGCGGTCTCTTCCGCGGCCTTCTTCTCGTCGTCGATCGCGGTCCGGCGTGCGTCGTAGCGCTCGGAGAAGTCGCGCATGACCGCCGACACGACGTGGGTATATGCCTGCTCGCGTGCATACTCGTCGCCGTGCCCGGTGACCTTCTTCTTGACGCTGGCCGCGACGTCCGTACGCGACAGCACCTTGTCGAGATACGCGATCTGCTGCTCGTAGTACGCGACGTCCGGATGGTCGTCGTCGCCGAGCACGCGCTGGAACGACGGCTCGTACGCGTCGCGATCGACCGCGTAGTCCGGCGACAGGGCCGCCCGGCCGTGTTTCTGCACGATGCCGGACAGTTGCGTCGACAGGCGCAGCGCGGGTGACGCGCCGTCGTCCTTGGCTGCCGCCCCGTCGGCGGCCGGCGTGGCCTTGGCGGGTGCATCGTCCTCCCACGCGAACGATGCCGGATCGACCTGGATGGCCGAATCGACCTTCGGCGGTTTCGACAGGCGCGCATCGAGTGCGATCGCGCCGAATATGACCCCGCCGATCAGGACTGCGGTCGCGAACAACAGCACGATCACGCGCAGTACCTGAAGATAGCCGCCCTCGATTCTGGTCAGGATGCTCAAGGCATTCTCCTTTCTTATGATGAATGAGGCGCCGAGGCTAAAGACCTTTCTAATAGCTGTCAATCGTCACACCGGCCGACCGAAACGCTCGCTAGAATGTCGGCTTTCCTGGAGGCGGAAAACGATGAAAATCTACGACCAGTTCTACATCGACGGCGCGTGGCGCAAACCGGCCGGCACCGGCACGATCGACGTGATCGACTCGGGTACCGAGGCCGTGATCGGCCGGATTCCGGAAGGCGTCGCATCCGACGCGCAGGACGCGATCCGCGCGGCACGCGCAGCGTTCGACGCCTGGGCGGCCACGCCGGCCGCGACGCGCGCGGGCTACCTGCGCAAGATCGTCGAGCATCTGCAGGCGCGCAGCGAGGAACTCGCGCAGTCGATCACCGGCGAAGTCGGGATGCCGATCAAGCTGTCGCGCGCGATCCAGGTGGGCGGCCCGATCTACAACTGGAAGGCGTACGCGAAGCTCGCCGAGTCGTTCGAGTTCGAGGCACAGGTCGGCAACTCGCTCGTCGTGCGCGAGCCGGTCGGCGTCGTCGCGGCGATCACGCCGTGGAACTACCCGCTCAACCAGGTCACGCTGAAGGTCGCGCCGGCGCTCGCGGCCGGCTGCACGGTCGTCCTGAAGCCGTCCGAAGTCGCGCCGCTCAATGCGTTCATGCTCGCCGAGGCGATTCACGAAGCCGGGCTGCCGGCCGGCGTGTTCAACCTCGTGTGCGGCTACGGCCCGGTGGTCGGCGAGGTGCTGGCCACCGATCCGGACGTCGACATGGTGTCGTTCACGGGCTCGACGCGCGCGGGCAAGCGCGTGGCCGAGCTGGCGGCCGCGGGTGTCAAGCGCGTCGCGCTCGAATTGGGCGGCAAGTCGGCATCGGTGATTCTCGACGATGCCGATTTCGCAGTGGCGGTGAAGGGCACGGTCAACGCGTGCTACCTGAACGCGGGGCAGACCTGCTCGGCGCACACGCGCATGCTGGTACCGGAAGCACGCTACGACGAGGCGCGCGCGATCGCGAAGGCGGCGGCTGAAACCTACGTCGCCGGCGATCCGCGGCAGGACGCGACGCGCCTCGGTGCGCTTGCATCGGCCGTGCAGCAGCAGCGCGTGCAGGCATACATCCAGCGCGGGATCGACGAAGGCGCGGAGCTCGTGACGGGCGGCACGGGCCTGCCGGAGGGGCTCGCGAAGGGTTTCTTCGTGAAGCCGACCGTGTTCGGCCGCGTCGATCCGAAATCGACGATCGCGCAGGAAGAAATCTTCGGGCCGGTGCTGTCGATCATCACGTATCGCGATGAAGACGAGGCCGTGCGGATCGCGAACGATTCGCCGTACGGGCTCGGCGGCGCGGTGTGGGCCGGCAGCGACGAACGCGCGATGGGCATCGCGCGCCGCATCCGCACGGGGCAGGTCGACATCAACGGCGGCACGTGGAACATGGCCGCGCCGTTCGGCGGCTACAAGCAGTCGGGGCACGGCCGCGAGAACGGCGTGTACGGGCTCGAAGAGTATCTCGAGTACAAGTCGATGCAGTTGAAGCCGGCGAAGCCTGCCTGAGCGCTTCTCGTGGCATGAAACGGAAACGGCACGCTCGCGTGCCGTTTTTTTATTGACGGCCGTCAAGGTGCGCGGCGGTGGATCGTCGATCATCGCGGTTCCGATGTTCCGACGAGGTTTCAGATGACCGTACGCACTTCCTTTCCGCCGCTGACGATTCGCGGCCGCACCTTGTTGCCTGTCGTGCAGGGCGGCATGGGCGTCGGCATCTCCGCGCACCGGCTGGCAGGCAGCGTCGCGCGCGAAGGCGCGGTCGGCACGATCGCGAGCATCGACCTGCGCCATCATCATGCGGACCTGCTCGCGCGTTGCCGCGCGCAACCCGATCGCGCGACGCTCGAGGCCGCAAACCTCGAGGCGCTCGCACGCGAGATCCGCCTCGCGAAGACCTACAGCGAAGGGCGCGGGATGATCGCGGTCAACGTGATGAAGGCCGTGAGCGCGCATGCGGACTACGTGCGGGTCGCGTGCGACGAAGGCGCGGACGCGATCGTGATGGGCGCGGGCCTGCCGCTCGACCTGCCCGATCTCACGCAAGGACACGACATCGCGCTGATTCCGATCCTGTCGGACAGCCGCGGGATTTCGCTCGTGCTGAAGAAGTGGATGAAGAAGGGGCGCCTGCCCGACGCGATCGTGATCGAGCATCCGGCGCATGCAGGCGGCCATCTCGGCGTCACGCAGATCGACGACATGCACGACCGTCGTTTCGATTTCGCACGCGTGCTCGACGAGACCGCCCAGGTGATGGCGTCGCTCGGTCTCGCGCGCGAAACGATCCCGCTGATCGTTGCGGGCGGGATCAACGGTCACGACTCGGTGCGCGCGGCGTTCGAGGCCGGCGCGAACGGCGTGCAGGTCGGGACGCCGTTCGCGGTGACGGAAGAGGGCGATGCGCATCCGCACTTCAAGCGCGTGCTGGCCGACGCGACACCCGACGACATCGTCGAATTCGTCAGCGTGACGGGGCTGCCCGCACGCGCGGTGAAGACGCCGTGGCTCGATCGTTACCTGCGCAACGAGACGCGCATCCGCAACAAGCTCGGCGCGCTGAAGCAGCGCTGCCCGACCGCGCTCGAATGCCTGAGCGTCTGCGGCTTGCGCGACGGCATCGAGAAGTTCGGCCATTTCTGCATCGACACGCGGCTTGCAGCCGCGTTGCGCGGCGACGTCGCGAACGGGCTGTTCTTTCGCGGCCGCGAAGCGTTGCCGTTCGGCCAAGCGATCCGCAGCGTGCGCGATCTGCTCGACCTGCTGCTGACGGGCAGTGCGACCGAGCCTGCGGCAAACCGTCCCACGTTTACGCTGGCTTGACGGATATCAAGACGACGAAAAGACCCTACAGGGAAAATGGAACCATTCTTTGGGGGTCCGTACCATGCATAAAACGATTCGAACCTGTGTTACCGCTGCGGCCGTTGCAGCCGCTTTCGCCGCGATGCCTTCGCTGTCGCACGCGGCCTCGCCGGGCGACGGCATCAACCAGGGCGACGTCCTGGTCCGGCTGCGCGCGATCAGCATCCAGCCGAACGAACGCGCGAGCGACACGCTGGGTGCGCTGAACGTCGGCGTGAACAACGCGATCGTGCCCGAGCTCGACTTCACGTACATGATCCGCGACTACCTGGGCGTCGAGCTGATTCTCGGCACGTCGCGGCACCAGCTGACGTCGAGCGTCGGCAATCTCGGCGGTGTGGGTGTGCTGCCGCCGACGCTGCTGCTGCAGTACCACTTCAACCATGCCGGGAAGGTGCGTCCGTACGTTGGCGCGGGCGTGAACTACACGTACTTCTACAACAACGGGCTCAACGTTGGCGGCGAGGGCGTATCGATCAACAAGAGCAGCTTCGGCCCGGCGCTGCAGTTCGGCGTGGACGTGCAACTGACGAAGAAGGTCTTCATGAACGTCGACGTGAAGAAGATCTGGATGAGCACCGATGCGACGCTCGGCGACAAGGGCATCGGCACGCTGCACATCGATCCGCTGATCGTCGGCGTGGGCGTCGGGATGAAGTTCTAGACGCGGACGCGCGGCGGGAAAAGAACAGAGTTGGGGTTGGCGGCATGGCGGTCGGCATGCCGCTTTTTTTATGCGCGGCGGATTTACAGCTTGTCGTACTGGAAGCGCATCGCGGTGCCTTCGCGCGTGATGCGCTCCCACACCGCGCGCTTTTCGTCGTCGCTCAGGAACACCCAGTTCGACACTTCGGCAGCCGTGCGGCCGCAGCCCTTGCAGACTTCGTCGAAGAGGGTCGAGCACACGCCGATGCAGGGGCTGTCGGGCAGGTCGTGGAGATTGGAGGCCATCGGAAGGGTTCACGCAGTTGAATCGTCAGCCGCCATTTTAATGCATCGCGGCCGGACGGCCGGGCGGGTGCGGCCGGCATGCCGTACGGGCGCAGGGGCGTGACAGGACGGGCGAGCATCGGGCGCGACCGCTGCCGCCGAACGGTTTGCGTACCGGGCCGGCGAACGCGGTTTCACCTTCCGCTGCTTTTCCCGGTGGACAGCCGCCGATTACCCGATAGAATCCCCGGGAGCGCCCCGCCGCACGGGCGGCCAGACCGGCCGGCGGCGGGAATCTGTTCCGTTTGCGCGACACCGGCATGATTTTTTTGTGACGGGGCGCGAATGATGGTAGTTTTCGGGGTTTTCGAGGGGCGGCGCGCCAGAATGCGCCGCCATGACGAGGCAGACGGCAGCCGGACACAAGGTCCGGCCGTAGGGAGAACGGGATGAAAGCAAAGGTAGTGGGCCGGTTCGCAGCGCTCGCGCTGTGCGTGGGTGCGTCGGCGGCAGCGGCGAAGGATACGCAGCTCAATGTCTATAACTGGTCGGACTACATTGCGAAGGACACGATCCCGAACTTCGAGAAGCAGACGGGCGTCAAGGTCCGCTACGACAACTACGACAGCGACGACACGCTGCAGGCGAAGCTGCTGACGGGCAGCTCGGGTTACGACATCGTCGTGCCGACCAGCAACTACGCAGGCAAGCAGATCGCCGCCGGCATCTTCGCGCCGCTCGACAAGTCGAAGCTGCCGAACCTCAAGAACCTCGATCCGCAACTGATGGCGCTCGTCGCCGGCGCGGATCCGGGCAACAAATACTCGGTGCCCTGGGCATACGGCACGACCGGCCTTGCATACAACCTGACGAAGGCGCAGCAGGCGCTCGGCAAGGTGCCGCTCGACAACTGGGACATCCTGTTCAAGCCCGAAAACATCTCGAAGCTGAAGACCTGCGGCGTGTCGGTGCTCGATGCACCCGACCAGATGTTCGCGGCGACGCTGCACTACATCGGCAAGGATCCGATGAGCACGAACCCGGCCGACTACAAGGCCGCGATGGAAGTGCTGAAGAAGATCCGCCCGTACATCACGCAATTCAACTCGTCGGGTTACATCAACGACCTGGTCGGTGGCGACATCTGCTTCGCGTTCGGCTGGTCGGGCGACGTCGTGATCGCGAAGCATCGCGCGATCGAGGCGAAGAAGCCGTACAAGGTCGAGTACTACATCCCGAAGGGCGGCGCGCCGGTGTGGTTCGACGTGATGGCGATCCCGAAGGATGCGAAGAACAAGGATGCCGCGCTGCAGTGGATCAACTACATCGAGGATCCGAAGGTGCACGCGGCGATCACGAACGCGGTGTACTACCCGAGCGCCAACGCCGAGGCCCGCAAGTACGTGCGGCCGGACGTCGCGAACGACCCGGCCGTCTATCCGCCGGCCGACGTCGTGAAGACGCTGTTCCTGCTCAAGCCGCTGCCGCCTGAAATCCAGCGTCTGCAGACGCGTCTGTGGACCGAGCTGAAGTCGGGCCGCTGACACGAGCCGGTGTTCCCAGCAGTCATGAAGCCCCTGGTGCCCCCGGGGGCTTTGTTCGTTCAACGCAGGAGAGAAGCAGCACATCATGAATAGCCAGTCGGGTGCGCCGGTCGCGGGCGCGCCGTCCTCCGTTTCCTCCTCCGGCGCCGATGCGCGCGCCGAGAACTTTGTCCAGATCGTCGACGTCGTCAAGAAATTCGGCGACACCGAAGCCGTGCGCAGCGTCAACCTGACCGTGCGCCAGGGCGAGCTGTTCGCGCTGCTCGGCAGCTCGGGCTGCGGCAAGTCGACGCTGCTGCGGATGCTCGCGGGCCTCGAGACGGTCACGTCGGGCAAGATCCTGATCGACGGCGAGGACCTCGCGCAGATGCCGCCGTACAAGCGGCCCGTGAACATGATGTTCCAGTCGTATGCGCTGTTCCCGCACATGTCGGTCGAGTCGAACGTCGCGTTCGGTCTCAAGCAGGAAGGCACGCCGAAGGCCGAGCTGAAGGAGCGCGTGGCCACGGCGCTCGAACTCGTGCAGATGAGCAAGTACGCGAAGCGCAAGCCGCATCAACTGTCGGGCGGCCAGCAGCAGCGCGTCGCGCTCGCGCGTTCGCTGGTCAAGCGCCCGAAGCTGCTGCTGCTCGACGAGCCGATGTCCGCACTCGACAAGCAGATCCGCCAGCGCACGCAGATCGAGCTCGTCAACATCCTGAACAAGGTCGGCGTCACCTGCATCATGGTCACGCACGACCAGGAAGAAGCGATGACGATGGCCAATCGCCTCGCGGTGATGAGCGAAGGGCAGATCGTGCAGATCGGCTCGCCGAACGAAGTGTACGAATATCCGAACAGCCGCTTCTCGGCCGAATTCATCGGCTCGACGAACCTGTTCGAAGGCGTGACCGTCGAGGACGAACCCGATCACGTGTACATCGAGTCGCCGGAACTGCCGAGCCGGCTGTACGTGAGCCACGGGATCTCGGGCCCGCTCGGGATGCCGGTCACGGTGTCGGTGCGCCCCGAACGAATCGCGCTCACGCGCAAGCCGCCCGAAGGCGCGTTCAACTGGGCGCGCGGCCGGATCAGCAACGTTGCGTACATGGGCGGCTACTCGCTGTATCACGTGAAGCTCGACGCGGGCAAGACGGTGATCGCGAACGTGTCGAGCCTCGCGATTTCGGATCTCGACACGCCGGCGCTCGGCGACGAGATCTACGTGCGCTGGAGCGCAACCGCAGGCGTGGTGCTGACGTCATGACCGCGTTCAAGTCCATGCTCTCGTGGCCGGTGCGGCGCTTCAACCTGACGGGCGCCACGGCGGTCGTCGCGGGGCCGTTCACGTGGCTCGTGCTGTTCTTCCTCGTGCCGTTCGTGCTGGTCGTCAAGATCAGTTTCGCGGAGCTGCAGCTCGGCATCCCGCCGTACACGGAGCTCGCGTCGTATGCCGACGGCGTCGTGCACGTCGCGCTGAACCTGTCGCACTACGCGTTCCTGTTCACGGACAGCCTGTATTTCGCGACTTACGTGAACTCGGTGTGGGTGGCCGCGATCACGACGCTGCTGTGCCTGCTGATCGGCTATCCGATGGCGTACTACATCGCGCGTTCGAACCCGGCAACCCGCAACCTGCTGATGATGGGCGTGATGCTGCCGTTCTGGACGTCGTTCCTGATCCGCGTGTACGCGTGGATCGGCATCCTGAAGAATAACGGGCTCCTGAACAACTTCCTGATGTGGATCGGCCTGACCCATACGCCGATCGAGCTGTATCGCACCAACTACGCGGTGTACATCGGGATGGTGTATTCGTACCTGCCGTTCCTCGTGATGCCGCTGTACGCGCACCTGGTGAAGATGGACCTGCGCCTGCTCGAAGCCGCGTACGACCTTGGCGCCAAGCCGTGGAAGGCGTTCGTGCAGATCACGCTGCCGCTGTCGAAGAACGGGATCATCGCGGGCTGCCTGCTGGTGTTCATCCCGGCGGTGGGCGAGTACGTGATTCCCGAGCTGCTCGGCGGCGCGAACACGCTGATGATCGGCCGCGTGATGTGGAACGAGTTCTTCAACAACGCAGACTGGCCGATGGCGTCGGCCGTGACCTGCGCGATGGTGCTGCTGCTGCTCGTGCCGATGGCGATGTTCCAGCACTTCCAGGCGAAGGAGCAGGGAGGCCGCCGATGAAGCCGAATCGTTACCTGCAGTTCGCGGCGCTGTTTGCCGGCTTCGCGTTCCTGTACATCCCGATCATCAGCCTGATCGTCTATTCGTTCAACGAGTCGAAGCTCGTCACCGTGTGGTCGGGTTTCTCGTTCCGCTGGTACTCGGCGCTCGTGGAGGACGACGAGCTGCTGACGGCCGCGTGGCTGTCGCTGAAGATCGGCGTGCTGACCGCGTTTGCGTCGGTGTTCATCGGCACGTGGGCCGGCTTCGTGCTCGCGCGGATGGGGCGCTTTCGCGGTTTCGCGCTGTTCAGCGGGATGATCAACGCGCCGCTCGTGATTCCCGAGGTGATCCAGGGGATCTCGCTGCTGCTGCTGTTCATCGAACTGGCGAAGTGGATCGGCTGGCCGGCCGAGCGTGGCGTCTTCACGATCTGGCTCGGCCACGTGATGCTGTGCATCTCGTACGTCGCGATCATCGTGCAGTCGCGCGTGCGCGAGCTGAACCCGTCGCTGGAGGAAGCCGCGCTCGATCTCGGCGCGACGCCGCTGAAGGTGTTCTTCACGATCACGCTGCCGCTGATCTCGCAGGCGCTGATCGCCGGCTGGCTGCTGTCGTTCACGCTGTCGATCGACGACCTCGTGCTGTCGGCG
This sequence comes from Burkholderia puraquae, assembly GCF_002099195.1. Classification (GTDB taxonomy): domain Bacteria; phylum Pseudomonadota; class Gammaproteobacteria; order Burkholderiales; family Burkholderiaceae; genus Burkholderia; species Burkholderia puraquae. The sequence goes on along the minus strand of NZ_NBYX01000004.1, from coordinate 374,192 downwards.
TTCCTGTCGGGCCCCGGCTCGACGACGCTGCCGCTCGTGGTGTTCTCGCGCGTGCGCCTCGGGCTGAACCCGGAGATGAACGCGCTCGCGACGCTGTTCATCGTCGCGGTGACGGCCGGCGTCGTGATCGCGAACTTCGTGATGCTGCGCCAGGAGCGCAAGCGGATGGCGGGGTTCGCGGCCTGACGTTCAGGTTGCGACCGCCATGAAAAACGCCCGGTGCCGACGACGAGTCGGGCCGGGCGTTTTGTCTGGTGGCGCTGCGCGTTGGTCGGTGCCGGTCAGTACGCGATCGCGTCGGATGAAGGATGTCAGCGACCGGGCACAGGCTCGATTCCCGCGCCCGATCGTGCGCCGGCTCACGCGCCGAAGGCCGCCTTCGCCAGCAGCCCGAGCGCGACGCACACGAGCACGGCCGCAAACCCGGCCTGCACGTGCCGCGCGGCGAGGCGGTGCGACGCGCCGCGACCGGCGGCCATGCCGAGCGCGGTCGCGACGGTGAACCACAGCGTCACGTCGAGCGGTGCGCGCGTGCCCGACACGAGCGTTGCGAACACGCCGCCGGTGCCGACGAGCGCGATCACCATCAGCGACGTCGCGACGACACCATGCATCGACACGTTCGTGAACTTGCGCAGCATCGGCACGATCACGAAGCCGCCGCCGACGCCGAGCAGCCCCGTCATCAGGCCCGTCATCGCGCCGGTCGACGCAAGCGCGACGCCGACCGGCCAGGACCACACGAGCCGGCCCGTATCGGGGTTCACGCGGCCGACGCACAGCGGCGACGCTTCCGCATCGACCGGCGCGTGCCGCAGCGCCTGCCGCAACAGGCGGCCGGCGACGACCAGCATCGTCAGCGCGAACAGCGCGAGCAGCAGGCGTTGCGGCAGCACGTGCGCGAGCCGTACGCCGAGCGTGGTCAGCGGCACGCCGACGACGGCCATCAGCAGTGCCGCGCGATAGCGCACGAGCCCGCGGCGGAAACCTTCGAGGGCGCCGAGTGCGGCGCTGCCGGCCACCGCGACGAGCGCGACGGGCGTGGCCTGCTGCATCGGCCAGCTCATGCCGACGACGAGCGCGGGCACCGCGAGGATGCCGCCGCCGGCACCGGTCAGGCCGAGCACGGCACCGACGAAACCGCCCAGTACGAGGGAAATCAGCATGACGTCAGCGGGCTCCGGTCAACGTGCGATCGCGGGCTTCGCGAGCCATTCGCGGCCCTTGAGCATCGCCTTCCAGTAGAGCGGCGGCAACACGCGTTCCTTGAGCAGCCACGCAAGCCGTGACGGGCGCTTGCCGTCGATCAGCCACGCGGGAAAGGTCGGCGCGACCTTGCCGCCGTACAGGAATTCGGCGAGTACGATCTTGCCGCGCTCGACGGTGAGCGGGCATGAACCGTAGCCGTCGTACGCGGCGTCGCCGTGCGCGCGGCCGAGCGAGGCGAGCAGGTTGTGCGCGACGACGGGCGCCTGCTTGCGGGCGGCCGCGGCCGTTTTCGCATTGGTCGTGTTGGTGGCGTCGCCGAGCGCGTAGATGTCCGGGAACTGCCGGTGCCGCAGCGTCGCCGGATCGACGTCGATCCAGCCGGCCGCATCGGCGAGCGGGCTCGAACGCACGAAGTCGGGCGCCTTCTGCGGCGGCACGACGTGGATCACGTCGAACGAACGCACGACGGTTTCCTTGCCGCCGTCGGGCAGTGCGCGCGCGAACGTCGCGCGGCGCGCGGGCCCGTCGATCGAGACGAGGTTGTGGCCGAACGACAGCGCGATGTCGTAGCTTTTCACATACTCCATCAGCGCGGGCACGTAGTCGGGGACGCCGAACAGCGCGCCGCCCGCATTCAGGAACTCGACGTTCGCGGCCTCGAGGCGGCCCGCGCGCCGCCAGTGATCGCACGACAGGTACATCGCTTTCTGCGGCGCGCCTGCGCACTTGATGGGCATCGGCGGCTGCGTGAAGAGCGCGTTGCCGCCGCGGAACGCGCGCACGAGCTCCCATGTGTACGGCGCGAGATCGTAGCGGTAGTTCGACGTGACGCCGTTGCGGCCGAGCGTGTCGGCGAGGCCGTCGATCGCGTGCCAGTCGAGCTTGAGCCCCGGGCACACGACGAGCTTGCGATACCCGATGCGGCGGCAGCCGTCGAGCACGACCGCGTGCGCGTCGGGTTCGAAGCCTGCGACGGCGGCCTGGATCCGGTGTACGCCGCGCGGCAGCACGTCGGTCATCCGGCGTGCGGTGGTGTCGGGCCGGAACACGCCCGCGCCGACCATTGTCCAGCCCGGCTGGTAGTAGTGGACGTCGGCCGGATCGATCACCGCGATGTCGAGCGACGCGTCGCGCGCAAGCAGGCTCGACGCGACCGCGATGCCGGCTGCGCCCGCGCCGACGATCACGATGTCGTGCCGCGCGTCGACGGCCGGTGCTGCCTGCTTGCCGCCTTGCACGACACGCGAGGCGAGCGCGCGCAGGTCGTAGCCGGCTGCGCCGGCCGTCGCGACGATATCGTTCAGCGGGCGCAGGCCGGCTTGAGACAGCGCCCACAGCGTGGCCGAACGCGTGCCGCTGCGGCAGTACGCGAGCACCGGGCCTTCGAGCGATGCGACGAGCGCGCCGAACTGCGCGGCCTGGTCGTCGGTCACCTTGCCCGTGTCGACCGGCAGGTAATGCACGTCGATGCCGAGCGGCGCGGCGGCCGCGCGGATCTCGGTGACGGTCGGCTGGTCGGGGCCTTCGCCGTCGGGGCGATTGCAGATGATCGCGCGGATGCCGGCCGCGTGAAGCGCGGGCAGGTCGGCCGCCGCGATCTGCGGCGAGACCGACAGCGCGTCGGTCAGCTTGCGGATGGTCATGTCGGGGTTCTCCGGGTAAGGCGCGCGGCTCAGATCGCGTCGAGCGGGATCTTCAGGTAGCGCACGCCGTTGTTTTCGGGCTCGGGCAGGTGGCCGGCGCGCATGTTGACCTGCACGGACGGCAGCATCAGCACGGGCATCGCGAGCGTCGCGTCGCGCGCGGTGCGCATCGCGACGAAATCGTCCTCGGTCACGCCGTCCTTCACATGCACGTTCGCGCGGCGCTGCTCGGCCACGGTCGTCACGAACTGCACGTCGCGGCCGCCCGGCTGGTAGTCGTGGCACAGGTACAGGCGCGTGTCGGGCGGCAGGCCGAGCACGCGCGCGATCGAGCGGTACAGCGTGCGCGCGTCGCCGCCGGGGAAGTCGCAGCGGGCCGTGCCGTAGTCGGGCATGAACAGCGTGTCGCCGACGAACGCCGTGCGCTGCGTCGCATCGTCGACGCAGTAGGTCATGCATGCTGGCGTGTGGCCCGGCGTATGCAGCGCGCGGATCGTCAGCGCGCCGAGCGCGAGCGTGTCGCCGTCGTCGAGCAGCCGGTCGAACTGGCGGCCGTCGTGCGCGAAGCCGGGGCCCGCGTTGAACAGCGTGCCGAAAACGTGCTGCACGCGGCGCACGTGCGAGCCGATCGCGATCTGGCCGCCGACGTGTTCCTTCAGGTACGGCGCGGCCGACAGGTGGTCGGCGTGCACATGGGTTTCCAGCAGCCAGTGCACGTCCGCGCCGAGTTCGGCGACGCGGGCGATCAGCCGGTCGGCGCTGGCCGTGTGCGTGCGGCCGGACTTCGGGTCGTAGTCCAGCACGCTGTCGATCAGCGCGCACGCGCGGCTCGCGGTATCGAGCAGGAGATAGCTGACGGTGTGGGTCGCCGGGTCGAAAAAGCCTTCGACCGACAGTGTGGTGGCATGGCTCACGGGGTGTCCTCGATCGGGTTCTGCATCTGCAATCGGGATCGGTAACTCAAGAAGCGTGCCAGCCTGCACCACGGTACCGGCCGATCTGCCAGGGACTTGATTCGGCTCGGGTTTTCGGTGCGGCCGCGGCGATGGGCGGGCGTCGTCGGCATCCGGCCGCCGCTGCCGACTGCCACATCTGGCAGTGTCGTGGCAGAATTGGCAGTCTGCCTGGCAGTTCGTCAGGCCTCCCATCACCGAGCGTCCGCATGAATCCGCACGACACCATCCCGATCGTCCCCGCGCCGCGCCACGACGTCATGCCCGACGTGCGCGCGCTCGTCGCGTATCTCGAGCAGGACCCGCAGCCGATGATCGTCGTCGATCCCGACTACCGCATCCTCGCGGCGAACGATGCGTACCGGCGCCAGTTCGGCGTCGCGGGCGTCGAGCATGTGGGCCGGCACTGCTTCCAGGTTTCGCATCACTACGACGTGCCGTGCGACCAGGCCGGCGAGCATTGCCCGATGAAGCAGGCGCTCGAATCGCGCAGCCTGAACCGGGTGCTGCACATCCACCACACGCCGCGCGGCCCCGAGCATGTCGACGTCGAATTGCGGCCGATCTTCGATGCGCACGGCAACGTGATCGCCTATGTCGAGCGGCTGACGACGGTGCGCAGCGCGTCCGCGCAGCCCAGTGCGGAAGGGCTCGTCGGCGGCGCCGACGCGTTCAATGCGGCACTCGGCGCACTGCAGCGCGTCGCGCCTTCGATGCTGCCGGTGCTGCTGCTCGGCGAATCGGGCACCGGCAAGGAACTGTTCGCCCGCGCGCTGCACGAGGCGAGCGATCGCGCGATGGGGCCGTTCGTCGTCGTCGATTGCTCGGGGATCGCCGAGACGCTGTTCGAGAGCGAACTGTTCGGTTACGAGAAGGGTGCGTTCACGGGGGCCAACCAGCGCAAGCCGGGCCTCGTCGAGACCGCGCAGGGCGGCACGCTGTTTCTCGACGAGATCGGCGACGTGCCGCTGCCGATGCAGGTGAAGCTGCTGCGGCTGATCGAGTCGGGCACGTTCCGCCGCGTCGGCGGCGTCGAGGCGCTGCGCGCGGATTTCCGGCTGGTCGCGGCCACGCACAAGCCGCTGCGCGAGATGATCGACGATGGCCGGTTCCGGCAGGACCTCTACTACCGGATCAACGCTTTTCCGATTCCGTTGCCGGCGTTGCGCGACCGGCGCGGGGACGTCGCGCTGCTGGCCGAGTCGATCCTGCGGCGGATCGCGAACGCGCGCGCCAGCGCGGGCGATGCGGGCGCGCGGCCGTTCGTGCTGACCGAGCGCGCGCGTGCGTGTCTCGATGCGTATGCCTGGCCGGGCAATATCCGCGAGCTGCGCAACGTGCTCGAACGCGCATGCCTATTCGCGGACGACGGGACGATCCGGATCGAGCATCTGCCGGCCGAGCTGGTCGCCGCATCGGCGGCGCCGCAGGACCGTGCGGCCGATGCGCGCGGCGTGTCGGATGCGGAGCTCGTGCGCATCGCGCGCACGTTCGACGGCACGCGCAAGGCGCTCGCCGAGCAGGTCGGGATGAGCGAGCGGACGTTGTACCGGCGGATGAAGGCGCTCGGGCTCGGATCGCGCGAGCGCTGAACGGGCGCGCGGCGAGCGGCTGGCCGCGGCAGGCGGCATTGTCGATAATGGCGCGTTCGATCCAGCCTCCACCTCGCCGATGAAGAGACGTTTCCTTTCGCCATGCCTGTTTCTTGCAGCCGCTGCGCTGTGCAACCTGGCGCAAGCCGACGCCGAATACACATGGACCGATGCGGCCGGCGCGCATGCGGTGACGCTCGCGAGAACCGCGTCCGGCGATGACCTCGAACTCAAGGTTGCCGCGACGCTCGACGGCCGGCCCGACTGGACCGTGCGCGACTACGTGAAGGCCTGCCCGGTCGACGTGATCCTCGACGTCGTGCCCGGGTCGATCGAAATGCGCGACCTGCTCGGCAACGGCCGCAAGCAGTTCCTGTTCGCGTACAAGCTCGGCTGCCGCGGCGACGTCAGCGCCGACCAGGTCAAGTACTTCCTGATCGACCAGGGCACGAAGTACGTGCTGCGCGGCGAGGAAACCGTCACGGTCCACGGCAAGTTCATGGACGGCGGCGCGGCGCCCGTGCCGAATGCAGACCTGAAAGCCCAACCCGCGTTTCTGCGCTACATGACGAAGCATTGGCACGGGATCAGCGTGCGCGACTATCGATAGGCGCGCGCCCGGCCGTCGCGACGGTGCATGCGGCACGCGCCGATCGAGGTGAGTTGAACAAGCCGCACGATAAAAAATCATGACGGGACGACGATTAATTATCGTTTTACGATAATTTGTGACGTACAATCGACGCACGTTCATTCCCCGTCGAGGACTTCGCATGCATTCCGATCGCATCGCCCGTATCAGCCAGCAGATGGCCACCGTCACGCTGTGGTTCATCGTCGGCATGCTGGTGCTCAACGCCGCGTGCTGGGCGTTTCCGTCACTGAATGCGGCCTCCGGGCCCGGCCTCGTGTTCGGCCTCACCGATTCGGTGATCTCGAACCTGCGCGTGGACGTCGCCGCCTTCCCGTGGTGGCAGAAAGCCGTCGGCATCCTGCTGTCGAGCGTGCCGCTGCTTGCGCTCGCGAACGGCCTGCGCCATCTGCGCGCGCTGTTTCGCACCTACGCGCGCCGCGACTATTTCTCCGCGCAAGCGGCCGGCCATCTCGGCAAGACGGGCCGTGCGATCGGCCTGTGGGTGTTGCTGAGCCTGCTGTGCGAACCGCTGCTGAGCGTGTGGGCGACGCTGCGCGAACCGGTCGGCCATCGCGTGGTCAGCATCGGCTTCAGCCTGCCGTACGTGGTCGCGCTGTTCACCGCGGCCTGCATCGCGGTCATCGCGCATATCCTCCGGCAGGCGAGCGAACTCGATGCCGAACATCGGCAGTTCGTCTGAGGCGCGCCATGTCGATCGTGGTCAAGCTCGATGTGATGCTCGCGACGCGCAAGGTTCGCTCGAAGGATCTCGCGGCAGCCGTCGGCATCACCGAACAGAATCTGTCGCTGCTCAAGCAAGGGAAGGTCAAGGGCATCCGCTTCGCGACGCTCGAGGCCATCTGCCGCTATCTCGACTGCCAGCCCGGCGATCTGCTCGCGTTCAGCGATGACGGTGTCGGCGAGCCGGACTGACGCATCGCCATCGCGACGTGTCGAGACGGCGGGGTGCCGTCGGCCGCGCATCGTCGCGCTGGCCGTCGCAGTCTCCGTATCGATCCACCTGCTCGGATGGTTCGTGCTGCAACAGGCATCGACGGCTACCGGCCCGAACGCCGGGGCGCCGCCCCGGATCACGCTGCATGTCGAGCTGATTCCCGCGCGGCCCGCGCCCGGCACGCGCGCGCGTGACGCCGGGCGAACCGGCCCGGTCGCGGGTGAGGGCGGAGTCGAGGGCGCCGTGCGATCGACGAAACGATCCGCCGCGGTTGCAACGTCGCGCATGACGATGCGGCCGACTTCGGATGTGGCGAGCGTTACGCATCGGCAACGCGAGACCCCTGCCGGCGCAATCGCGAACCGGCTTGAAAATCATCCCGAGACCGCGTCAAGCCCCGACCTCGACTGGCGCCGCGATCTGGACGCAATCGGCTCGCGGCATGCGGCGGCGCGCAGTCCGGCGCAGGCGGCGGTCGGCGCATTGGGCGCGTCGTCCGGCGGCGTGGCTGCGAGCCGCGACACCGTCGACGCGAGGCTGGCCGACGGCATGTCGAACGCCCGTCGCGCCGACTGCCGGCACGCCTATTCGGGCGCGGGCCTGCTCGCATTGCCGATGCTCGCACTGGATGCGGTTCGCGACACCGGCTGCAAATGGTGAAACGGGCGGCATGCGGGAAACCCGCTTGCCGCCCGCACCTTCATGCGCTCGACCAGCTCAACGCGCAGGCGCAAGCTGCGCCATCGCCTCCCGCACGAAGCCGATCAGCGTGTCGTCGACCCACGAATCCTTCGTCAGTGCCGGCTCGTTCATCATCGCCTGGCGGAATTTCTCATGCGTGGCCGGATCGTTGCCGGCATAGCTGCAGAACAGCTCGAGCCAGCGCTGCGCGAGCGCGCGGCCTTCCGGCGAAGCGGGGCTTGCACCCGCGTCGATCGCGTCGCGCACGTCGCCCATCAATTGCGGCCATTCCATCGCGCGTTCGCCGTAGTGTGCCCGCATGAAGCGGATCTCGTCCGGCGCGAGATATTTCTCGAAGATCCGCATCTTGGTTTCGGAGGACGCGCGCAGCACGTAGTCGCGCAGCGCGGTCGAAATGCCGATCTTCGACTGCATCGCCGGTTCGTGTTCGTGCATCAGGTTCAGCTTCGCCAGCAGCCGCGGGTCGTTGTTCGTGTCGCGCACGAGCAGCGTCATCCAGCGGCCGGCGAGCGTGCGGGCGCGTTCGTCGTCGGCGGGCACGCCCGCGTCGTGCAGCGCGCGAACTTCGTCGACGAGTGCGATCCATTCGGCGTCGCCCGCCTGGCTCTTCTGGTACATCGGCAGGCGCGCGAGTTCTTCCTCGGAAAAATATTTGTCGTACACGGTCATCAACTCCAGTGTGGTGAGCCAATCGGCCAGCTCCGGCTCCGTGCCCGCGGCGAGCTGCGCATGCAGGCTCACGAGCCGCTCGCGCAGCTGCGTGGTTTGCGCGAGCTGACGGTCGAGCAGCGCGATCTGCTTCGCGACGAGATCGACGAGCGGGGTGCCGGGCTGGTTCAGGTGGTCGCCGATTTCGGCGAGCGACAGGCCGAAGCGACGCAGCGCCTGGATCTGGTGGAGCCGGGCGATGTCGTGGCGGTCGTACAGCCGGTAGCCGTTGTCGGCGCGCGCCGAAGGCGTCAGCAGACCGATCGCGTGATAGTGATGAAGCGTGCGGACGGTCAGCCCGCTGCGTTTCGCCAGTTCTCCCACTTTCAGTCGCATTCGTTCCTCCGTTCGGTACGCACACTGGAGTCTCGAACGTTACGCTACGTGAGGGTCAAGCGGAAGATCGGGAATCGGGTGCGCGGGGGATTCCGCACGCACCCGACGGCAGGGCCGGTTTATTGCGGCGAAGGCGGGGTGTCGGCGGTGGCGGCGCGCGCTTGCTGGCCGGTTGCGGCGTCGCCGGCCGCCTTGTTGGTCTTGCCGGACTGGCCGGACTGGCCGGCCTTGTCGACCGGCGGCGTGCCCATCGCCTGGTAAAGCCGCGCGGTGTCCGCGAACCGCGCGCCGGTCGCACGGATCTCGTCGAGCCGCGCGTTGCGATACTGCAGCTCGCTGGCGCGTGCGGCCGACGGCGGCAGCGCGCCGAGCCGCACGCGCGCCGCGGCGTCGTCGTACGCGCCACGCGCGGAAAGCGCGGCGCGGGACGACGCGTCGAGCGCTTCGGCATCGTGCTCGAGCGCCGCGAGCGAATCGGCGACATTCTGGAACGCGCCGAGCACGGCCTGCTTGTACTGGTCGACGGCGGCCTCGTAGGTCGCCTTTGCCGCGCGGCGCTGCGCGAGCAGCGCGCCACCGTGGAAGATCGGCTGGCTCAGCGACGCGCCGACGTTCCAGATCGCGCCGGCGCCCGACAGCATCGTCGGCCAGCTGAAGCCGCCTTGGCCCATCGCGGCCGACAGCGACAGCTGCGGGAACATCTGCGCGGTCGCGAGGCCCACTTCGGCCGCGGCCGCCTTCAGCCCCGCGTCGGCCGCCTGGATGTCCGGGCGGCTTTGCAACAGGTCCGACGGCACGACGACGGGCACCTGTTCGGGCAGGTGCAGATCGGCGAGCGTGAGGTCGGCCGGCGGCCGGTCGGGTGTGCGGCCGACCAGCACCGCGAGCGCATGGCGCGCCGAGTCGCGCTGCTGGCGCAGCGCGGGCAGGCTCGCCGCGAACGTGTCGGCGCTTTGCCGCGCGTTCAGCGCGTCGCTGCGCGATGCGGAGCCGAGCGCGTAGCGGCGCTCGGCATCGTGCGCCTGGTCGTTGGCGAGCGCGACGAGCCGCTCGGTCGTATTGATCTGTGCATTCAGCACCGACACCGTGATCGACGCGGTAACGATGTTCGCGGCCAGCGCGCGCCGCGCGGATTCGAGCTGGAACGCGCTGACGTCGACGCGTCGTGCCAGCGCGCGGTTCGCGAAACGCGCCGCGCCGAACAGGTCGATCGTGTAGCTCGCCTGCAGTTGCCCGACGAACGTGTCGTACAGCAGCGTCGGCGCGCCGAGCGCGGGAATCGGCACGCCGAGCGCACGCTGGCGCGTGGCCTGGCCGCCCGCGTCGATCGACGGCAGCATCGAGCTGCCGATCTGTCCGCGCAGCTGTTCGCGCGCGGCATCGAGCGAGTGCGATGCCGCGCCGAGCGTCGGACTGTTGCGCAGCCCTTCGTCGACGAGCGCGTTCAGCGCATCGGAACGGTACTGCTTCCACCAGTCGGGCACCGGCTGCGCACCGACCTCGAACTGCTGCGCGACGCCTTGCGCGGACACGGTCTGCTGGACTTGCGGCGTGGCGCCGTAGTGCGCGGGCGACGGCATCGAGGGCGGCTCGCCGCTCGGCGCGAACCAGGAACAGCCCGCGAGCGGGCCGGCGAGGCTCGCTACGGCGAGTGCCCGCACGGCTTTCGTTTTCAGGTTCATCGATCGATCCATGGTCAGGCTCCCGACGGCGCGGCCGGCGTGCTGCCGCCAGGCGGCGGGCCGTTCTGCGGGTCGCGTTCGTCGCGCTTCACGCGGAACCACGTCGCATACAGCGCGGGCAGGTAGAACAGCGTCAGCACGGTCGCGCTCGTGATGCCGCCCATCAGCGCGGTCGCCATCGGCCCGAAGAAGTTCGAGCGCAACAGCGGGATCAGCGCGAGCACGGCGGCCGCGGCCGTCAGCGTGATCGGGCGGAACCGCCGCACGGTCGCGCCGATGATCGCGTCGATACGCCGGTGGCCGACCGCGATGTCCTGTTCGATCTGGTCGACGAGGATCACCGAGTTGCGCATGATGATCCCGAACATCGCGATCACGCCGAGCATCGCGACGAAGCCGAACGGCTGGCCGAACAGCAGCAGCGTGGCGACCACGCCGATCAGCCCGAGCGGCGCGGTGAGCACGACCATCAGCACGCGCGAGAAGCTCTGCAGCTGGATCATCAGCAGCGTGAACACGGCGATCGCCATCAGCGGCATCTGCGCATTGATCGACTTCTGCGCCTTCGCGCTTTCCTCGACCGAGCCACCGATGTTGATCTGATAGCCGACCGGCAATTGCGCGCGCAATGCGTTCAGCTTCGCGTCGACCGCATGCGTGACGTCGATGCCCTGTGCGCCGGCGCGCACGTCCGACTGCACGGTAATGGTCGGCTGGCGGTCGCGCTCCCACACGACGCCGTATTCGAGCGTCGGCTTGAAGCGGCCGAGCGAGCCGAGCGGCACCGGGCCGTTCGGGGTCGGCAGCGCGAGGCCGGCCAGCTTGGCCGGATCGACGCGATCGGCCCGCGGCGCGCGCAGGTCGACGGCGATCAGCTTGTCGCGCTCGCGGTACTGCGTGACGGTCGTGCCGGACAGCGTCATCGCGAGGAAGCTCGACACGTCCTGCGACGTGACGTTCAGCTCGCGCGCCTTCTTCTGGTCGATCTCGAAGCGCACCGAGCGTTCGGCCGGTTCGTCCCAGTCGAACTGCACGTTGACCGTGCGCGCGTCGCCGCGCATCGTCGCGGCGACTTTCTCGGCGATCGAGCGGACCGTCGCGATGCTGTCGCCGCTTACGCGGAACTGCACCGGGTAGCCGACCGGCGGGCCGTTCTCGAGCCGCGACAGTCGCCAGCGCACGGCCGGGAACTGTTCGCGCAACGTGGTTTCGAGCCAGGTCGCGAGCTTCTCGCGGTCCTTCACCGATTTCGCGGTGATCACGAACTGCGCGAAGTTCGGCAGTTGAAGCTGCTGGTCGAGCGGCAGGTAGAAGCGCGGCGCGCCGCTGCCGACGAAGTTCACCGAATGATCGATCTCGGGGCGCTTGTCGATCACTTTCTCGAGGCGTTCGGTCTCGCGCAGCGTCGCCGCGAACGATGCGCCTTCGGGCAGCCGCAGGTCGACCAGCAGCTCGGGCCGGTCGGAGCTCGGGAAGAACTGCTGCGGCACCTGCGTGAAGCCCATCAGCGCCACGACGAACAGCGCGCCCGTGATCAGCAGCACGACGAAACGCCGCTCGATGCACCAGTCGATCCAGCCGCGCAGCCGCCGGTAGAAGCGCGTGTCGTAGATGTCGTGCTCGTGGTCGTCGGGCAGGTGCGCCTCGTGCGCTTGCCGCTTGCGCTCGGGCAGCAGGTGGAAGCCGAGCAGCGGGATCAGCACGACCGCCGCGAACCACGACGCGATCAGCGCGATCGCCGACACTTCGAAGATCGAGCGCGTGTATTCGCCGGTGCTCGATTTCGCGAGCGCGATCGGCAGGAAGCCCGACACGGTGACGAGCGTGCCGGTCAGCATCGGGAACGCGGTGCTCGTATAGGCGAACGCGGCGGCGCGTGCGCGGGTGTAACCCTGTTCGAGCTTCACGGCCATCATCTCGACCGCGATGATCGCATCGTCGACGAGCAGCCCGAGCGCGAGCACCAGCGTGCCGAGCGACACCTTGTGCAGCCCGATGTCGAACAGGTACATGAAGAGGGCGGTGACCGCGAGCACGACGGGAATCGAGATCACGACCACCATCCCGGTGCGCAGGCCCAGCGACACGAGGCTCACGACCAGCACGATCGCGACGGCTTCGGCGACGGCTTCGAGAAAATCGTCGACCGAATGCTCGACCGCGTGCGGCATGCTCGACACGAGGGTCAGCTTGAGGCCGGCCGGCAGTTGCGCCTGGAGGTCCTTCGATTCGGCGTCGAGCGCCTTGCCGAGCCGGATTACGTCACCGCCCGGCTGCATCGTGACGCCGATGCCGAGCACGGCCCGGCCGGCCGTGCGCATCTGCGTGACGGCCGGATCGTCGTAGCCGCGCTTCACCGTCGCGAGATCGCCGAGCCGGAACGTGCGGCCGTTGATGCGGATCAGCGTGTCGGCGATCGCGTTGACGTTGTCGAACTGGCCGCTCGGCCGCACGAACACGCGATCGTCGGCGGTCGTCAGCACGCCGGCCGACGAGATGTCGTTCTGCGCGTTGATCGCCTGGCCGAGCTGTTGCGGCGAGATGCCGAGGCGCGTGAGCTGCGCGTTGTTGACCTCGATGAAGATCCGCTGGTCGGGGTCGCCGAAATAATCGACCTTGCCGACGCCCGGCACGCGCAGCAGCACGGTGCGTAGCTGGTCGGCGTAATCGTGGAGCTGCGCGGGCGTGAAGCCGTCGCCTTCGAGCGTCCAGATGTTGGTGTAGACGTCGCCGAATTCGTCGTTGAAGAACGGGCCCTGCACGCCGGGCGGCAGCGTATAGCCGATGTCGCCGACCTTCTTGCGGATCTGGTACCAGGTCTGGGGCACGTCCTTCACGGGCGCCGAATCCTTCATCGTGAAGAAGATCAGCGATTCGCCGGGGCGCGAATAGCTGCGCAGGAAGTCGACGGCCGGCGTTTCCTGCAGCTTGCGGCCGATGCGGTCGGTCACTTGCTCCTGCACCTGCCGCGCGGTCGCGCCGGGCCAGAGCGTGCGGATCACCATCACGCGGAACGTGAACGGCGGGTCTTCGGACTGCGCGAGGCGCGTGTACGCGAGGATGCCCGCGAGCGTCGCGAGCGCGATCAGGTAGACGACCAGCGCCTGGTGGCGCAGCGCCCACGCCGACAGGTTGAAGCGGCCTTCTTCGTAGGAAACGCTCACGATGCGACGTCCTCCGCATGCAGCGGCGCGATCGCGCGTACCTTCTCGCCCGCGCTGACCGTGTGCACGCCCTGCAGCACGACGCGTTCACCGGGCTGCAGCCCGTGCGACACCGTCACCGTGCGCTCGTTGAAGCGCGCGACGTCGACGCGGCGCAGCTCGAGCGTGTCGTCCTTCGCGCGCACGACCCACACGGCCGGTTGCTGGCCGTCGTGGAACAGTGCGGTCGCGGGCAGCGTGATCGACTGCGCGTCGCCGGCGGCCGGTGCGCCGTCGAACGCGACGCTGGCCGTCATGCCGAGCCGGATCGCCGGATCGGGGGTGGCGAGCGTGAGCTTCACGCGATACGTGCGGCTTTGCGGATCGGCGGCCGGCGCGATTTCGCGCACCTTGGCGGCGAACTGGCGGCCCGGCAGCGACGGCAGCGTGACGGTCGCCGCATGGCCGGGCGCGAGCGCCGCGAGCGCGGCCTCGGGCACGTCGCTGACGACGTCGACGTCGCCGGACCACGCGAGCTGGTAGACGGGCTGGCCGGCCGACACGTTCTGGCCGGTGTCGGCCTGTTCGGCGGTGATGTAGCCGGCATGATCGGCGACGAGCGTCGCGTAGCGGAGCTGGTTCTTCGCGAGCGCGAGCTGTTGCTGCGCCTGGTCGCGCTGCGCGAGCGCCGACGTGTAGCTGTTCTCGGTCTGCTCGAGCTGCGTGGTGGCGATCAGGTTTTCGCGCGCCTGCGCGCGATCGCGGTCGAGTTGCTGCTTCGCGAACGCGAGGCTGTGCGTCGCGGCATCGAATTGCGCCTGCGCGCTCGCGGCGTTCTTCTCGACGTCGGACGGATCGAGCAGCGCGACGACCTGGCCGACCTTGACCGTATCGCCGAGGCGCACCTTGCGCTCGATGATCTTGCCGGCGATGCGGAACGACAGCGGGGTGGCGTAGCGCGGCTGGATTTCGCCGGGGAGCGTGCGTGCGACCGCGGCGCCGTCGGCACGGGCGGGCAGTGCGACGACGGGGCGCGGCGCGGGCGGCGCGGATTCCTTCGGATGACAGGCGGCGAGGACGAGCGCGACGCCGATCAGCAGCGCGGCGCGGGAACCGGAGCGATTCACGAAACCCCCAGATGAGGTGAGAGCGAGAGCGGAACGAAGCCGGCAAGCGCGGCGGGCGCTTGCCCCGAGCGGCGCCGGCACGGGCGTGCGGGCACCATCTTTCAGAAACTGTGGCGAATTCTAATACACACCTGTATCTGAATGCAAAGATGAATCTGAAAGGTAAAGGGTGCTAGACTGCGCGCCATGAAACCACAGCGCTTAACTCGCGAGCAGAGCAGGGACCAGACGCGCGAACGTCTGCTGAATGCCGCGCACCGGATTTTTATGGAGAAAGGCTATGTGGCCGCGAGCGTCGAGGACGTCGCGGCGGCGGCCGGCTATACGCGCGGGGCGTTCTATTCGAATTTCAGCAGCAAGTCCGACCTGCTGCTGGAGTTGCTGGAGCGCGACCACGCGGAGGTGCAGGCCGACTTCCAGGCGATCTTCGACGGGGGCGGGTCGCGCGAGCAGATGGAGTCGATGGCGCTCGCGTATTACCGGACGCTGTTTCAGGACGACGAATATTCGCTGCTGTGGGGCGAGGCGAAGCTGCAGGCCGCGCGCGACGCGAAATTCCGCGTGCGCTTCAACCAGTTCCTGCACGGCAAGCGTCTGCAGATGGCCGAGTTCATCCGGCGCTTCGCCGAGCGCGCGGGTACGCCGCTGCTGCTGCCGGCGGAGACGCTTGCGTTCGGGCTGATGTGTCTGTGCGACGGCGTGCAGTCGTACTACACGGCCGATCCGCAGCACGTGTCGGCCGAGGCGGCCGAATCGGTGCTCGCGGGGTTCTTCGCACGCGTCGTGCTCGGGCGCGCGCCAGACTGAGCGGGCCTTGGCCGCGCGTCGCACCCGCGCCGCGGGCGGCGAACCGCCCGGTCAGCGCTCGCCGGTCATCCGCCGGTACGCATCGAGCAGCGACGTCTTGTAGACGACCCCTGCGAGCGTCGGCTCGGCCTCGCTTTCGATCACTGGCAGGCGTTCGCCCTGGAACGCCATGAAGCGTTCGAGCGCGGTGGCGAGCGGCATGTCGGGCGTGAGGAGCGGAAACGGCGTGTGCGCGTAGTGCGCGGCCGTCTTGTCGGTCGTGTCGCGCTTGTCGAGCAGGTCCGACGTGATGTCCTTCAGCGCGACCGCGCCGCGAAAGCGCCCGGCGTCGTCGGTCACGTACAGGTACTTCACCGGATATTCGAGAAACACGCGCGTCATGTCGGCGACGCTCGCCGTGAGCGGCACGACCGTCTGCGCGGGCTGGATCAGCTCGCGCATCTGCGTGGTGCGCAGCCGCATCCGCTCCTGCGCGTCCTGGTGGTGGTGCTGCGTGATCTCGTACATCGACGTCGTGCCCGTCGCGCGTGCGACGAAATACGCGAACACGCACGACACCAGCAGCGGCAGCACGACCTGATAGCTCAGCGTCATCTCGAAGATCATCAGGATCGCCATCAGCGGCGCCTGCGTGGCGCCTGCCATGAACGCCCCCATCCCGACGATCGCGTATGCGAAGTATGCCGACGTATGGCCCGGCCACAGCGCTTCCATCGCGAGCCCGAACAGCGAGCCGAACACCGCGCCGACGAACAGCGTCGGCGTGAATACGCCGCCGATCGCGCCGGAGCCGGCGGTCGCGGCCGTTGCGATCACCTTGAACACGAGCACCGCGATGAGCGCCTGCCAGGTCCACGGCGAATGGAGGATGTGGTTCACGACGCTGTAGCCGTTGCCCCACACGTCCGGAATCCAGATGGAGATCACGCCGACGACGAGGCCGCCGATCGCGAGCCGCACGGGCAGCGGCACGGGCAGCCGCTTGAACTGGTTCTTCGACGCATCGAGCAGGTGCAGGAACTGCGGTGCGAGCACGCCGCACAGCGCGCCGAGCACGACGAACAGCAGCACCTCGGGGCCGGTGACGGCCGGAAACACCGGCATCTCGTACGGCGGCCGGTAGCCGGCGAATTCGCGCATCACGATGTTCGCGACGACCGATGCGACGACCATCGGCCCGAAGCTTTCCATCGCGATCGTGCCGAGTACGATCTCCGACACGAAGAACGCACCGGCGATCGGCGCGTTGTACGCGGACGTGATGCCGGCGGCCGCCCCGCAGGCGACCAGCAGGCGCAGGCGCGGCGGGTCGAAGTGCACGAAGCGGCCGACGAGCGACGCGGCGAGCGCCGCGAGCTGCACCATCGGGCCTTCGCGGCCGATCGAGCCGCCGCTGCCGATCGTCAGCAGCGACGACACGCTGCGCCACAGGCTCTGGCGTACCGGCACGACGCCGTTGCCGAGCGCGACCGATTCCATGTAGTCGGTCTTGGCGGCCTGCTTGTCGCCGCGCGTGGCGAGCAGCAGCACGCAGCCGGCGAGGAAGCCGCCCGCGGCCGGCATCCAGAACCGCACGTACCACGGCAGGCGTTTCGCCATCTGCACGAAGCTGCCGCTTTGCCCGGAGATCAGGTGCTGCATCAGGTCGATGCCTTCGCGGAACGCCATCGTGGCAAAGGCGCCGCCGACGCCGACGATGGCCGACCAGATCAGCATCGTATGGGCGTCCGACAGGCGGAACAGCGTTTGGGCGCGAGTGCGCAGCTTCAGCAGGAACGAGAGCACGGCTGAAAGAGGGCGATGGAAAACGACGCGAAGCATAGCACTGCGCCGCGCCCGCGGGACCATCCCGTCGGGCGCGGCGCGCGAAGTGTCACGGGCGGGCAACTCAGCCAAGCCAGTGCTGCACGGCCCAGGTGATCCCGTAGCCGCCGGCGATCAGCCACACGTACAGGATCAGGCCGGTCATCAGCGCACGGGGGCCGGCTGCGCGGATCTGGGCCACGCGGGTTTCGATGCCGAGCGCGGTCATCGCCATCGTCAGCGCGAAGGTGTCGAGCACGTTCAGCGTGTGCGTGACGTCGGCGGGCAGCACGTTCAGCGAGTTGACGATCACGAAGCCGAGGAACCCGAGCGCGAACCAGGGCACGGCCACCTTGCGCTTGCCTTGCGCGCCGCCGGCGCGGGTGCGCGCCGAGCGGGCCAGCCACCAGCCGAGCGCCAGCAGCACCGGGACCAGCAGCATCACGCGGGTCATCTTGACGATCGTCGCGATGTGCGCGACCTGCGGGCTGATGTCGCTCGCCGCGCCGACCACCTGCGCGACCTCGTGGATCGTGCCGCCGAAGAAGAGGCCGAGGCCGGCCGGATCGAGGTTCAACAGCCCGGCGTGATATGCGATCGGGTACAGGAACATCGACAGCGTGCCGAACAGCACGACGCTGCCCACGGCCATCGCACTCTGGTGCGGCTTCGACTGCAGCGTCGATTCGAACGCGAGCACGGCGGCCGCGCCGCAGATCGCGCTGCCGGCGGCGGTCAGCAGCGCGGAATCGCGGTCGAGCTTCATGATCTTCATGCCGGCCCAGGTGCCGATCACGAGCGTGCTGACGACGACCAGCACCGACACCGTCAGCCCCGGCAGCCCGACCTGCGCGATTTCCTGCAGGCTCACGCGCAACCCGAAGAACGCGACCGCGATGCGCAGCAGCTTGCGCGCGGAGAAATTGACGCCGGCCGCCCAACTGGCCGGCATGCCGTCGCGCAGCGCGTTGCCATACAGCGCACCGGCGACGATGCCGACGATCAGCGGCGACAGGCCGAGCCCCGCGATCGCGGGAAGCTGGGACAGGCTCGTGACGGCGGCGGCGAACAGCGCGACGAACAGCACGCCGTTCAACTGGCCGCGCATCGACGGTGCGGCGGGGCTCAGGTGGGGACTCGGGGCAGTGGACATGGAAGCACGTGATGGAGCGTGTTGCGATGCTGTAATCCTAATTTCGTTATATCGATATGAAAAATTGTGATTTGTGACGTAAGCTATCCGGAAATCCGATAATTTATCCCCATGACCCCGGATCAACTGATAACGTTCGCCGCCGTCGCCGAGCACCTGAACATCAGCCACGCCGCCGTGGTGCTGCATCTGTCGCAGCCGGCCGTGTCGGGCCAGTTGCGGCTGCTGCAGGACGAATTCGGCGAGCCGCTGTACCAGCGCGAGGGCCGCGGCATCCGCCTGACCCCGGTCGGCGAACAGCTCGCACAGTATGCGAAGGCGCAGCGCGACACCTACGCGCAGGCGCGTGCGTTTCGTGACGCGGTGCGCGGCCTCGAGGCCGGCACGCTGCGCATCGGCGCGAGCACGACGCCCGCGAGCTACCTGTTGCCGTACCTGATCGCGGCGTTCCAGCCGCGCGCGCCGCGCGTGGCAATCCAGACGATGAGCGGCAACACGGCCGACGTGGTCGCGGCGCTGCCGTCGCTCGATATCGCGATGATCGAAGGGCCGCCGGGCGAGGCGTTGCCGCCGGGCACCGCGGTGCATGCGTGGCGCGAGGACGAGATCGTGGCGATCGTGCCGTCCGGGCACCCGCTGGCGGCGCCCGAATACGCGTCGGGGGTCACGCTCGGCGCGCTGGCGGCTCATCCGCTCGTGCTTCGTGAAGCAGGTTCCGCCGTGCGCCAACTCGTCGAGCGCGCGTTCGCGCAAGGCGCGGCGCCGATGCGCGTCGCATTCGAGATCGCGGGCGTCGAGGCCGTCAAGGAAGCCGTGCGCGCCGGGATGGGCGTCGGGTTCGTGTCCGCGATGTCGCTGCGTCACGAAGATGCCGCGCTCGTCCTGCGGTCGCTCGCGCCCGCGCCGCTGACGCGTCACTTCTCCATCCTCGTGCCGCACGGCGGCGCGCCGTCGCGGGTCGCGGCACAATTCCTCGAGATGAGTCTCACGCACGACATCGCCTGAGCGGCCGAACCCGGCCCGGGAACGCGCGATGCATGCCGTCAGGCCTGCGTTTGCGCCATGCCCCGTCTTAGGGATTTCCTCTATGGCGTGGGTCCGAGGCGAAGCGCACCATCCGTCTCAAGCAAATGGAACCGGTTCCATTCCGGTGAAAAAGGGCAAAATGACAGACATCGTGATCGTGGCGAGCGCATTCGGGATGGACCGCGTGCGTCAGGAGGGCCACAGCGCATTCGTCGCGACCGCGGCGGCATCCGGTGCGACCGGTTTCGAAGTGCGGCGTGAACTGTTCGCGTCGGAAGAGGACGCGGTGCCCGGTGCGCTGGCCGCGCTCGGCGCGCAACTGACCAGCCACGGACTGTGGTCGGTCTATTCGACGCCGGCCAACCTGTACACGGAAACGGGCGCGCTCGATGCAGACGCATTGCGCAGCGCGCTCGCGGAAGCCGACGCGCTCGGCGCGCGCTTCGTGAAATTCCAGCTCGGCGGCTTCGCCGGCGACGCGCACGCGGCCGACATCGTCGCGCTGTCGCGCGGCGCGCGGGCCCGCGTGGTGGTCGAGAACGGCCAGCTTCCGGTGGGCGGCGCGCTCGCGCAGTTCCGCGGGCTGTTCGATGCACTGGCCGCGGCGGGCATGCCCGATGCGCTCGGGATGACCTTCGACATCGGCAACTGGCAGTGGCCGGGCGAGGCGCCGCTTGACTGCGCGCAAGTGCTCGCGCCGCATGTGGAATACATTCATTGCAAGGCAGTCGCGGGCGAGGGCGCGCGCCGTTTCGCCGCCGCGCCGGCGCCGAACGACCCGCTCGTGACCGGCGTGCTCGCGGTGCTGCCGCAGCAGGCGCCGCGCGGCATCGAATTTCCGTTCGACGCGGCCGACCTGGCGGGCGATGCATGCCGGCGCGTCGCGTGGCTCGCAACCGCGTGACGGCGGCAGGATCCTGGAGAGTTCATTCATGAAAGCAGCACTCGATGTCGTGACCTACGGCGAAGCGATGGCGATGTTCGTCGCGACCGAGCCCGGCCATCTCGCGCGCGCAACGCAATTCACGAAGCGGGTCGCAGGTGCCGACCTGAACGTCGCGATCGGCCTGTCGAGGCTCGGCTTCCGGGTCGGCTGGATGAGCCGCGTCGGCCGCGATTCGTTCGGCGGCTATGTGCTCGACACGCTGGCGCGCGAAGGTATCGACGCGTCGTGCGTGTCCGTCGATCCGCGTTTCCCGACCGGTTTCCAGCTGAAGTCGCGCAACGACGACGGCAGCGACCCGACCGTCGAATATTTCCGCAAGGGCTCGGCCGCGAGCCACCTGTCGTGCGACGACTACGTGGCCGACTACGTGCTCGGCGCGCGCCACCTGCACCTGACGGGCGTCGCGCCGGCGATTTCCGCGACGTCGTGCGAGCTTGCGTTCAAGCTGGCGCGCGAAATGCGCGCGGCCGGCAAGACGATCTCGTTCGACCCGAACCTGCGCCCGACGCTGTGGCCGTCCGCCGACGTGATGGCGAAGACGCTGAACGCGCTCGCGTCGCTCGCCGACTGGGTGCTGCCGGGCATCGCCGAAGGGCGGCAACTGACCGGGCACGACACGCCGGCGGACATCGCGGGCTTCTATCTTGCGCAGGGCGCGCGCGGCGTCGTGATCAAGCTCGGTGCCGAAGGCGCGTATTACCGGACGGCCGACGGCCGTGACGGGACGGTGACGGGCGAGCGCGTGCAGAACGTCGTCGACACGGTCGGCGCCGGCGACGGCTTCGCGGTGGGCGTGGTCAGCGCACTGCTGGAGGGCAAGACGATCGAGCAGGCCGTGGCGCGTGGCAACCGGATCGGCGCGCTCGCGATCCAGGTGATCGGCGACTCGGAAGGGCTGCCGACCCGCGCCGCGCTTGATCGGTTCGAAAACGTCAGCAATCGCGCCGATCGCTTAGAGGAAACCTTCACCGCGCAATGAGAGGCCGGACACGGCACAATCCGCGGACTCATTTCGTCGTGCATGCGCACGGCAAGGTACAGGACCGGGACGGGCGCCGAGGCGTTTGTTCGGGTCGATTGCGGAGCATCGGGCCGGAGTAAGCGCTGAGGCGCGAATTCTGATCGACCGCGAAGCATGGGATCAGAGTAAGCACTGAAGCGCTAACTCTGATCGACCGCGAAGCATGGGACGCAAGTAAGTGTTGAAGCGCTAACTTGCGTCGACCGCGAAGCATGGGATCAGAGTAAGCGCTGAAGCGCTAACTCTGATCGACCGCGAAGCATGGGACGCAAGTAAGCGCTGAAGCGCTAACTTGCGTCGACACAGGAGACATTCTGATGGCCAATACTCTCGCTGCCCGCCGCTGGTGGACGATCATGCCGATCGTCTTCATCACATACAGCCTCGCCTACCTCGACCGCGCGAACTACGGGTTCGCGGCCGCGGCCGGCATCAACCAGGACCTCGGGATCAGCAAGGGCCTGTCGTCGCTGATCGGCGCGCTGTTCTTCCTCGGCTACTTCTTCTTCCAGATCCCCGGCGCGATCTATGCGGAACGCCGCAGCGTGAAGAAGCTCGTGTTCGTCAGCCTCATCCTGTGGGGAGCCTGCGCGGCGCTCACGGGCGTGGTCAGCAACATCCCGTCGCTGATGGCGATCCGCTTCGTGCTCGGCATCGTCGAGGCAGCCGTGATGCCGGCGATGCTGATCTACATCAGCAACTGGTTCACGAAGAACGAACGCTCGCGCGCGAACACGTTCCTGATCCTCGGCAACCCGGTCACCGTGCTGTGGATGTCGATCGTGTCCGGCTATCTCGTGCACGAATTCGGCTGGCGCCACATGTTCATCGCCGAAGGCGTGCCGGCCGTGCTCTGGGCCGTGTGCTGGTGGTTCCTCGTGCAGGACAAGCCGGCCGATTCGCCGTGGCTCAGCGCGCAGGAAAAGCGCGACCTCGACGCCGCGCTCGCGGCCGAGCAGGCAGCAATCAAACCCGTGCGCAACTATGGCGAGGCGTTCCGCTCGCCGGCCGTGATCAAGCTGTGCGCACAGTATTTCTGCTGGAGCATCGGCGTGTACGGCTTCGTGCTGTGGCTGCCGTCGATCGTCAAGAACGGCTCCGACCTCGGGATGGTCGCGACCGGCTGGCTGTCCGCGCTCCCGTATCTCGCCGCGACGATCGCGATGCTCGCCGCATCGTGGGCGTCCGACAAGGTCGGTTCGCGCCGCGGTTTCGTGTGGCCGTTCCTGCTGATCGGCGCGGCCGCGTTCGCCGCATCGTACGCACTCGGCTCGTCGCATTTCTGGATCTCGTATGCGCTGCTGGTCGTGGCGGGCGCCGCGATGTACGCGCCGTACGGCCCGTTCTTCGCGATCGTGCCGGAACTGCTGCCGAAGAACGTCGCCGGCGGCGCGATGGCGCTGATCAACAGCATGGGCGCGCTCGGCTCGTTCGTCGGCTCGTACTTCGTCGGCTACCTGAACGGGGCGACCGGCTCGCCCGTCGCGTCGTACGCATTCATGAGTGCCGCGCTCGTCGCCGCGGTGATCCTCACGCTGTCCGTCAAACCCCAGGCGCGCGATACGCATCCGCTCGCGACGCCGCTGCAAGGAAAATGAATCTGATGAAGCCCCGTATCGTCGCGTACAAGCCGCTGCCCGATGACGTCCTCGCGTACCTGCGCGAGCATGCGGACGTCGTGCAGGCCGACGGCGCCGCAGCCCTCGCCGATGCGCTCGGCGACGCGGACGGCGCGATCGGCGCGAGCCTGAAGGTCACGCCGCAGATGCTCGACCGCGCACCGCGGCTGAAGGCGTGGTCGACGATCTCGGTCGGCTACGACAACTTCGACGTCGCGGATCTCACGCAGCGCGGGATCGTGCTCACGCATACACCGGACGTGCTGACCGAGTCGACCGCCGATACGGTGTTCTCGCTGATCCTCGCGTCTGCGCGACGCGTGGTCGAGCTGGCCGAGTGGGTGAAGGCCGGCCACTGGCATCACAGTATCGGCCCCGACCTGTACGGCACCGACGTGCAGGGCAAGACGCTCGGCATCGTCGGGCTCGGGCGGATCGGCGGCGCGGTCGCGCGCCGCGCGGCGCTCGGATTCCGGATGCAGGTGTTGTACGCGAATCGCTCCGCGCATGCGGAAGCCGAGACGCAGTACGGCGCGCGGCGCGTGACGCTCGACGAGTTGCTCGCGCAGTCGGATTTCGTGTGCCTGCAGGTGCCGCTGTCGCCGGAAACACGCCACCTGATCGGCGCGGACGAATTCGCGAAGATGAAGCGCAGCGCGATCCTGATCAACGCATCGCGCGGGCAGGTGGTCGACGAAGCCGCGCTGGTCGATGCGCTGCGCGCGGGCACGATCCGTGGCGCGGGGCTCGATGTGTTCGAGAAGGAGCCGCTGCCGGCGGATTCGCCGCTGCTGCAGATGAAGAATGTCGTCGCACTGCCGCATATCGGCTCGGCGACGCACGAGACGCGCCACGCGATGGCGCGTTGCGCCGCGGAAAACCTGGTCGGCGCGCTGGCCGGCACGCTGCGCACGAATCTCGTCAATCCGGATGCGCTCGCGCGCGCCTGAGCCGCAGAGGGGGGAGCGGGCCGACCATCGGCCGATGTCCGGCCAACGGGGTGCCGGCTTCGTTAGAGTCGATGGTCTTGGTGCCGGAGGGCTGGCTGCGTTATGATCGCCCGCGCGTCGCATCGACGGCCCGGCAATGCTGCCGGCGGCGTCCCGCGACAGGTATCCGCGCCAGATCCGGTGCGGCCGACTGCTTTTGCACGTGACCGGGGCGGGTGCCAACGCGCCGGCGGCGATCGATCGCGAAGCATGGGATCATCGCAGGCGCCGCGCGCTCACGCTGACCGACCGCGAAGCATGGGGTCAGCGTAAGCGCTGAAGGGCTCACGCTGACCGACCGCGAAGCATGGGGTCAGCGTAAGCGCTAAAGCGCTAACGCTGACCGACCGCGAAGCATGGGGTCAGCGTAAGCGCTAAAGCGCTAACGCTGACCGACAGGAGATTCCACCGGGTGGCTTACGTTTCCAACAACAAAGGTCCGTCTGCTCACGAAGCGGCGCGGATCGTACGTCGCGAGGCACGACAGTGACCGATTCGCAACCAACCACGACGCGTCCTGCGACGATCAGCGATGTCGCGCGCGAGGCCGGCACAGGCAAGACCAGCGTGTCGCGCTACCTGAACGGCGAGACGCACGTGCTGTCCACCGACCTGCGCCAGCGGATCGAAGCGGCAATCGCGCGGCTCAACTACCGGCCGAACCAGATGGCGCGCGGGCTCAAGCGCGGCCGCAACCGCTTGCTCGGCATGCTCGCGGCCGACCTCACCAATCCCTATACCGTCGAAGTGCTGCAGGGCGTCGAGGCCGCGTGCCACGCGCTCGGCTACATGCCGCTGATCTGTCACGCGGCAAACGAAGTCGAGATGGAGCGCCGCTTCCTGCAGCTGCTCACGACCTACCGCGTCGAAGGGCTGATCGTCAACGCGCTCGGCGCCGACGAGAATGTGCTGCGCCCGCTGCGCGGGGCCGGCATCCCGGCCGTGCTCGTCGACCGGACGGTCGAGGGCTTCGAGGCCGACCTGATCGGCCTCGACAACGCCGACGCGATCGAGACGGCACTCGCGCACCTCGTCGAACATGGCTTCGACGCGATCCATTTCGTCGTGCAGCCGTTCGAGCGCGTCAGCTCGCGGCGCCTGCGCGAGGCCGCGTTCCGCGCGGCACTGGCAGCGCGCGGGCTGACGGTACCGTCGACGGTCGTGCTCGACCTGAACGAGCCCGACGCGGTCACGGCGGCGCTGGCCGACATCGATGCCCGCATCGACGACGCGGCACGGCGCGGCGCGCGCGCGGCGCTGTTTGCCGCGAACGCGCCGGTCGCGCTCGCGATCGCGCGCCACCTGCGCGCGCGTTTCGGCGCCACATGGCAGCAGAGGGCGGCGCTGCTGTCGATCGACGATCCGGAATGGGCCGAGCTGATCGGCATCACGACGATCCGCCAGCCGACCTACGAAATCGGCTACAAGGCCGTCGAATTCGTGCACGAGCGGATCGACGGTGCGGCGGGCGACGTACGCGTCTCGCTGTTGCCGGGCGAGCTGGTTGCGCGCGCGTCGACCGCAAGCTGAGTATCATTCGGGGCACGCAGCGCGTCAGGTGCGCTGCCCCGAACAAGGAAATACATGACTGTCGCTCCCGTCACGCTGGCGGTGCTGATCGCCGCCACGCTGATCATCGCGCTCCTGCCGCTCGTCCTCTTCCGTATCCTGCGCAAGCCGCTTGCGCTGAACCGCCGCGACACGATCGTCGGCGTGGCGGTCTTCACGCTGTTTGCGATGATCCTCGAACGCGCGTTCCACGGGCTCGTGCTGAGCCAGACGCCGCCGGACGGCTGGCTCACGCAGCCGCTCGCGTTCGTCGCGTACAGCGCGCTCGCGACCGCCGTGTTCGAGGAAGCCGGCCGCTATCTCGGGATGCGTTTCCTGAGCCGCCGCTACGGCCCGTCGGCCGGCGACAGCCGAGGAATCGGCTACGGGATCGGCCACGGCGGCGCCGAAGCGTGGTTCGTCGGCGTACTCGTATGGGGCCAGTGGTCGTATCTCGCGTGGCTCGCGAGCCGCGGCCAGCTCGAGACCCAGCTCGCCGACCTGCCGGGCGACACCGTCGTGCGGCTGCACGTGATGCTCGCGACGCTGTCGGCGCAGTCGATCCTGCTGTTGCTGCTCGAACGCTGCGCGGCATTCGTGCTGCAACTGGCGCTGTCGGTGCTGGTCTGGCGCGGTGTGCGCGCCGGCCGCGCGGGCGTGTTGCCGCTCGCGATCGCGCTGCATGCGCTCGCGGCCGCGCCGGCGCTGCTGTACCAGGTGCGCGTGCTGCCGGCCGGCTGGGTCGAGGCTGCCTATTTCGTGCTGGCCGCGATCGTGGTCGCCGTGCTGGTGAAGACGTGCCGGCCGTCGCAATCGGCAGCCTGACGGGAGAGACGGAATGGACGACTATCTGATCGAATGCCAGAGCGCGGAATTCGACGCGCTCGCACGCGTGATCTGCGATCTCTTTCCGGAGCAGACACGTTTCGCCGAAAGCAGCGACGCGCGCGGGCGGTTCCTGTCCGTGCACTGGCTCGCGATGCGTTTCGGCGCGGCGCCGAAGCGGATGACGCTCGATATCCGTATCGTGCCGGCCGCGCTCGCGCGCTATCTGGCGTTCAAGCCGATGCAGCGCGCACGCAGCCATGCGGTACTGCATGCATATACGGAAGCGATGCTCGGGTCGCTCGAGGAGCGTCACGCGGCCGGCGAGGCTGTCGAGCGCGACGCGGAACTCGAACTCGACGAAGACTTCGCGTGACCGTTCGCGCCGGCGCGATGCCGGCGCGCCGCTTTACGCGTCGCGGTAGACCTGTGCGAAGCGCTGCGCCTGCACGACACCGTAGTCGCCGGGCGCGTACTGCATGACCCAGTCGCCGGCGACGCCGCGCAGCGTGTCGCCGTTTTCCGAGCGGGCGATCGTGAACGGCTCGTCCATCCGGCGGGCGAGCACGATAGCGGGCCGGTTGCGGTAGGCGCCCGGTGCGCCGTGTGCGAGTGCCGGATCGGCGGGCAGGTATTTGGCGTCGAAGCGCGCGCGCGACACGACCCAGCGGTCGCCGGTCGAGCCCGTGACCAGCGCGTCGCCCGTCACATAGCGATTCGGGCCTTCGAGGCTCATCAGTTCGCCGTCAGCCTCCGCGAAGGCAACGGCGACGGTTTCGTCCTTGACGACGCGACGGGCCTGCGGATCGGTACGCAGGTCGAGGTGCTTGAGTTCGAGCATGGCGGGGAAGTGCGGGAAAGCGGTAAAAGCCGGGAGCTTATCCCGAATCCGGCGCGCCGTGTGACGCGCCGGTCGCCTGGTATGGCGCGGCGCCGTTCGGCCCGGACGGGCGGCACGGCGCCGGCGGGGAGGGCGTCAGGGTTGCGCGGGTGCGCTGGCGGCCGGCGCGGCTGCCGCCTTGCCTTCCTTGCCCTTCGTCTTGCCCTTGCCGCGGTGCTCGCCGCCGTGGTGCAGCCAGCTGCGGAACGTCGTGTCGGCCAGGGCCTTCTGGTCGGCCGGGAAGCTCTCGTAGAGCGGCGCGAACGCGTCGGCGAGCTTTTTCGCGCCGTCGGCGTTCGCCTGCGACAGTTCCGCATACTGCTTGATGTCGTCGAGTGCGGAGACTTCGTGCTTGGCCATCCGTTCGCGATAGAGGCGGCCCATCGTTTCGCCGTTGTCGCGCATCGTGTCGGCGAACGTCTTCCACTGCGGTTCCTGCGCCGACGTGATCTTCAACTGGTCGTGCAGGTACTTGATGCGCTGCTCGACGCGCGCTTCGTGGCGTGCCGCGCGCTGCTCGGCGCTCGGAGCCGACGCCGCGGCCGTCGTTGCGGGGGCCTGGGCGGGCGCCTGCGCCGGGGTTTGCGCGAACGCGCTGGCTGCAACGGCGAGCGTAGCGAGGGTGAGCGAGATTTTCTTCATGGTTGGCTCTCCGGGGTGGTGTCTTGCGAGCGGGCGCGGCGGCAACTGCCGCAAGCGCGCATCTCGCGTCGCCCATTATTAGTAGCACGTTGAGTGCGGCGCAGCAGTGAATGCGACACTTGCTTACATCCGATACGAATCGGAATTGAAAGGTTCGGGCCGGATCCGGGCGGTGCCGTTTGGGCGGGCCGGCGTTCGGCGCTATCATCGCGTCACCTTCCACTCAGCCGGCGCGTCGCGCCCTGGCCCAGCCTCATGCGTCCACCCCGCCTCGACCAACTCGACGATCTCGACCGGCAACTTGTCGCGCTGCTGCAGGCCGATGCGCGCGCCAGCGTCGCGGATCTCGCGCGCCAGCTCGACGTGGCGCGCACGACGGTCGTCGCCCGCATCGCGCGGCTCGAACGCACCAACGTGATCGCCGGCTACAGCGTCCGGCTCGGGCAGGACGTGCTCGATGCAAGCATTTATGCGTACGTCGGCATCATCCTCACGCCGAAGTTCGGCAAGGACGTGCTGCGTAAGCTCGACCGGATGCCCGAAGT
Source organism: Burkholderia puraquae (assembly GCF_002099195.1). Lineage (GTDB taxonomy): Bacteria > Pseudomonadota > Gammaproteobacteria > Burkholderiales > Burkholderiaceae > Burkholderia > Burkholderia puraquae. The sequence continues at coordinate 345,704 of NZ_NBYX01000004.1, read as the reverse complement.
GCAACTGCTGTGCGCGGTGAGCGGCGAGTACGACTACGTCGCATGGCTGCGCGCCGATTCGCCCGAACGGCTCAACGACCTGCTCGACCAGATCGGCACGCTCGAAGGCGTGGAACGCACGACGACGTCGATCATCCTGTCGCGCAAGATCGATCGCGGGACGATCGGCGGCTGACGTTCAAGCGCGGCGCACTCGCTGTACAGGTTTTCTGCCCTTCACGCATGCCGCGTCTTGCGCTCGTCGCAAGCACGCGGGTCGCTTGTTCGTGCCCGGCACCGATGCGTTTCATGACCGGCGCGGACACGGACGGCAGCTCCTCCGCGTCGTCCGACGCCTCTCTGCTGTATTTCCCTGCTCATTCGCTTCGACCGACGCGCCGCGCGTCGCGTACGGCGCGCATGCGGTGCGCGTTGCCGCTCGTCTTCCCGTTTGCCCTCGGGAACGCCGCCCGAGGCAGCGTGTTCGAGCCAACGCCTATATGCGTTTTTTAGATGATTTGGACGTTTAGACGAAGTGCGTGGTCAAAACGTCGAAACTATCAGTCGTTTCGCATCATTCTTCGTCTTGGAACTGATTTTGCGCGTCCCTAAACTGTGTTCATGGCTCGACGCCGTACACAACACCAACCCATCATCAGGAGATAAGCGCATGAAAATCGCCATCGTCGGCGCAGGTCTGATCGGCCACACCATTGCTCACATGCTGCGTGAAACGGGCGACTACGAAGTCGTCGCGTTCGACCGCGATGCGGATGCGCTCGCGAAGCTGTCGCGCGAAGGCATCGCGACGCAACGGGTCGATTCGGCCGACGCGAACGCGATTCGCGAAGCCGTGAAGGGCTTCGATGCGCTCGTCAACGCACTGCCTTATTACCTCGCGGTCAACGTCGCCGCCGCCGCGAAGGCTGCCGGCGTTCACTACTTCGACCTGACCGAAGACGTGCGCGCAACCCACGCGATCCGCGAACTGGCCGACGGCTCCGACCGTGCGTTCATGCCGCAGTGCGGCCTCGCACCGGGCTTCATCGGTCTCGCCGCCCATGAACTGGTGAACGGCTTCAGCGAAGTGCGCGACGTGAAGATGCGCGTCGGCGCGCTGCCCGAGTATCCGACCAACGCGCTGAAGTACAACCTGACGTGGAGCGTCGACGGCCTGATCAACGAATACTGCCAGCCGTGCGAAGCGATCCGCGACGGCCGCAAGCAGTGGGTGCAGCCGCTCGAAGGCCTCGAGCACTTCTCGCTCGACGGTACCGAATACGAAGCGTTCAACACGTCGGGCGGCCTGGGCACGCTGTGCGAGACGCTGTCGGGCAAGGTCGAGACGCTCGATTACAAGTCGGTGCGCTACCCGGGCCACCGCGATCTCGTGCAGTTCCTGCTCGAGGACCTGCGCCTGTCGACCGACCGCGACACGCTGAAGTCGATCATGCGCCGCGCGGTGCCGTCGACGAAGCAGGACGTCGTGCTCGTGTTCATCACGGTGACGGGCGTGAAGGACGGCCAGCTGGTGCAGGACGTGTTCACGCGCAAGATCTTCGCGAAGGACGTGTGCGGGATGCACATGAGCGCGATCCAGATCACGACGGCCGGCGCGATGTGCGCGGTGCTGGATCTGTTCCGCGAGAAGAAACTGCCGCAGAGCGGTTTCATCCCGCAGGAAAAGGTGTCGCTGAAGGCGTTCCTGTCGAACCGCTTCGGCAAGCTGTACGAAGGCGGCACGATGGAGCGCGTGCACGCGGTGGCCTGACCGTCCGCCAGCCTCAGGCACGAGGGCCGTACGACGCCGGAAGCGCAGCAGCGCTTCCGGCGTTGTTTTTTTCGGGGAGCGAAGAAGGGGGCCGGTCAGGCCGGCAGCGGCGGGACGAGCGTGGCTGCAGGCGGAGGCGGTGCGATGCGGTACAGCAGCGCATTGACGTCGGCATCGGAGGGCGCGGTGTTGTCGAACATCACGATGCCGTCGCATTCGTGGCCGGTCGGCACGAAGCGGCGCTGCCGGTATTCGTCCCAGTGCGCGAGCTTGTATGCATCGTTTGGGTTGCCGCGCGCGACGATCCGCTGGTGCGCGACCTCTTCCGACGTGTGGACCCAGACGACCGTCAACGTGACGTCGGGCGCGATGCCGAGCCAGGCGCGGTCGAGAATGCGACGATCGCGCACTTCGCGCGACAGCGGGCCGACGACGAGCGCGCCGATGCCGAGCGCGAGATTTTCACGGGCCGTGTCGAGCAGGCCCTGGTATTCGGGATCGCGCAGGTGCTTCAGGTAGAGCGGGCTGTCTCGGTCGTTTGGATCCTCGGTGAGCGCGCCCATCGCGGCCGAACTGTAGTGGCCGTACAGCGTGTCCTTGTCGAGCAGGCAGAAGGCCTCGCCGGTCGCGCGCATCAGCGGCCCGATGAGCCGCTTCGCGAGCGTGGTCTTGCCGGTGCCGGCGTGACCGCAGAAGAACACCAGGTGCGTCACGAAACCTTGCCTCCCGGCTGCGGGCTCGACGCACCATTGCGCTTGTCGCCGCGCGAGAACACTTCCGCTTCCAGCCACATCGCGTTGATGATGCCGAAGCCGAGCGCCACGCCGATGCCGAGTATCCACGAGAAATACCACATGGGTGTGTCTCCTTGACGGTTGGGCCGCACGGCCGTGCGGCGTGTGTACCGAAGTCCTGGTGCGCATGCTGCGGCGCACGCAGCCCGATCATGACCAATATCGCCGTGCCGCGCAAGCCGGGCCGCCGGCGCAGCAAACCGGTAAACTGATGCGCAAACCGCAACGTCACGGACACCATGCTGATCAATTGTGCTGCATACCAGGACGGCCGCAAGCTGGCCGATATCGATATCGACGCCATCAGCGACTACGTGTCGAAGCCCGAATGCTTCGTGTGGGTCGCGCTGAAGGATCCGACGCCCGCCGAACTCGACCTGATGGGCGAGGAGTTCGGGCTGCACGAACTGGCGCTCGAGGATGCCCGCAAGGGGCATCAGCGGCCGAAGATCGAGGAGTACGGCGATTCGCTGTTCGCGGTGCTGCATACGGTCGAGCTGGACGACGACGGTGAATTCAATGTCGGCGAGTTGAACGTGTTCATCGGCCCGAACTACGTGCTGTCGATCCGCAACCATACCGAGCAGGATTTTCGCGACGTGCGCAAGCGCTGCGAGCGCGAGCCGCATCTGCTCCGGGAAGGCTCGGCATTCGTGTTCTACGCGCTGATGGACCAGGTCGTCGACCGCTATTTCCCGATCCTCGAAACGCTCGGCGCCGAACTCGAGGAACTCGAGGACCGCATCTTCGCGAAAGCGACGCCCGCATCGTCGCGCGCGATCATCGAGGATCTCTATTCGCTGAAGCGCCGGCTCGTGATGCTGTACCAGCACACGGCGCCACTGATCGAGCCGCTCGCGAAGCTCACCGGCGGGCGCATTCCGCAAGTCTGCAGCGGCATGGAGCCGTACTTTCGCGACGTGTACGACCATCTGCAGCGGATCGTGAAGACGATCGAAGGGCGGCGCGAGATGGTGGTCACGGCGATCCAGGTCAACCTCGGGATGATCTCGCTGGCCGAGAACGAGGTGACGAAGCGGCTCGGCTCGTTCGCCGCGCTGTTTGCCATACCGACGATGATCGCCGGCATTTACGGAATGAACTTCGCGAACATGCCCGAACTGCACCTGAAATACGGCTTCTACGGTTGCATCGCGGTGATGGTCGCCGCCGACTTCGGGTTGTGGTGGCGCTTCAAGCGGGCAGGGTGGCTGTAGCCTTGCTTCACGCGCGGGGCGGCGCGTGCTTGCCGACCACGACGCGCCACGGCCGCACGCGCCAGGATGTCACGAGGCCGTTCTGCACGTACGGATCGGCACGCGCGAACGACTCGGCCGCTTCCGGCGAATCGCCTTCGAACACGAGCACGGCCTGGTCGGCCGGCTCCTGCAGCGCGCCGGCAAGCACGAGTTCGCCGCGCTCGGTCGCGGCCTGCGCGAGCGCGAGGTGTTCGGCGCGGAACGCTTCGCGCCGGGCGAGGTAATCGTCGACGAGTTCGTAGATCAGCTGGTAATGCATGGTCGCTCCGGAAGGAATCGCGGCGGCCGGCGCGACGGCGCGGCCGTCAGTCTGCTGCAGCCAGTATAGGGCAGGCGGACGGTAGCGGCACGACACGAACGAGGTGCGCCCGCACTCATAAACGCAACTAACGGTCTGAGTGCCATCCGCGCTAAAATCCCGGCCGCGACGCGGTTTCGATGCAGCCTGGTCTACAGGCCACACCCGGCGGGCCCGTCCCTACGCCTTGTAGCCGATCGTGCGCAGCAGGTCCTTGCGCCAGCGGACGTCGTCGTCATTTTCGATGCCGAGCGGCGCGAAGCCGTCGACGACGCCGACGATCCCGCGTCCTTGCGCGGTTTCCGCGACGATCACGTCGGTCGGGTTCGCGGTCGCGCAATAGATCCGGCAGACCTCCGGCACGGCCTTGATCGCATTGAGCACGTTGACCGGATAGAACCCGTCGCCGAGGAACACGATGAACGCGTGACCGGCGCCAATCGCGCTGGCGTTGCGGCAGGCAAGTTCGACGAGCGCCGCATCGGTGCCTGAGTGCCGCACCAGCCGCTTGCCCGACGCCTCGCAGAATGCGAGCCCGAAGCGGATGCCGGGCACGGTGCCGACCAGCGCCTCGTGGATGTCCTCGACGGACTTGATGAAATGCGACTGGCCGAGGATGAAGTTCACGGTCTCGGGCTTGTCGACGGCAACGGTGTGCAGTTGCAGCATGGCGGACCTCGTCTCGCGATGCGGCGCGTCCGCCGCAATGGGCTCTTCAAGCTTAATACGTGGCGGCCGGCGACGAAAGGCGCGAGGGCGGCCTATCCTTCGTTGTGTGGGGCACGCGTGCCGCGCGAAGGCAACGGAGGGAGTCATGGACGTGCGACAAGGTTTCGTCGACTGCGTGGGGCGTACGCCGCTGATTCGCCTGACGAAGCTCAGCGCAGAGACGGGCTGCGAGATCCTGGGCAAGGCGGAATTCATGAATCCGGGCGGGTCGGTGAAGGATCGCGCGGCACTCTACATCATCCGCGACGCCGAGCGGCGTGGTGTGCTGAAGCCGGGCGGCACCGTCGTCGAGGGCACGGCGGGCAACACCGGCATCGGTTTGGCGCATATCTGCGCGGCGCGCGGCTATCGCTGCGTGATCGTGATTCCCGACACGCAATCGCCGGACAAGCTGGCGATCCTGCGCACGCTCGGCGCCGAGGTGCGTCCGGTGCCGGCGGCACCCTACCGTGACCCGAACAACTATCAGAAGATTGCCGGACGGCTCGCGGACGAACTCGACGACGCCGTGTGGGCCAATCAGTTCGACAACGTCGTCAATCGTCAGGCGCACTACGAGACGACCGGGCCCGAGATCTGGCGCGATACGGCGGGCACGATCGATGCGTTCGTCTGCGCGACCGGCACGGGCGGCACGCTGGCGGGCGTGAGCCGTTATCTGAAAGAGCAGAATCCGGACGTCCGGATCGTGCTGGCCGATCCGCACGGCAGCGGGCTCTATGGTTACGTGAAAACGGGTGACCTCGGCGCGGAAGGCAGCTCGATCACCGAAGGCATCGGGTCGACGCGCGTCACCGAGAACCTTGCGGGCACGCCGATCGACGACGCCGTGCGGATCGACGATCAGCAGTGCGTGACGATGGTCTACCGGCTGCTGCGCGAGGAAGGGCTGTACGTCGGCGGATCGAGCGGCATCAACGTCGCGGCGGCGGCCTGGCTGGCCCGCCGGATGGGGCCGGGGCACACAATCGTGACCTTGCTGTGCGACCGTGGAGACATCTATCGCACGCGGCTTTTCAATCGGGAATGGCTACGCGAAAAGGGACTGGACCCGGGGGCTGGACCCGGGAGCTGAGCTCGGATGAGGCGCGGGAGAGGTGAGGATTTCCATCCGACCGAATGCGACCTATGCTGAACGAATCCGGTGCGAACGCCGTTCGCCCGATTCGCCCAGACGAGGTGTGCCATGCCTGTGTCAGCCACCCTGCAGGATTGCCTGCGCCAGAAGTCATCGCGGTACGAAGTGGTGTACCACCCCTATAGCCATACAAGCATGGAGACGGCCGCCGCCGCGCACATTCCCGGCGATCGCCTCGCGAAAACCGTGCTCCTCGAAGACGACGAAGGCTACGTCGCCGCCGTATTGCCGACCACGCACGCCGTGCGCCTGTCGGATCTCTGGGTGAAGACGGGGCGCCATCTCGTGCTCGCCCGGGAAGTCGAACTGCGCGAGCTGTTCAAGGATTGCGACATGGGCGCGTTGCCGCCGGTGTGCATGGCGTACGGGATGAAGACGTTTCTCGAGGAACGTCTCGCGCAGCAGCCGGAAGTCTATTTCGAGGCCGGCGACCACGAAGCACTGATCCACATGATGCAGGATGAATTCCTGACGCTGATGGAGACGGCCGAGCGCGCGCATTTCTCGCACAAGATGCAGGGCATGCATTCATGACGCACGCGGTGCACGGGCACCTGTCGGTGCATGCGTGACAGGGTTGTGTGCAGTGTCAAGGGGTAGGCCGTCGGATAGTTAATTCGATATGCGAAATATTTATCCTGGTATTCGGATCGGCGAGACGGCCTTGAATTTGCATCGTATTCCGGATTAACTGTTCGGGTATCGACGGTGCGTTGGGCGCTTTGAGACGGCGATGTCCACCAGTTCGAGGCGGTCGATCAGCGCATCGCGCGACCGATGCAGGCGTTGACGAGGCGAGGGGACGCATCCTGCGGGTCGCTTCCCGAGTGACCTGTTTTGGTGCAGCGCACGAAATACGCCGATATTTATGCTGAAGCAGCCCAATATCCGGTTTTGCATATATCCATACAATTCAATTACCGTTCCAATAATAAAAGTTTGATTTGTGCTTACCGGAATATTATTTGAATAACCCCTCCAAACTTTGTATTCGGGCATCAAATAAAGTTTGACGTCAAAATTTTTTCCTTGCTATCTTCTGCACCCAAGTGAGCGGCGCCGATGACATCACCGTGTAACGAACGGCGAATCGTCTACGAAGTGTAAGGTGCCACCCGCTCAGCTGACAATTGCCTGACCGTGCAGGCGCGTGGTTTCCCGGTGATACTCCGGGCCGCGCCGGCCGGAACGATTCCTTGAAAACGAACGAATTGGAATTCGAATTGAATTCTTTCAATTTGGATTGCTAATTGAATTTGAATTGAAATATTCGGGTTGATGCGGTGGCGATGCCGACCTGGCTTCACCGCCGGCAGCAATCCGAAACTGGGCGAATCGCTTGGGGGATGGATGGTGGGCATGAAAGTCGAAGAACGTCTGGCTACGTCGAACAGCGGACTGGCTACGCTGGGCCGCCCGCGAGAGTTCGGCAAGAAGCAACAGAATCCGGTACGCCGGTTCGGCGGCATCGGGGTTGTCCTGGTGCTGCATGCCGTGCTGATCTACGCGCTGCTCAATGGCCTTGCGACGAAAGTCGTGCAGGTGATCCAGCACCCGATCGAAACCCGCATCATCGAGCCGGTCAAGCCGCCGCCGCCGCCGCCGATGCCCGTGGTCAAACTCCCGCCGCCGAAATTCGCGCCGCCGCCGCCGCCGTTCGTCCCGCCGCCGGAAGTGCCGGTGCAGGCGCCGCCGCAGGCGACGATCACGCACCAGTCGGCCCCGGTACCGTCCGCGCCGGCCGTGCAGGCGCCGGTCGTGGCACCGCCGGCGCCGGCCAAGCCCGTCAGCCATGACGTGGGTGTCGTCTGCCCGAATTCGGACACGCTTCGCGCGTCGATCCAGTATCCGAAGGAGGCGCAGGAAAACAACATCACGGGCGACGTGACGATCGAATTCGTCGTGGATGCGGAAGGGAACATCACGAACGAGCGCGTGGCGCAGTCGGCGGACCCGATCCTCGATCGCGCTGCCTACAACACCGTGAAGCGATTCAAGTGCGTCGCGCAGGGCCAGTCGGTGCGGGTCCAGGTACCGTTCTCGTTCAATCTGAATTGATGCAGTGGGCGGCCCGGCGCGAACCGGGCCGGGGAAAACCATCTCGAACTGGTGTAATAAGTTCACCGAAATAACTGGAGTGGGGTATGACGAAGCGTTCACTGGCCGCGCTGGCGGCAAGCATCCTGATGTCCGTCGCCGCAATCGACGGGTTCGTTGCGCCGCAGCTCGCCCACGCGCAGGCAAGCGGCGCGGCCGGCACATCGGCGCAGTCCGCGGCGCCGTCGGCCGCCCCGGCCCAGGCTCCGGCCGCCGCCGAGCCGGCTCCGCCGCCCGCACCGGCCACGACGGAAGCGGTCGAGAATCCGTACGGGCTCGGCGCGCTATGGAAGAACGGCGACTTCGTCGCCCGTTTCGTGCTGATCCTGCTGGTGATCATGTCGATGGGAAGCTGGTACATCATGATCACGAAGTTCCTGGAGCAGTTGCGCGCGAATCGCCGCGCGAAACTGGCGGACGCGCAGCTCTGGAGCGCGCCGTCGCTGGCCGAGGGTGCCAAATTGCTCGACGAGGCGTCGCCGTTCCGGTTCATCGCCGAAACGGCGATCGAAGCCGGCGAGCACCATGAAGACGCGCTGCTGGAAGCGGTGGACCGCAACACGTGGATCGACGTATCGGTCGAGCGCTCGATCACGAACGTGTCGAACCGGATGCAGGACGGGCTCGCATTCCTGGCCACGGTGGGCTCCACGGCGCCGTTCGTCGGGCTGTTCGGCACGGTCTGGGGGATTTATCACGCGCTGACGGCCATCGGTATCGCCGGCCAGGCATCGATCGACAAGGTCGCGGGCCCGGTGGGCGAGGCGCTCATCATGACCGCGATCGGCCTCGCCGTCGCGGTGCCGGCGGTGCTCGGCTACAACTTCCTGGTCCGGCGCAACAAGTCGGTGATGGAGCGGGTCCGCAACTTCGGCGCGCAACTGCACACGGTGCTGCTGGCCGGCAATCGGCGGCCGGTGCGCGCGTCGTCGGCGCCGGCCGCCGCGTCGCTTGCGAACTGATCGGCTGACGGAGGCGCGCGATGGCCATGAACGTCGGGCAGGACGAGAGCGACGAGGTGATCGCCAACATCAACACGACGCCGCTCGTCGACGTGATGCTGGTGTTGCTGATCATCTTCCTGATCACGATTCCGGTCGTGACGCACACGATCCAGCTTCAGTTGCCGAAGGAGACGGTGCAGCCGCTGCAGACGACGCCGAAGAGCATCGAGATCGCGGTGAACCGCGACGGCGATTTCTTCTGGGGCGAGCAACGGGTGGATGCACAGACGCTGCTCGCGAAGCTGAAGGACGTGTCGCAGCAGCAGCCGCAGCCAAGCGTCCACGTGCGGGGTGACCAGAACACGCGCTACGAGTTCATCGGCCGGGTGGTCACGATGTGCGAGCGCGCGGGGATCGCGAAACTGTCGTTCATTACGGAGCCGCCTGCGCGCGGTGGATAGTCGTGCAAGGGAATCGTGGTGGAACAGGGGGCTGGCGGGAAGTGATGAAGCGCTGACGCTGGCCGAGCGAGAGGCTTGGGATCGGTGTAAGTGCTGATGCGTTGGCGCTGGTCGGCCGCAAAGCATGGGATCCACGTAAGTGCTGAAGCGCTAACGTGGATCGACCGCGAAGCATGGGACCAGCGTAAGCGCTAAAGCGCTAACGTGGATCGACAGGAGTCGACGATGGGAATGAATGTGCCTTCGGGCGGGAGCAACGCCGAACCGGAAGTGATGGTCGATATCAACACCACGCCGCTGATCGACGTGATGCTGGTGTTGCTGATCATGCTGATCATCACGATCCCGATTCAGATGCATTCGGTGAAGATGGACCTGCCGGTGGGTAATCCGCCGCCGCCGGCCACGCCGCCGGAAATCGTGCAGATCGACATCGACTTCGACGGCACGACGACGTGGAACGGTGCGCCGGTGCCGGACCGTTCGGCGCTCGAGGCGAAACTGACCCAGGTGGCGGCGGAACCCGTGCAGGCGGAGATCCATCTGCGCCCCAACAAGCTGGTGCCGTACAAGGACGTGGCCGCCATACTCGCGTCCGCGCAACGCGTGGGCGCGACCAAGATCGGCCTGATCGGTAACGAACAGTTCATGCAATGACGACACGGACGAGCCGATGAACCAGCGACGATGGAAACGGATGATGGCGGTGACGGCGCTCGGTGCGGCCGGCATGCTCGGACGCCCGGCGTTGCCGGCGGACGCACTGCGGCCGGACGTGGCGAAACCGTTGGCGGCCGCACAGGAACTGTACCGGGCGCACAAGTATCGCGACGCGCTGGGCAAGATCGCCCAGGCGGCCGCCGTGCCGAACCGGACGCCGTACGAAACCACCGTGGTGGAAGAGATGCGCGGCGCGGCAGCGATGGCGGCCGGTGACTCAGGCACGGCCGCGCAGGCCTACGAAACGGTGCTGAACTCGGGGCGGCTGTCGGGCGAGGACGAGCAGCGGACGACGGCAGCGCTGGCCGGCATCTACTTCCAGCAGAAGAACTACCCGCTGGCGATCCGGATTGCACAGCGCTACCTGAAGACAGGCGGCTCGGATCCGGAAATGCGCACGCTGCTCACGCAGTCGTACTACCTGTCGAACGATTGCGCACCGCTCGTGAGCCAGTTGAAAGCGAGTACCGACGCGCAGGCGAATGGCGGGCACGCACCGGATGAAGGACAGTTGCAGATGCTTGCGACCTGTGCGCAGAAAGTGAAGGACGGCAACGCGTACCGCAGCGCGCTCGGGCTGCTGGTGGCCTACCACCCGAGCCCCGCGTACTGGGACGAAATGGTCACGGCCATTCGCGGCAATCCAGGGTATCTGCCGTCGCTCGACCTCGACATCTACCGTTTGCGCCGGGCGACGGGCTCGCTCGCGACCGCCAACGCGTACATGGAGATGACGCAGCTCGCACTGGTTGCGGGGTCGCCCGCCGAAGGCAAGCAGGTGATCGACCAGGGGTTCGCGTCCGGTGTACTCGGCAAGGACGCGCAGGCGGATCGCGAGAAGCGGCTGCAGGCGCTCGCCGCAAAGCGCGCGCAACCGGGCGGCGACACCGCGACGCCGGCGGCACCGATCGACGCCGGCATGAACCTCGTCTTCGAGGGCCATGCGCAGCAGGGGCTGCCGATGATGGAGCAGGCGATCGCGAAGGGCGGGCTCGAGCATCCCGATGCGGCACGGCTGCGGCTCGGCGAGGCGTATTACGTAGCAGGCCAGAAGGCGCGCGCGGTCCAGGTGCTGCGCACGGTCAAGGGGACCGACGGTTCCGGTGACCTGGCACGGCTCTGGACGGTGGTGGCATCCCGGTAACGCCACGGAAAGGTGCGACGGCGCGCAGCGCGGGCGCGGTCGGCAAGCGGTGTGCCGCCGCGATGGTACCGAGGCGCGACGGGCAGGTCAGACGATGGAAAGGGGTGGCCTTGTTAATTAGTAAACCGAATGAAATGCGTGAGGGCTGCGTGGCCGCGCGACGCGGGTACCGTGCCGCGCCGCGCGTGGCTTGCACGCCGCGACAGCGTGCAGCGGGGTATCGCGCCGGGCCGGTCGCGTTACGGCATCGGTCGAGGCTTGACGACATCAAACCGATTTCGACTGCGAGGGTCCGTCTTTCCATGGTTTTGCCCCCTGATGAGTCGGTGCTCGTCGCCGTGTCGCTAGGCAACAAGATACGGGCGCTGCGCCAGCGCCTGAAACTCACGCTCGACGAAACGTCGACGATCGCCGGCATTTCGAAGCCGTTCCTGTCGCAGGTCGAGCGCGGGCGGGCGACGCCGTCGATCACGTCGCTGGTCCGGATCGCAAAGGCGCTGGGCGTGACGATGCAGTACTTCATCGACACGCCGACGGAAGCGCGTTCGGTATGCCGCGGCAACGCGCTGCAGTATTTCCAGTTCACGAACTCGGCCAGCCGGTTCGCGAGGCTGACGAATCTAGTGGACGGCCGCAAGCTCGATGCGATTCTCGTCCGGATGCCGGCGGGGCAGTTGCCTTCCGAGATGACGACGCATGCGGGCGAGGAGTTCGTCTACGTGTTGCGCGGGCAGGTGGCGCTGACGCTCGAGGATTGCACGTTCACGCTGAACGAGGGCGATACCGCGCATTACGAATCGACGATGCCGCATGCGTGGCGCAACACGGCCGACGAAGAGGCGGTGATCGTCTGGGTCGGCACGCCCAGGCTGTTCTAGCGAGGGCGGCCGGCACGAAGGAGAAGTACCCGATCGAAGGCAGGGGGTGCGCAGCACGGCGCGCATACAGGTTCGCGTTGTACGCAACCCGCTGCTCGTCGAATCGGGAAGAAGCAAGCAATGCGCTCAATGTAGGTGTTTAGCATGTCGAAACAAAATAGAAAACGACGGTGACGCTGGATGGTGCGGGTGCCCCGAGGCCGATCCGTTCGAGTCGTGGCAGTCGAAAGCGTGGCAATCGCGGGTTCCGGTACACGGGCACCCAGGACGCGCAAGGAATTCACAAGGTTCCGGCGCACAGCAGGTGGGGTCTTACTACGAGCGAGAGGGAACAAGATGAAGCAGAGCGTTTTGGCGTTGGCCATCAAGAGGATAGTCTGGGCGGAACTGGCGCTGACGGCCGCACTGGCGCCGCCGGCGTTCGCCCAGAGCCAGCCGGCGCCGGGCGCCGTCGCGATCGCGGATGCGGTCGCGAGCGGCACGCCCGTGACCGTTGCACAGGCGGGCGGCACATCGGGTGCCGCCGCTGCCGCGAGCACCGCAGCGCCCGATGCGTCGGCCGGCGCGGCAGCCGAGGCGACGCCTGCCGTACCCGGTGCGGACGGGCAGGGCAAGGTCGCGCAGATCAAGCGGTTCGAAGTAACGGGTTCGCTGATCCGGCAGGCCGACAAGACCGGCTTCCAGCAGGTGCAGACGATCACGCCGAAGGAAATCCAGGCCAGCGGCGCGGTGACCGTCGCCGACTTCCTGCGCGACGCGGCAGCCAACTCGGCGAACAGCTGGGGCGAAGGGCAATCGGGCAACTTCGCGGCCGGCGCGGCCGGCATTGCACTGCGCGGCCTCTCGGAGAAGTACACGCTCGTGTTGGTCGACGGCCAGCGTGTCGCACCGTACGCATTCTTCTCGAACAGCGTCGATTCGTTCTTCGACCTCAACACGATCCCGCTCAACGACATCGAGCGGATCGAAATCGTGAAGACGGGCGCCGTGTCGCAGTACGGTTCGGACGCGATCGGCGGTGTCGTCAACATCATCACGAAACACAATTTCCGCGGCCTGCAGCTCGACGGCAGCCTCGGCAGCGCGATCAACGCCGGCAACGGCGACGGCACGATGAAGTTCGGCGTGCTCGGCGGCTTCGGCGACCTGAACGCCGACCGCTTCAACGTGACGGCCGCGCTCAGCTACTACAAGTCGAACGGCTTCACGCTGGCCGACCGTGACTCCACGCGCAACCAGGACTTCACGGGCAAGCCGGGCGGCTTCTCGCTGCTCGCGCCGTCCTACTGGAACATGCCCGACGGCAGTGCGCAGGCGCTGAACGGCGGCTGCCCGTTCGGTGGCTCGGTTCATCCGGCCGCGTCGAATTCGCTGTCGGCCGGGTTGCCGGGCACCATCTGCGGGTACAACACGGCGGAAAGCACGTCGATCCTGCCGATGACCGAGCGCCTGAACGCGAAGCTCCATGGTGACTTCAAGATCGACGACAAGACGACCGCATTCGCGGATTTCCTCGAGAGCTACAACACGACCACGACCAACGACGGCCTGTGGAACAACGTGATCGGCAACTCGCAGAACCCGGCGCTCGTCTGGAATCCGCAGACGAAGCTGCTGTCGCCGTTCAACTACACGGTACCGACCAGCAACCCGTACAACACGACGGGCGCGGCCACGCCGCTCACCTATGCGTTTCCGAACACGGTCGCGCAAAAGACCTGGGCCAACTACTGGCGGGCGGCCGCCGGCATCAAGGGCTCGTTCACGCTGCCGTACGGCGACTGGGACTGGGCGACGTCGGTCAGCCACTCGCAGAGCACGGTGTCGAACGTGTTCACGAACCAGCTGAACGTGAATGCGCTGAACAACATCTACCAGAACGGCACGCTGAATTTCGCGAACCCGGCCGCGACGCCGAACGCGTTCAACGGGCTGTTCCAGGAAGCGAACAACCTCGGCATCTCGAAGCTCGACACGATCGATGCGACGCTGTCGACGCCGAACCTGTTCCATCTGCCGGCCGGCGACGTCGGCATCGGCTTCGGCGCGCAGTTCACGCACCAGAGCGAAACGCTGACGCCGGGTTCCGAGTACCTGAGCGGGGCCGTCATCACACCGGACCTCGAGACAGTGGATGGCCAGCGCAACGTCGCGGCCATCTATTACCAGATCAACATACCGATCATCGAGAACCTGACGTTCAGCCAGGCAGGCCGCTACGATCACTACACCGACGTGGGCGGCGCTTTCTCGCCGCGCTTCGCGTTGCGGTACCAGCCGATCAAGGCGCTCACATTATATACGTCGTACAACCGCGGCTTCCGCGCGCCGACCTTCGTCGAGGACAGCAAGTCGCAGACGCTCGGCATCCAGGTCGATCCGACCACCGGCCAGAACTACACGTCGATCACCGTCGGCAACCCGAACCTCGCGCCGGAACGCACGCGCAACCTCAATATCGGCTTCCAGGTCTCGCCGAGCCGTTACACCGACCTCGGCTTCGACTGGTACAAGATCCGCATCGACAATGTGATCGGCCAGGGCAAGCCGTCGCAGGTCGTGACCGACCCGGCGACCGGCCAGCTGCTGTACAAGGTGATTCCGTACCAGAACCTCGGCTACCTCGACACGAACGGCTTCGAAGGCACGTTCCGCCAGGGCCTGCCGCTGAAGGGCTGGGGCACGATTACGCTGTCGGGCGACTGGGCTTACGTCAACAGCTACAAGATCGGCTTCCCGGGCGCCGCGCCGGTCAACGGCGCGGGCAACAACTTCACGATCACGCAGCCGTTCGGCGGCAGCTTCCCGCGCTGGCGCGGCAACACGACGCTGGACTGGAACTACCGGAAGTTCGATGCGGCGCTGACGTGGCAGTTCACGGGCCCGTACGCGCAGAACCTGATGCCCGAGCCGAGCAAGGTCGGGTCGTACAGCCAGTTCAACCTGATGGTGACGTACACGGGCTTCAAGAACTGGACGATCTACGGCGGCATCGACAACCTCTTCAACCGCACGCCGCCGTACGACCCGATCTTCGCGAACGGCACGCTGAGCCAGAGCGGGTACGACACGTCGGTGTATTCGTACATCGGCCGGTTCGCGCAGATCGGCGCGACGTACAAGTTCTGAGGGTGATCGCGACGCACTGAAGGGCTTTAGACCGGCCGCTCCACGTCCACTACCCCCATTTTGGAGCGGCCTTTTTTCGCCTGGTGCCACGCCGGCCCGCAACCGGGACGCGCAGCGGCGCAGCTTATCCAATCGTGAATAGTACGAATCATCCGCGGGACACGGCCGGCATGCGGCGTCCCGCACAGGCATCGACCGTGCGCCGGCATCGCGCCCGCACGCTTCCGGACAGACCGACCATGAGACTGTTGAATGGGCGACGGGCACGCGTGCCGCGCCACTCGCACCTGAAGCGCATGCACGCGCGAATGCGCGTTGCCATGCGTGCCGCGCTGCTCGCGTGCGCTGCGTGGCTCGTGTCGGGCGGTGTCATGCCGCAGGCCGCGCTCGCCGTGCCGGCGATCTCGCAATACGACCATCCGAAGTATCCGCCGGGCTTCACGCATTTCGATTACGCGAATGCGGATGCGCCGGACAGCGGCACGCTCGATTTCGAAAACTACGACGAAGCGCAGAGCTACGATTCGCTGAACCCGTTCCTCGTGCGCGGCGCGCCCGCACCGGACATCAAGAACCTGATGTTCGACACGCTGATGCAGCGCAGCTGGGACGAGCTCGCATCCGAATACGCGCTGATCGCCGACGACGTCGACGTCGCGCCCGACGGGCTGTCGGCGACGTTCCGCCTCAACCCGGCCGCACGCTTCTCGAACGGCGACCCGATCACCGCGGCCGACGTCAAATATTCGTTCGACACGCTGACGAGCCCGCAGGCCTCGCCGCTGTACAACGCGCAGTTCTCGATCATCCGGCGCGCGGTGATCGTCGACGGCCACACGGTGCGCTTCGAGTTCAAGCACGCGGAGCGCGACGCCGCACTGATCGCGGGCGACCTGCCGGTGTTCTCGCCGAAGTGGGGGCAGCGCCCGGACGGCACGCGACCGCCGTTCGACCAGATCGCGAACGTGCCGCCGATCGCGAGCGGCGCATACCTGATCGACCAGCGCAAGAACGACAAGCAGATCAGCTACGTGCGCAACCCGCATTACTGGGCGGCGAACCTGCCGTCGCGACGCGGCATGTTCCGCTTCGCGCACGTGTCGTTCAAGCTGTACCTGGACCAGTACACCGCGCTCGAGGCATTCAAGGCCGGCGACATCGACGCGCGCATGGAATACAGCGCGACGCAATGGGCGCGCAAGTACGTCGGCAAGAATTTTCGCAACGGCATGCTGAAGCGCGGCGAGTTTCCCGACGGCCCCGCGCAGATGCAGGGCTTCCTGATGAACATGCGCAGGCCGATGTTCCGGGACGTGCGGGTGCGGCACGCGCTCGCGCTGGCGTTCGATTTCGACTGGATGAGCCGGATGATGTTCTACGGGCAATACCGCCGGACCCACAGTTTCTGGGAGGCGAGCCCGTTCGCGGCATCCGGCATGCCGAGCGAGAAGGAGCTCGCGCTGCTCGAGCCGTTCCGCTCGACGCTGCCGCCCGAGGTGTTCGGCCCGATGGTCCAGCAGCCGTCGACGCTGCCGCCCGACTCGCTGCGCGCGAACCTGAAGCAGGCGCGCGACCTGCTCGCGCAGGCCGGCTGGCATTACCGAGACGGCGCGCTGCGCGACGCGAACGGCACGCCGATGACGATCGAGATCATCGACGACCAGCCCGGCATGGACCGCCTGATCCTGCCGTACACGCAGGCGCTCGCGATGCTCGGCATCCACGCATTCCTGCGCGAGATCGACAGCGCGGTCTACCTGAAGCGCCTCGACAACTTCGAGTACGACATGACGACGTACATCTACCTGCCGGTGACGATCCCGGGGGCGGAGCTGACGCGCCGCTTCGGCAGCGCGGCCGCGTCGCAGCCGGGCTCCGAGAACTATCCGGGCGTGAAGTCGAAGGCCGTCGATGCGCTGATCCGCGCGGCGCTCGCGGCCAACACGCTCGACGATCTCGAGACGGCCACGCACGCGCTCGATCGCGTGCTGATCAACTTGTACGCGCTGATCCCGCAGTACTACCTGCCGAATGCTCGGATCGCATACAAGGCGACGCTCGGCCACCCGTCGATCGTGCCGGACTCCTATCAGTACGAGGACTGGATCATCGACTACTGGTACGTGAAGCGGCCGGCGGCGAAACCCGCACCGGCTGCCTGAAGGGGAACGACGATGCTGGCATACATACTCAGGCGATTGCTGCTGATGATCCCGACGCTGATCGGGGTGGTGACGATCACGTTCGCGGTCACGCAGTTCGTGCCGGGCGGCCCGGTCGAACAGGTGCTCGCGCAGTTGCGCCACGGCAGCGCGCGCGGCGGGGAGGCGGGCGGCGGAGGCGGCGGCTACCACGGCAGCCAGGGCGTCGATCCGCAGCAGATCGAGCAGATCCGCAAGCAGTTCGGCTTCGACCGGCCGCCACTCGAGCGCTACGTGCTGATGCTGAAAAACTATGCGAGGTTCGATCTCGGCCAGTCCTATTTCGCGCACCGCAGCGTGTGGGCGGTGATCCGTTCGAAGCTGCCGGTGTCGATCACGCTCGGGATGTGGACGGTGATCCTCACGTACCTGGTATCGGTGCCGCTCGGCATCGCGAAGGCGGTGCGCAACGGGTCGCGGTTCGACACCGTGACGAGCGTGCTGGTGCTGGCCGGCTACGCGGTGCCGGGCTTCGTGCTCGGCGTGCTGCTGCTGATGCTGTTCGGCGGCGGCACGTTCTGGCAGGTGTTCCCGATGCGCGGGCTCACGTCGGACAACTTCGACGACCTGACGCTGTTCGGCAAGGCACTCGACTATCTGTGGCACATCGCGATGCCGGTGACGGCGTCGGTCATCGGCAATTTCGCGATCGTCACGATCCTGACGAAGAACACGTTCCTCGAGGAAATCGGCCGGCAGTACGTGCTGACCGCACGCGCGAAGGGCGCGCCGGAGCGCGACGTGCTGTGGAAGCACGTGCTGCGCAACGCGGCGATCCCGTTGCTCACCGGGCTGCCGGCCGCGTTCGTCGGCGCGTTCCTGAACGGCAACCTGCTGATCGAGACGCTGTTCTCGCTCGACGGCATGGGGCAACTGTCGTACGACTCGGTGATCCGCCGCGACTATCCGGTCGTACTCGGTTCGCTGTTCCTGTTCACGCTGATCGGCCTGCTGACCAAACTCATCGCGGATATCTGCTATGTCCTCGTCGACCCCCGTATCCAGTTCAACCGCCTGGACCACTGACCAGGCATGCGCCGCGTGCGCGGCCTCGCCGTCGCCGTGGCGGCGCACGTGGCAGCGCTTTCGCGCGCAGCCGCTCGGCTACTGGAGCCTCGTGATCTTCACGGCGCTGTTCGCGCTCAGCCTGGGCGCGGACCTGCTGTCGAACGACCGGCCGCTGATCGTGCGCTACGACGGACACTATTACTTTCCGATCGCGAAGGACTATCCGGAGACCGCGTTCGGCGGCGACTTTCCTGCGATGACGAACTACCTCGACCCGTACATCCGCACGAAGATCGAGTCGCACGGCAATTTCGCGATCTATCCGCCGAATCGCTATCGCTACGACACGATCGACTATTTCGCGTCGCGGCCGTATCCGGCGCCGCCGTCGTCGAACAACTGGCTCGGCACCGACCAGTTCGGGCGCGACGTGCTCGCGCGGCTGCTGTACGGGTTCCGGCTGTCGGTGCTGATGGCGTTCGCGCTGACCGTATCGGGCGTGCTGGTCGGCGTGCTGACGGGCGCGTTGCAAGGCTTCTACGGCGGCCGCACCGACCTGGTCGGGCAGCGCCTGATCGAGATCTGGAGCGCGCTGCCGGACCTGTACCTGCTGATCATCTTCGCGTCGATCTTCACGCCGTCGCTGTGGCTGCTGTTCATCCTGCTGTCGATGTTCGGCTGGCTCGTGCTGTCCGACTACGTACGCGCCGAATTCCTGCGCAACCGCGCGCTCGACTATGTGAAAGCGGCGCGCACGATGGGGCTGACGAACGCACAGATCATGTGGCGCCACGTGCTGCCGAACAGTCTCACGCCGGTGATCACGTTCCTGCCGTTCCGGATGAGCGCGGCGATCCTGTCGCTGACGAGCCTCGACTTCCTGGGCCTTGGCGTGCCGCCGCCGGCACCGAGCCTTGGCGAGCTGTTGCAGGAGGGCAAGAACAACCTGGATGCGTGGTGGATCTCGATCGCCGCGTTCGCGGCGCTGGTGGTGACGCTGCTGCTGCTCACGTTCATGGGCGATGCGCTGCGCAACGCGCTCGACACGCGCACGCGCGGCTCGGCATTCGGCGGGGGGCGGTGATGACGAGACCGTTGCTGCAGATCGACGGGTTTTCCGCGCATTTCGGCGCGAGCGCGGCCGTGCAGGACCTGAGCCTGTCGATCGGCCGTGGCGAGCGCGTGGCGCTCGTCGGCGAGTCGGGGTCGGGCAAGAGCGTGACCGCACTGTCGATCCTGCGGCTCGCGCAACAGGCGACGCTGTCGGGGCGGATGCTGTTCGACGGCGAGGATCTGCTCGCGAAGACCGAGCAGCAGATGCGCGGGATCCGCGGTGCCGATATCGCGATGGTGTTCCAGGAGCCGATGACGGCGCTCAATCCGCTCTATACGATCGGCAAGCAGATCGCCGAGAGCCTGCGGCTGCACGAGGGGCTGCGCCCGGGCGACGCGCGCGAGCGCGGGATCGCGCTGCTGCGGCGCACCGGGATTCCGGAGCCGGAGCGGCGCATCGACAGTTTCCCGCATCAGCTGTCGGGCGGGCAGCGGCAACGCGCGATGATCGCGATGGCGCTGGCGTGCCGGCCGCGGCTGCTGCTCGCGGACGAGCCGACGACCGCGCTCGACGTGACGGTGCGCCAGCAGATCGTCGACCTGCTGATCGAGCTGCAGGAGCAGGAGGCCGCCGCGCGGGGGATGGCCGTGCTGCTGATCACGCACGACCTGAACCTCGTGCGGCGCTTCGCGCAGCGCGTGGCCGTGATGGAGAAGGGCGTGCTGGTGGAGACCAGCACGACCGCCGCACTGTTCGCGGCGCCGCAGCATCCGTATACGCGCCGGCTGCTCGACAGTGCGCCGCAACGGGCGGTCGAGCCGGTTGCCGCGGGCGCGCAGACGATCCTCGACGTGCAGCATCTGGCCGTCGACTATCGCATCGCGGCAAAGGGCTGGCGTTCGGTGCTCGGCAAGACGACGTTCCGGGCCGTGCACGACGTGCAACTGAGCCTCAAACGTGGCGAGACGCTCGGGATCGTCGGCGAGTCGGGCTCGGGGAAATCGACGCTCGCGTCGGCGGTGCTCGGCCTGCAGCGGCCGGCGTCGGGCGGGATCGAGGTCGACGGCATGCCGCTGGCGTCGCTGCGCACGACGCAGGGCCGCCGCACGCTGTACGGGCGCATGCAGGTGGTGTTCCAGGATCCGTTCGGCTCGCTTTCGCCGCGCATGACGGTCGAGCAGATCGTCGGCGAAGGGCTGGGCGTGCACCGGCCGCAGGTGAGCGGCGACGCGCGGCGGGCGCGGATTGCCGCGCTGTTGCAGGAGGTCGGGCTGCCGGCCGAGGCGATGCTGCGCTATCCGCACGAGTTTTCCGGCGGGCAGCGGCAGCGGATCGCGATCGCGCGGGCGCTGGCGGTGGAGCCGGAACTGCTGGTGCTCGACGAGCCGACGAGCGCGCTCGACGTGTCGATCCAGAAGCAGGTGTTGAATCTGCTGACGAATCTGCAAAAGAAGTACAAACTCAGCTACCTGTTCATCACGCACGATCTGGCGGTGATGCGCGCGATGGCCCACCGGGTCATCGTGATGAAGGCG
This sequence comes from Burkholderia puraquae, assembly GCF_002099195.1. Lineage (GTDB taxonomy): Bacteria > Pseudomonadota > Gammaproteobacteria > Burkholderiales > Burkholderiaceae > Burkholderia > Burkholderia puraquae. Next base: position 324,565 of record NZ_NBYX01000004.1, on the reverse strand, counting down.
GGGCGCGTGGTCGAGGAAGGCGAGACGCTCGACGTGCTGCACGCGCCGTCCCATCCGTATACGCGGGCGCTGCTCGCGTCGTCCATGCTGGCGCCGGCGCGCGGCCCGCAGGAGAGGCAAGAGAGAACCGATGATTGACGAGAACCGGGCGCCGGGCGCCCGAGCCGTGCACGCGGCGCAGGCGTTGCGCAGCGATGCCGATTTCTGGTCGCTGCGCATCGTCGACGAGACGATCGACGAACATGCGGTGCGCAACGACGTCGCGCAGCCGTTCTCGCGCACGCGCGAGCGCGGCGCGATGCTGACGGCCTGGGCCGGCGCGGGCGCGGGTTATGCGGCGACGCCCGACTTGTCCCCGGCCGGGCTGCAGGCGGCGCTCGATATTGCAACCGCGCGGGCACGAGCAAGTGCGCCGTGGGCGCTGGTCGATCATCGCCAGGCCGCGCGTCCGCAGGCGAGCGGCACGTATGCATCGCCCGATGTCGACGCGGCGCTGCCGTCGCGCGCGGAATGGATCGAGCGTCTCGCGCACGAATGCGCGGCGGCGAACCTCGGCGCGCGCATCGTCGAGCGCGCGGCGAGCGTGATGATCGTGCACACCGAGCAGTGTTACGTGACGAGCGACGGGGTGCGGGTCGACCAGCGGTTCCGCTTCCTGATGCCCGAACTGCAGGCCGTCGCCCACGGCGATGGCGACACGCAGACGCGCTCGCTCGGTCAATCGGGCACGCTGGCGCAGGGCGGCATCGACGTGCTGGCGCGCTACGGCTTCGACGGCGCCGGCGCGCGCGTCGCCGACGAGGCGCTGCAGTTGCTCGCCGCGCCGAACTGCCCGACCGGCACGCGCGACCTGCTGCTGATGCCGGACCAGATGATGCTGCAGATCCACGAGTCGATCGGCCATCCGCTCGAACTCGACCGGATTCTCGGCGACGAGCGCAACTTCGCCGGATCGAGCTTCGTCAGGCCGGAGATGGTCGGCCATTACCAGTACGGCTCGCCGCTGCTGAACGTCACGTTCGATCCGGAGTCGGCTGCCGAAGCCGCGTCCTACGCGTTCGACGACGACGGCACGCCGGCGCGCAAGCAATACCTGATTCGGCATGGCGTGCTCGAACGGCTGCTCGGCGGGGCGCTGTCGCAGCAGCGCGCGGGCCTGCCGGGCGTTGCCAACTCGCGCGCGTCGAGCTGGAATCGCGCGCCGATCGACCGGATGGCGAACCTGAACGTCGAACCCGGCGACCAGTCGCTCGAGGCGCTGGTCGCGGGCACCGAGCACGGGATCCTGATGCGCACCAACACGTCCTGGTCGATCGACGACCACCGCAACAAATTCCAGTTCGGCTGCGAATTCGGGCAACTGATCGAGAACGGCCGGCTCACGCAGGTCGTCAAGCGCCCGAACTATCGCGGCATCTCCGCACAGTTCTGGCGCAGCCTGCGCGCGGTCGGCGATGCGAGCACGTTCGGCATCTACGGCACGCCTTACTGCGGGAAGGGCGAGCCCGCGCAGATCATCCGTGTCGGTCACGCCGCGCCGGCCTGCGTGTTCGCCGGCGTCGACGTATTCGGAGGGGCGTGATGACGGGATTCGATCCGATGGCACGCCGCGCCGGTATCGACTGGCACGCGCATTTCACCCGGCTCGCCGATGACGCGCAACGGCTGACGGCGCCGGCCGAAACCGTGCTGCTCGGCTTCTCCAACGAAACGTCCGACTTCATCCGCTTCAATGGCGGCAGGATCCGCCAGACCGGGCGCGTCACGCAGGGGCGGCTGTCCGTGCGGCTCGTCGATGGGGCGCGGCAAGCGCACTCGGCGCTGACCGTCTGCGGCGATCCGGCGGCCGACTTGCCCGAACTGGCGGCCGCGCTGGCCGTGCTGCGCGACGGCCTGCGCGATGCGCCGGACGACCCGCACCTGCTGTTCGATACCTCGTCGTGGCTGCAGGAAACGCGGCGTACCGGGCGCCTGCCGGATGCGGACGGGCTCGCGCGCATCGTCGCCGAATGTGCGCGCGGGCTCGACTTCGTCGGCTTTTACGCGGGCGGTACGCTGGCGCGCGGCTTTGCGTCGTCGACCGGCAGCCGCGGTTGGTACGAGGTCGAGAATTTTAACTTCAGCTGGTCGCTGTACGACCCGAGCGGGCGCGCGATCAAGACCGCCTATGCGGGCGACGACTGGAGCGATGCAGCGTTCGCGGCCCGGGTCGACGCGGCCGCCGCGCGGCTGCCCGTGCTCGGCCGCACGCCGAAGGCGCTTGCGCCCGGGCGCTACCGCGCGTATTTCGCGCCGGACGCCGTCCACGAAATGACGAGCCTGCTCGGCTGGAGCGGCTTTTCGGCGCGCGCGCTGGCGAGCGCCCGCAGCCCGCTGCATCGCCTGTACGCCGGTGAAGTCGCGCTCGATCCGCGCGTGTCGATCACCGAGGATTTCTCGCTGGGTATCGCGCCGGCGTTCAACGCAGACGGCTACCGGCGCGACAGCGTGCCGCTCGTCGTCGAAGGGCGGGGCGCCGGGCAACTCGTGTGCGCACGCACCGCGCGCGAGCACGGACGCGCGCCGAACGGTGCGGACAACGGCGAATCGCCGCAATCGCTGACGATCGCGGGCGGCACGCTCGCCGAGGCCGACGTGTTGGCCGCGCTCGATACCGGGCTCTACGTCGGCAACCTCTGGTACCTGAACTTCTCGGATCCGATCGCGTGCCGGATGACCGGGATGACGCGGTTCGCGACGTTCTGGGTCGAAGGCGGACGAATCGTCGCGCCGGTCGACGCGATGCGGTTCGACGACAGCGTCTACCGGCTGTTCGGGTCGGAGCTCGAGCAGCTCGGTGCGGCGCCTGCACTGCTCGCGAGCGACGACACGTACGGCGAGCGCGCCACCGGAGGCGCGCAGCTGCCGGGGCTGCTTGCGCGCTCGTTCGAACTCACGCTGTAGCGCATTCGCCGACACTCGCCGATGCCGTCGTTCTTCATCGACCGTCCCGTCTTTGCGTGGATCGTGGCGCTCGCGATCGTCGTCGCGGGCGTGCTGGCCATTCCGCAGCTGCCGATCGCGCAGTATCCGCGCCTGGCGCCGCCGCGGGTCGTGATCACCGCGTCGTACCCGGGCGCGTCGACCGAGACGGTCGATGCCGACGTCGGCAGCATCATCGAGGAAAGCCTCGACGGCGCCGACGGGCTGCTGTACTACGAGACGAGCAGCGACGGCCACGGCAACCTCGAGATCGACGTGACGTTTTCGCCGAGCACCGATCCGGACATCGCGCTCGTCGACGTCAACAACCGCTTGAAGCAGGTCGAGCCGCGGCTGCCGCAGCAGGTCGTCCAGCAGGGGATCGGCGTGTTCAAGGCGGCGAACACGTTCCTGATGCTCGTCACGCTGACATCGACCGACGGCACGCGGGATTCCGCGCAGCTCGGCGATTACCTGAACCGTTACGTACTGCGCGAACTGAAGCGTGCGCCGGGTGTCGGTGCGGCCGAGCTGTGGGATGCCGACGAGGCGCTGCGGGTCTGGCTCGATCCGGTCAAGTTGCGCGAATACGATCTCGGCGCCGATGACGTGATCTCGGCGATCAGCGCACAGAATGCGACGGTCACGGCCGGCGCGATCGGCGATGCGCCGTTCGTGCGCGGCCAGCAGCTCACCGCGACGGTCGTGGTCAAGGGCCAGCTCACGTCGCCCGAGGAGTTCGGCCGGATCGTGCTGAAGTCGAAACAGGACGGCTCGGTAGTGCGTGTGGCCGACGTCGCGCGCGTCGAGATCGGCCGCGACGACTATTCGTTCTATTCGCGGCTGAACGGCCGGCCCGCCGCGACGGTCGGCATCCAGCTCGGCCCGCGCGGCAACGCGCTCGAAACGTCGAACGCGATCCGCGCGCGGCTCGCCGAGCTGTCGCGGACGCTGCCGCCGGGCGTCGCGGTCGAGATTCCGTTCGACGGCGCGCGTTTCGTCAAGATCGCGATCCACGAAGTCCTGCTGACGCTCGTCGAGGCCGTCGTGCTGGTGTTCTGCGTGATGTGGCTGTTCCTGCGCGACCTGCGCTACACGCTGGTGCCGACCGTCGTGATTCCGGTCACGCTGATGGGCGCGTTCGTCGCGATGTGGGTGTTCGGGCTGTCGATCAACGTGTTCACGATGTTCGGCCTCGTGTTGGCGATCGGCATCCTGGTCGACGATGCGATCGTCGTCGTCGAGAGCGTGCACCGCGTGATGGAGGAGGGCGTGTCACCGCGCGATGCCACGCGCCGGGCCATGAAGCGGATCGGCGGGGCGATCGTCGGCGTGACCGCGGTGCTGACCGCCGTGTTCGTGCCGATGGCATTTTTCCCGGGCAGCGTCGGCGGCATTTACCGGCAGTTCGCAGTCGCGATGATCGCGTCGATGCTGGTGTCGTCGTTCATGGCGCTGTCGCTCACGCCCGCGCTGTGTGCGAACTTGCTGAAGCCGGTCGCGCGACACGATGGCGGCGCCAGCCGTGCGCGGCGTCGCGGCATCGGCGCGCGTCTGGCCGACCGGTTCGGTGCGGCCTTCGCGCGCGCCGAAACCGGTTATCGCCGCGTTGCCGTGTTTGCCGTGCGCCGCACCGGCATGGTCGTGGCCGTCTATGCGGCGCTCGTGATCGGATGCGGGCTGCTGTACTGGATGATGCCGGGCGGCTTCCTGCCGACCGAGGACCAGGGGCAATTGCAGGTGATGATCCAGTTGCCGGCCGGCGCCACGCAGGCGCGCACGCTCGCGGTCGTCGAGCGGGTGGAGGCGATCCTGCACGGCGAGCCGGCGATTGCGAACGTGACGAGCGTGATCGGCTGGAGTTTCGCGGGCAGCGGGCAGAACGTCGGGATGGCGTTCGTGGAACTGAAGGACTGGGCGCAGCGCGACGTCGACGCGATGGCGTTGCGCGACCGGCTCAACGGGCGGTTCGGCGCGATCCTCGACGGCGACGTCGAGGCGGCGCTACCGCCTTCGGTGCGCGGCATTGGGCATTCCGACGGCTTCACGTTCCGGCTCGAGGATCGCGGCGGGGTCGGGCTCGACGCGTTGAAAGCGGCGCGCGAGCAGCTTGCCGAACGTGCGAAGGCGGATCCTTTGCTCTCCGCCGTGCATTTCGAGGACCTGCCGGACGCGCCGCGCATCGAACTCGATGTCGATCGCGCGAAGGCGTATGCGCTCGGCGTGCCGTTCGAGCGGATCGCGGGGCTGCTGGGCGGCACGTTCGGCTCGAACTACATCAACGACTTTCCGGCGTCGGGCCGGATGCGGCGGGTGATCATCGAGGCCGATCCGGTCGCACGCGCAACCGATGCGCAACTGATGGCGCTGACCGTACCGAACCGCACGGGCGACATGGTGCCGCTGTCGGCCATCGCCGCGCCGCACTGGACGATCGGGCCGGTGATGCTGAACCGGTACAACGGCTATCCGTCGCTCGACATCAGCGGCCGGGCGGCGACCGGCACCAGTTCCGGCGCGGCGATGGCGGAGATGGAGCGGCTTGCCGGTGCGCTGCCGGCCGGGATCGGCTTCGACTGGGTCGATGCGGCGCGCGAGGAGCAGGTCGCCGCGCGGCAGACGCCGCTGCTGGTCGGGATGTCGGTGCTCGCGGTCTTCATGGCGCTGGCTGCGCTGTACGAAAGCTGGACGATTCCGCTGTCCGTGCTGACGATCGTGCCGCTCGGCATGATCGGCGCGATCGCGGCGGCGCTCGCGCGCGGCATGCCGAACGACGTGTACTTCAAGGTCGGGATGATCACCGTGGTCGGGCTGGCGGCGAAGAACGCGATCCTGATCGTGCAGTACGCGCGCGACCTGGCCGGGCACGGCGTGCCGTTGCGGCAGGCGGTGGTCGACGCGGCCGCGGCGCGATTCCGGCCGATCGTGATGACGTCGATGGCGTTCCTGCTCGGCGTCGTGCCGCTCATGCTGGCGACGGGCGCGGGCGCGGAAAGCCGGCGGTCGATCGGCACGGGCGCGTTCGGAGGCGTGCTGGCGGCGACGGTGTTCGGGCTTGTGTTCGCGCCGGTGGCGTTTCGGGTCGTGGCGTCGGTTGGGCGACGCGGACGGCGTGTGTCGGTGACGAGATGGACCAAGACAGTACAAGACGATCTGCCTGCTGATCCGAGCGGCACGCATCGCTCGCCATGAGGCCGCAACCCGGCATCATCATCATGCCGCTAGTCTAGTTGGACACGGCGACAAGAAAAGCCTGCCGAACTGGGAAGCGAGGCAGGTCAAAATTCACGGGCCGATCGTCTGCGGGCGAAATATCGTATTTGACATAATCAACATTATCGACAGTTTGTGTTGTAGTAGCTTTTTAGAAATGTCGTGTTCTAGCCATTTAGAAATGTCGTGTTTGGACCTCGGTAAGCTTGCCGGCTCCCGGTCAGATCATGGAGTCGGCGATGTACCGAACGGCACTGGTGACATTGAACATGCGAGAACTCGACCGTCTGAAGGTGATCCAGGCTGTGGTGGATATGGGCTTGAAGCCCGGCCGTGCAGCCGAACGACTCGGGCTGACGACGCGGCAGATCCGGCGACTGGTCGGCCGCTTGCGTGATCACGGGCCGCAAGGTCTCGTGTCGCAACGGCGCGCGAAGCCCAGCAACAACCGATTGGATAGCATGACGGCCTGACCACGAGCGCCCGCGATGCGTGCAACCGGCCGCACCCCGCGAGGCTCCGCCACCACCCCACCCGCCCCCGCCGCGACACGTCACCCGGCAACTACCACTACTGCCAGTACCTCCCCCGTCCATGCCCCCGTACTCTTGTCGGCATCGCTGGCGCGCCGTCCGAGGCCGCGCCGCTTCGACCGGAGACACGACAGATGCCATTTGACTGGACGCAGGAACAGCATGCGACGCTCGCGCGCTTTCGCGACATCGGCACGGAGATCGCCGCCGCGGAGCGCGACGCCCGCGCGCCTGCCGGATTCGATGAAGCCGGCTGGGCCCGGCTTGGTCAGGAAGGACTGTGGGACATGATCGTGCCGGAGACGTACGGCGGCGACGGCCACGGCTGGTGGCACTTTTCTGCGGCGCTCGAGGGGCTCGCATCGTCGATCCGCCGTCCGGCGCTGCTGCTGTCGGTGATCGCGCAGGCCGGCATGGTGCGCGCGCTCGAACGTTACGGCACGGCAAGCCAGCAGGACCGCTATTTCGGCGCGATCCTGCGCGGCGAACTGAGCGCGACGGCGATCGCCGAACCGGGCACCGGCACCGACGTGCGCAGCATTGCGACGAAACTGGTCGAGCACGGCGACGGCTATCGGCTGACCGGCAGCAAATTCAACATCGCGCACGCGCCGCTCGCGCGCTTCATCCTCGTCGTCACGCGCATCGAGACGCCCGGCCGACGCAATACCGCGCTCGTGATCGTCGATCGCGACCAGCCGGGCATGACGGTCGCCGAGCCCGACCGCAAGCTCGGCCTCGACGACCTGCCGACCGGCGCGCTGCATTTCGACGACTGCCCGATCACGCGTGGCCAGCTGCTGGGCGAACCGGGCGCCGGGCTCGGCAACCTGATCGACATCATTTCGCTCGGCCGCCTCTATTACGGCCTCGTCGCCGCGCAGGTGACGGCGCCGTATCTGCGCGACGCGATCGGCTATTGCCGCGACCGGCGCAGCTTCGACAGCACGATCGACGCGCACCAGTACGTGCAGGGCCGTCTCGTCGACCTGCAGATCGGCATCGAGCGCGGCACGTGGCTCGCGCGCGGCGCGCTCGCGCAGTTGCTGACGGACCACCCGCAAGCGCTGATGACCTGCTCGATCGCGAAGCTGGTCGGCGCGCAGGATCTCGTCGACGGCGCGCTCGGCCTCGTGCGGCTGTACGGCAGTCTCGGCTACCAGGCCGGGCCGGTGGCCGCATTCGCGTCGGACGCATTGGGCTTCATGAGCGTCGGCGGCACCGAGGAAATGCATCGCAAGAACATCTTCAACCAGATGATGCGCGCCGGCTGAACGCCCGCGCCATCGATACGCGCACCACGCGCCTTACAGGAATCCACGCATGACAACGACCCACCGACGCCCCTCCCGCCTGCGCCGCTCCTGGCTGTTCCTCGCCGGCGCCGATCACGATGCGCTCGTCGACGGCGCCGCGAGCGGTGCGGACGTTTTGATCCAGGAACTCGAAACCTTTACGCCGCCGGACCGGCGTCCGGCCGCGCGCGAACTCAGCGAGCGCGTGCTCGCGGGCTGGCGCGATGCCGGCATCCTCGCGTCCGTGCGCGTGAACCCGCTCGATGCGGGCGGCATCGACGACCTGCGCGCCGCGATGCGCGGCCGGCCGGACATCGTGATGATGTCGTACGTCTCGACGCCCGAGCAGGTCGTCGCGCTCGACGAAGCCGTCACGCGTTTCGAGCGCGAATACGATATCGCGCCCGGCTCGACCGAACTGGTGCCGAACGTCGAGACGACGCTCGGGCTCGTGAACACGATGGCGATTGCACGTTCGAGCCCGCGCGTGTCGGCCGTGCTCGTCGCGACCGAGGACATGGTGGCCGACATGGGCGCCGAACGCACCCGCGCGGGCCGCGAGCTCGACTACGTGCGATCGCGCTTTCGCGTCGAATGCGCGGCGGTCGGCGTTACCGCGATCGACTGCCCGTACAGCTATGCCGACAACGAAGGCGCGGAGCTCGACATGCGCGTGTCGCGCGGCCTGGGATACCAGGCCAAGGCGATCGTCAACGCGCAGTTCGTGCCGGTCGTCAATCGCGTGCTGACGCCGACGGCCGACGAAGTCGCCCTCGCCCGCCGCGTGATCGGCGCGTTCGACACCGCACGGCGCGAGTCCGGTGGCCGCCGCGTGGCCGCGGCCGTCGTCGACGGTTTCCTCGCGGAAGTCCCCGACTATCTCGCCGCGCATCGTCTGATCGCCCGCGCGACGCAATTCGGCATCGCCTGAGGCCCGCCATGGATACGATCGCAACGCGCCTGAAGGCGCTGAAAACCCTCGCACATGCAGCGCCGCACGTACCGGCAGAGGACTGGCCCGACACGCCGCAAGCGCAATTCGAACGCTGGCTCGACGAGGCCGTTACCGCGGGCGCCGTCGAACCGCAGGTGATGACGCTGTCGACAGTCCGCCCGGACGGACGGCCCGATGCACGCTCTGTCGTACTGCTGAACGTCGACGCGCGCGGCTGGCATTTTGCGGCGAGCGCGCGCAGCCCCAAGGGGCGCCAGATCGAAAACCAGCCGTTCGCCGCGCTGACGTTCTATTGGCCGGCGATCGCGAGCCAGGTCCGCCTGAGCGGCCCGGTCGAGCGGCTGCCGGCCGCCGAAGGCCGCGCGGATTTCGCGGGCCGCCCCGAGCGCTCGCGCGCGAGCATCCTGGCAGGCCGGCAAAGCGAACGGCTCGACGATCCCGCCGACCTGACCCGCGCGATCGACGCGCAGCTCGCGCGGCTGGGCGCCGACCCGGCCCTCGTGTCGGACGACTGGCATCTGTACGCGCTCGCGCCGGACGAAGCCGAATTCTGGCGTGCCGACAGCGCGCGCCGCTTCGCGCGGCAGGCGTACCGCCGTGCCGGTCAGCGCTGGGAACGGTGCGCGCTATGGCCTTGAAGTCAGCCGCACATCCGTCGCAATCGGGCGGCACCCTGCATGACCGAATCGACGGCCGGATGCACGAAGACACGCGGCTCATGCACGCGGGCCGCGACAGCGCGGCCTGGCACGGCTTTGTCAATCCGCCCGTCTACCACGCGTCGACCGTGCTCAGCCCGACGGTGTCCGATCTGCTGAACCGCACGCAGCCGTATATCTACGGCCGCCGCGGCACGCCGACGACCGACGCGCTCGAGCGCGCGGTGACGAGCCTCGAAGGCGGCGCCGGTGCGGTGCTGTGTCCGTCGGGGCTGTCCGCGTGCACGCTCGCGCTGCTGTCGTGCCTGAAGCCCGGCGATCACCTGCTGATGACCGCATCGGTCTACGGCCCGGTGCGCCATGCGTGCGAAGGCGTGCTCGCGCGGCTCGGCGTCGAGACGACCTGGTACGACGGCAGCACGCCTGTCGCGGCCGCATTCCGGGCGAACACGCGCGCGCTGTACGTCGAAGTGCCGGGCTCCTACACGTTCGACATGCACGATATCCCCGCGCTGGTCCGGCTCGCGCAGGCGCACGGCGCGCTGGTCGTCGCGGACAACAGCTGGGCCACGCCGCTCTTCTTTCAGCCGCACGCATTCGGCATCGACCTGTCGATCCAGGCCGGCACCAAGTATCTGGTCGGGCATTCCGACGCGATGCTCGGCACCGTATCGGCCAGCGAACGCGCATGGCCCGCGTTGAAGCAACTGCACGGCGATCTCGGGCTGTGCGCGGGCCCCGACGACGTCTATCTCGCGCTGCGCGGGTTGCGCACGCTCGGTGTGCGGCTGCGGCAGCACCAGCGCAATGCGCTTGCGGTCGCGACCTGGCTTGCAACGCGCCCCGAAGTGCAGCGCGTGCTGTATCCGGCGCTGCCCGGCGACGACGGACATGCACTGTGGCGCCGCGATTTTCGGGGGGCGTCGGGTTTGTTCTCGATCGTGCTGCAGCCGGCGCCGCCGCACGCGGTCGAAGCGTTTCTCGACCATCTCGCGCTGTTCGGGCTCGGCTATTCGTGGGGCGGCTACGAGAGCCTCGCGCTGCCGTTCGAGCTGGACGCGCACGGCCTCGCGACACGCTGGCCGGCTGACAGCCGTGGCGTGCGCGTGCATATCGGCCTCGAGGATCCGGACGACCTGATCGCCGATCTCGCGGCCGGACTCGATCGCTATGCGGCGTGCGCGCAGCAGGCCGTCGCTTGCGAGGATGCCGTGCGATGCTGACCGTCTGGGGCCGCCGCACGTCGTTCAACGTGCAGAAGGTGTTGTGGCTGATCGGCGAGCTGGGCGTGCCTTACCGGCACATCGCGGCCGGCGGCGAACACGGTTCGCTGCAGACGCCCGCGTTCGCGGCGCTGAATCCGACCTGCCGGATTCCGGTGATCGACTGGGACGGCGACATCGTGTGGGAGTCGCATACGATCCTGCGCTATCTCGCGGCGCGCGTGCCGAACAATCCGTTCTGGTGCCGCGACGCGTTCGCCCGCTCGCGCGCGGAGCGCTGGATGGACTGGTCGCAGACCGCGCTCGAACCCGACGTGATGACCGGGCTGTTCTGGGCGCTCGTGCGAACGCCGCCGGAGCGGCGCGACGATGCGCTCGTGCGCGACAAGGCCGCGCGCAGCGCGACGCACTTCACGCTGCTCGACCGGCTGCTGTCGACGCAGCCGTTCCTCGGCGGTGCGACGCCGGGCCTGGCCGACATTCCGGCCGGCGCGACGCTGTTCCGCTATTTCTCGCTCGACGTCGAGCGGCCGCCGTTGCCGCACGTCGAGGCCTGGTACGCCCGCCTGTGCCGACGGCCCGCGTATCGCGAACAGGTGATGGTGTCGTTCGACGCGTTGCGTGGCCAGCCGGGCTGACTTCCTGCGTGACGACCCTCACGACCGCACCACTTCACGACCCTATCGACACGACATGACGCACTCCGCCCTTCGTCCGATCCTGATCGTCCTGCATCGCGAACAGTCGAGCCCTGGCCGGATCGGCCGGCTGCTTGCCGCCCGCGGCCATCCGCTCGACATTCGCCGCCCACCGCTCGGCGATCCGTTGCCGGCGACGCTGGCCGACCATGCGGGCGCCGTGGTGTTCGGCGGCCCGATGAGCGCCAACGACGGCGAGCGCTGGATTCAGGACGAGATCGACTGGATCGGCGTGCCGCTGCGCGAGGCCGCGCCCTTTCTCGGTGTCTGCCTCGGTGCGCAGATGATGATCCGCCACCTGGGCGGCCGCGTGAGCGCGCATCGGGACGGACGCGCGGAAATCGGCTATTGGCCGATCGCCGCGACGCCCGCCGGCCGGCGGCTCGGGTCGTGGCCGTCGCATGTCTACCAGTGGCATCGCGAGGGCTTCGAGCGTGTCGCCGGGCTCGAGATCCTCGCGACCGGCGAGCACTTCGAGAACCAGGCCGTCCGCTACGGGCCGCGCGCGTATGGCGTCCAGTTCCATCCGGAAGTGAGCTATCCGATGATGCGTCGCTGGAGCACGGCCGCCGCGCACAAGCTGTCGGCGCCCGGTGCGCAGGACCTCGCGACGCAGGCACGCGAAGGCCGGCGGCACGACCGCGCGACGGCCGCGTGGCTCAGCGCGTTTCTCGACCGCTGGCTCGACGATGCACCCGCATCAGGTCGGCACCGTCACGTCGGAGATGCTGATCAACCCCCACTCGACTGCACGCAGCACGGCTTCATGCCGACGTGACACGTTGAACTTGCGGCGGATGTTCATGAAGTGGAAATTGATGCACGACTCGGTCACGTTCAGGATGTGGCCGATTTCCCACGACGTCTTGCCGGCCGCGTGCCAGCGCAGGCATTCGACTTCCCGCCGGCTGAGCCGCGGCACGCTGTCGGGTGGCGCATGGCAACGTGTGCCGGCGATCGCTTCGCACGCGACGTCGCGCAGCAGCGTCAGCGCCGCGAGATGACGGTCGCAGTGCTCGCGCGTGGCGGCAAGCTCGTCCGTGCTCGCGCACAACAGCATGCCGACCTCCCCCTTCGCGCCGCGCACCGGTAGCACGACGCCGCTGCGCATGCCGTACGCGGCCGCCGCTTCGTAACACGGCCGCTGCTCCGGCAGCGCGAACAGTGCGTCGTCCCAGACGAGCGGCAGCGCCGAACGGAAGCAATGCCGCAGCATCGGATCGACGCGGTCGAACTGGCGTTGCCGATACAACGCCGTCCAGCCGGGCACACCGCTGCTCCATTTGCGCGCGAGATCGAACGACGCGCCGGTAAACGGCAACACGATCAGCACGACCTTGTCGAACCCCATTCCGGCGGCCGCGTCGGTCATTCTCTGCCATGACGCGTCCGTGTCGCCGGGTACCAACCATTTCAAACATTCCAGTCCATTCATACAAGCCACCCCGTTCATTTAGTTGGAATCTGCATTCAGGCGGACTTGCGCAACCGGTTCGAGACGTTGCGCGCGAACGGGCCGCGCTAGACCGCCTCAGCCAGGCGTCGCCGGCCGGCCTGCTTCGCGTCGTCGAGCGAAGCCGTCACGTCGAACGGAATGCCGAACGCCTTTTCGATGCCGGACGCGTTCGCGATGGCCGCTTCACGCTCGGTTGGGTCCGGTTCGATCGTGATGAGCGCACGGCAGACGGCGGCGAGCGCGGCGCGGTTCTGCTTGAGCCACATGCCGCGTTCCTTGCGGTCGTCGTGCGCTTCGTCCGGGCGAGCCGGCGGAAAGATCATGACAAACGGCTCGCCGTGCCGCATCAGCGCGTGCATGTCGTCGAGCCAGCGCTGCGCGTAGCCGGTGGACGCGATCGCGTCGTTGCGCACGACGACGAACGGAAATTCCGTGACGTCGAACACGGCGAGCGCCGCCAGGTCGGGCGGCATGGCGCCAGCGTGGTGGGTAGGCATCGGGTCAATCTCCATCGAATTGAACAGCATGGGTCGGAACGGGCCGCGCAGCACCCGCATCATCGTTTCGCGGCGGCGCCGGGGCCGAACGGCGGACGGGCGAGCCAGACCACCGCGATCACGGCGAGATACACGCAGCCGAGCGCGAACGAAACGTCGTTGAACGAGATCTGGTACGCCTGCGCGTCGACCAGGTTGCCCAGCAGCGTCGCCGCGCGTTGCGGATCGCCGCCGCCGAGCCGCGCGACTTCGGCCCGCACGGCCGGATCGAACGCGCTCACGTGCTCGCTGAGCTGCGCGTGGTGCAGGATCGCGCGCCGGTCCCACAGGAACGACGTGATCGACACGGCGAAGCTCGCGCCGAGCGTGCGCAGGAAAGTGGACAGGCCGGAGCCGGCGGCGATCTCGTCCGGCTTCAGGTCGGACAGCAGGATGCTGTTGATCGGCATGATGAACAGCGCGAGGCCGAGGCCCTGCAGCAGCTGGATCAGCGCGATATGCGTGAAGTCGATGTCGGGCACGAAGCCCGCGCGCAGGAACGACGACGTGCCGAGGATCGCGAATGCGCAGCACACGAGCACGCGCATGTTGAAGCGCGGCGCGTACTTGCCCATGAACGGCGTCATCAGCACCGGGATCACGCCCATCGGTGCGACGGCGAGCCCGGCCCAGAACGACGTGTAGCCGAGCGTGCGCTGCAGCCACTGCGGCACGATCACGTTGACCGCGAAGAACGCCGAATACGCGAGCACGAGCGTCAGTGTGCCGGCCGCGAAGTTGCGATGCGCGAAGAGCCGCAGGTTCACGATCGGATTCGGCTCGTTGAGCTCCCAGATCAGGAACAGCGCGATGCCGAACGCGGCGACCACCGACATCACGACGATGAACGTCGAGTTGAACCAGTCGGCTTCGTTGCCCTTGTCGAGCACGATCTGAAGCGCACCGACGCCGACGATCAGCGCGGCGAGGCCGACATAGTCGACGCGTGCGGCAACGGTCGTCTCGACGCGTGCACGCATTTGCGCGAACACGCACATCGCGGCGAATACGCCGATCGGCAGATTGATCAGGAACGCCCAGCGCCACGAGTAATGCTCGGTGACCCAGCCGCCGAACACAGGCCCCGCGATCGGCGCGACGACGGTGACCATCGCGATCATCGACAGCGCGAAGCCGCGCCGCTGCGGCGGGTAGATCGACAACATCAGTGCCTGCGTGGTCGGGATCATCGGCCCGGCCACCAGGCCCTGCAGCGCGCGGAACGCGACGAGCTGCGGCAGGTTTTGCGCAAGGCCGCACAGGAGCGACGCGAACGTGAACGCGAGCGTCGCCCACACGAACAGCCGCACCTGCCCGATGCGCTTGACGAGAAACCCGGTCAGCGGCAGCGCGATCGCATTGCTGACCGAGAACGTCGTCACGACCCACGCGCTCTGCGTCGTGCTCACGCCGAAGTTGCCGGCGATGGTCGGCAACGACACGTTCGCGACGGTGCCGTCGAGCACCTGCATGAAAACCGCGAGCGCGAGGCCGAAGGTCGTCAGCCCGACACTCGACGGACGAAAGCCGCTGTCGGCGGCCGCCATCGGGCCGCTCATCGCACCGCCTCCGCACGCACTGCCGCCGGCAGGTTCGCATGGATGACATCGGCGATCAGGCTGTCGGCACGCGCGAGCTCGTCACGGTACACGTCGGTGCGGAATACCGGCGCGCGCTGCTCGCGATGCGACAGCATCGCGCCGCTGCGGTCGTGCTGGTCGACGCGTGCGTGCATCGACAGGCCGATGCGCAGCGGATGCGCGTCGAGCTGCGCCGGATCCGTCAGTTCGATGCGGACCGGCAGCCGCTGCACGATCTTGATCCAGTTGCCCGTTGCGTTCTGTGCGGGCAGCAGCGAGAACGCGCTGCCGGTGCCGACGCCGAGGCTCTGCACGCGGCCGGTATAGCGCACCGCGTCGCCGTACAGGTCGGCGGTCAGTTCGACCGGCTGCCCGATACGCATGTGTTCGAGCTGCTTCTCGGTGAAGTTCGCGTCGACCCACAGCTCGCGCAACGGCACGACCGCCAGCAGCGGCACGCCGGGCGACACGCGCTGCCCGACCTGTACCGTCCGCTTCGCGACATAGCCGGTGACGGGCGTGACGACGTCGGTGCGGGCATGCGCGAGGTAGGCGGCCCGCAGCCGTTCGGCTGCGGCCTGCACGTCCGGGTGCGAGGCGACTGCGGTGTCGTCGATCAGCGCCTTGCTTGTCTGGTGCTGCTCGCTCAACGTCGCGAGCGCGCTTTGCGCGGCCGCGTACGCGCTTTGCGCGGACGTCAGCGTGTCGCGTGCATGCGCGAGTTCCTCGCGTGAAATCGCGCCGGAGCGGCCGAGATCCTCGCGACGGCTGTAGTCGGCCTTCGCCTTGTCGAGCGCGGTGCGTCGCGTGTCGAGTTCGGCGCGTGCGCCGTCGATGCTGTTCGCCAGCCCGCGCTCGTTGCTGTACAGGCCGCGCACCTTGCGGACCGTTGCGGCGAGATCGGCCTGCGCGGTCGCGAGCGTGATCTGCGCATCGCTCGGGTCGAGACGGACGAGCGGCGTGCCGGCGCGGACGAGATTGCCGTCGTCCGCGTCGATCGACACGACGGTGCCCGTTACCTGCGGCGTCAGCTCGACGACGTTGCCTTGCGCGTACGCGTTGTCGGTGGATTCGTACCAGCGTCCGACGATCACGTACCAGATGCCCCAGCCGATGATGCCGAGCGCGAACACGGCGACGAGCGCGCGCACCAGATGCTTGCGCCGCGCGGGCGGTGGCGGCGTCGCGGGCGCGGCGCCGCCCGGCGCCGGTTGCGTGCGGGCGTCCGGCCCGCCTGGCGCGCGCGGCGCAGCGGTGTGGTCGGCCGCCGGCTGCTGGCGGGCGCTGGCGGGATCGGCGGCGGCCGGCCGCGCGGGAGTCTGCAGGGAGTTGTCGCTGCTCATGGTTCGATATCAAGGACGTTGGGAAGGAGTGGCGGCGAGCGCGACGTCGTCCGGCTCGGCGCGAAAGCCGCCGCCGAGCGCGGCGACGAGCTGCAGCGACTGGTCCGCGCGCTGCGCGCGCAGCACGGCGACCTCGCGGCTCGCGATCAGCAGTTGCTGGCGCACGACGAGCGCGTCGAGGTAGCTGCCGACGCCGGCCCGGTAGCGCGCGTCCGCGAGCCGCCACGCGTCGGTCGCGGAGTCGAATGCACGCTGCTGCGCATCGGTCTGCACGGCAAGCGAATGCAGCCGGTGCAGGTCGTCGGCCACCTCGCCGATCGCACCGATCAGCGTCTTGTTGTAGCCGGCGACCGCGAGGTCGTATTGCGCGTCGCGCCTGCGCAGCACGCCGCGCCGTTCGCCGCCGTCGAAGATCGGCAGGCTTACGGCCGGGCTGGCGTTGTAGGTGCGCGACGCGGCCTGGAACAACGAGGCGCCGCCGCGCGTTGCGAGCCCGATCAGCGCGGTGAGACTGACGTTGGGCAGGAAATCCGCACGGGCGGCCGCGACGTTGCGGCTGGCCGCCTCGACTCGCCAGCGCGCGGCGACGAGGTCGGCGCGCCGGCCGAGCAGCGCGGCCGGCAGGTCGGCCGGCACCGCGAGCGCGGCGGCCGGCAGCGGCGCGGGCCGCACGAGCGCGAGGCCGCGATCGGGGCCCGCGCCGAGCAGGATCGCCAGCGCGATGCGCGCGCTGTCGATCGCCTGCGCCGTGCGTGCCTGCTCGCGCGTGGCGGCCGCGACTTCGCTTTCCGCCTGGCGCTGTTGCGCAACGTTGTCGATGCCTTTCGTGACGCGCTGGCGCGTGAGCGTGAGCGCTTCGTCGGCGCGCTCGTATTCGGCCTGCGCGACGTCCTGCTGATCGAATGCGTACGCGAGATTCACGTAGGCGCGTGCGACGTTGACCGACAGCAGCACGCGTGCAGCCTGCGCATCGATGCGCGCGGCACGCGCTTCGCCGAGTGCGGCTTCCCACGCGGCACGGCGGCCGCCCCACAGATCGAGGTCCCAGCTCAGGCCGAGATTGATCTCGCGCGTGTGGCTGAAGAAGCCGCCGCCCTCGCCCGAAGAAAACTGGGTGCCGGACAGCCGCTCGGCCTTCGCGCTCGCCCGGCCGACGAGGTGCGGCAGCCGTGCGGCCTGCGCCTCGATCACCAGCGCCTGCGCTTCGCGTGCGCGCGCATCGGCGGTCGCGAGATCGGGGTTGCCGGCGAGTGCCTCGTCGATCAGCGCGCTCAGTTGCGCATCGTTCAGCGCGCGCCACCAGTCGGCAGCCGGCCAGTCGGCGGCCGGCACCTGCGCGAGGCTGCGCGATGCGGCAAGCGTATCGGCGCCGCGCAGCGTGCCGGCCGGCGCGAGCCCGTCGCGGCTCGCGCATGCGCCGAGCACGACGAGCGCCGCGGCGACGGCGATTCGCGACATGACGCGCAGTGCGCCGGCATCGCGTGCCCAGGGAGCAAGTGCTGCATGCATCGCATTCCTCTGCTTCGTATCGGATTGAACACGATATGCATTGTTGGACGCCCCCGGATAAAGCTGATAATGTTGTTTAGACAAAAAATAATGAATTCCGGCCATGCCCATCCGAGACATTTCTCCACCGCGTACCGCCCAGCGCGCCGACGCCGATCCGAGCGAACGTGAGGACGGCCCGTCGCTGATCGCCGTCTGGGGCGAGGACGACGGCAGCAACACGTACCGGCTCGGCACTCGCGAGGTCGACTGGCACAGCCATCTGCGCGGCCAGGTGTTCTGCGTGGAAAGCGGGTTCGCGCACGTGCGCACGCCGCACGGTTCGTGGCTGTTGCCGCCGCATCGCGCGGGCTGGATTCCGCCGGGCGAGCAGCACAAGGTCAGCATCAGCGGTGCGTTGAGCGGCTGGAGTGTCGTGATCGCACCGGCGGCGAGCCGGCGGATGCCGGGCCAGCCGTGCGTGATCGCAATCACCGAGCTGATGCGCGCGCTCGTGCGGCGCGCGGTGTCGTGGGCCGACCAGGACCGGCTCGACATCGAGCAGGCGCGCATCAGCATCGTGCTGCTCGACGAGATGCGCCGTGCACCGCACGAACCGCTGCACCTGCCGATGCCGCGCGACCGGCGGCTGCTGCGCATCGCCAACGCGATCCTCGGGCAGCCGCACGACAGCCGCACGCTCGAAGCGTGGGCCGAATGGGCCGGGCTGTCCGCCCGCACGCTGAGCCGCCTGTTCGTCGCGGAAACCGGCACGAGCTTCGCGCAATGGCGTCAGCAGGCGCGCCTGACGCATGCGCTCGAACGTCTCGCGAACGGCGACAGCATCGCCAACATCGCCGACGCGCTGGGCTACGCGACGCCGAGCAATTTCATCGCGATGTTTCGCCGCGCGTTCGGCGATTCGCCCGCGCATTACTTCGCGAAGCGCAAGCAGCCGTAGGACAGCCCCGCACCTATCACCCCTGCCAGTACAGCGCCCGCATCGACATCGCTATAGTCGCCGTGCGACCGGCCGGTCGGTCGCTCAATGTGACTTGTGGAGGGTGTCGATGTCGAATGCCGTTGGGTCGGACCACACGCCGATCGTCTCCGAGCAGCAGCTCGTCGATCATCTGGCCGCCGGCTGCAAGCCGGCCGCGCAGTTCCGGATCGGAACCGAGCACGAGAAGTTCGTCGTCGCGCGTGCGACGCACGCCGCTGCGCCTTACGACGGGCCGTCAGGGATCGCCGCGGTGCTTGCGCGGCTGCAAGGCGATGGCACGCCGATCGTCGATGCCGGACGGACCGTCGGCGTGATCCAGCGCGACGGCGCCGCGATCTCGCTCGAGCCGGCCGGCCAGCTCGAACTGTCGGGCGCGCCGCTCGATACGCTGCACGACACGCACGCCGAACTGCATGCGCACCTCGCCGCGGCCCGCGACGCGTGCGACCCGCTCGGACTGCGCTGCGCGCCGCTGGGTTTTCACCCTCACCTTGCGCGTGCGGCGCTGCCGTGGATGCCGAAGCAGCGCTACGGGATCATGCAGCGCTATATGCCGCGCGTCGGGACGCGCGGGCTCGACATGATGCAGCGCACCTGTACCGTTCAGGTCAACCTCGATTTCGCGTCGGAAAGCGACATGGCGCGCAAGCTGCGCGTATCGCTCGCGCTGCAGCCGGTTGCAACCGCGCTGTTCGCGAATTCGCCGTTCTCCGAAGGCCGGCCGACCGGCCTGCTGTCGACGCGTGCACACACGTGGCTCGACACCGACGAGGATCGCTGCGGGGCGCCTGCGCTGTTCCTGTCGCGCAGCTTCGGTTTCGAGCGCTACGTGAGCTGGCTGCTCGACAACGTGCCGATGTATTTCGTGCGGCGCGGCGATCGCTACGCGGATGCGACCGGATGGACGTTCCGCGATTTCATGCGACGCCGCGTTCCGCATCTCGAGGGCGACACGCCGACGCTCGGCGATTTCACGGACCATCTGACGACGGTCTTCACCGAAGTGCGGCTGAAACGCTATCTCGAGATGCGCGGCGCCGATGCGGGCTCGCCCGCGATGATGGTTGCGCTATCCGCGTTCTGGACCGGCCTGCTGTACGATCCGGCCGCGCTGTCGGAGGCCGAGACGCTGGCCGCCGCGATCGACCGCGGCGCGTTGCTGACCTTGCGGCGCGACGTGCCGCGTTTCGGGCTCGGCGCGTCGGCCGACGGCCGCCCGTTGCGCGCGTTCGCGGCCGATGCGCTGGCGATTGCGCATCGCGGCCTGCGCGCGCGGGCGCGCCGGGATGCAGCCGGCCGCGACGAATCCATCTATCTCGCGCCGCTCGACGAGATCGTCGCCGGTGCGCCGACCCAGGCCGAGCACTGGCTCGCCCGCTATCGCGACGCCTGGGCCGGCGACGCGACGCGGATCTATGACGAAGCCGAAATCTGACCGTGCTGCGCCGGGCCGCTCACGCGCAGCACGCGAGCAGCGGTTCGTGCGTGAATTCGATGTCCGGCGCCGGCGCATGGCCTCGCCGCCGCGCACGAACCGCGTACGCGAGCGTCTCGAGCAGTTGCGTGGTATCGGCAAACGACAGGCACGCGTCGGTGATGCTCTGCCCGTAGCGCAGCGGCATGCCGGGCACGAGATCCTGGCGCCCTTCGATCAGGTTCGACTCGATCAGCACGCCGACGATGCGCGTATCGCCGGCCGCGACCTGCGTGGCGACGGCCGTGCCGACGCCCAGTTGATTGCGGAACTGGCGGCGGCTGTTGCCGTGGCTGACGTCGATCATCACGCGCGGTGCGCAGTGCGCGGCCGCCATGCGTTCGCAGGCGGCATTCACGGCGGCCGCGTCGAAATTCGGTTCGCGCCCGCCGCGCAGTACGACGTGCGTATGCGGATTGCCGGACGATGCCGTCGCGCATAACCGGCCGCCCGCATCGACCGACAGGAAGCGATGCGCTCGCGCGGCCGCACACATCGCATCGACGGCCACCTGGACGTTGCCGTCGGTGCCGTTCTTGAAGCCGATCGGGATCGGCAGCGACGACGCCAGCTCGCGATGCACCTGCGATTCCACGGTGCGGGCGCCGATTGCACCCCATGCGACGAGGTCGGCCAGGTAGCGCGGCGACAGCGGATCGAGAAACTCGGTCGCCGCCGGCATCTCCGCCCCGTTGATGTCGCACAGCAGCGCGCGGGCCATCTGCAGCCCCGCATCGATCCGTTCGCTGCCGTCCAGCTGCGGGTCGTTGATGAGCCCTTTCCAGCCGACCGTCGTGCGCGGCTTCTCGAAGTACACGCGCATCACGATTTCCAGCTCGTCCGCGAATCGCGCGCGTTGCAGCGCGAGCCGCGCCGCATAGTCGCGCGCCGCGGCCGGGTCGTGCACCGAGCACGGGCCGGCGATGACCACGAGACGGTCGTCCTTGCCGTTCAGCACGTCGACGATCGCGCGGCGAGCCGTATGAACCGTGCGCGACGCGCGCAACGCAGGCTGCAGCGCGCCGGCCAGATCCGCGGGGGACGGCAGGTGCAGCACGGCGTCACGGTCCGTCGTCCAGGTATTTTCATGCATGGGGACTGCCCTCCTGTCGATAATTCGGGGGATTTTTTACTACAACGCGACTGTATGGAATGGCTCTTTCCGTGCGCAACTAACATAGTTGCCAGTTTTTAATTCATAACCTTATGAATGACAGAAATAAGCGAGGCCGTCGGAAATTAAGGTATGGGTCTTGCCTGTTTTTGGGATGCCGTGCGGGCTGGAAATTCGATTTCCAATAGCGAATTCCGGAGCAAAGTTCCGGGTTGTGACAGTAGCGCGAGTGACCTTCCGCAGCCGTTCGCTATTCGTTCTGATAGTGGCGTCCCGATAGGGGTTCGATTAATTTTCAAATTCCTGACAGGCCAATCAGGATCAAATATATAAATGAACCAGTCATTGCGGAGAATCACCATGTCGAAACGCCATTACGAAACGCCCATTCACGTCAAGTATCGCGATACGGATTCGATGGGGCATGTGAGCAGTCCCGTCTATTACGACTATCTGCAGCATTCGTACCTCTGCTACATGTTCGATCTCCTCGGCCTGCCGCGGAGCGAGAAGCTGCCGCACATCATGGTGAAGACGCAGTGCGAGTACCTCGCACCAGCGCAATTCGGCGACAACCTGACGATCCGGTCGAGCATCGTGCGTTTCGGCAGCAAGAGCTTCGATCTCGAACACCTGATGGAGCGCGATGACCAGACCATCGTCGCGCGCGGGATGTCGACGCACGTGATGTTCGATTACGCGAACAACACGACGCAGGCCGTACCCGACGAGTTCAAGGCACGCGTGCTCGAATTCCAGGGTTCGCTGTGATGCGCGCGCGCCATTCCGGGAGCGACACGTGAGCGCCGTGGTGGCGCGCGCCCGGCGCCGGATCGGGGCAATCGTCGAGCGCCGCGACGATCGCGCGATCGTCATCGTCCGGCATGCCGCGCAGGCGTTGCTCGAGCCGGCCGCGCTCGAGCGGCACCGTGCGCTCGTCAGCCGCCACGAGGACGAACTCGAGGTGCTGCTGCAGCCGTGCGGTGGCGTGCACGACGGCGTGCGGCCGCTGCTCGGCCGGTTGCGGGATGCCGGCGTGACCGTCGCGCTCGACGCGGCGACGCTCGCTCACGACGCGTCGCTGCTCGAGTTCGCGAGCTGGGTCACACAGTGCGCGACGCCCGGCGACACGGCGCCGCCGCGTGACGACGCAGCCGTGCCGGGCGGTGGGCTGTTCTGCGGCCTGGTCATGCGGTGGCGCGACCTGCGCAACGGGTGGCGGCGGCCCGAGCGCGATGCGGCGACCGTGCGCACGCCGCAAGCCATCGCGGCGGATGCGGCCGACCACATCGCGGGCGGCAATCCGGACGGGCAGGTGCTCGGCGCACTGCTCGACGCCGACGACGCAGCCACCGGCGCCGCGCTCGACACGCTGTCGGACGCGGTACGCGCGCGGCGAATCTGTGCGGCGACGCGGGCCGGCTGGCCGCTCGCGCGGCGGCTATGAGCGCAGTCGTCGCGGCGGCCGATGCGCGCGCCCTGCCCGCCCGCGCGTTCCTGGTCGGCATGATGGGTGCGGGCAAATCGACGCTCGGCCGCGCGCTCGCGGCATCGCTCGGCTGGACGTTTGCCGATGGCGACGAAGAGATCGAGCGGCGCACCGGCCGCTCGGTCGCGGTGCTGTTCGACAGGGTCGGCGAAGGCGGCTTTCGTCTGCTCGAAACGCAAATCCTCGACGAACTGACGCAGCGCCCGAACGTCGTCGTGGCGACCGGCGGGGGCGCGGTACTGAATCCGCGCAGCCGCGCGCGCTTGCGCGAGCGCGGCTGCGTGATCTACCTGCATGCGGATCCGGATGCGCTGTGGCGCCGCACGCGCGACGACACGCGCCGGCCGTTGCTGCAGGTGGCCGACCCGCGGCAAACGCTCGCCGCGTTGTACCGCATGCGCGACCCGCTGTATCGCGAATGCGCGCATGCGCTCGTCGATACGACTTCGCAGGGTGTCGCTCGCACGACGGCCGACGTGTTGACCGTGCTGCGGGCACGGATCAACGTGGCGGATTGAGAGCGCGCGCAACGTGCGCTCGCTTCCCTGCCCTCGAATCGACGGTGAGACGCATGGAGGCGGCCCGGACTTTGGGCATCAGGTGCGTTTTCGAAGCGGCGAGTTTAGATTTAAAATCGTAGTGTTGTGATAAGAAAAGTTATCCGGATAGTCGCATCATTTTTACGATCTCGAGCAGTAACGTCTGATTTCTCTTGCGCTAATCTGAGCGGCCCCATTACGGCACCGACGCGAACGCGACACGAGCGGCGCACACCACGGGCATATGCCGTTTGCCCGTCATCGCAAGACGGGCTGGCAACGCAAAATATAAAAACCGGCGCGAAAAAGTCGAGGGCCTCGATGTACTGTTGGCCATCGCGGGCGACCGCGACGACATCCGCCCGAGCGGGCGGACCGGAACCGCGCAGAAAACGGATGCCGCGCACGGTCGTGCATGCGCCTTCGAAGCGCTCCCGTCGGATCAGTAGATTGGAAACACGAAGTCCGGCACCGGTGCAAACTGGATCCCGGAGTCCGGGCAGGTGATGCGCCCTCTCACGGCGACCCGCTGGTTCAGATAGGGCAACAGCAGTAAGTGTTCGGTGGTGCCGGTCTGACCGAGCAGGATGTCGGTCACGACCTTGTCGCTGCACGGTGACGCGGCCGGGCGATCCAGCTGGATCGTCGTATAGTCCCCCGGAGCGAACTGCCCGTTGCCCCGCTGGATCGTGCCGGTGATCCAGATGTCCTGCCGTACCGGCAATGCCCGCGGCAGCGGCGCAACAGCCACCACCGCTGCGGGCAAGGCGCCCGCGGCCAGGGTGGCCGCAGCGAGTAGTCCATATGAACATACTTTCACGATGGTGCTCCCATTCCGCGACCGGCGCCGCCGTGCCCGCCCCACGCCCGCATGGCAGGAGGCGGGAACCGGTGCCGCCCGCACGGCGCGGCGCCGAACCGATCGATCATCGGATCGGCGGTGTCGTACCCAGCTTCTCCGACAGCATCCGCTCGTACACGCCAAAGTGCAGATCGACCTCCTTTTGCGTGACGGGGGTGACCGTGAAGTTGATCTGGTCAGGCAACAGGCCCAGCACAACCGCCACCGCGGCTTCAAGTTGCGGTGCACAAACCTTGTCCTCCGCCATCGTCGTACCGACCAGCACGTCGTAGGTCTTTTCTTGCCGGCAGACGACCTCGACGAGTCGCGCCCGCGCGCTCATGTTGTTGTCGATCGCGAGCCGGACGACCTCTGCGACGGTGCGCATCGTCTCGGTCGGAAAGCCCTTCGTCGAGCGCAGCCGGATACGATGCCTGCCAAGCGTGAGCCAGTCCGTGTCGAATTCCATGGGGTCCTCCGTAACGCAGTCCCGATTCGCCGCGATGATAGGATCCGGCGCAAAAATTTCAAGTGCAAAAAAACGGCTGTCGCCCCTTGAAATTTTCCGCAGAGTTCCTATCTTAGGTTTCGCTCAGGCAGACGCGCGGGTCGCTTCATTCCGCGCGCTGCGTGTTTCGATTTGTTTGCCAACAGTCTGGCAGGCGAACTGGAGCGCGTAGGCCCGTTCGCCTCCCGGCTGTACCCAAGGAGGATACGATCGTGAGCGATCTTTACTTCGGAACCGACCTCTTCGGCGAGTTCGACCGCCTGCAGCAGCAGATGGCCCAGCTCTTCGGCGGTTTCCCGTCCAGCATCCGCGCCGGCCGGCTCGGCGCCTTTCCTCAGATCAACATCGGTGCGACTAACGAGTCGATCGAGATCGTCGCATTCGCCCCGGGCATCAACGCCACCGAACTCGACGTATCGATCGACAAGGGCCTGCTGACCATCAGCGGCGAACGCAAATCGACACAGCCCGAGGCTGGAAGCGAGACGCGCACCTATGCGCAGGAGCGCTTTGTCGGCACCTTCCGGCGCGTCATCGAGCTGCCCGACACCGCTGATCCCGACAAGGTCCAGGCGCGCTACGAAAATGGCTGCCTGTCGATCAGTGTCGGCAAGCGCGAGTCGTCCAAGCCACGCGCCATTACTGTCCAGTAACCTGAGGAGCCGATCATGACCGACATGACCCAACTGGCTGAACGCGACCAGTCCGGCGTAGCACGTCGAGACACTGAACAGGCCACGCGCCGAATCACGCTCACCCCGGCCGTCGACATATACGAGGACAGCCAGGGCGTCACGTTGTGGGCAGATCTTCCCGGCGTGACGAAGGACAAGCTGGACGTCAAGGTTCACGACAGCAGCCTCTCGATCGAGGCCGAGGCGGTGGTGCCAACGCCGGAAAATCTGCGGCTGCAGCATGCCGAGGTCCGCCAACCGCACTTCGCCCGAACGTTCACGCTGTCACCAGACTTCGATACGTCAAAGATCGAGGCGAGCCTCCAGGACGGGGTGCTGAAGCTGACAATCCCGCGCCGCGACGAGGCGCGCCCACGACGCATCGAAATCAAGACCAACTGACGCGCCAGCAGCGGCAGGTGGCAGCGCGAGCGTCTCCGTTGCCGCGAAACAGGAACAGGGAGCCCGAGGCCTGATATGACGCTGGCGTCTTGGAAAGGACACGCATCCACGTCCGCACGATCCCCGTGCGCCAGATCGTGGCACGCGTGTCCGCTCCGGACGGCCACATCGCCATTGTGCGGATCGAACGGAGCGGTGAGGTGTTGGCCGACCGGCAGCTGCCGTGCTTCAGCGAACGCGGGACGAGCGCTGCCGAAGCACAGCGCGACGCGATCGAGTGCGCGATGACACTGATCGATCGCGGCGTGCCGGGAGCAGTCGGCGCTCAGGGCGTGCCCGCTACCTGATGGTCTGGCGGCCACGCTCGCAACAGATTGAAGCTGAATCGGAGGACGCTATGAACACCGATCTGAAAAAGTGGAACCCCTTCAAGTTCCTTCGCGGAGCGGCCCGCAAGTCGGATGCGGAAGGCCAGGAAAGCCCGCCGGCAAGCGAACCGTGGCGGGCCTCGTGGCCTGACATGCCGCGGCTGTTCTCACGTGAACCATGGCGCGCAGTGGAGGACTTCTTTCATGACCCGTTTGCGGGCCGTGGCGCGCTCGAACGATGGTTTGGCGACTTCAGTTCATCGCGCTTCCAGCCGCGCATCGACGTCGTCGATGAAGGGCCGGTGCTACGCGTGACGGTCGAACTGCCCGGGATGGAGCGCGAAGACCTGAAGGTGAGCGTCGAGGATGGGGCAATCGTGCTGCGCGGAGAGAAAAAGCAGGATGTGCGCAGCGAGGAAAGCGGCTGCTACCGGCTGGAGCGCGCCCATGGAAGCTTCATGCGCACGATCCCGATGCCGGAAAACGCCGATCCCGACCATACGTTGGCAAAGTTCGACAACGGTGTACTCACGTTGACCGTGCCGAAATCGGAGCCGGCGCAGAGCGCGAGTCGCACGATCGATATCGGCTAGGGCAAGCACGGAAAAATCCCGTGGCGGGCTGATACCAGACGGTACGCGCCATCACCGCGGTGTGTCTCGACGACACAGGTTCGCGGGCGCTTCTTTGCGTGACGGCTCGCTTCGGGCGCAACGCGCTTCAGGAGGTGTCGTATGCAAACGGACAACGTCATGGAGTATCACGGCTGCGAGGTCCGGCCGGTGGTAACCGCCACCGGAAAGGGCCGCTATGCAGCAGCGGCCATCGTTACCGACCGGGCCGGCGAAACACGCACGCTCGGCGTCGATGGAGACTTCGCCAACGCCCAGGAGGCACGCGATGAAGCGCTGGAGCTTGCCGTTGCATGGATCCAGCAACGCTCAGTCGTTTCAGAGCGGTATGTCCGACGGATCTAGCACGCCGGCCGTGATCCTCGTCGTGATCGTCGTGATCGCCGAGATCGCCGAGATCGCCGAGATCGCCGAGATCGACCCGGCGTGACCAATCGGCCGCCCCGCGGGGCAGCCAGCCATTTCCGGGGCCGTTTTCGCCCGCCCTGCCCGAATTCGTGCACCTCGAATATCAGGGTTGGATCGCCGGAAAGCCTTGTCCGGCGAAGCCGTACGCGTTCCAGATACATTGGAATACAAAATATCGCATGCGATATAATCGAATGCGCTTTACGTGAGCGGTCGTCTCGACGAAACTTCATCGCATGCGATCGAATCGCATCTGAGACAAACCAGCCAACTGACGGAGCAAATGATGAGCAAGATCGAAAAAGTGCTGTACACCGGCAAGACGCATACGACTTCGGGCGGCCGCGACGGCACGGCCCGCAGTTCCGACTGCCGCCTCGACATCCAGTTGTCGTCGCCGGGCAGCGCCGGCACCGGAACCAATCCGGAACAACTGTTCGCGGCCGGCTGGTCGGCCTGCTTCATCGGCGCGATGCAGCTTGCGGCGCGTGCCGCGAAGGTGACGCTGCCGGCCGATCTGGCAGTCGACGCCGAAGTGGATCTCGGCACCGCCGGCAACGCGTACTTCCTGCAAGCCCGTCTGAACGTGAGCGTGCCGGGGCTCGATCGCGACGTCGCGCAGCGCATCGTCGATGCCGCGCACCAGACCTGCCCGTATTCGAAGGCGACGCGCGGCAACATCGACGTCGACATCCGTATCGCTTGAACGTTGCATCAGGCGGCCTGGCGCCGCCTTGCCGAATACCCGATTCCTGCTCTTTTTTTGAGGTGAATGATGAATACCCGACTGATCGCCGCCCTTCTCGTCGCTGTTTCGGCCGCTGTTGCCGCACCGGCGTTCGCCAGCGAAGCCACCGTGACGCGTGCGCAGGTGCGTGCGGAACTGGCCGCGCTGCAGCAGGCCGGCTACCTGCCGAACCGGCCCAACGACCCGAACTATCCGGACAATCTCCAGGCTGCGCTGCGCCGGGTCCACGACAACGATGCGGTTGCCGTTGCGGTCGAGTCGCAGGCGTCCGGTTACGGCAGCGACGCCGGCGGTGCGACGCAGTCGGGCGGCCGCAGCGCGGTTCGCACGGCCGGGCGCTCGATCTACTTCGGTCATTGAGCATGGCGCGCCGGAAGCGTCCGAAAATCCGGGCAACGTGTGGCAAACGGGGGCGTGCGAGCACGCGCGTTCCTCGTCGACCTTCGGCCGAAAGCTGCGTTGCAGGTTGACATGCACGACGTGCTTGCGTCAGTTTGGGATTCGATAGCGCAGAGCGTCGATGTGGCTGCCGGCTCTTGCGGCCAGCGAGTACGCAAGAAGAGACAGCAGCCGCGGCAGCCCGAACCGGTACCCATACCCGAGCGCGTTCGAATCGCCGAGTGTCGCGGCGGGCCGGTCGAGGTGACGGCCGGGATCGGGGAACGGGCTGGCGGTGATCCTGTCGTTCCCGATATGGGTGGATCCGCAGCGGTGGCGGCGGTCGCGCGGGCTACGGCCGGACGTGCCGTGAAGGCGGCGCGCCCTTCCCGTCCGATCCCGGTCTATGCTGTGCAATCGAAACCGTCAATCGAGGAGCAGCCGATGTCCGATGCAACGACCGGAAACGCGACAGGCAGTGCGCACCCGCTCGACCATGTGGTGTGGAACGCGCTGACGGGCAGGCAGCGCCGCTTTGCGCTCGGCAACGACCGCGCCTGGCGGTTTCCGGCGGCCATCGCGCCGTTCGCCGCGATCGAGGACACGAGCGCGCCATCGTTCGACGCGTTGCACGCACTGATCGCCGCGCACGGGCCGGCGGCGCTGGTCACGCCGGACGAGATCGAGCTGCCGGAGGGATTGTCCGTGATCCGGCGCGCGAACCTGTTGCAGATGGTCTGGCAAGGGACGCTCGACCCGGCACCGGTACCTGAATCGCGCCACGTCACGCTCGCCGAAGCCGACGTGCCGGAGATGCTCGCGCTGACCACGGCCGCGCAGCCCGGCCCGTTCGGCCCGCGCACCTACGAACTCGGCCATTACATCGGCATCCGCAGCGAAGGCAGGCTGGCCGCGATGGCCGGCGAGCGGATGCAGGTCGACGGGCATACCGAGATCAGCGCCGTCTGCGTGGATGCCGCGTTCCGGCGGCAAGGGCTTGCGGCGCGTCTGATTCGATCGTTGATTGCGGAGATCGATGCGCGCGCGGACACACCTTTCCTCCACGTCCTCACGTCGAACCAGGTCGCGATCGAGCGCTATCTCGCACTCGGCTTCGTCGTTCGTCGCGAGATGCACCTGCTGGTGCTGGGCGACGCGCACGCATGACGACGCGGCCGGCGCGATGCTCGTGCCGGCCGCCGGTGGTGCGTGCGTTTATTCGTCGGTCGACCGGATCAGGTTGCCGCGCAGCGTGACGATCGCCTTCTGCATCTTCGCGAATTCATCCGGCTTCAACCCGGTGGCTTCGACCAGATTCATGTCGAGCCCCTTCTCGCGCACACGGCGGCCGCTCTTCGTCAGGCTGACGAGCACCTGGCGTTCGTCCGACGGATCGCGGTGCCGCTCCAGGTAGCCCATCGCCTCGAGCTTCTTCAGGATCGGCGTCAGCGTATTGGATTCGAGGAACAGCTTCTCGCCGAGCTGGCCGACCGTCTGGTTGTCCTGCTCCCACAGCGCAATGATCGTGATGTATTGCGTATACGTGAGGCCGAGCTCTTCGAGGATCGGCTTGTACGCCTTGCCGAACGCGAGGTTCGTCGAGTAAATCGCAAAGCACAGGAACTCGGACAGCTTCGGCGCAGCGGCGGATGGGGCTTCGGTCGGTTTCATGGACTTCCTCCAGCGACGCGAACGGTCGCAGATAGACGCATTATATATCGCGTGCGATCTTATCGGAAGCATGATAATCGGTCTCGATGAACCGGCGCGCCGTCAGTCCGCCCTGCGGCGTTTGCCGGCCTGCGTGCGGCTGACCGACAGCAGCGTGCATTGCACCGGATGCGCGATTTCGGTCGCGAGCCCGCCTGCGGCAAACAGCAGGATCATCAGCCAGCGTTTCATGCGTCCTCCACGACCGAGAGGCTCGCGCCGTCGGCGACCGTCGCGTCGAGCGCATACGGATCGACACCGTCGAGACACCCGAGATTGACGCGCCAGCATGCGGGGTCCTTGCGTGTCTGATGGAACGGATAGATGCCGCAATGGCTGCAGAAATAGTGACGGGCCGTGCGCGTGTTGAATTGGTAGCACGTCAGCGCGCCCTCGCCCTCGACGATCTTCAGTTCGCTTGCGGCGAACATCGGGCTCATCAGCGCGCCGCGCCGGCGGCACATGCTGCAGTTGCAGCGCGTCGCCGGCGTAACGGCCGTTCTGACTTCGAATTTGACGACCCCGCAATGGCAGGACCCTTTGTACCAGGTTGCAGACATGATGGACTCCGGAAGCGGTCATGCCTGCTTTATAGCGGACGCCCGACGCTGCGTTGTATCGCGATGTATCCGTGGTTCGTGCAGATACAGAACATTGCAAATCGACGGCGGACGGCAAAGTATCGGTGCGGCAACCGGGACGCGTTCACCGATCGCCGACGCGTACCTGCGGCTCGCCGCCCGCGGATCTTCCGGTCAATCCAGCACGTGCTGCATCCGCTCGATCGCCGCCCGCGTTTCGCGCTCGAGCGCGGCGAACAGCTCGGCAGCCGGCAGCGGCCGCACGAGCGGTGCCGCCTGCCCGGCCCACTGCGCGCCGTAGCCGAATTCCCCCTTCGCCTTCGCGGCCGCATGCAGCGCCTTGCCGGCGTCGTACGCGATCGGGTATGCGGGCGTGGCCGGCGCGTGCGGGTCGTCGCCGAGCGCGGTCAGCCGGTTCGCAATGCCGCGTGCGATGCGGCCGGAAATCGCGGCCGTGAACGTCGTGCGGCGGGCGGCATCGCCAAGAATGGCGCGGCGATAACCGTCGTCGATCGACGTCTCCGGGCATGCGACGAACGCGGTGCCGAGCTGGGCGGCCTGCGCGCCGAGCGCGAGCGCGGCGGCGATGCCCTCGCCGTCCATGATGCCGCCGGCGGCGATCACCGGCAGCGCGCACTCGCGCACGATCAGGCGCGTGAGCGCGAACGTGCCGAGGCGATCGTCATGCGCGGTCGAATCGAATACGCCGCGGTGCCCGCCCGCTTCGATGCCCTGCGCGACGATCGCGTCGATGCCGGCGGCGGCGATCTGCCGTGCCTCGTCGAGGTTCGTCGCGGCCGCGAACAGCGTGATGCCCGCGCGCTTCAGTGCGGTGATCACGTCCGCGGACGGCAGCCCGAAATGGAAGCTCACGACGGCCGGTTTTTCTTCGACGAGCAGCGCCTGCATCGCGTCGTCGGCAATGAAGCTCGTATAGATCTCCGACAGCGATGCGGGCGGCGTCGCGCCGTATTCGCGGAACACCGGCGCGAGCCATTCGAGCCACGCATGTTCGACGGCCGCGTCGGCGTGCGCCGGCTGGTGGCAGAACACGTTGATGTTGAACGGCCGGTCGGTGAGCGCGCGCGTGTCGCGGATCATCTTGCGGGCGCCGTCGGCGTTCGTCGCGCCCACGCCGAGCGAGCCGAGCCCGCCCGCATTCGACACGGCGGCCGCCAGCGCCGGCGTGCTGACGCCGGCCATCGGCGCCTGGACGATCGGGGCGCGGATGCCAAGCGTGCGCAACAGCGTCCGCTTGTCGGGGGATTGATTCATGTCGCTTGCCTCCTGCAAGATCCGTCATCGAAATGCTTCGGCCGCATGCGGGCCGAAGCGCGTGGGTCGGGTTCGGATCGGTGCGCGCTTGTCGTGCGTTGCGCGCGACCGGTCACGTGAAAGCCATGTCGAAAGCGATGGGCAGCCGTGCGGTGCGGTGCCTGCCACGACGGCAATCGCACCGCGCGGCGAAGGCGAGCGTTGCCGTCGTTCTCCTGCGCGGTGCCCGCAACTGCGCCCATCCTACGCCAGCCCGCGATCCGCCGGCCAGCCGGTATCGGCCGCGCGCCCAATGCGCGAGCCCCGCGCAGGCCGCCAGCAGCGCACCCGTCATGAAGAACACCGAATGCAGCCCCAGCGCGACGCCGATCTGCCCGCCGATCACCGGGCCGACCACCTGCCCGCTGAACTGCGCGGCCGGCAGGTAGGTAGCCGAGCATTTGCCGGGGGATACTGCGTTTGCCGTTTTGGCCCTACAATGCGCAGGCGAAGAAACCGCATGATCGGCCGTCACGGTGCCGCGTTCATCGAACGCAGCGCCCGACATTCAAGCGGTTCCGCTGAATAACGAACAACATCCAACCAGCACTCATGAAAAGAAGAACGTTTCTCGCGCTGCCCGCCGTGGCAGCGTCCGGCATGCTCGCCGGCTGCGCCAATTTCGGTCCCGTCACCAAGGCGTGGATGAAGGATTCGAAATACGACGAAACCTTGTCGACCTTCCTGATTACCGCGGACGGCAAGCAACTCGTCGTGCTCGGCAAGAAGTATCACTACATCTTCGAGATGCCACCGAGCCTTGCGACGGTGCTCAACGCGCCCTATCGCCCTAAGATTCATACGGCGTTCAACGATTTCGAGGCGCACGGCGACGAGATCACCGGTCAGTACACGATGAGGCTGGACTACTCGGATGCGCCGACCGGCTCCGATGTGCGCGAGCGCGCGCTCGCGGACGGTTTCAAGAAGGACGGTGCCTACCTGGAGTCGGAAGGCAAGATCAGCGGCAAGCGCTATCTGCCGAACGACGTCACGCCTGCGTCGGTTCCGCAGGCATTCAATCGTCCGTATGAGGTCAGGGTGACGGACAAGCTGACGGCTGTCGGCCGCGGCGCCAAGCTGGCGTTGTCGCCGATCGCGATGGCGGCGGACGGCGCACTGGGCCTGCTCGGTCTCGCGCTGCTCCCGATCGCGATCACCACATTCATCATCGTGGCGAGTTGAGGCCGGACTCCACGATGAAATCCCGTGCCCCCACGATGTTCCGGATCGGCTTTCTCGCCGCCTGTCTCGCATTCGCGCAACAGGCCGTCGCCGAAAGCGACTGGGACGCCGCGCGCCATGTCCGTACCGATTGGGTATTCGCGTCGATGAAGGAAAGCGACGTGCGGCCCACGCTCGATCGCGCATTGAAGGATCAGGTGCGCTGGGCGGGCCTGCCCGGCAACGCACCCGATGCAGGCGCGTTCCAATGCCCGACGCTCGCGTTGCCGCCGCCGTCGGCCGAAGCCCAGGCTGCGTTCGACGCGGCGCCGTCGCCGCGCGGCCGCGAAGCCGACAAGGCGTACGCGAAGGCCGCGTCGCTCGGTTCGTGGCGTGCGGCCGCGCGCCTGGCGAGCAGTTCGCTCGACGACGAGGATTGGGAAGGCGCGCAGCCGGCGATTGCATGGCTGCTCGTTCATCACGTGCCGGCCGGCTACAACAAGCTCGCGGATGTCTTGCAGGCGATGTCGGGCTACGACGGGGAAACGCCCGGCGAGGGCATGAACGGGATGATCGCGTCGCTGCGCTGGCGCGCGGCGCGCGAAGGCGATCCGGTCGCGCAGATGGAGATAGCCGATCTGTTCGAGAAGCTCGGCAAGACCGATCTCGTCACGGCACTGCGCGCCTG
This sequence comes from Burkholderia puraquae, assembly GCF_002099195.1. Taxonomy (GTDB): domain Bacteria; phylum Pseudomonadota; class Gammaproteobacteria; order Burkholderiales; family Burkholderiaceae; genus Burkholderia; species Burkholderia puraquae. Next base: position 290,590 of record NZ_NBYX01000004.1, on the reverse strand, counting down.
TGCGACGCAGCAGAACCCCGCGCTGAAATGAAGCGAGCCGGTACGCCGCGGTGATTTGCGGCGTACCGGCTCGTGTTGTGACGTTGTCGCATCAGACTTCGTACCGCACCGCGTGCGCTTCGGTGGGCAGCGGCAGATCCCAGCGCAGCAGCATCGCCTCGAGCGCGCGGTTCGTCAGCGACGTGTCGCGCCGCGCGTTGCGGCGCAACAGTTCCGCGCGCGGCCGTTCGAGGTAGACGAGCGTCACGTCGGCGCCGTACGCAAACAGCAGGTCGAGCGTCTTCTTGCGCATCAGCGGCGACAGGTTCGTCGCGTTCCATACGAACGGCCGCTGCTCTCGCAACAGCGCCTTTGCAGCGTCGACCGCATGGTGCGCGACGGCGCCCTCGTTCTGACCATGACGCAATCCCAATGCATCGCGCGCATCGTCGAACGACACGACCGGCAGATCCGGATGATGCCGCGCGACCCACGTGTTCTTGCCCGACGCGGGTAGCCCCGACATCACGACGACCTGCGAGCCCGGCGTGCGGAACAGCGGATAGTCGGGATGCACGTCCGCGCCGCGAAAGTAGCTGAGCGCCGTGTGCGCGTCGGCGAACGCGCGCGGCTGGCCGTAACAGCCCTCTTCCCTCGCCAGTTCGCGCAACAGTTCGATGTTGTCGAGCACGCGCTGCGTATCGGCGCAGATGCGCCCGCGAATATCGGCTTCGGCGAGCAGGCACAGCAGCGGCAGGCTGACCTGCCACGACAGCTCGCGCGCGATGAACTCGGGCGTGCCGCGGCGCGAGCCGCTCATCGCGAAGAACGGCACCTGGTGCACGGCGATCATCCGGCAGATCGCCTCGCGCACCGCGAACGGCACGCCGGCATCCCACAGCGCGATACGCGCATCGATCGCACCCTTGCGCGAGTGGCCGGGATGGCCGATTGCACCGGTCACGGGATCGACGACCGTCGTGCCGGCCTTCGCGATGTCGTGCAGCAGCGCGGCCAGGAACACGATTTCCTGGTCGGCGCGCGACGCGGCCTGGTACTCGGGCAGCGCGAGCAGCGCATCGATCACCATCGTCGTATGCGTCCACACGTCGCCTTCGCCGTGGTGCGCGGGCTCCTGCGGTGTCGTCTTCGCGTGTTCGAGCGCGGGAAACGCCGCGAGGCACGCGCGATAGTCCGGCTGCCGGCCGGGCGCGGGCACGAGTGCCTGCAGTTGTTCGTACTTCATGATCAAGACTCCTCTCGAAACGGCGCACGGCCGTTCCGCATTCATGTGTTCGGGTGCGCAGCGGGGATCGATCCCCACGTGACCGTCGGGCGCGGCGCATACAGGTCGACACCCGGCGCGAGCAGGTTCGGGATGAACGGCTGCTCCGAGTGATGGCGCGCCGATTCGAGAATGGCCTGCACGAAATCGTGGCGCACCCACTTCAGGCGCGCGGTCGTCGTGTCGCCCGTCTCGACCTTCACGTAGAGCCCTTCGGAGCGCTCCGACTTGTCGCACTGCTGCCATGCACGCGCGAGGTCGAGCCCCTGCCGCCGCACCGTTTCCTCGAACGCGCGACGCCAGTCCGGCGTCTTCGCGAGCGACGGGCCGAGCAGCGCCTTCAGGTCGGCGAGCCGCGCCGGCGCGACGCCTTCGTACAGGACGGGCACCGACAGCACGGGCCCGTCGGCAAGCAGCGCGCGACGCGCGGGCGTCGACAGGAAACGGCCCGTCGCGCGGTCGAACACGTCGAACTCGAAGAAGTGATGCGGCAGTGCGTCGTAGAACACCGCGTGCTTCTTGCTCATCGTCTCGCCGTACATCACGTAGCGATCGCCGAGGCGGTCGAGCAGCCAGCCCGCATGGGCGGCTGCCCAGGTCTTCACGAAACCGAACTGCCGCTCGCGGCCGCCGCCGGCCAGATAATGGCCGCGCGACTGCAGCAGCAGTTCGCCCGCCGGGCTGAAGCTGATGCCCGTGTTCGCCCCGTCGAGCTTTTCCTCGACGACGAGTTGGGCGCCCGCGAGGGTGCGATAGGGAACGTGGTCGTGACCTTCGTCGCCGTCCTGCAGGCGCGAGCCTTCGAGGTGCGGCGTGCGCGGGTAGCGGGCGAGGTCGAGCGATTGCGCGTAAGCGCGAAAATCCAGCGTCATGGTCTTTCTCCGGAAACAAGGGAAAAAGCCGACGACGTGAACGAACGATGGGGTGTGCGTTGCGGTGTCAGTGCGTGTCCGGGCGCATGCCTGCGATCAGTATTCCGGCGCCGCGAGGCAGACGGAAACGGGCAGGACGACACGCGGCCGGGACGGCAGTCGTCGGCGTATCAGGCGAAGGGACGAATGTTTGCGGGCACTTGGATCACCGATTCGATGAGGGTTCAGGGATGAAGCAGGCGGATGCTACGAAACGGCTTTTGCGCTGTCAAGCGCGGCTGGATGCATCCGTTGCGATGGCCTGCATGCGCCGAATGCCTGCTGTGGCGTGCCGCGCATGCCTTCGATACGGAAATGATCCGGATTCCTATGTGTGTGTTTTTCGCCACATCGAGCGATGATTCGATCGGCAACGCCGCGCTACCCGCTTGCTGCACCTGTCGCGTGCATGCTAGAGTCGCCGCCATTCCGATCAACCCCACACTCGCAAGGAGAAGAAAACATGACGTCACGCCAGCACTCCTCCCGTCGCGGGTCGTAGTTCGGGTTTTTCGCGTCCGTTCGTTTCATCGTTCACGCCACGCAGCACACCCTATCGCCGTCACGGCGATGAGCCGGGTCGTTCCGATCCGGTCGTGCCGCCCTCTTCCCGACTTCCGATGTCGGGCAGCGCATGTGTGCGCTGCCTGCGCCATGGCCCGCCGTTCTTCCTTTTCATCGAACGGAAACCTCCATGGGCAATTCCATGCAATACCTGGCCGAGCGCATCACGCTGTGCGCTTGCGCCACCACCTGGATCGAAGGTGAGGCAATCCGGCAGCTCGAACACGCTGCCACCCTCCCCGGCATGCGGCGTGTCGCCGGCATGCCCGATCTTCACCCCGGACGCGGCTACCCGGTGGGCGCCGCGTTCTTCTCGACGGGCCGGCTGTATCCGGCGCTGATCGGCGGCGATATCGGCTGCGGGATGGCGCTGTGGCAAACCGCGCTCGATGCGCGGCGCGTCAGCGCGTCGAAGCTCGCGAGCCGGCTCGGCTCGATCGACGCCACGCCCGATGCAAGCTGGCAGCCGCGCATTGCGGCCGCCGGTTTCGCGGATCACGCGTTCGCGGTGTCGCTCGGCACGATCGGCAGCGGCAATCATTTCGCCGAGGCGCAGCGGATCGACGCGGTGTACGACGCCGATGCCGTCCAGGCACTCGGTCTCGATCGCGACCGCCTGCTGCTGCTCGTGCACAGCGGGTCGCGCGGCTTCGGCCAGTCGATCCTCGAGCAGCACATGCGCGAGCACGGCTACAACGGCCTCGACGACACGGATCCCGCGTGCACGGCGTACCTCGCGCGTCACGATGCGGCGTTGCGCTACGCGATCGCGAATCGCGACCTGATCGCGCGGCGCATGCTGGCGCGCTGGCGCACCGATGGCCGGTGCGTGCTCGACGTGAACCACAACCTGGTGAGCCGTGCGAGCGTCGACGGCGAGCCGGGCTGGCTGCATCGCAAAGGCGCGACACCGGCCGACGCGGGGCCGGTCGTCATTCCCGGGTCACGCGGCGACTACAGCTACCTCGTCGCACCGGTGCGGCCCGACGATGCGGCCAGCCTTGCGTCGCTGGCGCACGGTGCGGGCCGCAAGTGGGCGCGCGGCGATTGCAAGGGGCGCCTCGAACGGCGCTTCACGCCGTCGCAGCTCACGCGCACGCCGCTCGGCAGCCACGTGATCTGCGAAGATCGCGAACTGCTGTACGAAGAAGCCCCGCAGGCCTACAAGCCGATCGACAGCGTCGTCGACGCGCTCGAAGCGGCCGGCCTGCTGCGCAGGCTGGCGCGGCTTGCGCCCGTGCTGACCTACAAGACGTCCGGGGAGGCTGGCCGATGCTGATGCAGATTTCTTCGGCGCACGGCCCGCTGGAGTGCCAGCTTGCCGCGGCCAATGCGTTGCGGCGCCTGCAGGCGGAAGCCGACGCGCAGCGCGTCGTCGTCACGGTACTCGATGTGCAGCCGGGCGAACGGCCCGGCACGCTGCGCTCGGCGCTGCTCGATCTCGACGGCGCCGCTGCGCAGGCGCTCGCGGGCCGCTGGACGGGCACGCTGCAATGGATTTGCGCGAGCCCATACCGGTTGCGCCATCCACGCAAGAACTGGTTCATCGGCGTCACGCGCTGTGCCGACGCGCAGCCGCTGCCGGATGGCGACGTTCGGTTCGAAGCGATGCGCGCACGCGGGCCGGGCGGCCAGCATGTGAACAAGACGAGCTCCGCGATTCGTGCCACCCATGTCGCGACCGGCCTGTCGGTGCGCGTGGAAAGCGAGCGCAGCCAGCACGCGAACAGGCGTCTGGCGCTGCAGTTACTGCAGGTTCGACTGCAGCAGGAAGCCGACCGGCACGCCTCCGATGCGCGACGGCAGCGGCGGATGCAGCACTTTGCGCTGGAGCGCGGCAACCCCGTGCGCGTGTTTTACGGGGCGGCGTTCGTGCCGGCTGACTGAGCGCGACGGCGTGGCTGCCGGCGGTTGTTGCGCCGGCGGCCATGCAACCGGCCTCATGGTTTTCCCGGCCTGCCGGTTGCGCGAAAGCGCAACCGGTTCCGGTGCATTACCGCGCGCCACGCAGGCTGCACGGGCCTGCCGCACCCATGCCGGCCGCCGCGTGTCCCGCACCCTTTCTGCGCAGGAAAGGACGCTTGAAACATCCGCAATTATCACGTGCCGCGGATTTGCCCACCATGTGTCGAACGATCGGTACAGGCCACCTATCCGGCCCTTTCAAGGGCGTTGCGGTGCCTGCCGCCACGTCGTGCGACCGGGTGCCTCGCGCCGGTCGCGAACGGCCGGGCCCCGCGCCACGGCGTATCGATAATCAGGAGACACGATGAACAGCCATTCCCTCGATCTCGGCGGCAACGCGGGCGGACCCGCGTCCGCACGAGCGTCGGCCGCGGCCGCCGGCGTCGGCACCGATGCGTCGGCCCTTCCCGCCCGCCGCATCACGCTCGGCGATTTCATGGACGACCTGCCCGTTGGCGCATTGCACCGGTTCGTCGTCTGGGTGATCGGCGTCGGGCTGTTTTTCGACATGTACGAGATCTTCCTCGTCAGCACGATCGGTTCCGCGTTGCAGAACGAATACGGGCTGAGCCGGCAGAGCACCGATTTCAAGCTGCTGCTGGCATCGGCATTCATCGGCATGTTCGTCGGCGCGATGTGCCTCGGCAGCCTCGCCGACCGCATCGGCCGGCGCAAGGCGTTCCTGCTGACGCTCACGTGGTACAGCGCGTTCTCGCTGGTCGGCGCGTTTTCGGTGAACGCCGACATGCTCGTCGCGTGCCGGTTCCTGACCGGCATCGGCGTCGGTGCGATCTATCCGGTCGCCGACAGCTTCCTGTCCGAGATCCTGCCGAAGGAAAAGCGCGGGCGGCTCGCCGCTTGGGCCTATACGACTTCCTATGTCGCGGTGCCGCTCGTCGGCTTCCTCGCGCTTTGGCTCAACCCGCTGCATGTGGGCGGCGTGGCCGGCTGGCGCATCATTCTCGCGATCGGCAGCCTCGGCGCCGTGTATGTGCTGCTCGTCCAGCACCGGTTGCCGGAGAGCCCGCGCTGGCTGCTCGCGCAGGGTCGCACGGCTGATGCGCACGCGGCGTTGCGGCGCTTCGCGGAAGGCACCGGCGTGCGCGTGCCCGAGCAATTCGCGGAACCGGTCGAGCCGCAACGGCCGCTTGGTCTCGGCGAGCGTATCGCGCTGCTGCGGCGCGAGCCGTACGGCGCGCGCTACCTGATGCTCGCGATCTTTCACCTGTTCCAGGGCTTCGGCTATTACGGCTTCGGTACGCTGGCCAGTACGGTCGTGAAGAGCCGTGGCTTCGACGTGACGGACAGTACGCTGTTCATTGCGCTGTCGTTCATCGGCTATCCGGTCGGCTCGCTGCTGTCGATACCGCTGCTCAACTGGATCGAACGCCGCACGCTCGTGATCGTGTCGATCCTGTCGATTGCCGTGTTCGGGCTGTGCTTCGCGTACTCGGGGCATACGCTGCTGATCGTCGGCTTCGGGTTCCTGACGACCTGCGCGTCGAACGTGTTCAGCAATGCGTATCACGTGTACCAGGCGGAGATTTTTCCGGCGCGCGTGCGTTCGACGGCGATCGGCACTACCTATGCGCTGTCGCGGATCGTCAGCGGTGCGCTGCCGTTCGTGTTGCTGCCGGTGCTCGGCCGTTACGGCGCGGGTGCGATGTTTGGCGTGATTTCGGTTGCGCTCGGTATCGTCGCAATCACGCTGCGTGTGCTTGGGCCGCTGACTACGCGGCGCAGTCAGGACGAGATCAATCCGGCTTGAGCGTTTGTCGATGCGAGAGCGCGGCAACGCGCTCGCGCAACGCCCGCGTGCGCGAAGCGATGGCGGGTGAATCCCGAAGCGGGATGCGTGTCGATCGACGGCTGCGTCCTTCAATCCGAGCCCACGCGACAAGGACGCTACGACGGCATTCCCGCTTGCGAAACGACGACCGTGAATTCGATCCCCGATTCAAAATCCAGCGTCGTGGTCGAGAACCGCGGATCGTCATCGAGGTAGTGCTTGTACGGTCGAACGGCGTCCTCGGCGGTGTACATGTTGTCGGCCAGTACGATCGATCCCGCGCGCAGCAGGCGCTCGATCCGCTGGAACACCGTCAGATAGGCGTCGGCCCATACGTCGATGAATACCATGTCGAAGGTACCGTCCAGTTCGGCAACGGTCTCGAATACATCGCCCTCCCGCAAGTCGACATAGGCGTCCAGGCCCGCTGTTCCGACGTGATCGCGCAAACGTGAGCACTTGAGCGCATCGCGTTCGGTCGCGACGACCACGCCACCACCCAACGTGCGCAGCGCCTCGGCGAAATACAGCGTGGACACGCCGCAAGAACTGCCGAGTTCGAGGATTCGGGACGGCCGTTGCGAGAGCACCATGTTACGTAAGAACCCTCCCGTTTCCGGCGACACGGCCAACGACAGCGGACTGCCCTCCGGGGACACGAAGTCGTCGCTGGACAGCCCGAATGTTTCGAGAAACCGCCCCCGCAAGCGCGGTGCGATCGCTTCGTATTCGTCGGCTAGCGACAGAAAATCCTCGTTCGATCCCTGGAACTGCGCGCGGGCACGGGCCGCGATTTCGGTCCGGCTCTCTTCATGGAGCCGCCGCAGAAGAACGGTAGTGGGTGAAGCCATGTGCATTCCTTGACGAAATTGATCACTTCGACGATGTATCCAGCGGCTGCCTCTCCCGTCAGGGATTCGGCGCTGTCGTTCGATATCGGCGAGACACGGGTGTTGCTATGCCGTCCGGGCGAGCGTGATGGCGCGTTCGGGGCACGCCGTCACACACAGTCCGCACGACCGGCAGGCATCCGCGTTCGGCGTGTAGGCGACGTTCATTCCATGCACGCGCAGCTTCAGGCGATGCATCAGATCGAGGCCGACGTAATCGGCCTTGTCGATGCGCCGGATCTCGAACACGTTTTCAGGGCAAACCGCGACGCAATCCCCTTTGCCTTCGCAACGCTTCAGATCGACGACCGGCGCGATCACGCCCGGCTTCTGCTTGCAGTCGCCCGTTGATTTTTCGCGCACGTTCACTCTCCCGCGGGCCGGTCGCTGCCGGATCGCCACGCGCTCCGGAAATGCTCGCGTTCTTCGGGCGTCATGGATTCCCACTTGCGCCAGTGGCGCCGACCGCGCCAGCCGTGGTGTCCGCGGAATCCGCCGAACAGGATGCGGCTCAACACGAGCAGGCCCAGCGCATGCACGAAGTCGATCGTACGGGCGCCGGCGAATAGCGCCGGCATCACCCAGTTCCACAACATCATGACGACCCATCCGAGCACGCCTATGGCGATCACCGCGAGCAGCGCCTTGCCTGCACATCTGATTCGAAAATTCATCTGTCGACTCCTCTAGGTATTGTCCAGTTCGTCATAAACAGGCTGCAGCCGGGCACGCAGATGCAGGACCGCATAGCGTTTGCGAGCGAGCAGCGTATTGAGCGCGACACCGCCTTGCGCGGCCATCTCCTTGAAGGAGCGGCCCTCCAGTTCGTGCGCGATGAATACCTCGCGCTGATTCGTCGGCAACTCGTCGAGCGCATCCTGCAAGGCCTTGAGCAAGAGCGTGCGCGCGTAGCGTGCTTCGGGGCCGGCATCATGCGCCGGCAGCGCGAGGTCCAGGCGATACTCGCTGTTCGCGTCATCGTCGGCCTCGAACAGATCGGTCAGCGGCTGCTCCTTCTTCTTGCGAAAGCGGTCGACGATACGGTTGCGCGCGGCACGGAAAAGCCACGCGCTCGCCTGTTCGATTGGCGCCGGCAGCCGGTAAGCCTGAACGAATTCGTGAAATACATCCTGCAGAATGTCCTCGGCATCGTCCGGGTCGCGAATCCGACGCCGGATAAAGCTCACGAGCCTCGTTCGTTCACGCATCACTATCGCGGTGATGTCGCGGTCTGGGTCGGTCATCGTGCGTGAAGTGAGTGCGATTCCATGCGCCTGAAGACGTTTCAGGCGCGCGAATATTGTGTCGAGTGCGAAAATTTACTGCGCGAACGCGCCGCCAAGCTGGCGGAACACCAGTTTGCCCGGCCCGGAGGTCATCGCTGACGCAATCGGGCGCGGCGTAAAGATAGTGAAAGAAACGAGCCCGCGACGATCGGGACGATCGGGCGGAAAATGCGCTTCGCGGCAGCGAAACCTGCTGGCGGCAGGCGCGTGCCCCGGCGTCGGTGTTCCCAGGGCGAGATGGAAAAGCGCGTGCCGTGTCAGACCGGCGTCATCGCGCCGACATGAAATCGAACAGCTTCGCGATATCGGTCGTCAGCACGGTACCGGCCTTTACCCCGACCCACAGTGTGCGCGTTGCCCACGCATCGTCGAGCTTCACGACCCCGAGCCGAGCCGCGCGCTCGCCGGTCACCGCGTCGCGCGGCAGGATGCCGATGCCGAGCCCTGCCTCGATCATCCGGCTCACGCCGTCGAAATTCGATACCTGGATCCGCAGCTTCAGCGAGTGCTCGACCGCGAACGCGGCGTCGGTCATGCGCGCGAGCAGCGAGCTGCCGTCGCTGAGCCCGACGTAGTCCTCGTCGAGCGTATCCGCGAAGCGAATGCTGTCGCGCGTAGCGAACCGGTGTGTGCGCGGCACGAGCAGCACGAGCTCGTCGCGCCGGTACAGCCGCCGTTCGATCCCGGGGGCCGGCACGTTATCGGCGAACACGCCGAGATCGGCCTTGCCGGACGCAAGTGCATCGACGATCTCGTGGCTCAACCGTTCCTCGAGGCTCACCTTGATGCCCGGATTGTCGGTGAGGAACGCGGCAAGATCGGCGGGCAGGAACTGGACGATCGCGGACGTGTTGGTCCACACGTGGATGTGGCCGCGCACACCGGCGACATAGTCGCTCATCTCGTGCGCCATCCGGTTGACCTGCTCGATCACCTTCGCCGCATGGTCGAGCAGCGCGCGGCCCGCGGGCGTCAGCTCGACGCCGCGCGCATGCCGGACGAACAGCGCACTGCCCGTCACGCTTTCGAGCTCGGCAATGCGCTTGCTGACCGCGGACAGCGTGAGCTGGCCATGTTCGGCCGCTTTCGTCAGGCTGCCGTGCTCGGCGACGAGCGCGAACACGCGCAGCGACTGCAGATCGAAATGAAGCGGGTTCACCATGTCGTGGGTCCTGGGAAGGCCATGCCGGCGCATGCCGTCGGCGCGGCGGCCTGACGCCGATCATACGCCCGGCCGATCCCGCGCGATACGGCGCGCCTGGCACGGCGCGATCGACTGCAATGCGGCGAGCATCGCACCGTCCGGCTTCGCGAGATCGTCGAGCACGTCGAAGTGCTGCATGCCGGGGAGCCCGACGTGGACGATTCGTTCGCCGGCCGCTTCGCATGCCGCCGCGTAATCATGTGCTTGCCGAACGAGCTCGGGCAACTCGGCGTCGCCGGCCGCAACGACCGTCGGCGCGCCAGGCCCGATATGGCGCAGCGGGCTGTATGCATCGACTTCGCGTGCGGTGAGCTGCAGCTTGTCGTTCAGGCAACACAGCGAGATGGGTTCGAGATCGACGAGCGGGCTGATCGCGAGCGCCGACACGACGGCCGGATGCGTGCGGTGCACGGCCGTCAGGTGGCCGCCCGCCGAATGGCCGCTCAGGTGGATCGGCCGCTTCGCCGTGCCGAGGCCGTCGGGATCGTTCGCCAGGTAGTCGAGCAGTGCACCGATCTCGCCGACGATGTCGGTCATCGTCGCGACCGGCGCGAGCGTGTATTCGGCGAGTATCACGTCGAAACCGCGCGCGAGCGGCCCGCTCGCCGCATACGCGAAATCCTCTTTCGCGCAGTGCTGCCAGTAGCCGCCGTGAATGAACACGAACAGCGGCGCATCGGGCTGACCGCACGGCAGCCAGTCGAAACGCTGCGCGGGTTGCGCACCGTAACGCAGGTCGCGCCGGCCGGAGGCGGCTTCGTAGAGCGTCGCACTGCGCGCCTGCATCGACGCCAGCAACGCCGGGAAATCGGGTACCACCTTCGTGTTCAGATAGGCGGCGTCGAGCGCCGCGCGGTCCATGCCGCGATAGAGGATCGTCATCGGGAATCGCCTGGGTCGGGTTGTGGAAGCGCGAACGCAAGCGTCGCGTCCGGTGCGAAGGCAGCCGCTCGGTCGCCTTCGCACGCATTATCCGCAGCGCGGTACGGGCCGGCTATCCGGAATCGGCGGGCGCGGAAGCCGGCTGTCCGTTTTCGGCGGGAGATCGGCACGGCATGCAGCCGCACCGGCGGGAGCGGGGCCGCATGCGCGATGGCGCGAGACGGCCGGCGATGCGCCGGCGGTCAGATCAACTCGGAGATCTCGATCAGGTTCAGGTCGGGATCGCGCACGTAGACCGACCGGATCTTCTGCGTCGCGCCCGTGCGTTCGACGGGCCCTTCGACGATCGGCCACCCGACACGCTTCAGGTGCGCAATCACGTCGTCGAGCGGCACCGACGCGATGAAGCACAGGTCGAGCGCGCCGGGCACCGGCACATGCGCTTTCGGTTCGAACTCCGCGCCGCGCACGTGCAGGTTGATCTTCTGGTTGCCGAAGCGGAATGCGATCCGGCCGGCGCCGAAGGCGTCGAGCTGCATCTGCAATACCTCGGTGTAGAAATGCTTCGTCCTCTCGGGATCGACGCAGGTCAGCACGAGATGGTCGAGGTGGTCAATCAGCGCCATGAGGTTCGCTCCGGTTCGTCGTTCATGAGAAAGCGCGTTGCGCGGGCATGTCGCCGGCGTCCGCGCGCGGCGGCGGATGAAGGTCGGAGCGGCGCCCGGCCTTCAGGATCTGGCTCGGCACGTCATGACCGATCAGCGCGGGCAGCCGTGCCGATGCGGTCAGCACGGCCGCGAGGTCGACACCGGTATCGTAGCCGTCGAGTTCGAGCATGTGCACGAGTTCTTCGGTGCACGCGTTGCCGGTCGCGCCCGGCGCGTACGGGCAGCCGCCGAGCCCACCGAGCGACGCGTCGAAGCGGTCGATCCCGGCGTCGAGCGCCGCGAGCGTGTTCGCCAGCGCCATCCCGCGCGTGTTGTGGAAGTGCAGCGTGAGCTGCAGCGCGCCGAAGCGCTCGCGTGCGCGTGCCGACAGTTCGCGCACCTGCGACGGAAACGCCATGCCCGTCGTATCGCACAGCGTGAAGCCGTGCACGCCGAGATCCGCGAAGCGCTGCATCCATGCGAGCACGCCCTCGGCCGGCACGTCGCCTTCCATCGGGCAGCCCATCGCGGTCGACAGCGACACGTTGATCGCGACCCCCGTGCCGCGTACCGCGTCGATCACGTCGCGCAACTGTGCGAACGATTGCTCGCGCGTCATCCGCAGGTTCGCACGATTGTGGCTTTCGCTCATCGACATCACGAGGTTCACTTCGTCGACGCCGCACGACAGCGCGCGCTCGGCGCCACGCAGGTTCGGCACGAGCACCGTATAGACGACGCCCGGTGCGCGCACGATGCCCTGCATCACGGCCTCCGCGTCGCGCAGCGCGGGAATCGCCTTCGGCGACGTGAACGACGTGACCTCGATCTTCGCGTAGCCGCACGCGCTCAGCGCATCGACGAGCGCGATCTTGTCGTCGGTGTCGACGAAGGCCGCTTCGTTCTGGAAACCGTCGCGTGTCGCGACTTCGTGGATGTAGAGCCGTTTGCGTTGCCCGCTCATGTCGCGTCTCCGGATTCGGGTTCGGGTTCAGATCACGCCGCGCGTGCGCCAGTCGCCGCGCGTCGCCGCATCGATGCCGAGCGATTCGAGTACCGCATCGGTATCCGCGCCGAGCGCGGGCGCCGCATGTTCGATGCGCCCGGGCGTCGCGCCGAGCTTCGGCACGATGCCGGGCACGAGCACCGGCGTGCCGTCGGGCAGCGCGGCATCGACGAGCATGTCGCGCGCGCGGTAATGCGGATCGGCCGCGATGTCGGCCACGTCGTAGATGCGTCCGGACGGGATGCGCGCTTCGTTCAGCGCGGCCAGCACGGCGTCGAGATCGTGCTGCGCGCTCCACGCGCCGATCGCCGCATCGATGCGCTCGACCTGCGCGACCCGCCCGTCGTTGTGCGCAAGCGCGGGATCGTTGCCGAGATCGGGCCGGCCGATCAGTTCCATCAGGCGCCGGAAGATGCTGTCGCCGTTGCCGGCGATCAGTGCGTACTTGCCGTCGCGGCAGCGGTATGCGTTGGTCGGCGCGATGCCGGGCAGGCTGCTGCCGGCCGCCTCGCGCACGGCGCCGAACGCCGAGTATTCGGGCAGCAGGCTTTCCATCATGTTGAACACCGACTCGTACAGCGCGACGTCGACAACCTGCCCCTTGCCGCCCTGCTGCTCGCGATGCCGCAGCGCGAGCAGCACGCCGATCACGCCGTGCAGCGCCGACAGCGAATCGCCGAGCGAGATGCCGACGCGCACCGGCGTGCGGCCGGGCTCGCCGGTCAGGTGCCGCAGGCCGCCCATCGCCTCGGCGATCACGCCGAAACCGGGGCGGTCGCGGTACGGGCCCGTCTGGCCGAACCCCGACACGCGCAACATCACGAGGCCCGGATTGATCGCGGACAGCGCGTCCCAGCCGAGCCCCCAGCCTTCGAGCGTGCCGGGCCGGAAGTTCTCGATCAGCACGTCGGTCTCGGCGACGAGGCGGCGCACGACGTCCTGCCCTTCGGGCGTGCGCAGGTCGAGCGTGAGCGAGGTCTTGTTGCGCGACTGCGCGGCCCACCAGACCGACGTGCCGTCGTGCAGCAACCGCCATTTGCGCAGCGGGTCGCCGAGCCCGGGCGGCTCGACCTTGAGCACGTCGGCGCCGAATTCGGCGAGCATCCGGCCCGCGAACGGCCCGGCAATCAGTTGTCCGAGTTCCAGCACGCGGATGCCGTCCAGGGGGCGTGTCATGGTTGTCTCCGATGAAATCGCGTTGTCGATGACGGCGATCATGACGGCGTTCGTGCCCGGCGAAAATCGATCGATGCTCAACCAGCCTTTCCGAAACGGAAAGGCGTGCGGCGCCACCGTTCCCGTAGGTGATGCGTCAGCCTTTCCATCCGGGAAAGCGCGCTCGCGCAACGGTCAAACGACGGCACGCGCGCCGCCGGCAGAATCGAACCCGTTACGCGCCCGCCGGGCGCCCGTCAGCGAGACCCGCCATGCTTTCTGTTTCCTCTCCCGCGAAGATCGTGTTTCTCGACCGCGCGACGCTGTCGCCGCAAACCGTGCTGAAGCCGTTCCCGTTCCCGCACGCGTTGCGCACGTTCGACCGGACGGCCGCGCACGAGATTGCCGCGCGCATCGGCGATGCGGACATCGTCGTGACCAACAAGGTGCGGCTCGACGCGGCGGTGCTTGCCGATGCGCGGCGCCTGCGGATGATCGCAATCGCCGCGACGGGCACCGACATCGTCGATCTGGACGCATGCGCGGCGCGCGGCATCGTCGTGAGCAACATTCGCGGGTATGCGGTTCGGACGGTGCCCGAGCACACGTTCGCGCTGATCTTCGCGCTGCGCCGGAGCCTCGTCGCGTACCGCGACGCGGTGCGCGCGGGGCGCTGGCTCGACAGCGGGCAGTTCAGCTTTTTCGATCATCCGATTCGCGACCTGGCCGGCTCGACGCTCGGGATCGTCGGCGACGGCGTGCTCGGGCGCGCGGTGGCCGGCATCGCCCGTGCGCTCGGCATGCGGGTGCGGTTCGCGGCGCACGGCGATGCATCGGGTGACGATTACGTGCCGCTCGACACGCTGCTGCGCGACAGCGACGTGATCACGCTGCACTGCCCGCTCACGCCCGAGACGCGGCACCTGATCGACGCGGCCGCGTTCGCGCGGATGGCGCGCCGGCCGCTGCTGATCAACACCGCGCGCGGCGGGCTCGTGGATGAACGCGCGCTCGTCGACGCATTGCAGTCGGGGCAGATCGCGGGTGCGGGGTTCGACGTGGTCACGCAGGAGCCGCTGCCGGCCGGGCATCCGTTCCACGCGATCCTGGCGCACCCTGCATTCATCCTGACGCCGCACGTCGCGTGGGCGAGCGACGAAGCGATGCAGGCGCTCGCCGATCAACTCGTGGACAACGTCGCCGCGTTCGTGGGCGGTACGCCGCGGCACGTGGTGTGACGTGCGTGGCGCCTGGCGCACCGCAAGGTCATGTGAACCGCGCAAACAGAATGGCCCCGCTCGATGGCTCGAAGCGGGGCCGGCTGAATTCGGGCGCGGGTGACGCCAGCGACCCGGCACGTGGCGGGTTCGTGCATCCGCCCTGCCTTGCGGCCGGTGTCTGAATGCCTGAGGGGTTCTACTTCAAGGAATCCGGGCTGCCAACGCGGTAGGGCGAGCCTGAAACCGAATGGGACGAATCCCCCAAAATCGTCGGTTCGACAGCGGCGCGCCGCTATCGACGCGAATCTCAGTAAGCAGACATCTCGACGCAAGGATCGACCTTGGACGGCGAGCAGATGACCGAATACTTGGCGCTCTCGCGCATCAGCGCCTCACCTTCGTGCAGCGCGATCTTGATCTCGGGGTGACGCTCGTACGCGAGGAATGCCGAGCACACGACTGCGGACATCACGACGAGGGAAAACACAAATTTTTCAAGGGTTTGGAAGCGTTCAGGCATGATTCGACCTATCTCTTAGGCCGCAATTATATCTCGAAATAAGGGTTTTCCCTATCACCCAACCCGCATACCGATCATCAGTCTGGTCGTACCCCTTTAGATCGCCCCTGCCCACCCGGCCGTTTCGCGTGGCTCGTGCTCAAGCCCGGTCGCGCGGTTCCGGCGCGCCGGCGCTCCGGAACGGAGATCGGTGAGCGCCGAGGCGGCCCGCACCGATGCCGAGCCCGTTGTGCAGCGAGTCGTGCTCGAATCGCTGGAATGACTCGACGATATGCTTGCGCAGCAGCGCGACATCCCACGGCTTGATCAGGAGCTTCTGGACGGATCCGTCTCCCGGCCCGCTGGCGATCGATTGCCCGTCGCCGTAACCGGACAGCAGGATGCGCACGATGTCCGGGTACAGCGCCTTCACACGCTGCAACAGGTCGACGCCCGACACGCTCGGCATCCGGAAGTCGGACACGATGACGCCGACGCGGTGCTGGGCGAGCAGGTCGAGCGCCTGGCCGGGGTCGGTGGTGTCGAGAATCTCGTAGCCGTCGCGGCCGAGCGCCTGCCTGAGCATCTGCAAGGTGGCACGGTCGTCGTCCACCAGCAGCAGCGTCCGGTGCAGCAGTTCGCGCTGCCGGCAATGTTCGGGCAGTTCCGAGCCGGCCGACAGCATGTCGGCAATTTCATCGCCGGTCACCGGATGGCTGAAGTAGTAGCCCTGCATGGCGTGGCAGCGGTGCCGGTTCAGGAACGACAGCTGCGCTTCGGTTTCGACGCCTTCGGCCACCGTCTCCATGTGCAGCGACTCCGCCATCGCGATGATCGAGCGCGTCAGCGACGCGCCTTCCGCACTGGTGGTGACGTCGCTGAGGAACGACCGGTCGATCTTGACGACATCGATCGGCAAGTCCTTCAGGTACGACAGGCTCGAATAGCCGGTGCCGAAGTCATCCAGCGACAGCACGACGCCGAGCGCCTTCAGTTCGCGCAGCGTGTGCGCGATCGCATTGCAGTCCTGCATCAATACGCTTTCGGTCAACTCGAGTTCGAGCGAGGCCGGCGCCAGCCCTGTTTCCTGGAGCGTCTTGCGTACCATGTCGGCCACGTCCTGTTGCCGGAACTGGCGCGCCGACAGGTTGACGGCGATCCGGATCGGCGGATGTCCGTCCTGATGCCAGGCGACAGCCTGTGCGCAGGCGGTGCGCAACACCCACTCCCCGATCGGCAGAATCAGCCCGCATTCCTCGGCGATCGGGATGAAGCGGTCCGGCGGAATGATGCCGATGCCCGGGCGGCGCCAACGAATCAGCGCCTCGACCCCGCTGATCTGGCCGGTCTTGAGATCGACCTTCGGCTGGTAGTACAGCTCGAGTTCGCCGTTTGCGACGGCCTGGTGCAGTGCGTTTTCAAGGACGGTCTGCTCTTCCACGCGCGCACCCAGTTCGCGCGTATAGAAGCTGTAGCAGTTGCGCCCGTGTTCCTTCGCGCAGTACAGCGCGGCATCGGCCGTTTTCAGCAGCGTCTCCGCGTCCGTGCCGTCGGTCGGACAGAGGCTGACGCCGACGCTGGTCGTCACGTGCAGGTCGTGTCCGTCGAGCACGAACGGCGCGATGAAGGTGTTCAGGATCTTGCGGGCGATCGCGTCCGCGTCCGACGGCGTCGACAGGTTGACCAGCATCACGACGAACTCGTCGCCGCCGAGCCGCGCGACCGTGTCGCCGTCGCGCACCGAGCTCGTCAGGCGCGCGGCGACGACTCGCAGCAGCCCGTCGCCGACCGAGTGGCCGAAGCTGTCGTTGACGTGCTTGAAGCGGTCCAGGTCGAGCACCATCACCGCGATCAGCTGCCCGGTGCGTCTCGCCTGCGACATCGCCTGCTCCATCCGGTCGCCGAGCAGGTTGCGGTTGGGCAGGCCGGTCAGCGCATCGTGGTTGGCCAGGTATTCGATACGCCCCTGCTGCATCTTGCGCTCGGTGATGTCCTGAACGATGCCGCGCAGGATGATCGCGTGGTTCGGATCGCGCCCGGACTCCGCCTGGTGCAGCACGTAGCGCTCGGTGCCGTCCTCGTGAATCAGTCGATGCTCCAGCGAGAATGCGACACCCTCGGTGCGCAGGCTGGTGTAAGACTGCACGAGCAGCGGCTGCTCGTCGGCCGGAACGGTTTGGATCAGCCGCTCGAACGTAGGCGGTGTGTGTGTGGCGTCGAGCCCGAGAATCCGGTACAGCTCCGGCGACCAGTAGCCGTCCGTCCGCCCGGCCTGGTACTCCCAGTTGCCCAGGTGCGCGAGCGCCTGCGCGTGCGTGAGGCTGACCTCGGTAGTCGCCAGCTTTTCGACGGCAGCGGCGGCGCGCAACAGATACCGGATCCGGTAGCCCAGCAGCTTCCACCGCATCGGCTTGGACACGAAGTCGGTTGCGCCGGCATCGAATGCGCTGGCGATCGATTCGTCGTCGTCGTTGCCCGTGAGCATCACGATCGGCACGCGGCGACCTTCCGGCAATGCGCGCAGCGCGCGGCAACAATCGAATCCGTCGCCGCCGGGCATTTCGACATCGAGCAGCACGACGGCGGGGCGATGATGCAGGAACGCATCGATGCCTTCCTGCGGCCCCGTCGCTTCCACGACGCTGAAGCCTTCGGGTTCGAGCGTTTCCGCGACCAGCAGGCGCGTCATTGCATCGTCATCGATGATCAGAATCTCCGGCAAATCGGCATTGTCCTGGTTCACTACCGTCCTCCTGTTTGCACCGCTGCGAGATCGCCCCGGCGACCGGCCGGCGATCGTTCAATCTTCAACCGTCCACGCGCTCGGCGATCAGTGCGGCTTGCGCGTGCCCGAATTCCGCATCCGTGCCGGCGACGAGCGCCTCCGCGGCAGTCACGTCGGCGGCGCGCGCCAGACGCTCGATCTCGCGGCAGCGGGCCGACAGCAGATGCGCGCCGACGTTCGCGCTGCTCGATTTCAGCGTATGGGCGGCCAGCTTCAGTGCATCGGCGTCGCCTGCTTCGACCGCCGCGCACATGTCGCGGATCAGCCGCGGCGCGTCCGCCGTGAATTGATCGATGATCCGGGTCAGCACATCCGGCCGGCCGGGCCGCTGGAGCGCGCGTAATGCGTCGAGCGCCTTGCGGTCGATCACGCCGGCGTCTTCGTCAGGGCCGGCGGCCGCTGTCCCGCTCGCGCCGATACCCTCTTTCGTGCCCGTTTCGCTGTCGGCCCGAGCCCCGGCCTCATCGCTCGCGGCGGCCGGCGCACCTGCGCCTGCGCGAACATGGCGCGCGAGCATTCCCAGCAGCGCATCGCGGCGGAACGGCTTGCCGAGATAGTCGTCCATGCCGGCGGCCAGGCAGCGCTCCCGGTCGCCGCTGAGCGCATTGGCCGTCAATGCGATGACCGGCATGCGCGGCGCGGCGGCTTCGGCTTCGCGCCGTCGCAGCCGCCGCGTCGCCTCGAAGCCGTCCAGCAACGGCATCTGGCAATCCATCAGCACGACGTCGAAGGCGTCGTCCTGCAGCATTTTCAGTGCCTGCTCGCCATCGTCGGCCACGGCTACCCGATAGGCCGTGTCCTCCAGCATCGCAAGCGCGATCTGCTGATTGACCACGTTATCTTCCACCAGCAGCACATGCGCCGGGATTGCGTCGAGCGGCGTGTCCGGGTTCGGCCCGGCTTCATCGGCCGCCGGCGGCAAGCGAGGCGGCATCACCTGCATCGCCGATGCGATCGCCGAATAAAGATCGATGCCGTGGAGCGGCTTCGTCAGCCGCGCGGCGATGTCGAGTTCGTGCGCGACCTGGATGCTGTCCATCATCTCGAACGCGGTCAGCGTGATGATCCGGAGCGCACGCAGCGATGGATCGCGGCGGATGTGCTGCACGAGCGAGATGCCGTCCATGCCGGGCATCCGGACGTCGACGATCGCGAGGTCGAACGGCACACCGTCGGCGACGGCCGCCTGCAACTGCGACAGGGCATCGTCGCCGCCGATCGCCGTGGCCACGCACAGCTGCCATTCGATCGCGTGCTCGAGCAGCACGCTGCGATCGGTCTCGCTGTCGTCCACGATGAGCACCTTCAGGCCCGCGAGCGACGACCTCGCATGCGCCGCGACGCCGGCCGCGCCGGAGGCCGGCTCGAACCGCGTCGTCACGGTAAATACCGAGCCCTTTCCGGGCGTCGAGTCGAGCGTGAGCGTGCCGCCCATCATCTCGGCCAACTGCCGGGAAATCACGAGCCCGAGGCCGGTTCCGCCGTATTTGCGCGCGGTCGAGCTGTCGGCCTGCTGGAACGGCCGGAACAACTGCGCAGACACCTCGGGCGCGATGCCGATGCCGCTGTCGGCGATCACGAACACGAGGCGACCGTCTTCCGCATACGATGCGCCCAGCTCGACCTGCCCGTGCTCGGTGAACTTGATCGCATTGCCCAGCAGGTTCGTCAGGACTTGCCGCAGGCGGACCGGGTCGCCGCGCATCCATTCCGGCACGTTGTCGGCGCGCTTGTACACGAACGCGAGTTCCTTGCGCCGTGCGTTCGGTTCCAGCAGGGCGACGACATCGTCGAGCAATTGATGCAGGTTGAAATCGATGCGCTCCAGCGTCAGCTTGCCGGCCTCGATCTTCGAAAAATCGAGAATGTCGTCGATGATGACAAGCAGCGTCTGGCCGGATCGATACACGGTGTCGACGAACTTGCGTTGCCTTGACGTCAGCCGTGTGCGCTGCAGCAGTTCGGTCATGCCGAGCACACCATTCATCGGCGTGCGGATCTCGTGGCTCATCCTGGCGAGAAATTCCGATTTCGCCGAGTTCGCGGCTTCGGCCGTCGCGATCGCCGCCTGCAGATCGACGTCGCGTCGCTCGATTTCGTCGAGCATCGTGTTGAAGCCGGCGATCAGGGCCGCGACTTCGTCGCTGCCTTTGTGGGACACGCGCAGCGACAGGTCGTTGCCGCGGCGGACGCGCGCCATCGTGCGCGTCAGGTTCGACAGCGGGCGGGCGATCGACGTGCCGAGCCGATGGCTGATCACGAACCCGCCGATCGCGAGCAGGAACGATACCGCGACGATCATCAGGAACGCGCTCGTCACGGCCCGGTAGACATCCGATACGATGCCGCGCTGCTGCAGATCGATACGTACCGCCTGCTGTTCCGAGTAGGCCGCGAGACGATTGGCGGTCGTGTCGACGTCCGCGACGATGCGCTGCATCGCCACGTCGTTGGACAGCACGTCGGACTTCACCGCGAGGATGCGACGTGCGGCCCCGGCTAGTTCCGTGGCCAGCGCGGCTACCTCCTGGGCGCGGCTCGCGCTGCCCAGCCTGTCAGCGACGAGCGCATCGCGCAATGCGCTGGCGGACGCGGCGAGCGCGCCGATACTCTTGCGCACCCCTTCGTCGCGCTCGCTGCGGTCGGCGCCTTCGCTCTGCGCGACCGTGCGCAGGTCAGCCGCGAGCGCCTTGATTCCGCCATCGACGATGGTCGACAACGACGCGATCCGCACGGCCCTGCGTTGGAATGCAACGGCTTCGTCGAGATGCTGTCGCGCATTGACGATCCGCAGCGCGAACGGATCCGCGATCTCCGCCAGCATCACGTCGAGCGCATCGAGCGACTGCAGGACCCGCTCCTCTTTCGCGCGGTAGCGTGTCGCGACGGACGGCTCCGCGAACATGCCGCCGCGCAGCGCGAGCAGGCCGTCGTTGACGTCGAGGATGTCGGCCGCCAGGCGCCCGAGCGCGTTCGCCGCACCCTGCGCCGCGGCGCCGTCCAGGTTCGGCGCGGCAGTCGCGAGTGCATTGCTCGCGCCGTCGAGAGACGCCTGTATGCGTTCCCGCAGCGGCGCGAGCCGGTATCGGTTCGGTGCGACGTCGACGCGACCGGCAAGGGTGACGACGTCCTTGACGTTCAGGCGGACCTGGTCGAGCGCATGAATCGTCCGGTTGTATGCGGAATTGGCCGCCAGCGCGCCGCTCACCGCAGCATCGGCTTCGCGGTCGAGCCGCCCGGTCTCATTGCCGATCTCGCTCAGCAGCGCGGCGCCGCGTGCCTGAACGCGTTCGATCAATCGACGCTCGGCGACGAGTTGTGCGTTGCCCCGCAGGCGCTTCTCGACGCCTTCGTTCATCGACCCGAGCATCGTCCGGATATCGGCGGACGGTTCGTCGATCTCGCGCCCGTCGATCGCGCGCACGGTGGCCGTCATGTCGGCGATCCGCTGCAATTGCGTTTCGATCTCCGACGACGACTGCTCGCGCTCCGACGCGTCCCGGGCCCGTTCGAGCCTCCCGAAATCGACCGCGAGTTCCGCGTACGCACGCTCCAGCTCGTTGCTGCGCACCTGCTGCGGCATCGATTCCGTCGTCAGCATGCGCACGCCGGATGCAATGCCGTGCACGGCGGTCAGGCTGGTCAGGGAAGTCGCCACCGCGCCGAGCAGCATCAGGCCCGTGCTGGTGACGAGTTTCGCCTTGATATCCATGCAGCCCTCCAGGATCGGGATGGCCTGTTCGCGGCCATCCGGCCCGTTATCTGGCCGGCGCGTCCAGCGGCGTGATGCGGCCGTGTGCGATTTCGGTGAGGAACACGTCGTTCAGCGCCTGATGATCGTCGGCACCCAGGTTGACCACCAGGCCGCCCAGATCGAGATGATGAATCGATTCGAGCGCCTGTTTCAGGGTTGCCCGGGTCGGCTGCGGGCCCGCGCGTTCCAGCCCGATCAGCGCGATCTTCGCGTCGAGGCAGCCCTCGATATGCACCACGCCCACCTGTTCGTCCGGAAAGCGCTGCGCGATCAGCCGCGCGCAGTCCCGGATCACCGGGCGCTCGTTCCGCGGAAGCGGCACGACCTGCGAGATCAGCGTGCCGTTTCCTTCGTCGCCGATCAGGCGCACCAGGTCGTCCGTGCCGACGAACGACACCGCTGCGAGCCGCGCATCGAGGCCTTCGCGATGTACCGCGCGAATGATTGCGGCCACCGGTGTATACGGCCCGACCATGATAACGACGTCCGGTCGACCGTCGAGTACGGCGGCAAGGCCCGTGGCGACCGCGGTCGTACCGCGGCGAAACGTGCCGGTGGCAACCACGTCGAGGCCATGGCGCTGCAGGACGAGCCGGGTGCCCGCCAGTACCGCGAGCCCGAAGCCGTCGTCCTGGTAGAACACCGCGAAACGCTTGGCGCGATCGTGCGCGATCAAATGCTCGACCAGCACGCGCGTTTCGTCGTCATAGCTCGCCCGAATGTTGAATACCTCCGGAATGACCGGCCTGCGCAGCGCCATCGCGCCGCTGAAGATGCCGATAAGCGGAATGCCGGCATCCCGGATCATCGGCAGCACCGCAGTGGTCGTCGGCGTCCCCACATAGCCGAACAGGGCGAGGACGTTGCGCCGCTCGATCATTTCCAGCGTGTCGTCCACGGTCCGGTCGGGCTCGTAGCGATCGTCGGCAACCACGAGGTCGATCCTCCTGCCATGTACGCCGCCGTGCGCGTTCGCATCGTCGAATACGGCTTGTGCGCCCACCATCAGCCCGTGTCCGAGGCCCGAGGAATTTCCCGTCTGCGCGTTGACCATGCCAAGGCGGATCGCATCGTCGGTCACGCCGGGCTCGCCCGCGACGCTGGCACCGGAGCCCGCCATCGCGACGAAGCACGCAATGCGCGCCAGCGTTCGCCACCCCCCCGCGCGGCGCACTTGCCGACTGCCCGGACAGCCGTGCTCGCGCGCGACGGAACGTGCCGTCATTTCCTGCACGAGCGTTTTCGAGCGGCGAACGACCGGCAAATCGCGCCTGCAGCCGCAGCAGGCGAACGCGTGCAACCCATTCGAATACCCGGTATCAGAACCAATCCGCGCAGCCGACACGCTCTTGCCCATGCTGCGTTCCCCTTCGGCACCCGTTGTCTCGGTCTGGTGATGTACGCCGTGGCACGCCTTGCCGTTGTCGCGGCATGGCGCCCGATTAGTCATATATATAGGTGGCATCCCTTGCCACTGCAAGCCGCAGGAGCGAGCAAGGTCGTCGATCGCGGATGCGGCCCACGGCATCGCATCAGCGGCATTTCGATCCGGTTTTCAATGCGCAGTTTTGTTGCCGAAACGGGCTCGTCCGTATCGGATGCGGCGTGGTGCGCGCAGCGCGGCACCTGCCTTCGCGGCGTGCAAGCCGTGCGACGGCACTCGGCAGGTTCAGCGTTCCAACGCGGGAGCAAGCACTGCGCGGGATGGAGATCCGGGGGCGCGCCGCCATGCCGGCATTACCCGGCCCGGGAGAACGCGCGAACGATGCCCCCGTCGACTTACTGCGGCGCCGACGCGCCACTCGCCGCATTGCCGGGCCACGCCTTGCCGATCTCGTCGACCAGCGACTTGGCGGCGCCCGTCGCGATTGCGGCGTCGACGCCCGAGGTCTGCCACGAACCGTCGGCGGCCTTCACGAAGGTCAGGTTCGCGTGCGAAGGCTTGTAGTCGGCATTGCGCCACGTGACCACGACGTCGCACGCGTACGTGCGATCGCCGAGCTTCTTGCAGTCACCGTCGGGCTTCGCCGACACGACATCGGCCGAGACGGGCAGCGGCTGGCCGAACAGCGCGTTCAGGCCGCCGTGGTTTTCCGCCTCGAGCGCGCGGCGCACGGCGGCATCGACGTCGCTCGACCCGGGGCCGTCGTGGAGCAGGTTGCAGGCGGCCAGCAGCGTCGAAGCACCGGCGAGTGTCAGCAGCGTTTGGAACTTCATGGATATCCGTCAATCGTGGGAACGTCGGGCGGCACGCGGCGACGCGCATGAATACGTTCGCCGGGCCGGTACGCCGGGTAGTCTGCAACGTCCGCGCGTCGTGCGCGGTATCCATTTGTAACCAATTGCACGGGTGCGCAGCGGCGCCGTGCATCCGTCTGTCCGCCTGTCAGCAGCGCTTATGGCCGCTCCTGCTTCACGCGGCTCACGAGTTGCGTCGGGCTCACGAACTGCAGCGCGATCACGACCCATACGAGCGTGATGGCCATGTAGATCATCGCCATCGCGTCGATCGACTGCGGCGCGCGCACGCCGGTCGAGAACACCGCGTAATACAGCGCGACGACGAGCGTCTGCGTGCTCGGCCCCGCGGTGAAGAAGGTCAGCTCGAACATCCCGATCGTGCGCACCAGCACGAGCAGCCCCGCCGCGAGCATGCCGGGCACGAGCAGCGGCAGCAGCACGTAGCGGAAATAGCGCCACGTGTTCGCGCCGAAGATGCGCGCGGCGGCCTCGAGATTCGGATCGATCTGCTCGATGAACGGCGTCATCACGAGGATCACGAACGGCAGCGCGGGCACGAGGTTCGCGAGGATCACGCCGGGCAGCGTGCTCGCGAGCCCGACCTTGTACATCACGGTGGCCATCGGGATCCCGTACGTGACGGGCGGCACCATCAGCGGCAGCAGGAACACCAGCAGCGCGAAGCGCTTGCCGCGAAACTGCACGCGCGCCAGCGCATAGGCGGCCGGCACGCCGAGCGCGATCGACAGCAGCACCACCGCGCCGACGACCTCGACGGTCACCCACAGCACGCTCGCGAGCTGGAAGTCCTCCCACGCCTTCGCATACCAGTGCGGCGTGAAGCCCTGCGGCAGCGGCGTGCCGAACCAGCGGGTCGCGATCGAGTTCACCGCGACGGTCGCGATCAGCAGCATCACGTTCAGCAGGAAGAACGCCATCAGCCCCCACACGAGCGCCTTCCACGCGCGGCCGGCGAGATTGCCTGTCATCTTCTGCGGTTTCCTCGCATCGACGGGCCGCGCATCGGGCGCGTCGTGCTTCGGCGGCCAGGTGCGAGCGGCATGATTGTCGGTCGCCATCAGCCCTTGCCTCCCGTCACCGCGCCCGTATAGAAGAAACGGCGCGCGCCGAGCATCGACGCGACCACCAGCAATTGCACGAAACCCATCACGATCGCGATCGCCGATGCCAGCGAATAGTCGTAGCTCTCGAACGCAGCCTCGGCCGCCGCGATCGAGATCACGCGCGTGGGCCCCGCCGGCGCACCGAGCAGCACGGCCGACGGGAACACCGAGAACGCCTGCACGAACGACAGGCACGCGGCCATCGTGAGCCCCGGCACGAGCAGCGGCAGGTAGATCTGCCGGAACTGCTGCCAGGGATTCGCGCCGAGCGTCGCCGCTGCCCGCGCGAGCGTCGGGTCGATGCCGCTGATGTACGACAGCATCAGCAGGAACGCGAACGGAAAGCCCGACACGATCAGCGACAGCAGCACGCCCCAATAGTTGTGTGTGAGCCGTACCTCGTCGGTATACAGGTGCAGCCCCTGCAGCGTTTGCGGGAACCAGCCGTTCGGCCCGAAATACGTGAGCATCCCGTCGGCGACGAGCACCGTGCCGAGCGTGACGGGAATCACGAGCAGCGTCGTGACGAACTTCTGGTACGGCGAATGGCGGCGCAGCGCGAACGCGACGGGCACCGCGACGCCGACGTTGAGCAGCGTCGCCGGCACCGCGAGCTTCAGCGTGACGAGCACGGTTGGCCACATTGCGGTGTCGGTGAAGAACTGCACGTAGTTCGCGAGCGCGCCGCCGTTCGTCGGCTGGAACGACAGCACGAGGCCGTACGCGAACGGATAGATGAACAGCGCGACGATGAACGCGAGCGCGGGCGTGACGAGCCAGGCCTTTGCGTCGCGCGGCGTGCCGGACGCGAGCGTGCTCATGCGGCCTCCCGGTGTAACCGCGCTGCGGCCGCGCCGCTCATTCCGGCGCTCCCGGATAGACGAGCGTGCGTGACGGCGCCACGCGCAGCCGCAGCGGCTCGCCTTCCGCGAATTCGCCGGCCACGCGCGCCCAGATCGGGCCGAACGGCGTGACCGCGCGGATCAGCGAATCGCGGCCGCCGTACTCGACCGTTTCGATCGTCGCGTCGAACGTGTTTGCGTTGTCGCCGGCATCGTCTGCCCGCTCGATGTCGTCGGGCCGCAGCGCGACTGTAACGTCCTTCGCATCGAAGCTATCCATCGGCACGCCGGTGAGCTGCGCGCCGCCGGCTGCGATCTTCACGTAATCGCCGGCCGTCCCTTCCAGCGTGAACGGCAGCACGTTGCGATAACCCATGAAGCGCGCGACATGCAGGTTGTGCGGGCGCGTGTAGACATCCTTCGGCGTCGCGACCTGCTGCACGACGCCCTCCTTCATCACGACGATGCGGTCGGCCATCGACAGCGCCTCGTCCTGGTCGTGCGTCACGTAGATCGTCGCGCGTTCGAGCTGCGTGTGGATGCGGCGGATCTCGGCGCGCATCTCGATGCGCAGCTTCGTGTCGAGGTTCGACAGCGGCTCGTCCATCAGCACCAGCGGCGGCTCGATGACGATCGCGCGTGCGATCGCGACGCGCTGCTGCTGCCCGCCCGACAGTTGCCCCGGCAGCTTGCCCTCATGGCCGACGAGTTGCACGAGTGCGAGCGCCTGTTGCGCGCGCCGCCGCGTTTCCTGCTTCGGCACGCCGCGCATCTTGAGGCCAAAGCCGACGTTGTCGAGCACCGACATGTGCGGAAACAGCGCGTAGTTCTGGAATACCATCCCGAAGCCGCGGCGCTCGGGCGGCAGCACGTCGATGCGCGTGTCGTCGAGCCAGATGCCGCCGCGCGTGAGCGGCTGGAGCCCCGCGATGCAGTTGAGCGCAGTCGACTTGCCGCAGCCCGACGGGCCGAGCAGCGCAATGAACTCGCCGCGCCGGATCTCGAGATCGAGCCCGTCCAGCGCGGCGACCTGCGCGCCTTGCGCATTGGTGAAGCTGCGGCACACGCCATCGAGCCGCAGCCGTTCGAAACTGTGCTTCATTGCGCGAACTCCATCGACGCGGGCGCCGCGGCGCCCGCCGGCCCATGCGTCACTTCGACTTCTGCGAACCGATCTCGCGATCCCACTTCTGGAACGCGGCGACCATCGCCTGCGCACTGAGCGGCTGCACGTGCGGGCGATCCGCGAGGAGCTTCGCGTATTCGGGGCGGCCGAACTTGCGCACGACCTCCTGGCTGTGCGCGGGCGCCATCTCGAGCGTCACGCCCTTCACCGCCGGGCCCGGATAGAAGTAGCCGTCGTCGTAGGTCATCGCCTGTTGTGCCGGTTCGAGCAGGAAGTTCATCAGCTTGAACAGCACGTCGAGTTTTTCCTTCGGCACGCCTTTCGGAATCACCATGTAGTGCGCATCGTTGACCCACGTCATGTCGTCGAATGCCTGGATCCTGAACTCGGCCGGCACGATGCCCAGCGCGCGCGGGTTGAGATCCCAGCCGGTGACGGACACGGTCATGTCGCGCGTGCCCTCGCCGAGCTCCTTCATCACGGCCGACGTGCCGCCCGGGTAGTACGGCACGCAGTCGTTCAGCGCCTTGAGGAACGCCCAGGTCTTGTCCCAGCCGTTGATCGGATCCTGCGGATTCTTGTCGCCGAGCACGTACGGCAGCCCCATCAGGAACGTGCGGCCGGGGCCCGAGTTCGCCGGGCGCGCGTAGATCAGCTTGTTCGGGTGCGCCTTGCACCATGCGAGCAACTGGTCGGGCGTCTTCGGCGGGTTGCTCACCTTCGCCGGGTTGTATTCGAGCAGCGGGCCGGCCGGCATGTAGGTGACTTCGAGGCCGAAGCCCTGCGCGAGATCCTGCATCTTGCGCGGGCCGGACGCGTATTTGTCGAGCACGCCGGGGAACGCGGCCGCGTCGTCGGGCAGCAGCTTCAGCCACAGGTTCTGCTCGATGCCGGCGGCCAGCGCGTCGGTGCCCGTCAGCACGAGGTCGATGTCAGCGCGCCCCGCCGCCTGCATCGCCTTGATCTTGCCCGGCAACTGCGGCGCGGGCGCGTTCGTGAACGTGACGGTCGATACGAGGTTCGGGTTCTTTTCCTTGAAGGCTTCGATGGCCTTCTGCGTGAGCTGCAGGTTGCCCGCGACATCGACGATGTTCAGCGAGACGGGGGCGGCAACGGCTGCCGCGGCCGACAGCGTGAAACCCAGGGCGAGTGCGATCCGGCGGACACGGCGAGCGATCGTGGTGGCGTTCATGTCTCCTCACTTCGGTCGGTGGATGGGACCTTTCTTTTCAGGAAATCATGACGGCGTTATACGATGTCGGTCAACAAAAAACCGCGGCGCACGGGGCGGGACTTTCCCTGACAAACACCTTCCGTTTGTTGACGATTTACGTGCCGACCTCTGCGATGGAGCCGTGCGGCGTTGCTTGTTCGGCGTGTTAAGACGTCGTATCTCGGCTGGCAGCGAAATGGAATCGAATGGAATCGGTTTGGGGCCGCATCGCGGCCCGATGGCGACGGGAGGCGCGCCGGGCGCCCGGTCGGACGCGGCGCGTGGAATACACGAATAGCCAGTCAGGCCGCGCCGAGTGCGGCCACTTCGGCGATCAGCCGTTCGGCATCCTGCCATTCGCCATACCCGGACGCCGGATTCAGGTGCCCGACCTCCCCCAGATCGACGAGCTTGCTGCCCCACCCCGCCGCCAGCGCCGCGATACGTTCGAAACGCGCGAGCGGATCGTTTCGGCTCGCGGCGACGACGCTCGGAAACGGCAGCCGTTCGGTCGGTACCGGCGTCCAGCCGTTCGCGTCGATCGCATCGGGCGCCGGGTAGCCGGCAGGCATCGGCGACTCGAGATCGGCGGGCGCCGCAAGCAGCGCGCCGTGGATCTTGCGCGTGGCCTGCCGTGCCCAGTGCACCGTGATCATCACCCCCGCGCTGTGCGCGACGAGAATCACGGGGCCGTCGATCCCGGCCAGCGCCGCATCGAGCGCCGCGACGCGTGCGGCGCGGCTCAGCTTGTCGGCTTCGAGCGGCGCGACGGCGCGCGCGTTCGGCAGGCGCCGTTCGAGGTGCGTCTGCCAGTGGTCTTCGACATGATCGCGCAAGCCGGGCACGATCAGGATGGTGGGGGTGGTCGTCAGGGTCATGCAGTCTCCGAAGCGTTCAGGAAAGGTGGGATGCGCGCCGTTCGCGTTCGACGCGCGCGAGATCGGCCACGTAGCTTGCGCGTCCGATCGCGAACAGCACGGCGGCCATGAGCGGCACGACGGGAATCCATTGCAGTGCGCCGACGAGCCCGGCGCGATCGGCAACCCACCCCGTCAGCAGCGGGCCCGGCGCCATGCCGAGCAGGTTGTTGGCGAGCGTGAGCGTGGCGAACGCCGACGCGTGGATCGCGGCCGGCGTCAGGTTCGCGACCATCGCGCCCGACGCACCGGATGCACCCGCGCCGACCAGCATCCCCGCGCAGATCAGTGTGAGCTGCAACGGCCCGGGCGGCAGCCGGAACGCGATCAGGAGGCACACGCCCGTCAGCACGCAATACGCAATCGCGGTCAGCCACTTGCGCTTGCCATCGGTCTTGCCGACGCGGTCGGTGACGATCCCGCAGCCAACCATCCCCACGCCCGCGAGCAGCACGAAGCCGGCCGCGAGCACCGCCGCGCGGTCGGGCGCCATCGCGTAGTAGCGGTTCAGGTAGCTCGGCAGCCACGCGAACAGCGCGCCCGGCACGAACAGGTGCAGCCCGCTGCCGAGATACGCGCAGATCACCGAACGCGACGCGAACAGCCCCGACATCAGCGCGCGCACGCTGGCGCGCAGGTCGCGCGGCGCACTGGCGTCGCACCGGCACGGTTCGGTGCCAAGTTCGGCCCGATAAGCGGCGAGCCGCCGCTCGGTCACGACGCAGCGATAGGCGACGAGCAGCACGATGCCGAGCGCGGCCATCACGCCGAACGACCAGCGCCAGCCGAGATGCGCGCCGACCAGCCCGCCGAGCGCCATCCCGAACACGGAGCCGAACGCGCCGCCGGCCATGAACGCGCCGGTCAGCGTCGCGCGCAGGCGCGCCGGAAAAATGCTGAGGATCAGCGCGACGCCGACGCTGCCGTAAGCGGCTTCGCCGAGCCCGACGAGGCCGCGCGCGACGAGCATTTCGGCGTAGCTGGTCGACAGCGCGCAACCGAGCGTCGCGATGCTCCACAACGCGGCCATCAGCACGATGCTGCGCACGCGCCCGAAGCGGTCGGCGAGCACCGACAGCGGAAACGTCAGCAGCCCGACCAGCAGCGCGACGACGCCGGACAGCGAACCGAGCTGCGTGTCCGACAGCGCCCACGCGTGCTTGAGCAGCGGGAATACGGCGTTGAGCACCTGCCGCGACATGTAGTCCGACAGCAGCAGGCCAACGGTCAGCCCGAACACGAGCCACGCATACGCGGGCGCGCGCCGGCCGGCGGCGGCGGCGCCCTGCATCGACGGCTCGACATGATGGATCAGCATGCGTGTCTCCTCCGGCGCCGGAGCGGTCGTGCTCCGGCGCGGCTTGCGTGGCCCCGCTCCGTTGACCGGAGTCCGCCCCCGCGCCATGCGCAGGGGTGGGTGCCACGCCACAACGATCGGCGGGCGGCGGCCGCCACGGCCGCCAACCGGGATGTGCGGATGCGCGGCGCGTCAGGCGGCCCGCAGCGGCACGCTCACCTGGCCCGGCCGGCGGTTCGGCGCCATCCCGAGGTGCGCAAGCGTCTCGTCGATGCCGTCGTACTGCACGCCGATCCGGTAGATCGCCTTCGCCTCCTTGCCGGTCGCGATGTCGCGGCCGAGTTCGCGCGCGATCCGTGCGCACTGCTCGACCTGCTGCACCGACGTCATCCGGTTGCCCTTCTGGTCGATGATCGTGTCCTCGATCCCGCAGCGCGGATGCAGGCCCAGCGCCATCGCGACCGTGTTGATCGGCAGCACGTTCTTCATCAGCGATTCGAGCGTGATGCACGCGCCGTCCGGGCAGCGCCGCACGAATTCCATGAAGTTGTACGGATTCGGGCCGTCGAAGCCGCCGCCGATGCCGACCCACGTGACGTTCAGCGGGCCGCGATAGACGCCGCGGCGGATGATCCGTTCGAGCGTTTCCAGCGCGTGCATGCCGGTGAGCTGGAAATGCGGCTGGATGCCGGCCGCCTGCAGGCGGCGCAGGTGCTCGTCGACCCAGCCGGGGCCGGCCGGCACGGTCATCTCGCGGTACGCGTCCCACAACGCGGCTTCGTTCAGCGACGTGCCGGCGATATCCTTGCGATCCATCAGCTCGGTGATGTTCATCTGCACGGTGTTGATCGCGACCGTCACCTGGTCGGGCTTCGGCGTCAGCTCGGCGAGCATGTGGCGCGTGTCGTCGGACAGCCATTTCGCATCGGCGCCCTCGCCTTCCGGCGCGAACGAGATCGAGCCGCCCACCTGCAGGATCATGTCGGGCACCGCCTCGCGCAGCCGGCCGAGCAGCTCGTTGAACTTCGACAGTCGCTTGCTGCCCTTGCCGTCGAGTTCGCGCACGTGCATGTGCAGTACCGTCGCGCCCGCGTTGTAGCAGTCGACGGCCTTCTGCACGTGCTCGTCCATCGTCACCGGAATGTCTTCCGGAAAATCGGCGGGCATCCATTCGGGGCCGTACGGCGCGACCGTGATGACTACCTTGTCCTGGTTTTCCGGGTGCAGCGAATCGTCGAGAAATTGCATGTCGTCCTCCAGTGGAAATCGTTGTATTTCGGGCGTACGGGCGTGCGTATCCCGCCGCGCCGGGCGGGATGCCCGGCGCGTTGCATGGGTTTTCAGAGATCGGTTACGGTGCGAGCGCGCTCAGAACGGCACGTCGCCGACGATGCCCGCGCGCTCCATCCGGCGCACGCACGGCGGGTAGTCCATCACCGCGTAGTGCTGGGTGCTGCGGTTGTCCCAGATCGCGACGCTGTTCTTCTTCCAGCGCCAGCGCACCTGGTATTCGGGGATAGCGGCCTGGCTGATCAGGTACTGCAGCAACTGGCCGGCGCCGGGATTCGCGTCCTGCCCGACGCGCACGCGCGCGGGCGTGTGGAAGTTCGTGAAATGCGTGGTGAACGCGTTCACGTACAGCACCTTCTCGCCCGTTTCGGGATGCGTGCGCACGACCGGGTGCTCGGCGTCCGGGTACTGCGCCTTCAGTGCGAGGCGCTTGTCGATCGGCATCGCCGCGCCGAAGCTCGCCTCGATGCTGTGGCGCGCGCGCAAGTCGTCGATCTGCTGCTTCACGTGCACCGGCAGGCGCTCGTACGCGAGCACCATGTTCGCCCACATCGTGTCGCCGCCAACCGGCGGACCGTCGATGCAGCGCAGCACACAGCCGAACGGCGGCGCCACGCGCCAGCTCGCATCGCTGTGCCACGCATTCTCGTAGCGGTCGTTCGGCTGGTCGGGCGACTTGTAGATCCGCACGAGCCCCGGGTGCTCGGGATCGCTGCCTGCAACCGGATGATCCTCGAGTTCGCCGAAGCGCCGCGCGAACGCGACATGCTCGGCGCGCGTGATGTCCTGCTCGCGCAGGAACAGCACGCGATGCCGCAGCAGCTGCGCGCGGATCTCGGCGAACAGGCCGTCGTCGTGCACGGCGTCGGCGAGGCTCACATCCAGCAGTTCCGCGCCGATCGCGCAGGTCAGGGGTTCGACTCGCATGCGCGTCTCCTCAGACGATGAATACCGACGAACCGGTCGTCTTGCGCGATTCGAGATCGCGATGCGCCTGCGCGGCGTCCTGCAGCGCATAGCGCTGGTTGATCTCGATCCGGATCCGGCCGGCGGCGACGTGCGCGAACAGTTCGCCGGCCAGGTCGTTCTTCTCGGCCGGATCGGCAATGTAGTCGGCCAGCGCCGGACGCGTCAGGTACAGCGAGCCCTTCATCGCGAGGCGCTGCGGATCGAACGGCGGGATCGGGCCCGACGCGGTGCCGACGCACACCATCAGCCCGCGCCGCTTCAGCGAATCGAGCGAGCCTTCGAAGGTGTCCTTGCCGACGCTGTCGAACACGACGTCGACGCCCGCGCCATCCGTCAGCTCGCGCACGCGTTTCGCAACGTCCTCGCGGCTGTAGTCGATCGTATGGTCGCAGCCGTGCGCACGGGCAATCCCGGCCTTGTGCTCGCTGGATACGGTGCCGATCACCGTGAGCCCGAGCAGTTTCGCCCATTGCGACACGATCAGCCCGACGCCGCCGGCGGCGGCGTGCAGCAGGATCGTGTCGCCCGGCGCGAATGCGTGGATGCGGCGCAGCAGGTAGGCCGACGTCAGGCCGCGCATCGTCATCGCCGCCGCCGTCTCGCACGAAATGCCGGCCGGCAGCCGCACGAGCGGCGCGGCGGGGATCAGCCGTTCGGTGCTGTACGCGCCGAGGGTGTTCAGGAAGCCCGTGTAGGTCACGCGGTCGCCGACGGCGACATTCGTCACGCCGGGGCCAATGGCTTCGACCACGCCGGCCGCCTCGACGCCGAGGCCGGCAGGCAGCGGCACCGGATACAGGCCGCTGCGGAAATACGTGTCGGCGAAATTCAGGCCGACCGCGTCGTGGCGCAGGCGTACCTGGCCGGGGCCGGGGTCGCCAACGTCGACTTCCTCCCAGCGCAGGACCTCGGGGCCGCCGGTTTCGTGGAATCGCACTGCATGTGCCATCTTGTTCTCCGTATGGTGTCAGTCGGATGCGCGTCGCGCATCGTCGGGTTCGTTCGGTTCGTTCGCGCGTGGCGGTGTCGCGGCTGCGCCGTCCGCCAGCAATTCATCCAGCCCGGCCCAGTCCGCGTCGCCCAGGTAGCGCCGCGCGGCCGGGAAAATCACGCCTTCCATCCGCCCCATCTGCTCGAACGCGCCGTGCGCATAGCGGGCGAGCGCCGTGTCGAAGGCGGCCGACGGCAACCCGTCCGCGGCGATCCGGGCAAGCGCATCGAGCGCTTGCGCGTCGCGCTGCCGCTGGCGGTCGAGTTCGTCCAGTTCGGCCGCGACGCACTCCGCCCGGACGCGCAATACCGCGAACAGGCGCGCTTCGATGGCCGAGCCGGCACGGGCACGCTGCAGGGCGGCGAGCGATGCCGGCGCACCCTGCGCGCCGGCCGCTTGCCGCTGCGGCGCGACTGCGCCCGCGTCCGCGCCGGCCGCCATCAGCGCATGCAGCAACCCGCCGACTGCGCGATGCGCATCGAGGCAACGCGCCATCACGCGCGCCTCGGCAGGCGATCGCCGCGACGTGCACACGAGCACCGGCACGCCGCTCGTCGCGAGCAGGTGCTGCCGTTGCGCGCAGGCCGCCGCATCGGCATCGTGCGGCAGCGCTGCGACGCCGATCAGGTCGCAGCCGAGCGCGGCCGCCAGCGCGCCGGGCGCTGCGTCGGCGGCCGCCGGATGGCCGGCCCCCGGATGGCCGGCCCCCGCGATCGCATGGGACAGCCCCTGCGCCCGCGCGGCGGCTTCCACTTTCGCACCGTGCTCCGGCAGCCGCGCTCCGGATAAACGCGAGTCCGGCGCGGCGCCGGGCAGCACGAACGTGACCCGGGCGCCGACCGCACGCGCCAGTTCGAGCGCATGGCCGATCGCGTCGATGCCGCCGGGCGTGCCGTCGACCGTCACGAGCAGATGGCGGTACATCGTGCCGCTCCGCTTATCCGGCGAGCGGCGTGCTGCGCCGCGTGCCGGTCGATACGATGTTCATGGCCCCTCCTCATTGCGTTCGTCATGCATCGGAACCCATGCTATCGATGCGGTGCCGGTGCGGCCCCACTCGTCGCGGGGGGGATTGACGCGCGAATGCGGTTCGACCGATCCTTCCCCCCACACCCACCCCGGACGCTGGCCTGCACGGCACCGCCGGATTCCGACTGCTGCCCCGATGGCCCACCCACCCGATCGCGCCGACGCGCCTCCCACCGAACTGGTCCTGAAGACGACCGCGCCGCGCGTGCCGGCGCAGTTGCTGGCCCGCGCGCGGCTGAGCCTCGCCGCGCCCGCTTTCGACGGCCGGCCGGTCACGCTCGTGCAGGCGCCGGCCGGTTACGGCAAGACGTCGCTGCTCGCGCAATGGCGCCGCGAAACCCTCGCACTCGGCCGCGCGGTCGTGTGGCTGTCGGCCGACGAGCGCGACGATGCCGCGCGGTTGCTGCAGGGGCTCGTGCAGGCGGTGCGAACCGGCTGCGCGCGGCCCGGCTTCGGGCGCCTGATCCCGGTCGGCGCGGCCGACGCGGCGCGTGCGCTGGAGGGCGTGACCGCGTGGCTGGCCGAGGTCGCGCAACTGTCGATCGATGCGCTCCTGATCGTCGACGATGCGGAGCGGCTGCCGCCGGCCGGCCTCGATGCGCTGACCTACGTGCTGCACAACGCGCCGCAAAACCTGCATGTCGTCGTCGCCGCGCGGCGCGGGCTCGATCACGTGGCCGGCGATCTGCTCGCCGGCGGGCAATGCACGCTCGCGGGCCCCGACTGGCTGCGTTTCACGCTCGACGAGACGATCGCGCTGGTCAGCGCGCGCTTTGCGCAGCGGGTCGACGCCGACGCGTGCGCGCGGCTGTTCGAACGCGTCGACGGCTGGCCGCTCGGCCTGCAGCTCGCGATGGCCGCGATGGCGCGCTCGACCGACCCGCGCCAGGCGGTCGACGCGCTCGCCGCCCGCGTGGACGGCACGCGCGACCGCCTCGTCGAACTGCTGCTCACGAACCTGTCGGCCGACGACACGGCATTCCTGACCCGCACGAGCGTCGCCGATCGCCTGCATCCGTCGCTGTGCGCCGCGCTGCTCGACGATGCGGACGCGCCCGACCGTCTCGCGCGGCTCGCACGCGACACGCCGCTGTTCATTGCGTCGGACGATTCGGACTGGTGCCGGCTTCATCCGCTCGTGCGCGACACGCTGCGCGACCGCCTGGCCGCGGGCCCCGACGCCGAGCGCAGCGCGCTGCACGCGCGTGCGGCCGCCTGGCTCGACGCACACGGGATGACCGCGGAAGCCGCCCGCCACGCGTATGCGGCCGGCCAGTTCGAGGTGGCGTATGCGCTCGCGCAGCGCTGTCTCGAGGACGCGATCAAGCAGGGCCGCATCAACGACGTGCTCGACTGGCTCGCGCTGCTGCCCGATGCGGAACTCGACAAGCGTCCGACGCTGCGCGTCGCGGTGGCATGGGCGCTGGCGCTCGGCGAGCGCCATGTCGAGGCGCGGCGCCAGATCGCGGGCATCCTCGCGGATACCGGCACGCCTGCGGCGATGCGCTACGAATGCGCGCTGATCCTCAGCGCGGCCGCGTATTACGCCGACGAAATCGACCGCTTCGTCGAGCTGTTCGAACCGTGGGCCGACTTCACGCCGCCCGCGGCGACGTGGCTCGCGCAGATGCACGCGAACCGGCTGTCGGCGCGCGCGATCATCGTCGGCGAACCGGCGCAGGCGCGCCGCTTCCAGCACGCCGCGCCGCGCGGCGAGACGGCGGCCGGGTTCGGCTATGTCGCGCGCTGGGGCGAGCTGATCACGGGCCTGAGCTACCTGCGCGAAGGCCAGGTCCGGCTCGCCGACGACGCGCTGTCGCCGGCGCTGGCACGCGCGGAAGCCGATCTCGGGCGCCGCCATCCACTCACCTGCATGCTCGCGGCGATGTGCGCGGCGCTCGCGTACGAGGCCGACCGCGTCGACCAGGCCGCCGCGCTGCTCGCGAACCGGCTCGATGTGCTCGAACACTCGGGCACGCCCGATACCGTGCTGCTCGGCTATTGCACCGCCGCGCGCATCGCGCTGCTGCGCGGCGTCGAGCATCGCGCGATCGACCTGCTCGAGGCGCTCGACGCGATGGGCGTCGCGCGCCGCCTGCCGCGGCTGTCGGTGGCGAGTCTCGCTGAGCAGGTGCGCATTCATGCGGCGCGCTATCGCGAGGCAACCTGCCATGCGCTCGTCGAGCGGATCGATGCGATCGCTGCAGCCGAATTTCCGTCGCACGGGCCGTTGTGGCGGCGCCCCGTCGTGCTGCTGCAGGCGACCGCACACGCGGGCGCGGCACTGGCCGCCCGCCGCTGGGACGACGCGAGCGCCGCGCTCGACGAAGCAGCGGTGCTGGCCCGCGAAATGAACATGGGGCAGGCGCGCATCGAGATCATGGCGCTCAGCGCGTTCGCGCTCGAACAGTCGGGCGGCGGCGGCCGCGCGCTGCTCGACGAGGCGATGAACCTCGCGGACCTGTTCGGGCTGACGCGCACGCTCGCCGACGCGCATCCGGCCATCGCCGACTGGGCACGCCGCGCCGGCGACGAAGCGGCCGCGGGCACCGGCCCCGCGCGGCACGCGCTGCCGCAGCCGCGCATCGTGCCGCCCGCCCCGCGCGCCGCGGCCAGCCCGCGCGCGGTGCCGAGCGTCGTGCTGACGCCGAAGGAGCGCGCGATTCTCGAGCTGCTCGCACGCAACCTGTCGAACAAGGAGATCGCGGTGGCGCTCGCCGTCGGCGAGGAAACCGTGAAGTGGCACCTGAAGAACCTGTTCGGCAAGCTCGACGCCAGTTCGCGCAAGCATGCGGTACGCCGCGCGCTGGTGCTCGGCCTGCTCGAAAGCGCGCCGTAACGCCGGTTCCGCCAATCGGGCGTGCCGGCGCGCCCGCCTCCCGCCGATTCTCCGCAACCCTGCCCCCCGCGCATGGGGGGGAGCGGCCGCCCGCCGTTGCGTAGTCTTTCCGCACGGCTCGCACGGGCGATGCAGGTCACGCCTTCCCGCCAGCCTCGATGCTTCCCCGCTTCACCCGGACGGGCTCGATCCCGTCCGGTCCAATACGACCCTGGAGACTCCATGAAGACGAAACTGGCCGCGCTCGCGGCGCTTGCCGGCTGCTCGGCGCTCGTGCACGCGCAATCCTCCGTCACGCTCTACGGCGTGATCGACTCGGGCCTGCTGTACCAGAGCACGTCGGCGGCGTCGTTCAGCCCGACCGCGCCGAATACGGGCAAGGTGTTCCGCATGAAGGACGGCGGCATCTACTCGAGCTTCTGGGGCATCAAGGGCAGCGAGGACATCGGCGGCGGCTACAAGGTCAACTTCAAGCTGCAGGGCTCGTTCGACAGCGG
This sequence comes from Burkholderia puraquae, assembly GCF_002099195.1. Lineage (GTDB taxonomy): Bacteria > Pseudomonadota > Gammaproteobacteria > Burkholderiales > Burkholderiaceae > Burkholderia > Burkholderia puraquae. Next base: position 252,394 of record NZ_NBYX01000004.1, on the reverse strand, counting down.
CACCGGCAAGCTGCAGCTGAGCGATACGCCGGGTGCCGTCGCGATCTTCAACCAGGTCGCGTCGCTCGGCGTGTCGGGCCCGTTCGGCTCGGTCACGGCCGGCCGCCAGATCGTGCCGATGATCTACGCGATGGCCGACACCGACGTGCGCAACGCGCAGTTCTTCGGCAGCGTGCTGATCGCCTGGCTCGGCCTGAACACGGCGGCCGGCTGGTCGGGGACCAGCACCAACGCAGCGATCGGCGCGCTGTACGACAGCAATGCGCTCGTCTACCAGTCGCCGATCTTCGCGGGCGCGTCGATTGCGCTCGAATACGCGCCGGGCGGCGTCGCCGGACAGTTCCAGGGCGGCACGCGCGAATCGGTCGTGCTCAGGTATGCGAACTATGGGCTGAACGCCTCGGCCGTCTACTACAACGGGCACGACACGAGCCCGGCGCCGGGCGTCGCCCCGACCGGCGTCGACAACAACCGATTTATCTACGTCGGCGCGAAATACACGATCCGCGATTTCTCGGTGTCGGCGTCGTACGGCAATGGCCGGAATCCGTCGCATGCGGACAAGGTGAACCTCGACATGCTGTCGGCCGGCGTCGGCTATCGCTTCACGCCCGCGCTGCAGGTCACGTCCGCCGTGTATTACCTGAAAGACCGCAATCGTTCGGAGAACCGGTCGACGGCGGTCGTGCTCGCGGCCGACTACAGCCTGTCGAAGCGGACGATGGTCTATGCGCAGGTCGGCCACGTGAACAACCGCGGCACGATGAACCAGATGCTCGTGTACGGGCAGCCGGTCGCGCCGGGCGTCGGCACGACGGCCGCGATGGTCGGGCTGCGGCACAACTTCTGACGGCTGCCGGCGATGCCTGGCGATACAGCGGCGGTCGCGCGCGGCCACCGCCTGCATCGATCCGCGGGATCGGCTACAGTGGGCGTTTTCGGCGCGCTCCGCCCCGCCGCCGCGCCGTCGACCGTGGCGAGTGCGGCAGCCTGGACGGAGCGCGGAACATTCACTTCGACGAGCGAACCTTCATGCCCGACCTGTCCGCCTTCCCGATCACGCAAAAGTGGCCGGCCCAGCATCCCGACCGTCTCCAGCTCTACTCGCTGCCGACGCCGAACGGCGTCAAGGTGTCGATCATGCTCGAGGAAACCGGCCTGCCGTACGAGCCGCACCTCGTGCGCTTCGACACGAACGACCAGCTCTCGCCCGCGTTCCTGTCGCTGAATCCGAACAACAAGATCCCGGCGATCATCGATCCGAACGGCCCGGACGGCAAGCCGCTGCCGCTGTTCGAATCGGGCGCGATCCTGATCTATCTCGCGGACAAGACGGGCCAGTTGATCCCGAAGGATCTCGCGGGCCGCTACGAGACGATCCAGTGGGTGATGTTCCAGATGGGCGGCATCGGGCCGATGTTCGGCCAGGTCGGCTTCTTCCACAAGTTCGCCGGCCGCGATTACGAGGACAAGCGCCCGCGCGACCGCTACGTCGACGAGTCGAAGCGCCTGCTCGGCGTGCTCGACGCGCATCTCGCGAACCGCCAGTGGGTGATGGGCGATACCTATACGATCGCCGACATCGCGATCTTCCCGTGGGTGCGCAACCTCGTCGGCTTCTACGAAGCGGGCGATCTCGTCGGCTTCAGCGAATTCCGGAACGTCGCACGGGTACTCGACGCGTTCGTTGCGCGTCCGGCTGTTGCGCGCGGGCTCAATATTCCGGCACGGGGCTGACCGGCTGCGCGGGCGTGTGCTGTGCGGGCTGCGGCCCGTGACTTGCGCCGCCCGCCGCATTGCGCGGCGGGCTTATGGGGATCATCGCCACCATCCGATTTTGCGGACAGTCGCACGGAATCCGGAGCCATTTTCCGCGCATGACTGCTTCCACGTGAGCAGTATTTCGCTATCCCTGCAATGCCCACGCAAGATTTTTTTCGGCATCTCTATTACCTTGTTCTGCGGCGCGGCGAAACAACTTGATCGCACGCTCCTTGTCACGGGGCACTGAAATTCCAAACCAATAGAACTTGCCCAATTCATTTTCGGAGAAATCATCACCCAGCTCGGCGGCCTTTTCGTAGTCTTTAATCGCTCGTTCGGGCTGTTTCATGCCTTGATAAATGGCGCCCCTTTTTGAAAGGGCGTAACTGTTATTCGGGTTCATGCTGATCAGCTTCGACAAAGGTTCAACTGCTTGCTCGTACTTGCGCTCGTGGATGAGTACGTTGCTCATTTGTGTCAGCATGTCGCGGTCGTTCGGCATCAATGCGAGCGCCTGGGCGTAAGCCTTTTCTGCACCGGGATCATCCCTGTCGCGGTACATGACCCAGCCTTTATCTGCAATGACCATCGCGTCGAACTCTCGTAGCGCCGTTGCCGGCAGGGGGAACCGCCGACACTCGTCGACAAAGTCCGCCATCCGTCTAGGGCTCCCGCCCCATCGTGTCTGTATCGAAATGAGATAGGTGCGCCTGACCACTATGTTGCCGGGATCCTTTTTGATGGACTGGTCGAGCAGTTCGCGGCTTTCCTTGTTCGTACCAGCAAGCGCCTTCCAGATCTCGATCTCCTCCATATATGACACGGTGGGCTTTGCAGTCAATCCAGTAGACTTCGATAGATCGCGGAGAGCCATGCTGTGATAGGCCCTCATTCCCGCGAACTGTTGCTCGCTGGTACTCCGAGCATATGCGGTGCCGCGCCTGACCCATCCCATTGCCTCGTAGTACATTCCGCGCGCTAACAACGCCGCATATGACTGCGGAAACCGCGCAACCCACTGGTCGAACCTTGGTTCCAGGTCGGGGTCGGCGAAGTAAAGCGCACGAAATGCCTCGACCACCCGCTCGTCGCTGATCGAGCCGTGCTCGAATGCCTGCTGAACGGCATTCAGCGCATGATCCAGCTCGGCAAATCGGCCTTCCTTAAGCTGGGCGAGCCTCTGCGCCGCATCGGGGTCAGTCGTCTCCGCCATGCACCCGACAGCGTGAAATGCGAAACATATCCAGCTACAGAGCAAGATTCTTCGAATCATTTTAGGTGCCTGTACCAGTGAATACTTCAGATCAATCGCAATCGCAGTGTCTGAGTATTTCCCGCGGTCATTCTTATAAGTTATGTTCCATTTTCCCAACCCTGTATGTTGGCGAAATCACCTACTTTCGAAGTCCGGTATCCAGGTACGCGATTGTCGATCGAATCCAATTCGACTCCAGGCGGCACTCAGACATTACACGCTGACCATGGGCGCCCCGTCGACACGTTTCGCCATTGAAACGTTTTTTTACGCGCGCTCGATAGCAGGATTTCAAAATCCATGACTGAACGTCCATGCTGCGATTCTCGCGCGTGCGAATCCGGCTGATTTGTGAGCCATGGATTCAACCAGGGCCGGCTGCCGACCATTCATTACGACGCGACCTTTCTGCCGGAACCACCCTCGAAAAACGCAAGTGGCAACTCACGTATCGGATCGACGGACGCGAAGTCGATGCTTTCCTGCCTTGTCCTACTGTGGCCTTTTCGTGTCAGGGGGGAGGCGCAATTGCATTGGCTCTCTACCTTCCCAGGAAATGACAGGACTCGTTCAAACTTTGGACGTCCGTTTCGGAGCAACGCGACCGGCCGCTCCGAGTCGGCAAGCGACGTCCACGGAAATTCACGAAAAATTCTTTTGCCCGCCGCGTGCGTTTGCATCACGCCTCCGGCGGCGCTACTTGCCGTCCGCCCCTTCCGCCGCCCCGCCTTCCAGCCCCGCCAGCAGCTTTCCCAGCAGATCCGACAACTGCGCTTGCTCCGCATCCGACAGCACGGCCAGCAGCGCGCGCTGATTGTCGATGTGCGCGACGACCGCTTCGTCGATCAGCGCGCGGCCGGCATCCGTCAGCGCGACGAGCGTGCCACGCCCGTCGGCCGGGTTCGGCCGGCGCTCGACCCAGCCGGCTTTCTGCAGCCGGTCGATGCGCGCGGTCATCCCGCCCGACGACATCATCAGCGCGTCGTACAGCGCCGTCGGCGTCAGCGCGAACGGCGCCCCGCCGCGCCGCAGCGTCGCGAGCACGTCGAATTCGCCCGGCTGCATCCCATAGCGCGCAAACAGCGGATTGAGACGGTCGCGCGCGATCACGAGCGCGGCTTCCTGCAGCCGTCCCATCACCACCATCGACGACGCGTCGAGATCCGGACGCTCGGCGCGCCATTGCGCGAGCGCATGCGCGGCTCGATCCATTAACCCTCCTCGGCTCACCAGTTATCTTGACGTCGAGATAAATCAGCACTTATCTTGATGTCGAGATACTTTACCTGAAAAACGCGCGGCGCCTCATTGGACGCCGCGCATCGATATCGAGGGCCATGCAATGAATCGCTTCACTTCCCCCGGATGGCGGCTTGCCGCCATCGTGCTCGTCGGGCTGAACCTGCGGCCGGCGCTCGCCGCGGTCGGCCCGCTGCTCGACATGATCCAGCGCGCGACCGGCATCGGCGACGGCGCGGCCAGCCTGCTGACGACGATTCCGATCCTGCTGATGGGGCTCGGCGCGCTGAGTGCGCGGCGCCTTCAGCGTGTGACCGGCATCGCGGGCGGCGTATGGCTCGGCGTCGCGCTGATCGGGCTGGCCTGCGTGTCGCGCGTCGGCGCGCAGCACGCGTGGCTGCTGCTCGCGAGCGCCTGCTGCGCGGGCGTCGGGATCGCGATGGTGCAGGCGCTGCTGCCCGGCTTCGTGAAGGCGCATTTCGCGACGCGGATCGGCGGTGCGATGGGCGTCTATTCGACGTCGATCATGGGCGGCGCCGTGCTCGCGAGCGTCGTCGCGCCGTTCGCCGCGGCCCGCTGGGGCTGGCTCGCCGCGCTCGCGGGCTGGGCGCTGCCGGCCGCGGTGGCTGCGCTGGCCTGGCCGCTGGCGAGCCGCGGCGGCAACGTGCTCGCCGCCGGGCCGACGTCGGCCTCGAATGCGCAGCCGTCGCGCTCGCCGCGCGCGTGGCGGCTCGCGCTGTTCTTCGGCATCGCGACGGGCGCGTACACGCTCGTGCTCGCGTGGCTGCCGCCGTACTACATGCGGCTCGGCTGGTCGCCGACGGCAGCCGGCAGCCTGCTCGGCGGCGTGACGCTCGCGGAAGTCGTCGCGGGGCTCACGATCTCGGCAACGATCGACCGCCTGCCCGATCGCCGGCCCGCGTTGCAGGCGGCGATCGCGTCGCTGTTCGTCGGCTTGCTGGTGATGCTGGCCGCGCCCGAAGCGCTCGCGTTGCCGGCGGCGCTGCTGATGGGCGCGGGGATCGGTGCGCTGTTTCCGCTGTCGCTGATCGTCACGGTCGACCATGCGGCGACGCCGGCCGATGCCGCGTCGCTGACGGGGTTCGTGCAGGGCATCGGCTACTTGATCGCCGGGCTGTTCCCGTTCGCGGCAGGCATCGTGCGCCAGCATCTGGCGGACCTGACGCCGGCGTGGGTGGCGATGGCCTGCCTGTGTGTCGCGCTGTTCGCGCTGGCGGCGGGGTTTGCGCCGCGGCTGGCGCGGCAAGCGGCGCGGGCCTGACCGGCCCGGCGGCTCATGGCGTCGGCGTGCTCAGCCCGCGCTCGCGTACAGCGTCGAATCTGCAAACCCTTCCGCGTCGAGCACGCGCCCGATCAGGATCAGCGCGGTGCGCTCGATCTGCGTGTCCTGCACCTTGCCGACGATGTCGGCGAGCGTGCCGGTCACGCGTTCTTCATCCGGCCAGCTCGCGCGATAGATCACCGCGGCCGGGCAATCGGCGCCGTAATGCGGCAGCACTTCATCGACGATACGGGCGAGATGACGCACGCCGAGATGGATCGCAAGCGTCGCGCGGTGCGCGGCGAGCGCGCCGAGCGCTTCGCCTTCCGGCATCGTCGTCTTGCCCGCGAAGCGCGTGAGAATCACCGTCTGCGCGACGCCAGGCAGCGTCAGCTCGACGCCGAGCGTCGCCGCGCACGCGGCCGTGGCCGTTACGCCCGGCACGATTTCGTATGGAATCCCGAGCGCCTTCAATCGGCGAATCTGCTCGCCGATCGCGCCGTACAGCGACGGGTCGCCCGAATGCACGCGCGCGACGTCCTGCCCCTTCGCGTGCGCGCCGGCGAGCAGCGCGACGATGGCGTCGAGGTCGAGCTCGGCCGTATTGACGACCTGCTCGGCACGATGGCCGTCGAGCACGGCGGCCGGCACCAGCGAACCCGCATACAGGATCACCGGGCACGTGCGCACGAGGCGCTGGCCCTTCACCGTGATCAGCTCCGGGTCGCCGGGGCCCGCGCCGATGAAATACACCGTCATCGAAAAATCTCCGTCAATTCATGGGATGACCGGCCGCGCGGCGTCATGCGCGCGCGGCCGGATCGAGCGCGTCGATGAGCGCCGCGGCCGAATCGAACGCGCGGTCGGCGTCGGGCAGCGGCGGCCGGCGCAGCATCACGACCGGCAGCCTGCGTTCGCGCGCGACGTCGAGCTTGGCTTCGGTCGCCGCGCCACCGCTGTTCTTGCTGACGACGACGTCGACGCCCATCAGCGCGAACAGCGCGCGCTCGCCATCGAGCGTGAACGGCCCGCGCGCGGCGACGATCTGCGCACGCGCGTTGCCGGGATGCGCGTCGAGGCAGCGCACGAGCCAGAACTGGTGCGGCGGGATCGCATCGAGATGCGCGAGCGGTTCGCGGCCGAGCGTGAACAGCGGCCGCTTGAACGGCGCGAGCGCGGCTTCGATGCCGGCCCAGTCGTCGACCATGCGCCAGTCGTCGCCGGGTTGCGGCGACCACGGCGCGCGGCGCAGCGCCCACAGCGGCACGCCCGCTTCATGCGCCGCGGTTGCTGCATTCGCGCTGATTTGCGCGGCATACGGATGCGTCGCGTCGATCACGAGGCCGATGCCGGCACTGCGCAGATACGCGGCCAGCCCGGCAGCGCCGCCGAAGCCGCCGACGCGAACGTCGCAGCGCAGGTCGTCGGGTACCTTGCCGAGGCCGGCCAGGCTGTAGACGTGACGGGGCCCGAGCGCGCGTGCGATTTTCAACGCATCGCCGGTGCCGCCAAGCAGCAGGATGCGCGCGCTCATCGCGCCTCCCCGACGAAGCGGCCCTGCCGGTCGATCGCGAACATCTCGACGGCCACCGACGGCGGCACGATGTCGCGCGCGACGCGCAGCGCGTGCGCGCAGACGAGATCGCCGAGCGGCACGCCGTCGGCGTGCGCGAGCTTCAATGCTTCCTGGCTCGTGTTCGCGGCGCGCATCGCGGCCTGCAGTGCCTCGCTCGCACCGGCCTCGGCCGCCCATTGCGCGAGCAGCGGCAGGTCGATGCTCGAATGGCGGCTGTGCAGGTCGAGATGGCCGGCCGCGAGCTTGCTCAGCTTGCCGAAGCCGCCGCACATCGACAGCCGCGCGACCGGCGCACGCCGCAGGTGCTTGAGCACCGCGCCCGCGAAATCGCCCATCTCGATCAGCGCCATGTCGGGCAGGCCGTAGTGCGTGCGCATCGCGTCCTCGCTTGCGTTGCCCGTGCATGCGGCGATATGCGCGATGCCGTTCGCGCGCGCGACGTCGATGCCCTGATGAATCGACGCGATATAGGCCGAGCACGAGAACGGCCGCACGATGCCGGTCGTGCCGAGGATCGACAAACCGCCGACGATGCCGAGGCGCGGGTTCATCGTCTTCAGCGCGAGCGCTTCACCGCCTTCGACGCCGATCGTCACGTCGAAGCCGCCCGCATAGCCATGTTCGGCCGCCAGCGCTTCCAGGTGCGTCGTCATCATCTGGCGCGGCACCGGGTTGATCGCCGGTTCGCCGACCGGCAGCGTCAGCCCCGCGCGCGTGACCGTGCCGACGCCCGGCCCCGCATGAAACCGCGCGCCGGGCGCCGCCGCGAGCGCGACACGCGCGAAGATCAGCGCGCCGTGCGTGACGTCCGGATCGTCGCCGGCATCCTTGATCGTACCGGCTTCCGCACCGTCGGCCGTGGCCCGGCAGAACTCGAGCCGCATCATCACGCGCTGCCCCTTCGGCAGCACGATCTCGACCGCGTCGTCCGCCTGGCCCGCGAGCAGCAGCCGCGCGGCGGCGAGCGACGTCGCGGTCGCGCAGCTGCCGGTCGTGTAGCCGAAGCGTAGCGGCGCGGGGTGTTCGGGGGTCTCGTCGCGCATCACGCGTCCGTTGTGTGCGTCGTGGCCGACGATGTGGTCGTGCCGGCCATGCCCGCCGTTTCGGGCTTGCGCACGTCGTACAGCGTGACCGGCAACGGCTGTCGCCACGCATCGAAGCGGCCGAGCGGCTCGGCGTGTGCGAGCGACACGCGCGTCAGCGTGCCGCCATGCGCATCGCGCCACGCGGCGAGCGCCATCTCGCCCTGCAGCGTGACCGCGTTCGCGACCAGCCGGCCGCCGGGCTTCAGCGATGTCCAGCAGGCGTCGAGCACGCCGGGCGCGGTCGCTCCGCCGCCGATGAAGATCGCGTCGGGCGCGGCGAGCCCCGCGAGCGCATCGGGGGCGCGGCCCGCGACGAGCTGCAGGCCCGGCACGCCGAGCGCGTCGCGATTGTGCTCGATGAAGCGCTGCCGCTCCGCATGCGCTTCGATCGCGATCGCCTGGCATGACGGATGCGCGCGCATCCATTCGATGCCGATCGAGCCGCTGCCGGCGCCGACGTCCCACAGCAGCTCGCCGGGCACGGGCGCAAGGCGCGCGAGGGTCATCGCGCGCAGGTCGCGTTTGGTGAGCTGGCCGTCGTGACGGTACGCATCATCGGGCAAGCCGGGCGTGAGCGCGCGGCGCGGCGCGTCGGGGCCGGCCTGGCAATCGAGCGCAACCAGATTGAGCGCGGCCGTTTCGTCGACGCGCCAGTCCTGCGCAAGCCCATCGAGACGCCGCTCGAGCGGGCCGCCCAGATGTTCGAACACGCTGATGCGCGTCGGCCCGAAGCCGCGCGCGACGAGTTCGGCCGCGACGGCAGCCGGCGTCCGGCCGTCGGCGCTCAGCACGAACAGGCGGCGGCCGGGCAGCAGGTGACGCACGAGCGTCGCAAGCGGACGGCCGACGAGCGAGACCGCGCCGACATCCTGCAGCGCCCAGCCGAGGCGCGCGGCCGCGAGCGACAGCGACGACGGCGCAGGCAACACGCGCCATTCGTCGGAGGAAAGCTGGCGCGCGAGCGTGGCGCCGACGCCGAACAGCATCGGGTCGCCGCTGGCGAGCACGCAGACGGGCGACGCGCGACGCGCGAGCACGCCCGCGAGATCGAACGGCGACGGCCACGTTTCGCGCGCGGCCGGCAGCCGCGCGGGCAGCATGTCGAGATGCCGCTTCGCGCCGACGACGAGCGTCGCGTCGAGCAGCGCGCGGCGCGCGCGGCGCCCGAGCCCCGCGTAACCGTCGTCGCCGATGCCCACTACCGTCAGCCACGCCGTCATGCACCCTTCCCCATCGTTCGATTTCATCCCGTTTGTTGCGATGCGCGGCGGCCAGGCCGCTGCGCGTTGATTCGTTCATGTGCCGTACGCGTCGCCTGCCCGCCAGGGCGATACGGCCACGACATCAGCCGAGCGGCACGCCGACGACAAAGGTCAGCAAGGCCAGATACATGCCGCCGATCGATGCGATCAGCAGCCAGCCGAGCAGCAGCCACATGAGCGGCCGCCCCCCGCGTTTCCTGTACAGGAACGTGCCGCCCGCCACGATCGGCACGCCAAGGCCGGCGAGCCCGACATTCTTCGGCCACTCGGCCGACGGTGCAAGCGGGATCAGTATGCACGCGAGCAGCATCCAGGCCGGGATGGCCAGCAGGCCCAGCGCGATGCCCATGCCGAACAACTCCGTCCTGGCGAGTTTCATAGCGGATGCCGGCGGTCGCCGATCGGGTGTCGAGCCGCCAATCGTACCATTTGCGAGATAGCTCAAAAGCGGCTGCGGCCGTGCTGCGACGCGGTTGTGCGACGCATCGCCGATGCCGGATCGTTGCGAAAATCGGGTATCCTACGGCCGTTCGTTCGCCGGTGCCCTTCGGGGCCGAAGAGGGAACACAGGGCGCGCCACGCGCCGCTGTGGCTGCCCCCGCAACTGTAGACAGCGAGCCGATCTCCCCCTCATGCCACTGGTTCCACCGGGAAGGCCGGGAGCCGGCGCCGACCTGTCAGCCAGGAGACCTGCCGGCCAGAAAGTGCGTGCGTGCCAGTCGGCGTCGGGCGGGGTGTACCGATGCGTTGGCCGCGGCGCGACACTGTCCCGGTACCCCGTTGAGTTCCGCTCCCGATTCGATTCCTGCGTCGCCCATCGTGCGCCCGTCGGCCTGCCCGGGGCTCGTGCGCGTGGTCGCGGCCGCCGATGGCGGACTGTGCCGGATCAAGCTGCCGGGCGGCCGGCTCGATGCGCGCCAGGCGCGTGCGATCGCCGCCGCCGCGCGTGCGTTCGGCTCCGGCGCGATCGACGCGACCAATCGCGCGAATCTCCAGTTACGCGGCATTCGCGACGGCGCGGCCGACGCGCTGACGCGCGCGTTGCTCGACGCGGGTCTCGGCCCGCCCGTCGATGCAACTGCGGACGCCAGCGCCGATACGGCCGCGCTCGCCGCGAGCGACGACGTCCGCAATCTGATGCTCAGCCCGCTCGCCGGCCACGACCCTGCCGCGCTCGTCGACAGCCGCGCGCTCGCCGCGCCGCTCCTCGACATGCTGGCGCGCGAGCCACGCCGCGGCGAGCTGTCGCCGAAATTCTCGATCCAGCTCGACGGCGGCGAATCGGTTGCGGCGCTCGACCATCCGCACGACATCTGGCTGGCCGCCTGGCGTCGCGGCGACGGCGCGGTGCGCCTCGCGGCCGGGCTGGCCGGCTGCCCGCCGGTCGCGCACGGCGACCCGCCCGCTTCGGTCGATGTCGCGCCCGATCAAGCTGCCGCGCTGGTTCGCGCGCTGCTGCTCGCGTTCCTCGATCGTGCGCCGGCCGACGTCACGCGAATGCGCGCGCTGCTCGCAACCTGCGGCGAACGCGCACTGCTCGAACGCGCGCAGCAATACCTGCCCTTCCCGCTTGCAACCGATCCGGCGCTCGCCGGCTGGCGCCGCACGCGCACCGACCCGGCGCTGCGTTTCGGCGTGCGCCCGTCGCGCGATGCGGCGCGCTGCAACGTCGGCGCGCAATTCGCGCTCGGCCGGCTCGATGCAACGCAACTGGATCGACTCGCCGCGCTGGCCGAAACCGATGGCGACGGCACGCTGTCGATGACGCCGTGGCAAGGCGTGTTCCTGCATCACGTATCGCACGAACACGCACCGGCCACGCTCGATGCGCTCGCGTCGCTCGGGCTCGTCTGCGCATCGTCCGACCCGCTGGCGGCGCTCGTCGCGTGTACCGGCAGCGCGGGCTGCGCGAAAGCGCGCGCCGACACCAAGCACGACGCACTCGCGCTCGCCGCGCGCATCGGCCACGCGGTCGACGTGCACCTGACCGGCTGCGAGCGCCACTGCGCGCTGCCGCATCCCGCGACGCACACGCTCGTCGCGGTTGCGCCCGCGCATTACGACCTTTACCGGCGCGACGCCGCCGCGGGCCTCGGCGCCCCGCTCGCGCGCCATCTCACGATTGACCAGGCCGCGGCCCGACTGACGGGCGCGCGGCACAGCCAGGACACCACCGATGCTTGACTACATTCGCGACGGGCAGGAAATCTACCGCCAGTCGTTCGCGACGATCCGCACCGAGGCCGACCTGTCGCAGGTTCCGCCCGATCTCGAGAAGCTCGCGGTGCGCGTGATCCATGCGTGCGGGATGGTCGATGTCGTCTACGATCTGCGCTTCTCGGCCGGTGCCGGCACCGCGGGCCGTACGGCGCTCGCGGCCGGCGCGCCGATCCTGTGCGACGCGCGGATGGTCGCGGAAGGCATCACGCGCGCCCGGCTGCCGGCCGACAATCGCGTGATCTGCACGCTCGGCGAGCCCGAGGTGCCCGATCTCGCCCGGCATCTCGGCAACACGCGTTCGGCCGCCGCACTCGAACTGTGGCGTCCGCACCTCGCCGGCAGCGTCGTCGTGATCGGCAATGCGCCGACCGCGCTATTCCACCTGCTCGACATGATCGACGCCGGCGCGCCGCGCCCCGCGCTGATCCTCGGCTTCCCGGTCGGCTTCATCGGCGCGGCCGAATCGAAGGCGCTGCTCGATGCCGACAGCCGCGGCGTGCCGTACGTTGCGCTGCTCGGCCGGCGCGGCGGCAGCGCGATGGCGGCTGCGGCGGTCAATGCGCTCGCGACGGAGGTCGAATGACGACCGCGCGCGGACGCCTGTTCGGGGTCGGCGTCGGCCCCGGCGATCCCGAACTGATGACGATCAAGGCGCTGCGTGTGCTGCAGGCCGCGCCCGTGGTCGCGTATTTCGTCGCGAAAGGCAAGAAAGGCAATGCATACGGCATCGTCGAAGCGCACCTGCAGGACGGGCAGACGCAACTGCCGCTCGTCTATCCGGTGACGACCGAGGCGCTGCCGCCGCCGCTCTGCTACGAGACGGTGATCGCCGACTTCTACGACACGGCCGCCGAGGTCGTCGCCAATCACCTCGACGCGGGGCGTGACGTCGCGGTGATCTGCGAAGGCGACCCGTTCTTCTACGGCTCGTACATGTACCTGCACGACCGCCTCGCGCCGCGCTACGACACCGAGGTCGTCCCCGGCGTATGCGCGATGCTCGGCGGCACGGCCGTGCTCGGCCAGCCGCTCGTCTATCGCAACCAGAGCCTGTCGGTGCTGTCGGGCGTGCTGCCCGAGCACGAATTGCGCACGCGGCTCGCGCAGGCCGACGCAGCCGTCGTGATGAAGCTCGGCCGCAATTTCGACAAGGTGCGGCGCGTGCTCGACGAGCTGGGGCTCGCGAAGCGCGCGCTGTATGTCGAGCGCGCGACGATGGCGAGCCAGCGCATCGTGCCGCTCGACGAAGTCGACCCGATGGCGTCGCCGTATTTCTCGCTGCTCGTCGTGCCGGGGGAAAAATGGCAAGGATGACGACTCCGCCCGCGATCGTGATTCTCGGCGCGGGCGCGCTCGATACCGCGCGGCGCATCCAGGCGCGCTATCCGGGTGCGCTCGTGCATGGCCTCGCATCGCGCGTCGCGGCCGACGTGCCGTTCGACGATCTCGGCACGCACCTGCGCGAACTCTATGCACGCGGCCTGCCGATCGTCGCGCTGTGCGCGGCCGGCATCGTGATCCGCTGCATCGCCCCCGCGCTTGCCGACAAGGGCGTCGAGCCGCCCGTGCTCGCGGTTGCGGAAGACGGTTCGGCGGTCGTGCCGCTGCTCGGCGGGCTGACGGGCGTCAACGTGATCGCGCGCGAAATCGCCGCATGCGTCGGCGTCGCGCCGGCGATCACGACGAGCGGCGAACTGCGCTTCGGCGCATGCGTGCTCAATCCGCCGGAAGGCTATGCGCTTGCCGATCTCGCCCAGGGCAAGCGCTTCGTGTCCGACCTGCTCGCGGGCGCGTCGACGCGCGTCGACGGCGCGGCGCCGTGGCTCGACGACGTCGCGCTGCCGCGCGACGACGCGGCCGCCCACGCGATCCGCGTGACACCCGATGCATGGCGCGGCACGCGCGACGAACTCGTGATTCATCCGCGCAGCGTGGTGGTAGGCGTCGATGCGCACGCTGTCCACGCGGATGAAGCGCTCGCTGCGCGCATCGACGCCGCGCTCGATGCGCAAGGTCTCGCACGGCTGGCGCTCGCGGCCATCGTTGCGCCTGCATCGGCAATCGGTGATGCCGTGCTCGAGGAAGCGGCACAAACACTCGACGTGCCGCTGCGTTTCGTCGAGGTCGATGTCGATGCCGACGGCGACGCACCAACCGATGCGACCGCCCTGCTCGACCGCGCGCTGCGCGTCGTGCACACGCTGCGCGCAACGACGAACGGCATCGCGTGCGCGGTCGCGTCGCATCCGGTCGATCCCGCCACGCTCGGCCGCGCACGCGGCCGCCTGACGGTGCTCGGCCTCGGCCCGGGCGGCGCCGCGTGGCTCACGCCGGCCGCGCGCGCCGCGCTCGCGGAAGCGACCGACATCCTCGGCTATACGACCTACGTGAACATGGCCGGCCCGTTCCGCGACGACCAGCGCGTGCACGGCACCGACAATCGCGAGGAGATGCAGCGCGCGCGCCACGCGTTCGAGCTCGCGGCCGAGGGCCGGCGCGTCGCGGTCGTGTCGTCGGGCGACCCCGGCGTGTTCGCAATGGCTGCCGCCGTGCTCGAGGCGCTCGACGAAGCGCGCGACCCGCAGTGGGCCGCGGTCGACCTGCGCGTGGAGCCCGGCATCTCGGCGTCGCTCGCGACGGCAGCTCAAGCCGGCGCGCCGCTCGGTCACGACTTCTGCGCGATTTCGCTGTCGGACAACCTGAAGCCGTGGGACGTGATCGAGACGCGCCTGCGGCACGCGGCGCAGGCCGATCTCGTGATGGCGTTCTACAACCCGATCTCGCGTGCGCGGCCGTGGCAGCTCGATCGTGCGCTCGACGTCGTACGCGCGCACCGCACGGCCGATACGGTGGTCGTGCTCGGCCGCGACATCGGCCGGCCCGGTGCGACGCTCGCGACGACGACGCTCGGCGCGCTGCGCAGCGACCAGGTCGACATGCGCACGATGGTGATCGTCGGCTCGTCGACGACGCGGCGCTTCGCGATCGGCAACGGACGCGAGTGGGTCTATACGCCGCGCTGGTATCGCTGAGCCCGGTTATCGCGCCGGCGTGACGCTGCGCGGGTCGGCATGCGCGGGGCCGGCCGCGCCGCCGGCTCGCCAGAACCGGTACACGAGCACGCCGACGATGGCCTGCGCCGCGACCACGAACGCGACGCAGCCGGCCCAACCCCACCGATGCCAGCCGGGCACCGGCAGGATCGAGCCGAGGCTGCCGCCGAAGTAATAGCAGGACAGGTAGATGCCGATCGCCGTCGAGCGCGCGCTCGACGCCGCCTGCGAGATGAACGTGTTGGCCGACGCCTGTTCGACGAACACGGCGGTCGAGCTGAGCGCGAGGCCGGCCAGGATCACCGG
The DNA here is from genome assembly GCF_002099195.1 of Burkholderia puraquae. GTDB lineage: Bacteria > Pseudomonadota > Gammaproteobacteria > Burkholderiales > Burkholderiaceae > Burkholderia > Burkholderia puraquae. The sequence goes on along the minus strand of NZ_NBYX01000004.1, from coordinate 237,352 downwards.
CACGCTGTCGGACAGCGTCAGCAGCGCCCCGGCGATCGCGAGCGCGGCTGCGGCAAGGCCCGGTGCGCGCGGGCCGCGATGCCGCGCGAGGCGCCCTGCCAGCGGCGTCACGACCACGGCCACCAGAAACACCGCATAGATCGCGCCGATCCCGACCGTGCCGAAGCCGAACGGTGCGCGGGCAAGGCGCAGGCCGACGAACGTGAACGTGGCGACCTGCGACGCGAGCACGCACGCGCCGATCGCGAACGACGCGAGCAGCGGGCCGCGCGTGACGATGCGCCAGGGCGGCCCCGCACCCGTCTGCGCATCCTGTTCGACGCGCGGCGCGATCGCGCCGGACGCAGGCAGGCTCGCGTAAATCGCGACACCCGTGACGAGACACAGTGCCGCGACGACGTCGAGCGCATGCCGCCAGCCCCACATCGACGTCATCAGGTTGGTCGCGAAGCGGCCGGCGAAACCGCCGAGCGTCGTGCCGGCGACGAACAGCGCGCTGATCTCGGCCGACGTGCCGCGATCGAAGCGCTCGGCGATATAGGCGATCGACAGCGCGAAGACGAACGGCATGACGAGACCGGCTGCAAAGCGCGCGCCGAGAAACGACGCGAAACCGGTGGCATGCGCGGACCACACGACCGGCAGCGCGACGGCCGCCGCCGCGAGCGAGATCGCGACGCGCCGCTCGATGCGCGCGGCCAGCACGCCGACGAACGGCGCGATAATGGCGACGGCCGTCGTGGTTGCGCTCACACCCTGCCCCGCGCGCTCCGCGCTGACGCCGAACGTGGACGCGAGTTCGTGCAGGATGCCCTGCGTCGAATACAGATTGAGAAACGCGGCGAAGCCGCAGAGAAAGAACGCGATACGCGTGGTCCTGTCGTTCATCGGAGCTGCCTGGTCGTCGATGCCGACAGTCTGCCGAGCGCGCCGCGTGCACGCCAATACCGTTTTCATTGCGATTGATACCGGAACGACAACAATGCTCGACCTGCGCCGCCTCCGCTATTTCGTGGTCGTCGCCGACGAACTGCACTTCGGCCGCGCGGCGTTGCGCCTGCGGGTCGCGCAGCCGCCGCTGACGCGCCATATCGCCGCGCTGGAAAGCGAGCTCGGCGTCCGGCTGTTCGAGCGTTCGACGCGTGCGGTGCGGCTGACGCCGGACGGCGCCGCGTTTCTCGAACACGCGCGCCACGTCGTCAACGCGGCTGCCGAGGCCGAGGCGAGCGCGCGCAAGATCGCGCAAGGCATCGCCGGGCGGATCGTGATCGGCTATGCGAGTTCGATTCCGATGTCCGACACGTTCCCGGACGTCATCCGTGTCGCGAGCCGGACGATGCCCGACGTCGAGCTCGCGTTCCGCGAGGCCGCAACTGCCAGCCAGCGCCAGCAGATCGCGGACGGCACGATGGACATCGGCTTCGGCTGGGCGTGGGACGGTGCGCCGGGCGTGCCGGTTGCATCGCTCGTCGTGTCGCGCGAACCGCTCGTCGCGGCCGTGCCGGCCGGCGATCCGCTCGCGGGCCGTGCAATCATCGACGTCGCGGAGCTTGCGAACGCGACCTTCGTCACCTTTCCGCCCGGTTACGGCTCGGCATTGACTGCGGCACTGGACGACCTGTGCGCGCAAGCCGGGTTCGTGCCGCGGATCGGCGCGACCGCGGCGCAGATCACGACGCTCGTCTCGCTGGTGGCCGCCGAGCGCGGCATCGCGATCGTGCCGGGCTTCACGGCGACGCTGCAGCGTCCGGGCGTCGTCTACGTGCCGCTCGCCGGCACACGCGCGGTCGAGCAGATCGTGTCGTGGAACGAGCCGTTTGCGTCCGCATGCGTCGAGCGCTTCGTCGCACTGGCACGCTCGCTGGCGCAGCCGGCATCGGCATGATGCGTCGCGCGCGACGCGCGTCGGGCCTCGTGCGATCGATCGGGAAAATCACCCGCGTCACGCGTTCCGAAACCGTGTCGAATCGGCAAGATCGTTACGTATCGGGAATCAAATAACAAAAAGAACTCCTGACCATTCACTATTCGATGCGAATCCTCCAAGATGGGCACGCCGCCGGTCGGGCATGCCCGGTCGCACGACCGGCGGCGATACGCGGGCCAGCGTATCCCTCTTCCACTTGGAGAACACGATGAACAACAATGTGTTGCCGCGTTTCATCCCGCGCGCCTTTGCGGCGGGTTGCCTGCTCGCCGTGGCGAGCGTGTCCCAGGGCGCCGGCGTCTATGCACCCTATGTCGACGTGACGCTCTATCCGACGCCGCTCGTCGACCAGATCGGCGTCCGGCAAGGCATCCAGCAGTTCACGCTCGCGTTCGTGGTCGCGGGCAGCGGCTGTACGCCGTCGTGGGGCGGCGTGCAGGCGATCGGCAACGGCGCGAGCGGCGGCCTGCTGACCGCGCTGTCGACGTCGATCGCGAGCTATCGCGCGAAAGGCGGCGAAGTCGCCGTGTCGTTCGGCGGCGCGAACGGCACCCCGCTGATGCAGGCGTGCTCGACCGTCCCCGCGCTGGCGAGCGCGTACCAGACCGTGATCGACACGTACGGCCTCACGCACATCGACTTCGACATCGAGGGCGCGTCGCAGCTGGACACGGCCGCGGTCGCGCGCAACTTCCAGGCGGTCTCGCAGCTGCAGGCGAGCTATGCGGCGAAAGGCAAGCCGCTGCACGTCACGCTGACGCTGCCGACGATGCCGACCGGGCTCACGCAGGACGGCCTGAACGTCGTCAACGCGGCGATCGCGAACAAGGCCGCGTTCGACGCGGTGAACGTGATGGCGATGGACTACGGCCCCGCGAACATCGACATGGGCGCTGCCGCGATCAGTGCCGCGCAGGCGCTCTACTCGCAACTCGATACGGCCTTCAAGTCGGCGGGCCAGCCGAAAACCAATGCCCAACTCTGGCAGATGGTGGGCGTGACGCCGATGATCGGCGTGAACGACGTGCAGGGCGAAACCTTCACGCTCGCGAATGCGCAAAGCGTGCTGAACACCGCGGTCAGCAACGGCTACGGCTTCTTCGGCAACTGGTCGGTGGGCCGCGATCAGGCGTGCCCGTCCGGCGGCACGTATGCGTCGCCGACCTGCTCGGGCGTCGCGCAGCAGCCGTACGCGTTCGCGACGATCTTCAAGCAGCTCGACGGCAAGTGGGGCGCCGGCGTCACGCAGGACCCGAACTACGGCGGCGGCTCGGACGGCGGCACGCCGCAGCCGGGTGCGCCCTGGGCGGCCGGGCAGGTCTATACGGCCGGCGCGACGGTCACTTACCAGGGCACGACGTACCAGGCGCAATGGTGGACGCAGGGCGACGTGCCCGGCCAGGCCGCCGTGTGGAAGCCGGTCGGCGGCGGAACGGCCACGTGGTCGGCAACCACCGCGTATTCGGGCGGCACCTGCGTGATGTACCAGGGCGCGAAATACTGCGCGAAATGGTGGACGCAAGGCGACAACCCGAGTGCGGGCGGTGTGTGGGTGAAGTCGTGATGCCGCGTACCGGCCGTCGCTAGGCCCGCGCATCGGAGGCCGTTCGCGGCGATCGCTGCCCGATCGCCGGCGGACGGCCCGCTGGACCGCTGGACCGCTGGACCGCTGGCCTGCGCGCCCTGCCCGCCGTCAGCCGCGCGCGTGCTCGGCCAGCAGCCTGGCCTTCGCGTCGACGAGCAGCGCCGCATGCGTGTCGCGATGCTGGCGGATCCGCTCGGTCGGACCGACGACCGACAGCCCGTACCAGTCGCCGTCGAGCGTCAGCGCGACCGCGATCGCCGACAGCTCGGGCGCGCTCTCGCCGAAGTTCTCGGCCCAGCCGAGTTCGCGAAACCGGGCGGTTTGCGCGACGAGCGCGGGCAGGTCCGCCACCGTGGCGTCGGTGAAGCGCTCGAACGGCAACTGCGCGCCGAGCGCCTGCTGCGCGTCGCCGGCCAGTTCCGCGAAAATCGCCTTGCCGATCGAGTTCGCATGCAGCGGGCGCAGCTCGCCCGGCTGGCGCGTATAGCGGATCGCCTGCTCCGATTCGACGACGTCGAGATACGTGACCGACATGCCCTGGATCTTGCCGAGCACGGCCGTCTCGCGGCTTGCGTCGCGCAGCGCGACGAGATGCGGACGGACGATGTCGACGACCGGATCGGTCGCGTCGATCGCGGCGGCGATCGTCTGCAGGCGGCGCGTCGGGTAGTAGCCGCCGCGCTTGCGCACTTCGTACAGGTAGCCGCGACTCACGAGCGTGCGCGCCATCGCGAGGCAGCTCGACGCCGGCACATTGAGCAGGCGCGCGAGTTCGGTGAGCGGCAGCGGCCGCCGTTCGGCGGCGAACAGCTCGAACAGGTCGAGCGTGCGGGCAACGAGTTTGACGTCCATGACGAGCGCTTGAATCGGAACGGGAAACCGCGCACCGGGCCGGCTGCCGGGGCGGTACGGTCAATACGACTTCGGCAGCCCGAGCACCTTCTCCGCGATGTAGCACAGGATCAGTTGCGGGCTCACGGGCGCGAGCCTCGGAATCATACACTCGCGCAGGTAGCGCTCCACATGGTATTCCTTCGCATAGCCCATCCCGCCGTGCGTCGCGACCGCCGTCTGGCACGCCTGGAACGCGGCTTCCGCGCCGAGGTATTTCGCGGCATTGGCCTCCGCGCCGCACGACTGCCCTGCGTCGTAGCGCGTCGCGGCCTTCATCACCATCAGCCACGCGGCCTCGAGCTGCATCCACGCCTGCGCGAGCGGATGCTGGATCGACTGGTTCTGCCCGATCGGTCGGCCGAACACGACGCGCTCGCACGCGTACTGCGTCGCGCGGCGCAGCGCGGCCTGCCCGAGCCCGATCGCCTCTGCCGCGATCAGGATCCGTTCGGGATTCAGCCCGTGCAGCAGGTAGCGGAAGCCGTCGCCTTCGTTGCCGATCAGGTCGCTTTCCGGCACGCGCAGGTTGTCGATGAACAGCATGTTCGAATCGACCGCCTTGCGGCCCATCTTCTCGATCTCGCGCACCTCGACGCGCGAGCGGTCGAGATCCGTATAGAACAGGCTCAGCCCGTCGGTCGGCTTCGCGACCTGGTCGAGCGGCGTCGTGCGCGCGATGATCAGCATCTTGTTCGCCACCTGTGCGGTCGAGATCCAGATCTTGCGCCCGCTCAGCACGTAGTGGTCGCCGTCGCGGCGTGCCTGCGTGCTCAGGTGCGTGGTGTCGAGGCCCGCGTCGGGTTCCGTCACCGCGAAACATGCCTTGTCGCGCCCGGCGATCAGCGGCGGCAGGAAGCGCGCCTTCTGCGCGTCGTTGCCGAATACCTGCACCGGGTTCAGCCCGAAGATGTTCATGTGGACGGCCGACGCGCCGGACAGGCCGGCGCCCGATGCGCTGATCGTGCGCATCATCAGCGCGGCCTCGGTCATCCCGAGCCCCGCCCCGCCATGGGCCGGGTCCATCGCGATACCGAGCCAGCCGGCCTCGGCAAGCGCCGCGTGAAAATCGTCCGGAAAGCCGCCCGAGCGATCGCGTTCGAGCCAGTAGTCGTCGCCGAAGCGTGCGCAGATTTTCTCGATCGCGCTTTCGATCGCGCGCTGGTCATCGGTCAGGTCGAACTGCATGGATTGCTCTCCCGGAAAAAGGTGAGCGGTCGCGCCGCTCTCAAGAAAACGCCAGGCGGCGCCGAGTTTTCCGCTCCAAAGAACGTCCCGTGGCGGGATTGCCCGCGCGCAGCGTTGGCACGAAGCGGCCGATCTCGGGTGCTCACAGCGGAAACACGCCCACGATCACGGCGGCGAACACCATCAGCACCGTGGCGGTGAACAGGAACGGAATCGTGAATTTCTGGTGCTCGGCGAGCTCGACGCCGGTCAGGCCGACGATCAGGAACGTCGCGGGCGTGAGCGGGCTCACCGGGAAGCCTGTCGTCATCTGGCCGAGCAGCGCGGCTTGCGCCATCTGGATCGGCGGCACGCCCAGCAGCTTCGCGCTTTCCGCGAGCACCGGCAGCACGCCGAAGTAGAACGAATCGGGATCGAACAGCAGGCTGAGCGGCATCGACAGCAGCCCGAGCACGAACGGCATGTGGCGCGCGTGCTCGACCGGCACGTGCGCGACGACCACTTCCGCCATCGCCTTCAGCATCCCGGTGCCGGACATGATGCCGGTGAACGTGCCAGCCGCGAGCAGCACGCTCGCCATCATCAGCGCGGCCTTCGCATGCGCGTCGATCCGCTCGCGCTGGGCCTGCACGTCCGGGTAGTTGATCACGAGCGCGGCGACCGTGCCGAGCATGAACATCACCATCGGGTCGACGATGCCCGACACGAGCGTGACGAGCACGACGAGCGTCAGCACGAGGTTGATCCGGAAGCGTTCCGGCCGGCGCAACGCGCGTTCGGCATCGGTCAGCACACGCGGCGCAATCGCAAGCGATGCCGCACCGGCACGATCGAGCCCGAGCCGTTTCGCCTCGCGCACGCCGAGCACGTACGCGGTGCCGAACACGAACACGAGCCCGACGATCTGCACCGGAATCATCGGCATGAAGATCGCGGAACCGGGAATGTGCAGCGCCGCCGACGCGCGCAGCATCGGCCCGACCCACGGCAGGAAATTGACGCCGGCCGCCATCGACGCGACGCACGCGAGGATGCGGCGATCCATCCCGAGCCGGGTATAGAGCGGCATCATCGCGGGCAGCGTGACGAGAAACGTGACGGCGCCCGAGCCGTCGAGATGGATCAGCAGCGCGAGCAGCGCCGAGCCCATCACGATGCGTGGCGGATGGCAGCCGATCACGCGCAGCACGCCCGCGATGATCGGGTCGAGCATCCCCGCATCGGTGAGGATTCCGAAAAAAAAAATCGCAAAAACGAACATCCCGGCGATCGGGCCGATGTTCTGTACGCCGTGCACGATGAACTTGCCGGTCGCCAGCCCGAAACCGGCCGCGAGCGACGCGGCCACCGGCACGACGATCAGTGCGACGAGCGGCGACAGCCGCTTCGTGATGATCAGGCCGAACAGCGCGACGATGGCGATCGCGCCGATCCATGCAAGCATGATGCGTCTCCTCTTCAGCCGGTGCGCCCGTGCGGGGCCCGGCGTGGTGTTCGAATGGTCGTGCGGCACGGCCGGCGGCCGCGCTGCCGGTCAGTCCCGGCGTGTGTCGTGATCGTGATCGTTGGCGTCGGAGTCGGCGAACACCTGCGTCGCGTGTTCGTTCAGCGCGGGCGGCGGCCGCCGGTAGGTAGCCGGCGTGCGGCCGAGCTTGATCGGCGACGCGATGCCGCGATGCCGGCCCAGCTCGACCTTCATCTCCCGGTGCGCGACATGCGGATGATCGAGCGCCGCATCGAGCCCGAGCACCGGCGCGCACGGCACGCCGCGGCGCATCAGCTGCTCGGCGAGCGCCGCGCCGTCGTGTCCGGCCAGCGCCGTTTCGAGCAGCGTGCGCAGTGCGGCGCGATTCGCGCTGCGTGCGCGGTTGTCCGCGAAACGCGGATCGTCGAGCCAGTCGCGCGTGCCGAGCACGTCGCACAGCGCCGCGAATTGCCCGTTGTTGCCGACTGCGAGAAAGATGTCGACGCCCGCCGTCGGAAAGCTGTCATACGGCGTGATGTTCGGATGCGCGTTGCCGGTGCGCACGGGCGCTTTGCCCGAATGGAAGAAGTTCGGCGTATGCGGATGCAGGATCGACAGCGCACAGTCGAACAGCGTCGATTCGACGAACTGGCCGCGGCCGCTCGCGTCGCGCTCGCGCAGCGCCATCAGCACGCCGAGCGCCGCGTTCAGCCCGGTGACGAGATCGACGATCGGCACGCCGACCCGCAGCGGCGCACCGCCGGCTTCGCCATTGACGCTCATCAGCCCCGCGAGCGCCTGCACGGCCGCATCGTAGCCGGGCAGCCCGCCGAGCGGACCGTCCGCGCCGAAGCCCGACACGCGGCAATGGACGAGACGCGGAAACCGCGCATGCAGCGCGTCGAAGCCGAGCCCCCAGCGCTCCATCGTGCCGATCTTGAAGTTCTCGACGATGGCGTCCGCATGTTCGAGCAGGCCGAGCAGCCGCTCGCGGTCGGCCGGTTGCGTCAGGTCGAGCGCGATGCCGAGCTTGTTGCGGTTCACGCCGAGGAAGTACGACGCCGTATCGCCGTCGAACGGCGGGCCCCACGTGCGCGTTTCGTCGCCGGACGGCGGTTCGACCTTGATCACCTCCGCGCCGTGATCGGCCAGGATCTGCGTCGCATACGGGCCGCCCAGCACCCGCGACAGATCGATGATGCGCAATCCCGCCAGCGCGCCCTGCTGCTCGTGTTCCGCCATGCGTCCCGCTCCTGGTTCCGGTTGATCGGACTGCCGGTTCCGGCGGCCCGGCGCCTGCGGCGCGACCTTCCGGATTCGCTGAATAATTCTTGTGCGTGAATTTATATTCACACTCAGGAATTATGTTGTCAACCCCGGCGGCACCCTGAAGCCGAGCGGAAGACGCCGCCGGGCGCAAGTGGGGGCGACACCGAACGCGGGCCGGTTGCGGTAGCGCCCCGCCTTTCGCTAAGCTGGCGGGCAATCTTCATCTCAAAAAATCGGGCGGATCATTCATGAAACGGATGCTGCTGGCAGCCTTCGTGCTGGCGTCGACGCTGGGCGTCGGTCATGCGCAAACCCAGACGTTCCACTTCGGCGAAGGACAGACCGGGATGCCGGGCGCGGCGCCGACCGCACGGCCCGCGCACCGGCACGCGACGCCGCCGCCGCGCCACCATCGGCGCGCCGTTCACAAGCGCCGGCAGCCACGCCACGCGAAGCCGGCGCGCAGCGGGATCTATACGCACGCGTAGTCCGGCGCCGTGCACGGAACTGTCATGAACGGCCGGTAAGATCGCTGCGGCTGCCTGTACGCCGTCGCGGCCCGCTGCCGGGTAGCGAGCCGTCGACGCGCATTTTCTCCACGATCCAGCACCCGTTTTACCGAACATGAGTACCGGGCCGGACACTCTCGCCGTCATCAAGGAACGCGCCACGATCGTGTGCCGCCAGCGCAGCAGCGTGCTGCTGGTCGCCCGCGCCGCATCGCGCTGGTCGCTGCCGGGCGGCACGATCCGGCGTGGCGAAACGCCGCTCGATGCCGCACTTCGGGAACTCGCCGAGGAAACGCGGCTGGAGGGGCTCGCGCTCGACTACGCGGTGCAGTTCGGCGGGCTGACGAAGCTCCATCACGTGTTCGTGGCCGACGTGCCGGCGCACCTGACGCCGCGCGCGAGCAACGAGATCGCCCGCTGCAAGTGGTTCACCGTCGACCGGCTCGACACGCTTCGTGCAAGTGTGCCGACGCGCAAGATCATCGAACTGCTGCGTCTCGACTGTTTTTCGGCGATCGCGAACGGCCGGTTGCGCTGACGTCGGCATCGCCCGCGCCGGTCACGCGCGCAGGAACGGGCCGGCCTTGCGTTCGAGCAGCGTGACGAGTTCGGGCTGCATGTACGCGTAGCGGTCGGGAATGTCGAGGCACACAAGCTTCTTGTGCCGCAGATGCGCGCCGAATTGCGCCGCCAGCCTCGCCTTGTGCGCACGCTCCATCACGAACACGACGTCGGCCCAGTCGAGCTGCTCGGCGGACAGGCGCGTGTCCGCGTCGGGCGCGAGGCCCGCGGAGTCGGTTTCGACGTCCGGCCACGCGGCGAATACCGCTTCGGCCGTCGGGCTGCGCAGCCGGTTGCGGCTGCAGATGAAGAGTGCCCGCGTCATGTCGCTTCGCGGTTGCCCGACGCCCGACTGCTCACCCTTGCGGAATCGTGCCCGGCCGGACGTACGCGAGCATGTGCGGCACGTAGTCGGCCTTGCCGAGTTCGACGCCGTGGTGGCGCAGGATCGCGTACGCGGCGATCGCGTGGAAGTAGAACTGCGGCAGCGCCCAGTCGCGCGCGTACTGTTCGCCCGTCATGTCGAACGCGACGCCGTTCGGCAACTCGAGCGCGATCGGCAGCGCGGCACCGCCGTCGAGCGCATCCGGCGCGAGTTCATCGAGAAAGGCGAGCGTGCCGGCGATGATCGCCTGCGCGTCGGCGAGCGTGCCGGGCTGCGCATCCGCGTTCCATCCTGCCTCGCGCAATGCCAGCAGCGCAGCCGGCACCGGTTCGCGACGCAGGCGATGGACGGGCTCCATCGCCTGGAAGCACGAGAAGCGCACCTGCGCCGCAAGCGGATACATGTCGGGCGCCAGCTTCAGCGTCATCGCCGCATCGGGCGCGTCGCCCGCGGCTTGCCGGTGTGCGACAGCCTTGTCGAGCCATGCGCTCTGCGCACGCAGCATCTGGGTGAAGGTCGGGACGAGAAGTTGGGTCGGTGACACGCGTGCGCTCCTGTGTTGTGGTTTGCGCCACGATAGCAGCGTCGGCACAAATCTGCACTCCGGCCTGGGCGATGGGCGCGACTCGATTCGGCCCCGACGATATGGCACGTGGCGCGTGCGGGTGCTGCCCCACGCAGGAGGGTCACGACGCGCAACCGTCGCAACGCGAACTCAAGGCTTGCCGTGCCGCGCCAGGAAACGGTCGAGCTGCGAGGCAAACGCCTTGCCGTCGCGCGCGCTGAACGGCGCCGGCCCGCCGGTGTCGATCCCGGTGCTGCGCAACTGATCCATCATCGCGCGCGTCGACAGGCGTTCCTCGATGTTCTCGCGGCTGAACCAGTTGCCGCGCGGGTCGAGCGCATGCGCACCCTTGTCGAGCACGGCGGCGGCCAGCGGGATGTCGGCGGTGATCACGAGGTCACCCGCTTCCGCCAGCTCGACGATGCGCGCATCGGCCACGTCGAAGCCGGCCGGCACCTGCACCGCCTTGATGAACGGCGACGGCGGTGTGCGCAGAAACTGGTTCGCGACCAGCGTCACGCCGATTTCGGCACGACGCGCGGCGCGAAACAGCATGTCCTTGATGACGGCGGGACACGCGTCGGCATCGACCAGTACTTGCATGGCGGGTTTTTCCAATGGGTTGAAGCAGAAGCGGCGATCATAGCGCACCGCCGGCCGGCCATCAGCCGGCGCGGCCCGTGCACAACGCGTCGGCCGTTACCCACTGCGCGCCCCACGCCGCGGCCAGCCGCGCGCCCTGCCCGATCCGTACGGCCGCATCGTCGAAGTCGACGAACACGATGTGATCGGCCGCCGCGGGTTTCGCGGGCGTCTCGCGCGTGCGCCCGTCGGACAGCACCCACAGCCAGCGCTGCTTGCCGGGCTCGCGCCGCGCCGCGCGCGCGAGCAGCTGTGCGGCGGCCGCGATGCCGTCCGCGAGCGGCGTGCCGCCGCCGCCCTCGACCGGTTCGAGCCAGCGAGCATTCCACCAGCGCGGCACGGCCGGGCCGAAGCGCCGCGCGGCGCCGTTGCCGCCGAAGCAGATCAGCGCGGTTTCGACACGGTCGCGCGCGGCCTGGTCGAAATACGCAACGATCAGCCCCTTCGCCAATGCGAGCCGCTCGTGCGACAGCATCGACGCCGAGCAGTCGAGCACGAAGCAATGCAGTGCGTGCGGCGTGCCGGCACGTTTCCGGAAACGCAGATGGCCGCGATGCAGCAGGCCGCCGCGTTTCGCGGCGAGCGTTGCCGGCCACGCCACGGCCGTGCCGGTGCGTGCCGTACCCGGCACGCGCGCGGCTGCGCCTGATTGCCATCGAGGACCGCGAACGGCGTTCGCGGCAGCGCCGGCTCGATGGCTCAGCGTTTTTTTAGCGGTAGCGGCACCACGCCTTTCACGTCGTGCAGCCCGGCCGGCTCGGGCGGCAGGTAGCCCCAATCGCCCTGAGCTGCCGCGGCATCGTCCTTCGCCGCGCCCGATCGATCGTCGGGGTGCTCGCGTGCATCGGGCGGAGCGCGACCGTCGCGTTCGCTGTTTTGTTGCGACGAACTGGGCGATGGCGGCGAGCCCGCATGGCGCCGATGCCGAAGAACCGCCTCGGCCACACGCGCCACATGCGACACCGTCACCGCATCGGCCTGCTCCAGCGCGGCCAGTGCGCGCGCGGCGCGCAGCATCACGAGATCGGCACGCAGCCCGTCGACGGCCGCGTCGATGCACAGCGCGCTGACGCGTGCATGGACTGCGTCGTCGAAATCGAGTGCCGCGAGCCGGGCGCGTGCCGCGTGAATCCGGTCGCCGAGTTCGCGTTGTGCAGAGGCATGACGTGCGCGGAACGCGTCCGGATCGAGATCGAATGCAAGCCGCGCCTTCACGATCCGCTCGCGCTGCATGGCGTCGAAGCAGTTCTCCAGTTCGACCATCAGCCCGAATCGATCGAGCAGTTGCGGCCGCAGCTCGCCCTCCTCGGGATTCATCGTGCCGACCAGCACGAAGCGCGCATCGTGCGCGTGCGACACGCCATCGCGCTCGACGATATTCACGCCGCTCGCGGCGACGTCGAGCAGCGTATCGACGAGCCCGTCGGCGAGCAGGTTCACTTCGTCGACATACAGCACGCCGAGATGCGCCCTCGCGAGCAGCCCCGGCCGGAAACGCACGCCGCTTTCGGCGAGTGCATGCGCGAGATCGAGCGTACCCGTCACCTGCTCGTCGCTCGCCGACAGCGGCAGCGTGACGAACTGCCCTTCAGGCAACAGCTCCGCGAGGCCGCGCGCCGCGGTCGATTTCGCGGTGCCGCGCGGCCCGCTCACGAGCACGCCGCCCAGCGACGGGTCGATCGCGGCGAGCAGCAGCGCCTGCTGCAACGCGTCCTGCGCGACGAGCGCCGCAAACGGAAAAACCGCGCGCGCGCGGTGCGTCGTCGGATCGGTCATCGCCGTCCCCCTTCCTGGAGTTGTTCGCTCGCGAGCCAGACCGCTTCGATCCGCTCGCGATAGTCGCCCGGCTGCTGCCACAGCCCGCGCTGCATCGCCTCGACGAAGCGTTCGCAGATGCCGTGCAGCGCCTTCGGGTTGTGCCGTTCGAGGAACGCGCGGGTGGCATCGTCGAACAGGTACGCGTCGGCCACGAGCGCGTACTGGTGGTCCGACAGCACGCGCGCGGTCGCGTCATAGCCGTACAGGTAGTCGACGGTCGCCGCCATCTCGGCCGCGCCCTTGTAGCCGTGGCGCTTCACGCCGTCGAGCCATTTCGGGTTGACGACGCGCGAGCGGATCACGCGTGCGATCTCCTCGCGCAGCGTGCGCATCTTCGGCGCGACCGGGTTGGCGTGATCGCCGTGGTAGATGCTCGGCTGCTGCCCGGACAGGTGCCGCACGGCCGCCGTCATCCCGCCCTGGAACTGGTAGTAGTCGTTCGAATCGAGGATGTCGTGCTCGCGGCTGTCCTGGTTCTGCACGACGACGTCGATCGTTGCGAGCCGCTCGCCGAACACGTCGGCCGCGGCATCGCCCGCGCTGTTCTGCGCATACGCATGGCCGCCCCACTGGCGGTATGCATCGGCGAGATCGGCGTCGCTCTGCCAGCGGCGCTGGTCGATCAGGTCCTGCAGGCCCGCGCCGTAGCTGCCCGGCCGCGCGCCGAATACGCGCCAGCCGGCGCGGCGCCGCGCTTCGTCCGGTGCCACGCCCTGCGTGACCCATTTCGCGTGTTCGCGCTCGATGCGCGCGCGGATCGGGTTCAGCGTCTCGGGCTCGTCGAGTGCGGCCACTGCCTGCACGGCCGCGTCGAACAGGTGCATCAGGTTCGGGAACGCATCGCGGAAGAAGCCCGACACGCGCAGCGTGACGTCGATGCGCGGCCGGTCGAAGATCTCGATCGGCAGGATCTCGAAGTCGGTCACGCGGTGGCTGCCGTGCGCCCATTTCGGCCGCACGCCGAGCAGCGCGAACGCCTGCGCGATGTCGTCGCCGCCCGTGCGCATCGTCGCGGTGCCCCAGACGGACAGGCCGATCGCACGCGGATAGTCGCCGTGATCCTGCAGATGGCGCTCGATCAGTTGCTGCGCGGATTTCAGGCCGAGCGTCCACGCGGCCTGGGTCGGCACCGCGCGCGTGTCGACCGAGTAGAAATTGCGGCCGGTCGGCAGCACGTCGGGGCGGCCACGCGACGGCGAGCCGCTCGGCCCCGGCGGCACGAAGCGGCCGTCGAGCCCGCGCAGCAGCTGACGCATTTCCTCGCCGCCGCACGCGTCGAGTGCGGGCAGCAGCGTTGCGCGGACGCGCTCGATCACGGCGAGCGTGTGCGGCCAGTCGCCGGGGGGCGTCGCATCGGTGCCCGCGTTGCCGCCGTCGGCTGCACACAGCCCGTCCAGCCATTGCTGAGCGAGCCGCTCGAGCCGTTCGCGCGTATCGCCCGCATGGCGCCACGGCGATGCGTCGCTCGCCTGCAGGATCGCCGGGCGCGGCCCGGCCCACGGCGCGGCCCAGTCGGCCGCGAGCGGATCGAAATCATCGCCGAGCCCGAGATCGCGCGCGAGCGCGCCGATCAATCCTGCCCGTGCGCCCTTGCCGTCGCCGGCCGGAAAGCGCGCGAGCGCGAGCAGCGTGTCGCGGCGCTGACGCTCGGCAGGCGATACCCCGAACACATGCAGCCCGTCGCGAATCTGCGCTTCCTTCAGTTCGCACAGCCATGCGTCGACGCGCGTGAGCAGCGCATCCTCGTCGCCCGCGTCGCGCGGCGGCGATACGCTCAGCTCGTCATGCAGCCGGTGCTCGGCGATCGTTGCGAGGATCGTCTTGCGCAGCAGCTTCGCGCGCCGCGCATCGACCATCAGCGCTTCGTAGTATTCGTCGACCTGCCGCTCGAGATCCTGCAGCGGGCCGTAGTTTTCCGCACGCGTGAGCGGCGGCATCAGGTGATCGATGATCACGGCCTGCGCGCGGCGCTTCGCCTGGCTGCCCTCGCCCGGATCGTTGACGATGAACGGATAGAGGTGCGGCAGCGGCCCGAGCGTCAGGTCGGGCCAGCACGCATCGGACAGCGCGACGCTCTTGCCCGGCAGCCATTCGAGGTTGCCGTGCTTGCCGAGATGGATGACCGCGTCGATGCGATACGCGTCGCGCAGCCAGAAATAGAACGCGAGATACGCATGCGGCGGCACGAGATCCGCGTCGTGGTAGCTCGCGTAGTCGTTCTCGCCGCGTGAGCGCGACGGCTGGATGCCGACGAACACGTTGCCCGCGCGCCAGCCGGCGATCGTGAAACGTCCTTGCCGCAGTGTCGGGTCGGCCTCGGGCGGGCCCCAGCGTTCGTTCAGCGCGTCGCGCACGGCGGCCGGCAGCCGCGCGAAACGCGCGACATAGTCGGCCAGCGGGAAGCTCTGGAATGCGGGACGCAGCGCATGCACGGCTGCGTCGTTGGTCACGCCTTCGGTGAGCCGCGCGATCAGCGCGTCGCCGTCGGGCGGCAGGTCGGCCACCGCATAGCCCGCGTCGCGCAGCGCCGCGAGCACGCGCAGCGCGGACGCCGGCGTGTCGAGCCCGACGCCGTTGCCGATCCGCCCTTCGCTTTGCGGATAGTTCGCGAGAATCAGCGCGACGCGCTTGTCGGCATTGTCGAGCGTGCGCAGCCGGCACCAGCCGCGCGCGAGCGCCGCGACGAACGCGATCCGCTCGGCGTCCGGCTGGTAGCGCACGACGTCGACCTCGGTGTGCGGGCAGCGGTACGCGAGCCCCTTGAAGCTCACCGCGCGCGTGACGATGCGGCCGTCGACCTCGGGCAGCGCGATATGCATTGCGATATCGCGCGCATGCAGGCCCTGGTTGTCGGCCACCCACGCGTCGCGATTGCCGCCGGACAGGATCACCTGCAATACCGGTGCGTCACCGGCGAGCACGTCGTGTTCGGGGCGGTCGATCGCGCCGGCCGCGAACGCGGTCGTGTTCAGCACGAGCGCGACCTCGTGCGTGTCGCAGAGCTGCGTGATGACTTCGCGGCTCACCGCGTCCTTCAGCGACGTGACCGCGATCGGCAGCGGATTCAGCCCTTCCTCGATGAGCGCATCGGCCAGCGCGTCGAACACGGCCGTGTTCGCGGCCTGCCAGTGCGCGCGATAGAACAGGATCGCGACGACGGGCGCGCCGGGCGTCCAGCGCGGCCGCCAGTCGTCGACGCTCGCGCGGTCGCGCGCCGGGTGATACAGCGCGGCGGCGGGCAGCGGGCGCGGCAGTTCGGGTTCGTCGCCGAACCCGAGTGTGTGGAATGCAATGCTGCGCAGCAGCGCCTCGGCGTTGTGCACGCCGCCTTCACGCAGATAGCGCCACCACAGCCGGCACAGCTCGGGCGCGACGGTGCTCTTCGCGACGAGGTTCGGGTCTTCCTGCAGGTCGCCCGAGAACATCGCGAGCTGCTGCCTGCGCTTCGACGCGAGCGACACGGCCTGCTCGATCCCGTACGGCCAGTACGCCTCGCCGCCGAGATGATCGATCACGACCGACTTCGCGTGCCGCAGCACGTCGTCGACGTAGAAATCGACCGACGCCGGCTGCCGCAGGAACGTGACGTTCGCGAGCCGCACGCTCGGGAAGCCGGCCGGCAGGTGCGGTACGACGCTCGCGAGCAGCGACAGTGTCGTGTCGGCCGAGCTCAGGATCACGATGTCGGCCGGCTGCTGGTCGATCCGGACGACGCCCTGCGTATCGTCGACGAAGCCGCCTGGCGTGGTGCGCAGCAAATGCATCGTGCGTTACGCCTGTTGCGGTTCGGCCGCGCACGCGGCGTCGAACGCGCGTTGCAGCGCGGCTGCGTCGAGATCCTCGCCGATCAGCACGAAGCGGCTCGTGCGCGCTTCGCCGTCCTGCCAGCGACGATCGAAATAGCTGTCGAAGCGGCGGCCGACGCCCTGGATCACGAGCCGCATCGGCGCGCCGGGCAGCGCGGCGAAGCCCTTCGCGCGATAGATCGTATGCGCTTCGACGACGCGCTGCAGCGCGGCGATCGTCGCTTCGCGCGTACCGGCGTCGCCCGACACGACCACCGAGTCGAAATCGTCGTGATGGTGATCGTGGTCGCCGTCGTCGGCCGAGCCATGATGGTCGTGACGCAGGTGGATCGTTTCTTCCGATGCCGATTCGAGGCCGAGCAGCATCGCGAGGTCGAGCTCGCCGCGCGTCGCGCGCACGATCTTCACCTGCGGCGGGATCTCGTCGCGGATCGCGGTTTCGATCTGCGCGAATTCGGCCGCGCCGACGAGATCGGCCTTGTTCACGATCACGAGATCGGCGGACGACAGTTGATCGGCGAACAGCTCGTGCAGCGGCGATTCGTGGTCGAGGTTCGGATCGGCGCGGCGCTGCGCGTCGACGGCCTGCGGGTTTTCCGCGAACTGGCCGCTCGCGGCGGCCGGCCCGTCGACGACGGTCACGACCGCGTCGACCGTGAAGCTGTTGCGGATCGTCGGCCAGTTGAACGCCTGCACGAGCGGCTTAGGCAGCGCGAGGCCCGACGTCTCGATCAGCACGTGGTCGATGTCCGCGCGGCGCTCGACGAGCGCTTCCATCACCGGGTAGAACTCTTCCTGCACGGTGCAGCACAGGCAGCCGTTCGCGAGTTCGTACAGCTGGCCCGACGCTTCGCCCTGCGCGCCGTCGGCATCCTCGCAGCCGATGCCGCAGCCCTTGAGGATTTCGCCGTCGATGCCGAGTTCGCCGAATTCGTTGACGATCACCGCGATGCGGCGGCCTTCGGCGTGCTGCAGGATGTGGCGCATCAGCGTCGTCTTGCCGCTGCCGAGAAAGCCCGTGACGATCGTGACGGGAAGCTTGCGTAGGGTCATGGTAGGTCCTGTGTCGAAATTGGAATCAGCCCGGGATCGTCGCGTCGATGGCGGCGTGGCAGTTCATCTGGCGGATCGCGGGCATGCCGCCGCGCGATCCGGACGGACAGTCGCGGGACGGGCGGAACGACGAATCGGACATGGTGCTTCCTTGCGAACGGTCGACATCGTGAATGCCAACACGGCTGCCGCCGGCCCGGCTCGCGCCGCCTGCCGTTCGCCCTGCCGGCCCGCGCGGGTTCGCGCAGGGGCAGATCGGCGGCGGAAACGGACGACACGCGGGCGTCGGGCCTGCTGCGGCCGTGGACGATGCGCCGCCTCCCCGCGGCGCTGAACCCCAACGTTTAGGCCGGTATCCGGGCTGACGAACACGCCGCTTCGCCTTCCCGGATGCGCGCGGCATCCAGTGGCGGTCGTCCGCCTGCACGAGGCAGGCGGCGAAGCGGCGCTGCATCGCGCTGCGCGCGACACGTTCGCTTACCGTTGCGGGGGCAGCACAGGTTGGCTCGACTGCGGCGCAGGCAGGCTTCCTGTTTCCCGTTTAACTGCGCACGCCGGAGCGGCGCGCGCGAGCACCAAAACGCGTGCGAGTGTAGGCGGCGGTGCGGGGAGCGTCAAGGCAGAGCGCGCGTCGCGGCCGGCTTTTCGGTCCAGATGCTCAGCCTGTTCGCAGCGACTGCTCCGCGATCGCCTTCTGCAGCGCTTCCACTGTATCGGGCCGCCCGAAATACCAGCCCTGTGCCCCGATCGACTGCCCCGGGATGTCGAGCATGTGCGCCTGCTCACGGGTCTCGACACCCTCAAAGACCAGGCCGACCCCGAGCCGACGGGCAATCGCCAGGATCTCCGGAATGATCGACGTGCCGTCATGCTGCGGCGCGGCCGGCAGCAGCGAACGGTCGACCTTGATGTAGTCGATCGGAAGATGCTGCAGCAGGCTCAGGCTGGAGTAGCCCGTCCCAAAATCGTCGATGTAGACGGGATGCCCGAGGTCGCGCAATTGCCGAAGCGCCGGCAGAATCTCCGGCAGTTCCACGGTCGACCGCTCAGTCAGTTCGAAACCGACATGCCGGTGCGACAATCCGGCCGGCCAGCAGCTGTCCAGCGTCGCCATCAGGCTGCCGTCCAGCAACTCGGGAGCGCTGACGTTGATGGTTACGCGAAAGTCCGGCTCGCCGTCGAACAGCACGCGCATCTCCCGCAGGACCGTGCGCACGACGAAGGCCGTGACGTCGGCGATCATTCCGGCGCGTTCCGCCTCGGCAATGAACACGTCCGGGGCGGCTGGCCCGTCGATCCAGCGGATCAGCGCTTCGGCGGAGACGATCCGCGATGACGCGCCGGGCGCGACGATCGGCTGATAGCGCAGGACAAATTGCCCGTTTGCCAGCGCCCGCCGTATCTGCGCCGGAAGCGCGGCCCAGCGTCGGTGCAGCATCAGCGCCCCGAGCCCCAGGCAGCAGCCCGCCGCGCCGCCGGCGATCCCCAGCAGCCAGGCAGCGCGCCGACTGGCGCTCGCCAGCGCTCGCGGCGTCGCGACGACGATGGTGCACAGCGGCACCCGGGCCGAGCAGAACGATTTGCCGTCCCGAAACCCCGGCACCAGGCCGGCATCGACGTACTCCGGGACGCCGCCCTTGGCGAGCCCGATGACGAGCGCGGTCGGGCGGCCCCTGAGCCCGATCACGTAGTGCAGACCTGACGGCGGCGGCAGTACCCTGAAGGCGTCCAGATCCATCAGCAGGTTCGTCCTCCTTCCCGTGACCACGAGCCCCAGCGCCCCAGGGCTCGACAACAACGGGACGGTCCAGAAGGCCGACATCGCGTCGGTCAGCCGGAATGGCTGCTGCTTCGGGGAAAACGGCCTGGGCAGCACGCCGAGCATCGTCGTGCAGAGCAGATCGGCGCCCGACAGGCGCCCGACGTCCTTGACGTACTTCGACCGAACGGAAGCCGATCGCAACAGGCGCAGATCCTGCGGCGAGCAGCCCGCGTACGGCGATGCGTCCACGTCGGCAAGTGTCGTGGCCGCCGAATCGAACACAACGTCGATCTGCCGCACGACTTGCGTCCCCAGCCCCGCAACCGATTGCGCCAGCACGGCCTTCGTGACATGGGGCCACGCTCCCAGCGCCAATCCGGCCGTCACGACCAGCATGCCGATCGCGAGTGCATGGCCGGCCCCGCCGGAGGTTGTCCATCTGCGTACGTTCGCCATAGGCGCGGCACTTCGCGGTGTAGTGGCCATCGCCCTGCAGGTCCGGCAGAGCGAGCCGATTTTGGTATGGATTTCGTCAGGCTCGTGCGACCGGCAGCACGAAACTGAGCCTTGCTTGTGACTCCGGCCAGATGATTGCACGCCAATTTACGACTGCGCAATGCATCGCCCCCGGATCGGGTTCCGAACGAATGCGGGCGCGGTTCGCCGGCCCCGCGCCCGATGCACGCTGTGCTATCGTATGCGCCGCGTTCGGTGCTCGCATGCGCATTCCGCGCGTGCAGTTAAACGGGAAACAGGAGGCGGACCACCGCCCGGCCTGTGCTGTCCCCGCAACGGTACGCCGCCCGCGCGCCGCGCTTCCCCGCGCACGCGCCCAGGCCGCCCACGATGCCACTGCCCTTCAGCCGGGCGGGAAGGCTGCGGCCCGGCAAGCGGCCAGCCCGGATACCGGCCGACGCAAGGGGCGAGCCCGACGCTCGCCGAACGCCCGATCCGCGGGGGACGGATGGGGTGCGCATTCCGCCCGCGTCCGCGCGGGCTTCGCCCGATCCGTCATGCGTTACCTGTCTGCTGGCCGCCGCCATGCCGCCCGCCTGCCCTGTTCCACTGTTTCGACACGGTGCGTGCCGTGCCGCGCCCGATGAGCCGCGCATGGCTCATCGGCGCCGGCCCCGGCGACGCCGACCTGCTGACGCTCAAGGCCGTTCGCGCGATCGGCGCGGCGGACGTGCTGCTCGTCGACGATCTCGTGAATCCCGACGTGCTGCGCCATGCGCGTGCCGATGCGCTCATCGAGCACGTCGGCAAGCGCGGCGGGCATGCGTCGACGCCGCAGGAGGCAATCGTCGCCGCGATGCTTGCGCATCTGCGCGCGGGCCGTAGCGTCGCGCGGCTCAAGGGCGGCGATCCGTTCGTGTTCGGCCGTGGCGGCGAGGAGCTGGCCGCACTCGGTGCGGCGGGTTTCCCGGTCGAGGTCGTGAACGGCGTCACTGCGGGCATCGCCGCGCCGGCCGCAATCGGCATTCCGGTCACGCAGCGCGGCGACGCGCAAGGCGTGATCTTCGTCACGGGCCACGGCGCGGGTGCCGATGAACCCGACTGGCACGCGCTCGCGGCCACGCGCATGACGATCGTCATCTACATGGGCATCCGCCGGCTCGACGCGATTGCCGCCGCGCTGCGCGATGGCGGCCTGCCCGGCGATACGCCGTGCGCGGCGATCGAGAATGCGACGCGCCCCGAACAGCGGCACGTGCTCGCGACGCTCGACACGCTCGTCGAACGCGTCGGCACGACCGGCATCGGTTCGCCGGCGATCGTCGTGATCGGCCGCGTCGCGGCGTTCGCCGACGATCCCGCGGTACGTGCGGCGCTCGGCAGCGGCGCATGATGCGCGTCGCGCTCGGCATCGGTTTCCGCGCGGGCGTGACGGCCGCGCAACTCGATGCCGCGATCCGCGCGGCGCTGGCGCTTTACCCGGCCGCCGAACCGGCGCTCGTCGCGACGCTCGCCGACAAGGCGCGTGCCCGCGCGCTGCGCACGCTGTGCGCACGACGCGGCTGGCCGCTCGTCGCGTTCGACGCAGCACAACTCGCGAGCCGCCCGGAACTGGCCGCGAGCGGCCCGTCGCGCGCCGCACTCGCCCGCTTCGGCGTCGCGGGGGTCGCCGAGCCGTGCGCGCAGCTCGCCGCGCCGCACGGCCGGCTGCTGGGCCCCAAATCCATCCGGGACGGCGTGACGGTTGCACTCGCCGGCCCGCTCTGAACCCTTTGTTTCGCTTTTTTCGACAGGACGAATCCGATGAAAACCGATGCCGAATCCCATCAACGGATGACCGAACGCCGCCGCGCCGGCCACGAGAAGAAGCAGGCCGCCGCCACCCAGGAAAAGGGCCTGCTGATCGTCAATACCGGCAACGGCAAGGGCAAGAGCACGGCCGCGTTCGGCATGGCCGTGCGCGTGCTCGGCCACGGCATGCGGCTCGGCGTCGTACAGTTCATCAAGGGCGCGCTGCACACGTCCGAGCGCGACTTCCTCGGCGCGGTGGCCGAATGCGATTTCGTGACGATGGGCGACGGCTATACGTGGAACACGCAGAACCGCGACGCCGACATCGCGACCGCGCGCAAGGGTTGGGACGAGGCACGCCGGATGATCGAGAGCGGCGACTACCGGATGGTGATCCTCGACGAGCTGAACACGGTGCTGAAGTACGAATACCTGCCGCTCGACGAAGTGCTCGCGACGCTGGCCGCGCGTCCCGATTCGGTGCACGTCGTCGTGACCGGGCGGCATGCGCCCGATGCGCTGATCGAGGCGGCCGACCTCGTCACCGAAATGCGGCTCGTCAAGCATCCGTACAAGGAGCAAGGCGTGAAGGCGCAGCGCGGCGTGGAGTTCTGAGCATGCCGGCCTGCCCCGCGCTGTTCGTCAGTGCGCCCGCGTCGGGCCAGGGCAAGACGTCGGTGACGGCCGGCCTCGCGCGGCTGCACCGCCGGCTCGGCCGCCGCGTGCGCGTGTTCAAGACCGGGCCCGATTTTCTCGACCCGATGCTGCTCGAACGCGCGAGCGGCGCGCCTGTACATGCGCTCGATCTCGGGATGGTCGGCGAAGCCGGCTGCCGCGCGCTGCTTGCCGACGCCGCGCGCAATGCGGACCTGATCCTGATCGAAGGCGTGATGGGGCTGTTCGACGGCACGCCGAGCAGTGCCGACCTCGCGGCTGCGTTCGGCGTGCCGGTCGTCGCGGTGATTTCCGCGAAGGCGATGGCGCAGACGTTCGCAGCGATCGCATTCGGGCTCGCGCGGTTCCGGCCGGGGCTGCCGTTTCACGGCGTGCTGGCGAACCGCGTCGGCTCGGCCCGGCACGCGGAACTGCTGCAACAGGCACTGCCCGACGACCTGCGCTGGCTCGGGCACGTGCCGGCCGATGCGGGCATCGCGCTGCCGGAACGGCATCTCGGCCTGCACCAGCCGAACGACATCGACGATCTCGATGCGCGGCTCGATCGCGCCGCCGACGTGCTCGCGCAAACCGCACTTGCCGAGTTGCCGCCGGCTGTCGTATTCGCTGAACCGGACGCCGCGGCGCCGCTGCCGCGTGCGCTCGCCGGCAGGCGGATCGCAGTGGCGCGCGACGCGGCCTTTTCGTTCATCTATCCGGCGAATCTCGCCTTGCTCGACGCGCTCGGGGCGGAATTGCGGTTCTTTTCTCCGCTCGCCGACGAACCTGTGCCGAACGATTGCGATGCGCTGTTCCTGCCGGGCGGCTATCCGGAACTGCATGCGGCAACGCTCGCGGCGAATGCGGCCACCGCCCGGACGATTCGCGCGCACGCCGCGGCCGGCCGGCCGATCGTCGCCGAATGCGGGGGGATGGTGTATCTGTGCGAATCGCTGACCGACGTGGATGGCGCGACGACGCCGATGCTGGGCGTGTTGCCGGGTCATGCGACGATGCAGCGCCGGTTCGCGGCGCTCGGCATGCAGCAGCTCGAAACGCGCAGCGGCACGATGCGCGGTCACACGTTTCACTATTCTCGGCTCGCGACGCCGCTGGAACCGGTCGCGAGCGCCGCGCGCCCCGACGGCGCACGGGGCAGCGGCGAAGCCGTCTATTGCCGCGACGCGATCGTCGCGACGTACATGCACATGTACTGGCCGTCGGATCCGGATGCGGTCGTGGCGTTGTTCGGCGGGGAGGCGTTCCAGGCGATCGCGCACGCAACGCGATCCGGTTCCGTCACACCAGGAACGTCTCCGCAAGCTTGACCCAGTAAGACGCCCCGGTCGGCAGCGCCGCGTCGTTGAAGTCGTAGCCGGGGTTGTGCACCATGCAGCCGCCCTCCCCGTCGCCGTTGCCGATGATCAGGTAGCAGCCCGGCCGCTTCTCGAGCAGGAACGCGAAGTCCTCGCTGCCCGTGAGCGGCACCATCCCGTCGATCAGGTTCGCGTCGCCCACCCACTCGCGTGCGACGTTGCGCGCGACCGCGGTCATTTCCGCATCGTTGACGAGCACCGGGTAGCGGCGCTGGTAGTCGATCGTCGCGGTCGCGCCGAACACGGCCGCCTGTGCGTGCACGACTTCCTTGATGCGCGTCTCGAGCAGGTCGCGCACTTCCGGCTTCAGCGCGCGCACCGACAGGCGCATCTGCGCGCGATCGGGAATCACGTTCGGCGCCTCGCCCGCGTGGATCGCGCCGACCGTGACGATCGCCATGTCGAGCGGCGACACGTTGCGCGACACGATCGTCTGCAGCGCAATGACGATCTGCGCGCAGACGACCACCGAATCGACCGCCTTGTGCGGCACCGCGCCGTGGCCGCCGCGGCCCTGCACGTCGACGATCACCGTATCCGACGACGCCATGAACGGCCCCGGCAGGAAGCCGAACTTGCCGGTGGGAAAGCCCGGCATGTTGTGCATCGCGAAGATCGCGTCGCACGGGAACAGCTCGAACAGCCCTTCGTCGAGCATCTTCTTCGCGCCGCCGAGCCCTTCCTCGGCCGGCTGGAAAATCAGGTTCAGCGTGCCCGAGAAACGACGCTCGCGCGCAAGATGCTTCGCGGCCGCGAGCAGCATCGCCGTGTGGCCGTCGTGGCCGCACGCGTGCATCTTGCCGGCGATCTTGCTCTCGTACGGCAGGCCCGTCGTCTCGTGGATCGGCAGCGCGTCCATGTCGGCGCGCAGGCCGAGGCGCTGCGTGCCGTTGCCGACTTTCAACTGCGCGACGACGCCCGTGCCACCGAGCCCGCGATGCACCGTGTAGCCCCACGACTGCAGTTGCTCCGCGACGAGGTCGCTCGTCGCGAATTCCTCGAAGCCGAGTTCGGGGTGGGCATGAATGCGGTGCCGGATCTCGATCATTTCGTCGGCGAGGCCTGCGGGAATCACGCTGTGCGTCACGGTGTCGTCTCCTGTCCTGTGGGGAATATGCCGGCAAGGATAGTCGGTTGAACGGCAACCGGGCAGACGGAAAGTCGTCACGGTAGCAACCGTCAGTTGCCATATCGGAAACGATGCGCGACAAGCGCAATCCGTCCATCCGGACGACTGCCGCGCCGGAGCCGGATGCGCGAAACTGTGTGCCGTTCATCGATTTCTTGCGCATGAGCGCCCCGATGACTATCGCCCGGCATTCTGGAATAGTGCCTGTACATCAAAGGCTTGCGAATTTTTGTTCACTTTTTGACGTCTGTACATTTTTTGTGTACGCTGACAGAAAAGTGAACATGCGATTACCTTCGATGCCCGCGAACACTGCCCTCTCCGTGCCGGAACAGCACGTGCTCGACGAAGCCTGCGCCGCATTCGAAAGCGCGACGCGGCGCTTTCGCGCGCGGCCCGTGCGCGTGCCGGCCGCCTACAACGCGCGCGCCGACGCCATGATCCGCTTCGACGTCGCCGGGCAGGCATTCGAGATGCCGGTCGCCGTGAGCCTGCGCGTCGAATCGCTCGCGGGCGCACTCGCGGCATTGCGCCGCGGCGGCGGCGGTACCGCGATGCCCGGCGAACGGCCACTGATGCTGGTCGTGCCGCATCTTTCGGCCGAACTGGCCGCCGGCCTGACCGACCAGGGCATCCCGTTTCTCGATACCGCCGGCAACGCATGCCTGATTCAGCCGGAGGCGACCGTGATGATCGCGGGCCGGCCAAAGCCCGCACGCGCACCGCGCCGACAGGCATCGCGCGCGACGACGCCGAAGGGGCTGGCCGTAATGTTCGCGCTCGCGACGCAGCCGGGCCTCGTCGCGCAACCGTACCGGGCGATCGCCGCCGCGTCGGACGTCGCGCTCGGCACGGTCAATCTCGCGATGGAAGACCTGATTGCGCGCGGCCTCGTCGGGCAGCGCCGCAACGGCGAGCGCCTGATGCCCGACTGGCCGCGCTTCGTGCAGGAATGGGTCGCGCTCTACCCGAGCCGCTTGCGCGCGAAACTGCCGAGCCGCCGGTTTGCCGGCCTCGCGCCCGACTGGTGGCGCGGCTTCGATTTCGCCGCATTCGATGCGCGCCTCGGCGGCGAGCCGGCGGCCGACCTGCTGACGCACGACCTGAAACCAGCCGCGATTACCGTCTATACGCACGGCGCCGTGTCGAACCGGCTGCTGCTCCAGGCGCGCCTGCGTCCGGACGAGCACGGCGATGTCGAACTCGTCGAAGCGTTCTGGCCGCCGTCTGCGGCGCTCGGCTGGCGCGAGCAGGAAGTGCCGATCGTGCCGCCGCTGCTGATCTACGCGGATCTCGTCTCGTCCGGCGACAGCCGCAATCTCGCCATCGCCGATCGCATCCATGAACGATACCTCGCCCACCCGCCCGCTTGAAGTCGACGCAGGCCGGCCGCTGGAGCCCGCGGCGGTCGCGCTGCTGCAGGCCGTCAGCTCGGCCTGTGCACACCTCGACGCGGCGTTCGTCGTCGCCGGTGCAAGCGCGCGCGACATCCTGATGTGGCACGTGCACGGCATCCGGCCGGGGCGCGCGACGCGCGACGTCGACGTGGCAGTGTGCGCGGTGAGCTGGCCATTTCATGAGCAGCTCATCGAGGCACTCGTCGCAACCGGGCGATTCACTCGCGCGCCGAAACAACAGCAGAAACTGCTGTTCGACAGTGGCGCGCACGGTTTTCGCACGGAGCTGGATCTCGTGCCGTTCGGGCCTCTCGAAACGCCGCCGGGCGAGATTGCGTGGCCGCCTGGCGGTGAATTCGTGCTGAACGTGCTCGGGTTTCAGGAAGCGGTGGACACCGCGCAGCCGGTGTCGATCGACGCGCACACCGTAGTGCCGGTGGCCAGCCTGCCGGCGCTGGCGCTGCTGAAGCTGCTCGCCTGGAAGGACCGGCGTGCGCGCCAGAACAGCGACGCGTACGACCTGCTGTTCCTGCTGCGGAATTTTCACGACGCCGGCAATCGCGAACGTATCTGGGAAGCCGCGCCGGATCTGCTCGAACTGTACGCGTTCCAGCCGGGCCTCGCCGCTGCCGCGCTGCTCGCGCGCGATGCGCAACGGATTGCTTCGCCGCAAACGCGCGACGCGATCCGCGCACTGTTGTCGGACGATTCGACTTATGCCGCGCTCGGCCAGGATCTGCTGGCACGCGCGTTCGCACTGCTACCCGGTGAATTCAGCGACGACGTCGACCGATATCTCGATGCATTCCGCCACGTCTTTCTCGCCGACCAACCCGCTCCCCGCACGTGACGCGCCGCTGCGGAACGGCAGCGCGACCGCGTGGATACCAAGCCGCACTCACGCCGCCCAGTCTTCGAGCGACAACCCGCCGACACGGCCGAACTCGCGGCGGTTGCGCGTGACGAGCACCGCCCCGCGCACCCGCGCCGTCACGGCAACCGGAAAGTGTCGAAGAATGTATCGCGCTCGATCACGGTGAGTGCCGCGCGCTTGTGCGGAAAGTCGAATTCCTTCAGCGTGTAGAACCCGAGCCGGTGCATGTACGCGATGTGCCGCACGTGATCGACGCGCGGCTCGCCGACGAGTCGCTGCGTGCGCGGTTCGTCGACGAACATGTAGTGCAGCACCCCGCTCCACCATGCATGCAGCTTGCCGGCGCTCTGGAAGCGCGAGTCGCCGATCAGCAGGTGCAGCCCGCGGTCGTAGTCGTGCGCCTCGTAGAACGGCGCGAGGCGATCCTCCTTCGCCCAGTAGAACTCGAAATAGCCGAACGGCGTGTCGTCGAAATAGCCGATCATCGGGTGCATGTGCGGATCGGCGAGCCGCTCGGCGAGATACGCCGCGTGCTCGTCGCGCGTGCCGCGCTGGTCCCAGAAATGCGCGACGCGATCGAGGTTCATCCAGCCGCTGAACAGGTCCGCGTGCGCATCGATATCGACGGTGCGCAGGCTGAACGTCATCCCGACCTGCGGCATGTAGCGTGCATAGATCTCGCCGGCCGGCGACGGCGGCCGCACCGGGTGCCGGTGGCCGTTCGTGATCGCATGGCGCAGCGGCATCCCGCCCGAAGCAGGCGCCTTCAGCCACGGCCGCGGGTTCTGCCAGAACGTCGCGCGCGACACGGTGACGCGCAGCATGTCGCCGGCGACCTGCGCGCCGTCGATCACGCCCTCGCGCACCGCGCGCGCGACGTACGATGCGACCGCCGCCGCATCGGCGCCGCCGAGCGGCACCGCGATCGTCGCCGCGTCGTATCGCGTGTCGGCGTTGAAGAGCGCGACGAACGCCGCGAGCAGTCCATCCGGCGAATCGTCGGGCCGCCACGCGTCGAGCGTGCGCTCGGCGACTGCCATCGCCTGTCCTTGTGCGGCGCCGTCGAGCGCGGCGGCCACTTCACCTTCGACGGCGTCCGCGGCGCCGGCCGGTTTCGTCAGCGTGTCTTCCATCACAGCGCTCCCGCGTCGTGGCGGTCGGCGAGGACGTGCAGCCCCCGCTCGAGCGCCGGAAACAGGCTGCGCTGGAAATTGTTCCAGCGCAGTTCGAGAATCGTGTCGTCCGGCGCGATCGACGTGTCGAGCACGTCGCAGATCACCTCGCCGGAATCGATGCCGTTGTCGACGTAGTGGAACGACGCGCCCGTCATCGTCACGGGCTCGACGGAAGTCACTGCGCCGCTCGCCCAGTCGACCCGTTCGCCGCGCGCGCCGTGCAGCGCGTCGAGCGTCGCCCACGCGCCGCGCCGCTGGTACGGCGAACCGTCGGCGGTGATGCCCGGGTGGATGTTGGCGATGCGCCGGTGAAAGCGCGCGCCGGGCCGCACGAGTTCGTCGAGGATCACGAGCAGCCCGTCGAGCACGACGACGTCGGCTTCGAGTTCGAGCAGGCGCTCGAGCAGGCGGCGCTCGAATGCCTGCTTGGCCGCAACGCGCTCGCGCGCGTCACGCGGCAGCCGCCGGTACGTCGACGCAATCGTGCAGAACAGTTCGTCGACCGGCCGGCCCTGCACCGTCAACCCTTCCGGCAGGATCCATGGGCGGCCCGGCGTGCGGGCGAAGCCGTAGTCGGCGACTTTCGCGCGGTCGGCCGGCGAACCGTCGTCGTCGTCGACGATCACGCCCTTGAGCGTGTAGCGCTCGCCGAGCGGCGAGTCGTTCAGGCGCTCGACGAGGAATTCGAGCGGCGCCTTCATGTAGCGCGTGCCGCCCTGATAAGCGACCGGCTGCCCGGCACGATCGGCCGCGCCGTTGCGCAGCGACTGGATGTAGACGAGATTTTTCTTCGGCATGGATGCGTCGTGGAAAAGCGGACGAAGGCGCCGCGCCGGCCCGCGCCGGCCACGAAGGCCGGCCGGCGGGCCGCGGCGCGCAACGTCACCAGTTGTATTTCGCGGTCGCGATCACGGTGCGGTCGGTGCCGAACACGCAGACGTTCGCCGACTGGCAACCGCTGATGTAGTGGCGGTTGAACAGGTTCGTCCCGTTCACCGCGAAGCGCCAGTTACGCGTGTCGTAATGCACGCCCGCGTCGAACAGCGTGACGCTCGATACCGTCAGCGAGTTGTCGGCCGCACCGGCCGACGCGCTCTGGTAGCGAACGCCGCCGCCGAGGCCGAAGCCCGCGAGCGGCCCCGTGTGCCAGGTCCAGTCGGTCCACAGCGACGCCATCTGGCGCGGACGCGGAATGTCGACCGGCCAGTTGTTCAGCGACGCGTCGTTGGCCTTCACGTTCTTCACGTCCTGGTACACGTACGATGCGATCAGCGACAGGTTCGGCGTGACCTTGCCGGTCGCGCTCAGCTCGATCCCGCGCGAACGCACTTCGCCGGTCTGCACCGACTTCGTGCCGGTCGCGTCCTGGCTCGGCAGCGCCGGCGTGATCCCGTTGGTCTGGTTGATCTGGTAGATCGCCGCGTTCAGCATCAGGTTCTTGCCGGGCGGCTGCCAGCGCAGGCCGGCTTCGATCTGCTTGCCGCGCGTCGGCTGCGGCAGCCCGCCGCCGAGCAGGTTGACGCCGATCAGCGGGTTGAACGACGTCGCGTAGCTGATGTACGGCGACAGCCCGTAATCGCCCTGGTACGTGAGGCCGACGCGGCCGGTGAACGCGGTGACTTCCGCCTTCGTCGACGTGCCGCCCGCGCGGTCGTCCATCCGCATGTTGACCCAGTCCTCGCGGCCGCCGAGCGTCAGCGTCCAGCGGTTCCACTTGATCTGGTCCTGCGCGTACAGGCCGAACGTGTTCATCGTCGTGTACGTGTTGGTGCGGAACGTCGAGTCAGGCGTGAACACCGCCTTGGTGACAGGCAGGTAGACCGGGTTGTAGATGTTCAGCGGCGGCGCGGCAGCGAGCCATTCGCTGTCGGTCGCGGTCTGGCGGTTGTACTGGAAACCGAGCAGCAACGTGTGCTGGAGCGGCCCCGTGGCGAAGCGGCCCTCGACGTTGTTGTCGATGTCGAAGCGGCTGTAGTTCATCTGGAACACACCGGCCCAGCGCGACACGTCGGTCGTGCTGCCGTCGACGAAGCCGTTGCCGAATACCGAACCGTTGTCGAGCGACAAGTGCATCAGTCGCGTGTTCTGGCGGAACGTCCACGCCGGCGTCAGGTTTCGCTCGAACTGGTAGCCGACCGACCACTGCTTCTTGCGGTAGTAGTTGAAGTTCGGATCGCCCTCGTACACGTCCTTGTTGATCTGCCCGTTCGGGTTCGGCAACACGGTACCCGACGCGGGCAGGAAGTTCGACGAGATGTCACCCCAGTCCTGCAGATAGGTGGCCGACAGCGTCAGCGACGTATCCGCGTTCGGGCGCCAGCGGAACGACGGCGCGAGCGCGACGCGCTGGTCGTTGTTCGGGCCGGTCAGTGCGTTGCCGTCGCGCGCGACGCCGACGAACCGGTACGCGTACTTGCCGTCCGGGTCGAGCTTGTCGCCGACGTCGATCATGAACTGCTTGCGCGCGTAGTTGCCGATCTGCACCCCGGCTTCGCGCACGCGCTCGCCGTCGGCGAGCTTGGTCTGCACGTCGACGATCGCGCCCGGGTCGCCCGCGCCGTAGAGCACCGAGGTCGGCCCGCGCAGCACGCTGATGCTGTCGATCATGTACGGATCGACGCGCCAGCTCGCGAGGTTGATCGTGTTCGGCACCTGCAGCCCGTTTACGTACGCGGTCGGCGTGAAGCCGCGCAGCGCCGCATACCAGTCGGAACGGTTGTCCGAGCCGTACGACGAGAAACCCGGCACGTAGCGCAGCGCCGCGTTCACGTCGGTCGCGCCGGTCATCTCGATCTGCTGCGCGGTGACGACGTTGATCGTCTGCGGGATCTCGTTGATCGACGTATTGGTCTTCGTGCCGGTCCGGCTGCGCTTCGCGACGAGCCCGACCGTACCGTCCCCTTCCGAGGCCGCGTTGACGTTGATCGTCGGCAGCGTGCCGGTCGACGCACTGGCCGCCGCACTCGCCGCCGCACCGTTCTGCGCACTGCTGGCCGACGCCGCTGCGCCCGCGTTCACGGCCGGCGCCGCCTGGGCATGCGCCTGCCCTGCCGCCGCACCGAACGCCACGCTCGCCGCGGCTGCGATCGCACGCAAACGCGTGCCTGTTGCCCACTCCATCTTTCTCTGCTCCACTTTTTTCATGCGGTCTCCGACCGCGCCTTTGTCAAAGAGCGAAAGCCATCCGGCTCATGCTCACCCCGTGTTCCTGTCGTTTTTCGTGCGGTGCCCGGGCCGCGCCTTCGTCATGGGCCGGTGCGATCCCGTCTTCGAGCGACGCGCAGATTTCGTCCGCGCGGCGCGCCAGTACCGACAGCAGCGTGTCGGACAGGCCGTGGCTGTCTTCGCAGCAGCCTTGCAGGTAGATGCGCGGCGCGAAGTGCTCGGGCGTCGCGAGCAGGTAATCGCGCGCGACGTCGCCACGCGCAAGCGCATCGCCCAGGTGCGGCGCGAGCCCTTCGAGCAGCGCCGAATGCGTGTCGCGGCGGTAGCCGGTTGCCAGCACGAGCGCGTCGAAACGCTCGACACGCGTGTCGCCGCTCATCCGGTCGCGCAGCGTCAGCTCGATGCGGCCGTCGGCGGTGCGCACCGCGGCCTCGATCGCGCTGTTCGCGAGCAGCGCATGACGCGGCGTGCCGTCGATGCGCTGCAGGTACAGCATTTCGTAGATCTGTTCGATCAGCGGCCGGTCGACCACCGCGTAGTTCGTGTCGCGATACCGCTCGAGCAGCGCGCGGCGCGCATCGTGCGGCTGCGCATAGACGACATCGGTGAATTCGGGGCTGAAGATCTCGTTGACGAACGGGCTGTCGTCCGCCGGCTTCAACGCACCGGCGCGCATCACGAGGCTCGCGTCGACATGCGGGAAGCGGCGCGCGAGGTCGATGAACACCTCGGCCGCGCTCTGCCCCGCGCCGATCACCGCGACGCGGCGGCGCTCGCCGTCCGGCGACGCGACGAGCCGGTCGATGTCGGTCAGATACGACGACGAGTGGATCACGCGGTCGCGGCCGAGCGCGGCGAACGCATCCGGCACCGCCGGCGTGCCGCCGACGCCGACCGACAGCGCGCGCGTCACGCGCTGGCGCTCGTGGCCGGCGGCGTCGCGCGACAGCACGCGCAGCGCGTCGATCCGCGCGCCATCGCCGCGCACGGGCTCGATCGCCAGGACGGTCTCGCTGTAATGGACACGATCGTCGAACGCCTCGGCCACCCAGCTCAGGTAGTCGTGGAATTCGACGCGGGTCGGATAGAAGTTCTTCAGGTTGACGAATTCATTCAGCCGGCCGCGTTCGAACAGGTAGTTGATGAACGTGTAGCGGCTTTTCGGATCGCGCATCGTGACGAGATCCTTCAGAAACGAGATCTGCATCCGGCAGTCGTCGAGCAGCATCCCGCGGTGCCAGCCGAATTCAGGCTGACGCTCGACGAAGCAATGGGCGAACGGGCGCGCCGCGCGCCGCTCCTCGAGGCGGATGGCCAGCGCCAGATTCGACGGCCCGAAGCCGACGCCGATCAGGTCGAATACGGTTTCTCTCTGCATGTCTCAGCTCCCTTGTCGGTGAATCCGGCGCGTCAGACGTGACGGCCGGAGAAGAACGTCTCGCGCAGCGTGCGCATCCACAGCGGCTGCGCGTCGGCCAGCGCGAGACGGCGCTGCCGCGCGAAGCCATGCCGCGCGAGATGGTCGGCAACCCGCGCGTGGCCGGCCGGAACGGCACAGCCGACCGCTTCGGTACGCGGGTCGTCGAGAAACAGGTAATGGACGACGGACGGCAGCCAGCCCGCCACGCAATGCGGGCCGCGCCAGCGCGACTCGCCGACCAGCATGCGCAGCCCGCGGTCGTAGTCGCGCGCCGCGACATGCGGCGCGAGCGCGTCTTCCTTCAGCCAGTAAGCTTCGAAATACGCGAACGGTTCGCCGTCGAAGCAGCCGACGAGCGGCGTAACGTGCGGATCGGCATCGGGCGCGGCCCCTTGCGTGCCGTCCGCGCCGGGCTGCGCGCCCGGCCAGCCGTCGCGCACGCGCGGCGCGTCGAACCAGCGTGCAACGCGCTGGGCATCCTCGGCCGGCTGCCAGCCGCGCAGCGTGAAGCGCACGCCGAGCGCCGGCAGGTCGCGCGCGTAGACTTCGCCGCGCGGCGCCGGCGGCCGGCGCGGGTGACGGCGGCCGTCGGTAAGCATCGGCAACGTCGCGCACGGCAGATGCGGGCCGACGAGCCACAGATCGGCCTGCTGCGCCCAGCCCTCGCGCATGCAGCGGCCGCCGTCGGCGAGCACGCCGCTCGCGCGCAGCGCATCGAGCGCGACTGCCGGCCACGCGGCCGGATCGAGCCGGATCGCCGCGTGGCGTGCACTGTCCGAGAATGCCGCGGCCAGCGCCGCCAGCAGCGCACGCCGCTGGTCGGCCGGCGCCGCGCGATGGTTGTAGGCGACGAGGCGCAGTGTGCCGTCGTCGCCCAGTTGCGCACGCAGCAACTGCGCACCGATGCCGTCGCCGTGCGCGATGCGGATCTCCGCGCCGTCGCGCACGGCGAACAGGCCGTCCGCGAACGCGAGGCGGTACGTATCGAGCATCGTGAATCCGTCCGGACGCACTTCAGCCAGCATGGCGCGCCTCCTGTCCGGTTTCAGTTCGTGCATCGAGCCGCGCACCGAGCGCCGCGAGCGTCGGCGACGCGAACACGTCGGCAACCGTCAGCGCGTGGCCGGCACGGCTGGCCGCGTCGACGAAGCGCACGACGTCGAACGAGGTCGCGCCGGCCTCGAACAGGTCCGTATCGGCCTCGGGCGCGGCCGTCGCGAACGTGTCTGACCACAGCGCCGCGAGCGCGGCAGCCGCATGCGGCGCACGTGACGACGCTGCAGCGCGTGCGCTGCCTTCCGTCTGCGCGCGATGCAACGCCTGCGCAACGGCACGCTCGTCCGGCGCGCCGAGTGCGGCTTCCGACGCGCCGGCGAAACGCGCGACTTCGTCGTGATAGACCTCGACGAGCGCATCGACGAAGCCGCCATCGAGCAGTTCGTCCGCATACGAGAACGCGGCGCTCACGCGGCCGTCCGGGTGCTCGACGACGTCCAGCTCCAGCGTAAACACGACGCGATGGCGCACGTCGTCGAATCCGGCCAGCGACAGGCCGGCCCAGTCGCGCGCCGCGGCACCGGTCGGGCGCAGGTAGTTGAACATCACCTGGAACAGCGGATTGGCCTGCGCGGCACGCGGCGCACGCAGCGCCGCGACGACGTCCGCGAACGGCACGTCGGCATGCGCATAGGCCGCCAGCGCCGTGTCGCGCACTTGTGCGAGCACGTCCGCACGACGCGCGGCCGGGTCGATCCGCGTGCGCACCACGACCGAATTGATGAAGAGGCCGAGCGCGTCGCGGGCCGCGTCGCCCGTCAGCTCGCGTGTCGACGCGAGCACGCCGACCGGCTGGTCGGCCGCACCCGTCGCACGGAACAGCGCGGTGTTGAGCGCCGCGTGCAGCAGCATCGGCAGCGTCGCATGCGCGGCCGACGCCGAGTCGCGTGCGGCACGGACCAGCGGGCCGTCGAATTCGAACGCGATGCGGGCCGCGCGCCATTGCGGCACGGGCGGCGCATCCTCACGCTGCGGCAGCACGCGCGCCGGCAGATCGGCCAGCGCGTCGCGCCAGTAAGCGACGCGAGCAGGATGGCACGGCGCGGGCAGCACGAGCGGAGCGGCCAGTTGGACGGCCTCCTCGGCCGGCACGGCGCCGCCCTGCACGCGGGCGACATAGCGCGCACGCACCGCATCGAGCCACAGCTCGATCGATTCGCCATCCGACACGATGTGATGAATCGTCACCGACAGCACGTGATCGTCCACGCCGAGCCGCAGTACCCGCGCACGCCACAGCGGCGCGTCGGTCGCGAGGTCGAACGGCTCGAGTGCATCCTCATCGGTCAGCGCTGCCGCGCGGGCAAGCGCATCGGCTTGCGCCGACAGGTCGATCACCGGCAGTTCGACGGAAACGTCTGCGCCGATCCGCTGGCCCGGCAATGCGCCGTCACGCGCAACGAGCCGCGCGCGCAGCGCCGGATGCACGGCCGCGACATCCGAGAAGGCCGCACGCAGCGCCTCGACGTCGAGCGGGCCGCGCACGCGCAGCGCGACCGGAATGTTGTACGCCGCGCTGTCCGGCTGCGCGCGCCACAGGAACCACAGTCCGAGCTGTGCCGGCGACAGCGGCCACACGCCGTGTGCGTCCGGTTTGGCCACCGCGACGCCCGGCGCCGCAGCACCGGCATGCGCGGCAGGCGGTGCTTCGGCCACCTGGCGCGCGTACTGCGCGAGCACCGGC
The DNA here is from genome assembly GCF_002099195.1 of Burkholderia puraquae. GTDB lineage: Bacteria > Pseudomonadota > Gammaproteobacteria > Burkholderiales > Burkholderiaceae > Burkholderia > Burkholderia puraquae. Next base: position 201,749 of record NZ_NBYX01000004.1, on the reverse strand, counting down.
GCTTCGAACAGCGCGCGCACCGGCACGTCGCGGCCGAGTCGCTCGGCCACGCGCGTGGCCACGCGCACGGCGGCGAGCGAATGGCCGCCGAGATCGAAGAAGTGATCGCCACGGCCCACGCGCTCGAGATTCAGCACGTCGCACCAGATTGCCGCGAGCGTTGCTTCGTCACCGTCGTGCGGCGCTTCGTACGCGCGTTCGACACGCACGGGCGCCGGCAGCCGTGCACGGTCGACCTTGCTGTTCGCGTTGCGCGGCAGCGCGTCGAGCACGATCAGTTGCGCGGGCACCATGTAGTCGGGCAGCGTGCGGCGCAGGTGCGCATCGAGCGTCGCGGCTTCGACCGGCTGCGCGGCCACCCGTGCGTCGGCGGTCAGCTCGACGTACGCGACGAGCTGCGCGAGTGCGCCCTGCCCGTGCACGACCGCGCATGCTTCGCGCACCGCGTCGTGCGCGGCAAGCTGAGCCTCGATCTCGCCGAGTTCGATGCGCAGCCCGCGCAGCTTCACCTGGTGGTCGACGCGGCCGATGAAGTCGAACACGCCGTCCGCACGGCGCCGCACGAGGTCGCCCGTGCGGTACAGCCGCGCGCCCGGCGCGCCATACGGATCGGGCACGAAGCGCTCGGCCGTCAGCGCCGGGCGGTCGAGATAGCCGCGCGCAACGCCGATCCCCTCGCCGCCCAGGTACAGTTCGCCGGTCACGCCGACCGGCAGCGGATGCAGCCGTTCGTCGAGCACATGCGCGGTGCGTGCGCCGACCAGCGTGCCGATCGGCAGGTACGCGGCGTCGCCGAGCTTCGCGAGATCGTCGCCGGGCCGGAACATCCACAGCGTCGGCGTGATGACCGTCTCGGTCGGGCCGTAGCCGTTGACCACGCGCACGTTCGGCAGCGCGCGGCGCAGCATCGCGAACGCCTCGCGCGACGTCGCCTCGCCGCCGACAGTCAACGATCGCAGCGTCGGCGGCGCGCCGTGCGCGAGCGCCCATTCGGCGAGCTGCGCGGCGCAGCCGGGCGGCACGTAGGTCATCGTCACGCCGTCGCGGATCATCATCGCGCAGGTCTGCGCGGGCGGCCACAGCACGTCGGCCGTCACCGATACGGCGGCGCCCGACATATATTGCGAAAACCAGCCTTCGTGCGCGCCGTCGAAGTTGACCGACTGGAACAGCAGGAACACGTCCTGCTCGCCCGCGCCGTAGCGCTCGGCGATCGCCGCGCAATGCAGCGCGAACGACGCATGGTCGACGATCACGCCCTTCGGCTTGCCGGTCGAACCCGACGTGTAGATCGCATAGGCCGCATGGCCCGGCAGCACGTCCGGCAGCACGACGTGCGCGGCTTCGTCGAGCGCATCGACTTCATCGGCGCGCCACACGCGCAGCGCCGGCAGCTCGGGCAGCGACGCGGCACTCGCGCCGTCGGTCAGCACGTGCGCGATGTTCGCGTCGCCGACGATCTGCGCGAGCCGTTCGCGCGGATGCGCCGGATCGAGCGGCACGAACGCGGCGCCCGACTTCAGCACCGCGATCAGCGCGACGAGCAGGTCGACGGAGCGCTGCAGCGCGACGCCGACACGCATTTCGGGCCGGACGCCGGCGGCGACCAGCTGGCGGGCCAGCCGCGCCGCGCGCGCGTCGACTTCGCCGCGCGTCAGCGCGCGCTCGATATCGGCAACGCCGCGTGCGCCGGGCCGTGCTTGCGCGTGCGCGGCGATGCGCGCATGCACCGGCACGAACGGCTCGGCTTCGGTCGCGCCCGCCGGTGCGTTCCATGCAACGAGCTGTGCGCGCTCGCCGGCGGGCAGCCAGTCGAGATCGCCCACCGGCATGTCGGGGCGTGCAAGCGCATCCGCGAGCAGCGTGACAAAACGCGCGGCCAGCCGTGCGATCGCGTCCGCTTCGAACAGGTCGAGCGCGTAGATGAAGGCGGCGTCGAAGGTGCCGTCCGGTGTCGCTTCGACCGAAAGCGTCAGGTCGAATTTCGCGGACGGCGTGCCCGACGGCAGCAACGCTGCCGACGCCGCACCGAGCGCCGGCAGCGCGCGGCGCTCGCCGTATGCGGCCATCACCTGGAACAGCGGATGGTGGCTCGCGCTGCGCGGCACGCCGAGCGCGTCGACCACCTGCTCGAACGGCACGTCCTGGTGCATCTGCGCGTCGACCAGCGCGTGCTGCGTGCGCGCGACCAGCGACGAGAAGTCGCCGTGCGCGGGGACGTCGACGTCGATCGCCAGCGTGTTGACGAAGAACCCGATCAGGCCCGCGACTTCCGCGCGCTCGCGGTTCGCGGCCGGCACGCCGACGCAGATCCGCGCATCGCCGGTCGCGCGCGCCAGCAGCACATCGAGCGCGGCGAGCAGCACCGCGAACGGCGTGGCACCCGATGCGGCCGCGAATGCGCGCAGTTGCGCACCGATGCGCGCGTCGAGCGAAAACACATGGCGTGCGCCGCGCGCACTGCGGCGTGCGGGTCGTGCAGCCGCACCCGGCAGCGCCAGCACGCCGCGTTGCGGATCGAGCCGTTCGCGCCAGAACGCGAGCTGGCGATCGCGTTCGCCGGCGTCGAGCCAGCGGCGCTGCCACAGCGCGTAGTCGGCGTACTGGATCGGCAGCGCCGCGAGCGGCACCGGCCGGTCGGACGCATACGCGCGATAGAACGCCGCGAGCTCATCGAGCATCACGCCCGACGACCAGCCGTCCGACACGATGTGATGCACGGTCAGCGCGAGCCAGTGATGCGTCGCGTCGAAGCGCACCAGGTGCGCACGCACGAGCGGCGCCGCGCCGAGATCGAACGGCTCGGCTTCGTCGGCCGTCGCGACGGCTTCCGCGCGCGCCGGGCGCTGCGCGTCCGGCAGCGCTTCGAGATCCGTTTCGCGCCACGGGCAGCGCAACGGCGCGTGGATCGTTTGCGCGACGCCGTCCTGCGCTTCGTCGAAGGTCGTGCGCAGCGCCTCGTGGCGCGCGATCAGCGCATCGCATGCAAGGCGCAGCGCATGCGCGTCGAGCGGGCCCGTCAGCGCCAGGCGCTCGGTGATGTGATACGCGTCGGGCGCATCGATCAGGCGCGCATGCAGCCACAGCCGCGTCTGCGCGAACGACGCCGGCACGCGGTCGCTGCGCGGCGTGCGCGGCGGGATCGGCAGCACGCGGAAGTCGATGCCCGCCGCGCCGAGCTTGTCGATGAAGACCGCGCGCTGCGCGTCGGGCAGTTGCGCGAAACGCGTCGCGAGCGCGAGCCAGTCGGGTTGAACCTTCGTCATCCGTCGTCCTTATTGGGTTTCCAGTTCGCCGAGCAGCGCATCGATCGCGCTCGCCGCATCGGTCGCGCCGCGTGCCGCGCAGGCCGCGTCGATCGCTTCCGCACAGCGCGCCAGCGTGCGCGTGTCGAACAGCGTGCGCAGCGGCAACGCGAGCCCCCAGTGCAGGTTCGCCTGCGCGTGCGCCTGCGTCGCGAGCAGCGAATGGCCGCCGAGCAGGAAGAAATCGCCGTCGCGGCCGATCGCATCGGCATGCAGCACGCGTTGCCAGATCCCGGCGAGCGCGCGTTCCGTGTCGGTCGCGAGTTCGACGTCGGCTGCCGCTTCGCGCACCGGCGCGGGCAGCGCATGACGGTCGCACTTGCCGTTCGGCGTCACGGGCAACGCATCGAGTTCGATCAGCTGCGACGGCACCATGTATGCCGGCAGTTGCGCGCGCAGTGCATCGAGCAGCGCCGCACGGTCGAGCGGGCCCGCGTCGCCGCGGGCGACATAGCCGATCAGTTGCGCGTCGCGCACGATCACGACCGCATCGTTCACGCCGGGCGCCGCGCGCAGCAGCGCCTCGATCTCGCCCGGCTCGATCCGCTGGCCGCGCAGCTTGACCTGCGTGTCGACGCGGCCGAGGTAGTCGAGCGCACCGTCGGCGCGCCGGCGAGCGAGATCGCCCGTGCGGTACATGCGCGCGCCCGGCACGAACGGATCGGGCACGAAGCGCTCGGCGGTCAGCGCCGGCCGGCCGAGATAGCCGCGCGCGAGGCCCGCGCCCGCGAGATACAGTTCGCCGGTCGCGCCGGCCGGCACCGGCTGCCATGCGGCATCGAGCACATGCATCTGCAGGTTCGCGATCGGGTGGCCGATCGGCACCGCAACCGCGTTCGCGTCGTCTGGGCCGCAGGTCCAGTGCGACACGTCGATCGCGGCCTCGGTCGGCCCGTACAGGTTCACGAGCGTCGCGTTCGGCAGCAGCCGCGCCATCTTTGCAACGAGTTCGGGTGCGAGCGCCTCGCCGCTCGCGACGATCAGGCGCACGCTGTCGCACTGTGCGGCGGCCGAGAAATCGTCGAGATACGCGGCGAACGCGGCGAGCATCGACGGCACGAAGTGCAGCACCGTCACGCCGTGCCCATGGATCGCGGCCGCGAGACGCGCCGGATCGCGATGGTCGCCGGGCGCGGCGATCGCGAGCTTCGCGCCGATCGCCAGCGGCCACACGAATTCCCACACCGACACGTCGAAACCGAACGGTGTCTTGTGCAGCACGACGTCGTCGCGCGTCAGCCGGTATGCGTGCTGCATCCACGCGATCCGGTTCGCAAGCGCGCCGTGCGTATTGCCGGCGCCCTTCGGCTTGCCGGTCGAGCCGGACGTGTAAATCAGGTAGGCCAGCTGCGCATCGTCGATCGTGGCGGCCGCGCCGGCGGCGTCGTTTCCGGTTTCATCGGCGAGCAGGTCAGCAACCGTCAGCAGCTGCGTTGCGGCACCTTCGCCGAGCGCGGCCTCGACCTGCTCGCGCAGATGGGCCTGCGTAATCGCGACGGCCGGCCGCGCGTCGCGCAGCAGATACGCGATGCGCTCGGCCGGATAGTCGGGATCGACCGGCAGGTAGGCCGCACCCGCCTTCAGCACGCCGACCAGCGCCATCACCATGTCGAACGAGCGCTCGACGCACAACGCGACCGGCGTGTCGGGCTGCACGCCGCGCCGGCGCAGCGCAGCAGCGATCCGCGACGTGCCGACGTCGAGTTCGCGATAGGTCGCACGATGCACGCCGCCGTGAACGTCCGCGTATTCGAGCGCAATCGCGTCGGGCGTCGCCTGGGCGGCATCGGCGAATTGCAGGTGCAGCGGCTGTCGTTGTTCGTTCGGCCAGGTGTGTGCGGTGTCCTGCGCACGTACCCGTGCGTCGCGGGTGGCGTCGTCGGCGATCGACAGCGCGCCGAGCAGCGCATCCGGCGTGCAGGCCAGCGCATCGAGCGCACATGCGAACGCGCGGTGCCAGGTTTCGACCTGCCGCGCATCGACGCGCGCGGTGTCGTAGCCGTAGTCGATCGTCAGCTCGGCGCCGCTCTCGATCACGAGCGTCAGCGCGAAATCGGTGGCTTCGATGCTGCGCACGCCGCTCAACGCCAGCGCGCGCGGATCGGCGTCGCGCGCCGTGTCGTCGACCGGGTAGTTCTCGAACACCACCAGCGTGTCGAACAGTGCGCCGCCCGCGCCGCGCGCCCAGCGCTGGATGTCGGCGAGCGGCGTGTGCGCGTGCTCGGCGGCGGCCGCGTTGTCGCGTTGCAGCGTTTGCAGCCAGTCGGCCGCGCGTTGCTGCGGCGCGGGCGCCGTGATCACCGGCAGCGTGTTGATGAAGAGGCCGAGCACCGAGTCGACGTCCGCCAGTGCATCGGGACGGCCGGCGACCGTCGCACCGAACGCGACGGCCGGCTGGTGCGTCATCCGCTGCAGCGCGAGCGCCCATGCGCCCTGCACCAGCGTGTTGACGGTCAGCTTCAGTGCGCGCGCCGTCTGCGCGACACGCGTCGTCATGTCTGCATCGAGCGTCGCGCGCCACGTGACCATCTCGGCATCCGCACGGTCGGCCGGGCGTTCCGCGATCAGCGTCGGTGCGTCGAGTCGTGCGAGGCGTTCGGTCCAGAAGCGTTCGTCGGCGTCGCGGTCGCGCGTGCCGAGCCATGCGATGAAGTCGCGATAACGCAGCGCCGGGCGGCTCGCGAACGGCGACACCGCGTCCGGATCGCGATAGTCGCGCAGCACGTCCGCGAGCAGGCGCGCGGTGCTCCAGCCATCGAGCAGCACATGGTGACGCGTCCATACGACGCGCCATGCGTCGTCGGTCACGCGGATCAGCGCGACGCGCATCAGCGGCGGCTCGCGCCAGTCGAAACCGCGTGCGCGGTCGGCTGCGAGCCATGCGTCGAAATCGGCATCGAGCGTGGCGCCGCGCGTGCGCCAGTCGAGCTGCTCGACCGGCATCCGCGCATGGCGATGCACGCACTGCAGCGGCGCGGCTTCGTCCGGCATCACGCTCGTGCGCAGGATGTCGTGGCGCGCGATCGACGCTTCGAACGCGGCCGCGAGCCGGTCGGCGTCAAGCGCCGTCGCGGTCGCGACGAGCTGGTTTACGTAGCTGGCATGACCGGGCGCGAACAGCGCGTGGAACAGGATGCCCTGCTGCATCGGCGACAGCGGATACACGTCGTCGATCGCCCGCCAGTCGAGCGGTGCGCGTTCGATCGCGGCCTGCGTAAGACCGGCGGCCTGCGCGAGCGGGAAATCGCCCGGCGTCGCGCCACCGCCGCGATGCGCGACGCGCGACGCGCACGCCTCGACGAGTTCGCGCAGCGCCGCCGCGAAGCGTTCGGCGAATGCGTCGATCGTCGCGCGCTCGAATTGCGGTGCGCCGTAAACCCAGTGCACTTTCAGCGTGCGTGCGCCGTCGCGATCCGTGTCGAGGTAAGCGTGGATCGCAAGCGTATTGCCGAGCGGCCCTTGGCGGTCGCGCTCGACGCCGGTGCCGCCGAAACGCGGCACGAGCATCGCATCACGCGGCGCGTCGAACTGACCGAGATAGTTGAACGTGACGCGCGGGCGCGGCATGGCGGCCAGCGCCGCACGCGTGGCCGCATTGCCGTGGTGCGCGAGCACGCCGAAGCCGAGCCCCTTGTGCGGCACCGCACGCAGCGTGTCCTTGACCGCGCACAGCGTGTCGCGCGCAGTGGCCGCGACCGGCAGCACCACCGGGTAATGGCTCGTCAGCCAACCGATCGTGCGGCTGGCATCGGCATCGTCGAACAGCGCCTCGCGGCCATGCCCTTCCAGCTCGACACGGCACGATGCGGCACCGCTCGCGCCGGCCAGTGCCAGTGCGAGCGCCGCGCCCAGCAGTTCGATCGTCTGCGTGCGATAGGCCGCATGCGCATCGGTCAGCGCCGCGCGGGTCAATGCCGCGTCGATCGTCTGCACGACGACGGCCGCATCGGCGTTCGTCGCCGCTGCGTCGGGATGATCGGGCACGACGTCGCCGCCCTGCGCCATGCCGGCCCAGTACGCAGCTTCGGCCACGAACGGCGATGCCGGTTCCGTCGCCGCGCGTGCGAGTCGCGACGCCCATGCATCCGCGCGCAGGCCCGGCTGCGGCAGCCGGACCGGCGTGCGTTCGCATGCGGCACGGTAGGCCGTATCCAGGTCGTCGAGCAGGATGCGCCACGACACGCCGTCGACGATCGCATGGTGAATGGCGAGATAGAGCTGCGTCGAACCGTCCGGCAAGCGTGCCGCGCATGCGCAGGCAAGCGGCCCGCGCCCGAGGTCGAGACGGCACTGCAACGCGTCGAAGCGCGCGAGCGCGTCGGCTTCGTCGCGGGCGGCGACTTCGACGAACGGCAGCGCATCGTACGGCTTCGCGGCGTCGCTGGCGTGCCACGTGCCGTCCGCACCGCGAGCGAAGCGCTGGCGGAATGCATCGTGGTGCGTCAGCAATGCGTCGAAGGCGCGCGCGAACGCATCGGCGTCGAACGGCCCGCGCACGTCGAACGCAACCGACTGGTTCCAGTGGCCCGGATGCGGGATATCGAGCGCGAAGAAGCGCTGCTGCGCGGGCGTCAGGACCCGTGCCGTCGCCGGCGCGCCGGCAGCGGCCGCGACCGCCGGCTGCGCGGCAGTTGCAGCGCCAGCCGCCACGTCCTCCATCTTCGCGATGCGTGCGAGTTCGGCGATCGTTGGGCCGTCGAACAGTTGCTTCGGCGTGAAGCGCACGCCGCGCTTGCGCGCCCGGGCGATCACCTGCAGCACGAGGATCGAATCGCCGCCGAGTTCGAAGAAATTGTCGTCGCGGCCGACCTGCGGCGCCTTCAGCACGGCCTGCCAGACTTCGGCGAGCACCGTTTCGACCGCACCCTGCGGTGCGTTCCCGGACGCGCTCGCGACCGGCGCGGCCGCCAGCTCGCGCAGCGCGGCGCGATCGATCTTGCCGTTCGCGGTCACCGGCAGGCGCGCGAGCGCGACGAACTGCGCGGGCACCATGTAGTCTGGCAGTTTCGCGGCAAGCGCCGCGCGCACGGCGGCCTCGTCGAATGCCGCACCGTCGCGCATCACGACGAACGTCGCAAGCCGCAGGCGGCCGTCGTGTTCGATCGCGAGCGTTTCGGCCTGCGCAACCGGGCCGGCAGCGCGCACCGCCGCACTCACCTCGCCCGGTTCAACGCGGTAGCCGCGAATTTTCACCTGGTCGTCGATACGGCCGAGGAACGCGAGGCGGCCGTCCGCGCGCAACCGCACGCGGTCGCCCGTGCGATACAGCCGTGCACCGGGCGTGAACGGATCGGGCACGAAGCGCTCGGCGGTCTGCGCCGGGCGGCCCAGGTAGCCGCGCGCGACACCCGGCCCGCCCAGATACAGCTCACCCGTCGCGCCGGCCGGCACGCACGCGCCGAACGCGTCGAGCACGAGTGCGCGCGCATTGGGCAGCGGCAGGCCGAGCGGCACACCGCTCGCGGGATCGCGCGCATCGGCGGCGATCGACGCCGTGTCGCAGGCGATCGCGCCGACCGTCGCTTCGGTCGGCCCGTAGTGGTTGATCACGCGGCAGGCGGGCGCAAGCGCGGCCAGGCGCGCGACGAGCGCCCACGTGAGCGTTTCGCCGCCCGTCACGAGCGCGTGGCGCGGCAACACGTCGGCCGGTACGCGCGCGTCGAGCAGCGCCTGCAGGTGGCTCGGCACGATCTTCAGCACCCCAACGTCGCGGCGGCGCATTTCGTCGGCGAACAGGTCCGGATCGAACGCGCACGCGGCCGGCAGCAGGTGCAGCGTGCGGCCCGCGCACAGTGCGCCGAACAGCGTCGTGTGGCCGAGGTCGGCCGCGACGGTCGATACCATCGCAAACGACGCGTCCGGTGCGAACGCGAGTTCGTCGAGCATCCCCTGCACGTAGTCGGCCAGTGCGCCGTGCGACACGACGACGCCCTTCGGCGTGCCGGTCGAGCCCGACGTATAGATCAGGTACGCGCCCTGTTCCGGGTGCGGTGCGATACGCACGCCGGCCGCGTGCGCGAGCGTCGCGTCCTGCGCAAGCGTGTCGACGTCGAGCGGCTGTGCGTCGATACCGGCCGGCCATGCAGCCGACTCCGCGACGAGCGCCCAGCGCGCGCCGCAGTCGGCCGCTGCCGCGGCCAGTCGCGCGGCCGGTTGGGCGGGATCGAGCAGCACGGCGAGCGCGCCGGCCTTCAGCGCGCCGAGCAGGCCGACGACGAAGCGCGCCGAGCGTTCGACGCAGACGATGACGGACGCTTCGGCGGCCACGCCGCGCTGGGTCAGCGCGCGTGCGATGCGGTTCGATGCGTCGTCGAGTTCGGCGAACGTCAGCGATGCCGACGCATCGGCGAGCGCGACGCGATGTGGATACGCGGCCGCCTGCCGCGCGAACGCGGCGACGATGTCGGCGTGTTCGACGCGCAGCGCACGGCCGTCGCGCGGCTGGCGCGACGCGGCCGACGCGTCACACGGCAGGATGGCCGTCGTTTGGTGCGGATCATGCGCAGCCGAGCCGACGAGCGCCGCATAGCTGTCGAGCCACGCGCGCGCGGTGTCCGCGTCGATGCAGTCGGTCGCATAGGCCGCGACCAGTTCGATGCCGTTTGCATCGTCGGTGAAATCCACGGCGAAGTCGAAGCGCGCTGCGAGGTCGGGCCCCGGCGTCGCGACCGCCGTGGCGCCCGGCAGCACGCTGTCGTGCCGAGCATCGAACTGCTGCGCGAATTTCACGCGCAGCCATTCGTCGCCGCGCTTGACCGGCGGCTTCACCGCATCGACGACGCGCTCGAACGGCACGTCCTGGTGCGCGACCGCGTCGAGCGCAGCCGTGCGCGCCGCATCGACGAGCGCGCGGAACGGCAGCGTCGGCGCCACTTGCACGCGCAGCGCGACCGTATTCAGGAAAAGGCCCAGCAGCGCGCGCGTTTCGGGGCGCTGGCGATGCGCGACCGGCACCGCGACGACGACATCCGTTGCGCCGGTCAGGCGCGCCAGCCACGCATCGAGCGCGGCCAGCAGCATCGTGAAGACGGTCGCCTGCGCGTCGCGCGCGAGTTGCCGCACGTCGGCCGCGACCGCGTCGGGCAGCCGTACCGACACGCGCGCGCCCTGCAGCGTGCGTACCGCCCCCGGCTGACGATCGACCGGCAGCGCGAGCGGGCCCGGCACGTCACGCAACGCGCCGCGCCAGTAGTCGAGCTGACGTTCACCTTCGCCGCCGGCCAGCATGTCGCGCTGCCAGTCTGCATAGTCGGCGTACTGGATCGGCAGTTCGGGCAGCGACGGTTCGCGGCCTTCGGCGTATGCGCGATAGGCGGCCGACAATTCGTCGAACGCACAGCGCGAGCTCCAGCCGTCGGTGATCGCGTGATGCGCGGTCAACAGCAGGCGGTGACGGTCGTCGGCGAGTGCGACCAGCGTCGCGCGCAGCAGCGGGCCGCGTGCGAGGTCGAACGGTTCGGCCGCGTCGCGCTCGGCGAGACGCGCGGCTTGCGCGTCGCGCGCAGCCGGCGGCTGGTCGCGCAGGTCGACGTCGACGATCGACACCGGCAGATGCGCATGAATCCGCTGCATGACCACGCCGTCGTCGTTGTCGACGAGCGTCGTACGCCACGCCTCGTGCCGGCCGATCACGTGATCGAGCGCGCGCTGCAGCGCAGCGCGATCGAGCGTGCCGTCGATCGTCCAGTGCGCGGCGATGTGATATGCAGCGCTCGCATCACGCGTTTGTGCGAGCACCCAGAAACGTTGTTGCGCGAGCGATGCGGCACGATCGACGTGCGGCGCGGCCGCCTCGGCCACATCGGCAGTCGCACGGCGCACGGTAATCGCGGCCAGCGGTTCGCCGGTTTCGCGTTCCGCATGATCGACCGCCTCGGCCAGTTCGAAGAGCGACGGATCGGCGAACAGCGTATCGAGCCGCAGGTTCACGCGTACTGTGGCGCGGATCGCGGCCTGCAGTTGCATCGCAGCGAGAGAATCCGCGCCCAGCGCAAAGAATCGGTCATCGCGCGACGGCGCGACGTCGAGGCCGAGCAGTGCCTGCCAGAGGCCGGCGAGCTGCCGTTCGGTCGGCGTGCGCGGTGCGTCGCCGCTACCTTGCGCGGTGTCACGCGTGGCGGCAATCTTCTCGCGCAGCGCGGCACGGTCGATCTTGCCGTTCAGCGTATACGGCAGTGCATCGCAACGCACGAACCGGTGCGGCTGCCATGCGGCCGGCAGTTGCGCAGCCACGTGCGCTTTGAGCGCGACATCGTCGGCCGCCGCGCGCAGCGCGACGCACGCGATCAGCCGCGTCGGCCCGTTGCCGGTTTCGGCAACCACGGCCGCGTCGGCCACGGCCGGATGCGAACGCAGGCACGCGGCGATTTCCGCGGGCTCCACGCGCACGCCGCGCACCTGGACCTGATCGTCGAGGCGGCCGAGATAGTCGAATGCGCCGTCGTCGCGCAGCCGTGCGAGGTCGCCGGTGCGGTACACGCGCGCGCCGGGTTCGCCGTCGGCATCGGGAATGAAGCGTTCGGCCGTCAAGGCCGGACGGCCGTGATAACCGCGTGCAACGCAGACGCCGCCGAGCAGCAACTCGCCCGAGCCGTCGTCCGAGGCGCCGTCGACACGCGCAACGCGCGGGCCGATCACACGGCCGATCGGCAACGACGCATACGCGTCGTCGTCGGCCAGCACGGGCGTCTCACCCGGCTCGACCGGCCACAGCATCGGCGAAATGACGGCCTCGGTCGGCCCGTAACCGTTGATCAGGCGTACCGACGGGAACGTGCGGCGCACGAATTCGAACGCCTGCTGCGGCAGCGCTTCGCCGCCGAACGCGAGCACGCGCAGTGCCGGCGGCACGCCATCGCGCGCGGCCACCGCCGCGAATTCGCGCAGGTACGCGGGCGGGAACGCGGCCACGTTGACCGATTCACTCGCCATCAGCGCATGCGCGGCATCCGGCGCGAACGGCTGCGGCGGCGCCACGACGATGCTCGCGCCAATCGCGAGCGGTGCCAGCCAGCATTCGTGCGCGGCATCGAAATTGACCGATGCGAAATGCAGCAGGCGGTCGCCGGCCTCGATCGGCAGCGCGGCCGCGAGCGCATCGCAGTGCGCGGCGAGCGGCCCGTGTTCGACGACGACGGCCTTCGGCGTGCCGGTCGAACCCGACGTATAGATCATGTAGGCGGCCGAACGCGGATGAACGGGCACCGCTTCGTCGTCCGCGGCGATCTCCTGCCCGTGCGCCGCTTCGGCTGCCGCGTCGAACGCGTGTTCGAACGGCTTGCCGAGCGCCGCGCGGCCGGCCGCGTCGACGATCCCGTGCCGCAACCGTGCATCCTGGACGATCCAGTCGAGGCGTGCGGCCGGATGACGCGGATCGAGCGGCACGAACACACCGCCCGCCTTCAGCACGGCCAGCAGCGCGACGAACAGTTCGCACGAGCGCTCGACGCACACGCCGACCCGCACTTCCGCACCGACGCCGGCCGCGCGCAGTTGCCGGGCCAGCCGCGACGCCCGCGCATCGAGCGCGCCGCGCGACAGGCGCAAGCCATTCTGGAAAGGGGCCGCGATGGCGGGTGCGTCAGGCGCGATGCGCGCCAGTTCGCGGATTCGGTGATGCAGCGCAGTCGGGAAACTCGTCATGTGCGTGAAGTCCTTCGGTCCGGCCGCTTCGGCCAAGTCTCGGGGCCGCTTGGGGCGGCTTCACTGGTGTGACGAACGGCGCGGCCGATTTTTTACCGTTTTGTGCTCAAAACGCGTGCGGCCGCTTTTTTTGAACGGGCCGCTAAATATTTGCGCGGCCCGTTCGTCTATCAGGAAGGAAAGCCGGAACGAGGCCCCGCCTCGCCAGCCGCTTTCGCACCAGTTTTGCCGTTTCCGCGTTTTCGCTTGCCTTCCCTTTACCGACGTTGCCGATGACAGCCGCCCACGAGCCTTCTTCCCCGCCGTCCCTCGACGCTTCCCCCGCCCGCCCCGCGGCGCGCCTGATCCTCGCGCTGTTGCGCGAAAGCCGCGCGTCGCTCGCGCTGGCGCTCACCGCGTGCGTGCTGAACGGCGTCGCGAGCGTGCTGCTCGTCGCGACGCTGAACCGCGCGCTCTCGCAGCCGGGCGCGGCCGACGCGTCGCTCGCCTGGCGCTTCGCGCTGTGCGCGGTGGTCGCGCTCGTCACGCGAATCGTGTCGGGCACGCTGTTTGCCCGCCTGTCGCAGGACACGATGGCGCGGCTGCGCGTGCATCTCGCGCGGCGCGTCGGCGCGGCCGAGCTGCGCGACATCGAGCGGATCGGCGCGGCGCCCGTGCAGTCGGTGCTGACCGACGACGCAACCAACGTGTCGATGCTGTTCTTCGCGCTGCCGAACCTCGTCATGCACGGCTCGATCGTGTTCGGCTGCCTCGGCTATCTCGCTTGGCTGTCGTGGCCCGTGTGCCTGCTGGCGCTGGCCGCGATCCTCGCCGGCTCGCTCGGCTATCACACCGGCGACCGCCGCGCGATCGCATCGCTCGAAGCGGCCGGCCAGGCGCAGGACCGCCTGTTCGGCTATCTCGGCTCGCTGTTTTCCGGCGCGAAGGAACTGAAGCTGCACGATGAACGCGCGCGTCAGTTCGTCGACGGCCAGCTCGGCGCCGCGATCGGCGAAGTGCGCGACCACCGCCGCCGCGCGTTCAGCGCGTACGCGGTCGGCGTCGGCTGGATCATCTTCCTGTTCTATGTGTTCCTCGGTATCGCATCGTTCTGGCCGCAGCTCGGCGTGCATGCCGATCCGGCCACGGCCGCCGGCTACGTCGTCGTGTTCCTGTTCATGCTCGTGCCGCTCGACGGGCTGCTGAACAACCTGCCGACGGTCAACGCGGCACGCGTGTCGCTCACGCGGATCGAAGGCGTGATGGCCGAATTCGGCGCGCTGCGCACGGTGCCGCCTGCGGCCGATGCACCCGACGTGCCGCCGGCCGGCGCCGTCACGCTGCGCGGCGTCACGCACGCGTACTTCCACGAACGCGACGAACGGATGTTCAGCATCGGGCCGATCGACCTGACGATCAAGCCGGGCGAGCTCGTGTTCATCGTCGGCGGCAACGGCAGCGGCAAGACGACGCTCGCGAAGGTGCTGACGGGGCTCTACGAGCCTGAGGAAGGCACGATCGAGGTCGACGGCCGCACGATCGGCTGGCGCGAGCGCGCCGCGTACCGGCAGCGCTTCAGCGCGGTGTTCAACGATTTCCACCTGTTCGATGCACTGCTCGGCATCGTCGACCCTGACGATCCGTCCCGCGCACAGGCCGACGCGCGCGCGAACGCGCTCGTCGCGAAGCTCGCGCTCGATCACAAGGTGAAGGTGGTCGACGGCGCGTTCTCGACCCGCGCGCTGTCGACCGGGCAGCGCAAGCGGCTCGCGCTCGTCGTCGCGTACCTGGAGGACCGGCCGTTCTACCTGTTCGACGAATGGGCGGCCGACCAGGATCCGTCGTTCAAGGCCGTGTTCTACGAGCAACTGCTGCCCGAGCTGCGTGCGCGCGGCAAGGCCGTGATCGTGATCACGCACGACGACCGCTATTTCGATCTCGCCGACCGTTTGTTGAAGCTCGACAACGGGCGCATCGTCAGCGACACGACGCCGGCGCGGTCTCGCGCGCTGGATGGCGTCGATGCGCTGAGCGCGTAACACGGCAGTCGATGGAAAAAATCGCCGACGCGCTGCAATGACAGTGCGTCGGCGATTTTCGTTTCGGAAGGCACCGCCTCGGGCGCGTGGCGCGATCGTGGAAAGGTTCACCGCGAGTCAGGCCGACCGCAACGCCCTGCCGCCGTCGTAGCGGCATCGTCCGCCGCTCGACCGCCGCACACTCAACGCACGGCCGGCAGCTTCAGCATCGTATCGGTCATCACGTCGGCCAGTTTCAGCGCCGACATCGGCCCGCCGAATCCCCAGATATTGCGTTCGACGAGCGCGATCCGGTGTTCCCGCATCGCAGGCACGAAGCGCCACACCGGCGAATCGAGTTTCGCGGACAGCGGCACCTCCATTCCGGATGCGGTCACGAACAGCACGGCCAGTTCGCGCTGCTTGAGCAAATCGGCCGACGTCACGTACAGCGTGCCTTCCCGCGTCGGCTTCTTCGGCCACGGGTCGAGCCCGAGCGCCCGCGCGAGGCCCGCCGACGTGCTGTTGCCCGTATAGGCCCAGTAGCGGTCGGGCAAGCCGAGATCCTGCAGCAGCGCGATGCGCTCGCCCTTGCGGCCCGCGGCCGCGAGCCGCGCCGCATTGCGCGCGATTCCCGCATCGAGTTGCGCATCGACCGCCTGCGCACGCGCGTCGCGCCCCGTCACCGCACCGATCGTCCGGAAGATCTGCCGCATCCAGTCGAGTTGCGTGACCGGCACGCCGCCGTCCGACACGTTCGGGCTGAACTGGAACAGGATCGTCGGCGCGATCCGGTCGAGCGCATCGAAGATCGGCGCATGCCGGAAACCGACGCCGATGATCAGGTCGGGTTTGACCGCCGCGATCGCTTCGAGGCCCGGCTCCTGGCGCGAACCGATGTCGGTCACGTTCGCGAGCCGGTCGCTTTGATAGCCGAGCCAGCCCGGATAGAACGCCGTATCGGCCATCCCGACCGGCACGATGTCGAGCGCGATCACGCTTTCCGCGAACATGAAGTCGAGCGCGACCACGCGCTGCGGCCGCACCGGCATCGTCGCGCTCGCCTGCGACACGACGGGATTGCCGGCCAGCGACACCACGCCCGGCGCACGCACGCCCGGCGCGCGATGCGCATCGAGAGCTGCGGCAACGGCGCCGGACGATGCGCAAAGCGCACCGCAGCACGCGGCGCCGAGCGCCGCGAGTGCGCCGAGCACGTGCCGGCGGCCGGCATCCGTCACCGGATCGCGTCCTGCTCGGCCAGCGCCGCGTCGTCCATCGTCAGTAGCAGGGGGCAGCTTCCACACAGTTGCGTTTCTCCAGGAATTTCATAGCGCAGGCAGCACACGCGGCGCGCACGGAACGGCGTCGGCAGCAGCGCCGAGCGCGGCACGGCATCGCGCACGGGTACGCGCAGCGGATTCGGTTCGCCGTGGACGCAGGCCGGGCCGAACAGCCAGTCCGCATCCCGGACGGGATCGGCTGCGCACGGCAGCGAACGATACGTATCGAGCAGATAGTCGAGCAGGTTGCCCGCATTGCTCCACAGCACGCGCGGCGTGACGCGGCCCATCGCCGCGAGCAGGTCGATCACCGCGCCGAGATGCGCGACGAGCCCCGCATAGCGGGGCGCCGGGTCGTCGCACGGCTCGCCGAGCGCATCGTGCGTGAAGTACAGCGCGGCGGGCATTCCGTCGTCGAGCGCGACGAACGTGCGCTCGGGCGACATGTCGAGCGGCCGGCCGAGCGTCAGCGCGGCGACGACGCCGGCCGGCGCCGCGCGGCCGAAATAGTATTTGCTCCATTGCGACATCAGCGCGCGCGCATGCTGTGCCGGATCTCCGCCGTAATGGCGGACCATCGCGTCGAGCACGATGTCGCGGTGCGCGGGCAACGCGCTGACCGGCACGATGATGCGGCCCGGCGCGGTCGCGTCGTCAGGCATACCGAGCCAGACGACGTCGAGGTGTTCGGCGAACGGTTCAGGCGCGAACGCCGAGAAACGCGTGACGCGCGCGCCGTCGAGCGACGGCGTCATCGCCCTGCGCGCCGGGCGCGGCGCCCCTCGAGGATCAGCAGCCCGAGCAGGTACGGCGCGCCGATCAGCGCGGTCAGCACGCCGGCCGGCACTTCGCGCGGCGCGACGACCGTGCGCGCCGCGAGATCCGCCACACCGAGGATCAGCGCACCGCACACGGCCGCGAGCCACAGCCGCGTACGGTGCCGGCGCGCGCCGAGCATCGTCGCGACGTGCGGCGCCATCAACCCGATGAAGCCGACCGGCCCGACCGCCGCGACGGCCGCGCACGCGGCGAGCGTCGCGATCGTCAGCGCGAGCGGCCGCAGTGCGGCGACCGGCAGGCCGAGCGCGGCTGCCTGGTCGTCGCCGAGCGCGAGCATGTCGAGCGGTTTCGCGAGCCACGCAAACACGGGCACCGCGAGCACGCACCACGGCAGCAGCATCGACACCTCGCCCCAGCTCCGGCCATAAGTACCGCCGACGAGCCACACGACGAAGCGCGCGGGCTGCACGCTTTCCTGCGTGATCAGCCATTGCGCGAGCGTGGTCCACAGCGCGCCGATCACGATACCCGTCAGCGCGACGGCGAGCGGCGCATAGCGATGCCGGTGATTCAGCGCGAGCGTGATCGCGAGCGACAGGCCGCCGCCGATCAGCGCGGCGGCTGCGAGCGTTACGTGGCCCATCAACGGCCACGTCGACAGCGCGAACAGCGTGACGAGCCCCGCGCCCTGCGTGACACCCAGCACTTCCGGGCCCGCGAGCGGGTTACGCACGACGCTTTGCATCGCGACACCGCTGACCGACAGCAACGCACCCGCGAGGAGCGCGCACAGCAGGCGCGGCATGCGCAGGTCGATCAGCATCCGCGCGAGCGCATCGTGGCCGGACAGCGCGGCGGACCAGCGCGCGACCGACAGCCACTCGGGGCCGGCCGACACGCCGACAAACACGATCAGCACGCCTGCCACGACGAACAGCGCCGTACGCAGCGGCCAGCCGAGCCGTTCGAGCCAGCCGACGAGCCGCGTCGAGCCGCCGCCCGCCGCGCGTTCGGCATCCGCGTGCAGCACGCCCGACCACGCGGCACCGCGCCGGATCATCGCGAGCATCAGCGGCGTGCCGACCAGTGCGATCGCGACGCCGGTCGACAGTGTCGCGTCGAGGCCCGACGCGAGCACCGCGCTGTCGGTGACGAGTACGAGTGCACCGCCCGCGAGCGCCGACAGCGGCACCAGCACGCCGAGCCGCGCCGCGCGCGCGCCGCGCACCTGGCGCAGCAGGTTCGGCGCGACGAGGCCGACATACGACAGCGGGCCCGCGATACTGACGGCCACGCTCGTGAACGCGACCGCGACGATCGTCGCGGCGAGCCGCGTCGCATCGACGCGCACGCCGGCCGCGGCCGCCGCGTCGTCGCCGAGCGTGAGCGGATTCAGCGGCCGGATCACGAACGGCAACGCGATGAGCGGCACGACGAGCCAGCGCGCGGCGAGCGCGAGGCCCGTCGCGCCCGGCTGGTAGAGGCTGCCGTTGGTCCACAGCGCGGCGCCCGCAATGTTCTGCTCGAAGAACGCGAGCACGAGCGTCGACAGCGCGGCGAACAGCAGCATGCATACGCTGCCCGCGAGGACGAGTCGCAACGGCGTCGCGCGCCAGCCGCCGGCCGCGACGATTGCGCAGGCGGCGGCGGCCAGCCCGCAGACGAACAGCAGCGGCACCGACGCGACGCCGGCCAGGGCCGGCACGAGCATCGCCGCGAGCAGGCCGAGCTGGGCGCCACCCGTCACGCCGAGCAGGTCTGGCGACGCGAGCGGATTGCGCGTGAGCGACTGGAACAACGCACCCGCGATGCCGAGGCAGCCGCCCGCGACGAGCGCAGCCGCGACGCGCGGCAGGTTGAGGTCGAACAGGAACACATGCGCGAGCGCAGCGGCATCGCTGCCGGGCACGGCGTCCCGCCACACGCGCAGATCGGGGGCGACGCGCAGCACCGCAAGTGCCGCGATCAGCGCGACGAGGCCGATCGCAATCGCACCGGCCCGCCCCGAGGTCGCGCCCTTCCCCGCCGCCGCGAGGCGCTTGCGCGTCGCGAACGTGGTCATACGGCGAGATCCCGGTCGAAGACGCCGGCTGCCTGCGGTGCGCCGTCGGTCGACGGCCCGTAGGCCGGCACGCACATCGGTGCGCCCGTCTGCGGATGCGCGAGCTTCAGCATCTCGACGCCGAACGCCGCGCGCAGCCGCGCCGGATCGAGCATCGCGTCGGGCGTGCCCTGCGCGACGAGGCGGCCCGCGCGCATCAGCACGATCTCGTCGCTGTACGCAGCCGCCTGGTTCAGGTCGTGCAGCACCCACACGATCGTCAGCCCGCGCGCGCGGTTCAGCGTGCGCAGCGCATCGAGGATGTCGAGCTGGTGATGGATGTCGAGATAGGTCGTCGGCTCGTCGAGCAGCACGATCGGCGCCTGCTGCGCGAGCGCCATCGCGATCCACGCGCGCTGACGCTCGCCGCCCGACAGCGCGCCGACGTCGCGGTTCGCGTCGTCGGCGAGGCCGCTCGTCTCGAGCGCCTCGTCGATCGCCGCATGGTCGGCCCGCGACAGGCCGCGCAGGAAGCCGCCGTACGCATAGCGCCCGTACGCGACGAGTTCGCGCACGGTGAGGCCCGACGGAATCTGGTTGAACTGCGCGAGCATCGTCAGCTCGCGCGCGAGCGCGCGACGGCGAAACGACGCGAGCGGCTGGCCGTTGACTTCGACATGGCCGGCACGCGCAGGCTGCAGGCCCGCGAGCGTGCGCAGCAGCGTGCTCTTGCCGCAGCCGTTCGGTCCGCACAGCGCGGTGACGCGGCCGGCCGCGATCGACAGGTCCAGCCCGTCGATCACGACATGGTCGCGATACCCTACCGACAGCCCGCGCGCGGCAAGCGCGGCGGTACTACGCGTCATCAATCCTCCGTTCGGCCGCGCGGGACCGTGTAACTCTGCGCCATCGCGACGACGACCTTGCGCGGCCCCTCGAACGGGTCGCGCGCATGCGCGGTCAGCATGTTGTCGAGCATCAGCACGTCGCCCGTGCGCCACGGGAACACGATGCGCTGCTGGTCGAGCACGCCGCGGATCTCCGCGAGCGCGTCGGCTTCGAGCGGTTCGCCGTCGCCGTAATACACGTTGCGCGGCACGTTCTCGAGCCCGACCGCATCGACGAGTGCTTCCTGCATGTCGTCGTCGAGCGCCGACAGGTGAAACAGGTTCGCCTGGTTGAACCACACGCGGTCGCCGGTGCGCGGATGGCGCGCAACGGCCTGGCAGCGTTCGCGGGTGCGCAGCAGCAGCTCGCCGTCGTCGTCGGTACGCCACGTGCATTCGATGCCGCGCGCCGCGCACATCCGTTCGACCTCGGCCGGCTCGTCGGTGCCGAACGACTGCTGCCACGGCAGGTCGAGCCCCTGCCCGAAATTGCGGACGTACAGCAGCTCGCGCTTCTCGAAGCGCGCAATCAGCGCCGGGTCGAGCGCGCGATAGACGGCGCGGCTGTCCGCGATCGGCGTCGCACCGCCCTTGGGCGCCGCGAGCGCGCAGTGGAACCAGATCCGCAGCGGCCATTCGCGCGTGTACGACTGCTCGTTGTGCAGCGGAATCGCGCGGTGCGGCGGGTATTCGGTCGACGTATAGACGGCGCCTTCGACCTGGCTGCGCGGCGTCGATGCGTATTCATAGCCGATCAGCGGATCGCCGAACGACGCCGCGAACCGCTGGAACGTGTCGATCGACGGCACGTGAAAACCCGTGAACAGCACGCCGCCCGCCCGTTCGAGCGTGTCGGCCGCGATCTCGCGCGCCAGCGGCGCGACGTCGTCGATCGACATTCCGTCGCTGCCGCGTGGCGACACGACGGTGGGCAGCCCCGGCTCGATATGCAGGTCGTCGAGCGTCGGCAACGAAAGCAGGGTCATGCAACGTCCTCTTCAGGTGGCGCGCCGCAAACGCGGCGCGGCGGGTCACGACGCGCGCGATGCGCGCTCGCCGTCCATTGCGCGGCGCAGGCTCGCGGGGCGCATGTCGGTCCAGACGGTCTCGATGTGCGCGAGACAGTCGGCTTTCGGGCCGCTCACGCCGACCTCGCGCCAGCCGGCCGGCACGGGCCGGAACGTCGGCCAGATCGAATACTGTTCTTCGTCGTTGATGACGACCGTATAGACGAGGTCGTCGGTGTCGGCGGAAAGCGTCGTGGCTTGCGTCATGATCGGAAATCGCTGAGGCGGTTGAAGGTGGCGAAGCGGCGGTTTCGGCCGCTCCTGTCTGATAGACGATTGGCCGGCGCGGTTTTTTACCGGCGCCGTGCGCGGCCGCCGAGGAACACCGGGCACGCGACGCCGCGATGGCATGCGTCGAGGCATTCCGCGCAGTGGCGCTCCGCGTCGCGCACCATGAAATGCACGAGCGTCTGCGACACGTTCAGCGCGCGCGCCGCGGTCTGCAGCGTCTCCTCACGCAGCCGCACCATCTCGAATGCCGCTCGGCTGCGCGCCGGCAGATCGTCGAGAGCGGCCCACACGCGCCGCAGCGTATCGCGCGTCAGCAGCGCGGCTTCCGGCGTCGGCTCGGGCGACGGCACGTCGAAGCCGTCGTCCTCTTCCGTGTGATAGACGTTCTCGAGGCTTTGCCGGCGGCACGCGTCGATCGACGCATTGCGCACCATCCGCGTCACGTACGCGACCGGCTGGCGCACCGCGTCCTGGTTCGGGAAATCGACGAGCTTCACGAACACGTCGTGCACGACGTCCTCGGCGCGGCTCGCGCAGCCGACGAAGCCGCGCGCGACATTGACGAGCATCGCGCGATGCGAGATCAGCACGTCGAGCAACGCCCCCTGCGCACGAGGCTCCGCGGCTCGGCGCGCACGCAGCGGCCGGTCGGGACAACTGCCGAGGAACGGGTTCGCCGCTGCCGCCGCCGGTCGGTCGAGCACTTCCGCCATCGCCATCGATCTGCTCCGTCAAATTCCGAGATAGCGCAATTTAACGTAAACGCAAATCATTCTCAATCCGATTACAGGATGACCCTTTCGGTTGTCGGGATTTGTCTGAACAATTGGCGAAGTCGTTGCCGGGACAGATGCGACGTGTGCCATCGGGCGCGGCACGCGGCTCCGGCGTGTCCGCCCGGCGCGCGCGCCGGGCGTAGCGCCGACACGACCTTTCACGCGTCTGACGAAATGCCTGCACTCGTCATGTGCGGTAGCAACTTATTACGACGTGAAATTTTGAGGGCTCGTACGATCGACGTGCCGTTTCCAAGGGAGAACAACATGAAATCCATCGTGTTATCCGCTGTCATGGTGGGTGCGCTGTCGAGCGTGATGCTCACCGGATGCGTCGCCTATCCTGCCCCGGCCGAAGTCACGATCGGCTGGCATGGCGATCGTTACTGGGACGGAAATCGCTACTGGGAGCGCCGCGACTGGGAGGCTCGGCATTCCGGCGGGCATGACGACCGCCGCGACGATCGCCGGGATGACCATCGCGACGATCAGCGGCCGCAGTGGTAATGCGCTGCCGCTCCCGTGATCCGCTATCCAACGACAGGACCTCAAACATGAAGACGTTACTCAAGACCCTGACCGTCGCGGCGCTCGCCGCCGCCGTGCTCGTGCCGGCCATCGCCGAAGCGCATCCGCACCGCGTGTGCCACTTCGAGCATCACCATCACAAGGTTTGCCGCTGGGTGCGGTAAACGAAACAAGGCGCCGGGCAACCGGCGCCTTGTTTCATCGCTTTCATGCGACCGCGACCGCTAGCGTGCGGCCGGCAGCAGCAACCGGCATTACGCCAGCCGCGCCGGGGTGACAGGCATGCGGCAGACGTCTCGCCGCATCGCTGCGTTCGGCTTTGCCGCCAGCATGCGTGACGCCACCTTCGGCTGCGACGCCCGTAGCATCCTCTTCTCCTCCGTCGGTTCGTCAATGAAGTTCCGGTGCAGGCGACGTCGTTTTGCGAAACACATCGCTCATACCGTGTAACGCTCAATACAGGAAAATCCGGATCGTGGCGGACGCATCGAACGGCCCGATCTTCGGTGGTCCGAACGACTTGAGCACCGCGTCGAGCAACACGCTCTGATTGGCGACATTGGCCGGAAACTGCGTGAGCGTGAATTGCTTGTTGAATTCGATCGGCTTGCCCTGGCTGTCTTCCAGGCCGATGCCAAAGTTGCTCTTGCTTTCAGGCACCAGCAGGCCGTTCTGCACAGTACCCTTCGTCGCTTCGAAGTAACCGTCGACGCGCACCGGAATGCTGCACTTTTTGGTCAGAGACAGCGAAAACCGCTTGCGCGGCACGGCCGGCAGGAACCCGTTGCCCGAGGCCTGCACCTGCCCGAAATTGACGATGCCCGGCTCGGGCGTCACGAGTACGTCGACGAAGCACGGCGTCGGCTTGAGGTTGCGCAGGCCGCTCAGGCGGTACTGAAAGCTGGTGCCGAACGCATTCAGCCCGAACTCGCCGTCAAACTGGAACACCGTATAGATATCGCCCGGCGGCTGGACCCAGTTGCCCTTCTTGCGCACGACGACCTGATAGTCGATGCTGATGTTCGTCCGCTGGCACCGCCCCCGGTCGAAGTCGTACCTGCTGCATGGAGGCACCGAATACCCGGTAAACACGCCGCCGCCGCGATTGCTGGTCTTGTCGAAGTAATCGATGCCCTTGTAGCGGATGCCGATCTCGAGCCCCCATGCGACAGGGTTCGTGCGGTTCGGATTCGCGTAGAAGTAGATATTGTCGACGACCTTCAGGCTGTCGGCGTCACCCAGATCCTTGTAGCAATACCCCGACGTCGTGCGTACCGGCGACACCCAGATCACATAGCCGTCGGGCGCATCGGTCGGATACGACGCAACGCCGCCGATCGGCTCGGTCAACGAAGTCGCGCCGCTGTTGGTCAGACAGCGCAATGCCCATGCTGGCTGCACGGCCGCAACCAGCAACAGAAGCACGATCCAGCGCAGCCATGCGGCCGGCGATCCCTGGTGGCGCATGCCCCCGCTCATTTCTTCACGCTCTTGCAAGCACCGCCCTCGCACGCATACTCGACCGCCACCTGGCCGCCGTAATCGTCGATATGCGTGACGAACAGCGTCGCCGGCGTCGCTGCCTTGAATGGCACGTCGGCCGTGCTCATCGGGCTGACCATTACCGGGTCCAGCGGCACGGGCGTCTTCTGTGCACCCGACGCCATGTCGACAATCGTGATGTGGTACGGCGTCGGGTTGTCGAACACCAGCTTGTGCGCGGCCGCGTCCACGCGCAGCGTCATCGGCAGCGTCCAGTCCTCGTCGCGCACGGGCTGCACGGCCTTTGGCCGGTAGAACAGCTTCATCTGCGTATGCAGCGCGATCTGCAGCGAGTTCGGCGTATCGCTCTTCGGCGGCACTTCGCGGATGTTCAGGTAGAACACCGTTTCGCGATCGGCCGGCAGCTCGGCACCGGGCAGCTTCGCGATCCGCAGCACGTTGCGCTCGTTCGCCTCGACGCGCTGCAGCGGCGGCACGACCATCAGCGGCGACGTGACCTTGTTGTGTTTCGCGTCCTCGAGCCACGACTGCACGAGATACGGATAGGTCGCGCTCTTGTTGGTGATCGTGACGATCGCGGCCTGTTCGCCTTCGTTGAAGATCACGCGCGTACGGTCCGGAACGATCGCCGCCTGTGCGGCACCCGCGAGCAGTACGCCGGCGGTTGCGAGCACGCACCATGCACGCCGCGGAAAGGAAAGGGAGAAGGAGTTGTTCATCGCTGGATCCGTGGAATCATCGTTCGACCCGCGCAGCCGCTGCATGCGACTCGCCGGGCGTCTGGCACGTCACCGGGATCGGCGTGCCTTCGAGTTGGAGCTGGTTCGGCAGTGCATCGACCGTGCAGAGCGTGCGTTCGCCCGCCCGCACCGCGAGCGTGGATTTCGGCTGAACCTGTGTCAGGAACGCTGCGCCGCCCTCGCCGACGATGCCAAGCTCCTTGCCGTTCGCCGCGTCCTGCACCGACGCACCGAACGGCAGCGGCTTGCCGGCCGCGTCGGCCAACGTGAGGTACAGGTTGCTGCCGCGCGCAGCGGTGAACTTCACGAAGCCGATCGCGCCGTCGGTCAGCACCATGCGCTGGATCGGGTTCGTCACCTGCACTTCGAGCGGCAGCTTCTCGACGTTGACGGTCGCGTCGTACACGTTGTACGGCGAGATGCCGTCGAGCACCCCATAGCCGCGCGAATCGGTATGCGTGAGCGAGCCGGACAGCGGCACGTCGGGCACGCCGTCGGTCGACACCAGCAAGCGCGTATCGCCCGCATTGCCGTTCGCGTGCGCGGAGAGGCCGTACTGCGTCGCGACGAACGAGCCGTCGACCTCGAGCGACGCGGCTGCATACGAGTTGGCAAGCGTCGACGCCTGCGCGGTGAGCTGGTACAACGACGTGCGCTGCCGGAAGCTCGCATTCGCCGATGCCCGGCCGTCGGTCGCGCCCGTATTGATCTGGTAGGTGCGGCCGTCCGAATCGTCGTAGATGTAGCCGGCGTTCACGCTCGTGCTGCCGCCGCCCGTCGTCACGTTCGACGTGACGGTGTGTTTGACGCCGATCGGCAACGTCGCGGTGACGGAGAACTGGTTGCCGCTCGCGCCCGCGCTCTGCGTGCGAAATGCCGACACGTTTACGCTCAGGTTGCGCAGCGCGCCGATCGAGAACGCGCGCGTCAGCGTGACGCCGACGCGCTGCTCGGACGCGCGTGCCCAGTAGGTCGTCTGGTCGTACGAGAAATAGGTCGACGTGTCGCCGAAGCGCTTCGACATCGATGCCGAATAGCGCTGCTTGCTGTTGGCAAGGCCGTAGGAGGTCGGGTCGCCCGTGAACTGCGCGAAGTTCGTGTACTCGCGCTCCGAAAAGCGGTAGCCGAAGAAGCGCACGTCGGCGTCGAGCGTGTCGAAGTGCTTCGAATAGTTGACGCGGTACGAGTTGCCGTTGCGCGTCGCGCCGTTCCACCACAGGCGCGCCCGCGCATGCGTGACGTCGGCCGACAGCGCGCCGAACGTCCCGAAATCGCGGCCGAGGCCCAGCGCGATCGACGTATAGCCCGATGCGGCGATGAAACCGCCATACACGGTGAAGTCCAGCGGCAGGCCGTACGCAAGCTCGCCAAAGCCGAAGAACGGCGTAATGCCGGCGCCGCCGAACTGGCGCGGCTTGCCGAGCGCCATCTTGTAGCGCAATTGCCCGGTACGCGCGAGGAACGGCACGGCGGCCGTCGTCACCTGGAAGCGCTGCACGCTGCCGTCCTCTTCCTCGACCGCGACGTCGAGCGTGCCCTGCACGCTCGTGTTGATGTTCTGCAGCGCAAAGGCGCCGGGCGACACGCGCGTCACGTACAGCACGCGGCCCGCCTGCGACACGGTCACGGTCGCGTTGGTGCGCGCGACCCCCGAGATCAGCGGTGCATAGCCGCGCAACGATGGCGGCAGCATGCGGTCGTCGCTGCGGATCGACGCGCCCGTCAGCGCGAACGTGTCGAAAATGTCGGAGCTCAGGTAGTCGTCGCCGAACGTCGCCGTCGACTGGATCGACGGCAGCGCGCGAAATGCGTAAAGCCGGCTGAAGCGGAACGTGCGGTCCGCGTACGCCGTGTTGCCCACGTTCGACTGCGCCTGGTAGTCGCCGCGAAAGCGCCATGCGTCCCAGTTCGCGCCGATCGTCCCGTAGGCCTGGATCGAATTGGTCTGTCGGCCTGTCGCGCCGAAATTGCGGTTCGTGTTCGCGATCACGCGATAGTCGAGCATCGCGCCGGGAATCCCTTCCGACCAGTTCTCCGGCGGCAGGTAGGTCGAATCGGTGAACTCGAGCGCGGCCTGCGGAATCGTGATCCTGAGCCGCCCGTCGCTCTTCAGGTAGCGCACGGTTGCCCCTTCGATCGCCGTCAGGTCGACGCAGCTTCCGCCCTGGAAACGCGGCAGGTCCTTCGCAAGCGACGGCTTCAGGCCGAACCGCGCGACGAGTTCCGGACGCAGGCATGGCTTGCCCGCACCGGACGTGTCGACGGCCACGAACTCGATCGCCTGCAGCCCGAGGAACAGGTCGTTGACCTGCACGTCGAGCATGTACTCGCCCGGCAGCGTGAAGTCGGCCTGCGAGAACTGCGCCAGGTCGACGTTGCTCGCTCCGTCGATGTCGAGAAACGACGAATTGAATTCCGTCGCATGGCCCTGGCTGCCGACCACCAGCACGGAGACGCAAAGGAAGGAATGTCTGATTCGCACGCGGCGCTACCGGAAATTCGAGGAGAAGAAAACGGGAAGGAAAGAAGAGGGAGGAAGGAATGCATGCCCCCTCCTCCCATACGGACGCTTACTCGTAGCGAACCGTGAAGTTCGCGACGCTGTCGGCCGTACCCGGCGTCACGCCGGCTGCCGTCGCTTCGTAGCTTGCCGCGAACTTCACGACGTTGTTGCCGTTCGACAGCAACGTCGGCGCAGCTTGCTCGACGCCGTTGTCGAGGTATTCACCCGACGAGCTCTGCAGGCGGATGCCGACGTTGGTTGCGGAACCGATCGTCGCGAGCAGCTTCGGCTGCGTTGCGTTCGACGTGCCCGTGAACGTGAACTTCGCCTGCTTCGAAATGCTGGTGTCGCAATCCGTCAGCTTGATCTCGAAATCAACCGGCGTGGACTTGTCGCCAGCCTTCTTGAACACGTTGGTCGGCACCTTGCCGAGCTGGACGGTCTGGTTGACCGAGCCCGCATCGATGCCGCATGCGCCCGCGACGATCTCGCCCGTGAAGTTGATCGTGCCGGTGCCCGCTGCGAAGGCCGAGGTCGACAGGGCCGCGAGTGCGACAGCGGTCAGGAGGGATTTTTTCATGACGTTACCCGTAAGGAGTGCAAATGGAGTAGATGACGTGGCGGACACAAACGGCAGCGTGTGGTTGGCTCCCGTCCGTCACGAGGCGGCATTATCGAGATAATCATGAAAGTTTTCTGTAAATCATTGTCAAATCCTTCTGACAATGTTCGATTTATCTCTCTAAACCCGCACTATTTCCTGTCTATTTTCAATCCCGTCATTTTTATCCGCAGTCCTTTTTTATTCTTCGGAAGCGATTGAAGATTAAAGATATTTTCTGAAGATAGCTGGCACCACCCCGCTCACCCTTACTGGTATTGGTGCTCGAAAGATCCGCCTCAAAAAAGACAAAACATTGTCCTGAGCCGCCATCGTTGCCCGACGACAACGCGAATATCAAATCATTTTCAACAAACAGGAAATTAACCAGCGATTCAATCAAACCAATCTTTTCGCGCAAACGATTGCGAAATGAATACAAACGTTTTACTGCGACACTTTGCCGCCCTCATTATTTCCAATACACGGATTAATTCGGCAGTCAATTCCGGATCGTAAATCGCATGCATGCGCGGTCGCCGGAACCCGGCATCCGGGCCGCATCGCAGAGGAAGAAAAAGGGAAAATGACCCGCACACGTTTGCGCGGGATGGCGACACGAGCGGTCGCCGGACGAGATCCGTTTCGGAACGCGCACGTGCGCGCTGCTGCAGGATGAAAGACGTCCTGCCCTGCCGGTCAGCGGGGAAAGATATCGCGGGAACAGCGATATCGGTCGAAGGAAGCAGCGGCGGCACGTCGAAGCGTACCGCCGCCGTCGTGCCGCCCGGCGCGTTGTCGCGTCAGGCGACGGGCCTTACGCGGAAGCCGCGCCCTCTGCCGACGCCGGCGACCAGCCGCCACCCAGCGCACGGTACAGCGCGATCGCATTCGCGAGCCTGAGCTGCTTGAGCCGGATCAGCTCCTGCCCCGACTCGTACGTGCTGCGCTGCGCGTCGAGCAGTTCGAGATACGTCGCGACACCGCCCGCATAGCGCCGCTCTGCGAGCTTCAGCCGCGCGCCGTCGGCCGCATACACGTCCTGCTGTGCGGCCAGCTGGCGATCGATCCAGTCGCGCGCGGCGAACGCGTCGGCCACTTCGCGGAACGCGGTCTGCACCGTCTTCTCGTAATCGGCAACCGCGATGTGCTTGCGCGCATTCGCGACGTCGAGGTTCGCGCGATTGCGGCCGCCCGCGAAGATCGGCAGCGTGATGCGCGGCGCGAACGTCCACACGCTCGTGCCGCCCGTGAACAGGCTCGAGAACGCGTCGCTGACCGAGCCGTAGTCGGTCGTCAGCGCGATGCGCGGGAAGAACGCTGCGCGCGCGGCGCCGATCTGCGCGTTGGCGGCCTGGAGCCGCGCTTCCGCCTGCCGGATGTCCGGCCGCCGTTCGAGCAGCGCACTCGGTGCGCCGGGCGCCACGGGCGCGATCGACAGCGTGTCGAGCGCGGTCGTGTCGCCCGGCACGTTGCGCGCGAAGTCGCCCGCGAGCAACTGCAGCGCCCGCACGGATTGCGCATGCTCACGCTGCAGCGCAGCCTGCGACGCGCGCGCGGATGCCACCAGCATCTCGGCCGAGCGCAGCTCGATTGCGTCGCTCGTGCCGGCCGCATAGCGGCGCTGCGTGAGCGCTGCCATGTGTTCGCGCGCATCCAGCGTACGCTGCGCCAGCGCGAGCTGTTCGTGCAGCGAGCGCTCCGATACATAAGCGCCCGCCACGTCGGCGATCACGCCGATGCGAACCGTGCGTTGTGCGTCGGCCGTCGCGAAATATTCGGCGAGCGCCGCATCCGACAGGCTGCGCACACGGCCGAACAGGTCGAGCTCGTACGCGCTGACGCCGACGCCCGCGCGATACAGCCCGCTGATCGCGCTTTGGCGCACGACCGGATCGTACTGGCGCGCACGGTCATAGCCCACATTCGCATCGACCGACGGCATCCGATCCGCGCGCTGCACGCCGTACAGCGCGCGCGCTTCCTCGAGCCGGCCGGCCGCGACCCGCAGGTCGCGGTTGTTCGCAAGCGCCGCGTCGATCCATGCCTGCAGCGCGGCATCGGTAAAGTAGGTGCGCCAGTCGTCGAGCAGCGCGGCGTCGGCGGGCGACGCCGCGGCCGAAGCCGGTGCGGTACTGCCATCGACCGGCGCATAGGTGGCCGGCACCGGCGCCGCCGGCCGCTCGTAACGCGGCGCAAGCGAGCAGCCGGCCAGCGCGAGCGCGGCGGCCAGCGCAACCTGAATCCGCAGCGCGGCGCGTGCATTCAGCGCAAACATTATCGAGAACCCTCCATCGTCGCCGGCTGCGCCCCGCCGCGCCGGCGCGGGCCGACGTCGAACAGGCGGCCGACGATCACGAAAAACAGCGGGACGAGGAACACCGCGAGCACGGTCGCCGTGATCACGCCGCCCAGCACGCCGGTGCCGATCGCCATCTGCGCGCCGGACGCGGCGCCCGACGCGAACGCGAGCGGCAGCACGCCGACGCCGAACGCGAGCGACGTCATCACGATCGGCCGCAGCCGCAGGCGCGCGGCCTCGAGCGCCGCATCGACGAGCGACATGCGCTGCGCGACCAGGTCCTTCGCGACTTCGACGATCAGGATCGCGTTCTTCGCGGACAACCCGATCGTCGCGATCAGCCCCACCTTGAAGTAGATGTCGTTCGGCATCATCCGCAGCGTGACGCCGAGCACCGCACCGATCACGCCGAGCGGCACCACCAGCATCACCGCGAACGGAATCGACCAGCTCTCGTACAGCGCCGCGAGCGCGAGGAACACGACGAGCACCGACAGCGCGAACAGCATCGGCGCCTGCGCACCCGACAGCCGCTCCTCGAACGACTGCCCCGACCACGAGAAGCCGGTGCCGGGCGGCAGCTTCGCGGCGAGTCGCTCGATCGCGGCCATCGCCTCGCCGCTGCTGTGGCCTTCCGCGGCCGAGCCGTTGATCGTGAACGACGGAAAGCCGTTGTAGCGCGTGAGCTGCGGCGGCCCGAGCGTCCAGTGCAGCGTCGTGAACGCCGCGAGCGGCACCATCTCGCCGCGCGAGTTGCGCACGCGCAGTTTCTTCACGTCGTCCGGATCGAGCCGGTGCAACCCGTCGGCCTGCACGACCACGCGCCGCACCTGCGTGCCGTGCATGAAGTCGCCGATATAGTCGGAGCCGAACATCACCGCGAGCGTCGTGTTGATTTCGTCCATCGACACGCCGAGCGCGGACGCCTTCGCGCGATCGATGTCGAGCTTCAGCTGCGGCGCGTCCTGCGTGCCGGCGAACATCAGGTCGGTCAACGCCGGATCCTTGCGGCCCGCCGCAAGCAGTTGCTCACGCGCGGCGCTGAACGTCGCGTAGTCGAGCCCGCCGCGATTCTGCAGCCGGAAGTCGAAGCCGCTCGTCGAGCCGAGATCGGGCAGCGCCGGCGAGTTCATCGCGAACACCGTCGTGTTCGGCGTGCTCGCGAAGCGCTCGTTGATGCGCGCGACGATCGCCTGCACGTGATCGCTTTCGCTCTTGCGCTCCTTCCAGTTCTTCAGCGTGACGTAGATCATCCCGCCGTTCGGCCCTTCACCGTACAGGTTGAAGCCGCCGAGCGCGTACGTGAACGCGATCGGCTCATCGCGGCGGATGGTCGACTCGACTTCCCGCACGCTCTGCATCGTTTCCGCGAGCGGCGTGCCTTGCGGCCGGATCACCATCACCATGAAGTTGCCCTGGTCCTCGTCCGGCAGGAACGCGGTCGGCAGCTGCGTAAGCATCAGCCCCGCAGCGCCGGTCAGCGCGCCGTACACGACGAGCCAGCGCACCGGCTTCTTCAGCATCTTGCCGACCCGCGTCGCGTAACGCTGCGTCGCACGCGCGACGAAGCGGTTGAACCAGCCGAAGAAGCCGCGCTTCTCGTGATGGTCGCCGGACACGGGCTTGAGCAGCGTCGCGCACAGTGCGGGCGTCAGCGACAGCGCGAGGAAGGCCGAGAAGCCGATCGACACCGCGAGCGACAGCGCGAACTGCCGGTAGATGTTGCCCACCGCGCCGCCGAAGAACGCCATCGGCACGAACACCGACGTCAGCACCACGGTGATCCCGACGATCGCGCCGCTGATCTGCTTCATCGCCTTGACCGTCGCGTCGTAGGGCCCCAGCCCCTCCTCGACCATCAGCCGCTCGACGTTCTCGACCACGACGATCGCGTCGTCGACGAGAATGCCGATCGCGAGCACCATGCCGAACATCGTCAGCACGTTGATCGAGAAGCCCGCCGCATACATCACGCCGAACGTGCCCGCGAGCGCGACCGGCACGACGAGCGTCGGGATCAGCGTCGCGCGCAGGTTCTGCATGAACAGGAACATCACGAGGAACACGAGCACGCCGGCCTCGATCAGCGTCGTGACGACCTTGTTCATCGACACACGCACGAACGACGACGTCTCGTACGGGATCTGGTACTTCACGCCCGGCGGGAAGTACGCGGACAGCTCGTCCATCGTCGCGCGCACGCGCTTTTCGGTGGATACCGCGTTCGAGCCCGGCGCGAGCTTGATGCCCATCCCGGTCGCGACCTTGCCGTTCACGTACGACGGATAGTTGTAGTCGTTGCCGCCGAACTCGACGCGCGCGACGTCGCGCAAGTACAGCGCGGAGCCGTCGGCCTGCGTGCGCAGCGCGATCGCGCCGAAATCGGCCGGCGTCTTCAGCGGCGCATCGGCGAACACGGTCGCCGCGATCGGCGCGCTGGCCGGCACCGCAGCGCGGCCGATGTCGCCGATCGTCACGCGCGCGTTGTGTGCGCGCACCGCCGACGCAATATCCGACGCGGTGAGGCCGTGCCCGGCCATCTTCACCGGGTCGGGCCAGATCCGCATCGCATATTCGGCGCCCCAGAACTGCACGCGGCCGACGCCGTCCACGCGGCGCAGCGCCTGCACGACGTTCGCCGACGCGTACTCGCCGAGTTGCATGTCGGTCATCCGGCCGTCGTCGGACGTCAGCGACACGACGAACTGGATGTTGTCGGCGGCCTTCTCGACCTGGATGCCGTCGCGCCGCACGGGTTCGGGCAGCCGCGCCTCGACCGTCTTCAGCCGGTTCTGCACTTCGACGGCTGCGAGATCGGCGTTCACGCCCTGCTTGAACGTCAGGTACAGCGACGCGGCCCCGGCACTACTCGTCGCCGACGTATACATCAGCCCCGGCGCCCCGTTCATTTCGCGCTCGATCAGCGCGGTCACCGATTCCTCGACGACCTGCGCGGACGCGCCCGGGTACGTCGCATAGATGCTGACGACGGGCGGTGCGATGTCCGGGTACTGCGCAACGGGCAGCGCGCGAATCGCGAATGCGCCGCCCAGCATGAAGAAGATTGCGATCACCCACGCGAAGACGGGGCGATCGATGAAGAAACGTGCCATGGTGGTCTGGTGTGAACCGGTCAGGTTTGACGGGCGGCCGCCTGCGAAGCGGCCGCTGCCGGCGCCGCCTTCGACGGCGGCGCCTGCTCGACGGGCTTGACGGCCGTATCGGGCGCGAACTGCGCGGCGTTGTCGACGATCACGCGCTCGCCGCCCGCGAGGCCGCGCGTGATGCGCCAGTCACGGCCGCTCATCTGGTCGGCTGCGACCTCGACGTCCTTGACCTTGCCGTTCGTGCCGACGACACGCACCGACGTGCGATCGGTCGTGCGCAGCAGCGCATCGCGCGGCACGAGGATCGCCCGCTGGTCGACCGCCGTATCGAGTGCGATCCGCACATACGCGCCCGGCAGCAGCTCGCGCTCCGGATTCGGGAACAGCGCGCGCATCGCGACGGTGTCGGTGGTCGGATCGACCGCGAGATCGCTGAACAGCAGCTTGCCCTTCAGCGGATATGCGGTGCCGTCGGCGCGCAGCAGCGTCACCGCGATGTCGTGCTGCGCAATGCCCGTCGCACGCCCGCTCTTCACTGCGCGGCGCAACGCGTCGACGTCGGCGGCCGGCTGCGAGAAATTCACGTAGATCGGATCGAGCTGCTCGACGGTCGTGAGCGGCGTCGCCTCGTTCTGGCCGACGAGCGCGCCTTCGGTCACGAGTGCGCGCCGTGCGCGGCCCGCGATCGGCGCGGTGACGGTCGCATAGTCGAGCTGCAACTGCGCCCGTGCGAGCTCCGCCTTCGCGGAGGCGACCTCGGCCTTCGCCTGGGTATCCGCCGCGACGGCTTCGGTGTGGTCGCGCTCGCTCACCGCGCGATCGCGCACGAGATCGTCGTAACGGCGGCGCTTGTCGGTCGCCGCGAGCGCGGCGGCCTGCGCCTTCGCGAGCGCACCCTGCGCGGCATCGCGTGCGGCCTTCAGCGGCGCGGGATCGATGCGGAACAGCACGGCGCCCTGCTTCACCTCCTGGCCTTCCTCGTAAGTGCGCGCGGTGACGATGCCCGCAACCCGCGCGCGCACTTCCGCCTGCCGGTACGCGTCGAGCCGGCCCGGCAATTCGACGGTCATCGGCACGGCCGTCGGGCGCACCGTCACGACCGTTGCCTGTTTCGCGGCCTCCGGCGCGGCGTCCTTGTCGCCCTTTCCACATCCGGCCAGGGCCAGCACGGCCGCCAGCGCGAACGGCACCAGCCGGTGGCGCAACAGGGAGCGATTGTTATTCATGTGTGACCTCGGATCGTTCGCCACCGATAAAATGCGGCGGCTCAGGGTGGCCGATTATAATCAGTCACGACTGATTAAATACACGCCGTTTCAATCTGACCGTCACACTGTCTCAATAAAACGACAGCGAACTGTAAGGAATTTCAGGACATGGCCCGCAAGACCCGCGAAGAATCGCTCGCCATCAAGCACCGGATCCTCGATGCCGCCGAGCTCGTGCTGCTCGAGAAGGGCGTTGCGCAAACCGCGATGGCGGACCTCGCCGAGGCCGCCGGGATGTCGCGGGGCGCCGTCTACGGCCACTACCGCAACAAGATGGAGGTGTGTCTCGCGATGTGCGACCGCGCGTTCGCCCGCACGTCGGAAGGCTTCGACGCGGGCGACGGGCTGCCCCCGCTTGCCACGCTGCGGCGCGCCGCCTCGCACTATCTGCAGGAATGCGGCGAGCCGGGCCCGATGCAGCGCGTGCTCGTGATCCTCTATACGAAGTGCGAGCAGAGCGAAGAAAACGGCGCGCTGCAGCGGCGCCGCATGCTGCTCGAATTGCAGATGCTGCGGATCACGAAGGCGCTGCTGCGCCGCGCGATCGCGGCCGGCGAAATCGCCGCCGATCTCGACGTGCATCTGGCCGCCGTCTATCTCGTGTCGCTGCTCGAAGGCGTGTTCGCGTCGATGATCTGGACCAACCGGCTGCGCGGCAACCTGTGGAACGACGCCGAAGCCATGCTCGACGCCAGTTTCGACGCCGTGCGCACGTCCACCGCGCTGCGCCGCCGCGCGCACAAATTGCCGGACTGATGGGAATTGTCGTAATAAATGCTGATTTAACCCGATTTACCGCACTGCGAAACGAATGAGCTGACCCCCTTTAAAATTTTTAACGTTTCGCGGAACATCGGTAGACTGACGCTGTCATCTTTCTTTAGCGTCTTCGTGATAACCGGGTTCGACCCGGTATGCACGCCGCCGTTCGAAGCGGGCCCGCCCCGCGCGTTGGGTCGAACGGAAACGATACAGGCCCCTGGCGGGGCCTGTTTTGTTGCACGCCCGCCGCCCGCCCCGTCGCCGCCCGACGGATGTGCCGCCGGTGGCCCCTGCCCACACCCCTTTGAACCGCTCTCCTGGATGTGGACACCTTGGTCAAGTCTGCCGCTACCCCTGATGCTTTCGCGCCTGGCCGCGCGCAGCGCGTCGCACGCGCGCTCATCCCTGCCGCCGTGCTCGGCGCCCTCGCCGCGCTCGGCCTTGCCGCGCTGCCGGCCGTGTCGCAACTGCCGGGCGCCGTCGACTCGGGCACGGCCGCGCTGCCGCAGCGCGTGCTGTCCGACACGCCGTTTCCCACCGCGCAGCATTTCGTGACGAGCGAGCTCGCCCGCACGATCGGCGAGCGCGGCGATGCCGGCGAACGTAACGACCGCAGCCAGCAGCCGGGCTTGTTCGCGCCGCTCAGCGCACACCGCAACGACATGCTCGGCTATGCGAACCTGTTCCAGTTCGCAGCCCCTGAAAACCAGCACGGAATGCGCGCGGGCGACATCGAGCTCACGCTGTCCGATACGCTGAACCGTCTCGACGTGCCGCCCGAGGTGCGCATCCAGCTCGGCGATCTCGTCAGCGGCAAGGTCGCGATGCGTGCAAGCGCGCAGCGCGGCGACTACTACCGCGTCGCGTTCGATACGAACGACGGCACGCCGCACCTCACCGCACTCGAACTGCGCGTCGCCGGCCGCACGTTCGGCGCGATCTGGTTCCGTGCGCCGGGCGCCGAGCACGGCGCGTACTACGCGCTCGACGGCTCGCCGCTCGAAGCCGCCGCATTCACGATGCCGGTCAAGTGGACGCGCATCAGCTCGTTCTTCGGCGAGCGCATTCATCCGCTGTCGCAGGCGATGGCGTTCCACACGGGCGTCGATCTCGCCGCGCCGAGCGGTACGCCCGTCGATGCGGCGGCCGACGGCGTCGTGTCGTTCGTCGGCACCGATCCGGGCGGCTACGGCCGCTACGTGATCGTCGATCACGCCGATGGGTACTCGACCTATTACGCGCACCTGTCCGCATTCGCACGCGGCCTCAAGACGGGCGAGACCGTGAAGCAGGGCCAGCGCATCGGCTCGGTCGGGATGACCGGCGCCGCCACGGGCCCGCACCTGCACTTCGAGGTGCGCGTCGCGAACGATCCGGTCGACCCGCTCGTCACGCTCGCGAGCGCGCAGACGGCGCTGTCCGACATGCAGCTCACCGCCTTCCGCCAGGAAGCGGCGCAATGGCGCTTCCGTCTCGCGTCGGTCAATACGGCACCGTTCGCGTTCGCGCGGAACGACGGGCCGCTGTGGGGCGATTTCGCAACCGATACCTCGACGCTGCGCGCGGTCTTCAATACGCATTACTCGGCGTCGTGATGCACCCGCCGCGCGCCGTCGCTCGACGAGCAGCGGCGCGCGGCCGGCCCTCTGCCGTCCCTGTCCGTACAGCCCGCCGGGCCCGACCTGCCCGGCGGGCTGTCCGCTGCGCAGCTTCACCGGCACTTCCTCACAGGCAAATCGAAACGGTCGCAGCAATGGCCGGCGCCGCGGCATGCCGTTACCGCGCGGGTTCCGTGTACTCGGCCGCCGCCTGCACGGCGCGTTCCGCGCGCGGGCGGCGCGACAGCAGCCAGCGTGCCGCGCCGTCGAGTGACGTGCACAGCACCAGATAGATCAGCGCGACGAACAGGAAGATCGGCGCCGGGTACACCATCAGCCGGTTGTTCACCTGCGTCGCGACGAACGACAGCTCCGGCACGCCGACGATATACGCGAGCGACGTGTCCTTCACGAGCGCGACCCACTGGTTGACGAACGACGGCGTCATGATCCGGATCGCCTGCGGCAGCAGCACGTAGCGCACCGTCTGCCAGCGCGTGAGCCCGAGCGACAGCCCGGCCTGCCATTGCCCGTCGCCGGCCGCGACGATACCCGCATGCACAGCGTGCGCGAGATACGCGCCGCCGATCAGCGCGAGCGCGCATACGACCGTCGCGAGCCCCGGCACGTCCATGTGCAGCAGCATGGGCATCAGGAAGTAGGTCCAGAAAATCAGCATCAGCACCGGAATCGCGCGAAAGAAGCCGATGAACGCAAGCAGCAGCACGCGTGCGGGGCCGCGCGCGAGCGCCATCGCAACACCGAGCGCGATGCCGAGCACGGCCGATGCGACGGCCGACGCGATCGCGAGCAGCAGCGACAGCGCGGCGCCGCCGAGCGGCCCTTCCGGGAACGCGCCGACGAGCAGGTACGGGAGATTCGCGAACAGCAGCGAGAGATCCATCGTCAGCGCCCCGCTCCCAGCCGGTCGCGCCATTGCGTCGCGGCATACGCGCCCGCTTCGATCGCGGCCACCGCCGCGACGTACAGCACGGTCGCCACGCCGAATGCGGCGAAGGTCTTGAACGTCTCGGTCTCGACCTGCCGCGATGCATACGACAGCTCGGCCACGCCGATCGCCATCGCGAGCGACGAGTTCTTCACGAGATTCATGTATTGGCCGAACAGCGGCGGCAACGCGATGCGCACGGCCTGCGGCAGCACCACGTAGCGCAGCGACTGCATCGGCGTGAGGCCGAGCGCGGCCGCCGCATCGTGCTGCGCGCGCCGCACGCCGCGCAGGCCCGCTTCGCACTCCTCGGCAACAAACGCGGCCGTATAGGCACTCAGCCCGACCCAGCCCGCGACGAATTCGAACGATGGCCACGCAAGCGTGAACGGGCCGATGCTCAACGCATGGCGCGCGTTCAGCCACGCAATCCACGTATCGGGCAGCAGCGACGCGACGCCGAAATACCAGAACAGCAACTGCACGAGCAGCGGGGTGTTGCGGAACGTGATGACGTACGCGGCCGCCACCGTGCGCGGGGCGATGCCGCGCGCATGCCGCATGACCGCGAGCAGCAGCCCGCCGGCGGTCGCGGCAACGGCCGACGCAGCCGCGAGGCCGAGCGTCAGCAGGAAGCCCTGCCAGAGCCAGGACAGATATTTGGGAGCCAACCCGAGCATGCCGTGTTGCGGGCGCGAAGCGCGCGATCGGAAGAAAACGGAAAGCGCCGCGAGGCCAAGGGTCCGGCCGAGCGCGGCGCGCGTGCGAGGAGGCGGATCAGGTCTTGTCGCCGATCCGGAAGATGCGTGTGAGCGGCGTCTTCGTCGTCGGCCCGAACCATGCGTCGTAGATCTGCACGGCGCGGCCGTTCGCCTCGAGCCCCTTGAGCGTGTCGTTGACGAAGCCGAGCAGGCGCGTCTCGCCCTTCGGCACGCCGACGCCCATGTAGTCGTTCGAGATCGTGAACGCGGGGATCTCGTAGTTCTGCTTGTCGGGCACGTTCGCGAGCAGCCCGATCAGCTTCGGGCCGTCCTGCGTGATCGCCTGCACGTTGCCGGCGCGCAGCGCGGCGAACGCGAACGGCGTGTCGTCATACGCGACGATCGTCGCCTTCGGGAATTTCTCGCGCAGCGTGATCTCGTTGGTCGTGCCCTTGTCCGCGCCGACGCGCAGCGCGTTCAGCTGGTCGGCGGATTTCAGCACGCCCTTCTTCGCGAGAAACTGCTGCCCCGACGAGAAATACGGAATGCTGAAGTCGACCTGCTTCGCGCGCTCGTCGGTGATCGTGAAGTTTGCGAGCACGAGATCGACCTTGCCGGACGTCAGGAACGGGATGCGGTTCGCCGGGTTGGTCGGCTGGAGCTGCAGCTTCACGCCGAGCTTGTCGGCGAGTGCCTTCGCGTAGTCGACGTCGAGGCCGACGATGTGGTTGCTTTTGCCGTCGACATAGCCGAACGGCGGGTTGCTGTCGAACGTCGCGACGCGCAGCACGCCGGCCTTTTTGATGTCGTCGAGACGGTCCGCATGCGCGACGGTGCCTGCGGTGATGAGCGCGGCCCCGACGAGCCACGTAGCGAGCGTGTGGAATTTCATGAGCACGACCTGATTTGTTATGAAGGCCGCCGCGGATCGCGCGGCGGCCCGGTTCGAAGAACATCGCGACGGAGTGTGTCGTCGCGAAGCCGCTAACGTATCAGCGCGTGCGGCGAATCCGAACCAACAAATGGTGCTTTGCTCAGCGGGATTCGTGATGAGGGGCGGCATGCGCCCCGCACGCACCAGCGCTCGAGGTCATTCGCTGCCGCTGTCTTCGGCAGCGTCCGCGGACGCTGCACACAGGAACTCGCCGTCGCCGCCGTCTTGCAGGTAGTCGAGCGAGCGCTCCATACTCAGGAACGACAGCGTGCCCGATGCGCCCAGCGCGAACAGCGCCCGGTGATCAGGCGCGAAGATCACCTGCGACACGCCGCCTGCAACCGGAAACTCGCCGACGGTGCGGCGCGTAGCGGCCTTGATCACGCGCATCGGCTTGCCATCGTAGCCGCCCACTGCGATCAGCGAACCATCGCCGCTGCCGTCGAAGCTGTGCATCGACGTCTGGCAGACCGGATAACGGGCGCGTACGGCAAGGCTCGACCCATCCCTCCACTGAATCGTCGACGCGTTGTAGACCCAGACACCCGCGCCCTTCGCACCCGGCTGCGCCTGGATGAAATCCGAATCGACCGGATAGGTCTGCACGGGCGCGTTCGTCGCCGTATCGAATGCAACGATCGCGCTCTTCTGCATCGCATACGCATACAGCCGTCGGTCGTCGGGCGACAGCCACATCGACAGCGCGCGGCCGAACTCGACGCCCGAGGCGTCATGCTCGCCGAGCGGCAGCGTCGCGATGACCTGCGGCCAGTGCGCGAGGCTGACGACGGAAATCGTGTCGTCGACGCTGTTCAGCACGTACAACCTGTCGTTCGACGCGGATGCGACGATCGCGCGCGGGAACCGTCCGAGCGTCACGCCGTCGACGATCGCGCCGCTGTTCAGGTCGATGCGCACGAGGCCGTTCTCGCGCATCGACGCGACATACGCGTAGCGTTCGTCGGGGCTCACGTACAGGCCGCTCGCGCCGCGGCCGCGGCACATGTTGCCCGGGCAGCCGTCGAGTCCCGTCGCGAACGGCTCGCCTTCGATCGTGCGAACGACCGCATGCCGCTCGACGTCGACGACGACGAGCGTGTTCCGGTCGATGTCGGTCACGTACAGGCGCTTGCCCGACGCGCCCAATACCATCGCGTACGGCCACTTGCCGACCGGCACGACGGTGCCTGCCGCCTGCTCGGCCGGCACGGGCGTCGGGCGGTGCTGCTCGTCGTCGCGAATCTGCTCGGCAATCGCGGCCGCCTGCTGTTTCGCCTGCCGCTGCGCGGCGTCGCGCGCGATCTCGCGATTTGTCGCGACGCGCCAGCCTTGCAGTTCCTCGCTGCCCGCCCGCTGCGCGGCGAACAACATCGCCGCGCTGCCGAGCACCGCGAGTACGAGCGGCAGGGCGATACGCGTCGAGCGCCCGGCCCCGTACATCAGCCAACCGGCGACGAACCCGGTGACCACGCCGCCGAGATGCGCTGCCTGGTCGATGCCGGAGATGAAAAAGCCCGACGCCAGGTTGATCGCGATCACCTGGCCGACCGCACCGAGGTTGATGGCAACCGGCGCATCGCGGCCGCCGTCGCGCCCGCGTCGCAGCGCGAATGCCGCGGCCGCGCCGGCCAGTCCCATCAGCGCGCCCGACGCGCCGACACTCACGACCGGCCGGATCCCGCTGGACTCCAGCGCGACACCGAACGCGAAACTGGTGCTGCCGACTTCGTGATAGCCATGCCACAGCGCGCTCAGC
Organism: Burkholderia puraquae; assembly: GCF_002099195.1. GTDB lineage: Bacteria > Pseudomonadota > Gammaproteobacteria > Burkholderiales > Burkholderiaceae > Burkholderia > Burkholderia puraquae. The sequence continues at coordinate 160,488 of NZ_NBYX01000004.1, read as the reverse complement.
AGCGAGCCGCCGAGCGCGGACAACAGGTACGCGACGCCGAACCGGAGCGTTCCGCCGATGCGTTCGAGCACAGTGCCGAGCACGATCAGCATGTACATGTTCAGCAAAAGATGCGTCCAGCCGCCGTGCAGAAACGCGCTTGTCAGCAGCCGCCACGGCTGCCCGGTGAGCGTATACGGCGCGAAGTTCGCGCCCCAGTCGAGCAGCAGCGGGTTCGACAGCTCGCCATACGATGCCTGTCGCCAGATCAGCACGAAAATTGCGGTATTGACGACGACCAGCAGCATCGTCAGCCACGGCCGGGAAGTTTGTTGTTCTCTCATCGGGATCTTGGTATAGGTTGTCGCGCGTGAGCAGCGCGAGCGCCATTATATTTCGCGTCCCGCAAGAAACGAGCGTGTGACGGAGCCGGTCGGCGAACCTGGAATAAAAAGACGCCCGCTGCAAGCAGCGGGCGCGAATCCCAGTCAAGGAGGTGTCACACGAACTACAGGCTCAGAATAAAAGCATCGCCCGCGGCGGACAACGAAGCGATTGCGATATCGATATCGTGCGTCCCGCGATGAGCTTGCACGCGTCCACACGAAGATGCCACGCATGAAAAAACGGCGCGCCGCCTGTGTAGCGGAGCGCCGTCCTGATGCACGTTGCCGGTCGATGCGGGCAGCCCTGGCCGGACTGCCCTGCCGATCACGGCTCGTGACGCAGATACCCTTCCTTGCTCGGATCGCGCATCCGCCACGACACGATCAGCGAGATCGCGCACAGCACGGTCACGTACCAGTAGAAGGTTTCCTCGCTGCCGATCGACTTGAACCACAGCGCGACGTATTCGGCCGAACCGCCGAAGATCGCGTTCGCGACCGCGTACGACAGGCCGACGCCCATCGCGCGCACTTCCGGCGGGAACATCTCGGCCTTGATCAGCCCGCTGATCGACGTGTAGAAGCTGACGATCGCGAGCGCAACCGTGATCAGCACGAAGGCGGCCACCGGGCTCGTCACGTCCTTCAGCGCATGCATCAGCGGCACCGTGCCGATCACCGCGAACGAACCGAACAGGATCATCGACGTGCGGCGGCCGATCCTGTCGGACAGCGCGCCGAACACCGGCTGCATCAGCATGTAGACGAGCAGCGCGACGGTCATCACGTTGCTGGCCGTCTTCGCATGCATGCCGGCCGTGTTCACGAGGTACTTCTGCATGTACGTCGTGAACGTGTAGAAGATCAGCGAGCCGCCGGCCGTGAAGCCGACCACCGTGAAGAACGCGCCCTTGTGCTGCCACACGCCGCGGATCGTGCCCGCGTCTTTCTTGTCGCGCGATGCGTTCGTCGACGTCTCGTCGAGCGACTTGCGCAGGTACAGCGAGATCAGTGCGGCCGCCGCGCCGACCACGAACGGAATGCGCCAGCCCCACGCCTTCAGTTCGTCGGCCGACAGCGTCTGCTGCAGGATCACGAGCACGAGCAGCGCGCACAGCTGGCCGCCGATCAGCGTCACGTACTGGAACGACGCGAAGAAGCCGCGGCGGCCCTTCAGCGCCACCTCGCTCATGTAGGTCGCGCTCGTGCCGTATTCACCGCCCACCGACAACCCCTGGAACAGCCGCGCGACCAGCAACAGCGCCGGCGCGAGCGCGCCGATCTGCGCATAGGTCGGCAGCACCGCGATCACCAGCGAGCCGCCGCACATCATCAGCACCGAGATCATCATCGCGTTGCGGCGGCCGTGACGGTCGGCAATGCGGCCGAACAGCCAGCCGCCGATCGGGCGCATCAGGAAGCCGGCCGCGAACACGCCCGCCGTGTTCAGCAACTGCGTCGTCGTATTGCCGCTCGGGAAGAAGGCCGGCGCAAAGTACAGCGCGCAGAACGAGTAGATGTAGAAGTCGAACCACTCGACGAGGTTGCCCGACGAGGCGCCGACGATGGCGAACACGCGCCGCCGGGTGTCATGCGCGGACAGCGCAGCTTGGTCGGTCTGGACGTCCATGGATTGGTCTGTTCCTTTTAGTACTTTCTGGGCGAGACGGCCGGGGCCGCCGCGTGCGAGCGAACGTGGCACCGGTTCCGGCGCACGGCGCTACGGAATTTTAGCGAAATGTAAAGTAACAGGCTCTCCGGGTTCGTCCGGATGTAGAAAATTCTTCTCCCGCCACGCGTTCGTCATATGAAAACGCCAGCCCACAGGCTGGCGTCCGATGCAAAGTTTCCGCAGGCGATGTTCAGATCCGCACCTCCGGCGGCACGTAGCGGCACTCGTAACGCTTGCGCACGGTGCCGGCCTCGTCGACGCTTTCCAGGAATACGTCGAACTGCCAGAGCCGCGCCATGTGCTTGAGCACCTCGTCGCTGTCGTTCGACAGATGGCGGTTGTCGGTCATGAAGTGGCGCAGCGTGAGGCTGCGGTCGCCGCGCGTGTTCACCGCCCACACCTGGATGTTCGGCTCGCGATGATGGATGTCGTACTGCCTCGACAGCGCCTGCCGCACGTACTGGTAGCCCGAATCGTCGTGAATCGCCGACACCTCGAGCGAATCGCGCATGTCGTCGTCGAGCACCGAGAAGAGCCGCATGTCGCGGATCAGGCTCGGCGACAGGTATTGCGCGATGAAGCTCTCGTCCTTGAAATTGCGCATCGCGTAGTGCATCGCCGGCAGCCACGGGGTGCCCGCGATCTCCGGAAACCACTTGTAGTCTTCTTCCGTCGGCGCTTCGCAGATCCGCCGGATGTCGCTCATCATCGAGAAACCGAGCGCATACGGGTTGATCCCGCTGTAGTACGGCTTCGTGACGGGCGGCTGGTAGACCACGTTGCTGTGCGAATGCAGGAACTCCATCATGAAGCTGTCTTCCAGCTTCCCCTGGTTGTACAGCGTGTTCAGCAGCGTGTAGTGCCAGAACGTCGCCCAGCCCTCGTTCATCACCTGCGTCTGCCGCTGCGGGTAGAAATACTGGCCGATCTTGCGCACGATGCGGATCACTTCCCGCTCCCACGGTTCGAGCAGCGGCGCATTCTTCTCCGCGAAATACAGCAGGTTCTCCTGCGGCTCGGGCGGATAGCGGTCTTCCTGCTCCTCCATCAGTTCGGGCTTCTTGCCCGGCAGCGTGCGCCACAGTTCGTTCACCTGCGACTGCAGGTACGCCTCGCGCTCGCGCCGCAGCGCGGCTTCCTTCGACAGCGACGGCTTCTGCGGCCGCTTGTAGCGGTCGACGCCGTAGTTCATCAGCGCATGGCACGAATCGAGCAGTTCCTCGACGCGATCGAGGCCGTAGCGCTCCTCGCATTCCGCGACGTAGTTCTTCGCGTACACGAGATAGTCGATGATCGCGTGCGCGTCGGTCCACAGCCGGAACAGGTAGTTGCCCTTGAAGAACGAGTTGTGCCCGTACGCCGCGTGTGCGATGACGAGCGCCTGCATCGTCATCGTGTTCTCTTCCATCAGATACGCGATGCACGGGTTCGAGTTGATGACGATTTCGTACGCGAGCCCCATCTGGCCGCGACGGTAGCTCTTCTCCGTCGACAGGAAGTGCTTGCCGAACGACCAGTGACGGTAGTTGACGGGCATCCCGACCGACGCATACGCGTCCATCATCTGCTCCGCGCTGATCAGTTCGAGCTGGATCGGGTAGATGTCGAGCTCGTATTGTTCGGCGACCTGCGAGATGTGCGTGTCGTATTCCTCGAGCAGTTCGAACGTCCAGTCGGACGGGCACGGCAGCGGCTTGCGTTCGGCAACGTTCATACGCGCTTCCTTTTGCCCGACACCGGGCAAGTCGGCGGCCGGCGGCGGCGGTTCGGCCTGTGCGCGTTGCTGCGGTGCGGCAGGGCCGGTCGTGTCGTCGCCGGAAGGGCGCGGCGCATAGCCGCGCGACTCGTTGTGCAGATGGCGGGTCGTCATGACATTTCCACCTGCTTTTCGAACAATTCGCGAAACACCGGGTAGATGTCCGCAGCCGATTCCACTTTTTTCATCGCGAGATGCGGCTGCGACAGGGCCAGTTGCGCGTATTCCAGCCACAGGTTCTGCTCTTCCGGCGCGACCTGGATATACGCGAAGTAACGCGTCTTCGTGAGGATATCCTCTTCCAGGATTTTGCGACACTTGGGCGAATCGTCGGTCCAGTTGTCGCCGTCGGACGCCTGCGCGCCGTAGATGTTCCACTCGGTCGGCGAGTAGCGCTCGTTCATCACCTTGCGCATCAGCTCGAGCGCGCTCGACACCACCGTCCCGCCGCTCTCGGTCGAATGGAAGAAGGTGTCTTCGTCGACTTCCTCGGCACGCGTATGGTGACGGATGAACACGACCTCGATGCGCTCGTAGTTGCGCTTGAGGAACAGGTAAAGCAGGATGAAGAAGCGCTTCGACAGATCCTTGCGCTGCTCGTCCATCGAGCCGGACACGTCCATCAGGCAGAACATCACGGCCTGGCTCGACGGCTGCGGCTGCTTCACGCGGTTGATGTAGCGCAGGTCGAACGGATCGATGAACGGAATCCGCCAGATGCGCCCCTTCAGGTGATGGATCTCGGCCTCGAGCACCGCGATCTCCGCGCGCCGGTCTTCCGGATCGCTCTTCATCGCCTCGAGCTGCGCCTCGAGCTCGCGCAATTCGTTGACGAGCGGCGAGCCGAGCGCGATGCGCCGGCCGAGCGCGCTCCTCAGCGAACGCACGACATCGATGTTGTTCGGCGTGCCTTCCGCCGACCAGCCCGCACGGACGTTCTTCCAGCTCGGCACCGTCAGCAGGTGCGTCTTCACGAGGCGCGGCAGCTCGAGATCGTCGAAGAAATACTGCATGAACTCGTCGCGCGACAACTCGAACACGAAGTCGTCCTGCCCTTCGCCCTCGTTGCTCGCCTGACTGCCTCCGCCACCCGAGCCGCCCTGCGGACGCGGGATCTTGTCGCCGCGCACGTAGTCCTCGTTGCCGGGGTGCACGTATTCACGACGCCCGCCAGGGGCGTGCCGAAAATTCGGCTCCGCGATGTCCTTGCGCGGGATCGTGATGCTCTGCGTGCTCTGGATATCCTTGATGCTACGGTCGCGCACCGCGTCGGACACGGCACGACGAATGTAGTTCTTGACGCGACGCAGAAAGCGTTCGCGGTTGGCGATACTCTTGTTCTTGCCGGCCAGCCTGCGGTCGATGATTTGATGAAGCACTCCCGGTCTCCCGCTCGAAAGTCGATATGCCGGGACGCTCGCCGCACATGCCGTATCCCGTCATGCGGGCGGCGTCTCTGAAAACACCCGTACGGCGACGCCGTACGGGCGCGGTACCGCGCGCATCATGACGACTTGCGCACGCGCAGGTACCAGTCGCAAAGCAGCCTCACCTGCTTCGGCGTATAGCCCTTCGCGACCATCCGGTTCACAAAGTCCTCATGCTTGCGCTGTTCCTCCGCCGAACCCTTTGCGTTGAACGAAATCACCGGCAACAGTTCCTCGGTGTTCGAGAACATCTTCTTCTCGATCACGACGCGCAACTTCTCGTAGCTCGTCCACACGGGGTTCTTGCCGGCATTCGCCGCCCGTGCACGCAACACGAAGTTCACGATCTCGTTGCGGTAATCCTTCGGATTACTGATGCCGGCCGGCTTCTCGATCTTCTCCAGCTCCGCGTTCAGCGCGGCGCGGTCGAAGCTCTCGCCCGTGTCGTGGTCGCGGAATTCCTGATCCTGGATCCAGAAATCCGCATACGTGACGTAGCGATCGAAGATGTTCTGGCCGTACTCCGAATACGACTCGAGGTAGGCCGTCTGGATCTCCTTGCCGATGAATTCCGCGTAGCGCGACGCGAGCACGTCCTTCACGAAGGACAGGTACTTCTGCTCGGTTTCCGGCGGGAACTGCTCGCGTTCGATCTGCTGTTCGAGCACGTACATCAGGTGCACGGGGTTGGCCGCGACCTCGCTCGAATCGAAGTTGAACACGCGCGACAGGATCTTGAACGCGAAGCGTGTCGACACGCCCGTCATCCCTTCGTCCACGCCCGCGTAGTCGCGGTATTCCTGGTACGACTTCGCCTTCGGATCGGTGTCCTTGAGGTTTTCGCCGTCATACACCTGCATCTTCGAGAACAGGCTCGAATTCTCCGGCTCGTGCAGGCGCGACAGCACCGAGAACTGCGACATCATCTTCAGCGTGCCCGGCGCGCAGACGGCCTCGGCCAGCGACGAGTTGCGGATCAGCTTCTCGTAGATCTTGGTCTCTTCCGATACGCGCAGGCAGTACGGCACCTTCACGACGAAGATCCGGTCGAGCAGTGCCTCGTTGTTGCGGTTGTTGCGGAACGCCTTCCACTCCGACTCGTTCGAGTGCGCGAGGATGATCCCGTCGAACGGAATCGCGCCGAAGCCCTCGGTGCCCTTGAAGTTGCCTTCCTGCGTGGCGGTGAGCAGCGGGTGCAGCACCTTGATCGGCGCCTTGAACATTTCGACGAACTCGAGCAGGCCCTGGTTCGCGAGGCACAGGCCACCCGAGTAGCTGTATGCGTCGGCATCGTCCTGTGCGTACTGTTCGAGCTTGCGGATATCGACCTTGCCGACCAGCGACGAGATGTCCTGGTTGTTCTCGTCGCCCGGCTCCGTCTTCGCGATGCCGACCTGCCGCAGGATCGACGGATAGCGGCGCACCACGCGGAACTGGCGGATGTCGCCGTTGTATTCGTGCAGCCGCTTGACGGCCCACGGACTCAGGATGTTCTTCAGATAGCGGCGCGGAATGCCGTACTGTTCCTCGAGGATCGGGCCGTCTTCGTCGTAGTCGAACAGCCCGAGCGGCGATTCGTTGACGGGCGAGCCCTTCAGCGAATAGAACGGCACGCGCTCCATCAGTTGCTTCAGGCGCTCGGCGATCGACGACTTCCCGCCGCCCACCGGGCCAAGCAGATAGAGGATCTGCTTCTTCTCTTCGAGCCCTTGCGCAGCGTGGCGGAAATAGGCGACCACCTGCTCGATCACCTCCTCCATTCCGTAGAACTCACGGAAGGCGGGATAGACCTTGATGACCTTGTTCGCAAAGATCCGCGACAGGCGCGGCTCGTTGCGGGTATCGATGTGTTCAGGTTCCCCGATTGCTGCCAGCATGCGTTCACCAGCCGTCGCGTACGCGGATGGATCGTTCTTGCAGAGCGCGAGATACTCCTCCAGCGAGAGCTCTTCCTCTCGCGTTTTTTCGAAGCGGTTCGCGAAGCTGCTGTAAATATCCATGCTACCTCCCTCGCCTGAGTCTGAAGACTTGCCTGCCTTCGTACGACTGCGCAGAAGCAAGCGCGTTCGAATTCATCCTAAACCCTTTCTTATTTTTTTTCACGAACTCTTCGTATGAAGTTCGTCATTCTCGACAACACCGCTTGGACAACACATTTCGTCGTTTTACAATCGATCTCCCGAGCCGCAGAAACTGCATCCGTCACGTCTCGTCGAACGACGGAACATCTTGTGCGTTGGACACATCCGACGTCGTCACTTCTCCCCTTCATACCTATACGTTCGAGCGGCCGTATGCGACGACACGTTACGCACGCCGTTACAAATTTTTTTCGCAGCGCCCCTACGGAGATACCCGTACAGCCGATGCGGGAACTGCACCTGCACCCGTGCACGCATCCGTCGATGCAGGTCACGCGATGCACGCGGCGATGCACGATCGTCGTTCGCGCACATCGCCTGTCACATTTCTCCGCCGCCGAAACGACGACGCCCGCATGTCGCGGGCGTCGTTCGTCACCAAATGGGGATAGATGCGCGGCGAGCGCGAATCAGAAGGTTTCCCAGTCGTCCGCGTCAGCGGTGGCGGCAGTCTGCGCCGGCGCAGCAGAGGCCGCGACGGGCTTGCGCACCGGCGCCGCCGCGGCCGCGCGCTTCGGCGGTGCATCGCGATCGTCGCGCGCAGCTGCCTGAACGGGCACGGCAACCGCTGCCGACGGCGCGCGCGGCGCGTGACGCACCGCCGCCGGAACCGGAGCCGCGGCGCCCGAGCGCGACGTGTCGTCGTCGAGCTGGAACACCGCTGCCGTTTCGCGCAGGCGCCCGGCCTGTTCGTCGAGCGATTGCGCGGCGGCCGCGGCTTCCTCGACGAGCGCCGCATTCTGCTGCGTGACCTCGTCCATCTGCGCGACCGCGCGCGCCACCTGGTCGATCCCGCCGCTCTGCTCCTCGGACGCCGCCGCGATCTCGCCCATGATGTCCGTCACGCGCTGCACAGCGCTGATCACGTCGCTCATCGTGCGCCCTGCTTCGTCGACCAGCGTGGAACCCGACCGGATGCGCTCCACCGACGCGTCGATCAGCACCTTGATCTCCTTGGCGGCGGTCGACGAACGCTGGGCCAGGCTGCGCACCTCGCCCGCGACGACCGCGAAACCGCGGCCTTCCTCGCCTGCCCGCGCGGCTTCGACGGCTGCATTCAGCGCAAGAATGTTGGTCTGGAACGCGATTCCCTCGATGATCGCGATGATGTCCGCGATCTTCGCCGAGCTGTCGTTGATCTCGCCCATCGTGCCGACCACCTGGCCGACCACCGTATTGCCCTTGTTTGCAATCTCCGACGCATTCGCAGCCAGCGAACTGGCCTGGCGTGCATTGTCCGCGTTCTGTTTCACGGTGCCGGTCAGCTGCTCCATGCTCGACGCGGTTTCCTGCAGCGCCGCGGCCTGCTCCTCGGTGCGCGACGACAGGTCGATGTTGCCGGCCGCAATCTGGCGCGCCGCGGTCGCGATCGACTCGCTGCCGCCCCGCACGGTGCGCACCGTGTCGACAAGCCCGCGCTGCATCTTGCCGAGGCCTTCGAGAAGCTGGCCCATCTCGTCATGCCGGTCCACGACGATCGGCCGGCGCAGGTCGCCGGCGGCAATCGCGTCGAAATGCGCGAGCGCGTCGGCAATCGGGCGGCCGATCGCGCGGCTCAGCGTCAGCCACGACACCACCGCGGCGCCGAAGCCGGCCACCAGCGCGACGATCGCCAGTACGCGCAGCGTGTCGTACACCGATTCCGCGTGATCGAAGCTGGTTTGCCCATCAGTGAACTGGAAGTTGCGCAGCGCCTCGCTCGCCATCGCGAGGTCGTTGTAGCGTGCCTGGAGCTGCTTCGCGCCGTCGCCGATCCGGTCGGCCTGATTCGCCCCGATCACACTCGCGAACGCATCGCACTCGCGCTGCAATGCCTGCCGCTTCGCGGCGACGTCCTGTGCGAGCCGGTCTTCCTCCGGGCCGCGCGGCAACGCGAGGTACTTCTGCCACCACGTGTCGGACTGCGCGCGCATCGCGCGGCTTCGCTCGACGGCCGCCGCCGCGTCCGGCGTGCTGGCCAGGAGCGCCGCACGGTCGAGCGCCAGGCGCTCACGTGCAGCGTAGATCTCGGCCACCGAGACGTCGACCGCGCTGGGCATCAGGTTCGTGAACATATCGCGCGTCGTGTCGTTCGCGCGTGTCATTCCGTACACGCCGAGCCCGCCGATCACCCCCAGGAGCACCGCCAGAAACGCCATCGTGAAACCGATGCGCGCACGAATCGTCAGGTTTTTGAACACCATCATCCTTCCTGTGTTGCGTCGTGATGGACGGGACAGGCCCGTCGCTTCGAAGCATTGCTTCACCTGATGCATTTACGACCACGCACAGCACAACTTGATGGTGTTTACGTTATTTTTTCGAATTATTCGTCTGTTTATTACAAATTGCTGAACAAATAATGCACGCCTCGACGTGTACGAGAAGCAACGCGATGGCGGGATCGCCGCTGCCGGCGAGCGTCACCAACACGCGGCCGGCCGTCGTTGGCGACGAACCGGCCGCGATGCGTGATCCGGCCCTATCCGGCCAGTTCGGCAAGGGTTGGAATCGACGGCTGCGCGCCCGCGCGCGTGACCGACAGTGCCGCTGCGCGTTGTGCGAAGCGGATGGCCGTGTCGACGTCCGCGCCGGCCGCAAGCCGCGCGGAAAAGCCGCCGATGAAGGTATCTCCGGCCGCTGTCGTGTCGACGGCCTGCACCGCCGGCGCCGGATAGTGCCGGGCGGCGCCATCGGCCGTCAGCGCAAGCACGCCGCGCGCGCCCAGCGTGACCAGCACGTTGCGCGCGCCGCCTGCCTGCAGCACGCGCGCGGCGGCTTCCGCCTCCACCGGGTCGCGCACCGGCAGCGCGGTCAGCGCGGCCGCCTCGACCTCGTTCGGGATCAGGTAATCGACGAGCGGCAGCCAGCCATCCGGCAACGGTGCGACGGCCGGGGCCGGATTGAGCACCACCGTGCGGCCGAGCCGGCGCCCGGCCGACAGCGCCGCGAACACCGCGTCCGGCGGCGTCTCGAGCTGGCAGATCAGCACGTCGGCCGTCGCCAGTGCGGCCTCGTGCCGTGCGATCGTTTCGGTCGTGACCTCGCCGTTGCCGCCTGCGACGATCACGATCGCGTTCTGGCTCGCATCGTCGACGACGATCAGCGCGACACCGGTCGACGCCGACGCGCTCGTCGCGAGCCCCGCGCAGTCGATCCCTTCGGTTTCGAGGCCCGCGCGCAGTGCCGCGCCGTGCGCATCCGCGCCGACGCAGCCGATCATCGCGACCTGCGCGCCCAGCCGCGCGGCCGCGACGGCCTGGTTGCCGCCCTTGCCGCCCGCCGCCTGCGCGAACGCATGACCGGCGAGCGTTTCGCCCGGCAAGGGCAGACGCGGCGCGCGGACGACGAGATCCATGTTGAGGCTGCCGACCACCGTCACGCGGCCGGCGCTTGCTGCGGGCGCCGTCATGCACGACCGCCGGACGCCGGCGGCTCGCGGTAGACCGCCGTCGATTCACGCAGCACGAGGCGCGGCGACACGACACGCCGGCGGCTCGGCACGGCGGTCGAGCCGCCGCCGATCCGCTCGATCAGCGTCTGCGCGGCCATTTCGCCGAGCGCGCGCACCGACTGGCCGACCGTCGACAGTGCCGGATACGTGTAGCGGGAAAATTCGATGTCGTCGAACCCGATGATCGAACAGTCGTCGGGCACGCGCATCCCGCGCTCGGCCGCCGCGCGCAGTGCGCCGACGCCCATCAGGTCGTTGCCCGCGAAGATCGCACTCGGCCGCACCGATTCGAACAGCCGCGACGCCGCGTGATAGCCGCCGAGGCACGAGAAGTCGCTTTCGGCAATCGCGCCCGGCACGATATCGACACCGCGCTCGGCCATCGCGCGGATGAAGCCGTGCACGCGCATCGCGCTCACTGCCGTGTCGGTCGGCCCCGTGATGCAACCGATCTTCGCGTGCCCGAGTTCGAGCAGGTGGCGCGTCGCCAGGTATGCGCCGCGCTCGTGGTCGATCTGCACGAGATCGGCCGCGAGCCCCTCGATGTTGCGGTCGACGACGACGAGCGGCGCATGGATGTCCGCAAGCGTCTGCGCAAGTACCGCATCCTCGCCCGCCGATGCGACGATCAGCCCGTCGATGCGCTTTTCCTGCAGCACGCGCAGGTAGTTGCGCTGCTTCACGGGATCGTCGTCCGAGTTGCAGAAGAACACGCAATAGCCGTTGGCCGCGCATTGATCCTCGATGCCGCGTGCAAGCTCCGCGAAGTACGGATTCGTGCTGTTCGGCACGACGAGGCCGATGGTCGCCGTCGCACGTGCCTTCAGCGAGCGCGCCACGGCCGACGGCACGTAATTCAACTCGCGAATTGCGCCCTCGACCTTCGCGCGCACATCCGCGGACACTGGCCGCGAATTGTTCACCACGTGCGAGACGGTCGTAAACGACACGCCCGCCATGGCTGCCACATCCTTGATCGTCGCCATTTCCCGTTTCTCTCTGGTCTGTTCTGTCTGTCTTTCTACCGCACGCCCGTGCGCCGGCTGCGATACGTATCGAGCACGACCGCCACCACGATCACCGCGCCGGTGATGATCCGTTTCGTCGGCTCGTTCGCGCCGATCTGCGCCAGCCCCGCGGCCAGCACGGAGATGATCAACACGCCAAAGAACGTGCTGATCACCGAGCCGCGCCCGCCCATCAGGCTCGTGCCGCCGATCACGACGGCGGCGATCACCTGCAGTTCGAGGCCGACGCCCGCGTTCGGGTCGGCCGCCTCGAGCCGCGAAATCTGGAACAGCGAGGCGAGCCCCGCGAGCGCGCCCATCAGTGCGAATACGAGAATTTTATACGGCCTCGGGTTAACCCCCGCAAGTCGGACGGCTTCCTCGTTCGTGCCGATCCCGACGAGATAGCGTCCGAACACGGTGCGCGTCAGCACGAACTGGGCCGCGATCATCACCGCGACCGCGATCAGGAACGCCGGCGAGATGCCGAGCGCGATCGGGTTCGACAGGAAATCGAACGCATCGCCGATATAGGCCGTGCGCGAATTCGTCAGCTGGTACGCGAGGCCGCGCGCAGCCTCCAGCACGCCGAGCGACACGATGAACGACGGGATCCGCCAGCCGACCGTGACCGCGCCCGTCAGCGCACCCGTGACGGTCGCGACCGCGATGCCGATCAGCGCGGCCGGCAGCGGCCCCCACTGCCATTTCAGCGCGGCGACGCTGACCATCGACGCGGCCAGCGCGAGCACCGAGCCGACCGACAGGTCGATCCCGGCAATGATCAGCACGAAGGTCATTCCGACCGACATCACGACGAGATCGGGAATCTGGTTCGCGATCGTGCTGAACGTATCGTAGGTCAGGAAATGCGAACTCAGCGTCGAAAACAGCACGACCATCGCGGCGAGCGCACCGGCGAGCCCGAGATAGTTCGACAGGCCGAGCCGCGTGCCGGACAGCGTGCGCGCACGGCGCCCCGTCACGTCCTGCTGCGCGCCTGCGTCGGTCGGGGTTACGGGAGGCTGGGTCATGGATGTCGTCCTGTATTCGAAGTGCCGGGGGCGGCGCCTGGCGCCTGCCCCGCGTCCGGATGTTGCGCGCCGCCCGGCGGCGTCTCGCGGCCGAAGCCGGCGAACGCCGCGGCCAGCAGCGCATCCTGGGTCCAGTTGCCGCGCTCGAACACGGCGGTCATGCGGCCGGCCGACATCACGCCGATCCGGTCGCAGATCAGCATCAGCTCGCGCAGGTCGCTCGACACGACGACCAGCGCGCGGCCTTCGCGCGCAAGCGCGCCCATCAAAGTGTAGATCTCGAACTTCGCGCCGACGTCGATCCCGCGCGTCGGCTCGTCGAACAGCAACACGCTCATGTCGCGCGCGAGCCAGCGGCCGATCACGACCTTCTGCTGGTTGCCGCCCGACAGCTCGCCGACTGCCTGCGTCGCGCCGTGCGTGCGGATCCGCAGCGCGTCGATCTGCTGCTCGGCGAGCGCCGTTTCACGCGCGCGGTCGACGATCCCGCCGCGCGCGAGCCGGTCGAGCTGGCCGAGCGACACGTTCGCGGTGATCGACTGCGTCAGCAGCAGCCCTTCGCCCTTGCGATCCTCGGTGATCAGCGCGATGCCGTGCTTCACCGCCTCGACCGGCGAACCGATCCGCACCGGCTTCGGCGGCTGGCCGACCGCGATCGTCCCCGCGTCCGGTGCATCCGCGCCGTAGATCAGCCGCAGCAGCTCGGTACGCCCCGCGCCGATCAGCCCCGAGATGCCGAAGATCTCGCCCGCACGCACCTCGAGCGACACATCGCGCACCGCCGCGCCGCGACTCAGGCCCGACGCGACGAGCCGCGGCGCGCCGATATGGCGCTCGCCGAGATCGATGTGCTCGCCGAGCTCACGCCCGACCATCAGCGTGACGAGCCCGTCGGATGTCGTCGCCGCCATGTCGCCCGCGTGGACGAGCCGGCCGTCGCGCAGCACCGCGACGCGCTCGGCGACACGCGCGAGCTCCTCGAGCCGGTGCGAAATATAGATGATCGCGACCCCGCGTGCCTTCAGCCGGTCGATCTGCTCGAACAGCAGCTCGACTTCGCGCGCGGTCAGCATCGCGGTCGGTTCGTCGAGAATCAGCACGCGGCAATCGCCGATCAGGTTGCGCGCGATCTCGACCATCTGCTGGTGGCCGATACCGAGCGCGCCCACCGGCGTGTCGGGATCGACCATGTCGAGCCCGACCTGCGCCATCGCGGCCCGCGCATCGTCGCGCAGCCGCGCGCGATCGATGATCCCGAAGCGTCGCGGCAGGCGGTTCAGGAACAGGTTTTCGGCGACCGTCAGGGTCGGCAGCAGGTTCAGCTCCTGCATCACCATGCGCACGCCGAGCGCTTCGGCCTGCGTCCGGCTCGCCGGCGCATACGGCTGGCCGCCGAGCTGCATCGTGCCGGCGGTCGGTTCGACGAGCCCGCCGATGATCTTCGACAGCGTGCTCTTGCCCGCGCCGTTCTCGCCCGTCAACGCAAGCGCGTGACCCGGCTCGAGCGTCAGCGTGACGTCGGCGAGCACGGGTTCGGCATAGGTCTTGCCGATGCCGGATACGGACAGCACGGGAGCGGCTGCGCGGGAGGGTTGGGAAGTCGGGTCCATCGCGATCCTGGTTGCGGCCGCGCGCACGCGGCGCGCGGGTGTGACGCTCACAAGTGCATGTGCATGCAGTGGCCGTGATCGCGCTCACTCCGGATAACGGCCGCCACGCCAGATTCTTGAGGGCGGCGGCCGCATCGGAGTTGCGTCACTTCGTCACGAGATCCACCGGCGTCTCGACCACGCCCGACATGTCGGCCTGCTTGCGGTGCTCGGCGATCGCCTTGAGCGCCGTGTCGATGCCGAACACGGCCTGCTTCGCCGCGTACTGATCGGCGGTCGCGAGCACGCGGCCGTCCTTCAGCATCGGCTTGATCGCGTTGATGTTGTCGTAGCCGACCACGAGCACCTTGCCCTGCTTGCCGGCCGCGCGCACGGCCGACACGGCGCCGATCGCCATGTTGTCGTTGCCGCACAACAGCGCCTTCAGGTTCGGGTATTCGTTGAGCATCGCGGCAGCGACCGCATTGCCCTTGTCGATCTCCCATTCGCCGGACTGCACCGACACGACCTTCATCCCGCCCGCCTTCATCGCGTCCTGGAAGCCGGCCGTACGCTGCTGCGCATTGGTCGTCGTCGACACGCCTTCGACGATGCCGACCTGGTCGCCCGCCTTCAGCCGCTTCGCGAGGTAATCGCCGATCTTGCGCGCGCCCTTGCGGTTGTCCGGGCCGACGAACGGGACGTTCAGGTTCTTCGACTTCAGCACGTCGGCGTCGAGCCGGTTGTCGATGTTCACGACGATGATGCCCGCGTCGGCCGCCTTCTTCACGACCGGCACGAGCGCCTTCGAATCGGCCGGCGCGAGCACGATCGCATCGACCTTCGACACGATCATCTGCTCGACGATGCGGATCTGGTTCGCGGTGTCGGTCTCGTCCTTGATGCCGTTGGTGATCAGGTCGAACTGGCTCGCGTTGTGTTTCTGGTATTCCTTCGCCCCCGTTTCCATCGTCAGGAAGAACTCGTTGGCGAGCGACTTCATCACGAGCGCGACCTTCGGCTTGGCCGTAGATTGCGCGTGGACGGCCGGTGCGGCGGCGACCGCCACGGCAGCGAGCGCGGCGGTCAGGAAGCGACGGCGAAAGAGGACATTCATACACATCTCCTGGCGACTGGCCCCAAGGGCCGGATTATTGTTTGACTGTTGTTTTAATGTGAGCAAACGTTTGCGCCACACTACCCGGGCAATGGCCATCGATGCTGCTGTCGGTACCACGGAATGGAAGCGAGGCAGACGGCCGACTGCCTGGCGCGTGCTGTCGTTTACGCGCCTCCGCCGGCGGGACGCCGGCGGAGTGAAGGCTATGCTGTACCGATTCGCCTCGGCGCGCAACCTGTCTGATCAATATTTAAGGGTTTATTCGGAGCGCGCGTCACGCCGGATCCTGCGGCGCCGGCTCATCTTCATCCGCCGACGGCGGCTCGCCGAATCGGTTCGCATGCGGCGTACCGGCGATGAAGCCATTCATCACGAATAACGCGAGGGCGCCGACGATCGGCACGAACAGCAACAGCATCCACCATCCCGACTTGTCGATGTCGTGCAGCCGCTTCACGCCGACCGCAATCGACGACCACACCGCGACGATCGCAATGGCGACGAGGACCGGCATCGCCAGCAGCGGCAGATCGTCTTCCGGCGCGCCGCGGGAACCCGCATCGAACATCGCGCCGAGCACCGTGGAAGCCAGCGCGTAGATCCACCACGGCAGGCGCCCGATCCGGCCTTCGAAGGAAAAGAGAAACCCTTTCAGATTCATTGTTTACCTCGTCGTCACGCGTGTCGCGTGCTGCGCGATAGGTCTCCGAGTGTGTCGGAACGGGCAATCCGCGCGCATTGTTTTGTGAATGCGGACGGCCTGCCGGCTTGGCTTTCCGCACTTCGTCCCGACGTCGCGCCGCTGGTGCGGGACCGGCCGGTCAGGATGGCGGGCAACGTGCAGCATGAATGCTCGTCATCGAGCATTCACCCGATTGAATCACAATGGCCGGGCAACAGATCGTCCGGTATGGCGGGATGGCCGAAACCGAAACGGGGCGTTCAAGCGGGCCGTCTTGTTCTGGTGGTTGTGCTGGCAAGCGAACACATGTCGTTCGCCGCGTGCGGCGAAGAATCGGATGGGAAACCGCGATTGCGGTCGATGCGTCGATCAACCGGATAACCATGACGGCGGCAGATTGCCTGCCGCCGCCCGATGCATGCCATCCCGTGCACGTACGTCGCGCCATCCGCGGCAACGGTGCGCGACACGCTGCCGTCAAACGGCTTCGCGCAACAGTCCTGCGATTTCCGCTTCGTTCAGGTGCGGCGCGAACATCTCGATCAGCCGGTACGCATACGCACGCAGGAACGCGCCCTTGCGCAGCCCGACTCGCGTCGTGCTCGCCTCGAACAGGTGCTGCGTATCGAGTGCGACGAGCCCTGTATCGCGCTGCGGATCGTAGGCCATCGCCGCGACGACGCCGATCCCCATTCCGAGTTCGACATACGTCTTGATCACGTCCGCGTCGATCGCGGTCAGTACGACGTCGGGCACGGCACCCGCCTGCGTGAACGCCTGGTCGATGTGCGAGCGGCCCGTGAAGTCCTGGTCGTACGTGATGATCGGGTACTCGGCGATTTCCTCGAGCGTCAGGTTCTCGCGGCCGACGAGCGGATGGCCCTTCGGCACGACGACCGTGTGATGCCACGAATAGCACGGGAACGTGACGATGTCGGGATAGCGGTCGAGCGCCTCGGTCGAGATGCCGAGATCGGCCTCGCCGTTCAGGATCATCTGCGCGATCTGCTGCGGGCTGCCCTGGCGCAGCGCGAGATGCACCTTCGGGAACACGTCGGTGAACTGCCGGATCACCTTCGGCAGTGCGTAGCGTGCCTGCGTGTGCGTGGTCGCGACGACGAGGTGGCCGCTGTCCTGATCGGCGAACTGGCGCGCGACGCGGCGCAGGTTCTCGGCGTCGAGCAGCATCCGCTCGATCAACTGGTGCACGGCCTTGCCGGGCTCCGTGAGCCCCGTCAGCCGCTTGCCGCGCCGGATGAAGATGTCGACGCCCAGTTCATCCTCGAGATCCTTGATCTGCTTCGACACGCCCGACTGCGACGTGTACAGCACGTTCGCGACTTCCGTCAGGTTCATGTTCTGGCGCACCGCTTCGCGCACGAACCGCAATTGCTGAAAATTCATGGGTATGCCTCTTAGGCTGTCGTTGTTTGATTGTTGAATCGGAGCAATTTCCGCCCCTGCCCTGCATTCTGGCGTCAACGCGCAGGAAACACCCGCACTGCGCGCGGCACGGCGGTCGCGCCATCACCGACCTGCAGCGACAACGCACGCCATGCATCGCGATCGAGTTCCGCCTCGAGCGCGCCGCCTGCGCGCGCCTCGAGTTCCACACGCACCGAACCGCCGAGCGGGATCACGCGACGCACGTCCACCGCGATGCCGTCGCGGTGCCCTTCGCCCACCGGCCAGAGCTGCAGGTCGTGCGGCCGCACGTATGCATTCGCGGGGCCCGCGAAATCGGCGTCGACCTCGATCGGCGCGGCCGCGCCCTCGGCCACGAAGCCGCGCCCGGCGACCGTGCCCGGCAGCCGGTTGGCCGCGCCCAGGAACTCGTAGACGAACGCGCTCTGCGGATGATCGTAGACGTCCTGCGGGCTGCCGACCTGCTCGACGTGGCCGCGGTTCAGCACGACGATGCGATCCGCGACTTCCAGCGCCTCCTCCTGGTCGTGCGTGACGAAGATCGTCGAGATGTGCAGGTCGTCGTGCAGGCGCCGCAGCCAGCCGCGCAGTTCCTTGCGAACCTTCGCATCGAGCGCGCCGAACGGCTCGTCGAGCAGCAGCACCTTCGGCTCGACCGCGAGTGCGCGGGCGAGCGCGATGCGCTGGCGCTGGCCGCCCGACAGCTCGGACGGATAGCGCTGCGCGAGCCAGTCGAGCTGCACGAGCTTCAGCAACTCGTGCACCTTGTCGCGGATCGCGCTTTCCGACGGCCGCTCGCGGCGCGGCTTCACGCGCAACCCGAACGCGACGTTCTCGAAGACCGTCATGTGGCGAAACAGTGCGTAGTGCTGGAACACGAAACCGACCTGACGGTCGCGTGCGCCGACCGACTCGACGTCGAGCCCCTGCAGCACGACCTGGCCGGCATCCGCGTGCTCGAGGCCCGCGATCACGCGCAGCAGCGTGGTCTTGCCGCAGCCGGACGGCCCGAGCAGCGCGACCAGTTCGCCGGGCGGGAAGTCGAGCGATACGTTGTCGAGTGCCGTGAAATCGCCGAAGCGCTTCTGAAGGTTACGGACGGTGATACCCATTCTGGTTGCCTCTTTACGATTTCGACGAAACGGCGGCGACGGGGCCGGCATGTGCGGGAGCAACGTCACGCGTGCCGGCCAGTTCGGCGGCAAGGTGGCGCTCGGCGAGCAGCTTCAATGCGAGCGTGACAAGCGCGAGCAGCGCCAGCACCGACGCCACCGCGAACGCCGCCGCGAAGTTGTATTCGTTGTACAGGATCTCGACGTGCAGCGGCATCGTGTCGGTCACGCCGCGGATGTGGCCGGATACGACCGACACCGCGCCGAACTCGCCCATCGCGCGCGCGTTGCACAGGATCACGCCGTACAGCAGGCCCCACTTCACGTTCGGCAGCGTCACGCGGCGAAAGATCTGCCAGCCCGATGCACCGAGCACGCGCGCGGCTTCTTCCTCGTCGGTGCCTTGCGCCTGCATCAGCGGAATCAGTTCGCGCGCGACGAACGGGAACGTGACGAAGATCGTCGCGAGCACAATGCCCGGCACCGCGAAGATGATCTGCACGTCGTGCGCCTGCAGCCATGGCCCGAGCCAGCCCTGCGCGCCGAACAGCAGCACGTACACGAGGCCCGAGATCACCGGCGACACCGAGAACGGCAGGTCGATCAGCGTCGTCAGCAGCGCCTTGCCGCGGAATTCGAATTTCGCGATCGCCCACGATGCGCACACGCCGAACACGAGGTTCAGCGGCACCGCGATCGCGGCGACGGTCAGCGTCAGCTTGATCGCCGACCACGCATCGGGATCGGCCAGCGATTCGAGATAGAAGCCGACGCCCTTGCGCAGCGCCTCGACGAACACCGCGGCGAGCGGCACGACGAGGAAGAACGCGAGGAACGCCAGCGCGATGCCCGTGAGCAGCCAGCGCACGACGCGCGACTCGCTGACGGGGTCGAGCCGCTTCGCGGCACGCCCTTGCGCGGCCGCAGACGGGGTTTTCAGCACGACGGTGGCCTCCTGGCTCATTGCTGGCCTCCTGCTGCGGTGGCGACGACGGTGGCGGGCGCGGGGCCGCTCGCGCCCTTGCTCGTGCGGCGCTGCAGGTACCACTGCAACGTGTTGATCAGCAGCAGCATCAGGAACGACACGACGAGCATCACGACCGCGAGCGCGGTCGCGCCCGCGTAGTCGTACTGCTCGAGCTTCGTGATGATGAGCAGCGACGTGATCTCTGATTTCATCGGCACGTTGCCGGCGATGAAGATCACCGAGCCGTATTCGCCGAGCGCGCGCGCGAACGCGAGCGCGAACCCGGTAAGAAGCGCCGGCAGCACGGCCGGCAGCACGACGCGGCGGAACGTCAGCCAGCGCGACGCGCCGAGGCACGCGGCGGCCTCTTCCTGCTCGCGCTCGAAATCCTCGAGCACCGGCTGCACCGTGCGCACGACGAACGGCAGCCCGATGAAGGTCAGCGCGACCAGCACGCCGGCCGGCGTGAACGCGATCTTGATGCCGAGCGGCGCGAGATACTGGCCGACCCAGCCGTTGGTCGCGTACACGGCCGCGAGCGAAATGCCGGCAACCGACGTCGGCAGCGCGAACGGCAGGTCGACGATCGCATCGATGAGGCGCTTGAACGGAAACGTGTAGCGCACGAGCACCCACGCGACGAGAAAGCCGAACACGGCATTGATCAGCGCGCCGCCGAGCGCGGCCGAGAACGTCAGCCGGTACGACGCGAGCACGCGCGGCGACGTGACGGCGGTGACGAACTGGTCCCACGACAGCGTCGCGGTCTTCAGGAACGTGGCGGCGAGCGGTATCAGCACCACGAGGCTCAAATAGGCCACCGTGATGCCTAGCGTCACGCCGAAACCGGGCAGCGCGCTCGGCTTGCGAAAGGTGTACGTCGTCATCGGATGCTCTTGCTGGGTCGATGCTGCTCATGGGTCCGACGCAAACGCCGGCGCGATGCATCGCGCCGGCGGGCGGTCGGGGATGCGGCGCGCTGTCGTGGCGCGCCGCTGTCGTTATGGCGTTACTGCGGCTTGTAGATCGAATCGAACACGCCGCCGTCCGCGAAATGCGTCTTCTGCGCATTCGTCCAGCCGCCGAAGGTATCGTCGACCGTGTACAGCTTCAGCTTCGGGAACTGCTTCGTCAGCTCTGCCGGTACGTTCTTCGAACGCGGCCGGTAGTAGTTGCGCGCCGCGATCTCCTGGCCCTGCGGGCTGTACAGGAAGTTCAGGTATGCGTCGGCCAGCTTGCGCGTGCCCTTCTTGTCGACCACCTTGTCGACCACCGCGACGGGCGGCTCGGCCAGGATGCTCACCGACGGCACGACGATCTCGAACTTGTCGGTGCCGAATTCCTTGACCGACAGGAATGCCTCGTTTTCCCATGCGATCAGCACGTCGCCGATCCCGCGCTGCACGAAGCTCGTGGTCGCGCCGCGCGCGCCCGAATCGAGCACGCCCGCGTTCTTGTAGAGCTTCGTGACGAATTCCTTCGCCGTCTGCTCGTTGCCGCCCGGCTTGTGCACCGCGTACGCCCATGCGGCCAGGTAGTTCCAGCGCGCGCCGCCCGACGTCTTCGGATTCGGTGTGACGATCGAGATGCCCGGCTTGGTCAGGTCGTCCCAGTCCTTGATCCCCTTCGGATTGCCCTTGCGTACCAGGAACACGATCGTCGACGTGTACGGCGACGCGTTGTCGGGCAGGCGCTTCTGCCAGTCCTTGTTGACGAGCCCCTTGTTCGCGAGCGCGTCGATGTCGTACGCAAGCGCCAGCGTGACGACGTCGGCCTGCAAGCCGTCGAGCACCGAGCGCGCCTGCGCGCCCGAACCGCCGTGCGACTGCTTGAAGTTGACGGTCTCGCCCGTCTTCGCCTTCCACTCCTTGCCGAACGCCTGGTTGAAGTCCTGATACAACTCGCGCGTCGGGTCGTACGACACGTTCAGGAAGGTCGTATCGGCCTGGGCGTGCGTCGCGATGCCCAGTGCCGCCGCCGCGCCCAGCGCGAGTGTTGCGATCAGGCGGCCCACTCCGCCCACCAGCCCCGTATTGCGCTTGCCCATCCTTGGTTCTCCAGTGTTGTCGGTATTGCGATGTCGGGCCAGTCTAACGAACGGGTTACATGATTAAAAATAATCGTTCTTCATTTTTTAATACTCAAAAGTGCTAACGCAGACGGGATGGACGGTTGCGGCAGATGAACCGGCGTCCTGGCGTCGCAAAATCACGCCGGAACCGGCGTGATCGCGTCGAACCTCACGTAACACTTGAAATTCCCGAACTACTGTATAAAAATACAGCTCACTGTCTATCCATACAGTTAAGCCATGACCAAACTCACCGCCCGTCAGCAGCAAGTGTTCGACTTGATCCGTCGCGCGATCGAGCGCTCCGGATTCCCGCCCACCCGTGCCGAGATCGCGGCCGAACTGGGCTTCAGCTCGCCGAATGCGGCCGAGGAGCACCTGCGCGCGCTGGCGCGCAAAGGGGTGATCGAGCTGGCCGCCGGCGCGTCGCGCGGCATCCGCCTGCTCGGCATCGAGGATGCCCCGCACCAGTTCACGCTGCCGCACGCCGGCCTGATGCAGCTGTCGCTGCCGCTCGTCGGCCGCGTGGCAGCCGGTAGCCCGATCCTCGCGCAGGAGCACATCTCGCAGCATTACGCGTGCGATCCCGCGCTGTTCTCCAGCAAGCCCGACTACCTGCTGAAAGTACGCGGCCTGTCGATGCGCGATGCCGGCATCCTCGATGGCGACCTCCTCGCCGTGCAGAAGCGCACGGAAGCGAAGGACGGCCAGATCATCGTCGCGCGTCTCGGCGACGACGTCACGGTCAAGCGCCTGATGCGCCGGCCGGGCGGTCTCGAGCTGATCGCGGAGAACCCGGATTACGAAAACATCTTCGTCAAGGCCGGCAGCGCGGAATTCGCGCTGGAAGGCATCGCCGTCGGGCTGATCCGCTCGGGCGAACTCTGACATTCCGTCTCGCTGAGGAGAACATCATGGAACGCCTTGCCCGTCTGCTGCCTTTCCGTCAATTCGGTCGCCTGCGTCACCTGCGCGGCCGCACGCCCTGCGCACCGCTGTCCGCCGCGGCGCCTGTGCAAGAAGAAGTCGCAGTCGAACGGCAGGCGTCCCTGCTGCCGTCGGCGCTCCCCGCTTTCGCGCGGGTATCGCTGAACGCCGGCCTGAATCACGCAGAACCCGCGCGCCGCGCACCTGTGCGCGTTTATCACGGCCGTTCGCGCCTGATCATGGTCGGCACGATCGATGCCGTGTGCCGGATGATCGATCGCTGCATCGCAGAGGAACGATCGGCCACGCCTGGCGGTCTCTGATTGCGGAACATCCCCGCACCGGAGGCAACATGACCGGATCTTCGGGCCGCGCATGGCGGCTCAAGCCCCTGCTGATCGTCGTGCTGGCCGTCGCCATCATCACGGCGATCGGCTATGCCTATGCGTCGCCGTACGTCACGCTCGGTCGCCTGAAATCGGCGATCGATGCGCGCGATGCGCAAGCCATCAGTGAATATGTCGATTTTCCATCGCTGCGCATCAGCCTGAAGCAGCAGGTCACGGAAGAGTTGATGCGCCGGATCGACGCTGTGAAGAAGAACAATCCGTTCGCGGTGATCGGTGCGCTGATCGGGTCTGCGCTGATCGGCCCGCTGGTCGATGCGTATGCGACCCCGGAGGGCGTGGCCGCGCTGATGAGCGGATTGCCGCCGCGTGGCAATCCGGATGAGCGTCCGCCTGAATGGTCCAATCTGCCGCCGGGCAGCAATGCACCGGGCAACACGCCGGGCGTACCGGCGACCAATCCGGCTCCCGCGAACGCAGCGGCTCCGGGCAGCAACGCGGCCGCTACAGCCGCGTCATCGCCGCCCCCGGCCGCTACCGCACCGGCCAGCCCGGTCGATGCACCGCATGCGCCGCACCAGCAGCAAACCGGTGCTGGCTACCGGAATATCGACGAATTCGTCGTGACCTACCAGCGCAATGCCGACGGCACGCGCTATGCGGCGATATTCCACCGCTTTGGCCTGTTCTCGTGGAAGTTGTCCGCCATCGACCTGCACGCTTGACAGGCTGCGGTCGGCGCCCGCGCCACTGATGCGGCACGACGCCTGACCGGCGCGGCTTGCCAGTCAGGCGGTCATCGAATCATTGGATCATTTGCCGTTCGCCGTGGCCGCTTCACGCTCGCGCGCGATTTCGGCCTTCTGCTCTTCCGCCGACGAACATGCCACCAGAATGCTGCAGTTCACACGATCGAGCAGTTGCGTATTGCCCGAGCCCATCCACCATCTCGACAGCCCGCTGCGGCACCGGTGGCCGACGACGACGAGGTCGACCTTCAGCTCCGTCGCAAGATTGGCAATTTCGTCGATCGGATAGCCGAACGCGAAATGGCCTTCGGCCTGCACGCCGCGCTCGCGCAGCCAGTTCACCCCTTCCTGCAGGATTTCGCGCGCGGTTTCCTCGAACCGGCCGCACGCGACGTCGGTCAGCAAACCTGCGCTCTGTGCAATGCTCGAGCGCATGTCGACGACCGACAGCAAATGCGTCTCGGCCTTCAGGTCCATCGCGAGATTGGCGCCGCAGCGCAGTGCCTTGCGTCCTTCGAGCGTGCCGTCGTAACACAGCAGAATCTTGTTGTAGCTAGCCATGAAACCTCCCTATCGCAACACCGAGCCTACGCATTCATCATGGTGCGCCGCAATTCAGGACGCAAGGGATGGAAAACGCTGATTCGCCCCGCTCGGCGCGTGCGCGATGATGCGGTGCACGATCGGTGCGCGCATGCATCGCACCGTGCAGGCATGCCCGGAAGAGACGCAGCCGATGCACTAGAATGGCCCGTTCGTACTCCAGCGGGCCATCGGGCGCCGGCGTCGTGCGCTTCGGTCATGGCCGTGTGACACGCAATCGTCCGATCGGTTCGCCAACCGGCCGCGCATCCGGCAGCGGAACGCTTCCGCGCCTGCCTACAACGACAATATGCCCATGTCCGTTGCACCGATCGATTTTCGAAACGTCGAAAAGCGCTATGGCGACAAGCTCGTCGTCAACGGCCTGTCCTTCACCGTACAGGCCGGCGAATGCTACGGCCTGCTCGGGCCGAACGGCGCCGGCAAGACCACCACGCTGAAAATGCTGCTCGGTCTCACGCATCCCGATGCAGGCGCCATTTCGCTCTGCGGCGAACCGGTTCCATCGCGTGCGCGGCATGCGCGGCAGCGCGTCGGGGTCGTCCCGCAGTTCGACAATCTCGACCCCGACTTCACCGTGCGCGAGAACCTGCTGGTCTTCAGCCGCTATTTCGGCATGTCGGCGCAGGCTGCGCGCGCGCTCGTGAAGCCGCTGCTCGAATTCGCGAAGCTCGAGAACAAGGCCGATGCGAAGGTCGGCGAGTTGTCGGGCGGCATGAAGCGCCGCCTGACGCTCGCCCGCGCGCTCGTCAACGATCCCGATGTACTGGTGCTCGACGAGCCGACGACGGGCCTCGATCCGCAGGCGCGTCACCTCATGTGGGAGCGGCTGCGCTCGCTGCTCGCGCGCGGCAAGACGATCCTGATCACCACGCATTTCATGGAAGAAGCCGAACGCCTGTGCGACCGCCTGTGCGTGATCGAGGAAGGCCGCAAGATCGCCGAAGGTGCGCCGCACGCATTGATCGAATCGGAAATTGGCTGCGACGTGATCGAGATTTACGGGCCCGATCCGGCCACGCTGCGCGACGAACTGTCGGCGTTCGCGAAGCACACCGAGATCAGCGGCGAGACGCTGTTCTGCTACGTGAGCGACCCGGAACCGCTGAGTGCGCGACTCAAGGGTCGCACGGGGTTGCGCTATCTGCATCGCCCGGCCAATCTTGAAGATGTGTTCCTGCGGCTCACGGGCCGCGAAATGCAGGACTGATCGATCATGGACGTCCGCAACTATTCCACTGCCGCACCGTCGGCGCCGCCGCGCGTGTCACGCTTCGCGATCGCGATGCCCGCGAACGCGACCAACTGGATCGCCGTCTGGCGGCGCAACTACCTCGTCTGGCGCAAGCTCGCGCTCGCGTCGATGTTCGGCAATCTTGCCGATCCGATGATCTATCTGTTCGGGTTGGGGTTCGGGCTCGGGCTGATGCTCGGCCATGTCGACGGCGTGTCGTATATCGCGTTCCTCGCGGCCGGCACGGTCGGGTCGAGCGTGATGATGTCCGCGAGCTTCGAGTCGATGTATTCGGGTTTCTCGCGAATGCACGTGCAGCGCACGTGGGAAGCGATCATGCATACGCCGCTCGCGCTCGGCGACATCGTGCTCGGCGAGATAGTCTGGGGAGCCAGCAAGGCAATGCTGTCGGGGGCCGCGATCATGCTCGTCGCGGGCGCGCTCGGCTATGCGCAGTTTCCGTCGATGCTCGCGGCGCTGCCCGTGATCGCGCTCGCGGGCCTCGCGTTTGCCAGCATCGCGATGATCGTCACGGCGCTCGCACCGTCCTACGATTTCTTCATGTTCTATCAGACGCTCGTGCTGACGCCGATGCTGCTGCTGTCGGGCGTGTTCTTCCCGACCACGCAGTTGCCGTCGATCGCGCAGCACGCGGCGCAGGCGCTGCCGCTCGCGAATGCCGTCGAGCTGATCCGGCCCGCGATGCTCGGCCGGCCGGCAACCGACGTCGCCTTGCATGTCGCGGTGCTCGCCGGCTACGCGGTCGGCGGATTCCTGCTGTCTGCGTGGCTGTTCCGGCGGCGGATGATGCGCTGACAGCCGGCGCATCGGGCGCCGGCTTCATGCAACGACGTTACTCGTCGTCGTCGCTCCACGGAATCTCAACGTCGGTCAGGAACGCGACGGTTGCGAGCGGGCCACCTTCCTGGCGGCCGAGCTTGCCGTCCGCGCGATGCCATTCGACGCGGAACTGCGTGCCCGGATCGTCGGCGACCAGATAGACCGAGCGCAATTCGTCCGCGTCGGCTTCGTCCACCGGGCCGTCGAACGACACCAGCATCTTCTGCGGCCACAGGCCATTGACGGGATCGTAAATGCGGTCGCCCTGCGGAATGTCGATGCTGGCCTCGACGCCGATCGTTGCGGAGGCCTCGATGATCATCGTGCCGAGTGCGTTCAGCACGGCAGTCGCCCGCGCGGAATTGGCCTGGCGGATCGCGAGATCGCCGCGCGTCAGCGCCTTTTCGAGTCGAGGATGGATCTTCGGTTGGGTCATGCGTTTTCCTGTTTGCTTCTTGTAAATGGCGCCGCACACGTGAAACGGCAGCGCCGGATAAATACGACGATTGCGCCCGACTGGCGCACCGCTTGCGCGCGTCAGAACCCGAGCGCAACCGCGAGCAGGCCGCTCGCGATCCCGAACACGACCACGAGGATCGCGACGATGGCCAGCATGTAAGGCTTGAACGAACGCGCGAGCATCGCGAGCGACGGCACGCTGATCGGCGGCAGCGTCAGCAGCAGCGCGGCAGCCGGGCCGACGCCCATGCCGAGCGACAGCATTGCCTGGATGATCGGCACCTCGCCGGCCGTCGGGATCACGAACAGCATGCCTGCGACCGCGAACGCGACGATCCAGCCGAGATGATTGCCGATGTCCGGGCCGATATGCGGGAACAGCCATGCGCGCGCGGCGCCGAGCAGCAGCACGAGCACGATGTATTCGGGCACGAGCCGCACTGCCATGCGCGCGAGCAGCTTCATCCAGCGGACGAACGGATTGCCGGCCGCGGCCTGCTCGGCCGCCAGCGCGGCGAGCTGCGCATCGTCGATGCCGGCGTCTTCAGGGCGCGCGATCCGGTTCAGCAGATAGCCGATCCCAAACACCATCGCGACGCCGAGCACGAGGCGCAGCGCGCTCCAGTGCCAGCCGAGCACGAAGCCCATGAACACCAGCGCCGCCGGGTTCAGCACCGTGTTGCCGAGCCAGAACGCGACCGCACCGCCCGGCGATGCATGGCGCGCCCGCAGCCCCGCGACGACCGGCGCCGCGCAGCACGTGCACATCATGCCGGGCAGCGACAGCAGGCCGCCCGCGGCAACGCTGCCGAAGCCGGTGCGGCCGAGCACGCGCGCAACCCAGTGCGCAGGCAGCAGCGCCTGCACGGCCGAACCGAGCAGCAGGCCAAGCACCATCGCCTGCCAGATCGCCTTGCCGTACGCCCACGCGTAGTCGAGCGCGGCCTTCAGCGACGGCTCGGGCGCGGCCGCCGACGTGCCCATCAGGATCGACTGGCCGATCGAATGGTGCTCGGCGGCAACGAACGCCTTGTTGTAGTACGGAAACCATTTCACATAGAACAGTCCCGCGACCGCGATCAGCAGGAAGGTCATCCAGCCGAGGGCCGGATTGGGTTGGGTGCGTGTAGTCGTCATCGTGTGGTCGTCGATTGGTTTTGATCGGTTTCGAATGTCGCGCCTGCAGCAAACGCGGCCGATGCGGGTAGCCCGGCCTGCGCGAGCTGGCCCAGCAGCGTGCGCGCCTGATCGCGCCCGTCGGCCGCGTTGGGCCGGAACGTGAACGTCAGCGCCCGGTTCGGCTTGTTGTATGCCGCGCGGTAGGTCCGTGCGTAGGCCGGATCGTAATGCTTGTCGATCAGCTCGGTGAACAGTTCGGCGCGTGCGTTCGCGTCGATCAGCGCCTTCCAGTGCGTCACCTGTTCGCGGCTATGCAGGCCGATCAGCCGATGGAGCTGCGCCTTGAACGCGTCCGGTTCGTCGAACAGGTGCGCGTAATCGTCGAGGAGGAACGCGATGCGCTCGTCGTGCGCCGCGTCGACATGCACCCACGGCCCTGCGTGAAACGCTTCGATCAACGCGATCGGCAACTGCACGAGCCCGATCCTGCGGCTTTCCGATTCGACGAACACCGGCCATGCGGGGTCGAAACATCCAAGTGCTTCGACGAGCCCCGAATCGAACCCTTTCTGCGCCGGCTGCGGCTTGCCCGGCAGCGCGCCGAGCAGCGAACCGCGATGGCACGCGAGCGCTTCGAGATCGAGCGTCTGCGCGCCCACGTCGCGCAGTGCGTTCAGCAGGCGCGTCTTGCCGCAGCCCGTATGGCCGACGAGCGCGATGTAGCGAAAGCGCGTCGGCAGCGAGTCGAGCGTCGCGCACACCGACTGGCGGTACGCCTTGTAGCCGCCGTCGAGCTGGCGCGCCTTCCAGCCGATCAGGTTGAACCAGGTCGTCATCGAGCCCGAGCGCTTGCCGCCGCGCCAGCAGTAGATCAGCGGCCGCCAGTTGCGCGGCCGGTTGGCGAACGTCGTGTCGAGATGGCGTGCGATGTTGCGCGCGACGATCGCCGCGCCGACGCGCGTCGCCTCGTACGGCGATACCTGACGGTACATCGTGCCGACGAGCACGCGTTCCTCGTTACTGAGCACGGGCGCGTTCAGTGCGCCGGGAATATGATCCTCGGCGAACTCGAGCGGCGTGCGCACGTCGATGATCTCGTCGAACTCGCCGGCGCGATCGAGGGTGACAATCAGGTTCTTCAATTTGGCGTCGAACAGGGGCGATGCGGCTCGATGAGCCGCATGGGCAAGGAAGGCGGATTGACGATTATCTCACGGGCCGGCGTCTCGGGCCGCGCGCGGCAGCCGGCGGCGCCGATGCGGCCTGCATCGCATCGATCAGGTGGTCGCGGAACGCGCGAACCGACGCAGGCAGATCGCGCCCCGCCATCGTCTGCACCTGGATGCTGCGTTCGCGCAGCTGCGGGTTCGTCACGGGCACGACGACGAAGCCGTCCGCGGCGCAGCGGTCGCGCACCGACAGCAGCCCCGTGAACATCACCGCGCCCGTGCACCGCGCGTAGCCGTACATCGCCGCCGTGTTGTTGCTCGTCAGTTCGGGGTCGAGCAGCAGCCCGTCGAGCGCGCACGCGATGTCGATCAGCTGGCGCACCGTCGTGCCGGCCTCGGGCAGCACGTGCGGGTGACGCGCGACATCGGCAAGCGACACCGCGTCGCACGTCGCGAGCGGATGGTCGTGCCGCACCAGCGCGAAGATCGGCGCGCGCTCGGTATGCTCGACGCGCACGCCCTTCTCCGGCGCGAGGCTGAAGCTCAATGCGATGTCCACATCGCCGTCGCGCACGCGCCGCGTCGCATCCGCCGGCGACACCACCCACACGGAGAAATCGACCCCCGGATGGCGCGCCTTGAAGCGCGCGAGCGTACCGGGCAGGAAGTCGATCGCGAACCCTTCCGAGCACGCGATCTTCAGTAGGCTGCCGTGCAGCGCGTCGAGGCCGCCGATGTCCTTCATCACGTGCTCGGCCTCCAGCAGGCTGCGCTGCGCGAACGCCAGGAGCCGCTCGCCGGCCTCCGACAGCGCCATCCCGCGCGGCCGGCGCTCGAACAGCGGTGCGCCGAGCTCGCTCTCGAGTTTCGCGATCTGGCGGCTGATCGCCGACACCGCCACGTGCAGCCGCGCGGACGCGTCGCTGATCGAGCCGGTGCGCGCCACTTCGACGAAATACCGCAACGCCAGGCCATGCAGGAAAGCCGCCATCGTTCTGTCTCCGCCCGGCTGCCGGCCGCGCTGCTTTGCCTTTTCGGCAAAGAAAGGTTCGAAATTCGATCATTGTGACAAAAAAAACGGCTTTCTAGAATCGATCGCACTTCACGCTGCACGCCCGATCCGCCGCGTGCAGCGAACCCGACACAGGAGACACGACTTGAGCCGTACCGCCGCCATCCAGCACGCGCTGAACCAGTTCGAATCCGGTGCGTTCTTCACGACCCTGAGCCGCCGCGTCGGCCTGCGCACCGAAAGCCAGGAAAGCGGCAGCGGTGCCGCGCTGCGCGCCTACCTGACCGACGAGATCGCGCCCGAGGCTGCGCGCCTCGGCTTCACGTCGCGGATCGTCGACAATCCTGTCGACGGCGGCGGCCCGTTCCTGCTCGCATCGCGCCACGAAGACGATGCGCTGCCGACCGTGCTGATCTACGGCCACGGCGACGTCGTGCGCGGCTACGACGCACAGTGGCGCGCGCCGCTGTCGCCGTGGACCCTGACCGCCGACGGCGACCGCTGGTACGGCCGCGGCAGCGCCGACAACAAGGGCCAGCACACGATCAACCTGGCCGCGCTCGCCAGCGTGCTCGACGCGCGCGGCGGCCGGCTCGGCTTCAACGCGAAGCTGCTGATCGAAATGGGTGAGGAAACGGGGTCACCGGGCCTCGACGCACTGTGCCGCCAGGAGCGCGACGCACTCGCGGCCGACGTGCTGATCGCGTCCGACGGCCCGCGCATCGCCGCCGCACGCCCCACGGTATTCCTCGGCTCGCGCGGCTCGGTCAATTTCAAGCTGAGCCTGCGCGCCCGCGACGGCGCGCATCACTCCGGCAACTGGGGCGGGCTGCTGCGCAATCCGGCGATCGTGCTCGCGCATGCGCTCGCGAGCCTCGTCGACGCGCGCGGCGCGATTCGCGTCGCAGGGCTGCGTCCGCCGCCGATCCCGGCCGCCGTGCGCGATGCGCTCGCCGATCTCTCTGTCGGCGGCGGCCCCGGCGATCCGGCGCTCGACGCCGACTGGGGCGAGCCCGGCCTCACCGCGGCCGAGCGCGTATTCGGCTGGAACACGTTCGAGATCCTCGCGTTCAAGGCCGGCAATCCCGAGCATCCCGTCAATGCGATCCCACCCGCCGCGTATGCGCACTGCCAGTTGCGCTTCGTCGTCGGCACCGACTGGGAAGCGCTGCATGCGCATCTGCGCACGCACCTCGATGCGCACGGCTTTGCCGACATCGAGATCGACGTCGAGCGCGGCGCACCGGCGACGCGCGTGCCGCCGGACGATCCGTGGGTCCGCTGGGCCGTCGCGTCGCTGGCCCGGACCACCGGCAAGAAGCCCGCGATCCTGCCGAATCTCGGCGGCACGCTGCCGAACGAAGTATTCGCCGACACGCTCG
Organism: Burkholderia puraquae; assembly: GCF_002099195.1. Lineage (GTDB taxonomy): Bacteria > Pseudomonadota > Gammaproteobacteria > Burkholderiales > Burkholderiaceae > Burkholderia > Burkholderia puraquae. Next base: position 128,846 of record NZ_NBYX01000004.1, on the reverse strand, counting down.
GGCTGCCGACGCTGTGGGTGCCGCACTCGTACCCGGCGTGCTCGCAGCACGCACCCGACGAGCACCTGCTCGCGAGCGTCGTCAGCGAGGGGCTGCAGATGATGGCCGGCCTCTTCTGGGATCTCGGCGACGACGCACCGACCGTTCGCCGCGCGGCACCCGCCGCGGCCGGCGCCGCCCTGTAACGCGCTTCGCCCCTTTCACGGGACCTGCACACACGATGAATACGACCACCCTGACCTCGCAGGAAGCCGCCCGCCCCAGCGCCGCGAAGATCCGGCGCATCATCTTCGCGGCGTCGATCGGCAACGCACTCGAATGGTTCGACCTGATCGTCTACGGCTTCTTCGCGGTGACGATCGCCAAGCTGTTCTTCCCCGCCACGAGCGAAGCGACGTCGCTGATGCTCACGCTCGGCACGTTCGGGCTGTCCTACCTGATCCGGCCGATCGGCGGCTTCGTGCTCGGCGCATACGCAGATCGCGCGGGCCGCAAGGCATCGCTGCTGCTGTCGATCGCGATGATGATGGCCGGTACGCTGCTGATCGCGCTGATGCCGACCTACGCATCGATCGGCATTCTCGCGCCGCTCGGGATCATGCTGTCGCGGCTGATGCAGGGCTTTTCCGCCGGCGGCGAATTCGCGAGCTCGACCGCGTTCCTCGTCGAACACGCACCGCAGCGGCGCGGCTTCATGTCGAGCTGGCAGTTCGCGAGCCAGGGCCTCGCGACGCTGCTCGCATCGGGCTTCGGCGCGCTGCTGACATCCACGCTGACGACCGCGCAACTCGAAAGCTGGGGCTGGCGCGTGCCGTTCCTGTTCGGGCTCGCGATCGGCCCGGTCGGGCTGTACATCCGCCGTTACGTCGACGAAGGCGTCGAGTTCAAGACGCAGGCACGCTCGGAAGCGCCCGTGCGCGAACTGTTCGCGGATCAGAAGTTGCGGGTGCTGCTGTCGATCGGCGCGCTCGTGATTTCGACCGCGATCAACTACATGATCCTGTACATGCCGACTTACGCGATCAAGCAGCTCGGGCTGCCTGCGTCGACGGGCTTCGCGGCCACGCTCGCGACGGGCTTCGTACTGACGCTCGTCACGCCGGTCGTCGGCCACCTGTCCGATCGCACCGGGCGGATCCGCATGATGGCGGTCGCGGCTGTCCTGATGCTCGTCACCGTGTACCCGACGTTCGCGTGGCTCACGCGCCACGCATCGTTCGCGACGATGCTTGCCGCACTGGTCTGGATCGGTGCGCTGAAGGCGATGTACTGCGGCGCACTGCCGGCGCTGATGGCCGAGCTGTTCCCGTCGCAGACGCGCGCAACGGGGCTCGCGGTCAGCTACAACACGGGGGTCACGCTGTTCGGCGGCTTCGCGCCGTTCGTCATCACCTGGCTGATCAGCGCGACCGGCAACCGACTGTCGCCGGCGCTCTATCTGATGGGCTGCGCGCTGCTGAGCCTCGCCGCGCTGTTCGTCGCGCGCACACGGCTCAAGATGCGATAACGGAGAAACGACGGCGCAGCGATGCGCCGCCGGTGCGGTCCGTCTCGGCATCGCTGCCGCACGGGCCGTGCGCCGCTTGTTCAGGTCAGGGCGCCGGGTTCGGCTGCAGTTCGTGCAGCGCGTCGATCTCGGCGAGGATCTCGTCGGACAGCTTCACGTCGATGCTGCCGATGTTCTCCTTCAACTGCTCGAGCGACGTCGCACCGACCAGGTTGCTGCGCACGAACGGCCGGCTGTTGACGAACGCCAGCGCGAGCTGCGCGGGCGACAGCCCGTGACGCCGTGCGAGCGCGACATAGCGCGACGTCGCCTCGACGGCCTGCGGCTTGCTGTAACGCTGGAAGCGCTCGAACAACGTAATGCGTGCGCCGGCCGGACGCGCGCCGTTCTCGTACTTGCCGGACAGCCAGCCAAATGCGAGCGGCGAATATGCGAGCAGGCCGACGCCGTCACGATGCGTGAATTCCGACAGCCCGTTCTCGAACGTGCGGTTCAGCAGGCTGTACGGATTCTGGATACTCGCGATGCGCGGCAGCCCGAGCTTCTCGGCTGCGCGCAGGAACTGCGCGACGCCCCACGGCGTTTCGTTCGACACGCCGATCGCCCGCACCTTGCCGGCCTTCACGAATTCAGCGAGCACGCCGAGGGTTTCCTCGATCGGCACCGTATAGGTGTCGTCGACCCACGGATAGGCGGGACGGCCGAATGTCGTCGTGCTGCGGTCGGGCCAGTGCAACTGGTAGAGATCGACGTAGTCGGTCTGCAGGCGCTTGAGGCTGCCGTCGAGCGCTTCGGTCAGGTTCTTGCGGTCGAACTGGTTGCCTTCACCGCGAATATGGCGCGGATTGTGCGGCTGCCGCGCCGGCCCCGCGATCTTCGTCGCGAGCACGATACGCTCACGCTGCGCGCGATGCTGCGCGAGCCAGGTGCCGATGTACTGCTCGGTGCGCCCCTGCGTGTCGGGCTTCGGCGGCACCGGATACATCTCCGCGGCATCGATCAGCGTCACGCCCTGGCCGATCGCGTAGTCGATCTGCTCGTGCGCATCGCGCTCCGAATTCTGCTCGCCCCACGTCATCGTGCCGAGGCCGATCAGGCTGACCTCGATGCCCGAATCGCCGAGTGTGCGGTATTCCATGCTGTTCCTGTCGCGTCAGTGGAAAGCAGAAACGCTATCACATTGAAGCGACCGCTTCAGACGGGCGCCGCGTATGCTTACAGGCGGCCTTCGGCGCCGGCACGGCGATGGTGTTGCCGCCCGCCGTTACTGCGGCCGCTGGATGAAACAGGTCGCCGACGCATGCGCGACGATCTTGTCGTCCGGCGTCTTCAGCGTGCCCTCGGCAACGCCCAGTGAACGCGACAGGTGAATCACGCGCCCTTCCGCAACCAGGTCGACGTCGCGCGGCACGGGCCGCAGCATCTTCACATGCAGGTCGACCGTGCCATAGCCGACGCCCGCATCAAGCATCGAATGCACCGCGCACCCCGTGACCGAATCGAGCACCGTCGCGGCGAACCCGCCGTGCACGCCGCCGAGCGGATTCAGGTGCCGGCCGTCCGCCCGCGCCGAAAACTTCACGTACCCGAGCTCGACATCGAGCGGACGCATCGGGATCGTCTCGGAAATCGACGCGAGCGGCGCGTCGCCCGATACCGCTGCGCGCAGCAGATCGAGACCAGACAGGGAAAGCGGGTTCATCGGGTTGTCTCCGGGTTGAAAGCGCGTCGCCGCGCGAGTAAGTTCCAAATTGGAACTCATTATTGACAACGATGGCGGCCGTTGTCAACGCAGCCCGGCGCGTTGCAACCGAAGGTGGGTTCTATAATCGAACCCACAATTTCGCTGAACCGCCGCAAGAGACTCGACGATGAAATGGGATGACATCGGCACGCTGAACTGTTCGGTCGCGCGCACGCTCGCCGTGCTCGGCGATCGCTGGACCATGCTGATCCTGCGCAACGCGTTCCTCGGCTGCCGCCGTTTCGACGCGTTCCAGACCCAGCTTGGCCTCACGCGCCACGTGCTGGCCGAGCGGCTCGCGCGGCTCGTCGACGAAGGCGTGTTGGCCAAGCGTGCGTATCAGGAGCGCCCGCCGCGTTTCGAATACCGGTTGACGGACAAAGGCCTGGACCTCTACCCGACCCTGCTCGCACTGACGGCATGGGGAGACCGCTGGAAAGACGACGGCCAGGGGCCGCCGGTACAGTTGCGTCACCGTACCTGCGGCCATCTGATGCATGCGGTCACCGTATGCTCGGCGTGCGGCGAGCCGCTCGACGCACGCGACGTGCAGCCGGAGCGCGGCCCCGGATGGATCGCCGCCGAGGCAGCCGGAGCGCCTGCGGCCGAGGATTGACGCATCGCGCACACATGAACGCGGACCCATCACACGGATCGTTCGTTGCGTTCGCGCTGCTGTCGCGGGCCGCGCATCGAGCCAGCTCGGCTGCGCTCGCGCATGGCTTGCACGCCGCTATCGCGCCCACCGCATAAGCATTCGCGCGCCGCAATCCCCTCATCCGCCAATCAACCCGATCGCGCACACGGATCCCGCTCGACGCAACCTTGCGTCACCGCTTCCCCTATCGCCGGTCATCTCGATGCGGCATCCCGTCGTATCCGCACGTGACCGGGCTGCCACGTCTGCGTTACACTCACGGCCCGCTGTCTCGAAATTGTTCGCTGTCCAAGATGTTGTCGCGCAATCGCCTCGCCGCTGCCTGTCTCGCCGCCTCCCTGCTCGCCACACCGTTCGCCGCCTTCGGCAAGACGCAAAGTGAATCGCTGCTCCAGCAGGCGATCGACTTCGTGTCGCGATGGCTGCCGGCCCCCACCCACGAAGCGCCCGCGACACAGGTCGTCGAATCGGCGTTTTCGCCCGACGGCGGTGCCGAGGCGCTCGTGCTCAAAGCGATCGGCGCCGCGCGCAGCTCGATCCGCGTCGCCGCCTATTCGTTCACGTCGCCGCCCGTCACGCGCGCCCTGCTCGCCGCCAAGCGACGCGGCGTGAACGTCGCGGTAGTCGTCGACGACAAGGGCAATCGCGCAAAGAGCAGCAAGCAGGCGTTGAACCTGCTCGTCAACGCCGGTATCCCGACGCGCACGATCGACGCCTATGCGATCCATCACGACAAGTACCTCGTGATCGACGCCGAGCACATCGAAACGGGCTCGTTCAACTACAGCGCGTCGGCGGCCAGCCGCAATTCGGAGAATGTGGTCGTGGTGTGGAACAACCCGCAACTCGCGTCGCGCTATCTCACGCACTGGCAAAGCCGCTTCGACCAGGGCACGCCGTACCGCTCCAGCTACTGACGCACACTGACGCCTGACGCTCGCCTCCCGTGTTCGATCCACCGTGTTGCAGATGATCGGCGAGCGGGGCGCGACGTTCAATTCGGCCGAATGGCCAGCGCGCCGCCTCGCCTGTCGAACGATCCACGCGACACTCTGCCGGGCTCAATGGATTTCGGGCATCCGTCCGGACGCGGCACGAGCCTGTGCCGTCGGCACACAGCGATTCGCGCGCGCGCCCACGCCGCTTGCCGAAGACGTCGACAAGCCGCTGGCGCCGCCCGGCAGCACGGTGCTCACGCATGCCATGCCGAATGCCAGCGTGTTCTGAACCATCGGATAAAGAAGATACAGCGCAAACGCGAGATAGCCCGCGTACAGAAATCGAACCATGGTGTGATGGGAGGCGATAAACGATTGGACTCGTCCTGTTTACGGCACTGTGCCGGGCACCTTGAGGCATCGCGTCTCCGATTGCGTATCGGGACGAAACGCAGGCTCACGGCGCCTGCTTCTCACTGCATCTGCATCTGCATCGATCCGGGCCGGGCCTAAACCGGCCGTCGCCGGACTGGCGGCTTGGCGATGCGTCGAACAATGCGCGATACTGTCCGACATACGATCCCGTGACCGGCGTCGCAGCCGGGACAAGAGACAACGCCCATGCAAATCGCACCGAAACCTGCCGACGAGGCGGCCCGGCTCGATACGCTTCATGCGCTCTCGATCCTCGACACGCCGCCTGAAGAGCGTTTCGATCGCCTGACGCGCCTTGCACGCAGGCTGTTCGACGTACCGATCGCACTCGTCAGCCTCGTCGACGACGATCGCCAGTGGTTCAAGAGTCATGCGGGCCTCGACGCCACGCAGACGTCTCGCGACGTATCGTTCTGCGCTCACGCACTGCTCGCGGGCGATACGATGGTGATTCAGGACGCATTGAACGACAACCGCTTCCACGACAACCCGCTCGTCACCGGCGCGCCCGGCATCCGCTTCTACGCCGGCCGGCCGCTCGCCGCGCCAAACGGCGCACCCATCGGCACCCTGTGCCTGATCGACACGCGGCCGCGCTCGCTCGAACCCGACGAACTCGCGCTGCTCGGCGATCTCGCCCACATGACCGAGCGCGAGATTGCCGCGCTGCATTTCGCGACCACCGACGAGCTCACCCAGCTGACGAACCGGCGCGGCTTCGAGATCCTGGCCCGCCACGTGCTGAGCCTGTGCGATCGCGTCAGCCGTCACGCGGTACTGCTGTTCTTCGACCTGAACGAATTCAAGTCGATCAACGACCGCTTCGGCCATGCCGAAGGTGACCGCGCGCTCAAGGCATTTGCCGATACGCTGACGGGCACGCTGCGCGACAGCGACGTGATCGCACGGCTTGGCGGCGACGAATTCGTCGTACTGCTGAGCGCCACCGATCCGGCCGACGTCGCCGAGCCGGTCAAACGCGTGACGCAGGCGCTCGCGCTGCGCAACGCGGCCGACGCACGCGGCTACGAAATCCGGTTCAGCGTCGGGCACGTCGACTACGATCCCGCACACCATCAGGACGTGGCCGACCTGCTCGCATCGGCCGATCAACGGATGTACGAAGACAAGCAGCGCGGCAAGACGGCCGGCGCATAAGCGCGCGGGCGCATGCCGCCGCCCGGCCGTTCAGCTGCGGTGATTGAGTGGCTGCGTCAGCTTCCGCACGGCGGCGCGGACGCCATGGCCTCCGCGATCTGCTCGGGCGTCAGGTCGCGCTGGTGCGTCGCGAGCGACCAGCGGTGCCCGAACGGATCCTCGACCTGTCCGTAGCGATCCCCCCAGAACATGTCGGCAGCCGGAATCGTGACCGTCGCGCCGGCCGCGACCGCCTTCGCGATCGCTGCGTCGGTGTCCGGCACGTACAGGTGCAGGCAGACCGGCGTGCCTTTCAGTGCCTTCGGCCCGAGCGCGCCATGATCGGGCATTTCATCCACCAGCATCAGTGTCGAATCGCCAATCACGAGGCACGCGTGCGCGAGCCGGCCGTCGGGCATCGCCAGGCGAAACTGTTCGCTCGCATTGAACGCGCGCTTGTAGAAGTCGATGGCTGCTGCTGCGCCGGCGCAGATCAGGTGCGGCGTCAGCGTGCGCATCCCTTCCGGGATCGGTTTGACGGACGTGGACATGGGTGACGCTCCTTCGGTCGGTTGTCGTATCGGAATCGGGACGGACGCGCGATGCGCACGCCTCCGATGCTACGACGGACGATCCCGGCGGAAATCGACACGCTGCCAGACTTTTTTTGTTTTCTCGAGTATCGGGGCGCGCAGGTTCCCCGCATCGGGCATCATCGGCCCGTTCGGTCGGCTTCGTTGTCCGGCACGCCGAACTGCCGGCGGCATGCCTCCAGCAAACCGGCCACCTCGTCGAGCGGAAGATCGGCAAACCGGGCGATCGGCAGCATCACGCCACCCGGCACCCTGGTGCGCGACGAATGCGCCGAGAACTGGTAGCCGATGTAACGATTACCGGCGACGCTGATCATCCGGAATTCGGTGACGTCACGCCACGGCGTGACGGGTTGTTCACGTACGGCCCCGATCAACCTGAAGCCTGTCTCGTCGACTTGCAACGCCATCCTGCGCCGCGACGAGACGAAGAAGGCGCCACCCGCCAGCGCCAGCAACGCGGCCAGCGCCGCCACCGGCCAGAGCGCCGGAGCGGCCGCATAACCGCACAGCATCGCCGCGGCCAGCACCGCGCACACGATCGCCCTTCGTTTCAGGCTCCGGCTGTCGACCGCCAGCGTCACCGGCAACTGGCCGGCGATCGTTCCCGCAACGGGATCGGCGCGCCAGCCGGAATCGGTGGTTTCACGTTCGTCGTTCATCGCCCGATCGTTCACATCGACGGGACCTGGGGCATCGTGGTCGGACACCCTATCGACGCGCCGGGACGAGCGGCTTGTCGACGGGAATGGGTCGCGATCGAGGAAGGTGCGCATCCACGCGCGACCACACGCTTTCGTCCGCGGGGAATGGGTAGCCCTCTATCGGCATCGGTCATTTTCAGTTGCACACCATTACGGTGCCGTTGGTCGTGCATTGACCGGTGGCCCAGTGACTCTGCCCGGCCAGATGTGGCGCCAGGCCGATGCCGCGGATCGGCGCGGCCGGCGACGATACCGGAACGGCCACGGCTGCCGACGCGGTGTCGGGCGACGGCAGCAGAGGCGGCTCGGACGCGGCCTGGCAAGCCGACAGCGCCAGACATAGTGCGGATGCGAACGGGGCGATGAGCGATCTGGACATGATCTCGTACGCGTATGCGATATTCGCCTCCGGTAACGGCTCGCTGAAGATCGCGTGGCCCGTCAACCCGTTCAGCGCAACCGGCAATGCAGTATGTAACGGTCATCCAATACTACGCCTCGCGATCAGCGTCGTGCGAGCGGCCGTTCGGCCAGGTGCCGCCATCCATGCGGCGGCACCCGCCATCGCCGACGCGTGCCGCGCCGGTCAGATTTGCGGCAGATCGCGCAACGTGCGCGACTCGCTCGTGGCATCGATGTCGAGCTCGATACCTTCCGACGCATCGCGATACAGCACGCGTTTCAGCCTGGGCCCGATCGCGGTAGCGTCCGATGCCGAGAAGATTGCGCGGACATCGTTGCCGGACGCGAGCGCGCGCGCCACGTCCGCCACCGGCGCCTCGCTCGGCGTCGCCGCCCATGACCGGTCGGCCGGATTCACAGCCGCCCAGCGCACATGCGTCACGCGCGCGCTGAGCGGATCGATTCGCACACCATTCACCGCAAACATCGACATCGGCATCTCCTTCGAATTTTTTTGCGGCCCGCCGTGCCGATGCACGGTCACGGGCGGCCCCAGATCTCGCAGACGTTTCCCGCCGGGTCCGCCACGGAAATCGCGACCGTGCCGTCGCCGTAGTCCCACTGGTTCAGGATGCTGGCATGGCACGATTCAAGTCGCGCGACAGCTTCCGACACATGCGCCACTTCGATGGCCAGCGCAATGCCATGGCCGGTCGGACGAAACTCCGGATACGGAAACTCACCGCCGCTGCCCGCATAAACGGTCAGCGTCGCCCCGTCCGCGACAAAGCGATGCCACGGATTCCCCGCAGCCGACACGCCTTCGGAATGCACGGGCAGCGCGAGCGCCGAACGGTAGAAATCAACCACCGCTCGAAAGCGATCCTCTTCGACCGGCACCAGGATGCCCAGGCTCGCGATCATGTGCGCTTCTCCGGCCAACGCGATTTTCGATGATACATTGGGACGCTTTACAACCGTCAACAGACAATCGTGCACGGGAGAAACACATGACCGACGCCTGGGGAACCTTCCCTGCCAGAATGGGCGACCATCAGGCTTTCATCAGCTTCAACCACAGCTTTGCGGAAATCGCCGAAGGCGATCCGCGCACGTCGCTGCTGAGCGTGCGCGTCCCCTTTGCGCATCCGACGCAGGAAGGCCTGCCGACCGGCGACGAATTCGCCGGTCTCGCGCAGATCGAGGATCTGCTGGACGCCACGATCACCGCGAAAGGTGGCGTGCAGGTCGGCCGCATCACCGTCGACGGCCATCGGGATTTCCTTTTCTACGTGCCGTTCGACGAAGAGGCAGCGGCGGAGATCGTCGACGCGCTGGCCGATCAGACGACTTACGCACTGCAGTACGCGCACCAGGACGATCCGGACAAGGAAGCGTACTGGCAGACACTCTACCCGGCCGACGACGACTGGCAGATCATGCGCGACATGCGCGTGCTGGATGAATTGCGGAAGAAAGGCGACGCCAGCGACGTCAGCCGGCGCGTGATGCACTGGGCGTACTTCCCCGACCCGAGCGACGCGCATCAATTCGCGGACTGGGCCGAAGCGAAAGGCTATCCGGTCGAGTCGGTTGCGCCCACCGAAGACGGCAAGTCGGCCGTACGGTTTTCGCATGAAGGCACCATGGCGCTGGCCGACATCACGCGCCATACGATCGCGATCAATCGTGAAGTACGTTCGCTCGGCGGGGAATACGACGGTTGGGAAACCAGCGTCGAACAGGCTGGCTGAGCGGGTTGACCCGCCCGCTGCGCACGACGTGATGCAACGCATCCGGCGCAAAAAATATCCCGGCGGCATTGTTGCGCACCGCCGGGACCAAGGCATCACCGGCCGAAGCCGGCAATGGGCCTGAGGGTTCGCTCAGGCACGAGGAAAGCGATTCGCGCGGATCAGGCGAACGGATGCCGGGGCGCGCAACCGGTGCGATTGCGCCGCCCGCCGAACGCCTGTCCGGTTCCGCCGACGCAGCCTTCCGGCGTCGGACGGGCAAAAAGCCCCCGCTCCTGCGCGAGCGAGCGGGGAAACAGTTGACCGGGCCGGGGAAGAACGGTCAACCGGCCAAATTGTGAGCGCGGGCCGCACAACGATCTGTGCGGCAACTCACCCTTTGGTGACAATGCCGCGGCAACCGGCACGCTCGCGTGCCGCGCGGATCGCGTCATGGCCCGAGCGCAACGCCCGCGACCGGCGCGAGCATCACCACGATGACGGGCGACAGCACCACTGCCCCGATCATCATCCCGCCGTCGGTCGCAAGCGTGATGGGCGTCGCGAACACGCGCACGGCCTTGCCCGCCGTCGTGATGCGGTCGGCGACCTGAATCTTGTACGAATGCGCAAACGACGACCACGTCTTGCCCTGCGCAAAGCCATCGGCCAGATCGCGCGAAGGCCGGCGCGCCCTCCATTTCCAGAGGGCTGCTTCCGTGCTTCATGAAACCATCCTCCCGCGCGCGATCCCAGTCCTCGTCGGTCATGTCCGCGCGACGGAGCTGGAGCGAAAACTTGCCCGAAATCTTGCTGCCCTGTGCGACGAACCCATAAAGCGACGCGTTGATCGATTTGCGGCATGGCGATGCCAGCACGGCGCCGAGATGCTCGGGCATAGCGAAGATGTAGTGATATTTCTTGCCGAGCACGACGAATTTCTTGCCGTCCTCGCTGACGAGAAATCGGTCGACTGTCTCTTCGTATCTGCTGCCTTCGAACAGCATTGCAGTGCAGCCGGCCACACCGGTAGCGACAATGATCGCGCCCGCCGTCAGCAGCGTTCTTCTTTTCATGTCTGGAATTTTATTTTGTTTTAATTCAATCGGATATTTTCAGGCCCGGGCCCAGTTTCCGGTAAGTCGCGGATATTGTCAAAGCAGGTTTATTCTATTTTTCCTGAGCAACCCGATTCGGGCTTCATTTTTATGTGCCGACTTTTTCGAAACCGCGTTTCGCGAACACAAGAACTTGCGTCGTGACAACCCGGCTTCGCCATCAAGCCGGTCAGCTGAAAAGCCAATCCGCGACCATCTCGATCCAGTCGAGATCGCTGGCGATGTCAATGACGGTTTCGCCGACGATTTCGGCAGTCGATGCGGTCGATGCGCCCGTCGCCGTCGCCACCGCCCCCGCCGCAACCGCGCTCGACTTCGCTATTTCGACCGACGCACCGGATCTCGGATCGGCCAGCCGCTCCAGCCAGTCGACAATATTGGCACGCGCATCCTCTTCATCGACGAAATCGTTCCGCTCGAGAAAGCGGTCGAACACGATCCATGCAAGCGTCTTGTTTCGCGAATCGGATTCGAGATGCCAATCGACAACGCCTGTCCGACCGGACGCCCTGATTTCGAGGGTCGCGGTGAAACAGTAATCGAGATACTCGATCTCAAGTTTCGACGACATGGCTTTCTCCGGTCAATCTGCCCTCTCTGTTCTTATGATGACCGCGCGCCGGGTTTCGCGACACTGTGTGAATCTTCGATGAAATTCGCGCGGTGCGTCATTCCCGCTGGCAGTATCGCGATATTCTCGTGGCCTGTCGATATCGATCGCCGACACATGACCGCATTCGATTGCCCCACCGTTTCTCTCTGCGCTTTCGCTCGCGGTTCAGGTTCTGCTGCGAGTCGCTCCGTTTTCGTGTTCCGGTTACTGCCCTGCTTCGCTGTTGTAATCGCACTGCTAAACTCCGGCCAAGACGACCGTTTGCAACACCAGAGGAAACAATGGCACTCGCCCACGCACAACAGAATGGTGTAGAAGTCTGGATTGTCCAGCTTCCCGGGCACGCCCCCTATGCATATACGCACCTCAAGCGGATATTCTCGCCCGACGATACACGACACCGGGTCGTGACGATCGACCTGAAGAAACTGCTGGCATGCGCCGACCGAGACACGACGGACTACGTGCTGCCGCCTGTTCTGTACTGGGCCCCTGGAAAAGCCGCGGGCATTCGCGAATTCCTCGATCCTGAGCAGGACAGGATTCCGGACATGCCGTACATCACGTTTCGCGAGACGAGAACGCGAACGCTGCTCGGCATCCCCGGCCTGTCGAAAGTCGGCGTGGCGTCGTTCCGCAACGGCCAGCATCGCGCGCGCTACCTGGCCCATGCAGGCGCAACGACCCTGCCCGTCGAGGTGCACGAGACGGAAGCCGATCTGCTCGTGCGGTACTGCGGCGAGTAATGGTCGAATACGTTCGATTTTCGCCCGGCGATGGCCGCACATCATGCGACCGTTCGCTCGAATGTCGCCAAGCCGCTACGCCTGTATCGCGTAGATCCGGTCGGTGACCTCCGTGTGGCCGATGCGGCTCGTTTCGATACCCGCCCGTTGCCAGCCGTTGTGCTCATAGAAGCCGATCGCGCGTTCGTTGCCATCCAGCACCTTCAGGTGGACCTTGTCCGCGCCGAGCGTTCGCGCCCAAGCGCGAACGGCTTCGATCATGCGCTTGCCCGTGCCGATTCCGTGATGCGAAGGATGGACGTGCAGGCAGTCGAGCAACACGCCGAGCGCCGGATCGACGGGGCGCTCGGCACTGACGAAGCCCACGGGCACACCGTCCACCTCGGCGATCAGAACCAGGCCCCACTCTGTTTCATTGCGATCGAGATATTGCCGCCACCGGATCGCGTGTTCCGCCGGCACCTCGTCGGACAGGTAAGCCGCCGGCAGGATGTGGTTGTATGCCGTTTGCCAGCTCAGCGTGTGCAGGCGAGCGATGTGGTTTGCGTCTTGCGCTGTCGCGGCACGCAGCGTAGCCCGGGTTTCCGTCATCGGTGGTCACTCCTTCCGCCTGTTCTCGTGATCGGGATGTCTCGTCGCGAAATATACCGCGCGTGGCGGCATGCAAAGCTCAACGTCGCCGCGCTCGAACGATACTGTGTCGGCCTGCCCCGGGAAGACGGAAAAATGAACCTTGGGGAAATCAAACGAGCCGGCGTCTTTTGGGAACGATCGGATTTGCGATCGCGGGCATCATCAGCGTGATCGCGTGGGCCGCGATCGACCGCCGCCTGCGTGTCGCGTTCGACCGGTTGTGCGTGCCGCCGGCCGGTTCCTGCGGTAGCAGCATCGATGTTTGCGCGGCAACGATACACGCCATCGTCGACCTGTTCGCGTATCTGTTCGGGCCGCCCATTCTGTTCGCGGTGCTCGGCGACGGTCTATTTTCACGGCGTCGCCCCGCACACGTTATCGTCGCGTACCTTGCATGCGCCGTCGCCGGACCCTGGCTCGTGACGTTCGCAGGCGCTCGCATCCTTCACGCCGGACGCGATCGCGTCAGCACCTGCCCGTCGGGCACCGCTTCAACTCGTTGCCAGTGCAACGGGATGCCGGCAAAAAAAATCCCGATACCGTAATTGGTTATCGGGATCGAACGGCCCTGCAAAGCATGAGGGCACGAGGAAGTCGATACATTACTCCAATGTAAGACTGTTGCACGTTGTCGGTTCATGCCAAATCCCTGTCTCATTCCGCCACTCAGGCGGTAAAGGACGGCCATAAACGAAAAAAGCCTGCTCACGCGGGACGCGAGCAGGCAAGAAAACGGATCAGCATTCGAGGCACGAGGGCTGTTCAGGGAAGATAACGGCACCGGGAGCGCGAACCTGAGCCCGGAAAGGTAACTTCGCAACATCACGTCGACCGGATACGGCCATACAATCCCGCGTCGAAGATGCTTTGATGGAAACCGGCTGCACAGTGACGATATCCTGTCGCTCCCAACCCTGGCTTTCCGCCAATCGTTCGCAGTTCGCCCGGGCGTGCGAGTAGCGGGGTACCCGACCGTTTAATCGGCCATGTATGGCAAACTTCGGCTCCGGATTGACGCAGCGCGCACTCTTTACTGCAGGGGAATCATGTACGTCTTGATCTATATCGCAGCAGTCGCTGTCGCGAACCTGATGGTCGCTCATTTCGGCCCGGCTGCTACTCCGATCATCGCGTTCCTTCTGATCGGACTGGATCTCGCGATTCGGGACCGGCTCCACCTGGACTGGCGCGGCCGCGCGCTTTGGTCACGGATGTTTGCGTTGATCGCGGCCGCCGGCGTCGTCAGTTACGCGCTCAACCCCGCTGCCAAGGAGATCGCCCTCGCGTCTCTGGTGGCGTTCGGTTCGGCAGCCGTAGCAAGTGCAATCGTGTTTCAACTCGCACGCCGCTTTCCGATACTGGCGCGCGCAAACGGTGCGAACGTCGCGGGTGCGGCTGTCGACTCCATCATCTTTCCGCTGATTGCGTTCGGGACTGTGTTTCCGACGATCGCTGCGTTGCAGTTCATCGCCAAGGTGGCTGGCGGCGCTCTGTGGTCGTGGGTGGTTTTTCGAAACGCTCGAACAGTCCAGGCGGGGATCGCGAGCAACGTGGTCGATCGGTGAGGACGGGTTGGGCGTATAGGGACGTTGTTCGTTGCCGAGGACGTCGTTGCTTCGTTTCGGTTCGCCCGGGATTTTCTCGCTTCGACCAAGTCTTTCTTTGCGGAACAGAGACTGGAGCGTCGTGTTGCGGGTCGAATGCGCGGAAGGCACCAGGATCGAACGAAGATCGTAAAGCGAAGAGGTATGTCATTCCCAATTTTGGAATGACAAAACAAAAACGGCACTGTCTTTTGGGACAGTGCCGTTTTTAACTACTTGTACCGCTTGGAATTCTTTGGGGTGGCTGATGGGACTCGAACCCACGACGACAGGAATCACAATCCTGGACTCTACCAACTGAGCTACAGCCACCACTGTTACTGCTTCTTGTTCTTCGCTGCTTTTGTGTTTCAGCAGCGAAGAACAAGATTATACGAACACTTTTGAATCTTGCAAAGCTTTTTTTTCAAAAGCTTCTTCGGCCTCGTTCAGATGCGCGCGCGCCTCGTCGAACACGGCCAGATCAGCACGTGCAAGCTTCTTGTTGTCGGACAGCACACGACGCCAGCCGCGTGCGCCGGGCATGCCGCGATACAGTCCGAGCGCGTGCCGCACGATCGCGCCGAGGTAGGTTCCGCGCTTCAGTTCGGCCGCGCAGTACTCGATCAGCTTCGCCTCGGCCTCTTCGCGCGTCGGCACCGCTGCAGTCACCCCGTAGAAGCGCGCATCGACCTCCGCGAGCACGTACGGATTGTGATACGCCTCGCGGCCGAGCATCACGCCGTCGACATGCTCGAGATGCTGCGCAACCTCGTCGAGCGTCGTGATGCCGCCGTTGATGACGATCTCGAGCGACGGAAAATCGCGCTTCAATTGATACGCATAGTCGTACTTGAGCGGCGGAATCTCGCGATTCTCCTTCGGCGACAACCCCTTCAGGATCGCATTGCGCGCATGCACGACGAACGTTTTGCAGCCAGCCTCGGCCACCGTGCCAACGAAGTCGCGCACGAACGCGTAGTCGTCTACCGCGTCGACACCGATCCGGTGCTTGACCGTGACCGGCACCGACACCGCATCGCTCATCGCCTTCACGCAGTCGGCGACGAGTTGCGGCTCGTTCATCAGGCACGCGCCGAACGCGCCGCGCTGCACGCGCTCGGACGGGCATCCGCAATTCAGGTTGATTTCGTCGTAACCCCACTGCTCGCCGAGTTTCGCGGCGCGCGCGAGATCGTCGCGCTCGCTGCCGCCCAGTTGCAGCGCGACCGGCGATTCATTCGGCGTGAACGCGAGATGCCGCTGGGCATCGCCGAACAACAGCGCGCCCGTCGTGATCATCTCCGTATACAGCCACGTATCGCGCGTCAGCGTACGGTGGAACGACCGGCAATGGCGGTCGGTCCAGTCGAGCATGGGCGCGACGGATACGCGGCGGGGAGGAAGCGAAGACGGTACGGACATGGATTTCGGGCAACAGGCCAGGCGGCGCGGAAACAACCCGGCATTTTACCGCAAGACGGGCCGTACCTGCCCGGCACGCAGGCTACCCCTCGCCCAGCTCCGCATCGACCGCCCGCCGCGCCTCGTCGAGCACGCGCTCGATCACGCGCCGTTCGGTCAACAGGATCCCGTCGACCTTGACGAGCCGCCAGTCGATCCGCACGGCATCGCCCTGCAGCACGCGGTAGTGCGCATGCTCGCCGTCCCAGACCTGCTCGGTCTTCACCTCGATCTCGAAGCCGCGGTACGGCTCGCTGAAATCGCCGAGGTCGCTGCCTCTCGGTTCCATCGCACGCTCCGTGGCGACGCAGCACCGGCCATCCGGGGCGGCCGGTGCCGTGTGCTCAATCGTATTCGTCGGATAAAAAGGATTTGCCATCGGCCGTCAGGTCGACCCGGTCGCCCGCCGCCTGGTAGATCAGCCCCTCGTTCAGCAACGCGTAGACGACGTCGTCGAACGCGGCGGGAACCGGCCGGCTTTCACCGAACTGGTCGATCCACTTCAGCGCCTCGATGGCTTCGGGAGAAAGGATGGGGGTCATGCGTTGGCCTCCGGCATCGGTGTCGCTCCATCCTAGCACTTCGTCCGGACGTCGAATACCAAGGCAAACGCGCTGCGCCAATGCCGGGCGGCGCCAACGGGCAGGTTGCCCGCGGCGCCGCACCGGCGCAGGACGCGCGGGCTCAGAGGCGCGCGATCGATACTTCGGTCGATTTCACGAGCGCGACGACTTCCGCGCCGACCTTCAGTTCGAGTTCGTCGACCGAACGGGTCGTGATCACGGACGTGACGATGCCGAACGGCGTCTCGACGTCGACCTCGGAGACCACGGAGCCGCGAATGATCTCCTTGACCTTGCCCTTGAACTGGTTACGTACGTTGATTGCAGTGATGCTCATCAGGTTGATCGCTCCGAAGAAAAAGATCTCAGAACGGGCGGCCGTTGCCGCCCGGATTTAAACGGCCCAGCGGATCTGCCCGACCGGTCGAACGTTGTCTGCCTCGTGCGTCGCGTCCTGGCCGGCCGCGCCGGACCCGCCGGCGAGCACGCGTTTCAGCACGCGATCCTCCAGCGCCGCAAATGCGGCCGATGCGCGGGCGCGCGGCCGGTCGAGCGGCACCGGCTGATCCAGCGCCACACGCCCCTGCTCGATGAGCAGGATGCGGTCGCCGAGCGCGACGGCCTCCTGCACGTCGTGCGTGACGAGCAGCGCCGTGAACCGATGTTCGCGCCACAAGCGCTCGATCAGCGCATGCATCTCGATGCGGGTCAGCGCGTCCAGCGCGCCGAGCGGCTCGTCGAGCAACAGCAGTTGCGGCCGGTGCACGAGCGCGCGGGCCAATGCGACGCGCTGCCGCTGGCCGCCCGACAGTTGCGCGGGCCAGTCATTCGCACGCTCCAGCAGGCCGACTTCATCGAGTACCGCGCGTGCCTGGTCGCGCGCGCCGCGCCCGAGGCCCAGCATCACGTTCTGCAGCACGGTCTTCCACGGCAGCAGCCGCGCATCCTGGTACATGATTCGCGTATCGAGCACGCCGCGGCCCTCGGCGCGCGTCTCGAGCGCACCGCTGCTCGGCTGCTCGAGTCCTGCGACGAGACGCAGCAGCGTCGATTTCCCGCAGCCGCTGCGGCCGACGATCGCGACGAAACTGCCGCGCGCGATGCCGAGCTCGACGTTGTCGAGCACCGTGCGTGCGCCGAAGCGCTTGCTGACGCCCGACAGCGTCACCGCATCGTCGGGTGCCGGGCTCCCTGCCCGCCGCCGCGCGAGCGGAACGACGGATGCGCTGCCGTCACGTTCGAGAACCGCCGCATCCCGTGCGTCGCTGTCCGCGACGCGTGCCTGCGCCAGTTCGGCCTCGAGGTCTGCGCCGGCGAGCGGGCCGTAGGCGGCCGCCGAAGTCGTCGCATTCATGCCTTTGCTCCTGATTGATAAGCGGGGTGCCAGCGCAGCGTCACGCGCTCGAGCCATTTCGCCAGCACGTCGGCCAGCTTGCCGAGCACCGCGTACAGCAGGATGCCGACCACCACCACGTCGGTTTGCAGGAATTCACGTGCGTTCATCGTCATGTAGCCGATGCCCGACTGCGCGGAGATCGTTTCCGCGACGATCAGCATCACCCACATCAGCCCGAGCGCGAAGCGCACGCCGACGAGAATCGACGGCAACGCACCGGGCAGGATCACGTCGCGGTACAGCGCGAAGCCGCGCACGCCGTAGCTCTTCGCCATCTCGATCAGGTTCGCGTCGACCGAGCGGATCCCGTGGTACGTGTTGATGTAAACCGGAAAGAACACCCCGAGCGCAACGAGGAACAGCTTCGCCTTCTCGTCGATGCCGAACCACAGGATCACGAGCGGAATCATCGCGAGCGCCGGGATGTTGCGGATCATCTGGATCGTCGAATCGAGCGCGACCTCGGCCGCCTTCGACAAGCCGGTCGCGAGCCCCAGCGCGAGGCCGACGCCGCCGCCGATCGCGAACCCGAACAGCGCGCGCCATGTGCTGACCTTCACGTTCGCCCACATTTCACCCGACGTCACGAGCGACCAGGCCGCTCGCACGACCGCCACGGGCTCGGGCAGCACGCGGGTCGACAGCCAGCCGATGCGCGCGCCGACTTCCCATGCCGCCAGCAGCGCGAGCGGCACGAGCCACGGTGCGACGCCGCGCCATGCGCGGGCGGCCAAAACCGCCCCCGTCGTCGACGTTTTCGTTGTCATCGCAGGCCTCCTGTCACTCAGCTCTGGGCCGCTTTCGGCAGATAGCTGTTGCCGACGATCTCGCCGAACGGGCCGGAGAGCGGGCCCGTTGCCTTCGCCGCGCCGTTGCCCTTGATCAGCGGGAACACGAGTTCCGCGAAACGGTACGACTCTTCCAGGTGCGGATAGCCGGACAGGATGAAAGTCTCGATGCCGAGATCCGCGTATTCGCGCATACGCTCCGCGACCTGCTCCGGATTGCCGACGAGCGCGGTGCCTGCGCCGCCGCGCACGAGGCCGACGCCGGCCCACAGGTTCGGATACACCTCGAGCGCCTCGCGGCCGCCGCGCTTGCCGCCGTGCAGCGCGGCCATCCGGCGCTGGCCTTCCGAATCCATGTTCGCGAAGGCCTTCTGCGCACGTGCGATGGTTTCGTCGTCGAGGCGGCTAATCAGGCGCTCGGCGTCACGCCATGCTTCGTCCTCGGTCTCGCGCACGATCACGTGCAGACGAATGCCGAATTTGATCTTGCGGCCGCGGGCCTCCGCGCGGGCACGAATATCGGCGATCTTCTTCGCGACGGCCTCGGGCGGCTCGCCCCAGGTCAGGTAGGTGTCGATGTGATCGGCCGCGATCTCATGCGCGGCCGGCGACGAGCCGCCGAACCACAGCGGCGGATGCGGACGCTGCACGGGCGGATACAGCGCCTTGCCGCCCTTCGACTGCAGGTGCTTGCCGATGTAGTCGAACCCGCCGTTGTCGTGCGACGCGGACAGCAGCCCGCGCCAGATGTTCAGGAAGTCGTCGGTGATTGCGTAGCGCGTATCGTGATCCGCGAACAGGCCGTCACCTTCGAGCTCTGCGGCATCGCCGCCCGTCACGACGTTGATCAGCAGTCGGCCGCCCGACAGGCGGTCGAATGTCGCAGCCATCCGCGCCGACAGCCCCGGCGACGCGATGCCGGGGCGGATCGCAACCAGGAATTTCAGGCGCTGCGTCGCCGGGATGAGGCTCGACGCAACGACCCACGCATCCTCGCAGGAACGGCCGGTCGGCAGCAGCACGCCCTCGTAGCCGAGCGTGTCGGCCGCAACCGCGACCTGCTTGAAGTAATCGTAATCCGCGGCGCGCGCACCTTCGGCCGTGCCGAGATAGCGGCTGTCGCCGTGCGTGGGGATAAACCAGAACACATTCATCTGCTGCTCCTGCTTGACTGTCCTTGCCGGAATTTGAAAAAACACTGCCCTGCTCGCGTCGCGAATGAGCGGCGCATGCATGGTGTGCGTTCGAATCGGGATGGCTCGCCGGTCAGGCCGTGCAGCGGGCGAGGACGCGATTGCACGGCTGTTTCTGGGAAATCAGTCTAGGGATCGGTGCAGGGCTTTGGAACGATTTTTTTGAGCTTAGGTTTTCCGCTTTCGTGATTAGCACGACGCTGGAGCGAATATCGCGGCGGACGGGCCCTATAATGACGCACCTATCCGAATAACTCCGCGCGGACGGCCCCGGCCGTGCGCGCCTGCGGTGCACTCATCGATGCAGAAAGTCATCCTGCCATTCCTGTCCGGCTTCCTGGCCGCCCTGTTCTTCCGCGAAGCCACGCTCGCCCTCCTTCATACTGCCGACTTGATCGCCGCAACCGGCTTCTCCACGCAGCCGTTCGCGCCGCTCGGCATTCCTGAATTTGTCGCAAATGCGCTGATCAGTGCGTGCTGCGCGATCCCGATGGCGTGGCTGCTGCGCGTCTCGCCGGAACGCGAGGCATCGTGGATCGGCGCGCTGGTGTTCGGCGGCATCGTGCTGACGGCCGCCCGCGTGTTCGCGATCGATCCGCTGCGCGGCATCTGGCCGTCGGGCAACATGATGCCCGTGCTCGCGGCCGGCTTCGCGGCGAACGCGGTATGGGGCTTTGGCGCACTCGTGTTCATGCGTGCATTCATGTCGGACGACGCAGGCGACGAGTAACGCGGGGCGCAAGCGCTACACCCTTCGGCCGCTGTCCGGTCGACATCCATGAAAAAGGCCGCCTGCATGTGCAGGCGGCCTTGTCGTTTCCAGTTCGCTTCGGTCAGCGCGACCGACGTCAGTCCTGCAGATTCCGCAGCGGATGCGTGTCCGGCGTCCACGGGCTATCGAACATCGCGAGCACGTCCGCGCGATCGATATCGGCGGCCGACTTGAAGCGCCAGACCGGCTGGTGGTCCTTGTCGACGATCAGCGCGCGCACGCCTTCGATCACGTCGCCGCGCGCAAACGTCGAGCGCGTGAGATCGAGATCGCGCCGCAGGCAATCGGCCATCGTCGCGCCGCGTGCACGTTCGACGACTTCCAGCGACACGGCCATCGACAGCGGCGACAACTGTTCGCGCATCGCATGGGTCGCCTTCTCGACCCACCCGTCGACGGCCGCGCAATCCTGCTCGGCGTCGAGCGACGCGAGGATCGCGCCGATGTCCGGCTGCGCGAAATGCCGGTCGATCCCGGCACGCGCGTCAGCCAGCGCCGACGTGTCGGGTGTCGGCACGACCTTGTGCGCGGCGGCCGCCTCGGACACGCATGCGACGGCCTGCTCGCCGCTGCCGATGCGCGCGCTGCGCAGCGTATCGAGCAGTGCGGGCAGCACGGCATCGGGCAGATAGACGTCGGCGAGCTGCGCGTACAGCGCGCCGGCCGCGTCGAGTGTCGCGCCGGTCACGGCGAGATAGCGGCCGATCGCGCCGGGCGAGCGCGCGAGAAACCAGCTCATCCCGACGTCGGGGAACAGGCCGATACGCGTTTCCGGCATTGCCATCTTCGTCGAGTCGGTCACGACGCGCAGGCCGCCCGTATGCCGCGCCGCCTGCGAAATCCCCATGCCGCCGCCCATCACGACGCCGTGCATCAGCGCGATGTAAGGCTTCGGATACGTGAAGATCGTGTGGTTCAGCGTGTATTCCTCGATGAAGAACGTGTCGACCGCATCGCGGTCGCCGCGCTGCCACGCATCGTGAAAGAAGCGCACGTCGCCGCCCGCACAGAATGCGCGCGGGTGCGGGCTGTGCACGACGACCGCGACGATCTCGGGATCGTCGCGCCACGCATCGAGCGCCTGCTGCATCAGCCGAATCATGCCGACCGACAGCGCGTTCAGCGCCTTCGGCCGGTTCAGTTCGAGAAAGCCGATGCGGTTCGCGACAGTCGCGCGTACGTCTGGCTGGGCGGATTCGGCGGAAACGGCAGCGGAAGTGGAATCGGTCATGAGGTCATCCGGCAAATGGCAGTCGCACGCTCAGTGCGCCTGCATCTTCGAAAACAGGTTCAATACCACGACGCCGGCGACGATCAGGCCGAGGCCGATCACGGCCGGCAGGTCCGGCACCTGGCGATAGAGCAGCATTGCGACGAGCGTGATCAGCACGATGCCGGCGCCCGACCAGACTGCATAGATGATGCCGACGGGCATCGTGCGCAACGTGAGCGACAGGCAATAGAACGCGATGCCGTAGCCCGCGACGACGAGCAACGACGGCCAGAGGCGCGTGAAGCCGTCCGCCGCGCGCAGCGCCGACGTGCCGATCACTTCCGCGACGATCGCGATCGCGAGCCATGCGTAACCGGGCAGCTGCATCGCTCAGTTCCTTGCGAGGGCCAGCACGGCGTAGTCGTGGCCGAGCTCGGCACACAGCGCCTCGACGACGAATTCGTGGTCGGCGCGCTGCGGCAACCCGGACGCAGTGATCGAGCCGATCACGCCGGCACCGGCGACGGTCAGCGGAAACGCGCCGCCGTGCGGCGCATATTCGGCGATCGGCAGCCCGTGCTTGTCCGCGAGCGTGGCGCCAGCCTGCTGCATGCGCAGGCCGATGGCGTACGAACTGCGGCGGAAATGCGCGACGACGTTGCGCTTGCGGCGCACCCAGTCGGCGTTGTCGGGCGTGGCTCCCGCGAGCGCCGCATAGAACAGCGGCTGGCCGAACGTGACGATGTCGATCGCGACCGCGTGGCCGCGCGACGTCGCGAGTGCATGCATCCGGTTGCCGAGCGCCCACGCGCGGGCCGGGTCGAAATGGGGAAACACGAGCGCCTGTTCCTGCGCGCCGATCGATTGCAGATCGTGAGCGATGTCCATGAATCCGTCGATACAGTAATGAGAGTCGCAACGGTGCCGATGTGATCGCGCACGGCCCCGCTGCCGAAGAGACAAAACAAACCGCTCGATTCTAGCGCACGCACCCGCCGTACCGGCCCCACGAGCGGCGACAAGAAATTGTCAGAAAACGCTTGCACGCGTTCGGGTTACTCCTTATAATTCATTTCTTCGACGGACGCGGGGTGGAGCAGTCTGGCAGCTCGTCGGGCTCATAACCCGAAGGTCGTAGGTTCAAATCCTACCCCCGCAACCAACGTCCAGATTCATGCAAAAAGCCCGGCCCAGCGCCGGGCTTTTTGTTTTTCCGCCGTGCTCCCCGCCCCTCTTCGCGCGCCCGCACCCTCCGGTTCATGCGACACGCGGCCTGCACGCGCAGGCGTTCAAGAATGCCGCGCCCCGGTGATACACTCGCATCACCTCGTCCCTTCCACTCGACATGAAATTCTGCTCCGTCTGCGGTCACGAAGTCATCGCGCGCATTCCTCCGGGCGACAACCGCGAGCGCTTCGTCTGCGATCAATGCGGCACGATCCACTACCAGAATCCGCGCAACGTCGTCGGCACGGTCCCGGTCTGGGGCGATCAGATCCTGCTGTGCCGCCGTGCGATCGAACCGCGCTACGGGTTCTGGACGCTGCCCGCGGGCTTCATGGAAATGGGCGAGACGACGGCTGAAGCCGCTGCGCGCGAAACGCTCGAGGAAGCCGGCGCACGCGTCGAGGTGCAGAACCTATTCACGCTGCTCAACGTGCCGCACGTGCACCAGGTCCACCTGTTCTACCTCGCGCGGCTCACCGATCCGGGGTTCGAGGCCGGCGAGGAAAGCCTCGAAGTGAAGCTGTTCGACGAAGCCGACATCCCGTGGGATGAGATCGCGTTCCCGACCGTCAGCCAGACCCTGCGATTCTTCTTCGCCGATCGCGCCGCGGGCGACTACGGCGTGCACACCGGCGATATCTTCCGCTCGCTGCGCAACGGCTGAGCCCCCACCCCATGGTCCCCTGGCTCGGCCCGGACGATCCGTTTCCGCCCATCGAACGCGCGCTCGGCCCCGCGACCGGCGCGCCCGGGCTGCTCGCCGCGAGCGCCGACCTGCTGCCGTCGCGCCTCATCGACGCGTACCTGCGCGGCATCTTCCCGTGGTATTCGGACGGCCAGCCCGTGCTGTGGTGGAGCCCCGACCCGCGCATGATCCTCGTGCCGGCCGAATTCAAGGTGTCGCCCTCACTGCGCAAGACGCTGAAGCGTGTACTGCGCGAGCCGGAATGGGAAGTGCGCGTCGACTACGACTTCCCGGGCGTGATGCGCGCCTGCGCGCAGGCGCCGCGCCGCGGACAGCGCGGCACGTGGATCACGGCCGAGATCATTGACGCGTACACGTCACTCTACCGCTCCGGCAACGCGCACAGCATCGAGACGTGGCGCGACGGGCGACGCGTCGGCGGCCTGTACGGCGTGTCGTTCGGGCGGATGTTTTTCGGCGAGTCGATGTATGCGGACGCGACCGACGCATCGAAAATCGCGCTGGCCACGCTCATCGCGCACCTTCGCGAGCAGGGGCTGGAGATGATAGACTGCCAGCAGAATACGTCGCATCTAGCGTCGCTCGGCGGCCGCGAGATCGCACGCAAGGCCTTCGTCGCTCACGTGCGCAGCGCGGTAGCCGAACCGCCGATTCCGTGGCAGTTCGACAAGCGCGTGCTCGCCGCGCTGACGGGCCGCGCCGAAACGGCGGCCCCCTTCGGAATCGAGCGCTAGCGCGGCACTCCCTCCCTGCAACGAGAGCTGCCCATGACTCACCCGACTGAGCTGCCGCTTTCACCGCTTTCGGCGCTGCAATTCTATGCAACGGCGCCCTATCCGTGCAGCTATCTGGACGGCCGCGTCGCGCGCTCGCAAGTCGCGACGCCGAGCCACCTGATCAACTCCGACATCTACACCGAGCTCGTCAAGGCCGGCTTCCGGCGCTCGGGCGTGTTCACGTATCGGCCGTACTGCGACGGCTGCCGTGCCTGCGTGCCGGTGCGTGTGCCCGTCGACGCGTTCGCGCCATCGCGCACGCAGCGCCGGATGTGGAAACGGCACCGCACGCTCGTCGCGACGGTTTCGCCGCTGCACTACGACGAAGAGCACTACGCGCTCTACATGCGCTACCAGTCCGCGCGCCACGCGGGCGGCGGCATGGATCGCGACAGCCGCGACCAGTACGAACAATTCCTGCTGCAGAGCCGGATCAACTCGCGCCTCGTCGAATTCCGCGACCTCGACGCACCGGGCGGCGAGCCCGGCAAGCTGCGCATGGTCAGCATGATCGACATCCTCGGCGACGGGCTGTCGTCCGTCTACACGTTCTTCGAGCCCGACGACCAGCACACGAGCTACGGCACCTACAACATCCTGTGGCAGATCGAGCAGGCGAAGAGCCTCGGCCTGCCCTACGTGTACCTCGGCTACTGGATCCGCGAGAGCCCGAAGATGGCCTACAAGGCGAACTTCCACCCGCTCGAAGGGTTGGTCGACGGCCGCTGGAAGATACTCGATCCGGAACGGATCGACCTGCCGCCCGTCGACGCGGCGCTGGCCCGCGCGCCGTTGCCGGGCGGGCACTCCGGCTCGGACTGACGCGCGTCGCGGGGGTAACGAAGCAAAGCGCGCCCCTGCCGCGCAACTCCCGGTAAAATAGCGGGTTGTCATTCATTCCGGCTGCCCGCCCAATTCCCGTGTTCAGTTCCCTCTATCCGCTGGCCCGCGCATCCCTGTTCAAGATGGATGCGGAAGACGCCCACCACCTTACGCTGCGCGCGCTCGGCGCGGCCGGCCGCACGGGCCTTGCCTGCGCGCTGTCGGCCCGCGTGCCCGACGCACCGCGCACCGTGATGGGGCTCACGTTCCGCAACCCGGTGGGCCTTGCGGCCGGCCTCGACAAGGACGGCGCGGCCATCGACGGCCTCGCGGCGCTCGGCTTCGGCTTCATCGAGGTCGGCACGGTCACGCCGCGCCCGCAGCCCGGCAACCCGCGGCCGCGGATGTTCCGCCTGCCGCAGGCCGAAGCACTGATCAACCGGATGGGCTTCAACAACCACGGCGTCGACCAGTTCGTGAAGAACGTCCAGGCAGCCCGATATCGCGGCATCCTCGGCCTGAACATCGGCAAGAACGCCGATACGCCGATCGAGCGTGCCGCCGAGGATTACCTGTACTGCCTCGAGCGCGTGTACCCGTTCGCGAGCTACGTGACGATCAACATCTCGTCGCCGAACACGAAGAACCTGCGCCAGCTACAGGGCGCGGGCGAGCTCGATGCGCTGCTCGCGGCACTGAAGGACAAGCAGCAGCGCCTCGCCGACCTGCACGGCAAGCTCGTGCCGCTCGCGCTGAAGATCGCACCCGATCTCGACGACGAACAGGTCAAGGAAATCGGCGACACGCTGCTGCGCCACAAGATCGAAGCGGTCATCGCCACCAACACGACGCTGTCGCGCGCAGCTGTCCAGGGCCTGCCGCATGCGGACGAAGCCGGCGGCCTGTCGGGCCGCCCGGTGTTCGACGCGTCGAACGAAGTGATCCGCAAGCTGCACGCCGAAGTCGGCAGCGAAGTGCCGATCATCGGCGTCGGCGGCATTTTCTCCGGCGAGGATGCCCGCGCGAAACTCGCGGCCGGCGCGGCGCTCGTCCAGCTTTATACCGGCTTCATCTACCGCGGCCCGGCGCTTGTGTCGGAATGCGTGAAGGCGATCGCCCGCGAACGCACCGCGTAATATAGACATAAACAAACTATATTTAGTGGTCGATAGCGTTTTTGCTATCATCGACCGCACTATCAGAATCATTGACCCGGACAGGGCAAGGACACACACGATGAAATTTTCGCTGCTGAAGAAGCTGCTGGTTGCCGGCCTGATCGGCACGTCGTTCACCGCCGCAACCGCGCATGCGGCCGACCTCCTCGACCAGGTGAAACAACGCGGCACGCTGCGGGTCGGCCTCGAAGGCACGTTCCCGCCGTTCAACTCGAAGAACCCGCAAGGCGAACTCGTCGGCTTCGACGTCGACATCGCGAAGGCCGTCGCCGCGAAGCTCGGCGTGAAAGCCGAATTCGTGACGACCGAATGGAGCGGCATCATCGCCGGCCTGCAGGCCGGCAAGTTCGACGTGATCGCCAACCAGGTCGGCATCACCGACAAGCGCAAGGAGACGCTCGACTTCTCGCCGGCGTACACGTACTCGTCCGCGCAGCTGATCCAGCGCAAGGACGACACGCGTGACTTCAAGTCGCTGGAAGACCTGAAAGGCAAGAAGCTCGGCGTCGCGCTCGGCACGAACTACATGGACATGGCGAAGTCGGTGCCCGGCATCGACGTGAAGACGTACCCGGGCGCGCCCGAGTACCTGCGCGACCTCGCGGCCGGCCGTCTCGACGCGGCGCTCAACGACCGCCTGATGCTCGCGTACCTGACGAAGAATTCGCAGCTGCCGCTGCGCCCGGGCGCGAACGTCGGCTCGGCGAACCCGTCGGGCATCCCGTTCAAGAAGGGCAACCCGAAGTTCCAGAAGGCGATCGACGACGCGATGGCGCAACTCGAAGCCGATGGCACCTTCACGAAGATCTCGGACAAGTGGTTCGGCATCGACGTGACGAAGCCGATCAAGTAAGCACGCCTGCATTTCCCGCCTGACGGCGGGCCGGAAAGGGCGGCATCCGTAACGATGCCGCCCTTTGTTTTATTCGTCCGGTTTATGATTGCGCTTTCGCGCACGCATTCGATTCGTATTCCATGTCGACAACGTCCCTGCTCGTCCAATCGCTGCCGGTGCTCGCCCAGGGCGCCGTACTGACCGTCAAGTTCGCCGTGCTGTCGATGGTGTTCGGCCTGCTTGGCGCCGTCGTGCTCGCGATGATGGGCATCCGGCAAAGCGAAGCACTCGACGGCTTCGAACGCATCTGGGTCAACGCGCTCGCGTGGCTGGCACGCGCGTATGTGAGCCTGATGCGCGGCACGCCGCTGCTCGTGCAGATCTTCGTCATCTATTACGGGCTGCCGAGCCTCGGCATCTCGCTCGACCCGACCCCCGCCGGCGTCATCGCGCTGTCCGCGAACGTCGCGGCCTACATGTCGGAAAGCATGCGCGGCGCGATCAACGGGATCGCGCGCGGCCAGTGGCTCGCCGCGTACAGCCTCGGGCTGTCGTGGGGGCAGACGCTGCGCTACGTGATCGGTCCGCAGGCGCTGCGCATCGCGGTGCCGAGCCTGTCGAACAGCCTGATCAGCCTGATCAAGGACACGTCGCTCGTGTCCGTGATCACCGTGACCGAACTGCTGCGCAGCGCGCAGGAAGTGATCGCGGCCACCTACCAGCCGCTGCCGCTCTATCTCGCCGCCGCGGCCGTGTACTGGATTCTGTGCCAGATCCTCGAGTGGGTGCAGCGCTGGTACGAAAAACGCCTGTCGCTGCCGTCGCGGCACTGAGCGCACGCCATCCGCCGGGCCGCACCCGCGTGCCCGGCTCCCGCCTTCCCGCTTACTCGCCCGAATATCGCACACCGAGCGCCGCTCGCGCGGCATCGGTCATCGCGATCATCTGCCGCGAATGGTCGTGCGTCATGATCGGGCTTTCGGTCTTGCCCGCGCGCAGCAGGTCGCAGAAATGCGCGGTCTCGTAGTTCAGCCCGCCGCCGTCGATCGGCGCGTCGAGTTCGACGGTGCGCCCGTCCGCATAGCGGATCGTCGCACGCGCCGGGTTCCACCACTTTTCGTGAATCGTCACGTGGCCGCCGGCCGCGGCGATCAGCGCGTCGCCGCGCCCCATCACGTCGAGCCCGCAAAAGAGCTGCGCGATCCCGCCGTTCGCATGCACGCTGTTCAGGCTCGCGAACAGGTCGACGCCGGTTGCGCCGATGCGGCCGAGCGTCTGCACGTCGAGCGCCGCGCCGAGCCAGTCGACCGCGAGAAACGCCTCGTAGATCCCGATATCGAGCAGCGCACCGCCCGCGCGATCGAGACGATAGACGGAATGGTCGTCCGGTACCGACGACGACGCGCATCCTGCCCGCACGAGCCGGATCTCGCCGATCGGATCGTCATGCAGGTGCGCGCGCAACTGACGGTACAGCGGAAAGAACGGCGGCTTCATCGCCTCCATGAAAAGCCGCCCGGCGTCGTGTGCCGCACGCAGCACGGTGTCGAGCTGGGCCGCGTTCAGCGTCGCGGGCTTCTCGCACAGCACGGCCTTGCCGGCAGCAAGCGCGGCCAGCGTGTACTGCGCGTGACTGTCATGGAGCGTCGCGATGTAGACCGCGTCGATATCGCTCGCGAGGAGTGCTTCGAGGCTGGCGGCAGGCGTGCCGCCGCACGCTTCGCAAAAGGCGGCCGCGGCATCGGCGCGGCGGGCCCAGGCACCGGCGAGCGTGGCGCCCGGCACGTGGGCGAGGCTTTGCGCGAAGCGGCGCGCGATGCTGCCTGTGCCGACGATGCCGAAGCGCACCGGGCGATGGTCGTTGTCGTTCATCCTGATCTTCCGTGTCGGTCGTATGACGGTGGCCGGCACGCTGCCGGCCGGCCGTCATGATAAACGGCACGGCGGCACACGGTTGAGCGACACGCGCAGCGTCAGGCGCGCATGGGTACGTCGACGGAGAAATCGCGCGAGATCTCGTCGGCGCTGAAATCGATCAGCGCGAGCGAAGCGGCTTCGGCTTCGCGCGGATCGCGACGCTCGATCGCGTCGACCACACGCGCATGCGCCTTCACCACGACGTCGTGCGCACCTTCCTTCTGCACGACACGCGGATTCACGAGACGCACCGCACCGCGCACGATCGCCGCCATCTGCTGGAAGAACTGGTTGCCGCTCGCCTGGACGATCCGCGTGTGCAGCAACTCGTCCGCCGTGTCGTAGCCGGAATCGCCCGGCTGCAGCACCTTGAACGCATCGAACGCTTCGCGGATGCCCGCGATGTCGGCTGCCGTTGCACGCACCGCCGCCTGCGCGGTGGCGCGCGGTTCGATCAGCATCCGGAATTCGATGACGTCGCGCATGAACTGCGGATCGGGTTTCGCCCGGAACCGCCAACTCACCACGTCTTCGTCGATCATGCGCCAGTCACGCATCGGCCGCACGCGCGTGCCGACTTTCGGACGCACGTCGAGCATGTCGCGCGCAAGCAACATCGACAATGCTTCCCGCATCACGGTGCGACTCACATCGAACTCTTTCGACAGCACATCCTGCGGCGGCAAGATGCCGCCGTACTTGTCCTCGACGATACCCGAGACAAGCCCATCCATCACTTTGGCGACCAGTGACCGGTCTTTGCCCTGCTCCATGACACCTCCCCGTGCGTCGATTTGCGAACACCTGCTCCGCAGTTCCGCCGGCCCTGGTTACGACTGTTCTTATGATCTATAAGTTGATGAGTTCGAGGATATTTCGCTATCTGGTAAACACCTGACAGGGTTATCCCTCTTTTTGACGGGGTGATTTATACGACTAAAAATAAGGCCCGGGAAGCGCATTGCGCCTACCGGGCCCGATTTCCACAAGATTTAAACATTCAGTCCATTACGGCACGTCGCGCGCCATTACGGACTGCTTGCCATTTCTTTCAATTAGCCGAATAAACGATCGTTTCGACGCCGCTTTCCGTGCCGAGCAAGCACAGATTCGCGCCGCGCTCGGCGAACAGGCCGACCGTCACGACGCCCGGCCATGCGTTCACCTGCGCTTCGAAGCCGCGCGGATCGGCGATCTGCAGCCCCTTCACGTCGATGATCTCGTTACCGTTGTCGGTAATGGTCGGCGCACCGTCCTTCGTCACACGCAGCACCGGCACGCCGCCGAGCGCGGTCACGCGCCGGCCGATCGCCGTGCGCGCCATCGGCACGACTTCGATCGGCAGCGGGAACGCGCCGAGCACCGGCACGCGCTTGCTGGCGTCCGCGATGCAGACGAACGTGTCGGCCACCGACGCGACGATCTTCTCGCGCGTCAGCGCGCCGCCGCCGCCCTTGATCATCGCGCCGCTCGCGTCGATCTCGTCGGCGCCGTCGACGTACACCTGCAGCGAGTCGACCTCGTTCAGGTCGAACACCTTGATGCCATGCGACTTCAGGCGTTCGGTCGTGGCGATGGAGCTCGACACGGCGCCGCGATAGCGCGCCTTGACGACGGCGAGCGCGTCGATGAAACAGTTGGCGGTCGAGCCGGTACCGACGCCGATCACGGCGCCTTCCGGCACGTTCTGGATCACGTAATCAGCGGCGGCCTGGCCGACGAGGCGTTTGAGTTCGTCTTGAGTCATGGAGTGGTAATGCTGCGGGATTGCGGAAAACCGCCAGTTTACCGGACTCGGATGACGGTCCGCGTTTTTCGGCGTGCGGTGCGCCGCGGGTTCAGGGCGCGCCCGCCGCGGGCGCGTTGTCCGCCGGTTGCGTGCCGGGGAAGTACTTGTCGAGCAGCGCCTGCGCGATCGCGTCGGTTCCGGCGTCCGGGTTGCCCGCGTAGTCGGACGGCCTGAAATGCATCTGGAACGCCGCGAACACGCGTCGCGTGCGTGCGTCGAGCACGCCGTCGGTGGCCACGTCGTAGCCGTAGCGCGCGAGCTTGAGCTGCAGTTCGCGCACGTCGACCGGCGCATGCGGATCACGACCGCCGAGCCGCGCGGCCACGGTCGCATCGTCCGGCCACGCACCGACGCCGGCCTGGGCCAACGCTTGCCACGGAAACAGCGGCCCCGGATCGATCTTGCGTTGTGGCGCGATATCGCTGTGCCCGACCACGCGCGTCGGCGGAATCCCGTAGCGCGCGACGATGTCCTTCGACAGCCGGGTCAGCGCCGCGACCTGTTCGGGCGGATACGGTTGCCAGGTGCGGTTCTGCGGATCGAGCGGGCCGCGGTTCACGTTCTCGATGCCGATCGACACCGCGTTCAGCTCGGTCGTACCCTGCCACTCGCTGACGCCCGCGTGCCATGCGCGCTCCGATTCCGGAACGAGCTGGTAGACGACCGGCATCCCGCGCTCGATGCGCGGCTGCGGCGGGATGACGTAATGCACGCTGACCGAATCGCCCGTCAGCGTGCGCAGCGATTTCGCCTCGTCGCTTTCGGTGTAATGCATCACGAGAAAGCGGATCCGCGAATCGGCCCCGCGCGCGTTCAGGCTCGTGTCGGCGTAGTAGGTGCCGCGTTCGACGAGCGACGGCGACGTGCAGGCCGCCAGCAGGCACAGCACGGCACAGGATGCGCCAGCACGAAACAGGGTCATCGGTCGCGAGTTCCGGAGAGCCGCGTGCCGCATCGGATCGCGGCACGCGTCGTTCGGGTCGTTCGAGGCCCGCGCAGGTCGCGCGGGACGGGCTGCGTCAGCCCTTCACGCGCCGCTGGCGTACGGCTTCGTACAGGCACACGCCGCTTGCGACCGACACGTTCAGGCTTTCCACGCTGCCGGCCATCGGAATGCTCATCACTTCGTCGCAGGTGTCGCGCGTGAGCCGGCGCATGCCTTCGCCTTCCGCGCCCATCACGAGCGCGACGGGGCCGTCGAGCTTCGTTTCATAGAGCGTTGCCGACGCCTCGTCCGACGTGCCGATGATCCACACGCCGGCGTCCTTCAGCTCGCGCAGCGCGCGGGCGAGGTTCGTCACCGTGATGTACGGCACCGTATCGGCCGCGCCGCTCGCCACCTTGGCCGCGGTTGCATTCAGGCCGACCGCACGGTCGCGCGGCGCGATCACCGCGTGCGCGCCGGCCGAATCGGCGACACGCAGGCATGCGCCGAGGTTATGCGGATCGGTGACGCCGTCGAGCACCAGCAGCAGCGCGGGGCCCTGGATGCCGTCGAGCAGCTCGGACAGATTCTGCGCGAGCGGGACGTCCTCGACGCGCGCGACGACGCCCTGGTGGCGCTCGGTGTGGGCGAGGCCCCACAGGCGCGTTTCGTCGGCCGCGATCAGCCGCACGCCCGCTTCCTTCGCGGCGTGCAGGAAGTCCTGCATGCGGCGGTCGCGGCGCGTCTGGTCGTACAGCACCTCCGCAACCGTCGATGCATCGTGCCGCAAACGTGCGGTCACCGCATGAAAACCGTAAAGAACCTTCAGACGTGACATGACTGGAACAACCTTCGATCAAACGTGCGGCCGCGCGACGCGCGCAGCCGCGATCCATGGAAAAGGAAAGCGCCGCGTTGCCGGCCGATGACCGGTGACGCGGCGTCTCTCGATGCTGCAGGGCGGGCGCTTGCGCCGCCCCGAACGCTCAATACTTCTTGCGGGGGCGTGTCTTCTTCGCGGTCGGCTTTGCCGCCGCACCGCCGCCAGTGCCGCTTTTCTTCTTCGCGGCGGCACGCGCAGCGCGCGCTTCCTTCACCGCGACGCTCGGCGCGCTCGCAGCCTTCTTGTGGCGCGGCGCGGGTTCTTCCGCCTGCGGCACCGCGCGTACACGCGGGCCGTTGCGGTCGACACCGCCGCCAGTGGGCGCCGGCGCGGGCGACGGACGCGGCGCCTTCACCGGCGTATCCCGCACGAGGCGGAAGTCGATCTTGCGCGCGTCGAGATCGACGCGGCTCACCTGCACGCGCACGCGATCCGACAGGCGATAGCGGATGCCCGTCCGCTCGCCGCGCAGCTCGTTCTTGATCTCGTCGTACTGGAAGTAATCCGAACCGAGTTCCGTGACGTGCACGAGCCCTTCGATGAAGAGCGTGTCGAGCTGCACGAAGATGCCGAACGACGTGACGCCGTTCACCATCCCGCCGTACTCCTCGCCGAGCTTGTCGCGCATGAAGTAGCACTTGAGCCAGGCTTCGACGTCGCGCGACGCTTCGTCCGCGCGGCGCTCGTTCGCCGAGCAGTGCAGGCCGAGCTCTTCCCAGATCGCCGTGTTCGGGCGCGAGCGGCCGCGCGTTTCGTCGTCGGCCTGCTGCATCGCGCGGGCGCGCGGTGACAGCGCGGTATTCAGTTCGAAACCGTCCGGCGCCTTCGGCGTGTATTTCTTGCCCGACAGGATCGCGTAGATCGCGCGGTGCGTGAGCAGGTCCGGATAACGGCGGATCGGGCTCGTGAAGTGCGCGTACGCCTCGTAGGCAAGGCCGAAGTGACCGATGTTGTCCGGGCTGTAGACGGCCTGCTGCATCGAGCGCAGCAGCATCGGCTGCAGCATCTGCGCATCGGGCCGGTCGCGGATCTGCGCCATCAGCGCTGCGTAGTCGCTCGCATGCGGTTTGTCGCCGCCACCGAGCGACAGGCCCATGCCGCGCAGGAATGCGCGCAGGTTCTCGAGCTTCTCCGGCGTTGGCCCCGCGTGCACGCGGTACAGGCCCGGATGCTTGTTGCGCTTCAGGAAATCGGCCGCGCAGACGTTCGCGGCCAGCATGCATTCCTCGATCAGCTTGTGCGCATCGTTACGCTGGCGCGGCACGATCTGCTCGATCTTGCCCTGCGAATTGCAGACGATGTAGGTCTCGGTCGTGTCGAAGTCGATTGCGCCACGCTTCTGCCGCGCGGCGAACAGTGACTTGTAGACGCCGTACAGATCCTGCAGATGCGGCAGCAGGTCCGCGCGGCGCGCGGCCTCCGGCCCCTTCGTGTTCGACAGCACGGCCGCGACTTCGGTGTACGTGAGGCGCGCAGCCGAATGAATGACGGCCGGATAGAACTGGTACGCCTTGATCTCGCCGCGCGCGGTGATCACCATGTCGCACGCGAGCACGCAGCGGTCGACCTGCGGATTCAGCGAGCACAGGCCGTTCGACAGCTTCTCCGGCAGCATCGGAATCACGCGCCGCGGGAAGTAGACCGACGTGCTGCGCTCGAGCGCGTCGGCGTCGAGCCCGCTGCCCGGCTGTACGTAGTGCGATACGTCGGCGATCGCGACGATCAGCCGGTAGCCGTCGCCACGGCCGACCTTGACCGGCTCGCAGTAGACGGCGTCGTCGAAGTCGCGTGCGTCCTCGCCGTCGATCGTCACGAGCGGCACGTCGCGCAGGTCGACGCGGAAACGCAGGTCGGTCGGCCGCACCTTGTCGGGCAGCGCGGCGGCTTCGTCGAGCGCCGGCGGGCTGAATTCATGCGGCACGCCGTACTTGCGCACCGCGATTTCGATTTCCATGCCCGGATCGTCGATGTCGCCGAGCACCTCGACGACACGGCCGAGCGGCTGCGAATGACGGCTCGGGAAATCGGTCAGCTCGACGACGACGACCTGCCCGACCTTCGCCTTCTTCACGTTCTGCGTGATCAGGATGTCGTGGCCGATGCGCTTGTCTTCCGGCGCGACGATCAGCGCGCCGTTCTCGTTGAGCAGGCGGCCGATCACGCGCTTGTTCGCGCGCTCGGTAACTTCGACGACATGCCCTTCCGGGCGGCCGCGGCGATCGTAACCGACGATGCGCGCGAGCACGCGATCGTTGTGCATCACCTTCTGCATTTCGCCGTTCGGCAGGAACAGGTCGTCCTGGCCGTCGTCGCGGATCACGAACCCGTAGCCGTCGCGATGCCCCTGCACGCGCCCGGCGACGAAGTTCGACGGATGGGTCAACTGGTAGTGGCCGCGCTTGTCGAGGCGGATCTGGCCGTCGCGTTCCATCGCGGCGACACGCCGGAAGAACCCCTCGCGCTCCTGACGCTTGATCGACAGTGCTTCGGCGATATCGTTGGCGGCCAGCGACGCGTCGCTCGTACGCAGCACGCCGAGAATTTCTTCACGGCTCGGAATGGGGTACGGATATTTGCTCAAGGGTTTGTCGATGATTGTTCTCGTTGCGTTGACTGATGGTGCACGGCATCAACATAGAGGTGTCCTTCCGACAGTTCTATATTGACGGCGGCGGGTCATTCTATCACCCGCCTGTGTCGCCAAAAGACGGGAATGCCGCCGGCAGGCGCGGCGGAGCCCGGTTTGCGATGCGTCTCAAAAAAGTGTTGACACGAATAATTGGGGCGCTATAATTTCGCTTCTTTGCAGCAGGCAGCTACTGCAAAACGTGCCCAGGTGGCGGAATTGGTAGACGCACTAGGTTCAGGTCCTAGCGGTGGCAACATCGTGGAGGTTCGAGTCCTCTCCTGGGCACCATCTGTTTTTAAAAAGGTCGGCTTCTAGCCGGCCTTTTTTCATTTCCGGCGCCAAGAAACGGCGCTCGGCTCACTCGCCGATGAACTT
Organism: Burkholderia puraquae; assembly: GCF_002099195.1. Classification (GTDB taxonomy): domain Bacteria; phylum Pseudomonadota; class Gammaproteobacteria; order Burkholderiales; family Burkholderiaceae; genus Burkholderia; species Burkholderia puraquae. Next base: position 92,851 of record NZ_NBYX01000004.1, on the reverse strand, counting down.
GCGCAGCAGCCGGAACAGTTCGTCAAACTCGGCCTTCGAAGAGTTCCGCAAGCGGGCGTCGAGCACCTTCGGCGCGATCTCCGGGATCTGCGCGGCAGCCGCCTGCCCCGCGTCGGTCAGCCGAGGCTCACCACCCGTCGATCGCTCATGCTGCACTCATGTTGCGCGAACGCTCGACGAGCCCCTTGTCCTCCCTATGCAATCCAATGCAAGCGGGAGACATCGATCGGACGCCCTCGCCTCCTCTTATGCCCGCCAGCCGGATCGATAGCAGAATTTATCGGTTATCGTCCGCCCGCCCTGTTGGTACGTTAGCCGGCTCGCTTCGATGCAACGAACCAGACACGAGGAGTACAACCCATGACGTCGATGAACCGCCGCGCGTTCGCACGCGCGATGCTGGCCGCAGGCCTCACTGCCGCCGGCGTTCGAACGCACGCCGAGAACGCGCAGGATGTGCTGCGCATCGGCTACCAGAAGTCGTCGACGCTCATCACGCTGCTCAAGACGCGCGGCGCAATCGAGCAGGCACTGGCGCCGCTTGGGCTGCGCGTGTCGTGGCATGAATTCGCGAGCGGATTGCCACTGACCGAAGCGCTCAACGTCGGCGCGGTCGATTTCAGCGCCGACGTGGCCGATACGGTCCCGGTCTTCGCGCAAGCCGCGCATGCGCGTTTCGTATACGTCGCACAGGAAGCGCCTTCGCCGAAGGCGCAAGCGATCGTCGTCAAGCAGGACAGCGCGCTGCGCACGCTCGCCGATCTCAAGGGCAAGCGCATTGCGGTCACGAAAGCAGCCGGCAGCCATTACCTGCTGCTTGCCGCGCTCGCACGCGCGAAGCTCGGGCCTGCCGATGCAGCGATCCACTACCTGACGCCTGCGGACGGCCGTGCGGCGTTCGAGCGCGGCAGCGTGGACGCGTGGATCACGTGGGATCCCTATGTCGCGTCGGTCGACCGGAATCCCGACGTGCGGATTCTGGCCGACGGCAACGGACTCGCGTCGTATCAGCGCTACTACCTCGCATCGAGCAGTTTCGCCGCCGCGCGGCCCGACGTCGTCCAGATCCTGTTCGACCAGCTGTCGCAGGCCGGCACGTGGCTGCGCGACCACCCGCAGGAAGCCGCGAATACACTCGCGCCAATCTGGGGGCTCGACGCAGCGACGATCGCGCGCGCGAACGCGCGGCGCAGCTATCTCGTCCGCGCGGTGGTCGCGCAAAACTTCGGCGAACAGCAGAAGATCGCCGACACGTTCCTCGCAGCCGGGCTGCTGCCGGCCCGCGTCGATACGCGCCAGGCGCAGCGCTGGAATTTCGCCGCGAAGCGCGCGGATTCGGTCGGCGCGTGAGAATCCGTCGCGCGAGGGGCACTATTTTTATCGCCTTGAATGAAATTGTGTTGACAGACTCTGCCAACACGCTAGAATAGCGGTCTTCGCACTGCAGTAAGCGAAACGTGCCCAGGTGGCGGAATTGGTAGACGCACTAGGTTCAGGTCCTAGCGGTGGCAACATCGTGGAGGTTCGAGTCCTCTCCTGGGCACCATCTGTTTTCTAAAAAGGTCGGCTTCTAGCCGGCCTTTTTTCATTTCCGGCATCCGAAATTGATGCACCCACGCGCAATCGGAATCACAAGTTCGACGATGCGCGTCGGCCGTCGTGATGTTTGCGTACTCCGCCCCATGCTCCGAACAAGTCCGTCAAATTATTTTCGTTCGCGACCTCAAATTCTGTTGACAGTCGCTCGAGACGAGCTATAATTTCGCTTCTTTGCAGCAAGCAGCTACTGCAAAACGTGCCCAGGTGGCGGAATTGGTAGACGCACTAGGTTCAGGTCCTAGCGGTGGCAACATCGTGGAGGTTCGAGTCCTCTCCTGGGCACCATCTGTTTTTAAAAAGGTCGGCTTCTAGCCGGCCTTTTTTCATTTCCGGCTCCGGAAACACTCCCTCCATCCTCCGCAAGCAATTCAATCGGTTCGGTGCGCGTAACCGGCGCCGATGAGCCGTGGCGGCATGCTGCGAATCCGGCGACAACCCATTGCCCCGGGTTCGTACACCATCCGCGCGACCTCGTGCCTGACCTTCCAGGTCCTCCGCGATCCCCCCGATTCCCGCCGCCCTGCACCGCCATCCACCGCCTCTGCCCCAAAATCGGGATTTCCCTAGGCTGACATGCGAGCGCTCACGCGGTTAAATAAATCAACGTGATTTATTTAATGCGCCAACCGACGACGCAACATGGAAGGAGACACCATGCGAAGCCCGCACTTCGGCCAGGGAAGCAATTCGGCCAACGTGCGCCGTTACAACGAGCGCCTGCTGCTGAAGACGCTGCGCCGCGCAGGCAGCGCGTCGAAGGCCGACCTCGCCCGCCTTGCGAACATGACGGGAACGGCGGTCGGCAGCATCATCACGTCGCTCGCCGACGCGAAGCTGATCGAATTCGCTGGCCGCACCGAAGGCCAGCGCGGCCAGCCGGCCTCGCTGATCCGCCTCGATCCACGCGGCGCATTCGGCATCGGCGTCCATCTCGACCGCATGCGCATCGAAACGGCGCTCGTCAACTTCGCGGGCGACGTGCTCGGCCGCCGCTCGCATGACATGCTGCTGCCGCCGCCCGCCGACGTGCTCGAGATCGTCCGTCACGACATCGACGCGATGCAGGCCCTGCTCCCCGACCACGAACGCGCCCGCCTGACCGGCATCGGCGTCGCGCAGCCCTACAACCTCGGCGCGTGGATGCGCGAGCTCGGCCTCGCACCCGACACGTTCCGCGCGTGGGAAGACGTCGATTTCGCAAGCGACCTCGGTCGCACGCTGTCGCTTCCGGTATTCGGCGAAAACGACGGCAACGCGGCCGCGATCGCCGAGCTGTTCTACGGATACGGCCGGCAGTGCGACGACTTCGTCTACCTGTTCATCGGGCCGGCGATCGGCGGCGGCATCGCGATCGACGGCGACTGCCTGCGCGGCGTGACCGGCAATGCGGGCGACATCGCCGTGATTCCCGTGCTGCCGAGCCGGCTGGCTTCCGCGCCGCCGCCACGCGGCCCGTGGGACATCCTGCTCGCGCGCGCGTCGCTGCATGCACTCGTGCGCCATCTCCGCCATCACGGCGAGACGGTGGACAACCGGGCCGATCTCGAAGCGTGCATCGCCCGCGGCCTGCCCGCCGTCGACGAATGGATCGACGATTGCGTCGACGCGCTCGCGCCGGCGTTGCGCGCGGTGCTGTGCGTGGTCGATGCGCCGGTGGTCGTGCTCGACGCCGATACCGACGCGGGCCTGCTCGACGCGGTCACGACGCGCCTGCGCGCGGCGCTCGTGGCCACTGCACCCGAAGCACGCGGCACGCCGACGCTCGTGCGCGGCACGTTCGGCGCCGACGCCGGCGCGATCGGCGCCGCCACGCTGCCGATGTTCTTCAACTTCTCCCCGCGGGCCGGCATCCTCAAGGGCGCCCGCACCGACTCGCAGGAGGTCCACCATGTCGCGTTCTGAGTCGCCCCGTCCGCTGCTCGAGATGCGCGGAATCAGCAAGACATTCCCCGCCGTGCGCGCGCTCGACAACGTCAGCCTGACCGTCTATCCCGGCGAGATCCATTCGCTGATGGGCGAAAACGGTGCGGGCAAATCGACGCTGATGAAGATCCTGTCGGGCGCATACCGCGCCGACGCCGGCGGCGAGATCCTGATCGACGGCAAGCGCATCGACATCGACGGCCCGCTCGCCGCGCGCGATGCGGGCGTCGCCGTGATCTACCAGGAGCTGTGCCTGTCGCCGAACCTGACCGTCGCGGAAAACATCTACATCGGCCGCGAACTGCGGCGCGGCAACCGGCGCTGGGGCACGATCGACCGCGCGGCGATGGCGCGCGGCTGCGAGGACGTGCTCGCACGCCTCGGTGCGCCGTTCGGTCCGGACACGCTCGTCGGCACCCTGTCGATCGCCGAACAGCAGCTCGTCGAGATTGCACGCGCCGTCCACACCCGTGCGCGCATCCTCGTGATGGACGAACCGACGACGCCGCTGTCGTCGCGCGAGACCGAGCATCTGTTCGGCCTGATCCGCCAGCTGCGCGAGGAAGGTCTCGCGATCATCTACATCAGTCACCGGATGGCGGAAATCTACGAACTGTCCGACCGCGTGTCGGTGCTGCGCGACGGGTCGTACGTCGGCACGCTCGAGCGTGAATCGCTGTCGGCCGAGCGGCTCGTCGCGATGATGGTGGGCCGCGACATCTCCGGCTTCTACAAGAAGGAACATGCGCCGTACGACCCCGGCCACCTGCTGCTGTCGGTGCGCGACATCGGCGACGGCAATCGTGTGCGCGGCTGCAGCCTCGACCTGCATGCCGGCGAGGTGCTCGGTATCGCCGGGCTCGTCGGCGCGGGCCGCACCGAGCTCGCACGACTCATATTCGGCGCGGAGCCGCGCACGCGCGGCGACGTGAAGCTGGGCGATCGCGCGTTCGGCGCGCATTCGCCGCGCGACGCGATCGACGCCGGCCTCGTCTACCTGACGGAAGACCGCAAGCGCCAGGGCCTGTTCCTCGACATGAGCGTACGCGACAACATCAACATCTCCGTATGCAACCGCGATGCCCGGCTCGGTGCGCTCGACCTCGCGCGCGGCGCCGACCGCGCACGCGACGCGATCGCATCGCTGTCGATCCGCGTGCCGAACGCGAACGTGAACGTCGGCGCGCTGTCGGGCGGCAACCAGCAGAAAGTGCTGCTGTCGCGCCTGCTCGAGACGAAGCCGCGCGTGCTGATCCTCGACGAGCCGACACGCGGCGTCGACATCGGCGCGAAATCCGAGATCTACCGGATCATCAACGAACTCGCCCGGGCCGGCGTCGGCGTGATCGTGATCTCGAGCGAGCTGCCGGAAATCATCGGTGTCGCCGACCGCGTGCTCGTGATGCGCGAAGGCGAGATCGCCGGCGAACTCGGCGGCCACACGCACACGCCCATCACACAGGAAGCGATCATCGCGCTCGCAACCGGCTCGCAGGCCGAACTCGCTGACGCGCACTGACCACGGCCCTTCATTTCTCTCTTCACTCAAGGTACCGAAATGATCAACCCGACCAAGCAGCGGAACCTCGCTTCCGCGACGGCCCATCCGGTGGCCAACCGTACGCCCCTGACGCGTGGCGCCGATCATCGCGCGCGCATGCAGTCGCTGATGCGCACCGCCGGCATGCTGCCGGTATTGCTGGTCCTGTGCATCGGCTTCGGCTTCCTGACCGACGGCTTCTTCACGCTGCAGAACCTGTCGATCGTCACGCAGCAGGCGTCGATCAACATCGTGCTCGCCGCCGGCATGACCTTCGTGATCCTGACGGGCGGCATCGACCTGTCGGTCGGCTCGGTGCTCGCCGCCGCGGCCGTCGCGGCGCTGCTCGCGTCGACCATCCCGGGCTGGGGCTGGCTCGGCGTGCCGTTCGCGCTCCTCGTCGGCCTCGTGTTCGGCGCGATCAACGGCGGCCTGATCTCCTTCCTGCGCCTGCCGCCGTTCATCGTCACGCTCGGCGCGATGACAGCCGTGCGCGGCGTTGCGCGCCTGATCGGCAACGACACGACCGTGTTCAATCCGCAGTTGCCGTTCGCATTCATCGGCAACGGCACGATCCTCGGCGTGCCGTGGCTCGTCGTGATCGCGTGCGCGGTAATCGCGATCTCGTGGTTCATCTTGCGCCGCACCGTACTCGGGATGCGCATCTATTCGGTCGGCGGCAATCCGGAAGCGGCCCGCCTGTCGGGTATCAACGTGCGGGCGATCCAGCTGTTCGTCTACGCGGCGTCGGGCCTGCTCGCCGGCCTCGGCGCGGTGATGTCGGCCGCGCGGCTCTATGCGGCCAACGGGCTGCAGCTCGGCCAGTCGTACGAACTCGACGCGATCGCCGCGGTGATCCTCGGCGGCACGAGCTTCGTCGGCGGCGTCGGCTCGATCGTCGGCACGCTGATCGGTGCCCTGATCATCGCGGTGCTGACGAACGGCCTCGTACTGCTCGGCGTGTCCGACATCTGGCAGTACATCATCAAGGGGCTCGTGATCATCGGCGCTGTCGCGCTCGACCGCTACCGCCAGCGCGATTCGGCGCGTACCTGAGCCCCTTCCCGTCCATTCGACCTTGCAGCGCAGGCCGATCCCTGCGCCCGCACACCAACCCACTTCACGGAGACACAACGACATGTTCAAGCACAAAGCCGCCCTGACCGCCGTCGCCTGCGCACTCGCCTTCGGTGCGTCCGCCGCGCACGCGGCCGACAAGCCGCTCAAATCGATCGGCGTCACGGTCGGGTCGCTCGGCAACCCGTACTTCGTCACGATCGTCAAGGGCGCCGAGGCGCGCGCCAAGCAGATCAACCCGAATGCGAAGGTCACGGCCGTGTCGGCCGACTACGACCTGAACAAGCAGTTCACGCAGATCGACAACTTCATCTCCGCGCACGTCGACATGATCCTGCTCAACGCGACCGATCCGAAGGCGATCGAGCCTGCGGTGAAGAAGGCGCAGGCGGCCGGCATCACGGTCGTCGCGGTCGACGTCGCGGCCGCCGGCGCGAACGCGACCGTGCAGACCAACAACGTGAAGGCCGGCGAGCTGGCATGCGACTACATCGCGAAGAAGCTCAACGGCAAGGGCAACGTGATCATCGAGAACGGCCCGCAGGTGTCGGCCGTGATCGATCGCGTCAACGGCTGCAAGACCGTGCTCGCGAAAAACGCGGGCATCAAGCTGCTGTCGAGCGACCAGGACGGCAAGGGCTCGCGCGAAGGCGGGATGAACGCGATGCAGGGCTACCTGACGCGCTTTCCGAAGCTCGATGCGGTATTCACGATCAACGACCCGCAGGCGATCGGCAGCGATCTCGCCGCGAAGCAGCTGAACCGTCCGGGCATCGTGATCACGTCGGTGGACGGCGCGCCCGATATCGAGGTCGCGCTCAAGTCGAATACGCTCGTGCAGGCGTCGTCGAGCCAGGACCCTTGGGCGATGGCGCAGCAGGCCGTCAACGTCGGCTACGGCATCATGAACGGCCAGAAGCCGGCCAACCCGATGATCCTGATCGAACCGACGCTCATCACGCGCGACAGCGTGAAGACCTACAAGGGCTGGAGCACGCCGCGCTGATCGCGCCGCCCATCCGCCCGCACAACCGGGCAGTGCCGGGCCACGTCGCAGCGTGCGACGGGCCGCACTGCCCGCTTTTTCAGATCAACTGCTGCATGGCCGCGCGCAACGCCGCGGCGCAAGGTTTCGACATGACGACGACGTTTCCCCGCCTGATCGTATTCGGCGAAGCATTGACCGATTTCATCCGCGACGACGCGCAGCACTGGCACAGCGTCGCCGGCGGCTCATGCTGGAACGTCGCGCGCGTCGGTGCGCGACTCGGCGTGCCGACTGCCTTCGCCGGCACGGTCAGCCGCGACACCTTCGGCGACGAGCTCATGCACAAGAGCGCCGACGCGGGGCTCGACATGCGCTTCATCCGGCAGGTCGATCGTGCGCCGCTGCTCGCGATGGTCGTGTCGAAGCAGCCGCCCCACTATTTTTTCATCGGCGAGAACAGTGCCGATCTCGCGTTCGATCCAGCGGACCTGCCCGCCGGCTCACTCGACGCGGCCGAGATCGTGCATGTGGGTTCGCTCGGCGTCGTACGCGAGCCGCTGGCGGCCCGCCTGATCGAAGTGGCGCAGGCCGCGCGGGCGGCCGGCAAGCGGATCTCGTTCGACCCGAACTTTCGTGCACCGATGGCCGCGCCGTCGTATCGCGACACGCTGCGCCGGCTGGCCGGGCTCGCCGACTGGATCAAGGTGTCCGACGAGGATCTGCGCGGCCTGTTTCCCGAACTCGATGAAGCCGCCGCGCTCGCGCAACTGCGCACGTGGGCACCCGACGCGACGATGCTCGTCACGCGCGGCGCATCCGGCATGCAGCTCCTGCATCGCGATACCGTGCTGTTCCAGCCCGCGTTTCCGACCGAAGTTGCCGACACCGTCGGCTGCGGCGATGCGAGCGTCGGCGGCTGGCTCGCGAGCCAGCTCACGCGCCCCGATGCATCAGCCGCCGAGCATCTGCGCTACGCAGCCGCGTGCGCGGCGGTCGCCTGTGCGCATGCAGGCGCCTATGCGCCGACGGCGGCCGAAGTGACCGACATGATCGATCGCTCCGCCGACGCCGTGGTTTCGCAATAGCACGCACCGGCGCGCCGCCCCGTCACACGACGCGCGTTCCACCGCTGCCGTCCGGCGGCATCCCGGCCTGCAGCAGTTGCAGGCTCTCGTCGACACTCAGTTCGGACATCGCGTCGTCGTGCAGCGTATCGTCGGCTGCGCGGCGCAACGCATGCAGCGCGTGCACCTTGAGCCGCACGATCGCGAGCCGCAACCCGCGCGCCGTGCATTCGGCGACGAACGTGCGCAACGATTCGATCGTCGTGCTGTCGACATCCGGCGTTTCCTCGAGGCTCAGCATCACGGTATGCGTGTCCGGCGCGGCCTTCATCAGCGCACGCACACGGTTCAGCATCCGGTCCGCATTCGCGAAGAACAGCTGCGCCTCCGGACGCACGATCAGCACGCCCGGCACCGGCCTCGCTTCGGCATGGCTCGCCACGTCGACGAAATCGTGACTGTCACGCAGCCTGCCGAGCACGCTGACGTTCGGCTCGGACAGCTTGCGCAGCGTCAGCAGCAGGCTCACGCCGATGGCCGCCAGCAGCCCGTGCAGCACACCGAGCACGAGCACCGCGAGCAGCGCGGCAATCACGACGAGCCGGTCGCGATGCCAGGCCCAGTACGGCCGGAATACGGACGGATGCAGCGAGTGGCTGACCGCGAAGATCACGATCGCCGCGAGCACGGGCTCGGGCGTGCGCGCGAGCTGCGGCAGCAGCAGCCAGACGATCAGCGCGACCACACCCGCTGCCCACAGACCGGCAAAGCGCGATTGCGCGCCGGCCGCTTCGTTCGCCGAGGTCGCCGAATAGCCGGCACCGACCGGCATCCCGTGCAGCAGGCCCGACACGAGATTCGCGCAGCCGAGCGCGACGAGGTCGCGATTCGGCGACACGCTGTCGCCATGCTTCAGCGCGAAGTTGCGGATCGATCCGTACGATTCCGCGTACAGGATCAGCATCAGCGCGAACGCAAGCTCGATGGTCTGCATCCACGCATTGCGGTCGAGGGTCGGCAGGCCGAACTCGATATGCCTGAAATCGATATGGCCGACGATCGCGATGCGGTATCGCTGCCAGTCGATTGCATAGCCCGCCGCGATCGACAGCACGATCACGACGAGCGTCGCGGGCACGCGCGTGCTCCGCCCGAGCGCGAACAACAACGCCAGTGCGGTCGCACCGAGCACGACGCTTGCGAGATTCGCATGCGGCGCGCCGGTGATCAGGTCGAGCGCGACATGCGGCGCATCGCTGTGCTGCACGGAAATCGCGAGAATCTTCGGCAACTGCTTGATGACGATCGTCAGTGCGAGGCCGAACGTGAAGCCGCGCAGCACCGGCCGCGCGACGAAGTCCGACATGCCGCCGAGCCGCGCGGCGCCCGCCAGGATGAACAGCACGCCCGTCATCGCGACGAGCGCCGCCGCGAGCGCGAGCTGAGCGGCGAGTGCCATCCCCGATTCCGCGAGCACGGTCGCCGCGAGCACGGCGGCCGACGACGACGTCGACGACACGATCGCGAAGCGGCTGCTGCCGGTGAGCGCATAGACGACGAGCCCCGAGAGCAATGCAATGAGACCGGCCTGCGGCGGCAGGTTGGCCAACCCCGCGTACGCGACCGCCTCGGGTATCAGCAGGCCCGCGATCGACAGGCCGGCCAGCGCATCGAGGCCGATGCGCCGCGTGGGCGGCGGCGAGGCCGCGTCGCGCACGGAAAAATGGTCGGCATGCTGCGGGCCGGCATCGGGGCGGATCGGGGCGGTCGTCATGTGGGAGTCAGGGCTTGACGGCGATGACGCCCGACCAGCCGGGCAGATAGCGTGCATCCTGCTCGTGCGCGCGATGCAGTGCGACGTCGAGCGCCTTCGCGAAGTTCTTGCGGATCTGGTCGAGCGACACGTGCTGGCGCAGGTAGTCGGCCCACAGGAACTCGCTGAACGGCGTCGCGTCCTTCGCATAGCCGCCCGCCGTGCGCAGCTCGCCGGCGAGGCTGCGATACGGATCGTCCACGAGCCCCGTCAGCACCTTCGGCAGGTTCGCGTAGTCGCGGCGCGTGCCGTCCGCGCCGAACGGATGCACCCACTGGTTGTGTTCCATCATCCGCCAGAAGATCGTGTCGTCGAGCCACGACAGATCCTTCAGCAGCATCGCGTTCACGCGCGCCTCCCCTTCCTCGATCAGCGCGAGGCCGAGATGGTGGTGATCGGTGATGTAGTGCAGCCCGTTCGGGCCGAGCACGGCCGGGAACCAGTGCGACTCGATCGCGGCCTTGCGCGCGCGCTTGCTGAGCGTCTTCCAGTGCTTGCGCTTCGCCTTGACTTCACGATAGCCGACTGTCATCTGCGTGGGACGCAGTTCTTCCAGCTTGACGGGAATCAGATGAACATCGTTGCCGAGTGCCATGGTCGTACCCCATGTTGCGAAATTCCGGCAACGATACTCCTGAACGCGCGAGCCGTTAATACGTCATGATCTCGATACGCATCCGGTTGACGATCTCTGACAACCACTCAACGGCCTGCGCACGCACAGCGCCGCGCTACTCGCGCAGATCGTTGCGCTCGAGACGATGTCGAATGTAAGGAATGCCATCGTGCACGATGCTCACGCGACGCATCCCGAGCTTGCGCGCGACATTCAGCGAGCCGCTGTTGGCCTCCGCAATATCGGCGATCACGCGCGGCAGGCGCACGGTGTCGAAGGCGTGATGCACGACGGCTGCCGCGGCCTCGCTCGCAATGCCGCGCCCCCATGTCGCACGCACCAGCCGCCAGCCGATCTCGACGTCCCGTGCGCCGTCCGCATAGTCGGGAATCAGCAGGATCCAGCCGATGAACGCATCGGGCGCGGCCTTCTCGAAGATCGACCAGTAGCCGAGGCCCGGCGGATAGTCGCGGGTGATCCGGTGCGTGACGAAACGCCGATGCTCGACGGGATCGTGCCACGGGCCCGCGATGTGCCGCGTGACCTCGGGATCGCTATCCATCGCGACGCACGCATCGAGATCGGCCAGCACGCGCGGACGCAGCCACAGCCGGGCAGTTTCGATTACGGGCAGCGTGGCGGCGGAACGTTCGGTCATCGGGACTCCTGATTCGGTGGCGATGCGCACCGGATGCATTACAAAACAGATACAAACAGCCTTCCGGAATGATACAGATGCCGGTCGCCGGTTTCGCACGACGGCGTTTCCATTTCCGAAACAGTTCATTTCATAGGGATTATTCCCGATTCGACGTTATCGCGCCCCACACCGCTCGGCGCCGCGGCCTACACTCGATCAATGCCCCCGCACCGCGCGCAAGCCGGGCCGGCATCCGCACGCACATCGTGAGCGCGCAAGCCAACGAGGAGACCTCGGACATGAGCTGGACCCGCGAACAACGCAACGTCACGATCGCCGCCTACCTGGGCTGGACACTCGACGCGTTCGATTTCTTCCTGATGGTCTTCGTGCTGAAGGACATCGCCGCCGAATTCGGGTCGACGATCCCTGCCGTCGCGTTCGCGCTCACACTGACGCTCGCGATGCGCCCGCTCGGCGCGCTGATCTTCGGCCGGCTCGCCGATCGCTTCGGCCGCCGCCCGACGCTGATGGTCAACATCGCGTGCTACTCGCTGCTCGAACTCGCGTCGGGTTTCGCGCCGAGCCTGACCGCGCTGCTCGTGCTGCGCGCGTTGTTCGGCGTCGCGATGGGCGGCGAATGGGGTGTCGGCTCCGCGCTGACGATGGAAACCGTGCCGACCCATGCGCGCGGCTTCGTGTCGGGGCTGCTGCAGGCCGGCTATCCGAGCGGCTACCTGCTTGCATCCGTCGTGTTCGGCCTGTTCTACCAGTACATCGGCTGGCGCGGGATGTTCATGGTCGGTGTGCTGCCCGCGCTGCTCGTGCTGTACGTGCGCGCACACGTGCCCGAATCGCCGGCATGGAAACAGATGGAGAAGCGCCCGCGCCCGAGCCTTGGAACCACGCTGCAGCAGAACTGGAAGCTCACGATCTACGCGATCGTGCTGATGACCGCGTTCAACTTCTTCTCGCACGGCACGCAGGATCTCTATCCGACGTTCCTGCGCGAACAACATCACTTCGATCCGCATACCGTGTCATGGATCACGATCGTGCTGAACATCGGGGCCATCGTCGGCGGCCTGTCGTTCGGCGCGATCTCCGAGCGGATCGGCCGGCGTCGCGCCATCTTCATCGCAGCGTTGATCGCCCTGCCCGTGCTGCCGCTGTGGGCGTTCTCGAGCGGCCCGGTAGCGCTCGCCGCGGGTGCGTTCCTGATGCAGATCTCGGTGCAGGGTGCGTGGGGCGTGATCCCGGTTCACCTGAACGAGATCTCGCCCGACGAGATCCGCGCGACCTTCCCCGGCGTGGTCTACCAGCTCGGCAACCTGCTCGCGTCGGGCAATGCGACGATGCAGGCCTCGCTCGCCGTTTCGCACGACAACAATTACAGTTTCGCACTCGCGCTCGTGGCCGGCATCGTCGCCGTCGTGATCGCCGTGCTGATCCTGTTCAGCCGCGAGCGGCGCGGCATCGACATGACGCAATCGGTCAATACGCGTAGCACGGTCGGCTGAACCCGCGCATTGCCGCATCGCACCATCGCGCGTGCCGCGCCCTGTCGAGGGCACGCGCGATTCTTTCCGCATTCGCACATCGAACTAGAGGAATTTGTCCAGATTCCCCGCTTGCCCGCTCCGTCCGCGTTTTTTTATCTTAATAAAAACGACTGTTTGAATCAGACAAACAAATCACCAGTTCGCGGCCGGGCGACCGGCATGGGAGGCGGGACATGGCAGTAAGTCAGGAGGGGCGGCCATCCGCGGGACGGCCGTCCGGGGCGCGGTCATCCGGCACTCGGCAGACCGGCGGGACGAAGGCGCGCATCCTCGATGCCGCCGAGGACCTGTTCATCGAGCATGGCTTCGAGGCGATGTCGATGCGCCAGATCACCTCGCGCGCAGCGGTCAATCTCGCCGCGGTCAACTACCACTTCGGCAGCAAGGAAGCGCTGATCCACGCGATGCTGTCGCGCCGGCTCGACCAGCTCAACCAGGAGCGCCTCGGCATCCTCGACCGCTTCGATGCGCAACTCGGCATGCACATCACCTGCGAGCACGTGCTCGGCGCGATGTTCATTCCCGCGCTGAAGGCATCGCGCAATCCCGAACGCGGCGGGCCCGGGTTCCTGCGACTGATCGGCCGTGCGTACACCGATCCGTCGCCGTTCGTGCGCAACTTCCTGACCGCGCACTATGCGAGCGTCGCGGGCCGCTTCTTCGACGCGTTCCAGCGTGCATTGCCGCACCTGCCGCGCACCGAGCTCGGCTGGCGCCTGCACTTCGCGATCGGCGCGCTGTCCGGCGCGCTCGCGGGCGCCGAAACGGAAAGCCTGATCGACGAGTTCTCGCAAGGCCGCACGATGAACGACGTGCAGATGATCGCGCGACTGTCGTCGCTGATCGTCGCCGCGCTGAAAGCGCCGATGCCCGACAGCGCGCAACTGTCGATCTTCGCGGCCGTGCTCGACGACGCAGGGGCGAGCGAAGCGTTCGGGCTGCCGCAGTCGGGTGCGGCCACCGCCGATACGGCGACGCTGCATTCCACGAACTGAGCGCGCGGGGCCACGCGCGGCGTCCTGTTCACGATTTGATTGAAACGCGCGGTCATGCGAGGCGTCGAGGCGCCCGCGTCGATCGACCGTGCGGCACGGGGCGAGGGCCGGCGCTGAAGCGCCTGCCCTCGCCGAGAGCAAAGACCGGAGACATGTCATGTCATCTTCCGCAGCACCCGCAGCGGCCCAGGTTCCGCCGAACACCGACGGCATCTGGTACGCGTCATACCCGCCCGGCGTCCCGCACGACATCGACGTCACGCAATACGCATCGCTCGTGCAGTTCTTCGACGAATGCACGAGCCGCTTCGCCGAGCGCGTCGCCTATGTGAGCGCAGGCGCATCGATGACTTACCGCACGCTCGCGCAGAAAGTCGACGCATTCGCGTCGTATCTGCAAAGCCTCGGCGTCAAGCCCGGCGACCGCGTCGCGATCATGCTGCCGAACACATTCCAGTATCCGGTCGCGCTGTTCGGCACGCTGAAGGCTGGCGCGATCGTCGTCAACGTCAATCCGCTTTACACCGTGCGCGAACTCGCGCACCAGTTGAAGGACAGTGGCGCGCAGACGATCGTCGTGTTCGAGAATTTCGCGCGCACGCTGCAGGACGCACTGCCGGAAACGCAGGTGAAGAACATCGTCGTCACTGCGCTCGGCGACCTGCTCGCCGACGGCTTCAATGCGAAAGGACACCTGATCAATTTCGTGCTGAAGCACGTGAAGAAGCTCGTGCCTGCCTACCATTTGCCGCAGGCCATCCGGTTGCGCTCCGCACTCGCGCTCGGTGCGCGCGGCAAGCCGCAGCCCGTGCAGATCTCGCGCGACGATCTCGCATTCCTGCAATACACGGGCGGCACGACCGGCGTCGCGAAAGGCGCGATGCTCACGCACGGCAACCTGATCGCGAACCTGCTGCAGGCGAAGGCCTGGATCGCCGACCAGGTGTCGGGCGACGTCGAAACCGTGCTCACGCCGCTGCCGCTGTATCACATCTATTCGCTGACGGTGAACGCCTTCATCTTCATGGGGCTCGGCGGGCGCAACATCCTGATCGCGAACCCGCGCGACATGAAGATGGTGATGAAGATCATCCGCAACGAGACGTTCACCGGGATCACCGGCATCAACACGCTGTACAACGCGTTCCTCGACAACGAGGAATTCCGCAAGCGCGATTTCTCGAAGCTGAAGCTCGCGATGGCGGGCGGGATGGCGATGCAGCGTGCGGTTGCGGACCGCTTCCAGCAGGTGACGGGCCGGCCGGTCGTCGAAGGCTACGGCCTGACCGAATGCTCGCCGATCGTCACGATGAACCCCGTGGACCTGAACGACATGGCCGCGTTCAGCGGTTCGATCGGCGTGCCCGCACCGTCCACCGTCGTGCGCTTTCGCCGCGAGGACGGCACCTGGGCCCCCATCGGCGAACCGGGCGAGCTGTGCGTGCACGGTCCGCAGGTGATGCGCGGCTACTGGCAGCGCCCCGACGAGACGGCCAAGGTGATCGACGCGGACGGCTGGCTCGCCACCGGCGACATCGGCGTGATGGACGAACGCGGCTTCATCCGCCTGATCGACCGCAAGAAGGACATGATCCTCGTGTCGGGCTTCAACGTGTATCCGAACGAAATCGAGGAAGTGCTCGTGATGCACCCGGGCATCAGCGAAGCCGCGGCGATCGGCATTCCTGACGAGGTACAGGGCGAACGGATCAAGGTGTTCGTCGTGCGCCGCGACCCGTCGCTGACGGCCGACGACGTGCTCGCGCACTGCCGCAAGAACCTGACCGGCTACAAGATGCCGAAATTCGTCGAGTTCCGCGACGCGCTGCCGCAGACGAACGTCGGCAAGATCCTGCGCCGCGCGCTGCGCGACGAGGAACTCGCCAAAATCAAGGCCGCGAAACAAGGCTGAACGATCCATCGCCCCGGGAGACGCCGTCGATGAACGAAGGAAAGAAGCGCCACGTGCGGCATGCCGCCGCCGTGGCAGTCGCCTGCCTGTTGTCGCTCGTACAGGCGGGCCTGCATGCACAGGAAACGGCCGACGCCGCGAGCGCGGCAGCGAGCGTCGCTCTGCCGGCGGATCTCGCGAAAGTCACACGCGAGCCGGTCGCGCAGCAGGCGCGCTGGCTGCGCACGGCCACGCAACGCGGCACGCTCGCGCAACTCGATGACGCAACGCTCACGGCGCTCTTCAAGGCACTCGATCCGCTCGCCGTACCGCTTTATATCCGCAACGGTCCCAACGGCTATCCGTCGTACCAGTTCACGATGGTGCGCCAGGAGCGCATCAGCGGAAAATGGCCCGATACGCCCGACCGCATGCTCGTGAAGACCACCCGCGAACCGCTGCGCGTCTATGCAAAATGGCTGCCGGGCGGCGCGCATGCCGGACAGGAAACCATCTACGACACGACGCAGCGCAAGGACGAAATGTACGGCCACCTCGGCGGCCTGCTCGGCAAGATTCCGCTGTGGACGGCACTCGACGGCGCACTCGCGCGTGCGCAGTCGAATCATCAGGTGAAGGATCTCGGCACCGAGTTCATCACGAACCTGTACCTGACCGAAGGGAAGAAATACGTGGAAGCCGGCGTGCAGCGGCCGACCGATGTGGAAGCCAGGACGATCGGCGGCGTGCGCGTCGTCACGCTCACCTACGAAACGCCGACCGGCCGACCGCAGTTCTATGCGAAGAAGGAAGTCCTCGGGCTCGACCTGCACGCGCCCTATTTCCGGACCGTCGAGTCCTATGACAACGACGGCAAGATCTTCGAACGGATCGTCATCGAGAAAATCGCGCCGGCGACGCTCGACGAGGCCACATTCGACCCGAAAAACCCCGACTACGCGTTCTGATGCGCGCCGGCGGGCTCAATCGTCATCGTCGTCGCCATGGTGCCGGTGCCAACGCTTGTAATAGTGCTTGCGCCACTTGCGATAGCGATCATCGTCGTCATCGCCGTAGTAGCCGTATCCGTAGCCCGGATAGGCGACCACGGCCGGCTGCGGCGCCACATAGACCGGCGCCGGTTCGACATAGACCGGCGCGACCGGTACGCCGATGCCCACCGACAGGTCGACATGCCCCGCCATCGCACTGCCGGAAGCCAGCAACGCCACGCCCCCGATCCACCCTGCCCATCGCCTCTTGTTCATGCTCCGAATCCCTGATATACCGGCCCGCCCGGCTCGCGCAACCAATGTAAGCGCCGCGCGCAAACCAAGGTGATACGGCCCTGCGAGAGTCGTAACGCGGCGTAACGAAATGGCATTAGCCGTTCGGCCGAATCGCGAAAATGCGCTGGAACGTCTATAGTGGGTTACGGTTCGACACAATCACGACTTCGCGCTCCCCGATCGAACAGGGTAGAATCCCGCCAAATACCTTGTGGACGAACACGCCACATACGCACAACATATTCTCTGACGCAGGCTCCTGCCGCACCTCAATGGCCAATCCCGCAGAATCCCATCCGCAAAACGACTTCATCAATTCGGCGCGCAAGGAACGTAAGCGCGTTGAAATCTATCTCGTCAACGGCATTCGTCTGACGGGGTGTATCGAGTCGTTCGACCAGTACCTGGTGATGCTGCGCACCCCCGTGGGTCTGCAAGGCATCTACAAGCGCGCGATTTCCACGATCCAGCTCGACACCGGCGGCTCGCGCCCGGGCGGCAGCGGCCCCCGCGGGCCGCGCACCGGCGGGCGCCCCGGCGGCCGTGAAGGCGGCGGTCACAGCCCGTACGGCTCGCACGGCGGCCCGCGCGAATCGCGCGGCGACGGCGGCTACGGTTCCCGCGAACCGCGCGAGGGTTACGGCTCGCGTGAGCCGCGCGAAGGCTACGGCGCCCCGCGCGAACCCCGTGAACCGCGCGAAAGCTACGGTGCGCCGCGCGATGCCGGCGACGCATCCGGCAGCGCATCGCCGTCGGATTCGCGCGGCGGCAACGGGCCGGTGATCGTGACGCGCCGCCGGCGAATCGTGCCGGACGGCCAGTAAAGCAAAAGGGCAAGCCAACCGGCTTGCCCTTTTTACTTGTGCGGCCGGCGCGGCATGTCGCCGCACCGCTGCCGGGTTCAGCGCGCCGTCGTCGGCAGGCCTGCATCGGCCTCGCGCTGCAACGAACGCACCTGCTGTTGCAACGCACGCAGTTGCGACTGAAGCTCGGCCTGCTGCGCCTGCAATGCGGCCGTCTCGTTGCGTACGCTCTTCTGGCGATCCGCGACTGCCGCCTGCTGCTGGCGTGCGATCGAGATATCGGCCTGCAGGCGCCGCGCGCGATCCTGCGTGACTTCGATCTGCTTGTCCATTTGCGCCTTCTGCGACTCCAGCTTCGCTGCCCGCAATTCGTTCACGGACAGCCGCTCCGCCTGGCGCGAGAAATCGCGATAGATCGCTTCCGCGCGCGTTTCGTCGTAAGTCTTGATCACGCGCCAGAACGCCTTCTGCTGGAACAGCGCGACGAAGTACGCGCCATCCTTTACGTTGAACAGCAGGCTCGCGCCGTAGCTGCCGTTGTAGCTCGTGCGCATTTCCGTCAGCGTGCGCGCCTGGATCTGGCGCTGCAAATCGTCGACCGTGCTCGGCCCCGTCGACTCGCCCGCCTGCGGCTGCAGCGGCGTCTGTGCCTGCGAATCGATCACCGGAATCGCGGCCACCGGCGCCGACGCCTGCTGTACTGCCGGCGAACCGCTGTCCGCCAGGCTCTGCGCATAAGCGCCCTGCATGCCTCCCACCACGGCGAGCAACACGCACGCCTTTCCCAACCCCGTCATATGGCTCATGAAGTTCTATTCCCGCCCGAGTCGTTGTAATTCAGCGCGATTTTATCTCATTAATTACTCACTTTCGCGGGTCTCGGGCTCCTCGTCGAAGATCTGATATTTGCGCATTTTTTCCCACAATACCTTGCGGCTGATGCCGAGTTGCTGCGCCGTATCCTGACGCCGCCAGCCGTTTGCGTCGAGCGCCGCAATGACGCGGTTGCGCTCGTTCATGTCCCACTTGCTGCGATCGACGAAGACCTCGGCCGCGCTCTCCACCGGCACCGGCTGGGCCGAACTGCGCGCGTGCGCGATCAGCCGCTGCAACCGCGCCGCATCCCACCCGCCCGTCTGCCGCACCGTTACGCCAACACGCTCGGCGAGGTTGCGCAGTTCGCGCACGTTGCCGGGGAAATAGCTGTCCGCGACGGAATCCGTCAGCCAGTACGGCAGGTCGGACAACTCGGCGAGCCGCTCCTCTCCGACGACCTGGGCGACGAACGACTTGAACAGCGCGATCTTGTCGACCGCGCCGCGTTCTTCCAGCGACGGAATGCTCAGCTCGATTACCGCGAGCCGGTAGTAGAGATCGGCGCGGAACAGGCCATCCTTCACGAGCTGCGGCAGCTTCTTGTTGCTCGCCGCGACCAGGCGGAAATCGACCTTGATCGGCGTCGTCGCACCGACGCGCAGCACCGCGCCGTCCTCGAGCACGCGCAGCAGCTTGACCTGCTGGTACAACGGCAGATCGCCGACTTCGTCGAGGAACAGCGTGCCGCCGCCCGCCTGCTCGAAATAGCCTTTATGCGCAACAACCGCGCCCGTGAACGATCCTTTCGCATGACCGAAGAACAGCGATTCGAACAGGCCGTCCGGAATCGCGCCGCAGTTCACCGGCACGAATTCGCCGTGCCGGTAGCGCGAGTGCTTGTCGTGCAGCAGTTGCGCGATGCGCTCCTTGCCGACGCCGGTTTCGCCATGCAGCAGCACGTTGGTGTCGCAGTCGGCGAACGTATCGACTTCGTGCAGCAGCGCCTGCATCGATTCCGAGTGCGCGACGAGTTCGGACGGTTGCGACGTTTCAGCCGTATGTGCACGCAGCTGCGTGACGAGCTTGCCGATCATGCCGCGCAGTTCGGCACACGTGAAGTCGAGCGGCAGGATATGCGAATACTCGGGCGGATACTGCGACGCGTCGTGATCGCGCGCCGCGCCGACCCAGACGACCGGCATGCCGATGTTGGCCTGCCAGTCGCGCAGGAACGCAGCGCCGGTTTCGATCATCGTGACGCTGATGATCGCCAGCGAGGGCCGCAACGCGGCGCGCTCGGGCGAGACCTCCGCGTTGTCGGCGCGGATCACTTCGACGTCGAAGCTCGCCATGCACCGGGCGACGCGGTCGACAATGTCCGCCTTGCCTTCCCATACGTACAGGTCGAGCTCTTCGATTGCGGGCGTGGTTCTCATGATTCGGGTGCGGCTTCAGTAATTGACGAGTTGCACGGCATTGCAGTTCAGTGAGCGATTGCAGACGGCAGCGACGCCACCTGCTTTGATGACAGAACATTCAGGCATTTATTGAACCAGCATGGGATTGCCGCATTTGATCGAGTCCGGTGTGTTCGTGACATAGGCATTCCCGAGGCTGAGGCCGAGCAGGCCCGTGACCGAGGTCAGGAGCGAATCAATCGGCTGCAGCAGCAACGGGACGAGTGTAGTTCCCAGTGCCGACAAAATGGGCCCGAGAACGACGTTCAGCACCGGTGTGACAACACCGCCCAGCAATGCGAGCAAACCGCTGTTGGCGGTCAACTGGATCGACAGGCCGCTGTTAAGTGCGCTTTGAACCGCGGGTGACAGAAGCTGATCCGTGCCGGTGCTCAACATGTATGGCGATGCAGGAGTCGGAGACGCGGATGAACCCGGGCCAGGATAGGTAAACGTCAACGGTGTCGCACTTTGATTGGCAACGGGAATGGTCAACTGTCCGGGCGTCAGGTTGATGTTGACCGAGATCTGGCTCAGGTCGAGGAGCCCTAACGTCAAGGTCTTGACCAACGTCGACAATCCGGAAATCAGACCACCCAGGTTCAACAGGTTAAGCAGGCTCTGCAGGTTGACGGACGCCAGCGTAATCGGTGTTGCGCTACCGTTCTGTGTATATCCGCTCGATGCATTGAGGTTGATCGGCGTATTCGCCGAGCCGCCGAGATACACGGCAACCACTCCGGTCTGCACGTTCACCGTCGCCCTTTTCGTGCCGTCCGCCGTACAGGTGACCGTCGCCAGGCCCGCCGTTGCCGGTGCCACATAGGCGGTGATCGGCAGTTGCACCGCCGCAAGCGGCGTGGGACTACCCGACGGGCACGTGCCCCCCGGATAGACCAGCCCGCCGGTCGGACAGGTCGACAGCAGCGATATCGACGTATTGAGGAAGATGTTCCCCTGCGCGGTCGACGTATTGGTCGTGCAATTGGACGTCCCGCAGTTCGACGGCCCCGGCGGACCGCTCGCGGTGGACGGCGGATTCGCCCCGAGCTTGACCGAACCCGACACGTTCACGTTCAGCAGCGGCGCGAGCAAGGTGGGCGTCTGAACCGTGACGCTGGGAATGCTGACCGAACTCGTGCCGTTCGCGATCTGCAATGCGGTCGACAGCAATCCGAGTGCATTGACGCTGGCGTTGACGGCGGAGGTTCCCGTGGCGGTAGCAGCAGAAACCAGCTGGCCGAGCGCGATCTGCGGACCGCCGCAGACGCTGCCGGAACAGAGCGCAGCGACAATCGCGTTCAGGACGTTCAGGTTCGCCCCGACCAGATTCTGCTGTGTCGCCGCCTGCACTGCGGCGTTGGCCAGTTGCCCGAGCGTCACGGTGCCATTCAATACGCCCGTGGTCGTGCCGACCGGCAGATTGGCGAGAATGCCGGCCAGTTTCAGGTTGACTTGTGCCAGCCCCTGGTAGTCGAGGACCTGCAGGCTCAGCGCATTCGGAGACCCCGTCAACACCTTGAGCAACTGATTGGCCAACCCGCCATTCAATGTCGCCAGCGACGTGGTCAGCGTAAAGGTATCAGTCGGCACGCTCTTGGCGATGGCGGATCCACCGATCGTGACGCCACCGCGAAATATCCCGTCAACCGGCTCGGCCACCGTGACACAAACGGCATTGGTCGATTGGCCATTGACTGTTCCGGCCGACAGACCGGCGCATTGGCCACCGCTGATCGGGTCTCCCGATATCCAGGTGAACTGCGCGCTGCCGCTGCCCTGAGGCGCGGTCCAGATGCCGCAAGACACGGAGACGCTCGAACCCGTCGGCAACGGATTCTTCGAAGGGTCGGCGATTTGACCGGCAGCGGTCTTTGCTGCCTGACAAGTCGAGTCGGCAGTAATTTGCGACACCGCTGACAGCGCGGCCAAATCGGCCGCCGCTTGCATTCGACGTCTTTCAGCATAGAAATGGCCGACGTCGATCGCACCCAGCACGATAATCGCAACCAGCGCCCAGATCGTCGCCATGACCGCGACGCTCCCCCGCTGGCGACTTCTCCGCGGGCCGCCAGCGCCATACCGCCGCGCCGCGTGCGATTGATCTGCGCGCATGGTCATCTCTTATTGCGCGCCCTGCCCGCCGCCCGACATGCCACCCGTTGCACCGAGTTGCGAACTGATCGAATCCGGGATCTTGTTCTTGAACGAATCAAGATAGCGCTGGTAGGCAAGCGAGGCGACATCGCCGAACACCGGTTGCGCCGGCGCCGCCGCGCGATTGTCACGCTGCATCGCGAGCCAGTCCTTGGCCGCACGGCCAACGTCTGACGCGCCCGGTGCCACGGGCTGTTGACCATATGCCGCGCCGGAGCTCGTGACGATGCAGGCGATCGCACCCAGCGTCGCGATCCAGCCGATGCGTACACTTCGATGATGTTTGTTCTCTTTCATGTTGCTCCCCGGATATCCGTTCATTGTGCAAACCGTTGCAACAGCGGCACTGTCTGGTCGTAGCCGACGTTGTTCGCCATCGGCGTGATCGGTGTTGCCGCGCCGCGTCGCGATACCACCGGCGGTGTCGCGACTGCACGCTGCTGGGCGCGCACGGCAGCGGCGATCTTCGCGGCATCGCTGTTGATGTCCTTGCGAATATCGGCCGACAGATGCTGCTGGTTCATCAACCGTTGCGCGTCCTGTGCACGTCCTGCCGCAAACAGGTACAGCGCGAGGTTGCTGACGATCTTCGGATTGCGCTGATCGAGTTCGGCCGCCTTCATCAGCGGCACCCGTGAACCGACGACGTCGCCGCAGCGCAACTTCGCGTAAGCAAGGTCGGAAAGCAGCGACGGATCCGTCGGCGCAAGCTCCGACGCCTGCGTCAATGCCTGCACCGCATGGTCGAAATCCCCCGCGGCGCCCGCGAGCAACCCCAGCCCGCGATAGCCGCGCGCAGCGAGCGGCGTCCTCAGCAACTGGTTATACGCGGCCGCGCTCGCGGCCGGCTGATCGGTCATCCGCAGCGCATCCGCGCGCAGCAGGACCGATTCCGGCATGACGCCGTATGTCTTGTCGTACGCGTCGATGTGCGCGAGCGAAGCGTAATAGAGCCCTTGCGTTTGCATGCGCTGAATCAGGCCCAGGTACATCCCCGGCGTATCCGGTACGGACTGCTTCTGATCTGCTGCCTGCATCAGCGCCGCACGCTCGGTCTGCGCACCGACGCCATACCCGCTTTCCTTGGTGGCGCATGCGCCGAGCAGCAGCACCGCCGCCAACATGCCTGCCCGCGTCACTGTTTCGCCGATTCGCTTCATGGTCTATCCTTCCGTCCTTCAATGCTGCGACGCCAATGCGCGCATCACCGCCAGCATGCCCGGCCCGGCCGTCACGATCAGCAATGCTGGCAACAGCGTCAGCACCATGACGCCCGTCATCTTCACGGTCAATCTGCCGATACGTTCGCGCAGCATCGCGCGTCGTGTCTCGCGCAAACGATCGCCGAACTGCTTGAGCGGCTCCTGCACCGCACCGCCATGCTTGTCGACCTGAATCATCAATCGCACGATCGCGCGCAAATCCTCGTTGTCGAATCCGCCGGACAGCCGTTGCAGCGACTGCTCGCGCGTACGTCCCGCAGCAAACTGACGCTGCGCGATTCCCACCTCCGACGACAGCACCGGTAGCATCCCGCGAAAATCGTTCGTCACGACCTGCAGGCTCTGATCGAGCGACAGCCCGACACCTTGCAGCAAGCGCAACATGTCGACGAGCAGCGGCAGTTCGTCGACGACGCTCTGCCGCCGCGACGCCGCACGGCGCTGCACATAGAGTTTCGGCAGCATGAAGCCGAGCCCGAAGGCAACGAACATGCCGACCATCCAGATACTGCCTTTCATGCGCCCGCTCGCGAAGATCACGAACAGCAGCGGCAGTGCAATCCCGCACGCGACCCGCGCGCTCAGAAACAACCCGCGTGTGCGTGCGTCGACATATCCGGCTTGCTCGAGCAGGCGGCGATCCTCTTCCGCGACAGCATATTTGCCGAATCCCGTATCCAGCCAGCGCATGCCCGCCGCCGACAACCGGTCCAGCAAACGCTGGACGCGTTGCCCGCCGCGCACATCGGGTTTCGCGGGCGCATCGCCGTTCGGCGCGGTCCGTGCTTTCGCTGCCTCGAGTGCAGCCATGCGCCGATCCAGCGCATCGACCAGCGCACGTTCGGCACGCCCCGCTGCATGCGCACGCAGCACGGCGATCATGCCCAGCAGCAGCAGCCCAAGTGCGCCCACTGCCAGCGCAATCGCTCCGATTTGAGTTGCTGTCATAGCCTCACCTGAGCCGAGCCATTCGGTACAGCCATATGCTGCCGGCCACTTGCGCCAGGAATGCGATCGTGAGCAGCGACCGACCGCTCGGATCGCCCCACATCCCGTACAGATACCTCGGGTTTGTCATCACGACAAAGCTGCCGATCGCGATCGGCAGCATGACGAGGACGAATGCCGACAGCCGCGTCTCCGACGACATCGCGGTCAATTCGCGCTCGGCCTGCTCGAGATCGCGCATGAACACCGACATCCGCTCGAGCATCACGTCCGCGCGACCGCCGTATTTGACCGATAGGCGCAGCACCGAGCCGACGAGTTCAAACTCTTCCGTCCGGTAGATCTTCGCGATGTGCATCATCGCGCGATCGATCTCGATGCCGCCGCGCAGCATCCGCGACACGACATCCAGGCAGCCGCGCAGCGGCTCTTCAGTCGTCAGGAGTGCAGCCTGAAAGGCAGCCGGCACGCTGTTGCCCAGCGTGACGAGACGCACGATCCCGTCGAGGAACGACGGGATCTGCCGGACAATCTTCAACCGCCGCCGCTGAATCCGTGACGCGAGCCAGACGCCGAGTATCGCGCTTCCGCAAATGAGCGCCGCGAAACACGCGAGCATGCCGCCGTGACTTCCCGCGACGAATGCAGCCATGACAAGCGCTGCAAGCGCGATGAAGGCCTTGCCGCGCGCGTCGTCTATCCCTGCACGACTCGCGAGGTTCGACAGATATTCGGATGCCGTCGCATACCAATGGGCCCAGAATGCGTCGGACGATGCATTCCGTGCTGCGCCTAGCTGCGTCGGCACCGCGCGCGCGACACCTGCTGCCGGCGGCCGTGCTGCCTGCGCGGCGACACCGGCACGTGCGCCGGGTTCGAGCCGGCTGTCGATGAAGCGCTTGGCGTCGGTTCGCACGCGCCGGGTTTCCGCGTGACGCCACAGCATCATCGCAGCCGCGACGCACAGCATCGCGAAGGCCAGCGCCCACACCATCGCGCTATACATTGAAGCCCCCGCCGCCGCGGCCGAACCCGCCGCCACCGAACCCGCCGCCAAACCCGCCGTCGCCGAACCCGCCGCTCGTCAGCGTCTGGCGGAAGCGCGCGAGCTTCGGCGAATGCGGATGAATGCCCAGTGTCTCCCAGTGGTCGACTTCCTCACCCTCCGGCGTCACGCGTGCTTCGTAACGGTAAAGCTCCTGCGTCGCGATGATGTTGTCGGACAGGCCGGTGACTTCCGTGATCGACAGGATCCGCCGTCGCCCGTTCGACAGGCGACCGATCTGCACGATGAAGTCGATCGCATTCGCGATCTGCCGGCGCAGGCTCGACTCGGTGCCCTGAAAGCCCGCGAAACCCGCAAGCATCTCGAGACGGTACAGGCACTCTCGCGGCGAACTCGCATGCACGGTGCCCATCGAGCCGTCGTGGCCCGTGTTCATCGCCTGCAGCATTTCCAGCACTTCGCCACCGCGCACTTCACCGACGATGATCCGGTCCGGACGCATCCGCAGCGTGTTGCGCAGCAGGTCGCGAATCGACACGACGCCGGTGCCGTCAAAACCGCCCGGACGGCTCTCGAGACGCACGACGTGCGGGTGGTTCAGCGACAGCTCCGCCGTATCCTCGATCGTCACGACGCGCTCGATCTCCGGAATGTGGAACGCGAGCGCGTTGAGCAGCGACGTCTTGCCGGAACTCGTACCGCCCGACACGAGAATGTTGCAGCGCGCCTCGACCGCCGCCTGGAGCAGCGTGTTGATCTCTTCATTGAACGTCCCGTTGCCGAGCAGATCGGACGGCTTCAGCGGATCCTTGCGGAATTTCCGGATCGACACGACCGGGCCATCGATCGACAGCGGCTCGATCACGACGTTCACGCGGCCACCGTCGGGCAGCCGCGCGTCAACCATCGGGTTCGACTCGTCGAGACGGCGGCCGATCGGCGCGAGGATCCGGCGCACGATCCGCAGCAGGTGCGCGTTGTCGGTAAAGCGCACCGGCAGCTTCGCGAGGATCCCGTGACGCGACACGTACACGTCGTTGTAGCCGTTGATCAGGATGTCTTCGACCGCCGGGTCCGCCAGCAGGTCCTCGATCGGCCCGAAGCCCGCAAGCTCCTTCGTCAGGGCCTCGGCGATCGCACGCACCTCGATCTCGTTGAGCGGGATGCGGCGCAGGCGCACGAAGCTGTCGATCTCGAGATCGACGAACTGGTTGATCGCCTGTCGGGACCAACGGCCGAACTCGGCGCCCAGTTCTTCGATACGCGTCAGCAAGTGCTCGTGCGCGGCATTCTTGATGTCGTGAAATTGCTGCGTCTGGGAGAACGGCGCTGCGCCGTCGGCGAATTGAATGTCGTGTGCCATCGCTTACGACCGCTTGGACGAGGGTTGAATGAAGCGCTTCAGCGCAGACAGGCCGGATGCCGGTCGCGTGGCGGCCGGTCTGACCGACACGCCTGGCAGCCGCGCGGCGAGCGACTCGAGCGCGCGCACGTACGGGTCGCGCTCCGTCATGTCGACGATGAGCCGGCCCTGGTTTGCCGCATGGCCGATCGCAACGCGGCGCGACGGCAACGTACCCCCCAGCGCAAGACCGAGACGCTCGGCGATCTGTGCAGGCGTCAGGTCGAGTGCGGGATCGTACTGGTTGACGACGAGCCGTACACGATCGGTGTCGACACCCGCGTCGCGCAGCCCGGTGAGCAGATCGGCCGCGGACACGATCGACGCGACGCCCTGGTCGCAGACGAGCCACGCTTCATCGGCCGACATCGTAATCTGGGCAACGAACTCGCGGTTCGAAAAACCACCGAGATCGACGATCTGCTGATCGAAAAACGCGCGAAACCGGTTCAGCACGCCGGCGCACGACGCATACGAGACATCGCGCAGCCCGCCGAGATCGGCCGGCAGCGTCGTCAATGCAACACCGCTCTCATGCCGGGTCAGTGCGGTATTCACGAAGGTTCGGTCGATGCGGCGCAGGTTGTGAACCGCATCGATGAAATGGAATTCGCAGCGGGTATTCAGGAACAGCGCACCATCGCCTGCCGGCAGCCCCAGGTCGACGAGCGCGGTCTGGCGACCGGCCGGCGTGCCGCCATTCGGCTCGCCGGTTGCCCCCGGGCTTACCGCGCGCTTCTGCAGCCACACGGCGAGATTCGCCGCGAGCGTACTCACGCCCATTCCGGCGCGCGCGCCCAGCAACGCGACGAGCTTGCCGTGACGGCTTGCCGGCTCGCCGACGTTTGCCAGCAGCCCGCGCGTCGTGCGCAACGCCTCTTCCGCCGCGGCCGACACGTCGATGAAATCGCGCACGCCGGCGCGCAATGCGGCGAGCGTGCTCTCCGGCTGTGCGAGCGAGCCGAGTGCGATGATCGGCAGCCCCGGATGCGATGCACGTACCGCTGCGGCGGCCACGCTCGCAGCCGCGCTGCCGTCAGAAAAATCGATGAACACGAGCGCCGGATTGAGCCCCGTGATGCGCTGAGCAAGCATGCCCGGCTCGAGCGACGCAGTCTCGACCGTACCGGCCGATACGAGCGTATCGGCCAGCCAGCGGACATGCGCCTCGTGCGGTGACGCACAAACGAAATAGTCGGTCACGGCGGGTTCACACAATGACTGGATTCGCGCGTTCATGTCGAACACCCCCGACTACACAAAGCGTGGCGACGCGTCGCAATCCGCGAGACATCCCACTCATTTCGAAAACCCCGGAGCGGCGTCCGGCGACGCAGCTCCGCCCAGATACGATTTCCAGACCGGTCCATCGTGCTGCTCGGACAGCTCGCCGGGCGTCGCGGGCAGCACGGCCCCCTTGGCGATCGGCGCGACAAGGTGAGGTGTCACGATGATCAGCAGTTCCTTGTCGTTCTGCTGATAGTTCAGATTCTTGAAGAACGTACCGATAATCGGCAAATCGCCCAGCAACGGCACCTTGCTCACGTTCGACATCGTCTGGCGATCGATCAGGCCGCCGATCACGAAGCTTTCGCCATCGCCAAGCTCGACGGTCGTGTCCGCGCGGCGCGTCGTGATGCCGGGCACCGCTACGCCGCTGATCGTCACGCTGTTCACGAAGTCGAGCTGGCTCGACTCGGGGGCGACCTTCAACGCGATCCGGCTCGGGCTCAGGACCGTCGGCATCAGCGAGAGCCCGACACCATATTGCTTCCACTGGATCGCCGTCGAGCCGAGCCCTTGCGGTGACGGCACCGGAATCTCGCCGCCCGCGAGAAAGCTCGCGCTCTGCCCGGACAGCGCGACCAGCGTCGGTTCCGCCAGCACGCGAGCGAGATTGTTTGCCTCGAGCAATGACAGGTCAGCAAAAATGCCGCGCCCGGCAGCGTTCACAACCAAGTTGAACGCCGACGCGACCGGCGATCCGAGCGTCGGAACGTAACCCGCGGTACCTGGGCCGGACCCTCCGCTATAAGACTGCACGCCCCCCGGCGAAAACGATCCGAACGAAAAGCCGTTGCTTTGCTTGAAGAAATTGAATCCGACCTGCTTGAGCACCGAACGGCTGAATTCGACGACCCGCACGTCGACCTGCACGACGCTCTTGCCGGGAACCGTCGAGCGGTCGATCACGGCCCCCTTCCCGCTCATGTTCTTGCCGACCGCGGCCGCACGTGCATGCGCCTCGAGCGACGCCGACGAGCCCTGCAATACCGCCGTCCCGCCGTATGCATTCACGCGCGGCGTAGAGCCGTCGAGCACCGCTTGCGCGGCCGCGTCAACGACCTCGACGTTCCAGACCGTCGGCTCATCGTGACCACGCTCCCACAGCATGACGTTCGTCGCGCCGGGCGCCTTCGCGGTAAGCAGGACCGATCCCGAGCGACCCCCCTTCATGATCAGCACGTCGGCTATCGCAGGATCGCCGACCGCAACACGCTGCAGCGTGCGGCTCGCCGAAATCTGTCTTTGCGCGCCGACCGCAAGCTCGATCGTGCCGCTCGCAATCGCGAACGATGCGAAAGTCACGGTGAAGATGGCAATCGCGAATGCAATCAGTGTTTTTTTCATCGTTTGGTAGACCGTCGCGCGGCCCTTTATTTGTCGTCGCTGATATCGATCGCCGTCGATGTCTTTCAATAGGCAACCGTTTCCGACCGGCCGCCACGGATCACTTCGATGTTGCCGCCTCCCCCACTTGGCCGCACCACCGGCAGCAAACGCGGCGGTAACGGCGGCACGTTCACATTGGCCACCGGCGCTCTCGGTGTACCGGACAGTTGTTGCAACGAAACGCCCGCCGCAGCCAGTGCCGACGGCGACAGTTTGTTGTCCGTACGTACCGCAACCGTCTGCATCGCAAGCTCGTCGTCACGCGGGTTGCGCAAGGCGAACGTCAGCCGGCCGCTCGCTTCGCCGAGCGTCAGCGCATCGACCTGCGCAGTCGGCACCGCGAGCACCGCGATGCGGACGCCGGCCGGTTGGCCATTGCCGCCGTTGTTGTTCCCGCTGTCGCGATCCGGTGTCGCATCACCGAACGACAGCACACGGACCTTCGACAACAGAAGACGCGCCTGCGACTGCGAGACCTCGCCGTCAAGCATCGTGCCGCTTCCTTCACGTTTCAGATTCAGGAACACGTCGACATAGTTGCCGGGCCGCAGCCGGTTGCCGACTGCATTCGATTCGTCGACGCGAACTGCAACCGCGCGCTCGCCGGGCTGTACGTCCTCGGCAAGCCCCGATACCAGCGCATCCGCAACGACCGGCGCCGAGGCAGGGATCTCCCGAACCGGCACGCGGCCGACAAGCGGAACGGGATCACTGAACGCGCCCACCGGTACCAGCGCAGTCGACTGGACCTTCAGTGCGTCGGCCGGGATCGGCTGACCGCCCGGCAAGGTGCGCGTCGCAATCACGACGGGTACGGCTGTTGCCGTCGCCGCTTGCTGGACCGGCGCGGGACGTGAAGCGCTGCGCCCAAGCACCCATGCATAGATTCCAAGCAGAACTGCGATCGCAATCAGCAGCCCCGCAATGATCTTCGTTACGTTGTTGGCCATGTTGTCGAATGGATGCAGGAATAAAAATCCAGTTAGCTTCTTGCTGCGTGATTCGTGGATGACGTGCTCACAGCATGGTCTGCGGGATTTGCACCACCGCCGAGCCCGTCAATGGTGCCGTCATGAATGTCCCCAGGAACGGCATGATCGTCATCCAGTTGTCCGGCGTATAGCTCACCGTGACCGTCAGACAGTACAGCAACGGCGTCGGCGTTCCGTTGTAGTTGCACTGCTGCGCCACGACGTTGGGTGGACTACTGTTCAGCCAGCCGAGGACGTTCTGGGTAGTCGTCTTTGCGTTCGCGACGCGTGTCGTGAGATCAGGTGCGTAGCTCAATCCAGCGCGCGCGCCCTCGCTTGCCGCCATCGTCAAGCTCTGCTGAATGAGAAAAATCATCCCGAAACTCAGAATCGCGTAGAAAATCACGAAGAACAGCGGGAACACGATCGCAAACTCGACCGCTGTCGCTCCGCGTTGCCGCCGACGTCCTCGCCACGCGTTCTGTCGTTTCATCGCACGCCCCCCATTACGGCAAGGTAGATCAGCCATACAGCAGCCGGCACCGCGAGGCATGCGGCATAGGGCGTTGCCCGATATCTCCCGAGTCTCAGCGCAGGCTCGCGCGGTCGCCACAAGCCCCCGAGCGAGGTGTGCGACAGCACCATCAGCACGAGCGCGTGCAGGCCCGCAGCCAGACTGGCGGCCACCCACAGCCAAAGCAGCGCATGCGCACCGCACCAGATGCCGAGCACGGCAAAAATCTTTACATCGGCTGCGCCCATCACGCGCAAAAGGAAGAACGGCATAAGCCCAATCAAGCCGACCAGCATGCCGGCCACGGACTGAAGCATGGAAATGCCAAATGGATTCGCGGCCACGCATGCGCCGCCGAACCCGCTGACCAGTCCGACCAGAACAAGCGCGTTCGAAATACGGCGGAAACGAATATCGCTGACCACGACAAAACCTGCCCAGGTCAGAAATACTCCGCTAAAAATAAGATGTCCCATCGCGCCACGATCCGCAGCAAATACGAGGGCGAGCGGATTACAGAGGCAATCCGCCCGCTACTGCGCCAAGACGACTTCCGAAACAGAAGTGTCAGCTTAGCCCGGCGGGGTTGCCCGGATCGCGTTGGCAGAACAGTTGGTAGCCGAAGGAGATGACACGCAAGTGCCAAGATTGGTGAACATGTTGCCGAGACTGCTGCCGATGTTCGTCACCCCGGCAACGATTGCGACAGCAATCAGACCCGCAATCAGACCATACTCGATCGCGGTAACCCCGTCTTCTTCCCGAAGGAAGCGAATCAGCATTGCTTTCATTTTATTCCTCGTGCCTGTATTTACGTTCTTTGGCCTTTTATACGTATACGTCCCCGCATATCTGGCCGTTGCCCCGCGCTGTTCGCCACATCTGCTGTAACGACAACCGGGTGCACTTTCTTTATAGATTGCCCCGAGGGGCATAGCTCATCATTTGATGCAAGTTAACATTCGCGATAGCGATCCTCCTCGAACGTTGTGTACCGAACCGTACATTTCCTTACATCTGCTCCGGATTCTATATCCGATCCCATTTAACTTCCAACCTCTTTAACGACCCGGGCGGAAAAAAAATGACCAGGAGCACGACGTATTTGTACGGCGTTTCGGTACGACTTACACATAGGATTTACGATAGGTTAGATGTGCACACCTATTCCACCAGTAAAACAATTGCCTCGTCCACCATGCCTGCGCGGCCCCCACGTTACGCCGCACGCGTAACGCCAATGTTGTGACGTTACGTTACGAAACGCTCGAAACCGTTCTCATTCATCTGTCCTTAAACAGATTCAACAATCTTTCAATTTCCATAACTCCCTTTTCCAACAAGGAATTGCCCCGTTTAAAACCTGTTGTCGAACCGTCGGGCATCGAAATGGCACGACAGTTGCAGAGTAGTCCCCGCACCACTCAACACAACGCAGTTCACAACACATTTTTAATGCGAGGACAAAATGGACATTAAGGTTATCCCTCATGGCGTGTTCCGGACGACTCTGATCGCGGCCACCGTTGCAGCCATGCTTTCCCTCTCCGCGTGCGGCGGCTCCGGTTCCATCAGCCAAGGTCTCGGCGGCGGCTCGAGCTCGGGCGGCGGCGATTCGATCTCGACTTCGGGCGGCGGTACGTCCGGCTCGAGCGGTACCTCGGGCTCGAGCGGCACCTCCGGCACCAGCGGAAGCTCGGGCACGAGCGGTACGTCCGGCACCAGCGGAACCTCGGGCACGAGCGGTACCTCCGGCACCAGTGGTACGTCGGGCACGAGCGGTACCTCGGGCACCTCGGGTGTGTCGTCGAACGCAGTGGGAACTGTCCTCGCAAGCAGCAGCAACATCGTCACGGGTGTCGGCGGAACCGTCTCGGGTCTCGGCTCCGTGATCGGCAGCCAGTCGCTGCCGGGCGTCAACCCGGCCACCACGCAAGCCGCAGGCGGCATCGTGCAAAGCGTCGGCGGTGCGGTGACCGCACTCGGCAACGGCCTCGGCAACGGTCTCGGCCAGCTCGGCGCGACGAAGGATCCGCTCGGCACGACGCTCGCCAGCACGGGCGGCGTGGTCAACCAGCTCGGCGGCGCAGTCACGCAGACCGGCAATCTGGTCACGAGCCTCGGCAGCGGCCCGCTGTCACCGCTCGCACCGGTCACGGGCGCCGTCGGCGGCCTCGTGTCGACGCTCGGCGGCGCCGTCTCGAACGGCGGCACCACCCTCACCAACGCACTGTCGACCGGCCCGATCCAGCAAGTCACGCAAACGGTCAGCTCGGCCATCACGCCGATCACGACGATGGTCGGCCAGACGACCCAGACGATCGGCACGGCGACCGGCCTCGGCGCCCCCGTCAACACGCTGCTCGGCACGGTCGGCAATGGCCTGAACCAGGCTGGCGCCCTGCTCGCATCGACGGGCGGCAACCCCGTCACGACCGGCCTGGGCAACACGGTCTCGTCAACGGGCAACACCGTGAAGGCCGTCGGCGGCCTGCTCACGGGCGGCACCGGCGGCGTGACCAACCCGCTCGCACCGCTCACCGGCCTCGTCTCGACGGTCACGGGCGCACTCGGCGGTGCAACGGGCGGCGGCAGCGGCCCGCTCGCGCCGGTCACGGGCCTCGTCTCCACGGTGACGGGTGCACTCGGTGGCGCAGCAGGCGGCAGCGGTGGCCCGCTCGCCCCGGTCACCGGCCTCGTCTCGACGGTTACCGGCGCACTCGGTGGCGCAGCAGGCGGCAGCAGCCCGCTCGCGCCGGTCACTGGCCTCGTCTCGACGGTCACGGGTGCGCTCGGCGGCGCAGCGGGCGGCACGAGCGGCGGCCCGCTCGCGCCGGTCACTGGCCTCCTCGGCGCGGTGACGGGCGCACTCGGCAGCGCGACGGGCGGCGCAGGCGGCAGCAGCCCGCTCGCCCCGGTGACGAACGTCGTGTCCACGGTGACCAGCACGGTCGGCGCGCCGGCACTGACCGGCGGTACGGGCGCCGTCACGAACTCGGGCTCGTCGTCGAATCCGCTCGCGCCTGTCACGTCGCTGATCGGCGGCCTGCTCGGCGGCACACACGGCAAGTAAATCAAGATCCATCAATCGACAAGACAGCGAGGAGTCAATCATGTCCCAGCAACGTTCTCTTACGACAGCCGCCCTGCGCCAATGGCGCGCGCCCCTCACGGCCTTCGCCGCGGCCTGCCTGCTGGCCGCCTGCGGCGGCGGCGGCGTTAGTTCGCCGCCGACCAGCAGCAGCAACAACCCCAGCAGCACGAGCGGTACGCCGAACACGAGCGGCACCAGCGGCACGTCCACCGGCACCAAGGGTGTCGTCAGCACGGTTGGCCAGACGGCCAGCGACCTCGGCAGCACGGTCGGCAACATCAGCGTGCCGGGCCTCGGCGACGGCGTGACGAAGGGCATCGGCAGCACGCTCTCCAGCACCGACACGATCGTCGGCGCAGCCGCCGACGCCGTGAGCAACGGACTGGGACAGATCGGTACGACTAAGGATCCGGTCGGCACGACCGTCGCGGGCCTCGGCAACGTGGTCGGCGCAACGAGCAATACGGTGTCCGGCCTGAGTTCGACGGTCAAGGCGCTCGGCACGGGCCCGCTCGCGCCGCTCGCGCCTGTCACGACCCCGGTCGGCACCGTGCTCGACACGGTGGCCAATGGCTTGACGGCCGCCGGCACGACGATCGGCTCGACGCTGTCGTCGGGCGCCGTGCAGCAAGTCACGCAGCCGCTCAGTTCAGCGATCACGCCGCTCGTGATCACCGCCGGCCAGGTTACGCAACAGGTCGGCACGACGACCGGCCTCGGCCAACCCGTCTCGGGCCTGCTCGGCCAGGTCGGCGGCGCAATCAGCTCGGCCGGCAAGCAGGTCAGCGGCACGTCGAGCCAGCCGCTCGTCGGCGACGTCGGTCAGCTCGTGACTGCGGTCGGCAACACCGTGACCAACGCGGGTGGCCTCGTCAACCCGAACGGCCCGAATGGCGCGGCACCGATCCCCGGCCTGATCACGAGCCTCGTCGGCGGCTCGACGGCGACCGTACAGAACGGCACGTCATCGGGTTCCGGCTCGACGAATCCGCTCGGCGGCCTGCTGTCGGGTCTCGGCTCGACGCCACTCGGCTCGCTCACGGGCGCACTCGGCGGCGCGACCGGCGGTTCGGGCAGCAGCCCGCTCGCGCCTGTCACGGGACTCGTCTCCACCGTTACCGGCGCACTGAGCGGTGCGGCGGGCGGCAGCGGCGGCCCGCTCGCGCCCGTCACGAATCTCGTGTCGACGGTCACGGGCACGCTCGGCGGCGCAACCGGTGGCGCAGGCAGTGCAAACCCTCTCGCGCCTGTCACCGGTTTGCTGAATACTGTCACCGGAGCAGTTGGCGGCGCAGCAGGATCCGGTGGCGCGAGCCCGCTCGCACCGGTCACGTCGCTCGTTGGCAGCGTCACGGGTACGGCGACGTCGGGCGGTGGGTCGACGGGCCTGCTGGCACCGGTAACGGGGTTGCTGGGTACGCTGGGTAGCGTTGGCAAGTAAGGAGGACGGTCGCATCTTCGCAGCCGGAGCGAACGGCGCGACCGTACAAACACAACCGGCATTGCGGTACGCGGCGCGCGGCACCCTGGTGTCGCGCGCCGGCATTACAAAGAAGACGAAAAGCAAGGCCAACGAGGAAGAACAATGAAATCCAGACTCGATAGATGGATGATGCTGCTCGCCATCGCGGCAGCAGGCACGGCACATGCACAAACGCGCGTCGGGGGTAACCCGCTCGACTCCCTGCCCCAGATCAACGCGCCGAAAACCGGCCCGAACGTGACCGTGCAGGTCGCACCGCAAGCGCCGCAATTGCAGGAGTTGCTGTCGCGCCACCTGACGCCGACCACCTTCCAGGTCGAAGGCGTGAAGTCCGTGCCGTTCGAGGAAATCTCGCGTCGCTTCACCCCTCTCGTCGGCAAGGACATCACGATCGGCGAACTGATCGAAACCGCCAACGGCGTGACGAAGCTGTACCAGGATCGCGGCTACGCACTGTCGTTCGCGTTCATTCCCGCGCAGACCTTCGAGAACGGCGTCGTACGCATCACGGTTGTCGAAGGCTATGTATCGGACGTCAAGGTCACCGGCAAGCCCGGTGCGATGGAATCGAAGATTCGTGCGATCGCCGCGCATATCACTGCCGATCGCCCGCTGCGCCGCGCGACGTTCGAACGCTACGTGAACACGTTCGGCCTGTTGCCCGGCCTCACGGTAAAGGCGAACGTACCGCCGCCGCAAACCACCGACGGTGCCACGACGCTCGAACTCGCGGTCGACCGCAAGCCGTTCAACGTCAGCACCGGTATCGACTTCAACCACCCGGGCGTCCAGGGCCTCATCACCGCGACCGAAAACGGCCTCACGTCGTTCGGCGAGCAACTGAGTATTTCCGCGCTGGCGCCGCCGGGGCGAGACAAGCAGACTTATTTCGCATTCAGCGGCGCGGTACCCGTCGGCAGCAGCGGCCTGATCACGCGCCTCGACGCGAGCACCTATCGCGGCAAGCCGACTGACAATCCGGGGCTGCCGTCGTACGTGCAGCGCACGGTCAAGAACGAGAAACTTGGTCTTTCGGCATCCTATCCGATACTGCTGAACAACCAGCGCAGCCTGCTCGGCACTGTGTCGGGCTACGCGGCGCACAACGAGGACAATTACCAGAACCAGATCAACGGAGCGACCCTCAACAACCGGTCACAGGTTCGCGTGCTGCAACTGCAGCTTGACTACACCAACGTCCAGCCGAAACAGGTGCGAAAGCTCAGCATCAACGTCGCCAAGGCATTCGACATTCTCGGCGCATCGAAATCGCAAATCGGCACGAATGGCGGCACCACGACGACCTATGCCGACCCGACTTCGCTGACCTTCGTCCGTACCGGCGCGACCTTCACGCAAACCAACGAATGGCCGTTCCGGATCGGCACATCGGTTTCGCTCACCGGGCAATACAGCCCCGACTCGCTGCCGACGTCCGAGCAGATCTCATTCGGCTCGACGCGCTACGCGCTCGGTTATCAGCCGGGCGAAGCGTCGGGTGACTCGGGATGGGGGATGTCGCTGGAGATCAACCGTGGCTTCACGCCGGGCTGGACGTATATGAAATCCGTTACGCCGTACATCGCCTACGACATGGCGCGTGTGTACCTGCACGCCGGCACGCCGTCGCCGAACCGCATGTCGTCGGTCGGCATCGGCGTGCGTTTCACGGACAGCCGCTTCTACAGCCTCGACCTGAACGTCGCGAAACCGGTGGGTGACGCGCCCGTCGAAAGCGCATCACGCAGCCCGCGCATCAACGCCGCATTCTCGTATCAGCTCAACTGATCGGTCACCAAACAGCCCGCGCCACGCGGGCTGTTTTGATTAGAGTCCCCTCTATCAAACGTGGCGCGCGGTTTCACGTATTCTGGCGAAGCTCGCAACATGCCCGCCCCATGCAGACGGTCGTGCGAGCAAATCGACACGACATGTAAAACAAGGAGGACGACAATGTTTCAACTGACCCGCCCGTTGCGTGCAATCGCCGTCGCCGGCGCACTGCTCGCTTGCGCCGCTCCCACGCTCGCACAAGCAGACAGCCCCATCGGCATGTGGCAGACGATCGATGACAACACCCATCAGCCGAAGGCACTCGTGCAGATCTCCGAAGACGGCGACGGTGCGCTGACCGGCAAGGTCGTCAAGGGCCTCGGTGCGAACGATACGCCTGACCGCCGCTGCAGCGCCTGCACGGACGAACGCAAGGATCAGCTCATCAAGGGCATGACGATCATCAAGGCAATGAAGAAGGAAGGCGACCACTGGGACGGCGGCAACATTCTCGACCCGGAGAACGGCAAGGTCTACAAGTGCAAGATGACGCTTGAAGACGGCGGCCAGAAACTCGTCGTGCGCGGTTATATCGGCGTGTCGCTGCTCGGTCGTTCGCAGACCTGGGTTCGCCAGCAATAATGCGGCTCGCGCTTAAACGCGCGGCTCAATGAAAAAATCGGCCTGCGACGAAGTCGTCAGGCCGATTTTCTTTTGGTGCGTGCGTAGCTGGAACTGACGGACATCACGCTGCATGCTTCAGCGTGTCCGGCGCATAGCTGCCAGGTGCGCGATACGCGGGCGCCACATTGCTACGCGCTTCCGCTGCCTTCGATTGCGTGTGCTTGCGCATCCGCGTGGACAATTCGTTGCACAGCTTCACGCCTGCGTCGCCATAGAGTTCACGCATGATACTCATCAGCGTACCCCTCTCGTGCCAGACCTTGAAGCGTCGATGGCACGTTTGGTACGAAGGGTAACGGCGCGGCATGGCCGACCATGTCGCGCCACTGTAGATCACCCAGAGCACGCCGTTCAGGACGGCACGCGTATTGGCCAATGGCCGGCCGCGCAACTCGGTGCGCGGCTGCATTTCGGGCAGAAGCGGCGCGACACAGCGCCACTCGTGGTCGGTCAGATCGCGATACGGTGTCATGGACATCTCCAGCCTTAGTAACCATGACACAACGATATCGGCTCACCTCAACAATGAATATAAGACAAATCCGAAAATACCCCGAGATCACCTCAATTTGACCGGAATTGACGTTTGAATCCCATCAATTGCCGGAAATCGCATTCAGGTCAGCGACGTATCGACGATGCGGCGCGGCGTTTCGATATATTCCTTCGATTGCATCTCGACGATTCGCGAGACCGTACGTGCAAACTCGTTGGCCATCGGGCCTTCAACGTACAACTGCTCCGCCGGCACCGCCGCGGACATCAGCAGCTTGACCTTGTGGTCGTACAGTACGTCGATGAGCCACGTGAAGCGGCGCGCCTCGGACGCCATCCGCGGCGACATCTGCGGCACCTCGGACAGCACGATCGCGTGGAAGCGGCTCGCGAGTTCGAGATAGTCGTTCTGCGAACGCGGGCCGCCGCACAGCGTCGCGAAGTCGAACCATACGACGCCGTCCGCCTTGCGCAGCGCCTTCAGCTCGCGCTTCTCGATATGCAGGAGCGGGCTTTCGTCGGGTACCGCGGCGAGTTTCGCGAATGCATGCCGCAGTTCGCGATCGGTGTCCGCGCCGAGCGGCGTGTGATACATCTTCACCTGTGCGAGCGTGCGCTGGCGATAATCGACGCCCGCATCGACGTTGAGCACATCGAGCTTGGCCTTGATCAGCGCGATCGCGGGCAGCATGCGGTCGCGGTGCAGGCCGTCCGGATACAGGTCGTCGGGATCGTAGTTGGACGTCATCACGAACTGCACGCCGTTGTTGAACAGGCGGTCGAGCAGACGATACAGGATCATCGCATCGGCGATGTCCGACACGTGGAACTCGTCGAAGCAGATCAGCCGGTAGCGCTTCGCGATGCGCCGTGCGAGTTCGTCGAGCGGATCGGCCTGCCCTTTCAACTCCTCGAGCTCGCGGTGTACTTCGCGCATGAATTCGTGGAAATGCAGGCGCGTCTTGCGCTGCACGGGCACGACGGCGTAAAAGCTGTCCATCAGGAAGCTCTTGCCGCGACCGACGCCGCCCCACATGTAGACGCCGCGCGGGAGGTCAGGATGATTGATGAGCTTCTTGAATGCGTTCGAGCGGCGCGCCTTGTACTCGACCCACTCGTCGAAACATTGCTGCAGGCGGTCGACGGCCGCGCGCTGCGCGGGATCGGACTGATAGCCGCGCGTGGTCAGTTCGCGCGTGTAGTATTCGGTGACGTTCATCGGGCAAACCGGAAAAAACGAAGGCGGGCGGGAAACCCCGCCCGCCTTCGTCATGAGACGGCTGCGCCGGCCGGCGGCCGGCAGGCGCTATACCGTGCTCAGCTGTTCAGCGAGCGCTTGTCGACGGCGAGCGCCGCTTCGCGCATCACTTCCGACATCGACGGGTGCGGATGGCAGATGCGGGCGATGTCTTCCGACGCCGCCTTGAATTCCATCGCCACCACGGCTTCCGCGATCAGGTCCGACGCGTTCGCCGCGATCACGTGCACGCCGAGCAGTTCGTCGGTCTTCGCATCCGCGATCATCTTCACGAAGCCGTCCGGCGCGTTCATGCCGAGCGCGCGGCCGTTGATCGAGAACGGGAACTTGCCCGACTTGATCTCGCGGCCTTCCGCCTTCAGCTGCTGCTCCGTCTTGCCGACCCATGCGATTTCCGGGTACGTGTAGATCACCCACGGAATGCAGTTGTAGTCGATGTGCGGCTTCTGGCCGTCGATCACTTCCGCGACCAGCACGCCTTCGTCTTCCGCCTTGTGCGCGAGCATCGGGCCGCGCACCACGTCGCCGATCGCGTACACGTTCGGCACCGCCGTACGGCAGTGGTCGTCCACGTCGATGAAGCCACGCTCGTTCGCCTTCAGGCCGATTGCCTCGAGGCCGAGGTTGTCGGTGTTCGGCACGCGGCCGACCGACACGATCAGGCGGTCGGCGTCGAGCGTCTGCGCGTTGCCGTCCTTGTCCGTGTAGGCGATCGACACGCCGTTCGCGGTCGTCTTCACTTCGCCGATCTTCACGCCGAGATGGATGTCGAGGCCCTGCTTCTTGAACAGCTTGGCCGCTTCCTTCGCGAGCGCTTCGTCGGCTGCGCCGAGGAATGCCGGCAGCGCTTCGAGCACCGTCACTTCGGCACCCAGGCGGCGCCACACCGAGCCGAGCTCGAGGCCGATCACGCCTGCGCCGATCACGGCGAGCTTCTTCGGCACCGCGTCGAACGTCAGCGCACCTTCGTTGTCCGACACGATCTTGTTGTCGACCGGGATGCCCGGCAGGTGACGCGCCTTCGAGCCCGTCGCGATGATCACGTTCTTCGCGGTGACGACTTCGGTTTCACCCTCGCCGCTCACTTCGATCTGCACGCCGGCGTCCGTCTTGCCGGTGAACTTGCCGTGGCCCTTCAGCCAGGTGATCTTGTTCTTCTTGAACAGGAACTCGATCCCGCTCGTCATCTTCTCGACGATCGCGTCCTTGCGGCCGAGCATCTTCGCGACGTCGATCTTCACGCCGTCGACGGTGATGCCGTGGTCGGCCAGGTGGTGCGACGTGTTCTCGAACTCTTCCGACGACGCGAGCAGCGCCTTCGACGGAATGCAGCCGACGTTCAGGCAGGTGCCGCCGAGCTTCAGCGCGCCGGCCGGGTTCTTCCACTTTTCGATACAGGCAACGGTCTTGCCGAGCTGCGCGGCGCGAATCGCGGCGATGTAGCCGCCGGGGCCGGCGCCGATCACGACGACGTCAAATTCCTTGGACATGACAATCCTTTCTACTTGTACGCCCGCCGGTTCGCGCGTGGGCGCGAACCGGCGGAACGGGTCGATGCAGTGAGACTCGGCTTACAGGTCGAGCAGCAGACGTGCCGGATCTTCCAGCGCATCCTTCATCGCGACGAGCGACAGCACGGCTTCGCGGCCGTCGATGATGCGGTGGTCGTACGACAGCGCGAGGTAGTTGATCGGGCGGATCACGATCTGGCCGTTTTCGACGACCGGACGCTCCTTCGTCGCGTGCACGCCGAGGATGGCCGACTGCGGCGGGTTGATGATCGGGG
Source organism: Burkholderia puraquae (assembly GCF_002099195.1). GTDB lineage: Bacteria > Pseudomonadota > Gammaproteobacteria > Burkholderiales > Burkholderiaceae > Burkholderia > Burkholderia puraquae. The sequence goes on along the minus strand of NZ_NBYX01000004.1, from coordinate 51,311 downwards.
TCGACAGCATCGAGCCGAACACGCCGCCGTTCGAGATCGAGAACGTACCGCCCGTCATTTCCTCGATCGACAGCTTGCCGTCCTTCGCCTTCTGGCCGAATTCGGCGATCTTCTTCTCGATCTCGGCGAGGCTCAGTTGATCCGCGTTGCGCAGGATCGGCACGACGAGGCCGCGCGGCGAACCGACCGCGATACCGATGTCGAAGTAGCCGTGATAGACGATGTCGTTACCGTCGATCGACGCGTTCACGAGCGGGAACTTCTTCAGCGCGTGCACGGCCGCCTTCACGAAGAACGACATGAAGCCGAGCTTCACGCCATGTTCCTTCTCGAACTTGTCCTTGTACTTGTTGCGCAGCTCCATGACCGGAGCCATGTTCACTTCGTTGAACGTCGTCAGGATCGCGTTGGTCTGCTGCGATTCGAGCAGGCGCTCGGCGATACGCGCACGCAGGCGCGACATCGGCACGCGCTGTTCCGGACGGTCGTTCAGCCACGTCGCTGCCGACGCCGGCACCTTCACTTCCGGCAGCGCCGGCTTCGCGGCGGCGGCCTTCGCCGGTGCGGCGGCCGGAGCCGCCTTCGGTGCGCTGCCTGCGGCCAGCGCGTCGCCCTTCGTGACGCGGCCGTCGCGGCCCGAACCTGCGACGTCGCCCGTCGACAGGCCCTTCTCGGCCAGCAGCTTCGCTGCGGCCGGCGATGCGGCGGCCGAGCTCGATGCCGTCGCGGCAGCCGGCTGTGCGGCCGGTGCGGCTGCGGCAGGCGCTGCTGCCGGCTTGACTTCAGCGGCACCTGCCGCTGCTTCGGCAGCACCTGCCTTCGCTTCGGTGTCGATCGTCGCGATCAGCTGATCGGCAACCACCGTGTCACCGTCGTTCTGCAGCACTTGCGCGAGCACGCCCGCAGCCGGCGCCGGCACTTCGAGCACGACCTTGTCGGTCTCGAGTTCGATCAGGATTTCGTCTTGAGCGACTGCTTCGCCCGGCTTCTTCTTCCACTGCAGCATGGTGGCTTCCGAAACCGACTCCGAAAGCTGGGGGACTTTGACTTCTACGATAGCCATGTGATTTTCCTGGATGCTTAATCTGGGTAATGACGAGGTTCGTGCGATTCTTTCGGCCGGTGCGGCGCGCAACGCGCCCGGCGGGCCAAAAGAGACGGGAAAGCGCATGGCGCCTTCCCGTTTCGCTTCCGTCGGTTATTTCGCGATCGATGCGCTCTTCAGGCGGCCGAATGCCCCTTCGATCAGGGCCTTCTGCTGCTCGTAGTGCTTCGCGTAGTAGCCAACCGCCGGCGAGGCCGAAGCCGGACGGCCGCTGTATGCCAGCTTCTGCCCTTCCTTCATGCCTTCCTTCAGATGGTGCTCGACGTAGAACCAGGGGCCCTGGTTCTGCGGCTCGTCCTGCACCCAGACCACTTCAGTCGCGTTCTCGTACTTCTTCATTTCGGCTTCGAACTGCTTGTGCGCGAACGGATACAGCTGCTCGATACGGATGATCGCGACGTCGTTCGCCTTCGCTTCGCGGCGATGGGCGACGAGGTCGTAATACACGCGGCCCGAGCATGCCAGCACGCGCTTGACCTTCTTCGCGTCGATACCGCCGTCGGTTTCGCCCAGCACCGGCTGGAACGAACCCTTCGCGAGTTCCGACAGGTCCGACACCGCTTCCTTGTGGCGCAGCAGCGACTTCGGCGTTGCGACGATCAGCGGCTTGCGGAACAGGCGGATCATCTGGCGACGCAGCAGGTGGAAAATCTGCGCCGGCGTCGTCGGCTGGACGACCTGCATGTTGTGATCCGCGCACAGTTGCAGGAAACGCTCGATCCGCGTGGACGAGTGTTCCGGACCCTGCCCTTCGTAGCCGTGCGGCAGCAGCATCGTCAGACCCGACACGCGGCCCCACTTCACTTCGCCCGACGAGATGAACTGGTCGATCACGACCTGCGCACCGTTGACGAAGTCGCCGAACTGCGCTTCCCACAGCACGAGCGTGTTCGGCTCGGCGGTCGAGTAACCGTATTCGAAGCCCAGCACGGCTTCTTCCGACAGCACCGAGTCGATCACCGTGAACTTCGCCTGGCCTTCAGCGATGTTCTGCAGCGGCACGTACGTGCCGTCATTCCAGCGCTCGCGGTTCTGGTCGTGCAGCACCGCGTGACGATGCGTGAACGTGCCGCGGCCCGAGTCCTGGCCCGTCAGACGCACCGAGTAGCCCGATGCGACGAGCGACGCGAACGCGAGGTGTTCGCCCATGCCCCAGTCGAGCGGCTGGTCGCCACGCGCCATGTTGCGGCGGTCGTTGATCACGCGCTCGACGAGCGGGTGGACCTTGAAGTTTTCCGGGACCGTCGTGATGCGTTCGCCGAGGCGCTTCAGTTCTGCGAGCGGCACGGCCGTGTCGGCTGCATCCGTCCACTTGCGGTTCAGGAACGGAACCCAGTCGACCGCGTACTTGCTCTTGTAGTTCGACAGGACCGGGTCGACCGTGTGGTGACCGTCGTCCATCGCCTTGCGGTACGCCTTCACGTAGTTGTCGGCGTCTTCCGCGGTGATCACACCCTGCTGCACGAGCTTCTCGGCGTACAGCGCGCGGGTGCCCGGGTGCTGTGCGATCTTCTTGTACATCAGCGGCTGCGTGACCGCCGGCGTGTCCTGCTCGTTGTGGCCCAGCTTGCGGAAGCAGACGATGTCGATCACGACATCCTTGTGGAACTGCATCCGGTAGTCGATCGCGATCTGGATCGCGAGCACGACGGCTTCCGGATCGTCGCCGTTCACGTGCAGCACCGGCGCCTCGATCATCTTGACGACGTCGGTACAGTACAGCGTCGAGCGCGCATCGCGCGGGTCGGACGTCGTGAAGCCGATCTGGTTGTTGATGACGATGTGCAGCGTGCCGTGCGTGCCGTAGCCGCGCGTCTGCGCGAGGTTCAGCGTTTCCATCACGACGCCCTGGCCTGCGAAGGCCGCGTCGCCGTGGATCTGCACCGGCAGCACCTGCAGGCCGTCTTCGTCGCCGCGACGATCCATCCGCGCCTTCGCGGACCCTTCGACCACCGGGTTCACGATTTCGAGGTGCGACGGGTTGAATGCGAGCGACAGGTGAACCGGGCCGCCTTCCGTCGACACGTCCGACGAGAAGCCCTTGTGGTACTTCACGTCACCGGCCGGCAGATCGTCGACGTGCTTGCCTTCGAATTCGGCGAACAGGTCGGCCGGCATCTTGCCCAGCGTGTTGACCAGCACGTTCAGACGGCCTCGGTGGGCCATGCCGATGATGATTTCCTGCACGCCGCTCTTGCCTGCGTGCTGGACGACTTCGTCCATCGCCGCGATGAAGCTTTCGCCGCCTTCGAGCGAGAAGCGCTTCTGGCCGACGTACTTGGTATGCAGATAGCGCTCGAGGCCTTCCGCTGCCGTCAGGCGATTCAGGATGTGCTTCTTCTTGTCGATCGAGAATGCCGGCGTCGCACGGGTCGACTCCAGGCGCTCCTGCCACCAGCGCTTCTGTTCCGGATCGCTGATGTACATGTACTCGGCGCCGATCGTGCCGCAGTACGTGTCGCGCAGACCCTTGACGATGTCACGCAGCGAAGCCTGGTCGAAACCGAAGTACAGGTTGCTTGCGCTGTACGTCTGGTCGAGGTCGCCTTCGGAGAAGTCGTAGAACGCGGGTTCGAGTTCGGGAATGGCGGGACGTTCGCGACGCTTCAGGGGATCGAGATTGGCCCATTGCGAGCCGAGGAAGCGGTAGGCGCTGATGAGCGACTGAACGTGAACCTGCTTGCGTGCGGTCGCGAGATTGCTGGTGCTTTCGCGCGGGATGAAGGCATTGGCCTTCGCACGCTCGGCGAACGATTCGACGATCGGGAAATGGGCGACGTCATTGGCATTCGAACCGTCCGTTGCAGGCACATTCTGCAGCGCGTCGAAATACTCTCGCCAGTTCTCCGGCACCGATGCCGGATTGTTGAGGTATGCATCGTACAGTTCTTCAACGTACGAAGCATTGCCGCCGAACAGATAGGAGTTCAGCTGAAACTGCTTCATTACATCTGACATTTTACGCTCACCTTTCTTCGAGCTTCTCGAGAAATAGCGGGTTACTCAACCTTCCGCGACACGGCCTGACCGTTTAGCGGATTGCGAATCAAGTCTTGCTTGGAAGGACCTAAAACTTGCGTGCGCGCAGCATATCACAGAACCGATACCGAAGTTCACGGTGAAATGCGCCCGAAAGCACCGCACGACGGGGTTTTGCCGGATTGCCACGACCCGCAGGAACAGTGTTTTGCAGACAACCCGATTGCACATCGCGCAGATACAAAAAAGGCTGCCCGCAGGCAGCCTTTTCCGTGATGCAGCGAACAGTCGAAACGCTTAGTCGACCGCGCCTTCGCGGCTCGCGCGGCGACGCTCGTGCTCCTTCAGGAAGCGCTTGCGCAGGCGGATCGACTGCGGCGTCACTTCGACGAGCTCGTCGTCGTCGATGAATTCGACCGCGTATTCGAGCGACATCTGGACCGGCGGCACGAGACGCACGGCTTCGTCGGTACCCGACGCACGCACGTTGGTCAGCTGCTTGCCCTTGATCGGGTTCACGACCAGGTCGTTGTCGCGGCTGTGAATGCCGATGATCATGCCCTCATACAGCGCGTCGCCCGGCTTCACGAACATGCGGCCGCGATCCTGCAGCTTCCACAGCGCGTACGCCACTGCCGCGCCGTCGTCCTGCGAGATCAGCACGCCGTTGCGGCGCTCGAAGACCGAGCCGTCCTTGACCGGTGCGTACGAGTCGAAGATGTGGCTCATCAGGCCCGTGCCGCGCGTGAGCGTCAGGAATTCGCTCTGGAAGCCGATCAGGCCACGCGCCGAGATCTTGTATTCCAGACGCGTGCGGCCGCGGCCGTCCGACGCCATGTCGAGCATCTCGCCCTTGCGGCGGCCGAGCTCTTCCATCACGCCACCCTGGTGCTCGTCCTCGACGTCGACGGTCAGCAGCTCGTACGGCTCGTGCCGCACGCCGTCGATTTCCTGCATCACGACGCGCGGACGCGACACGGCCAGTTCGTAGCCTTCACGACGCATGTTCTCGACGAGAATCGTCAGGTGCAGTTCGCCGCGGCCCGACACTTCGAACACCGTTTCGTCGCCGGTGTCCTTCACGCGCAGCGCGACGTTGTGGTTCAGTTCCTTCATCAGGCGGTCGCGGATCTGGCGGCTCGTGACGAACTTGCCTTCGCGGCCGGCGAGCGGCGACGAGTTGACGAGGAAGTTCATCGTCAGCGTCGGCTCGTCGACGGTGATCATCGGCAGCGCTTCCGGCGTATCCACCGCGCAGATCGTTGCGCCGATGCCCACGTCTTCAATACCGTTGATCAGCACGATGTCGCCCGCTTCGGCCGATTCGACCTGCACGCGCTCGAGGCCCGTGAACGACAGCACCTGGTTGATCTTGCGATTCAGCACGTCGCCTTCCGGGCCGAAGCGCATCGCGACCGGCTGGCCCGGCTTGATGCGACCGCGCGTGATGCGGCCGACGCCAATCCGGCCGACGTACGTCGAATAGTCGAGCGACGTAATCTGCAGCTGCAGCGGCGCGTCCGGATCCGCCGGACGGACCGGCACGTGCTCGAGGACTGCTTCGAACAGCGGGCGCATGTCGCCTTCGCGCGCAGCCGGGTCGAGCGACGCATAGCCGTTCAGGCCCGATGCGTAGACGATCGGGAAGTCGAGCTGCTCTTCGGTTGCGCCGAGCTTGTCGAACAGGTCGAAGGTCTGGTTGATGACCCAGTCGATCCGCGCACCCGGGCGATCGATCTTGTTGACGATGACGATCGGCTTCAGGCCGAGCGCGAGCGCCTTCTTCGTGACGAAGCGGGTCTGCGGCATCGGGCCCTCGACCGCGTCGACGAGCAGCAGCACCGAGTCGACCATCGACAGCACGCGCTCCACCTCGCCGCCGAAGTCCGCGTGCCCCGGCGTGTCGACGATGTTGATGTGCGTGCCTTCGTACTCGACCGCGCAGTTCTTCGCGAGAATCGTGATCCCGCGCTCTTTTTCGATGTCGTTCGAGTCCATCACCCGCTCCGCAATCTGCTGGTTCTCGCGGAAGGTGCCGGACTGGCGAAGCAGTTGGTCGACGAGCGTAGTCTTGCCGTGGTCGACGTGGGCGATGATGGCGATATTGCGAAGGGCGCGGGTCATAGAAACCTGGAAATCGTTTGAACGCGCAAAAGCGCCCGCTCGTTTTTCACGGGCGCGCGCATTGCAGCTTGGAAAGCCACAAATTATAGCACGTGGGCGTGTCGAGAGCTGACGGGCAGGTTGCAATGGAACAAGGCGGCCGGCACGCCCTCCCCTGGAACACGCCAATCGGTCGAAGCCCCCTTCTCCGGCGCGCTCAAAAACCTTATAGGGATCAGGGATTTTTGTGGCGCGAAGCGCGCCCTTTGCCGTTCGATTAACATTTGCCGCGGCAAGCAACTGCGCCTACAATGCTGCCTAGTCAACTATTGCAGCTTCAGGGTTTTATGTCGGATTCTTCTACCCACCCGCCCGTTTCGCCGCTGTCTTCGTATCAGATGAACGACAGCGTCGGTTATCTGATGTCGCGCGTGAAGTCGGTGATGACCAACCTCGTCACGCAACGCACGCAGGAAGAGCTGGGGATCACGGGCACGCAGGCAAGCATGCTGTTCATGATCGCGGTCGGCAAGTGCTCGACGGCCGCCGAGCTCGCGCGCGAGTACGGGATCGACGCGAGCGCGGTCACGCGCCTGCTCGACCGGGTCGAGAAACGCGGCCTGCTGTCCCGCGTCCGCAGCATCGAGGATCGGCGTGTCGTGCGCCTCGAGCTGACCGACGAAGGCCGTGCGCTCGCCGAACGGCTGCCGCCCATTTTCCGCAGCGTGCTCGACCAGGTACTGGACGGGTTTACGCCGGAAGAAGTCGGGTTCCTGAAGAGCATGCTGCGCCGCATTCTCAGCAACTACTGCGAGACCGCCGGCGGCAGCATCACGTAATAGTTGCCATAACAATTACTTTTGACAGATTAATGTAAGGAAATCCTTGCAGTGTCCATCATTCATTCCGAGTCAGGGATCAGCGCGATGAAATCCTCCCCGTTGTCCGTGCGCGCCGGGTCGTGCCGCGCCGCCGTCGCCGCTGCGGTCGCCGCACTGGCGCTGGCGGGCTGCGCGAACTACATCGGCATCAAGAGCGACAAGCAAATCGCCCCCGCGTCGCAATTCGAATCCGCCCAGAGCCTGCCGGCCGAGGGCGGCCAGTGGCCGGCGCTCGACTGGGCCAGCCAGTTCGGCGACCCGCAGCTGCCGAAGCTGATCGACGAGGCCCTGCAGGGCAATCCGTCGATCGCGCAGGCGCAGGCGCGCATCGCGAAGGCGTCGTCGTACATCGAATCGTCGCGTTCGAACCTGATGCCGAAGGCGGAGGCCAGCTATTCGTGGACGCGCGAGCTGTATTCGTCGAACGCGCTGTTCCCGCCCCCGTACGGCGGCCAGTGGTATAGCGAGAACAACGTGCTCGCAAGCGCGTCGTGGGAACTCGACCTGTGGGGCAAGAACCGCGAACGCCTGCGCACCGCCGTGTCGCAGGAAAAGGCGGCCGAAGCCGACATGCAGCAGGCACGCATCACGCTCGCATCGTCGGTCGCACGCACCTACAACTCGCTCGCACAACTCTATGCGCTGCGCGATATCGCCCAGCGCGAGATCACCAACCGCGAGACGGTCGGCAAGATCACCGACGGCCGCGTGTCGGCCGGCCTCGACACCAACGTCGAACGCCAGACGGCCCGCGGCAACATCGCGACGACCCAGGCTTCGCGCTCCGATCTCGACGGTCAGATCACGACGGTGCGCTACCAGCTCGCGGCGCTGCTCGGCAAGGGTCCGGATCGCGGGCTGCAGATCGCGGCACCCGTGATGAACCCGACCGGCGAAGTCGCACTGCCCGGCAACCTGCCGGCCGATCTCGTCTCGCGCCGCCCCGACATCGTCGCCGCGCGCTGGCAGGTCGAAGCCGCAATGCACGACGTGAAGGAAGCGAAGGCGGAGTTCTATCCCGACGTGAACCTCGCGGCCGGCTTCGGCTTCGATGCGTTCGGCTGGGGCAAATTCCTGAACTTCGCGAGCCGGCAGGCGCAGTTCGGCCCGGCGGTCCACCTGCCGATTTTCGACGCCGGCGCGCTGCGCGCGCAACTCAAGGGCCGCTACGCGGACTTCGACCTGTCGGTGGCGAACTACAACCAGACGCTGATCAGTGCGCTGAACGACGTCGCGACGCAGGTCGCGTCGATCCGCGCGGTCGATCGCCAGATGGGCGATGCGCAACGCGCACTCGACGCATCGACGCGCGCCTATGACCTCGCGGTCATCCGCTACAAGGCCGGCCTGTCGCCGCAGTTGCAGGTGCTGACTGCGGACAGCAACCGCCTCGCATCGGAGCAGACGGTGATCAACCTGAAGATGCGCCGCCGCGACATGCAGCTTGCACTGATCAAGGCGCTGGGTGGCGGGTTCGACGCGACCGGTACGCCGCTCGCCGCGCCCGATGCCGACAAGCCGACAAAACAGGCCGCCAACTGATCCGGCGCCACCACTACGCAGACACTCGAAATAACGGACGGAGAAAATCGCCATGAGCGACCAACAAAACGCCGCCAGCGCACAGCCGCAGAACAACGGCAAGCGCAAACGGATGATGACGCTGCTCGTCGCGGTCATCGTGATCGCGGCCATTGCGTATGGCCTGTACTACTTCCTCGTCGCCCGCTTCCATGAAGGGACCGATGACGCGTACGTGAACGGCAACGTCGTGCAGATCACGCCGCAAGTCACCGGCACCGTGATCGCAGTGAAGGCCGACGATACGCAGACGGTCAAGGCCGGCGATCCGCTCGTCGTTCTCGATCCGGCCGACTCGCAGGTCGCGCTGCAGCAGGCCGAAGCCAATCTCGCACAGACGGTGCGCCAGGTACGCGGCCTGTTCGTCAACGACGACCAGTACCGCGCGCAAGTTGCGCTGCGCCAGTCCGACCTGTCGAAGGCCGAGGACGATCTCCGCCGCCGCATGGCCGTCGCGCAGACGGGCGCCGTGTCGCAGGAAGAAATCTCGCACGCACGCGACGCCGTTCGCGCCGCCCAGGCATCGCTCGATGCCTCGCAGCAGCAGCTCGCGTCGAACCGCGCGCTGACCGCGAACACGACGATCGCCTCGCACCCGAACGTGATGGCCGCGGCCGCGAAGGTTCGCGACGCGTACCTGGCGAACGCGCGTAACGTGCTGCCCGCGCCGGTCACCGGCTATGTCGCGAAGCGCTCGGTGCAGGTCGGCCAGCGCGTGTCGCCGGGTACGCCGCTGATGTCGGTGGTGCCGCTGAACGCGGTGTGGGTCGATGCGAACTTCAAGGAAGTTCAGCTCAAGCACATGCGTATCGGCCAGCCGGTCGAACTGACGGCCGACATCTACGGCTCGTCGGCGGTGTACCACGGCAAGGTGGTGGGCTTCTCGGCCGGTACCGGCTCGGCGTTCTCGCTGCTGCCCGCGCAGAACGCGACGGGTAACTGGATCAAGGTCGTGCAGCGCCTGCCGGTACGGATCGAACTCGATCCGAAGGATCTCGACAAGCATCCGCTGCGCATCGGCCTGTCGATGCAGGTCGATGTGGACATCAAGGACGAACGCGGCGACCAGCTCGTGAACGCGCCGAATACCGTCTACGAGACCAACGTGTTCGCGAAGTACGGCGACGAAGCCGACGCCGAAATCGCCCGCGTCATCGCCGAGAACGCAGGCGGTAACGCATCGGCATCGGCACCGGCCGCGGCGAAGTCGAACGCCGCCGCGAAGATGATGTAACCGTTCCGACTCCGGAAAGACAACCGACATGGCACAGGCTCCTGTCTCTCACCCGCCCTTGCAGGGCGGGCAGCTCGTGATCGGGACGATCGCGGTATCGCTCGCGGTGTTCATGAACGTGCTCGACACGTCCATCGCGAACGTCGCGATCCCGACCATCTCGGGCGACCTCGGCGTGTCGTCCGACCAGGGCACGTGGGTCATCACGTCGTTCGCGGTCGCGAACGCGATCTCCGTGCCGCTGACCGGCTGGCTGACCGACCGCTTCGGGCAGGTGCGCCTGTTCCTCGCGTCGATCATCCTGTTCGTGATTTCGTCGTGGATGTGCGGGCTCTCGCCCACCCTGCCGTTCCTGCTTGCGTCGCGCGTGCTGCAAGGCGCGGTTGCGGGCCCGATGATTCCGCTGTCTCAAGCGCTCCTGCTGTCGAGCTATCCGCGCGCCAAGGCGCCAATGGCGCTCGCGCTATGGGCGATGACGACGCTGATCGCGCCCGTTGCCGGCCCGATCCTCGGCGGCTGGATCTCGGACAACTACTCGTGGCCGTGGATCTTCTACGTCAACATCCCGGTCGGCATCGCCGCCGCCGCCGCGACGTGGGCGATCTACCGCAATCGGGAGTCGGCCGTGCGCCGCGCGCCGATCGACGGCGTGGGCCTCGCACTGCTGGTCATCTGGGTCGGCTCGCTGCAGATCATGCTCGACAAGGGCAAGGATCTCGACTGGTTCGCGTCGACAACCATCATCGTGCTCGCGCTGACCGCCGTCATTGCGTTCGCGTTCTTCGTCATCTGGGAACTGACCGCCGAGCACCCGGTGGTCGACCTGTCGCTGTTCCGCATGCGGAACTTCACCGGCGGCACGGTTGCGCTGTCGATCGGGTACGGCCTGTACTTCGGCAACCTCGTGCTGCTGCCGCTGTGGCTGCAGACGCAGATCGGCTACACCGCGACCGACGCCGGCCTCGTGATGGCGCCGGTCGGGCTGTTCGCCATCCTGCTGTCGCCACTCACCGGGAAGTACCTGCCACGCACCGATCCGCGCTTTATCTCGACGGCGTCGTTCCTGACGTTTGCGCTGTGCTTCTGGATGCGCTCGCGCTATACGACGGGTGTCGACGAATGGTCGCTGACGCTGCCGACGCTCGTGCAAGGCATCGCAATGGCCGGATTCTTCATCCCGCTGGTATCGATCACGCTGTCCGGCCTGCCTGGCCACCGCATTCCCGCGGCGTCGGGCCTGTCGAACTTCGTGCGGATCATGTGCGGCGGCATCGGCACGTCGATCTTCCAGACGGCTTGGGACCATCGCAACAACTTCCATCACGCGCAGCTGGTCGAGCAGACGAATGTCTACAACCCGACGTTCAACCAGGCCGTCACGCAGATGGGCAACCTCGGGCTGACGCCGGACCAGGCGCACGGGCTGATCAACAACCTGGCCACGCAGCAGGCCGCACAACTCGGGGTGAACGACCTGTTCTACATCTCGGCGGCGATCTTCGTGCTGCTGATCGGGCTGATCTGGATCACGAAGCCCGAGCGCTCGGGCGGCGGCGATGCAGGTGCCGCAGCATCGGCTGCACACTGAGCACGCAGCCTGAAGGCAAACAAAAAGCCCGGTCGCATCGACCGGGCTTTTTTATACCGAAGGGCGCGCGTTCGCGCGCCTGCGTCAGGCAGCCGTGACGACGAGCCGCTCCGGCGCCAGTACGCCGTTCGCCTTGCGGGCCACGCCGAGCAGCCGAGTCGCGTCGTAGACGCGCACACGCTCGCCTTCGACCGCATCGATCGCGCCAAGCGCCGACAGCGGCAGACGCTGGCCGTGCAGGAACCGCTTCGCGCTGGTTTCATCGAGACGAACCAGCGGAAACGTCGACAGCAGCGCGTCGACCGGCTGGAGCCACGCATCGCGCGACGCTTCGTCGGCATCGGACAGCGCATCGAGCGTCACCGCGTGCTCGAGCGTCAGCGCACCGACACCCGTGCGACGCAGCATCGTCAGATGCGCACCGCAACCGAGCGCCTCGCCGATATCCTCCGCCAGCGTTCGCACGTAAGTGCCCTTGCTGCAGGTCACGCGAAACGTCACGTTCGGCAGGTCGCACGCGAGCAGGTCGAGCGCGAGGATCGTCACGTTGCGGCCCTCGCGCTCGACGGTTTGCCCCGCGCGCGCATATTCGTACAGCGGCTTGCCATCGCGCTTGAGCGCCGAATACATCGGCGGCACCTGCACGATTTCGCCGGTGAAGCGCACGAGCGCGGCTGCCACCGCCGCGCGGTCGCATTCGACGGGCCGCGTGTCGATCACATCGCCTTCCGCGTCGCCGGTGGCCGTACGCTGGCCGAGACGCATTGTCGCTTCGTAGGTCTTGTCTGCTTCGAGCAGATCCTGCGAGAACTTCGTCGCCTCGCCGAAGCACAGCGGCAGCAGGCCCGAAGCCAGCGGATCGAGCGTGCCGGTGTGACCGGCTTTCTTCGCGAGCAGCAGGCGCTTCGCGCGAATCAGCGCGTCGTTGCTCGACAGGCCGACCGGCTTGTCGAGCAGGAGGACGCCGTCCAGCACGCGACGAGGCACGCGCGGACGTTGGGATGCTGCAGTCGTCATAGGCCGGTCGAGCTCAGTCGTCCTTGGTGGCTGCGTCGGTCTCGTCGTCGTCCTTGGCACGCGTCGAGTTCGCTTCCTTGATCAGGCGCGACATCTCCACGGCCTTCTCGATCGTCTGGTCGTAGTGGAAATGCAACGTCGGCACCGTATGGATGTGCAGGCGCTTGAACAACAGGTTGTGCAAGTGACCCGACGCGTGGTTCAGCGCTTCCTGCGTCTTGGCCGGATCGCCGGTCAGCGCGGTGAAGTAGACCTTCGCATGTGCGTAATCCGGCGTGAGTTCCACGCTCTGGATGGTCACGATGCCGATGCGCGGATCCTTGACCTCGCGCATGATGAGTTCAGACAGATCGCGCTGAATCTGGTCAGCGATCTGCACGTTGCGATTCGGGGAAGTACGTTTCCTGGACATGATCGATCCGTGATCCGTTTATCAGGATAAAGCGGCGGCCAGTGTTGGCACGCCACCATGAAAATGGGCGGGACAGGCCCAAGCCTGCCCCGCCCATGAGCCGATGCGCGAGGGTTACAGCGTACGCGCGACTTCGGTCACTTCGAAGACTTCGAACTGGTCGCCTTCGACGACGTCGTTGAAATTCTTCACCGACATACCGCACTCGAAGCCTTGCTTCACTTCCTTCACGTCGTCCTTGAAGCGCTTCAGCGATTCGAGTTCGCCCGTGAAGATCACGACGTTGTTGCGCAGCACGCGAACCGACGACGAGCGCTTGACGATACCGTCCGTGACCATACAGCCTGCAACCGTGCCAACCTTCGGCACCTTGAAGACCTGGCGCACCTCGACCATACCGGTGATGACTTCGCGCTTCTCCGGCGCCAGCATGCCCGACATTGCCGCCTTCACCTCATCCACGGCGTCGTAGATGATGTTGTAGTAGCGGATATCGATGCCATTCGACTCGGCCAGCTTGCGCGCCTGTGCATCCGCACGCGTGTTGAAGCCGATGATGACCGCCTTCGATGCCGTTGCGAGGTTGACGTCGTTTTCGCTGATGCCGCCAACCGCGCTGTGCACGATCTGCACGCGCACTTCGTCGGTCGACAGCTTGAGCAGCGACTGCACGAGTGCTTCCTGCGAGCCCTGCACGTCCGCCTTGATGATGAGCGGCAGGTTCTGCACTTCGCCTTCGCCCATCTGCTCGAGCATGCTTTCCAGCTTCGCGGCCTGCTGCTTCGCAAGCTTCACGTCGCGGAACTTGCCCTGACGGAACAGCGCGATTTCACGCGCCTTGCGCTCGTCCGGCAGCACGATCACTTCCTCGCCCGCACCCGGCACTTCCGACAGACCCTGGATTTCGACCGGGATCGACGGGCCGGCTTCCTTCGTCGGCTTGCCGTTCTCGTCGAGCATCGCGCGCACGCGGCCGTAGGCCGTACCCGCCAGCACGATATCGCCGCGGTTCAGCGTACCGGACTGCACGAGGATCGTCGCGACCGGGCCCTTGCCCTTGTCGAGCTTCGCTTCGATCACGATGCCCTTGGCCGGTGCTTCGATCGGCGCCTTCAATTCCAGCACTTCGGCTTGCAGCAGCACGTTCTCGAGCAGATCGTCGATGCCCGCGCCCGTCTTTGCCGACACCGGCACGAACGGCGAATCGCCACCGTATTCTTCCGGCACGACGCCTTCCGCGACCAGTTCCTGCTTGACGCGGTCGGTGTTCGCATCCGGCTTGTCGATCTTGTTGATCGCGACGACGATCGGCACGCCACCCGCCTTCGCGTGAGCGATGGCTTCCTTCGTCTGCGGCATCACGCCGTCGTCAGCCGCCACCACCAGCACCACGATGTCGGTCGCCTTCGCGCCGCGTGCACGCATTGCCGTGAACGCTTCGTGACCCGGTGTATCGAGGAACGTGATGACGCCACGCGGCGTATCGACGTGATAGGCGCCGATATGCTGCGTAATGCCGCCCGCTTCGCCTGCGGCAACCTTCGCGCGGCGGATGTAGTCGAGCAGCGAGGTCTTGCCGTGGTCGACGTGACCCATCACCGTGACGACCGGCGGACGCGGCAGTTGCTCCGCATCGGTACCGGTTTCGCCTTCGACGAGCAGCGCTTCCGGATCGTCCAGCTTCGCGGCAACCGCGCGGTGGCCCAGTTCCTCGACGACGATCATCGCCGTTTCCTGGTCCAGCACCTGGTTGATCGTGACCATCTGGCCCATCTTCATCATCACCTTGATGACTTCGGAGGCCTTGATCGACATCTTGTGCGCGAGATCGGCAACCGACACGGTTTCCGGCACGTGCACTTCACGGACGATCGGCTCGGTCGGCGCCTGGAACGACGATGCGCTGTCCTGGTGACGGCCGCGACCCTTCGGGCCGCCGCGCCAGCCGCGGTCGACGCCGCCGCTCGAATCGCCGCGCGTCTTGATACCGCGACGCTTCGACGCGTCGTCCTGCCAGCCGCCCTTGCCTGCGCCCGGCTTCTTGTTGCGATCGCCCGCGCCTGCCGGCGCTTGCGTCGTTGCCGGTGCTGCACCGGCCGGCTTCTTCACGGCCGGACGCGCCTGCGCACCTTCCGGCTTTGCCGGCTTGTGCAGCGTGCCCTTCGCTTCGGCCGGCTTCGGCGGCTCGACCGGCTTCGGCGGCTCGACTGCCTTGACCACGGCCTTGCGCGGCGTGTTCATCATTTCGCGAATCGCACGCGCTTCGGCTTCTGCCGCCGCACGACGCTTGCTGATCTCTTCCTGCTCGGCGCGCGCCTTGTCCGCCGCCTCGCGGGCAGCGTCTTCAGCCTTCTTCGCCGCTTCGCGCTGCGCCGCACGTTCGGCGGCTGCGCGTGCTTCGTCCTGCGCGGACTGCGTGCTTGCCACTTCCTGTTCGGCTGCAGCGGCCTGCTGCGCGGCTGCCTGCTGCTGTGCTGCCGCAGCTTCGGCCGCGACACGCTTCGCCGCGGCCTCTTCCTCGGCGCGACGGCGCTCGGCTTCAGCCGCTTCCTCGCGGGCGCGGCGCTCTGCTTCCTCGCGCTCGAGGCGTTCCTGACGCTCGCGCAGTTCCTGCGCCTGCTTCTCGAGCAGCTCGGCCTCGCGGCGCGCCTCTTCCTCGCGACGCTTCAGTTCTGCATCGTCGTCCGCTTCGGCGACCTGCGCCTGACCCTGTTCCGCACCCTCGCTCACGTCGTCGCGCTTGACGAACGTACGCTTCTTGCGGACCTCGACCTGAATGGTGCGAGCCTTGCCCGTCGCGTCAGATTGCTTGATCTCCGACGTATGCTTGCGGGTCAGCGTGATCTTGCGCTTGTCGCCGTCGGTTGCGCCGTGCGACTTGCGCAAATGATCGAGCAGACGCGCCTTGTCCGTTTCGGACAGCGCATCGTCTTCACTCGCTTTCTGGACGCCCGCTGCCTGCAGCTGTTCGAGCAGCACACCAGCAGGCATTTTCAGTTCCGCGGCAAATTGGGCTACGTTGTTACTCGCCATTCATTCCTCTTAGTGCAAGGACCGATTCCTTGCGGTTAGCATCGGGTCAGGCCATACGGCCGCCATCAAATCAGTGCGCCATGGTCATTTCTCACTGGAACCAGTGTTCACGTGCTTTCATGATCAACGCCTTAGCGGCATCCTCTTCCATCCCGGTCATGTCGACCAGTTCATCCACAGCCAGCTCGGCGAGATCGTCGCGCGTCTGCACGCCGTGTTCGGCCAGCTTCGCGAGCAGCTCCGGCGTGATGCCGTCGAGGCTCTTGAGATCCAGCGCTGCGTTCTCGACCTTTTCTTCGTTCGCGATCGCCATCGTCAACAGCGCGTCGCGTGCGCGATTGCGCAGTTCGTGCACGGTATCCTCGTCGAACGCCTCGATTTCAAGCATTTCGTTGAGCGGCACGTAGGCGATCTCTTCCAGGCTCGTGAAGCCTTCGTCAATCAGGATGTCGGCAACTTCTTCGTCGACGTCGAGACGCGCCATGAACAGCGCACGCAGCCGGTCGCGCTCTTCACCCTGCTTCAGGGCGGATTCGTCCGGCGTCATGATGTTGATCTGCCAGCCGGTCAGTTCGCCTGCAAGGCGAACGTTCTGACCGCTGCGGCCGATCGCGACAGCCAGCTCGTTCTCGTCGACGACGACGTCCATCGAGTGCTTTTCTTCATCGACGACAATCGACTGGACAGCTGCCGGCGCGAGCGCGCCGATCACGAACTGGGCGGGATCCTCCGACCATAGCACGATGTCGATGTTTTCGCCACCGAGCTCGTTGCGCACGGCCTGCACGCGGGAACCGCGGATGCCGACGCAGGTGCCGATCGGATCGATCCGCTTGTCATACGCGATGACGCCGATCTTCGCGCGCACGCCCGGATCGCGGGCGGCCGCCTTGATCTCGAGCAGGCCCTGCTCGATTTCCGGCACTTCCATCTCGAACAGCTTCATCAGGAACTCGGGCGCCGTACGCGACAGCTCGATCTGCGGGCCGCGCGCGGTGCGGTCGACCTTCGCGATGTACGCGCGCACGCGGTCGCCCACGCGCAGGTTTTCCTTCGGGATCAGCTGATCGCGGCGCAGCAGCGCCTCGACACGGCCCGATTCGACGATGAAGTTGCCCTTGTCGAGGCGCTTCACCGTACCCGTCATGATCTTTTCACCACGCTCGAGGTAGTCGTTCAGGATCTGCTCGCGCTCGGCGTCGCGCACCTTCTGCAGGATCACCTGCTTCGCGGCCTGCGCGCCGATGCGACCGAACTCGATCGACGGAACGGGTTCCTCGACATACTCGCCGACTTCGACGTCGGCATTCTGCTCACGTGCTTCGAACAGCAGGATCTCACGATCCGGCTCCTGCAAGCCTGCCTCGTCGGGAACGACGAGCCAGCGACGGAAGGTTTCGTGCTCGCCGCTTTCGCGATCGATATGGACGCGAATTTCGGCGCCTTCGTCGAACAGCTTCTTGGAAGCGGACGCGAGCGCAGCCTCGAGGGCGCCCAGCACCACATCCTTGTCGACGTTTTTCTCGCGCGCCAGCGCATCCACCAGCATCAACACTTCGCGACTCATTATTTGCGGCTCCTAAAGTCAACTTGCGGAATCAGGCGGGCTTTGTCGATATCGGCCAGCGTGAAATCCAGCATGGCCGCCTCGCCCTTCTTCCTCTCAAATTCCAAACCGATCGTTTCGCCATTCGGCGCGTGCAGAATGCCCCGGTACGTCTTGCGCCCGTCCAGCGGCTTTTTCAAGGTCACGGAAACTTCGCTGCCAGCGAAGCGCTCGAAGTCGGCCAGCTTCTTCAACGGGCGGTCGAGCCCCGGGGACGAGACTTCGAGCCGTTCGTAATCGATGTTTTCGACCGTCAAGACGTGCTGGAGCTGACGCGTGACCTTTTCGCAATCTTCGAGCGAGATGCCGGCAGGCTGATCGATATAGATGCAAAGCATGCCGCGCCCGGTGCGCTCGAGATCCACCAGCTCGTAGCCGAGCCCGGTGACCGTGGTTTCTATCAGTTCCGTCAGTTGCACTGTGTCCTCTCAGGTGTTCGCGCCCGCCGCTCGCGATTCACCCGCGGGCGCGCGCCTTAGCCGGCGCAGGAAGCGCTACCCGAGATGCCTAACCGTTTCAGCAAAAAAAAATGGGCGGAACGCCCATCTTCTTACTGGTGGTCGCACCTGAGCCGCACATTGAATCCGTACGCCCAGCGACTCCGCGATTATAGCGATTTTTGGCGCAAACGCCAAGCCAGCCGGTAAAAGCAGCGTGCCCCTGCCTTTACGGACCCAAAATGCGAAATCGGGCTGCACGATCAACCGGCGCCATCGTGACACGCCGGGGATCGGTTATGCCGGTGGCCACGCAGCGCCGAACGACATATATACGATCGAAGGCAATCAACGCAATGCGTCGCGCCGACAAGACCGGCCGGCACGCCGGCGGCTTTACGCCGCCGCATGCCTGACGCTCAGCGGCTGCGCGTGCGGCTGCGCTGCGGGCGCTGGCCGCCGCGCGGGCCGCCGCTGCTGCCGGCGCCCTCGGCACGATTGCCGTTCGGGTTGCGGTTGCCGCCCTTGCTGCCGCCGCGCTTGGGACCCGCACCGTCGCGCTTGGGGCCAGCGCCATACGACGCGCGGTTGCCGTCGACATCGCCACGACCACCACCAGCGCGATTGCCATCGCGCCCACCGCCAGCACGGTTGCCATCTCGGCCGCCGCCGGCGCGATTACCGTAGCCCGACGGCGCGACCGGCAGGCTGCCGTAGCCACTCAGGCCCGGCAGGCCCGGCCCGCCACGGCGACCGCCGCCGCGACGCGGCTGATCCAGCTGCCCGTGCGTCGTCAGCACCGGCTCCCGGCCGATGAAGCCCATCGACGTCTGCATCGGATCGGGCTGGCGACGCTCGGCCTGGCCGGCACCGCCGCGCTTGCCCTTCTCCTCGGACGGCGCCTTCAGGCCGACGGTCGCCATCAGCTTGCGCACTTCCGCATCGTCGAGTTCCTCCCAGCGGCCGCGCTTCAAACCGCGCGGCAGCGGAATCGGGCCGTGACGCGTACGGATCAGGCGGCTCACCATCAGGCCGACCGCCTCGAACATCCGGCGCACTTCGCGGTTGCGGCCCTCGGCCAGCGCGACGTGATACCAGTGGTTCGTACCCTCGCCGCCACCGTCGCGGATGCGCAGGAAGTTCGCCGGGCCGTCATCGAGCTCGACGCCGTGCAGCAGCTTTTGCCGCATGCCTTCGGCCAGCTCGCCGACGACGCGCACCGCGTACTCGCGCTCGACGCTGTAGCGCGGATGCATGAAGCGGTTTGCGAGGTCGCCCGAAGTCGTCAGCATCAGCAGACCTTCGGTATTGAAGTCGAGGCGGCCCACCGCGAGCCATTTCGCCGTTTTCATCGGCGGCAGGCGGTCGAACACCGACGGACGGCCTTCCGGATCCGCGTGGCTGACGATCTCGCCCGTCGGCTTGTGGTACAGCAGCACGCGCGGCGGCTTGTTCGGCAGCTTGCGCTTGACCGGCTTGCCGTTGATTCGCACCTGGTCGGTCGGCATGATGCGCTGGCCGATGTGCGCCGGCTCTCCGTTCACCGACACGCGGCCGGCGACGATCAGCTCTTCCATTTCGCGGCGCGAGCCCATGCCCGCTTCCGCCAGCACCTTGTGGAGCTTCGGCGCGTCGTCGTCCGGCGACAGCACGCGCTTGTTCGCCGGCTGGTTGCGGCCGCGACGCAGCATCGGTGCACGCACGCCGCTACCGCCTGCGGAGTTGTCCGCGTCAAATGCCGGCGACGTCACGTATGCGAACAGTTCGTCCTCGGACGCATCGCCTTCCGCCTTCGCCGGGCCGCCTTCAACCTTCGGTGCGCCGCCGCGGCGGCTTTGGCCGCCCTGGGCACCCTTGGCCGCGCCTTCGCGCTTGGCGGCCGGCTTGCGACCGCCCTTGGCCGCACCTTCCTTGCGCGGTGCACGTGCCGGTTGCGCTTCGGCAGCCTCGGGCGCCTGCACGTCAGTGCCTTCGCCGCCTTGCGGCTCGCCTTCGGCGCCCTTCGACTTGGCCGCCGCGCGACGCCGCGCGATCAGGCTGCGCGGGCCTCGCCGCAGACCGCGGCGGGGACGCTCGTCGCCACCCTCGGCCGGAGCGCCCTGCTCCGGTGCATCGTCGGCACGCGCTGCCTGCACGGCAGGCGCGGACGATTCAATATCGTGGATATCTGTCAAAACAACCTCAAAATGTCAGGTCTCGCGCCCGGCGCGGGCGCGGCAAGAAGTTGGCCGCGATCAGGCGCGACGCTGTTTGGGTTCTGCTTCGTCGTCCGGCAGCGCGTCGGCACCGATGGGTGCACTGGCGCTTCGTACGGCATCGGCGAGACTGTCGGACGAGTCGTCCAGCATCTCGCCGTCCGCGGGACAGGAACGGGAGGCGTCGGCCTGACCGGCCTCGCCGGGCGTGTCGCCGGCCGCTTCCGCTCCGTCTCCGGCAACCGCTTCGGCAGCCGGCTTGCGATCTTCCTCGCTCCAATCCGCGCGCAGCGGCTCGGGCTGCACACCGGCCGGCACTGCTTCGGCGCCAGCCTGTTCCAATTGTTCCGCTTGCACGCGATCAGCACCAAGCGTATCGCGGCTCGGGATTTCCTGCGCCGACACGATGTCGGCCGCCGGATCTCCCGGCAATCCCGCCGATTGACCAGCTGATGCCTCATCCGCGTGCGGCGCGTCGCCCGCTGCGTCGTCGGCAGCCGGCATGTCCCCGTCGAAATCCATTGCCTGCTGCGCCAGCAGCGCAGCCTCGATGTTCGCGGCCGGCTCTTCGAGCGCAGGCAGATCATCGAGCGCCTTCAGGCCGAGATCGTCGAGGAACTGCTTGGTCGTCGCGTACAGCGCCGGCCGCCCCGGCACGTCGCGATGACCGATTACTTCGATCCAGCCGCGATCCTCGAGTTGCTTGACCACCTGCGTATTGACCGTGACACCGCGAATCTCTTCGATGTCGCCGCGCGTGACGGGTTGCCGGTACGCGATGATCGCGAGCGTTTCGAGCACCGCGCGCGAATATTTCGGCGGCTTCTCGGGATGCAGACGATCCAGGTAGTGACGCATCGCCGGCTTGCTCTGGAAGCGCCATCCGGTCGCCAGCGCCACCAGTTCGACGCCGCGGCCGGACCAATCCTGTTTCAGATCTTCGAGCAACGTGCGGACCGTGTCAGCCGACACGCCGTCGGCAAAGAGCTTGCGCAAATCGCCGAGTTTCAGCGGTTCCTGCGCGCAGATCAAAGCAGTCTCGAGGACGATCTTCGCCTCTTGGGTATTCATGCAGCTAGGCCAGACCCTGTGGTCAAACGAACCGGATCAACAAACAGACGAAAGGAACGGAAGACGCGCTCGCCCGATTCTGATCGGTCATATTGATGGGAGCACGAACCGGGGGCGGCGAACCAACTTCAGGCCAGGCCCAAACCGGACGGAACAGCACGGCTCAACGACGGAACCGCGTGACTGAGCGCCATATTACGCAAAATTGCCCGGTGCGTAAAGATGAGCTGAACGGGCTGCCGGCAGCGCACCGAGTCCGCTCCGGCCCCGCTTCAGCGCATGGCCGCGCCACGCGCGAGGAACCGGCGCAGCCGCTCGACACCCGCGTCGAGTCGTGCCGGATCACATGCGTAGCACCAGCGCACGTACCCTTCTCCCTCCGGGCCGAATGCCCGCCCAGGCGCGAGACCGAGCCCCGCCTCGCGCACCAGCGTCTTGCAGAAGGCCAGACTGTCGGCCGCGCCCGGCAGGCGCAGGAACAGGTACATCGCGCCCGGTGGAGGCGGCACCTCGACGCCCGGCAGGGTGCATAGCGCGGCAACCAGGTGATCGCGCGCATCGCGCAGCGCCGCGACGAACGACTGCACGAACGGCTCGCCATCTCGCAGCGCGACCTCAGCCGCGGCCTGCACGAAGCCCGGCGCACACGACGTGTTGTATTCGACAAGCTTCGACAGGTCGCCCATCACCGCTGCCGGCGCAACGAGCCATCCCAGGCGCCAGCCCGTCATCGCCCATGCCTTCGAAAACGAATTCACGACGACGACCCGCTCGTCGCGCGACGCAATGTCGAGGAACGACGGCGCGCCGCCCGCGTCGAACGCGAGCCGCTCGTACACCTCATCGGCAACCAGCCAGATACCGTGGCGGCGGCAATGGGCGAGTACGACTTGCTGATCGTCGCGCGACATCGTCCAGCCGGTCGGATTGTTCGGCGAGTTGACCAGCAGCATCCGCGTATCGGGCGTCAGTGCCGCAAGCAGTTGCCCGACATCGATCTGCCAGCCCGCCTCGCCATAGCCGAGCGGCACGCACTCGACCCGCGCGCCAAGGATCTTCGGAATCTCCACGAGATTCGGCCACAGCGGCGTGACCGCGACGACGCGGTCGCCCGGACCGACCAGCATCTGCGCGGCCAGCATCAGTGCGCTCACGCCGGAACTCGTCACGGCCACCGTGTCGGCCGCCGTTGCACCGTGACGGGCGCTGACGTAGGCCGCGATCGCGTCGCGCAACGGTGCGGTACCGAGATTGTGCGTGTAGAAGGTTGCGCCATCGCGCAGCGCCGCCGCTGCGGCGTCGCGGATGAAGTCCGGCGTCACGCGATCGGATTCGCCGAACCAGAACGGCAGCATGTCCGGCACGCCAAAGCCGGCGTTGGCCACTTCCCGGATCAACGACGGACGCAACGCGTGCACCGCGTCGCGCACCGCCGGCGCGCCGGCCACCGGAAGAGAATCTGCGGAACGCACCATCGAAAACCACCATCGAGGAACACGATCCGCGTAGTGTACCGGCCCGCAAGCCGGACTGGCGCGCGCCGGTGTACGTCAGTCGAGGTCCTCCGCCCTCGCCGGCATCTGCCGCACGAGTTCCCAGATCGCCTGCGCAGCGGGCGACAACGACCGGTCGCGGCGGCGCACCAGCTCGACCGTGCGCTCGGTGCGTGGCGTGAGCGGCCGTGCGACGAGCGTCGAGCCGGCAGGCAGCGGCAGCGATAGCCACGGCTGCACGCTCACGCCGACGCCAGCCTCGACGAGTCCGAACACGGTCGCCGAATGCCCGAGCTCCTGCATGACCGTCGCGTTGACGCGATGGGCGGCCAGCGCGGCATCGATCAGCGGCCGGCTTCCCGACGCATGATCGAGGAGCACGAGACGCTCGCCGTCCAGCGCCGTCCAGGGCACCTCGGCACGCGCCGCGAGCGGATGGTCGGCGCGCGCGACCAGGCAAAACGAATCGGTCATCAGCGATTCGCAGACGAGATCGGCCACCGTGAGCGGCCCGATCACGACGCCGAAATCGACCTCGCTCGACTTCACCTTGCGCAACACATCGCTCTGCACGTCGTCGCGCAAGCCCAGCGTTACGAACGGAAACTGGCGCTCGCACGACGCAACCACGCGCGGCATCAGCCGGCAGGCGATCGTCGGGCTTGCCGCGACGATCACGCGCCCGCGACGTTGCTCGCCGATCTCGCGAATCTCGCGCAGCGTGTCGTCGAGATCGTCGAGCAGGCGGGACACACTCGCGATCAGGTTCGCGCCGACATCGGTCAGCTGCACGTCGCGTGTCGTGCGGTCGATCAGCTTCAACCCGAGCTCGGCCTCGAGCTCGCGCACGCAGCGGCTGACCGCGGACTGCGTGAGCCCGATCTCGTCGCCCGCGCGACTGAAACTCTTGAGCCGCGCGACCTCGATGAAGACGCGAAGCTGGCGCAGCGTGACGTTCATTTCCTGACCTCATCAATCGTCGATATCGATGCACGATTTTAATGCGCGAATCCGGTGTCGATGTCGAATCAGGCACCCGCCCCACATGTTTCGCTGCGGTGCAATACATCCGCGAACGCACGTAGCGCGGGCGAACTGCACAAGATTGGTGATTGTCCCGATTTGCTGCCGGGTTATTTTGGCGTCTTATACGCCCCTAGCTGACTTAGCCGTTAGCTCGCTGCCAAGCGGCTCTCGAGGGAATTACCTCCGACATGGCACGCTTCGTGCATTACCTTGCGCACAGGGCGCAGGTTTCGTCGGACGGAAGAGCAGAAACGCCGCTGCCGGCCAACCGGACGCCCCCACCCGGCACTCGATGATCGAGTGCTTGAAGAGTGCGCGGCGCAGGGCAGCGCACCGGAGTTAGCTTCGCTGAGGTGAGGACATGATGCTGTTCGACGATTTGAGAGATAACGAGTGGGCGCTGGTCGAGGGTCTGTTTTGCTCGGAACCCGCACGGAGTGAGCGGCGCGGCCGCCCCCGCGTGGAAGCCCGCTCGGTGGTGAACGCCGTGCTGTGGGTGCTGTCGACGGGCGAAGGCTGGTCGAAGCTGCCGGGCCGCTATCCGTCACCGCCGACTTGCCGCCGTCGCTTCGACGAATGGCAAGCGGACGGCACGCTCGCCGAAATCGTGAAGCGACTCGGCACGAGCGGCCGGCAGATCTCCCTGCGCGGGCGCATCGGCGCAAGCGCTGCGAAGCCGCCCGCTCCGCCGAGCCGCGACCGGCTGCGCGGCGCCTTCTGGACCAATCCGGAATCCTGGCGCGCGCCCGTCAAGATGGCGTAACGAATACTCGATCGGGCGGCTTCGGCCGCCCGGTTTCTTTCTGCGACGCGACTTGTTCGCGACGCCTGCGTTGCCGTCGATTACCGTTGTCGTGCCCCGATACATCTATTTACCAATATTTACAGCTAGCCTGCACTCCCGCGCTTACCTTAGCGACATATCAACAGGCCGCGTCGACGGCTTGAAGGGAGCCCCGCCATGAAACCAATGTCACTGCTCGTCGCATGCGGCATTGTCGTTTCCCTGGCGCTGTCCGCTCCAGCCCACGCCGACGATCGCGCGAAGCCGCCCCATCGTCAGCAGGATCACCGGAACACCCTGCGCCAGCCACCGGCCGCCAACCCGTCCAGCCGACAGACTGTGCCGCGCGGCGACCTGCGCGGCGACATCGCCAGCAATGCGCGAGCGCGCATCGGCTCGCAGCCGTCGGACGTGCCGCGTCATCCGTAGTCCTGCCAATATCAGGATTTCGCCAAAGAAAATGCCCGCTGCCGGGAACTGCGCCGCATGCGGCGAGTCACAACGTTGCCATGAGCACAGCGTGGCAACAGCAAAAGTATCCGGTACGCCCGTATCCTCGCGATACGGGCTTTTTTTTGGGGGCATCGCCAAGCGCGCGGCGATGCGCGTGGCGGGATGATCGGCCGCTACAGGCGGCTTTCGAGAATCACCACGGCACTCGCTTCGCTCAATGCGTAGTCGGCCATGCGGCGATCGGTCCAGGAAAGTAATTTCTCGTCGCGCTCGAGGCGCGAGAATTCGGCTCGACCGCTCTCGGTCAGCACGGCGATGTCGACCGGCGCATGGAAGCCCGGCGCAGGGGCAACGGTTTTCTGCCTGACCGTGTCCATCAGCCCGAGCGAACGGAGATACTCGAACACGCCAGGGCGGCGCGCCCACGGTACCTGGCGGTACTGCACTCGCCTCAATGCGTCGAGCACCGCTTCGTTGGAATACGTGGCCATCTCGATTCTTTCTTAAAGTGCAGCGACAATGCGAAGCGGCGCGCCGGGCAGGGTCTCCGCCCGCCGATACCGCCACCGATTCTGGAGGCCAACGTTCGGCGTCGCGTCAGGGCCGGATCGTCAGCCGTCCATAAAAAGACACCATACCCCAATCAAATTGATTCTGTTCGATTCATTTGTACTTCTCTTCATCTGTTTCATGCTCTGCCGCAAGCGGCGGCGAATCATCTCGACCGTTGCCGTTGCGCTGTTCTGGCTGCTCGCGACAGGCTGGCTCGCCGCGCCGCTGATCGCCTGGAGCGAGGCAGGCGTCGTACCCGTCGAGCACCCGGACATGCACGGGCGAACCACACTGATTCTCATCGGTGCCGGCACCCGGCGCACCGACACCGGATTGCGGCCGCCACCTGACGGAGCCGCCCGCATCCACAAGGTCGCGGCGCTCTACCGCACCTGCCGGCAGCAAGCCGAACGCTGCACCGTGGTGATGTCGGGCGGCGACCCGCAGCATCACGGCGAAACCGAGGCGGCCGTCTACGGGCGGCAACTCGTCGCCGAAGGCGTCGCTCCCGCGGACCTCGTTCTGGAACCGGATAGCCGCACGACCTACGAAAATGCGAAATTCACTGCGCCTATACTACGCTCACAGTATGACGACACACGCATTCTCGTCACTTCGTCGTACCAGATGCGCCGCGCATTGCTCGATTTCCGCCGTTTCGGCATCGACCCGCAGCCCGTGTACGCGAATCGCCGGCGCGCGCAAACGGGCTGGCTGCCGCGCTGGCGCAATGTGGCCAACGCCGAGCGCGCGCTGCACGAACTGGTCGGCATCGCGCAGTTCCATGTCTATCGATGGCTCGGGTGGTTCTGACTGCCTCGGAAGAAACCGGCACGGAAATATCCGCGGCGGCGACGATGGCAGGCACGTGACGAAGGGTGCGAAGTGTTGCGCGACTTCAACGGGGCCTTGCGCCGCGCCGCGATCCGATGCACATTGATCCGTCACTTTTGTTACACTCGACACGCACTCGATTGCAGTCGCCAGACAAAACGGCAACACTCGGGTTCATCACCACTTAGCGGAGGTAAAGCAATGAAGAAGACGTCCCTGGCTATCCTGGTAGCGATGTCGGCGCTGACTGGCGCAGCGTATGCGCAAGAGAGCACGGAAATCAAGACGATTACCGATCCGGCCAAGATCTCCGAGATCGAGCAGCGCGCACAGGCGCTGCAGCAGCAGCAAGCGGCTGAAGCCGCACAGCCGGCGATGCAGGAAGAGCATCACCACGGCAAGAAGGCTGCTCACCACAAGGCTGCCGCGAAGAAGGCCGGCAAGAAGGCTGCCAAGGCCGCAGACGCTGCCAGCCAGTAAGTTCGGCGGCACCGCACAAGCGAAAAGCCGAATCCGGGCAACCGGGTTCGGCTTTTTTGGTTGCGGTGCCCGTGCGCTGTGCTAAAGTCGCGCACCGAATTTTTCCACCCGTGCGCACCCCGGTGCGGAGGACAGCATGAGCAACATTCAACTCGACATCGAGTGGACCGAAGCCGCCACTCGCCAGATCAAGCAACTGATGCCCCGTGGCTCGACCGACGCGTTCCTCGCGCTGCCGCCGATCGAGTGCCTGCCGATGGAGGGCGACGTGCTTTTCCTCGGCCCGCAAGGCAAGCAGCAACCGTTCATCGTTGCCGAGCGACAGTATCATCACGACGGCGACGCCGACTGGACGATCATCCTGATCCTCGACGTACCCAACACGGCGCACTGACGCACCCCGCGACCGGACGCGTCCGGTCGCCCCGCACGGCTCAGACGAGCTTCGACAGCACGCGGATTTCGGAACGCTCGATCCAGTTCGCCGCCGCCTCCCGATAAGCGAGAATGTGCGCAGAACGTGCATGAGCCGCCAGCGCCTCCTCGCTTTCCCAGCGCTCGACGAATACGAACCGCGCGGGCTCCTTCAGATCCCGGTGCAGGTCGTACTGCAATGCCCCTGCTTCGTTGCGGGTCGGCTCGACGATCCCTTCGAGCTGGGCACGCACCTTCTCCTCGGCGCCCGGCTTCGCCACGATCAGCGCCACGACTGCAATTTCCGCCATTCTCGCTCCCCTTTCATCTGGAAAAGTCCGAGAATACGCGAATCACTCACCGTGCATCGGCTATGCCAGCACGGCATCGCACGACGGCCAAAAAAATAGCCCGCGCTTCAGAGAAGCGCGGGCGAAACCGTCGCCCTACGAGGATAGGCGACGGGGCCATCGAGATCCGCACGCTGGCGCGGATCGTCATCCGTTGCGCCGACGCTTGTCGCGTCGGCATTCGAAAACGTCGATTCCGTTGGTCGGGCGCTCATAGCGCCCCCGGTATCTGACGCCATCCTCCCTGCTTCAACGATTCCCACATATAAAGCAGATTGCGTGCCAGCCCCAACATGCCGGCCATCCAATTGATTTATAAGGATAAATTTTTTTAGCCAGCACCCATGCGGCATGTGTTCTGCCGCTGTAACGCGCGGATGTTACGTAACGTCACGAGGAGAGGCCGAACGTCCCGCACACGCGGGTTCCGGCGAGCGGCCATGAAAAAAGCCCGCCATGTGGCGGGCTTTTCATTGGTGCGGAGGAACGTCGAAATCAGCGGAGCTGATTCACAAGCAGCCCCATGATCTGGCGAGCCGGTGACGACGTGTCGATCGCACCCGAATCGTCGACGACCGCCACGCGCGTCTGGTCGCCGGTGAGCGCCTTCACGTTGACACGGTACTGCTTCGCCTGCTTTTCCTTCTTGCCGTGGAACAGCTGGCTCCAGAAGCCCTGCTCGGCCGAAGTCAGATCCTTCGGATCGACATAGCGTACGAAATACAAGCCCTTCGTGCGATCGCGATCGTCGACCGTGAAGTTCGCACGATCAAGCGCGAGACCCACGTGCAGCCACGATCGATCGTACGGCTCGCCAAGCGTGACTTCCGACGGCACGGCGGCATCGGCCGTATCGTTGCCTTGCGCCGACGTGCGGGAGACGTTTTGTGCGGCAATCGCTGCAGCGGCCTTCGACGATGCGTCGGCGTCGGCCTTCTTTTCCTTCGGTACCGTGTTGTCCTTGATGTTCGCGATCGGCGGCTCGCCGTTCTTCGCGCGCTGCTCGTTCTGTGCGAGCACGGCCATCAACCGCTTCAGGTATTCGGTCTCGAGCGCCGGATCGTTCGGCTTCGGCTCCCACTTGCTCGAATCGTTGTTCGCGCCCGTGATCGCTTCGCGCATTCCCTTCTGGCTGATGAACACATAGGTACCGCCATTCGGCGCCGAATCGAGACGCGTGCGGTACTTGTTGCGCTCGGCCGTCACATACGAGTTGCCCATCGCCTTCGAGATCACGCTGCGGATCAGGCCATCGTTGATCTGCGGATGGGTTTCGTTCCAGTCGGTTTCCATCACGCCCTTGTCGCGCTGGTCGACGACGAGCAGGAAGCCCTGCTCCTGCCAGAAACGGCGGACCTGCGGCCAGACGTCGGCCGGCTGCTTGCCGTCGATCACGAGCCAGCTCTCGGTGCCGTCCCGCTGGATATGCATGCCGGCTACGGCCGGAGCAACGGTGTCCAGCGCTGGTGCTGCCTGCTGGACCTGCTGAAGCGCGGACAGGGAAGTCGCGCCGCCCTGGGGCGGCAGCGAACGCTGATCGGCCGTCTCGTCGAGCATGTTGGGCGGCACTGCGAGCGACGCTTCCTTCGATTTCGAATCGCTCTTGTAGTCCACTTTCGTGGGCGACGACGTACCGCAACCGGCGACGAGCGCGCCGGTGGCGAGCACTGCAGCGAACCGCATGGTAAGACGAAGATCAGTCATGTTCGGGGAATCCTCTTCCGCTAAATCACGGCGCTTTCCGTGGATCAACCTTGCATTTTACCGGGGCCGCGCCGCGATGTGCAAAAAAGCGACCGGCAAGAAAAAACCCGCGCCAGCCTGAGCCGACGCGGGTTTTTTTGTCTGGTCGGGGCGAGAGGATTTGAACCTCCGACCACCTGCACCCCATGCAGGTACGCTACCAGGCTGCGCTACGCCCCGAAAGAAAAAAATTATAACAGACAGTTTTCCGATTTAGAACGGGTCGCATGCATTTTGTGAATATTCTTGCGAAATTTTTTGGCGTGCCCGTACCGATGCAAGCAATGACGCGCATGCCGTAGCGCCCTGCGCATCGGCCCCATGGCCCCGCATCGCATTCACTGCTTGCGCGCGACGCAGATGACCGTCAGGCCGGCGACGCGATTGAAGCGGAACATCGGCAACTCGATCCGACAGATCGTCTTGAGCAGGCCGTTGACGAACGGATGGTGACGGCGCAATTGCGACGCCGGCTCACGCGGATGCCGGCGCGCCCGCTCGCCCAGCCGCAACGCTGCCGCGAGCGGAAACGTGAGCCCGAAATAATAGGCGCCGTGCTCGACGTGGAGCCCCGCGCGACGCACCACGTCCTCGAGACTGCCGAGCGTATATCGGCGCTTGTGCTCGAGAAAATCGTCATGGCCGCTCCAGAGAAACTGGAACGCAGGAACCGTGATCAGGAACCGGCTGCCCGACGGCGCGCCCTTTACGTACTGCATCAGCAGGCCGACATCGTCGTCGACATGCTCGAGCACGTCCATCAGCAACACGAGATCGGCATCGAATCGATCAACGGAGCGCCGAAAGTGGATGGGCTTGCCGGACGCTTCGCCATCGGTATCGTCGGCGTAGCTCGTATCGACACACCATGCTTCCGTCGCCTGAGTACGCTCCAGCAGGTGCTTCGAGAAGAAGCCGGAGCCCGCACCGACATCGAGTATCCGGTTCGCGCCCGACGCACCCAGGAACCGGCGGATCGCACTCGCCTTCGACGCGTAGTACCAGTGATCGCCCACGCCCGCACCCAATACGTCGACTTCCTTGAGATCCATGACGCTCCCCCGTAATGGCTACTGTGCTTTGGTCGATACAGCCACTGATGCCGATCTTACCTCGCCGCTGCCACCGATCCTACCGGTCGACGGCGCGCAGCCGACACCGGCAACCCGCATTCGGCCCTAATCGAAAAGGACGATGGCCGGTTCGCCGCAAATCGCTACCGTGCGGTTACCGGTGCGAGATCGATGCGCACGGGCGAACCGTCCGACTGCATGCCGATCGATCCGGCCCGCCCCGGCTATGCTGCGTCGCGCGTGATACAGGAGGCGGCTTCGGTCACCACCGCAGTCGCGACCTTTTGTAACCGTCTCCGACAAAGGGCATTGAATGCATCGGAAAAAAGAAATTTCCCGTCGACATTTTCTCCGGCTGGGCGCCGGCACGATCGGCGTGGCGCTGGGGAGCGCGTCGCTTCTGTCGGCATGCGGAGGCGACTCGATTTCGGTCGCGCCGGTCACGACACCACGGCTGAGTTCGGCATCGAATTTTCGCGACACGGCCGGGCCGGACGGAACCGGCTACGTGACGACAAGCGGCGCGAAGATGAAGAAAGGCGTGGTCTATCGCTCATCCGCGCTCGCGTTGTCCGCCGCCGACGTCGCCACCGTCGGCACGCTCGGCATCAGGCAGATCTGTGACCTGCGCACGCCGGCCGAAATCAAGTCGCAACCGGATGTGCCGCTGTCCGGCGCCAGTTGGCAAAACCTCAACGTGCTCGGGGCCGCCAGCATCGATCCGATCCCGACCACCGGCGCCACCGCGACGGCATTCATGCTGAGCATGTACCGCGCATTCGTCACGTCGGACACCGCACATGCCAGCTATCACGCACTCTTCACCGGCTTCGCCGCCTCCGGCGAAAACCAGGTGTTCCACTGCACGGCCGGCAAGGACCGCACGGGCTGGGCGACCGCCATCCTGCACACGATCCTCGGCATCTCTGCATCGACGATACTCGCCGACTATCTGCTGACCAACGTCTATAGTGCGTCGGAAATCGCCACATCGATCGCCCAGGCGCAAAAAGCCGGCGGCCAAAATGCGGCAGACATGATGACCGCGCTGCAAGGCGCGCACACCGACTATCTGCAGGCGGCGTTCGATCAGGCGACTGCGTCATACGGCTCGATGACGTCGTATATCGCGAACGGCTTGCAACTCGACCAGGCGACGCTGAATGCAATCCGCCAGCACATGCTGGTCTGATCGCCCACGGGCCGCTTCGACCATACCGGCTGCTGCACCTCGTATCCGGCGAAACCCGCACTGGCCAAGGCTGGAGCGGGTTTGCCTGGACGCAGCGACATCCGCCAGCGAGGGAGCGCGCAAACCAAACGACCGTTTGATCCGGTCGCCCAACCACCCCGAATCCGTTGTCCGGCAGCCCGCCGGCCCGCTCTGCCCCAGCGCCCGTTGTTTGGTAACGCCGCTCTAGCACGCTATGACACACTGCACGGCATCGACGCTCGCGCCGTGCAGTGCTGTGGCGCGCGCCGCCGTCGATCACGACAAGACTTGGAGACAGACGATGCGGAATGCGGTCCGGCGCGGCCATCGCTCGCCTTTGGCAATTTTCGACTGGATTTCCGGCCCGCCACGCGCGGCCCGCTCCCTCTCGCCCGCGACATCCCGTGTATTCGGCTGCGGCGCGCTGGCGCTCGCGCTGCTGTGTGCCGGTTGCGCGGAATCGTCCGCGCAGCGTGACGGCAACACGTCGGTCGCATCGACGAAGATCGAACGCACCAAAGCCGAACGCCTCGCCCGCGAGCAGCAAGTCGCACGCACCGTGCCGTCGCTTGCATCGATCAGCCTCACGCAACCGCGCCCGTTCACGCTGCGGGACTCGGGCCAGAACGGTGCGATGACGTTCCTGCGCGACGTCGATTTCCGCATCGTCAACAACCTCGGCTTCTTCATCCACCAGTTGTCAGCGACGCTCGTGCCGACGCAGGCCGGCGCGCCGATCGTATTCGACGATCCGACGAGTTTCGAGATCGACGTACATGAAGGTACGGTCACGCTCGACAACGCGAAGCTGACCGCCCTCTTCAATACCTACATCTTCGGCTACCGCAACGCGCCGCTGCGCAAGCTCGCCGTGTCCGCCGGCGACGGCGTGATCCACCTGCAAGGCGAAATGCAGCGCGATGGCTGGGTGCCGTTCTCGCTGACCGGCACGCTCGCGATCCGCGATGGCAGCCAGCTCGTGTTCCATCCGACGGGCGTGCGCGTATCGGGCATCAACGCGCAGCCGGTGATGCGTGCGGCCAACGTGAAGATGGCCGACCTGCTGAAAGTCCAGACGCCGATCGCGCAGCTCGCCGGCGACGATCTCGTGATGTCGGTCGACAAACTGATGCCGCCGCCGCGCCTGAAGCTCACGATCACCGCGCTGCGCGTGACGCCGGCCGGCCTCGACCTGAAGCTCGACGACGGCACGCGTGCCGGCTTCGCGATGCCCGCGAACGCACCGCAGCAGGCGATGTACATTCGCGGCGGCGACGTGAAGTTCATGCGCTCGATGCCGATGAACGCGGACATCCTGATCGGCCCGGTCGATCCGGCGAAGCGCGACCAGACCTTCGTGTTCGACCTGTATCACTATCGCGACCAGGTCTCGGCCGGCTACTTCAATTTCGACGAAAGCGGTGCGATGGCGATCCGGATGCCTTCGTACGCGGGCCCGGCCAGCGGTGCGCTGCTCGGCAACGCGGCCGCGCGCCTGAACGACAGCTTCCTCGCCGCACAGCAGAATGCGCTGCGCGACATACGCCAGCACTGGGAAGCCTACGCACTCGTGGCGAACACCGCCCACCCCGGCATGCAGAAGGTCGCGATGCGGCGCACGTCGACCACGCCGTTCAACGAACGGCACGTGTCGAACCGCAATCCGACGATCCACCTGCGCAACGTCGACTTCAACCTGTCCGGGGATATCGGCTTTCACGTCGAGGATCTCGACGTGGAACTCGTATCGAAGCGGCCCGGTGACCCCGTCGATCTCGACGATCCGAACCAGTACGACATTCGCATTCTCGGCGGCACGGTCGTCGAGTCGTGGAAGGCGATGTCCGCGCTCTTCAACAACTATCTGCTGGACTACTCGCCGCGCTCGCTCAACGAACTGCAACTGAGCGCGGACGGCACGAACCTGCGCGTCCAGGGCGGCATCAAGCTATGGAACCACGTGCCGGGCGTCTGGCTGCCGACCGACATGAAGGGCTCGCTGTCCGTGCTCGACGACCGGCACCTCGCGTTCACGCCGTCCCAGGTGTCGGTGCTCGGCATTCCGCAGGCGAAGCTGCTGCGTTCGCTCGGCATCGAGCTCGCTTCGCTGACGCCGTTGCAGCGGCGCGGCGCGGAACTGCGCGGCGACACACTCGTGCTCGATCAGTACACCGTGTTCCCGCCGCCCGTGCTGAACGGCAAGCTCGGACAGGCAAGCGTCGAGCGCGACGGGCTGCGCCTCACGTTCAGGCGCGCGGCGGGTACACCTGCGCCGCAGCGGCCGCAGATCGATGCGCCGAGCTACATGTGGATGGAAGGCGGCGACATGAAGATGTTCAACGTGCTCGAACTGAACGTGCGCGCGCTGATCCGGAATTCGGCCGAGTCCGGCCCGATGCGTTTCGACCTGTACGGCTACCGTAGCCAGGTCGCGCAAGGCTCGGTGCGGATGCTGCCGGACGGCACGCTGGTCGTCGACATGGGGCAAAAGAATCCGCTCGCATCGCGTTGACGTGCATGCACGACGCACATGAAAAAAGCCCGGTGGCACGTTGCCAACCGGGCTTTTCATCTCATCCTTCACGCTTCGCGTTCAGTCGTGCTTCAGTCCGTCGATCACGTCGAGCAGCGCCTGGCGCAATGCAGTCAGGTCGACGGTCGCGCCCGGCCTGCCCGGCGCGCGTGCATCGGCGGCCTGCGCCTCCGGCTCGACGGGTGCCGCCGCAGCCCGCTCGCCGCCCGGCGAATCGAGCCGGTTGCGCGCGCCGTTGATCGTGAATCCCTGCTCGTACAGCAACTCGCGAATCCGCCGGATCAGCAGCACTTCATGGTGCTGGTAATACCGGCGATTGCCACGCCGCTTCACCGGCCGCAGCTGAGTAAATTCCTGTTCCCAATAGCGCAGCACATGCGGCTTGACCCCGCACAGTTCGCTGACTTCACCGATCGTGAAGTAGCGCTTCGCGGGAATCGGAGGCAAGACGACTTTCTCAACCGTAGTGGTCATCGTCGGTTAACCGTCGGTAATGGGTGCGCGGCGGCCGCGCGGGGACGTCAGCGCGCGGGACTTACTCCGTGCCGTTTTCGACCAGCGCCTTCAGTTTCTGGCTCGCGTGGAAGGTTACCACCCGGCGGGCCGCGATCGGAATCGCCTCGCCCGTCTTCGGATTGCGGCCCGGACGCTGCGGCTTGTCGCGCAACTGGAAATTGCCGAACCCCGACAACTTGACGCTTTCGCCATTTTCGAGCGCGTCGCGGATCACCTCGAAAAACGCCTCGACCATGTCCTTCGCTTCACGCTTGTTCAGCCCGACGCTGTCGAACAGCAGCTCCGCCAGCTCCGCCTTCGTCAGCGTGGGCGTCTCGGTGGACGCCGGCGCCGAAGCGTCGCGGTTCATGGCGCTGCGTTGCGCCGTCAGGAGGGCTTCGAATTCACTCGAGGTCATGTCGTTCATATCTGCCATACAGCGCGTTAAATCAAAACTTACGATCGGAAAAGGCCGCCCGCAAGCGGGCGGACCCCCTCCTTAGCCGCGCAGGCGCGCACCGGCACGAGCCATCCGCTCGACCAGCGTCTGGATCGCCTGATCGACGACCTCGTCCTGTAGCGTGCCAGCCGCGTCCTGCAGCGTCACGCGGAAGGCAAGGCTCTTCTCGTGCGCGGCAAGACCACCGGAAGTATTTGATTTTGCACGAAATTCGTCGAAGAGTACAACCTTCTGAACGAATCGGCAGGCCTCTTCGGCAAGCGCCTTCTTCATTTCGTCGAAAAGTGCCTGAACCTCGACCGCCTGATCGACGACAACGGCGATATCGCGACGAACCGGCGGGAATTTCGACACGTCGGTCGGCGCGGGCAACGCACGCGCAATCAGCGCGTCCGCATCGACCTCGAACATCACCGGCGCGTGCGGCAGCTCGTACTTCTGCATCAGGCGCGGGTGCAGTTCGCCGATCCAGCCAACCGCACGGCCATCGACTTCGATACGCGCGCTGCGGCCCGGATGGAGGGCCGGATGCTCTGCCTTCACGAAGCGTGCGGCCGCAGGCGCGAGCAGCGCTTCGAGATCGCCCTTCACGTCGAAGAAATCGACCGCGCGAGTCGCCACGCCCCACTGTTCGTCGAGCGCCGGACCATAGGCAAGCGCGCCGACGCGCTTCGGTTGCACGTAGCCCTCGACCGTCAGCTCACCGGCCTTCGCCGCCGCATCGGCTAAGAACACGCGGCCGGCCTCGAACACGCGCACGCGATCCGCGCGGCGGTTCAGGTTGTGGCGCAGCACGGAAATCAGGCTGCCGAACAGCGTCGTGCGCATCACCGACAGCTGGCTCGCGATCGGGTTCAGCAGGCGGATCGGATGATCGTTGCCTGCGAAATCCTGCTCCCACTCCGCATCGACGAAGCTGAAGTTGACCGTTTCCGCGTAGTCGCGCGCGGCGAGCGCGTGACGGATATCGTGGATCGAGCGTCGCGTCTCGTTGGTCGCGCGCATTTCGCTCGTCGCGACCGGCGGACGCGCCGGAATCTTTTCGAAGCCGTAGATGCGCGCCACTTCCTCGATCAGGTCTTCCTCGATCTCGATGTCGAAGCGATGCGACGGCGGCGTGACGAGGAACGCATCGTCTTCACGCTCGAACGGCAGGGCGAGGCGCGTGAAGATGCTGGCGATCTCGTCGGCACCGATCTGCACGCCGATGATGCGGTTCGCGCGCGACACGCGCATCTTCACCGGCGCGCGCTGCGGCAGGTTCACGGACTGATCGTCGACCGGGCCGGCCTTGCCGCCGCAGATCTCGAGAATCAGTTGCGTAATGCGCTCGACGTGCTCGACGGTCGTCGCGTAATCGACGCCGCGCTCGAAGCGATGGGCCGCATCGGTCGAGAAGTTGTACTTGCGCGCACGGCCACGGATGCTGTCCGGCCACCAGAACGCGGCTTCCAGGTAGATGTTGGTCGTGTCGAGCGTGACGGCCGTGCTGTCGCCGCCCATGATGCCGGCCAGGCTTTCGACCTGTCGGTCGTCCGAAATCACGCCGACCGTTTCGTCGAGTTCGACCGTGTTGCCATTGAGCAGCTTCAGCGATTCGCCGCGCTTGCCCCAGCGCACCTCGATACCGCCGTGGATCTTGTCGAGATCGAACACGTGCGACGGGCGGCCGAGCTCGAACATCACGTAGTTCGAGATGTCGACGAGCGCCGACACGCTGCGCTGGCCGGAACGTTCGAGGCGCTCGACCATCCATTGCGGCGTCTTCGCATGCGCGTTCACACCGCGGATCACGCGACCCGAGAAACGACCGCACAGATCGGGCGCGGCAATGCGCACCGGCAGCGTCTCGTCGAGTTCGACGCGCACCGGACGGATGTCGGCCGGCGTCAGCGGCGCGCCGGTGATCGCGGCCGTCTCGCGTGCGATACCGAACACGGACAGGCAGTCAGCCTTGTTCGGCGTCAGCTTGATTTCGAAGATCGTGTCGTCGAGATTGAGCGTCTCGCGGATGTCCTGGCCGACCGGCGTATCTTCCGGCAGCACCAGCAGGCCGCTGTGATCCTCGGACAGCTTCAGCTCGCGCGCCGAGCACAGCATCCCCTGGCTCTCCACGCCGCGCAGCTTCGACAGCTTGATCGCGAACGGCTTGCCGCCCTCTTCTGCCGGCGGCAGTTCCGCGCCGACCAGCGCGACCGGTACCTTGATGCCGGGCGCGACGTTCGGTGCGCCGCAGACGATGTTCAGCGTCGCGCCGGTGCCGGCGTCGACCTGGCAGACATTGAGCTTGTCCGCATCCGGATGCTTGACGACTTCGAGCACGCGGCCGACGACGATCTTCGACGTCGGCGGCGCAGCCTTGCTCAGCGATTCGACTTCGAGCCCCGCCATCGTCAGCGCGTGCGACAGTTCGTCGGTCGTCAGCTGCGGGTCGACAAAGGTTCTCAACCAGGATTCAGGGAATTGCATGGATGTCTACGTTCGAAACAGGTTAGATCGACGCCCGGGCCCCGTCGGATCGTCCGTCGGGGCGTGCACGGGCACAGGTCGGCGCGGCGCGCGGCGTTACGCGAACTGGCGCAGGAAACGCAGGTCGTTCTCGAAGAACAGCCGGAGATCCTGGACGCCGTAGCGCAGCATCGTCAGGCGCTCGAGGCCGCTGCCGAACGCGAAGCCGATGTAGCGCTCGGGATCGAGGCCCATGTTGCGAATCACGGTAGGGTGCACCTGCCCCGAACCGGAGATCTCGAGCCACTTGCCGGCGTTCTTGCCTTGCTCGAACATCATGTCGATCTCGGCCGATGGTTCCGTGAACGGGAAATACGACGGACGGAAGCGCACGAGGATGTCGTCGCGCTCGAAGAATTTTTTCAGGAAGTCGGTATAGACGCCCTTGAGATCGGCAAAGCTGATGTTTTCGTCGATCCACAGCCCCTCGACCTGATTGAACATCGGCGAGTGGGTCGCATCGCTGTCGACGCGATACGTACGGCCCGGCGCGATCACCTTAATCGGCGGGCGGTTCATGCGCGCGTAACGCACCTGCATCGGGCTCGTGTGCGTGCGCAGCAGCAACTGACGGCCGTCGGCATCCTTGCCTTCGACGTAGAAGGTGTCCTGCATCGAACGCGCCGGATGGTTCTCCGGGCTGTTCAGCGACGTGAAGTTGTACCAGTCGGTCTCGATTTCGGGGCCGTCTGCCACATCGAAGCCGATCGAGCCGAAGATCTGTTCGACACGCTCCCACGTGCGCATCACGGGGTGCAGGCTGCCTGCACCGGCGCCGCGGCCCGGCAACGTCACGTCGATCGACTCGGCGGCGAGGCGCTGGTTCAGCAACGCGTCGGCCAGTGCCTGACGGCGTGCGGTCAGCGCGGCTTCAACCTGCTGCTTCGCGACGTTGATGCGGGCGCCTTCGGTCTTGCGTGCTTCGGGATCGAGCTTGCCGAGGCCCTTCAGCAACTCGGTCAGCGCACCCGACTTGCCGAGAAATCGTGCTTTCTCGTTTTCGAGCGTGGTGATGTCGGCAGCCTGTTCAAAGGACTGCTGCGCGTCGGCGACAATCTGGTCCAGATCCATAGATCCCATCATTTCCAACGTCATTCGGTCTTGGCGAGCGAAATCGCACACCAAACAAAAAAGGGGCTCGGAAGAGCCCCGTTTTCGCTGCAGCGGCCGAAACTACCGGAACATCGCTGCAACTAACCACGCAGTGCTAATTTCGCAATTAGGCTGCAACGGCGGCTTTCACCTGCTTGACGATCGCAGCAAAAGCAGCCTTGTCGAACACCGCCATGTCGGCCAGCACCTTACGGTCGAGTTCGATCGACGCCTTCTTCAGGCCGTTGATGAACACGCTGTAGGTCATGTCGTGCTGGCGAACTGCCGCGTTGATACGCGTGATCCACAGTGCGCGGAACACACGCTTCTTGTTGCGGCGATCGCGGTACGCGTACTGACCAGCGCGCATCACCGCCTGCTTGGCGATGCGGTAGACGTTATTGCGGCGGCCGCGATAACCCTTGGCCAGGTTGATGATCTTCTTGTGGCGGGCCCGTGCGGTTACCCCACGTTTGACTCGAGGCATGTTTCTCTCCTTGGAGTATCGATTGAGGGGTTACGCGAACGGGAGCATCGCGCGGACGGAGTTCAGATCGGAATCATGAACTGCCGTTGCGCCGCGCAGATGGCGCTTGTTCTTCGTGGTTTTCTTGGTCAGGATGTGGCGCTTGAAGGCTTGACCGCGCTTGACGGTACCGCCCGGACGCACCACGAAGCGCTTTGCAGCGCTCTTCTTGGTCTTCATCTTAGGCATGACGAACAACTCCAGTTTATTAGATGGCGATGGGTGTGCGGTTGGCTTGCGCCCTTGACCCGCCCTTCGAAACCCAGTCCACTTGTGTACGGCGAACCGCTTGCGCAGCCGCCGTCATTGTTGGCACGCCGCCCTGACCGGGCAGCGCACCGAACCACTGCGAACCTGCGCGCGAAGCGCGCGGGCCCGTTACTTCTTTTTCTTCGGCGAGAGCACCATGATCATCTGGCGCCCTTCCATCTTCGGCATCTGCTCAACCTGGCCGACTTCCTCGAGATCCGTGCGCAGACGCTCCAGCATCCGCATACCGATTTCCTGGTGAGCCATTTCCCGGCCGCGGAAACGCAACGTGATCTTCGTCTTGTCGCCTTCTTCGAGGAAGCGCACGAGATTGCGAAGCTTGACGTTGTAATCCCCGTCATCGGTACCCGGGCGGAATTTGACTTCCTTGACCTGGATGACCTTCTGCTTCAGCTTCGCTTCGTGCTGCTTCTTCGATTCCTGGTACTTGAACTTGCCGTAATCCATCAGACGGCAAACCGGGGGAACCGCTTGCGGCGCGATTTCCACCAGGTCAACATCCAGTTCTTCCGATTTACGGAAAGCATCAGCGAGTTTTACGATACCGAGCGGTTCGTTCTCGATCCCGACCAGACGCACTTCCGGCGCAGTGATTTCACCGTTGATGCGATGCGACGACTTATCAGTAGCGATGTTACGTTTCCTCTAAAAATTAAAAAAACGAGCCGCGCTGCCAGGGCGGTTACTTGAACGAGCGCAGGTCTTCCTGCAGACGCTCAACGAAGGCTTCGACCGGCATCACGCCAAGATCGACGCCGCCACGGGCACGCACGGCTACCGTTTGCGCATCACGCTCCTTATCACCCACGACGAGGAGATAAGGCACCTTTTCCAGCGTGTGCTCGCGTATTTTATAGCTAATCTTCTCATTGCGCAAATCGGCCGTCACTCTAACCCCTTGTTTTTGCAACGATTGGGTCAGAGATTGTGCATATTCGGCCTGACTTTCGGCGATATTGAGCACAACTGCCTGGAACGGCGCGAGCCAGGCCGGCATCGCACCGGCGTGGTGCTCGATCAAAATGCCGAGAAAACGCTCCATCGAACCGACGATCGCACGGTGCAGCATCACCGGCCGGCGGCGACTGCTGTCGTCCGCGACATACTCGGCGCCGAGGCGCTCCGGCAGCACCATGTCGAGCTGCAGCGTGCCGCACTGCCACGAACGGCCGAGCGCATCCTTGATGTGGTACTCGATCTTCGGGCCGTAGAACGCGCCTTCACCCGGCAACTCTTCCCACGTGAGGCCGCAGGCCGTCAGCGCGTCGCGCAGGCCCTGCTCGGCGCGATCCCACGTTTCGTCCGTGCCCGCGCGCTGCTCGGGGCGCAACGACAGCTTGATGTCGATGTGATCGAAACCGAAGTCCTTGTACACGCTCATTGCCAGCGTGTTGAACGCGATCGATTCCGAGATGAACTGGTCTTCCGTACAGAAGATGTGTGCATCGTCCTGCACGAAGCCACGCACGCGCATCAGGCCATGCAGCGCGCCCGATGCCTCGTTGCGGTGGCACGAACCGAATTCCGCATAACGCAGCGGCAGGTCGCGGTACGAGCGCAGGCCGTGCTTGAACACCTGAACGTGGCCCGGGCAGTTCATCGGCTTGATCGCGTAGTCGCGCTTCTCCGACTCCGTCGTGAACATGTTCTCGCGGTAGTTCTGCCAGTGGCCCGACGCCTCCCACAGCGAGCGGTCCATGATCATCGGCGTCTTGATCTCGAGGTAGCCGGCTTCGTTCACGCGGCGGCGCATGTACTGCTCGACCTGCTGCCACAGCGCCCAGCCCTTCGGATGCCAGAACACCATGCCCGGCGACTCTTCCTGCATGTGGAACAGGTCGAGCTGCTTGCCGAGCTTGCGGTGGTCGCGCTTTTCCGCTTCTTCGAGCATGTGCAGGTATTGATCCTGGTCTTCCTTCTTCGTCCAGGCCGTACCGTAGATGCGCTGCAGTTGCTCGTTCTTCGAATCGCCGCGCCAGTACGCGCCCGCGACCTTCATCAGCTTGAAGACCTTCATCTTGCCGGTGGACGGCACGTGCGGGCC
Source organism: Burkholderia puraquae (assembly GCF_002099195.1). Taxonomy (GTDB): domain Bacteria; phylum Pseudomonadota; class Gammaproteobacteria; order Burkholderiales; family Burkholderiaceae; genus Burkholderia; species Burkholderia puraquae. The sequence continues at coordinate 9,726 of NZ_NBYX01000004.1, read as the reverse complement.
GCGGCACAGATCGGTGAAGCCGCCGTGCGAGTACAGCTTGATTTCGTCGCTTTGCGGAATCGATTCGATGATCTCGGCCTTGTACTTCTCGCCGATACTGCGGAAGTAACCGGCCGCCTCGTCGCGCGACACGACGCGACGCGTCACGGGCTCGTCCTTCTTCGCGAGCTCCTGCATGCGCTTTTCGATCTTTTCCAGATCTTCCGGCGTAAACGGACGGTTGTACGAGAAGTCGTAATAGAAGCCGTTGTCGATCACCGGGCCGATCGTCACCTGCGCGTCCGGGTACAGATCCTTCACCGCATACGCGAGCAAGTGCGCGGTCGAGTGACGGATGATATCGAGGCCGTCGGCATCCTTGTCCGTGATGATCGCGAGCGACGCGTCACGGTCGATCACCGTGGACGTGTCAACGAGCTCGCCATCGAGCTTGCCACCAAGCGCAGCCTTCGCAAGGCCGGGACCGATCGAGGCCGCAACCTCGGCAACTGTCACCGGATGCTCGTATTGTCGAACTGAGCCGTCAGGCAAGCGTATCGAAACCATAGCAATCTCCGTGATGCCGACAGTGGGCGGCAGACCAGGTACGCGATATAAAAATCACGCAGGAAAATTTCGCGACAAAAAAAATGCGGCCCCGCTTTCGAGGGGCCGCATTCGATACTTCACTCAAACTGAAAGGGCGAAAGGGTTCCTCGACTAGCGTCGCTCCGAAAAGGTTTCGGTCAACGTTCGCGGTGTCATAACCGTATTCGCCTTGTTCGCGTTGAGTTATTACTGCATCGAACACCCGGAGACCGGGCATTCTCAATTCGTTGGTAGGCTCGATTGGACTCGAACCAACGACCCCCACCATGTCAAGGTGGTGCTCTAACCAGCTGAGCTACGAGCCTAGAGAAGCTAAGATTATATGGAGCCGTTACCCGCTTGGCAAGTATTTTTATGCGACCGCAGCAAAATAACGGCGTTCCAACCCCACATCATGCCTTCCGCCCCGCCCGCACGACGCCCTGCACCTCGCCAAGCAACGTGCATGCGCGCTGCACCTGCGCCGAGTTCGACACCTCGACCGTGAACTGCATGAATGCCGCGTTGCGGCGGCTCTGCGTCTTCACGCCCACCACGTTGATCTTCTCGCGCGCGAACACTTCGGAGATGTCGCGCAGCAACCCCTGACGGTCGCTCGCCTCGATCATCAGGTCGACCGGGTAGACAGACGCGCCGCGCCCGCCGAGCACGTCGGCCGACCAGGTCGTCTGCAGCACGCGCTCCGGCGCACGCTCGACCATCCGGCGGAACGTCGGGCAATCGGTGCGGTGGATCGACATCCCCTTGCCGCGCGTGACGAAACCGCTGATCGGATCGGGCGGCGCCGGACGGCAGCAGCGCGCGAGCTGGGTCAGCAGCGCGTCGACGCCCACCACCAGCACGCCGGTCGACGCGCCGTGCGCCACGCTCGCGCCGCTGCTGCGCTTCTCGAAATCCGCAGGTGCTTCGGGCGCCGGCTCGGGCGGCGGCGCATCGGACAGCGCGTGCTCGACATTGCGCAGGCTGAACTCTTCCTTGCCGACGACCGAGAACAGCTCCTCGGGCGACTTGAAGCCAAGCTTCGCGGCGAGATTGTCCAGGTTGACCGACGTCTTGCCCTCGCGTTGCAGCGTCTTTTCGACAAGCGCGCGGCCGTGCGAGACGTTTTCTTCCTGCTCGATCGAGTTGAACCACGCACGCACCTTCTGACGCGCGCGCGGGCTCTTCATATAGCCGAGCTGCTGGTTCAGCCAGTCACGCGACGGCCCGCCCTCCTTCACCGCGACGATCTCGACCGTCTGGCCGTTTGCGAGCGGCGTATTGAGCGGCACCATCGCGCCATCGACACGCGCGCCACGGCAGCGATGGCCAAGTTCGCTGTGCAGGTGATACGCGAAATCGACCGGCGTCGCGCCCTGCGGCAACGCGATCACGCGCGCCTGCGGCGTCAGCACGTAGATGTGGTCGTCGTCGAGCGACGTCTCGCGCAATTGCGCCCACGCCTTGTCGCCCGACTTTTCCGCGCCGTCCTCGACGTCGTCCTTCCACGCGAGCAGCTGGCGCAGCCACGCGATCTTCTCGTCGTACTTGTCGCTCGCCGAAAACTGGCCGCCATAGCCGCGCGCGCCGGCCTCCTTGTAGCGCCAGTGCGCGGCGACGCCATACTCGGCGAAACGGTGCATCTCCTGCGTGCGGATCTGCACCTCGAACGCACGGCCGTCGTCGCCGATCACGACCGTATGCAGCGACTTGTAGCCGTTCGGCTTCGGCCGCGAGATGTAGTCGTCGAATTCCTTCGGCACCGGCTGCCACAGGTGATGCACGATGCCGAGCACCGCGTAGCAATCCTTGATGTCCGGCACGATCACGCGAAATGCGCGCACGTCGTACAGCTCGGAAAAATCGAGCTCCTTGCCGCGCATCTTGCGCCAGATGCTGTAGATATGCTTCGGCCGGCCGCTCACGTCGGCCTGGATGTTCGCGTCCGCCAGCTCCTGCTGCAACCGATCGATCGCCTGCGTGACGTACGCTTCGCGCTCGATGCGCTTCTCGTCGAGCAGCTTCGCGATCCGCTTGTAGGTAACGGGATCCTCGAAACGGAACGCGAGATCCTCGAGCTCCCACTTCAGTTGCCAGATACCGAGACGGTTCGCGAGCGGTGCATAGATCTCGAGCGTCTCGCGCGCGACGTCGGGCGGCGGGTCGATCTTCGCAGCCGCGTAGTAGCGCAGCGACTGCAAGCGCGACGCGAGCCGGATCAGCACCACGCGGATGTCCTGCGCGAACGCAAGCAGCATCTTGCGCAGCGCCTCGATCTGCGTACGCCGCTCTTCCGCCGCGTCGCGCCCCACGTCGGGCACCGCGTTCTGCGCGGCACGCAGGCTGACCGTACCGAGCCGCAACAGCTTGCGCACGTCGGACACGAGCCGCGCCACTTCGTCGCCGAAACGCTCGGTGAGTTCGCGCGCGGGGTCACTCAGGTGCGGCGTCAGCACGAACAGCGCGGCCGCCTGCATCGCGGGCGGATCGACGTTCAGCGTGCGCATGATCGACGCCGTGCCCGCCGAGTGATCGGCGAGCAGTTCGCCCGACGACAGACGCACGTCGCCGGCCCGTTCGCGCACGAACGCGAGCACGTCGTCGAACGACGGCGCCGCGACGGGGGAAGCGGAAACGGACTCGGTCATTGCTCGGCCTGGCGGAACACGGTCATCGTCGGATTACGCTCAGTTCAGCTCCGCTGCGCGGCGACGACCACGATTTCGACAAGCAGCGCGGGATCCGCGAGCTTCGCTTCGACGGTCGCACGCGGCGGCGTGTTGCCCTGCGCGACCCATGCATCCCACTCCGCATTCATGCCTTCGAAGTTCGCCAGATCCGAGATGTAGATCTGCACCGACAGCAGATGCGCCTTGTCGCTGTTCGCTTCGGCAAGCAGGCGGTCGATGTGGCCGAGCACTTCGCGCGTCTGCCCCTTGATGTCCTGCGTGGTGTCTTCGGCGATCTGGCCGGCCAGATACACGGTACCGTTGTGGATCGCGGTTTCGGAGAGACGGGCCCCGACGTGGTGACGAATGACTGCCATGAAATGTTCCGGTCGTGAATGGGTGAGAATCGAACGGCGGCACGGCCCGCGTGCCGCCGAACCGCATATTATGACGCGTTTATGCGCCGCCTTCGACGAAAAACCGCCGCGCGAGCGCAATCTGGCCGGCGTCGATGAACGCCGGCGCATGGCCCGCCCCTGGAATCTCGGCGTGCGTCACATGCCGGCCGCGCCGCACCATGTCGGCCACCGTCTCGCGCGACAGCAGGTCGGACGTCTCGCCACGCACGACGAGCAGCGAGGCGTTCGTCGTCTCGATGGCGTGCCACAGCGCAGCTTCGCCGAGCGCGGCCAGCTCGGGCGTCGTCGCCTTGAACGGTTCGGCGATGCGCGGATCGTAGCGGATCGTCCAGCCACCTTCGGGCAGCTCGCGCAGCAGCGGCCCGTTGATCTCGCGCCACTCGTCGGCGGTCAGCGCACCGAACGGCAGCGACAGCGACGTCAGATAGTCGATGCCTTCCTGCCTGGTTGCAAAGCGCGGCTGCACGCCGAGATATTCGCCGATGCGCGTGAGCGAATCGGGCTCGATGCGCGGGCCGACGTCGTTGACGATCATCCGGCGCAGCGGCGAACCGGGCAGCCCCGCGAGCGCCATGCCGATCAGCCCGCCCATCGACGTGCCGAACCAGTCGACCGATTCGACGTCGAGCCGTGCGATCAGCGTCACCATGTCGGCCACGTACTGCGGAATCGCATAGAGCCGCGGATCGGCCAGCCAGTCCGATTGGCCGCGTCCGACGACATCGGGGCAGACGACGCGATACGTATCGGACAGCGCAGCGGCAAGCCGGTCGAAATCGCGCCCGGAACGGGTCAGGCCATGCACGCAGACCAGCACGCGCGGGTTGGCGGGATCGCCCCACTCGGTATAGGCAACGTGGTGAAGGCCGGCAGCGCTTGCACACTGCACGCGCCGCTGGCGAGGGACCTGGGGATTCGCTGGATTCGTTGGCATCGTTGGCATCCTGTCGAACGGGGGCGACGCGCGGGGCAACCGCGGGGCAATGCTTGCGACGCCCGATGCAAACGATTGTAAACCGCTTCCGCTGCGCGGGTCCGCTCACCGGGCACCAGCCAATCGGCCTGGCGCACGCAATGACAAACGCCCCGCACGCCGGACGACGGCATGCGGGGCGTCGAAGCCGCGCCGGCGCGCGGAACCTTATGCGACCGCGCTGACGTCGAGCGGCGCGCCCGTCTTTGCCTGGATCTCGTCGGCGCTCACGCCATCTGCGAGCTCAAGGACCTTCAGGCCGGACGGCGTCACTTCGATCACGCCGAGATCGGTGATGATCAGGTCGACCACGCCGACACCCGTCAACGGCAGGTTGCACTCCTCGAGAATCTTGTGCTGGTCGCCCTTCGCGACATGCTCCATCAGCACGACGACGCGCTTCACACCGGCGACGAGATCCATTGCGCCGCCCATCCCCTTGATCATCTTGCCGGGGATCATCCAGTTCGCGAGGTCGCCCTGCTTGCTGACCTGCATCGCGCCGAGGATCGCGAGGTTGATGTGGCCGCCGCGGATCATCGCGAACGAATCGGCCGACGAGAAGATCGACGAGCCCGGCAGCGTCGTGACGGTCTGCTTGCCGGCGTTGATGAGATCGGCGTCGACTTCGTCTTCGGTCGGCGACGGGCCGATGCCGAGCAGGCCGTTCTCCGACTGCAGCCACACCTCGACGCCTTCCGGCACGTGGTTCGCGACGAGCGTCGGCAGGCCGATACCGAGGTTCACGTAGAAGCCGTCCTGAAGTTCCTTCGCCGCGCGCGCGGCCATCTGGTCACGATTCCAGGCCATGTCAGTCTCCTTTCGCGCGTACGACGCGTTGTTCGATGCGTTTTTCGGGCGTCGCGTTCAGCACGATGCGCTGCACGAAAATCCCCGGCGTGTGGATGTGATCCGGATCGAGCTCACCGTTCTCGACGATCTCCTCGACCTCCGCGACGGTGATCTTGCCAGCCATCGCGCACATCGGATTGAAGTTGCGTGCGGTGCGGCGAAAGATCAGGTTGCCAGACTTGTCGGCCTTCCAGGCCTTCACGAGCGCGACATCGGCCGTCAGCGACGGCTCGAGCACGTAGTGGCGATCGCCGAACTGGCGCGTTTCCTTGCCTTCCGCGATCACGGTGCCGTAGCCCGTATTCGTGAAGAACGCGGGGATGCCCGCGCCGCCCGCACGCAGCTTTTCGGCGAGCGTACCCTGCGGCGTGAATTCGAGCTCGAGTTCACCGGCCAGGTACTGGCGCTCGAACTCCTTGTTCTCGCCGACGTACGACGAGATCATCTTCTTGATCTGGCGCGTTTCCAGCAGCAGGCCGAGGCCGAAGCCGTCGACACCCGCGTTGTTGCTGATGCAGGTGATGCCCTTGACGGCCGTATCGCGCAACGCCGCGATCAGCGCTTCCGGAATCCCGCACAGGCCGAAGCCGCCCACCGCGAAGGTCTGTCCGTCGCGGACGATCCCTTCCAGCGCGGCAGCCGCGCTTGGATAGACTTTGTTCATCAGTTGTCCCTTCCTCTATGGAAACCAGCAAAACCGGTTCACGCGCCCAGCTGGGCCGCAAGCCCGCCGCATCATTCTATGCATGCACGGCGATGCCTGCGTCGAGGCGCGCTGTTTTTATGTCGCGGCAAACCGCCACGAGATGCCTGAAAGGGTACGATGCAGCGCGGATGCGGCACAATACGCAAAAATACATAAGCGTTTGCCTCCGCTTGCCTGCGCCATGCCCGCTCTCGATTACCAGACTGCCTTCCACCTCGCGCCGCTCGGCCTCGTCCTGTCGCGCGACCGCGTGATCGAGGACTGCAACGACGCGCTCGCGTCGATCTTCCGCTGCGCGCGGGCCGATCTGATCGGGAAATCGTACGAGGTGCTGTACCCGTCGACGGACGAATTCCAGCGAATCGGCGAACGTATCGCGCGCGTCATGGCCGCGAACGGCATCTACTCGGATGACAGAATCATGAAACGCGCGGACGGCGAGCTGTTCTGGTGCCACGTCACCGGCCGCGCGCTCGACCGCACCGCGCCGCTCGCGGCGGGCGTCTGGACCTTCGAGGATTTGAGCGCAACGCGCCGGGTCGCCGTCGAACTGACCCCGCGCGAGCGCGAAATCGCCGCGCAGCTCGCGACCGGCAAGACCAGCAAGCAGATCGGGCGCGTGCTCGACATCAGCTCGCGCACGGTCGACATCTACCGCGCACGGCTGATGCGCAAGTACGGAACCAACAATACGCCGGAGCTGCTGCAGCGCCTGCTCGGGCAGTGAATGGCTGCGCCCGGATGACAATCGGCCGCGCAAGGCGGCCGATTCGGGAACCAACGGGTATGGCGTGCCGCCGGCGACCTGGCGCCGGCCTCGCCGTATCGACGCTCAGCTGACTTTCGTCGCGAGCGCACGCTCGATCGTGTCGCGCAGCAACTGAGGCAGCGGCACCGACTTGCCGAGCGCATAGTCGACCCACACGCAGCGCGCATTGCCGCGCGCATAGACATGCTGCGGATCGTCGGCGCGCGTCAGCTCGAAACCCGTGTCGAAGCTGCTGCGGCCGGGTTTCGCAGCCGACATCCTCGCGATCACGTCGCCCGGATAGTGCAGCTGCTTGAGAAACTCCATCGACGCCGTGACGATGACAGGCCCCTGCCCCTCGCCGTTGCCGCCGGCGATGCCGAGCTCCTCGAACCACGAGATCCGCGCCTGCTCCATGTAGCGGAAATAGACCGTGTTGTTCACGTGGCCGAACGCGTCCATGTCGCCCCAGCGGATCGGCATCGACATTTCAAAAACGGGGGAATAATCGCTCATTGCAGTCTTCTTTGTTGCTGGACGTCATCCGCTCAGGCGAGGCCGAAGCCATCGTCGGCGGAGATAATCGAGCCATTGATGAACTGCGACTCGTCGGCCGCGAGGAGCAACAACAGCCCGTCGAGATCCTGCGGCTTGCCGACGCGCCGGCGCGGCAGCATCGACTGCAGCTTCTGGCCCTGCTCGGTTTCCCACAGGTAATGATTGATTTCGGTATCGATATAGCCCGGACAGATCGCATTGACGTTGATTCCGTGGCGCCCCCACTCGAGCGCCATCGCGCGCGTCATCTGCACGACCGCGGCCTTGCTCATCGCGTACAGCCCGATCTGCGGAAACACGCGCAGCCCGGCCACCGATGCGATGTTGATGATCCGGCACGGCGGCTTGCCGTTGCCGCTTCCGTTCGCGCGCATGATCATCCGCTTCGCGACTTCCTGCGCGACGAAAAATGCGCCGCGCGTGTTGGTATCGAACACGAACTCGAAATCCGCCGGCGTCACGTCGACGAGCTTCTGCATCGTCGAGACGCCCGAATTGTTCACGAGGATGTCGATCGTGCCGGCTTCCGTCTCCGCATGCGCGACCGCTGCCTTGATGCTCTGGACGTCGGTGACGTCGAGCGACACGACGTGCGCGGCACCGCCCGCCGCCTCGATCTCGGCACGCAGCTCCTTCAGGCGCTCGACGCGACGGCTCGCGAGCACGACCTTCGCGCCGGCCTGTGACAGCACCTGCGCAAAGCGCTGCCCGAGGCCGCTCGACGCACCCGTGACCAACGCAACCTTGCCTTCCAGATTGATCGACCGACCCATTTGCACTTCCCCTTTCGATGTCGTTTCGCCGCCCGGGCAGCATGGCCCGAACGGCATTACCCTAGCACAAAAAATAGAACGATCGTGCTAATCTAGACGCATGCTGTTGCGGCAAGCGTTTCGTTTCGCAGACAATACGCTCCCGAATAAAAGCATTCTAACGGTTAGAGGAACGCCAATGACCCCCGCAAGCCTCATCGAGCAATACGGCCCGCGCGAATCGATGGAATACGACGTCGTGATCGTCGGCGGCGGCCCCGCCGGGCTGTCGGCGGCGATCCGGCTCAAGCAGCTGGCCGCCGAGAAAGGCACCGAGATCGGCGTGTGCGTGCTCGAGAAGGGTTCCGAGATCGGCGCGCACATCCTGTCGGGCGCGGTGATGGACCCGCGCGCGATCAACGAACTGTTCCCCGACTGGAAGGAACGCGGCGCGCCGCTCGATGTCGAGGTGACGGAAGACCGCTTCCTGTTCCTGTCCGAGAAAAGCGCGGTCACCACGCCGAACTGGGCGCTGCCCGCCAACTTCCAGAACCACGGCAACTACGTGATCTCGCTGGGCAACGTCACGCGCTGGCTTGGGGCACAGGCCGAAGCGCTGGGCGTCGAGATCTTCCCGGGCTTCCCGGCTGCCGAGATTCTCTACAACGACGACGGCTCGGTGAAGGGCGTCGCGACCGGCAACATGGGCGTGGGCAAGGACGGCGAGCCGACCGAGAACTTCCAGCTCGGCATGGAGCTGCACGCGAAGTACACGCTGTTCGCCGAAGGCTGCCGTGGCCATCTGGGCCGCCAGCTGATCTCGAAGTTCAAGCTCGACGCGAACGCGGATCCGCAGGCCTACGGAATCGGCATCAAGGAGCTGTGGGAGATCGACCCGGCCAAGCACAAGCCGGGCCTGGTGATCCACACGGCCGGCTGGCCGCTGAAGTCCGATACATACGGCGGCTCGTTCCTGTATCACATGGACAACAACCAGGTCGTGGTCGGCTTCGTGGTGGGCCTCGGCTACACGAACCCGTACCTGTCGCCGTTCGAGGAATTCCAGCGCTACAAGACGCATCCGTCGATTCGCGCATTTCTGGAAGGCGGCAAGCGCGTGTCGTACGGCGCGCGGGCGATCACGGCGGGCGGCCTGCTGTCGCTGCCGAAGACGGTGTTCCCCGGCGGCGCGTTGATCGGCGACGATGCGGGCTTCCTGAACGCGTCGCGGATCAAGGGCAGCCACGCGGCGATCAAGACCGGCATGCTGGCGGCGGACGCCGCGTTCGACGCGGTGCAGGCCGGCCGCCAGAGCGACGAACTCAACGCGTACCCGGACGCCTTCAAGCAATCGTGGCTGTACACGGAGCTGTACCGCGCGCGCAACTTCAAGCAGTGGATGGCCAAGGGGCTGTACCTSGGCACGCTGATGGTCGGGCTCGAGCAGAAGGTGATGGGCGGCAACGTGCCGTGGACGCTGCA
>NZ_NBYX01000030.1 GCF_002099195.1 Burkholderia puraquae | reverse complement strand
CTTCGTGTTTCCCGGCAGCGCTGCGTTTTCAGCAGCAGAGAAGCGAGATTATGAACCGTGTTTCGCAGCTCGTCAACAACTTTTTACACTACGTCGTTGCGACTGCGGGGCTCAACTTCCAGGCCAGCTGCGTGCGCCAGACTTGCAGCACACCACCGACCTTGCTTCCCTCTCCCGCGCTGCGTTTCCGTTAGCGCGAAAGAGGCGTGATTGTAGGTAGCGCGCGGCATTCGCGCAAGGGGTTTCTCAAAAAATATAAGGCTCCGCACGCTACCGCGTGCGGAGCCTTATATAGAGGCGGCCGAATCGTCAGGCCGCGCGCACCTGGCGCGCGACGATCGCCATATAGTGAGCGAGATCCGGCGTCACCTTGCCTTCTTCCTTCGCCGTATCGTCCCAGCGGCGCAGACGCAGCGCATCCACCGCGAACGGACGCTGCAGGAACGCCGTCATCTCCTCTTCGCTGAAGATACCGCCCTGCAGCGCAAGGCTGCGCACCGAGTCCGGCGACAGGCTCTCGAAGTAGCCGGCGTCGGTGCGGCACAGGCAGCGCTTCGCGTCGACGTGCAGCCGGATCGGCTCCAGCACCGCGTCGGAGAACAGCGGCCGCAGGAACGGCAGCACGTAATACTGATGCAGATCGTCGATCCCGCGCGCGCTCGGCGTCTCGCCCTGGCGATTCAGCAGATGCCCGAGATCGTGCAGGAACGCCGCCGCAACCAGCGCTTCGTGAGCCCCTGCCGCTTCCGCCAGCAAGCCGCTTTGCAACGCATGCTCCAGCTGCGTGACCGGTTCGCCGCTATAGGCGACATGGCCATGCTCGCGATACAACCCGTGGATCTCTTCCACCGTCAGTGCCATCCGCTTACTCCCACGGCAGCGAAAAAGTCTTCAGGTTCGTGAAGCTTTTCATCGCCTCCTGAACGCCTTCCTTGTAACCGAGCCCCGAATCCTTGATCCCGCCGAACGGCGACAGCTCGATCCGGTATCCGGGTACCTCCCATACATTCACCGTGCCGACGTTCAGCTCGTTCACGAACCGCACGACCGCCGCCGTGCTGTCCGTACAGACGCCTGACGATAGCCCGAACGCCGTCCCGTTGCTGATCCGGATCGCGTCGTCGATCGTGTCGAACGTGATCACCGGCGATACCGGGCCGAAGGTCTCCTCGCGCACGATCGTCATCGACGGATCGACGTTGTCGAGCACGGTCGGCGCATACAGCGCGCCGCGCCGCACGTTGCCGGTCAGCAGGCGCGCGCCCTGCGCGACCGCCTCGCCCACGCGCGCCTCGAACAGCCGCGCCGCCGCCTCGTCGATCACCGTGCCCATTTCATTTGCGGAATCGAACGGATCGCCGTACTTCCATGCGCGCGTCTTCTCGACGAGCAACTCGGTGAACGCGGGTGCGATCGAGCGCTGTACCAGCATCCGCTTGACGGCCGTGCAGCGCTGACCCGAATTCCGGTACGAACCGAGCACCGCCAGCGACGCCGCGCGTTCGAGATCGGCATCGTCGAGGACGATCAGCGGATCGTTGCCGCCCAGTTCCAGCACGATGCGACGGTAGCCGGCCCGCGCGGCAATCGCCTTGCCGATCGCCACGCCGCCCGTAAAGGTAATCAGCGACGCATGCGGGTGCGTGACGAGTTCGTCGGCGATCTCGCGCGGATCGCCGGTCAGCACCTGCAGCATCGGTTCCGGCAGACCCGCTTCGTACAGCAGGTCGGCCAGGTAGAACGCCGACAGCGGCATCTTCTCCGACGGCTTCACGATCACGCGGTTATTGGTCGCGATCGCCGGCGCGATCTTGTGCGCCACCTGGTTCATTGGATGATTGAACGGCGTGATCGCGACGATCACGCCGTCAAGCGGCTGCCGCTGCGAAAACACACGGCGCGCCTTGCCGTGGGGCGTCAGGTCGCACGAGAAACTCTGCGCGTCGTCGCGCAGCGCCTCGACCGCCGCAAACTTCAACACGTCGGCAACGCGGCCGATCTCGTAGCGGGAGTCCTGTTTCGACAGCCCCGATTCGAGCGTGATCAGGTCGGAGGCTTCCTCGGTGCGCTCGCGCAACAGCGCGGCCGCACGCTCGAGAATCTGCGAACGCTCGTAACGCGTGAGCGTCGGCCGGTACGCCATCGCGTAGTCGAATGCCGCGCGCACGTCGTCGACGCTCGCCAGCGGTGCCGTCCCGACGCGCGTGCCCGTGTACGGGTCCATGACGTCGAGCGTGCGTTCGCGCGTCGCGCGCGTGCCGCACCAGCGCAGCGCCTCTGCGCGAAACGCCGGGTGATCGTGCCGGGGATGAGCCATCATGTCGCGACCCGGTTCAGCACGAAATCGAACACGTCGAAGTTGCGCGGGCGACGCGCGGGATCGGCCGGCTCGATACGGCGATTGAACAGTAGCGGTACTTCCTGCTCCGACACGCCGCCATGCGAGCGCAGCGGCACCGTGAGGCCCGACAGATCGTGTTCGCGCTCGCGCGTACCGAGCGTCATGTCGCGGCGGCCGATCACGACGAGATCGCCGATCCGGTCGGCCGGCAGCTCGAAACGGGCGGCGGCTTCCGCGTTGTCGAGCACGAGCTCGACGCCGTCGAGGCTGCCCGCGCGCCACATCGCCTCGGCCCGGTCGACACCGGGCGCCAAGTAGATGGTCGCAAACGAGCCGAGCGCGCCGTGGTGCACGACGTAAGGATCCGTGATCGGCAGGATCACGCGCGCAGCCTGCCCGCCATACCAGCCGTCGAACGCATCCTGCAGATAGATGACGTTCGGCCGGCCCGTCGCGGGATCGTGCTTCGCGTTCATCCCGTGATCGGCCGTCAGCCCGATCGCCCAGCCGAGCGCGTCGAGCTGCGCGAGGTAGCCGTCCATCATCGCGTAGAACGCGTTCGCGCCGGCACTGCCCGGCTCGCACTTGTGCTGCACGTAATCGGTGGTCGACAGGTACATCAGGTCGACCTGGCGCGTCTGCGCAAGCCGCACGCCGGCCGCGAACACGAATTCGGACAACGCCGCGCTGTAGACGTCCGGCGACGGCAGGCCTACCCAGTCGAGCACGTCGGCGATCCCGTTTTCCGCGAGGTTCGCCTGCGCAGCCTTCTCGGCCGAAAAGCAGATGCCGTTCAGCTGCCAGCCGAGCAGCCGGCGCAGCTTGTCCTTCGCCGTCACGACGGCGACCCGCGCACCGGCTGCGGACGCCGCCGCGAGCAGCGTGCCGGCCCGCAGGTAGGCCGGGTCGTTCATCATGACTTCGGCGCCGCGCCCGCCATCGGCGGCCGGGTCCCAGAAATAGTTGCCGCAGATCCCGTGGACCGACGGCGGCACACCGCAGACGATCGACAGGTTGTTCGGGTTGGTGAAGGTCGGCACGACACAATCGGCGCGCCAGGCCGTGCCTTCCGCAATCATCCGGCCGATGAACGGCGCGACGCCCGCTTCCACCGCCCGTTCGAGATAGTCGTACTCGCAGCCGTCGACGCAGACGACGACGGTCGGCTCGACCGGCAGCCGGTAGTGCCGGCCGTTGACGTCGACGGCGCGCCCCGCGAGATCCGTCGATGCACGGGCTGCCGACGCTTCTCCGGGTTGGCGCAATGCGAACGCGGCGTTCATGATGCCCCCCGCTTGCCGCGCGGCACGCGCGCGGCGATCAGCAGCAGCGCCGCGAGCGACGCGCCGAGCATCAGCAGCGACAGTGCCGATGCCGGAAGGTAATAACCGCGCTCCACCTGGCCGATCACGACGATCGGCACGGTCGCGAAGCCCGGCGGATAGACCGTCAGCGTCGCGCCGAGCTCGCCGAGCGACAGCGCGAAACCGAGTGCGAGGCTTGCGCGCAGCGCCGGCACGAGCTGCGGCAGCAGCACGCGGCGCAGCACCATCGCGGGCGGCGCACCGAGGCTCGCCGCCGCTTCGCGCAGCACGGTCAGTTCCGGACGCAGCGCGGCAGCCGCGCAGCGATAGCAGAACGGCAAGATCAGCGCGAGCTGCACGAGCACGACGATCGCCGCCGAGCTCGACAGGTCGACCGGCTTCTGGTGATACGCGATCAGCACCGCGAGCCCGAGCACGACGCTCGGCACGCCGTTCGGCACCATCACGAGCGCGTCGACCACCGCGCCGAGGCCGCGTCGGTCGCGCCCTTCGAGCGCCAGCGCGAGCCACAGCCCGAGGATCGTGCCGACCGCCGACACGCCGAAGCCGATTTCCAGGCTCGTCAGCAGCGCGTCGTATTCGGGCGACCCGAGCCGCTCGAACCAGCGGAGGCTGTAACCAGCCGGCAAGATCGTCCCCGACCATTGCGTCGACACGCTCGACAGTGCGACGACGATCACGGGCAACACGAACAGCCAGAAGCATGCAAACGCGGCCAGCGCGAGCGCCGCGCGCGATGCATGCTTGAGCACCGTGTCGCCCCAGCCGATCCGGTGGCGCGGCACAGCTTGCCCGATACGGAATTCAGCGGACATCGTTCCCTCCCGTCGCGCGCCGGTTCACCCGGCGATAAACCGCATACAGCGCCAGCGACAGCGCGAGCATCACGACCGCGCCGGCCGACGCGGTCGGCAGGTCGAGATCGACGGTCGCGCTGCTGTAGATCGCGACCGGCAGCGTCACGAGCCGCGCACTGCCGAGCACGAGCAGGATCCCGAATTCGTTCAGCGTCAGCAGGAAGCACAGCACGGTGCCGGCGGCTATACCCGGCCACGCGATAGGCAGCACGACGCGACGCGCGAGCAGCCAGCCGGACGCACCGAGGCTGCGCGCGGCTTCGATCAGCCGCAGGTCGAGCGTCGCGAACGACGCGAGCGTCGGGCGCACGACGAACGGCGTATAGAACACGGTCTGCGCGAGGATCACGCCGCCGATACCGAACAGGAAATCGAGGGGCGGATTCTCGAGATGGAACAGGTGCTGCAGCGCGATGCTGATCGAGCCTTGCGAGCCGTACAGGAAGATCAGCGTGAACGCGACGAGGAACGACGGGAACGCAACGTACAGCTCCAGGAAGCGCGTGACGAGCGATGCGCCCGGGAACGGCTTCAAGAACAGCAGCGCGGCCAGCAGCACGCCGAGCACCGACGCGGTGCCGGCGCTCGCGAACAGCACGCCGAGCGTCGTCAGCAGCACGTTGCTCGTGTCGGGGTTGCCGAAGAACGTGCGGTACGCGGCAAAACTCAGCCCGTGGTCGCCCGACACGCTCAGCAGCACGAGCCGCACCAGCGGATAGACGACGAGCGGGCCCAGCACGACGGTCGCAAGCGCGGCGAGGTGCAGGTCGCCCATGCGCTTGCGGCGCCGCGCGGCGGCGGCGTGCGCGGCGGCCGACGCGAGCACGTGCGGCGGCAGGCCGGCTTCAGGGCTCGATAAGGACGACATCGTCTGCCTCGCAATGCAGGGAAACGCGCGCACCGCGCTCGGGAGCCGCACCGCGGCCGCGTTGCATCGTGACGCGCACGGGCTCGTCGGGCGCCGCGTCGATCGTGACCGCGATCGACAGGTCCGCGCCCTGCCATTCGACGGACGACACCGTGCCGTGCAGGCCGCCCGCGGCGGGCGGCATCAGGGTCAGGCGCTCGGGGCGCACGCAGGCAACCTTGCCGCGCACTTCGTGGCGCGGATCGCCGAGCGGGAAGATCACGTGCGGCGGCAGCAGGTTCGCCGGGCCGAGATAGCGTGCGACGTAGCCATCCCGCGGCGCGTCGTACAGCTGTTGCGGCGTGCCGAGCTGCGCGATGTGGCCGTCGCGCATCAGCAGCGCGCGGTCGGACAGCACGAGCGCGTCGTCGCGGTCGTGCGTCACGCAGACGACGGTCAGGTTCGGCAGGCGCTCGTGCAGCGCCTTCAGTTCGCTGCGCACCGATGCGCGCAGGTTGGCGTCGAGCGCCGACAGCGGCTCGTCGAGCAGCAGCACGTCCGGCTCGATCACGAGCGCGCGGGCCAGCGCGACGCGCTGCTGCATCCCGCCCGACAGCTGCGCGGGCAGGTGGTGGCCTGCGTCGCCGAGCTGCACGAGCTTCAGCGCGTCGGCGACACGGCGCGTCACTTCCGACGACGACATGCCGCGTGCGCGCAGCCCGAATGCGACGTTCTCGAACACCGACAGGTGCGGGAACAGCGCGTAATTCTGAAACAGCAGACCGAGATTGCGCTTGTGCGGCGGCGCATAGGTCAGGTCACGCCCGGCAACGGTCAGCGTGCCGGTCAGGCCGTCGGCCTTCACGAACCCGGCGATGAAGCGCAGCAGCGTGGTCTTGCCGCAACCGCTCTTGCCGAGCACGGTCAGAAATTCACCGGCGCCGATCGACAGCGACAGATCTTCCAGCACCGTGCGCGCGCCGTAGCGCACGCTCAGGTGTTCGATCTGCACGCCGCCCGGCGCGCCGGACCGCAGCGTTGCCCGCGGTTCGGCGGCGCCGAATGCGCCGGGATGGGTCAGGGTGGTTTCCACCGGGTTCATCCTCTCGCTCACTAATACAGGCGGCGTGCGCCGATCACTTCGGCTTGACGACGTCGAGCTGCTTGCCCGAGCTGCCGATCACGTCCTTCTTCCAGCGCTCGATCCACACCGGCTTCTTCGCCATCACCTGGGTCCAGTCGACCGGGATCAGTTTCACGCCCGCGATCGCCTTCTTCACCGCTTCGCCGTTCTTGCCGGCCAGCGGCACGTCCGTGCGGCCCGGGATGCCGTACATGTCCGGCACCTTCGACTGCACTTCCGTCGACATCAGGTAGTCGATCAGCTTCTTGCCGGCGTCCTGGTTCGGGCCGCTCTTGATCAGGCCGATGCCGTACGGGAGCTGGAACGTGGTCGGCTGGTCGCCATCCTTCGCGGCCAGGAAGATCGGCTTGACGGACAGCGCGCCGTGTTCGGCATCGTCGAGGTCCATCTGCAGGTCGCCGTTCGCGACGCTGATCTCGTTACGCGACAGCAGCACGTTCAGGTAGCCCGTGCCCTTGGTATGGAACTTCACGCTCTGCGACAGCTTCGCGAGGTAGTCGAACGCCTTGTCCTCGCCCATCAGCGAGGTCGTCAGGATCAGCACGGCCATCCCGTCGCCTGCCGTGGCCGGGTTCGAGTACGCAACCTTGCCGGCGTAGGCCGGCGACAGCAGGTCGGCGAACGTCTTCGGCTGGTTCTTCACGACGTCCGGGTTGATCGCGAACGAGAAGTAGTTGTTCACGAACGTCGCCCATGTGCCGTCTTCAGCCTTCGCGATGGCCGGCACGTTCTTGTAGTTCACGCTCTGGTACGACTGCAGCAGGCCCATCTGGCCGGCTTGCTGAATGAACGGCGGCAGCGTGACGATCACGTCGGCCTTCGGGGAATTCTTCTCGATGTTCGCGCGGTTGACGACTTCGCCGCTGCCCGCCGTCACGATGTTGACCTTGACGCCTTCCTTCTTCTCGAAGGCCGGCAGCACATCGCGATAGAGGTTCTCGAGACCGTCTGCCGTATACAGCACGACCGCGCTCGCCGCATGCACAGGCAGCGCGGCGCCCATCAGACCGGCGACGCTGGCAGCCAGCGCAAGCTTGCGGAACGCGCCGGCGGCGGCGCGCGAGGGTTTCTGCAGTGTCATCTGACTTCTCCGTAGGCGGAACACCAAATGGCCGGGGCACGATCCGGCTCTCCTGTTATCTCCAGGCAAGGCCGATCGACGGCCCGCCTCGCCGCCGCGCTGCGGTTGGTTTCGCGCGGCAAGCGAAGGATCACAGCGTTCGATGACAAACCCGTGACGAATGCGGCAATTTCCAACAAATGACACATTTTGCCAATATTATGCAAGTCACCCAGAAATGCCGCCCGGCGTTTCTCCCGACCTTTGCGAGGGAAAACCATGTCCGATCCGATTCTTCTTACGCCCGGCCCGCTCACCACGTCCGCCACAACCCGCCACGCCATGCAACATGACTGGGGCTCGTGGGATGCTGCGTTCAATCAACTGACGGCCAGCGTCTGCGCGGACCTCGTTGCCATTGCGCACGGCGGCGACGAGTACGTATGCGTACCGATGCAGGGCAGCGGCACGTTCTCGGTCGAAGCCGCGCTCGGCACGCTGGTGCCGCGCGACGGCGTCGTGCTGGTGCCCGACAACGGCGCGTACTGCGCGCGCATCCTGAAGATCCTCGGCCGGCTCGGTATCGAAGCGATCGCCTTGCCGTTCGGCGAGGACGCGGCCGTCGATCCGGCCGCGATCGAAGCCGCGTTCGCACGCGAGCCGCGCATCACGCACGTCGCGCAGGTGCATCTGGAGACGAGCGCCGGGATCCTGAATCCGCTCGATGGGATCGCGGCCGCGTGCCGGCGCCACGGCAAGCGGCTGATCGTCGACGCGATGAGCTCGTTCGGCGCATTGCCGATCACGCTCGCGGACAGCGGCATCGATGCGCTGATCTCGGCGAGCGGCAAATGCCTCGAAGGCGTGCCGGGGATGGGATTCGCGATCGTGCGGCGCGACGCGCTCGACGCGAGCGAAGGCAACTCGCCGTCGCTCGCGCTCGATCTCCACGATCAGTACGCGTACCTGCGCAAGACGGGCCAGTGGCGCTTCACGCCGCCGACGCACGTGATCGCCGCGCTGCGCGCCGCGCTCGACCAGTATCTCGCCGAAGGCGGCCAGCCGGCGCGCGGCGCGCGCTATGCGGACAACTGCCGAACGCTGGTCGAATCGATGCGCGCGCTCGGGTTCGCGCCTTTCCTCGATGCGAGCGTGCAGGCGCCGGTGATCGTCACGTTCCACGCACCCGACCACCCGGCCTACGATTTCCGCCGCTTCTACGACGCGGTGCGCGATGCGGGCTTCATCCTGTATCCGGGCAAGCTCACGCAGCTCGAGACATTCCGCGTCGGCTGCATCGGCGCGATCGACGCCAACGATATCCGGCGCGCGGTCGCGGCAATTGCGCAGGCGGTCGAATCGCTCGGCATCGCGGTGCAACGCGCATAAGGCGGCATGCCAGCCGGCGCACCCGCCGGCGCGCGCATACAAAAAAGCCCGGCGGCCAACCGGCCGCCGGGCGAACGCACGGGATATGCGTGGAGCCGGTGCTTACAGCTCGATCCGCTTGATGTCGCCGACGACGAAGATGTACGACAGCGCACCAATCAGCGCGATCACGCCAATAAACACGAGCGCGCCGACGAACGAACCGGTCGATGCGACAATGAAACCGACGACGAGCGGCGTGACGATCCCGGCGAGGTTCGCCGCAAAGTTGAAGATCCCGCCCGTGACGCCGAGCAGGCCGTCCGGCGCGATGTCCGACACGAGCGTCCAGCCGAGCGCGGCCATCCCCTGCGCGAAGAACGCGACCGACATGATCGCGATCACGGCCTCGTTGCTCTGCACGTAGTTCGCGAGAATGATCGTCGACGCGAGCAGCAGGCCCGCGATGATCGGCAGCTTGCGCGCAAGGTTCGCAGACTTGCCGCGACGCAGCAGCCAGTCGGAGAAAATCCCGCCGAACATCACGCCGACCGACGCGGCGATGAACGGCATCACCGCGAAGAAGCCGATCTTCAGCCAGCCCATGTGGCGCTCGGTGGCGAGGTAGGTCGGGAACCAGGTCAGGAAGAACACGAGCGTCGAGTTGCCGGCGAACTGGCCGAGGCAGATGCCTGCGAGCTGGCGCTTCTTCAGCAGTTTGCCGGCCATCGCCCAGCTGAACTTCGTCTGCGCGGCCTTGCCGCCCTTGTCGCCATCCTTGCGCACGCCGTGCACGAGAGCGCCTCCCGCCTCGATATACGCAAGCTCCTCCGAATTCGCGCCCGGATGGTTGCGCGGCTCGTGATAGAACTTCCACCAGACCAGGCCGAACACGATACCGACCGCACCGACGACCCAGAACAGCGAGCGCCAGCCGAACGCACCCATCAGCGCGAACAACACCGGGCTGAAGAACGCGAGGCCGATGTACTCGCCGACGGTATAGGTGCCCGTCGCCATCGCGCGCTCGTTCTGCGGGAACCACGTCGCGACGACGCGGCTGTTGGTCGGGAAGCACGGCGCCTCCGTCACGCCGAGGCCGAGCCGGCATGCGAACAGCGTCGCGATGCCCGGCACGAAACCCTGCAGGAGCGTGCACAGCGACCACAGCGTCATCGACCAGTAATAGGTGATCTTGCTGCCGAAGCGGTCGAGGAACAGGCCGCCGGGCACCTGCATCGCGACATACGTCCATGAAAACGCGGAAAACATGATGCCCATCACGGCCGCGTTGATGCCGAGCTCCTTGGTGAGCTGCGGCGCAGCCACCCCCAGCACGGTGCGGTCGAGATAGTTGATCATCGTGCCGATCGCGAGCAGCGCGAGAATCTTGTAGCGCGCCGAGGTGCGCCGGACGGTGCCGGACGCCTGCGCCGGCGCGGCGCTCGTGTGGGTGGTGTGCTGCATGGTCGTCTCCTGGTCTCTTTCTGTATCTGTAATGGGGTCAGCGCGCGACGAGCGACTGAAAGTGATCGAACATCCGCTCGGCGTCGGGCGTGCGCCCGGTGAAGATCTCGAACGCGTCGACGGCCTGGTAGACGGCCATCCCGCCACCCGGCAACGTGGCGCAGCCGGCCGCACGCGCCGCGTGGATCAGTTCGGTTTCGAGCGGGAAATACACGATGTCGGCCACCCACATGCCTGCGTGGAGCAGCTCGGCCGGCAACGGCAGGCCCGGATGCTTGGCCATGCCGGTCGGCGTCGCATGGATCAGGCCCGTCGCGGCGCGCATCGCGTCCGCGAGATCGCCGCCCTGCACGACCCGTGCCGCGGGGAAGCGCTGCTGCAGCTCGGCCGCGAGCGAGGCGGCGCGCGAGCCGTCGACATCGAAAATCGTCAGTTCGGCCGCGCCCATCTGCAGCGCCGCGTGCGCAACGGCCGCACCCGCGCCGCCCGCGCCGAGCTGGACAACGCGTTCGAGCGACGCGTCGGGCAACCCGCGGCGGAACGATTTCGCGAAGCCCGACCAGTCGGTGTTGTGGCCGATCCGCTTGCCGTCCTTGAACAGCACGGTGTTCACCGCGCCGAGCGCACGCGCATCGTCGGACAGCGCGTCGAGGTGCTCGATCACGCGCTGCTTGCACGGGTGCGTGATGTTCAGGCCGTTGTAGCCCATCCGCTGCGCGGCATCGAGCAGTTGCGGCAGTGCATCGACGGTCACGCCGAGCGCGTCGAGGTCGATGCGCCGGTAGACATAGCCAAACCCCTGGCGGAATCCTTCTTCCTCGTGCATCGCGGGCGACAGCGAGCCGCCGATGCCCTGGCCGATCAGGCCGATCAGAAACGACGGGCGGCTCATCGTGCGGCTCCCTGCGCGAACAGCGTCGCCAGACGCTGCAGCGCGAACACGTAGCCTTCGGTGCCGCAGCCGCAGATCACGGCTTCGGCGACCGCCGACACATAGGAATGGTGACGGAACGCTTCGCGGCGATGCACGTTCGAGATATGCACTTCGATCACCGGCTTCGCGATCGCGGAAAGCGCGTCGGCCAGCGCCACCGACGTATGCGTATAGGCCGCCGGGTTGATCACGATGCCGTGCGTGTCGTGACGCGCGGCGTGCAGCCAGTCGATCAGCTGGTGCTCGGCGTTCGACTGGCGGAAGTCGATTTCCAGCCCGAGCCCTTCAGCCGCCGTGCGGCAGCGCTGCTCGACGTCGGCGAGCGTTTCCGCGCCGTAGATATGGGGCTCGCGGGTCCCCAGCAGATTGAGGTTCGGGCCGTTCAGCACCAGCACCTTGTGCTTGCTCATCGTGATTCTGCTCCTGAAACAGGGGCGGACCGTGACCGGCATCGCCCCGAAAACATCGGAATTTGGCGCTAGTGTGCGCCCGGGAACGCCGGCTGTCTTTGCGGGTTTTCGCTAATTTGTACCATCTAGTTAGTTTGTACAATACGCATCACTAGCCCAGTAAATTCGGGATATGGCGTTCGCAATGAACTCAACGACTGGTTCATTCAGGGCCGGTTCGACCGGCGCCATACCCCGCTCATCCGCAGGATTCGCCCATGCAGCGCTCGATCGCCACCGTGTCACTGTCCGGCACGCTCGCCGAGAAACTCGCCGCCATCCAGGCCGCGGGCTTCGACGGCGTCGAAATCTTCGAAAACGACCTCGTCTACTTCGACGGATCGCCGGCCGACGTCCGGCGCATGGCCGCCGATCTCGGCCTCGACATCGTGCTGTTCCAGCCGTTTCGCGACTTCGAGGGCGTGAGCGCGGCCCAGCTCGCGCGCAACCTCGACCGGATCAAGCGCAAGTTCGACGTGATGCACGCGCTCGGCACCGACCGCATCCTGGTGTGCAGCAACGTGTCGGCCGACACGATCGCCGACGACGGCCTGCTCGTCGACCAGCTCGGCGCGCTCGCCGAAGCCGCACGGCAGGCCGGCGTGGTCGCCGCGTACGAAGCGCTCGCGTGGGGCCGCGTCGTGAAGCGCTACGGCCATGCGTGGCAACTCGTGAATGCCGTGAACAGCCCGCACCTCGGCCTTGCGCTCGACAGCTTCCACACGCTGTCGCTCGACGATTCGCCGGACGGGATCGCCGACATCCCCGGCGACCGGATCGCGTTCGTGCAGATCGCCGATGCGCCGAAGCTCGCGATGGACGTGCTCGAATGGAGCCGCCACTTCCGCTCGTTCCCGGGCCAGGGCGACTTCGACCTCGCGCGCTTCACCGCCCGCGTGATCGAATCGGGCTATACGGGGCCGCTGTCGCTCGAGATCTTCAACGACGGCTTCCGCGCGGCGCCGACCGCGATCACGGCCGCCGACGGCCATCGCTCGCTGCTCTATCTGGAGGAGCTGACGCGCGAGCGGCTCGCGCAGGACGGCCGCGCGCCGGCCGCCAGCCAGCCTTTGTTCGCGCCGCCGGCGCCGCCCGCGCACGTCGGGTTCCAGTTCATCGAATTCGCGGTCGACGCGCAGGCGGCGGCGACCGTCGGCGAATGGCTCGGCCGGATGCGCTTCCGGCTCGCGGGCCGGCATCGGTCGAAGGACGTGACACTGTTCCAGCACGGCGCCGCGTCGATCGTACTGAACGCGGAGCGCGACTCGTTCGCCGATGCGTTCTTCCAGCAGCACGGGCTGTCGCTGTGTGCATCCGCATTCCGTGTCGACAACGCGAAAGTGGCGTTCGAGCGCGCGGCCGGCTTCGGTTATGCGCCGTTCTCCGGCCGCGTCGGGCCGAACGAACGCGTGCTGCCGAGCGTACAGGCGCCGGACGGCAGCCTCGAGTACTTCGTCGACGAGGCGCCGAACGCACCGACGCTGTACGAATCGGACTTCGTGCTGACCGACATCGACGGCCCGAGCGAAGTCGGCCCGCTGACGGGTATCGACCACGTGTGCCTCGCGCTGCCGGCCGACGCGCTCGATACATGGATCCTGTTCTTCAAGACGGCGTTCGGCTTCGAGGCCGAACGCAGCTGGCTCGTGCCCGACCCGTACGGGCTGATGCGCAGCCGCGCGGTGCGCAGCGCCGACGGCTCGGTGCGGATCGCGCTGAATGCGTCGGTCGACCGTCACACGGCGGTTGCCGAATCGCTCGACCGCTACCATGGCACGGGGCTGAACCACGTCGCGTTCCGCACGGACGACATCGTGAAGACGGTCGCCGCGTTCGCGGCCGACGGCATTCCGTTCCTGCGCATTCCGCCGAACTACTACGACGATCTCGCCGCGCGCTACGCGCTGCCGGACGAACTGATCGACACGCTGAGCACGCACCACCTGCTGTACGACCGCGACGAGCACGGCGGCGAATTCCTGCATGCGTATACAGAACTGGTCGATAACCGCTTCTCGCTCGAGATCGTCGAGCGGCGTGGCGGATACGACGGCTACGGCGCGGCCAACGCGGCCGTGCGGCTCGCCGCACAGGCGCAGCGCAGGAAATAAGGGAACGAAGCGAGGCGGGATTTCGGGGCCGAATCATATTCGCGGCCCGTGGTTGCTTCAAAAAGCCGCCTCGAACGCGCACCATCGTGGTGAATCCTGCGGCCGCGTACCGGCCCGCGCGGCTGGCCGCGGTCGGGCCGGAAACTGCGTTCCGTATGGCGTTACATCCGGTAACCCGTACCGCAGCGCAGCATCCCGTCGCCCGCCGCTGTTTTAAGAATCGCTTAAGTCTTCGACGGCACCATCCGCAACCAGTACCCGATGGTTATCTCGAAAAGGAGGAAAGCGATGAGCGCCGTAGAAGCACCCGCGGGCCGCCAGGCCGCGCCCCCTGCAAAGAAGACGATGCTGCGCCGCCTGCTCAGTCATCATGAAATCGCGACGCTGCTCGTGCTGCTGCACGCACCGATCGGCGCGAACGCCAAACCCGAACTGCCTGCGCTGCAGGAAGCCGGACTCGTCGAGATGGTGAAGCTCGACGCCGATACCACCCCGAGCTTCCGGCTGACCGAAGACGGCACCGCCGTCCTGAAAGGGCTCGGCTACCGCTGAGCCGCCGTTTTCAGCGTTACCCCGTTACCCCGTATTGCCCCGATCCCTGCGACTCGCCGGCCCTTTCGGCGTGTCGCGTCACCCCGCCCGCTCCTGCAGCATCAACCGGTATTCCGTCGGCGTCACGCCGACCGTCGCCTTGAACTGGCGCGTGAACGCGCTGTGATCCGTATAGCCGCATAGCGCTGCGACGTCGGTCACCTTGTCGTGCGTGACGAGCAGCGCGGTGGCCGCATCGAGCCGCGTCTTCAGCAGCACCTGGCGCGGCGTCAGGTGGAACACCTTGTGGAAGTAGCGTTCGAGCTGCGCGACCGACATCCCGGCCATCTGCGCGAGCTGCTTCAGGTTCAGCGGCTGCACGTAGTGATCCTGGATGTGCTGGACCACGTCGGCGAGCCGGCTGTACGCCGGATGGGAGCCCTCGTGCGCCTTCAGGTCGCGCGAGATCCCCGCGAGGCCGACCACCCTGCCCGCGGCGTCGCGCAGCGGCTCCTTGCAGGTCAGGCACCAGCCCGGCTGGCGGCCCGGATACAGGTGCAGCTCGAGTTGGTCCGTCAGTTGCTGGCCGGCGTTGATCGTCGCCATGTCCTGCTCGAAATAGCTGCGGCCGAAGCGGCGCGGAAACACTTCGTCGGCCGTCTTGCCGAGCAGGTCGCGCTTGTCCTTGTAGCCGCAGCGCATCGCCAGCGTGCGATTGACGAGCGCGTAGCGGCCGTTCGCATCCTTGACGAAGAACGCGACGTCCGGCAGCGCGTCGAACACCGGTTCGAGCAGGCGGAAGTGCGCAAGCATCGCGCCGAGATCGGCGTTGTCGGGCTGGTAGCGCAACGTTTCGGACAGGCTCATGGGCGGTACGGCAAGCAAGGGCGTCATCCCGGCAACCGCAAGGCGAGTGGCAGATGGCGTCGATTATAGAAGCGCCCCTTCGATCGCGTCGCGCCGATCGCAAAGGCGGGCAAGTTGGCGGCGGCCGTCGCATCGCGACGCCGATCGGCCGGCATCGACACGCGACACACGTTGCGTGCGCAACCACTGCGCCGCGCGGGCGGCGGCGCACTGCGAATCCGCTTGCGCCAGCGCGGCAGCCGCGCATGCTCCGATGCCGGCATGCCGTGCGCACACCGGCGCACGGGCGCACCGGCACGACGCGCCCGAACTCGCCAGCATAGGAATGCGCACGTGCAGCGTCTTGGCGCGTTTGCGCATTCGGCGTGACGATTTCAGCATATATCAGGGTTATCGACGATATGCCGATATCGTCGCCGGCCGCGCACCGAACGCGCAAGACGCACGCATTTTCGCTAACTAGACTTCGCTTCACGGTCACGAGACGACCTTCCGCCGCGGCAGCAATCGGCGTGCACGGCCTGCGGCATCGGCCCTCATGCACGCCGATTCCGGCACAGCCCGGACAACACGCGGCAAGCACGCACGGCCCTCGCATCGGCGTGCCGACCGAACCGTCTCGCCCGGTTTACCGCGGCCGGCCCGCCAGCCGGCGGCGGCCCAACCACGCCATCAAGGGGAAGTGAAAGTGAAGCTGAAGGTATCGCACGTCGCGCTGGCCGCTGCCTGCGCACTGTCGGGCGCGCACGCCATTGCCGCCGACGTCGTCAAGATCGGTTTCGCCGCACCGCTGACCGGCCCGCAGTCGAACTACGGCACGGACATGCAGAAGGGCGTGCAGCTCGCGATCGCCGATTTCAACGCGACGCGTCCGACGATCGGCGGCAAGCCCGTCACGTTCCAGCTCGATTCGCAGGACGATCAGGCCGACCCGCGCACGGGCACGACCGTCGCGCAGCGGCTGATCGACGACAACGTCCGCGGGATCATCGGACACTTCAACTCGGGCACGAGCATTCCCGCGTCCGACCTGTACGATCGCGCGGGGCTGCCGCAGATCTCGATGGCCACGTCGCCGCAATACACGGCGCGCGGCTACAAGACGACCTACCGGCTGCTGACGAGCGACGCGCAAGCGGGCCGCATCGTCGGCACCTACGCGGTGAAGACGCTGCGCTTCAAGCGCATCGCGATCATCGACGACCGCACGGCCTACGGGCAGGGCATCGCCGACGAATTCGCGAAGGCCGTCGAGGCGGCGGGCGGCACGATCATCAAGCGCGACTTCACGAACGACAAGGCGCTCGATTTCTCCGCAATCCTGACCAACCTCAAGGGGATGAACCCGGACGCGATCTTCTACGGCGGCGGCGATGCGCAATCGTCGCCGATGATCCGCAAGATGCGCCAGCTCGGGATGAAGTCGGCATTCGTGACGGGCGAGATGTCGCGCTCGCCGACGTTCCTGAAGGTCGGCGGCGACGCGGCCGAAGGCGCGATCGTCTACATGGGCGGGCTGTCGAAGGAAAAGATGCCGGGCTTCGCCGGCTACGCGGCGCGTTACAAGGCGCGCTTCAACGAAGACGTGATCACCTACTCGCCGTACTCGTATGACGGCACGATCGCGCTGCTCACCGCGATGAAGGACGCGAACTCGACCGATCCGAAGGTGTACACGCCGTATCTCGGGAAGGTGTCGGTCAAGGGCGTGTCGGCCCCCAACATCGCGTACGACGCGAAGGGCGACCTGAAGGATGCGCCGGTCACGATCTACAAGGTCGTGCACGGTGCGTTCAAGCCGGTCGATACGATCGCCGGCAACTGATACGCGAGACCCTGCCTCGCGCGGCGCGTCAGCGGCTCGCCCGCCGCCCGCGCCGCGCGCGCTTTTGCCTCGATCTCGACCTCGGCCTCGCGTTCCGAAGCGTTCCTCGGCGCATACCCGCGCGCGCATTTCGCGCTCCTGTAGAATCCCCCCACCCGCTTTGACGCCTCGTCCCCGCCGCGCCCCATCCCGGTGCGGCGGCGCATGTTTCGTGCCTCACCCGGCACGCGGCACGCTTCGACGACGCAAGCCGCGCCTTGTCAGTCCATGCCGAAAAGCGGGCCCTGGAGACGCAGCACCGACAACTACATTCGAAAACCGATCGTCCTGACCATGCAAGCTTCCGAATTGAGCGGCGTGCCTCGCGCCGCCGAACGCGCGCTCACGCGCAGCGACTACAAGACCCTTGGCCTTGCCGCACTCGGCGGCGCCCTCGAGTTCTACGACTTCATCATCTTCGTGTTCTTCGCGCCGGCGATAGGACAGCTCTTCTTCCCGCACGACATTCCGGACTGGCTGCGCCAGTTGCAGACGTTCGGCATCTTCGCGGCCGGCTATCTCGCGCGCCCGCTCGGCGGCGTGATCATGGCGCACTTCGGCGACCTGTTCGGCCGCAAGCGGATGTTCACGCTGAGCGTGCTGATGATGTCCGTGCCGACGCTGCTGATGGGCCTGCTGCCGACCTACGACACGATCGGCATCCTGGCGCCGGTGTTGCTGCTGCTGTTCCGCGTGCTGCAGGGCGCGGCGGTCGGCGGCGAAGTGCCGGGCGCGTGGGTGTTCGTGTCCGAGCATGTGCCGTCGCGCCACATCGGCTATGCGTGCGGCACGCTGACCGCGGGCCTGACGGCCGGCATCCTGCTCGGCTCGCTCGTCGCCGCCGGCATCAACAGCCGTTACTCGACCGCCGAAGTCGGCGCGTTCGCGTGGCGCATCCCGTTCCTGCTCGGCGGCGTGTTCGGCCTGTTCTCCGTGTACCTGCGCCGCTGGCTGCATGAGACGCCGGTGTTCGCCGAGATGAAGGCGAAGAAGGCGCTCGCGGCCGAGATTCCGCTGAAGGCCGTGCTGCGCGACCACGGCCGCGCGGTGATCGTGTCGATGCTGCTCACGTGGATGCTGTCGGCCGCGATCGTCGTCGTGATCCTGATGACGCCCGCGCTGCTGCAGAAGCAGTTCCACCTGACGCCCGCGACGACGCTGTTCGCGAATAGCGTCGCGACGCTGTGCCTGACGGCCGGCTGCATCACCGCGGGTTCGCTCGCGGGCTGGATCGGCGCGAAGCGTGTGCTCGGCATCGGCGGCATCGGGCTGGCCGCGTGCTACTACCTGCTGTTCGTGCAGGTGGCAGCCGACGCGTCGACGCTCCCGCTCTACTACGGGATCGCGGGCTTCATGGTCGGTACGATCGGCGCGGTGCCGTTCGTGATGGTCAAGAGCTTCCCGGCCGTCGTGCGCTTCTCGGGCATCTCGTTCTCGTACAACGTCGCGTATGCGATCTTCGGCGGCCTCACGCCGGTGATCGTGTCGCTGATGATGAAGTCGAATCCGCTCGCGCCGGTGGTGTACGTCGCCACGATCTGCGTGCTCGGCGCAGTCGCCGTGCAGTTCTCGAAGGATGCGAAGGACGTGAAGGCCTCGCACTGAGCGCCGGCGCGCGCACTCGCGCCATGAACAAAGGGCCGAATCCCGCGGGATTCGGCCCTTTTACTTTGCTTCAGCGCAACGGCAACGGCGTGCGTGTGTGTGCTCAGCGCAGGCTGCCGTACGACGAACTCGGCCGGCGCAGGCCGTCGATGCTCGCGCCGCCGGCGCCGGTGACGAACAGCAGCAGGAACCCACCGGCGATCGCGACGTTCTTCCAGAAATGGATCACCATGTCGTGCTGGACCGCGGCGTCCGTCGCGTCCCAGAAATTGTGCCCGACCATCGCGGTCGCGACCGTGTAGAACGCCATCAGCAACGCAAGCGGCTTCACCTTGTAGCCGACGATCAGCAGCAGCCCGCCGAGCCCCTCGATCGCGACGACGATCGGCCCGATCACCTGCGGATACGGCACGTTCAGCCCATGCAGATAACCGATGAAATCGCCATAGCCGAGCAGCTTCATCACGCCACCCCACAGGAACAACGCCGCCAGCGCCAGGCGCGCGAAAAAAATGACGCCGGAATCGACGGAACGCGTCATGCCTCTCTCCTCGTATGCAATTCGGCCGGCCGCCCGGGCACGCCCGGACAGCTCGGCGCCGCGCGGCCCTGCGGGGCCCGCGGCAAATGGGCCAGCATAGACAGAGTTTCGGCCGTGTCCAAGAAAAAGGTTGTAGCAAATCTTTACACGGCGGCGGCCGCGCGACCCGAAGGCAGCGGCATGGAAAAGGCGTTTAGCCCGCGTCGCTCAACAACACGCCCTTCTTGAAGATGAAGCAGCCGTAGCCGCGCAGCTCGCCGGTGACGATCACCGCGTAGGTCTGCTGCGCGCGCTCGTAGAACGCAAACCGATCGATGCCCGCGAGCGGCACCGCGCGCCCTTCGGCGCGGTCGATCTCGGCCTGCACCTCGCGCTGCACGGGCGGCACCGCCGCCGCATCGCCGACGACTTCCATCCGCCACGCAGGCGTGTCGACGAACGTGTCGAGCGGCAGCACGGACAGCACCGCACGGACGACGCGCGCCGAATCGGCGCCGTCGATCCGCAATGCGCGGCCGACCACGGTGTGCTCCGCGACGGACTCCGCCGGGAAATTCGCGTCGCAGATCGCGATTTCGTCACCGTGGCCCATCGCGCGTAGCGTGTGCAGGATGTCGGCGTGCAGCAGCGGGTCGAGATTCTTCAGCATGCGGGTAGTCTCCGGGATCAGGAACGAACCGCATAACGTTACCCGATCCCGGTGGCCGCTGCGCGTGCTTCGCTCGCATCACGACGCCGCGGCCGGCATTTCGTCGATGAAACCCGTGACCGACGCGAGGCGGCCCGACGCGTCGACGGTGCCGAAGTCCGAACCCTTCACGATCGCCGCGCCGTCGGGCGACACGAGCGCCCACGAGAACCGCAGGTGCTGGCCGAACCCGTCGACGTCGGTCGTGCGGCGGAAGCGGAACGCAGGGAAGCGCGCCTGCACGGCCGCGATCATCGCGTCGATGCCGGCGTGGCCGTCGCCGGCCATCAGCGGATCGCGATAGGCCGCGTCGCTCGCGTAGGTCGCATCGATCAGCGCGCGGCGGCGCGCGACGTCGGGTTCGTTCCACGCGTCGAAGTAGCGGTCGATCAGGTCGGCGTGAACGGACGATGCGGACTGGGTGGTGTTCATGGCGAGGCTCCTTGTGTCGATGAGAGGACGATGTCGCGAACATGGCGTGTTTCGTATTCGCGTGCAGTCATCGTCGCCGGCCTCGCGCGGGCGGTCGATTACGTACAAGGTAAGGAAATCGCGCCGGTCGCGTCGGTCGCGTCGAGCCGGAGGGCCGCTCCGCACTCCGGACGTGCCCCGCCATGAAGCCGGTTCTCCGCATCGCGGGTATCCCGCCGACGTTTGCGCCGCCGCAATGAAAACGGGCGCCCTCGGGCGCCCGTATCGTCTGCCGCTCCGACCCGATGCGTCAGGTCACCGGCGCCGGATTGAACAGCGTCAGCGCATTCGCGAGTTTCCATTGCTCGGCCCACGTGCGGCGCTTGCCGCTCGCGACGTCGAGCATCAGCCGGAACAGTTCCCAGCCGGTGTCCTCGATCGTGGCCGCGCCGGTCGCGATCTGTCCCGCATCGAGATCCATCAGGTCGTGCCAGCGGCGCGCGAGGTCGCTGCGCGTCGCGACCTTGATCACCGGCACCTGTGCGAGACCGTACGGCGTGCCGCGCCCGGTCGTGAAAATGTGCAGGTTCATCCCGGCCGCGAGCTGCAGCGTGCCGCAGATGAAGTCGCTCGCGGGTGTCGCCGCGTACAGCAGCCCCTTCTGCTTCGCGCGATCGCCGGGACGCACGACGCCGGCGATCGGCGCGCTGCCCGACTTCACGATCGACCCCATCGCCTTCTCGACGATGTTCGACAGGCCGCCCTTCTTGTTGCCGGGCGTCGTGTTCGCGCTGCGGTCGACGCGACCGCGCTGCAGGTAGCGGTCGTACCAGTCCATCTCGCGGATGATCTCGCGTGCAACGTCCTCGTTCGCCGCGCGCGACGTGAGCTGCGCGACGCCATCGCGCACTTCCGTCACCTCGGAGAACATGATCGTCGCGCCCGCGCGCACCAGCAGGTCGGCCGCGAAGCCGACGGCCGGGTTCGCGGTGAGCCCCGAGAACGCGTCGCTGCCGCCGCACTGCACGCCGACGACGAGATCCGACGCAGGGCACGTCTCGCGGCGGCGGCGGTTGAGCCGCTCGAGATGCGGTTCGGCCATCTTCATGATCGAGTCGATCATCGAGTTGAAGCCGACGTGCGCGGCATCCTGCAGGCACACGACACCGCCGTTGTCGGTCGCGCCATCGGCGGCCACCGGAATCGTGCCGGGCGGCAGCAGGCGCTCGGGCTGCAGCTTCTCGCAGCCGAGGCTCACGGTCATCACCTCGCCGCCGAAGTTCGGATTCAGGCTGATGTTGCGGAGTGTGCGGATCGGGATGTCGGCGTCGGGCGCGTCGATCGCGACGCCGCAGCCGTACGTGTGCTCGAGCCCGACCACGTCGTCGACGTTCGGATAGCGCGGCAGCAGTTCGGCCTTGATCCGCTTCACCGCGTGCTCGACCACGCCCGACACGCACTGCACGGTCGTCGTGATCGCGAGGATGTTGCGCGTACCGACCGAGCCGTCGGCATTGCGGAAGCCTTCGAACGTATAACCTTCGAGCGGCGGCAGCGGCGGCGCGGCGCGCGTCGCGAGCGGCAGGTCGTCGAGACCCGGCGGCTCGGGCATGCGCATCGTGCGCTCGTTGACCCAGCTGCCGCGCCGCAGCTCGACCAGCGCATAGCCGATCACCACGTTGTAGCGGACGATCGGATCGCCGGCCGCGAGATCGACCAGCGCGACCTTGTGCCCCTGCGGCACGCCTTCGCGCAGCGTCAGCCCGTCGGCGAACGTCGCGCCCTCGGGCAAGCCGCCGTCGTTGACGACGATCGCGACGTTGTCGTCGGGATGCACGCGGATGTAGAGCGGGGAAGCAGTCATCGGAATTCCTGGAAGCTATCGACCATATCGTTAGTCATCATACGACATTCAACCCCAGGCCGCGATGCTGCGTAAACCCTTATCCGGAAAGACCCTACTATTTAAGCAGCCGCAAACCGCTTGCGTCCCCCTTCCCCTCGTTGTACGATGACATACAACGACATCGCCAATGTGGCTCGTATGCCGTTCCCGACGAACCCAGCACTCGCGCTAGACGGACGACCCAACCATGACTTCACCGCAAGAACTCAAACAGATCATCTCTCACGGCCTGCTGTCGTTTCCGCTGACGGATTTCGACGCCGACGGCAGCTTCCGCCCGTCCACCTACGCGGAACGCCTGGAATGGCTGGCGCCGTACGGCGCGAGCGCGCTGTTCGCGGCCGGCGGCACCGGCGAATTCTTCTCGCTCACGCAGCGCGAGTATTCGGACGTGATCCGCGTCGCGACGGAAACCTGCAAGGGCAAGGTGCCGATCCTCGCCGGCGCGGGCGGCGCGACGCGCGTCGCGATCGAATATGCGCAGGAGGCCGAGCGCCTCGGCGCGAGCGGCGTGCTGCTGATGCCGCATTACCTGACCGAAGCAAGCCAGGAAGGGATCGCCGACCACGTCGAGCAGGTGTGCCGCGCCCTGAAGATCGGCGTCGTGGTGTACAACCGCGCGAATTCGAAGCTGAACGCCGACATGCTCGAGCGCCTCGCCGACCGTTGCCCGAACCTGATCGGCTTCAAGGACGGCGTCGGCGAAATCGAGAGCATGGTGACGATTCGCCGCCGCCTCGGCGACCGCTTCGCGTACCTCGGCGGCCTGCCGACGGCCGAAGTCTATGCCGCCGCGTACAAGGCACTCGGCGTGCCGGTGTATTCGTCGGCCGTGTTCAACTTCATCCCGAAGACGGCGATGGCATTCTACGAAGCGATCGCGAAGGACGACCACGCCACGGTCGGCCGCCTGATCGACGAGTTCTTCCTGCCGTACCTGAAGATCCGCAATCGCCGCGCGGGCTATGCGGTCAGCATCGTGAAGGCGGGTGCGAAGCTCGTCGGCCACGACGCGGGCCCGGTGCGCGCACCGCTCGTCGACCTCAACGACGACGAAGTGGCGGAGCTCGACGTGCTGATCAGGAAGATGGGCCCGCAGTAAGCGGGCGCGGCCGGCGGCGCGGGCCTTCATCGGCGCCGCGGCCGGCAGTGTTGCATCGCGGCCGGCGCTTGCCGGCCGCGACCGTTTGTATCCTCTCCGCGATGGCGCATGCATCCGCCGCGATGCGCGCCGCCGCCGTCACATCTGCGTGATGATCCCGACGATCCGGTGACGCACGTTCGCGAGCCTGACCCGCGTCGCCTCGATCTGCCCCTGCGTGCCCGCCCGCGCGCGCGCATTCGATTCGCCGTCGAGGATTTGCCCGAGCACATCGCGGTCGACAACCGCATCGAAGAACCGGCCGACCGTGATCGTCGCCGACTGCTTCGCAGTCGCGAGCTGGCTGTTCGCCTGGATCAGCGCGTCGGTGCGCAGGCTCGGGTCGCGTTCGTCGATGCTGCGCCGGTACTGGAGCGCGAACACCAGCGCTTCCATGTCCTGGCGGAAACGGCGAACGGCCTGCCCGAACACGAGCGAATGCGCGTCGGCGCCCGTGACGAGCCGCCCCTGGTTGATCGTCACGTCGAATTCGCTGCCGCCGAGGTCGCGCTGGAATTCCAGCAGCGCATTCGCGAGCACGCGCCCTTCGCTGTATTGGCCGACCTGGGTGCGCACGGATTTCGCGACATCGCCGATCGCCTTCCACAATCCGGCCGCGAACAGGTGGTCGCCACGCTTGTTGATGTTCATGGATTCAGTACCCTCTTGGACTTTTTCTCGCGCTCTCAGGCTTCGCCTGCGGGCCGGGCGGCCCGAGGCTTCGCTACTGTAGGAGAAATTCCGGCGCCACGGAAGGCACGTTGAAAAAAACGGAGACGGCCAGTCGGCCGCCTCCGCTTTCGTCCATTCGGCACGCGGCCCGGCGATTGCCGCCAGGCCGCTGCACGTCACTCCGCCTTCCCGTCCCGCAGCCGCGGAATCCCGAGCGGGTTCTTCTCCTGCAACCCTTCCGGCAGCAGATCGTCCGGGAAATCCTGGTAGCACACGGGCCGCAGGAAACGCTCGATCGCCGTCGCACCGACCGACGTGACGGCCGGGTTCGACGTCGCGGGGAACGGCCCGCCGTGCACCATTGCGTCGCACACCTCGACGCCGGTCGGATAGCCGTTCACGAGCAGGCGCCCGGCCTTGCGTTCAAGGATCGGCAGCAGCCGGCGCGCGAGCGGCTTGTCGTCGGCGTCCATCTGCAGCGTGGCCGTCAACTGGCCCTCGAGCGCTTCGAGCACGCGCGCGACCTCGTCGAGATCACGGCAGCGCACGATCAGCGACGCCGGCCCGAATACCTCGTGGCTGAATGCCGGCTCGGCCAGGAACGCCTGCGCGCCGACTTCGTACAACGCGCCGCCGGCCTGGCAGTCGGTCTGCGCCGCCTCGCCCGCGCCGATTTCGCGCACGCCCGGCAACTCGGCCAGCTTGCCGCGGCCGTTGCGATACGCATCGGCAATGCCGCGCGTGAGCATCACGCCGGCCGGCTTCTTCGCGAGCGCCTGCGCGGCAACAGTTTCGAAGCGGTCGAGATCGGGGCCGCCGATCGCGAGCACGAGGCCCGGGTTCGTGCAGAACTGGCCGACGCCGAGCGTCAGCGAATCGACGAAGCCCGTTGCGATCGCGTCGCCGCGCGCGGCGAGCGCCGCCGGGAACAGCACGACCGGGTTGATGCTGCTCATTTCCGCGTACACGGGAATCGGCTGCGGGCGCGCGTTCGCGATCTGCACGAGCGCCATGCCGCCCTGCCGCGAACCGGTGAAGCCGACCGCCTGGACCGCCGGATGGCCGACCAGCGGCGCACCGATCACGCGGCCGGGGCCGACCAGCAGCGAGAACACGCCGTCCGGCATGCCGGTTTTCACGACGGCGGCGCGGATCGCGCGGCCGACCAGCTCGGACGTGCCGAGGTGCGCTTCGTGCGCCTTCACGATCACCGGGCAGCCGGCCGCGAGCGCCGAGGCCGTATCGCCGCCAGCCACCGAGAACGCGAGCGGGAAATTGCTCGCACCAAATACGACGACGGGGCCGAGCCCGACTTTCTGCAGCCGCAGGTCCGAACGCGGCAGCGGCGTGCGCTCGGGCTGCGCGGGATCGATCGACGCGGCGAGGAAACGCCCGTCGCGCACGACGCGCGCGAACAGCCGGAGCTGGCCGACGGTGCGGCCGCGCTCGCCCTGCAGCCGCGCGACGGGCAGACCCGTTTCGGCGTGCGCGCGCTCGATCAGCGCGTCGCCGAGCGCGACGATTTCATCCGCGATCGCGTCGAGAAACGCGGCGCGGGCCGCGAGCGGCTGCGAGCGGTACGCATCGAACGCGTCGCGTGCGAGTTCGCACGCGCGGTCGACGTCGGCCTGCGTCGCGATGCCGAACGCCGGTGCGTCGATCGGCGCGCCCTTCGTCGGGTCGAACGCGTGCAAGGTGCCGGCCGAGCCGGCCACCGCGTCGGCGCCGATCAGCATCTCTCCTGTCAGTTGCATGGGGTGTGCTCCGTGGTTCGGGAATAGGTTGCTCATTGTAGCCCAACAGATATGATGTCCGCCCACCAAACATCAATATTCACGCCAACCGCCGGACCGGCGCCGATGCGCGCGAAATCCTTGTATCACAGGATATTCCCCGGGATTTTTACCATTTCACGTCATCTCTCAGAGGGAAAACCCGAGGTTTCTGCGTCTGATTATTGCCGATAAACTGCCGCCATGTCATACGACGACGTACATCAAAGTGCCTAATCAGACCTCCCCACGCGACCTGCCGCTCGACCTCGCGCGCACCGCGCGCCGGACCGCCGTGCGCTACTGGATCCTGGCGATGCTGTTCGTCGTCACGACGCTCAACTACGCGGACCGCGCGACGCTGTCGATCACCGGCACGCCGATCCGCAAGGCATTCGGCATCGATCCGGTGACGATGGGCTACATCTTCTCGGCGTTCAGCTGGGCGTACGTGCTCGCGCAACTGCCGAGCGGCTGGCTGCTCGATCGCTTCGGCGCGCGCCGCGTCTATGCAGCCAGCATCTTCCTGTGGTCGGCGTTCACGCTGCTGCAGAGCACGATCGGCCTCGGCGGCAGCGCCGCGTTCGCGGTCGCCGCGCTGTTCGCGATGCGCTTCGCGGTCGGCATCGCCGAAGCCCCCGCATTTCCCGCGAACGCGAAGGTCGTCGCAAGCTGGTTCCCGACCGCCGAGCGCGGCACCGCGTCGGCGATCTTCAACGCCGCGCAGTACTTCGCGGCCGTGGTGTTCTCGCCGCTGATGGCGTGGCTCACGCACGCGTATGGCTGGCACCAGGTGTACCTGTGGCTCGGTCTCGCGGGCATCGCGCTCGCGTTCCTGTGGCTGCGGGTCATGAAGGACCCGGCCGACCATCCGGCCGTGAACCGCGCAGAACTCGAGCACATCGAGCAGGGCGGCGGACTGGTGCGCACCGCCGCGCGCGGCAGCAACGGCGCGCGCCGGGAAGGCAGCCGCGTGGCCGGCTGGTACTACGTGCGCCAGTTGCTGTCGAACCGGATGCTGATCGGCGTGTACCTCGGCCAGTACTGCGTGAACGTGCTCACCTACTTCTTCCTCACGTGGTTCCCGATCTACCTCGTGCAGGCGCGCGGAATGTCGCTGCTGAAAGCCGGCTTCATGACCTCGCTGCCCGCGATCTGCGGGTTCCTCGGCGGCGTGCTCGGCGGGATGCTGTCGGACGGGCTGATCCGCCGCGGCGTGTCGCTCACGCTCGCGCGCAAGATCCCGATCGTCGGCGGGATGGCGCTGTCGATGGTCATCATCGGCTGCAATTACGTCGACAGCGAAGTGCTGGTGATCGTGCTGATGGCCGTGTCGTTCTTCGGCAAGGGGATCGGCTCGCTCGGCTGGGCCGTCGTCGCGGATACCGCACCGAAGGAAGCGATCGGCCTGTCGGGCAGCCTGTTCAACATGTTCGGCAACACGGCGGGCATCGTCGCGCCGATCACGATCGGCTACCTCGTCGGCGCGAGCGGCTCGTTCAACGGCGCACTTGTGTTCGTCGGGTTGAACGCGCTCGTCACCGTGTTCAGCTATCTCGTGATCGTGAAGGACATCAGGCGTGTCGAACTGCGTCATCGCGACACCTGACGTTCAACTTCGACACAAAACCACGGCGGCCACGTAAAAACGGCCGCCGTGGTTGCATCAGGTCCCGGGTATCAGATCGACGAATGCGCGACGCGCAGCATGTCGTGCACGCCGGACGTCATCAACGCGAGAAACGCGAGCAGGCCGACGTAGCAGAGCGCGTACGTCGTCTTCGTCTCGATCGACGTCGCGTAGTACACGCGGTTCTCCGGCGCGTCGGGATCGTAGCGCCACGCGCGCTTCAACTGCGGCAGCGCGAGGATCGCCATCACGATCAGCAGCGGGCTCGGGCGATACACGAACAGCGCGATCAGCACGGGCACGCCCGCGAACCAGATGCGCGGCGACAGCACCGCGGTGATCCGCCCGCCGTCGAACGGCGACAGCGGAATCATGTTGAACAGATTGAGGAAGAAGCCCGTGTACGACAGCGCGAGCAGCAGGTTGCTGTCGTAGTGGCGTGCAGCCGCGTAGCAGGCCAGCGCGCCGAGCGTGCCGACGAACGGCCCGGCGAGCCCAACGTACGCCTCGGTTTCCGCGTCGTGCGGCATCTCCTTCAACTGGATCCACGCGCCGACGAACGGGATGAAAGTCGGCAGCCCGACGTCGAGCCCGCGCCGCTGCGCGGCGATGTAGTGGCCGGCCTCGTGCACCAGCAGCAGCGCAACGAAACCGGCCGCGAACCGCCAGCCGTAGAACAGCGCGTAGACCGCGAGCGAGGCCAGCATGGTGCCCGCCGATACGAGCACCTTGCCGAGCTTGAGGCCGCCGAAGATCAGCAGCAACAGCTTCGTCATTCCTTGCGCTCCGCGCCGGATGCGCCGGATGCGTCGGCGACGGCCGGTACCGCGGCCGCCTTCGGCTTGCGCCCGAAGAAGCGCTTCAGCGCCGCGCCGCCGGCCAGCAGCGCGACCGCGCCGACCTTGAAGAACTTCACCGCGAACGCGCCGATCAGCGCGAGCAGCCCGAGCTTCTTCGCGCCGACGCCGACGATCAGCGCCGCGAGGCCGTACTCGGCGACGTGGTCGGTCGACTTGTTGAAATCGGCGTAGCGCTTGCCGTCGTTGAAGCTGATGCTCGACAGCAGCTCGTCGGCCGCCCCCTTGTATTTCGGCAGGTCGGCGAGCGTCGACGCCATCGTCAGCGACAGGTAGCCGTCGCGGCCGAGCACGAGCGTCCGGTAGTTCACGCCGTCGTTCTCGGCGTTCGGGGCCGCGCCCTTGTCGCGGATGATCGCGGACCACACGAGCCGGTGCGTGGCCGCGTCGTACGCGGGCGCCTTCGCCCAGCCGACCACCTCGGTTTCCGGCAGGCCGCGCTCCTTGCGCCCCGGGTTGTCTTCCTCGGTGCCGGACTGCAGGCTCTTCAGCAGCTCGTCGGGCTTCCAGTCCTTCGCGTCGTCGTCGCGGATATAGCCGCTCGGCTCGAACGACACGACCGAGATCCAGTCGGCATCGGGATCGTCGGGCAGCACGAGGCCGACCAGCTTGGTTTCGTCGATCGAGTTGCCCATCGAGCGCAGGTAGCGGCCGGCTTCGGCGGCCGGCACGAACGATTCGCCGGCCTTCAGCTTCAGCACGGCTTCGTGTTTCACGTCGATATCGGTCGGGCCCTTCACGACCGCGTCGTTGGCGGCCGCGGCGGCGGCCCGCATTTCCACCTGCGCAGCTTCGGTCTGCGCGTGGCCGGTGGTCGCGGCGAATGCAAGCGTCGCCACGCAGGCGAGCCGGACGGCAAGTTTTTTCATTGTTGGATTCCCCTGGAATGCCTTGTCGTAAATATGCACGGCACCGGCCCAGGCGCTTTCAATCGCGGGTCCGGCGTCGTCTCTCAGTTGGCACGGGGGCTATGGTAACGCAGCGCGGTGACGCACCCGGGGAACGGCGCGATGCTTACGTCGCAGGTAATGCCCAAGGTGCGCGGGATTGCCTATCATCTGCTGCATGAACCCGACCGCCGCCCTCCATTCGCCCTCCCCGTCCGCCGGCCGCGCGGCCGGCATCGGCCCGCTGCTGCGCACGTGGCGGCAACGCCGGCGCCTGAGCCAGATGGCGCTCGCGCTCGACGCGGAAGTCTCCGCGCGCCACCTGAGCTTCGTCGAATCGGGCCGCGCGCAGCCGAGCCGCGAAATGGTGCTGCATCTCGCGGAGCGTCTCGACGTGCCGCTGCGCGAACGCAATGCGCTGCTCGTCGCGGCCGGCTTCGCGCCGCTGTTCCGCGAACGGCCGTTTTCGGATCCGCAACTGGATGCCGCGCGCCATGCGGTCGAAGCCGTGCTGCGCGGCCATGAGCCCTACCCGGCGCTCGCCGTGGACCGCCACTGGACGCTGCTCGCCGCGAACCGGATGCTCGGCGCGCTGGTCGCGCAGGCCGACCCGGCGCTGCTGCAGCCGCCCGTCAACGTGCTGCGGCTGAGCCTGCATCCGGACGGCCTCGCGTCGCAGATCGTCAACTGGCATGAATGGCGCGCACACATCCTGCATCGGTTGCAGCGGCAGATCGATGCGAGCGGCGACCGCACGCTGCACACGCTGCGCGACGAACTCGCCGCGTATCCGGCGCCGGCCGGCCAGCCCGACGACACGCACACGCGCACCGACTTCGCGGATATCGCCGTGCCGCTGCGGCTGCGCACGGCGGCCGGCGAACTGACGTTCTTCAGCACGACGACCGTGTTCGGCACACCGGTCGACGTGACGCTGTCGGAACTCGCGATCGAGGCGTTCTTTCCGGCGAACCCGGAGACGGTGGACGCGATGCGGGCGCTGGCGGACGCGTTGCCGGGGTAGTTGTTGCCCGCGTAGTGACCGAACGTGCCGGATGTGCACGCGGCTCTCGCCGGACAATCGCGTTTGAACACTACAATGTGCGCCAATCGCATCAGACCTTGAAGTATCGTTCGCCACCGAGGGCCGCACGTGTGGCAGCGACCTTCACCTGACGATGCCGGCATGTCCCGCGGCGTCGGGACAATTCCAACAATGATTCCATTCAGCCGTTCGCGCTTCCGATGATTCCCGCTCCGATTTTCTCCGGCGCCTTCTTCATCGTTCTCGGCATTTCGTTTCTGGCCGCCGTATCGGTGCTGGCCTGGGCCGTCGCGCTGGCCGTGTTTCCACGCGCACGGCGAGCGTTTGGCGCGCATCGGATCCGCTGGTCCGTTTTGCTCGGCGTGCTGTGCTGGGCGGGCAGCCTGTTTGTTGCGATGGCCGTCGGCTATCTGCAGATCGAGCTGGAATCCAGAAAGACGGAGGCCGCCAAGCATCCGTTACTCGAAAAGTCCACCCACCTGCTGGGTATCGACATGCCGCCCGCGACCAGACTGTCGCTCTATACCGCGGGCGACATGGCGTCGCTCACGGCCGCCGAATTTCCGCACGCGGTCAGCGTCTACGGAATACCCGCCGTGGCGCTGACGGCCGGGTCGGAATTCGACGATGAAGCACCGTGGAACAACCAGCACCCCACCATGCTCACTGCGCTGGCGCTTGCCATCACCGGCCCCCGGACACTCGACGGCTGGACGTGCGATGCCGGCGGCGAACCGATGAGAATCGTCCTGCGCAACGATGCGCGAATCAAAACGCTCTGGCTGTGCCGTCTGGCCGAAGGCAACCGGGCAGGCGACTCGGTCATCCCGGCCGGCTCGACCCTGATGAGGAGCACGACCACTTATGGCGACGGCCTGCACGACAACGACTATTGGCGCGTCGATGTTGCCGACGGCGCCGTGTTCGAACTGGACAGGCTATCTTTGCGGCACCCGATACTGAATCTCGACCGGCAACATCGCGTGCTCGCCTTCGACTCCACTACCCTGGCACACGCAGCCACCGTCGGCGACATCACCTACCCAGCCGGAACCGGGGTTTCGTCTGCCCGGCGCGGACTCCGCGACAAATATCCCGGCGCCTGGGTCTTCACGCCTGCACCGGGCCAGCCGGCCGTCAGCAAGTCGGACGGCACGATCGCCGACGACACCTCGGTCGTGCAGGCGCCTTCGGGCACCGTCTACACCCGCCTCCGGAATCGCGCGCAATGAACGTGCAACGCTACGTCGTCACCTCCTGGAACGTGACGGCCTCCCCGACCGGCTGTCCGTTCAGCGCACCATCGCGCACGACGACCTGCCCGCGCACGACCGTATGCACGGGCCAGCCCGTGACCGCGCACCCGTCGTACGGCGTCCAGCCGCTCATGCTGGCGATCCATTCGTCGCGGATGATGCGGCGCGCGCGCAAGTCGACGATGCTGAAATCGGCGTCGTAGCCCACCGCAATCCGCCCCTTCCCCGCGATGCCGAAGATCCGCGCCGGCCCGGCGCTGGTCAGGTCGACCAGCCGCGCGAGGCTCAGGCGGCCCGCATGCACGTGATCGAGCAGCAGCGGCAGCAGCGTCTGCACGCCGGTCATCCCGCTCGGCGACTGCGGATAGGGCCGGCGCTTTTCATCGCGCGTATGCGGCGCGTGATCGCTGCCGATCACGTCGACCATGCCATCGCGAATGGCCTGCCACAGCGCGTCCTGATGATGCCGTTCGCGTACCGGCGGATTCATCTGCGCGAACGTGCCGAGCCGCTCGTAGCAATCGGGCGCGTGCAGGCTCAGGTGATGCGGCGTGACCTCGACCGTCACGCGATGCCGATGCCGCGCCAGGAACGCCATTTCCTCGGCAGTGGACACGTGCAGCACATGCAATCGGCGGCCCGCATCGGCGGCCAGCCCGACGATGCGCCGTGTCGCGGCCAGTGCGCTTTGCACGTCGCGCCAGCGATGATGATCACGCACGTCGCCGCTCGCCTCCACGAGCGCCCGGCGTTCGCGCAGCCGCGCCTCGTCTTCCGCATGCACGGCCATGCGCCGCCGCCCGTTGCGCACGATCCGGCGCAACACGGCATCGTCGTCGGCCAGCAGGTCGCCGAACGAACTGCCCA
This sequence comes from Burkholderia puraquae, assembly GCF_002099195.1. Taxonomy (GTDB): domain Bacteria; phylum Pseudomonadota; class Gammaproteobacteria; order Burkholderiales; family Burkholderiaceae; genus Burkholderia; species Burkholderia puraquae. The sequence continues at coordinate 44,862 of NZ_NBYX01000030.1, read as the reverse complement.
TGAAGACCTTCACGCCCGCGCAGCCCGGCAGGTTCTCGAGCACCGGCAGCCGTTCGGCGTTCGCGGCCGAACCGCCGAGGTAGAACGCGTAGTCGCACCACGCACGGCCGCGCGCGAGATCCAGCTTGGCCTGCAGGTCCTGCGCGGTCAGCGTCAGCGGATGCGTGTTGGGCATCTCGAAGACCGTCGTGACGCCGCCGAGCACCGCGCCGCGCGTGCCGGCCTCGAGGGTCTCCTTGTGCGTGAGGCCCGGTTCGCGGAAATGCACCTGGCTGTCGACGACGCCCGGCAGCACATGCAGGCCGCCGGCATTCAGCAGGACATCGGCGCTCCAGGTGCCGTGCAACGCGCCCAGCGCGACGACACGGCCATCCGCGCATGCGACGTCGATCCGTTCCGGGCCGTTGGGCGTCATCGCCGTGCCGCCGTGCACGAGCAGGCCGGCGTGACGTCGCTGCAGCGCGTCGCTTGCGCCCCCTTCGCGTCGAATGGAATCCATGACTCAGAACTCGTTCTGGATGTGCTTGTAGCCCAGCACCAGCGCATTGTTCGTGCGCGCGACGTCCTCGGAGAAATCGCTCGCGTCGGCCGTCACCTGCGGCAAGGCGGCGAGATCGGTTTCCGGCCCGATGCGCTCGGTCGAACGCACGTAGAAACCCGGCGGCAGGTGGCAACCGTCGACGACCGCGTTGTAGCGCACCACGCAGCCATCGTCGATCGTGCAGTTGAACAGCACGCTGTTGAAGCCGACGAACACACCGTTACCAACCTTGCACGGCCCGTGGACGATCGCGCGATGCGCGATCGACGTATGCCGGCCGATCGTGACGCTCGCGCCCGACTTCGAATGGATCACCACGCCATCCTGGATGTTCGAATGCGCACCGATCACGATCGGCGCGATCCGGCCGCCGCCATCGGTTTCGTCGGCGCGGATCACCGCGTACGGGCCGATGAACACGTTCTCCTCGACGATCACGCGCCCGCACAGAATGGCAGTCGGATCGACGAATGCGCTCGGGTGAATCTGCGGCAGGTCGCCGCGCGGGTTTTTTCTGATCATCAGGATGCCTGACTTGAAATGGGGCGGCCGCGCTTGATCCGCTCGAACAGGCCCGGATCGCGCCACTGCCCGGCGATGGCCGGCGCGAAGACGATCGCGTCCAGGTCGATGCGGCCCATGCGCGGGTTGAACGCATCGTCGCGAAAACATTGCGCGTAACCGGTCTCGGTCTCGTGAACGATGACCGAATGCAGCCGCACGTCGGCTTCGCCGTTCGACATGCGGGTGCAGGACAGCGCCGCATCGACGAGGCGAAACAACACGCGCGAGAACTGCTCGGCGCTCGGCGACACGGGCAGCAGCACCCAGCGTTCGGAATGCCGGCGCATGCTCTCGACATAGCAGGGGTCATCATCCGACCACAGCGTCACCGCATGGTCGAACGCGTCGATCAGGTCGCGCACATCGCCCTTGAGCAGCCCGAAGTCGTAGATCATCTGCCCGTGATCCAGCGCATGCGCTTCGAGCAGCAGCTCGACGCGGTACGAATGGCCATGGATCGAATGCGAGCAGCGCCGCGTGCTGCAGCCGCGCACGACGTGCGCGTTCTCGAACCGGAACAGCTTGCGGATCAGCATGCGTCGACGCCTTCGCGAACCGGCGCGGCCCAGGCCACCGCATCGTGCGGATGAAGGCTTTCCAGATGGCGCACGTGCACGCGCGGGTTCGCATGGTGGCCGTGGCCATCCAGCGCGGCCCGGACCCGGCGCGCGGCATCCTCGACGAACATCAGGTTCCCGCCGTTCAGCACCGCGAACGCCTGTTCGTCCGCGCGCTTGACGGCCGTCTGCACCGGTGTGCCGAGCGCGTGCTCGATGCGATCGATCAGGTCGATCAGCCCCAGCGTCGCGCCATCGGCGGGCAGCCCCACGCTGACGACGGCTTCGCTGCGCTGGCTGTGCGGCGTGGCCGCCGTCGCGTGCCGTCTCAGCCACGCGGCGACCGCCGCCGGCTCCACGCGATCGTCGCGGCCGAACGCCGCCAGGAATGCCTGCTCGACCCAGTGCCGCGACAGCGCGGCCGAGCACGGGCACGTCGACGAATAGACGACCGTCACCTGTGCGCGCAGCTCGAACCCGGAGCCGGCCAGCGTCGCGTCGATCCGGACCGGATAAGCCTTCCACCCGGCCAGCCCGTCGGTCACCAGCGCGGCGCGGCGTGCCAGCAGGTCGAAGCGCAGCCGCAGCCGCGCACTGCGCGTATCGCAGTCGCAATGGCTGTCGACCATCGCATGCAGCACACGCTGAAGGCCGGCCGGCGACAGCGCCGCGCCATCGCCGAACCCGTCGAGCAGCCGGTACAGCCGCGACATGTGGATGCCCTTCACGTGCGGCGCGGGCAGATCGACCTGCACGTCGGCGCGCGCATGCACGTCGCGCCGGCAGCCGGGCTCGGCCACCGCGACGGGCAGGTCGATGCCCTGCATGCCGACCCATTCGAGCGGGCAGCCGCCCGGCGCGGCATCGGTCAGGGAAATATCGGGAAGGGGTGCATTCATGCTGGGGATCCGGTGGAGCGCCTTCTCCATCCGGATCGATGCAGGAAGCGCGTTCAGGTCAGGGCCAGTCGCGAAACGGGTTGTCCCACGTGGTCCAGTGTTCGGGGCCGGTGGCCATCTCGGCGTCGGTCAGCAGGCACGCGTCGAAGCGTGCGCGCAGCGCGGGCTCGTCCATGTCCATGCCGATCATCACGAGTTCCTGCCGCGCGTCGCCGACGTGCTCGTCCCAGCGCGCGCGGATCTGCGCGACGGCTTCCGCGTCCTGCGGCCAGCGCTCGGGCGGCACGGCCGCCCACCAGTAGCCGGCCGGCCCGTGCCGCGCGACCGCGCCGGCCTGCGACCACGAACCGGCGACGGTCGGATGCGTGGCGAGCCAGAAGAACCCCTTCGAGCGGACAACGCCCGGCCATTCGCTTTCGACGAGATCGAAGAAACGCTGCGGATGGAACGGCCGCCGCGCGCGATAGACGAAGCTGCGAATTCCGTATTCGTCGGTCTCGGGCGTGTGCGTGCCGCGCATCTCCTGCAGCCAGCCCGGCGCGCGCGACGCCGCGTCGAAATCGAACAGGCCCGTGTCGAGCACGCGCTCGAGCGGCACCTGGCCGAATTCGGCGATCTCGATCCGCGCCCGCGGATTCAGCCCGCGCAGCAGCGCGACCAGCCGCTCGCGCGCGCTTGCGTCGATCAGGTCGATCTTGTTGATCACGATTACGTCGCAGAACTCGATCTGGTCGATCAGCAGATCGACCACCGTGCGCGCATCCTCGTCGCCCATCGATTCGCCGCGCGACTGCAGGCTGTCGCGCGATGCGTAGTCGCGCAGGAAATTGAATGCATCGACCACCGTCACCATCGTGTCGAGCCGCGCGACTTCGCCGAGGCTGCGGCCGTCCTCGCCTTCGAACGTGAACGTCTCGGCCACCGGCAGCGGCTCCGAGATGCCGGTCGATTCGATCACGAGCTGGTCGAACCGCCCTTCGCGCGCGAGCCGGTCGACCTCGATCAGCAGATCCTCGCGCAGCGTGCAGCAGATGCAGCCGTTGCTCATCTCGATCAGCTTCTCGTCGGTTCGCGACAGACCCGCGCCGCCGTCGCGCACGAGCGCGGCGTCGATGTTGACCTCGGACATGTCGTTGACGATAACCGCGACGCGCCGGCCCTCGCGATTGTTCAGGATGTGGTTGAGCAGCGTCGTCTTGCCGGCGCCGAGGAAGCCGGACAGGACGGTCACGGGAAGCCGCGTGGACGGATGGAATACGGTGCTCATCGGGGGATTCCGGTAGAGGACGTTGAGGATCGAATGATATATAGTATCGCAACGATATAACATATCATTTTGAACGTCCAGCCATCCGGTTGGATTGACACCGGAGCAGGCCACGCCCGCTCCGGTGTCAATCCGTCACGTATAGAGCGACGCCGGCGGCAATTCCCCGGCCAACGCGAACCGGCCCACATCGCGCAGCCGGTAGTCGAGCGGATCGTGCAGCGTATGCGTGCGCGCATTCCGCCAGAAACGGTCGAGGCCGAGCGACGCGGCCGTCGCGCGTGCGCCGCATGCGTCGAACAGCGCCTCGCCGTTCTCGAGCGCCGCGCGCTGCGCGACGATCTTCGCTTCCGATACCGCGAGCGCCACCTCGGCGCGCTCGTCCGCCGTCAGCGCATCCTGCCGCGCCCAGGCACGCTGCAACGCGGCGGCCGCGCGGTCGGCCAGCGCCGCCGCGGCGATCGCCCGCACACGCATGTCGCCGAAGCGTTGCAGCGTGTACGGATCGTCGCTCGCCTGCTCGACCTCCGACTGGATCCACGGGCGGCCATGCTTCAGCACGTAGTCGCGCGCTTCCGCCAGCGCGCCTTCCGCGAGCCCGACGAACAGGTTCGTCAGCACGAGCTGCGACACGAGCGTGCGCAGCGTCGCACGCGGTGTCGGCGGTGCCTCGGAACGATGCAGCACCTCGTCCGCCGCGAGCGTCACGCCGTCGAAGCGCACGCTGCCGCTATCGGTCTGGCGCTGGCCGATCGGATCCCAGTCTTCATTGACCGTGATCCCCGGACGATCGGTCGGCACCACGCCGAACACGGTGCGGCCGGTGTCCGGATCAAGCGCGGACACCGTCATCCGCTGCGAGCCACGCGTGCCTGAACAGAAGCCCTTCACGCCATCGAGCCGGTAGCCGCCGTCGGGCGTCGCCGTGGCCACGAGCCGCGTATCGAGCGGATTGACCGCATTGCCCCACCACCAGCGCTCGTCGACCGTGCCGCGCAGATAGCGTTCGCGCTGCGCGCGGCTGCCCCACACGTCGACGCTCACCACCTGCAGGCACTGGAACCCGACGAGATGCGCGAGCGCGCTGTCGACGCGCGCGATCTGCCGGATCGCCTCGTAGATCTCGGGCCACGCGGCTTCCTGCCCGCCGAACGCACGCGGCACCGCGAGCGTCAGCAGGCCCGCATCGGCGAGCCACTGCTTCTCCTGCGCCGCGTGGCCGCCCGCGCGGTCGCGCGCGGCGGCAGTGGCGCGCAGCGCGTCGATCGCGCGTGCCAGCGCCTCGCGGTCGACGGCCGGTGCATCGGTATCCGGCGCCAGCGTCGCCGGGCCGCGTGGATCGTTCATGCAATGGCTTCCTGTTCAACGGTTGCGCCCGACAGCGGCACCAGCGTGCCGAGCGGACGGCCGGTCAGCCGCGACAGGATCTCGCGCCGCCAGTCGTCGTAGATCGCACGATATTCGGCGATATCCGCGCCGAACACCAGTGCGGTATGCGCGTACTCGTCGTGCAGATAATCGTCGAGCCGCGCCTGCGTTTCCTCGTCGGCCGCGATCACGCGATCGATCAGCGCGTCGCGCTCCGCCGCCGGCAGCGCCTTCAACGTGTCGAACCACCACTGGACGATCTGCACGCGATGCCACTCCTCGTCCGGCCGGATCCGGTTCTCGCCATGCTCGCGCATCGCGCTGTCGCCGATGCGGCCGGTCTTGCGCTGGATCCACAGCTTCGCGAGGATGTGCAGCTCGTAATGCCATTCGAACGCGAGAAAGCCCGCGACGTCGCGCACCGCAATGTCGCCGATGCGCGCCCAGTGCGCGGCAACGAGCCGCTCGACTTCCGGCAGCGGATCACGCCCCGTCAGTTCGGTCACGCGTTCGCGGCCGATCACCGCGTGCGCGCCGTCGTCGCCGAGCTGGCGCGACAGGATCAGCTGGAAATGCGGATCGTCGCGAAACAGCGTGTCGATCGCCTTCGCGACGACCTGCACGATGAACAGGTCGTGCGACGCCATCTTCGTGTAGTAATCGGCGACGGCGGCCAGCTCGTCGTCGTTGCGCGGCTCGCGCGGCGGCGTGGCGAGCTTGTCAGGGAAGCCCGGACGATGGCGTCGCGCCACGTCGAGAAACAGCGCTTCCTCGAATTGTCCGTTCCATTCGCGCGGGGCGCCGATGGGCAAGGTCATAGGGTTCTTTCTCTCAGGATCATGAATGAAGCGAGCTGACGCTTGTGGCGCCGCTCAGGTACGCCGGGTCACGCGTCGGACCAGGCGGTCGCCCGTGATTTGCACGGCCGAAACGAGTGCGATCAGGATCACGATCACGGTCGCCATGACGGTCGTGTCGAACCGCTGATAGCCATAGCGGATTGCAAGATCGCCGAGACCGCCCGCGCCGACGGCGCCCGCCATCGCGGTCGAGCCGATCAGCGCGACGACGGTGATCGTGAAGCCGCCGAGCATGCCCGGCAACGCTTCGGGCAGCAGCACGTGCCAGACGATGTGGCGGCGCTTCGCGCCCATCGCGAGCGCGGCCTCGATCAGCCCGCGATCGACTTCGCGCAGGCTCACCTCGGCGATCCGCGCGAAGAACGGGATCGCGGCGATCGACAGCGGCACGACGGCCGCCCAGACGCCGATCGTCGTGCCGATCAGCACGCGCGTGAACGGCAGCAGCGCGACGAGCAGGATGATGAACGGTGTCGAGCGGAACACGTTGACGAGCGCGCCGAGCACCGCGTTCACGCCGCGCCGCGCATAGATGCCGCCGGGCGCGGTCGTCACGAGGATCACCGCGAGCGGGATGCCGAGCAGCGCCGCGATTGCGGCCGACGCGGCGACCATCGACAGCGTGTCGCGGATCGCGTCGAGCAGTTCGGGCCACCAGAGGTCAAACATAGCCGAGCACCTCCGCATGATTCGCGTGGCGGCGCGCGCGTTCGAGCAGCGCGGCAACCGCGCCGCCGCGGGCCGGCGGCTGGCCGGCGTCCTCCGCGCGCGGCGCTGCCGCGATCACGAGCCGCCCTTGCGCATGCCCCTGGATGCGCTCGATCCCGCCGTGCAGGAACCGCACGGAACCGCCGAGCGCCACCGCGAGCGCGCCGACATCCGGCTCGCCGCCGCTCTCGCCCGTATAGCGGACGTCGAGCACGACCTGCGCGCCGTCGGGCAGCGCGGCCTGATCGGGCAGCGGCTGCACACGCGCGGCCAGTTCGGCCGGCAGGTCGTGCACGAGTGTGCTGAGCAGCGCGCGTGTCGCGCCGTGGCGCGGATCGCCGAACACGCGCCACACGGGGCCCGTTTCGACGACTTCGCCCTGTTCGATCACCGCGACCGTGTCGCACACCGCGCGGATCACTTCCATCTCGTGCGTGATCAGCACGATCGTCAGCCCGAGGCGGCGGTTGATGTCGGCGAGCAGCGCGAGGATCGACTGCGTCGTCTCCGGATCGAGCGCCGATGTCGCCTCGTCGCACAGCAGCACCTCGGGATCGTGCACGAGCGCGCGGGCAATGCCGACGCGCTGCTTCTGCCCGCCCGACAGGCTGGCCGGATACGCGTCGCGCTTCGCGGCGAGCCCGACGAGTTCGAGCAGCGCCTCGACCTTGCGCACGCGCTCGGCCTTCGGCACGCCGGCGATCTTCAGCGGCAGCGCGACATTCTCGAACACCGTCTTCGCGGACAGCAGGTTGAAATGCTGGAACACCATGCCGGTGCGACGCCGCAGCGCGACGAGCCCGTCCTCGTCGAGCGCGCCGACGTCGACGCCCTGCACGCGCACGCGGCCCGAGCTCGGCCGTTCGAGCCCGTTCACGAGCCGCAGCAACGTCGACTTCCCGGCGCCGCTGCGGCCGATGATCCCGAATACCTCGCCGCGCCGCACGTCGAGCGTCACGTCGCGCAGCGCGGCGGCCTGGCCGCGCGGCGTCGCGAACACCTTGCCGACCTGCTCCAGCGACACGGCGACTCCGCCGGCCGGTTCGGCCGACGCGGCCGCTTCGTCATGCGCCCTGGCAGTGGCGCCGGCACCCGCGGCCGATGCGTCGATGAAACCCAGCGTATCGAACAATTGCGTCATCGCTTCGCTCCGTGACGTTCAGGCATGCGCGGGATGCGCGGGTTCGGGCACCGCAGCGGGCCGGTACTGCGCGCCCGTGTGCCACGCGGGCAGGCGCGGACCCGCGCCGAACAGCTTCTCGCGCAGCGTCGGCGCGGGATCGTAGTCTTCCTTGTAGACGCCGCGGTTCTGCAACTCGGGCACGACCCAGTCGACGAAATCCTCGAACGACTCGGGCATCACGGTGCGCGTCAGGTTGAAGCCGTCGATGCCGGTTTCGTCGATCCACGACTGCAGCTCGTCCGCGACCTGCGACGGCGAGCCGACGATCGGCGCATAACGGCCGCCGAGCGACATCTGTTCGAGCATCCGCCGCACGGTCCACGTGCCGGTCGTGCTCTTGCGCGAGATCGCGTCGACGGCCGACTGGATCGAATCGGTCTTCACGTACGAGATCGGCTCGTCGAGGCCGTACTTCGCAAAGTCGATGCCGGTCGAGCTCGCGAAATGCGCGAGGCCGGCTTCCGGGCTCGCGTAGCGCCGGTATTCGTCGAACTTCTCGCGCGCGAGCCGCTCGGTCTCGGCCGTCACGACGCTCACCCCCGCGAAGATCCTGATCGACGCCGGGTCGCGCCCCTGCCGCGCGGCGGCCGCGCGGATGTCGAGTGCTGCCGCGCGCGCGGCGGCCTTGCTCTGCCCGTTCACGAACACGCATTCCGCGTGACGGCCCGCGAACTCGACGCCACGGGCGGACGAGCCGGCCTGGTACAGCACCGGCGTGCGTTGCAGCGACGGTTCGCTCAGGTGGATCGCATCGATCGAATAGAACGGCCCGTCGTGCTTCACGCGCCGCACCTTGCCCGGCTGCGCGAACACGCGCGCCTGTGCGTCGCGGATCACCGCATCGTCGTCCCAGCTCTGTTCCCACAGCTTGTAGACGACGTCCATGTAGTCGTCCGCGCGTTCGTAGCGATCGTCGTGGCCGATCTGCTGCGCGAGGCCCATCCCGCGCGCGGCGCTGTCGAGATAGCCGGTGACGATGTTCCAGCCCACGCGCCCTTTCGTCAGATGATCGAGCGTCGACATGCGGCGCGCGAACAGGTACGGCGGCTCGTAGGTCAGGTTCGCGGTCACGCCGAAGCCGAGGTGCCGCGTGACCTGCGCCATCGCGGGCACGAGCAGCAGCGGATCGTTGACCGGCACCTGCACCGATTCGCGCAGCGCGGCGTCGGGCCCGCCGCCGAATACGTCGTACACGCCGACGATGTCCGCGAGGAAGATCCCGTCGAACTTGCCGCGCTCGAGCGTCTTCGCGAGGTCGGCCCAGTAGTCGAGATCGGTGTAGTGCGCGGAGCGGTCGCGCGGATGCGTCCACAGCCCGTGGTTGATGTGCCCGACGCAGTTCATGTTGAACGCGTTGAGCAGGATCTTCTTGCGGTTCGCCGTCGTCATGCCCGCCTCCGTCACCACGCGATCGCGTACAGCGAGCCGAACGCGTTGTCGAGCGCCTTGCGCACGGCCGGCGACTGCTGGTAGATCGCGATGAACTTGCGGATGCGCGGGTCGTTCACGCTGTCCGGCCGCACGACCCACTGGATCGCGAAGATCTTGTTCTCGGTGCCGTCGAACAGCAGCGCGCTATTCGGGTCGGTCGTGCCGGCGAGCTTGATGAAGCTCGGGTAGCCCTGCGCAAGATCGACGTCGTCGAGCGAACGGGCGAGTTGCGACGCTTCGAGCGGAATGATCTTCAGATGCTTCGGGTTCGCGACGATGTCGTGCGTCGTCGCGCGGTAGTCGGCGCCCGGCTTCAGCGTGATCAAGCCCGCGCGCTGCAGCAGCAACAGCCCGCGCCCGCCGTTCACCGGATCGTTCGCGATCGCGACCTTCGCGCCGTCCTTCAGCTCGCTGAAGCTTTTCACCTTCTTCGAATAGAGGCCGATCTTCATGATCGTGCCGGGCGCGATCGACACGAAGTTATAGCCGCCCTGCTTGTTCGCGTTCTCGAGGAACGGGAGGTGCTGGAAGTAGTTGACGTCGATGTCCTTGTTCGCGAGCGCCGCATTCGGCGTATTCCAGTCGGTGAATTCGACGATCCGCACGTCGAGCCCCTGCGCCTTCGCCTCCTTCGCGGCGACCTTCAGCGCTTCGATCTGCGGGCTGGTCGAGATGCCGACCTTCAGCGGCGCGGTGTCGGCCTGCGCGCCATTGAGCAGCGCGACGCCAAGCAGGGTGGCGGCCAGCAGACGCGCAACGCGGCCGGCGGAAAAGCGGGCGGAAAAAACGGCATGCAGCATGGAAACCACTCTCCTGTCCAAAGACGGTATCGACGGATGAGCGATGCCGCGGCGAACGCGCGGGCGTTCTCCGGACAGGGGTCAAACGCGTCGGAAAAGGATCAGCCGATGATAGAGAGCGGCGCGGGGGCGGTCTACGAAGCGATTGTGCGAAGAAAATCGCGTGCGGCGATATGGCGGGCGGCCACGCTGGATCGGGGGCCTGACCGGACGCCCGGCCGGCCGCCTGGCCGAAATCTCGGCCTGGGCGCCGGGCGAATTCCGAAATCTCGGCCAGCCGGTCGGGCCACCCTTTCCGCAGACGAAACAAATACCTTATAAATCAATGAATTAAAAATATTCCGGCAGGCCGGATTCCTGGCACGGGGGTTGCGTAATAGACGGCACACGATGCCGCGAAGCCATGCAGGCATTCCAACATCAGGAGACACGTCTTGCAGACCTCAATCCATACCCCGTCCCATCCGGAGCCGGTTTCCGACGCCGTCGCCGCCCCGCGCGAGCGCTTCTGGCCGGAAGGCTGGTGGAAACTGATGGAAATCCGCATCGGCATCATTCCGCTGCCCGTCTACTTCATCCTGCTCGCGTTGATCGTCGGCTTCTCGGTGACCGGCAAGGTGCCCGGCGAGATCTCGATGGCGATCGCGGTGCTCGCGTTCTTCGGCTTCACCTGTGCGGAACTGGGCAAGCGCCTGCCGCTCTTGCGCAACATCGGCGCGGCGGCGATCTTTGCGACCTTCGTGCCGTCGGCGCTCACGTACTACCACGTGCTGCCGAAGCCGGTGCTGAACCTGACGGTCGAGTTCACGAAGTCGACCAACTTCCTGTACCTGTTCATCGCGTCGATCATCGTCGGCAGCATCCTGAGCATGGATCGCCGCGTGCTGATCCAGGGCTTCGTGAAGATCTTCATCCCGCTCGCGGCCGGTTCGGTCGCGGCCGCGATCGTCGGCACGGCGGTCGGCACCGCACTCGGCCTCGGCGCGCGTCACACGTTGCTGTACATCGTCGTGCCGATCATGGCAGGCGGCGTCGGCGAAGGCGCGATTCCGCTGTCGATCGGCTACTCGGAACTGATGCACCTGCCGCAAGGCGAGATGTTCGCGATGGTGCTGCCGCCGGTGATGCTCGGCAGCCTGACCGCGATCATCCTGTCGGGCGCGCTCGACATGCTCGGCAAGCGCTTCCCGCACCTGACCGGCAACGGTCGCCTGCAGGTCGGCGAATCGGGCGACATGACGCCCGAGAACGAGGAGATCCGCGGCCACGTCGACGTCTCGCACATCGCGGGCGCCGGCATCACGGCCATCACGCTGTACCTGGTCGGCCTGATGGCGCACAAGCTGTTCGGCCTGCCCGCGCCGGTCGCGATGCTGTTCCTCGCCGTGCTCGTCAAGCTCGCGCGCGCGGTGTCCCCGCCGCTGCAGGAAGGCGCATTCGTCGTCTACAAGTTCTTCTCGACCGCCGTCACGTATCCGCTGCTGTTCGCGATCGGCGTCGCGATGACGCCGTGGGACAAGCTGACCGCCGCGTTCACGATCGTCAACGTCGTCACGATCGTGTCGACCGTCGCGACGCTGATGGGCACCGGTTTCGTGGTCGGCCGCCTGATGAAGATGTACCCTATCGACACCGCAATCGTGAACGCCTGCCATAGCGGGCAAGGCGGCACCGGCGACGTCGCGATCCTGACTGCCGCGAACCGGATGCAGCTGATGCCGTTCGCGCAGATCGCGACGCGTATCGGCGGCGCGATCGTCGTCACGGTCACGCTGATCCTGATCGCACACTTCGGATGACGCGCCGCCGCGCGCACCGTCGCGCCGGCCGCTTCGCACGCGCCGCCGCCGGCCCAGCCGGCGCGCGGCGCGCGTCGTTCCGGGCATCGTTCGGGGCGGGCGGTTGCGGGCTTCGATGAGGGCGAACGTGCAGAAGAGCTTCAAGGGAATCCCGTGGTGGGGCTGGGCATCGGCCGGCGTGCTGTATGTGTGCGTCGCAGCCGCGGCGGTCGATTTCGCGTGGGAACGCGCGATCGACGCGCTCGAGGAAACCGGCGCGCACCGGCTCGACCTGTATGCGTCGAGCCTGAAGAGCGAACTTGGCCGCTTCGAGATCCTGCCCGGCCTGGTCGCGCGACAGGACGGCGTGCGCACGATGCTGAAAACCGCGCCGCATGACGCCCCCGAGCTCGTGCACACGGTCAACACCTACCTTGAAGCCGTGAACCGCGACGCGGGCAGCGGTGCGGTCGACGTGATCGACCTGCAGGGCGACGTGATCGCCGCCAGCAACTGGAACGAGACGCTCAGCTTCGTCGGCACCAACGTGTCGTACCGGCCGTACTTCAAGGACGCGCTCGCGCGCGGCAGCGGCCGCTTCTTCGGCATTGGCACCAACACCGGCGTGCCGGGCGTCTACTTCGCCAGTGCGGTGCGCGACGGCGGCGTGCCGATCGGCGTGGCCGCCGTGAAGATCAGCGTCGATTCGCTCGAATCGGCGTGGCGCGCGCCGGGCGTCGCCGCGATGGTCGTCGACAGCAATGGCGTGGTCGTGATCTCGACCGAACCCGCATGGAAATTCACCGCGCTGCGCCCGATCACCGCGCAGCAGCAGCGCGACATCCAGGCGTCGCGGCAATACGCGGGCCGCACGGTCGACGCGCTGCCGTACCGCCGCATCGGCGATCGCAGCGCGGCCGCGTGGTTCGGCACCTTCCCCGATCCGCGCCGCACCGGCCGCACCACGCGCTATCTCGTGATGGCGCGCCCCGCACCGCAGGCCGGCGATTCGCTGATGGTGCTGCTCGACATCGCGGGCGCGCGGCGCCAGCAGCAGACGGCCTTCGTGTTCGTCACCGGCGCGTTCCTGATCGCCGCGCTGCTGGCCGGCTACGCGATCCAGCGCCGCCGGGCGATCGTCGCGCGGCTGAACGCGCAGGACGCGCTGCGCCGCGCGAACGACCAGCTCGAGCTGACCGTCGCCCAGCGCACGGCCGCACTGACGGCCGCGAACGAACGGATGCAGCGCGAAATCGTCGAGCGCGAGCGCACCGAGCAGCGGCTGCGTGCGTCGCAGCAGGAAGTCGTGCACGCGGGCAAGCTCGCGGTGCTCGGGCAGATGGCCGCCGGCCTCACGCACGAGCTGAACCAGCCGCTCGTCGCGATCCGCACGCTGTGCGACAACGCGCGCACGTTCTTCGAGCGCGGCCAGCCGGCGCCGGCGCTCGCCAATCTCGAACGGATCGGCAAGCTCGTCGACAGCATGGCCGTGCTCACCGGCGAGCTGAAGACCTTCGCGCGCAAGCCCGACGTCGAGCGCGTCGCGGTCTCGCTGAACGAGGCCGTCGCGCATGCGCGGTTCATCTACGACGCGCGGATCCGCGACGAAGGCGTGCAGCTCGACGTGAACATCGCGCCCGGCACCGCCGTGTCGGCCGAATCGAGCCAGCTGCAGCAGGTGATCGTGAACCTGCTCGGCAACGCGCTCGACGCGGTGCACGACGCGCCGGTGCGCCGCATCGTCATCGAGGCCGCCGGGCCGGACGAAACCGGCCGCGTGCGCTTCACGGTTGCCGACAGCGGCGCGGGCATCGCGCCCGAGGTGCTGCCGCACCTGTTCGAGCCGTTCGTCACGACCAAGCCGCGCGGCCAGGGCCTCGGGCTCGGCCTCGCGATCACGTCGCGCATCGTCGAGGCATTCGGCGCGAAGATCGCCGCGACGAACCGCGACGAAGGCGGCGCGCAGTTCAGTATCGAATTCGCGGCGGCAACGCTGCAAAGGACAGAGCATGGAAGATGAGATTCGGGTGCTGGTCGTCGAGGACGATGAAAACGTCCGGATCGGCGTCGAGCAGGCGGTTGCGCTGGCCGGCTTCGCAGTCGACGCTTTCGCGTCGGCCGCCGACGCGCTGCATCACGTCGCGCCCGGCGCACCGGTCGTGATCGTGTCGGACGTGCGGATGCCGGGCATCGACGGGCTGCAGCTGCTCGATCGCGTGATGGCCATCGACGCGCAGATCCCGGTCGTGCTGATCAGCGGCCACGCCGATATCTCGACGGCCGTCGGCGCGATGCAGGTCGGCGCGTACGACTTCATCGAGAAGCCGTTCTCGTCGGACGTGATCGCCGGCCGCGTTGCGCGCGCGGTCGAGAAACGCCGCCTGACGCTCGAGGTGCAGGGGCTGCGCGCCGCGCTGAACAACTGGCAGGGCATCGAGGCGTTCGTGCTCGGCAAGTCGCCCGCGATGGCCGACGTGCGCAAGAAGATCCTGCGCCTCGCCGATACGTCGGTGTCGGTGCTGATCACCGGCGAGACGGGCACCGGCAAGGAGCTGATTGCGCGCAGCCTGCACGACTTCGGCGGCCGGCGCGACGCGCATTTCGTTGCACTGAACTGCGGCGGCCTGCCCGAGCAGGTCTTCGAGAGCGAACTGTTCGGTCATGAAGCCGGCGCGTTCACCGGCGCGATCAAGAAGCGCATCGGCAAGATCGAATGGGCGGACGGCGGCACGCTGTTCCTCGACGAGATCGAGACGATGCCGATCACGCTGCAGATCAAGATGCTGCGCGTGCTGCAGGAGCGCGTGGTGGAGCGGCTCGGCGCCAACGAGCTGATTCCGGTCGACTGCCGCGTGGTCGCCGCATCGAAGGCCGATCTCGCCGAACTCGCGGCCGACGGCCGCTTTCGCGCGGACTTGCTGTATCGCCTGAACGTCGCGCAGATCGAGCTGCCGCCGCTGCGCGAGCGGCGCGAGGACGTGCCGCTGCTGTTCGAGCATTTCGTGCTCGCAGCCGCGCGGCGCTTCGGGCAGCCGGCGCCCGTCGTCACGGCTGCGCAGGTGTCCGAACTGATGACGCATCCGTGGCCCGGCAACGTGCGCGAACTGCAGAACGTGGCCGACCGATTCGTGCTCGGCCTGACCGGCGACAGCCTGCTGTCGTCCGGCGGCACGCCGGCCGCGGGCGGCACGCTCGCGGAACAGCTCGCGTATTTCGAGCGGATGCTGATCGAGGACATGCTGCAGCGTCACAACGGCAACGTCGCGGAGGCGAGCGAAGCGCTCGGCATGCCGAAGAAGACGCTCTATCACAAGCTGCGCAACCTGCGGATTCCCGCGCGCGGCGACGCGGCGGCCGACGGCGGCGAATGACGCGAACGAGGACACGCACAGCATGGATCGCATCGAAGTCACTGAACAAGGCCGCGTCGCCGGCCACCTGATCCGCGGCGTCACGCGCGCGCAGAAAACCTTCCGCCCGAGCGACTGGCCCGAACGTCTCGCGGGTGTCATCACGCTGTTCGTCGGCGAACGGCGGCCCGGCTATCCGTGCGCGCTGTCGCGGCTCGCGATGCCCGCCGTCGACGGCGGCGTCAAATGCCTGTTCGTGTCGGACGAATTGCGCACCGTATGCGCGGACGCATTCGATTTCGCGATGCAGTTCGCCGCCGACAACGACCTCCCCGTCGAGCTTCAGACCGCGCCCGTGCTGGCGGTGCGGTGAAACGCGGGCCGCGTTCGCGGCTCGTGCCTTCCCCTTTTCCCCGTTGAGATGCGCAGATGCGCAGGCCGCCACACGCCCGTTTCAGGCCAGTCCGGCTTTGCGATCAATCGTTAGACGATTGAAAGCATCGACACCCATCCCCTTCCGACAAGGGTTTGCGGCCGAGTCATCAATAAAATTGATCGTCACGATGAAAATTATGCGTTTTCCTTGCAGGTCGCGGTGATGCATAGTTGCGTCGTGTTGACGCACCTTTGAGTCTTTCAGTCATGAACATGCGAATCGAGCCGTCCGTGCTCGCGAACCCCGACCTGCAATTTGCGACGCTTTCGTCAGGCATCAGCCTGCCGTATGTCGAGCGGGGCAGCGGTGCGCCGATGGTGTTCGTGCACGGCTCGCTGTGCGACTACCGCTACTGGGATCCGCAACTCGCCTCGCTGTCGGCCCACTACCGCTGCATCGCGCCGAGCCTGAGCCACTACTGGCCGGCCGTCGAAGCGGGCATCCAGGACGAGTTCAGCTGGCAGAACCACGTCGACGAACTCGCCGAATTCATCGACGCGCTCGATCTCGGCCCCGTGCATCTGGTCGGCCACTCGCGCGGCGGCAGCGTCGCGTTCAACGTCGCGCGCCAGCATCCGCACCTCGTCGAGTCGCTGACGCTCGCCGATCCGGGCGGCCCGCTGCAACAGCCGGGCGTGCGCGAAGCCGCGCTGCCGGCCGCCGCGATCGCGCTGCGCACGAAGGCCGTGAACCTGATCGGGCAAGGCGACGTCGAAGCCGGTCTCGAGATGTTCGTCGACTCGGTGAGCCTGCCCGGCGCATGGAAGAAGAGCACGTCGCGCTTCCGCACGATGGCGATCGACAACGCGAGCACGCTGCCGAAGCAGTTGCGCGACCCGCTGCCCGCGTATTCGCAGCACACGGCCGGCGACATCGCATGCCGCACGCTGCTGATCGACGGCCAGCGCAGCCCGAAGATGTTCCGCAACAACGTCGATACGCTGTCGCAATGGATCGGTCACGCGCAACGACAGACCGTCGCCGGCGCATCGCACGGAATGAATGCGGCGAGCCCCACCGTGTTCAACCGCTTCGTGCACGAGTTCGTCACCGCGTAAATGCGTTCGGGCGGCTTCTGCGCCGCCTGTTCTCCTCGCAGTTCAACGACGATGCGGATACGCGCCGCACCGCCGCTTCATCAAGCGCCGTGCGTCACCGGCGCGTCCGTCCCGTCAATCTGCCTGCGCAATTCCGCCCGCGCGGCTTACCACGCTGCCGGCCCCGGCTCCGCCTTGCGCGTGACCGAATCCGGCAACCCGAACACGCTGTCGAACGACCAGTTGTACACGAACGTGAAGATCGGGAAGAACACGATCAGCACCGCGTCATACAGGAACGCCTGCAGCAGCGACACGTCGAGCCACCACGCGATCAGCGGGATCAGGAACGTCACGAGCGCGGCCTGGAAGCCGATCGCATGCAGCACGCGGCGCCCGACCGTGCGCGTCGTCGCCGCGCTTTTCCGCTCCCACGCCTCGAACGCGAGGTTGTACAGGAAATTGACGGTGACGCCCGTCGTCGAGATCATCACCCCCATCACGCCGCTCGTCGCCACGCCCGCGCCGCTCAGCATGCCGAGCACCGACGATGCAATCAGGATGCCGAGCACCTCGAACATCACGACGTAGACTATGCGCCTCTTCCATCCTTGCATGACCATCCACCTTCTATCGAACATGGTGGCGAGACTATCAGCGGGTAGCGCGTCCGCAAAAGTCAGGTCCTTTCAATTTTTCTGACAGGAGGCCGGTGCATGCTGACCAGCGATCACATCGACATGCTGCTGACCGTCATCGACAAAGGCTCGTTTTCCGCCGCCGCGCGTGCGCTCGGCCGCACGCCGTCGGCGATCAGCATGGCGATCGCGAACCTCGAGGCCGAACTCGACCTCGTGCTGTTCGATCGCGGCACGCGGGAACCGACGCCGACCGCCGCGATGGCCGCACTGCTGCCCGATGCGCGCTCGATCGCCGAACGGCTGCACGCGCTGCGCGCCCATGCGCAGCACCTGTCGGAAGGCGTCGAAGATACGTTGCGGCTCGGCCTCGCCGCCGAACTCGACGGCACGCCCGTCGCCCGTGCGCTGACGGCCGTCGCCGCGAAATACCCGGCGCTCGCGATCAGCCTCGTCACGGCACCGCAGGACGTGATCGTCGATGCGCTGCATCGCGGCGCCGTCGATCTGTGCGTCGCGTACGGCGGGCTCGACCTGCATCCGCAGGAACAGATTCATGCGCTGTGGACCGAGATGCTCGTCGCAGTCGCCGCGCCGAGCCATCCGGCAATCGCCGAATGCGCGCAACCCGAGGCGATCGAGCGATTGTCGGGCTTTCGGCAGATCGTGATCGCCGATCCCGAGCGGCCGCTCACCGACGTGCGGCCGCTGATCGGCAACCGCACGTGGAAGGTCACCGACATGGCCACCGCGATCGCGCTCGTGAAGGCCGGACATGGCTGGGCGAACCTGCCCGCCGCCGTGATCGGCCGATACGTCGCCGACGGCGAGCTCGCACCGCTCGTGTTCGCGAACATCCGGAACGGGCTGCCGCTGCCTGTGTACCTGCGGCGGCCGCAGCACACAGGGCTGGGCAAGGCCGCCAGCGAACTGGTCCGCGCGCTGCGGGCTGCAGGCGACGAAAAATGACCGGCGTGGCGGCGAACGCCGCCACGCCGTCGGTCGACATCTGACGACTTGACCGTTAGTTGCGATTAGTGGGCTACCGCCGCCGCACTCTGGACCGAATCGACAAGCGATGCGTTGTCGTAGCGTCGTCCGGCAATCCCCCATCCGCCGTCGGCCGCATGAACGACGTTCACCCAGACTTGCGCGGGCGTCAGCCGCCCACCGGCCCGGCGCAGCACGATCGCGGTCGCCCGTTCGACGAATTGCCGCTGCCGGTCGGGCGCCGCGAGCGCCACCGCGGGCAGCTTCAGCTCGACGAACGCGGCGGGCGTCACCAACGGCGCGTTCTACGGCCATTTCAAGACGAAGGGCGAAGCGTTCCGCCAGGTCGTCCTCGATGGCCTCGCCCAGCTCCGGCAAGGCGTCGCGACGCTCAAGGCCGAGCACGGCGCGCGCTGGCGGCGCCCGTTCGTGTCGTTCTACCTCGGGCCGCGGCGTACCTGCGAACTCGGCGAAAGCTGTGCGCTGCCGAGCCTGTCCCCGGAAGTGATGCGCGCCGACGACGAAACGCGCGACGCGTACGAGCAGGCATTGCGGCAGATCGTCGACGAAGTGTCGTCCGGGATGGGCGACACCCCCGACGACGATCGCGCGATCGCGTTCCTCGCGCTGCTGTCGGGCGGTGTCACGCTCGCGCGCGCGGTGCGCGATCCCGAGATGGCGGAGCGCATCGCCAATGCGGTCGGCCGCTACGCAGTGGTGATCGCGGAACGCACGGACGTGCAGCCGGAGCAACAGGCCTGACCGGCTGCCAATAAAAAACCCCGATCCGCGTCGTCACGGATCGGGGTTCTTCGATCGACTGCCCGTTACGACGGCCCGTCGCGGGCCGGTGCGGGCCGGTACGTCAACGCGCAGCCACCTCCGCCTTGACGGACGCCGCATCGCCCACCGCCGTCGGCGCCGCCCCCCATCCACCGCCCAACGCGCGGATCAGGTTCACGGTCGACACCGCCTGTGCGCCGGTCAACTGGTTTGACTGCAGTTGCGACTGCAGCACCGAGCGCTCGCTGTCGATCACGTCGAGATACGCAACCTCGCCTTCCTGATACTGCGTACGCGACAACGTTGCGGCGCGCCGCGACGCGTTGACAGCCGCATCCTGCGCGCGGATCTGGTCGTCGAGCAGGCGCAGGTCGGCGAGATTGTCCTCGACCTCGCGGAACGCGACGAGCACCTGCTGCCGGTAGTTCGCGACCTGCTCGTCGTACTGCGCGCGCGCCTGCTGCACGCCGGCCGCACGACGCCCGCCGTCGAACAGCGGCAGCGTCAGCGCGGTGCCGGCGAACGGCCCGAGCAGGAACGTGCGGCTCGACCACAGGAACAGGTTGCCGAGCGTCGACGCTTCATAGCCGAACGCCCCGGTGATGTCGAGCTTCGGGAAGTACGCCGATTTAGCGAGGCCGATCCGCGCGTTCGCGGCTGCCATCGCGCGCTCGGCCGCCGACACGTCCGGGCGGCGTTCGAGCAGCGCGGACGGCAGGCCCGGCGGCACCTTCACCGCAACCGGCACGATCGGCGTTTCCTTGAACGCGAAATCCGCGGGCGCCTTGCCGAGCAGGATCGCGAGCGCATGCTCGGACGCCGCACGCCGGCGCGCGACGCCGACCGCATCGGCCTGCGCGGTTGCCAGCTCGTTCTTCGCACGGGACACGTCGAGCTCGCTGATGTCGCCTTCGTTGAAGCGGCGCTGCACGAGCTTCAGCGCCTGGTCGCGCAGCTCCACCGTGCGTCGGTACAGGTCCTGGTCGGAATCGAGCTGGCGCAGTTCGAAGTAGTTCTGCGCGACATCCGCCTGCAGCGCGAGCTGCACCGAACGGAACAGCGCTTCGCTCTGCGCCTGGTCGGCACGCGACGCCTCGACGTTGCGGCCGACGCGGCCGAACAGGTCGGCTTCGTACGACACCGTACCCTGCGCGCGCCACAGCGTCGCATTGGTCGGCCCCGTGCCCTGCGGCTGGAACTGCGACGCCGACGACAGCCCTTCGCGCGTCGGCCCGAAGCCGGCGCCGATCTGCGGGAACCACTGCGAGCGCGCCGAACGTGTCGCCGCGCGCGCTTCCTCGACACGTGCAGCCGCGGCCTTCAGGTTCTGGTTCGCGGCGAGCGCCTGCGTCTCGAGCGAATCGAGCACCGGGTCGCCGAACACCTTCCACCATTCGCCGCGATGTTCGCCGTCCGACGGCTCGGCCGTCTTCCACGTGCCGGCCTGTTCGCCGGCGGCGAGCGTCGGTGCTTCCTTGAACGCGGCGGGCGTCGGCGCATCCGGGCGCTTGTAGTCGGGGCCCACCGCGCACGCGGCGAGCAGCGTCGCGAGCAGGGTGCTCGCGGCCGCCACCTTCGCGAAGCGCATCAGGCCGTTCGTGTTGTGCAAGTTGTTCATCTTCTTATCCTCAAGCATCGGGAGCCGGCACGCCGTAACCCGCCGAATCCTTGCCGGCAACGTGAATCTTGCCGCCCGCGAGCGTACGCAGCACGACGTAGAACACCGGCGTCAGCATCAGCCCGAACAGCGTCACGCCGAGCATCCCGAAGAACACCGCGACACCCATCGCATGGCGCATTTCCGAACCGGCCCCCGTCGACGTGACGAGCGGCACGACACCCATGATGAAGGCGATCGACGTCATCAGGATCGGGCGCAGCCGCAGCCGGCTCGCCTCGATCGCGGCCTCGAGCGGCGTCCTGCCGTCGTGTTCGAGCTCGCGCGCGAATTCGACGATCAGGATCGCGTTCTTCGCCGACAGCCCCACCAGCACCATCAAGCCGATCTGCGTGAAGATGTTGTTGTCGCCCTGCGTGAGCCATACGCCCGTCAGCGCCGACAGAATGCTCATCGGCACGATCAGGATCACCGCGAGCGGCAACGTCAGGCTTTCATACAGCGCCGCGAGCACGAGGAACACGAGCAGCACGCTGATCGGGAACACATACATCGCCGAATCGCCTGCAAGAATCTGCTGGTACGTGAGGTCGGTCCATTCGAACCGCACGCCGCGCGGCAGCGTTTCATGCGCGATGCGTTCGACCGCGGCCTGCGCCTGCCCCGACGAGAAGCCCGGCGCCGGGCCGCCGTTGATGTCGGCCGCCGTGTAGCCGTTGTAGCGCACGACCATCTCCGGGCCGAACGTCGGCGTCACCGTGACGAGCGACGACAGCGGCACCATCTCGCCACGGTCGTTGCGCGTCTTCAGCTGCAGGATGTCGTCCGCGCGCTGGCGGAACGGCGCATCGGCCTGCACGCGCACCTGGTACACGCGCCCGAAGCGGTTGAAGTCGTTCACGTACAGCGAGCCGAGATACACCTGCATCGTGTTGAACACGTCGGTGACGGGCACGCCGAGCTGCTTCGCCTTCACGCGGTCGAGATCGACGTTGAGCTGCGGCACGTTGATCTGGTAGCTCGTGAACAACGGCCCGAGTTCAGGCGCCTGCTGCGCACGCTTGATGAAGTCGTTGGACGCATCCGCGAGCCGCGCATAGCCGACCGCGCCACGATCCTCGATCTGCATCTTGAACCCGCCGAGCGTACCGAGGCCGAGCACCGGCGGCGGCGGGAACACCGCGACGAACGAGTCCTTCATCGCGCCGTACTTCTGGTTCAACGCCCCCGCGATCGCGCCCGCCGACAGCGCCTTGCCGTGCCGCTCCGAGAACGGCTTCAGCGTGACGAACACGATGCCCGCGCTCGAGCTGTTCGTGAAGCCGTTCACCGACAGCCCCGGGAACGCGACCGCGCTCTCGACACCCGGCTGCTTCAGCGCGATCGAGCCCATGTCGCGGATCACCTTCTCGGTGCGGTCGAGCGATGCACCGTTCGGCAACTGCGCGAACGCGATCAGGTATTCCTTGTCCTGTGCGGGCACGAAGCCGCCCGGCACGACCTTCGACACGAGCACGGTCGCCCCCACCAGCACGAGGTACACGCCGAGCATCAGCGTCTTGCGCGACAGCACCCCACGCACGCCGCGGCCGTAGTTCTCCGCACCGCGATGGAACACCTTGTTGAAGCCGCGGAAGAAGCCGCCGAGCACGCGGTTCATCACGCGCGTGAGCCAGTCCTCCTTGTCGCCATGGCCCTTCAGCAGGATCGCGGACAGCGCCGGCGACAGCGTCAGCGAGTTGAACGCCGAGATCACCGTCGAGATCGCGATAGTCATCGCGAACTGCTTGTAGAACTGGCCGGTCAGGCCCGACATGAACGCGAGCGGCACGAACACGGCGACGAGCGTCAGCGCGATCGCGATGATCGGCCCGCTCACTTCCTGCATCGCCTTGTAGGTCGCCTGCCGCGCGTTCATCCCGCTCTCGATGTTGCGCTCGACGTTCTCGACCACCACGATCGCATCGTCGACCACGATCCCGATCGCGAGCACCATCCCGAACAATGACAACGCGTTGATCGAATACCCGAATGCAAGCAGCAGCGAGAACGTACCGATGATCGACACCGGCACCGCGATCAGCGGAATCAGCGACGCGCGCCAGGTCTGCAGGAACACGATGACGACGATCACGACCAGCGCGATCGCTTCGAGCAGCGTGTGCACGACGGCCTTGATCGACGAACGCACGAACTGCGTCGGGTCATAGACGATCTTGTAGTCGACGCCCGCCGGCATGTCCTGCTTCAGCTCGGCCATCGTCTTGCGCACTTCGTCCGAGATCTGCAGCGAGTTCGCGCCCGGCGACTGGTTGATCGCCATCGCGACGGCCGGCTTGTTGTCGAGCAGCGAGCGCAGCCCGTACTCGGATGCGTCGAGCTGGATCCGCGCGATGTCGCGCAGGTGCGTGACGCCGCCGTCCGGCGTCGTCTTCACGACGATGTCGCCGAACTCGTCTTCCGTCTGCAGACGGCCGCGCGCGTTCACCGACAGCTGCAGCGGCGTGCCCGGCAGCGACGGCGACGCGCCGATCACGCCCGCCGCGACCTGCACGTTCTGCTCGCGGATCGCCTGCACGACGTCCTCGGCCGACAGCCCGCGCTGCGCGACCTTCTGCGGATCGAGCCACACGCGCATTGCGTAGTCGCCCGAACCCCACAGCTGCACCTGGCCGACGCCCTGGATCCGCGACAGGCGATCCTTCACGTTGATCAGCGCGTAGTTGCGCAGGTAGGTCATGTCGTAGCGGTTGTCCGGCGAGATCAGGTGGACCACCATCGTCAGTGTCGGCGAGCTCTTCACCGTGGTGATGCCGAGCCGCTGCACGTCTTCCGGCAGGCGCGGCAGCGCCTGGTTCACGCGGTTCTGCACGAGCTGCGTGGCCTTGTCCGGATCGGTGCCGAGCTTGAACGTGACGGTGATCGTCATGTTGCCGTCGCTGTTCGCCTGCGACTGCATGTACAGCATGTCCTCGACGCCGTTGATCTGCTCTTCAAGCGGCGACGCGACCGTCTCGGCGATCACTTTCGGGTTCGCGCCCGGATACTGCGCCTTCACGATCACGGAAGGCGGCACGACTTCCGGATATTCCGAGATCGGCAGCAGGAACATCGCGATCACCCCGCCGAGCAGGATGATCACCGATAGGACTCCTGCAAAGATCGGCCGGTCGATAAAGAATTTTGAAATGTTCATGTGTGGCTCTGTCTGGTTGAACGCGGATGCGAAGCGGCGAGCCGCTTACGAATCCGCCTTCGCCGATGCGGCCGGCTTCGCGGTGCTCGCGAGCGGCGCGGACGGCGCATCGCCGCCCGTCATCGGGACCATGTGCGGCTTCACCTGCTCGCCGGGTCGTACGCGCTGCGTGCCGTTCACGACCACGCGATCGCCGGCCGCGAGGCCGCTCACGATTACGCGCCGGTTGCCGTGCTGCATCCCCTGCTGCACTTCGCGGTACGACACGCGGCCCTGCTGGTCGACGACGAACACGAACTTCTTGTCCTGGTCGGTGTTGATCGCGGCATCGTCGACGAGCAGCGCCTCGTGCGGCGCGCTGCCGCCCACCTTCACGCGTGCGTAGAGGCCCGGGACGAGCGCACCGTCCGCGTTGTCGAAGCGCGCCCGCACGCGGATCGTGCCGGACGACGTGTCGAGCCGGTTGTCGACCGAGTCGATCTCGCCGCTGCGCGAGTAGCCGGTTTCGTTCGCGAGGCCGAGTTCGACAGGCACCTTGCGGCCGTTGCGCGCGCCGTTGATGTATTGCAGGTAGGTCTGCTCGTCCGCGTCGAACGATGCGTAGATGGGCGACACCGACACCAGCGTCGTCAGCGGCGCGGCCGACGCGCCGGCCGACACGACGTTGCCGAGCGTGATTTCCGCACGCGACACGCGGCCCGAAACCGGCGCCGTGATCCGCGTATAGCCGAGGTTGATGCGCGCCGTTTCCAGCGCGGCTTCGGCGGCCTTCAGGTTCGCCGTCGCCTCGCGGGCCGCATTCTGCTTCTCGTCGTAGTCGCGCTTTGCGATCGCGTTGTCGCCGATCAGCCGCTGCGCGCGCTGCCAGTCGGTCTGCGCGTAGCCGTTGCGCGCCTGCGCGGCCGCGAGCTGCGCGGCCGCGCGATCGGTTTCGGCCTGGTAAGGCCGCGGGTCGATCACGAACAGCACGTCGCCCTTCTTCACGAGCGCGCCGTCCTTGAAGTTCACCGCGACGATCGTGCCCGACACCTGCGGGCGCACGTCGACTTTCTCGACCGCTTCGAGGCGGCCCGAATAACTCTGCCAGTCGGTCACGGTCTGCGGCACGACGGTCGCGACGTCGACTTCGGGCAGCGGCGCCGCCGCTTTGTCGGGGGCGTTCGCGTTCACGCGCATCGCGCCGAACGTGCCGAGGCCGACGACGGCGAGCGTCACGATCGCCGCTGTCGCGATTCGGGAACGGGAGGTGCGTAGGATGGCCATGTGGATCTCCAGTAAGCGTGGATTGGTTCTGGTTATTCGGAACGGTTCGGCTGGCGCGCCTGGAAGCGGCACTGGAAGAAGCGCACGGCTTCCTCGAATGCGGCTTCGTGCGTCGCGAGCGCGGCGTGCGTGATGTCCGGATAGCGGATCACCTGCGTGAGCACGCCCGACGAGATCAGGCAGCCCGCATATTTCTCCGCTTCGACGTGCAGCACGTCGTTCTGCGCGGTGACGACGAGCGTCGGCGGCAGCCCCGCGAGGCGCACCGATTCGAGCGGCGCCGCATACGGGTGCATGCGTTGCGCGGCCTGCGGCAGATACGCGCGATAGCAGGCCGCGCATTCGCGCGCGGTGATGTCGGACGCGAGGCGCTCGGCGTCGCCGATGCGCGTCATGCTCGGGTCGAGCATCGGCCCGAACAGCGCCTGCGCGGCGATCGACACTTCGCCGCGGTCACGTGCGATGAAGGCGAGGCAGTTCGCGAGCTGGCCGCCCGCGTCGTGACCCGCGACGCCGATCTTCTTCGGGTTGCCGCCGAACGCGCGGGCACGCGTCGCGGCCCACACGGCGGCGCGATACGCATCCTCCGGCGCGGCCGGAAAAGGAAAGGCCGGCGCGAGCGAATAATCGACCGACACTACGAGCGCTGGTAAGCGTTCTGCTAAAAAACGCGCGGCGAAATCGGCGTCTTCGAGCGAACCGCGGACAAAGCCGCCGCCGTGGAAATAAAGCACTACTGGCAGCCCGGTCTTGTCCGGGCGCCGGTACAGGCGCAGCACGATGTCCTGCGCGTAGCCGGGAATTTCCACTTCGGCGACCGTCAGCGCCGCGCCCGCCGTGGCTTGCGCGGGCAACGCGGCCTTCAGGAATTTGCTGAATTCAGAAGCGTCCATGACGATGCAGCATCCATTTCGAGATGGAACGAATTCTGGGTCCGGCAGACATTGGGATAAATGCCTATAATCCGGCAACACAATTCAACGCCCCCGAACAATCCGAGGCTGCGTTTACCCACGAGGTAGCGCAGCCTTGTTGTTCCGGAGGCTCATTAGATTGCGGAGGTTGTGATGGACCGGCTTCAGGCCATGCAGGTGTTTACTCGCGTCGTCGATACAAGCAGCTTCACCAAGGCAGCAGAAACGCTCGGCTTGCCGCGGGCGTCCGTCACGACGATCATCCAGAATCTCGAAGCCTTCCTCGGCGTGCGGCTGATGCACCGGACCACGCGCCGGCTATCGCTCACGCCGGACGGCGCCGCGTACTACGAACGATGCGTGCGGATCCTCGCGGACGTCGAGGAAACCGAGGCGAGCTTCCAGGCGAACAACCGGAAGCCGCACGGAAAGTTGCGTATCGACATGCCGGGTTCGATCGGGCGGCTGCTGGTGATTCCGTCGCTGTGCGAATTTCATACGCGCTATCCGGACATCGACCTGCAGCTCGGTTTGTCCGACCGGCCGGTCGACCTGCTGCAGGAAGGTGTCGATTGCGTGATCCGCGTCGGCGCACTGCAGGACTCGTCGCTCGTCGCGCGCCGGGTCGGCCTGTTCGAATGCGTGACGGTTGCGTCGCCCGACTATCTCGAACGCCACGGCGAGCCGCAGACGATCGACGACCTGAACCAGCACAAGGCCGTCAACTACTTCTCGAGCCGCACCGGCCGCACGATCGACTGGACGTTCCTGACCGACGGCAAGGAAGTCGAGATGAAGATGGAAGGCATCCTGTCGGTCAACGATGCGGATGCGTACGTGACCTGCGGGATCGAAGGCTTCGGGCTGATCCAGCCGCCGCTTTTCATGGTGCTGCCGCATCTGCGCGAAGGCCGGCTCAAGGAAGTGCTGCCCGGCGTCAAGCCGCTGCCGATGCCGATCTCGGTCGTGTATCCGCACAGCCGCCATCTGTCGCCGAAAGTGCGCGTGTTCGTCGACTGGATCGCCGAGGTGTTCGACCGCTGCCCGCTGCTGAGCGGCAAGGGCAGCCTCGACGCGACGTGCAGCAAGCGCACGTTCGAGGAAGCCGAACGCGCGCCGGCGCTCGACACGCCGGTCATCAACGAGTGGGTCGCGTAATCGTCTGACCTGCCTGCGCGGGCCGCCCGGCCCGCGCGTCTCCCCGCCCCCGCACCGTCGTTCCGCGCGGCGCATCCGATCCTTCCCGATTCCGCAGCAAACCTTTGTGCCGCGAGCAGCAATCGCCCGCGTGCGCCGCTGCGCGTGGCTGTCGTAGCCGCGTGAGCCCCGCTGCGCCGGGCTGCCGGCGATTTCCGCATAACCCTGCAGCCGGTGCGGATGTCGATTGTTCCTTTGCGACGACAAATCAATTCGCGCCTGCCGCATTTATCGCGACGGAACAGATACCTAGAGTAAACCCTGTCGCGCACCCCGTTGCGCATCGAACAGATCCCGCCAGGCGGGACCGGAGTCCGCGCTCAGGCGCTCGCTCCGACATCTCCAGGAGTTACGCCATGAACCGCCGCCATCTTCTCTCCGCCCTCGCTCTCACGCTCGCCGTGTCCGCCCCGGCCTTCGCCGATTCGGGCACGCCGCATGCCGGCGACTACGGCAACACGTCGTGGTACTCGCAACACAACGGCCCGCGTACGCGCGCCGAAGTGAGCGCGGAAGTCGAACAGGCACGCAAGGACGGCACGCTCGCGTACTTGCGCAAGGCGACTTCGTATCCGCAAGGGCTCGAACTCGCGCAAGGCCCGTACCGCCCGACGCCGGAAAGCAACCAGCTCGCCGGCGGGGGCCGGTAAACGTGCAACGCCGCGCAGCGGGTTGCCCCGCGCGCGGCGTCGCGACACACCTATCGACGACTCGTTGAGCCAGTTAGTTGCAGGAGCACATGATGAACGACCAACTTCCTTCGCCGCTCGATCACTGGGACGACACCACGCCGGTGTGGACGCCGTTTCGTTCCGGGCAGCAATCGCATTAAAGCGCGCGTCGACGCGTCACCGATACCGTCCTGCGATGATCAGCGACGTGGCACACCATCACGCCATTCGCCCCAGTGCGTGACGATGTCCTGCACGAGCGGGTTGCCCGCGCGATACAGGTTTTCGGTTGCCGGGGCGAAGAAGGTGCATCTGGAGTCGCTCGCGCATTCGACGGATACAGAGGACGGCCATTGTCGATAACGGGCGAGCGTACTGCCATCGCAGCGCAAAAAGGTGCCGCGTCGACACAATCGATAACATTCGACAGCCACGATCCGGCAATCCAGATGCGTCGCCACTCGGCCAAGCGCTTGACGAACGCAGGTTTCCCTGGAAAGCGAATCTCGCGAACAGGCTCCATTGCTGCAAACCATGTCGACCGTCGCCCACAGCGGTGCTGATCGCGTTCACGTCGCGACGCGCTGCATGCGCAGGTTCGCCTCTGCGTAGAAACCACGCCTAATCGCCATCCTTCTCGTTCACACTTTCCAATAATCAGCGCCCACGGAAGCACGCGTCATCGACTGGCTCGGCACATCCGACATCGAAACCCGACGCACGCTGATAAACGGACTCGACGCCCTGGCTGACGTCATGGCAAGGCTGGACGCCAGGAACTTCGTCCGCACCGGATCAGATGCCGACCGCGCCACCGGCTGTCTACCCAATTTGACGTCCTTCTCCGCCTAAAGGTGGAGGATTCCCACACCTGGCGATGCACGTCCGCATCGGAGAATGTTCAGCGCAGCGTTGATATCACGATCATGCTCGACACCACAGTCACTGCAGGCCCACTCTCTTATTCTCAGTCCCGCGATACCTTTCGGCCGCGTCGTACTGTCTTGCGACCCGCACGCCGAACAGGACTGGGTAGAACCGCTTTCGTCGACTTCCTCGAACGTGGCCCCGTGCGCGATCGCTTTGTAGCGGAGCCTGTTTCGGAAGGACGACCAGGACGCGTCGTAGACGCTCTTCGCCATCCTGGTCCTGGCGAGTTTTGCGGCCGACACGTTGCCGACCGCGATGTAATCGAAGCGCCGCACCAGATCGAGCGCGAGCTTGTGCTGGAAGTCGGCGCGGGCGTTCGCCACCTTGGCGTGCAGCTTCGCGATATGCCGCTTGTGCTTTCGCGCCCGTTGCGCTTTCGCCAGCTTTTCCGCCGCTCGTCGACCGAACCGATCGTTAGGCAGCTTCTCGCCGGTCGAAAGTGTGGCGAAGTCTTTCAGGCCGAGATCGATGCCGACGCCAGAGCGAATCGGGCGAGCCGGAACATCGGGCATCTCGATCACGATGTTGAGAAACCAGTTGCCGCGTGCATCCTGTGCAAAGTTAGTTCCGTCCTTGATCTTGCCTTCGGGAAGCGGGCGGCTGTTGAACACGCGAAACGTGTTGCCGGCGAAACGGAATGCGTCACCCTCGCGCTTCAGGTCACGGCCCTTCAGCGGCACCCAGCCCAGCGATTTCCTGCCGCGATAGCGCAGGTAGGGGCGTCGGTGCTGACTGCGCGACTTCGCATATTGCTCGCACGTCGCGTTGATCGTGCCGGAGTGGATGCCGAGTTCCTTGCTGCTGCCAGTGGTGAGCATGTTCAGGTCAAAACCCGTCGGCCACTTCTTGCTCCACTTGAGCGCGTGCTTCTGCGTGTCGTTGCAGAAGTTCCAGACGTAGTTCACCGCGCGGCTCTGCTTGTTGAGCAGTCCGTTGAGCGATTTCACCCGGTAGCGATAGACAAGGATCATACCGGTGATCCTAACCCGTGGAAGAAGCTGCCTGTCAACGGCACGCCTTTCCTTCCCGCCATCAATGGCGGGGTTTCTCGGAGCAAATTCGGATGAAGCGTACCTTCTTCTCCTTGCTGATTGCCCTTTTGCTTGGCCCGGTGCAAGCAAACGCGTGCAAAGTCCTGCTCACCGACAGCATGAAGTTGCCGTTGAACTCGACCGAGATAAGCAACAGCGCGAGGCTCAGCCTCGTCAGGCACTATCTGACGGCGCGAGAGTGGACACAGGAAGGCGCGACGGCCACGATCGATGCGCTTGCATACGAATGGGAGCACAAGCCGGCTCAATTGGCCACGCAACGTGGCGAACAGATGAAATCCTTTCTCGTCGGACTCGGTATGGCACCGGACGATGTCTACGTACAAGAACGCATCTTCGCTCGCAAGGACGGCGAGCTCGACGCCGACAACGCGAAGCAAATCTGGGTGCAATTCGTTCCGAAATGTCCACCGGCCGGATGTCAGCAACTTTGCAACACGCCGGGGCTGGAGGGAGTCGCCAGCTACGCGATAACACCTGCCACGCCCGGACCGCCTCCGGATGCCGACCGTCTGACGTGCGGCGACGATCCTGCCCCTGCGCGCACCCGCGTCGTGACCACCACGCGCTGGACCGAACGGACGAACGATAACCCGCTGACGCTTCTGGATGATCAAAAGCGGCCGCTGGCACGGACCTGCTATCGGATCAGCACGAGTGCCGCCCGATATTCGGGCATGACCGATGAACGTGGTCGAACCGGGCCCGTGCAGTTATTGGGGCCTGAATATACGAAAATCGAAATCAGGATCGAGAGACCGGACAGGCCCACTCCGTAGCAGACCTCGACCTTTGCTCATCGCCGGCAGCGCGGTCGCATCCTGCGCTGCCGGAGGCCATCCGGCTCACTTGATCGACGGGACAGCACATCAATCTGCACCGTCCCATCGGATCAAATCAGCTCAACGACGCGGCACGCCGTCGCGCCATTCGCCCCAGTGCGTGACGATGTCCTGCACGAGCGGATTGCCCGCGCGGTACAGGTTTTCGGTCGCCGGGGCGAAGCCGCCCTGGTCCGCGTAGTTCAGCAGGTTGTCGGCGCTCGTCTGCCCCGCGTACGGCCGGTCGAAGTCGGACCCCGTGCGCAGCACGGCAACGCGCGACAGGTCGACCCGCTTCACGCTCGCCGCACGCTTGAGCGCTTCATACGTCGCGTTGTCTTCCTGCGCGGTCATGCAGTAGGTGCCCTTGCCGTCGGTCAGGATCTTCGTCCACTGCCGCGCGCGCTCGCCGATCAGCGTGCCCGAGAACCACGTGTTGCCCGATGACGTGTCGCACTGGATCACCGTCGGCGGCCGGTTCGCCGGCGCATACGTGAACTTCGCGCGCGCGGCCTGTGCCTGCGCGCTGTCGGCGAGCACGACATTGCGCGACAGCGCGACAGCGGCGTCGGTCAGCTGCGGGTTGAGCTGGAATACTTCGGTGCGGTAGTCGAGCGGCGGCTTGTCGTTCGGGCTCTTCGTGTTGATGCCGAGAAAGCCCGTATTCCAGCCGGCCGGGATCTCGCGCGCATCGAGCTCCCACTGCAGGCTGAAATCGACGAGGTACTTCGACCACGCGGCCGAACCGACCGTGCCTTGCGCCGGGTCGACGCCCGCAATGCCGGAGATCAGGAAGTACGTGCGGCGCAGATCGAAGCGCTGCGAGAACGTGAGCGCCATGATCGTCGCCGACGCGTTCGCATAGCCCATGCCGGTCGTGACCACACACACGTCCTGCTTGTTGCAATGAACGTTCGGGTAGTCGGGCGACAGGCCCGGCACGGCGATGTCACGCCACGGGCCGAGCCGGTCGAGCCATGCCTGGCCTTCCGGACCGAACATCGTGATGATCATGACCTTGACCGGGCGGCCCTGTGCACCGGTCTCGGCGAATGCATTGTTGCCCGCGTTGTTGCCCTGGTTGTCCTGCGCGACCGACGGCGCGGTTGCACAGGCTGCGAGCGAGAATGCAGCGGCGGAAAGAATGGAGCGAGTCAGCATCGGCGTTCCTTGTTTCGATGACGTTGGGTGAGAACGGCTCTCGTAGACTGCGCGACGGAGTATAGAACGGGCGTGCCCGATGCGGAACCCGACTACGAAACGACGGCGGTGCGCCGGTGCGGGTGAAGTGCGTGCGTGCGTGAATCGTAACGAAGAAGGTCGCCACGCGCCGGCATACCATAAGGAATACTATCCGGTTGATCGGCACCGACACGCCAATCGCACCTGCATGCTCATCAACCGCCGAACCGCTACAGCCCCGCCAGCCCGTAACCCAGCACGACAAGCGCCGCAACCACATGGCTCGCCGCGAGCAGCCCCGGCGACTTCACGATCCGGCCGATCGCGCTACCGCCGAGTGCGAACACGAGCTGCCCCGCGAGGCTGCCGGCAAACACGCACGCGGCACCGAGCAGCCAGTGCCGATGCGCACCGGCGGCGGCCGTTGCATAGCCGTAGAACAACAGGATCGTGAGCGGGTTCGCCAGCGTGACGAAGAACATCGATGCAAACGGGCGGCTGCTCGGCGGCCGCGCATCGCCGTCGAGCGTGCGGCGACGATCCCGCAGCGCCTGCCACAGCATCCGTGCGCCCATCGCGAGCAGCACGAGCGCGCCGACCAGACGAAACAGCGACAGATGCGCCGCGAGCGTGCTGGCGAGCATCGCGCCGAGCGTGAACGCGACGACCGCATAGCAGCCGTCGGCCGTCGCGACACCCACCGCCGCACGCACGCCGCTTGCGGTGCCGGCGCGCATCCCGTAAGTCGCGATCATCAGCGCAACGGGCCCGACCGACAGCGCGATCATCAGCCCGAACAGGAAGTCGCTCATCGGTCGTCGATGCCTTCGATGGAAGGCATCGATTCTAGCGACCGCAAAATAATCCGGTGTGGCGCTGCGGCGTCATGCGACGTCGACCCGCGCAGGCCCGTCCACCATCTCGCCGATCACGCCGGCGCGGTCGAAGCCGTCGGCACGGAAGCACGCGAGCACGTCATCGACGGCCTCGGGCGCGCATGCGACCAGCAGGCCGCCCGACGTCTGCGGATCGGTCAGCAGCGCCTGAGCGACCGGCGGCAACGTGGCGGCCAGTTGCACGTCCGTGCCGTACGCGGCCCAGTTGCGGCCCGACGCGCCGGTGAACACGCCGTCGGCAACGAACGCCTCGACACCCGTAAGCCACGGCAACGACGCATAGTGCACGCGCGCGGTGAGGTGCGCGCCGCGCGCCAGTTCGAGCGTATGGCCGAGCAGCCCGAAGCCCGTGACGTCGGTCAGCGCATGTACGCCCGGCAGCGCGGCGAGTTCGGCGCCCGGCCGGTTCAGCTTGGTGGTCGTCGCGACCATCTGCGCGTACCCTGCGGCATCGAGCTGGTTCTTTTTCAGCGCGGCCGACAGCACGCCGACCCCGAGCGGCTTGCCGAGCACGAGCACGTCGCCCGCCCGCGCGGCCGCATTGCGCTTCACGCGCGACGGATGCACGACGCCGATCGCCGCGAGCCCGTAGATCGGCTCGACCGAATCGATCGAATGGCCGCCCGCGACCGGAATGCCGGCCTCCGCGCACACCGATTCACCACCGCGCAGGATCGCCGCGATCGTCTCGTGCGGCAGCACGTTGATCGGCATGCCGACCAGCGCGAGCGCGAGAATCGGCTTGCCGCCCATCGCATAGACGTCGGACAGCGCGTTCGTGGCGGCGATGCGGCCGAAGTCGAACGGATCGTCGACGATCGGCATGAAGAAATCGGTGGTCGCGACGATCGCCTGCTCGTCATTGAGGCGGTAGACGGCCGCGTCGTCGGACGTCTCGGTACCGACCAGCAGATCCGGGAACAGCGCGGGCGGCGTCGCGCGCTTCAGCAGCTCGGACAGCACGCCCGGCGCAATCTTGCAGCCGCAGCCGCCCCCGTGCGACAGGCTCGTGAGGCGCGGAACGGCAGGCTGGGCTTGGGTGGCTTCGGTCATCGTCGGCATCCGGTGAATAACAGCACTCCATTATCGACAATTCCGTGCGAGTGCGCCCGATACCCACATAATGACGGCGCCCCCTCCGCTCCCGTCCACGCCTTCGTCCATGGATCACCTTTTCATCGGTTTCGTGCTGTGCTCCGCATTGCTGCACGCGATCTGGAATGCCTTCCTCCACGTCAGCGAAGACCGGCTCGTGCAGCTCGGCACGATGTCACTGCCGTATTTCGCGTTCGGTATCGCCGGTGCCGTGCTGCTGCCCGCGCCGGCGCCCGCCGCGTGGCCGTACATCGCCGCGTCGGCCATGCTCGAGGTTGCATACTGCTTCACGCTGGCGCGCGCCTATCGCAGCGGCGAGTTCGGGCAGATCTATCCGATCGCCCGAGGGATCTCGCCGCTGCTCGTGTCGGTGCTGGCGCTCGCCTTCCTCCACGAACAGC
The DNA here is from genome assembly GCF_002099195.1 of Burkholderia puraquae. Lineage (GTDB taxonomy): Bacteria > Pseudomonadota > Gammaproteobacteria > Burkholderiales > Burkholderiaceae > Burkholderia > Burkholderia puraquae. The sequence continues at coordinate 10,436 of NZ_NBYX01000030.1, read as the reverse complement.
CGACGCCGTTCGGCTTCGCGGGCATCGCGCTCGTGTCGTTCGGCATCATGTCGCTCGCGCTGCGGCGCGGCTTCCGGTTCTCCGGCGAAGGCGTGCCGTTTGCGCTGCTCACGGGCGTGTTCATCGCCGCGTATTCGATCTGCGACGGCATCGGCTCGCGCGTGTCCGGCAGCGCGCTCGGCTACATCGCGTGGGTGTACGTGCTGTGGAGCGTGCCGCAGTTCGTGCTGGTCTGCGCGGTGCGCGGCGGCCCGCGTGCGGTGCTCGGCTCGCGCACGGCACTCAAGCAGGGCGCGATCGCCGGCACGATCTCGCTCGCCGCGTACGGGATCGTGATCCTCGCGTACCGGTACTTGCCGGTCGGGACGGTGTCGGCGCTGCGCGAAACCAGCTCGATCTTCGCGGTCGCGATCGGCTGGTTCGTGATGCGCGAGCGGCCGGGCGCGCAGCGGCTCGCCGCATGTGCGCTGGTGGTCGCGGGCGCGGCGCTGATCCGGCTGTAAGCGGAACGCGCGCGCCCGCGGCCTGCCGCCGCGTCAGAACTTGTGGCGGATGCCGGTCACCGCGACGATCTGCGTACGCGTGCTCGACGGATTGGAGATCCCTTCGATCGCGGCCACAGCGTTCGACGACGCGCGCTGGTAAAACGCATTCACGTAGATATCGGTGCGCTTCGACAGGAAATACTGCGCACCGACACTCGTCTGCAGGTAGTGCGAACTCGGCTTGGGCCCCTGCGACGCGAGCACCTGCGTGTAGGTTTCGCCGAGCGCGAATTGCAGCGCGGGCGTCATCAGGTAGCGCACGCTGCCCTCGTAGTTGTTGAAGCGCATCGCACCGCCCGTCTGCAGGTTGAACAGCGAGCTCGTGTACAGCAGCCCGAACGTCGCGGCGCCCCATGCATACGCACCGCCCGCGCCCCAGATCTGCTGGCGCGTCACGCCCTTGATGAACGTGTAGTAGTTGTCGGACGCGGCCGCGCCGGTCGTGTCGAGTGCCGGATGATCAACGCGCACGTAGGCCGCGCCGAGTTGCAGCGGCCCGTTCTCGTAGCTCGTGCCGAGGCTCCACACACGGTTTTGCGCGAACGACGTCGAGTTCGAGAAGCCGTACAGGCCGACCGCACGCACGCCGTACCACGTGGGCGTCTGGTACTGCACCGAGTTGTTGGTGCGGAACGTGTTGTTCAGGTCGTCGGTGTCGAACGGATGCAGCGCGTACTGCGTGAGCGCGGTGGTCGCGCCGATCTGCAGCGGCTCCAGCACTTCCTGCGCCGCGTTGTACTGGCGGCCCATCGTCAGCGTGCCCCAGCGGTCATTGTCCAGCCCCACGTACGCGCGCCGCCCGAACAGCCTGCCGCCCTGGCTCGCGGCGCCGCTCTCGATGCTGAAGCCGTTCTCGAGCCGGAACACGGCCCGCGTGCCGCCACCGAGATCCTCCTTGCCGAGCAGCCCGAACCGCGTGCCCTGCTCGTTGCCGCCGGTCGCCTGCCACGCGGCATGGCCGTTCTGGTTGTTCGTGTACGTGATCCCCGAATCGACCACGCCGTACAGCGTCACGCTCGACTGCGCCTGCGCGTGCGGCGCGCCCGCCGCGATTGCGATGCCTGCCAGCGCGACCGCCATTTCCTTGCGCTTCATCTCCAACCCCTTTTATCGATTGAATATGGGGAGCGATTTAAATCGCCCATGACGTGTTTTATTGAATAAAACATCGTCTTATTAATTGTTGATTTAGACGATTTACTGCGTCAAGCCATGCCAAAAATCGCACATGGAAGCCAGATCCACCGATTCCAAAGGCGTTTCGAAGAATGAAACAAACTCAATAACGACGGGTATTACAGGCCGACATGAGCGTGTAGCTCCAGCTTTGAAAAAAGCCCTTGACCGCAATTTTCGGCCGTTGTGAAATATTGATACGCTGTTTTAATCATTGAAACAGAAGAACGAGACACTTCGAGAAACTAGGTAAAGAACCTGATCCCCATGGTGACGTTTAATTGGAACAACGCGGCCGCCGGCGCATCGCCCGCGTATTTCATCGCGCAGCCGACGGCGCCCGCACTGCCGATCGTCGTCGACTCGCCGCACAGCGGCATCGCGTATCCGCCGGACTTCGCCACCATCGCACCCGGCGACGCGATCCGCACGACGTGGGACGCCTACATCGATGAACTGTGGGCCGGCGCGCCCGCACGCGGCGGCACGCTGCTCGCCGCGACGTTCCCGCGCGCATACATCGATCCGAACCGCGCGAAGACCGACATCGATGAAACGCTGCTCGCCGAGCCGTGGCCCGAGCCGCTTTCGCCGCAGCCGTACACGCAGCGCGGGATGGGGCTGATCCGGCGCGACGCACTGCCCGGCGTGCCGCTGTACGACCGCAAGCTGTCGCTCGCCGAAGTGCGCCACCGGATCGACGCGTACTACCTGCCGTACCGCCGCGCGCTCGCCGGCATCGCCGAAGCGCTGCATGCCACGCACCGCGCGCTGTGGCACATCGACTGCCATTCGATGAAGTCGCGCGGCAACGCGATGAACGTCGACGCGGGCGCGCTGCGGCCAGACGTCGTCGTCAGCGACCGGCGCGGGTCGACTGCCGACCCGGCGTTCACCGCGTGGACCGCAAAATGGTTCGCCGACGCCGGCTACCGCGTGCAGATCAACGACCCGTATCAGGGCGGCGACCTGCTGACCGCGCTCGCCGATCCGGCGCGGCGGCGCCACAGCATCCAGATCGAATTCAATCGCTCGCTGTACATGGACGAAGCCGCGTTCGCCAGGAACGCAGGCTTCGCCGCACTGAAGCGTTCGGTCGACGCGTACCTCGACGCACTCGCCGATTACGTGCGCACGCGCATCGCGTCGCCGGGAGACCTCGCATGACGACCTACATCGTCGACGCCGTCGACAGCGCGCTGAAGCTGCTGACCTACGTGGCCGAGCACCCGAACCTCGGCGTGACCGAGCTGGCGTCGCAGCTCGGCATCAACAAGTCGCGCACGTACCGGATGCTGTGCACGCTCGAACTGCACCGCTTCGTCGTACAGGACGCGCGCACGTCCACCTATGCGCTCGGCCCGCAGGCGTTCGTGATCGGCGTGGCCGCGTCGCAGCAGAACGCGCTCGTGCGCGCCGCGCACCGGCACATGCTCGCGCTCAACCAGGCGATCAACGAAACGATCGTGCTGCGCGTGCGCGAAGGGCTCGAATCGGTGTGCGTCGCACGCTGCGAAACGACGCACGCGGTACGCACCGTCGGCTCGGTCGGCAACCGCCGGCCGATCAACTTCGGCGCGTCGGGCAAGGTGCTGCTCGCGTTCGCGCCGGATGCCGTGCGCGACGAATATCTCGTGCAACTGCGCCGCAACGGGCAGGCCGACGATCCGGCGAAGCTGGCCGGCGAACTCGACGCCGTCGCGCGCAAGGGCTATGCGGTGAGCAGCGGCGAGGTGACGCCCGGCGCAGTCGGGATCGCGGTGCCGGTGCGCGACCTGACGGGCGCGACGGTTGCATCGGTGAGCGTGACGGGCCCCGAGGTACGCGTGAGCCACGCAGACATTCCCGACTATCTCGAACGCCTGCAAGCGTGCAGCCAAGCGATTTCCGCCGAACTCGGCTACGTCCCGGCGCGCGCCGCGCTGCAACCGGCCTGACGGCCCGTATCTCCGACCGACGAGGATCCGATGTCCGCCTCTTCCCCGAACCCGGCCGGCGCGCACGGCGCCGCCCCCGCCACGCGCGCGGCCGACGATCCGGCCGCACCCGCCGGCCACGCGCCCCATCCGCACGGCAAGATGCTGCACCCGGTCGTGATGATGCTGTGGGTGCTGGCCGTCGCGATCGCGCTCACGTGGATCGTCGACTCCGGTCACTTCGAGCGCAACGGCCGGCTCGTCGTGCCGGGCACCTATCACGTCGTGCCGAAGACAACGACGCTGTCGACGCTCGTCGCGCCGGCCGTCAGCCACAGCACGCCCACGCAGGCGATGCCGGCGAGCCTCGTGTCCGCGTTCGTCGTGGTGCCGCAGGGGCTGCTGAAGAACGCTCCGCTGATCGTGATGGTGATGTTCGTCGGGGGGATGTTCGGCGTGATGCGCCGCACGGGCGTCGTCGATGCGGGCATCGACCGGCTGCTGCAGTTGACCGGCAACAACGCGTACCTGCTGACACCGATGCTGATGATCCTGATCGGGCTCGGCAGCACGCTGCTCGGCTTCATCTCCGAGTACCTCGTGATCATTCCGATGGTCGTCGTGATCGCGCGGCGCCTGGGGCTCTCCGACCTGTTTGCGGTCGCGCTCGTCGCCCTCGCCGCGAAGATCGGCTACATCGCGTCGGTCACGAATCCTCTCGCGCTCGCCGTCGCGCAGCCGCTCGTCGGCGTGCCGCTGTTCAGCGGCGTCGCGCTGCGCGCCGCCGTGTTCGTCGTATTCCTGACGATCGGCATCCTGTACCTGCTGCGCCATGTGCGCAACACCGGCTATCGCGCCGGGCAAACAGCCGCCGGTCACGCCGCGCACGCGGCCGCGAAGCTGTCGCTGCGCCACAAGGCCACGCTCGTCGTGTTCGCCGCCGCCGTCGCGATGCTGATCTACGGCACGCGCGAACTGAAATGGGGCAACGTCGAACTCGCGGCGTTCTACGCGGCCGTGAGCATCGCGACGGCTGTCATCGGCCGGCTCGATTCGCGCAGCGCGGCCGATGCGTTCGTCGACGGGATGAAGAACATGATCCTCGCCGCGCTGCTGATGGGGCTCGCCGCATCGGTCGAACTGCTGCTGCAGAACAGCCTCGTGCTCGACACGCTGATCAATTTCTTCACGCGGCTCGCGGACGGGCAGTCGCCGGTGTGGGTCGCGAACGGGCTGATGGGCGTGCAGATGGTGCTCGACGTGTTCATTCCGTCGGTGTCGGGCAAGGCCGCGGTCAGCATGCCGATCATCGGGCCGATCGCGCAGCTGTCCGGCGTAAGCGGCCAAACGTCGGTGCTCGCGTTCGTGCTGGGCGGCGGGCTGACGAACCTCGTCACGCCGACGTCCGGCATGCTGCTCGCGTATCTCGCGACGGCACGCGTCGACTTCGGCGCGTGGATCCGCTTCGTGCTGCCGCTGTTCGCGATCCTGCTCGCGCTGTCGTGCGTCGTGCTGACGTTCGCGGTGTGGGTCGGGTATTGAGGTTCGGCAGCGATGCGGAGAGAATGGATCGGTCCGGGTACGACGACGGCCATACCCACGCGATGCGGCGGCGACATGCGCCGCTCAGGCTGCCTCGATCACTCCGCCGAACGCCCGCTCGTCGATCGCCTCGGCGAGTGTCGCGAACGCGGTCGCGATCTCGTCCTCCGGCACGCACGCATAGCCGAGCAGCAACCCCGACGCCGCCCGTTCGCGGTCCGCGTAATAGCCCGACAACGGCCGCACGACGATGTTGCGCTCGAGCGCGGCCTGCGCGACCGCACGATCGTCGACACCTTCCGGCAACTGCGTGACCAGATGCAGCCCCGCATCGCTGCCGAGCGCGTGCAGCGTGTCGCCATAGCGTTGCGCGACCGCGTCGAGCAGCACCTCGCGGCGCTGCCCGTACAGCGTGCGCATCTTGCGGATATGCGACACGAAGTGCCCTTCCGCGATGAATTCGGCGAGCACGGCCTGCTGCAGCAACTGCCCCTCGCGATACAGCTCGGCGCTCGCGGTCGCGAAACTTTCCGCGAGCGGCTCCGGCGCGACCAGATAGCCGACCCGCAGCCCCGGGAACAGCGTCTTGCCGAAACTGCCGACGTAGATCACCTGCCCGGCCGTATCGAGACCCTGCAGCGACGCAAGCGGCCGGCTGCCGTAGCGGAATTCGCTGTCGTAATCGTCCTCGATGATCCAGCAGCCGTGCTGGCGCGCGTATTCGAGCAGCATCCGCCGCCGCGCGAGGCTCATCACCATCCCGAGCGGATACTGGTGCGACGGCGTGACGAGCATCAGCTTCGGCGGCTCGGCGAGATCGGCGGCCGACGGCGCGATGCCTTCGTCGTCGACCGGGATCGGCCGCGTCGTCAGCCCCGACACGTTCAGCACGCTGCGCACGCCCCAGTAGCACGGATCCTCGGTCCAGATCGCATCGCCCGGGTCGGTCAGCAGCCGCACCGCCAGGTCGATCGACTGGTGGATCCCGGTCGTGATCACGATCTGCTCGGGCGTGCAGCGCACCGAGCGCGACGTGCGCAGGTAGTCGGCCAGCGCCTCGCGCAGCAGCGCGAGCCCGCCGCCCGGCGCGTAGGTCAGCAGGTCGGGGCGCAGCCGGCGCCAGTATTTGTTGTGCAGCCGCGTCCACACGCGCGCCGGAAATCGTGACACATCGGGCACGCCCGGCATGAACGCGCCGCCCTGACGTTTCGACACGCCGGCCCCTTCGACGAGCCGCGTGCCGCGCGCGGAGAGCCGCCGCGCGGACGGCTGCACGAGCGCCGGGTGCGCGGCGGCCGCTTCGGGCGGCGCGCCGACAATCTCGTCCGGCGCGCTGTCGGCGACGAATGTGCCGCGGCCCGTCGCCGAGTTCACGTAGCCTTCGAGTGAAAGTTGTTCGTAAACCTGCGTGACCGTGTTGCGGGCGATTCCGAGCTCGGCGGCCAGGAGCCGCGACGACGGCACGCGCGTGCCCGCCGGCAGTTCGCGCGACAGGATCGCCTGTTGCAGCAGCCGGTGAAGCTGCCGGTAGATCGGCTGTTCGCCGCCGCGCACGAGGCGCTGCGCCAGCCAGTCCGACAACACGCTCGCGCGCATGATTGGCTCCTGAATATTTATTGAAATGGCTCTGATTGTCAGAGCCAAATCTGATTATAGTCGCCTCCATGGGCTGTCGAAGCGCCCGATTTTCTACCCACCGGAAAGAACATCAAGGAGATGACCGTGAAGAATGCCGACCTGCAGGCCCGCAAGAACGCCGCCACCCCGCGCGGCGTCGGCGTGATGTGCGATTTCTACGCAGCCCGCGCCGAGAACGCGGAACTGTGGGATGTCGAAGGCCGCCGCTTCATCGATTTCGCCGCCGGCATCGCGGTGCTGAACACCGGCCACCGCCACCCGAAGATCGTCAAGGCGATCGCGGATCAACTGAACAACTTCACGCACACCGCTTACCAGATCGTCCCGTACGCGTCGTACGTCGAACTGGCCGAGAAGATCAACGCACGCGCACCGGGCGATTTCCCGAAAAAGACCGCGTTCTTCACGACCGGCGCCGAAGCCGTCGAGAACGCGATCAAGATCGCGCGTGCAGCCACCGGCCGGCCGGGCGTCATCGCCTTCTCGGGCGGCTTCCACGGCCGCACGATGATGGGCATGGCGCTGACCGGCAAGGTCGCCCCGTACAAGCTGAACTTCGGCCCGTTCCCGGGCGACGTGTTCCACGCCCCGTACCCGAACGCCGTGCACGGCGTGACGACGGCCGACTCGATCAAGGCGATCGAGATGCTGTTCAAGGCCGACATCGATCCGAAGCGCGTCGCCGCGATCATCTTCGAACCGGTCCAGGGCGAAGGCGGCTTCAACCCCGCACCGGCCGAATTCGTGCGCGCGCTGCGCAAGATCTGTAACGAGCACGGCATCCTGCTGATCGCCGACGAAGTGCAAACCGGCTTCGCGCGTACCGGCAAGCTGTTCGCGATGCAGCACTACGACGTGCTGGCCGACCTGATCACGATGGCGAAGAGCCTCGCGGGCGGCATGCCGCTGTCGGGCGTCGTCGGCCGTGCGGACGTGATGGACGCGGCAGCCCCCGGCGGCCTCGGCGGCACGTACGCGGGCAACCCGCTGGCCGTCGCATCGGCGCACGCGGTGCTCGAGATCATCGACGAAGAGAAGCTGTGCGAACGCGCGACGCAGCTCGGCGACGTGCTGAAGGCGAAGCTGAACGCACTGCAGGCCGACGTGCCGCAGATCGCCGACGTGCGCGGCCCGGGCGCGATGATCGCGGTCGAGTTCCTGACGCCGGGCTCGGGCGAGCCGGATGCGGAATTCACGAAGCGCGTGCAGGCGCGTGCACTCGAGCGCGGCCTGCTGCTGCTCGTGTGCGGCGTGTACTCGAACGTCGTGCGCTTCCTGTTCCCGCTGACGATCCCGCAAGCCGTGTTCGACGAAGCGCTCGTGATCCTCGAGGAAGTGCTGAAGGAAACGGTCGGCGTGCCGGCCTGAGTTCCCGTCGACTTCATCCATTGAATGCGCCGCCGCCGTCTTCGTGACGGCGGCGGCCGTTTCATCCGTCCTTTTCGAAGCAGGTGAATCACATGAGCACGGTTCAGGAAACCCTGGCACTGAAAGACCCGTCGCTGTTCCGCCAGCAGGCGTACGTCAACGGCGAATGGCAAGGCGCGACGAACGGCGAGACGTTCGAAGTCCGCAACCCGGCGACGGGCGGCCTGCTCGGCACCGTGCCGTTGATGGGCATGGCCGAGACGCGTCACGCGATCGAAGCCGCAAACGCCGCATGGCCGGCGTGGCGCAAGAAGACCGCGAAGGAACGCGCGGTCATCCTGCGCAAGTGGCACGACCTGATGATGGAAAACGCCGACGACCTCGCGCTGATCCTGACGACCGAGCAGGGCAAGTCGCTGGCCGAGGCGAAGGGCGAGATCGGCTACGCGGCATCGTTCCTCGAGTGGTTCGCGGAAGAAGGCAAGCGCGTGTACGGCGACACGATCCCGACGCCGGCGAGCGACAAGCGCATCGTCGTGACGAAGGAAGCGATCGGCGTGTGCGCGGCGATCACGCCGTGGAACTTCCCGGCGGCCATGATCACGCGCAAGGTCGGCCCGGCACTCGCCGCAGGCTGCCCGATCGTCGTGAAGCCGGCCGAGGCGACGCCGTTCTCCGCACTCGCGATGGCCGTGCTGGCCGAGCGCGCGGGCGTGCCGGCCGGTGTGCTCAGCGTCGTTACGGGCGACCCGAAGGCGATCGGCGGCGAGCTGACGTCGAACCCGATCGTGCGCAAGCTGTCGTTCACCGGCTCGACGCCGGTCGGCCGCCTGCTGATGTCGCAGTGTGCGGCGACGGTCAAGAAGGTGTCGCTGGAGCTCGGCGGCAATGCGCCGTTCATCGTGTTCGACGACGCCGACCTCGATGCGGCCGTGCAGGGTGCGATTGCATCGAAATACCGCAACAGCGGCCAGACCTGCGTGTGCACGAACCGCTTCTATGTGCATGAAGCCGTGTACGACCAGTTCGCGCAGAAGCTCGCGGCAGCCGTCGGCCAGCTGAAGGTGGGCCGCGGTACGGAACCGGGCGTCACGCAAGGCCCGCTGATCAACGAAGCAGCGGTGCTGAAGGTCGAGGCGCACATCGAGGACGCGCTCGCGAAGGGCGCGACCGTCGTGACGGGCGGCAAGCGCCACGCGCTCGGCCACGGCTTCTTCGAGCCGACGGTGCTGACGGGTGTCACGCCGGCGATGAAGGTCGCGAAGGAAGAGACGTTCGGGCCGCTCGCACCGCTGTTCAAGTTCGCCAGCGATGACGAAGTGATCCACCTCGCGAACGACACCGAGTTCGGCCTGGCCGCGTATTTCTACAGCCGCGACATCGGCCGCGTGTGGAAGGTTGCCGAAGCGCTCGAATACGGGATGGTCGGCGTGAACACGGGCCTGATCTCGAACGAAGTCGCGCCGTTCGGTGGCGTGAAGCAGTCGGGCCTCGGCCGCGAAGGCTCGCACTACGGCATCGACGACTACGTCGTGATCAAGTACCTCTGCCTCGCCGTCTGACGGTTCAGGGCCTGGCGCCGCTTGGGTGACAGGCCCTGGCCGCCCGGCCGGAACCGGGCGGTCCGACGCGGGCCGGCGTCCCTCTCCGTTGTGCCCGCGTCATCTCTGTCTCCGTGTTCACCGAAACACGTTCACCGCCTCCACCAGCCGCGTCGCCTGCTGCTTCAGGCTCTCCGACGCCGCCGTGCTCTGCTCGACCAGTGCCGCGTTCTGCTGCGTGATGTTGTCCAGGTGCACCACCGCCTGGTCGACCTGTGCGACTCCCGTGCTCTGTTCGGCCGTCGACGAACTGATCTCCGCGATCAGGTCCGACACGCGCTTCACCTGCGTGACGATGTCCTCCATCGTCTTGCCTGCGCCGTCGACGATCCGCGCGCCCGATTCGACCCGATCGACGCTCGCGCCGATCAGCGTCTTGATTTCCTTCGCCGCATTCGCGCTGCGTTGCGCGAGCGCCCGCACCTCGCCGGCAACCACCGCGAAACCGCGCCCCTGGTCGCCGGCCCGCGCCGCCTCCACCGCCGCGTTCAATGCAAGGATGTTGGTCTGGAACGCGATGCCGTCGATCACGCCGATGATGTCGGCGATCTTGCGCGAGCTGGCGGTGATGTCGTTCATCGTCGCGACCACCTCGCTCACCGCCTGCCCGCCGCGCCCGGCCGCCTCGCTCGCCGACACCGACAACTGGT
>NZ_NBYX01000029.1 GCF_002099195.1 Burkholderia puraquae | reverse complement strand
GGCATGCTGGCGGCGGACGCCGCGTTCGACGCGGTGCAGGCCGGCCGCCAGAGCGACGAACTCAACGCGTACCCGGACGCCTTCAAGCAATCGTGGCTGTACACGGAGCTGTACCGCGCGCGCAACTTCAAGCAGTGGATGGCCAAGGGGCTGTACCTCGGCACGCTGATGGTCGGGCTCGAGCAGAAGGTGATGGGCGGCAACGTGCCGTGGACGCTGCATCACAAGCACGCAGACCACGAGATGCTGAAGCCGGCATCGCAATGCGAGCCGATCGAGTATCCGAAGCCGGACGGCAAGCTGACGTTCGATCGCCTCTCGTCGGTGTTCATCTCGAACACGAACCACGAGGAGAACCAGCCGGCGCACCTGACGCTGAAGGATGCGAACGTGCCGGTGAACGTGAACCTGCGCACGTACGCGGGGCCGGAGGGGCGCTTCTGCCCGGCGGCCGTGTACGAGTTCGTGAAGAACGACGACGGCAGCGATCGCCTGGTGATCAACGCGCAGAACTGCGTGCACTGCAAGACCTGCGACATCAAGGATCCGACGCAGAACATCGTGTGGGTCACGCCGGAAGGCGGCGGCGGGCCGAATTACCCGAACATGTAATTGCCGGAACGCGCCGCCACGAGCGGCGCGTTTTTTGGCTGCCGCAAACGAAACGGGGCGCTGCCTGAAGCAGCGCCCCGTTTCACATTCTCCGCACGCCGACCAGGAGAGACGCGCTGCGCCCCGCCCGCTTGCGTCAGGTCGCGCTGCCCGCGATCTTCGGCGTCGTCGTCTCGACATCCCCGCACTGCGCGCGATGGCGCAGCGCATGGTCGATCAGCACCAGCGCGAGCATCGACTCGGCAATCGGCGTCGCACGAATGCCGACGCACGGATCGTGACGACCGAACGTTTCCACCGTCGCCTCCTCGCCGGCCTTCGTGATCGAACGGCGCGGCGTACGGATGCTCGACGTCGGCTTGATCGCGATCGACACGGTGATGTCCTGCCCCGTCGAAATCCCGCCGAGCACACCGCCCGCATGGTTGCCGACGAAACCGCCCGGCGTCAGCTCGTCGCCGTGCACCGAGCCGCGCTGCGCGACGCTGTCGAAACCCGCGCCGATCTCGACGCCCTTCACCGCGTTGATGCTCATCATCGCCTTTGCGATGTCCGCATCGAGACGGTCGAACACCGGCTCGCCCCAGCCGACCGGCACGCCCGACGCGACGACGTCGATGCGCGCGCCGATCGAATCGCCGTCCTTGCGCAGCGCATCCATGTACGCCTCGAGCTCCGGCACGACCGCCGCATTCGGCGAGAAGAACGGATTCTCGTGCACGTACGCCCAGTCGACGAACGGCACATCGATCTCGCCGAGGCCGCTCATGTAGCCGCGCACCTCGACACCGAAGCGCTCGCGCAGCCACTTCTTCGCGACCGCACCCGCACCGACGATCGGCGCGGTCAGGCGCGCGGACGAGCGGCCGCCGCCGCGGTAGTCGCGGATACCGTATTTCTGCCAGTAGGTGTAGTCGGCGTGGCCGGGACGGAACGTCTCGACGATGTTGCCGTAGTCCTTGCTGCGCTGGTCGGTGTTGCGGATCAGCAGCGCGATCGGCGTACCGGTCGTCACGCCTTCGAACACGCCCGACAGGATCTCGACCTCGTCGGCCTCCTGCCGTTGCGTCACGTGACGCGACGTGCCGGGCTTGCGGCGATCGAGCTCGACCTGGATGTCGGCTTCGGTCAGCCCCATTCCCGGCGGGCAGCCGTCGATCACGCAGCCGATCGCGGGACCGTGCGATTCGCCGAAGGTCGTGACAGTGAAAAGCGTGCCGAGGGTATTGCCGGACATGATGGAACCGCCGAATAAGAAATGGACAGGCCAGTACAGGCCCGCCGAAATATAGACAGGCCTATATTATGCCAGCCGTCCCGGCAGCGCGGGACCTACCCGGCACATCGCCTCAGGACATGCGTCGTGGCCAATCACACGCCGCGGAACAAGCAAGCCGACCCTCGCGTGGACAGGCAATCACCCAGGGCCGCCCGAATCGACTACCGATCGGAACCGCATCGACCGGTGCAAAACAGCCGGACGCGCGCCGCCCGCCCCTTACTTCCGCGCGCCGCGCAGTTCGATTACGGCGGCCTGCAGCGTCTCGGGCGTCGCGACTGACGCCGGGATCGGCTCGCCGACCGCCAGCGTCAGCCGGCTCATCACGCCGCGCTTGATGGGCCGCGGCATCCGCGCATCGGAATGCCGCGAAAAATAGCTGCCCCACAGCCCGCGCAGCGCCATCGGAATCACGGGCGCCGGCGTGCGGGTCAGGATCTCCGTGATGCCGTGGTGGAACGTGTTGATGTCGCCTGTCTTCGTCAGCTTGCCTTCAGGGAAGATGCACACGAGTTCGCCGTCCTTCAGCGCGGCCTCGCATGCGTCGTACGCGCGTGCAAGCATCGCGGGATCTTCGTGACGCGGCGCAATCGGGATCGCCTTCGCATGCCGGAACACCCAGCTCGCGAAGCGCGTCTTGAAGATCCGGTGATCCATCACGAAACGGATCGGGCGCGGGCTCGCAGCGGCCAGCACGAGCGCATCGACGTAGCTGACGTGGTTGCACACGAGCACGGCCGCCCCTTCCGCCGGAATCCGCTCCGCGTGCACGAGGCGAATCCGGTAGAAGGTGTGCACGAGCACCCACGCCACGAAGCGCAACAGGAACTCGGGCACGAGCAGATAGATATACGCGGCGACGATCACGTTCAACAGCGCCGTGACGAGGAACAGCCCCGGGATGCCGACGCCGGCCTTGGTCAGCCCCATCGCCATCACGGCCGACAGGATCATGAACAGCGCGTTCAGGATGTTGTTCGCCGCGATGATCCGCGCGCGGTGCGTGGGGGCGCTGCGGCTCTGGATCAGCGCGTACAGCGGCACGCTGTAGAAGCCGCCGAACATCGCGAGCAGGAACAGGTCCGCCAGGATGCGCCAGTGGCGCGCGCCGGCCAGGAACTCGCCGACCGACAGCAGATGGCCAGGCGACGGCAGCGCGTGGCTCGCGAAATACAGCTCGATCGCAAATACGCTGATGCCAATCGAGCCGAGCGGCACGAGGCCGATCTCGACGCGCCGCTGCGACAGCCGCTCACACAGCAGCGAGCCGAGGCCGATGCCGACCGAGAACGTCGCGAGCAGGATCGTGACGACGTCGGGGCTCGCGGACAGCACGTCCTTCGCGAAATTGAAGAACGACGTGAGGAACGTCGCGCCGACGAACCACAACCACGAGATGCCGAGCAAGCTCAGGAACACGGTGCGGTTCTGGCGTGCGAGCCCGAGGTTGCGCCAGGTCTCGCTGACCGGATTCCAGTTGATCACGAGATCGGGCTGCGGCGCCGGCGTGGACGGCACGCGCTGCGCGACGAGCCGCCCCGCGAGCGCGATGACGACGACGCTCACCGCGAGCACGCGCTCGCCCCTGCCCTCGATGCCCGCCGCCGCGCCGCCGATGATCGTGCCGATCAGGATCGCGATGAACGTGCCCATCTCGACGAGGCCGTTGCCGCCGACCAGTTCATGCTCGCCGAGATGTTGCGGCAGGTACGAATACTTGACGGGCCCGAACAGCGTCGAGTGCATCCCCATCATGAACGTGCACAAATACAGCAGAGATGCGCTGTGCGTGACGAAGCCGGCCGCGCCGACCAGCATCAGCACGATCTCGAAGGTCTTCACGAAGCGCGTGAGCGTCGCCTTGTCGTACTTGTCGGCGATCTGGCCGGACGTCGCCGAGAACAGCACGAACGGCAGGATGAAGATCGCGGAAATCAGGAAGGCCGCCGTCTTTGCATCGACGCCGGAGAACCGCGCGGTGTGATAGGTGACGAGCGACGTGAAGCCGATCTTGAAGACGTTGTCGTTCAGTGCGCCGAGAAACTGGGTTGTGAAGAACGGCGCGAAACGGCGCTCGCGCAGCAGGTCGAACTGCGACGCGTGCGCGTGCCGTTCGTCACGCCGCCCGGAAGTGGCTTGCGTTTGATCGCTCATGCGGAATACGCGCGCGTCGTCTGGGCAACGCTGCGCGGGCCTCGTGTGGTCATTGAAAAAACGGCGGCGCAGGACAAACCTGCGCCGCCGCGCGCCGGGTGGCGGCGCCCGCGCATGACGGCGACGGGCGCGGCGTGGTTCACGACTTGTGCGCTTCGGCTTCCGATTCCGGCCAGTCGCGGATGTACGCCTTCAGCATCCGGTTCTCGAAGCTCTGCGCCTCGACGACCGTCTTCGCGACGTCGTAGAACGAAATGACGCCCATCAGCACCTTCTTGTCGAGCACCGGCATGTAGCGCGCATGGCGCTCGAGCATCATCCGGCGCACTTCGTTGACATCCGTTTCCGGCGTGCACGTGAGCGGCTCGTCCATCACCTTGCGCACCTGCACGTCGCCGATCGCGCCGCCGTTCACGTGCAGGCGCAGGATGATCTCGCGGAACGTCAGCATCCCGACGAGATCGCCGTACTCCATCACGACGAGCGAACCGATATCGTGCTCGGCCATCGTATCGACCGCTTCGCGCAGCGGCTTATCGGGCGTCACCGTAAACAGCGTGTTGCCCTTCACTTTCAGAATATCGCTGACGCGCATCGTAGTCCCCTCATGCTTGAATGCAAAACCTCTTTCGATCCTATCGGAAAGCCTGTCAAAAGGAAAGCGCGCGCCCGCGCGGCGGCCGCTCCCCGCTTGCGGAAGCGGCCCGCCGGCCGCACAATGGCCCCATGGACAGCGGCCAGAGGAGACGGCCATGGCGCATACGCATTCGGAGCAATTCGCCAGCTTCGCTGATTTCTACCCGTATTACCTGAACGAACACCAGAACCTGACGTCGCGGCGGCTGCACTTCATCGGCTCGCTCGGCGTGATCGGCTGCGTCGCGATGGCGATCGCGACCGGTGACTGGATGTGGCTGCCGGCAGCAATCGTCTGCGGCTACGGGTTCGCGTGGGTGGGACACTTCTTCTTCGAGAAGAACCGCCCAGCCACGTTCCGGCACCCGATCTACAGCCTGATGGGCGACTGGGTGATGTTCAAGGACATCTGCACCGGGAAAATTCCGCTCTAGCCCGACGGGCAGCGGATTATGTCGGTTTTCGGGCCCGTGAACGGCCCGCGAGCCGACATTTTGGCGCTCGAAGGATCGAGGCTCGAGCGTCGTGCAGCGCTCCCCCCGATCACGCGATGCCGGCCGGCATTCACGGTCGGCATGCCATTCCGGTCGGCGGGAAACCGCCTTCGCAACGTCGCCGGATACTCGCGATACAGCATTGCTCGTCGATCCGGCTCGCCCGCTTTCGCCCCCCGATGGCGGGCCATACCCGCCGTCGGGGCGCCGGCAATCGAGAATCACGACACACGGGTTACCTGCCACGCACCGCTACCGCCATCACGATTGAGGAAACGCCCCCGTGACGAGGTACTTGGAGCTGTATGCCGCCCCTACACCGTTGGTGTCCAAGGCGGCTGCAAGCGTGCCCGCCACGTCGCCATTCGAATCTTTTTGCGGAAACGTAGACACAAGATACACACAAGCCTTGTCACTCGACCGTGCATCATTGGCGCTGGCGCCCATTTTGCCGAACGCACGCCCTTGGCCGCACGACCGACGAATCGACCGGTCCGTACACGAGCGATCGCGAACCGCTGAAAGCCGCGACCGGCCCCGCACTCACGCGGTCCGCGGCGGCCGCGCGTGCGGATCCGACACGGCGCCCGGCGCCTGCCCCGGGATCGCTGCCGGCTGCGCCCCTGCAAGCCGGTGCGCGGCGATCAGCGACGCGAGCGACACGTCGAAGCGGTCGCTCGACAGCACCGCAAGCAGCGCCGCGCCATCGACATGGCTGCGGCGCCGCTGCAACTGGTAGGTGAGCTCCGTGCGGTCGATCACCAGCACGTCGAACAGCTGCGCGAGCGTCAGCTGCTCCGGGTTCGCGAGCAGGATGTAGCGCGGCGTGGTCTCGCCGCCACCGTCCAGCCGCGCCACCCACTCCCGCTCTTCCATCGTCGTCAGCAACCGCTGCGCGGTTTCCATGTCGCAGCGCAGCATGGTCGCGAGCCGCATCGCCGGGTAGCCGCGCTTGCCGGCCGTGCGCGCTTCGGCCAGCCGCGCGAGCATTTCCAGTGCGTCGAGCAGGTCGCTGCCCGGATAATGGATACGGTGGAACTGGCCGACGCGGATCGCCGGCAGCGCGGAGGCCACCATCGCACCGAGCAGCGCGATGAACCAGCTCAGGTACACCCAGAGCAGGAACACCGGCAATGCGGCGAACGCGCCGTAGACCGCCGTATAGGTCGGAATGCGCCGCACGTAGTAGCCGAAGCCGCGCTTCGCGAGCTCGAACGCGACGGCCGCGAACAACCCGCCGATCACCGCGTCGCGCCATGCGACCGTGCAGTTCGGCAGGTACACGTACAGCAGCGTGAACGCGAGCACCGTCAGCGGCAGCGACACGAGCGCAAGCAGCCATTCGACGATCGACGTCGAAGGTGCTGCGCCGGTAAATGCGAGCGACTGCGTGAACAGGTACGACGAGATCGACAGGCTCACGCCGAACAGCAGCGGGCCGAGCGTGATCAGCGCCCAGTACGCGAGCACGCGCTGCGCGAACGGCCGGGGCTTGCGCACCCGCCAGATCAGGTTGAACGCCGACTCGATCGTCATCATCGTCATCACCGACGTGACGACGAGCACGATCAGGCCAGCCGTCGTCAGCCCCTTCGCCTTCGATGCGAACTGGTTCAGGTACTTGAAGATCTGGATGTTGAACTGCGCGGGCATCAGGTGATCCGCGAGGAACCCCTGCAACGAGATCTGGAACGACGCGAACATCGGAAACGCAGTGAACAGCGCGAACGCGACCGTCACGAGCGGCACGAGCGCCAGCATCGTCGTGAACGTCAGGCTGCCCGCCACTTGCGGGATGCGATCCTCGGCGCTGCGCCGGGCTGCGAACTGCGCCAGGCGCTTGATGGTGTCGAGATCGACGCTCAACTTCGGCAAACCGCTTCTCCTTCTGATACCGCGCGCCCGACGGCGCGCCGCCGCGCTGCGCGACGGCTTCAGCCCCTATAATAGCCGCTCGATTCCAGCAGGGGCCGACTGCACCGGGCACGCGCGCGGCCGCACGCGGCTCCGTCGCCCATGAAAGACATCCTCGTCCTCTATTACAGCCGTCACGGCGCCACGCGCGATCTCGCGCTCGCGATCGCGAACGGCATCGACAGCGTGCCGGGCATGCAGGCCCGCATCCGCACCGTGCCGCCCGTGTCGGCCGTCTGCGAAGCCACCGCCCCCGATATCCCCGCAGACGGCCCGCCGTATGCGGAACTGCGGGATCTCGAGGAATGCGCGGGCCTCGCGCTCGGCTCGCCGACCCGCTTCGGCAACATGGCCGCCTCGCTCAAGTATTTCCTCGACGGCACCACGCCGCAATGGCTTTCGGGTGCGCTGACCGGCAAGCCGGCCAGCGTGTTCACGTCGACGGGCAGCCTGCACGGCGGCCAGGAATCGACGCTGCTGTCGATGATGCTGCCGCTGCTCCATCACGGGATGATGATCGTCGGGATCCCGTATACGGAATCCGCGCTCACCACGACGCGCACGGGCGGCACGCCGTACGGCGCGTCGCACGTCGCGCAGCACGATCGCTCGGCAGCCGCCGGGCTGTCGGCGGACGAAAAGGCGCTTGCGGCCGCGCTCGGCGTGCGGCTCGCACGCGCGGCGGCCGCCCTCGCCAGCGCCCAGGCCGCCGAGGCCGCATGAACGCCCCCGCCCGCCCCGCCGTCGCGGCCCGGCCGCGCTATGCGCTGGTCGCCATCGCGTGCCTCGTCGCGCTGATCGCGCTGTCGCTCGCGTGGGAGCTGTGGCTCGCGCCGCTGCGCCCGGGCGGCTCCGCGCTGATGCTCAAGGCCATCCCGCTCGCGCTCGCGCTGCCCGGCGTCTGGCGGCGTAACATCTATACGATGCAGTGGGCGAGCATGCTGATACTCGTCTATTTCGCCGAAGGCGTCGTGCGCGGCATGTCCGATCGCGGGCTGTCCGCGACGCTCGGCTGGTGCGAGACCGCGCTCGCCGTCGGCTTCTTCGTGGCGGCGCTGGCATACGTCGCGCCGTACAAGCGCGCGGCAAAAAAGTCGCGCACTGCGTCCTGACCCTTACGCGACAAGGTGATGATGTCCTCCGAAGCTTTCATTTCCGCGTGCCGCGATGCGATCGGCGCCGACCATGTACTGACCGACCCGCACGATACCGAACCGTTCCTGACCGACTGGCGCCGCCGCTACAAGGGTGCCGCATGCGCGGTGCTGAAGCCCGCGAACACGGCCGAAGTCGCCGCGCTCGTCAAGCTGGCCAACGCACACGGCATCGCGCTCGTGCCGCAAGGCGGCAACACGGGCCTGGCCGGCGGCGCCACGCCCGACGCGAGCGGCAGCCAGGCCGTGCTGAGCGTCGCGCGCCTGAACCGCGTGCGCGCGCTCGATCCGCACAACAACACGATCACAGTCGAAGCGGGCGTGATCCTCGCTGACGTGCAGGCGCGCGCCCGCGAAGGCGGCCGGCTGTTCGCGCTGAGCCTCGCGGCGGAAGGCAGCTGCACGATCGGCGGCAACCTGTCGACCAATGCGGGCGGCACCGCGGTGCTGCGCTACGGCAACGCGCGCGAACTGTGTCTGGGGCTCGAGGTCGTCACGCCGCAGGGTGAAATCTGGGACGGCCTGCGCGGCCTGCGCAAGGACAACACCGGCTACGACCTGCGCGACCTGTTCATCGGCGCGGAAGGCACGCTCGGGATCATCACGGCGGCCGTGATGAAGCTGCATCCGCTGCCGGCCGCGCAGGTCACCGCACTCGCCGCGCTCGAATCGCCGCACGCGGCGCTCGATTTCCTCGCCCTCGCGCAGCGCGCGGCCGGGCCGCTGCTGACCGGCTTCGAGCTGATGTCGGACTTCTGCATGCAGCTCGTCGGCAAGCACTACCCGCAGCTGCGCTACCCGTTCGCGCAGACGCATGCGCAGACGGTGCTGCTCGAACTGTCCGACAACGAAAGCGAAGCGCATGCGCGCGCGCTGTTCGAGAAACTGATGGAAGAAGCGTTCGAGGCCGGGCTCGTGGTCGACGCGGTGGTCGCGGAGAATCTCGCGCAGTCACGTGCGTTCTGGGATCTGCGCGAGCACATCCCGCTCGCGCAGGCCGACGAGGGGCTCAACATCAAGCACGACATCGCGGTACCGATCTCGTCGATCGCGCGCTTCATCGACGAGACCGACGCGGCGATCCAGCAGGCCGCGCCGGGCGCGCGGATGGTCACGTTCGGCCACCTCGGCGACGGCAATCTCCATTACAACGTGCAGATGCCCGAAGGCGGCGACCCGAAAGCGTTCCTGGCCGCGTTCCAGGCGCCGATCAACCGGATCGTCTACGACAACGTGCACCGCCACCACGGCACGATCAGCGCGGAGCACGGCATCGGCCAGTTGAAGATCGACGACGCGCAACGCTACAAGTCGCCGGTCGAAACGACGCTGATGCGCACGCTGAAGACCGCGCTCGACCCGCGCGGCCTGATGAATCCCGGCAAGGTCCTGCGCTGAAGCCGCCTACTCCGGAGCCACGCCCGTGAAAATCCGCGTCTTGTCCGACCTGCATCTCGAAAGCAACCTGCCCGACACGATCCCGCATGCCGGCGCGGATCTCGTCGTGCTGGCCGGCGACATCCACAATCACGCGGAAGGCCTGCGCTGGGCCGCCGAAACGTTCGATCCTGCGGTGCCGGTGATCTACGTGCCGGGTAACCACGAGTACTACGACGGGGAATTCGGCGCGCTGGAGACGGCGATGCGCGATGCGGCGCAGGCGCTCGACAACGTGCATTACCTGAACAACGACGTCTACGTCGATCCCGAACAGCGTTTCCGCGTGCTCGGCACGACGCTCTGGGCCGATTTTTCGCTGTTCGGCGCCGACGAAGCCAGCGTCGCCGGTGCGATCGAGGCCGGGCTGCGCGTGATGCTCGATTTCAAGGGATTGATCCAGGTAACCTGGCCGCACGACGCGGCGCTGCATGCGGCGCCGGGCACGCCGGAACGGGATTTCTCGCCGGCCGACGCGATCTCGCTGCATCGACGAAGCCGCGCGTGGCTGGAAACGCAGCTCGCGACGCCGTTCGCGGGCCGGACGATCGTCGTCACCCACCATGCGCCGCACCGCCGCTCGCTGGCGGAGCGCTATGCAGAAGATCTTGCGTCGGCGGGATTCGTCACGGACATGGCGGAACTCGTGCAGCCGCCAGTGGATCTGTGGCTCCACGGCCACACGCACACATCATTCGACTACCTGGCGGACGGCGGCACACGCGTGGTGTGCAATCCGCGCGGCTACATCCACCGGCGCACCGGCGAACTGGAAAATACCGCGTTCGCGTGGGACAAGGTCGTCGAACTCGGCTGAACGCCGGCCCGCCCGGCCGCGTTGCGCAGCCTTTGCCGACCCGGAGCGCGGCTGCGGGATCAGCGGCCGGGGCGGCGCGGGTCGCGCACTCGCACCGGCACCGGCTTCAGCTGCGCCTTCGCCTTCATCGCGCGCAGCAGGTCGCGGGTCGCCGCGGCGGCCGCGGCCGCGCCCAGCAGGACTCCAAGGCCGATCATCAGGTGCGTATCCATTGCTGCTCCGGGGTTGCGTATCTCGTTAATTCCCACAGTATCAAACTGTCTGACACGCGTTCGTAAAAAAATGTTGCGTGAAGGACAAATCTCGTCAGATTGCGCTCAGCTGCGCCGTCATGTCGCACGCGTGTACTGCTCGAGCGCGGCTTCGTCGGCTGCGAGCGTGACCGGCAGTTCGTCGCGCAGGAAATCGACCCAGGTGCGGATTTTCGCGTCGAGGTACTGGCGCGACGGATACAGCGCGTAGATGTTCATCTCGTGCGACCGGTATTCGGGCATCACGCGCACGATGTGCCCGCTGCGCAACCAGCCGATCGCCGAATAGACCGGCAACCCGCCGATCCCCATCCCTTCCCGCACGGCCACCGCGAGCGCCTCGGCGACGTTCACGCGAAACGGCGGCGCCGTGATCGGGACGACCTCGTCGCCGTTCGGCCCCGCCAGCGCCCATTCGTCGAATTGAAAGCCCGGTGTGATCATCCCGAGGCAGACGTGCTGCGCGAGATCCGCCGGCCGCTGCGGCACGCCGTGCGCCTCGACGTAGCTGCGCGACGCGCATACCACGCTGTAGCTCTCACCCAGTCGCTGCGACACGAGCCCCGAATCCGGCAGGTCGCGGCCGACGACGATCGCGACGTCATACCCCTCGTCGAGCAGGTCGGGCATCCGCTGCGCGAGTGTCAGCTCGACGTGCACGTCCGGGTAGCGCTCGCGATAACGCGCGATGGCCGGCACCAGGTAGTGCTGGCCGAGGCTCGTGAAGCAATGCACCTTCAGCTTGCCCGACGGGCGCGCATGCGCGTCGCCCGCCTCGGCTTCGGCCTGGTCGACATACGCGAGGATCTGCTCGCAGCGCTGCAGGTAGCGCTCGCCGGCCTCGGTCAGCGCGATCCGGCGCGTCGTGCGGTTCAGGAGGCGCGTGCGCAGGTGCGCCTCGAGATCCGAGACCGCGCGCGACGCGTAGGCGGTGGTCGAATTCATCTGCTGGGCGGCCGCGGTAAAGCTACCCGCGTCGACCACGCGGACGAACACCCGCATGTTTTGTAACGTATCCATCCCATTACCCGTTTGAATCCGGACGGATTGTTGCACAGAGGCGAACAAGTATTGTCTCAGGATTCGTAAAAATGACTTGCACCCTTGTCCATTTATTCAGGAATCACTGAAAAATATAATCGCATCCGACTCATCTATATCCGAAAGGGAGAAAATCGTGCAGTCTCCGGCGACAAAAGGGACGCTCGCACTGGCGGTTCTTGCAGTCTCATTAATAATGGCCGGGTGCGCGAGCATGGGCGACAACAAGCCGCAGTCGGCCCGCATCGAGGCGAACGCGCTCGACGCGGGCGCCGCGATCCGTGCGGCCGACCGTGACGCGGGCTGGCCCGCGGCCGACTGGTGGCGCGCCTACCGCGATCCGCAGCTCGACGCCTGGATCGCCAACGCCCAGGCCGGCAACCCGACGCTCGCGGCCGCCGAGGCGCGGGTGCGGGAAGCGCAGGCAATGGCGCGCATCGCCCGTTCGGCCGAACTGCCGCAGATCAACGGCAACCTCTCGCTGATGCGCGAGCACTGGCCGGACAACGTGTACTACGGCCCGGGGCCGCTCGCGAACGCGGATACCTGGAACAACACCGGCACGCTCGGCCTGTCGTACCACCTCGACCTGTGGGGCAAGGACAAGAACGCGACCGAACGCGCGCTCGACACCGCGCATGCGACCGCCGCCGATGCGCGTGCGGCGAAGCTCGAGCTCGAAGTCAACGTGGTGCGCGCGTATGTCGGCATGTCGATGAACTATGCGCTGCTCGACCTCGCGCACGCAACGTTCGAACGCCAGCGCTCGCTCGCCGATCTCGCGCGCAAGCGGCTGCAGGCCGGCCTCGGCACGCAGCTCGAAGTGAGTCAGGCGGAATCGACACTGCCCGATTATGAGCGCCAGATCGACAGCTACGAGGAAGCGATCCAGCTCGCGCGGCACCAGCTCGCCGCGCTGGCCGGCAAGGGCCCGGGCGCCGGCGATGCGATCAAGCGGCCGCAGCTGTCGCTCGACGCACCGGCCGGCCTGCCGTCGGCGATGCCGGCCGACCTGCTCGGCCGCCGCCCGGACGTCGTCGCGGCGCGCTGGACGGTCGACGCACAGGCGCGCGGCATCGATGTCGCGAAGGCGTCGTTCTACCCGAACATCGACCTGCTCGCGACGGTCGGCGGCTTCGGCGTGACCGCACCGTTCACCGACTTCCTGCGCGCAATGAACGGCGGCTGGACGGCCGGCCCTGCACTGTCGCTGCCGATCTTCGAAGGCGGCCGGCTGCGCGCGCAGCTCGGCGCGGCGAATGCCGGCTACGACCAGGCGGTCGAGCGCTACAACCAGACGATCGTCGGCGCGCTCAAGGACATCGCCGACCAGGTCGTGCGGATCCGTTCGCTCGATACGCAGAAGAAGGACGCGGCACGCTCGGTGGCCGCCAACGACCGCAGCTACCAGCTGTCGCGCGAAGGCTTCCGCCGCGGGCTGACCGACTACGTGA
This sequence comes from Burkholderia puraquae, assembly GCF_002099195.1. Classification (GTDB taxonomy): domain Bacteria; phylum Pseudomonadota; class Gammaproteobacteria; order Burkholderiales; family Burkholderiaceae; genus Burkholderia; species Burkholderia puraquae. The sequence goes on along the minus strand of NZ_NBYX01000029.1, from coordinate 64,808 downwards.
ACGTGCTGGTCGCGCAGCAGCAGTTGCTGCGCGCGCAGGAGACGGCCGCCCGCATCGATGCGGAACGCCTCGCCGCGCACGCTCAGCTGATGGCCGCACTCGGTGGCGGCGTCGAGACGGGCACGGACGTGCCGGGCGGCGATCCGCGGGGCGGCCATCCGTCGCATGACGAATCCGCCACGGGCGCCGCCGCACCTGCCGCTGCGTCGAGTGCGAAGCCCGTGGCAGCGGTCGTCCGGCCCGCGCAGATTGCGGCCGCCGGTGCGTCCGGCGTGCCGGCTGCACGGTAACGCGGAGCGACCATGTCAGCCTCCTCCCCCGCTTCCACACCCGCCGGCGGTCCGTTCGCGGCCTGGTACGCCGCGTTCGGCGACTGGGCCCGCACCGACGGCGCCGCGTGGCTCTACCTGTTCAAGGCGCTGCTCGCGGCTTTCATCGCGCTCGGTGTGTCGATGCGGCTCGACCTGCCGGCGCCGAAGACGGCGATGACGACCGTCTTCATCGTGATGCAGCCGCAAAGCGGCGCCGTGCTCGCGAAAAGCTTCTACCGGGTTGCCGGCACGATCTTCGGGCTCATTGCGACGCTCACGTTCGTCGGGCTGTTCCCGCAGCAGCCGCAGCTGTTCCTGCTGGCCATCGCCCTGTGGATTGCGATGTGCACCGCCGGCGCCGCGCGCAACCGCAACTTCCGCAGCTACGGCTTCCTGCTCGCCGGCTATACGACCGCGCTGATCGGCCTGCCCGCATCGCAGCACCCGGACGGTGCATTCATGAGCGCGATGACGCGCGTCTCCGAAGTCATCATCGGGATCGTATCGGCCGGCGTCGTCAGCGCGCTCGTGTTTCCGCAATACACGGGCGAGCAGATGCGCTCGACAGTACGCAAGCGCTTCGGCAGCTTCGTCGACTATGTCGCGTCGGCGCTGTCGGGCCAGCTCGACCGCGCGCACATCGAGACCATCCACACGCGCTTCGTCGCCGACGTGGTCGGCTTCGAGGCCGCGCGCAGCATGGCCGTGTTCGAGAATCCGGACACGCGCATGCGCAGCGGCCGCCTCGCGCGGCTGAACAGCGAGTTCATGAGCGCGTCGAGCCGCTTTCACGCGCTGCACCAGCTGATGAACCGGCTGCACGCGGCCGGTGCGCAGGCCGCGATCGATGCGATCGAACCGTATTTCCGTGAAATCGCACCGCTGCTCACGCGCCATGGCGAACCGGTGCGCACGTCGATCGACGCCGCGCACTCGGCCGAGCAGTTGCTCGCGTGGCGCGATGCGCTGCCGCGCCGCATCCGCGCGACGCGCGCGGAACTCGAAACGCAGCTCGACTTCCCGCTGCTCGACTTCGACACGGCCGCCGAGCTGCTGTACCGCTTCATCACCGACCTGCAGGAATACGCGGCGACCTATGCGTCGCTCGCGACCGCGACGCACGAGCGCGAACGCTGGATCGAGCGCTACGAGCCGCGCACCAACCGGACGGCCGCCACGATCGCGGGGATCCGCACCGCGACGGTGATTCTCGCGCTGGGCTGGTTCTGGATCGAAACCGCGTGGCCGAGCGGCGTGATGCTGGTGCTGAACGCCGCGGCGACCTGCGCGCTCGCGTCGTCGGCGCCACGCCCGACCGCGATGGCCGCGCAGATGGGGATGGGCACGGCGCTGGCCGTTTGTACCGGCTTCCTGCTGATGTTCGGCATCTACCCGCGGATCGACGGCTTCTGGCTGCTGTGCGCGGCGCTCGCGCCGTTGCTCGCGATCGGCATCTACATGACGCTGAAGCCGAAGCTCGCGGGCTACGGGATGGGCTACCTGATCTTCTTCTGCTTCCTCGCCGGCCCCGACAGCATCACGCACTACGATCCGATGAGCTTCATGAACGACGCGCTCGCGCTCCTGCTGTCGATGCTGGTATCGGCGATCGCGTTCGCCGTGCTGTTCCCGCCGACCGCGCCGTGGCTCAAGAAACGGCTGTTCGCCGACCTGCGCCACCAGGCCGTCGCGGCCTGCCACGCGCGGCTCGCCGGATTGCGCACGCGCTTCGAGAGCGGCGCGCGCGACCTGATGTACCAGGCGCACACGCTGTCGGCCGACCAGCCCGACGTGCAGCGCGACGCGCTGCGCTGGATGTTCGCGGTACTCGAAACCGGCAACGCGGCAATCGACCTGCGCCACGAGCTGGCAACGCTGCCGCCCGACCCGCGCTATGCGCCGACGATGCCGTGGCGACGCGCGATCGAGACGATGCGCGCCGCGCTGTCGTCGCTGTTCACCCGGCCGGACGCCGAACGTCTCGATGCAACACTCGCCGCGGTCAACGATGCGATCGACGCGACCCGGCAGGCGCTCGACGCGTTCACGCCGACGCGCGACGAGCGCCATCGGCTGCAGCGCATCCTGAGCCACCTGCATTTCGTGCGCACGGCACTGCTCGATCCCGAATCGCCGCTCGCCGCGCTCAACCGCAACCGCCCCGTGCGTCCCCAACCAGGAGCCTCGTCATGATGCCGCGTGAAATCGCCATTCTCGATGCCTACATGCCCACGGTGGTGCTGATGTTCGTCCTCGGCGCGCTCGCGACCTGGGCCGTCGACCGCCTGCTCGCCTATACGGGCCTCTACCGTCTCGTCTGGCACCCGTCGCTGTTCCGGGCCTGCCTTCTCGTCTGCATTTGCGGCGGACTGAGTCTTGCCGTTTACCGTTGATTCCGAACCATCATGATTCTCAGAAAACTCTTCGGCTTCGTCGCGACCGCCGTCATCCTTCTCGTCGCGATCCTGATCGGGCGCTCGCTGTGGGTGCACTACATGGACGATCCGTGGACGCGCGACGGGCGCGTGCGCGCCGAGATCGTCAACGTCGCGCCGGACGTGTCGGGTGCGATCGTCGAATTGCCCGTGCATGACAACCAGCTCGTGAAAAAGGGCGACCTGATCATGCAGATCGACCCGTCGCACTACCAGATCGCGGTCGAGCAGGCGCAGGCGGCCGTCGCTGCCCGCCGCGCGGAACTGCAGATGCGCCGCGACGACGCAGCCCGCCGCGCGGATCTCGATGCGCTCGTCGTGTCGAAGGAAAACCGCGAGAACGCCGCACACAGTGCGTCGAGCGCCGACGCGCAGTACCAGCAGGCGATCGCCGCGCTCGATGCCGCAAAGCTCAACCTCGAGCGCACGCGCGTCGTCGCGCCGGTCGACGGCTACATCACGAACCTGCAGACCTTCAAGGGCAACTACGCGGTGGCCGGCCAGGCGAAGCTCGCGATCGTCGACAGCCACTCGTTCTGGGTCTACGGCTACTTCGAGGAAACCAAGCTGCCGCGCGTGAAGATCGGCGCGCCGGCCGAGATGCGGCTGATGAGCGGCGGCGTGATGAAGGGCCACGTCGAAAGCATTTCGCGCGGCATCTACGATCGCGACAACCCGCAAAGCCGCGATCTCGTCGCGGACGTGAACCCGACCTTCAACTGGGTGCGCCTCGCGCAGCGCGTGCCGGTGCGCATCAAGATCGACGACGTGCCGGCCGACGTGGTGCTGTCGGCGGGCACGACCTGCACGGTCATCATCGATCCCGACAAGCAGAAGAAGTCGTAACGAGCGAACGGCCGGGCGCGTTCAGGCCGCGATGCGAAAGCGCCCGACCAGCGACTTCAATGCCTGCGCCTGTTCGTCGAGCGCGTTCGCCGCGGCGGCTGCCTGTTCGACGAGTGCCGCGTTCTGCTGGGTGCCGGCGTCCATCTGCGTGACCGCGCGGCCGATCTCGTCGATCCCGGCGCTCTGCTCGTCCGACGCCGCCGAAATCTCGCCGATGATGTCGGTCACGCGCTTCACCGCGCGCACGACGTCGCCCATCGTGCGGCCCGCGTCGTGCGCGAGCGCCGCGCCGTTTGCCACACGCTCGACCGACGCGCCGATCAGTTCCCGGATCTCCTTTGCCGCAGTCGCCGAGCGCTGCGCGAGCAGGCGCACCTCGCCCGCGACCACCGAAAAGCCGCGCCCCTGTTCGCCGGCGCGTGCGGCCTCGACCGCCGCGTTCAACGCGAGAATGTTGGTCTGGAACGCGATCCCCTCGATCGTGCCGATGATGTCGCGGATGTTCTTCGCGCTGTCGTCGATCTCGCTCATCGTCGCCACCACGCGCCCGACGACTTCCCCACCCGTCTCCGCGACAACCGACGCATTCGCCGCGAGCGCGCTCGCCTGCCGCGCGTTCTCGGCGTTCTGCCGTACGGTCGACGTGAGCTGCTCCATGCTGGCCGCGGTGCGCTCGAGCGCGACGGCCTGCTGCTCGGTGCGCTTCGACAGATCGAGATTCCCGGTGGAAATCTCGCCCGACGCCGCCGCGATCGCCTCGGCGCTGACGGCGATCTCGCCGACGGTCGCCGCGAGCCCCGTCTGCATCTCGGCAAGCGCACGCACCATGCTGTCGCGGTCGTGCCGATCCAGCTTGATCGGTCGCGTCAGGTCGCCGCGCGCGATGTCCGCGGCGATCGCCTTCGCGTGCGCGGGCTCGCCGCCGAGCTGCGACGCGAGACGGCGCACGACGCGCTCGGCGATCACGATCGCGAGCACGATCAGCGCAACCGTCATCGCCGCGATCATCGCGAATGACGACGAGAAAATCGTGGCGGACGCATCGAGCGTCGCCTTCGACTTCGCGCCGCGCGTCTTCACGAGTTCGGCGACGAGTTTTTCGAGCTTGCCGGTCTCGACCAGCAGCGACACGTCCTGCGTGCCGACCTGCCAGCTCATCTGCGACAGGTCGAGCGGCTGCGCGCGCACGAGCGCGACGAAATCGCGCAGGTGCGCGCTCCACGTGCCGACCGCCGTCGAGAATGCATGCAGCCGCGCCGAATCGTCGACGTCCGCCGGATCCGCGTAGCGCTGCAGCGTGCCGAGGGCCTGGCCGATCGATGCGAGCCCCGCGCCAACCTCGGCGCCCAGTTCGTCGCGCTCCTTCGCGGTAGTCGCAGTCAGCAGCATCTTCTGGGCACGGCTCGCGCGCAGCACTTCGGCCCGGACCTCCTCGGCCGCGCGGCTCGCAACGTGGCCCTGCTCGTAGACCGACGCGATCGACGCATTCAGCCGGCTGATCTGCCAGAGCGAAAACATGCCGATCGCCAGCGTGCCGGCGAGCAGGATCGCGAATGCGGCGCGCAACGTCGCCTTGACGGTCCACGGCCGGCGCTCGCGACGCGCCGCTCGCAGGCGCCGGGCGGCGCGACCGGCGGCAACGCCGGGTACGGCGGCCGCACCCGGCTGTGGATGCAAAGATGCTGCTTTCATCGAATTATCCCCGTATTGATCACGCGGCCGGAAAGGTCGGTCCCGGCGTTCCCGCGATGGCTGGCCGTGCCGCGCGTCCTGCGCCCGCACGGCGGATAGCCGGTGCCGGGCGCGGCGCGCCTGTTGTCATTGGGTCCTTCTACGGCCGCCACCGCCGTTTCTTGAGTCCGGGAAACCACGCACCGGCCCCGGGCGCGGCCCCCGCTGACCGACGGGGCGCGCCGCCAGCGTTATACCCGGTCAAAAAAACGGGCACCGGCCGATCCGTCGGATGAATGTCCGATTCACGATAAAACTTGTCCGGACATTCTCAATACGCCACATTACACTTCTTTGACGCAGCAACGATTCAAGACGCGCCGATCCCCAGCAGAGCGCGCCCGCCACCTCAACTCGTTCAGCTCTCACATGGAAACCAGCCTCGACACCGGCTCCGCCGGCGCAGCCGCCGCCCAGCCGTCCGCGCCCCCCGTTACCCGCACCGTTTACCCGGTGCTCGGCGCGATCAGCTTCTCGCACATGCTCAACGACATGATCCAGTCGTTGATCCTCGCGATCTATCCGATGCTCAAGAGCCAGTTCGCGCTGTCGTTCGCGCAGATCGGCCTGATCACGCTCACCTACCAGATCACGGCATCGCTGCTGCAACCGCTCATCGGTCTCTATACCGACAAGCGTCCGAAACCGTATTCGCTGCCGGTCGGCATGGGCTTCACGCTCGCGGGGCTGCTGCTGATGTCGGTCGCACCGAATTTCCCGATGCTGCTGGTGGCCGCGGCGCTCGTCGGCTGCGGCTCGTCGGTGTTCCACCCCGAATCGTCGCGCGTCGCGCGGATGGCGTCGGGCGGCCAGCACGGGCTCGCGCAGTCGGTGTTCCAGGTCGGCGGCAATGCGGGTTCCGCGCTCGGGCCGCTGCTTGCCGCACTCGTGATCATTCCGCACGGCCAGCACAGCATCGCGTGGTTCTCGGCGGCCGCGCTCGTCGCGATGATCGTGCTCACGCAGATCGGCCACTGGTACAAGAAGCATCCGTCGATGAAGAAGAAGGCGGCTGCAGCCGGCCACCCGACGCTGTCGCGCGGCCGCGTGATGGGCGCGATCGGCGTGCTGGTGCTGCTCGTGTTCTCGAAGTACTTCTACCTCGCGAGCATCAACAGCTATTTCACGTTCTACCTGATCGACAAGTTCCACCTGTCGGTGCAGGCCGCGCAGATCCACCTGTTCGTGTTCCTCGCGGCCGTGGCGGCCGGCACGCTGATCGGCGGGCCGGTGGGCGACCGGATCGGTCGCAAGTACGTGATCTGGGTATCGATCCTCGGCGTCGCGCCGTTCACGCTGCTGCTGCCGTACGCGAACCTGTTCTGGACGAGCGTGCTGACCGTGATCATCGGTATCGTGCTCGCGTCGGCGTTCGCCGCGATCCTCGTCTATGCGACGGAACTGATGCCCGGCAAGGTCGGGATGGTCGCGGGCCTGTTCTTCGGCTTCGCGTTCGGGCTCGGCGGGGTCGGTGCGGCCGTGCTCGGCCAGCTCGCCGACGCGACGAGCATCACGTTCGTCTACAAGGTGTGCTCGTTCCTGCCGCTGATCGGCGTGCTGACGGTGTTCCTGCCGAACCTCGAAAGCAGCCGGCGCAAGAAGGCGTGACGAGCCGGCCGCGGCGTGCGCGCCGCGGCCGCTCGAACGGCTCGAATGAAGGAATCAGGAAAACGACGGCGGCTTCAGGCCGCCGTCGTCGCATGCAGCGTCAGGAAACGCTTGAGGATGCCCGACGAATAGCTGCTCGCGATCGCCGACAGGAAGTGCGAGAACGACTGCGTCGCGTGATCGTCGGCCGCATCGGAGATCGTGCGTACGAGCGCGAACGGCACCTCGTGCTCCGCGCACACCTGCGCGATCGCGGCCCCTTCCATTTCGACCGCGAGCGCGTCCGGCAGTGCGTCGCGCAGCGCGACGACCTCGCGCTCGCTCGACACGAAGCGGTCGCCGCTGATGACGAGCCCTGCATGCAGCGTCGCACGGGCCAGGCCGAAGCGCGCGGCGAACTGCGCACCCTCTTCCGCGACGAATTCCGTACACGCGGCCCGCAGGCGTGCCGTCAGCGCCGCATCGGTCGCGAAACGCGTGATGCCGAGCAGCGGCACCTCATAGCGCGGAAAGAGCGGCGATGCATCGAGATCGTGCTGCAGCAGCGTATCGGCCACGACGACATCGCCCACGCGCACCGTGCGCGACACGCCACCCGCGACGCCGGTAAACACGACGCCCGCCACGCCGAACACGTGGATCAGCGCGCTGACCGTCGCGGCGGCCGCCACCTTGCCGACCCGTGCGAGCGTCACGACGCAGGCCGCGCCGTGCACGGTGCCGACGTGATAATCGCGACGGCCGAGCGTGACCGTCTTCATCGCACCGTCAGCACGCATCGCGGCGATCAGGTCGCCGAGTTCCTCGGGCAGCGCGGCCAGAATGCCGAGCGGACGGGGCGAAGCCGTACCCGCCATGTCGATGCCCATCATTCCACCGCCTGCAGTTTCGCGACCGCGAGCGCAAGCCACTTCTCGCCGTGCCGCTTGAATTTCACCTGCGCCTTCGCATCGGTGCCGTTGCCTTCGAGCGCGGTGACCGTGCCTTCGCCGAACTTGGTATGGAACACCTGCTGGCCGACCCGGAAGCCGGCGTCGGCCGCGCGCTGCTTGTCGGCAAATGCGGGCAGCGGCGCGGACACGGCCGGGTCGACGATCTGCTCGCGGCTGCCGCCGCCCGGCCGCGCGAACCAGTCGCGCCCGTACCCGGCGTTGTCCGACCGGCCGCCCCAGCGCGAACCGGCCTCGACCTTCGGCGTCAGCCACTTGAGCACGTGTTCGGGCAGCTCGTCGAAGAAGCGCGAGCGCACGTTGTAGCGCGTCTGGCCGTGCAGCATCCGGCTCTGCGCGAACGACAGGTAGAGCCGCTCCTTCGCGCGCGTGATCGCGACGTACATCAGCCGGCGCTCTTCTTCCAGGCCGTCCGATTCGAGCACGCTGTTCTCGTGCGGGAACAGCCCTTCCTCGAGGCCCGTGATGAACACGGCCGAGAATTCGAGCCCCTTCGCCGCGTGCACCGTCATCAACTGCACGGCGTCCTGCCCGGCCTGTGCCTGGTTGTCCCCGGCCTCCAGCGACGCGTGCGACAGGAAGCCGGCGAGCGGCGTCATCGTGTCGGGGTTCTGTGCCGGGTCGGCGGGCGATACCGGATCGAGCACGTCGACCGCCGGATCGTCCGTCGCGGTGCCGAGCTCGGGCGCCGCGATCGCACCGGCGCGCAGCGGGATCGAACGGGCCGGCGTGTCGAGCCCGTAGCCTTCCTCGGCGATGAACGCGGTGGCCGCGTTCACGAGTTCCTGCAAGTTCTCGAGACGGTCCTGGCCTTCGCGCTCGCCCTGGTAGAAATCGGCGAGACCGCTGGCGCGCACGATGTGCTCGACGGTGTCGGGCAGGTTCATGTGCTGCGTATCGGCGCGCATCTTCGCGACCAGGTTCGCGAACCCGCCGAGGCTCGTGCCGGCCTTGCCGGTCACGTACGGAATCGCGGCGGCCATCGAACAGCCGTACAGGCGCGCGGCGTCGGCCAGCTGCTCGATCGAGCGCGCACCGATCCCGCGGGTCGGGAAGTTCACGACGCGCACGAACGCGGTGTCGTCGTTCGGGTTGTCGATCAGGCGCAGGTACGCGAGCGCGTGCTTCACTTCCTGGCGCTCGAAGAAGCGCAGGCCGCCGTACACGCGATACGGGATGCCCGACGACATCAGCGTGTGCTCGATCGAGCGCGACTGCGCGTTGCTGCGGTACAGGACGGCCACTTCGCTGCGCGCCATCCCCGTGTTGATCAGCGAGCGGATCTCCTCGACGATCCAGCCGGCTTCCTGCGAATCGGTGCTCGCCTCGTACACGCGCACGGGCTCGCCGTGGCCCGCATCGGTGCGCAGGTTCTTGCCGAGACGGTGCGCGTTGTTCGAGATCAGCTGGTTCGCCGCGTCGAGGATGTTGCCGTGCGACCGGTAGTTCTGCTCGAGCTTGATCAGGTTGCGCACGCGGAATTCGTCTTCGAAGTCGCGCATGTTGCCGACGTTCGCGCCGCGGAACGCGTAGATCGACTGGTCGTCGTCGCCGACCGCGAAGATCGCGTTCTCGCCGCCCGCGAGCATCTTGAGCCACGCGTACTGCAGCTTGTTGGTGTCCTGGAACTCGTCGACGAGGATGTGCCGGAAGCGCGCCTGGTAGTGCGCACGCAGCGGCGCGTTGTACGCGAGCAGCTCGTAGCAGCGCAGCAGCAGCTCGGGGAAATCGACGACGCCCTCGCGCTGGCACTGCTGGTCGTATGCCTGGTACAGCTCGACGAACTTGCGGTTGAAGTTGTCGGACGCGTCGACCTTGTCGGGGCGCAGCCCCTGCTCCTTCGCGTTGTTGATGAAGTACTGCACGTTCTTCGGCGGGTACTTCTCGTCGTCGACGTTCGCCGCCTTCATCAGCCGCTTGATCGCGGACAGCTGGTCGGCCGTATCGAGGATCTGGAAGGTCTGCGGCAGGCCGGCGTCGCGCCAGTGCGTGCGCAGCATCCGGTTGCACAGGCCGTGGAACGTGCCGATCCACATCCCGCGCGTGTCGATCGGCATCATCGCGGACAGGCGCGCCATCATCTCGCGCGCGGCCTTGTTCGTGAAGGTCACGGCGAGCACGGTGGGCGGCGACGCGTAGCCCTGCTGGATCAGCCACGCGATGCGGGTGATCAGCACGCGGGTCTTGCCGCTGCCCGCCCCTGCAAGGATCAGCGCCGGTTCGTTCGGCAACGTGACGGCGGCGAGTTGTTCGGGGTTCAGATTGGCGAGCAGGTCGGGCATGGAGCGGCAGCTAACGGGCGAGAAAAATGCGGACCCGACATTATAAGTCGACCGCGCGATGCCGTTCCCGATCCGTTCGATCGACCGTCGCAGCCGCGTGGCGACCGCGTCGCGACGGGCCCGCGCCGGCAACGCGATGGCTGGTCGATGTGCATCCATTTATAATTGTCAGATTCGGCATCCAATTCACGCATTTTTCGGCAGATTTCCAACATGAGCGACAACACGCTTGCGAAGAGTTTCGAACCCCACACCATCGAGTCCCAATGGGGGCCGGAGTGGGAAAAACGCGGCTATGCGGCCCCGGCATTCGACCCGGCCCGCCCCGATTTCGCGATCCAGTTGCCGCCGCCGAACGTGACGGGCACGCTGCATATGGGGCACGCGTTCAACCAGACGATCATGGACGGCCTCGCCCGCTACCACCGGATGCTCGGCGAGAACACGCTGTGGGTGCCCGGCACCGACCACGCGGGGATCGCGACCCAGATCGTCGTCGAGCGCCAGCTCGACGCGCAGGGCGTGTCGCGCCACGACCTCGGCCGCGAGAAGTTCGTCGAGCGCGTGTGGGAATGGAAGGAAAAATCCGGTTCGACGATCACCGGCCAGGTGCGCCGTCTCGGTGCGTCGACCGACTGGTCGCGCGAATACTTCACGATGGACGACAAGATGTCGGGCGCCGTGCGCGACGTGTTCGTCACGCTCTATGAACAGGGCCTGATCTATCGCGGCAAGCGCCTCGTCAACTGGGATCCGGTGCTGCTGACCGCCGTGTCGGATCTCGAAGTCGTGAGCGAAGAGGAAAACGGCCACCTGTGGCACATCCGCTACCCGCTCGTCGACGGCTCGGGCTCGCTGACCGTTGCAACGACGCGCCCGGAAACGATGCTCGGCGACGTCGCGCTGATGGTCCACCCGGAAGACGAGCGCTACGCGCACCTGATCGGCAAGCTCGTCACGCTGCCGCTGACGGGCCGTGAAATCCCGGTGATCGCCGACGACTACGTCGACCGCGAGTTCGGTACGGGCGTCGTGAAGGTCACGCCCGCGCACGACTTCAACGACTACCAGGTCGGCCAGCGCCACAAGCTCGCACCGATCGAGATCCTGACGCTCGACGCGAAGATCAACGACAACGGCCCCGAGCAGTATCGCGGCCTCGACCGCTTCGACGCGCGCAAGGCGATCGTCGCCGACCTCGACGCGGAGGGCTTCCTCGACTCGGTGAAGCCGCACAAGCTGATGGTGCCGCGCGGCGACCGCACGGGCGTCGTGATCGAGCCGATGCTGACCGACCAGTGGTTCGTCGCGATGACGAAGCCGGCGCCGGAAGGCACGTTCCATCCCGGCAAGTCGATCACGGAAACGTCGCTCGACGTCGTGCGCAGCGGCCAGATCAAGTTCGTCCCGGAAAACTGGACGACCACCTATTACCAGTGGCTCGAGAACATCCAGGACTGGTGCATCTCGCGCCAGCTGTGGTGGGGCCACCAGATTCCCGCGTGGTACGGCGAGAACGGCGAGGTGTTCGTCGCGCGCAACGAGGAAGAAGCGCGCGCGCAGGCTGCCGCGAAGGGTTATGCGGGGGCGCTGAAGCGCGACGAAGACGTGCTCGACACGTGGTTCTCGTCGGCGCTCGTGCCGTTCTCGTCGCTCGGCTGGCCGAACGAAACGCCTGAACTGAAGCACTTCCTGCCGTCGTCCGTGCTCGTCACGGGCTTCGACATCATCTTCTTCTGGGTCGCCCGGATGGTGATGATGACCACGCACTTCACGGGCCAGGTGCCGTTCCATACCGTCTACGTGCACGGCCTCGTGCGCGACGCGGAAGGCCAGAAGATGTCGAAGAGCAAGGGCAACACGCTCGACCCGATCGACATCGTCGACGGCATCGACCTCGACACGCTGGTCGCGAAACGCACGACGGGCCTGATGAACCCGAAGCAGGCCGCGACGATCGAGAAGAAGACGCGCAAGGAATTCCCGGACGGCATCGCTGCGTTCGGCACCGACGCGCTGCGCTTCACGATGGCATCGATGGCGACGCTCGGCCGCAACGTGAACTTCGACCTCGCACGCTGCGAAGGCTATCGCAACTTCTGCAACAAGCTGTGGAACGCCACGCGCTTCGTGCTGATGAACTGCGAAGGCCACGATTGCGGCAGCGACAAGCCGGAAGTCTGCGGCGCGGGCGATTGCGGCCCGGGCGGCTACCTCGACTTCTCGGCGGCCGACCGCTGGATCGTGTCGCTGCTGCAGCGCACCGAGGCGGACATCGCGAAGGGCTTCGCCGATTACCGCTTCGACAACATCGCCAGCAGCATCTACAAGTTCGTGTGGGACGAGTACTGCGACTGGTATCTCGAACTCGCGAAGGTGCAGATCCAGAACGGCACGCCGGAACAGCAGCGCGCGACGCGCCGCACGCTGCTGCGCGTGCTCGAAACGGTGCTGCGCCTCGCGCACCCGATCATCCCGTTCATCACCGAAGCGCTCTGGCAGAAGGTCGCGCCGCTCGCGGGCCGCTATCCGCAGGGCATGGCCGAGGGCGTTGCGTCGCTGATGACGCAGGCGTACCCGGTCGCGAACCTGCAGAAGATCGACGAGGCGTCCGAGCAGTGGGCGGCCGACCTGAAGGCGATCGTCGACGCGTGCCGCAACCTGCGCGGCGAGATGAGCCTGTCGCCGGCAACCAAGGTGCCGCTGCTTGCAGCCGGCGATGCCGAACGCCTGCGCTCGTTCGCGCCGTACGTCCAGGCCCTCGCCCGCCTGTCGGAAGTGCAGATCCTCGCGGACGAAGCGACGCTCGACAAGGAAGCGCACGGCGCGCCGATCGCGATCGTCGGGCCGAACAAGCTGGTGCTGAAGGTCGAGATCGACGTCGCGGCCGAGCGCGAGCGCCTGTCGAAGGAAATCGCGCGCCTGACGGGCGAAATCGCGAAGTGCAACGCGAAGCTCGGCAACGAGGCGTTCGTCGCGAAGGCACCGCCGGCCGTGGTCGAGCAGGAGCAAAAGCGCGTCGCGGAATTCCAGAGCACGCTCGAGAAACTGCGCGCGCAGCTCGATCGGTTGCCTGCGTAACAAACCGTAAGGTCGTTTGCGTTCACTATAATGCGAACGTGAACATAGACCCGTCTGACAAGTCGATTACAGGAATAAAGGTTCGATCATGTTGAAAGTTACCAAGGCGGTGTTCCCCGTGGCCGGTCTCGGCACGCGGTTCCTCCCGGCTACGAAAGCAAGCCCGAAGGAAATGCTGCCGGTCGTCGACAAGCCGCTGATCCAGTACGCAGTCGAGGAAGCGATCGCCGCCGGCATTACCGAGATGATCTTCGTCACCGGGCGCAGCAAGCGCGCGATCGAGGACCACTTCGACAAGTCGTACGAGGTCGAGGCCGAACTCGAGGCGCGCGGCAAGGAAAAGCTGCTCGAACTCGTGCGCAGCATCAAGCCGAGCCATGTCGACTGCTTCTACGTACGCCAGCCGGAAGCGCTCGGCCTCGGCCACGCGGTGCTGTGCGCGGAAAAGCTCGTGGCCGACAACCCGTTCGCGGTGATCCTCGCCGACGACCTGCTCGACGGCAACCCGCCCGTGATGAAGCAGATGGTCGACGTGTTCGACCACTATCACAGCTCGGTGATCGGCGTCGAAGAGATCCCGCCGTCGGAGACGAAGTCGTACGGGATCGTCGACGGCAAGGAGTGGGAGGAATCGATCGTCAAGATGTCGGCGATCATCGAGAAGCCGGCGCCGGAAGTCGCGCCGTCGAACCTCGGCGTGGTCGGCCGCTACATCCTGAAGCCGCGGATCTTCGAGCACCTGCGCGCGCTGAAGCCCGGCGCGGGCGGCGAGTTGCAGCTCACCGACGCAATCCAGGCACTGCTCGCCGATGAACAAGTGCTCGCCTACAAGTACCAGGGCACGCGCTACGACTGCGGCAGCAAGCTCGGCTACCTGAAGGCGACGGTCGAATTCGCACTGCGCCACGCGGAAGTCGGCGCGGAATTCGACGCGTACCTGCGCGCGCGCGGAGGCGCACACCCGGCCGACTGAACACGGCAAGGGCACAAGGGCTCGCCCCGCGGCGGCCCCGCCCTCACCTCACCGGCCGCCGCTCAGCGTGCTTCGGCCGGCTTCACCGAGACGACGCCCGGCATCCCGCCCGCGTCGTCTTTTTTCGTCTTGACGAGCCAGCCGCCGCCGTCGCCGAACGGCACCTTCGCGAGCGCGCTCTTCACGAGCGCCGGCACGGCCTGCTGTGTACCGGGGTCGCGATCGCGCAGCGCGGCCGATACGCGATAGACGTCCGCGCCCGATTTCGCGTCGACGAAACGCAGCGTCAGCACATGGCGATAGACGCGGCCCATGAACGGCAGCGCGAACGGCGCCGGCCCGTCGACCGTCACGCATGCGCTGCTCGCGGCACCGCACCCGTCGGCGCTCGCCGCGACCGCGGCCGGCTGCGTTGCATACGCGATCGACAGCCGGTAGCGCGCAGCCGCGAGCGGCTTCGCATCGAAGCCGCGGTGCGCGAGTTCGTCACGCACGAGCGTCTCGATCCGCCGGTATTCGGCATCGTCGGCCTGTGCGGCCGTCCGCACGAAATCGTAGCCGTGCGCGCCGGATGCGAACGCGCTCGGCTGCCCGACCGTGCTCACGCCGCTCGTCACGCCGGCGCAACCCGTCAACAGCGACGCCGCCAGCGCGGCCGCTGCCCATTCCTTTCTCATGGCTTTCCCCAAATGCCTGCCGTCGTGCCCGGCCCTGTCAGGCGGACGGCTCGTCGATCGCGGGCAGCGACACCGTCACCGCGGTGCCGACACCCACCTCGCTGTCGACCGACACGCTGCCCCCATGGCGCGTGACGACCGTCTTCACGAATGCCATGCCAAGCCCGGAACCCGAGATTTCGGGCCGCTCGCCGGCATGGAATCGCTTGAAACGCTCGAACAGATGCCGCTGATCCTCCGGCGCAATGCCGTATCCCTGATCGCGAATCGTACAGAACAACCGTTTCGACACGTGCTCGACCGCCAGCGTACACGTGATCACGGTATCGGACGGACTGTATTTGACTGCATTGTTGAGCAGGTTCACGAACGCGCGCGTGATCAGCGAGCGGTCCGCGCGCACCCAGCACATGCCGGTGCCGACGTCGGTGTCGACACGGATACGCTTCGCCTGCGCCTGCGGCCACACCTCGTCGCTCGCATCGATCAACACGTCGACGAGGCTCGTCACCTCGAGCTGGTACACCTGCGACTCCGCACGCGCCAGCTGCACGAACTCGTCGGCCAGCGACAGCGCACGGTGCGCATAGCGCTCGATCCGCGCGAGCAGCCCGCGCATCGCATCGCTCTCGGCGCGGTCGCGCTCGATCTCGACGAGCGCGAGAATCGACGACTGCGGCGAGCGCATGTCGTGCGACAGCAGGTGCAGCGCTTCCTCGCGCTGCCGCTCGGCCGCGTGCAGTTCGGTCACGTCGACGAGGCCGGCGATCCAGCCCGTCACGCGGCCCTGCGCGTTCGTGCAAGCTGCGTAGCGTAGCAGATGGTCGAGCCCGTCGCGATCGCGCACCTCGATGCCGCGCGCCATCGCGTCGTGTTCGGCCTCGAGCGTCGGGTCGAGCACCGCCGGCCAGTGCTCGCGGATCGCCACGTCGTGTTCGGTGTTGCCGTCGACGGTCTTCATGAAGGTCAGCTCGCCGAGCGCGGTGCGCAGCGGCCGACCTTCCGGCAGCGGCAGCGACAGGCGTGACCCGTAGCGCTTGGCCGCATGGTTCGCGATCAGCACGGTGCCGGCCAGGTCGGTCACGAAGATCGGCTCGGGCATGCTGTCGAGGCTGTCCCACACGAAGCGCTTCATGTCCTGCACGCGCTGCGCGGCTTGCGCCATCAGCGCCATCTGCCGCTCGAGCACGTCGCCGCCGACGCTGCGCGTGCGCGGCGCCTCGGGCAGCAGGTGCGGCTCGTCGGCGAGCCGCTGCAGCTCGCGTCGCAGGTACGACATCGTCATTTCCAGGCGCCGCCAGTTCCAGATCGGGTAGACGGCGACCAGCCCGAAAATCGCGGGCGCCGGCGACAGCCAGATGCGCGCCTCGAACAGCAGCGCCAGGCTCGCAACGACAGCGAGCACGGCAAGGCTCAGCGTCAGCAGCAGCGCGCGCCACGGCGACAGCATCAGGAAGCCGCCCAGCAGCACGGCGAGCGGCAGCAGCGACGCGACGAACAGCGCGGCGCGAGACGCGGGCGAGATCGCGCTGCCGGTCGCCAGCATGTCGAGCACGTTGGCATGGATATACACGCCGGCGAGCGGCCCGAACTCGCCGGACACGGGCGTCGCGAAACGGTCGTACAGCCCCGACGCCGTCACGCCGACAACGACGATCTTGCCGCGCAGCGCGTCGGGCTTCACGCGCCCTTCGAGCACGTCGTCGAACGACAGCGTCGGGTACGCGGGCGTGTTGCGGCTGAACGGGATCAGGTAGCGGCCCTCGCCGGCTGCGTCGCGCGACAGGTCGTGCGCATGCGCGCCGGGTGCGCCGCCGACCGGATGCAGGCGGCCGGCCTGGATCGTGCGATACACGGGCACCATCAGTTGCGGCCAGCGTACGCGGCCGTCGCTTTCGAACAGCGCAACGCTGCGTACGATGCCGTCGCGGTCGACTTCGAGGTTGATGTGGCCGAGCCCCACCGCGCGCGCCGCGAGCGCGGCCACCGGCGGATCGACCACACGCGAGCCGTCGGCCTGCTCAGGGCTCAGCAGCACGGGCAGGAAGGTCGGCACGCGGCTCATCGCGTCCGCGAATGCGCGATCTTCCGGCGACGGTTCGGTAAACAGCACGTCGTAGACGACGGCGGCCGGCTGCGCGCGCGCCAGCGTGTCGAGCAGCCGCGCATGCACGTCGCGCGACCACGGCCAGCGGCCGAGCGCGGTCACGCTCTGGTTGTCGATGTCGACGACGACCACGTCGGGCGACAGCGGCAGGCTGCGCAGCATCAGTAGCCGGTCGTAGATCAGGCCATCGACGCTCGACGACAGGCGGCCGAGCGCGCACGCGAGGATCACCGCGATCCCGAGGCAGCCGATCGCGATCCATTCGATCAGGAAGCGGCGGCCGAGGTGCCGCCGCGGGGAAACGGAATCGGGTTTCATGCGCCGCGGATCAGCGCGACAGCGTGAACGCGCTGACCGGACTGGTCTTCTCGTAGAACTTGCCGCCTTCGAACTCCTCGACGGTCACGGCCCAGAAATAGTCGCCCGGCGGCAGGTGCGCGACGGTGATCTGGCGCGCATGCAGGCCAACCTGGTCGATGACCGGTGCGCTCAGGTCCTTCGAGCGCGACAGCACGAACCGGTAGCGCGCATCCTTGCCCGAACCGTTCGGCGACCAGCGGAACTCATAGCCGCCGGCACCCGGCGACGCGCTCGCGTCGAGCCCCATCACGCGGCGTTCGAACGCGTACGTGCGCGGCCGGCCCTCGAGGCCGTTCGAATCGATCGCGGCGACCCGCACGAAGTAGTTCCCGTTCGGTACGTCGTGAAAGACCGCGCGCGGCGAATCGGTACGTGTTTCGCGGAACAGGTCGAGCAGCCCCGCGTCGTGCGCGAGCTGCACGCGGTACGCATGCGCCTGTGCGAGCGGTGCGACGTCGAATGCGACGTCGGGCTCGTCCTGCACCTTGTCGGGATGCGCGAGCGCCGGCGCAGGCAGCAGCTCGACGGGCGCACCGACCGCGCCGGACGATGTCGCGACGCTACCGAAATTCGCATGCACGAGCGTCGGGTCGGCCGGCTGCTGGCCGCCCGCGACGCCGACGGTGCCATCGAGCACTTCGACGCGCGTCGACGCATTGCCGGCCGCGTCGTAATTCACGCGAAAGTGCGTGCCGCGCACGCCGGCCACGACCGACGGTGAACGGATCTGGAAGCGGTCGTCGCGTTTCTTCAGATGAGTGACCTCGCTGTCGACCGAGCCGCGCGTGAGTATGAACTCACGATCGAGCGTACCGGTCAGCACCGTGCGGCGCAGCGCCTTCAGGTCGAGCTGGCTGTCGGGCGGCAGGCTCATGTGCGTGCCGTCGGCGAGCTCGATCGTCACGAAGCCGTTCGGGCCCGTGCGCACGCGATCGCCCTCGGCGAGCGTCGCATCGTTCGCGAGCGGCGCGTAAGCGTCGCCGGACGCGCGTTCGGCCGTGCCCTGCACCGCGATGACGCGTGCGGTCAGCTTTTCCTTGCGCAGACGCGCGACCGGCAGCTTCAGCGCGATGCCGGGCTGCAGGTGCTTCGGTGCGGGCACGCCGTTGATCTGCTGAAGCAGTTGCCAGTCGTCCGCGCCCTGCAGGTAGCGTGCGGCGACGTCGTACAGCGTGTCGCCCGCCTGCGTGCGGTAGACGACCGTCTTGCCCGCCGCCGCGGGCGGCTGGGCCACTGCATGCTGCGCGGCGAACGAAAACGCGACCGCGCAGGCTGCGCGCAGCGCTGCCGTGCGCAGGCCCGCCGTGCGCTGCGTGATTCCCGTGGTCACTCCGGTTCTCCCTGGCCGACCCGCTCGAGCCGGTAGCCGTAGCCGTAGATCGGCGCGAGGCGATAGCCGTTTTCGGGCCGCAGGCCGAGCTTGGTGCGCAGCATCGAGATGTGCGTATCCATCGTGCGCGACGGGATGTCGGTCGCCTGTTTCCACACGAGATCGAGAATGTGCGCGCGCGACAGCGGCCGGTCGAGGTGCTGGAACAGCAGCAGCGCGAGTTCGAATTCCTTCTGCGTGAGGCTCACGGCCTTGTCGCCGACGTAGGCCTGCTTCAGGTTCACGTCGAAACGGAACTGATCGAATTCGCGGACCGTGGCCTCGGCATTGACCGGATACGCGCGGCGCAGCAGCGAGCCGATGCGCGCACGCAGGATCGGGCCCGACACGGGCTTGACCACGTAATCGTCGGCGCCGGCGTTGAGGATCTGCGTGATCCCGGCCTCGTCGTCGCGGCTCGTCATGAAAATGATCGGCAGGCTGTGCTCGGTCTGATTGGCACGCACCCACTTCAGCACTTCCTCGCCGGACATGTCGGGCACGTTCCAGTCGAGCACCAGCAGATCGAACGTCTCGCGCTGCAGACGCTTCTTCAGGGCCTTGCCTTCCTTGAACGCATAGCACGTATGGCCAACGGCCGTCAGCGTTTGACTGACGAAATCCGTCTGGGCCGGATCGTCATCCAGTACAGCAATTCTCATAGCACCCCGCAAATCGAAAACGATTCGTCCAGTTCAGCTCCCCGCCCCCACCCGGCCGCGCAGCACGCACGCGGCTTCCGGATACCGGCCGGCGAGCCGTCGTTCGCCGCTCGCGCCACCTGCGCAAACCGGCGACCCCGGCTGAATATCTCAAAAACGGGGTACGGACGAACCGGCGATTTCATCATAGTAGTATGAAATTCGCCAATAAATTGCGCGGACTACCGTCTTTTCTTCGAATAATCCTTCCCGCCGCGCAATCGAGCGCCTAGTCGATGCCCGCCACCGGCTCGGCGACATCGTCGGCCGGCACGCGCTGCGACAGCGGTTCCGGACGCGCCGGTTGTGCAAGCATCTGCTGCAGCTGGCCGCGCACGCGCTCCCACGCGGTGGCCGCGTAGTCCGGCTGGCTCGCCGCCCATGCCTGCGCCAGATCGAACACGCGCTCGATCGTCGCACCGCAGTAGGTCAGGCCCGAGCCGTCGTCCTGTGCAGCATCGCGCAGCCGTTCGTCGAGCCACTCGGCCAGCCACGGCATCTCGGCCGCGGCCGAATCCGCGTAGGCCTCCAGCGCAGCACGCGCGTGGCGATCCTGTTGCGGGTCGAGCTCGATACGGCTCAGTCCCGATACGCTGCGTTCCGCTCCGGACGGACTTCGAATGGTCCCTGGTCTGAAGGACATGTCCTCTCCCGTTGTACGACGGTAGCATCAGGCATGGCCCCCGTGCCCGCCATACGACGTACCGTGGCCGGCGCATCCGCCTGGAGCGGACGACCGGCCGGGTCAGTATACGCAGCCGATCACGAAGCGAGGTTTAAGAATTGTCAGAGAAGCGTGGCCGGTGCCAGGGGCAGCCGGCACCGTGATGCGGGCCGTCAGCGGCGGCGCATCAGGAACACGAAGGTCTTGTCCTGCGTCGTCGATTCGACGATCTCGTTGCCCGTCTGCTTCGCAAACGCGGCGAAATCGCGCTGCGAGCCCGGATCGGTCGCGAGCACCTTGAGGATTTGCCCGCTTTCCATATCGGCGAGCGCTTTCTTGGCACGCAGGATCGGCAACGGGCAATTAAGCCCGCGCGCATCCACTTCCTTGTGAATCTGCATCGGCTGTCGACCTTCGAATGACGCGCCATCCAAGGCGCGGGAAGAAGCCGGGATTTTACCGCAGCGCCGCCATGCCTGCCCGGGCCGCCCGCGGCCCGACGCCCTCGGGCACCGGGCTCAGGTACCCGAAAAGCCGCCCGCGAGCCGTTCGCGCAGGTGCCGCACGAGCGCACGCACCGCGCTCGGCACGACCGGGCTGTACGGGCGGATCGCGAAGATGTGGTCGCCGAACGCGCCCGACGGCCGCCAGCCATCGAGCAGCGCGACCAGCCGGCCGGCGTCGAGATCGCGCTGCGCGCTGAAATCCGGCAGCAACGCGATGCCGAGACCGCCGAGCGCGGCTTCGCGCATCGCCTCGCTGTTGTTCGCCGCGAAGCTGCCGCGCACCGGCACGCTCACGCGCTCGCGCCGCCGGCCGTGCGGCTCGAAGCTCCATGCGGCCGGTTCGTTGTCGCGCAGGTAGCACAGGCAGCTGTGCTCGACGAGTTCGCTCGGGTGGCGCGGCGCGCCGCGCGCGTCGAGATAGTCGCGGCTCGCGACGAGCAGCGAGCGCGTGTCGCACAACTTCCACGCGACGTGGGTCTGCGGCGCGGTGGTCGTATGGCGGATCGCGAGGTCGAAACCTTCCTGCGTCAGCGAATGCAGCCGGTCCGACAGGTCGAGCTCGATCTGCACGCCCGGATGCTGCCGCAGGAAATCGGGCAGGTGCGGCACGACCTGCTGGCGCCCGAGCGCGACCGGCACCGTCACGCGCAGCAGGCCGCGCGGCTCGCCGGCCAGGTCCTTCACGCGTGCAAAGTGCTGCCCGATCGACTCGAACGCGTCGCGCGTGCTGTCGACGAGCGTCTGGCCCGCGTCGGTGAGCCGTACGCTGCGCGTCGTGCGGCGCACGAGCGGCACGCCGGCTGCCTTCTCGAGATCGGCGATGCGCTGGCTCATCGCGGCCTTGCTAATGCCGAGCCGCTGCGCGGCGGCCGTGAAACTGCCGGCCGCGGCCAGCACCGTCAGCGAATGGATATGCGGCCAGAGCGCCTGGACATTTTGCTGATTCATCCAGTGATTATTCAGAATTCTGAACAGTGAATCAAGCTGCGCGGCCTTCTCCCGCCCTGCGCGTTTGCCTAGACTGGGTGCTGTCCACCCCACCCCGATCCCCCAGGAGACACGATGAATCCGGTTCCCGCGTATACCTCCGACGCCGACGTCGGCCACTATGTCGACGGCGCGCCCGTCGCCGGCCGCAGCGGCCGCTTCCAGGACGTCCTCAATCCCGCGCTCGGCCGCGCGGTGCGCCGCGTGGCGCTCGCCGACGACAGCGAAGTGCAGCAGGCCGTCGCGTCGGCCCATGCCGCGTTCCCGGCCTGGGCCGCGACGCCGCCGATCCGCCGCGCACGCGTGCTGCACCGCTTCCTGCAACTGATGAACGAGCACCGCGACACGCTCGCGGCAATCATCACGGCCGAGCACGGCAAGGTGTTCTCCGACGCGCAGGGTGAAGTCGCGCGCGGCATCGACATCATCGAATTCGCATGCGGCGTGCCGCAACTGCTGAAGGGCGACTTCACCGACCAGGTCAGCACCGGCATCGACAACTGGACGATGCGCCAGCCGCTCGGCGTGGTCGCGGGCATCACGCCGTTCAACTTCCCGTGCATGGTGCCGTGCTGGATGTTCCCGGTCGCGATCGCGACGGGCAACACGTTCGTGCTGAAGCCGAGCGAGCGCGACCCGTCGGCGGCCTTGTTCATCGCCGACCTGCTCACGCAGGCAGGCCTGCCCGCCGGCGTGTTCAACGTCGTGCAGGGCGACAAGGGTGCGGTCGACGCGCTGCTCGACCACCCCGACGTGCAGGCCGTCAGCTTCGTCGGCTCGACGCCGATCGCGGCCTACGTGCAGCAGCGCGCGGTGCAGTCGGGCAAGCGCGTGCAGGCGCTCGGCGGCGCGAAGAACCATCTGGTCGTGATGCCCGATGCGAACCTCGAGCAGGCCGTCGACGCGCTGATCGGCGCCGCGTACGGCTCGGCCGGCGAACGCTGCATGGCGATCAGCGTCGCGGTGCTGGTGGGCGACGTCGCGGACCAGATCGTGCCGCTGGTGGCCGAGCGCGCGCGCAAGCTGGTGATCGGCGACGGCATGTCGCCGGAAGTCGAGATGGGCCCGATCGTCACCGGCGAGGCGCTCAAGCGCATCGAAGGCTATATCGAGCAAGGCGTGAACGAAGGCGCACAACTGGTGGTCGACGGCCGCGGGCTGCGTGTGCCGGGCCGCGAGGCAGGCTTCTTCACCGGCGGCACGCTGTTCGACCACGTGACGCCCGACATGCGCATCTACAAGGAAGAAATCTTCGGGCCCGTGCTCGGCTGCGTGCGCGTGAAGGATTTCGGCGAGGCGGTCGACCTGATCAACGCGCACGAATTCGGCAACGGCGTGTCGTGCTTCACGAGCGACGGCGGCATCGCACGCGAGTTCGCACGGCGCATCCAGGTCGGCATGGTCGGCATCAACGTGCCGATTCCGGTGCCGATGGCGTGGCACGGCTTCGGCGGCTGGAAAAAGAGCCTGTTCGGCGACATGCACGCATACGGCGAGGAAGGCGTGCGCTTCTATACGCGCCAGAAGTCGGTGATGCAGCGCTGGTCGTCGAGCATCGGCAAGGGCGCCGAATTCGCGATGCCGACCGCGAAGTAACCGCCTGACGGCACGCCGCCCGCCGATCGGTCACGCGGGCGGTGCGCCGGCAGCCTGCGTCAGCCGGCCTGCGTGCCGTGCGCGCCGTCGGCGGTGGGCAGGTACGACAGTTCGAGCCGGTACGCGAGCGCGACGAACAGGCTCTGCGCAAGGCCCATCGTGGCCGTCAGCGCGCGGAAGCCGAACGTCGCGCTGTCCTGCACCATCAGCGTCACCTCGGCCTCCCGCGCAAGCGGGCTCATCCGGCTGTCGGTGATCGCGATCAGCCGCGCGCCGCGCTGCACGGCCTGCTGCGCGACCTGCACGGTTTCTTCCGCATACGGCATGAACGAGATGACGATCATCACGTCGCCCTCGCGCACCGAGCGGATCTGCCCGAGATGCATGCTGCCGAGCGCGCTGAACAGCCCGATGCGCTTGTCGGTGTGCTGCAGCGCGTAGTCGAGGTACACGGCAATCGGAAACGCGCGCCGCGAGCCCGCGATCCAGATCGCCTGCGTATCGGCGAGCAGGTCGACGGCCTGCGCAAGCGCCTGCGAATCGAGCGTCTGGCGCAGCTGCTGCATCCCCGCGATGCTGCCCTTGATGAACTCGTCGGCGATCTGCTCGGGCTGCAGGCTCGACGAGCCCGATTCGATCACGTCGCGCAGCCGCAGGTTGTACGCACGGCCCGGCGCGATCTGCTGCGCGAGCCCCTCGCGGAACAACCGCTGCATCTCGGAGAAGCCGGAGAAGCCGAAATGCTTCGCGAAGCGCACGACGGCCGACGGCTGGACGCCGCACGCTTCCGCGAGCGACTGGATGCCTTCCAGGCCAAGCTGGTCCCGATGCGTTTCCACGTGGCGCGCAATCACCTTCAGGCGATTGCTGAGGCCGTCGTACTCCTGCGTCAGATGCTGCAGGAACTGCTCGACGGTGGCGGGAGGTTTCTCGGATGAACTCATCGGATAGCGCGAAGTTGACGGCCCCGGCATGCGCGCAATGTCGACGAACGCGGCGCGGGGCTCACCTGGATACATGCATGAAGGGCGAATTTAATCACGTTTGCGACGCGGCCCGCGCCGCGTGCTCGCTCCCACGCGCTCGATCATCACTTGCCTACGCTCCACGGCGATACTGGAAGCGATTGTCCAACGCTCTCGCGGCGTCGTAAAGATTAGGGCGTCTACCAAGCCGGCCATCGGTGCGAAGCAGCGCGAAATCGCCCGCCGCGCGCCGATGGCCGGCCCGTGCCGCTGGTTCAACGATAGTCGACCCACACGCCGCCCGCATCGGCGGAACGCACGCAGTTCTCGACCCAGCGCACGCCTTCCACGCCTGCGTGGACGTCCGGAAAGTGAATGCGCTTCAGCGCCGCGGCGTCGCCGCGATCGGCTGCATCCATCGCGAGCGCGAAGCGCGCATAGAGATTCGACCAGGCCTCGAACAGCCCTTCCGGGTGCCCGGCGCCGATGCGATCCTCGCGCAATGCGTGCGGATGCAGATAGCCCATCCCGCGATCGAGCACCTGCGCGGGCTGCCCCTGCACTTCGTAGCGCAACTGGTTCGGATGTTCGTCCCACCACTCGACGCTCGCCTTCGAGCCGATCACGCGCACCTTCTGGCTGTGCATCGAGCCCGCGTTCACCGCGCTCGACCACACGTAGCCGACCGCACCCGTGTCGTATTCCATGATCGTGAACGCGTTGTCTTCCAGCGGCGCGCGGCTCTTCACGAAGCTCTGCCGCGAACACATCAGCCGCCGGATCTTCAGTTCGGGCGCCATCACCTCGGAGATGTACAGCGGATGCGTGCCGATGTCGCCGAGCACGTAGCTCGGCCCCGCGAACTTCGGGTCGACGCGCCAGCGCGCGGCCGCGCTCGCCGCCTCGACACCCTCGCTGTGGAACCCGTGCGCGAACTGCATCTGCACGATGCGGATCTCGCCGAGATCGCCGCGTGCGATCATCTCGCGCGCCTGTTCGATCATCTGGTGTCCGGAATAGCCGTACGCGACGCCGACGATCAGGTTCTTCTCGACCGACAGCCGCTCCAGCGCCTCGGCCTCCTCGGTCGTGAAGCACAGCGGCTTCTCGCAGACCACGTGCAGCCCCGCGTTCAGCGCGGCGCGGCAGATCTCGAAGTGCGTGTTGTTCGGCGTTGCGATCGACACCGCGCGAACGCCGTCCGGGCGGCGCGACTCGGCGTCGAACATCGTCGCGTAGTCGGGATAGCAGCGCTCTGCCGCGACGCCGAGCTTCACGCCGAACTGGCGGCCGCGCTCGGGATCGATGTCGAACGCGCCGGCGACCAGCTGGAAGCTGCCGTCGCGCAACGCGGCCGACCGGTGGCTGTAGCCGATCTGGCTGCCGAGCCCGCCGCCGACCATGCCCCAGCGAATCGAATGTCCAAGCAGAATCTGTCCGTCAATCATGATGGTGGTGTTCCTGGTCCGTTTTCAGGGTGTGCGTGATGCGGTGGATCATGCGAAGCCGGCCGATGCAAGAAACGCGCGGCTCGCGGCGACGTCGCGCAGGCTCGTGCCGGCATTGCGCGGGTCGCGCTCCTGCTCGATCGTGATGGTGCCGGCGTAGCCGATCTCGTCGAGCGCCTGCTTGATCGATCGGTAGTCGAGCACGCCGGTGCCGATCGGGCACATCACGCCGCGCGCGCATGCGGCGAAGAACGCGATGTGCTCGCCCATCACCGCGTCGTACACGGCCGCGTCGATGTCCTTGAAATGCACGTAGTCGAGGCGTGCCGCGTGGCGGCGCAGCCACGTTTCCGGATCCATGCCCGAGTAGTACAGGTGGCCGGTGTCGAGACAGAGGCCGGCCGTGTCGGCCGGAATGTCGGCGACGATCCGGTCGATCTCGTCCGCGAACTCGATGTAGCCGCCCGCATGCGGATGGATCACCGTGCGCACGCCGAATTCGTCGCGCGCGATCGTCGCGATCTGCCCGATGTGCCCGATCATCGTTGACCAGCTCTCGTCCGATAGCCGCGGCGCGCGATCGGCGTGGCCGGCCGCGTAATCGCGCGCTTCATGCCCCCAGTCCATCACGACCAAGTACGGCGCAGCGTAGCGCTGGCCGTCCTGCGTCGGCAGTTTCGGCAGCCGTGTGATCAGCGCGCAGATGTCGCGCGTCTGGCGCAGCAGGTTCGGCAGGTTCTCGGGCGACACGAGATCGTCGAAAATCGTGCCGGCCGTGATGCTCAGGCGCTGCCGCTCGAGCTCGGCGCTCACCACGTCGAGGTCGAGCGGGATGTAGCCGTACGGCCCGAGCTCGATCCCCGAGTAGCCGGCCTGCGCGGCCTCGGCGAGCACCTGGCGCCACGGCGGCAGGTGCGGGTTCTTCACGTCGTCGACGCCCCAGCAGCACGGGGCGCAACCTATCTTCATCGTCATGTCGGTCGATCCGGTAGATAAGTGTTGCGGTTCAGCCGCGATAGAACGCGGGGCGTTCGGCCATCGCGATCGGCTCGACCGCCCCGCTCTTTTGCGCACGCACGCAGGCGTCGGCCGCGACCGCCGCCGCGTAGCCGTCCCAGGCCGACGGCCCGGTGAGCGCGTGTGCCCGCACGCCGTCGATGAACGCCTGCAGCTCGACGTCGTACGACGCGATGAAGCGCGCCTTCCAGTCGGTCATGATCTCGACCGACTGTCGCGCCGCATGCTTGAGCCCCACGGCCGGCGGATCGGGCAGCTTCGCGATGCCCTGCTCGCCCACCACCTCGCACTGGATGTCATAGCCGTACTGGCAGTTCACGAAGATCTCGACGTCGATGCGCACGCCGCTCGCGGTTTCCAGCAGCACGATCTGCGGATCGGCGAGATGCGCGGACGCATGGCGCGTCTTCTTCGGATAGACGACTTGCGTGCTCACGTAGTCCTCGCCGAGCAGCCAGCGCAGCACGTCGAGCTCGTGGATCAGCGTGTCGGTGATGGCCATGTCGGTCGTGTAGCGCTCGCCAACCGACTGGTTGCGGTGCGCGCAATGCAGCATCAGCGGTGCGCCGATCTCGCCGCTGTCGATCACGCGCTTCAGCGCGCGATAGCCTTCGTCGTACGGACGCATGAACCCGACCTGCACGAGCCGCTTGCCGTGCGTGACTTCGGCTTCGACGATCCGCATGCAGCCTTCGGCCGTGACGGCGAGCGGCTTCTCGCAGAACACCGGCTTGCCGTGCGCGATCGCATCGAGCACGAACGCTTCGTGCGTCGGCCCCCACGACGTGACGAGCACGGCCTGCACGTCGGCAACCGCGACCACCTCGTGGCCATCGCCGTAGATCTCGGCGTCGAGCCCGTATTTCGTCACCGCGTCGCGCGCCTGCTGCGGATCGATGTCGTTGACGGCCACGACACGCGCACCGGACAGCGTGCGGGTCAGTCTACGAATATGGTCCTGGCCGATCGCGCCGCAGCCGATCACGCCAATTTGCAAGGTCATCTGAAAGTCTCCAGTCGTTCATTTGCGGTGCGGCATTCGCCACACCGGTCAGTCATCCTTCAGCGCGCCGTACGATCGAAATGACTCTCGACGTAGCGCCGGATCGTGTCGCACATGTAGCGCGACGACGCTTCCGCGCGGTCCTCCCACGCGAACACGCACGACGACATCACGCCGTCGAAGCCTGCCGCGCCGAGCGCGCGGAAAAACACGTCCCAGTCGATCTCGCCCTGCCCGATGTCGAGATGCTGGTGCACGCGGATCTGGTTCGAACCGGGCGGGTTCACGATGTAGCGCAGCTGGCTGCTCTTGCGGTGGTCGAAGGTGTCGGCCACGCGCACGTGCGCGAGGATCGGCGCGGCCTGCGCGATCATCGCGGCCATGTCGTCGCCGTAGTAGAACGTGTGCGGCGCGATGTACGACAGCTTCAGCGACGGCGAAGCGAGGTTCGTGACGATGTCGATCGCCGGCTGCAGCTGCTCGATCCAGTCCTCCGGATGCGGCTCGACCGACAGCACGATGCGTTCGCGCTCGAGGATCGGCAGCAGCTCGTCCATCGACCGGAACCACGCGGCTTCGCACAGCTCCTTCGGGTTCGCACCCGGCCGTTCGCCGACCGAGCGCTCGGGCGACGCGCCGCGCCCGAACTCGGACACCATCAGCGCGCACTCCATCTCGACCGCCACTTCGATCGCCTTCTTCCAGCAGCGCACCGCCCATTGGCGCTCGTCCTCGAACGGGCTCGCCCAGCGGTACATCGGCTGCAGCGACGCGAGGCCGACGCCGCTCGCGCGCATCGCCTGCCGGAACGCGGCCATCCGCTCGCGCGTCGCGCGCGGCATCACCCACCAGTCGAGGAAGTCGCTGCGCGGCGACAGCTCGATCTGGTCGTAGCCGAGCTCGGCCACCGCGTGCGGCAGGCGGTCGAGCGGCAGGTGGCGAATCATGTAGGGGTCCAGAGCAATCTTCATCGAATGTCCTCGTCGGTGGCGGGTTCCGGACGAAGGCGGCGGCACGTGCCGCCCTCGTCCGGCGATGCATGACAGGTCAGCGGCGCTTCTTCTTGTTGCGGTACTGGTCGGCGATCACGGCCGCGACGATGATCGCGCCCTTGACCATCTCCTGGTAATACGCGTCGATGCGGATGAACGTGAAGCCCGACGTCATCACGCCGAGGATCAGCACGCCGATCACGGTGCCCGTCACACGGCCGAGACCGCCCGACAGCGACGTGCCGCCGATCACGACGGCCGCGATCGCGTCGAGCTCGTACATCACGCCCATGCCCGACTGGCCCGAGATCGCACGCGCGGCCGTCACGGTGCCGGCGATCCCGCTCAGCAGGCCCGCGATCGCGTAGACGAAGATCAGGTGGCGCGTGACGTTGATGCCCGACACGACGGCCGCATGACGGTTCGCGCCGATCGCATACGTGTATTTGCCGAAGCGCGTGTAGCGCAGCACGACGTGGAAGATCGCGGCGACCACGAGAAAGATGATCACCGGATTGGCGCCTGCGCCGATGGCCGCGAACGAGTCGGTCAGCATCGACACCGGCATCCCGTTGGTGAACCACTTCGCGAACCCGCGCGCGGCCACCATCGTGCCGAGCGTCGCGATGAACGGCGGGATGCCCGTCATCGCGATCAGCGAGCCGTTCAGCAGGCCGACCAGCAGCCCGACGCACACGCCGGCCAGCACGGGCCAGATGATCGGCAGGTCGGTCAGGTGCGGAAACACCGCGCGCGGGAAGTCGGACACCTGCGCGAGACTCGCCGAGACGACCGCCGCGGCGGCCACGACCGAGCCCGACGACAGGTCGATCCCGCTGGTGATGATCACGAGGTTCACGCCGACCGCGATGATGCCGATCACGGCCATCTGCAGCACGATGATCTCGAGCCGCTCGGTGTTGAACAGGAAGCTCTGGCCGACGACGATCCAGCCGACGATCTCGAAGAACAGGCTGATGCCGACGAGCACGAGGAAGATGCTCAGCTCCGGCGGCCACTTCGTGTGCCGCGCCTTGATGGTCATGGTCTGCGCATCCGCGACCGGGTTCAGGTTGCCCATTTCTTTGTCTCCAATCTTGTTTCGGCTCAGCGCGACGCGAGATCCATGATGCGGACCTGGTCGGCGTCCTTGCGATCGACGATGCCGGTCATGCGCCCTTCGTGCATCACCATCACGCGATCGCTCATTCCCAGCACTTCCGGCATCTCCGACGAGATCATCAGCACCGCGACGCCCTTGCCGGCGAGCGCGCTGACGAGCCGGTGGATCTCGGCCTTCGCGCCGACGTCGATGCCGCGCGTCGGTTCGTCGAGGATCAGGATGCGCGGCTGCGTGAGCAGCCAGCGGCCGATCAGCACCTTCTGCTGGTTGCCGCCCGACAGGTTCTGGATCTCCTCGTGCAGCCCGGGCGACTTCACGCGCAGCATCCGGCTCATTTCCTCGCAGTCGCGCTTCAACTGCGCCTGCCGCACGAAATTGAACTTCACGTAGCGATTGCTGAGCACTGCCGCTTCCATGTTCGCGAGCAGGTCGAGATTCAGGAAACAGCCGGTGTCCTTGCGGTCTTCGGTCAGGAAGGCCATTCCGTGCTTCATCGCCTGCGCCGGCGTCGCGATGCGCACCGGCTTGCCGTCGATCCGGATCTCGCCCGACGTGGCCGGCACGACGCCGAACAGCGCCTCCGCGACGTTCGAGCGCCCCGAGCCGACGAGGCCGGCCACGCCGAGGATCTCGCCCGCGCGCAGCTCGAAGCTCACGTCGCGGAACACGCCGTCGACGCCGAGGTCCTTCACCGACAGCACGACGTCGCCGATCGGCACCTCCTCCTTCGGGAACATCTGCGTGATCTCGCGCCCGACCATCATGCGGATGATGTCGTCGCGCGTGACGTCGCTCGACGCATGCGTGCCGATGTACTTGCCGTCGCGGAACACCGAGAACTCGTCGGCGATCTCGAACAGCTCGTTCATCTTGTGCGTGATGTAGACGATGCCCTTGCCCTGCTCGCGCAGCTGCCGAATGATCCGGAACAGGTGCGTGACTTCCTTGTCGGTCAGCGCAGAGGTCGGCTCGTCCATGATCAGCACGTCCGAGTCGAACGACACGGCCTTCGCGATCTCGACCATCTGGCGGCTCGCGACGGTCAGCGTGCGCACGTCGGTTTCCGGATCGATGTCGATCGACAGCCGCTCGAACAGCTCGGCCGTCTGGCGGCGCAGCGCGGCGTGATCGATCAGGCCGAAGCGGTTCTTCGGTTCGCGGCGGATCCAGATGTTCTCCGCGACCGTCATGTACGGCATCAGGTTGAGTTCCTGGTGGATCATCGCGATGCCGCGGTCGAGCGCATCGAGCGGGCCGTTCAGCACGACGGGCTCGCCGTTGATCAGGATCTCGCCCTGGTCGGGCGTGTAGACGCCCGCGATGATCTTCATCAGCGTGGACTTGCCCGCGCCGTTCTCGCCCATCAGCGCATGGACGGTGCCGCGGCGCACGCGGAACTGCACGCCGTCGAGCGCGACGACGCCGGGAAAGGACTTGCCGACGCCGCGCACCTCGAGCACGCAGTCGGCCGCGGAAGAAGCCGGCGGGGCCGACGAGCCGGACGAAGCGGCCGGCGCATCGTCGCCGGCCATCGGGCGCGCGATCCTGGCTGTAAACATGGACGTTCCTCGACGAGTCGCGCGCGAGCCCGGTCATGCCGGGCCCGCGCAGTTCAACGGATCACCGGTCAGTGCTTCGCGTACTGGTTCATGTTCTCTGGCGTCACGAGCTCGAACGGCACGTTCAAGTAGCGGTCGACGGGCTGCTTCTTCGCGAGCTTGAGCGCGGCCGCGACGGCCTGCTGCCCCTGCCCGGCCGCGTTCTGGTACACCGATACCTTCAGGTCGCCGCTCTTCATCGATGCGAGGCCGTCCGGCGTCGCGTCGATGCCCGCGACGATCGTCTTCGGCGTCCACTTGCGCGCGGCCTTCAGCGCATTGATCGCGCCGATCGCCATCTCGTCGTTGTTGGAGATGATCGCGTCGTACTTCGTGCCGGAGCTCAGCCAGTTCATCGTGATGTCCTGGCCCTGCGTGCGGCTCCACTTGCCCTCGCGCTTGTCGACGATCTTCATGCCCGCGCAATCCTTCGTCGCGATCACGTCCTCGATGTCCTTGGTGCGGGCGCGCGCCGATTCGTTGGACAGCTCGCCCATCAGCACGAGCAGGTCGCCCTTGCCGCCGAGCAGCTTGCACACCTGGCGCGCCTGCAACGTGCCCGACTGCTTCTCGTCGGACGCAACGACCGCGACGCCGGCCGGCAGCTTGTCGAAATCGACCGGCTTGCGGTTCACGTAGATGAGCGGGATCTTCGCCGCGGTCACCATCTTCGTAATCTTCGGCGTCGCGTCGGTATCGACCGGATTCACGATGATCGCGTCGACTTTCTGCGCGATCATGTTCTGGACCTGGCTCAACTGCTTGCCGACGTCGTTGCCGCCGTCCTCGATCTGTACCGTCGCGCCGTCCTTCTTCGCCGAATCGGCGATGCTGTTGCGCAGGATGGTCAGGAACGTGTCGTCGAACGACGCCATCGTCACGCCGATCTTCTCGGCATGCGCGAGCGGCGCAGCCAGGATCGCGGCGGCCGCGACGGCCATCAGCTTGGTCTTCATGATCAATCTGTCTCCTCATCTCCGGGGGGCGGAAGACGGCACGTTGCGCGCCGCCGGGCCGAGTCCGATCGAATCCGATGCGGACTGAAGCATCCGGATGAAACTGTAGATCACTTCCTCGAAAATTTGGAAATTTATTTCTACGTGATTTCACCTAGGGAACTGGATTTCCAAAAAGTCTAGACTCCGTTCCGTAGCCCGATTCCTTGCGGCAGGCAGTCCCGCGTCGTGCAGTCGACGTTGCGGACGGCTGCGATCGGATCGGTCCCCTAATCCGCCGGCATCGCCGACCGCCGGCCGCGAGCGTGACACGTGATATGAGCCTGCTGAACTTTCCGAGTGACCGCCCCATCGATCTCGCCTGCCTCGGCCGCGTGGCCGTGGATCTCTATGCGCAGCAGTACGGCAGCCGCCTCGAAGACGCGCGCAGCTTCCAGATGTATCTCGGCGGCTCGTCCGGCAACGTCGCATTCGGCGTAGCCCGGCTCGGGCTGAAGACCGCGATGATCTCGCGCGTCGGCGACGAGCAGATGGGCCGTTTCCTGCGCGAGACGCTCGAGCGCGAAGGCTGCGACACGAGCCAGCTGCAGACCGACCGCGAGCGACTCACCGCGCTGGTGCTGCTCGGGCTGAAGGATCGCGACACGTTCCCGCTGCTGTTCGTGCGCGAGAACTGTGCGGACATGGCCGTGCGCGCCGACGAGATCAGCGAGGACTTCATCGCCGGCTGCCGCGCGCTCGCGATCACCGGCACGCACCTGTCGACGCCGGCCACGCGCGAAGCGTCGCTGACCGCGCTCGGCTACGCGCGCCGCCACGGCGTCGTGCGGGTTCTCGACATCGACTACCGGCCCGTGCTGTGGGGGCTGACCGCGCGCGGCGCGGGCGAGAACCGCTACGTGCCGGACGCACAGGTGACGCGGCAGCTGCAGCAGGTGCTCGGCGAATTCGACCTGCTGGTCGGCACCGAGGAAGAATTCCTGATCGCGGGCGGCGTGCCGCACGACCTGATCGGCTCGTTGCAGGCGGTGCGCAACATCACGAACGCGACGCTGGTCGTCAAGCGCGGCGCGCTCGGCTGCTGCGTGATCGAAGGCGACATTCCCGCCCGCATCGACGATGCGCCGACCTTCCTCGGCGAACGCGTCGAGGTGCTCAACGTGCTCGGCGCGGGCGACGCGTTCCTGTCGGGCCTGCTGTCGGGGCTGTTGCGCGGCCGCGACTGGGCCGAGTCGACGCGCATCGCGAACGCGTGCGGTGCGATCGTCGTGTCGCGCCATGCGTGCTCGGCCGCGATGCCGACGCCGGCCGAGCTCGCGCACTGGTTCGACGGCAGCCGCAATCCGGCGGTCGACGCCGACCGCACGCTCGCGCACCTGCATCGCGTGACGGTGCCGCGCCGCAAATGGGACGAGCTGTGCGTGATGGCATTCGACCATCGCAGCCAGTTCTACGAACTCGCGGTGCAGGCCGGCGCGGACGAAGCGCGGATCAAGACGCTGAAGCGCCTGCTCGTGCGCGCGGTCGAACAGGTCGAGCGCGATCGCCGCCTCGAAGGTCACGTCGGCGTGCTGATCGACGGCGGCAGCTACGGCAGCGACGCGCTTGCGTCGGCTACCGGGCGCGGCTGGTGGGTCGGCCGCCCGGTCGAGCTGCCGGGTTCGCGGCCGCTGCGTTTCGACGAGACGCGCTCGGTCGGCTCGTCGCTCACGCACTGGCCGACCGAACAGGTCGTGAAGTGCCTCGTTCACTATCATCCCGACGACGATGTCGACCTGCGCGTCGAACAGGAGCAGCGTGTGCTGGAACTGTGGGAAGCCACGCGCGCCAGCGGCAACGAGCTGCTGCTGGAAATGATTCCGCCGCGCGCGGTCACGCCGGCCGGCACCGAGGACGACGCGGTGCTGCGCACGATCGCACGCTTCTACAACCTCGGCGTAATGCCCGAATGGTGGAAGCTCACGCCGCTGAGCGCCGACGGCTGGGCGCGGCTCGCCGCGCTGATCGCCGAGCGCGACCCGCACTGCCGGGGCGCTGTGATCCTCGGGCTGAACCAGCCGCTGCAATACCTGGTCGACAGCTTCCGCTCGGCGACCAACCCGATCGTCAAGGGCTTCATGGTCGGGCGCACGCTGTGGGCCGATGCATCGCTGAACTGGTTCGCCGGCCGGATCGACGACCAGGCGCTGATCGACGAAGTCGCCGGCAACTTCGCGCAGCTGGTCGACGCGTGGCTCGGCCGCCGTGCCGCGGCCGAGCGCGCCGCCGCGGCCTGACGCGACGCCCCGCGATGATCCACCCGAATCCTCTTCACCGATCGACATGACCTCTACCGTAAGACTGACCGTCAGCCAGGCGCTCGTGCGATACCTGGCCGCCCTGCGCGCCGAAGTCGTCCAGCCCGACGGCCGCACCGAGATCCTGCCGTACTGCGGCGGCGTATTCGCGATCTTCGGCCACGGCAACGTGGCCGGGCTCGGCGAAGCGCTGCACGCGGAACGGGACCGGCTGCCGACCTTGCGCGCCCACAACGAGCAAGGGATGGCCAATGCGGCCGTCGCGTTCGCGAAAGCGAATTTCCGCCAGCGGATGATGGCCGCGACGTCGAGCATCGGCCCCGGTGCGACCAACATGCTGACGTCGGCCGCGCTCGCGCACGTGGGCCGGCTCCCGCTGCTGCTGCTGCCCGGCGACGTGTTCGTGTCGCGGCTGCCCGACCCCGTGCTGCAGCAGGTCGAGGATTTCGAACAGGGCGACGTCAGCGCGAATGACTGCTTCCGGCCGGTGACGCGCTACTTCGACCGGATCACGTCGCCCGAGCAGTTGCTCGTCGCGCTGCCGCGCGCGATCCAGGTGATGACCGACCCGGCACAGTGCGGCCCCGTCTGTCTCGCGCTGCCGCAGGACGTGCAGACCTTTGCGTACGACTGGCCCGAGAGTTTCTTCGCGCCGCCGGTGATCCGGATGCGCCGGCCGCCGGCCGACGCGCTCGAGCTCGCCGATGCGCTCGACGCGCTGAAGGCCGCGAAGAAGCCGCTGATCGTCGCGGGCGGCGGCGTGCTGTACAGCCAGGCATGGGATGCGCTGCGCGCGTTCGCCGATACGCATGGCGTGCCGGTCGCCGAATCGCAGGCTGGCAAGGGCAGCCTCGCGTGGGACCATCCGCTGAATCTCGGGTCGATCGGCGTGACGGGCTCGCCGGCCGCGAACCGCGCGGCCGCGCAGGCCGACGTGGTATTCGCGGTCGGCACGCGGCTGCAGGACTTCACGACCGGCTCGCATGCGCTCTACGGCAACGCAACGCTGCTGAGCCTGAACGTGCAGCCGTTCGACGCGGGCAAGAAGCGCGGCCGCCAGTTGGTAGCCGATGCGCGCACGGGCCTCGGCCAGCTGTCGGCCGCACTGGCCGGCTGGCAGGCCGACCCGGCATGGACCGCGAGCAACCGCGACCAGGCCGCCGCGTGGAACGCACGCGTGACCGAACTCACGACGCGCGTGCCGCAAGACACGCTGCCATACGACGCGGAAGTGATCGGCGCGGTGCGCGACTCCGCGGCCGACGCGGGGCGCGACAGCGCGCGCGACGACCTCGTCGTGTGCGCGGCCGGCACGCTGCCGGCCGAGCTGCACAAGCTGTGGCGCAGCGGCGTGCCGGGCAACTACCACATGGACTATGCATACTCGTGCATGGGCTACGAGGTCGCGGGCGGCCTCGGCGCGAAGCTCGCGCGGCCCGAGCGCGAAGTGATCGTGATCGTCGGCGACGGCTCGTACATGATGCTCAACGCGGAACTCGCGACGTCCGTGATGCTCGGCCGCAAGATCATCGTCGTGATCCTCGACAACCGCGGCTACGGCTGCATCGAGCGGCTGCAACTGAATTGCGGCGGCGCGAGCTTCAACAACATGCTCGACGACTGCGTGCCGGAAGGCGGCGAGCGCTCGACGATCGACTTCGCGATGCATGCGCGCGCGATGGGCGCCGAAGCCGTGCACGTGCGCGACATCGGCGAGCTGCGCAGCGAAATGAAGCGCGCCCGCGCGGCGAAGAAGAGCCAGGTGCTCGTGATCGACACCACGCACCGGCGCACGACCGACGACGGCGGCGCATGGTGGGAGGTGGCGGTGCCGCAGGTATCCGAACGTTCCGGCGTCGCCGACGCGCACCGCGCGTATCTCGACGCAAAGACCCGGCAGCGGCGCTGATGGCGCGCACTGCCCACGAACCCTCCCTGCGAAAAACACCTTCGAACCAAGGAAGCACGCCATGAGCTGGAACGTCCGCATCGGTATCAATCCCCTGTCGTGGATGAACGACGACCTGCCGTCGCTCGGCGGCGAGACGCCGCTCGAAACGGCGCTGAAGGAAGGCGCCGAAATCGGCTACGCGGGCTTCGAGCTCGGCAACAAGTTTCCGAAGACGGGCCCCGAGCTGAAGGCGAAGCTCGCCGAATTCGGCCTCGTGTGCGTGTCGGGCTGGTATTCGGGCTTCCTCGCCGAGGTCGAGCCGGGCATGAGCGACGCCGATGCAGTCGCTGCGGAAATCGAGCGCTGCCGCGCGCACATGACGAAGCTGCAGGTCAACGACGTCAAGGTGGTGGTCTACGGCGAATGCGCGGGCACGATCCAGGGCAACATCGACATGCCGGTCGCGAAGCGGCCGCGCTTCGTCGACGATGCTGCGTGGCGGCGCTACGCGGCGCGCCTCGACGCGTTCGGTGCGCACCTGCTCGACACGTACGGCATCAAGCTCGCCTACCATCACCACATGGGCGCGTACGTCGAGTCGCCCGACGACGTCGACCGGCTGATGGCGCTGACCGACCCGGCGAAGGTGTTCCTGCTGTTCGATACCGGCCACGCGTATTTCGGCGGCGCGGCCGACCCGGTCACGCTGCTGAAGAAGCATGTCTCGCGCGTGGTCCACGTGCATTGCAAGGACGTGCGGCCGCAGGTCGTCACGCAGGCGCGCAACGACGGCTGGAGCTTCCTGAACGGCGTGATCAACGGCACCTTCACGGTGCCGGGCGACGGCGCGCTCGACTACGACGCGACGCTGCGCACGCTGAAGGACGCCGGTTACGAAGGCTGGCTCGTCGTCGAGGCCGAGCAGGATCCGGCCGTCGCGCCGAGCTATGCGTATGCGAAGAAGGGCTACGAATCGCTGCGCGCAATTGTCGACCGGTTGAGCGCGTAAGCGTTCGAACGCCCGAGCCCTACCCTGTTGCGGAGCCCCACCCCATGACGATTTCTCCCCTGCTGGTCAAGGCCTCTGCCGACCGCGAAATCTGCAACGTCACGCCCGAGTCGGCCGGCTGGAAGCACGTCGGTTTCCGGGCACTGCGCCTGAAGGCCGGCGACACCGAAACGCTCGACACCGGCACGCGCGAGCTGTGCGTCGTCGTTCTCACGGGCACGGTGCGCGCGGACGTCGACGGCAACACCTACGATGCGCTCGGCAAGCGCGACAGCGTCTTCGAGGACGTTTCGCCGGACGCGCTGTACGTGCCGGGCGGCAAGACGGTCACGCTGGTCGCGACGCGCGATGCGGAAATCGCGCTGTGTACCGCCCCATACGCCAGCGGCGACAAGCCCGTGCAACGCCTCGACGGCGAGCGGATGCGCCGCTCGGTGCGCGGGCAAGGCACCAACACGCGCTACGTGTGCGACATCCTGATGGGCGACAACCCGGCGGCCGACCGGCTGCTCGTGGTCGAGGTCGTCACGCCGGCCAGCCATTCGAGCAGCTATCCGCCGCACAAGCACGACCGCGACGCGGCACCTGAAGAAACCTCGCTCGAGGAAACCTATTACCACCGCATCGATCCGCCGCAAGGTTTCGCGTTCCAGCGCGTGTACACGGACGACCGCAGCCTCGACGAAGCATGCGCGGTCGAGAACCACGACGTCGTGATGGTGCCGCGCGGCTACCACCCGGTCGTCGCGCCGCACGGCTACAACCTGTACTACCTGAACGTGATGGCCGGGCCGAGCCGCGCGTGGGCGTTCAAGAACGATCCCGCGCACGAGTGGATGCTCGACGCGGCGCCGAAGCGCTGAACGGAAGACGGGCCCGCGCGCGGCCCGTGACAATGCAACGCCCGGCACGCGCACCCAGAGCCGGCGATGCCACGGAGCCGCCATGGTGACGACCCTCTTTCGCCTCGCCCCCCATCCGTTCGACGACGATGCGTCGCATCCGGCGCTGCCGCGCTTCGATGCGGCGATCGCTCGCCGGATGGGTGAAATCGCAGTCAACCTTGCCTCCCGCCGCGGGCTGCCGATCGCAGTAAGCGTCGTCGGCGAGCAGGCGCCGCTGTTCTATTGCGCGCTCGACGGCAGCGACGCCCGCGACAGCGACGCCATCCGCCGGCGACAGAACACGGTATTGCGCTTCGGCCTCAGTTCGCTCGCGGTCGGCGAGCGCTTTCGCCGCGCCGGCTGGTCGCTGCAGTCGCAGGGACTGTCGGATGACGACTATGCGCTCGACGGCGGCGGCGTGCCGTTGCGGATCGACGGAACCGGCATCGTCGGCGCGATGACGATCGCAGGGCTCGATTCGGAACGCAATCACGCGCTCGTCGTCGAGAGCCTGCAGTGGCACGTCGGCCGTTACGCGCTCGCGATGCACGCGTAACGGCACGGGCAGCGCGACCGGCGCACGTGCACCGAGGCGCCGCCCGGCACGATCAGTTCAACCCGCCGCTCACGACGAGATGCTCGCCGGTCATCCAGCGTGCATCGTCCGACGCGAGGAACACGGCAACCGACGCGATGTCGTCCGGCTCGCCGAGGCGGCCGAGCGGCGTCTCGCTGCGCACCTGCTTGTCGAGATCCGAACCGATGATGCCCGCGCTGTGCGTGCCCTCGGTCACGATCATCCCCGGGTTGATCGCGTTCACGCGAATCTTGCGCGGGCCGAGTTCGAGCGCGAGCACGCCGGTGATCGCATCGACCGCGCCCTTGGTGCCGCTGTACACGGCGCTCGCGGGCGGCGTGATGCTGGTCACCACCGAGCTGATGTTGATGATGCTCGCGCCTTCGCCGAGATGCTTGACGGCGGCCTGCGTCGTCAGCAGCACGCCGAACACGTTCGTATCGAACTGCCGGCGGTAGTGCTCTTCGGTGATCGCTTCGATCGGTGCGAATTCGTACACGCCGGAATTGTTGACGAGCACGTCGAGACGGCCGTACGTGTCGATCGCCGTATCGACGATGCGCTGCGCGTCGGCTGCCTTCGACACGTCGCCACCGACCGCGACCGCGCGGCCGCCGGCTTCGACGATCGCGCTCACGACCGAGTCGGCGCCCGCCTTGCTGC
The DNA here is from genome assembly GCF_002099195.1 of Burkholderia puraquae. Classification (GTDB taxonomy): domain Bacteria; phylum Pseudomonadota; class Gammaproteobacteria; order Burkholderiales; family Burkholderiaceae; genus Burkholderia; species Burkholderia puraquae. Next base: position 25,201 of record NZ_NBYX01000029.1, on the reverse strand, counting down.
TCGCGTAGTTGACGACGACCGACGCGCCTTCCGCGGCCAATGCCTTCGCGATCGCGGCACCGATGCCCTTCGATCCGCCCGTGACGATCGCTACCTTGCCTGCCAGCTTGCTCATGATTTCATTCCTCAGTCAGAAGACACTCGATGGATGGCGCCGGTTGCGCATCGATGCGGCGAACCGGCATGACTGGCAATGTAGGGTGCCGGACGGCGGCGATAAAGCGGCTCGACACGAATTGACTGGCGGGGATAACCGAACAATCGCGTCGGCGCCGTCAGGCGGCGCTCAGCCACGCGTTCGCGACCTCGCCGCCCAGGCCGTCGAGCGCGCCGTCGTAGACGATCCGTCCGCGCCCCATGACCGCGACGCGCCGCGCGAGCCGCGGCGCGAACTGCAGCCGCTGCTCGATCAGCACGATCGCGACGCCGTCGGCCTGCAGCGCAGCCAGGCACGCGCCGACTTCGTCGACCGCGAGCGGCGCGAGCCCTTCGGCCGGTTCGTCGACGATCAGCACGCGCGGGCGGCCGGCCAGCGCACGCACCAGCGCGAGCACCTGCTGCTCGCCGCCCGACAGCCGCCCCGCTTTGACGCCCGCACGGGCGGCCAGCAACGGAAAACGGTCGAACAGGCGTTCGAGCGCCGCGCGTTCGGCCGCACCGCTGGCACCGCGCAACCCGAGCCGCAGGTTATCGCGTACCGTCAGCAGCGGAAACACGTCGCGGCTTTCGGCAACGTAAGCGACGCCGCGCCGCGCGATCTCGAACGTGCGTGCGCCCACGCATTCGGCGCCGGCGATGCGCACCGAGCCGGCCGTGCGCACGAGCCCCATCACGGCCTTCGCGAGCGTCGAGCGCCCCGAGCCGTTGCGGCCGAGCAGCGCGAGCGTCTCGCCCGGCGCAAGCGCGAGATCGACGCCGTCGAGCACGGGCTGCAGGCCGTACCAGGCGCGCAGGTCGCGAATATCGAGCAACGCGCTCACCGGCTGCCCTCGCCCAGATAGGCCGCGCGCACGACCGGGTCGGTGCGGATCGCATCGGGCGCGCCGGTCGCGACCACCGTGCCGCGCACGAGCACGGTGATGCGTTCGGCGAAGCCGAACACCGCATCCATGTCGTGTTCGATCAGCAGTACCGTGCGGCCCTGGGTCGTCGCACGAATCAGCGCGATCATCCGCGCCGCCTGCGCACGGCTCATGCCGGCTGTCGGCTCGTCGAGCAGCAGCGTGCGCGCACCGCTCGCGAGGGCGATCCCGAGATCGAGCGCACGCTGTTCCGCATAGCTCAGCTCGGCGGCCGGCGTGGCGCGGTGCGCATCGAGGCCGATGTCGTGCAGCACGCGCTCGGCCGCGCGATCGACCGACGCCGATTCGCGCAGCCGGTTCCACCAGCGCCGCCGTTCGGCGGGCGCATGCAGCGCCGCGCAGCGCAGGTTGTCGAACACGGTCAGTCGCGCAAACGCGCTCGTCTGCTGGAAACTGCGGCCGACGCCGAGCCGGCTCGCGACGACCGGCCCGCGCCCGCGCAGCTCGACGCCATGCAGCATGACACGCCCGCGCGTAGGCCGCACCGCACCGGCGATCACGCCGAACAGCGTCGACTTGCCCGCGCCGTTCGGGCCGATCAGCGCATGGCGCTCGCCGGCCGCGATGCTCAGCTCGACGCCGTCGAGCACCGTCTGCGCGCCGAAGCGCTGCACGACGCCGTGAAGCGCGATCGCGTTGCCGTTCATCGCCCGTCCTCCCGCCTGCCGGGCCGCCCGCCCGGCACGAGCCGCGCGCGCCAGCCCCACAGCAGCGTGCCGATACCGGCTGCCGAGCACGCGACGGCCCAGCCAACCGGCGTATCGGCATCGATGCTCCATGCGCCGAACGCGAAGCCTGCGCCGTCGTCCTGCCCGAAGCGCCACGCATAGCCGAGCTCGGCCGCGCAGACGATCGCCACGCCCCAGAACACGCACGCGCCGGCCGCGCACAGCATGCGCCACCGCTCGGCCACCGGCGCGCCGCGCCGCATTGCATGCGCGAGCGCTTGCACGATCCCGGCGATGCCGCGCGGCGCGGCCACGACGATCGCGACGAACAGCACGCCAAGATACAGCGCCCATGCACGCGACACGCCCGCGACGACGATGCTCAGCGCGGTCAGCACGGCCGCACCGGCCGCCGGCCCGAAGAACGCGCCGGTGCCGCCGATCACCGCGGCAATCAGCACGGTCGCCGAACGCGCCATCGATACGCTGTCGGGCGTCGCGATCTCGACGTCGATCAGCGTCAGCGTGCCGGCGATGCCTGCGAAGAACGACGCGCAGGTCACCATCGCGAGCCGCACACGGCGCGGATCGGTGCCGAGCGCGGCGACGCGCACGGGGTTGTCGCGCACCGCATTCGCGAGCCGCGCGAACGGCGTGCGCGTCAGTGCATGCATCGCCCACGCCGACGCGACGCACCACGCGGCGATCACCGCATAAGCCTGCGCCGGCGCGCCGAAATGCCAGCCGCCCCACGGCGTGCCGCTTGCGCGGTCGATCGGCACACCGCCGATCCCGCCAAACCAGGCGGGCACGCTCCACGCGGCGGCGGCGACGCATTCGCCGAGCCCGAGCGTGATCATCGCGAACGCGGTGCCCGAACGGCGCGTCGCGAGCAGCCCGGCGGCGAAGCCGAAACCGGCGCCGGCCACGCCGCCGACGAGCGGCAACAGCGGCAGCGGGCCGCCAAAGTGGTTGAACCAGTGCGCGGCCGCGAACGCACCGAGGCCCGCGAACGCGGCGTGCCCGAACGACAGCAGCCCGGTCGTGCCGAGCTGCAGGTTGTACGACAGCGCGAGCACGACGAGCGCGGCCGTCTGCGCGAGATAGCCGAGCACCGCGCCATGCGGCCACAGCCACGCGGGCAGCGCGACGCATGCGGCGAACAGGAACCCGCGCGCGACGCCGGCGAACGGGCGGCTACGCATCGGCACGCTCGCCGAACAGCCCGCGCGGCCGCGCGACCAGCACCGCGACGAGCAGCAGGTACGGCACCAGCGGCGCAAGCTGCGCGATCGACACCGCGGCCACGCTGTCGGGCAGCGCGATGCCGGCCCATTGCGCGAGGTCGCGCAGCGACGTATCGCTCGAGGCCGCGAAGGTCTGCGCGAAGCCGACCGCGAGCGACGCCGCGAACGCGCCGCCGAGCGAGCCGAGCCCGCCGATCACGACGACTGCGAACACGACCGAACCGACGGTTTCGGCCAGCGCGGGTTCGATCACCGCGAGCGGCGCGCCGATCACGCCGGCCAGTGCCGCGAGCGCGGTGCCCGCGCCGAACAGCGCCGTCATCAGGCGCGGCACGTCGTAGCCGAGCGCCTCGACGGCCGCACGGTGCGTGAGCGCCGCGCGCACCACGAGCCCGATGCGCGATGCGCGCAGCAGCGCGCCGAGCGCGACCAGCATCGCCGTGGACATCCCCATCATGAACAGCCGGTAGCGCGGCAGCGCGAGGCCGAATACGGTCACGGGTGCGCCGTCGAACAGCGCCGGCACGGGGGCCGGCAGCGGCGCCAGGCCCCACACGAGTTTCGCGCCTTCGCCGATCAGGTATGCGAGGCCGAAGGTCAGCAGCAGTTCGCTCGTATGGCCGCGCGCCTGCACGCGGCGCAGCAGAGCACGTTCGCAGCCGGCGCCGAGCAACCCGACCGCGAGCGGCGCGAGCACCAGCGCGGGCCAGAAGCCCACGCTGGCCGCGATGCTGTAGCCGACATACGCGCCGAGCATGTAGAAGCTCGCATGCGCGAAGTTGAGCACGCCCTGCACGCTGAAGATCAGCGTGAGCCCGGCCGACAGCATGAACAGCAGCAAGCCGTAGCTGAGGCCGTTGAAGGCCTGGAGCGCGAACGCGTGCACGGCGGAGTCAGGCCGAGAGCGGCTCGAGCGCGGCGCGCAGCGCATCGGGCAACGGCACCGGCCGGCGCGTGCCGCGATCGACGTACACGTGCACGAAGTGCCCCTGCGCGGCGGGTGACGCGTCGCCCTGCGCGAACAGGCCGACCTCGTAGCGCACGCTCGACGTGCCGAGTTTCACCACCCGCAGCCCCGCGTCGACCGACTGCGGAAACACGAGCGGCGCGAAGTAGTTGCACTGCGTCTCGACCACGAGGCCGATCGTCTGCCCGTGCTCGACGTCGAGCACGCCGGCGCGGATCAGGTATTCGTTCACGACCGTGTCGAAGTAGCTGTAGTAGACGACGTTGTTCACGTGGCCGTAGACGTCGTTGTCCATCCAGCGGGTCGTGATCGGCAGGAAGTGGCGATAGGCGTCGCGCGGACGCGGTTGCGGCTTGTCGGACATGGCGATGGCGATGGCGGTCAGGACGATGGAAGCGATGAGGACGAAGCGCGGCGGCCGCATGACGCGGCGCGCCGGCAAGAAGCAGCGCGCCGCGCCGCGATCGCTCGCGGCACGGCGGATGCAACGCTGCTGGCGGCCCGGCCCGTCACTGCCCCGGCCGGTCGACGAACTCGAAATCGAGGCCGCGCGCCCGCATCCAGTCGGCGAGCGCGACGCCCGTGCCGGCGCGCCACGGGCGCAGCAGCGGCGGATCGACGAGCTTGTATTCGAGCAGTTCCGGCGACAGCGCGACCGTGCCCGACGCGCGCACGTGGTACGCGATGATCAGCTCGTTCTTGCGGATGAATTCGTAGACGCCGACGAGCGACACGTGCTCGGCCTTCAGCGCGGTTTCCTCGAATACCTCGCGCGCGATGCCGTCCTCGGGCGTCTCGCCGTTCTCGAGGAAGCCGGTGATCAGCGCGAACATGCCTTCGGGCCAGGCCGCGTTGCGCGCGAGCAGGATCTTGCCGTCGAGCTCGACGATCGCGGCGACGACGGGCAACGGGTTGTTCCAGTGGACATAGCCGCAGCCGTCGTCGGGGCACGCCTGGCGAATGCGGCCGCCTTCATGGTCGGGATCGGCGCGCTCGGTGAGCGGGCTCGCGCAGCGCGGGCAAAAGCGGTAATCGGCGGTGGTCATCGATGGGGATCTGGCAGGCGCCGGACGGCCGCCAGCCGGCTGCCCGCGCACCCGCTCGGCGCGGGAAAGGCTTCATTCTAGCGAGTTTGCCCGTGCCGCAGACGATCCGTCCCCGCCGGGATCAGGGTTGCAGGCGCCCGCGTGCGGCGGTCGCCGCGAAGCCGGCGGCGCCGACCAGCAGCGCGGCCACCGCAACCCACAGCGCCGGGGAGAACGACCCGAAGCGCGCGGCCAGCGGCGCCGCGACGAGCGGACCGAGAATCTGCCCGACCCCGTACGACGCGGTCGCATAGCCCATCAGCCCGGCCGCCCGTTCGCCGTGCAAACGCCGTGCCTCGCGCATCGCGAACAGCGTGATCGCGGTGAACGGCAGGCCGAGCAGCGCGCTGCCGACCGAGAAACCGGCCGCGTTCGGCCACACGACCCCGGCGGCAATGCCGAGCGCCTGCGTCGCGCAACCGGCCGCCAGCAGCAGCCGGTTGTCCCAGTGCCCGGGCAGCCGTGCGGCGGTGATCGCGCCGACGATCAGCGCCGCGCCGAACATCGGCCAGAACAGGTCGGGCCACGGCGAACCGGCCGGCAGCGCGGTGCGCGCGATCACGGGCAGGAACGTCGCGGTGATGATGTAGCCGAAGCCCGGCATGCCATAGAGCACGACGAGCCATGCGGCGTCCGCGCGCGGGCGGCGCGAGTCGGCCGGCGCCACGGAGGCTGCGGCGGCCGCATGCGGCGCGGCACCGCCCGATGGCACGGCTTGCGCCGGGGTGGCCGCGAATGTGCGCCAGATCGCGACCGACAGCACGGCCGACAGCGCCGCGAAGCCGAGCCAGCCCGACGCAGCGCGCTGGCCGGCCAGCGCGCTGCCGATCAGCCCCGTCACCACGATGCCGACGCCGGGCCCCGCGTAGATCACCCCGCTCCACTCCGGCGCATACAGTTCGGCCAGCCGCCGCAGCCCCCATTGCGAGATGAATACAAAGGTCCATGCGCTGACTACGCCCGCGACGAAGCGCACCGCAAGCCACACCGGCAGCAGGTGGCCGACGCCCATCGCGGCGGTGAGCAACACGGTGGCCGCGAGCCCGAAGCGCACCATTCGCGCGGGCGCGACGCGCAGCGCAGCGCAACTGACCGCGCCGACGAAATAGCCCGCGTAGTTCGCCGACGCGAGCCAGCCGCCGGCTTTCAAGCCGATCGAGCCGTCCGCGAGCATCAGCGGCAACAGCGGTGTGAACGCGAAGCGGCCGACGCCGAGCACGACTGCGAGGCCGACCATGCAGGCCAGCGCGGCCGTGCGGGCGCGGCGGTCGGCGTCATCGGCAGGAGGCGCGCCGGCGGCGGCGGTCGGGGCATTCGAGCGGGACATGGCGGCAAGGGCCGGCGCTCAACGCGCCGGCCGGATCGGGAATCGGAATGTTTCCATCGTAGCTTGACCAAACGTTCTCGAAAAATGAATAATTAAGAATCAACTCATCGCTCGGAGAGAATCATGGACCTGGCGGCGCTGGCGATTTTCCGGGCCGTGGTGCGCGAGAACGGCGTGACGCGTGCGGCGGCGAAGCTCAATCGCGTGCAGTCGAACGTCACGACGCGCATCAAGCAGCTCGAGGAAGAACTCGGCGCGGCGCTGTTCGTGCGCGACGGCCGCCGGCTCGTGCTGACGCCGGCCGGGCACACGCTGCTGCCGTATGCGGAGCGCCTGCTCGCGCTCGCCGACGAGGCGCGCGACGCGGTGCGCGAGGACACGCCGCGCGGGCGCCTGCGGCTCGGCACGATGGAGAGCACGGCCGCCAGCCGCCTGCCGACTGTGCTCGCGCGCTATCACCACGCATGGCCCGACGTGTCGCTCGAACTGCTGACGGGCACGACGGGCTGGCTGATCGACCGCGTGCGCGACTTCGAGATCGACGCCGCGCTGTTCGCGCGACCGCCCGCGCCCGACACGCTGCCCGACACGTTCGAGACGGTGCCGATCTTCCGCGAGGATCTGGTGCTGCTCACTCCCCGCGGCCATCCGCCGGTGCGCACGCCGCGCGACGTGATCCTGCCGACGCTGATCGCATTCGAGCGCGGCTGCACATACCGGAAATACGTCGAGCGGTGGTATGCGGCGCACGGGGTGAAAGCCGCGCGCGTGCTCGAGCTCGGTTCGTATCACGCGATCGTTGCGTGCGTCGCGGCCGGCGCGGGCGTCGCAGTCGCGCCAAGGTCGGTGCTCGACCTGCAGCCCGAGACCGGCAACATCACCGCGCACGTGATCCCCGAACTGGAAGGCATCGATACGCTGCTCGCGTGGCGGCAGGGTTATGCGTCGGCCGCGTTGGCCGCGTTGCGCGATGCGTTGAGCGACGCAGCAGCAGGGCAGCCGGATGGTGCGGCGAAGCCGCGCGCAGCGCTGCCGGCCTGAGACGGACAGGTGCGAGTCAGGCTGAGCACGCAACGATCTTAAATGCCGGGCGTCTTGTCCGGGCTACCCGGACACTGCCGTTTCGCTATGCGCGCCCGGATGTAGCAAGCGACGCAATCAAGGTTGCTCCGCACGAGGTCTTGTGTCCGTCGAATGCCGCAGACTGCCCTTCTACGTCGAACGCCACATCGCCTTCGACGATCACACAGGGGCCGTGTATCGGGCACGTGCGTCGTGAATGATGCACTTGAGATCAGGAACCGCCACACCGGCGTTGCGTGCAGCCTGATCGATAGCCGCTGAACCCCGACCAATGCAAAACGACCCGACCGGCCAATGCCGATCGGGTCGTTTCAGGCAATCCCGGTAACGGATTGCTTGCCAGTCATGCGACGCAGTGCTCTCGCAAGCACCCGGCGCAGCGCAGGATCAGAGCCGCTCTTCGACCCAGCCCTTCACGCCGGCCAGCGCGCCCGGCAGGTTCGCCGGCTCGGTGCCGCCAGCCTGCGCCATGTCCGGACGGCCGCCGCCCTTGCCGCCGACCTGCTGCGCGACGAAGTTCACGAGCTCGCCGGCCTTGACCTTCTTGCTCGCGTCGGGCGTGACGCCCGCGATCAGGCTGACCTTGCCGCCTTCGACGGCCGCCAGCACGATCGCCGCACTCTTCAGCTTGTCCTTCAGCTTGTCGACCGTTTCGCGCAGCGTCTTCGCGTCGGCACCGTCGAGCGTCGCGGCCAGCACGAACACGCCGCCGATTTCGACGGCCTGCTGCGCGAGCTCGTCGCCCTGGCTCGATGCGAGCTTCGACTTCAGCGCACCCAGTTCCTTCTCGAGCGACTTCACCTGGTCCTGCACCTGCGCGATACGCTGCGTGAGTTCCGACGGCTGCGCCTTCAGCGCGGCTGCCGCTTCGTTCATGCGGGCGTCGAGATCCTGCACGTAACGCACCGCGTTGTCGCCGGTGATCGCCTCGACACGGCGGATGCCGGCCGCGACACCGCCTTCGACGACGATCTTGAAGAAGCCGATGTCGCCGGTGCGATGCACGTGCGTGCCGCCGCACAGTTCGCGCGAGAAGCCGAGGTCGAGCACGCGCACTTCATCGCCGTACTTCTCTCCGAACAGCGCCATCGCGCCGCCCTTCACCGCTTCGTCGTACGGCATCACGCGCACGATGCCCGGCGCGTTCGCGAGGATTTCGTTGTTGACGATCTGCTCGACGCGACGGATTTCGTCGTCGGTCATCGGCGCGTTGTGCGCGAAGTCGAAACGGGTTTTTTCCGCGTCGACCAGCGAACCCTTCTGCTGCACGTGCGCGCCGAGCACTTCGCGCAGCGCCTTGTGCATCAGGTGGGTGGCCGAGTGGTTGCGCTGCGTGCGCGCACGACGGTGCGCGTCGATCTCGGCGCGCAGCACGTCGCCGACCTTCAGCGTGCCCTGCTCGAGCGTGCCGTGGTGGCCGATCACGTCGGCCTGCACCTTCAGCGTGTCGGCCACCGCGAAGCGCGTCGCGGCGTTCGCGAGCACGCCCTGGTCGCCGACCTGGCCGCCCGATTCCGCGTAGAACGGCGTGTGGTCGAGCACGACGACCGCGTCCTGGCCGGTCTTCACTTCGTTGACCGACGAGCCATCGACGTACAGCGCGACGATCTTCGCGTCGTCGAACGCGATTTCTTCATAGCCGTGGAACGTGGTCTTCGCGCCCGTATATTCGAGGCCCTGCGCCGCCTTGAACTTGCCGGCCGCACGCGCCTGCTCGCGCTGGCGCGCCATCGCGTCGTCGAACGCCGGCTCGTCGACCGTCATCCCGCGCTCGCGGCACACGTCGGCCGTGAGGTCGAGCGGGAAGCCGTAGGTGTCGTGCAGCTTGAACGCGAGCTCGCCGTCGAGCACCTTGCCGCCCTTCGCCTCGACGTCGGCCAGCGCGGCTTCGAGGATCGACATGCCGTGCTCGATCGTCTCGAAGAAGCGCTCTTCTTCCTGGCGCAGCACGTCGGTCACGCGCTGTTCGGCTTCCTTCAGCTCCGGATATGCAACGCCCATCTCGGCAACGAGGTCGGCCACCAGCTTGTGGAAGAACGAACCCTTGCGGCCGAGCTTGTAGCCGTGGCGGATCGCGCGGCGCACGATCCGGCGCAGCACGTAGCCGCGGCCTTCGTTGCCGGGAATCACGCCGTCGACGATCAGGAACGAGCACGCGCGGATGTGATCGGCGATCACCTTCAGCGAGTTGTTCGTGAGGTCGCTGATTTCGGTCACGCGCGCGGCGGCCTTGATCAGGTTCTGGAACAGGTCGATCTCGTAGTTGCTGTGCACGTGCTGCAGCACCGCAGCGAGGCGCTCGAGGCCCATGCCGGTGTCGACCGACTGCTTCGGCAGGCGCGTCATGTTGCCCTGCGCGTCGCGGTTGAACTGCATGAACACGAGGTTCCAGATCTCGATGTAGCGGTCGCCGTCTTCTTCAGGCGACCCCGGCGGGCCGCCCCACACGTCCGGGCCGTGATCGTAGAAGATTTCGGTGCACGGGCCGCACGGGCCGGTGTCGCCCATCGTCCAGAAGTTGTCCGACGCGTAGCGCGCGCCCTTGTTGTCGCCGATCCGGATGATGCGCTCGGTCGGCACGCCGACTTCCTTCGCCCAGATGTCGTAGGCCTCGTCGTCTTCCTGGTAGACCGTGACCCACAGCTTCTCCTTCGGCAGCTGGTAGACCGTGGTCAGCAGTTCCCACGCGAACTTGATCGCGTCGTGCTTGAAGTAGTCGCCGAACGAGAAGTTGCCGAGCATCTCGAAGAACGTGTGGTGGCGCGCCGTGTAGCCGACGTTCTCGAGGTCGTTGTGCTTGCCGCCCGCGCGCACGCTGCGCTGCGCCGTCGTGGCGCGCGAGTACGGACGCGGATCCGTGCCGAGGAACACGTCCTTGAACTGGACCATGCCCGAGTTCGTGAACATCAGCGTGGGGTCGTTACCGGGCACGAGGCTCGACGAGCGGACGATCGTGTGGCCCTTCGATTCGAAGAATTTGAGGAATTTCTCGCGGATTTCGGCAGCTTTCATGGCGTGCGGGGACAGTCTGGCAAAGACGGCTTCAAACGCCGGCGCCCCAGGCGGGGCGCGCGGCGGCATGGATTCGGAAACGATCGATTATACGGGATCGGGGCCGGCTTCCGGGCAAAGCGCCGGCAAAGCGGCTCGGCCCTCCGGCCGGCCCGGCTGGGCCACTCCCGCGGCGAATTCGCCTTAAGATGCTTGGCATGCCAACCGGCCTGGCCCGACAAGGCCAGCCATGAAAGGAGACGATTCGACGATGGGTGCCCTGAGCCATATCCGCGTGCTGGACCTCACCCGCGTGCTCGCGGGCCCGTGGTGCGCGCAGACGCTTGCCGATTTCGGCGCGGACGTGATCAAGGTCGAGCGCCCGGGCGCCGGCGACGACACGCGCCACTGGGGGCCGCCGTACCTGAAGGACGCGGACGGCGCGGATACCGCGGAGGCCGCGTACTACCTCGCGGCGAACCGCAACAAGCGCTCGGTGACGGTCGACATCGCGACGCCCGAGGGCCAGCAGATCGTGCGCGAGCTCGCCGCGCAGAGCGACGTCGTGCTCGAGAACTACAAGGTCGGCCAGTTGAAGAAATACGGGCTCGATTACGAATCGCTGCGCGCGGTGAAGCCCGACCTCGTCTACTGCTCGGTCACCGGCTTCGGCCAGACGGGCCCGTACGCGCATCGCGCGGGCTACGACTTCATCATCCAGGGGATCGGCGGCTTCATGAGCATCACCGGCGAGCGCGACGGCGAGCCGGGCGGCGGCCCGCAGAAGGCCGGCGTCGCGATCGCCGACCTCGCGACCGGCCTCTACTCGACGATCGCGGTGCTCGCCGCCCTCGCGCACCGCGACCGGACGGGCGAAGGCCAGTACATCGACATGGCGCTGCTCGACGTGCAGGTCGCGCTGCTCGCGAACATGAACACCAACTTCCTCGCGAGCGGCAAGCCCCCGGTGCGCTGGGGCAATGCGCATCCGAACATCGTGCCGTACCAGACGTTCCAGACGCGCGACGGGTGGATCATCGTCGCGGTCGGCAACGACGGGCAGTTCCGCAAGTTCGTCGAGGCCGGCGGCCGGCCCGAGCTGGCCGACGACGAGCGTTTCGCGACGAACCCGTCGCGCGTGCGCCACCGCGACACGCTGGTGCCGATCCTCGCGGAGATGGTGAAGACGCGCGACAAGGCCGACTGGATCGGTGTGCTCGAAGCGGCCGGCGTGCCATGCGGGCCGATCAACGACCTCGACGAGGTGTTCGACAACGAGCAGGTCGTCGCGCGCGGGATGCAGGTGTCGCTGCCGCACCCGTGCGGCGCCGATGCGAAGCTCGTGCGCAACCCGATCCGGATGAGCGCGACGCCGCCCGACGCACGCACGGCGCCGCCGCTGCTCGGCGCGCAGACCGATGACGTACTGCGCGACATGCTCGGCTACGACGACGCGAAGATCGCCGCGCTGCGGGCGAAACAGGCGATCTGAGCACGGCGGCCGGTGCGGGTGCGGGTGCGGGTGCGGGTGCGGGCGGGCAGGCGGAGGTGGCCGCATCGACTGCCCCGCCCCGCACGGTCAATCGCAGTGGGCGAGCGCGTCGAGCCAGCCGCGCGCATCGGGCCAGTCGCCGAGCCCGCTGTCCGCATTGATGTGGCCACGCGCTCCGATCTCGCGGAATGCGCTGCCCCATGCGTTCGCGCAGGTGCGGGCAAAGGCGAGCGAGCCATACGGATCGTCGCTGCTGGCGACGACGCAGGTCGGAAACGGCAGCCGTTCGTACGGCACGGGCCCGAAGCCGTGCGCATCGGCCGGAAACGCGGGGCCGTGCGGATCAGGCAGCGCGACGAGCAGCGCGCCGCGCACTTTCGCGAGCGCCGCCGGGCGCGCATAGCGCGTCGCCCACCACGCGGTGGTCAGCGTACCGAGGCTGTGGCCGGCAATCAGCACCGGCCCGCGCGCGGCTTCGACTGCGCGATCGAGTGCGAGACACCAGCCGTTGCGGAACGCCCGGTCCCAGTCGGGCATCGCGACGCGCGAGAAACGTGCATCGGCACGCTCCCAGCGGCTCTGCCAGTGAAGCGGGCCCGAATTGGCGTAGCCCGGCAGGACGAGAACGGGGAATCGGCTCATGGAAGGTGCGTCGACGAGTGAAATCGTTATGTGGCGTCGACGCAGTGTCGCATACCCGTTCCTCCCTGATGCTGCCTGTCTGATACCGGAAGGATGTGCGTGGGGTCGGGACGCGTCGAACGCAGCGTCGCGACCGGACGGCAAGCCGCCTTGCAGGCGGCCCGCGTCATGTCAACGGTCAGCGCACGTTCGCACCGACGATGCCGCCCGCCGCGGCGCCCGCGACCGTGCCGAGCGGGCCGCCCGTCACCAGGTAGCCGAGCGCGCCGCCCGCGGCCGCGCCGATGCCGGCATTGCGCTGCGTATGCGTCATTGCGCATGCGCCGAGTTGCGACAGGGCCGCGACGATCACGGCGGTACGAACGATAAACGTGGTCTTCTTCATCATGATTTTTAGTTTCCTCCCGCCGCGCGGCAACCCGAACGGCGGCGTTGAATCGGTGAAGCCATCATAGGCAACGCCAAACGGCCCGGGCAATCCGATTTACGTCGTGTTACAGCCGACACAATATCGAGATAATCCGTCGAAACCCGCCCCCGCCATGCCGCAAGCCGCGCGGGACGGACCCCGGTCAGGTAGAATCACAGGATTAAACCGGCGCGACGCGCCGACACAACCTGACGCCATCCGCATGAGCACCGAACGCAACGACGCCCCCGCGGCTTCCAATTTCATCCGCAACATCATCGACGACGACAACCGCACCGGCAAATGGGGGGGGCGCGTCGAGACGCGCTTCCCGCCCGAGCCGAACGGCTATCTGCACATCGGCCATGCCAAGAGCATCTGCCTGAACTTCAGCGTCGCGCGCGACTACGGCGGCGTGTGCCACCTGCGCTTCGACGATACGAACCCGGAAAAGGAAAGCGTCGAGTACGTCGACTCGATCGTCGACGCGGTGCGCTGGCTCGGCTTCGACTGGCGCAAGGACGCGGTCGATCACCAGTACTTCGCGAGCGACTACTACGACAAGCTGTACGAGTTCGCCGAGCTGCTGATCCAGCGCGGCAAGGCGTATGTCGACAGCCAGAGCGCCGATGAAATGCGCGCGAACCGCGGCTCGCTGACGGAAGGCGGCAAGCCGTCGCCGTTCCGCGAGCGCACGCCGGCGGAAAACCTCGACCTGTTCCGCCGCATGAAGGCCGGCGAGTTCAAGGAAGGCGAGCACGTGCTGCGCGCGAAGATCGACATGGCTTCGCCGAACATGAACATGCGCGACCCGGTGATCTACCGGATCCGCTACGCGCACCACTACCGCACCGGCGACGCGTGGTGCGTGTATCCGATGTACGACTACACGCACTGCATCTCGGATGCGCTCGAAGGCATCACGCATTCGCTGTGCACGCTCGAATTCGAGGATCACCGCCCGCTGTACGACTGGGTGCTGAACGAACTCGCGGACGCCGGCATGTTCACGCGCCCGCTGCCGCAACAGATCGAATTCTCGCGGCTGAACCTCACGTACGCGATCACCAGCAAGCGCAAGCTGCTGCAGCTCGTCACCGAAGGCCACGTCGACGGCTGGGACGATCCGCGCATGCCGACGATCGTCGGCGTGCGCCGCCGCGGCTTCACGCCGGAGAGCATCCACCTGTTCTGCGAGCGGATCGGCGTGACGAAGATCGACTCGTGGATCGACATGAGCATCTTCGAAGGCGCGCTGCGCGACGACCTCGACGACAAGGCAGCGCGCACGGTCGCCGTGCTCGATCCGCTGAAGCTCGTGATCGACAACTATCCGGAAGACCTCGAGGAAGCCTGCACGGCGCCTGTGCATCCGCACCACCCGGACCGCGGCGTGCGCACGTTCCCGATCTCGCGCGAGCTGTGGATCGAGCGCGAGGATTTCGTCGAGAACCCGCCGAAGGGCTATTTCCGCCTGTTCCCGGGCAACAAGGTGCGCCTGCGCTACGGCTACGTGATCGAGTGCACGGGCTTCGACAAGGACGCCGACGGCAACGTGACGGCCGTGCACTGCAACTACTTCCCGGACAGCAAGTCGGGCACCGAAGGCGCGAACACGTACAAGGTCAAGGGCAACATCCACTGGGTCAGCGCGAAGCATGCGCAACCGGCCGAAGTGCGGATCTACGACCGCCTGTTCAAGGAGCCGCATCCGGACGCGGGCGGTGCGAACTTCCTCGAGGCGCTGAACCCCGATTCGAAGAAGATCGTGCAGGCGTACGTCGAGCCGGGCAACGGCGACGTCGCACCGGAAACGCGCCTGCAGTTCGAGCGTCACGGCTACTTCGTTGCCGATCGCGTCGATTCGAAGCCCGGCAAGCCGGTGTTCAACCGGATCGTCGGGCTGCGCGACAGCTGGGGCAAGCCGGCATAACGGCGTGCTGCGCGCGCGGCGGTGCGCGGCTTCGAAAGCCACCGTCGCGTGACCATGAAAAACCGGCCCCTGGGCCTAATGCCGTTCAGTCAAGAACTGAACGGCATTTTTTATTAGCAGCGCCACCCGATAGAACGGGTGGCGTTTTTTTTGCAATCGCGTCGCATGACGCGCCGGGTTGCCATCGCGCTTCGGATTTCAGTGCGCGGATTCGTGGGTGGCGCAAGCGCGCCGAAGACGCTGGGCGATAGTCAGGCACTCGCCAGGACGATCCGATGAGCCTGGCTTTCACACGTCTCAAAATGGAGCATTGGCCATGAGCAGCCCGTCGGGAATTAACCGTTCGTCACCGAGCATGCGGCAGTTGGAAACATCCCAGGTTATCGCCCCGCGCCCCGACAATTCGCGTCCCGGCGGGAGCGTATCGGAAGGCGGATCGTCACCGCAGCTCCAGGCTTTGACGCCTCATTCGAGTACGGCGACACTGGTAACGAACAGGGCCCCCCTGCCCTCCGCACGCGCGTCATCGGCATCGGCACCCGCACCGGAAACCGGCTTTTCACCGGCGCCGACGAGAGGAGGCGCCAAGGACTGGGCGGAATGGTATGCAGCCAATGCGTCGAAAGTCGGCACGTCGGCGGGCGACGTAGCGGCAGGAAAACAAAGGAAGCTGCCGGAAGAACTCCCTCCTAGGCTCCAGGAGGCGCTCAGATTCCTCGAGAAAACGGATGCCCTCAAACAATATAGCTCTCCGAAAGAACTTATCGACCACCTCAAGCAAGTGAACAACTCTCGGCCGGGTGTGGAATTTTTCGACGAGACCAAGAGCCAGTTTCGCGTTTTCCCCGGTGAAATGGACCCCTCCAACGATGGGTTCCCGAAGAATTGGGACCTTGGAACACCCACGGCGCATGCGGTTCCGACCGAACTGAACCCGGCGACCACGACCTCCCTCGCACACGTCACCCGGCCGAGTGCGCTTCGCCACTTCGATCACGCACGGGTCAATGTGGACAGTGGAGAGGGAGAATTCGGCAAAGGATTCTATCTGACGACCGGGCACGAGACCGCCGCACAAAACCAAATTGCTTCGGTCTGGAACAAGCCGGGCGCCAAGGAGAACCTTCAGGAGGTGCTTCGCTTCGACGTCGGAAACAACGCGTTGCGCAAGATGGTCGAGACGGATGGACAGCGCGATTTCCTCGTCCATGTGATGCAGAATCGCAATGGTTACCCGGAGGACATGACCGAGCAGGCTGCCGTCGAGATGATCAATCAGATCAACGCACAGGGAAAGGTTCTGATCTTTCCCGACAACAAGGACACCAAGGTCAAGATCGACTCGACCAACGAGAAGAGTTGGCACGAGTATGTCGAAATGAAAGGCGGGACCGGCGATCACTATATGGTGATCGGTCCGCAAAAGCCGGACGACCTGCAAGGCATCCGGCAAATCGCGATGCGTTATCAGATGGGCGAGTTCATGATCAATTCGGTTCCGCGCTCGCATCAACAGATGTGAACCGAACAGGTGGCGGTGGCCCGTACCGGCCCCGCTTCTGGAAAAGACCGGGCATCGCCCGGCCCCTGGGCCGGTTTTTTATTGCGTGCGCCGCAGCGAAGGCAGATCACGTGGCAGCGGAATCTGCCGCGCTCATTCACCCGCCCATCAACCGCCGATGCAAATCCACCAGCGACAGCTTCGTGCGAAACAGCCGCGCGAGACTGCGGCTCGCATAGGCGTCGATGTCGACGGGCATGGTCCAGCGATACGCATCCATCTCGGGAATCATCGAGCCGTCCCGACGGCTCGGAAACAGCGACGTGCACGTGCACTGCGCGAGATCGATCTCGCCTTCGGCCACCTTCACCGCGAACAGGTGCAGGTCCTTGTCGTGCCGGTAAGCAAAGCGGCCGAGATCGAGCAGCCGGGCCGGCGCGAATGCGATGCCGGTTTCCTCGAGCAGCTCGCGCAGCGCCGCGTCGGCCGGCGACTCGCCCGGCTCGCCCTGCCCCTTCGGGATGTCCCAGTGCGTGGTATCCGTCGCGTGCGCGAGGAACACGCGGCCGGCCGCATCGAGGATCACGACGCCGCACGACACCGTGCGCGGCGCGCCGCCCCGCTTCATCGCGCGCGTGCTCAGCGCTTCTGCAGCTGCCACTTGCCCGCGTCGGTCTTGCAATAGACGGGCTTGAGCGTCATCGTCTGGCCCTTCGCGGTGATTTCGGTGGCGATTTCACGGCAGGTCTTGCCGTCCGTCTCGGTCGTGGCCGGCGTCAGCTTCGCATCGATCTGCGTGCCGCGGCCGCTGCTCTGCCACGTCGTGGCCTCGCCGTCCTTGCCTTCGTCGCGCACCTGCGTGACAGCCTTGGAGAGCGACGCACGGTCGGTCTTGCTGAAGTAGCTGAGCGGCGTGTCGTTCAGGAAGTTCAGGTTGTTCTGCGCATGGGCGGGCAGCATCGCGGCTGCGCACGCGGCGCCGGCCAGCACACGCGTGACGACGGAAAGGGATGCACGCATCGACATGTTGTTCTCCTTGGATGTTCGATCGAACGGCGCGGTGCATGCCGGCGAACCGGCACGCACACTGCGCCTGTCAGCGAGCGAGGATAGCATGCGTGCCGTGGACGCCGCCTTCTAGTGGCCGGCCGGCGCGGCCGTTGGCTGATATCCGTCAGTCAGCGTGCCGAGGAATGCGATCACGTCCTTGATCTCGGCCGCGTTCAGCGCCGGCTGCTCGCCGCGCTTGCGGTCGAACGGCGCCTCGCGGTTGATGTTCGGCCAGTAGCGCTTCGGCAGGTCGTCGTAGATCTGCACCTTGCCGTGCACGACCGGGTAGAACTTCTCCGGATGGATGTCGCGCTCGACGTAGAAGCGCATCACGTCCTCCAGCGTGTGATACACGCCGTTGTGGAAGAACGTCTTGCGCAGCGCGACGTTGCGCAGCGACGGCGTGCGGAACAGCCCGCAGAATTCGTCGCGGCCCTTCAGGTCGGTACGCTCGGGGCCGCACGCGCCGAGATCGTGGAAACGCGGGTCGCGATTGACGGGCAGCGCGCGGTTGCGCGGCACCGCGATCGCGATCAGCCCGAAATCGCTGAACTGCGGCGGCGTGCCGTCGAGCGCGCGCTGGCTGATGTGGCAGCTCGCGCAGTTGCCCTTCTTCTCGTCGTTGAACAACTGTAGACCGCGCAGTTCGGCCGGCGTGAGCTGCGCATGGCCGGCGAGATACGCGTCGTACTTGCTCGTGTACGGCGAGAACAGTTCGGGCGTCTGCTCGAACGTCTCGAGCGCGCGCAGCACGGCCTTGAACGTGGCCGCGTCGTCGTCGAGCACCTTCACACCGAACACCGCGCGGAACTCGTCCGCATACGGCGCGGCCTTCACGGCCTGCACGACCCTCGCGGGCGAGCTGTTCATCTCGAACGGCGACGTGAGCGGAATGCGCGCCTGCTCGGCCCCCGTGTCGACGCGGCCGTCCCACGTGAGGCCGCCCGTCGGGCCCGCATCGACGCTCTCGTCGCCTTCGTCGTCGGAGTCGTGGAAGTGCTCGGTGAACTGCGGCACGCCCTGCAGGTACTTGAGCGACGGCACCGCACGAAAGCCCGGGCGCTTCATGTCGTCGCCGCCGAACTGCACGGCGAGCGCATTGGGCGGGCCGAATGCGTGATCGGGGCGGTGGCACGACGCGCACGCGAGCTTGCCGGAACCTGACAGCGCAGGGTCGAAGAAGAGTTGCTTGCCGAGCGCCGTCATCCGGCGCACGCCTTCGTAAACTTGTGCCCGCGTCTGCGGCCGGTTCGTCTCGACCACCGCGCCGCTGGCGGAAACCGTTGCGGACGCAACCACGTTCGCGGCGCCCGGCGCACTCGCCGCGCTCGCGGCCTGCACGGGCGGCGCGCCCGCTCCCGGCTGTCCGTCACAGCCGGCAAGGGTTGCAAGCGTGGTGGCCAGCGCGAGCGCGCCGGTCAGGTGCAGCCACGAACGCGCGAACGCGGCGGCTGTCGGTTGGCGAGGCTTCATCGATTCGTCGGAAAGTGGGTTCAGGAGCGGCCGGAGTTTATGTCAGCCGCATGACCGTTACATGACGCCTCGCCGACAGGCAATCGAAAGGACGCCTACACCCGCCTGTCAAATCGCACCCTCAAAATGCTTACAGCCGGACATGCCACGGTCACCTCGCGAACCGGCGGTACACGAATGCTCCGGTTCCCCACGCGACAAGAGAGAGATAGAGAGTACAACGGATGAAAAACCACGCCTGGATTCGCTTTACACCGATCGCCGTTGCCGCGGCCGCCGCCCTCACCGCCTGCGGCGGCGACGACGTGCAGCAGCAAGGCCTGTCGACGGTGAAGAACGTCGTCGTGATCTACGCGGAAAACCGCAGCTTCGACAACCTGTACGGCAACTTCCCGGGCGCGAACGGCCTGCAGAACGTGACTGCGGCAAGCGCGCAGCAGAAGGACCGCAACGGCCAGCCGCTCGCGACGCTGCCGAAGGCCTGGGGCGGCCTGACCGCGAAGGGCGTCACGCCGGCCGTGACCGAGGCGATGACGGCCAACCTGCCGAACGCACCGTTCGCAATCGACGACCCGAACGGCTTCAATACGCCGATGAGCGTGACGACGCGCGACCTGTATCACCGCTTCTACGAGAACCAGATGCAGATCAACGGCGGCAAGAACGACATGTTCGCCGCGTGGGCCGATTCGGGCGGCCTCGTGATGGGCCACTACACGCCCGACGCGACGAAGCTGCCGCTGTGGAAGATCGCGCAGCAGTTCACGCTGGCCGACAACTTCTTCATGGGCGCGTTCGGCGGCTCGTTCCTGAACCACCAGTACCTGATCTGCGCGTGCGCGCCGTTCTACGCGAACGCGGACAAGAGCCCGGCCGCCGGTTCGATCTCGGCCGTCGCGGCCGACGGCAAGTCGCTGCAGCTCGCGAGCAACTCACCGGCTTCCGCGCTCGACGGCGTGCCGAAGTTCGTGAACTCGGGCAACCTGACGCCGGACTTCTACGCGATCAACACGATGCAGCCGCCGTACCAGCCGAGCGGCAACAAGGCGGCATCGGGCGGCGACCCGAACCTTGCGGATCCGTCGGCCGCGACGACGCTGCCGCCGCAGTCGCAGCAGAACATCGGCGACCTGATGACCAACGCGGGCGTGTCGTGGGCATGGTACAGCGGTGCGTGGAACCAGGCACTGCAAGCCGCACAGAGCGGCACGGCGAACGTGATCTACGGCCCGAACATGACGGCGCCGAACTTCCAGCCGCACCACCAGCCGTTCAACTACTACGCGAACCAGGCGCCGGGCAGCGCGAACCGCGCGCAGCACCTGCTCGACGGCGGCACCGACGGCAGCGAGTTCATCAAGGCGATCGACGCGGGCACGCTGCCGCAGGTCGCGTTCTACAAGCCGCAAGGCAACCTGAACGAGCACCCGGGTTACACGGACGTCGCGAGCGGCGACCAGCACATCGCGAACGTGCTCGCCCACCTGCAGGCGAGCCCGCAATGGAAGAACATGGTCGTGGTCGTCACGTACGACGAAAACGGCGGATTCTGGGATCACGCGTCGCCGCCGAAGGGCGACCGCTGGGGCCCGGGCACGCGGATTCCGGCACTCATCGTGTCGCCGTTCTCGAAGAAGGGCTTCGTCGACCACACGCAATACGACACCGCGTCGATCCTGCGCTTCATCACGCGCCGCTTCTCGCTGCCGCGCCTCGCGGGCCTGCAACAGCGCGACGACGCGCTGAAGGCCAACGGCGGGCAGCCGATGGGCGACCTGACGAACGCGCTCGCGCTGTCGCCGAACCTGTAACGGCATCGCGATGCACCGGCCGGCGCAATGCCGGCCGCAACACGGCAAAGGGCGGCTTCAGCCGCCCTTTGTCATTGCGCAAACGCATGCACGTGCGCGACGCGTCACCCGCCGCGCGTCCGCTCGGCGCCGTCGAGTGCGATGGCCAGGATCATCGCGCGTGCATTCGGTGGCGCCGGCCGTCCGCTCGGGCGGAACACGTCGTCCCCGCACGCGATCCGCGCGCCCGACAGCACGCAGATACCGGCCTGCCGTGCGCGCCCGGGTTTCCAGTGCTGCTCGCCGAAGTGCGCACGCCCCGGTTCCACCCAGCGCACGACCAGCAGCTGCGCCGAGCGCTCGAGCACCTGTACATGCGGGCGGACCGTCGGTGCGCGCGGACGCTCAAGCGCCGCAGCCAGGATCATGGCATTCGGGTCGAATGGCGTACACCCGCGCGGGCTGAAGACGGCATCGCCGCAAACGATCTTCTCGCCGGACAGCGCGCAACGGCCCGAGCGGAGCGCACGCCCGGGCGTCCAGCGCTGCGCCGCAGCGCCCGGCGCAAGCCTGCGTACGATCAGCTTCTCGTCCGAAAAAGCGAGCACCTGCACACGCGCATTCATCCGGCACCACGCATCGGGCGGCCACTCGCCGGTGCACGCGCCGCGGCAAGCGTGCTACCACCCATACTTCAGCTCGACCCCGACGTAGTCGGCGTTGTGCCCGCCCGCCTGCCGGATCGCATCGCCGACCTGGAAATGCACGGCCTCGATCGCGCCGATCAGGTTCGCGGCGATCGTCCAGTCCGCACGCAACTGCACGTACATCCCCGTCCACAACCCGCCCTTGCCTGCCGTGCCCGGCACCACCGCGTTGCCCTGCTGGTAGACCGCATCGCCGGTCGTCTCGCGCCACTGGAAGCCAAGCGCGCCGAGCAGCGACAGGTTCGGCGACGGCTTCAGCGTCACCGACGGCTTCACGTGGATCAGGTTCGAATACCCGGTGAAGCTGGCCAGCGTGAAGTAATAGCCGTTCGGAAACAGCGGGTTGAAGGTTTCGACACGACCGTCGTGCGGATGCCGGTCGCCCGACGCCGCATCGACCTGCAACGCGACGCGTGGCGACCACGGTGCATCGAGCTTGTAGCCGGCAATCGAACCGACCGCCCACGCCCCGATCGTATTCCTGCCGACCGTCCCGGTCTGCAGCATCGTTTCGAGGTCCCAGTCGAAACGACCCTGCGTCCCGGTGTACCGCAGGTCCCACACGTCGCGACGCTCCGCGCCGCTCGCATCGAGAAAACGCGCGTTGCTGCGGTTGTAGCGCGACCAGTAGCCCGACAGGTCGCCGGGCCCCACCGACTGCCGCTCGAAGCGCACGCCGCTGAACGTGAGGTCGCGGTTCGACACGTCGTCGAACGCGGACACCGTGCGGCTCTGCACGGGCTGCGTCGCATACGCGATGAAGCGCCACTTCCGGTATTCGTAGTCGGCCCACACCGCATCGAACGCCTGCCGCACGTTCGGGCCGTCGCGCGCGGCGATGAAGCGCTGCAAGTCGAATGCCATCTCCTGCCGGCCGACGCGGAGCTTGAAGGTGCCGCCGCCGAGCGCGCCCGTGTAGGTCGCGAACGCCTGCTCGAGATCGAGCGGGTTCCTGTCGACCGGCGAGATCGTGTTCTTGCCGAACGCACGGTCGTCCTGCAATTGCACGAAGAACTGCCAGTGCTGGCCGAGATGCGCATCGGCATGCACTTCGACGCGCTGGATCAGGTACGTATCCGATTGCGCGGAGCCGATGCCGAACAGCGGTGCGTCGTTGGTCTCGAGGCGCTCGCGCAGGTTCACGCCGAGCGACACATAGGAGGCCGGATCGTTGCCGAGCGGAAGGTATTTCAGGCCGTCGAGCGGTGCGCGCGGCACGCACGGATTCGCAAGCACCGACCAGTCCTCCTGCCAGCGGTTGAACAGCACGGTCGGCCGCTTGGCCGTGCATGTCGAGGCGGCGCTATCCGTGGCCGGCGCCGATTCCGGTGACGTTTCCGCGAACGCCGCACCGCGCCCGGCGAACAGCAGCCCCGCGACGACGGACGCGCGCGCCGCCCGATCGAAGCAGCGACCGCGATGCACCCGTTCCCGCTGCCCGCTCATGCGCGCTCCTTCGTCACGACAGCGACGGATTGCGCCGCGCACAGCGCGAGCACCGCGAGCGCGCAAACGGGCGCGAGCAGCGCCAGGAAGCCGACATAGCGGAACCCGAGCGCCCCGCACGCCGCGCCGAGCGCGAACGCGACGATCGCCGGCAGCATCTTCGCGAAACGCGCGCGCGCCGCCGCACGCACGCTGTCGGCCGTGCCGGCGGACAGCATGTCGACGACGTCGAGGATCGCCTGCGTGACGTTACCGGTCATCACCGTGTTCGGCACGCCCGCGCGCGGAATCACGCGCGGATGCGCATTCTGCACGCCCATCGCGAACGTGCCGACGATGCCGGCCACGAGCGCCGGCAAGCTGTCGGGCTGCGTGACGGGCGTCGCCCACACGCCGGCCGCGCAGAAGCCAAGCAGCAGCACGGCCTGCACCGCATGCAGTGCGCGTGTGCCCTGCCACGCAGGTCGCGCGGACAGCGCGCGCGCGATCAGGCTGCTCGCGATCACGCCGCACACGAAAGCGGGAAACACGCTGAGCTTCAGCACGACACCCTGGCCGAAGCCCGCGATGCCCGCGCCGATCAGCACGAAGTTGCCCGTCACGTGCGCAGTGAACAGCCCGAACAGCGCGACGAAGCTCAGCGTGTCGACGAAGCCGGCCACCGCGGCAAGAATCGTGTCCTCGTGCTTCATCGCGCCGCGCTCGCGTGGATCTCGGCGACGTAGCCGCCCGGGAACTGCACGAGCGCCGCATCGCGGCCGTCCGACGTGAACGGCGGCACGAGCACCGTCACCCCTGCGGCCTGCGCCTTCTTCAGCGTCGCGGCGAGATCGGGCACTTCGTAGCCGGTCATCTCGCGGCCGAACGGGTAAGGCAGGTGGCCGTCGGTCACGAGCACGGTCATCTTGCCGAAGCCCGATTCGATGCGGATGCGGCGGTACGTATCGTTCGGCCGGCCGATCTCGACGCCCGGCGCCTTGAGATTGTCGGACACCACCTTGCCGTTCGAGAACTTGACGAAATCGTGCACCAGCTTGCGCACGCTTTCCGGCGACACGTACACGCGGTTCTCGGGCACCGTCTCCAGCGCGTCGTAGTGCGGCGCTTCCGTATGCCAATAGAGCTGCATGTTCAGGCCGCCGGTCCAGCGGACGATCGCGTCGCGGCCGATCGGATCGGGGAACGTGTCGACGATCACGTCCGCGCCGTGCGCGCGCGCCATCTTCATCGCGACGTCCAGATCGGTGACGAGATAGCCGGTGCGCTCCGCGCAGAACGGATACGGGATCGGCGTCTTGAAGCCGAACACCGAGACCGTGCCGACCGGCGTGAGCACGAGCTGCGACATCGTCTGGCTCGGCGTGGGCGTAACCTGGAACACGCCCTGCTTCGACTTCTTGCCGCCGAACGTCGCGACGAAGCTGTCGGTGAAACGGTCGAAATCGTCGGGCGACACGCACACGTGCGTCGTATCGTACTGCGGCCCGACGGCCAGCACCGGTGCCGGCGCGGGCACGGCCGGCGGCTTCGCGTACACGACCGGCGCGACGGCAAGACCGCCCGCGATCATCGCGGCAAGCAATACGGAGCGAATGGTAGTCATCACAGGGTTTCCTGGTTGTTTCATCGTCATCGAGTAGTGCGGCCGTCGCCGGCCGGGTGCTTCGCATCGGCGAGCAGGGTCGCGAGCACGAGTGCGGCGATCAGCCCGAGATGCTCGAAAAAGCTGTTGAGCGCCATGAAATGCTCGGTGCCCGTGCGGTTCCAGAAATCGTTGGCCACCGCCATCGCGACCAGCGTCAGCATGCCGAGACTGCCGGCGCCGAGCCACGTGAAGCGGCCCAGCACGATGCACAGCGAGCCGGCGATCTCGACCGCGATCGCCAGCGCCGCCCATAGCGCGGCCGGGTGCAGACCGAAATGCGCCTGCTCTGCGACTGCGCCGTCGAAATCGAGCGCCTTCGCGACACCGCCGATCAGGTAGGCGGACACCAGCGCCAGACGCGCGAGCGGCAGGACCCACGGCTGCGCCAGCAGCGCTCGGACCCACGCCGGGTTGCCGGCGCCGCCGCCATTGCTCGGAGTCACCATGTCAGACCGCCCAGCACGAACAGCCGAACGCGCCCCAGAAGCCCTTCGCGTCCGAGGTCGGCAACGTGCGGCCCCATGCGCTTGCATGCGCATGACCGTGCATGCCGCACGCACTCGCGCAGCCGCACATCGCGGCGGCCGCCGCGCGCTGCAGCGGCGCGCCGTCGCGCTGCGTCGCACCCCAGCCGCCATAGCCGCCGTAGGCGCGCACCGGCGA
>NZ_NBYX01000028.1 GCF_002099195.1 Burkholderia puraquae | reverse complement strand
GCAGGAATGTCTGAACGCGCATTGGTTCTTGTCATTGGCCGACGCGCAGAGCAAAATCGACGACTGGCGCACGTACTATAACGAGGTTCGTCCCCACTCCGCATTGCAGTGGATGACGCCTGCCGAATTCGCCCGTCAGGCAAGGGAATCCGCCTCGCCCGACAACTCAACCAAGCCGGAAATCTCCACTTCCGATCGGGACTAAATCCGGTTCAGGGTCACAAGCCGGAAATCTCCACTTCCGATCGGGACTAAATCCGGTTCAGGGTCACAAGCCGGAAATCTCCACTTCCGATCGGGACTAAATCCGGTTCAGGGTCAAATGATCGATGTGGCGACCCGCGACCATCGTTGCCGCGGTTGGCGTCCGGTCTAGCGCCTGGCAAAGCGGTAGGCAGCCGCTGCCGTGATCCCGAATACCAGATGGGCCACCAGCGTGATCGCGCCACGAACCGGGATGAACCACGGGAAGATCGCGGTGAACGCATACAGGTTGACGCCGTACAGGATGAGGCCGAACGCGCCGCCTGCGAGTAACGCGGCCGCGAGCGACAGGTTGCGAATCACCTTCGCCAGCACCGCCGCATAGACCAGCGACAGCATCAGGTGCACGACGGTCGCCACCGCCATGAGCAGCGGATCGAAGCCGGCGGACGCGCCGAGCACGCCGCGCCCCATCACGATGGCCGCCGTGAGGCGTGTGTCGCGCAACAGGTTCGCAACGGTGTCGTCGCCGACGATCGGCCAGAGCAGCAGCTCGACGACGGTTGAACCGACCGCCGCGCCGAACGCTGCCCAGAGAACCGGGACGAAACCGGCTCGTTTCAATTGGCGCTCCCGTCGCAACCGGCCGATGCATCGAAGCGGCATGCGCCCCACCCGCCCCGATTCCGGTCGGGCAATGTATGCCCGCGATACCGAACCGGGCGGTCACGCAAAATTACGATGCCGCTTCGCAATCCGTCCAGTACGCGAAAGGATCGCGATGTTGCGGATAGTTCTCGTCGAGCCATTTCAGCAACGTCGCCCGCGCATTGTCCATGTCGGCTTTCAGCGACGAAGTCGTCAGTTCGTGCACTTCGACGGACTTTTCGCGATCGATCACGAAGCAGTTCCAGTCGGGGCCGTCCAGATCCGGATCGTCGGATGCCTTCGACGACTTGCCCCAGCCGAACCCCTTGCGGGCGTCGATGTAGTACCGCGGATGCACTTTCAGGTACGACATCTCGCCGCCCTGCAGGCTGCTCTCCGCGCGCAGCACGTCGTGCCCGTCGACGATCTGCGTGACTTCCGGAAGCCGGCGTGCCCGCCATCCGGTGGGCAGCGTCGCGATGGCCTTGACGCTGTCGTACATTCCCCACTCCAGCCCCCAGGCTTCGGCCATCCGCTTCATGAATGCGTTCGCATTCGGATACCCGCGCAACTGGATCCGGGTCGACAGCGTGACTTCGATACCGGCGCGCCCGCCAGCGGATGCCTCGTCTGCGTTCGCTTCGAACGGATTGCCCGGACGCGACGCGCGCGTCGCATCCGCAGGCGCCGTACCCGAAAACAGCTGGTCGAGCGCTGCGCGCGCTTTCGACGACTTGTCTGGCCTGTTCATTGCTGACCTCCGTTGCAGCCGCACGGCTGCACACATTTTCGATTCTCGTTCACTCTCTACCTCATCGTTTTTCGCGGTGGCATTGTCGTCGATCCGGCGGCCGGGGCCTAGTGCCGCGTATCGCGCCCCGCTTTCTTCGCCCCCACCGGCCCGCCGTGGCGGGCCGTCACGACACCCCGGCTAGGCCTGGCCGCCTGCCCCTACCGCCGCCCGCATCCGCTCCATCAACGCCAGCACCTCCGGCCGATTCTCCCCCTTCGCGTGCACGAAGTAATACCTGAGCACCGAATCGACCTCGTGCCGGCTCACGCGCACGAGGTCGCTGCGCTTGAGATAGGCGTCGGCGAGGGGTACGCGCGCCAGCGCCACGCCGAGGCCTGCCTCGGCCGCGGCCAGCACGAGGTTGTAATCCTCGAACCGGCGATCCTGCACGCGCGGCTTGAACGGCACACCCAATGCATCGAACCACGTGCGCCAGCCGGTCACTTCGGAATCGTGCAGCAACGGCAGGTCGAGCAGCGCGGCATCGCCGCGCCGGCGGCGCTCCTTCGCCAGTTGCGCGGCGAGCCGCGGATGCGCAATCGGATAGAGCCGCTCCGGCATGAACGCATGGGTTTCGAGCTGACGCCAGTTGCCGCGCCCGTACCGGACCGACAGGTCCGCTTCGCCGCCGGCGATATCCACGTTGCGCAGGTCGATACCGAGCTCGATCCGCAACGCGGGCGCCTCGCTCTCGAGCGCATGCTGGCGCTCGAACAGCCAGAGCTGCGCGAAGGCCGGCACCACGCTCATCCTGACCAGTCGCGGCGTACGCGGCGAGCGCCACTGATCCGCCGCACTGTCGATGATCGCGAACGCCTGTTCGATCCGGCCGACGAAGCGCTGCCCATCCGGCGTCAGGCGCACGCCGCGCGCATGACGTTCGAACAACCTCAGGCCGAGCCAGTTTTCGACGGCGGCCACGCGCCGGCTGATCGCGCCGTGCGTCACGCCGGAGACTTCAGCGGCCGCGAGGAACGAACCCTCGCGCGCGACCGCGCACACGGTCTCGAGACTCGCGAGCGGCGGCCGCGAACCCGTCGCCGGCGCCGGCGCTGCGGCAGGCAACGCCGCCGGGCCCTGCGTCACGCGAGCGGAGGTGCCGGCCGGCCGCCGGCTCGAGCTGTGAATCATGTTCATACCTGCATGCTGATCTGTGCGCTAGCTTAACATCTCGCCACGCCGCATCATTGCCGCATGAACACGCTCTCCACACCGTCGTCGCGTCATGCGCGGCAGCCGCTGATCGCGGCCGGCGCGGTCGCCTTCACGATCGTCTCGTGGGCGTCCGCTTTCCCGTTCATCCGGATCGGCCTGCATGGCCTGACTCCGCTCCAGCTCGCAGCGGCGCGCTTCGCCACTGCCGCCGTGCTGATCATCGCGTGGCTGGCAGTGCGGCGGCCGCGCGTGCCGGCACGGGGCGACGCGCTGCGCTTCCTGCTGTGCGGCTTTCTCGGCATCGCGCTCTACAACGCGCTGCTCAATACCGGCGAGCAGACCGTATCGGCCGGCGCGGCAAGCTTCATCGTGAACACGCTGCCGATCTTCACGGCGCTGCTGGCGGCCGTGTTTCTGGGCGAGCGCTTCAATCGCTGGGGCTGGCTCGGCTCGCTGCTCAGCCTCGCCGGCATCGCGGTGATCGCACGCGGGCAGCCGGGCGGGCTCGTTCTCGGCGCGGGCAGCACGCTGATCCTTGGTGCGGCCTTGTGCTCAGCCAGCTATTTCGTGCTGCAGCGGCGGCTGATTCCGGTGTACGGCGCGCTGGCCTGCACCGCATACACGCTGCTGGCCGGCGCGCTGCTGCTCACGCCGTGGCTGCCGGGCGCGCTCGTGGCGCTGGGCAGCGGGTCGCGCGATACGACGCTGGCCGTCCTGACGCTCGGCATCTTCCCCGCCGCGCTGGGTTACGCGACCTGGACGTTCGCACTCGGCTACTTCGGCGCAGCGCGCGCCGCCAACTTCCTCTATCTGACGCCGGCGGTCGCGACCGTCCTGTCGATGGCACTGACGGGCGAGCGGCCCGGCATCGAGACGGTGTGTGGCGGGCTGCTGGCGATTGCCGGCGTGATCTTCGTGGCGTTGCGCGGACGTTCATAGGATCGTAGCCGGCACGATCGGCCCGGCGATCCCCAGGCGAGCCGGTCAGGACGAACCCCGGCATCTGCAAAGCCGGATGCGTCGCGCGGGCTGTCGACTCGCACCAGTTCGCCGACGCTGCCGAACTTGACCGTTAGTTGCGTTAAAACGAGAACATCGATCCCGATGAAGCATGGCCCTGCAACCGGATGCGCAATCGAAATCGTCCAAACTGTGCAGACAAATCGACCGAACAGTTCCGGATTGACCGCGCATCAGTGTCCATGGCTTCGTCCCGGCCGCCGGCCGAATAATGGATGCGGCCGTAAGGCCGTCGACAGCGAATCGCAGCCTGCGGCCTGCCGCGGCGCACGATTTCCGGCATCCGGCGCCTTCGCAAGTCGGGCACCGGCCGTGCCGCAGCCGCCCCGCTACGCGATTCGCTGCAGCGCGCAAAATCGGCTTCAGATATATTCATACGAATTGCACCGTATCAGGCCCCGATTCGCCCGCTCTCCCGGGCGGCACGTGGCGGGGCAGGACGCGATGCAAGTGAAGCCCATGACGGGTACGGAGACTCGTCCGATCGCCCCGACCTCGCCGTCGGCCGGTCGAGACGTCAATAGCAAGAAAATTCAATTCGGAGATGGCAGATGGAACGAAGCACTGTCGGCATGCGCTGCAAACCCCTGATCACCGTCGCACTGGCTGCCGCCGCGTTCGCGGCCGCGTCGACCGCGATGGCCGACCAGGTCGTGAAGATCGGCAGCGTCGAACCGACGACGGGCGGCATCTCGCACCTCGGCAAGGACAACGAGAACGGTGCGCGCCTCGCGGTCGAGGAAATCAATGCGAAGGGGCTCACGATCGGCGGCAAGAAGATCACGCTGCAACTCGATGCGCAGGATGACGCGGCCGACCCGCGCCAGGCCACGCAGGTTGCGCAGAAGCTGGTCGACGACAAGGTCGTCGCCGTCATCGGCCACCTGAACTCGGGCACGTCGATCCCGGCGTCGAAGATCTACAGCGACGCGGGCATCGTGCAGATCTCGCCGTCGGCCACGAACCCGACCTACACGCAGCAAGGCTTCAAGACGACCTACCGCGTCGTCGCGACCGACGCGCAGCAAGGCCCGGCGCTCGCGAGCTACGCGCAGTCGAAGGGCGTGAAGAGCGTCGCGGTGATCGACGATTCGACCGCGTACGGCCAGGGCCTCGCGAACGAGTTCGAGAAGAAGGCGAAGGCGCTCGGCCTGAAGGTGCTGTCGCACGACGCAACCAACGACAAGGCCGTCGACTTCCGCGCGATTCTCACCAAGGTCAAGGGCGAGAACCCGGACGCGATCATGTACGGCGGCATGGACGCCACCGGCGGCCCGCTCGCGAAGCAGGCGAAGCAGCTCGGCCTGCGCGCGAAGATCCTGTCCGGCGACGGCGTGTGCACCGACTCGCTGGCCGAGCTGGCCGGCCCGGCAGCCGACAACGTGCTGTGCTCGCAAGCCGGCGCGGCGCTCGAAAAGATGCCGGGCGGCGCGGCCTTCCTCGCGAAATACCAGAAGCGCTTCAACCAGGGCATCAAGTTCGATGCGCCGTTCGCGTATGACGCGGTCTACATCGCGGTCGACGCGATGAAGCGCGCGAACTCGACCGACCCGGCGAAGATCCTCGCGGCGATGCCGGCGACGAAGTACGACGGCGTGATCGGCACGACGACCTTCGATTCGAAGGGCGACCTGACGCACGGGATCATCTCGATCTACGGCTACAAGACCGGCAAGAAGACTTTCCTCGACCAGGTGAAGATGTAACCCGCCGCCGCGCCGGCACGACGGGAACGCCACTCGTCGGCGCCGGCGCCGCGCGGGCCGAATTCTGATTCACGGAGACAAAGCATCATGTGTGCAATGGCGTATGCAGAATTCCAACAGGAGTTGAAGAAGGCACAGTTGACGGCACGCGAGTTCGCCCGCCTGATCCGGATGAACGAAAGCTCGATCACGAACTATTCGAGCAAGGGCACCGTCCCGTCCCACCTCGCGGTCATCGCGAAACTGATCGGCACGCTGGCCGCACACGAGATCGATTTCCGGCGCGTGATCCGGCAAATGCGGATCGAACCGAAACGGCCACGCGGCGGCGGTGTGTTTCCTGCGGCGGAAAAGCCGCGTTCCGGAAAAACGGCTAAAGCGGACGCGTGAGCCAGACAGGCGTCGACAGCGGCGCGAAGCGTGCCGCTCGACACTGAGATGAAAGCCATCTCACGGGCAACGCAACACGCGACACCCGATCGTCACCCCGCCGCCCTGACATGATCGAGCAGCGCCTGCAACGGATGGCGCACCTGCTTCGACGACATCCGCTTCACCTGGCTGCGGCATGAATAGCCGGTCGCCAGCGCCTCGCCTTCCACGTCCGCTGCATCGACATGCGCCGCCCACGACTGCGCATAGATCGTCCTCGACGTGTCGAGATTGCGCGCCTCGTGCCCGTAGGTGCCCGACATCCCGCAGCACCCTGCCGCCTGAACCTGCAAACGCAGCCCGCGTCGTGCGAACACCTGTACCCATTGCTTGCCGCTGTCGGGCGCATTGGTCTTCTCGGTGCAGTGCGGCAGCAACCGGTACGACGCGGGCACGCTGCTGTCTCCGCCACCGTCACCGGCCTCCGGCAGCGCCTGCAGCAGCCATTCCTGCGGCAGCGCGACCTTCGGCACCTCGGTGAGCCCCGTCACCTTCAGGTATTCCTGCCGATACGTGAGCGTCATCGCCGGATCGAGGCCGACCAGCGCGACACCCGAGCGCGCCAATGCGGCCAGTTGCGTCGCATTGCGGATCGCCGCCTGCTCGAACGCCCGCAGAAAGCCCTGCACGTGCAGCGCCTTGCCGTTCGGCGCGAGCGGCGCGAGCCACACCTGAAAGCCCGAGCGCGCCGCCAACTCGATCAGCGTCGCCAGTTGCTCGGTATCGAAATAGCGCGTGAACGTGTCCTGCACGATGACGACGCTGCGTGCGCGCTGCGCGTCGCCCAACGCGGCGAGCGCCTGCGGGTCGGCCGGCTTCACGCGCCATTGACGAATCACGGCCGCGAGATCGAAGCGGCTCAGCAGCGGGCTGTCGACCATGCCGACGTGCCGCTCCAGCAGCGTGCGCATCCATCCCGCCCGCATCAGCCCGTTGTACAGCCCGGGCACCCGCGCCATCCACGGCATCGTGAATTCGAGCGAGCCGATCAGGTAGTCGCGCAACGGCCGCAGGTAGCGCTGGTGGTACAGCTCGAGGAAACGCGAGCGAAACTCCGGCACGTTCACCTTCACCGGGCACTGTCCCGCGCACGACTTGCACGCGAGGCACCCGGCCATCGCGTCGTACACCTCGTGCGAGAAGTCGGCCTCGCCGCTGCGCGCCGCGCGGCTGTTGCGCCAGCGCGCCGCAAGGCCACTCAGGAACGGCTGCCGCGCACGCGCCGCCGCGACGACGTCGACACCGGCCTGCCCTTGCAGGCGCAACCATTCGCGCATCAGCGACGCCCGCCCCTTCGGCGATTGCACGCGTTCGCGCGTCGCCTTCCACGACGGGCACATCGCGTCGTCCGGATCGAAGTTGTAGCACGCGCCGTTGCCGTTACAGTGCATCGCGGTGCCGTAGCTCTGCCACACACGCTCGTCGATCTGCCGGTCGTGGTCGCCGCGCGTCGGTACCTCGTCGATCTTCAGCAGCCGCATCGTGCGGTCCGGCGGCGTCGCGATCTTGCCCGGGTTGAACTGGTTGTACGGATCGAACGCGGCCTTCAGTTGCTGCAGCGACGGATACAGCTCGCCGAAAAACGCCGGCGCATATTCGGAGCGCACGCCCTTGCCATGCTCGCCCCATAACAGGCCACCATGCCGCTGCGTGAGTTCGGCCACCGCATCCGACACGGGCCGCACCAGCGCCGCCTGCCTCGGGTCCTTCATGTCGAGCGCCGGCCGCACGTGCAGCACGCCGGCATCGACGTGCCCGAACATCCCGTATTGCAGCCCGTGGCCGTCGAGCAGCGCGCGGAATTCGGCGATGTACGCGGGAAGGTTCTCGGGCGGCACCGCGGTGTCCTCGACGAACGGCTGCGGGCGCGCCTCACCCTGCACGTTGCCGAGCAGGCCGACCGCGCGCTTGCGCATCGCATACACGCGCTTCACGGCGTCGTCGCCGGCCGCGAGCGTGTGGCCCAGGCGCTCCACGCTGGTATCGGTGCGCAGATGGTCGACGAATGCGCGCACGCGCGCGTCGACGTCGTCCGCATCGTCGCCGCTGAATTCGATCAGGTTGATGCCGAGCGTCGGCCGAGCGTCGTCCTGCGGGAAATACTCGGCCACGCTGCTCCATACGAAGTCCTTCATCGCCAGCATCAGCACCTTGGAGTCGACCGTCTCGATCGACAGCGGCTGATGCGCGAGCAGTGCGCGCGCGTCGCGCAGCGCGTCCATGAAGCCCGCGTAGCGCACGTTGACCAGCACCGAATACTTCGGGATCGGCAGCACGTTGAGCTTCGCCTCGACGACGAAGCCGAGCGAGCCTTCGGCGCCGCACAGCACGCTGTTCAGGTTGAAGCGGCCGTCGGGTTCGCGCAGGTGCGCGAGGTCATAGCCGGTCAGGCAGCGATTGAGCTTCGGAAACTTCGCGTCGATCAGCGCCGCCTTGTCGTCGCTGATGCGCCGCGCGGCGCGGTAGACCTTGCCGACGCGGTCCTGGCGCGCGCAGCGGCGCTCCAGCTCGTCGTCGGCGAGCGCGTCGCTGTGCAGCTGCTCGCCGCCCATCAGCACGAAATCGAGCTCGAGCACGTGGTCGCGCGTCTTGCCGTACGTGCAGCTGCCCTGCCCGCTCGCGTCGGTGTTGATCATCCCGCCGACGGTCGCGCGATTCGACGTCGACAGTTCCGGTGCGAAAAACAGCCCGTGCGGCTTCAGCGCCGCATTGAGCTGATCCTTGACGACGCCCGCCTGCACGCGCACCCAGCGCTGCTCGACGTCGATTTCGAGGATCCGGTTCATGTTGCGCGACAGGTCGACGACCACGCCGTCGGTCAGCGACTGGCCGTTGGTGCCCGTGCCGCCGCCGCGCGCGGCCACCGCGACGTCGCGATGCGCGGGCTCGGCGAGCAGCCGCGCCAGCAGCCGCACATCGTCCGCATGCGCAGGGCAGATCACCGCTTGCGGCAGGCGCTGGTAGATCGAGTTGTCGGTGGCCTGCACCGTCCGGTTCGCATGGTCCGCGCGGATTTCCCCGGCGAATCCGGCAGCCTGCAGTGCAGTGAGAAAGTCACGGTACGCATGCGCGGGCGGGCTGGCGGGACGGGGCAATGGGGCGATCGACATGGGGTAAATGCGCAGTGTGGGTGGAACCGGCCGGTTCGCGTGCGCCGAAACATGATTTTTTAGCAAGTTTCCACGCAACCGGGAATTCCAGTATCTTTGGAAATTCCGTGAGAAACAAACGAATTCTCACCCGGCGAATATTGCATAAAACTCATGAATTACCGTCGCCTCACCCCGTCGATGTCGCTGCTGCTGGTGTTCGAAGCCGCCGCGCGGCACGAAAGTTACACGCGCGCGGCCGAGGAGCTGTCGCTGAGCCAGAGCGCGATCAGCCGGCAGGTCCAGACGCTCGAGGATCAACTCGGCGTGCCGCTGTTCCGGCGCGAGGGCCGCTCGGTGAAGCTGACCGAAGTGGGGCGCCGCTACTTCATCGAGCTGAGCGGCGCACTGGGGCGCATCCGCGGCGCGACGCTGCAGGCGATGTCGCACCAGGCAGGCGCCGGCACGCTGCGGCTCGCGACGCTGCCCACGTTCGGCTCGAAGTGGCTGCTGCCGCACCTGCACGACTTCTACACCGCGCATCCGGGCGTGACCGTGCACCTTCATTCGCGGATCGGCGCCATCGATTTCCTCAACGACGACCTCGATGCGGCCATCACCGTCGGCGCGGACGACTGGCCGGGCCTGCACGCACACCGGCTGTACAACGAGTTCCTGATCGCGATCGCGCCGCCGGACACCGGCGGCCGCCGCAAGGCCGACACGCGCACGCCGGCCTGGGCCGCAAAGCAGACGCTGCTCGGCGTGACGAGCAACCAGCAGGCATGGGCAGAATGGTTCTCGCACTATCGGCTCGACCACCGCCAGATGCGCATCGGCCCGAGCTTCGAGCTGACGTCGCACCTGATCCAGGCCGTGCGGGCCGGGATGGGGATCGGGCTGGTGCCGAAAGTGCTGGTGGAAGACGAGCTGAGCCGCCACGAGCTCGTGTCGATCGGCGACGCGATCACCAGCCAGCGCAGCTACTACCTCGTCTACCCGCCGGGGAACGAGACGCTGCCGTCGCTCGTCGCGTTCCGCGCATGGCTGCTGAAGTCGTGCTGAGACGCGGCCGCCGGCGGGCCGCTCAGGTCCGCCATTCGCCGAGAATCTGCTCGGCCAGGTAGTCGCACGGCGGGCGCGCGGACTGCGCGCTGCGCGCGAGCACGACCTCGAGTTCGCCCAGCGGCGGCAGCCCGTGGCTTTCCGACAGCTGCACGAGATGATCGGGAATGCAGCAGCGCGCCAGCGGCGCGACCGCGAGCCCGGCCTCCACCATGCTGAGCAGGCCGAGGTGGCTCGGGCTTTCGTACGACATCCGGTACGGGATCTTCCGCCGGTTCAGCGCCTTGACCGCCTGATCGCGCGCCATGCTGCCGCCGTGCGTGAAGAAGGCCACCGGCAGCGGCCGCTCTTCCCATACGTTGCGCTTCGGCGATCCGGCCCAGACGAGCGGTTCGAGCCGGATCAGCTCGCCGGTCACGCCCTTGATCCGCGTGAGGCACGCGAGGTCGACCGTGTTGTCTTTCAGCATCGGCACGAGCGCGCTGCTCGGCTGGCCGATCACGCGCAGTTCCACGCGCGGATGCATCGCGGCGAACTTGCCGAGCACCTGCGGCAGCAACGAAGAAATGTAATCGTCGGGCACGCCGATCGTCACGCGGCCGCGGATCTCCGGGCGCACGACCGACGCCCATGCCTCGTCGCGCATCGCCAGCATCCGGCGGCCGTATTCGGCGAGCATCGTGCCGTCGCCGGTCGGCGTCACGTTGCGCGTATCGCGGACGAAGAGCGGCTTGCCGAGCGCGTCTTCCAGCGCCTTGATCTGCATGCTCACCGCCGACGGCGACCGGTGCACGGCCTGCGCGCCCTGAGCGAACGATCCGGATTCCGCAACGGCCACCACCATCGCGAGCACATCGAGGTCGAGCTTTTTCATCGTATTCAGAAAAACTGATCAATCGATTCAGTTTATCCCGTTTTACTGTTCTTCTCCACGGTCGGACAATCAATCCCGTCAGCACTCACTCGTTGCAGGAATCGTCAGATATGCATACGTCCGGATCGCTCTACGGATTTCTCGTCATCGGCGGCATGCTCGCGGTCACGCCCGGGCCGAACATGGTCTACGTGATGTCGCGCTCGATCGCGCAAGGACGCACGGCAGGGCTCATTTCACTCGGCGGCGTGATGATCGGGTATCTGTTCTACATGTTCGGCGCCGCGTTCGGCATCACGACGCTGTTCATGAGCGTGCCCTATGCGGGCAGCGGGCTGGCCGTGGTCGGTGCGGCGTACCTGCTGTACCTGGCGTGGCAGGCCGTCCGGCCCGGCGGCCGCTCGCCGTTCGAGGTGCAGGCATTGCCGAGCGAGCGGCCGCTTCGACTGCTCGCGATGGGCGCAACGACCAGCGTGCTGAACCCGAAGCTCGCGATGCTGTTCATTTCGTTGCTGCCGCAGTTCATCGACTACCGGAACGGCAGCGTGCTC
Organism: Burkholderia puraquae; assembly: GCF_002099195.1. Lineage (GTDB taxonomy): Bacteria > Pseudomonadota > Gammaproteobacteria > Burkholderiales > Burkholderiaceae > Burkholderia > Burkholderia puraquae. The sequence goes on along the minus strand of NZ_NBYX01000028.1, from coordinate 70,284 downwards.
GGGCAATCGCTGTTTCTCGGCTCGCTGCTGATCGCCGCGTTCGTTTCCGCGAACGGGCTGGTGGCGATCTGCTCGAGCAGCATCGCGAAGTTCCTGCACGGACGCCCGACGCTGCTGCTCGCGCAGCGCTGGGCGATGGGGCTCATCCTCGGCGGGCTCGGCGTGCAGATGGTGGTCGATGCGTCGAGGATGGCGGGTATGGCGTGACGGCCGCGAACGGGCCCGCGCAGGTCGGGCGGTCGTACGAACGCTGCGTGTGGAAGATTTCGAATGGGCTCACACGCACGTTCTCGACGATCACCGCGCCGCCGTATTCGCGCGGCACCGTGATGCCCCACGGGCCGCTCGACAAGAACTGCTCGATCTCGTCGTACGGCAGCTTCCGCTCGCGATCGCGCAACGCGGCGTGCTCGGCCAGCCGAGCTGGCGACCGGATGCGCGACGTCGAGTGCCTCGGCATCCGAGCCGATGACGGGAACTGGCGTGGCACCCGCGTGCGGTTGCACGTTTTCTTCGATGATTTCCGTAGACGCGTGATTTCCGGCAAAACGCTTGAACCGGCCGGCGGTGCCGCGAAGCATCCGCCGTCCTCCTGTTTCGAGATCCGAAACGTCAAGCCGGGCTGACCCGCGAGCGCCGTCGGTGTCGCCCCGTCGATCGGCCTTCTCGCGACACGCGCGAGCGCCCGCCGCGCACCAGCCTGCGCGTCACGCGGCAACCGCTTGCCGCTTTGCCTCGATTTCGCGCACGAGCGGCAGCACGCGCTTGCCGAAGTACTCGACTTCCTCGATGAAATGCAGGAACCCCGCGAGCACGAGATCGACGCCGATCGCCTTCAGCGCGACGATCCGCTCGGCGATCTGCTGCGGCGTGCCGATCAGGTTCGTGCGGAAGCCGTCGTTGTACTGCACCAGATCCTCGAACGTCGATTTCGCCCAGTTGCCTTCGCCCTCCGGCGACGCGCTGCCGGCCTGCTTCACCGCATCGCCGAACGCATGCACGGCCTCGACGTGTGCATGCCGGATGATGTCGTCGAGCACGGCCTTCGCCTCTTCCTCGGTGTCGCGCGCGATCACGAACGCGTTGACGCCGATCCGCACGCGATGGTTGTTCGCGGCCGCCTTCGCGCGGATGTCGTCGATCTGCGCCTTCAGGTTCTCCGGCGTATTGCCGTTCGTGAAGTACCAGTCCGACACGCTCGCCGCGTTGTCGCGCGCCGCGCGCGAGCTGCCGCCCTGGAAGATCTCCGGATGCGGCTTCTGCACCGGCTTCGGGCTCAGCGTGTAGTCGTTGAAACGGTAGAAGTCGCCCTTGAAGGTGAAGTTGTCCTGCGTCCAGATGCCCTTCAGCGCCTGGATGAACTCCTTCGAGCGCCGATAGCGTTCGTCGTGCTCGAGCCACGGCTCGCCGATCGCGGTGAATTCGCCCTTGAACCAGCCGCTCACGACATTGATCGCGATGCGCCCGTTCGAGATGTGGTCGATCGTCGCGAGCTGCTTCGCGACCACGGCCGGATGCCACGGCCCCGGCAGGATCGCGGCGAGCACCTTGAGCTTCGTCGTCGCATGCAGCAGCGCCTGGCTGAACGACACCGACTCGTGCTGATATTCGGCGCCGTAGCCGGCCGTGAAGCGGATCTGGCTCAGTGCGTACTCGAAGCCGGCCGCCTCGGCCGTGCGCGCGAGCTGCTGGTTGTATTCGAGGCTCCAGTCGGTGCGCTGCTCGATCGTGCTGACGACGAGGCCGCCGCTGACGTTCGGCACCCAGTAGGCGAACTTGACGCCGTCGGCGGAAGAGTCGGTATGGCTCATGAGTGTGTCCTGGTCGAGAAAGAAAACGCAGGCGGCCTACGCGGCCGCGACGGAAAGCGCATGCGGGCGCAGCTGCGGCACCGCGCGATCGACGGCGAGCGCGATGCGCGCGCGCAGCGCCGGGTTCGTGATCTGGTACTGGTCGAAATCGCTTTCGGACGCATACACGCCGATCGGCAGCGTGCGGGCCTGGAAGAAGCTGAACAGCGGGCGCAGCTGATGGTCGATCACGAGCGCATGACGCTCGCTGCCGCCGGTGGCTGCGAGCAGCACCGGCACGTCGACCAGCGCTTCGTGATGCACGAGGTCGAACAGGTGCTTGAAGAGGCCCGTGTACGACGCGCGATACACGGGGCTCGCGACGACGAGCGCATCGGCCGTCTCGATCGCGCGGATCTGCGCATCGAGGTCGGCCGGCACCTGCGCGCGCGTCAGCGCGCCGGCCAGCCGGCCGCCGATCTCGCCGAGTTCGATCAGCCGCGTATCGATCGGCAGCGCGGCGCCAAGCGCCGCGACGATCGCGTCGGTCAGCGCCAGCGTGCGCGACGGCCGCTGCAGGCCGCCCGATATCGCGACCACGTTGATTGCATTGCTCATCGGTTGCATTCCCATTGTCGAGTCGGGTGCCGACGCACCCGTCGCGTCATGGGTCAGCAAGGAGCGTGCCATTTCGATGATTGCGATAGAGAACGATCGTCTGCATGACGAAATGCATCGCGATCGACGGCCTGTCGTGGCATCCCCACCAATCGCCGCACGTTGATATGCGTGCCAGCCACGGCATCACAACCATATTCCGCAGTGCGATGAACTCCGGGAAACAATGCTGCTGATACGCTGCTGCGTGATCAGCAGCGCAGTGTGCGGCAAGCGCGCTTTTCCGCTTCGACACGGATTCCGGCACATGCACGGCGTCCTCCGGCACGCATTGATGTCCGCGCTCCGCATTCATGGCCGGCGCGACGCGTCGCATCCTTGCAGTAGCGTCGACATGGCTGCTTCATCGTCGCCTTGCGTGCCGCCGATCGCTGCACCACGCGACATCGCCACGCGCGGCTGCGTCCAGCGCAGCAATCCGGCATTGGTTATCAGAAATCGATGTTTCCCGCGTTGCGCAAAACGTTGAACACTCTGCTGATCACGCAGCACCCGGTCAGCAACGCCCATCGCGGCATGACCGCTTTCGTGCAGCGCACCGACGCATTCATCGCCATGACATCCATTTCCATATCGCCCCGCGCGGAAAGCCTGCGTGTCGTCACGCCGTCCCGCGACGAGCCGGCCCCTCCGGACGCCCTGCAAACCGCCGAGCGCCTGGCGGCCGGCTTTGCACGCACCGCGGCCGAGCGCGACCAGCAGGGCGGCACGCCAAAGGCCGAGCGCGACCAGCTACGCGAGAGCGGCCTGCTCGCGCTCAGCATCCCTACCGCCTACGGCGGCCTCGGCGCGAGCTGGCGCACGGCGCTCGACGTCGTCCGCGTGCTCGCGGCCGCCGACAGTTCGCTCGCGCACGTGTTCGGCTTCCATCACCTGATGCTCGCGACCGTGCGCCTGTTCGGCGCGCCCGCGCAGTGGGAATCGTGGTTCGAGCGCACCGCGCGCCAGCAGTGGTTCTGGGGCAATGCGCTGAATCCGCTCGACGCCCGAACGGTCAGCCGCTCGCGCGGCGCGTGGCACGAATTCAGCGGCCAGAAAAGCTTTTGCTCGGGGGCGCTCGATTCGCAGATGCTGATCGCGTCCGCGCACGACGCCGACACGCGCGCATTCCTGATCGCGGCCGTGCCGACGCAGCGCAGCGGTATCTCGATCGCCGACGACTGGAACAACATCGGCCAGCGCCAGACCGACAGCGGCACGGTCACGTTCGAGAAAGTACGCGTCGAGGATCACGAGCTGCTGACGGACCCCGGCCCGCTGTCGACGCCCTTCGCGTGCCTGCGCCCGCTCGTCGCGCAGCTCGTGCTGACGAACGTGTATCTCGGCATCGCCGAAGCTGCGTTCAACGACGCACGGCACTACACGCTGCACGAGGCGCGGCCGTGGCCCGGCGCGCAGGTCGCGAGCACCGGCGACGATCCGTACATCCTCGGCCAGTACGGCGAATTCTGGGTCGGGCTCGAAGCCGCACGCGTGCTCGCCGACCGCGCGGCGGACCGGCTCGACGCCGCATGGTCGCGCGATGCGGCGCTCACGCATGCGGAGCGCGGCCAGGTCGCGCTCGCCGCGGCCGCCGCGAAGGTGTCGGCCGCGCGCACCGGGCTCGATCTCTGCACGCGCATGTTCGACGTCGCCGGTGCGCGCGCGACGCACGGCGCGCTGCGGCTCGACCGGCACTGGCGCAACCTGCGCACCCATACGCTCCACGACCCGCTCGCGTACAAGATTCGCGAGATCGGCGAATGGGCGCTCAAGCGAACCTATCCGACGCCGGGCTTCTACTCGTGAACCACTCCCCTTCCGATGCGTGGCCCGATGCCGCGCCCGTCCTCACGCTGCCCGACCGGCCCGCGCTCGCGACGTCCATTCGTGCCCGCGCGCAGGTGTTCGTCGATCCGCGCTCGGTCGCGCTGCTCGAACGGATTCGCCTGGTCGCGCCGAGCGACGCGAACGTGCTGATCGTCGGCGAGACCGGCACCGGCAAGGAACTGATCGCGCGACACGTGCACGGCCTCAGCCGCCGCAGCAACGGGCCGTTCATCGCGGTGAACTGCGGCGCCTTCTCCGAGACGCTCGTCGAGAGCGAACTGTTCGGCCACGAGAAGGGCGCGTTTACCGGCGCGTTCAGCGCGAAGCCCGGCTGGTTCGAGGCCGCGAACGGCGGCACGCTGTTTCTCGACGAGATCGGCGACCTGCCGCTGTCGATGCAGGTCAAGCTGCTGCGCGTGCTGCAGGAGCGCGAGGTCGTGCGGCTCGGGTCGCGCTCGGGCGTGCCGATCGACGTGCGCGTGGTCGCCGCGACCAACGTCGATCTGCAACAGGCCGTCGCGAACGGGCAGTTTCGCGGCGACCTGTTCTACCGGCTCAACGTCGTGCAGCTCGCCGTGCCGACGCTGCGCGAGCGCCCGGGCGACATCCTGCCGCTCGCGCGCCACTTCTTCGACGACTACCGGAGCCGCCTCGGCTACGGGCCGCGCAGCATCGACCCGCGCGCCGAGCGCCGGCTCGAGGCGCACGGTTGGCCCGGCAACATCCGCGAACTCGAGAACGTGATCCATCACGCGCTGCTCGTGAGCCGCAACGATTCGCTGCAGGAAGCCGACCTGCACCTCGCGCCGCCGGGTGTGTCGACGGCCGCCGCGCGCACGCCAGCGCCGGAACCCGACCCGGCCGCCGGCGCGCAGGCCGCACTCGAACGCGCGCTGCGCGATCTGTTCGATGAGGATCACGGCAACCTGTTCGAACGCATCGAGGACACCGTGATGCGCGTCGCGTTCGAATTCAGCCACCGCAACCAGATCCAGGCCGCTCGGCTGCTCGGCATCAGCCGCAACGTGCTGCGCGCGCGGCTGATTCGCGCGAAGGAGATCGCGGCGATGAAGTAGCCGCGTATGGGAATGCACCGGCGCGATCGCGCCGCGTTCCGTGCAGCAACGTCCGAACCTGATGTATCGTGGCGCGAAGCGTGCGCCTCGCCCCCCTCCCGCATCCGGTCGTCCGTCATACGGCCGCCTGTACCCGGCGACAACGCGCCCGCACGATCCTCCGCAACACGCAAGGCCGTCCGGCGCCCGTGCGGGCCCGGCCGAGCCTCGTTCACCCGTCCGGAACCCGTCGCCATGAAAAAGCTTGTCAACCGCCCGTCCGATGTCGTGCGAGAAATGCTGGAAGGCATCGCGCGGCAGTCGCCGCATGTCGCGATCCTCGGCGACGAGCACGTGCTCGTCCGCCAGCCGCTGCCCGAGCCGGCGCAGCGCCCCGTCGCCGTCCTCTCCGGCGGCGGCAGCGGCCACGAGCCCGCGCACGGCGGCTATGTCGGCGAAGGGATGCTGAGCGCGGCCGTCTGCGGCGAAGTGTTCACGTCGCCGTCCACCGACGCCGTGCTCGCCGCGATCCGCGCAAGCGCCGGCCCGAACGGCGCACTGCTGATCGTGAAGAACTACACGGGCGACCGGCTCAATTTCGGGCTCGCCGCCGAACTCGCGCGCGCCGAAGGCATTCCGGTCGAGACGGTCATCGTCGCCGACGACGTATCGCTGCGCGGCCGCGTCGAGCGCGGCCAGCGGCGCGGGATCGCCGGCACCGTGCTGATCCACAAGCTCGCCGGCGCGGCCGCCGCGCGCGGGCTGCCGCTCGCCCGCGTCACGGCCATCGCGCGCGACGCGGCGGCCGAACTCGGCACGATGGGCGTCGCGCTCGACGGCTGCACGATCCCGGGCGCCGACAAGTCGGGCTTCAGCCTCGCCGATCACGAGATCGAACTCGGCCTCGGCATCCACGGCGAGAAAGGCGTCGAGCGCCGCGCGCCGCTGCCGGCCGATGCGCTGGTCGACACGCTGCTGTCGAGCATCGTCGCCGATCTCGTGCTCGACCGCGGCGAACGCGTTGCGCTGTTCGTCAACGGCCTCGGCGCGACGCCGGACATGGAACTCGCGATCGTGCTGCGCGCCGCGTACGACAACCTGAACCGGCGCGGCATCGTCGTCGCGCGCGCGTGGGCCGGCACGTTCCTGTCGGCACTGAACATGCCCGGCTGCTCGATCTCGGTGCTGCGGCTGAACGACGAACGCGCGGTGCTGCTCGACGCGCCGACGCAGGCGCGCGCCTGGCCGGGCGGCGGCGCCGTGAATGCGCAGATCCGCGTCGCCGCGGCCGCTGCGCACGAAGCACCGCTGCCACCGCTCGATGCGGCCGGCCGCGCGTGGGCGGCCCGCCTGCAACCGGCGCTGCACGCAGTCGCTCAGACGCTGATCGATCATGAGCAGACGCTGACGGATCTCGATGCGGCGGCCGGCGACGGCGATCTCGGCGCGAGCATGCTGCGCGCCGCGCAGGCGATCCTCGCCCTGCCGGAAACCGCGTACGGCACGCCGGCCGGCACGCTCGCGGCGCTCGGTGCCGCATTGCGCCGCGCGATCGCCGGCAGCTCGGGGCCGTTCTATGCGACCGCGCTGCTGCGCGCGTCGCGCCGGCTGGCCGAGATCGCCGAGCCGTCGGCGCGCGACTGGGCCGCGGCGTTCCGCGGCGCAGTGGAGTCGATCAGCGAACTGGGCGGCGCGCACGCCGGCGACCGGACGATGCTCGATGCGCTGGTGCCGGCCGTCGCTGCATTCGAGCGAGCGCTCGATGGCGACAACGGTGCATCGGTCGCGTGGGAGGCGGCCGTCGCGGCGGCGGAGCACGGCGCGCAGGAAACCGCCAGCATGACGCCGCGCGCCGGGCGCGCGAGCTATCTCGGCGAACGTGCGATCGGTACGCCGGACGGCGGCGCGGTGGCGGTGTCGTATTGGCTGCGCGCGTTGCAGGCGCACATCCGGTGAAGGTCGAAGGCGCGCCGTCGACGTCGCGCCTTCGATGCATCGGCACGCAAGACGCCGTTTCGCGTCACGTGCCGATGCCGCGGCTCGTTGCAATGCCGGGCGGCTTCACCTCCGTCGACATCCGCAGCGAAGCATCCGCAATCAATCAGCGCGTCTTCGTCCGTCCGGGCAACAACGCGGCGCCGACCGACGCCGCGCCGAAACTCGCGAGCCAGCACCAGTAGCCAATCGCGTCGAGATGCACGGGTTCGACGTCCCCCGCTTCGTTCACGGCGATCTGGTGCTGCGACAGGAAGCTCGTCCCGAACAGCAACGCCAGTACGGCCAGCACGACCGCCTGGGCGCGGTAGCGCTTCGCCGTCAGCAGCCACGCGGCGAACACGAGCGGATTCGCGAGCCATGCATGGATGCCGCCGGGCATGCCCATCCAGCCCGTCAACAGCACCTGCCAGCCGTCGGCCCATGGATGCGGGACGGGCGCACCGGTGCGAAACGGCGCGGTGAACATGGCGGCCAGATAAAGCGCCACGCTGATCGCGAGCAGCACGGTCGTGGCGCGGCCCATCGGCGGGCGAACGGGCGCGGTGGCGGGAGTCGACGTGTTCATCGGCGGGCCGGGCGTCCGGCGTCGCAGCGCGCCGCCGGACGCCCGGATTCAGGCCGCTCAAACGCCTTCGACCAGCACGGCGCGATAGCGCGCGCCCTTGAACCGGTGCTGCGCGACGGCCTGGTATTCGGGGCCGTGGTACCACGCGTGCGCGGCTTCCTTCGACGGGAACTCGACGATCACGACGCCTTCCGGGCCTTCGCCCTCGAGCGTTTCCTGCGGCCCGTAGGCCGCGAGCACCTTGACCGGATGCCCGGCGAGCGTTGCGCCGATCTTGCTCTGGTAGAGGTCGAATTCCTGCGGGTCCTGCATGCTTTCCCGTGTAAACACGATGTAGGTGGCCAAGATGCGTGCTCCTGATGCGATGCGTGGAAGGGGGCCGGACGCGCGCGGTGCCGTTCGAATCACCGCGTCAGCCGTGCAAGCCGCAACCGCACTCATGGCGGCACGGGCAGTGTGCAGACTACAGGGGTTCCGCGAATCGCGCCGCCCCTGTCCGCTCATCCTTTCGCATCGAACCGGTACAGCGCCGCCGGCGTATCGACCAGCACCTGCCGGCGCCCGGCCTCGTCCGGCAGCAACGACTCCATGTACCGGTACGCGAGCGCATCGTCGACCGCGGCCTCGTATCCGACATGCGGCCAGTCGCTGCCCCACAGCAGCCGCTCCGTGCCGAACGCTTCGCGCACCGCGCGCATCGCCGTCAGGCCGGACGCCTGCCAGCGGTCGGCGCGGTCGTTCCGGTACGCGCCCGACACCTTGACCCACACGCGCCTGCTCGCCGCCGTCGTCAGCAGATAGCGGAAGCCCGGATCGTCGATCCCGAGCCGCGGGTCGGGCCGCCCGAAATGGTCGAGCGAAACGTCGACGCCCGCGTCGAGCAGCGGCGGCATCAGCACCGGCAGGCGCGCGGCCTCCGCATGCAGCTCGACCTGCCAGCCATGCCGCCGCAGCAGCGGCAACAGCGCGCGCCACGCCGCGCCCGCGAAGTCCGGATCGCGTTCGCCGATCAGGTTCAGCCGGATGCCGCGCACGCCGAGCGGCGTCCATGCGGCGACCTGCCCGACATCGCGCGCGGGGTCGATCACGACGATGCCGCGCAGGCGCGCGGGCTGCGCGCGCAGCGCGGCGAGCAGATAGCGGTTGTCGGTGCCGAGAAAGCTCGGCTGGATCAGCACGCCGTTCGACATGCCGTGCCGGTCGAGCATCGCGAGGTACTGGTCGAGCGATGCGTCGTACGCGATCGTGTAGCGATGGCCCGGCACGAGCGGCAGCGATTTCAGGAACACGTGCGCGTGCGCGTCGACGCCGGTGATCGTGCGCCTGCCGGAGCCCGTACCGGCGCATCCGCCGAGCACCTCGGCCATCGCGAGTCCGGCGAGTGCGCGATTGAACGAGCGCCTCGAAATCATGGGTGTCTCCTGTCTTGTTGTTGATGGTGCACGGCCGGCCACGCCGGCTTCGTCGCGGCGTGTCAGCCTACATCGCACGCGCGACGATGAAAATCGGAACGAACGACAGCACCGTCGACAGCGCGACGACGAATGCCATCAGCCGGTGGTTGCCACCGTACTGCGTGGACAGCACGTACGAGTTGCTCGCGCACGGCAGCACCGAATAGAGCAGGATCAGGTTCCCGGACAGCGGCGGCACCGCGAACGCCTTCGTCGCGGTCAGCGCGAGCAGCGGAAACCCGACCAGCCGGATCGCGGTGGTCACGAGCCCCGCGCGCACGAGCGCCGCTTCCTTGCGCGGCAACGGCAGCCGCAGCGCGGCGCCGACGCAGATCAGGCTCAACGGCAACGCGGCGCCACCGAGCACGTCGACGGTCTGGTCCAGCGCGGCGGGCAGCCGCCAGCCGGTCAGGTTCAGCACGATCCCGAACGCACTCGCGACGATCAGCGGATTCGCCGCCACCTTGCCGACGATCCCAACGAATCCACGGCCGCCGGCCTGGCCGTGCTCGAACGACAGCAGCACAAGTGTGTTCGAGATCGCGACCATGTACGCGACGACCACCGCCGCGATCCCGTAGTCCGCATGGTTCAGCAACCCCGACGCGACCGACAGGAAGATGTAGCTGTTGAAGCGGATCGAGCCCTGGACGATCGACGTGAACGACGCATGCGGCACCGCACACAGCCGGCAGCCGAGCACGACGGCGGCCAGCACCGCGAGCGTGAGGCCTGTCAGCAGCAGGATCGTCGACTTCGACGACGCGTCGAGCGGCCCGGCCAGCCCGATCGAATGCACGAGGAACGCGGGAAACAGCACGTAGTGGGTCAGTTTTTCGGCGGACGGCCAGAATGCCGCATCGACCAGCGCGATGCGACGCACCGCAATGCCGATACAGATCAGTGCGAAGGCGGGTGCGACGGCAACCCAGGCGAGTTCGGTATGCATGGCTGAACAGGTTCGGTGAAGGAAGCAACAGGTAAATCGGTGCGCTCGCGAAGCGACGGCTCGGGCGCGGTCGTGTCCGGATCGGGGGCGAACGGCAACCCGACGGCGGCGAGCGCTTCATACGCGAGCGCTGGTGCGAAGCGCACGCCGGAGCCCGACGCGCCCGCCACCGCGCAGCCGTTGCGGCCGATCGGCGTGACCCGCGGATTGCGGTCGGTCGTGTAGCCGTCCACGGCTACACGCGCGGCGAGATGCGCGTCGCGCAGGCCCGGAAAGTGACGCGCGAGCAGCGCGTGCGCCAGTGCGCGCTCGTCGGCGCTCGGCCCGACGCGCGCGCCGGCGGCACATCCCCACGCGTGCGACGTGATGCTCAGCAGCCAGCCGCGCCGCGCGTGCACCGGCGCGAGAAACGCCTGTGCGTCCGGCAGGTAGACGACCGGCGAGTCCGGCGCCGGCGGCAATGCGCGCCCGTCAACGTCGAACGCGACGATCTTCTTCGTGACGATGTCCGGTCGCGCTTCGCCGCGCACGTCGTCGACTGCTTCGCCGTCGACCGCCGGCCACGGGCCGCTCGCGCGGACGAGCCGGTCGGCATGCAGCGTCACGCCGTTGGCCACGAGGGTCCAGCCGCCGGCATTGCGCGACACGTGCGTGACCGGCGCGTCGAAACGTTCGACCGCATGCGGGCCCGTCAGGTAGTGCGCGACCAGCCGCGGCACGTCGACCAGCCACGCACGGCCGGCGCGCCACAGTCGCGCGCCGGCGGGCAACGCGCCGAGCAGCGCGTCGCCGGCACCCGGCGTATCGGCCGGCACCGGCGTCGCGAACAACGGGCCGCCTGCGTCGGATGCGGCCGCAACGAAGGCGAACGGCGCGTCGCGCACGCAGCATCCGGCCCGCGCCCACGCGCCGTAATACGCGTTCGCGACCAGCGATCGCGCACGACGCTCGCCGGTGCCGCAAAACGGCGTGACGACGCCGGCCGACAGCGCGGTGGCGGTCTGCACGACCGGCCGCGCATCGAACACGGCGATGCGCAGCGCACCCGCATGCCGCGCCGCCACGTGCGCGATCGTCGCGCCCGTCACACCCGCGCCGACGATCGCGAGATCAACCCGCATCGGCTTGCCACCAGACGGTGCTGATCACGAGCGGCGTCGCGCCGTCGTTCTGCACCTGGTGCGACCGGTGCGATTCGAAATACAGCACGTCGCCGGCGCGCACGCGCACGGGCTCGCCGTCGTAGGTCAGCCGGCCGCTGCCCTGCGCGATCATCCAGCATTCGCGCACCGCGTGGACGTCCAGCCGCGACGTGCAATTCGGCTCGACCGTGAACAGGCCGCCGCGAAACGGAATCTCGCCGTCGCCGAGCCCGGCGAAGTCGGCCTGGCGCAGCACGACGCCCGGCACATGCGATTCCGGCGGCAACGCGCCGACATGCGGAAACTTACGCGCGCTCATCGTTCACCTCCTCCCCGACCAGGCCCAGTTCCGCGAGAATCGCGTCGCGGTCGCGATCGAGCGCCGGTGCGGCCCGGCGGGTATCCGGATCGGGGCAGCCCGAGATCTTGATCGGCGTCCCCACGAGCCGGTACGGGCCGACATCCGGATCGTCGACGTCGATCAGCATGTTGCGTGCGGCCGTCTGCGGATGGACGACCGCCTGGTCGACGCGGTTGATCGGGCCGGCCGGCAGCCCCGCGCGCGCGAACCGCTCGCACCAGTGCTCGACGCCGTGCGCCGCCAGCAGGCCGTTGAGCGTGCGTTCGAGCTCGGCCTCGTGATCCTTGCGCGCCTCGCCGCCGGCGAAGCGCGGATCGGCCGCGAGCGCCGGCACGCCGAGCGCGTCGCACAGCAGCCCGAACAGCTTGTCGTTGCCGGCCGCGATGATGAGCGGGCCGTCCGCCGCGCGATAAACGCCGAACGGCGGCGCGATCGCCGGCCGATAGCTGCCGACCGGCCCGGTGACTTCACCGGTCGCGAAATAGCGGCCGATGAAATACTCCATCAGCGCGAGCTGACAGTCGAACATGCCGATGTCGACTTTCGAGCCCTGTCCGGTCCGGCCGCGCCGCACGAGCGCCATCAGCAACCCGGTCGTCAGGAACAGGCCGGCCGCGAGGTCGCCGATCGACGGCCCGACCCGCACGGGCATACGCCCGGGCTCGCCGGTCACGCTCATGATCCCGCCGAGCCCCTGGACGATCATGTCGTACGCCCGGTGATCGCGAAACGGCCCCGTATGGCCGAACCCCGACGCGCTGCCGTAGATCAGGCGCGGAAAGCGCGCATGCAGCGTGTCCCAGCCGTAGCCGATGCGCGCCATCGTGCCGGGCCGGAAGTTTTCGGTGACGACGTCCGCCTTCTCGAGCAGCGCATCGAGCACGCGCCGGTCGGCCGGGTCCTTCAGGTCGAGCGCGATGCTCTCCTTGCCGCGATTGAGCGATGCGAAGTACGCCGACTTGTCGCCATACCACGGGCCGTATGCGCGTGCGTCGTCGCCGGTCGACGGGCGCTCGACCTTGATGACGCGCGCACCGTGGTCGGCCAGCAGCATCGTGCAGAACGGGCCGGCCAGCACGCGCGTCAGGTCGACGATCACGAGCCCTTCGAGTGCGCCTTCCATCATGCGACCTCCCGCATGCCGGGCGGCAGCACGGCCGCCAGTTCCCCGGGCGTGACCGGGTCGAAGCTCGCCAGCGGCGTGACGACCGGCGACGACAACCGTGCGAAGTCGCCGGCGTTCGGTTCGCCGCGCAACCCGAGCGCGCGCCACGCGGTCCGCGCGAGCGCCGGCATCAACGGATACGCAAGCAGCGCGAAGCCCTTCGTCCAGCCGTACAGGTCGCCGGCCGCGCGCGCGCCGTCGAAGCGTGCACTCCAGCGCTCGACGACCCGGGCCAGCGCCGTCGGGTCGAACGTCGCAAAATCCATCGCGCGCTGCGCATCGCGCCACGCCGCCTCGGCCGCCCGCGCCGTTTCGTCGGCCGGCGCGCGCGCCGCGAGCGGCCCGCCGATCGCCTCGGCCACCTGCCGCTGTACAGCCGCATACGGCCCGTTGACGAACCGGCAGAACGCATCGCGATCGAAGTCGGTGCGCGCGTCGACCGGATTGGTCGACGCGACGAAGAAGCGCACCGCGTCGGCCGGCACGCGCGTGCGGGCCGCGAGATCCTCGACCCAGATCGCCCAGCGCAGGCTCGTCGAGAACTTGCGCCCTTCCAGCGTATAGAAGTGGTTGATCACGAAGCGGTCGAACGGCTTCGACACGCCGTCGGCCATCGCCATCGCCTGGATCCCGACCAGGTGCGACACGCAGTTGTCGATCCCGAATCCGTTCACGGTGATCACGTCCGAGTCGCGATCGAACGGGTTCGCATGCAGCCCGTGCTTGCGCGCATAGAGATCGCCGACGAAGCGGATCGCGCCGAACAGCAGCCCATGACCGAACAGCGTGCGCGGTTCGCCGTCCAGCACGTACGGCAGCCCCCAGCCGGCATGGCTCGTCACGCGAAAGCGCGCACCGTCGCGTTCGAGATGGCGGCGCGCGATATCGACGAATACCGGTGCGGTCTCGGTGTCCACCAGTTGCGCAACCAGCGCGGCGGGATCCGCGATGTCGAAGAACAGGTTGTCCTGTTCGCGCATCGCAAGCGTCTCGCCCCAGCGCGCCGACGGTTCGCGGACATCCTCCGGCTGGAAATGCGCGCCGCAGTCCTCGCAGAAGAATCCCGAAACGTCGCGCGCGCACTGCGGGCAGCGGCCGAGCAGGAAACTGCCGGTCACGTAGCAGTCGCGCGCGGCCGAATACGGCAGGCGTTCGCGCACCGTCGACACGCGTCGCTGCGCGGCAAGCCGCGCGACGAGCCCGTCGTGCGCGGCGAGGTACGCGTCGTGATGCGCATCGCCGAGCGGATCGACGAACAGGTCGACGTCGATGTTCATGTCGGCGAGATCGTCGACGATGCCCGCGCAGCTCTGCCGCGCGAGCGCCGCCGCTTCGACGCCGGCCTGCCCGGCGCGCAGCGGAATGTAGGAATCGTACGGGTCGCTCGCGCACGCGATGCGCGCGCATTCGCCGCGGCTGCGCAGGTGGCGCGCGAGCATGTCGAGCCGCAGGTACGGGCCCGCGATATGACCCAGGTGCAGGCGCCCGTTCGGCGCCGGCATCGCGGGCACCAGCAGGTAGTGGCGCGGGTCGCGGATCGTGTCGATCGGCATGAGGGTCTCCGGGTCAGTCCAGCGTGACGGTCACGTCGGCCGCGAGCTCGCGCAGCAGCGCCACGATATCGCGGTCGAGTTCGCACTGCGCGATCAGGTACGCGATCTCGTACGCCTTGAACACGTCCTTCGGCAGCGCCATCTGCGCGCCCTTGCCGGCGACGACCTGCAGGAAACGCAGTTCCGGCCGGCGCCACAGTCGCTCGAACCCTTCGACGCGGGCGATGCGGCCGAGCCCGGGCGGCATCACGATGCGCTGGCCCGCGCGCGTCGACACGGTGCCGAACCGGTCGTCGAGCGGGCCGTCGATCGCACCGCGCGCGAGATCGAGCACCGTGCGATACGGCGAAAAGCCCGCGACGCTGTACGGGATCAGGTGCGAGTTGATGAACTCGCCGCCGAGCCGCCCGCCGATCTCGAGAATCTTCGGCCCGTCGCGCGTCACCATCACGTCCGCGTGGAAGCCGCACCAGTCGATGCCGGTTGCCGCGACGCCCGCGCGCACCATGTCGCGAATGGCCGCCTGCGTGCCGGCCGGCAGCAGCGACGGCGTCACGTTCTCGTACTGGATCGGGATCGACCGGTCGAAGGTCTTGTCGATGATCGCGTTGATCGCGACGCGGCCGTGCGCGACGACGCCGGACACCGAGTGCTCACTGCCCGTCAGCCGTTCCTCGAGCAGCGCATGATCGCCGTACAGGCTGAACATCTCGCCCTTTTCCGGCGAGTTGTATGCGCGAAATGCGCGATAGACCTCGGCCGGATCGTCGTGCGCGTCGACCGGAAAGATGCCGCGGCTGCCGGAGTTGCCGGCCGGCTTCAGCAGCGCAGGCGCGCCGATACGCTTCAGCGCGGCAGCGAACTCGGCTTCGCTGCTGACCACCGCGTAACGCGGGTTCGCGTTCGGCACGGCGTCCAGCACGCGGCGGGTCGCGGCCTTGTCGCGCACGTTGAGCGCGGCGTCCGGCGCCGTGCCGCGCAGCCCGAGCCGATGCGACAGCCGGCTCGCGAGCACGACTTCGAGGTCCTTCCACGCGACGACGCCGGACAGCTCGACGCGATGTTCGCGCAGGTAGTCGAGAATGGTCCGCTCGGCGGCGTCGTAATCGCCGAGCCGCGTCGGAATGATGCCGGCGCAGCCGAACGAGCGGAACGCGTCCGGCGTCGGCGTCGCCACATACAGGTCGAGCCCGAGGCTGCGCGCCGCGTCGATTTCGGCGATCCGCTCACCCGGAAGCGCGCGCGTGTCGAGATACAGCATGGCCGGTGCATGGGTCATGGCGGTGTGCTCCTGTCAGTTCACGAATTGTTGGGTGGCAGCGTGCGGCGCGTCGCCGTGCGGCCAGTCGACGAAACCCGGCGGCGTGCCGACTTCATAGATGGATGCGCCCGCGATCGCATTCGCGATCCGGCCGCTGCGCCACGCGGCGAGGCTCAGGTTCGGGTCGGCGATACCGCGCGTCGTGCGCGCGGCGTTCTGGAAGAAAATCCGCGCGGCGCTCGGCCGGTTCCAGCGCACCGCATAGTCGTCGTCGAGCTCCGGCACGCCGTTGCGCGTGTGCATCTCGAAGCGCAGCGATTCCAGCGCACCCGGCATCTGGAATTCGCTGCCCGTCGCGAGCAGCACGACGTCGGCGTGCAGCGGCGCGTGCACGCCGGTACCGTCGTCGACGCTCAGCACGTAGCCGCCGTCCGCGCGATGCAGGTTGGCCATGCTGCGGCCCGGCATCAGCGCGCAATGGCCGGTGCGCCCTTCGATGTGCGTGATCTCGTAGAGCCGCTGGTAGATCGCAGTCAGGAGCGGCAGCGTGACGCCGTCGCTCGCGAGGCGCTGCGTGTCGAGCGCGTCGCGCTTGCGCTCCGGCGACAGCCGCGAGAAATGCTCGTTGTACTGCGGCACGAACCATTCGTTGACGAACGGCGAGTCGTCCATCGGCAGGAAGTTCTCGCGCCGCGTCAGCCATGCGACATGCGCGGGCGCCGCGTCGCCCGTCAGCCCGAGCAGGTGTAGCGCGAGTTCGGCGCCGCTCTGGCCGCCGCCGACGATCGCGACGCGCCGGCCGGCGAGCGCCGGCCGCACGGTGCAGAACTGCGACGAATGCAGCACGTCGGCGCCCAGGTGCGGCCGTGCGCACGCGGGAATGGTCGGGCGCAGCCCGACGCCGACGACGAGGTTCGCGGTGCGCACGACCCCGTGCGAGGTCGTGACGCGCAGCGCGCGCCCGTCCCGCACGACGCTTTCGACTTCGCAGTCGAACCGCAGGTTGTCGAGCGACGCGCATACCCATTGCATGTACTGCTCGAACTCGCGGCGGCGCACGGTCGGAAAGCGCGCGTTCGCGAACGAGTACAGGCGCTCGGTGCGTTGCAGGAACGCGATGAACGAGTAGCGGCTGCACGGATCGGCCAGCGTCACGAGGTCCTTCAGGAAGCTCGTCGTCAACGACGAATCGGCGAGCATCAGCCCCGGATGCCAACGAAACTCGGGCTTGCGCTCGACGAACAGCGAGCGCAGGCCGTCCAGCGGCGCCAGCAGCGCGGCCAGGCTCAGGTTGAACGGGCCGACCCCGATCCCGAGCACGTCGACCTCCTCCCCGGCAAGGGCCCGCGGCTTCGCGCCGTCAAGCGTCTGAATGTCGAAAGTGTTCATCGCGCCTCCCCGGCACCGGTGATCGAATCGTGAAGAACGGCGCTGCCGGCCTCGCCGAGCACGAGCCCGGCGAGCACCGCGCCGCCATGAACGGCCGTGGCGATCCCGCTGCCGCAATAGCCGCCGCACCAGCCCAGCCGCCCGGCCGTGCCGACATGCGGCACGCCGTGCGCCGTGAAGCCGAGCGGCGCGGACCACACACGCTCGACGCTCACGTGCCCGAGCGCCGGGAAATACGTCGCCAGCCGCGCGCGCAAGGCGGCTTCGGCATCCGCGGGCGGCATGTCCGTCGCCAGGCCGAGCCGGCTGCCGAACAGCAGTCGCCCGCGGTCGTCGAGCCGGAAGTAGTCCTTGTCGGCGGACAGCGTGCCGTACACGCGCGGCCGCCGCGAAATGCGGTGTTGCGTCGCGTCGTCGAGCACGCCGGTCGCGAGCAAATGCGTGCCGTACCGTTCGAGCGGCGGGCGTACGTCGGCCGGCAGCAACGGCCACGCATCCTCCGCGCACACCAGCACGGTGCCGGCGGCAAGCGTCGCATCGTCGAGGTCGAGCGCGGCTGCTTCCGGCGCGAGCCGCAGCGCGTTCACGCGGGCGCCGCGCCGGATCCGCACACCGAGCGTCGCGGCCCGCATCCGCATCGCATCTCGCAGCGCGCGCGGCCGGATCAATGCGAAACTCAGGTTCAACAACCCGGCGATCGCGTGCGCCGCGCCGGTTTCCTGCGCGACCGCCTGCGCGTCGAGCCATGCGACACGCGCGTCCGGCTGTGCCGCGTAGTGATCGAACCGGCGTGCCAGTTGCATCGCCGATGCGTCGTCGCACGCGAGCGTGATATGGCCGGGATGCGCCCACCCGCACGCGAGGCTGCGGCTGTCGACGAAGCGCTTCAGATACGCGATCGCCTGCGCCGCCTCGCGCTCGGCGGCCTGCGCCTGCGCGGCCGAACCCGGGCCGCGCGGCAGCGCCGGCGCGACGCTCGCGACCGAACCGAAGTTGAATGCGCTCGGGACGTCGCCGGGCGGATCGGCATCGCAGACGTCGACCGTCGCGCCCTGCTCCGCCAGGTGGATCGCGGCGGACAGCCCCGTATAGCCGCCGCCGACGATCGCGACGTCGGCGGTTCGTTTGCCGGGCGCCATCATGCGTGCTCCGGCTGGTGCTGGCGCGCGTCGACGAAAGCGCGGTACGGCGCGTCGAAGAAGAACGCGGGCTCGCCGTCCGGCGGTTCGAGCTGGTCGAGCCAGCAGGCCGTCGCCGAATACTTCGCGAGGAACGGCCTGCGCAGCCAGCGCGGATCGCGCGCCTGCAGGAAGTTCAGCAGGAAGTAGCGCTGCCCGTGCAGGTCGAGCGTGCCCGCGACCTCGACCTTGCCGGGGCCCGCGCTCATCGACGGGCCGCGCGCGCTGCGCGCGAGCCCCGATACCGATGCGATCGCCGTGTTGTAGATGTCGAGCGCTCGCGCGAGCGGCAGCTCGAAATAGGCGCGCGGCCCCGTATCGCGCTCGACGAACATGTAATACGGCACGATGCCGAGCCGCACCTGCCCGACCCAGTTGCGCCGCCACACGTCGGCGTCGTCGTTGATGTGGCGCAGCACCGGCCCCTGCGAGCGGATCACGACACCGATGCGGCGCAGGTTCGTCACCGCCTGCTCCGCGATCTCCGTCGACAGCTCGCGCCAGTGGTTCAGGTGCGCCATGATCGTCACGTTGCGCCCGGCGTCGACCAGCGTGCGCAGCAGCGCGAGCAGCTCGGGCGTATCCGGATCGCTGACGAACCGGTACGGCCAGTACGTGAGCGCCTTCGTGCCGATCCGGATGTTGCCGACATGCTCGAGCCCCGGCTCCAGCAGCGGCGTCAGGTATTCGCGCAGGCGTGCCGCGCTCATCACCATCGGGTCGCCGCCCGTCATCAGCAGGTCGGTCACTTCGCCGTGCGCGCGCAGATAGGCATGCAGCCGCGCCGCTTCGCTCGACGCGAATTTCAGCGATGCATCGCCGACGAACTGCGGCCAGCGGAAGCAGAACGTGCAATACGCGTGGCAGGTCTGCCCGTGGCTCGGAAAGTACAGCACCGTCTGTGCATACTTGTGCTGGATGCCCGGGCAGGGTTCGCCGTCCAGCTCAGGCTCGTTGAGCCGCTGGTCCGCCGGATGCGGGTTCATCCGCGCGCGCAGGCGCCCGACCAGCGTGTCCAGTTCCGCGTGGCGCGCCGCGTCGCGTGACAGCACGGCCAAGCGCTCGAGATCGTCGGGCGCGAGCATGTCCGGCTGTGGAAACGTCAGCCGGAACAGCGGATCGTCCGGCACACGGGTCCAGTCGATCAACTGCTCGACCACATAGCGGTTGACCTTGAACGGCAGTACCCGTGCAACCAGCCCGATCTCCTCGCGCATCCGCGGCGGCAGCGCCGAGAGCTGCGGAATGTCGTCCAGCTTCGAGCGGTTGTACGCCTTGAACACCGGATGCACCGGTATCGACTGACGCGGCGGCGCGCCGCCCTGCACGCCATCGCGCGCGGATATCCGTTGGCCCTCGGATAGTTCGATCATTGACTCTACTCCATTTTTTTAGATGTACTAATGTATGTCGTGTGTCTTGCTGATCGCCGCCGACGGCCAGGCAGCCCGTCGGCGTCCTGCAGATACTAGAAGCAATTGCCGAGGCGAAGCATTACCGCCGTGTTATTTATCCATAAGCGTTTCGCATGCGGCTGCGCACCAATTCAGCGGGGCGCGGCCGCGCCCACCGCCGGCCGCGCCGCCCGTGGGTGCTTGCCCGGATGGGTTTCCGGCATCCGCCAGTACACGACCAGCGAGACCGCCGCGCAGGCCGCGACGTACCAGAAGAACATCGCCTCGTTGCCGCCCGCCTTCAGCCGCAGCGCAACGAACTCCGTCGTACCGCCGAGGATCGCCGTCGTCAGCGCATAAGGCAGCCCGACCGCCAGCGCGCGGATCTGCGGCGGAAACAGTTCCGCCTTCACCAGCATGTGCACCGAGGTGAACCCGCTCAATACGACGAGCCCCGCGAACACCAGCGCGAACGCGGCGAGCGGCTCGTGCACGTGCCCGAGCGCGGTGAAGATCGGCACGGACAGCAGTGCGCCGCCGAAGCCGAACCACAGCAGCACGGGCCGCCGCCCGACGA
The DNA here is from genome assembly GCF_002099195.1 of Burkholderia puraquae. Taxonomy (GTDB): domain Bacteria; phylum Pseudomonadota; class Gammaproteobacteria; order Burkholderiales; family Burkholderiaceae; genus Burkholderia; species Burkholderia puraquae. Next base: position 49,966 of record NZ_NBYX01000028.1, on the reverse strand, counting down.
GATCCGATACAAGGCCGAACAGCGGCTGCAGCGGCATGTACAGCAGCAGCGCGAGCGTGCAGATCCAGGTCGCCGTTTCCTTGTGCAGGCCGACGGAGTTGACGAGGTATTTCTGCATGTAGACCGTGTATGTGTAGAACGCGACGGTGCCGCCGATCGTGATGCCGATCGCGAGCAGCAGTTCGCGCCAGTGGGCCGCGAGATCGGCCGACACGCGCGTCTTCGCCGCACGCGCGCGGCTGGCGAGGAACGCGTTGCTCTCCACGACGTTGCGTCGCATGTACAGCGCGAACAGCGCGAGCACGCCGCCGACGAAGAACGGGATCCGCCAGCCCCAGCGCTCGATGTCGTGCGTGCCGGCGAAGATCTGCTGCATCGCCAGCATCAGGCCGAGCGCGACGAGCTGGCCCGCGACCACGCTCACTTGCAGGAAGCCGACGTAGAAGCCGCGCCGGTTCGGCGGCGCGATCTCGCTCAGGTAGGTCGCGCTGGTGCCGTATTCACCGCCCATGCTGAGGCCCTGCAATAGGCGCGCGACGACGAGCAGCACCGGCGCGAGCACGCCGATCGTCGCGTAGCCGGGCGTGACGGCGATCAGCATCGATCCCGCGCACATCGCGAGCACCGATTTCGTCAGCGCGGCCTTGCGCCCGTGCCGGTCCGCGTACAGGCCGACGAGCCAGCTGCCCGCCGGGCGCGCGACATAGCCGACTGCCGCGATCGCCGCGGTGTTCATCAGTTGCACGGTCGGCCGGTCGGCGGGAAAAAACGACGGCGCGAAATAGATCGAGAAGATGCTGTACGCGAGAAAGTCGTACCACTCGATCAGGTTGCCGGCCAGTCCGCCGACGATCGAGCCGATACGCGGCGGCGCGTCGGCCGCCCCGGTGGGGGAAGTTGCCAAGGTTGTCTCCTGTTCGTTCTGTATCGGGCGGCCGGCATGCGGCCGCCCGTGCCGCATGCCGGCGTTACGGCTGGGCAGCCGCGTAGCGCGCGTCGAGCGCGTCGAAGCGCGCCTTGTCGACGAGCCGCTGCCGTTCCGCGAACGGCGCGACGCGCGCCGGGTCCTCGTCGAGCCGGCCCGTGTCGCGCAGCGTCGTCAGCGCCGCCTGCATCCCGCGCACCGCGCCCTGCAGCGCGGCGTTCGCATACAGCACCACGCCATAGCCGAGGCGCGCCAGTTCGTCGCGCGAGCGGGTCGGCGTCTTGCCGCCGATCACGATGTTGATGAGCTGCGGCGTATCGAACAGCGCGGGCAACCGCTCGACGTCCTCCGGCGACTCCATCGCCTCGATGAACAGCACGTCGGCGCCGGCCGCCGCATAGCGATGCGCGCGCTCGATCGCGTCGTCGATGCCGTGCACGGCCGCCGCATCGGTGCGGGCGACGATCAGCAGGTTCGGGTCGACGCGCGCGTCGACGGCCGCCTTCAGCTTGCCGACCATTTCCGCGGCCGGGATCACTTCCTTGCCCGCGAAGTGGCCGCACTTCTTCGGCAATACCTGGTCCTCGAGCTGGATCGCGTCCGCGCCGCTGCGCTCGAGCGTGCGCACCGTATGCAGCACGTTCAGCGCGTTGCCGAAACCCGTATCGGCATCGACCATCAGCGGCAGGTCGACGGCGTCGCGCACGCGCGCCGTGTGCTCGGCCAGTTCGCCAAGCCCGACGAAGCCGAGATCCGGCAAGCCGAGCGACATGTTGGTGACGCCGGCGCCGCTCAGGTACAGCGCGCCGAAGCCGAGATCGGCGGCGATCCGCGCGCTCAGCGCGTTGAACGTGCCGGCGACGAGCAGCCCCTCGCGGGCGGCGATGCTGCGCCGGAACGCGGCGCGACGAAGGGTGGTGTGATCAGTCATGCAGGGCCTCATTGGTCGAAACGGAACAGGGTTCGCGGCGAGTCGCGCAGCACACGCGTGCGCTCGCCGGGATCGGGCAGCCAGCGTTCGAGCGCCGCGCAGGTCGCGCCGAAATCGACACGCTCGCGATGCTGCGTATGCGGCCAGTCGCTGCCCCACACGAGCCGCTCGGCCGTGAACGCGGCGCGCAGCGCCTGCGCGGCGCCGAGCGCCGCGTCGGTGCCGTCGCCGGCCAGGCTGTTGCGATAGGCGGCCGACAGCTTGACCCATACGCGCCCGGTGTCGGCGAACGACAGCAGGTCGCGGAAGCCGGGGTCGCGCTCGCCGAGCGTCGGCGACGGGCGGCCGAAATGGTCGATCACGAGCGTGCACGACTGCGCGAGCAGGCTCGCGGCGATCGCATGCAGGTCGGCCGCATCGCGATGGATCTCGACATGCCAGCCGAGCGCATTGATGCGCGCGAACAGTGCGCGCCATGCCCGCGTGCCGAAGTCCGGAATCGGCAGGCCGACCAAGTTGAGCCGCATGCCCACGACGCCCGCGCGGTTCAGCGCGGCGAGCGCATCGTCGTCGATCCCCGGATCGACGACCGCGACGCCGCGAAAGCGGCTCGGGTAGCGCCGCATCACGTCGACGAAGAACGCGTTGTCGGTGCCGAGAAAGCTCGGCTGCACCAGCACCGCATGCGTGATGCCGTGCGCGGCGAGATGCGCGACGTACGCGTCGAGCGACGCGTCGTAGTCAGGCGCATGGCGCACGACCGGCGCGAGCGGCAGGCCGCGCGCAAACACGTGCGCATGCGCGTCGACCGCCGCGACGGCGGCCGCCGACGCGTACCACGCGGTGACGTTCGGCGCCGATGAAACCGGCTCGACCGGCGGATTCACTGCTCGATCCATGACGACTGCCTGCAAGATGTGCCCGGCCCGCATGACGGGTGACGGGCGGCTGGATGAACGAAAGACTGAAACTACAGCGATGCGCGGGCCTGCACGTCGCCGTCGGCGCCGGGCCCGGCCACCGCGTCGGGCAGGCGGCGCCCGCGCGTTTCCGGCAGGAACCACACCGCAATCACGACCAACCCGTAGGCGATGCCCGCATCGATGCCGAGCGCCGTGCCGAGCGGCATCGATGTGCCCATGTGCCCGACCAGCACCGGGAAGCCCGCCGACGCGATGCGGCCGAAGTTGTAGCAGAAGCCGACGCCGCGCCCGCGCACGTTCTGCGGATACAGTTCGTTGAACAGCGTGCCGAGCGTCGCCGGAATGCCGGCCGAAAACAGGCCGAGCGGGAACCCCAGCAACAGCATCGCGATGTCGTTCAGCGGCAGGAACACGTACAGGTTCACCATCACGGCGCAACACGCGGCGAACAGCATCACGTTGCGGCGCCGGCCGATCCGGTCCTGCAGATAGGCGCTGACGAAGCAGCCGCAGATGAACGCGACGATCACGACCGACAGATACGCGCCCGTGCCGAGCACCGACAGGTGCCGCTCGGTCTTCAGGTAGGTCGGCAACCAGATCGTGATCGCGTGATAGCCGCCGTGCGCGCCGACGCCGATCAGGCCGCCGACGACCGTCGCGCGCAGCACCGAGCGGTCGAAGATGCCGACCGTCGGCGCATCGTCCGCGTGCGCCGGCGCCCGTGCCGGTTGCGCGCGCGGCGGCTCGGGAATCGCGCGGCGGATATACAGCACCAGCAGCGCGGGCAGCGCGCCGATCGCAAACAGCGCGCGCCACGCCCATTCGGCCGGCAACCACGCGAACACGGCCATGTACAGCAGCACCGCCGCGCCCCAGCCGAATCCCCATGCGCTCTGCACGACGCCCATCGCCTTGCCGCGATGGCGCGCGCCGACCGTCTCGGCGAGCAGCACCGCGCCCGCGGTCCATTCGCCGCCGAAGCCGAGGCCCTGCAGCGCCTTCAGCACCAGCAGCTGTTCGAAGTTCTGCGCGAACGCACTCAGGAACGTGAATGCGGAGAACCAGCACACGGTGATCTGCAGCGCGCGCACGCGCCCGTAGCGATCCGCGATCACGCCGGCCAGCAGGCCGCCGAGCGCGCCCGACACGAGCGTTGCGCCGCCGATCAGGCCGGCCTGCCCCTTGCCGATGCTCCAGGTCGCGAGCAGCGCCGGAATCACGAGGCTGAACATCTGGGTATCGAGGCCGTCGAGCGCCCAGCCGGCAAAGCAGCCGCGCAACGTGCGCCGTTCGGTCGTCGATAGTTCACGCGTCCAGTTCAACAGAGGTCTCCTCGTGTCGTCGCCGTGCGCCGCGTCGTCGCGCCGCTTACCGGAGGCACCGCCCGTATCGGCGACGCTTCGTGAGCATCCTATGAATCATTTGGATAATTCGCTACCATGTTTCGAATAATTATTCATAACACACGCTTATGGAAATCAGGCACGTCCGCTACTTCCTCGCGATCGCGGATTCCGGCAGCTTCACGCGCGCCGCCAGCGAGCTCGGCATTGCGCAGCCGGCGCTCAGCCAGGCGCTGAACCGGATGGAGAAGGAACTGGGGGTTCGGCTGTTCGACCGGTCACGGCGCGGCGCGACGCTCACGCCGGCCGGGCTCGCGATGGTCGACGACCTGCGCCTGAGCGTCGCGCGGCTCGACGCGGCCGCGCACCGGGCGGGCGAGATCGGCGCGCAGCGCGCCGGGCGCCTGACGATCGGCTTCGTCAGCGCCGCGCTGTTCGACACGCTCCCACGCGCGATCCGTGCGTTGCGCGAGAGCGCGCCCGACGTGGAGCTCGTGATGAGCGAGATGAGCAATGCCGAGCAGGCGATCGCGCTCGAGCGCGGCGAGATCGATATCGGGCTGCTGCACACGCCGGTCGCGGTCAACGGCAGGATGCGCGAGAAGCTGATCCGGCGCGATCCGCTCGTCGCGGTGCTGCCGAAGGATTTCCCGCGCCAGCCCGACGGCACCGTCACGCTGGCCGAGCTCGCCGCGGCCGGCCTCGTGTGGTTTCCGCACGATCAGCTGCCGCTGATCCGCGCGGGCATCCTGAGCGCGTTCCGCCAGGCCGGGCATGCGGTGGACATCGTGCTCGACGTGAACCGCACGCTGACCGTGGTCGCGTGCGTCGCCGCCGGATGCGGCGTGTCGCTGCTGCCGCGCTCGATCCACGCGTTCGCATTCGACGGCGTCACTTACAGCCCGATCAGCGACGGCGCCGCACTGCCGCATTTCGAACTGAGCGCGATCTGGCCGGCCCGGTCGCGCCCGACACTCGCCGACCGCTTCGCCGCGCTGTTGCCGTCGGCCGACACGCGCGCGTGAGCGGCAGGCGCCGCATGCGGCACGGCGTCGCCCGGAAACAGGCCGCACCGGTCGCGCACCGCTTCGCTCCCGGTACGGGTCGTGTTGCGTCGTCCGCAGGGCCCTTCGTCGATGGATGAAAGCGCGCGCGTCATGCGAGCGTCACGGTCGCCTGCATGGTCAGCCAGCCGTCGCGATCCTTCGCCCACAGCTCGATCGTCTGGCCGTCATCCGAAGGCTTGCCGCACAGCGTGAACGGCTCCCCGTCGAATGTCGGGCGCACTGCGCGAAACGCGAAGCTCGCGAGCGTCGCAGCGGGCCGTTCGCGGTGCACGAGATCGACCAGCAGCGTCGCGATCAACGGACCGTGCACGACGAGCCCCGGATAGCCTTCCTCCTGCGTCACGTAGCTGCGGTCGTAATGGATGCGGTGGCCGTTGAAGGTCAGCGCCGAATAGCGGAACAGCATCACGGCGTCGGCCGTGACCGTGCGCGACCACGTCTCGCCTGCCGGCGCCGCGATCGGCTTCGGCGCGGGTGCGCCCGGCTGCGGCGCATCGCGATAGACGATGTCGTGCTCCTCCTCGACGCACAGCGCGTCATCGCACTCGATCCGGTGCTGCACCGTCACGAATACGAGCCGGCCGCTGCGGCCCGTCTTGTCCTCGAGGTTCGCAACCGTCGATTCGCGCGTCGCGCGCCGCCCCGTGCGCAGCGGCGCATGGAACGTCAGGCGGCCGCCGGCCCACATGCGGCGCGGCAGCGGCACGGGCGGCAGGAAGCCGCCGCGCTTCGGGTGGCCATCGGGGCCGACTTCGGCCAGCGGCGCGACGGGCAGGAAATAGAGCCAATGCCACAGCGGCGGCACGACGTTGCCGGGCGGCGGGCGGTCGAGCGTGGCGGCCAGCGCGTTCAGCGGGAACGCGGTGATGTCGTCGCCGAGCGTTTCGGTCTTGCCGAGCCACGCGTCGAGCGACGCCGGGGCGAGGGGCTGCGAGGATGGGGTGGACACGTGCGCAATCTCCAGGATGCAGGCAACGGCCTCAATATGCACGCAGTGCGCCGTTTCGCGAAGCCGGATTTCCCGAACCCCGGCTTCGCATCTGCCTGACCTGCCGAGCTGCCCTGCCGGACGACTTTCATCTGACCATTCGATCGCGACCGGCGCGCGCACGGCCGGGCCGACAACCTTACAGCTTGACCATCCCCGGCACGCCGCCTAAATTGCGTCAGACGGGCCGGCCGCGCGGCGTGCGACAAGTCATCCGGGTGACAAAAACGATAGTTTGCTATCGAATGTTTTTGCCCCTATCATTTCGCCCATGACCAATCTGCACGACCTCCGCCTCGCCGTCAGCAGCCTGCTCGTGCTGTCCGCGCGCAAGTGGCGCCGCACCAGTGACGGCGTCCTGAACGCGTACAACGTGTCCGAGGCCTGCGCGACGCCGCTGCTGATCGCCGGGCGCCTCGGCGAAGGCGTGCGGCAGGGCACGCTCGCCGAACACGTCGGCATCGAAGGGCCGTCGCTCGTGCGCCTGCTCGACCAGCTGTGCGCGGCCGGCCTCGCACGCCGCGACGAGGATCCGCACGACCGCCGCGCGAAAACGATCTCGCTGACGGCCGCCGGCCGCGCGGTCACTGCGAAGATGGAAGAAGACCTGCGCGTGCTGCGTGCGCAGGTGCTCAAGCGTGTCACGCGCGCCGATCTCGAAGCGACGCTGCGCGTGCTCGACGCCTTCAACACATCCGACTCGCACACACCCGCCGCGCGCGCGCCCCGCTCCGGCGACGCCACGTCATGACCTACCCGAGCCTTCGCGACTGGCTGTTCTCGGGCAAGACGTTCGCCGCGTCGATGCTGGCGCTGTACCTCGGCCTGTATTTCCAGTTGCCGCGCCCGTACTGGGCAATGGCGAGCGTCTACATCGTGTCGAACCCGTTCGTCGGCGCGACGCGCTCGAAGGCGCTGTATCGCGCGCTCGGCACCGCGCTCGGCGCAGCCGCCGCGATCTTCTTCGTGCCGCCGTTCGTCGAGACGCCGCTGCTGTTCGCGATCATCGTCGCCACCTGGTGCGGCACGCTGCTCTACCTCGCGATCTCCGACCGCACCGCGCGCAGCTACGTGTTCATGCTCGCCGGCTATACGATGCCGCTGGTCGCGCTGCCGACCGTGACCGATCCGTCCACCGTGTTCGATGTCGCGATCGCACGGACCGAGGAGATCGTGCTCGGCATCGTGTGCGCGAGCGTGGTCGGCAGCGCGATCTTCCCGAACCGGCTCGCGCCGACGCTGATCGAGCGCACCGACGCGTGGTTCAAGGACGCCGCGTTCTATGGCCGCGAGACGCTGTCCGGGCACCTCGCCGGCAAGGCGCTGTCCGCGTGCCGGCAACGTCTCGCGGCGACCATCACGGGCCTCGAGTTCCTGCTGAGCCAGTTGAGCTACGACCATGCGCATCCGCGCATCCTCGCGCGCGCACAGGCGCTCGCGGGCCGCATGCAGCTGTTCCTGCCGCTGATGTCGTCGCTCGCCGATCCGTTGATCGCGCTGATGCGCGACCTGCACGTGCGTCCGCCCGCGCTCGACGCGCTGCTGGCCGACGCCGCGAAGTGGTTCGACGCGCCGCTGCCGGCCGTGAAGACCGGCACCGACGGCGACATGGCCCACGATCCGGTCGCCGACAACCTGCGTGAACGGATCGCCGCGCTGCAGCCGGCCGACAGCACGCTGGCGAGCTGGGACGGCGCGCTGCTGTCGAACGCGCTGTGGCGGCTGCGCCAGGTCATCGACATCTGGCAGGACTGCCGCTCGCTACGCGCGCTGATCGCAAACGAAGCGGGCGTCTGGCAGCCGCGCTACCGGCACTGGCGGCTCGGCGGCACAGAACGCTTCTTCGATCGCGGGATGATGCTGTTCTCGACGCTGACCGTCGTGCTCGCGATCGTGTTCGCGAGTTGGCTGTGGATTTCGTCCGGCTGGCACGACGGTGCGGCCGCCGTCACGCTCGTGGCCGTTTCGTGCAGCTTCTTCGCCGCGCTCGACGAGCCGGCGCCGCTGGTGTTCAAGTTCTTCCTCGCGACGACCGCAAGCGTCGTGTTCGCGGGCCTGTACCTGTTCGTCGTGCTGCCGCACGTGCACGATTTTGCGATGCTCGTCGTGATGTTCGCGGGCCCGTTCATCCTGATCGGCACGCTGCTGCCGCGCCCGCAGTTCAACATGGTGACGATGCTCGTCGCCGTGAACACGGCTACCTTCATCAGCATCCAGGGCGCGTACGACGCCGATTTCTTCGTGTTCCTGAACAGTAATCTCGCCGGTGTCGCCGGGCTGCTGTTCGCTTATGTATGGACGCGCGCAACACGGCCGTTCGGCGCGGAACTCGCGGTGCGGCGCCTGCTGCGCTCGGGCTGGGAAGACGTCGCGCGCTCCGCATCGACGCAGCCGCTCGACGACCAGCGCAACCACGCGTCGCGGATGCTCGACCGCGTCACGCAGCTGCTGCCGCGCCTCGGCGCGTCCGACGACCACCGTCATCCGTCGATCGAAAGCTTCCGCGACCTGCGCATCGCGCTCAATGCGCTCGACCTGCGCCGCTCGCGCCGCCGGCTGTCGGGCGACGTGCCCGACGCGATCGACCGCGTGCTGGCCGGCGTCACGGACCACTACGAACGCTGCGCGGCCGCGAACGCGCGCCAGCCGGCGCCGCCCGCGCTGCTCGCGACGATCGACGACGCGCTGCACCGCGTCGCCGGCCGCAACCTGCAGGGCGCCACGCAGGCGGAAAACGGCACGGCGCCCGCTGCGCCGGCCACGCCCGCCACGCATCGCCGGCTGCGCGATACGCTGCACGCGCTCGTCGGCCTGCGCCTGTCGCTGTATCCGGCCGCGGCGGGGCAGCCGCCGCAGGCGCCGGACGGAGCACGCGCATGATCCCGCTTTCCCATCCGACTTTCCGACCCCGACCATGATCGGCGAAATCGACATCTTCGGCGTATTCGTGCCGGCCCCGCTCGTGCTGATGCTGATCGCCTACCTGATCAACATCGTCGTGCGCGCGGTGCTCGAGCGCGTCGGCTTCTACCGCCTCGTCTGGCACCGTTCGATTTTCGACCTCGGCATCTACGTGTTCGTGTTTGCCGCCGTCGTGATCGTTTCCCACCATCTCGTGGCTACCTAACGTGAAAAAAACCTGGCTCTCGGCAGGGCAAATCCTGCTCACCCTGATCGTCGTTGCCGTGGCTGCCGTCGTGCTGTGGCGCATCGTCAACTACTACATGTTCTCGCCGTGGACCCGCGACGGTCACGTGCGCGCCGACGTGATCCAGGTCGCGCCGGACGTGGCGGGCCTCATCACGTCGGTGCAGGTCGCCGACAACCAGGAGGTCAAGCGCGGCCAGGTACTGTTCGTGATCGACCAGGCCCGCTACACGCTCGCGGAACGGCTCGCCGAAGCCACGCTTGCGCAGCGTCGCGCGACGCTCGCCCAGGCGAAGCGCGAATACGCCCGCAACCTGCAGCTCGGCAACCTGGTCGCGAGCGAACAGGTCGAGGAAAGCCGCACGCGCGTCGAACAGGGCGAAGCCGCCGTCGCCGATGCGCAGGTGTCGCTCGACACCGCGAAGCTGAACCTGCAGCGCACGACGATCGTCAGTCCCGTAGACGGCTACCTGAACGACCGCGCACCGCGCGTCGGCGAATACGTGCCGGCCGGCCGCGCGGTGCTGTCGGTCGTCGACCGCAATTCGTTCCGCGTCGACGGCTACTTCGAGGAAACCAAGCTGCGCGGCATCCATATCGGCCAGCCGGTCGACATCATCGTGATGGGCGAGCCGCATGCGCTGCGCGGCCACGTGCAGAGCATCGTCGCCGCGATCGAGGATCGCGACCGCACGCAGGGCGCGAACCTGCTGCCGAACGTGAACCCGGCATTCAGCTGGGTGCGGCTCGCACAGCGCGTACCGGTGCGGGTCGTGCTCGACGAGGTGCCCGACGATTTCCGGATGATCGCGGGCCGCACCGCGACCGTCTCGATGCGCGAAGCCGACACGCGCCGCAACGACAACGCAAAGCCGGCGGCCGGCGCGAGCGCTGCGTCGATCGTCACGCCGGCATCGACGGCTTCCTCCACGGCCGCCAGCGCAGCAGGAGCATCGCGATGAAGCCGCACGGTCTGCGCCTAGCCGCAACGCTCGCGCCGCTTGCGCTCGCACTCGGCGCGTGCAAGTCCGTCGGCCCCGATTACACGCTGCCGCAGCAGGCGTACGTGAATGCGCCGCTCGCGAACCATGCGCTCGACGACGCGAACGGCACGCTCGTGTCGCGCGATGCCGTGCCCGGCAACTGGTGGCAGCTCTACGACGACCCCGTGCTCAACGGGCTCGTGCGCGATGCACTGAAGTCGAACACCGACCTGCGCGTCGCCGCGGCCAACCTCGCGCGCTCGCGCGCGGCGCTGGAAGTCGCGAGCCAGCAGGGCGGCTTCTCGGGCGGCGCGGAAGCCACCGTGCAGCGCGCACAGGAATCGGCCGAGCAATACCTGCTCGAAAACAAGCTGCCCGTCGTCAACGAAGGGATGGTCGGCATCAACGTGTCGTACGAGATCGACCTGTTCGGCAAGCTGCGGCGCGGCGTCGAAGCCGCGCGCGCGGACAGCGAGGCCGTCAGGGCCGCCGGCGACCTGGCGCGCATCACGGTCGTCGCCGACGTCGTGCGCGCATACGTCGAATCGTGTTCGGCCGGCGACGAGCTGGCCGTCGCGAAGCAGTCGCTCGCGCTGCAGCAGCAGCGCGTGAAGCTGTCGCAGCGGCTGCGCGATGCCGGGCGCGGCAACCAGACCGACGTGACACGCGGCGTGACGCAGGTGCGCACCCTCGCCGCCGATATCCCGCGCTTCGAAGGCCGCCGCAAGGTCGCGCAATACCAGCTCGCCGCGCTGCTCGCGCGCTCGCCGGCCGACCTGCCGAAAGCCGTCACCGAATGCGAGCGCCTGCCGAAGCTGCGCCAGCCGATTCCGATCGGCGACGGCGCTGCGCTGCTGCGCCGCCGCCCCGACGTGCGTGCAGCCGAACGGCAGCTCGCCGCCGCGACCGCCCGCATCGGCGTGGCGACCGCCGCGCTGTACCCGTCGGTCAGCATCGGCGCGTCGGCCGGCTCGGTCGGTGTCGCCGCCGACCTGTTCTCGTCCACGACGAATCGCTGGTCGTTCGGCCCGCTGATCAGCTGGTCATTCCCCGTCAACGGCCAGCGTGCGCGCGTGCGCGAAGCCGAAGCCGCAACGGGCGGCGCGCTCGCGCACTTCGACGGCGTCGTACTGAACGCGCTGCGCGAAACGCAGTCGAGCCTCGCGACCTATGCGGCCGACGTGCAGCGCACGGAAGCGCTGCGCACGGCCTATGAATCGGCACGCAACTCCGCCGACGAAACGCATCGCCTCTATCTGGCCGGCCGCGAGTCGTTCATCTCCGATCTCGACGCGACGCGCACGCTGACGAGCGTGCAGGCGCAGGTGGCGGCCGCCGAAGGCCAGGTCGCGGCCGACCAGGTGCGGCTCTTTCTCGCGCTCGGCGGCGGGTGGGATGACGATACGGCACCCGACGCATCGAAGCAGACGTCGAAGCCGGCGCCGGCAAGCGGTGCGTCGGCAGCCTCGGCCGTCGTCACCGCCGCCGGGTAACCCGCCGACCAAGACCTAGAAGCGCGTCTGCACCCCGACACGCGCCAGCAGCTGATTCGGGCCGCTGGCGGTGCCGTTCGGGTCGACGATGCCGCTGACGAGTGCCTGCGCGTTGGCGTTCGCGCGCTGGTACACGGCCACCGCGTACACGGTGGTCCGCTTGGAAAGAAAATAGTCCACCGACGCGCTCAGCTGGTGCGCGTGGTTGTTCTCGAGGTACGCGTTGCCCTTCATGTACAGGTAGCTCGCACCGAGCTGCAGCGCGGGCGTGACGAGGAACGTCGCCCCCAGTTCGCCCTGCGCAATCGCACCGCCGTTCGCCCCGTTTCGCACGGTCGTGACGAGCGCATTCATCGCAAGGCGGCCGAAATCGTAGCGCGCGCCGACGCCCCAGTTGCGGATGCCGACTTGCGGCCCGCCCGGCTGCAGATACTTGACTTCGATGAACGCGGCGGCGGCACCGAACGCGCCGTGATCGTAGTTCAGGCCGGCACTGACGCTGTTTCCGCTTCCCATCGATCCGGGCACACCGCCGAACCCGTACATCGCGCCCATCCGGAAGCCGTAGAGGGACGGCGACTGATACTTGACCGAGTTCGCCACCGTCTGGCCGGACATCCGGTCCCAGTCGAACTGGGCCGCGTAAGGCGGGTTGTACGGAAGCGCGATTTTCTGGAAAGGGCCCGCGCGAAAACCGTACAGGCCGCCGACTGCAAACGCCGCATCGGTGCGGCCGAAGAACAGCGAGTCGATCATGAAGTCGTACTGGTTGCCGAACTTGATCGACCCGAACCGGTCGTCGGTCAACCCGACCCAGGCGTTGCGCCCGAACAGGCCTTTGCCGGGCGGCTGGATCGCCCCCGTTCCGACCGCGATCTGGCTGACGAGATCGAAGACCGCGTGCGTGCCGCCACCGAGATCCTCGTCCCCCCGGATACCCAGCAGATTGGGTGCCATGATGCCGTCGTCGAACTTCAGGTTGCCGTGCCCGCCCGAATTGCCGATGTAGGTGATGCCCGCATCCAGAAAACCATACAGCGCGACGCTGCTACCCGTTCGCGCCTGTGCGTCGTGCATGCATGCCGAAGCGCCCAGCGCGATTCCCAGCCAGACCATACTTTTCATTGCTCGTCTCCATTGACCTGATTTCCAGTTTATTTAGTTATATTGATTATTATTTTCGTACTGCCGCATCGAAACGATGCGTGCCGGCAGTGCCTGTCCTGCGCGGACAGGCACGACTGCTTCGTGATCGAACCGCTATCGAGCGGTGGAACGCGTATTGAGAAGATCCAGCGCGACGTCGACGATCATGTCCTCCTGCCCGCCGACCATCCGGCGCTTGCCGAGCTCGACCAGAATATCGACCGCCTTCAGCCCGTACTTCCGCGCCGCCGCTTCCGAATGGCGAAGGAAACTCGAATAGACGCCGGCATAGCCGAGCGCGAGCGTCTCGCGATCCACGCGAACCGGCCGATCCTGCAACGGACGCACGATGTCGTCGGCCGCGTCCATCAGCAGGTGAAGATCCGTGCCGTGATCCCAGCCCAGGCGCTCGGCTGCCGCGACGAACACTTCGAGCGGCGCGTTGCCGGCACCCGCCCCCATCCCGGCAAGACTCGCATCGATCCGGTCGCAGCCTTCCTCGACGGCGACGATCGAGTTCGCGACGCCGAGGCTCAGGTTGTGGTGCGCATGCATGCCCGTCTGCGTGTCGGGATTCAGCACGGCCTTGATCGCACGGAAGCGGTCGCGCACATCGTTCATGTTCATCGCGCCGCCGGAATCGACCACGTAGATGCAGGTCGCGCCGTAGCTTTCCATTTTCCTCGCCTCGATGGCCAGCCGGTCCGGCGTCGTCATGTGGCTCATCATCAGGAAGCCGACCGTGTCCATCCCGAGTGCGCGTGCATGCTCGATGTGCTGCTTCGAAATGTCGGCCTCGGTGCAGTGCGTCGCGACACGCACGACGCGCGCGCCTGCATCGTAGGCAGCCTTCAGGTCGTGGATCGTGCCGATGCCCGGAATCAGCAACGTCGCGATCTTCGCGTGCGTGACGACATCCGCCGCGGCCGCGATCCATTCTGGATCGCCATGCGCGCCGAACCCGTAGTTGAAGCTCGATCCTTGCAGGCCGTCGCCGTGCGCGACCTCGATGCTGTCGACCCGTGCGGCATCGAGCGCGCGAGCGATCGCCTGCACGTCGTCGATCGAATACCGATGCCGGATCGCATGCATGCCGTCGCGCAACGTGACGTCGGAGATATAGAGTTTCTTGCTCATGATGAAGGTCCCGTTACGCGCTCGCGCGCTGCAGCGACTGCGCCATGCGCTCGGCGGTCGCGAGTGCGGCGGACGTCATGATGTCGAGATTGCCCGCATATGCCGGCAGGTAATGCGCGGCACCCTCCACCTCGACGAAGATCGAGGTCTTCAGCCCGCTCATGCGGCCGAGGCCCGGAATGTCGAGCGGCGCGGACGCCGGGATCACGTCGAACTGCACCGCCTGCTTCAGGCGATAGCCCGGCACGTACGCCTGTACCGCGCGGGCCATCTCGTCCACCGACGCGGCGATCCGCGCTTCGTCGGCCAACTCCGACAGCACATAGACGGTGTCGCGCATCATCACCGGCGGCTCGGCCGGATTCAGGATGATGATGGCCTTGCCGTGCGCCGCGCCGCCCACTGCTTCGATCGCCTTCGACGTCGTCTCGGTGAATTCGTCGATGTTCGCGCGCGTGCCGGGCCCGGCCGACTTGCTGCTGATCGACGCGACGATCTCCGCGTAGTGCGCTTTCGCGACGCGCGATACGGCCGCGACCATCGGAATCGTCGCCTGGCCGCCGCAGGTCACCATGTTCACGTTCGGCGCGTCGAGATGCGCGTCGAGATTGACGACCGGCACGCAGTACGGGCCGATCGCCGCGGGTGTCAGGTCGATGCAGCGAATGCCGGGCTTCAGTGCACGCAGAAATGCGTCGTTCTTCACGTGCGCGCCGGCCGAGGTCGCATCGAACACGAAGTCGATATCGTCGAACTCCGGCAATCGCGCGAGGCCCTCGACGCCTTCGTGCGTCGTCGCGACACCGAGGCGCGCCGCACGCGCCAGGCCGTCTGACGCCGGGTCGATACCGACCATCGCGGCAACGTCGAGATGCCGCGCATGTCGCATGATCTTGATCATCAGGTCGGTGCCGATGTTGCCCGAGCCGATGATCGCGGCCTTGAGTTTCGGATGGCTCATGAAAATCCTCAATCGATGAAAGTCGCTCGTACGTCGCCGAGGCCGGCAACATGCGCGACGAACGTGCCCGCCGATCGAACGGCGACCATCGGCCCGAGCGCGCCGGTCAGGATCACATCGCCCGCGCGCAGCGGCGTGCCGAGCCGCACCATCCGGTCGGCAAGCCACACGGCCGCGTTCAGCGGATTGCCGAGGCAGGCAGCACCGTTGCCGCGCGACAGCACGTCGCCGTCCGACGACAGCGTCATCTCGCAGCCGGCGAGATCGACATCCTTCAGCGGCACGGGCCGGGTGCCGAGCACGAAGCGCGCGCTCGACGCGTTGTCCGCGACGGTGTCGGCGAAGCGAATGTCCCAGTCTGCGATCCGGCTGTCGACGACCTCGATCGCCGCAAGCGCATACGCGCACGCACGCTGCAGGTCGGCGAACGTGTGCTTCTCGTGCACGAGGTCGTGCTCGAGCACGAGTGCGATCTCCGCTTCGACCTTCGGCTGGATCAGCTTCGACAGTCGCATCGGTTCGGCGTCGCCCGCCGCCATCGACGCGAACAGCGTGCCGAAATCGGGCTGGTCGACGCCGAGCTGCTGCTGCACCGCGAGTGACGTCAGGCCGATCTTGCGCCCCACGATGCGCTCGCCGTTTCGGACCCGCAGGTCGACATTCGCTTGCTGCACCGCATACGCGGCCGCACCGTCATCGGTTGCGATCTCGCCGCGCACCGGTGTTGTCGCGCGGCATTGCGCCTCCGCGTGACGGAGGCGCGCGGCCAGCGTATTGATGACTTCGGAATCCGGCATCTTCAAGGTTCTCCCGCAATCGGTCGGTGTTGAACTGGAATCGCGCATGCCCATCATGCGTTCGCGATGAAATCGGCGACCAGGCGGTTGAACTCGTCCGGATGCTCGATCATTGCCCAGTGCCCGCACCGGTTCAGCAGCACGAGACGCGAATCCGGAATGTTCGCGAGCAGATACAGCGACGTCTCGAACGACACCACGCGATCGTCGCGCCCGTGGATCAGCAGCGTGGGCGTCTTGATCGCCGGCAGCAGTTCGGGCTTCACCCACTTCGGCAGCGGCGCACCGGCCGGCAGGCCAGCCACGTAGTTGCTCAGGTGCTTGGGGCGCCGCAGCGCGGCATCCGAACGGGCCTGGCACAGTTCCGCCGTCGCAAAGCGCGCCTTGTCGTACACCATGATCTCCACCAGCCGGCGCATGTGCTCCGGCGACGGATCGCGGTACGCCTGGATCAGTACCTTGAGCCCTTCGGACGGGCCGTCGCCCGCGCCGAACAGCGTCGGCATGCGGCCCACCGGCGGCCCCATCGTCACGAGGTGCGTGATGCGTTCCGGATGCTCGGTCGCGAGCCGCAACGACGTCTGGCCGCCCATCGAATTGCCGACGAACGCGGCCCGCTCGATGCCCAGCGCATCCATGAACTGGATCGCCGCGTCGACATGATCGAGCTGGTCGACCGTCGCCGGATCCGATTGCCCCCAGCCGGGCATGTCGACGGCGTATACGTGGAACTGCTTCGCGAGTGCATCGATGTTGCCGCTGAAGTTGCTCCATCCCGTTGCGCCCGGGCCGCTGCCGTGCAGCAGGATCACGGGATGACCGCTGCCGGCCTCGTGGTAATGGAGTTGCCAGTCCCGTGTCTTGACGGTGCGGCTGGTCTGAGCCTGGGTAAGCGCCATGATGGTTTCCTTCCCGAACGTGATTGAGGTGTGTCGCAGCGACGTTGCGGTCGCGCGTGGGGCGTCAGCCGCGCAGCAGGTCCGCGACGACGTGCGGGGGACGATGCCCCCAGGTACTGAGCCGGTCCAGGTGCTGAACCTCCCAGCTGGCTTCGTCGATGACGAGCCCGCCCCAGCCGAACTCGACGTTGAAGCCCGACGGCGTACGAACGTAGAAGCTGAACATCCGGTCGTTGGGGTGCATGCCGAGGCTCATCTCGAGCGGCTGCTTCGCTTCGAGGCAGCGGTCATGCGCGAGCCCGACGTCGCCGAGATCGGCGGCTTCGATCATGAAGTGATGCATGCGCTTGCCGAACGGCATGTTCGCGAACGCGACGGTGTGATGACGCGGGTTGCAGCGCAGGAACGCCACGCTGGCCACGATGCCGGGCGCCACCTCCTCGTCGATGACGTCCGTCGTGCGAAAGCCGAGCAGCCCGTACCAGTCGACAAGCACGCGACGGTCCACGCCGTTCTCGATCAGCACCTGATGACCCGCGCCGATTCCGCCGGTGACGAAGCGCGACACGCGTTGCGGCGACTCGAACGGCGCATCGGCGGCGGCCAGCCCGACATAGAGCTCGACGCAGTTGCCCAGCGGATCGGTCGTCACGGCGAGGCGGCGAACCGACCGTTGCGCGCACAACTGCGCGTCGCCTTCGACGACGTCGTTGCCGGCCGCGCGCAGCCGGCCGACGATCGCATCGAGATCCGCGTCCGTCGCACAACCGAAACCGGTGAACGCGAGATCGTCGGCGCGGCCCCGAACGATGATCCAGCGATGCGCCGCGTCGTCCATCCGCAAGCTCAGCATGTCGTCGGTGCGGCGGCCGACCTGCATGCCGAGCAAGCCGGCCGCGAAGCGCTCCCACGCGGCAAGATCGCTTGCCTCGATGCCGACGTATCCGAGTTCCGTCACTGTACTCATCCTGCTCTCCTTCATTGATTCGTCCCGCATCGACTGACGGTGTGACCGGGTACGGCGAGGCCGCTCACGTCGGCGGCCGCGACGAAGCGGTCCGGCCGCAGCGCGACCGCGCGTGCGCCGAACTTGCGCAGCCACGGCTGCAGCACGCCGTCGAGATCGACGAATTCGTCGGGGCCCTGCGTATGCTCATGTTGCTGGCGCACGGCGATATAGCGCGCGCCCAGCCGGTCCCATGCCGCCTTCTCGTCGGCGCTGAGCAGGCTGGCCGGATCGACGTCGTCGCCAAGGAGTACGAAGCCGTCACCCAGCAGGTCGTCCAGCCGCGCCATCGCACCGCGGTTGTCGCCCACCACCGGCTGCGGCACCATCCGGCCGACAACGCTCGCGCCACCGAGCGGGCCGCGCAGCCATCCGGCCGCGAGCACGGGCGGCGCAATCAACGGCGGCTCGGGCGCGTCCGGGGTGGGCGGCGCGGCAAGTGCGGCCTGCTCGTCCTCCGTCAGCTCCTGTTTGATGATGCGGCCGAGCTGAACAGCGAGCTGCGTGTAGAACGTCGCGTTCGGCCGGCGTTCCGTTTCGTAGGTATCGAGAAAATCTTCGGACAACGTACCGTTCAGCACACCAGAAAGTTTCCAGCCGAGATCGAACGCATCGCGCATGCCGGTCTGCATGCCGGCGCCGGCCCATGGCGGCATCAGGTGCGCCGCGTCGCCGGCGAGAAACGCGCGGCCGGCGCGCCACGTATCGGCCATGCGCGTGTGATGCCGGTAGAACGCGTACTGATGGATCTCGACGTCGTCCTCGCTTACGCCAAGCGCCTTCAGCAGCGGCCAGACCTGCTCGTGGGTCGAGAAATCGGCCTCGCTTTCGCCGGGCTTGAGCGGCAGTTCCCAGCGATGATTGCCGCCGGACAGCGCAATATCGACCACGGGCCGCTCCTTGTCGGACCAGAAGGTCAGCAGGTTGCGATCCGGCCACCAGCGCTTCACGCGGCAGTCGATCACGATCCACTGCACGTCCAGCGTATCGCCGAGCAGCTTGATGCCGAGCATGCCGCGCGTCGC
Organism: Burkholderia puraquae; assembly: GCF_002099195.1. Lineage (GTDB taxonomy): Bacteria > Pseudomonadota > Gammaproteobacteria > Burkholderiales > Burkholderiaceae > Burkholderia > Burkholderia puraquae. The sequence goes on along the minus strand of NZ_NBYX01000028.1, from coordinate 31,192 downwards.
GCTGCTCCCGCCGTCGCACCCGATCACGTAGCGCACGCGTGTGTCGTTCGTGTCGCCGGTGGCCGTGTTTCTCGTGCGCACGGTGACGCCCGCGTCGTCCTGCGTCAGCGAGACCACCTCGAAGCCGTAGCGCACGTCGATTTCGCGTTCGTACTTCGCCGCGCACTCGCGCAAGGCCGCTTCCATCGTCGGCTGATAGATGTTGAAGAAGCGCGGCTTGATGCCGAGCGTCGACGGCGGGTGTTCGATGCGCATGATTTCGGTGCCGTCGTAGCGCATCCAGCGCAGCGCCCGCTGCGGATCGATGTGCTTCAGCACCGCTTCGTCGACGCCGAGATTCTGGAAGATCCGCATCGTCCAGTCGTTGACCGTCACCGCCCGCGCCCGCGGGTAGATCTCGCGGTGTCGTTCGAACGCCACGCAGGAAATGCCGTGCCGGGCCAGCGTGAGCGCGGCGATGACGCCGGTCGGTCCATAGCCAACGATCGCAACGTCGGCGTCGTACTCGTGAGTCATGGGGTGTCTCCTTCTCCTGTAGTGCGTTCGCCACGCGGTGTGGCGGCCCACACCTTCGATGACGGAATTGTACCGATAGGTCCAAAACTGGAAATCTAGGGAAAACGAGTATTGGACTGATCGGTACAATAGTTGGGGAGCGTATACTTTTGGAATGGACAATCCACAACAAATCGGTAACCGGCGCGGTCAGAAATCACGCCAGGAAATCCTCGACGCGGCGGCTCGCGTCATGTCGGCCTATGGCTATGCCGGCACATCGATGTCGGCGCTGGTCGAGGCGACCGGCATCCCGAAGAGCGCGATCTACCATCACTTCGGCTCCAAGGCAGGGTTGCTCGCGGAAGTGATGGCGCAAGGCGCGCGGGGCTTTTTCGATGCGATGCGCAATGCGCACGAGAACCCGCCCGACGGCACGCCGCGCGAGCGGCTGGGCTGGTATCTGCAGAAGACCGGCGAGGTCTTCCTGCACCGCGAGAATTTCCTGCGCCTGCTGTTCGTGATGGTCATGAGCAACGAGGCTGCGGAGCCGGAAGCGATGCAGACCGTCGTCGACGTACGCAACGAAGGCCGCGACTACATGCGCGAGATGATTCGCAACGCGTTCGGCGAGGATGGCAAGGCGATGTCCGCCGCCACCGCGGACGATCTCGCGTACTTCGGGATGATGGGTTTCGACGGCGCTTTCGTGTCGTTGCAGTCGGGCGACCCGCGATCGATGGCGAAACACATGGCGCAACTGACCGATGCACTCGTCGCGCTGGGCGAGACGCCGGCCAGCCCGGCCCGCAAGGCACCGCGCAGCACATCGAAGCGCAGCTAGGCGCGCTGGCCGCAAACGGCCGGACGCCTCGCGTCGTCCCGCGTCGTCCCGCACAGCATGGATTGCGGGACGACCATGACGCCGCCGCTCTACTCGCCGGACAGGTGCGCGAAGCCGCGCCGGGCTCGCCGGAAGCTTCCGGCGAATGGCAAGCCGGGCAACCGTGCGACCGCTCGCAACCGGAATGCCGGGCATCGCAAACCCGAGCCGCATTTCGCCGGCATTGAAGGTAAACTCGTCCGCGATTTCCCGTCTTTCACCCACCGCCCGTCGGGCAGCTCATTTTCCGGAGATCCATCATGCGAACCAGCGCCCGCAACCATTTCGCCGGCCAGGTCAGCGCCGTCAAGACCGGTGCCGTCAACGACGAAATCACGCTTCGCACGCAGGGCGGCCTCGACATCGTCGCCGTGATCACTCACGGCAGCGCGGCTTCGCTGGGCCTCGCGGCCGGCTCGAAGGCATTCGCACTCGTGAAGGCTTCTTCGGTCATCGTGATGGTCGACGTCGACAGCAGCAAGGTGTCGGCCCGCAACTGCGTCGCGGGCACGGTATCGTCGGTCGCGAAAGGCGCGGTCAATTCTGAAGTCGTGATCAAGGCAGCGGGCGGCGCCGAACTCGTCGCGATCGTCACCAACGACAGCGTCGATCGCCTCGGCCTCGCGAGCGGCACGGCTGCGTCCGCGATCTTCAAGGCATCGAGCGTGATCGTCGGCGTCGAATGAACGCGTGACGATCGCGATGGCGATCCGTTTGGCACGGCGCATTCACGCGGATCGCGCCGTACCGCTGTCGGGCCGATGCACACGATGACAGCCGAGCGCGATCACGCTCGCCAACGGGCGCTGCGGTCGCTGCTGTCCGCGGCGGCCAGCGCCGATACGCCCGACGCACGCCTGTTCGGCGCGCTCGTTGCGGCACGCGCGCGCCGCGACGAACTCGCGCTGCTCGGCCTCTCTCGTCCGCAGTTGGCCGGCCTGCTGGCGCGGCAGTTTCCGCGCCTGCCTGCAACCGATGTCGCGGCACTCATGCCGACGGCCGCGATGACACTGCTGCCCGCCACTCACGCGGCGTTCGTCGGGACGCTGCACGCGCGGCTGATGGACGACGCGAATCCCGCCGCCGGCCGTGACGACGCCAGCTGTCTCGCGTCGATCATCGCGCACGCCTGCCTGCGCCCCGATCATCTGTGGCGCGACCTCGGGCTCGACGGGCGCGACGCGGTATCCGCGATGCTCGATCGCTATTTCCCCGCGCTGGCCGCGCGCAACATCGCTCACCTGCGCTGGAAGAAATTCCTCGCACAGGAAGTGGCCGCCTCGCTCGATGTGCCGCCGGACCCTGCCCCCGGGTGCCCGGGCTGCGAGGATTTCGGCTTCTGCTTTCCTCACGCGCGATAGTCACCGCGGCGACCCAAGCTGCCCATTCGATTCGTCGCATCGCCAACTGGAGAAACCGCCTTGACCGATATAGCGAGCCCCAACCTGCCATCGCGCGATTTCGAAGTCACATCCCGCTTCTACGAGAGACTGGGGTTCGCTGAAACCTGGCGCGACGACGGCTGGATGATCCTCAAGCGCGGAAACCTGTTGCTGGAATTCTTCCCGCACCCCGAACTCGATCCGGCAACGAGCTGGTTCAGTTGCTGCTTTCGGCTCGCGGACGTCGGCACCTTCTTCGACGACGTGCTCGCCGCCGGCGTTCCGGAACAAGCGACCGGCTGGCCACGCGCGCACCGGCCGGCGCGTGAAGCCTGGGGCGGCACGGTCGGCGCACTGATCGATCCGGACGGTTCGCTGATCCGGCTGATCCAGACCGATGACTAGGCCCGCACGCGCTGTAGCTGCCGCGATCGGGCGGCGCTGAAAACAACCGTGCGCACAATGCGGCGCACGCCCCATAAACGGTTACCTTGCGAACCGTATCGCCTGCTGCTCATGGCGCGGTCAATGCCGGTGCCGGTGATGAATGTCCGGAAAATGCGCATGGCTGTGTGTGATCGGCAGATGCACGTGCGGATGCGTATGCGGTTCGTTGCCGTCGTACGCGAAATCGTGCGCATGCTGGTGATGTTCGTCGTGCCGATGCCGGTGCGTGTGCTCGAGCCGCTCGTGCGCGTGCGTGTGTTCATGCCGTTCGCGAACGTGCAGCCAGATGCCGAGCGCCATCAACGCGGCGGCGATCCAGAACGTCGCGGGCGGCAGCGCGGGCCAGATCAGCAGCGACAGTACGACACCGAACAACGGCGCGATCGAGAAATACGCGCCCGTGCGTGCGCTGCCGAGATGACGCAGCGCGACGACGAACAGCACGAGGCTGATTCCGTAGCCGCCTAACCCCGTCAGCATCGCGGCAGCCGTGACCGGGATGGCCGGCAGCGTCGCGCCGGTGGCCAGCGCGATGCCGATGTTGACGGGTCCGGCGATCAGCCCCTTCACGCACGCGATGATCATCGCGTCGTTCGCGGCGACCTTGCGGGTCAGGTTGTTGTCGACCGCCCAGCACAGACATGCGCCGACGATCAGCAACGCGCCGACCGGCACGCCGGCCCGGCCCGGCGTCCACGACAGCAGCGTGCCGCCGGCGACGATCGCGACCATTCCGAGGAACACCTGCGAATCCACGTTCTCGCGAAACACGACCCATGCGATGACGGCCGTCAGCACGCCTTCGAGATTGAGCAGCAGCGCGCTCGTCGCCGCGGGCGTGCTCGACAGCCCGAGCATCAGCAAAGCCGGGCCGGCCACCCCGCCCGCCGCGATCGCGCCGGCCAGCCACGGCAGGTCGGCGCGCTGCAGCGGCGCGGCGTCCGCGACCGGTGCATGACGGTTGTGCAGGCGGCGAAGCAGGATCCCGATACCGAGCCCGACGCCGCTGCCGAGATAGAACAGGCCGGCGACCATGAATGGCGACATCGCGCCGATCAGCGCCTTGGCGAGGGGTGTCGCGGCGCCGAACAGCGCGGCCGCAATGAGCGCGACGAGAATCGCGGAATGTCTCGAGTGCATGATCCGGTTTGAATTGAGGGTGAAACGCGTGGGCCGTGGCTTCGGGTTGTGTCGCAGTCGACTTTCCGTACCTTTCGGAATGCAAGCTGCATCGCACCGGCCAGCTTGCACGCGACCCGACGACCCCGCCGGGATTATCGCGCGACATCATGTCATGACAGCCGAACGCGAGCGCCCACCCGCCAATCCATGGTTCCGGCCTTTCTATATTTCAGGAAAACGAATTAATTGAATGTAGCATCGCGACATTCAGGATAGGCGTACCGTCCACGCGGAAACGACAATGTCGAAACATCGTCCATGCAGCGCCGATCGGCGAACGTGCTTCGTCCGGTCGCGTGGTGTGTTCGAGGCGGGAGAGATCACGGCACGGCACGTCGAGTGCCGTTGGGAGCAGTCCTGACCTGCCTCGGTCGAGGCAGGCCAGTCTGTCGTGCATTCACCGCAGGCAATCTGCATGCGGATCGGCGCCGTGCGGGATGCAGCGGCGCGGTACGGATTACTCGTTTCCGGCCGTTTGCTGCTCGACCTGCGGCGCGGCGTCGGCTTGCGCTTCCACGTTTGCCGGTTGCGGCTCGGCGGCGGCCTCGGCCTGCTGCTCGGCCTTCGGCTGCTGCTGTGCGCCCTTGGCTGATTGCCCCGCGCCCTTGTTGCCGGGGCGACGCGCCTTCAGGCGGCGCGCCCGCGCTGCGTCGTCATGCGTGACGCGCCCGGCTTCGTTGCCCTGCAGATCGACCCGCACCGCGTCTTCGACGAGGCACGACCAGTAGCGGTTGCCGCGGCACCACGTCGACATCGCGTCGCGCAGTTCGGCTTCGCTGAGCCCGACGGCCTGTGCTTCGCGCGCGAGGTCGTCCCAGATGCCGACCTTGAGCGGCACTTTGGGGGCCGGATTCTTCGGGAACGCGTGCGGAAACTTACGTTGCAGTTTGCCGATCGCAACGATGACCGGATCGACCGGCGCGGACGGCTTCGCCGACGCGGGCTTCGCGCGGTGCGGTGCTTTTGCCTTGGCGCCGGCGGCAGCCGGCTTGGCGCCACGCTGCGGCTGGTCGCCGGACTTCGGCTTCGCGCCGGTGTCCGCCGGCGCTGCCGGCCGCTTCGCGTTGCGCTCCTGCTTGGCCTTCGCTGCGAGCTGCGCCCGCAATTCGGCAAGTTGTTCAAAACCCATAAATTCAATCCACCAGGAATATAAGGTGTGGTTCGTGCGGCCATGCCGCGCGGCGTAAAAGCTTCGCCGCCATGCGGGCGACCCGTCTGCCGCCGATGCGGAACACGACGGGGCCGCATCGCGCACGCCACTCTGTTTTCAGGCACCCGGCCACGATGCCGGACAAGGCAGGAGGGAAGTATACCGGTACGCGCGACGGCCGGTTGACTCGCCGGTCTGCATTGGCCCGATTCGGGGCACCGGAAATGCGTCCATGCGGCCGTGTTGCGCATTATATGGATACGTTTCCGGAAGTCACGTCGTTCACCCTCGACAGCGAAAATCGGGGCCATCTTGCGCACTGCGGTTGCCCCGGCGGCGCGGATCGACGCTCCATGCGTGGTGTTCCGCCCTGCGACGTCGAACGCAATCGTGCCGCATCGGTACGTCGCGGCCTTCGGCTGCCATTCGGAATCCCGGGCTGCGGCGTCGGCTGCGTGCGAATCGCCGATCACGGCGATGGATCGGCGCTGGTGCCGTGCCCATTCGACCGCAGCGGTGCCCGCACATGACTCGTTGCGTCCACATCGATCCCGTGGCGTACGAAGATTACGGAAAGTGCGTAGTATGGCCGGATCGATGTCGTCGGCAGCGTACCTCGGCCCGTTTCGCGGCGCCCGCGGCGAGCCGCTGACATCCCGCCTGGCTGCAAAAGAGAACCGGTTGTACGAAACGGAGCAGATACATGGTTCCCCCCCACGACATCCCGCCCGACGGCATCACGCGCGAGGAAATTCACCATCGGCAGATCGACATGCGCGGCTATCGGCGCAGCGACGGCCAGTTCGAAGTGACGGCCTGCCTCGCGGACCGCAAGACCTTCGATTTCACGCCGCCGGGCGGCACGCGGACGGTCGCTGCGCTGTCGCCGATCCACGACCTCGGGGTGACGCTGGTCTTCGACGCCGACATGGTCGTCCGCGCCGTATCCACGTTCCTCCGGTCGCATCCGTATGCGCAGTGTCCGGGCGGTGGCGACTCGCTGCAAGCGCTCGTCGGACTGAGCATCGGTGCCGGCTGGAACAGCGAGGTCCGCAAGCGCCTGCCATCCTGCGATACGTGCACGCACCTTAAGGAATTGCTCGGCCCGATCGCCACCACGGCCTATCAGACGATGGTCGGCATGCGAAAGTCGTCGCTCGAGGGCCGCGACAGCGACGGAAAACCGCTCAAGATCGACAGCTGCCATGCCTATGGCGCATCGCGCGATCTCGTGAAACGCCTTTGGCCCGAATACCACCGGCCTTCGACGACGGTAACGGGCGGCTAAGGGTCAGGTATTCGGCCAGTCCCGTCGCCGCAGCACGCATGTGTCGCGTGCCCAAACGTGCGTCGATCGGGCCTCGCCCCAACCGGTCGTCGCTGCCACCGCACCGGCCATCAGAAAACGCCCAGCGCAAGTCCCGCCGCAAGACCGGCACCCAGCTCGGCGCAGCGCGCGAGATCGTCGCCGTCGATCGTCTTCGCCGCGAGGATGCGTTCCGGCGTCTGCGCGTGCGTACAGACGATCAGGCCCGGCGCCACGTTCTTCAACCGCCATCCAGTCGCGATCCGGTCGATCTGACGCAACGCGTTCTGCCCATCGCTTCCGGCGCAGATCATCACCGCATACGGGCGGCCGTTCACGCGATCGAGCGCCGCGTAGTAGCAGCGGTCGAAGAAATCCTTCATCAGCCCGGACATTGCCGCGAGATTCTCCGGCGTTGCAAACAGGTACGCGTCGGCGGCCAGCACGTCGGCGGCGCTCGTGGCGTCCGCGCGCTGCAGCCTGACGTCGACGCCGGGTTGCTCGCGCGCCGCGCCGGCAGCCGCTTCAGCCATCTGTTGCGTGCCTCCGGTCATCGTGTGATAGACGATCAACAGCGTCTTCATTCGTCGTCACTCGCGTTCGGTTTCAGGTATGCCGGCGGCATCGCGGGTTCCCGCTGGATGGCCAGCGATCCCATGAGGCCGCTCCTCGTTCGCTTCCTCGGATCTGCCGGCTTTCCGGCTCGTCGGTGCCCCGCACGCATCGATCGTGCGATCGCACCGGCTTCGATTCGCGCAAGTTCGACCGGATGCACGATCAGTCCGTTGTGGCGCGCGATGCGTCGGTGTCTTCCGGTCGCGCGTAGTACGCGAGAAACATGTCGGCAGCGGATTCGGCGACCTTTTGTTGCTCCGGCGCCTCGAGCGGCGGCTGGCCCATCGTTATCTGCGGCCAGAACGCGAATACCTTCACGATACCGTGCAGCTGATGCGCGGCAAACACCGGATCGGTGACCGACAGGCGTCCGGCCGCTGCGGCCGTCCGCACCCAGACCGTCATGTCTTCCTCGCGCTCGCCGAGACGCTCGACCATGTCGCGCGCACGTTCCGGCGAATGGATGGCCGCACCGATTGCGACGCGTGCGAGCGAGAGAAATGCCTCGTCGCTGAGCAGGCGCATTTTGCGATCCAGCAACGCGAGCAATTGTTCGCGCAGCGGCACGTCGGCCCGATAGGTGGGCGAGCTGCCCGTTCGGGTTGCATCCCACAATTTTTGCAGGATCGCAGCGAACAACGTTTCCTTTCCCGGGAAGTGGTTGTAGACGGTTCGCTTCGACACGTCCGCACGCGCGGCGATGCGGTCCATGCTGGTCGCGTCGTAGCCTGACGCGAGAAATTCCTCGATGGCCGCGTCGACGATGGCCGCGCGCTTTCGGTCGGTCAGGCGCTGAGGGGGAGTGCTGGTATCCATTCAGAAATTTTACACCGGGCAGTTTACTTATCCCAAGAATAAACTACACTGTTTAGTTTACTTTATCCGCCGGACGAACCGACATGGCATCGCCTCTCGTTTTGATTCATCGCATTCTGGGTTTTGCGGCCGCCCGACGCGGCCGCGCGCAGTCTGGCGGCTCGCCGCAACACAATGGCGAGCGCTTCAGCAATGTCGCGCCGCGTCCGGTCGAGGGATTGGGCAAAACGCTCGGAATCGCCTGGACCATGCTGTTCAACAAGCCACGCCATACCGTGCCTGCGGGCGTGCTGCCCGTCGATTCGCTGACCCGCGCGGCACTCGACGCGGCCCCCGATCGCAGCCTGTACCGGCTTGGCCATTCGACGCTGCTGCTCAAGCTGCGCGGCGAATTCTGGCTGACCGATCCCGTGTTTGCAGAGCGTGCGTCGCCGTTTCGGCGCGTCGGCCCCAAGCGCTTCCATGCGCCGCCGATCGCGCTCGATGATCTGCCGCCGCTGCGCGGTGTGATCCTGTCGCACGATCATTACGATCACCTCGACCGCGACACGGTGCTCGCGCTTGCGGCAACCACCGATGTGTTCGTGACCACGCTGGGTGTCGGCGACCGCCTGATCGAATGGGGCATCGATGCGAAAAAAGTCCGTCAGCTCGACTGGTGGCAGAGTGTCGATGTGGCCGGCCTGACGCTGACCGCGACACCTGCCCAGCACTTTTCCGGGCGCAGCCTGTTCGACGGCAACAGCACGCTGTGGGCGTCCTGGGTCATCGTCGCCGACGACTTGCGCGTGTTCTTCAGCGGCGACACGGGCTATTTCGACGGTTTCCGAACGATCGGCGAGCGCCTCGGGCCGTTCGACGTCACGCTGATCGAAACAGGCGCATACGATGCGCATTGGCCGTACGTGCACATGCAGCCAGAAGAAACCGTGCAGGCGCACATCGATTTGCGCGGACGCTGGCTGGTCCCGATCCACAACGGCACGTTCGATCTCGCGATGCATCGCTGGCACGAGCCGTTCGAGCGCGTCACGGCGCTGGCGATCGTGCGCGGCGTCGAACTGTCGACGCCCAGGATAGGCGAGCGCCTCGCTCTCAACGAACCGCATCGCGGCGAGCGGTGGTGGCGCACGGTGGACGAGCGCGCGACGTCCGTTGCCACGAAAGCGCGCCGCTGGCCGCTTTGCGCATCGCAGGCGACGAAGTAGCCCCGCCGGACGTTGCGCATTTTTCCCGGAGCGCGGCAATGCCGTGCTCCGGGACGCGCATTTCCGGCGTACCCGCACATCGACGTGCCTGCCTGTAGATCCGATTACTGAGTAGAGAAGTCATGCATCCGGCACCCGCCCGATACGCCCCCGGCCAACACGTCGACGACGCCACCAGCGCTGCATTCAACCCTGCTGGCCCTCGCTCAACCCGCCAAAGCCGGGAGAACGACTTGCGACAAACGCTAGCAGAGCGTGTCGCGAGATGGACGGAAGGCGTCGACCACCTCATCACGGCCATTCCGAACCTGAGCCTCCATCGAAGGGAGGCGGCAACGCAGCCGATGGACTGCATGGTCGAGCCGAGCTTCGGTCTCGTCGTTCAAGGCACGAAGCGGCTCATTCAGAGCGGCGATGTGTATCTCTGCGACGCCAACCGTTTTCTGATCACGTCGCTCGACTTGCCAGGTTCGACGCAGGTCATCGAGGCCAGCCGCGAAAGGCCGTTTCTCGGAATCGGGCTCAAGCTTGATTTTCGCGTCATGGCCGAACTGATGGCGCAAGTCGCACCGGATCACGAGGAAGCCCCTGCGGGCCGCGGCCTCGTCGTCGGCGATATGACCGAACCGCTCTACGACGCAGTGAACCGGTTGCTGGCGTTACTGGATGACCCGAACGCCATTGCCGTTCTTGCACCGTCCGTCGAGCGGGAAATCTACTATCGGCTGCTGACGAGCAACCAGGGTGCCCGTCTGCGTCAGATCGCGTCCGCCGGCAGTCAGGGCAACCGCGTGTCGCGGGCGATCCAGTGGTTGCGGACCCATTACGACGAATCACTGCGCGTCGACGATCTGGCGGCGCAGGTTCAGATGAGCAGTTCGACGTTCCACCACCACTTCCGCCAGCTCACCGGCATGAGTCCGCTGCAATACCAGAAATGGATACGGCTCAACGAAGCGCGCCGGCTGATGCTGTCCGAACGGCTCGACGCCGCGTCGGCATCGTTCAGGGTCGGATATGCGAGCCCGACCCAGTTCAATCGCGAATACAGCCGGTTGTTCGGCAATTCTCCACGAAGAGATATCGATAGCCTGCGGAGCGGAGCAGAGGTCGTTCTGTCTGTAGCGGCGACTTATTGATCGCGGAGACGGCACCGGAGATGCTGGATGCCGAGTTTGGCGGTATCCGGAGAATGGGTGAATCAGCTTCACGCATAAGGGATCGATCCGGCTGAGGCGGACGCGCGTGGCGGGATGCGCGCTTTTGGGCATCTTGCCAGCTCAGGAGTGATTGCTCGACGGCCGTCCAGGAACCTTTAGTTGAGTATCGCGTAGCGGGTGGACGCCTCGCGAAGTCAGACGCGGTCCAAACGCTCGATCATTGATCGGCCATATGCAAGCCGCCCCATGCGGACCTCATGAACTGGTGAGGGACTTCGCCCCCTCCTCAATACCCCATCGTCTTACTGTCTGTCGGGCGCCTGGCTGCGAATTTTCAGGTGCCGGATTCTCGCGTCACTATGCAATCGAACGAATTGTGCGACCCGGATGTGCGTTGTCACGTGACAACTCTCGTTGAATATCGACGCGGTGCATCCAATCAGAGACTTGACAGCGAGTCGTGACAGATCTGATTTTCAGCAACTCGATTTCTCTTCGGCATCAGGCCAGGGATGAATTGTTTTAAAAACCACGAATTACGTATCAAACGAAACAATTCATGGCATCTTCTCGTGAACGCTCGCATTCGGAACACGAAATGATCATACGCCCCTACTTACAGGGTCGATCTCGCTGATTTTGCGTGAAACAACATGAAGAATATGGCGCAAGCCATTGCTGGACAAGGATTTCCGGGAATACCCCATTTCTTGAAAATGTTTCACGATCCGGCCCGTTTGAGTTGTCGCGCAGCTTCGACAGCGGAGTTTTTCGCAAAGCCGGCCCTCGGACGCATAACTGTCGTGTAGAAACCCCTGTCTGCACTGGCCAGAACGCAGGGTACGCGGGACAAAACCCTTACCCTCCCCTGCCGGCCAACGGATGCAATGAAGTCGATCTAACGCCCCCAAATAAAAGGGTCACATCAAGTGCACCCACGATATGCATTCGAGAGCGCCGGTCAGCAAGCTGACCGGTCCTGTCCGCGGGGGGGGATGTGAATGCGGATAGTCCGCGATAAGCCCGCAGGATCTGCGAACCGATTGATGATTCAGACTCTTCGAAAAGATGTGCATCGATCGACATACGATGAAACGTACCACTTCGTCACCCAGTTCCCAGATACGACACCCCAGTTGTCACGTAACAACCCCCAACCAACTGGCCAGGAAACTGAATTTCGCACCGTCCGGCGGCTGCGGATCCCTTCATTGACGATCTACTTGGTCACGCTCGATGGAGTCCGATCAAAACTCTTCCCGAGAAGCGACTAAGTGCTGACGTTGCCCCCGTCCCGAATCGATTGTCACGTGACAACTCACATCACACGAGGCCGCCGCACCACGCCAAAGACCGGATGTCGGGCGTCGAAATGATCTCGCCACGACCGCAAACACGACCAAATCAAAGAGCGTCTGGTGTCGGATAGCATCGAGAAGTATCAGATTCCCCCGACTTGTCACGTGACAACTGAGTTTCCCGGCGACATTCGTGAAATCGAGTTGCTGGAGACACAACGAGTGCCATCAGGGACAAAGCGGGATCAAGCGATCAGCCTCTGCGGATCAACTCCGCCATCGACATTGAAGTTCATCGAATTTTCCCTTGGTCTTTGCACGTATTTTTTTGACCGCGATCGTCAATTCTATTTTTACTCGATCGTCAGTCACGATTGGCTTGTTAGCCATTCGGCTCACTTGTCACGTGACAACCACATCGATTACAAAAACATACATCGAGTCTAAGTATTTTCTAGACATTTTGACGGCAGCTGCATATATTACGCAAAACTCCGTGGAGGAATTTAATGGCTTTCAAGATCGCCGTCAGTAATCAAAAAGGTGGGACTGGGAAGACAACCATCTCCGTCAATATCGCGGCCGCGTTCGAAGCTGGCGGCAACAAGGTCGCCCTGATCGACGCCGACCCTCAGGGCACGTCCGTCCGGTGGGTGACGAGCGGCGAGAACACACTGCCGATGACAGTGCTTTCGCTAGCCCCTGCCGGCCGCGGCATCGGCGGCGAGATCAAGAAGCAGGACGCGAACTTCGACGTAATCGTGGTCGACTGTCCCGGCAACCTCGAAGATCCGCGAATTGCATCTGTACTCGAAGTCGCCGATTTCTGCCTCGTGCCGCTGTCGCCGTCGCCGGCCGATCTCTACAGCACCGTCGCGATGATCCGCATGATCGAGTCGATGCGGTCCGTCCGTAACCCGAGTCTTTCTTCCGCATTAATGCTGAATAGCGTCAATGGAAAAACTAAAATGCGTGAAGAAATTTTAAAAATTCTACGGGCTGAAGAAATAGGGGAGCATCTACTCGACAGCCAGATCGCGCAACGCGAGGTCTACCGTCAGACGTTTGCGCTCGGCACCACGATCCATCATCACAATCGATACCTGAAGGGCCTGAAAGAAGCCCGTGCGGAAATCGAAAAGCTGGTCACGGAAATGGCCCAATACATCGCGTCGACGCGCGCTACCGGAGCCGCCCATGGCTAAGGACACATCGAAAGACAAGAAGCCGACCGGCAACCTGCATCTCGCAGCCGGCCTGCTGCGCGGGCTCGCGCAGGAAAATGCGGCCCTCGAAACACGGCTGCCCGAACCGGCGGCCGCACCGAACGTCGTCGGCGAAACGGCGCCCGCCAACGCCCCGGCCGCGGCCACGCCCGCCGGCACGGCGGATCTTGGCGCGCCGCAGAAGGTACTGGTCAAGGACTGCATCCCGAACCCGTTCAACCCGCGCGTGTTCTACTCGGAGTCGAGCCTGCACGAGCTCGCCCTGACGCTGAAACGGGAAGGGCAGATCGAGCCGATCAAGGTTACGCGGCTCCCTGAGTTTCCCGGCAAGCTCGTGGTGATCGACGGGCAACGCCGGCTCCGCGCGACGAGCATCAACGGCGATGAAACCATCAACGCCACGTTCCGCACGGATCACACGCCCGAGCAGCTCTATACGATCGCGTATCGCGCGAACCACGACCACGAACGCCAGACGATCTTCGACGATGCGGTCGCGTGGAAGCGTCTCCTCGACGAGCAGGTCTTTTCCGACCAGAACACGCTGGCGGAAAAGATCGGCAAGGACAAGGCGTCGATCAGCAAGACACTGTCGCTCAACGCACTCCCGAACACACTCCTGGAACGGATGGCGAGCGCGAACGACGTGGTCGGCCTGCAGGCGGCGTACTTCCTGAAGCTGATCTTCGAGCGCCTGGGCGAGCCGACGGCCGACCGGCTGCTGACGGCCGTGATCGACCGGAAAAAATCGGTTCGTGATCTCGAGAATTTCCTGCGTGCGCAGAGCGACGGCAGCAAGAAAGCGGGACGTACGCGCTACAGCGTCCGTCACGACTTCGCGCTCGAATCGCGAGCAATCGGCCAGTTGAAGACCTATCCGGACGGCCGTCTGGATCTGCAACTCAAGGGCGTCGACGCATCGCACCAGGAGGCGCTCGCCGACAAGCTCAAGACAGTCATCGACGCGTACGTTGCCGAACTGGCAACGGCCACACAGCAGTAACGCACGAAAAGCAGAAGGCCTCGCGCCCGCGTTGCACCGCGAAGCCGGACGACGACGTCCGGCGCGCGACGCGCACCCGGCTGCGAGGCCTCGTTCAGTTGCCTGCGAGACTGCTTTTCAGCAGGAATTCCAGCAAATCGTCCGAGGTCGGTTCGCCCCACGTATCCAGCGCGAGCCATCGGAAGAAGCTGGTCTGTGCGAGCTTGCTCGCCTTCTTCTTCGGCGACAGCGTCAGGTCCTTCGAGCCTGCCACCGTCTCGTTGTAACGCTCGATCAGCTTGGTCTGGTCGTCGATCTCCAGTTCGCGGAAGTACGCACCGGCTTCCTCGACCTTCGCCGCCAGATATTTGTCGCGAATCTGCTCCTGCTTGCTCTGCGCAGACTCCTTCGCCGGTGCGGCCGTCTCCGTTCCCTGCCCGTCGGCCAGCGTGTAGCCGTGCGTCAGCGCCTTGCGGAAATACGCGGCCACGTTGTCGACCGGGGCCGCATTCTTCTTCGTAGTCCGATTGAGCGTATAGGCAATCGCTGCCTTGATGCGCTGTACGCCGTATTGCGTGATCAGCCGGCGCGCTTCCGAACGCGGAATGCCGAACTTGGCGACCTCCTCGACCAGCGCTTCGTTCTTGACGTCGCCATCCTCCACCGTATCGGCGCTCTGCTTGCGCGTCACCTTGAACTGGACGGCTTCCACGCTCCGGCCGGACTTGTGTTCGATCAACTCGAGCGTGTGATCCGAAACTTCGTTCACCTCCTGAATGCACGGCACCAGGACCTTGCTCTTGAACAGCTTGTATTCCTTGTACGACTGCGACGCCTTGTCCTGGCCGAGAATGAGGTCACGAAATTTCGGCAGCGGGATCTTAGCGGTGATGCCGATCCCCTCGTAGCGCACCGTGTTTTCCCACAACGCGAGCGAGTGCGACCGCCGGAACTCGCGGGCGATCCGCATATCGATCAGTGCATAGATCTCCGGGTTGAGCAACTCGCTGCGAATCTGGTCGGAGAAGCTGTACTTCAGCACCGATTGCTCGAGCTCCGCGCCGGCGAGCAGGCCCGACGCTTTCCAGACCGTCGACCGATCCGCGGCCAGGTAGTCCCAGTTGACGACGGTACTGATCAGCGAGTTGACCGTGTCCTTCACGTATTTCGTGTTGTTGCTGTTCAACCCGCTCTCGTGCGAAAGCGACGCGATCGAGATCGAGAAGCTCGTCCGGCCTGGCTCGAATGCCTCCTGCCGAAGCGCGTTCTTGATCAGCGAGCTGAACATCTTGCGCTGCTGCAGACCGATCTTTCCGGACTTGGGCGCGATATGAATCGCCTGGACCGCCTTGCGCAGCAAGTCGGGGGGCTCGGGTGTCTGAAACAGCGAAACCTGTTTGTCTGAGCCTTTGCTTGCGGGCTTGCGCGGCATCGTAATGTCCGGATAAGGTCACCTTGTTGAGAGCGGACTTTATACCTTTTCGCGCCGAGGGGCAACGCCCGTGTTCCCGCTTTACTTGCACTATCGAGTCTAAGCTTCAGATCCAAAAGGAAAATTTGCGATCAGACGATCTGTGTAGAACCCCATATCCATCTACCTTTCGACCAAAATGCTTCCCACAAGCCGCTACCTTTCATACCCGGACACGGAAACCCGGCACGAGATTTGCCCTCGGCAAGGTAACCATCCATGGGAAACCAATACGCAGAATCCAGATCGTCGGGCAAACTCATGGTGCCGTGCAGCACAGTCGCGTTTTCTTCCCATAACTTGCTACCTTCACCGATTCCCACAGAAGGGTACCTATCGACCAGGCACGGCGACAGTGACTGCGCTGATTTTGGCCCTGAAGGTAGACATTGCTCCCATAAACGGCAACCCATTGTTTTCCCCATAACTGGTTACCTGTCCATGGCATCGATCCTGTCCATGGGAACCCGCCACCGGCAATCTTGGAGAAATGCAATCGAGCAGCCCAAAATGCTACCCATAACCGGCTACCTTTGAGTCGTCCCATAACCGGCTACCAGAGAAAAATCACTGTGCACCCCTGTATGTACGGATCGAAAAAAGCGCACCATAAAAGGCTACCTTCAGCCGTTCCCATGGACGACTACCCAACGCGTTTCCAGGCCGATTTCCCATAACCGGGTACGCTTGCCCCATATCCACAACCCCGATCCCCCACAACCCGGTACCCCAAACCCCAAATCCACAGACCTGAAACCCCAGACCCTTACACCTGTGCTCCCATAAATGGGTACCGAACACCTGTCAAACCCTTATCGGATAAGGCTGTGAGCCGTCTAAAAGTAGTTAAAGAAGTAAACGTGGTTTACAAAAGATGTAAACACACGTGCGCTTCCAGAAAAAGACGAACCCCATAAACCGCTACCAATGGGTAGCCGTCTATGGTGCAGCAAGCATCGCAATGCTTCGATTCAGGGGTGGAAAGCAATGGTTCGGCACCTCGTCCCGCAAAGGCTTCAGGCCCGACAAGGCTTCCAGAAGAGGTAAGTACACACTCACATCGGCTGAAACGTAGAAACCTATGGGAGAAAAACGGGGGAAAAGTCTCCGTTTGCAGACACAGGTTCCCATCTATGGGATCAAAAAAACCGTTCGGCGACTTCCCCAGTGTCTGTTATTGACCGGCAAAACCGATCAGCGCCCGGAAACACCGATCTCTTCGGTTTCGTTCACAGCAGTTTGAAATCATCCGAGACGGCAAGCGAAGGGGGTTTTTTTGCACTCAGGCTTCCCTGTCCGGGAACAAGTTTTTCCGTTTGGCTATCCGCGCGTCTCGTCAAATTTAGCCTGCGGGCTGTGCACTGAGGAAATCGACGCGACGTGCTTCGCCACCCAGGGCTCCCAAATTTCTACCTTTGGAGCCACCAACCGAAGATCAAAGCTGTGCCGCCGAATCGCAAGCAGAGGTTCGGGAACGGCCTCCCGGAGATCAATTGGGTGGCGGGCACTGTCTGCACGCGTCGCCAGCTCCTGGGGCGATCTGGCGCACGTCGCGAACCAAAGTGAAGATGCGGGCGATCACGAAGCTCACCGCAATCGGATTCGAGCGATGATCCCGAACATTCTCACCTTCCGACGCGTCCGAATCCCGTAAAAGCTCACTGATCAGGCAAGACCACAGGTATCGGCATGCTGTGCGGGCTGCAACACGCGCCAGGATGCCGGGTGGATAAGGTCGCAGAATGAAAAACCTGTGACTCGAGCACGCTGCGCTCCCGGACAGGATCAGACGGCTCGCAAGCATTGCCGCGACATCACCACCCTGCGTGCCGGGTTCACCAGAAGAGCATGGCGACATCGGCACGATACCGTCGGCGTAGTCGTGAAGTGATTCCGGCCGATGTCTTCACCGCACGCAACGCATCCGTGCGTTTCGTCATGCAGATACGGGAGCACGCGGCGGCGAGTTTTACCGGCTCGGGTCATTCTCGGCATCACAGCGCGGCGATTGGTTGCCGGATCGAACGCTGCGCGCTGCGGCGATGCAATCGTGCATGCCTTGACCACCGCAAGCCGAATCGTGGCCGTTTATGGGAGGAACCGTCGCTTGAACCGCGTCGACGGGCAACATGTCGCACAGTTCGACTGCTGCTGCTGTGGTCCTGATGGGTCAGATAACGGTCATATCAAGCGTGAGCATGCCGGCAACACCACCTATGAAACAGTCATTGGCAACTTGCGTCGCAGCGCACCGCGCGGACGTGACCGATCCTCGTCGCTGAAGCGCGGGTACACCGATCGTTTCCTGTCGCCGCCACGGCGCGATCCGAACGCACGCCGATGCGCGATACACAGTTCCTGTCCTGCCAACGACGGTCGCACGGCATCCACGTTTTCTCCCATACGTGTATCCCCAACTCCGTTGTCACGTTGGCACCACATTTTTCGAGACGCGGTTATGATGCACAGGTCCCGAACACGGCATGACAACCGATCGGGGCAGGGGCGGTATCTCGTGGTCTTTCAATCCGTGATAAACCAGAAAAGAGAGTTCAGCGATGCGAATCCAGATCAGAAAACTCACGCTGGCTGCTACCGCAGCCGCGTTCCTGTTCGGCTCGGCAGTTCCCGCGTTTGCGCAGACCGACGCCAGCGCGCCCGCTGCACAGGACGCAAAGGCAGCGAAGAGCCAGGCACGCAAGGCAGCCAGGGCCCAACGCAAGGCAGAGCATAAGGCTGCGCGTGCGAAGAACAACGCCGAACTGAAGAAACTCGAAGACGCCGGTTACAAGCCGGCGGCCAATGATCCGAACTATCCGCAGAACCTGCAGAACGCGGAGAAGAAAGCCGCCGGCGCCAGTCAGTAAGCGCCGTCGGGCGGCAAGCCGCGGGTCGATCCGAGGCTTGCCGCGTGCGCCGCGGCCCCGCGGCGCACATCGAAAGCAGCATTTCCGGGATCGACGAAGGCAAACACAATCCATACGCTTGCGTTATTTGATTCGGATTCCTGCATGTCTTGGCGCGCATGACCCGTACACCGACGCGGTCAGCTCTGCCCGAGCGGCGCCGCCGCGTTTCCCGCCACCTTCAGCCAGTTCTTGAATGCCCGCACCGCGTCGTCGTTTGCGCGTGCGGAGGCCACGTACGTGAAGTAGCGCCACGGCGGCAGCGCCGGTTCGCTGAACGGTTGTACGAGCCGACCTTCGGCGATGTCGTCTGCGACGAGCGCGATCGGCCCCATCGCGACGCCGAGCCCGTCGAGCGCGCCTTGCAGCGTCAGGTAGAAATGCTCGAGCGTGAGCGAGTGTCGCGGCACGAGATTCGGATATCCGGCTGCCGCGAGCCATTCAGGCCACATGCCGGGATAGGTCGCCGCGTGCAGCAGCGTGAAGCCGGCGAGATCGGCGGGCGTCCGCAACGGCCGCCGCTCCAGCAGTTTCGGCGCACACACCGGCAGCCGAACCTCTGACAGGAATTCCTCGGCAACGTAACCGTCGATGGCCTGCGGGCCGCCGCGAACGATCAGGTCGACCTTGTCGCGCAGCTTTTCGATCGGCTCGTTCGACGTCGACAGGCGCACCTCGATGGCCGGGTGGGCAACCTGGAACGACGACAGCTTCGGCACCAGCCAGCGCAACGAAAATGTCGCCGGTGCGCTGACGCGCAGCACGCGCTGCTGCGCATGGCCGAAATGCTGTGCGGTGGCGAGCGCGATCCGGTCGAACGACGCCCCGACTTCGGCGAGATACGCGCGGCCCGAGTCGGTCAGTTCGACCCGCCGGTTATGGCGTTCGAACAGCGGCCGCCCGAGCCACGACTCCAGTTGCTGCACGTGCCGGCTGATCGCGCCGTGGGTCACGCACAGTTCGTCGGCGGCCAGCGTGAAACTGCCGAGGCGCGCGGCGGCTTCGAACGCACGGAGCGAATTCAGCGGGGGGAGTCGTCGGGCCATGGCATCGTTTCGTGTGATATTTATTCACACGACAGTTCAGGTTTAATCGTTTGATCGGGTGCTTGAGCTCCGCCAATATGGCATACAAACGGCCAGCTCGGCCGAACGATTGTCTGAATTTCTCACATGGAGTGCGGAGCATGCCGAACGTGGTGGTCGTGGGCGCCCAATGGGGCGACGAAGGTAAGGGGCGCGTCGTGGACTGGCTGGCGGCACAGGCCGATCTCGTTGCACGCTACAACGGCGGCCACAATGCGGGACATACGCTGGTCGTCGGCGGCAAGACGTACAAGCTCGCGCTGCTGCCGAGCGGTGTCGTGCGCGGCAAGCGCGGCGTGATCGGCAACGGCGTGGCGCTCGATCCGGAAGCGCTGCTCGCGGAAATCGGGCGGATGGCCGAACTCGGGCTGTCGGTGACGCCGGACAACCTGTCGATCGCCGAGAACGCGACGCTGGTGCTGCCGATCCACCGCGCGATCGACCAGGCTCAGGAGCGTCTGCGCCGCGAGCCCATCGGCACCACGCTGCGCGGGATCGGGCCGGCCTACGAGGACAAGGTCGGGCGTCGCGGGCTGCGCGTCGGCGATCTCGCGGAACCGGGCCAACTCGCTGCCAAACTGGATGTGCTCGTCGATTACCACAACGCGTGGTTCCGCGGCCTGGGGCTCGACGCGTATTCCCGTGACGCGATGCTGGCGACGCTGGTCGACCTAGCGCCGCGGATCCTGCCGTTCGTGCGCCCCGTCTGGGCCGATCTCAACGATGCGACCGACCGCGGCGAGCGCGTCCTGTTCGAGGGGTCGCAAGCCGTGATGCTGGACATCGACTGGGGCACGTACCCGTTCGTGACGTCGTCCGGCACCGTTGCATCGGCGGCGGCGGCCGGGACAGGGCTCGGCGCGTCGAAGCTCGGTCACGTGCTGGGCGTCACCAAGGCGTATGCGACGCGGGTCGGCGGGGGCCCGTTTCTCACCGAGCTGTCCGATGCGACCGGCGAAACGCTGCGCGCACGCGGGCAGGAGTTCGGCGTGAATACCGGCCGGCCGCGCCGCTGCGGATGGCTCGATGCCGCACAGTTGCGTCAGGCCGTCAGGATCTCGGGCATCGATTCGCTGGCGCTCACCAAGCTCGACGTGCTCGACGGTTTCGAGTCGATCGAGCTGTGCGTCGGCTACGAACTCGATGGCGTGCGGGTCGACCACCTGCCGGCGAGCCTCGATGCGCAGTCGCGCGCGAAGCCTGTGTACGAACGGTTCGACGGCTGGCACGGCACCGTGAAGGGGATACGCGAACGTGCGGCGCTGCCGCGCGCCGCGCAGGATTTCATTGCGCGCGTCGAAGCGGTCGCGGGTGCACCGGTTTCGATGATCACGACCGGTGCGGAGCGCGACGACACGATCGTGTTGCGCAATCCGTTCGATGCGGCCGCCACGGCCTGATGCGTCATACATGACGTGAAACGCAGGGCGGTATCGTGGTCGCCGGGTAGTTTTTGCCGATCCGATGCCGTTCGCGTGCCGGCGCGTCCGGTTGAGTATGCGCCCGGCCCGTACGGCCGCGCGCACGGCAGCTCGGCAACACGATTCGGCATCCGGATCACGCCGCGTACGGCGAACTGGACACGTCTGCATGGCTGCTGTACTGTTCCGCACAATTCGCGCCAGACCGGCCTGCGCCGGCGCAGCCGGCACCATGGCCGCACGGTGGCGCGACGTGATCTCAATCCCGGGGACAGGTCGATGGACACGTTACAGATGATGCGCATTTTCGTCCGGGTTGCGGAAGAGGGCAGCTTCACGAGCGCGGCCCATCGCCTGGACATCACGACCGCCTATGCATCGCGGTCGGTCGCGCAGCTCGAAACGCATCTGCGCACGCGCCTGCTCAACCGCAGCACGCGCCGCATCGCGCTGACCGACGCCGGGCAGCGCTATCTCGACCGCTGCCAGCGCATCCTCGGCTATATCGACGAAGCAGAAGCCGAGGCGGCCGACGCACAGGCGAAGCCGTCCGGACGGCTGCATGTCCATGCGACGACGAGCTTCGGCCAGGCCTACGTGGTGCCCGCGGTCGTGCGCTACCGGCAGCGCTATCCATCGGTCGCGGTCGAGCTGACGCTGTCGCAGCATGTGCCCGACATCATCGACGAAGGCTACGACGTGTCGCTGCAGTTGAGCGCGACGGAGCTGCCCGATTCGGGGCTCGTGTCGCAGCGGCTCGGCGAGGTGCACAGCGTGCTGTGCGCGTCGCCCGCGTATCTGAAGGAGCGCGGTACGCCGAGCACGGTGCGCGAGCTCGACGGCCATGCGTGCCTGCAGATCGTCACGCCGGTATTTCCGCGCGATCGCTGGCATCTCGATGGCCCCGACGGCCCCGAGACGTTCGACCTGCCGTTGCCGGATTTCCAGGTGAACATCGCCGACGCGCTCGGCGCCGCATTGCGCGCCGGCCTCGGCATCGGTTCGCTGCCGATGTCGTCGGCACTGCCCGCGCTGGCGAGCGGCGCGCTGGTGCGCGTGCTGCCTGACTACCGGTTGCAGAAGCTGACGGTCTACACGCTGTATCCATCACGCCAGTATCTCGATGCGAAAATCCGCACGTTCGTCGATTTCCTGCGCGAATGCGTGCCCGAGATGCTGTCCGCCGACGAGGCTGCGCTGCACGCGTCCTGCAAGTCCTGAGGTCTCACCGTCGGCGTGTGAATACGAGGCTGCGCATCAATCGAACAAATAATACGCAGTCCTGTATTTGACGCAGATATCGCCTTTATCTTCACGACCGACCCGGCCAGTGATGCCCGATTCACTGGCGTGCCCTTATGAAAGCGCTTGCTTTCGATATCGAACATCGTTGGTTCGATGCTTGGCGCCCACCCCCTAGAATCGGTTCGACCGGCTTCATCGCATGCGTGCGCAAAGCTGCATCCTCTTCATCGAACCCGATACGACATGGCAGACCAACACTCCACAACCCGCCGCCGGCTCCTGCATGCCGGCCTGGCGATCGCGGCGGGCGCCGCCGCGCATCCGGGCTTTGCACTGGCGAGCACGGCCGGCGCGCGTACGTTGCGCATCGGCTACCAGAAAGGGCCGCTCAGCCTGCTGAAGGCGCGCGGCACGCTGCAGGGCAAGCTCGCGTCACTCGGCGTGAGCGTCACGTGGACCGAGTTTCCGTCGGGGCCGCCGCAGCTCGAGGCGCTGAACGCCGGATCGATCGACTTCGGCGATGTCGGCGAGGCACCGCCGATCTTCGCGCTCGCAGCCGGCGCGCCGCTCGTCTATTACGCGCAGACGCCGGCCGGCCCCGCAGCCGAGGCGGTGGTGGTCGCGAAGGATTCACCGGTCAAGACGTTTGCGGACCTGCGCGGCAAGCGCATCGCGCTGGTGAAGGGATCGAACACGCACTTCCTGCTGGTCCGGCTGCTGCAGGCCGCCAAGCTCAACTATGCGGACGTCACGCCGGTCTGGCTGTCGCCGTCCGATGCACGGGCCGCGTTCGAGAACCGCTCGGTCGATGCATGGATCATCTGGGATCCATTTCTCGCGGTGGTCCAGCAGGTGTTCGGCGCGCGCATCGTCGCGGACGGCACCGGGCTCGTCGAGAATCGCAGCTATTACTTTGCGTCGCGCACGTATGCGCAGCGCAATGCCGACGTGCTGGACGCAGCCGTGTCGGAATTGACTGCAGTTCAGCGATGGCTCGATGCGAACCGCGCGCAGGGCGCGGCCGAGTTCTCGAAGCTGTGGGGGATTCCGGAGCCGGCGGTGGCGCTCGCGTTTCGCCGCGCGCGCTTCGGTGTCGAGCCCGTCACGCGCGACACGCTCGCCTATCAACAGCGCATCGCCGACGTGTTCTACCAGGCCGGTGTCCTGCCGAAACGCGTCGACGTCAGCCAGGCCGCCCCGCCCGCGCTCGCGTGAGAAGGTGCAGCCGGCCACGCACGTCGGGCTCAACGGCGGAGCGGCAGCGCGACATCGTCCGGAATCGGGCACACGTACGGCCGGCCGCCGCGCCGAGCAGGTCGATCGCGGGCGCGGCCATCGCATTCGCTGCAAGCAGCGTCCTCTTGTGCGCGACCCACTGCCACGCGTGCACCGCGCGCGTGAGGTACCGGCCTACGGCGCGACGCGGGATAGCGGCACGGCTTCGTCGCGCAGCTTCAGGACATCGCGGCCCGGCGCATCGCCGAAGAGGCGTGCGTATTCGCGGCTGAACTGCGACGCGCTCACATAGCCGACACTGCGGCACGCCTGCCGCGCGTCCATCGCCGACAGGCACATCAGGCGGCGCGCCTCCTGCAGCCGCAGCACCTTCTGGCATTGCAACGGGCTCATCGACGTGACCGCACGGAAGTGGTGATGGAAGGTCGATGGGCTCATGTCCACCTGTCGCGCGAGCGATTCGACCGTCATCGGATCGAGGTAGTGGTCGCGGATCCAGGCGACGGCACGCGAGATGCGCTGCGTCGTCGAGTCGCCCTGGCCGACTTGCGCGACACGCGCACCCGACGGACCGCGCAGCAGCCGAATGAGGATTTCGTCGACGATCAGCGGCGCGAGCAGGTCGATGTCCTCGGGCTGCGCGATCAGTTGCATCAGCCGCACGACGGCGTCGACGATTTCAGGCGGTGCATCGTGCGTATCGAGTGCGCCGCAGTCGACGGCCTTCGGCAGCCCGAGCGGAAACACGCGTGGTGTGAGTGCCGCGATGCGGGCCGGGTCGAGTTCCAGTTGTGCATAAAGGAACGGCTCGGCCGGGCTCGCGCGCATCACGCGGCCGGTGACGGGCAGGTCGGCCGTCGCAACCAGCATCCGCGATTCGTCGATCACGTAGGTGTCGTCGCCGACCCGTGTCGATTTCGCGCCTTGCCCGACGATGCCCAGGCATGCGTGGTGCACGCCATGGTTCCAGTGCGGCGGCGACGCGGAGGCGCGCGCGATGCGCATGCCGCGCACCGGGAGCTCGAACGTGCCGTCGTGCGGCGCGTAGGCGGCGATCAGCGCAGCGAGCCGGGCCGTGGGCGACCGGGCCGGCGACCAACGGTCGTGATCGGGCGGGATGCGCTGTCGCGGCAGCGTTCGGGCGTCGATTTCCATATTGCGTGAGCGGATGGCGGAGTGGTCGGTGCAAGGTGCGCGGCTGCGATTCCCGGTGGATGTCCCGGCAGGGGGCCGGCACGGCGGTCACATCGTACGGCGAGTCGCGTGCACGTGATTGCCTAAACCTGTCGGAAATTAGCCCGATCATCCGGATCTGCATGGCCGGCGAACGCATCGCCTCGCGTTGCGCGGTGTGCAGCGCACAAATTCGGAAATTAAGGCAAAACAATCGCAGGATCGGGCAAGCCAATTTCCGGCAGTTTTCATACCATTGCACCTGCTGAAAGAAACGTGAGCCAGTGCACTCGGGCGATGCGGGTATGACCGTCGCATGGCCGGCGGATGCCGCCGGCGTCGCCGCTGCGAACCACTGGAAAAGACTCAGGACTGCTATTCGAATGTTCGTGCATCGGGCCAGCCGAGGCCGGCTTGCGTCCGTTGCATGCCGGCACGCGTCTGGCGCGAGCGTGCCGACCCGATCCGCCGTGGCCGGCGTCGGTGCCGCCGCATTGGCCGGGCCGTTGCATGTCGGTCGCGACACCGCGACGGGCGCGCGCGTCGAGGCAGTCGGCCGCGCAGGGGAATCCGGACAAATGGACCAACTTCAATCGATTCGGGCATTCGTGACGGTGGCAAGGGAAGGCGGGTTTCGCCGGGCGGCAACGCGGCTGCGCGTGTCGACGGCGATGGCGAGCCGGCTGGTCGACGCGCTCGAGACGCGCCTTGGCGCACGCCTGCTTCAACGCAGCACCTGCCATCAGTCGCTGACGGAAATCGGCGAGCTGTATCTCGCGCGCGTCGAGCGGATTCTCGGTGCGATCGACGAGATCGACGGTCGTTTCGTCGCGATGGGCAGCAAGCCGGAAGGCGCGCTGCGCATTGCCGCGCCGGTCGCGTTCGGGCTCAGCCAGTTGAGCGCGTTGCTCGATCGTTTCGTGAGCGGGTTTCCGGACGTGCGGCCGACCGTGACGCTGACCGATGCCCATGTCGACCTGACATCCGAAGACATCGATGTCGCGTTCCTGACCGACGGCATGCCGGTTACCGGTGCGCACGCTGGCCGCCTACGAATCCGTGCGCGTCGCGGCGCCGGGTTATGCCGACGCGCACGGCGGCGCGGCTGCGTCGGGCGACTGGCCGGACATCACGGCCGTGCGGCTCGATCTGCCGGCGGCCGGCGATGACGATGCGGCTTCGTTTCGACCCGACGCGTCGCCCGTCGGCAGTCCGGGCGTCGGCCATCTCGAGATGGCCCGGCGGCTGGCCGTGGCCGGCATGGGCGCCGCGGTGCTGCCCGCGTATCTCGTCGACGCCGATCTGGCGGCTGGCACGCTGGTGCGCGTGGCACCGGTCCGCCCGCTCGCGCCCGTGACGCTGAAGCTCGCGCATGCGCGCACCGCGCATCTGCCGGCCGCTGCACGGGCATTCATCGAATTCGCCGGCGCCGCGTTC
Organism: Burkholderia puraquae; assembly: GCF_002099195.1. Classification (GTDB taxonomy): domain Bacteria; phylum Pseudomonadota; class Gammaproteobacteria; order Burkholderiales; family Burkholderiaceae; genus Burkholderia; species Burkholderia puraquae. The sequence continues at coordinate 5,068 of NZ_NBYX01000028.1, read as the reverse complement.
CGGCCCGCGAGCTAGCGGCCCGCTTGGCCGTTGCGGTAACCCGTGCCCTTCGTGGGCGCGGGCTCACGGTTCCTTTTCCACGGAAGCAGTTCGACGAACGAACGCTCCGCAGGGCGCAACGCACGCCTGAAATACGCGTCCGCATCTGCGGCAAACCGGAAGTGACAGCATTCCGGCCGCACGTGCAGGTCACGAGGAGATCTGGTGATTCCCATTGAAGGTCGTCTATTTGTGAGAGGTCGCTCCATGCGCGTCGAACGGGTTCCATACCGCTTAATCACTGCTGCAACGGCTGCCGTTTTCCTGGCCGCGTGCGGGAAAAAAGAATCGGCGCCGCCGCCGCAAACGCCGGAAGTCGGCGTCGTCACCGTCCAGCCGCAGGCCGTGCCGGCGGTTACCGAACTGCCGGGCCGCACCAGCGCGTTTCTCGTTGCGCAGGTGCGTGCGCGAGTCGACGGCATCGTGCTGCGTCGTGAATTCACCGAAGGCACCGACGTCAAGGCTGGCCAGCGTCTGTACAAGATCGATCCGGCGCCGTATATCGCTGCATTGAACAGTGCGAAGGCGACTCTCGCGAGGGCGCAGGCGAACCTCGTCACGCAGAACGCGCTGGTCGCCCGCTACAAGGTGCTGGTGGCTGCGAACGCGGTCAGCAAGCAGGACTATGACAACGCGGTGGCCACGCAAGGCCAGGCTGCGGCGGACGTCGCGGCCGGCAAGGCGGCGGTCGATACCGCACAGATCAACCTCGGCTACACCGATGTCGTGTCGCCGATCACCGGCCGCGTCGGTATTTCGCAAGTGACGCCGGGCGCGTACGTGCAGGCGAGCCAGGCGACGCTGATGTCGACGGTGCAGCAGCTCGACCCGGTGTATGTCGACCTCACGCAATCGAGCCTCGACGGGCTGAAGCTGCGCCAGGACGTGCAGAGCGGCCGCCTGAAGACGAGCGGCCCGGGCGCCGCGAAAGTGTCGCTGATCCTTGAGGACGGCAAGACCTATGCGGAACCGGGCAAGCTGCAGTTCTCGGACGTGACGGTCGACCAGACCACGGGCTCGGTGACGATCCGCGCGATCTTCCCGAACCCGGGCCGCGTGCTGCTGCCGGGGATGTTCGTGCGCGCACGGATCGAGGAAGGCGTGAACGAGAACGCGTTCCTGGTGCCGCAGATCGGCGTCACGCATGACCAGAAGGGCCAGGCGATTGCACTGGTCGTGAATGCGTCCAACAAGGTCGAGACGCGTCCGTTGACGACGGCCGGCACGTATGGCCAGGACTGGATCGTCGAAGGCGGTCTGCAAGCGGGCGATCACGTGATCGTGCAGGGCGTCGACAAGGTGCGCCCGGGGGCCACCGTGAAGACCGTCGCGGCGCAGCTCGCACCGGCGCCGGACGCTGCGCCCGGCACACCGGCCAGCGCCGCGAATGCGTCCGGCGCCGCGCCGGCGAGCACCGCCGCCCATGCTGCCGCGAGTCCGACCGCTGCGTCGGCCGCGCAATAACAAGGAGTCCGTTTCATGGCCAAGTTCTTTATCGATCGCCCGATCTTTGCGTGGGTGATCGCGATCGTGCTGATGCTGGCCGGCGTCGCATCGATCTTCAAGATGCCGATCGCGCAGTATCCGACGATCGCACCGCCGACGATCCAGATCCAGGCGAACTATCCGGGCGCTTCCGCGAAGACGGTGGAAGACACGGTGACGCAGGTGATCGAGCAGCAGATGAGCGGTCTCGACAACTTCCTGTACATGTCGTCGACCAGTGACGACTCGGGCAACGCGACGATCACGCTGACCTTCTCGCCGGGCACGAATCCGGACGTCGCGCAGGTACAGGTGCAGAACAAGTTGTCGCTCGCGACGCCGAATCTGCCGCAGGTCGTGCAGCAGCTCGGCATGCAGGTCACGAAGTCGAGCAGCAACTGGCTGATGTGGTTCGCGTTCAACTCCGAGGACGGCAGCATGTCGAAGGAGGACCTGACGAACTACGTGGCGTCGCATGTGCTCGATCCGCTCAGCCGCGTGAACGGCGTCGGCCAGACGCTGCTGCTCGGTTCGCAGTTCTCGATGCGGATCTGGCTCGACCCGGTCAAGCTGACCAACTACAGCCTCACGCCGACCGACGTATCGGCCGCGATCACGCAGCAGAACGTGCAGATCGCGGGCGGCCAGATCGGCGGCACGCCGGCGAAGCCGGGCACCATGCTGCAGGCGACGATCACCGAATCGACGCTGCTGCGCACGCCCGAGCAGTTCGGCAACATCCTGCTGAAGGTCAACCAGGACGGCTCGCAGGTTCGCCTGAAGGACGTGGGCCGCGCGGCGCTCGGCTCCGAGAACTACACGTTCGACACGAAGTACATGGGGCAGCCGACGGCCGGCCTCGGCATCCAGCTCGCGACCGGCGCGAACGCGCTGGCGACCGCGACCGCGCTGCGGGCCAAGGTCCAGGAGCTGTCGAAGTACTTCCCGCACGGTCTCGTCGTCCACTATCCGTACGACACGACGCCGTTCGTGCGCCTGTCGATCGAGGAAGTGGTCAAGACGCTGCTCGAAGGTATCGTGCTCGTGTTCCTCGTGATGTACCTGTTCCTGCAGAACCTGCGGGCGACGATCATCCCGACGATCGCGGTGCCGGTCGTGCTGCTCGGCACGTTCGCGATCATGGGCCTCGCCGGTTTCTCGATCAACACGCTGTCGATGTTCGGCCTCGTGCTCGCGATCGGCCTGCTGGTCGACGATGCAATCGTGGTGGTCGAGAACGTCGAGCGCGTGATGGCGGAGGAGGGCCTGTCACCGAAGGAAGCGACCCGCAAGGCGATGGGCCAGATCACCGGCGCACTCGTCGGCGTGGCGCTCGTGCTGTCGGCGGTGTTCGTGCCGGTGGCGTTCTCGGGCGGCTCGGTCGGCGCGATCTATCGTCAGTTCTCGCTGACGATCGTGTCGGCGATGGTGCTGTCGGTGCTCGTCGCGTTGATTCTGACGCCGGCACTGTGCGCGACGATCCTCAAGCCGATCCCGCAAGGGCATCATGAAGAGAAGAAGGGCTTCTTCGGCTGGTTCAACCGGACTTTCGACCGCAGCCGCGATCGCTATACGGGCGGCGTGAACCATGTGATCCGGCGCTCGGGCCGCTGGCTCGTGATCTACCTGGCCGTGTTCATCGCGGTCGGCGTGATGTTCGCGCGCCTGCCGAAGTCGTTCCTGCCGGACGAGGACCAGGGCTACATGTTCATGATCGTGCAGACGCCGTCCGGTTCCACGCAGGAAACGACCGGCAAGACGCTCGACAACATCAACACGTACCTGACCACCACCGAGAAGGACGTGGTCGACTCGGTGTTCACGGTCAACGGCTTCAGCTTTGCGGGCCGCGGCCAGAACGCCGGTCTGGTGTTCGTGAAGCTGAAACCGTACGAGCATCGCCAGCGTTCGGACCAGAAGGTGCAGGCGCTGATCGGCCGGACCTTCGCGCACTACTCGCAATACAAGGACGCGATGGTGATTCCGTTCAACCCGCCGTCGATTCCCGAACTCGGTACGGCCGCCGGCTTCGACTTCGAGCTGACGGACAACGCCGGTCTCGGCCACGAAGCGCTGATGGCTGCGCGCGGCCAGCTGCTCGGGATGGCCGCGAAGGATCCCGCATTGGCGCTCGTGCGCCCGAACGGCCTGAACGATACGCCGCAGTACAAGGTCGACATCGACCGCGAGAAGGCGAACGCGCTCGGCGTCACGGCCGCTGCGATCGACCAGACGTTCTCGATCGCGTGGGCGTCGCAGTACGTGAACAACTTCCTGGATACGGACGGCCGGATCAAGAAGGTGTACGTGCAGTCGGACGCGCCGTTCCGGATGACGCCGGAAGACCTGAACATCTGGTACGTGCGCAACAGCGCGGGTGGCATGGTGCCGTTCAGCGCGTTCGCGACCGGCCACTGGAGCTACGGTTCGCCGAAGCTCGAGCGCTACAACGGCGTGTCGTCGATCGAGATCCAGGGGCAGGCCGCGGAAGGCAAGTCGACCGGCCAGGCGATGGCGGCAATGGAAGCGCTCGCGAGCAAGCTGCCGGAAGGTATCGGCTACGCGTGGACGGGCCTGTCGTTCCAGGAAATCCAGTCCGGCTCGCAGGCGCCGATCCTGTATGCGATCTCGATCCTCGTCGTGTTCCTGTGTCTGGCGGCACTGTATGAAAGCTGGTCGATCCCGTTCTCGGTGATCATGGTCGTGCCGCTCGGCGTGGTCGGCGCGCTGCTCGCGACGATGCTGCGCGGCCTCGAGAACGACGTGTTCTTCCAGGTCGGCCTGCTGACTACCGTGGGCTTGTCCGCGAAGAACGCGATCCTGATCGTCGAGTTCGCACGCGAGTTGCAGGCGCAGGGGAACATGGGGCCGGTGCGTGCGGCGATCGAGGCGGCCCGCCTGCGGCTGCGTCCGATCCTGATGACGTCGCTCGCGTTCATGCTGGGCGTGCTGCCGCTTGCGATCAGCAACGGCGCGGGCTCGGCGAGCCAGCATGCGATCGGCACGGGCGTGATCGGCGGGATGATCACGGCGACGTTCCTCGCGATTTTCATGATCCCGATGTTCTTCGTGCGGGTTCGCGCGATCTTCAGCGGCGAGACGGAAAACGTCGACGACGCATGGCGTCTCGTGCAGGGCGACCTGCAGCGCGGTCACGGCGATGCACACGATTCGAAGGGGCAGTAACGATGCAAAAACACGCTTTGACTGCAACCGCGGCCGCACTGGCTGCCGCGTTGTTCGCCGCGGGCTGCACAATGGCGCCGCATTACAAGCGGCCCGACGCACCCGTCGCGCAGGCGTACCCGGCCGGCGGCGTCTACGCGACGCAGCCGGGTGCGGCCGGCGCGCGCAGCGCGAACGGCCAGACGGCGGCCGCCATCGGCTGGCGCGAATTCTTCGTCGATCCGCGCCTGCAGCGGCTGATCGAGATCGCGCTGAACAACAACCGCGACCTGCGCGTGTCGGTGCTGAACATCGAGGCGGCGCGCGCGCAGTACCAGATCACGCGTGCGGGCTTGTTCCCGACGCTCGACGGTACGGG
>NZ_NBYX01000027.1 GCF_002099195.1 Burkholderia puraquae | reverse complement strand
GATCGGGCGGGCGAATCACCTTGGCGAGAAGGTGCTGGTGGCGGGGACGACGGACGCGCAGCACCCGACGGCGGTAGTGGTGGTGCCGCCGTCGAAAGTCACGGCGATCGATCCGGACAAGGACTGGTTCCGTGCGCGGGGCGAGAACAATGCGTATCTGCCGTGGTGGGGCCGCCGTCACGACACCAACTACGGCATGCAGGGCTATTCCTACTGACCGGATAACCGACCATGCGGGGAATCATTCGAGTGGGCGATGTCCACAGTCACGGTGGCTATGTCGAGACAGGCGCGTCAAACAGCGATGTCATGGGGCGTGCGCCTGCACGTGTCGGTGACCGTTGCACGTGCCCGTTACATGGACCGTGCGTTGTCGTCGAGGGCGACGGGCAGTTCGACATCGAGGGGGCGCACGCGGCGTTCGAAGGTCACAAGACCTCATGCGGCGCCGTTCTGATTTCATCGTTGCCGACGTCGGGACGCTCGTGATTCGAGCCACCCGGACAGTCACGTCGAGGTGAAAGAGGGTTCCGGTCAGTTACCCGTATCCTTGTCCAGCGGAGGGCTGCACGATGCTTGCGCAGCCCTTCGTCATTTCCATGCTGCCCTTCAGTTGGCGGGCTGCGCTTGCGTCTCCGTCCGGATCTGCACCACATGCGCGGCGCGCAGCGTATCGCCAAACAGCTTCCCCATCGCCGCACCGCATTTCTTCGCGAGACTGTCCGAATCGAGGCACGTCTCCCCATCGGCGCGCGCCCTGTAGATCGGCTTCATCGTGTAACGGGTACCGCCGGGCTTGTCGCCGGTCGCGGGGACAAGCGCCGTCGTCACATTCGATACCTCCATTTGCCACGTCGCGCTGATGGCCGTGCCGTAGCGCGCCGTCGCGGACTCCGTGAACAGGCGGATCGTGTGACTCGGTCGCATGGCCCGCAGTGCCGACGGGACCGGATTCACGAACTTCATCTCGTCCAGTTCGACGACTTTCGTCGGCACATCGGCCAGTGCAGCCTGGATGCCATCACCCAGTCCGGCGAGATACGCGCCCTTCGCTGCCGAATGCCTTGCCGTCCACGACGACCAGGATCGCGGTCGCTTCTGTCGGCGCGATGCCCGCGGTGTTCTTGCCGATGAGATTAGGCGTGGCGACGCAGCCGCTGACGAGCGCCGCAACCACGCATGTCGTCAATCCACGCAGTGTTTTCATTGTTTTCATGGCAGGCCTGTGGGGAAGACGTCGTGCCAACTCGACGTAATGCAGTCGAGCGCAACGTGATCGCGTGATTGTGCTGGATGTGGTGCAGCCTGCCAACGCGTCGTCCACGCTTTGTCGGAACGTAACCTTGTTACGCGCGCCGCAAGCAAACACCGATCACATCTGCCTGAACAACCCCGCATACGCCCGGCTGACCGGCAGCATCTCCCGCTGCCCGTGCACGCGAATCCGCAACCTTCCCAGCAAGTCGCGCTCGACGCGATCGATCGCTGCATACGCAACGATCACGCCGCGATGCACCTGCGCGAACCGCTCCGGATCGAGCCGCTGCATCAGTTCCTTCAGCGGCGTGCGAATCACGAGCCGTTCGCCGGCCGTGACGACTTCCGTGTATTTCTCCGACGCCTGGAAATACAGCACGTCGTCGACCGACACGAGCCGCGTTGCATCCTTCACGCCTACCGTCAGCCAGCGGATTGGTGTCGCCTCTCTCGATTGTGCCGCCTGCGCGAGCGCATCGGCATGCGCGATGGCCGGCCCGCCGCGCTGCAGCTTCGCGATACAGCGCAGCAGCCGCTCGTCCGTCACCGGCTTCAGCAGGTAGTCGACCGCTGCACGATCGAATGCGTCGACCGCATATTCGTCGTAGGCCGTGACGAACACGACATGCACGTCGGGCACCAGCGCAGCGAGCTTCAGCCCGTCGATGCCGGGCATCCGGATGTCGAGAAACGCGATGTCCGGGCGCGGCGATGCGTTCAGCGCGGCCAGCGTTTCGATGCCGTTGCGCGGCATCGCGACGATGTCCAGATCGGGCCAGAGCTGGCCCAGCCGCTGCGCGAGCGAGGCGGACAGGTTCGGTTCGTCGTCGGCGATGAGGGCGGTCGGCATGTCAGTCGATCGGAATCAGCAGGATAGCGGTGACGCCATGTGCGGCGGCGGTATTCGTCTCGACGCAGACGCGGCCACGCTCGCCGTGCAGCGTCCGGATGCGCGCGGCGACGTTGGCGAGCCCGACGCCGCCATGCAGGCGCGTGTCGCCTTTACCGAGGCCGACGCCCGTATCGATCACGTTCAGTTCGAGGCTGTCTCCGCGCATCCTGCCGCGAATCACGATCACGCCGCCGTCGATCGACGGCTCGATGCCGTGCAGCAGCGCATTTTCGACGAGCGGTTGCAGCAACAGCGGCGAGAACGGCAGCGCGTGCAGATCCGTCGGCACGTCGATCGCATACGAAAGCCGCTCGCCGAGCCGGATCGACGCAATCTTCAGCAACGCCTCGACGAGCTCGAGCTCCTCGCCGAGCGTCGACGTCGCATCGCGCGTGCGTCGCAAGCTCGCACGCAGGTAGCGGTTCAGGCTGTCGAGCATCGTCGATGCACGGGCCGGATCGCGCTCGATCAGGCTCTGCACGTTCGCGAGCGTATTGAACAGGAAGTGCGGCTCGATCTGCGCCTGCAGCAGTGCCAGGCGCGCAGCCGTTTCGGCCTGGCGCGCTTCCGCGGCTTCGCGGCGCTCGGTCTCGAGCGTCGCACGCATGCGCATGGACTGCACGAACAGCGACACGCACACGAACAGGATCGCCGAGATGAGAAACGACGGCCCGTAGTTGTCCCACGTTCCGATGCGGGCGCGCCCGAACACGTGCGGCACGTTCCCGCTGGTGAGCGCCGCCGAGATCTCGAAGCCGATGAGCACGCTGGCCGGTGCGATCACGATGGTCTTCAGCGCGAGCCCCGGCTGGCGCGGCAGCAGCCGGTCGGCGGCGTAGCTGAACAGCAGCGCGCAGAAGCCAATCGCGTTCGCGACGACGAGGTACGGCAGCAGCGGTTCGTTGAAGTGGATGGCCCAGAAACCCAGGCCGACGACCGAGTTGAAGCACGCGAACGCGAGCAGCGCGGCCGGATCGCGCAGCAGCCGCGGCGGGGCACCGGCGGGTGGCTGCCGAAGCGGCGAAGGGTCGGACGTGGCTCGCATGGTGTCGGGTGAGGGGGCGCGCGATGCGCTGATGGCCTGACTTTACTGCTAGTCGGGCCGACTGCGTGCGCGTTGCGACGAACGGCGCGCGGCTTCGACGAAGCGCTTCGGCTGCCGACGGTTGGCCGGTTTCCGTTACGAGTGTAGTGGAAGGGGGGACGGGAGGGGCACCGGGTGTTGCGGGTTGCACGTCGAGCACGAAGCGCCGGCGGGTGCGGTGAAGCTGACCCTTTCGGTTCAGAAGTCGCCGGCCGCCGGATTCGATGGCGCGTGAGTCTTTCCCATCCACCGAACGATTGTCGCCGCGACGCGCAACTCGTCGGCGAATTCCGGCCCCCCGTCGCAAGTCACGCCGCCTGCCGGGATCGGGCAGTACGGTGTTGCGGTATCCACTCCGATCAGGCGACTCCGACCATGTCCACACTCCTTCACCTGAAGCCTTACGTGTACGTCATGTTCTGCGTGCTGCTCTACATCGGCATCAAGCGCTGTTTCCCGCGCGAGGTGCCGGCTGCACGTCCGCTGATCTCGCCGGTCGCGTTCGGGATGCTCGGCATCGTCAGCCTGAACGGACTCTTTCCGCATGCCGGCGTCGACGCGAACGCGATCGCGCTGGCGGCCGTCCTCGCCGGCACGGCGCTGGGTTGGCTGCACGCGAGCCGGTGGCGGCTCGAGTACCGTCCGGCCCCGTCGGGCCTGCGCGTGCGCTTGCCCGGCGACGCGAGCCTGCTCGTCACGCTGATGCTGACGTTCGTCGCCGAAACCGGCATCCATTACGCGGTCGCCGTGCACGCGCCGTGGGCGGCGACAGGCGGCTTCGCGATGCTGTCGTTCGCGGTATGGGGCGTGCTCGTCGGGATGACGCTCGGGCGCGCGGTGAACGTGGTCGTGCGCTGCGTGCGCGATGCGAGCGGATCGGGGCGTGGGAGTTTCCCGTATTCGGTCGATCCGCGATGAAGGGTGCGAAACGGCCTGCGAGCGGGCACCTGACAGCCTGAAAGGCGCTACGGCCCGTCTTCGTCGATCGTGGCGGCGTCGACCCGAAACGGCATGTGACGGGCCCCGATTTGCACCCCGTTTCCTGTCACGGTCACGTCACGGTGCGCCCATAAGGTTGCACGTTCCCGTCGCGGCGGCATCGCCGGATTCAGGACGTGCGCAACCCGCTCGCGACGACGTGCCCGCGTCGCAGGCGGGCCGGCCGGGATCTCGCTCCCGGCGGCGCGGCGGTCATGCATCGCGCCATTTCATTCAAAAATACGATCGACGCCGGTTCGAACCGGATCGCGGACGATCAGGAGACAGGGACCATGCTGAGTCCGCATGAATTCTCGCTGCTGTTGCGCATTGCGCGTGCGCCGGACAGCGTCGATCCGTCGAATCCGGCCTTCGCCGTGCTGGTCGAGAAGCGGCTGGTCGACGATACGCAGGTGCGCCTGAACGCCGTGGCCGCGCGCCCGGCGCTGACACCGATTGGCCAGATGCTGCTGGCGCGCTTCGACGAAGCGGCCTGAAGGGGCGCGTCACGCCTTCATCGAGACGAAGGGCGTGACGCGTTGAAGCGCCGGGCCGCTTACTGCGCGACCGGCACGGTCACGTCGCTGCCGAACCAGTGCATCGAGATCTTCTTCAGCGTGCCGTCCTTGCGCAGCGAATCGAGCGCGTCGTTGACCGCCTTTTCGAACTTCGGGTTGCCCTTGCGGAACGGGATCGCCATTTCCTGCTTGCCGCCGTTCAGCACCGCGCCCGCGCGCAGCGGCAGGTTCGACGTCTTGATCATGTACGGCAGCATCAGGCGATCGTCGAGCGTCGCCTCGATCCGGCCTGCGGCGAGGTCGCGCAGCTTCTCCGGCGCGCCCGGGTACGTCTGCACCTCGATGCCCGGTACGGTGCGCGCCATCTGGTCATAGTTGGTACCGAGCGTCACGCCGAGCTTCTTGCCCTTGAATTCGTCGAGCGACTTGAAGTTGCGCGTGTCGTCCTTGCGCTGGATCAGTTGCGCGGCCGAGTACGTGTACGGCTGGCTGAAGTCGAGCGCTTCCTTGCGCTGCGGCGTGATCGTGACCTGGTTGACGATCACGTCGAACTTGCCGGCCTGCAGGCCAGCGATGATGCCGCTCCATTCGGTCGGAATGAACTGCGTCTTCACGCCGAGCTTGCCGGCGACGGCGTTCGCGACGTCGACATCGAAACCCTCGAGCTGGCCCGACGTGCCGCGCGAGTTGAACGGTGGATACGTGCCTTCGAGGCCGACGCGCAGCACGCCGGCTTTCTTCACTGAATCGAGGAGGTCGTCCGCGTGCGCGGCGACGGCCGTGAAGCCGAGGGCCGACGCGAGCAGCAGGCCCGAGAGCAGGAACTTCGAACGTTTCATCGCAGATCTCCAGTGGTCAGCGTGATGTGGGGGAGCGCCGGGCGCCGGGTGGGCGCGGCGGGCCGCAATACAGGCACGTAGACACTACTCGCAACCGGGCGGCACCGAAACCGGAATTGGCCCTGATTGCAATCGATTTCATCGATGTGCCGGACGGCGGGCGTGGTTGCCGTCCGCCAGCGTGGCACGCGGGCTGATCGAGCAAGGACCCGATCGGGCTGGCCGGCGGGCTCAACGTCTATCAATATGCCGACAACCCAACAGGGTGGATCGACCCGCTCGGCCTTGCTCGCTGCCCTTGCGATCCGTGCGGTAAGTCTCGTCGGTCAAGTCTGAGAGATATTCGTCGGCAGCTCGGCATCCCCTTGTCTCAGCAGCCCATCATGCGGTATTTGGCTCGAAGCGTACACTCCCGGGACCGACCGTCATGTTCGCGGCCGCTTCAGGTCGGCCGCGTTTCGACTGACTTGCTTGGGGGCGACGGGCGGCCAACAGGCGCCGGCCAGTCTCACGGACCGAGAATTGGCATAATCACGGCTCGCTGACACGAGTGCCGCGACGCAGGCCCTTTCGTGCACCTGCTACATCGCTGCTCCTGCGCATTGACTCCAGTCCCGTTACCACCGCAATACCCATGTCGACCACCACCACGACCGAAGTGTCGTTGCAACACATTCTCGAACATCCCGGCGATTTCTCCGGATGGCTCTGCCTGCCGCCGACGCCGTGGACGCTCGATACAGAAGGCGCATTCACCGAAGAGGCCGACGACCGCGAGACCGACACACCGCCCACCGTCGCACCGCACCCTGGCTGGCGCGTCACGCTGAACAGCGCGACGATCGAAGACATCGTGATCGACGCGCATGACCAGGTCGACGAACCGACCGTCGCGCAATTGTTCGATGCGTTCGTGTTCTACGTCGACAACGACGAGTTCATTCTGCTCTGAAGAGGCACGCGCACCACGCCACAGCAAAAAAGGACCGCCAGTGCGATCCTTTTTCACGGGGCATCAGCATTCGAACGAATGCCTATCCCTCAAGGCAACGAAATCGTCAAATTAGCCGATTCCGGCCCGACCTTGATCACCTGCGAATAAGGCGCCAACGCCTGCAGCGTCTTGTCCTTCAGATACGTATTCAGCCCGAGATATCCGAGCAGTGCGACAAGAGCAAAAACCGCCCCGATCGCCCAAACCGGCACCTCGCGCTTCAAGCGATGCGCGATCTGATCCGGCAGCGGCCAATGCGGCGCGAACGCCGCCCGCTTGCCCTTCATATGCGCGATCTCGTCCCCGAGCCGCGCCGTGAGGTAAGCCAGCTTCTCCGGCCCTTCCAGCAGATACTTGCCCTGGAACCCGAGCAGCAGGCACATGTGAAACACCTCGAGCGACTGCAGCCGCGCCGCCCCCTGCGCGCGGCAATCCTCGAGATACTGGAAGAACTTCTCGCCCGCGAGCTGCTCGCCGAACAGCACGAGCTGCAGCGGCCTGCGTTCCCATTCCGTGCGGATCTTGTACTGCGACGACAGCACCATTTCGTCGATCGCCGCGCAGAACGCGAATTTTGCGCCGTACACGTCTTCAGCAGCGATATTCAGCTTCTTCGCGCCACGCTCGAAGTCCGACAAAAACTCCTGGATCCGCGTGCTGAACTCGCCCGCGCTCTCCGGCTCCCGCCCGTTCTTGAGCAGGAACAGCATGAAGAACCCGTCGTACAGCAGGTCGAGCAGCGAGCGGGCCTGGAACGAGGCGTCCGTCGACGCCGGGGTATGCATCGGTGCCGGCGCGTTGTCGCCGAACAGGGAAGGCGCGTAGCTCATGATGTGACCGCGATCAGTTCGAATTTCAGGTCATTGATGCCAGTCGGCGCGTAGATCATCGCGGACTGGGCCTGCAGCATGCGCTCGTACAGCGGGCTACGCGAATCGAGCGCGAAGTAGCATGCGCCGGGGCGCACCGGAATCGCGGGCGGCACCTGCGGCGTGTACGAGAGCCGCACGCCGGGCATGGCCGACAGCACGAGCTTGTCGACGTCGTCGGGGGCGCCGACCTTGAAGCGGGCCGGCACCGCATCGACGAGCTCGACGCTCGGCATGTCCGCGGACACCGCCAGGTAGAACTCGGTCTTGTCGTCGATCTTGCCGGAATCGAGGCGGCCGAGGTGGAACGACGGGCGCACCTCGTCGAGCGTGATCGCGAAGTAGCGCGTCGAGATCACGGTGTCGAGCAGTTCGCGCAGCATCAGGTCGAGACGCGCAAAGCTCGGGCCCGGATCGTCGTGGCGGTACACCGGCAGGTCGGCGAGCGTATAGCCCTTCGAGAACGTCATCAGCTGGCCCGCAAGGCGCAGCAGTTCCTGGAACAGCCGCTCCGGATGCAGCGCCGAATGCTGGTGCAGGTGCGCGAGCGTCGCGAACGCGGCGTTTGCGGTATGCAGCAGCCAGAACGACGCGATGTCGCCCGAGCGGAACTCGATGATGTTTTTCGACGGCTCGCGGTGGAAGCCGTACAGCGCGTTCACCTTCGCCTGCAGCGCGTCGACGAGCTGGCGCAGCCGCTGGTGCAGGATCGGCGATGCGTCGATCGCGAGGCACGGCGGCACGAAGCTGTCGTCGATCTCGAAACCGGACGTCGCGGTGCGGCGCACGCGCACGAGCGGCACCGACAGCAGCTGGTCGCGCGGTTCGCTGTGCGCGATCAGCTTGACCTGCGTCTTCAGGAACGTGATGTCGGCTTCGGCGGCGTCGGTGAAGTTGTCGGCGACGCTGGTCTGTTCGCTGACGAAGCGCGTCATGAAGCCGGCGGCCGGATCGTCGCTGTAGTTGGTGCCGTTCTCGCGCAGCGGGTGCAGCGCGAGATAGAACACGAATTCGTTGATGCCGTCAGGCAGCGTGTCCAGCGCGATCGGCGGCGGCAGGTCGTCGGCCTGCGGTGCGGCATACAGCGCGCCGTCCGGGAACACGAGCGCGAGCTCGGCCACCCGCAGCACGTTGCTGCCGAGCGCATCGCGGTCGATGCGCACCGAGCGCACGCCCCAGTTGTAAGGCTGGATCGCCTGGATCGATTCGAACAGGCGCGCTTCGTGGTACGCGTCCTGTCGCTGAAAGTGTTGAGGCCGGAGGAACAGCCCTTCCCCCCACAGCACCTTGGCCGAATAACTCATGTCAAATCCGGTTAATGTCGCGTTGCGATGTAATCGATTTGTTCGTGCCCGAATTAAATCGCCAATTGTTAACTCTTGTTAATTGACATTCGTGCGTCATTGTTTAACCGCAGGAGACCGAAGAAAGCAAATTCAGCGGTTGCGAAGGCGCACCCTGTTGCGGTGCGATGACGGTGCCGTCGGTGACCGTCATCGCGCAATTATGCAGGCCGATGATTATGCCGGATTTCTCCGACTTCACCGGATCGAACGTCAGTTTCCATCGTTGCAGTGCGGGATCGCGGAACAGCGCGACGATGCCGAATGCCTGCGCTTCGCGCGAAACCTTCTCGGTCGCCGTATAGCGCTGGCCTGGAATCAGCGTGATTTCACGCACGTTCAGCAGGTCGGCGCCCAGTGCGGCTTTTTCCTTGGTCGGATCGGTAAATGCGTCGAATGGCGCCTGCTGGAACGATGTCGGGTCCTTCAGCGTATAAAGCCGCACGACGAGCGCGAGCGGCTTGTTGTCGGTCGCGGCATTCAGGTTCGGCGCTGCGGCGAGCGTGATGCCGAGGTTGCGCGGCGGCTTCTGCGCGTCGGGCAGTTCGGGCTTGCCGATGCCGGCCGCGGACATCACGGCGCTCGCGGCCGAGCCGAGCAACGGGGCGGCCGCGCATCCGGCCAGAAGGGCGCAGGCAACCAGCGGCAGCGCGTAGCGAATCATGGACGATCTCATCGTGTTTCCGGCGTGCCGCCTTATTCCTGTCAAAACTGCCGGGTATTTCCGCGTTCGCCACGTATCCCCGGCATTGCACCGTTCAACTATTGAGCACGCCGGTGTCTCGGCGAGCTTCCGGAAATTTTTTCCGCCACCCGGGCGGCGCGTCGTGCAGCCAGTAAAACTTGCGCGATCCGGTCGAAAAGAAAACCGCTGCGAGCCAGCAGCGAGAGGCCATTCGAGGGGGTAGCGCCCAGTTTTAAAAGGAATTACTCTTCACACGACGATTGAATTATGAAAAATTGATCGGTACTATACCCGCGCGCTTCTTGCAAAGCAAAAGAACCAGATTCTCAACGATTTAAAACTCACGCGCCGGTGGATATAACGATGAAAGACCGTCTCTTCGCAAAACTGTCTGGGGTAGTAGTGGCTTGCGGCGTGATCGCCGGCTGTGCGAGCCAGCCTCCCGCGCCGCCGACTGCCGAGGTGTTCAACAAGTCGCTGGCCGATGCGGACGCAGTTGCGAAGGCGGGGGACCAGGACAAGGCCCTCGGCCTGTATCAGCAGCTCGCGAAGTCGGATCCGACGCGCGAGGAGCCGTGGTCGCGCATCGCACAAATCCAGTTCGCACAAAACCACTACGGTCAGGCAATCGTTGCCGCGCAGGAAGCGCTGCAGCGCGACGCGACCGACCGTCAGGCGAAGAGCGTGCTGGCCGTGGCCGGCCTGCGGATCGCGACGCAGTCGCTCGGCGAGCTGCGCCAGGATTCGTCGCTCGCGGGCGATGCGAAGTCCGATGCGCAGGCGCTCGCGAAGCAGCTGCGCGATACGCTGGGCGAATCGGCGCTGTTCCCGCCGGAGACGAATGCCCGCACCGGTGGCCGAATCAAGAAGACCCGCACGGTCGTGCACAAGAAGGTTACTCCGACGCAGACCTCTGAAGCCACCGCTACGGTGCCGCCGACGAACACGTCGTCGGGCAGCGCGCCGAAGGGCGGTGATCCGTTCGGCGCACTGCGCAACTGACCGCAAACTGACGCGATAACCACAACTAACCTGGGAGCCGTCGAGATGGCCAAGAAAGAAAGCATTCAGAAAAGCTTGCAGAAAATACGGCCGCCGCGCGTCCAATTGACCTATGAGGTCGAGAAGGGCGACGCGATCGAGGTGAAGGAACTGCCGTTTGTCGTCGGGGTCGTCGGCGATCTGGCGGGCCAGTCCGAAATCGAGCAGCCGAAGCTGCGCGACCGCAAATTCGTCAACATCGATCGCGACAATTTCGACGACGTGATGAAGGCAATCGAGCCGCGTGCCGCGTTCCAGGTGGAAAACCGCCTGAGCCCGGAAGGCGGCAAGTTCGCAGTCGACCTGAAGTTCCGTTCGCTGTCGGATTTCAGCCCGGACGAAGTCGTCGAACAGGTCGAGCCGCTGCGCCGCCTGCTCGAGGCGCGCTCGAAGCTCGCCGACCTGCGCAACAAGCTCGCCGGCAACGACAAGCTCGAGGATCTGCTGTCCGAGGTGCTGAAGAACACGCAGCAGCTGCAGGAGCTCGCGAAGGGCACGGGCGGCGACAAAGACGGCGAATGACGACGGAGAGTTGAGATGAACCAGCAAACGGCTGCGGCCCAAGCGAGCGGTGCGGAATACGCCGCCGGGACCTCGCTGCTCGACGACATCGTCGAGAAGAGCAAGGTCGCGAAATCCGATTCCGAGCATGCGCGTGCGAAGGACCTGATCGGCGAACTCGTGCACCAGGTGCTCGACGGCACGGTGATCGTGTCGGACAACCTGTCGGCCACGATCGACGCGCGCGTCGCGGAACTGGACCGCCTGATTTCCACGCAGCTTTCCGCCGTGATGCACGCGCCGGAATTCCAGCGCCTCGAAAGCACGTGGCGCGGGATGGACTACCTGGTCAAGGAAAGCAACACCGGCCAGACGATCAAGATCAAGGCGCTGCACGCACCGAAGCGCGACCTCGTGCGCGATTTCAAGGGCGCGAGCGAGTTCGACCAGAGCGCGCTGTTCAAGAAGGTCTACGAGGAAGAATTCGGCACGTTCGGCGGCTCGCCGTTCGGTGCGCTGATCGGCGATTACGAGATTTCGCGCCAGCCTGAAGACATGTACTTCATCGAGCAGATGTCGCACGTCGCGGCGGCCGCGCATGCGCCGTTCATCGCGTCGGCGTCGCCCGAACTGCTCGGCCTCGAGTCGTTCTCCGACCTCGGCAAGCCGCGCGACCTCGGCAAGGTGTTCGATACGGTCGAATATGCGAAGTGGAAGTCGTTCCGCGACGCCGAAGATTCGCGCTACGTCGGCCTGACGCTGCCGCGCTTCCTCGGCCGCCTGCCGTTCAATCCGAAGGACGGCCAGACCGCGGAGAACTTCAACTTCGTCGAGGACGTCGACGGCACCGACCACGACAAGTACCTGTGGTGCAACGCCGCGTGGGCGTTCGCTGCGCGCCTGACGGCCGCATTCGACGACTTCGGCTGGTGCGCGGCGATCCGCGGCGTCGAAGGCGGCGGCCTCGTCGAGGACCTGCCGACCCACACGTTCAAGACCGACGACGGCGAAGTCGCGCTGAAGTGCCCGACCGAAATCGCGATCACCGATCGCCGCGAGAAGGAGCTGAGCGACCTCGGCTTCATCCCGCTCGTCCATTGCAAGAACTCAGATTACGCCGCGTTCTTCGCTGCGCAGTCGGTGCAGAAGCCCAAGAAATACAGCACCGACAGCGCGAATGCGAACGCCGTCCTGTCCGCCCAGCTTCAGTACATCTTCTCGGTATCGCGCGTCGCGCACTACCTGAAGGCGATGATGCGGGACAAGATCGGCAGCTTCGCATCGGCGCAGAACGTGGAGACTTTCCTCAACCGGTGGATTTCGCAGTACGTCCTGCTCGACGATAACGCCTCGCAGGAACAGAAAGCGCAATTTCCGCTGCGCGAGGCATCCATACAAGTGTCGGAGATTCCGGGTAAGCCGGGCTCGTATCGTTCGGTCGCGTTCCTGCGCCCGCACTTTCAGCTCGACGAACTCTCGATTTCTCTGCGACTTGTCGCTGATCTGCCCAAACCGGCAAATTCATAAGCGAGTAAATCGCCCGGGCGGGCCGCCTGGGTAGGACGTTAAAACCACCTCTTTGGGGAGTCGAAGGGCCATGTTACATATGCACTTGCAGTTTGGTAGTCCCGCGGTGAAGGGCGAGTCCGCGGACAAGGACCACCAGGGCTGGATCGAGCTGAAATCGTGGGATCACTCGATCGTTCAACCGCGTTCGGCAACCGCATCGACCGCTGGCGGTCACACGATGACGCGTTGCGAGCACGGCGACATGATTTTCACGAAGGAAATCGATTCGTCGAGCCCGCTGCTGTACCAACACGCTTCGGGCGGTACCACGTTCGACGAGGTGACGGTCCATTTCTCGCGCGCTGATGGTGAAGGCAAGCGCGTGCAGTATCTGGAAGTCAAGCTCAAGTACGTGATCATCTCGAGCATCGCCCCGAGCGTTCGCGAAGAAGGTCTGCCGCTCGAGACGTTCTCGCTGAAGTACGCAGCTGTGCAGTGGAAGCAAACCCAGCAGAAGATCGGCGGCAACCAGGGCGGCAACACGCAAGGCGCCTGGAGTCTGACGAAGAACGACAAGACCTACGCGGTCTAAGGTCGGTTGCGGCAACGGGGCGCACGCGTCCCGTTGCCGTTTTCGCTGTGAATACCGGCCGATGAAACGATTCGAACCCAGTTTTCTCGACAAGCTGTTCGACGACGAACCGCACCTGCCGGCCTCGGCAGCGATGCGGCAATTGTCGCTGGACGAGCTCAAGAACACGGTCGCCCGCGACGTCGAGGCGATCCTCAACTCCCGTATCGCCCACACCGAAAACGAGCTGGCTGCGCTGCCGGAGTGCCAGAAGTCGGTGCTGACCTACGGGCTGAACGATTTTGCGGGGCTGAGCCTGGCGAGTCACTACGATCGCGCGTTCATCTGCAAGTCGATCCAGCAGGCCATCGCGCGCCACGAGCCGCGCCTGCAGCAGGTGCAGGTGACGTTCGAGCTGAACGAGCAGGCCACCAACGCGCTCTACTTCGCGATCCAGGCGCTGCTCGTCGTGCACCCGGCCGAGGAGCCGGTGAGTTTCGACGCGATGCTGCAGCCGTCGACGTTGCAGTATTCGGTTACGCGCGCACGCGCCGCAAGAATGCAGTAAATCATGCCGCCGAGCGGGCCGGACCGCCCGGTGGTGGATCAGGGTCCGGCAGGAAATATTGAGGTTCGGGGTCGTCGATGGAAGAATTGCTGCCGTATTACGAGCGCGAATTATCGTTTTTGCGGCGCTATTCGCGAGATTTCGCCGAACGCTATCCGAAGATCGCGGCGCGGCTCGCGCTGTCCGGCGAGCATTGCGAGGATCCGCACGTCGAGCGGATGATCGAGTCGTTTGCGCTGCTTGGCGCGCGCATCAACAAGAAGCTCGACGACGATTACCCGGAATTCACCGAAGCGCTGCTGGAAGTGCTGTATCCGCACTACCTGCGGCCGTTCCCGTCATGTTCGATCGCGCAGTTCACGCCGGCGTCGCCCGGCCAGCAGACCGAACCGGTCGTGATCGCTCGCGGCACCGAGCTGAAGAGCCGCCCGATCCGCGGCGTGCAGTGCCGGTTCCGTACCGCCTATGACGTGACGCTCGCGCCGATCCGCATCTCGGAAGCCCGCTACACGCCGGTCGCGCTCGCGCCGAGTGCGACGGTGCTGCCGTCGAATGCGACGGGCGTGATCTCGATCACGTTCGAATCGCTCGCCGCGCAGCTCGATCTCGGCGCGCTGAAGCTGCCGACGCTGCGCGCGCACCTGCACGGCGAACAGTCGTTCGTCGCCGCGCTGACCGACTGCCTGTTCGTCAACGTGCTCGGCGCGTATGTCGAGCCCGAGCGCAACGGCCGCTGGACCGCGCTGCGCAAGCTGCCGATCGCGCACGCCGGCTTCGACGAGGACGACGCGCTGATCGACTACCCGGCGAAATCGCATCCCGCGTATCGCCTGCTCACCGAATACTTCGCGTTCCCCGACAAGTTCGATTTCGTCGACTTCGACATCGCGGCGATCGCGCGCGCGACGGGCCGCTGCCAGCGCGCGACGCTGCATCTCGTGCTGCAGGACGTGCGCAGCGATTCGCATGTCGCGCGGCTGCTCGAACTGCTGACGGCGAGCCACTTCCGGCTGTTCTGCACGCCGATCGTCAACCTGTTCCGCCAGCACGGCGAGCCGATCCGCATCACGCACCGCGCGGTGTCCTACCCGGTGATCGCCGAGGCGCGGCGGGCGTTCGCGTACGAGGTGTATTCGATCGATTCGGTGAAGCTCGTCCGGCAGCAGGCGCACGAGGAATCGGTGATCGAGTTCCGGCCGTTCTATTCGTTGCATCACGGCGAATCGGCGCGGATCGGCCATTACTGGTTCGCACGCCGCAACGACTGGGTCGCGCAGAAGAGCCCCGGCTATGAAACCGAGATCTCGATCGTCGACATCGATTTCGAGCCGACGTCGCCGCAGACCGACACGCTGAGCCTCGACCTCACCTGCACGAACCGCGACCTGCCGGCAATGCTCGCGTTCGGGCTCGAAGGCGGCGACCTGTTCCAGGAGGGCGGCGCGCAGACGAGCGGCATCGCGCTGCTGCGCCGTCCGACGCAGAGCGTGCGCTTCGAGCGCGGCCGCGCCGCGCACTGGCGGCTCGTGTCTCACCTCGCGCTCAATCATGTGTCGCTGGTCGCGCACGGCCTCGCGCCGCTGAAGGAAATGCTGACGCTGTACGACCTGCGCCGCACCGCCGTGTCGATGCGCCAGATCGATGGCCTCGCCGGCGTCGAGCAGCGCGGCGCCGTGCAGTGGCTGCCCGGCAAGCCGTTCGCGACTTTCGTGCGCGGCATCGAGATCCGCCTGACGATCGACGAGGAACACTTCGTCGGTGCGAGCCTCGCGTCGTTCGTACGCGTGCTCGACAGCTTCTTCGGGCTGTACGTCCACCTCAACAGTTTCGTTCAATTAGTCGTCGTGTCGAAGCGCACCGGCGAGGAGATCATCCGATGCAAGCCCCGCACCGGCGAGTCGATCCTGGCGTAGTCGACGCGCTGCTCGACGAACCGCACCGCTTCGAGTTCTTCCAGGCCGTGCGCGTGCTCGAAGGGCTGTTCGCGCGGCAGGCGTCCGACGCGCCCGGCGCATGGCGGCAGGGCGACGTGGTCGCGCAGCGCATTGAATTCCGCAACACGCTGTCGCTGGGCTTTCCGCCGAGCGAGATCGAAGGCGCACGCTCGTTCGACGACGACGGCACCCAGCTCAAGACGGGCGAGCAGCGCGGCGCCGCGCTCGCGGCCGGCGAGCTCGGCCACGTCGAGCTGACACCCGCGTTCTTCGGGCTGCTTGGCGGGCAGGGCGCGCTGCCGCTGCATTACACCGAGCAGATCGTCGCGCGCGAGCACCTGAAGCGCGACCATGCGGCGCGTGCATTCTTCGACGTGTTCTCGAACCGCGCGACCGCGCTGTTCTATGCCGCGTGGAAGAAATACCGGCTGCCGTTCCATTACGAGCTCGACCGCGACGAGCGCTACCTGCCGCTGCTGCTCGCGATCGCGGGCGTGCCGAGCGACGAGATACGCGACAGCCTCGCGGCCGGCGCGGGCGGCGTGCTCGACGAGGCCGTTGCCGGCTATGCGCTGGCCGCGCGGCACCGGCCGATGTCGGCCGCGTACCTGCAGCGCACGCTGTCCGACTATTTCCGCGTGCCGGTGAAGATCGACCAGTTCGTCGGCAAGTGGTATGACGTGCCGCCCGACCAGTTGAGCGTGCTCGGCGAGGTCAACGCGGTGCTCGGCGCGACCGCGCTTGTCGGCGAACGCGTGTGGCAGCGCGACATGCGCGCGCGGATCGTCGTCGGCCCGCTCTCCAAGCGCGACTACGAGGCGTTCCTGCCTGGCGGCGCGCATGCCGTCGCACTGGAGCGGATGCTGACGCTGCTCGCCGGCGTCACGCTCGAATACGAGGTGAAGCTCGTGCTCAAGCGCACCGAGGTCGGCGCGAGCGTGCTCGGCGCGGGCTCGCGGCTCGGCTGGGACGCGTTCCTGTGCACGCGCGACGCGATCGAGGATCGCTCCGACGCGCGCTACGAACTGCACGTGATTCACTGATTCCGAACGACAACAAACACGCAATCGAACCTGAGACTGAGATCGACGCCATGAGCACGCCTCTGAAGACCCTGATCACGAAACTGAACCCGCTGTGCCGCCACGCGACCGAGCGTGCGGCGAGCGCGTGCCTGGCGCGCGGCCACTACGAGGTCGATCTGGAGCACCTGTTCCTCGCGTTGCTCGAGGAGCCGGCGGGCGACCTGCCGCTCGCGCTGCGCGCAAGCCGTGTCGATCCGCATGCGCTGCGCGCCGATCTGGAGCGCGAGCTGACGCGCCTGAAGACGGGCAACACGCGCACGCCGGTGTTTTCCGTGCACCTGATCGCGCTGTTCGAGCAGGCGTGGCTGATCGCGTCGCTCGATTCGCAGCTCGGCCGCATTCGCTCGGGCCACCTGCTGCTCGCGCTGCTCACCGCGCCGGATCTCGCGCAGTTCGCGCAGCGCATGTCGTCGCAGTTCGCGGAAGTGAACGTGACGGACCTGAAGCACAAGTTCGACGAGATCGTGGCCGGGTCGAACGAGGCCGAGCCGCGCCAGGCCGATACGGACGACAGCGGCGTGACGCCGGCGGCTGACGGCGCGGCAGCCGCGGCCGGCCCGTCGAAGACGCCCGCGCTCGACACGTACACGACCAACCTCACGCAACGCGCACGCGACGGCAAGATCGACCCGGTGATCGGCCGCGAAGCCGAGATTCGCCAGGCGATCGACATCCTGATGCGCCGCCGCCAGAACAACCCGATCATGACCGGCGAGGCCGGCGTCGGCAAAACGGCGGTCGTCGAGGGGCTCGCGCTGCGCATCGCGGCCGACGACGTGCCGCCGCCATTGCGAGGCGTCGCGCTGCACGTGCTCGACATGGGGCTGCTGCAGGCCGGCGCGAGCGTGAAGGGCGAATTCGAGAACCGCCTGAAGAGCGTGATCGACGAGGTGAAGAAGAGCGCGCACCCGATCATCCTGTTCATCGACGAGGCGCACACGATCATCGGCGCAGGCGGCCAGGCCGGCCAGAACGACGCGGCGAACCTGCTGAAGCCGGCACTCGCGCGCGGCGAGCTGCGCACGATCGCCGCGACGACGTGGAGCGAATACAAGAAGTACTTCGAGAAGGATGCGGCGCTCGCACGCCGCTTCCAGGTCGTGAAGGTCGAGGAGCCGAGCGAGCCGCTCGCGGCCGCGATGCTGCGCGGGATGTCCGGCCTGATGGAGAAGCACTTCAACGTGCGGATCCTCGACGATGCGATCACCGAGGCCGTGCGCCTGTCGCACCGCTACATCAGCGGCCGCCAGCTGCCGGACAAGGCGATCAGCGTGCTCGATACCGCGTGCGCGAAGGTCGCGCTCGCGCACAGCGCGACGCCGGCGGCGATCGACGACACGAAGAAGCGCATCGAGCGCATCGACGCGGAAATCGCGTCGCTGGAGCGCGAGGCGGCCGGCGGTGCGTCGCACGACGAGCGGCTCGGCGAGCTGCGCGGCGCGCGCGACACGGCGCTCGAACAGCTCGCGAAGGATGAAGCGCGCTACGAAGCCGAGCGCGCGATCGTCGCCGAGATCACCGTGCTGCGCGACACGCTCGACAAGGCGCGCGGCTCGTCGGAAGACGGCGAGCCGGTCGACGTGCCGGCCACTCGCGAGAAGCTGGCCGAACGCGTCGCGGCGCTGCACGCGCTGCAGGGCGGCGAGCCGATGGTGCCGCTGCAGGTCGATGGCCATGTGGTTGCCGAGATCGTCGCCGCGTGGACGGGCATTCCGCTCGGCCGGATGGTGAAGGACGAGATCGACACCGTGCTGAACCTGCAGCCGCTGCTTGCCGCGCGCGTGATCGGCCAGGACCATGCGCTCGACGCGATCGCGCAGCGCGTGCGCACCGCGACCGCGAACCTCGAGGATCCGAACAAGCCGCGCGGCGTGTTCATGTTCGTCGGGCCGTCGGGCGTCGGCAAGACCGAGACGGCGCTCGCGCTGGCCGACATCCTGTACGGCGGCGAGCGCAAGATGGTCACGATCAACATGAGCGAGTACCAGGAAGCGCACAGCGTGTCGGGCCTGAAGGGCTCGCCGCCGGGCTACGTCGGCTACGGCGAAGGCGGCGTGCTGACCGAGGCCGTGCGCCGCAACCCGTATTCCGTCGTGCTGCTCGACGAGGTCGAGAAGGCACACCCCGACGTGCTCGAGATGTTCTTCCAGGTGTTCGACAAGGGCGCGATGGACGATGCGGAAGGGCGCGAGATCGACTTCCGCAACACGCTGATCATCCTGACGTCGAACGTCGGTTCCACCGCGGTGATGCAGGCGTGCCTGAACAAGCCGGCCGAGGAGCTGCCCGATCCGGACGCGCTCGCCGAGACGCTGCGCCCGCAACTGTACAAGACCTTCAAGCCCGCGTTCCTTGGGCGGATGAAGGTCGTGCCGTATTACCCGATTTCCGACGACGTGCTGGCCGAGATCATCGAGCTGAAGCTCGAGCGGATCCGCCGCCGGATCGAGGCGAACCACAAGGCGGCGTTCGAATGGGACGAATCGCTCGTCGATGCGGTGCTCGCGCGCTGCACCGAGGTCGACTCGGGCGCCCGCAACGTCGACCACATTCTGAACGGCACGCTGCTGCCGGAGATCGCGGGCCACGTGCTCGGCCGGATCGCCGACGGCGAGGCCATCGCGCGCATCGCGGTGCGCGCGGACGAGGCCGGCGAATTCACGTACACCGTCGAATGAGCGCGGCCGTGCAACGCAAGCATTTGATGAACTGACCGAACCATGCCGATCAATCTCCCCGAGCTGCTGACGCCGATCAGCGATGCGTCGCCCAGTGGCGACGACCTGCTGTTTTCGAACGAATTCGACGCGATCCAGGATGCGCGGCGCTACGACGATCCGACGCTCGACCAGGGCGAATGGGTGACAGAGATCAAGGAGGCCGACTGGGGCTTCGTGGTCGACCATGCGGGCGAACTGCTGCGCACGCGCACGAAGGACCTGCGGCTCGCCGTGTGGCTGACCGAGGCGCTCGCGCTGGAAGACGGCATCACCGGCCTCACCGAAGGCTATGCGCTGCTCGAGGGCCTGTGCCGTGACTTCTGGGACACCGTGCACCCGCTGCCCGAAGACGGCGACACCGAGCACCGGCTCGGCAACGTCGCGTGGCTGTCCGGCCGCACGGCCGAGCTGCTGCGCGCGGTGCCGATGACGGACGGCGCGTCGAACGCGTTCAGCACGCTCGACTGGGAAGTGGCGCAGCACGTTGCGCAGTCGATCAAGCGTGACCCCGAACACGCCGACGACATCGCACGCGGCAAGCCGTCGATCGAGCAGATCGATTCGTCGCGGCGCGTGACGTCGATCGCGTTCTACACCGCGTTGCTCGCGAACCTGAAGGCGTTCGAATTCGCACTCGATGCGTTCGAGGAGCGGCTCGTCGAGCGCGCGGGCGATTCGGCGCCGAGCTTCCGGCAGGCGCGCGACGCATTCGAGACCGTGTACCGGCTCGCCGAGCGCTTTGCGCGCGAGCAGGGCTATACGGGCAGCGCGCCGCATGCGCAGTCGGCACCGCAGGCGCAGCCCGAGCGCATCGAGCCGGTGTTCGGCAATCCGATCCAGACCGAGGAGACACACGTGCAGCCGCAGACCGTTCCGCGCGCCCCGGTGACGCAGATGATCGCCGGCATCCAGAACCGTGCGCAGGCCGTCGACCAGTTGCGCGCGGTCGCCCGCTACTTCCGCCAGACCGAGCCGCACAGCCCGGTCGCGTATCTCGCCGACAAGGCCGCCGAATGGGCCGACATGCCGCTGCACAAGTGGCTCGAGAGCGTCGTGAAGGACGACGGCTCGCTGTCGCATATTCGCGAGCTGCTGGGGGTGCGGCCCGACGAGCAGTCGTAAACGCAAAACGGGCGGTGCATCGCTGCCGCCGCCCGTTTTTGCCTGTCGCGCCGCTCCGGGAGGAGCGGCAGCGGTCGTTCGTTACTGTCCCACCCGGAACTCGATCCGCCGATTCCTCGCCCGCCCATCCGCCGTATCGTTCGGCGCGATCGGCTGATCCGGCCCGACACCCGTCGTCGTCATCTGCTGCGGCGGGATGCTCTTCGTGATCAGGTAGCCCTTCACCGCATCCGCGCGCGCCTGGCTCAGCGCGATGTTCGACGTGCGGTTTCCCGAGTTGTCGGTGTGGCCGATGATGTCGACCGTGCGGTTCTGCATCTTCGCGAGTGCGGTCGCCATCTGGTCGAGGATCAGCCTGCCCTGCGGCGTGAGCGTCGCGCTGCCGGTCTCGAACTCGATCGTGCGGTTCGCGAGCGTCTGGTCGAGCACGCCCTGTTCGGACGCCGACACGCGCAGCCCGTTCTTGATCGTATACGTCGGGTTCAGCGTGTTCGCCATGTCGCTCGCGAGCTGCTGGCGCTGCGCTTCGTTGTGCACCTCGCCCTTCATCTCGATCTGCGTGCCGTTGATCTTCAACTGTCCCTTGCTGATCTGCTTGAGCTGCGTGCCGATCAGCTTCTGTACGTTCGCGCTCCAGTTCGGCGGCGTGGCAACGTCGCCGACCTCGATCTGGTCGACGACGTTCGTCGCGCCGTAGGTGTCGCGCAGCTTCTGCAGCACGGCGGCCTTGGTCGCCTCGTCGGGCACCTTGCCGCCGACGACCACCTGGCCAGGTGTCGCGGTCGCGGGCGGCGGCGTGATGGTGCTCGCGGTGCCGGCCGTGCCGTGCACGACGGCGCCGGAGGCGGTCCCCGGTGCAGCGCCGGTGTTCGCGGACAGCGTAGTCGTCGCGACCGTGCCGTTGCCGACCGGCGTGACGGTCGCGCCGGTGTTCTGCGCGAAGGCCGCGCCACTGGCGAAGAGCCCGGCAGCGAGGAGGGCAGCGACGGCGGAAGAGACGCGCGCGCGCCGGACGTGAATCGTGCGATGCATCCCGTCAGCCTCCGATGAACGCTTCGCGGAACGCGTCGATGGCGACGCGCAGCGAGAGTTGCGGTTGGTCGAGGTAGCTGACGAGCTTGCTGATCTGGTGATCGTTTTGCGCATGGGCGTCGATCCACTCGGGATCGTCGATGTCGATGTTGTGGGCGGCGTAGGTCTGCGGATCGACGACGCTCAGCAGTGTCTTTGCCGACGCGCCGTTGAAGCCGATGATGAGCCGTTCGCGCTCGGCGATCGTGCCGATGAAGATCGCGAGCTCGAAGTCGGCCTGCGCGACGAACGGTGCGATCAGTTCGAGCCAGAACGCGGCGACGAGGCTGCGGTAGAACGGATCGACCGGCAACGGCAGCGTGAGGCCGCGCTCGATGTGCGACGAGCCGCTCTGCATCACCGGCCGCAGCAGCGAGCCGAGCGCGAGCATCGCGCCGCGCAGCCGCACGGGATGGCCACTCTCGAGCAGCATCTCCTGGAGGCCGTGCAGCGACTGATGTTCGACGAAATCGTTGAAGGTGCCGTCATGCGACGTGCCGGGGCCGCCGACGTCGATCGGCACCTGCGTGTCGCCGAGCGCCTGCAGCGCGCCGGGCGGCTCGTCCTTGCCGAGCAGCGGCGGTATCTGCGTCGCGACGCGCGACCACAGCCGCGCGAACGCGAGCGGGCTGCGTGCCAGGAACGCGAGCGGCCGGTCGACCTCGAGCGCGGTTGCGCCGAGGAACGGGAAGCGGCGCATCGACACGTCGTGGCTCGCGACCATGTGGCCCGCGATCGCGAGCTTGCTGCGCGAGCCGAGGAACGCGAAATGCATCGGCTTCGCATCCTCGTAGACGAGCTTCCAGCGCGGATCTTCCGCGAGCAGTTCGAGCGCCTGCGCGATCCAGCGGTCGAGCGTCTGCAGCAACTGCGGATTGTGCGGGCTCTTCACGAAGTCGCCGCGCGACGGAATCTTGCCGAAGTAGGCGATTTGCGCCTGTACGGTTTGCGTCATTGCGCCCCCTGTGCATTCGTTGCGTTGGCAGCCGCGACGGCCGGCGCTGCGCCCGGCGTGCCCGTGCCGGACTGGGTCGCGTTCTGCGCGGCGCCCGCGCTCGCGTCGGCGACCGACGACGGCAGTTGCAGGCCGCGCAGGCTTTGCTGTTGCGGCTGGTCACCGCCACCGCCCGACGGTTGCGACGTGCTGATGATGCGCATCGTCACCGACACGTTCACGTTGCCCTGCACCCACGTCAGGTCGAAGGTGCCGTCCGGACGGCGCTTGCGTTGCGCCGAGTTGATCAGCTTCTCGAGACCATAGCGGCCCGGCTCGTTGACGAGCTGCACCGTGCGGCCGTCGAAGGTCGTCGCGGACAGCGTCGCGCCCGGCGAGCCCTGCGGGTTCGGCCATACGAAGTTGGTCCACTGCGGCGGCGTGTTGCGGTACCGCAGCTGCTGGCCGTCGATCGCGATCGTGTATTCCGTCGTGCCCGTGCTCGGCTGCGGCAGGATCTGGAACACGGTCTGCGGCTCGGACGACGCGGCCGCGCTGCCTGCCGCACCGCCCGCGAGCGGCGCGACCCAGCGGGCGAAGCCGCTCGTGAAGTCCGGCGTGAGCCCGATGCCCATGTCGCCCCACGTGCGGGCGGCGAGGGTGTCGCCGCGGCGCACCGCGAGCGGCCCGAGTGTCGTGCCGACGAACTTCGCGATCGAGCCGTCCGGTCCGAACACCTGCGCGATTTCACCGGCGCCGGCCTCGACCTTCGCGCTCGCCGCGAACGGGTACTTCGTCGCGAGCGAGTTCTGGAACGGCTGGTAGACCTGTGCGTTCCACACCTTGTTGACTTCGGCGCTGGCCGGCTGGATCACGACCGCGAACGCCTGCATCAGCGGCCGCACGAGCAGCGGACGCAGCGACTTGCGTTGCGAATCGGTGAGGCCCGTCAGCATCTGCTCGTCGACGAGCTTCAGCGAATCGGCGAGTTCCGAACCGTTGCCGTCGAGCGTTTGCTGCATCAGCTGGCGCGCGCCCGGGCCCGGGTCGCCCTGGTTCTTGATCACGTTGAAGCGCGTGCGGACCTTCGACAGCGAATCCATGTAGCCCTTGAGCATCGACGTGCCGTCATGCACCGCGACGATCCGCGCGAGCCCGACGAACTCCTGGCCGATCGGACCCATCGGCACCTCGGCCGGATTGCCGTTGATGTCGATGTTGGCGGCCGCCACCTGGCCGGCCTGCGAGCGCGAGAACAGTTGCTTGACCCAGTTCACGACGCCCGTCTGCGCCTTCTTGATCGTCACGTTCGCGAGCGACGGGTTGTCCCACGAGGTCTGGTCGTACGCGGTCTCGAGGATCTTGCGGATCGGCGAATCCTGCGGGTCGCCGAGGCGGTTCATCCCGTCGACGGCCTGGCCGAAGCTGGTGAAGCCCTGCACCGCGATGCCCTGCATGAACTTCTGCCAGTGCTGCGCGTACTCGGTCTTGTACATGCCGACGAGCGTCTTCTGGATCTGCTCGGGGCTGCCCTCGAGCGTCAGGTCGTCCTGCGTCGACGTGTTCAGCACCCAATCCTTCGCTTGCAGTTCCTTGGTCGCTGCGTCGCGGATCGCCGGCTGCACGTAGTCGAACCACGCTTCGCGCGTGAAGGTGCCCGGAATCGCGTAGCTGCCTGCCACGAGCCCCTGGTTGCCGTCGCCGACGATGCGCGCGATGGTCATCGGCGCGAAACGGGTCGACGCGCGTGCCTTGATTTCCTCGTAGACGCGCTGGCGGGCCGGCATCCCGCGCACGACGTGGCGCAGGTTCTCGCGAGTCTGGTCGACGAGCGCGAGGTTCGCGTCGATCATCGGCCAGTCGTCGTCATTCACGCGGGACAGGTAGAACGAGATCATGCGCTCCGCGCTCTTGATCATCTCGTCACGCGGCATGTTGCCGCGATTCGTCTCCAGCCAGCCGCGCCAGAAGCGGGCGAGCTGGTCGGTCAGGTGCGCCTGCTCGACGTGGCGCTTGTCGGACAGCATCAGGTACGTCTTGAGCGCGTTGTACGCGTCCTGCACGTTGGTCGGCGACGCGTCGCTGTAGAGGCCGCCCTGCGGTGCGGCCGGCTGTTGCGCTGCTGCGGCCGGCGCGGTGCCGGACGCGGCCAGGGCGGCACCGGCCTGCGGCGCGGCGCCTGCCGCGTTCGTCGACACCGGAATCGCGCCACCCTGCACGGCGCCCGATTCGGGCGGGCGCGTCATCGGCACGAGCTGTTC
Source organism: Burkholderia puraquae (assembly GCF_002099195.1). Taxonomy (GTDB): domain Bacteria; phylum Pseudomonadota; class Gammaproteobacteria; order Burkholderiales; family Burkholderiaceae; genus Burkholderia; species Burkholderia puraquae. The sequence goes on along the minus strand of NZ_NBYX01000027.1, from coordinate 61,522 downwards.
GGGGTGCGCGTTCACGTCCTTCATGAACGACGCGAGGTTTTGCGATACAGGGGCCAGCAGGATCTGGCGCACGCCGTTGTAATACTCGGTCAGCAGATGCTGCTCGAGACGGTCGCCCTGGTACAGGCCGAGCGACACCGACAGCGGCTTGTCGCGGCGGAACTGCTCGAGCTGCTCGATCCGGTCTTCGAGGATGTCCATCGCCTGCAGGCGCGACTGCAGGTCGTTGCGGCCCTGCTGCAGGCGCGTGACGTTGTCGAGGTCGGCCTGCACGTTCGTGACGAGCTGCTGGTTGCCGATCGTCGACCAGGTCCAGCCGCCCAGCGCGAGCGCGAGCGCCGCGACGAAGCCGAAGAAGGTCGCGTAGCGCAGCCGCGTCTTGGTCGGGCTCGCGAACTGCCGCACCGTCTGGCGGTCCGCGAAGATCACCTTCGAGAACAGGTCGCGCAGGAAGAAGCCGTTCTTCGAGAACGCACTGTGCGGCTTCGGCAGCGCGGCGCCGTCGAGGCCGAAGCGATGCGCGATGCGCTGCGCGGCCGCGCTGTTGGTTTCGCCTTCCTGCAGCGCGCTGGTGAAGTAGAAGCCGCGGAAGATCGGCTTGTACTGGAACGGGTTGTTCTCGAACAGTGTCGCGAGGAACGCGCGCAGCGAGGGCTTGATCGTCGAGAATTCGAGCGGGAAGCTCAACTGGCCCGGCGACAGCTGGTTGCCGCGCGACAGCGACAATTGCGCGACGCTGATCTCCTTCAGCCCTTCGTAGAGTTCCTCGAAGTGCGTGTCGAACTGCGCGACGACGTCGCGCTTGTCGTCGGGCTCGTAGGGCAGGGTGGCGCCCCACACGCGGTCGTACTCGTGCTTGTCGCTGCTGCTGAAGAATTCGGTGAAGCCGGTGATCAGGTCGGCCTTCGTGAACATCACGTAGACCGGCGCGAACACCTCGAGCTTCTCCGTCAGCTCCTGAACGCGCTGGCGGAGGTTTTTCGCGAGGTTGATCGCGAATTCGGGGCGGTTGCCGGTGAGTTCGGCGATGCTCGCGGTGACGATGATGCCGTTGATCGGCGCCTTCGGGCGGTAGCGCTTGAGCAGGCCGAGGAAGCCGAGCCACTCGCTGCGGTCTTCCTCGTGCACCGAATAGCGGCCCGCCGTGTCGAGCAGGATCCCCTCGGTCGTGAAGAACCAGTCGCAGTTACGCGTACCGCCGATGCCGTGGATCACGGCGCTGTTCTTGTCCGCGAACGGGAACTGCAGGCCGGAGTTGAGCACGGCGCTGCTCTTGCCTGCGGCCGGGTTGCCGATCACGATGTACCAGGGCAGTTCGTACAGCGCGGAGCCGCCCGATACCTGGCCGATCTTCGACGTCTTGATCGTCTTCACCGCGTCCGACAGGCGCGTGCGCAGCACGTCGAGGTCGGCCGTCTTCGCGTCGGGGGCGAGCGCGGCGGCGGCGGGCGCGGCGATCTTGCCGGTTTCCGCCTGCTCTTCCAGTATCTGGCCGAGCTGCTGGTTCGCGCGCTTCACGCGCCAGCGGCGCCACAGCGCGACGACGAGCCACAGCGCGAGGATCGCCGCGAACGCGATCGCCGCCCACAGGAGCGGGAGCTGCAGCATGTCGGCGACGATGAAGAGGATGGCCGCTAGCGCGACGATCCCGACGATCGAGAGCGTACGCGGATGAGTCAGCACGTTGAGGATGCGTTGCATAGGACGTTCAGGTTCCGGTGCGATTCGGTGAGGCGACGCAGGCGCGCCGAGCGGCAAGGGTGGCGCCGCGATGTGTCGCCATGCTGTCAAACGGGATGAAGGGGGCTGGCATCAATGCGCCCGCGGCATCGGAGAAGGCGCGCGCATTAACGAAAGGACGCTGTGAGATTTAAAACGGAAGCGGCGGCCGAAAAAAATCGCGCACCGGAATGCATGATTTTTTGCGCCGCCCATATCGTTTCCTGCCGGGATATTAAAAAGCCCCATGCCGCCCTCATTATTTCCTGTCCGGCAGCCCTGGCTAGCTGCCGCGTCCCAGTTTAAAACCGGGTTTATGGTATTCCACGTGCCCGAGATCCATCATTTTCCAGCGGCCCCCCCAGGTCAGGCCAACCTGTTCGGCGACCTGGCCATACAACTGGTAGCCGCGCATCGCCCACGGATCTTTCTCGGAAATGACCAGCTTGCCATCGCGCAGGAATGCGTTGTCGGCCGCCAGCCCGAATTGGTGATAGCTCTGGAAGGCTGCCGCGTTGGTCACGTTGCTGCCCATCTGCGCCAGCCGGTTCTGCCGTTCCGGGCTCCGATAACCTTCCAGCAACGCCATTTCATAACCATATTGTTCGTGCATGATCTTGTAGACCAGCAGCAAACGCGTACGGAAATCCGGATCCAGCAGGTTCCAGTCTCGGCTCGCATCCTTCAGCGCCGGGCGTACCTGTTCGACTTCCTTGGTGGCGAAGACTTCCGGCGGCAGCGGCGGCGGCGGCACGAGTTGCTCACCCTGCAGCAGCGCGGCGATCTTCTCGTCGGGCACGCGGGCCGTGTCGTCGTACTGGAACAATTGCCGGCCGCGTAACGCGATGGCGACCAATGGCGGCGTCGCAAGAATACCTGCCGATACCATAATCATCAAGCGCCGGCGAACCAGTAAATTTTGCACGTCGTTTAAAGCGCCGCGCGTCACGCTTGCCGATTTAACAATCTGACTTCGCGTACGCACGGCGCGATCGTTCGCACGGCGCGTAAGACGGCCGTGAAACTGGGCGACGGATTCGAAAACGGTCGCCCGGATACCCGGTAAAAGCAACAGTGCCGCAACCGCGACGGCAAGGGCGAAATAGGCGACGAGTGCGACGGCAATCAAAGAAATCCCCGGAAATTGGAATTGATTGTGTTTTGCAATGCTTGCTCTTAGAATCAGGCTGCTTCGAGAGGCCGGGCTATATTATCGCGGTGAATTAAACCAGGATTCAATGAGACGCTGAATGAGTGCGCCGGAAAATTCAAATTCGAAATCTCCGCCCAGCCTGCTGTCCGATACCAAACCGGCAGGCGACGGAGGAGCTCAGCAGTCGCGCATTCTCGCGAATCTGGAAGGACGTGTCACGCCGCCGGCCGAACCGCCGCGCCGTTCGCTGAAGGCGCCGATCGCCGCCGTCGTGGCCCTGGTGGTGGCCGTCGGTGGCTGGGGCGCGTGGCGCATGCAGCATTCGGGCGAGCAGGCCGCCGTCGTCACGGCCGAGGCCGCGCCTGCAGCGGCTGCACCGGCGAAGGCCGCAGCGGCCAGCGACGCTGCCGCCGTGCAGGTCGCGCAGAATACCGCGTCCGCTGCGTCCGCCGTGCAACCGGCCACGATCGTCAACGACGACGCGGCGTCCCGAACCGTTGCTTCCGCATCGTCTGCGTCCGCCACGGACAACAGCCGCCTGTCGCGCGCGCTCGCCAGCGGCGCCGACGACGCATCGGGCGCAGCCACCACTGGTGTGGCCGCTGCTGCTGCCGCTGCGACGGCCAAAACCGCAAAGGCCGACGCGTCGAAGGGCGCGAAGGTCGCGGCGCATGGCAAGACCGATGCGAAGGCCGATGCGAAGGCCGAGGCCCGCAAGCATCACAAGGAACAGCAGGCCGAACTCGCGCAGGCGAAGAAGCATCGCGACGCGACGTCGACCCGTACCGCGAAGGCGGGCGGGAAGGACGATCCGGATGCGGATCTGCTCGCGGCGCTCGTCGCGCGCACGAAGCCGGCCGACAAGAAACTCGCCGCGCAGAAGGCGCAGGCCGTGCCGACCAAGACGGCTGCGACGACCGGTTCGCTGGCGTCGCGCGTGAAGGAGTGTTCGGAGCGCGGATTCTTCGAGGATCAACTGTGCCGCTGGCGTGTCTGCGAAGGCCACTGGGGCAAGGATCCCGCGTGCCCGAGCGCCGCGCAGTCGGAGACGCGGCAGTAACGCGTCCTGCGCGTGTCGACCCGCCGTACCTGCGCCGCCCGTTGGGCGGCGCGTTGCTTTTGGGCGCACCGAATCGGCCGGTATGATGCGGCGTGACGCTGTCACCGGCGCGTCATGCCCGTCGGGCATACGTTTCCTTTCCTTTCCCGGCGCGGGCTCGCGACCCGCTATGCGCGGCGCGCCGCACGACCTTCGACACGATGGACCTGATCGTACAGACTTACGGCGCCGATACGTCCGGCATGGTGTGCGGATTCCGCTTCGTTCCGGGCGGATCCGGCGCGACGCTCGATGCGGACGCGGCTGCCGCGTGGCTGCGTACGTGCCGCGAGCACGATGCCGCGTCGGACGATTTCGTCTGGCTGCATTTCAATCTCGCGCACGGCGCGAGCGAGCGCTGGATGCGCACGCACCTCGGGCTGCCCGACAGCTTTTTCGAATTCCTCCACGAAGGGTCGCGCTCGACACGCATCGAGCAGGAAGACGGCGCGTTGCGCGCGATCGTCAACGACGTGATGTTCAACCTCGAACTCACACCATCGGAGATCGCGACGCTGTTCGTCCACGTCGAACGGCGCATCATGGTCACCGCGCGGCTCAAGCCGCTGCGCTCGGTCGACACGCTGCGCGCATGCGTGCGCGACGGCGAGCAGTTCAGGTCGCCTGCTGAACTGCTCGTGCACCTGCTGCGCGACCAGGCCGACCTGCTGATCCAGATCATGCGGCGCACGAGCATCGACGTCGACCGCATCGAGGACCGCTTCCTGTCGCAGCGGCTCACGTCGAGCCGCATCGAGCTCGGCGCGATGCGCCGCACGCTGACGCGCCTGCAGCGCATGCTCGCGCCCGAGCCCGGGTCGATCTTCCGGCTGCTCGCGAAGCCGCCCGCGTGGCTGCACATGGAGGACGTGCAGGAGCTGCGCGAGTCGACCGAAGAGTTTTCGCTGGTGCTCGCCGATCTGGCGGGGCTCAACGAGCGGATCAAGCTGTTGCAGGAAGAGATCGGTTCGCGTCTCGACGAGCAGAACAACCGGACGCTGTTCACGCTGACGCTCGTGACCGTGATCGCGCTGCCGATCAACATCGTCGCCGGCTTCTTCGGAATGAACGTCGGCGGCGTGCCGTTCTCGGAGAACAAGCACGGCTTCTGGCTGATGGTGCTGCTCGTCGCGGGCTTCACGGGGCTCGCCGCGTGGTGGGCGTTCCGCCGGCGCGACGACCGCTAGCACACCCGCGCCGCATCGACTCGTCAGCGCAGCAGCGCGATCGCGCGTTCGCCGATCACCATTCCGAGCAGGCCCACGAGCGCGACGAGCGGCGGGGCCGGCGAGCGCACGTGCAGCAGCGCGTACAGCACGCCGACGCCGAGGCCCACCGCGAGCGAAGTCACGTAATCCAGCATGGCGGTCTCCGTGTGGTCCGGCGTCAGGGCTTGAGGATGACGCGCTCGCGCGCACCGGCCAGCACCGCGCGATAGGCGTCGTGCGCGCGCTCGAGCGGGTACACGTAGTCGTCGCCGATCGGGAACGGGCGCAGCGTGCCGTTGCCGAAGCCGGATGCGAGCGTGTCGAGGATCTGCGCGACCGCGGCGGCGCCGAGCTGCAGCGAATCGACGCCCACGAACGTGTGCTGGCCGCGATAGAACGCGAAGATGTCGAACGGCACGCTGCGGTCGATCGTCGAGATGAAGACCTGCCGCGCCCCGATCGCCATCGACGCGTTCGCCGCTTCGAAGTACGGGCTGCCGACCGTGTTGTAGACGATGTCCGCGCCGTGGCCACCGGTCGCAGCACGCACCGCGTCGGCCACCGGTTCTTTCGACGCGTCGATCATGTGCACGTTGCCCGATGCGTGGCCGCGATAGCCGCCGGCGCTGCGCTCGACGCCGATCACGGTCGCGCCGTGTGCGCTCGCAAGCTGGATCGCGGCCTGGCCGACCTTGCCGTTCGCGCCGAACACGAGCACGACGTCGTCGGCCGTCGGCATGCCGGCGCGGCGCAAGCCTTCGTACGCGGTGACGAACGGCACGCCGACGCCGGCCGCTTCGTCGAGCGTCAGCACGGCGGGCTTGCGGCGCACCGAGGCCGCGTCGAGCACGAGCCACTCCGCGTGCGAGCCATCGCGATGCACGCCGAGATCGCCGCCCGAGCCCCACACCGGCGCGCCGATCCAGCCGTCCGGGCCGCTGCGCACGATGCCGGCCCAGTCGCGCCCGGGCGTGCGCGGCCACACCGCGTGCGGCATGCGGCCGAGCGCGGCCTTCACGTCGCTCGGGTTCACGCCGGCCGCGCGCACCTCGATCAGCATCTGGCCGTCGGCCGGTTCGGGCGTGTCGATTTCCCTGACCCGCGCGTCGAGCGACTCGATGTCGGCGGCGGGGGCGTCGAAGCGGATGCTGCGCATGATGATCTCCGTGACGGATGGCTGCCCCGCGGCTGGGCGGGCCGGCGCGTGCAGCGGGTGAAAAGGATGAATGGAGTCTAGTCGGCCCGGTTTGACGCGGAAACGTGCAAAGGCGGATGATTGCTTTGCGATAAACGCATAGCCAAATCCGAAGGCCCTGAATGGACGATTTCCTTTCCCCGCATCTGGCGCTGTTCGTCGACGTGGTCGACCAGCAGAGCTTCTCGGCAGCCGCACGCCGGCTGGGTATCGCCGCGTCGTCGGTCACGCGGCGCATCGACCGGCTCGAGACGCAGCTCGGCATCCGTCTCCTGCATCGCACCACGCATGCGTTGCGGCCGACCGAGGCCGGGCAGCTGCTGTACGGGCGCGCGACGCGGATGCTGGCCGAGCTGCGCGGCCTGCAGGAAGACCTGCACAGCCAGCACGACGAGCCGAGCGGGCTGCTGCGCGTCGACTGTCCGGCGCCGTTCGGCCGGCGTCACCTGATGGCCGCGCTGGCCGTGTTCATGCAGCGTCATCCGGCGCTGCAGGTCGACCTGGTGCTGACCGACAGCATGGTCGACTTGCAGGGCGCGCGGCTCGGCTCCGACGTCGATCTCGCGGTGCGCATCGGCCCGCTCGAGGACACACGCTTCGTCGCGACCGTGCTCGCGCAGCAGCGGCGCGTGCTGTGCGCGAGCGCGGCGTATCTCGCGCGGCGCGGCGAGCCGGAATCGCCCGACGCGCTCGCCGGCCACGACTGCCTTGCGTGGCACGGTGCGCCGCCGCCGGGCGCGTGGCGCTTCGGCGAGCGCCGCCACGTGCCGGCGCAGCCGCGGTTTCGCAGCAATCATTCGGAAGCGTTGCTCGAAGCCGCGATCGACGGACTGGGTCTCGCGCACCTGCCGACCTGGCTCGCGGGGGACGCGCTGCGCGACGGACGGTTGCGCGCGGTGCTGCCGCAGTTCGCCGCGGCGCCCGAGCAGGCGACGATCCACGTGTTGCGCCAGCAGGCGCGCGGCACCGCACGCGCGTCGCGGCTCGTCGCGTTCCTCGCGACCTGGTTCGCGCAGCCGGCGTGGGATGCCGCGTGGTCATGACGGTGCCGGCGGGCGTCGCGTCGCGGGGCCGTGCCGACGCCGGGCATAAAAAAGGGCCTCGCTCGCGAGGCCCGTCAAAGGTCGGAGAAGCCGGTACGCCGGCCGGCAGCCGCAGGCTGCGCGGCGCCGGCCGGATGCGCACCGTTACTGCGTCACTACCTTGCGCGGCTTGAAGAGACCCTGGTATTGGCGTGCCGGGCGTTCCTTCGTCACCGGCTCGATGCCGCCGAAGGTCGGCGTCTGGCGCAGCTTCATTGCAGCCGGCGAAGCGACCGAGCCGATCGACGTCGAGCGCGACGCGGGCGCGAGGTTGTTCGCGACGAGCAGCGCGGCCTCGCTCTTCAGGTTCGCGAGCAGCACCGGATCGGTCGAGCCGTTGACCTGCGTGAGCAGCCCGCTCCAGGCCGCGTCGCTGTAGTTCACGACGTAGTAGTCGAGCCCGCTCGGGTCGGCGACCACGCCCGTGCAGCCGTCGATCCGCGTCTGCGTCTGCGTATCCTTCAGCGCGAGCGTCGTGCGTTTCGCGAGACCCTGGCCGTACGCGAGCGTGATCGGCACCGTCCATTGCAGGCCCGGATACGCGTTCTTGTTCGGGAACGGCTGCTGCTTCAGCGTGATGACGGTCTGGTTCTTCGTCAGGTCGCACTGCGTGTCGAGCGAGATCAGCGGCACGCCGGTCTGACGCACGTAGCTGTCGCCGATCGGGCCGACCGCCTGGCCGCTTTCCTTCGACAGCGCATCCCACAGGCGCTTCGGCGTACCGTTGCCGAACGAGTAGTCGACCAGGTACTGCTGCAGACCCTTGCGCAGCGTCTGCTCGCCGAGATAGTTCTCGAGCGTCTTCAGCACGTGACCGCCCTTGTCGTACGTGAACGCGCTGGCGCTCAGCACGAAGTCGTTCGACGCCCAGTCGTTGAAGTTCGGCGCGACCGGGAACGCGTTCGGGCCGATGTCACGATTGATCACGCGGTACTTGTTCTTCACCTGGTCGAGCCAGCTGAACTCGTTGGGGAAGAACTGGATCGTCGTCTTCGTCTCGAAGAACGTCGCGAACGATTCGTTGAGCCACACGTTGTCCCACCAGTCGGTCGTGACGAGATCGCCGAACCACTGGTGCGCGACTTCGTGCGTCAGCACCTCGTTGCCGTAGTGCGACATTGGCTGGCCCGGCTGCGGCAGGATGTCGTCGGCGAACTCGAGGATCGACCCCCAGTTCTCCATCCCGCCGAAGTTCAGGTCCTTCTGCTCCTTGAACGCGTCGTTCGCGGCCACCGTATCGAACTTCGTGAGCGGCAGCGCGATGCCCGTGTAGCGGTAGTAGAAGTCGAGCGCCTGCTTGGTGCGGTCCATCGCCGGCTTCGCCCAGTCGCTCATGCCCGGCGGCGTGAACACGCGCAGGTGCAGGCCGCCCTTGCCGCCCGGCAGCGGGCTCGAGAAATCGTCCTCGTAGGTGTCGAACATGCCGCCGCCGAAGAACAGCAGGTACGACGGCATCGGTGGGGTCTTCTCGAACTGCACGAGCTTGTAGCCGCCGCCGACGTTGGTCGACGGCTTCTCGGCCGCGTTCGACACGACACGCCAGCTCTGCGGCACTTCGGCCGTCACTTCATAGGTCGGGCGGAACGCCGGCTCGTCCCAGCCGGGGAACCACTGGCGCGACAGGTTGGTTTCGCCCTGCGTGAGGATCGCGCCGCTCGTCTTGCCGTCGGTGCCCTTCAGGTCGACGCGGAAGACGCCCTCCGCGGCCGAGCAGCCCGGATACGGATCGTCGCCGCAGCTGCCGCCGGTGTGGTTGACCGGATCGTCATACGACTTGAAGTTGATGATGCCCGACCATTCCATGTGCAGCGAATAGTTGCCCGGCGAGATCGTGCCGCTGACGGGGCGCAGCTGATAGAAGTCGCCCTTGTCCTGCGGCGTCGCGATCAGCTGGATGTTGCCCGGCTGCAGCGTGATGCGGCCGTTCGTGAACTTGATCCGGTGGCCGGCGATCACGATGTTGTTGACCGGCTTCAGCACCTTGATTTCGACGTCGGCGCGGCCGTCGAACGCGTTCAGCGCGTCGTTCGGACGGAACCACAGCCGGTAGTTCACGGGCACCACGGTGTCCGGCAATTCGACAGGCGACACGCTCTTGTCGACGTTGGATGCGCTTGGCGGCGCGGTGACGGCGGGCGACGAGCCCGAGTGCGGCGCGCCGGCGGAGCTGAGCGCGGAAGCCGAGCCCACGCCGCCGTCGTCGCCGCCGCACCCGGCGAGCGCGAGTGCGGCGACGAGCGGCAGGTAACGCATCTTGCGAATGTTGATCGACATGACTGAAACCTCGATTGTTGAAAGAATCGTTCAGTGCTGTGAAAACGCCGGCAAAAACAATCCCCTCGCCGTTAATCAACAGCGATGAAAATGCCAATGACGGATTATTCGAAAAGACGGCGGCCGACTACGTGAAGGTAATCATGGTTTACTGCCCCCTCTGGATTTCCGGATGTCGGTTAACTTGCCGGTTCAAAATGGCCGGGCGCGTGTTGTACTGAATTGATTTCGCGCGCACGACACGGAACTGCACGCCCAGTGCGGGCGCGCAATCCCCTTGAACAGACGACCTACGGGGCTGGCCGGGCCTGGCCGCGGGATGGCAGGAACGCGTGTCGCCGTTCCGTAAAATCACCGTCATGCGGCTTCAAGGTTTGTCGGCTTGCTCGAAGGATGCGTAAATATACTTGATGGTTTTGGGTAAAGGAAACGAAAAATTTAGAAGTTGCATCTATTGAAATCGCCGTGCTTCATTGAATGCTGGAAGGCATTAATGCGATTTCCGTCGGGCTGGTATTTTCGTAGTTTTAATCTATTAACGATCTCGCGTGGCCGCGAAAACTACGAAACCCGGCGCATGAGGCGCTCGGTACAATGCAGCGACGATCCGCTCACCGACTGCCGCGAGGAGGCCCTCCCATGCCACGAACCCTGTTCCGTATCGCGCCGCTGCGCGCCGTGCTGCCGCTGTTCGCCGCCGTGCTCCTGCTCGGCGGCTGCGCAGGGCTGACGCGCGAACCGGTGCGCGTGACGGTCGCCGGGCTCGACCCGCTCGTCGGGCAGGGCCTCGAGATGCGTTTCAGCCTGAAGCTGCGCGTGCAGAACCCGAACGACGCGCCGATTGAATACGACGGCATCTCGGTCGCGCTCGACCTGAACGGCACGCCGTTCGCGAGCGGTGTCAGCGATCGCTCGGGCACCGTGCCGCGCTTCGGCGAGGCCGTGCTCGACGTGCCGGTTTCCGTGTCGGCCTTCGCCGCCGCGCGGCAGGCGTGGAACCTGCCCGGCGCGGCCGCGAACGGCGAGCTGCCGTATGCGCTGCGCGGCCGGCTCGCGGGCGGCGTGCTCGGCACCGTGCACTTCAACGACGCGGGCACGCTGCGCATGCCCGCGATGCCGGGGTGGGGCGGCTAGGTTGCGTGGCTTCTCTCAACGTCGCTCAAATGTCACCGAAAATTGACAAACTGACAGTCTTTAACGCTTATCGTTGCGTGGTGTCGATTTTCGCGGAGGTTGCCCCTACACTTGCCGATGTCCGAGGGCCGGACATTCTTTCAGGAGCAAAACATGGCGGCAAAATTCGAGATCAAGAAAGCCACGAACGGTCAGTACTACTTCCACCTGAAGTCGGCGAACGGCGAGATCATCCTCGCGAGCGAGCGGTACGAAGAGAAGGGCGGCGCGAGAAACGGGATCGCGTCCGTGCGGGAAAATGCGCGGCTGGATGAGCGCTACGAGCGGAAGCTTGCCCACAACGGCGAGCCGATGTTCAACCTGAAAGCCGCCAACCATCAGGTCATCGGCACGAGCGAAACGTACAAGAGTGTGCAGGGCCGCGAGAACGGCATCGCGGCCGTCAAGCGCGATGCGCCGGGTGCGGAAACCTTCGACCTGGCCTGATCGTCGATTGCGCCGCGGCGAACGCTTTCGGGCGGGCGTTGCGGCGCCCGTTTTGCCGGGTCGGGCAAAGCGCGGTATGGTGTGGTCCGCGCGGTGAATTCTCGCCGCCGTTGAAGCCAACCGTAACCGAGTTCGCGTGACCGATTTCCCTGTTTTCCACTGGACCGACGCCGACGGCGCCGATCATGCCGTGCGCTGGCGCTCCGAAGCCGGCGTGCAACCGCCGAAGCGCGCGGTGGCCGCCGACGATCGCGTCACCGCCGACGCGGCCTACCGCCTTGCGTGCGAGGGCACCGCGCTCGTCTGGCAGGGCGACTTCCAGAATGCGCGCCAGCTCGTGCAGGCGATGGCGCGCCGTGTCGAGCGCAAGCCGAAGAAGGCGAAAGCCGCGGCCGGCGTCGACGCATTCAACCTGCATCGTCTCGCGCAGTCGCAGCGCGCCCGCACGCTCGGCATGCTGCTGATCCCGCTCGATGCCGACTACACGATCCCGCTGCGCCGCGCGCCCGACGTGCGCGCCGCATGCGAAGAGGCGTACGGGCCCGGCGGCGCACCGTCGGTCGTGTCGTTGCGCGAACTGCTCGGCCTCGTCGGCGCGCATGAATGGCGCAAGAAGGGCGTGCCGATCCCGGCGCTCGGCGGCGCGCCGATCCATCCGCACTACGGCGTGTTCTCGCCGGTGCGCGGCGAATACGTCGAACTCGTCGCGCGCGCGCCGCTGCCGGCGACGTCGCTCGCGTTCGACATCGGCACGGGTACCGGCGTGCTGGCGGCCGTGCTTGCATCGCGCGGCGTTGAGCGTGTCGTTGCGACCGACCAGGATCCGCGGGCGCTCGCCTGTGCGCGCGAGAACGTCGAACGGCTTGGCCACGCGAGTCGCGTCGAGGTCGTCGAGGCGGATCTGTTTCCGGCCGGCCGTGCGCCGCTCGTGGTCTGCAATCCGCCGTGGGTGCCGGCCCGGCCGAGCGCGCCGATCGAATACGCGGTCTACGATCCGGACAGCCGCATGCTGCGCGGTTTCCTCGCGGGGCTCGCCGCGCACCTCGCGCCGGGCGGCGAAGGCTGGCTGATCCTGTCCGATTTCGCCGAGCACCTCGGCCTGCGGCCGCGTGACACGCTGCTGCAATGGATCGACGAAGCGGGCCTCGTCGTGCTCGGCCGCGACGACATTCGCCCCGCGCACCCGAAGTCGATGGACGCCGGCGATCCGCTGCACGCGGCACGCCACGCCGAGGTCACGTCGCTCTGGCGGCTCGGCGCACGAGCGTGACTGCGCATTTTCGGTAAACTATCGCCATTCCTCACGAATTCCCGCCGCCGGGCCGTGGTCGACCGACCGTGGCCCGGCGCCGCTTCACGATGTCGAACAAGACCCACGAAATCCGCCCGGAGCAGTCCGTCGAGCTGCTGAAGGAACTGCACATCCTCACCCGCGACGGAAAGCTGAACCAGGACAGCCGCCGCAAGCTGAAGCAGGTCTATCACCTGTTCCAGTTCATCGAGCCGCTGCTGGCCAGCGTGCAGGCCGACAAAAGCAACGTGACGCTCGTCGATCACGGTGCCGGCAAGTCGTATCTCGGCTTCATCCTGTACGACCTGTTCTTCAAGCAGCAGCCGGGGCACGGCACGCCGGCGTTCGCGTCGCACGTGTACGGGATCGAGACCCGCGAGGAGCTCGTCACGCGTTCGGCCGAGCTTGCCGCGCGGCTCGGGTTCGGCGGCATGTCGTTCCTGAACCTGTCGGTTGCCGATTCGATCACGTCGTCGCAGCTGCCCGAAACCGTCGACGTCGTCACCGCGCTGCACGCGTGCGACACGGCGACCGACGACGCGATCCGCTTCGCGCTCGCGAAGCGCGCGCAGCACATCGTGCTGGTGCCGTGCTGCCAGGCGGAAGTCGCGGGCGTGCTGCGCAAGAACAAGGGCAAGTCGCTCGCGAACGCGCTGACCGAGGTGTGGCGGCATCCGCTGCATACGCGCGAATTCGGCAGCCAGATCACCAACGTGCTGCGCTGCCTGCAGCTCGAGGCGCACGGCTACCAGGTCAGCGTGACCGAGCTGGTCGGCTGGGAGCATTCGATGAAGAACGAACTGATCATCGCGCAGTACAAGAACCTGCCGCGCCGGCGGCCCGGCGAGCGATTGAACGAGATCCTCGGGATGTTCGGCCTCGCCGAACTGAACGAGCGCTTCTTCGTGGCGGAAGCCGCGGCGGCGGGCGGCGAGGCTGTCGAGCCGACCGAAGGCTGACGCGCAACCCGCGCGCCCGCGTGCGGCGTCAGACGTCGTCGTCCGGCCGGCGCATCCATTCGCGCCAGCCGTCGTGGCCGAGGCGACGCAGCGTTTCCTGGTTCTTTTCGTAGATCGCGGACGCGTTCGGGAACGCGTCGACCGCGCGCGCAATGCTGTCCTCGCGCAGCAGGTGCAGGATCGGATACGGTGCGCGGTTCGTGTAGTTCTCGATGTCGTCGGGTTCGCTGCCTTCGAACCGGTAGTGCGGATGGAAGCTCGCGATCTGCAGCACGCCGTCGAGCCGCAATTGCCGCACCAGCCGGTCGGCAAAGAACAGCGCATCGTTGTAGTCGATGAAATCGGCGAACGCATGCGGGAAGATCACAAGCGTCGTGTCGACCTGCTGCGGGTCTGCCGCGTCGAGCGCGCGCAACTCGGTTTCGAGTTCGGCGAGTGCGTCTTCCAGCGTCGTCGCTTCGCTGATCGCGTAGCGCACCTGCTCCTTCACATAGACGCTTTTCGCGAACGGGCACAGATTGAGCCCGATCACCGCGCGCGCGAGCCAGTGCCGCGTGGCGGCGAGGATGTCGTCGTGCGATTCGGGGCGGGTGTCGGTCATTGTGAAACCAGTCGGGCGGAGGGGCGGCGAGGGCCGCATTGTAGCGGGCGCGCCGTCACGCGCATGCGGCTTCGATCAACTGCGTGACGAGCGCGGGCGCAACGCCGATCGGCGTTGCGCCGTGCCGGTAGGTCTGGCTGGCCGCATAGATGCCTTCGATCACCAGCGCGAGCGAGTCGGCGAGCGCCTGCGGCTGTCGCGCGCCGGCGTCTTCGCACAGTGCGGCGAGCCGCTTCATCAGCTGTTCCTTGTTCTGCGCGACGCGCTCGCGTGCCGGGTGCGACGCATCCGGGAATTCCGCGGCCACATTGACGAACGGGCAGCCGCGGTAATCGTTCTGCGTCGCGCGCTCGGCGAGATCGACGAAATACTGGATCAGTTGCGCTTTCGGCTGGCCCGGGTGCTTCGCGACGCTCGTGTCGAAGCGCTCGAAGAAACACGCATCCATCCGCTCCAGATACGCGAGGATCAGCTCGTCCTTCGACGAGAATTGGCGATACAGGCTCATCTTGTTGACGCCCGCACGCTCCACGACCGCCTCGACGCCCACCGTACGAACGCCTTCCTTGTAAAACAGCTCCTCGGCGGCGCGCAGCAGGTGCTCCTGCGCGGTGGCGCCGTCGATCGGCCGGCGTGTGCGGCGCGCCGGCGGTTTGGCGATCTCGATGCCCGACATGATGACCCTCGACTGCATATTGGATTGCTTGACATGTTACCGATTGGTCACTACGATCGCGACACACTTGTGACCGGTCGGTAACAATGCCGACTGGATCAACAGACAAATGCCAAGCGTCGGCCCGGGTCAGCCGATGCAGCGTGCGGCGGAGGTGGCCTGGCTGGGTGGGGCGGAGCGGGTGCGCAGGCGCCGGAGCCGCCAACTGGAGAACGCGAAGATGAACTGGGCGGTGACACGAATCGGCGGGCGCTTCCACTACGGATGGCTCGCGGCGGCGGTGGTATTCCTGATCCTGCTGGCGGCGGCCGGCACGCGCGCGACGCCGAGCGTGCTGATGGTGCCGCTCGAACGCGAGCTCGGCTGGAGCCGCGCGGCAATTTCGCTGGCGATCTCGGTGAACATTGCGCTGTACGGGCTGACGGGGCCGTTCGCGGCCGCTGCGATGCAGCGCTTCGGGTTGCGCCCGACGATCCTCACCGCGCTCGTGACGATGAGCGCAGGCGTCGCGCTGTCGTCGATGATGACGCAGAGCTGGCAGATGGTGGTGATCTGGGGCCTGATGGTCGGTTGCTCGACGGGCGTCGTCGCGCTGACGCTGTCCGCGACCTTCGTCACGCGCTGGTTCCATGCGCGGCGCGGCCTCGTGATGGGGATCCTGACCGCGAGCACGGCCACCGGCCAGCTCGTGTTCCTGCCGATGCTCGCGGCGATCGCGCAGCGTCATGGCTGGCGGCCGGTCGTGCTGGTCGTCGCGGTCGCGGCCGCGATCGTGATTCCGCTCGTTGCGTTCCTGTTGCCCGAACGGCCGGCCGACTTGCAGCTGCGCCCGTACGGCGAGCCGGCCGATGCGCCGCCCGCGCCCGAGGCGACGAAGGAGAACCCGCTCGCGGTCGCGTTCGGTACGCTGCTGACGGCGAGCCGTTCGCGCGATTTCTGGCTGCTGTTCTTCAGCTTCTTCATCTGTGGCGCGAGCACCAACGGTTACGTCGGCACGCACCTGATCGCGATGTGCAGCGACTACGGGATGACGGAGGTGCAGGGCGCATCGCTGCTCGCGGCGATGGGGGTGTTCGACCTGTTCGGCACGACGCTGTCGGGCTGGCTGTCCGACCGCTACGACAATCGCGTGCTGTTGTTCTGGTACTACGGGCTGCGCGGGCTGTCGCTGATCTACCTGCCGCACGCGTTCGGGATCGATTTCTTCGGGTTGCCGCTGTTCGCGATGTTTTACGGGCTCGACTGGATCGCTACGGTGCCGCCGACCGTGCGGCTCGCGACCGACGTGTTCGGCAAGGCCGCGGCGCCGGTCGTGTTCGGCTGGATCGTCGCCGGCCACCAGCTCGGCGCGGCGTTCGCGGCGCTCGGTGCGGGGCTGCTGCGCGCGAGCCTCGGCACCTACACGATCGCGTCGATGATCTCGGGCGGGCTGTGCATCGTCGGCGCGCTGATCGTGCTGCGGATTAACCGTGGCCCGTCGCGTGCAGCCGCGCAGGCGGCCTGACCGCGGCTGTCCTGCAGCCCGGGCGGCCGCGCGGCGGTCGGCCGGCCAATGCACACACGGAGATTTGCATAGCGCGGGACGATCGGGCGCGCATCGGCTCAAGCGGGTATGCTTGCGGTTCGCCGGGCGTTCGCGCCCCTTCATCGATGTCAGCGAGGATCCGCATGTCCGTCAAACCTGCTCCCACCACTGTTTCGATTCACGATCTGATCGCGGGCCGCTGGAGCCCGCGCGCGTATTCGGATGAACCCGTCAGCGCCGGCGATCTCCACGCGGTGCTCGAAGCCGCCCGCTGGGCGCCGTCTGCCTACAACGCGCAGCCGTGGCGCTTCATCGTATTCGATCGCACGCAGGACGAAGACGCATTCAAGCGCGCGTTCGCGACGCTGGTGCCGTTCAACCAGGGCTGGAATGCGCCGGCGCCCGTGCTGATCGCGGTGACCGCGCACACGCTCACGCCGAAGGGTGAACCGGCGCCGACCGCGCTGTATGACGCGGGCGCCGCCGCGATGTCGCTGGTGCTGCAGGCGCACGCGCTGGGCCTGGCCGCCCACCAGATGAGCGGCTTCGACGCGAAGGCGTTCCGCGACGCGTTCGCGATTCCGGCCGACGTCACGATTCCGGCGATGATCTCGCTCGGTCACTACGGCAACGTCGACAAGCTCGATCCCGTGCTGCGCGATCGCGAGAAGGCGCCGCGCACGCGTCATGCGATCGGCGAGGTTGTCTATGCGGGCGCGTGGAAGAAGGGCTTCGACGCGGCAGCGTGACCTGCCTGGCGGACGGGCTGCATCGCGCATCCCGCCCGAATGTCTCCGCGGCGCGCCAGCTCGCGCGCCGCTGCCGCCGGGGCCCGTTGCACGGCACCGATGGCCGGCCCCGGTTGTGATCCCGCGGGCTTCATGTTAAAAAGCCCGTCCTTTCCGTTTTCGCGCCGGCCCTGCTGCGGCAACTTCCCATGACTTACTGCGCGATCGATTTCGGCACGTCCAATTCCGCCGTGGCGCTGCCCGACGGCGACGGCATGCGCCTCGCGCCCGTCGAGGGCGACCACCTGACGCTGCCCACCGCGATCTTCTTCAACAACGACGAAGAGACGGTCGAATACGGCCGTGCGGCGCTGGCCTCCTACATCGACGGTTTCGACGGCCGGCTGATGCGCTCGATGAAGAGCATCCTCGGCTCGCCGCTCGCGGAAACGACGACCGATCTCGGCGACGGCAGTGCGATCGCGTACACCGAAATCATCGCGCGCTTCCTGACGCACCTGAAGCGCCGGGCCGAAACCCGAGCGGGTGCGCCGATCGGCCGTGCGGTGCTCGGCCGGCCCGTGTTCTTCGTCGATGACGATCCGCGCGCCGACCGCCTCGCACAGGACCAGCTCGAGGCCGCCGCGCGGTCGATCGGCTTCACGGACGTCCAATTCCAGTACGAACCGATCGCGGCCGCATTCGACTACGAATCGCGCCAGCAGGCGGAGCGCCTCGTGCTCGTCGCCGACATCGGCGGCGGTACGTCCGACTTCTCGCTGGTGCGCGTCGGGCCAGAACGGATGGCTCGGCTCGAGCGCAAGGACGACGTGCTGGCCCATCACGGCGTGCACGTCGCGGGCACCGATTACGACCGGCGCGTCGAGCTGGCGGCGATCCTGCCCGCATTCGGCTACCGTTCGCTCGACCCCGAAGGGCGCGAGCTGCCGAACAAGATCTACTTCGATCTCGCGACTTGGCACCTGATCAATACGGTCTACACGCCGAAGCGGCTCGGCGAGCTGAAGCTGATGAAGCACCTGTACCGGGATGTGCAGCAGTACGACCGGCTCACGAGCGTGGTCGAGCAGCGGCTCGGGCACGCGCTGATGGCGCGTGCGGAAGAAGCGAAGATCGGCGTTGCAGCGGGCGGGGAGACGATGATCGACCTGAACGACGTGGAAGAGGATCTGCAGATCGCGTTCGATGCCGGCCGCCTCGTCGATGCGAGCCACGACGACACCGCGCGCATCGTCGACGCCGCGCGCGAGACGGTGCGGCTCGCGGGTGTGGCGCCGCGCGATGTCGGCGCGCTGTATTTCACCGGCGGCTCGACGGGGCTCGCGTTCCTGTCGGGCGCGCTTGCGGGTGCGTTCCCGGATGCACAGCCGGTGTTCGGCGACCGCCTCGCGAGTGTCGCGACGGGCCTTGGCATTCACGCGCAGCGATTGTTCGGCTGAACGGCGGCGGCCGCAAGGCCACCGTGCCGGACCAGCGCCGAAAAACAAAAAGCCCCGCCGAAGCGGGGCTTTTTAACACGAAATCTCGCGCAAAACTTACATCGGCTTGATGTTCGCAGCTTGCAGACCCTTCGGGCCCGTCTTCACTTCGAATTCAACCTTCTGGTTTTCTTGCAGCGTCTTGAAGCCTTCCGTGCGGATTTCCGAGAAGTGCGCGAACAGATCGTCGCCGCCGCCTTCCGGGGTGATGAAGCCGAAGCCCTTTGCGTCATTGAACCACTTGACGGTACCGGTTGCCATGTTACTTGTTCCTAAAAAGATAAAACGGGGCCGAAGCCCATGGGGTGCGGAAAATCAAGGAAGGGGTAATAGGACCAACCGGAGTACCGTTGATGGGCGAACTACGAAAGAACCAATTCACTCGCCACTTGAAATCCTGCGAGGTTCTTTATACGGCTTATCGACCGCGTGGTCAACCGGATTTCCATTAACTCAGGGTTATTGCGTATATCAGGTTTACAAAGCTTGCAAACGATGCGAATTTTTTGTAGGGGCCGAACGATTTTGGCGCCACGTTTCAGGTGCAACCGTTAAACTACGCGCCGCGTGGCCGGGTTGCCCCGATCGGGTGACTCGCCCCCCCCAAAATTGCATGCGCGGTGCTGTCCGAGCCGATCCCGGACCGCGGGCCGACCATGCTTTTTGAGACACAGGAGAGGATGTGAAGAGTTCTATTCAACGGAACATCGGCCCGTTTGCATTGATGCTGACGGGGCTGGGTTCGATTATCGGCTCGGGCTGGCTGTTCGGTGCCTGGAAGGCCGCGAAGATCGCCGGTCCGGCGGCGATCTGCGCATGGATCATCGGCGCTGTCGTGATTCTCGCAATTGCACTGACGTATGCGGAACTGGGCGCAATGTTCCCCGAATCGGGTGGCATGGTGCGGTACGCGCGCTACTCGCACGGTTCGCTTGTCGGCTTCATCAGCGCCTGGGCGAACTGGATCGCGATCGTATCCGTGATTCCGATCGAGGCCGAAGCGTCGATCCAGTACATGAGCACGTGGCCGTATCCGTGGGCGCATGCCTTGTTCGTGAACGGCGAATTGCAGACACTCGGCCTGCTGCTGTCGGCCGTGCTGGTCGTCATCTACTTCATGCTGAACTACTGGGGCGTCAAGGCCTTCGCGCGGGCGAACACGGCGATCACGATCTTCAAGTTCCTGATCCCCGGCCTCACGATCCTCGGCCTGATGCTGACGAGCTTCCATGCGGAGAACCTCGGCACCGCATCCAATGCGAGCTTCGCGCCGTACGGCTGGTCGGCCGTGCTGACCGCGGTCGCGACGAGCGGCATCGTGTTCGCGTTCAACGGCTTCCAGAGCCCGGTGAACCTGGCCGGTGAAGCGCGCAACCCGTCGCGCAGCGTGCCGTTCGCGGTGATCACGTCGATCCTGCTCGCACTCGTGATCTACGTGCTGCTGCAGATGGCCTACATCGGTTCGGTGAATCCGGCCGACGTCGCGAAGGGCTGGGCGCACTTCAACTTCTCGTCGCCGTTCGCGGAACTCGCGATTGCGCTGAACCTGAACTGGCTGGCGATCCTGTTGTACGTCGACGCGTTCATCAGCCCGAGCGGTACCGGGACGACCTACATGGCGACCACCACCCGCATGATCTACGCGATGGAGCGCAACAACACGATGCCGAAGATGTTCGGCAACGTGCACCCGATCTACGGCGTGCCGCGCCAGGCGATGTGGTTCAACCTGCTCGTGTCGTTCATCTTCCTGTTCTTCTTCCGCGGCTGGAGCTCGCTCGCGGCGGTGATCTCGGTCGCAACGGTGATCTCGTACCTGACCGGCCCGATCAGCCTGATGGCGCTGCGCCGCTCCGCGACCGACATCGAGCGTCCGTTGTCGATTCCGCTGATGAAGCTGATCGCTCCGTTCGCATTCGTGTGCGCATCGCTGATCCTGTACTGGGCGAAGTGGCCGCTGACGGGCGAAATCATCCTGCTGATGATCGTCGCGCTGCCGGTGTACTTCTACTTCCAGGCGAAATCGGGCTGGACCGGCTGGGGCGCCGACCTGAAGGCCGCATGGTGGCTGGTTGCGTACCTGCCGACGATGGCCGTGCTGTCGCTGATCGGCAGCAAGGAATTCGGCGGTCACGGCTACCTGCCGTACGGCTGGGACATGCTGATCGTCGCGGCGATCTCGCTGGTGTTCTACTTCTGGGGTGTGAATACGGGCTACCGGACCCAGTATCTCGACGAGCGTGAGTCGCACGACGAGATCCTCGAAGGGGTCGGTGCCTGACGCGTGACCTGCCGCCGGATTCGGCGGCGGCAGCAAGCAGCGGAAAAAAAGCCCGCCCGAGCGATGCTCGGGCGGGCTTTTTCTTTGTGGCCGACGGTTGCGTCGCGGCTCAGGTGTTGGCGCTCGCGAACACGTAGTTCGTCATCGCAAGCACGCGCTGGTACGTGCCGAGCGACTGGATGCCGAGCTGGTAGTCGTCGTCCGCCGCGCCGAGCGCCGTGAATACCGGCAGCAGATGCTCGTCGGTCGGATGCATCAGCGCCGCGTGCGGCGCTTGCCGACGGTAGTCGAGCAGTGCGTCGACGTCGCGCGCGGCCAGCTTCGCCTCGAACCAGTCGGTGAATTCCGCGACGCGCGGGTCCGCATCCTCCGGTGTCGCACCGAAATCGGCGGCACGCAGATTGTGCGTGATCTGGCCCGAGCCGATCACCATCACGCCTTCGTCGCGCAGCGGTCGCAGCGCGCGGCCGAGCGCGAAGTGGTGCGCCGCATCCGCGCGCGGCTGGATCGACAGCTGGGCCACGGGCACGTCGGCCTCCGGGAACATCAGCAGCATCGGCACCCACGCGCCGTGGTCGAGCCCGTGCTCGGTCGTCGCGGTCGCGATGCCGGCCGCATTCAGTAGCCCGGCCGCGCGCTCGGCGACGTCGGGCGCGCCGGGTGCCGGGTAGCGGATGTCGTACAGCGCCTGCGGAAAACCGTAGAAATCGTGGATCGTTTCCGGATGCGCGGCGATGCTGGCGACGGGCCGCTGCGTGCCCCAGTGCGCGGACAGCATCAGCACTGCGCGCGGGCGCGGCAATTCGGCACCGAGGTGCGTGAACGCGCCGGACGGCATCGTCGGGTCGATCGGCAGCGTCGGCGCGCCGTGGGACAGGTACAGCGAAGGCAAGCGGTTCATGGTGGTGGCCTGCAAAGGGATTTGCCTGTGACTATAGGCGCACACCGAATATTGATAAATCCGTGATTCGGAATTTGATTGACGCTTGTTTGTTGATAATAACGGAGGCGCGGTGCGCGCTACGGCAGATGGGTGCCGCAGTCGTGAAATCGAACGAGTTTCCGTGGAAATCGGCGAAGATGCGCGAAGAACGGATCGGCGGGCGTGCGCTTACTGCGCGTGCCGGATGCCGGCCCACGGCGTCGTCAGCGGTGCGCTGAGCGAGAACAGGTCGAGTACGCGCGTGACGGTCTGGTCAACGAGCTCCTCGATCGTCTTCGGCATCGCATAGAACGCGGGCAGCGGCGGAAAGACGATGCCGCCCATCTCGGTGACGGCGGTCATGTTGCGCAGATGCGCGAGGTTGAACGGCGTTTCGCGCACCATCAGCACGAGGCGGCGGCGTTCCTTCAGCGTGACGTCGGCCGCGCGCGTGATCAGGTTGTCGGACAGCCCGTGCGCGACGCTCGCGAGCGTCTTCATCGAGCATGGCGCGATCACCATCCCGTCGGTCGCGAACGACCCCGATGCGATCGTCGCGCCGACGTCGCGCACCGAGTGCACGACGTCCGCACGGCTTTCGACATCGGCTTTCGGCAGCTTCAGTTCATGCTGGATGTTGAGCCAGCCGGCGTTCGAAATCAGCAGGTGCGTTTCGACGCCGCCGGCGGCGCGCAGCAGGTCGAGCAGCCGGACGCCGTAGATCGCGCCGGTGGCGCCGGTGATCGCGACGATCAGCCGGCGTGGCGGCGCGCTGGGAGATGCCATCGAAAGAGGGGGCGTATTACGCGGCGGCGAACAGTTGCTGCAGTTCGCCCGACTGGTACATCTCCATCATGATGTCCGAGCCGCCGATGAATTCGCCCTTCACGTAGAGCTGCGGGATGGTCGGCCAGTTCGAGAATGCCTTGATGCCCTGGCGGATCTCGTCGTCTTCGAGCACGTTGACCGTCTTGAACTGATCGACGCCACAGGCCTTCAGCACCTGGATGGCGCGGCCAGAGAAGCCGCACATCGGGAATTGTGCGTTGCCCTTCATGAAGAGCACGACCTGGTTTTCGTCGACGATTTGCTTGATACGTTGTTGGGTGTCCATGACTGACCTTGCGTTAGCGGGGCGTTAGATCGAAATGATAGCGGATTTCAACCGGGCGGGCCGGGCATCAGCCCGGCAGGCGGCCGCCTGTCGTGCGTTCGATCGCGGCCAGATCGGCGAGCGACTCGACCGCGACGAAGCCGTGCGAGGCGAGCACCGCGCGCACGGCCTCGGCCTGGTCGTAGCCGTGCTCGATCCAGAGCGTGCCGCCCGGTTTCAGGTAGGTGCCGGCGCCCGCGACGATCGTGCGGATCGCGCTGAGGCCATCGGCATCGTCGGTAAGTGCGCCGCGCGGCTCGAAACGCAGATCGCCCTGCGTGAGGTGCGGATCGTGCCGCGCGATGTATGGCGGGTTGCTGACGATCGTGTCGAAGGCGAGCGCCGGATCGAGTGCTGCGTACCAGTCGCTCTGCAGCCAGTGCAGCGGGCCGCCGGGGCGGTGCACGTCGAGCAGCTTGCCTGCGTTGCGTTGCGCGACCTCGAGCGCGGCCGGTGAACGGTCGAGCGCCCACACGCGTGCGTCGGGCCGCTCGGCAGCGACGGAGACGGCAATCGCGCCGCTGCCCGTGCCGAGATCGAGCACGGCCGGATGCGGCAGCCCGTCGATTGCATCGAGTGCGGCTTCGACGAGCAGTTCGGTTTCAGGGCGCGGGATCAGCACGTCGGGCGTCACGTCGAACGGCCGGCCGAAGAATTCGCGTATCCCGACGAGTTGCGCAACCGGCTCGCCGGCCATGCGACGCGCCTCGAGCGCACGGTAGCGTTCGACCGCGGCCGCGTCGAGCGGCGCGTCGCCGCGCGTGATCAGTTGCGTGCGGGTCCAGCCGAGCGCGTGCGCAAGCAGCACGCGTGCATCGACCGCGTCGAGCGGGGACGCACGCAGCAGTTCTTCGGCGGTGGTGTCGGGCATCGCGGCCTCAGTCGGCATCGCCGAGCGACGCGAGCAGTTCGGCCTGGTGCTCGCTGACCAGCGCGCGGATCAGTTCGTCGAGGTCGCCGTCCATGATCGCCTCGAGCCGGTACAGCGTCAGGTTGATCCGGTGGTCGGTCATCCGGCCCTGCGGGAAGTTGTACGTGCGGATCCGTTCCGAGCGGTCGCCGGAGCCGATCAGGCTCTTGCGCGTCGCGGCTTCCTTCGCGTGCTGCTCGTGGTACTGCTTGTCCTTGATGCGCGCGGCGAGCACTTTCAGCGCACGATCCTTGTTCTTGTGCTGCGAACGGTCGTCCTGGCACTCGACGACGATCCCGGTCGGGATGTGCGTGACGCGCACCGCCGAATCGGTCTTGTTGATGTGCTGGCCGCCCGCGCCGGACGCGCGGAACGTGTCGATCCGCAGGTCGGCCGGATTGATCTCGACCTCGCCGATTTCGTCGGCTTCCGGCATCACTGCAACCGTGCATGCGGACGTGTGGATGCGCCCCTGCGTTTCGGTCGCGGGCACGCGCTGCACGCGATGGCCGCCCGATTCGAACTTCAGGCGCGAATACGCGCCCTGGCCCGCGATCCGCACGATCACTTCCTTGTAGCCGCCGAGATCCGACGCGCTCTCCGACATCATTTCGACCTGCCAGCGCTGGCGTTCCGCGAAGCGCAGGTACATGCGCAGCAGGTCGCCTGCGAACAGCGCCGATTCGTCGCCGCCCGTACCCGCACGGATTTCGACGAAGATGTTGCGGTCGTCGTTCGGATCCTTCGGCAGCAGCATTTTCTGCAGCTCGGTCTCGAGGCGGGTCATGCTCTCGCGCGCGCTGCGAATTTCGTCTTCCGCGAAGTCGCGCATCGACAGATCGCCGAGCAGCTCCTGCGCGGCCGTCTCGTCGCTGCGCGACTGGCGCCACAGCGCGTACTGTTCGACCACCGGGCCGAGTTCCGCATGTTCACGCGTGAGCTTGCGGTACTGGTCGAGGTCGGCCGTGACGTTTTCGCGGCTCAGCAGGTCGTTCAGTTCGGCCAGCCGTGTGGACAGCTGGTCGAGCTTGCGTTGCATGCTCGTCTTCATGGTGTGGAGCGGCGCTCCCGGGCAAGGGGTATTCGGAAAGGATAGGCCGGCGCGCGGCCGGCGGCAGGGCGATCGGCCGGCGCTAGTGGCCGGACTGGTCGTTCGAGCGCGGCGCGTGCTGGTAGAAGCCGCGCATCAGGTCGATCAGCGAATCGCGATCGGCGCCGTTCACGCGGTTGAGCGCGCTCGTCGGGCCGTGGATCAGCTTGTTGGTCAGCGCCTGCGACAGCGCTTCGAGCACGGCGGCCGGATCGTCGCCGCGCGCGAGCAGCTTCTGCGCCTTGTCGACTTCGGCCCGGCGCAGCGCGTCGGCCTGTGTATGCATGTGACGGATCACCGGCACGACGCTGCGCGTGTCGAGCCATTGCATGAAATTCTGCACGCGCGTCTCGATGATCGCTTCGGCCTGCGCAACGGCGGCCTGGCGTGATGCGTTGCCTTCGCGCACGATCGCGCCGAGATCGTCGACGGTGTAGAGGAACACGTCCTTCAGCTTGCCGACTTCGGGCTCGATGTCGCGCGGCACCGCGAGATCGACCATGAAGATCGGCCGGTGGCGGCGCGCCTTTACCGCGCGCTCGACGGCGCCGAGGCCGATGATCGGCAGCGTCGACGCCGTGCACGACACGATGATGTCGAATTCGTGCATGCGGGTCGGTAGATCCGCGAGCGGCATCGCGCGGCCGTTGAAACGTTCGGCGAGGCGCTGGCCGCGTTCGGCCGTGCGGTTCGCGACGACGAGTTCGCGCGGGCCTTGCGCGGCGAAGTGCGTCGCGCACAGCTCGATCATCTCGCCAGCGCCGATGAACAGCACGCGCTGATCGGACACTTTTTCGAAGATCCGTTGCGCGAGGCGCACCGCGGCGGCGGCCATCGACACCGACTGCGTGCCGATTTCGGTCGTGCCGCGCACTTCCTTCGCCACCGCGAATGTGCGCTGGAACAACTGGTTCAGATAGGTGCCGAGCGCGCCGGCTTCCGTCGCGGTGCGGACGGCGTCCTTCATCTGGCCCAGAATCTGCGTTTCGCCGAGCACCATCGAATCGAGGCCGGAGGCGACGCGGAATGCGTGCCGGACCGCTTCCGACTGCGGCAGCGCATAGACGTGCGGTGCGAGCTCGTCGACCGGAATCCGGTGGTACTCCGACAGCCAGCGGACCGCGCCTTCGCGGGCCGCGCGATCGTCTGTCGCGCAATACAGTTCGGTGCGGTTGCAGGTGGAGAGGATCGCCGCTTCGGGCGTATTGGGCGCCTGGGGGCCGAGAAACACGTTCTTGAACGTGACGAGAGCCGGCTTGATCTGCTCGAGCGGAAACGCCACGCGTTCGCGCAGGGCGACAGGCGCAGTGTGGTGATTGATTCCGATCGTGAGGAGTTGCATATCGAGGGCTATCGTTTAGCCCCATATTATAGCGTTTCAGCGATTTCCTCACTCGCCGCATACCGGGCATCAGCGTGGCGGGGCCGGGAATTCGGGGGCTCGATCGGCACGCGGTCGAGCTGATAGCCGTAGCCGTAGAGCGGCAGCAGCCGGTAGCCGCGCTCCGGAAGGAGATGCAGCTTGCTGCGCAGCCGGGACGCGTGGGTATCGAGCGTGCGCGACTTCATGTCGCGGCGGCGCGCCCACACCGTTTCGAGGATATGGGCGCGCGACACCGGCCGCGACAGGTTCGCGAACAGCAACTGCGCAAACCGGAACTCCTTCGGCGTGAGTGAAACGATTGCGTCGCCGAAGCGAACGAGGCAGTGCGTGGCGTCGAAAGCGTATTCGCCATACATTTCGCGCGAGCGGGTCGGCGGCCGGCGTACGCCCGCGCGCCGGCTCAGCGCGTTGACGCGCGCGAGCAGCTCGGGCCCGCTCACCGGGCGCACGAGGCAATCGTCGGCGCCCGCGTGCAGGCACGATACGATTTCGCTTTCGCGCGGCAACTGCATCACGGCGATGGCCGGCAGCCCGGGCAGGATGGTCTGCGCGCGCGGAATGACTTCCTCGGCCGGCTGGTCGCCGGCCCAGTGGCCGGTGATCAGCATGTCGCAGGTGTCGGTGGCGAGCCACTCGAAGAACGCCGTGCTGGACGGAAACGCGTGGCACACATGACCGCCTGCAAAGAGCAGACGGTTCAGGAGCGCGACATGGCGCGTGTCCGGATCGATCAGAGCGATTCGCATGAGAATTTCTTCAATACGGCAGCCGGTGCGCGCTTGCCATAACGTCGAGTCGGCCCCTACACTCGAATGTTCGCGGCACCCGGCTGGTCTCGGGTTCGATGGATGAATCGATGCTAGCCGCTGGCAACGTTCACGCCTATGGGACGAATCTGAATTTATAGAAGGCGTCGAATGAACTGGTTTGGAATCCTTGTCCTGGGAGCGGCCGTCGGGCTGTTCGGCCGATGGCTGCATCCGATGCGGCGCACAGGCCGGCCGGCGTGGTGGATCGCGGTGCTCGCCGGCATCGTCGGCGCGGCCTCGGCCCGCATGGCCGGCAATCTCTCTGGACTGTTTTACGATGGCGAGACGCTCGAATGGCCGGTCTGCACCGGTGTCGCGTTCCTCGCCGTAGCCGTGACGGTCGCGCTGTCGGCCCGTCGCTGAATGCTCTCAGGTGAAATCATGAATGCCCGTCTTCCCGAAGTCTCGCCGGTGCCGGCCCGCCTCGCGCTGCTGCGTGGCGCCATGGCCCGCGAGGACCTGGCCGCCTATCTCGTGCCGTCCGCCGATCCCCATCTGTCCGAGTATCTGCCGGAGCGCTGGCAGGCCCGCCGCTGGCTGTCAGGCTTCACGGGCTCGGTTGGCACGCTGGTCGTGACCGCGGATTTCGCGGGGCTGTGGGTCGACAGCCGCTACTGGGTGCAGGCCGATGCCGAACTGGCCGGCACGGGCGTGCAACTGATGAAGATGACGGGCGGGCAGCAGAGCGCGCCGCACGTCGACTGGCTCGCGCAGAACGTGGCGGCGGGTACGACGGTCGGCGTCGACGGCGCCGTGCTCGGCGTCGCGGCCGCACGCGGGCTGACGGGCGCGCTGAACGCGCGCGGCATCGCGCTGCGCACCGACCTCGACCTGCTCGACGCGATCTGGCCCGAGCGGCCGGGGCTGCCCGGCGACGCGGTGTTCGAGCACGTGGCGCCGCAGGCCGACGCGACGCGTGCGAGCAAGCTGGCCGAAGTGCGCCGCGCGATGCGTGCGCAGGGCGCGCAGTGGCATTTCGTGTCGACGCTCGACGATCTCGCCTGGCTGTTCAACCTGCGCGGCGCCGACGTCAACTTCAACCCGGTGTTCGTTGCGCACGCAATGATCGGCGCCGATCGCGCGACGCTGTTCGTCGCCGACGGCAAGGTGTCGCCGGCCTTGGCCGCGTCGCTTGCACAGGATGGCGTCGACGTTCGTGCCTACGACGCCGCGCGCGCCGCACTCGCGGCGCTGCCCGACGGCGCGACGCTGTTGATCGACCCGCGCCGCGTGACGTTCGGCACGCTCGAGGCCGTGCCGGCCGGCGTGAAGCTCGTCGAGGCCGTGAATCCGTCGACGTTCGCGAAGTCGCGCAAGACGTCCACCGAGATCGAGCACGTGCGCGTGACGATGGAACACGACGGCGCCGCACTCGCGGAATTCTTCACCTGGTTCGAGCAGGCCGTGAACCGCGAGACGATCACCGAGCTGACGATCGAGGAGAAACTCACGGCCGCGCGCGCACGGCGCCCCGGCTATGTGTCGCCGAGCTTCGCGACGATCGCCGGCTTCAACGCGAACGGCGCGATGCCGCACTACCATGCGACGCCCGCGTCGCACGCGACGATCGCCGGCGACGGGCTGCTGCTGATCGATTCGGGTGGCCAGTACGTGACGGGCACGACCGACATCACGCGCGTCGTGCCGGTCGGCACGGTCAGCGACCTGCAGCGGCGCGATTTCACGATCGTGCTGAAATCGATGATGGCGCTGTCGCGCGCCCGTTTCCCGCGCGGCATCCGCTCGCCGATGCTCGACGCGATCGCGCGCGCGCCGATGTGGGCGGCCGGGCTCGACTACGGCCACGGCACGGGGCATGGCGTCGGCTACTTCCTGAACGTGCACGAAGGCCCGCAGGTCATCTCGCACTACGCGCCGGCCGAGCCGTACACGGCGATGGAAGAGGGCATGATCACGTCGATCGAGCCGGGCGTGTACCGTCCCGGCCAGTGGGGCATCCGGATCGAGAACCTGGTCGTGAACCGCGCGGCCGGACAGACGGAATTCGGCGATTTCCTCGCATTCGAGACGCTGACGCTGTGCCCGATCGACACGCGCTGCGTGCTGATCGAGATGCTGCACGAAGACGAGCGCGCGTGGCTGAACACGTATCACGCGACGGTGCGCGAGCGCGTCGGCCGGCACCTGAGCGGCGACGCGAAGGCGTGGCTCGACACGCGCACGCAGCCGATCTGACGCCACGTGCGATAGCGGCCGGAAAGCGATCGAACAACAACATCGAGGACAACAATGGCGGACACAGCAGTGATCGTGGTCGACATGCAGCGCGGTCTGGTGCAGCGGGCGAAGCCCGCGTACCGGCTCGACGACGTCGTGTCGGGCATCAACCGGCTGACGGCGGCGGCGCGCGCGGCGAACGCGCCCGTGTGCTTCGTGCAGCACGACGGCGATGCGGACGACGACATCGTGCCCGGCACATTGGGCTGGGGACTGCATGCGGGGCTGGTCGTCGGGAACGACGACTGGCGTGTGCGCAAGCAGGTGAGCGACTCGTTTCACGACACGCCGCTCGCGGCGCAGCTCGACCGCCATGGCATCCGTTCGGTGCTGATCTGCGGCTATGCAACCGAGTTCTGCGTCGATTCGGCCGCGCGCCGCGCGGCGCTGCTCGGCTACCGGACGACCGTCGTGTCCGATCTGCATACGACGAACGAGCGCACGCACCTGTCGGCCGCGCAGATCGTCGCGCACCATCACTTCGTATGGCAAAACAATTCGCTGTCGGGCAACCCGGTGACGCCACGCCCGCTCGCGGACATCCTGGCGACGGAGTTCGCATGACGATCAAGGCCGTGGTGTTCGATTTCGGCGGCGTGCTGATCGACTGGAGCCCGGAGTACCTTTACCGGGAATTGATTCCCGACGACGCGGAGCGTCGCTGGTTCCTCACGCACGTGTGCGCGATGGACTGGGTGATCCGCCAGGACGGCGGGCAGACGATCGAGGAAGGCACGGCCGAGCTCGTCGCGAAGTTCCCGGAACACGAGGCGCTGATCCGCGCGTTCTACGCACGTTGGCACGAGATGATCGGCGGCGTGCTCGAAGAGGGCGCCTCACTCGTCGACCGGCTGGAGGCGCAGGGGATGCCGCTGTTCGGGCTGACGAACTGGTCCGCGCAGACGTTTCCGTATGCGTGGGACAACTTTCCGGTGCTGCGGCGTTTCAGGGACATCGTCGTGTCGGGCCGTGTGAAGCTCGTGAAACCCGATCCGGCGATCTACCGCGAGATGCATGCGCGGATCGAGCCGCACTTGCCGGGCATCGCGCCGCACGAACTCGTGTTCATCGACGACAACGCGAAGAATGCCGCGGCCGCGACGGCGCTCGACTGGCACGGCATTCATCACACGAGTGCGGCGGCGACCGAGGCGCGGCTGCGCGAACTCGGCGCGCTCGCGTAAGCGGCGGGCGAGCCGCCAGCCATCAGATAGAAAAAGCGGGCCAGTGGCCCGCTTTTTGTTGTGCCGCATCCTGATGCGGCCACCCTCGGCGACCGGCCCTGCGTTGCCGCAGGGCCGGGCACCCGGGCCGTGCCGGTCAGCGGCTGATCGGCTTGTAGCGCAGACGCTTCGGCTTCGCGGCTTCCTCGCCGAGGCGTGCACGCTTGTCGGCTTCGTACTCCTGGTAGTTGCCGTCGAAGAACGTGACCTGCGAATCGCCTTCGAACGCGAGGATGTGCGTCGCGATCCGGTCGAGGAACCAGCGATCGTGCGAGATCACCATCACCGAGCCCGCGAATTCGAGCAGCGCGTCTTCCAGCGCGCGCAGCGTTTCGACGTCGAGGTCGTTCGACGGTTCGTCGAGCAGCAGCACGTTGCCGCCGGAGATCAGGGTCTTCGCGAGGTGCAGGCGGCCGCGTTCACCGCCGGACAGGTTGCCGACGATCTTCTGCTGGTCGCCGCCCTTGAAGTTGAAGCGGCCGATGTACGCGCGCGACGGCGTTTCGTACTTGCCCACCGTCAGCACGTCAGCACCGCCCGAGATTTCCTCGAACACCGTCTTCGAGCCGTCGAGCGCGTCGCGGCTCTGGTCGACATACGCGAGCTTCACGGTCGGCCCCATCACGACTTCGCCCGAATCCGGCTGTTCCTTGCCCGTCAGCATCCGGAACAGCGTCGACTTGCCGGCGCCGTTCGGGCCGATGATGCCGACGATCGCGCCAGCCGGGATCTTCAGGTTCAGGTTGTCGATCAGCAGGCGGTCGCCGAACGCCTTGCTGACGTTCTTGAACTCGATCACTTCATTGCCGAGGCGGTCGCCGACCGGGATGAAGATTTCCTGCGTCTCGTTGCGCTTCTGGTATTCCTGGCTGTTCAGCTCCTCGAAGCGCGCGATACGTGCCTTCGACTTCGCCTGGCGGCCCTTCGGGTTCTGGCGCACCCACTCCAGTTCCTTCTTGATCGCCTTCTGGCGCGCCGATTCCGACGCTTCTTCCTGCTTCAGGCGCTCTTCCTTCTGGTCGAGCCAGCTGCTGTAGTTGCCCTTCCACGGAATGCCGTGGCCGCGGTCGAGTTCGAGAATCCACTCGGCTGCGTTGTCGAGGAAGTAGCGATCGTGGGTGACCGCGACGACGGTGCCCGGGAAGCGCACCAGGAACTGCTCGAGCCAGTCGACCGATTCCGCGTCGAGGTGGTTGGTCGGTTCGTCGAGCAGCAGCATGTCGGGTTTTTCGAGCAGCAGCTTGCACAGCGCGACGCGGCGCTTCTCACCGCCCGACAGGTGTTCGATCTTTGCGTCCCACGACGGCAGGCGCAGTGCGTCGGCGGCCACTTCGAGCTGCTGCTCGGGGCTGCCGCCGTCGCTCGACGCGAGGATCGCTTCGTACTTCGCCTGCTCGGCCGCGAGCGCGTCGAAGTCGGCGTCCGGCTCCGCGTACGCCGCGTAGATTTCCTCGAGCTTCTTGTTGGCCTGGAACAGGTCGCCGAGGCCTTCCTCGACGGCTTCGCGCACCGTCTTCGTCGGGTCGAGCTGCGGCTCCTGCGGCAGGTAGCCGATGTTCAGGTTCGGCATCGGCGTCGCTTCGCCTTCGATGTCCTTGTCGACGCCCGCCATGATGCGGATCAGCGTCGACTTGCCCGAGCCGTTCAGGCCGAGCACGCCGATCTTCGCGCCGGGAAAGAACGACAGCGAGATGTCCTTCAGGATCTGGCGCTTGGGCGGCACGATCTTGCCGACCCGGTTCATCGTGAAAACGTATTGGGCCATTTGGGTGTGAAAGTCAGAAGTGGTTGAGACTGCCGCGCAGCGCGCTGGCGTGGCGGCGTCGGGTGATTCGGTACGGAGCGTGCCGCGCGCGGCGCGGCGGCGCCGCGTGTCGGCGGCGCGAGCGGCTATTGTACTTCGCCGCCGGTTGCCGCTGGCGCGATGCCGGCCTTTTGGCCAGGGTCCTGCTCACAGCCACGCGGCGACGCCGCCGTGCCCCGAGCACGTGCCGCGCCGGTGACGGCTGAAGCTGTACGTACCGTCGCGGCAGCGTGCGCTCGCGCCTTCGGGCACGCGGCCCGATTTCGAATGCGCCGGCGCGTGCACGGTTTCGCCGTCGCGGTTGCGATACGTGTCGTGACGGTCGAGATCGGCTTCGTTGCCGTAGCCGGGCGGTGCGCGGTACGCGTGCGCCGGATGGGGCAGCGCCGCGCACGCGACGAAGACAGCGGCGGACAGGGTCGCGATGCGCGTCGCGCGGCGGAGCAGGGCAGGCATGGTCTCACTCGGTCTGTTGTTATCGGTGCCGGGCCGCATGTTAGCCGATCGGCCGAGGATCGGTGTCGCTCGGGGAGCGCCGCTATGCCGCGCCCGACATCGATGCCGCGCCGTCGGCCTGCGCGGCGTCGAGGATCCATCGGCGAAAAGCGGCGACCTTCGGCCGTTCCGCGTGATGCGGCGGATAGACGAGGTAGTACGCGAAATCGTCGAGCCATGCGACGTCGGCGAGCTGCACGAGCCGGCCGCTTGCCAGCTCGCCGCGTACCATCGCGGCCGGCAGCAGCCCGGCACCCTGGCCGGCGACGATCGCCTGCAGCAACAGGCCCGAGTCGTCGAACGCGGGGCCGCGCGGCGGGCCGAAATCGTCGATCCGCTGCGCGCCGAACCAGATGTGCCAGCCCTTGCGCTCGGCGTCGTGCAACTGCGGCCAGCCGACGAGATCGGCGGGCGTCGCCGGCATGCCGAGCCGCGCAACGAGTCCGGGCGACGCGAGCGCGACGATCTCCACCGTCAGCAGGCGCTCGCTGCACAGCCCGATGTAGCGCCCGAGGCCATGGCGGATCGCGACGTCGACACCGTCGCGCGAGAAATCCGCGAGTGCGTGGCTCGTGACGACCTGCAGGTCGACGTCCGGGCAAGCCTCCGTGAACCGGGCGAGGCGCGGGACGAGCCACGCGGATGCGAAGAACGGCGTGACGCTCACCGTCAGCACGCCGCTGTCGGCGGCGCCCGACACGCGCTGCGACGCATCGGCGATCTGCCTGAACGCGTTGCGCACCGGCGGCAGGTAGTCGCGACCGGCGGCCGTGAGCAGGATGCCGCGGTTGACGCGCTCGAACAGTTGCACGCCGAGATGCGTCTCGAGCGTGCGGATCATCTGGCTGACCGCGCCGGGCGTGACCGACAGCTCCTCGGCGGCCGCCTTCACCGACAGGTGGCGGGCGGCCGCTTCGAATGCGCGCAGCGCGTTGAGGGGCGGCAAGCGGGAACGATTCATTCAGTTTTTCTAAATCGAAAGTCCGACGAAATATCGTTTGAGACGAGGCGTACGCACGAGTACCGTTGACGCATCGGATCGCATGCTTCGCGGCTGCCGGTCGGCGGCCGATGCGATCAACATAGTTCAACTATATCCATGAGGCAATCCGGATGCCGCCCGGCGGCCGGTGGAACCTGAGAGGAGCATCGTCATGAACCGCCCAGGCGCATCGCGCCTTTTCTACGGCTGGTACGTGGTTGCGGCCGCGTTCGCCGTCACGTTCGTCGGTTTCGGCAGCGCGTATACGTTCAGCGCGTTCGTCGAGTCGCTGCAGCGGGATTTTGCCGCGTCGCGCGGGCAGATCTCGCTCGTATTCTCGCTCGCCGGCTTCCTGTATTTCGGTTTCGGCATCGTCAGCGGGCCGCTTGCCGACCGCTTCGGCTCGCGGCGGCTTGCTGTTGCCGGGATGCTGCTGACGGGCGCCGGGCTCGCGGCTGCCGGAGCCGCGCATACGCTGGTGCAGGTCTATGCCGCGTACGGTCTTGGCGTCGGCCTCGGCGTGGGCTGCGCATACGTGCCGGCCGTCGGCGCCGTGCAGCGCTGGTTCGTGCGCCGGCGCGGCTTTGCGTCGGGGCTCGCGGTCGCCGGGATCGGCGTCGGCACGCTGGTGATGCCGCCGCTCGCGTCCGCGCTGATCGCACACGCCGGCTGGCGTGGTGCGTATTTCACGCTGGCCGTGATCGCGGTCGTGATCGGCGCGGGGATGTCGCTGTTGATCGAGAACGATCCGCGTGGCCGGGGGCTGCTGCCGGACGGGGAGGCGGCGCGTGAGCCCGTCGAAGGCGGCGGTGCGAAAGTCACCGAGCGCGATGCGAGGGCTTCGGTGTCTGCCGCCGCCGCGGGTCGCAAGCCGGCTGCCGCTTCTGCGTCTGCCGGTGCGACGGTGCGCGAAGCTGTCATGTCGCGTCCGTTCGCGAGCCTCTACGCGGCATGCCTCATCTGCTCGTTCGGCGTGTTCGTCCCGTTCGTTCACCTCGTGCCGTACGCGCTCGATCATGGCGTCTCGTCATCGACCGCCGTGCTGCTGCTCGGCGCGATCGGCGTCGGCAGCACGGCCGGCCGCTTCTTCCTCGGCGGCCTCGCCGATCGCTTCGGCCGCCGCGCATCGCTGCTCGCGATGTTCGCGGGCATGGCCGTCGCGCTTGTCGCATGGGCGGGTGCCGGCACCGTCGCGACGCTCGCCGCGTTCGCACTCGTGTTCGGCGTGTTCTACGGCGGCTGGGTCGCCGTACTGCCGGCGGTCGCGATGGACTACTTCGGCGGCCGCAACGTGAGCGGGATCATCGGCGTGCTTTATACGAGCGTTGCATTCGGCACGCTGATCGGGCCGACCGCGGCCGGCTTCATCTACGACGCGGGCGGCGGCTATCTCGTGCCGATCCTGGCGAGCGCCGCTGCGAATGCGATCGCCTTCGCGATCGTCGCGACGACGGGGCGTGTGTCGATGGCCGCACGTGCGGCGCGCGGATAGGCGCACTTTCCACGGTGCGCCTTCGCGAATTCCGGTAGGGTGGCCGGATCGTGAACCGAAGTCTTGCAGGCGGGAGGCTCCATGACATTCGATGAAGTCCGGCAGATCGCACTGGCATGGCGCGGCGTCGAGGAAGGCACGTCGTACGGCACGCCCGCGCTCAAGGTGAAGGGCAAGATGCTGGCGCGGCTGCGCGAGGACGGCGACACGCTCGTCGTGAAAGGCGTCGGCCCCGACGAACGCGCGTGGCTGATCGAATCGGAACCCGACGTGTATTACGTGACGGATCACTACGCCGGCTGGCCGATCGTGCTGGTGCGTCTGTCGGCGGCCCGGCCCGACGCCGTGAAAAACCTGCTTCTGCGAGAATGGCAGGCCGTCGTCCCTGCCAAATGGCGCGACGAGATGGCGCGCGGCACGAGCTGATGCACCGGTTGCGGCTGGCTGGCCGGCGTCGCCGGATGCCTTCGACGCGCTCGCGAGCCGCTGCGAACGGGGACAAGCGTTGCATCGATCGACGTCGATGCAACAAGTGGTTCCATCGAAATTCTTCAATTGGTTCTTAGTGAAGAACCGTTTGATGCTTACACTCCTTCGCTTCGAAGGCAGCTGACGAAAGCCGACGGAATGGGTGCACGCGATGCGCCGGCGCCTTGCGCGCGGCATCGCACCCGCAGCTTCGCAGACTGCGCGGCGCACCGTTCCGGAACGGCCCCCGATCCGGCTCGCGCCTGCATCCCCTGCAGGTGCCGCATCCGGCCCGGCTCAAGAACCACAATCCTCCGTGCTGCCTTCACGCGATACCCGGCCATACCGGAACCGTTTTTTGGAGAGAGACAGATGAGTGGAAGCAACACAGGCCTCGGTACGGGCCTGAAGCAGCGGCACGTGACGATGATGTCGATTGCCGGCGTGATCGGCGCGGGTTTGTTCGTCGGCTCCGGCCATGCCATCGCGGAAGCCGGCCCGGCGTCGATCCTCGCGTATGCGATCGCGGGGGTGCTGGTCGTGCTGGTGATGCGCATGCTCGGCGAGATGGCCGTCGCGCATCCGGACAGCGGTTCGTTCTCCACCTATGCCGATCGCGCGATCGGCCACTGGGCCGGTTTTTCGATCGGCTGGCTGTACTGGTGGTTCTGGGTGCTCGTGATCCCGATCGAGGCGACCGCCGCCGCGACCATCCTCAATGCGTGGTTCCCCGGCGTCGCGACCTGGGTCTTCGCGCTCGGCATCACGCTGGTGCTGACGGTGACCAACCTCTTCTCGGTCAAGAACTACGGCGAATTCGAATTCTGGTTCGCGCTGATCAAGGTCATCGCGATCGTCGTGTTCCTGTGCATCGGCGGCGCGGCGATCGTCGGCATCATTCCTGCCCCCGCCGTGTCGGGCGTGTCGAACCTGTTCGTGCATGACGGCTTCATGCCGCACGGCGCGGGCGCGGTGCTCGCGGCGATGCTGACGACGATGTTCTCGTTCCTCGGCACCGAGATCGTGACGATTGCGGCTGCGGAATCGGACAACCCGCAACGCCAGATCGTGCGCGCGACCAACTCGGTGATCTGGCGTATCACGCTGTTCTATCTCGGCTCGATTCTCGTCGTCGCGGCCATCGTGCCGTGGAACGACCCGCTGCTGCCGAAGCACGGTTCGTATCAGCGCGCGATGGAACTGATCGGCATTCCGAATGCGAAGGCGATCATCGACGTGATCGTGCTCGTGTCGGTTGCGAGCTGCCTGAATTCGGCGCTGTACACCGCGTCGCGGATGCTGTTCTCGCTGTCCAAGCGCAAGGATGCGCCGGCGTTCCTGCACCGCACCGATTCGACCGGCACGCCGCGCGCGGCCGTGCTCGCGTCGACCGCGTTCGGCTTCCTGACCGTGATCGCGAACTACCTGATGCCGGAGCAGGTGTTCGGCTTCCTGCTTGCGACGTCGGGTGCGATCGCGCTGCTCGTGTATCTCGTGATCGCGATCTCGCAGTTGCGGATGCGCAAGACGCTCGAATCGAGCGGCGCGGACCTGACGCTGCGGATGTGGCTGTTCCCGTGGCTCACGTGGGCCGTGATCCTGTTCATCTGCGGCACGCTCACCGTGATGTTCGTCAGTGAGGATCACCGGATGGAAGTGGGTGCGACTGCCGTGTTGGCGTTGATCGTGCTGCTGGCGTCGTGGTTGAACAAGCGTGGCCGCGATGCGCAGGCGAGTGAAGTGCGGCGCGTGTCGGCGACCTGATGGAGTGAAGTGATGGCGGGCGGGAACGCCCCGTCATGAAAAATGGCCCGATCGGCGAATGCCGGTTCGGGCCATTTGGTTTTCTGAACTCACCAGCGGATTTCAGCAGCGACACTCCGGCGTGCCGGCATCCTCGTATCAGGATGGTTTCCGCTTGCCAGTTGCCGACAATTTCTTCGCCATCTTCTTTGTCGATGCCGTTGCGCAGATCGCCTTCGCCGCAGGAAGCGTCGAGCCGTCACCCCATTCCTTGTGAGCCGACTTTTCGCAGGATGCGTCTCGCGCCTTCTTCCATTTTGAGATACGTACCTCGAGCGACGCTTTACGATCCGGGTGTTCGCTGACCTGCTTGTCGACGACTTTCTGTAGTTCGCGCTCGGCGACGATCTGGTCGCGTCAGGCGCAGAAATTCATGCTGGTTTGGCTCGAGTCGCAGTTGTTGAGCAGTGCGGCAACGTCGCTGGCCGGTAACCCGCTGCGCGCCGATATCTCGTCGGCCGGTGTCTGGTCTGCGAACGCCGTCGCCGACACCACCATGAACAGCAATAGGCAGTGCTTTTTTCGTCGCGTCCTCTGGGGTTGGAACGGTACGGATTCCAGGCGTCGGCGGTTAACCAGGCCGTTCGATCGAATTGCGCGAAGGCGGCGCCCTTGGGCGTCGCGCGGGTGGATGTAGAGGCGCTGGTTCATGTGCGATACGACACCCGTATCATTGTTTTGATTCGCGGACTACAACGCCGCCAGTGTGCCGGTATTGCCAGCGTTATAGGTATAGCTGACCAGCCCATCGAATTGCGCCTGTGTGAGTTCGCGCTGTGTGACGCTCCTGCGCACTTGAGATTCTGCGGTGCTCACGCGGGCCGCCAACTGCGCATTAGCCTGTGCTGGAGTTACCGGGCGGCGCAATTACTCGGGTGTGCATGGTCCACTGTGCGCGAGCGTTCCCACGCCGAAGGTACAGTTGTTCGCCTGATCGTTGTAATAGTGCATGACCGCTTGTTCGCGATCACACAACGCCGCCCAGCCGGCTTCGCTCAGGCGCATGTTTTCGTTTGCCATCCTTGTCCTCTCAGTGCTTTTTTCCGGGCTCACGACGGTCACGAGGGCAGGGCACTTTATCATCGGGCTGTTACGACAAGAAGGTTGTGGCGCCCCGTACTGCGCAGGGCGCTACGCTCGACCGTTGCAGGCCACTCCACTTTCGGGGGCTGAGATGCCTGGTCTGGGTGACAATACCCTCGACAAAATGGTTACAGTCAGTCAACTCGAGTTGAACGACGCGGGACACATAAAAACAAAAAACCCCTTGCGGCGCCGAGGCCGCAAGGGGTTTTCGTTTCCGCGAATTGCAGTACGCCGGGGTTATTCGCTCAGACGTTGAACAGGAAGTTCATCACGTCGCCGTCGTGCACGACATATTCCTTCCCTTCCGCGCGCATCTTGCCGGCTTCCTTCGCGCCTTGCTCGCCCTTGTACGTGACGAAGTCGCCGAACGCGATCGTCTGCGCACGGATGAAGCCGCGCTCGAAGTCGGTGTGGATCACGCCGGCCGCCTGCGGTGCCGTGTCGCCGATATGGATCGTCCACGCACGCACTTCCTTCACGCCCGCGGTGAAGTAGGTCTGCAGGCCGAGCAGCTTGAAGCCCGCGCGGATCACGCGGTCGAGGCCCGGCTCTTCCATGCCCATGTCGGCGAGGAATGCTTCCTTGTCAGCGTCGTCGAGATCGGCGATTTCCGCTTCGATCGCCGCACACACGGCCACGACCGGTGCATTCTCGCTTTCCGCG
Source organism: Burkholderia puraquae (assembly GCF_002099195.1). Lineage (GTDB taxonomy): Bacteria > Pseudomonadota > Gammaproteobacteria > Burkholderiales > Burkholderiaceae > Burkholderia > Burkholderia puraquae. The sequence continues at coordinate 22,090 of NZ_NBYX01000027.1, read as the reverse complement.
TACTTGCGCACCGCATCGAGGTGCGGATTGTTCTCGAAGCCGTCGTCCTTCACGTTGGCGACGTACATCGTCGGCTTCGCGGTAATCAGGCAGAACGGCTTGAGCAGCGCCTGTTCGTCGTCCGACAGCGCGAGGCCGCGCACGGCCTTGCCCTGGTCGAGCTGCGCGCGCACCTTCTCGAGCACCGCGACGAGCTTCGCCGCTTCCTTGTCGTTGCCCGACTTCGCGGCCTTCGAATAGCGCGTGAGCGCTTTCTCGACAGTGCCGAGGTCGGCGAGTGCGAGTTCGGTGTTGATCACTTCGATGTCGTCGATCGGGCTGACCTTGCCGGCGACGTGAATGACGTTCTCGTCCTCGAAGCAGCGCACGACGTGCGTGATCGCGTCGGTTTCGCGGATGTTCGCGAGGAACTGGTTGCCGAGGCCTTCACCCTTGCTTGCGCCTGCGACGAGGCCCGCGATGTCGACGAATTCGACGACGGCCGGCACGATACGCTCCGGCTTGACGATCTCGGAGAGCGCCTTCAGGCGTGTATCGGGCACTTCGACGATGCCGACGTTCGGCTCGATCGTGCAGAACGGGTAGTTCTCGGCGGCGATGCCGGCCTTGGTCAGCGCATTGAACAGAGTGGACTTGCCGACGTTGGGCAAGCCGACGATGCCGCATTTGAGACTCATGGAATCCTTCGGACGGGTGTGGCGGCGCGGCCGGACAGGGCACGGCGGCGCGGGAAAAAAGGGCGGCCGGCGCTTGGGGCGCGGCGGGCCGACGGTCAAAGACGCTATTGTACCGTGCCGACGCACCGGATTCCGGGCTGGCGCCGAACGGCCGATGCGACGGGCCGCCGCGCTGCCGCATCGGCCTGCGATTCTGCTGATTTCCCGCAAAGTCCGGCTGCGTAAGGGTTTGGCCCCGCGGCTATAATGCCCGCCATGACTGTCCACCACACCTTCGATGTCGCCGTGGTCGGCGGCGGGCTCGTCGGCAAGACGGCCGCGCTCGCGCTGACCCAGTCCGGCTACAAGACTGCCTTGCTCGCCCAGCCGGCCACGCCGCGCCCCGCCGATCTCGCATTCGACACGCGCGTCTACGCGCTGTCCTCCAGTTCGCAGGCCTTGCTCGAGCGGCTGCGGGTCTGGCAGGCGCTCGACCACGGCCGGCTCGCACCGGTGTACGACATGCGCGTGTACGGCGATGCGCACGCGGAACTGCATTTCTCCGCGTACCAGGCCTCCGTGCCCCAACTCGCGTGGATCGCCGAATCGTCGCTGGTCGAGGCGTCGCTCGACGCCGCGCTGCGGTTCCAGCCGAACCTCACGTGGTTCGATGCGCGCGCACAGGGCTTCGACGTGCGCGACGACGCGGCCGTGCTCACGCTGTCGTCGGGGCAGGTGCTGGAGGCGGACCTCGTCGTCGGCGCGGACGGCGCGCATTCGTGGGTGCGCTCGCAAATGGGGGCCAAAGTCGAACGGCGCGACTACCGGCAAACCGGCGTCGTCGCGAACTTCAAGGCATCGCTGCCGCATCGCGAGACGGCCTACCAGTGGTTCCACGAAGGCGAGATCGTCGCGCTGCTGCCGCTGCCGGACGGCCATGTGTCGCTCGTCTGGTCCGCGCATACCGCGCATGCGGACGAATTGCTCGCACTCGATCCGGCGCAACTCGCGGCCGAGGTCGAGCGCGTGTCTCAGGGCCAGGTCGGTACGCTCGATTGCGTGACGCCGGCCGCCGGCTTCCCGCTGGCGCTGCAGACGGTCGACAAGCTGATCGCGCCGCGCGTCGCGCTCGTCGGCGATGCCGCGCACCTGATCCACCCGCTCGCGGGGCAGGGGATGAACCTCGGGCTGCGCGATGTGGCGGCGCTGGCCGACGCGATCGCGAGCAAGGAAAGCTTCCGCAACCTCGGCGATACGGTGCTGCTGCGCCGCTACGAGCGTTCGCGCCGCGAGGACATCCGCGCGTTGATGGTTGCGACCGACGGGCTGCAGCGGCTGTTCGCGGTGCCGGGCTCGCTCGCGAAGGCCGTGCGCAATGCAGGCATGGCGTTCGTCGGTGCGCAGCCGCTCGTGAAGCGCTGGCTCGTGTCGGCCGCGCTCGGTTGATCGAACCTTCGGCCGCTTCGCCGGTCGGACACGGTTCCGTTACGGCGTACACTGTGCCGTGCACTCCGATTGAGCTGAAGGAAGATTTCGATGAAAAAAACGATCCGCATCGCGTCGTTGGCGCTGGCCGTCACGATGGCGACGCTTGGCTGCACCGCGCAGGCCGACCAGACCACCGACAAGCTGAAAGCCACGCTGCAGGCCCGCCTCGGCAACGACGCGCCGATCAAGAGCGTGTCGAAATCGCCGGTCGCGGGCCTTTACGAAGTGAACCTCGGCTCGCAGATCATCTATAGCGATGCGGCGGGCGACTACGTGCTGCTCGGCGATCTCGTCGACGCCAAGACGCACAAGAACCTGACCGACGCACGCCTGTCCGAAATCAACAAGATCGACTTCGCGAGCCTGCCGTTCGCGAATGCGATCAAGGTCGTCAAGGGCAACGGTGCCCGCAAGATCGCGGTGTTCTCCGATCCGAACTGCCCGTACTGCAAGAAGCTCGAGACGACGCTGCAGTCGGTCGACAACGTGACCGTCTACACGTTCCTGTACCCGGTGCTGTCGCCGGATTCGACCGCGAAGTCGAAGGCGATCTGGTGCGCGACCGATCGCGCGAAAACGTGGCAGAGCTGGATGCTCGACCATCACGCACCGTCCGGCGCCGGTACCTGCGATACCACCGCGCTCGACAAGAACCTCGCGCTCGGCCGCGGGATGAACGTGACGGGCACGCCGACGATCTTCCTGCCGGACGGTCGGCGCCTGCCGGGCGCAGTGTCGGCCGACCAGCTCAACCAGGCGCTCGCCTCGAGCAAGTAACCGACCACACGCCGGGCACATGGCCCGGCCAGCGAGGGGCGCCCGCATGATCTGCCGGCGCCTCTCTTCGTTTTCGCCGCCGTATTCGACCGACCGATTGCCACGATGACCCAGCCGATCCGCTATTCGATTGTCCCGAAAGATCTTGCCGCGCACCTGTTCGAAGTATCGGTGACGGTCGCCGATCCCGATCCCGAAGGCCAGCGCTTCTCGCTGCCGGTGTGGATTCCGGGCAGCTACCTCGTGCGCGAGTTCGCGCGCAACATCGTGACGCTCGGCGCATTCAACGACGCGGGCCGCAAGGTGCGGATCGCGAAGACCGACAAGCACACGTGGCAGGCCGCACCTGTGAACGGCGCGCTGACGCTGCGCTACGACGTGTATGCGTGGGACCTGTCGGTGCGCTCCGCGTATCTCGACGAATCGGGCGGCTTCTTCAACGCGACGGCCGTGTTCCTGAGCGTCGCCGGCCGCGAGGACGCGCCGTGTGAAGTCGACATCGCGAAACCGGCCGGCATGGCGTTCCGCACGTGGCGCGTCGGCACCGCGCTGCCCGAAGCGCGCGGCACGAAGCGCTACGGGTTTGGCGCGTACCGCGCGTCGAACTACGACGAGCTTTCCGACCATCCGGTGACGATCGGCGAATTCGCGCTTGCGACGTTCGACGCGCATGGCGTGCCGCACGACATCGTGATCGCGGGGCGCGTGACGCAGCTCGACCTGGAGCGCCTGCGCACCGACCTGAAGCGCGTGTGCGAAGCGCAGATCGCGCTGTTCGAGCCGAAATCGAAGAAAGCGCCGATGGAGCGCTACGTGTTCATGACGCTGGCGGTCAGTGACGGCTATGGCGGCCTCGAGCATCGCGCGTCGACCGCGTTGATCTGCAACCGCACCGACCTGCCGGTGAAGGGGCGGCCCGAAACGACGGAAGGCTATCGCACGTATCTTGGTCTCTGCAGCCACGAGTACTTCCACACGTGGAACGTGAAGCGCATCAAGCCGGCGGCGTTCGTGCCGTACGACCTGACGAAGGAAAACTACACGTCGCTGCTGTGGCTGTTCGAAGGCTTCACGTCGTATTACGACGACCTGATGCTCGTGCGCAGCGGGCTGATGTCGCAGGACGAATATTTCGCGGCGCTCGGCCGCACGGTGGGCGGCGTGCTGCGCGGTACGGGCCGGCTCAAGCAAAGCGTCGCGGAAAGCTCGTTCGACGCATGGATCAAGTACTACCGCCAGGACGAGAACGCGACCAACGCGATCGTCAGCTACTACACGAAGGGTTCGCTCGTCGCGCTCGCCTTCGATCTCGCGATTCGCGCGCAGACGCGCAGCAAGAAGTCGCTCGACGACGTGATGCGCTTGCTGTGGCAACGGTACGGCCGCGATTTCTACCGCGGCAAGCAGGCGGGTGTCGAGGAAAACGAAGTCGAGGCACTGATCGAAGAGGCGACGGGCGTCGCGCTCGGCCGCCTGTTCACCGATGCCGTCCACGGCACGCGCGACCTGCCGCTCGCCGAGCTGTTCGCGCCGTTCGGCGTGACGCTCGCGCCCGATGTCGCGAACGGCGCGGCCGCGAAGCCGACGATCGGCGCGCGCCTGCGCGGCGGCGCGGACTGCACGTTCGCGGCCGTCTACGAAGGCGGCGCCGCACATCGCGCGGGGCTGTCGGCTGGCGATACGCTAATCGCGGTCGACGGGCTGCGCGTCACGGGTACCAACCTCGACGCGCTGCTCGCGCGCTACCGGCCGGGTGACAAGGTCGAGGTTCACGCGTTCCGCCGCGACGAACTGCGTACCGTCAAACTGAAGCTCGACGGCCCGGAAGTCACGCGCTACCGGTTGGCGGCAGCCGCGAAGCCGGCCGCCGTCTCGAAGGCCCGGGAGGCCTGGCTGAAGGGGTGAGCGTACAGAGGCAGGTATCGGGGCGCGATCGAGGATTGTTTCGCTGTTGCAACAATCCGTCGCCCTGAGCCCGCTTTTTCGCGGTCATGCGGCCACGCACAATGGGGTCACTCGCGCTACCAAAGCGCAACCCTACTGGAGCCTGACATGACGACCATTCTGCAAATCAATTCCGCGGCACGTTCGCAAGGTGCGCAATCCACGCTGCTGGCCAACGAGCTGACGGCAAAACTGCAACAATCGAACCCCGGCGCGAAGGTCGTGGTTCGCGACCTGCTGGCCGATGCGCTGCCGCACCTCGACGAATCGGTGCTTGGCGCGTTCTTCACGCCGGCCGAGAACCGCACCGCGGAGCAGAATGCGATCGTCGCGAAGAGCGATACCCTGATCGCCGAGCTGCAAGCCGCCGACATCATCGTGATCGGCGCACCGATGTACAACTTCGGCATCTCGTCGCAACTGAAGACGTACTTCGACTGGATCGCGCGGGCAGGCGTCACGTTCCGCTATACCGAGAACGGTCCGGAAGGCCTGATCAAGGGCAAGAAGGTTCACGTGGTGACGGCGCGTGGCGGCAAGTACGCCGGTACGCCGAACGACAGCCAGACCCCGTACCTGCGCACGTTCCTCGGCTTCGTCGGCATGACCGACGTGAGCTTCATCTTCGCGGAAGGCCTGAACCTCGGGCCGGATGCGCAGAGCGCCGCGCTCGCCAGCGCACGCGAAGCGATCGCCGCCGCGTAAGGTCGATGCGGGTGCGCCGCGCCCGCTGTATCGTCCGAAAAAAAACGCCGCGTCCCGAAAGGGGCGCGGCGTTTTTGCATGCCGGCTGGCGAAAGAATCGGCGGCGCGGCCGTCAAGCGAGCGTTTCGGCCACTTCCGGCAGGCGCCAGTCGATCGGTTCGCGGCCGGCATCGACCAGATAGTCGTTCGCGAGCGCGAAATGGCGGCAGCCGAGGAAGCCGCGGTGCGCGGACAGCGGCGACGGATGCGGTGCCTCGAGCACGCAGTGCGCGCTTGCGTCGAACAGTGCGCGTTTCGCCTGCGCGTGTGCGCCCCACAGCATGAAGACGAGCCCGCGATGGCGGCTGGCGAGTTCGCGGATCAGCGTGTCCGTGCACTGCTCCCAGCCGCGCTTCGCATGGCTCGCGGCTGCACCGCGCTCGACCGTCAGCACCGTATTGAGCAGCAGCACGCCCTGGCGCGCCCAGGTGTCGAGGCAGCCGTGGCGCGGCGTGTCATGACCGAAGTTCGCAGCGATTTCCTTGAAGATGTTGCGCAGCGACGGCGGCGTGCGCACGGCCGGCGGCACCGAGAACGCGAGTCCGTGCGCCTGCGGCGTGCCGCGATCGTCGCCGTGATACGGATCCTGGCCGAGGATCACGACTTTTACGTCATCCGGGCTCGTCAGGCGCAGCGCGCGGAATACGTCGGTCGGATAGACCGCCTTGCCGGCCGCACGCTCGTCATCGACGAAGCGGCACAGCGGCGCATATGCGTCGCTGTCGGTGAAGGGTTTCAGCACGTCGCGCCAGACGGTCGGCAGCGCGTCGAATTGCGCGGCGAGGTGTGGAACGTTGGCAGCAACGGGCTGCGGTGCCGTCGGGGCCGCAGCCGGTGCGGCGGCTTTCCTTGCGGACTTGCGCCCGGCCGCGGGCGGCTCGGAAGGCGGGGACGGATGATCGGCCGGTGCCGTTTCCGGCACGGGATCGTCGAACAGCGACGCCTGTTGCGGCGCGCGGGAAGTCTTGCGGGTTGCCATGCGTGATGCGTGTTATTGCGCGCGCAGCCGGTAGCCGCGCTGCGCCTTGCTGATGTTTTCGGGAACGAGGCCCGGCAGCGCCTGCTGCAGTTCGGCGGCGAGCGTTACGAGCGCCGCTTCCGGGCCGTCGATCAGTTCGAGTTCGATTTCGCTGATCGGTTCGCGGCGCGTTTCGTGTTCCGCCTGGACGACGATCTCGCCGAGGTCCACCGCGGCTTCGACGGTTGCGCCGCCGATTGCGATGCGCCACAGCGTACGCGAAAAATCCGTGCGGAACAGCGCGGACAGCGTGCCGGCCGCGTCATTCAGCGCGGCGGCGGCTTCCGGCACGTCGCAGGCCGCGACGAGCGCATCGATCTCGAGCGCGTCGCCGGCCACCGGCAGTTCCCATTCGTGGCGGCGATGCAGGCCGCCTTCCGCGCTGCCGACAGTCTTGAACGTCTGCAGCCAGCCTTGCGGCGCGCGGCGCACGCGCACTGCGCTCTTCGAGCGGGCCAGCGCGAGATCGGGCGTGTCGTAATAGACGTTCGCGAGCGTGATGTCGTGACCGGGTTCGCCGGTCAGCGTCTCGAAGAAGCGTCGCGCGGCGTCGGCCTGGCTGGCCGGCAGCGCGAGCTTGATTTCCTTTTCGATCGCCATCAGAAGAACATCCGTGCGAGTTCCTCGCCCGGCTGGGCGGCGCGCATGAACGCTTCGCCGACGAGGAATGTGTTCACGTTCGCCGCGCGCATCGTGTCGACGTCGGTGCGCGACAGGATGCCGGATTCGGTTACGACGATGCGGTCCGCCGGAATCATGTCGAGCATGCCGAGCGTGGTCTGGATCGACGTCTCGAACGTGCGCAGGTTGCGGTTGTTGATGCCGAGCAGCGGCGTCTTGAGCGTCAGCGCCTGTTCCATCTCGTTGCGGTCGTGCACTTCAACCAGCACCGCGAGGCCGAGCGAGTGCGCATACGCTTCGAGATCCTGCATCAGCGGCGTGTCGAGTGCGGCGGCGATCAGCAGGATCGCGTCGGCGCCCATCGCGCGCGCTTCCATGATCTGGTACGCGTCGACGATGAAGTCCTTGCGCAGCACCGGCAGCGTGCAGGCTGCGCGCGCTTCCTCGAGATAGCGGACGCTGCCCTGGAAGAACTGCTCGTCGGTCAGCACCGACAGGCACGCGGCGCCGTGCTCCGCATATGAACGCGCGATGTCGGCCGGCACGAAATGCTCGCGCAGCACGCCCTTCGACGGGCTCGCCTTCTTGATTTCGGAAATCACGGCCGCGTGGCCGGCCGTATGCTTCGCGCGCAGTGCGCCGACGAAGTCGCGCAGGTCGCGCGCGGATGCTTCCAGTTTCAGTGCCTCGAGCGGCGCGCTGCGCATGGCCGCCGCGACTTCTTCGCGCTTGACGGCGATGATTCGGTCGAGAATGTCGCTCATGTGGATTCCTGCTTGATTCGTAAGGGGAGTCAGCGCTTGAACTGCTGCGTGAAGCGCACGAGTTCGTCTACCTTCGCGCGGGCCTTGCCGCTCGCGATCGCTTCGCGGGCGAGCTGGATGCCGTCCGCGATCGATTCGGCGATGTTCGCCGCATAGAGTGCGGTGCCCGCGTTCAGCGTGACGATCTCGCGCGCGACGCCCGGCTTGTTGTCCAGCGCGCCGAGCAGCATCGTGCGCGATTCGTCGGCATTTTCCACCTTCAGCGTGCGGTTCGACACCATCTGCAGGCCGAAGTCTTCCGGATGGATCTCGTATTCGTGCACCTTGCCGTCGCGCAGTTCGCCGACGAGCGTCGCGGCGCCGAGGGACACCTCGTCCATGCCGTCCTTGCCGTACACGACGAGCACGTGCTGCGCGCCGAGACGCTGCATCACGCGCACCTGGATGCCGACGAGGTCGGGATGGAACACGCCCATCAGCTGGTTCGGTGCGCCGGCCGGATTGGTCAGCGGGCCGAGGATGTTGAAGATCGTCCGTACGCCGAGCTCGCGGCGCACGGCCGCGATGTTCTTCATCGCCGGGTGATGGTTCGGCGCGAACATGAAGCCCATGCCCGTTTCGGCGATCGACGCGGCAACCTGATCGGACTGCAGGTCGATGTTTACGCCGAGCGCCTCGAGCACGTCGGCGCTGCCGGACTTGCTCGATACGCCGCGGTTGCCGTGCTTCGCGACTTTCGCGCCGGCCGCGGCCGTGACGAACATCGACGCGGTCGAGATATTGAACGTGTGCGAGCCGTCGCCGCCGGTGCCGACGATGTCGACGAAATTCGAGTTGTCCTGCACCTCGACGTGGTTCGCGAATTCGCGCATCACGGTCGCGGCGGCGGCGATCTCGCCGATCGTCTCCTTCTTCACGCGCAGCCCGGTGATGATCGCGGCTGCCATCACGGGCGACATGTCGCCGCGCATGATGAGCCGCATCAGGTGCAGCATCTCGTCGTGGAAGATCTCGCGGTGTTCGATCGTGCGCTGCAGCGCTTCCTGAGGGGTAATCGTCATCGTGAGGCTCCCGTCAGGCGGCTTGTGCGGCCACGCCGCGGGCCTGTTTCAGGAAATTCTCGAGCAGCGCATGACCATGCTCGGACAGGATCGATTCCGGGTGGAACTGCACGCCTTCGATCGGCAGCGTCTTGTGGCGCACGCCCATGATTTCGCCGTCGTCGGTCCAGGCGGACACCTCGAGGCAGTCGGGCAGCGATTCGCGCTCGATCGCGAGCGAGTGATAGCGCGTGACGTCGAAGTGCTTCGGCAGGTCGGCGAACACGCCGCGGCAGTCGGTTTCGATCTTGCTCACCTTGCCGTGCATGATGGTCTTCGCGCGCACGACGCGGCCGCCGAACGCCTCGCCGATCGCCTGATGGCCGAGGCAGACGCCGAGGATCGGCTTCTTGCCCGCGAATTCCTTCAGCACGTCGAGCGTGATGCCCGCGTGCTGCGGGTTGCTCGGGCCGGGCGACAGGCAGATCGCGTCGGGATTGAGCCGCGCGATCTCGTCGAGCGTGATTTCGTCGTTGCGGTAGGTGTGTACGTCCTCGCCGAGTTCACCGAAGTACTGGACCAGGTTGTAGGTAAACGAGTCGTAGTTGTCGATCATGAGCAGCATGGTCAGTCTCCGGTCAGAAGTCGCTATCGAGGCCGTCCTGGACCTGTTCGGCCGCACGCAGTACCGCGCGCGCCTTGTTTTCGGTCTCTTGCCATTCGGATTCGGGCACCGAATCCGCGACGACACCGGCCGCCGCTTGCACATACAGGTTGCCGTTGTGGATCAGGCCCGTACGGATCGCGATCGCGAGATCCATCTCGCCCGAGAAAGACAGGTAGCCGACGGCGCCGCCGTACAGCCCGCGCTTGACCGGCTCGAGTTCGTCGATCAGTTCCATCGCACGCACCTTCGGCGCGCCGGACAGCGTGCCGGCCGGGAACGTCGCGCGCAGCACGTCGTAGTTCGTCATGCCGGGCTTCAGCTTGCCTTCGACCGAGCTGACGATGTGCTGCACGTGCGAGTATTTCTCGATGACCATCTGGTCGGTCACGTGCACCGAGCCGATTTCCGCGATGCGGCCGACGTCGTTGCGCGCGAGGTCGATCAGCATCACGTGCTCGGCGATCTCCTTCGGATCGTTGAGCAGCTCGGTCGCGAGTTCCGCGTCGCGCTCGGGCGTGTTGCCGCGCGGGCGCGTGCCGGCGAGCGGGCGGATCGTGACGATCTGGTCTTCGCCGCGCTTTTCCTGGCGCACGAGGATTTCCGGCGATGCGCCGACCACGTGGAAGTCGCCGAAGTTGTAGTAGTACATGTAAGGCGACGGGTTCAGCGAACGCAGCGCGCGATACAGCGACAGCGGATTGTCGCGGTACGGCTTCGTCAGACGCTGGCCGACCTGGATCTGCATCAGCTCGCCGGCCGCGATGTATTCCTTCGCCTGGCGCACGGCGGCCAGGTAGTCGTCCTTCTTGAACTCGCGGAACGTCTCGGTGCGCACGCTCGCCGACGTGACGGGCGGTTGCACGGTCGTGCGCAGGCGCTGCTTCAGTTCGCGCAGGCGCTGTTTCGCCTTCGTGTAGGCTTCGGCCTGGCTCGGGTCCGCGTAGATGATCAGGTACAGCTTGCCGGCGAGGTTGTCGATCACCGCGACTTCCTCGGTCAGCAGCAACTGGATGTCGGGCAGGCCGAGATCGTCGCGCGGTGCGGTGTTCGCGAGCTTCTTCTCGATGTAGCGCACCGCGTCGTAGCCGAAGTAGCCGGCGAGACCGCCGCAGAAGCGCGGCAGGCCCGGGCGCTGCGCCACCTTGAAGCGCGCCTGGAACGATTCGATGAACTGGAACGGGTCGCCGTCATGTGTCTCGACCACCTGGCCGTCGCGCACGACTTCCGACACGCCGTTGCGGGTACGCACGAGCGTGCGGGCGGGCAGGCCGATGAACGAGTAGCGGCCGAAGCGTTCGCCGCCGACCACCGATTCGAGCAGGAACGAGTTGGCGCCCGAGCGTTCGGGCTGGGCCAGCTTCAGGTAGAGGGACAGCGGCGTTTCGAGATCGGCGAGGGCTTCCGCGATTAGCGGGATGCGGTTGTAGCCTTCGTTCGCGAGCGATTGAAATTCGAGTTCGGTCATGTTCCGGTCCTGTTCGGGACGAGCGGCGCGTGCGCCAGGGATCATTTGACGCTGCGCGGGATGCCGTCGGCGAAAGGGCGGTCGATCGAGAAGTGCCTGTTGCCGGCCGGCACTCCGGGCGTGAACGTCGCGAGCCTGCAGCCGAGCCTGAACGCAAGCGTTCGGACGCGGTAGAACTCGAGGTGGTGCGACGATCGGCGCGCGGATGCGCAGCGAGATAAAAAACGGCGCTGAAGACGTGCTTCAGCGTACCTCATCGAAGAGGTTAGCGCGACCAGCGACGCCAGGGCCAGGCTCCCCGGTCGATGCTGCTCAGACTCCGTTTTTTATTCAGAAACATGCAGATGGAAGAAATAATCAGAGGGTTGGTCGGCCGGCGTTGTGCGCGGTGATCGCGCGAGCTGCGACCAGCAACGAATCGACTATACCATCCGAATTTATCGTTTGTATAGCTTTGCCGTGGTTGTAGCCGTACGGCACCGTCAGCGTCGCCATCCCCGCCGCCCGGCCTGCCAGCGCATCGTTTTCCGAGTCGCCGATCGCGACCGCCGCATCCGGTGCGACGCCGAGCGCGTTGCAGGCCGTCAGCATCGGCAGCGGATCGGGCTTCTTGCGCGCGACGCTGTCGCCGCCGAGCACGATGCCGAAGCAATCGGCCAGCCCGTACTGCTCGAGCAGTTCGACCGCGAAGCGGTGCGGCTTGTTCGTCACGCACGCGAGCCGGATGCCGGCCGCGCGCAGCGCGTCGAGGCCGGCGGCCACGTCCGGATAGAGGCGCGTGTGGCGGCCGTTGATCTTCGCGTACTCGGTCTGGTAGATCGCCAGCGCGTCGTCGAAACGCGCATGCGCTTCGTCGGCCGGGAAGCGCGGCTTCAGCACGCTCAGGATCAGGTGTTCGGAGCCCTTGCCGACGTAGCCGATCACCTCGTCGCGCGACGTGGCCGGCGCGCCGAGCTGCGCGAGCATCCCGTTCAGGCCGGCCGTGAAATCGTCGGCCGTATCGACCATCGTGCCGTCGAGATCGATCAGCGCCGCGTCGATGCGCGGCGTGGCGAAGCGGATCGGGGCGGCTTCCGTTGCGGCCCCGGCCGGCACATGGCCGGCGAGCGACGATTCGGCCACGGCGTCAGCTCCGCTCGACGGTAGCGAGCGCGGCGCGCATGTCGTCGATCACCTTGCGGTAGTCGGGCTTGCCGAAGATCGCCGAACCCGCGACGAAGGTGTCCGCACCGGCCGCCGCGATTTCCGCGATGTTGTCGGTCTTCACGCCGCCGTCGACTTCGAGCAGGATCTCGCGGCCGGTGCGCTCCGTGTACGCGTCGATGCGTGCGCGTGCCTCGCGCAGCTTGTTCAGCGTTTCCGGAATGAACGACTGGCCGCCGAAGCCCGGGTTGACCGACATCAGCAGCACGAAGTCGAGGCGGTCCATCACGTGGTCCAGGTAGTTCAGCGGCGTGGCCGGATTGAACACGAGGCCGGCCTTGCAGCCGTGGTCGCGGATCAGCGACAGCGTGCGGTCGATGTGATCGGAGCCTTCCGGGTGGAAGCTGATCAGGTTTGCACCCGCCTTTGCGAAATCGGGCACGATCCGGTCGACCGGGCGCACCATCAGGTGCACGTCGATCGGCACCTGCACGTGCGGGCGGATCGCTTCGCACACGAGCGGGCCGATGGTCAGGTTCGGCACATAATGGTTGTCCATCACGTCGAAGTGGATCCAGTCGGCGCCGGCGGCGACCACGTTGCGGACTTCTTCGCCGAGCCGAGCGAAATCGGCCGACAGGATGCTGGGAGCGATGCGGAATTGGGTCATGGCAGGAGAGCGGGGACGTTGCGGCGCAAAACCGTCATTCTACCGTCCGGCGACCCGGTGCGCGGCGGCAGGCCGTGCGGTTGCGGCCCGATTGCGCATAGAATGCCGAACCAATGCGGCGCGCCCGCGGCCCCGTTGCCCATGCCGGCGCGGACAGTCACCTTCCACCGGAAACATCATGAGTCAGTATCAGTTCACCGTTTCGGTGAAAACCAGCTACTTGCCGGAACAATCCGACCCCGATCGCCGTCAATACGCATTCGCGTACACGCTGACGATCCGCAACACGGGACAGGTCGCGGCGCAGCTGATCGCGCGTCACTGGATCATCACGGACAGCGAGAGCCACGTGCAGGAAGTGAAGGGGCTCGGCGTCGTCGGGCACCAGCCGCTGCTGCAGCCGGGCGAGCATTTCGAGTACACGAGCTGGGCCGTGATCGCAACGCCGGTCGGTACGATGCGCGGCGAGTATTTCTGCGTGGCGGAGGATGGCGAGCGCTTCGAGGCGCCGGTCGACGAGTTCGCACTGCACATGCCGCGCACGCTGCATTGAGCGTGCGGGGCGCGTCAGCGCGGCTGGCGATCGTTGTTGCGGGCGTGTTTCTTCCTGCCCGACGACGTCCACACGACGATGAAGATCAGCAGGGCAAGCGCTACGAAGGCTTCGAGCGCGAAGATGAGCATCGGATATTGGTCGAGAAAATCTGACATGGCGGTTTCCATCAAGAACGGACATTGTATGTGGTTTGGGCCCCGGTTGGCCGGGTGGGTTGCGGCGGCCGCAGCGGCGGCGTTGCTCGCGGCGTGCGGCGGTGCGCCGACGCGGACGTCGTCGCTGAAGCCGCCGACCGGCGCGGCGATCGTGCCGGGTCAGGTCGCCGCGAAGCGGCTCACGCCGGTCGCGTGGCAGCAGGTGCCGGGCTGGCAGGACGATGCGCTGATCGGCGCGACGGCCGCGCTGCGGCAGAACTGCGTGCGGCTCGCGCGCCAGCCGGCCTGGCAGCGTGCTTGCTCGGCTGCCGACCGGCTCGACGAGCTCGACGTCAGCAGTGCACGTACGTTCTTCGAAACGTATTTCACGCCGTTCCAGCTCGCGAACACCGACGGTACGCTCGACGGGCTCGTGACCGGCTATTACGAGCCGCTGCTGCATGGTTCGCGCGTGCGTCGCGGTCCGTATCAGTACGCGCTCTATCGCTGGCCGGCCGGTTATCGCGCGGGCGCCGCGCTGCCGGCACGCGCACAGCTCGAACGCGCCGGCATCCTGAACGGCAACGAACTCGTGTGGGTCGACGACCCGATCGAAGCGTTCTTCCTGCAGGTGCAGGGCTCGGGGCGCGTGCTGCTCGACGACGGCTCGGTGATGCGGGTCGGCTTCGGCGGCACCAACAACCAGCCGTACCGCTCGATCGGCAAGTGGTTGCTCGATCGCGGCGAACTGACACCCGCTCAGGCGACGATGCAGGGCATCAAGGCGTGGGCGAAGGCGAACCCGAGCCGTGTCGACGCGTTGCTCGACACGAACCCGCGGTTTGTATTCTTCCGCGACATGCCGACCAAGGAAGATGCACCGCACGGCGGCGCGGACGGCCCGATCGGCGCGCTCGGCGTGCCGTTGACGCCGGAGCGTTCGATCGCAGTCGATCCGTCGTCGATCCCGCTCGGCACGCCCGTGTTCCTGCAGACCACGCGCCCGCTGACGAATACCCCGATGAACCGGCTCGTGTTCGCGCAGGATACGGGCTCCGCGATCAAGGGCGGCGTGCGGGCCGACTATTTCTGGGGGCTCGGCGACGACGCGGGCGATCAGGCCGGGCGGATGAAGCAGGTCGGCCGGATGTGGCTGCTGTTCCCGAATTCTTGATGTGAGGCGGCGCGGGTTGCGCGAGTTGTCATCGATGCATCAGGCGCCGCATTCGTAGGCGCTGCGTCGCTCTGATCGCGACGGTGCCAGTGCGGTGTCGGTTTTCGTGACGCGCCTGTCGCGTCGGCGGGTGCCCCAGCGGCGTTCCGGAATGAAACAGCCCGATCGGCGTTCGTCGATCGGGCTGTTTCATTTGCAGCCGCGGATTCGCCGCGCGTCATGCATGCGCAGCGATTGCCGTCAGCCCGTGCGCTTGTCGACAACGCGTCGCGCCTTGCCGACCGAACGCTCGATCCCGTTCACGGGCAGCACGTTGATCACGGCCGTCACGCCGATCAGCGACTTGATGTCGTGTGCGAGCGCCTGTTTTGCCGCGTGGATCGCCGCCGTATCGGGCGCTGTGTCGGGACAGGGCTCGACGTTGAGCGTCAGCACGTCGAGCGGGCCTTCCTTCGTCAGCACGATCTGATAGTGCGGTGCGAGCGCGCGCTGCTTGAGCAACTGCTCCTCGATTTGCGTCGGGAACACGTTGACGCCGCGCACGATCATCATGTCGTCCGACCGGCCCGTGATCTTCTCCATCCGGCGCATCGTGCGGGCGGTTCCGGGCAACAGGCGCGTGAGGTCGCGGGTGCGATAGCGGACGATCGGCAGTGCCTCTTTCGTCAGCGACGTGAACACGAGCTCCCCGAGTTCGCCGTCCGGAAGCACTTCGCCGGTTTCTGGATCGATGATTTCCGGATAGAAGTGGTCTTCCCAGATGGTCGGGCCGTCCTTGGTCTCGACGCATTCGGACGCGACGCCGGGCCCCATCACTTCGGACAGCCCGTAAATATCGACCGCGTCGATGCCCATCCGCTGCTCGATCGCGACGCGCATGTCGTTGGTCCAGGGTTCCGCGCCGAAGATGCCGATGCGCAGCGAACTCTGCACGGGATCGAGACCCTGGCGCTCGATTTCGTCGGCGATCGACAGCATGTAGCTCGGCGTCACCATGATGATGTCGGGCCGGAAATCCTGGATCAGCTGCACCTGCTTCTCGGTCTGGCCGCCGCCGAACGGGATCACGGTCAGCCCCGCGCGTTCGGCGCCGTAGTGCGCGCCGAGCCCGCCCGTGAACAGGCCGTAGCCGTAGCTGACGTGCACCTTGTCGCCGCGGCGCGCACCGGCGGCGCGGATCGAGCGCGCGACGAGATTCGCCCATGTGTCGATGTCGCCGGCCGTATAGCCGACGACCGTCGGCTTGCCGGTCGTACCCGACGACGCATGAATGCGCGAGATCTGATCCTGCGGCACCGCGAACATCCCGAACGGGTAACTGTCGCGCAGGTCGCTTTTCGTCGTGAACGGAAAGCGCGACAGGTCGGCGAGCGTCTTCAGGTTGTCCGGATGGACGCCCGCATCGTCGAACTTGCGACGATAGACGGGAGAGTGGTCATACGCATGCCGGAGCGACCACTTGAGGCGTTCGAGCTGCAGCGCGGTCAGCTCGTCACGTGAGGCGGTCTCGATCGGCTCGAGCGGTAGCGGGGTAGTCATGCATGTCTCCAGTGTTTGTTATGTGCGAGCCGTCGACGTCAGCGGTCTTCCGGGATGACCGTGCCCTTGATCTGGGCAGATTTGCCGCGAAACATCGCGACGGTTTCGCCGGTCTGGTTCGTGACGCGGATGTCGTAGATGCCTTGGCGGCCGGCGCGTGCCTGCTCGATCGCCTCGGCCGTCAGCACGTCGTCGCCGTGCACGGGGCGCAGGTATTCGATCGAGCAGCCGGCCGCGACTGCGTTCACGTTGTACGAGTTGCACGCGAACGCGAACGTCGAATCGGCCAGCGTGAAGATGATCCCGCCATGGCAAGTCTGATGCCCGTTCAGGAATTCGGGCCGCACGCGCATTTGCAGGCGCGCATAGCCGGCGCGTACTTCGGCGATTTCCATCCCGAACGCGCGGCTGCATGCGTCGGCGTCGTACATGGCCCGCGCGGCGGCGCGGGCGAGCGAATCGGGGTCGAGCGTGGCAGTGGCGTTCGTCATGTCAACGCCCCTCGAAACGCGGCGCGCGCTTCTCGACGAATGCCTTAACGCCTTCCGCGTAGTCGTGCGACTGGCCAAGTTTGCGTTGCAGGTCGCGTTCCAGGTCGAGTTGCTGGTCGAGCGTGTTCGTGACGCTGTCGCGCATCGATTGCTTGATCGATGCGATCGCGAGCGTCGGCTGTTGCGCGAACTGGGTGGCGAGCTGGCGGGCTGACGCAGCGAGGGTGTCGTCGTCGACCGCGCGCCAGATCAAGCCCCATTGCTCGGCCTGTTCGGCGCCGAGCTTGTCGCCGGTCAGGGCGAGCCCCAGCGCGCGTGCCATGCCGACGCGTTGCGGCAGGAACCACGTACCGCCCGAATCGGGTACGAGCCCGATCTTGACGAAGGCCTGGATGAAACTGCTCGAACGGGCGGCGAATACGAGATCGCATGCGAGCGCGAGATTCGCACCGGCGCCGGCCGCCGTGCCGTTGACGGCGGCGATTACCGGAATCGGCAGACGCTGCAGGCGGCGGATCAGCGGATTGAAGTGCTCGTCGATCAGTGTGCCTAGGTCGGTGGATGCGCCCGGCGTGAAGTCGAGATCGGCCAGATCCTGGCCCGCGCAGAAGCCGCGCCCCGCACCTGTCAGGATCAGCGCGCGCGCGCCGGCCGCCTCGACATCATCGAGCGCCGACTGCAGTTCGCGATGCATCGCCCGCGTGAAGCTGTTCAGCTTATCGGGACGGTTGAGGGTAATCGTGGCCACGTTCGAGGCCTGATCGATATCCAGCTGAATCGCCTGATAGGACATGCAGTATCTCCTTCATGACTTCGTTATAGGCGCGCGGTGCGTGGGTTACACGCGTTCGATCGCGAGTGCGATGCCCTGGCCGACGCCGATGCACATCGTACAGAGCGCAAAGCGGCCGCCCGTACGCTCGAGTTGGTGGAGCGCCGTGGTCACGAGCCGGGCGCCCGATGCGCCGAGCGGATGGCCCAGTGCGATCGCGCCGCCGTTCGGGTTCACGCGCGGATCGTCGTCGGCAACGCCAAGCATGCGCAGCACCGCGAGACCTTGCGATGCGAACGCCTCGTTCAGCTCGATCACGTCGAACTGGTCGATGGTCATGCCGAGCCGCGCGAGCAGCTTCTGCGTGGCCGGCGCGGGCCCGATGCCCATCACGCGCGGCGCAACACCGGCTGTCGCCATGCCGATCACGCGTGCGCGGCGGCGCAGGCCGTACTGGTCGGCTGCCTGCGCATTGGCGAGCAGCAGCGCGCACGCACCGTCGTTGACGCCCGACGCGTTGCCGGCTGTCACCGAGCCGTCCGGGCGCACGACGCCTTTCAGCTTCGCGAGCGCTTCGAGCGACGTCTCGCGCGGATGCTCGTCGCGCGACACGACCACCGGATCGCCTTTCTTCTGCGGAATCGTGACTGCGACGATTTCGTCGGCGAGCGTGCCGTCCTGCTGCGCACGCGCGGCCTTCTGCTGGCTGCGCAGCGCGAACAGATCCTGGTCGGCGCGGCTGATGTTGTAGTCGACCGCGACGTTCTCGGCCGTCTCCGGCATCGAATCGACGCCGTACAGCTGTTTCATCAGCGGATTGATGAAGCGCCAGCCGATCGTCGTGTCGAAGATGTCGGCCTGGCGCGCGAACGCGCTCGTGGCCTTGCCCATCACGAACGGCGCGCGCGTCATGCTCTCGACGCCGCCTGCGATCATCAGGCTGGCCTCGCCCGCCTTGATTGCGCGTGCGGCCGTGCCGACCGCGTCCATCCCGGAGCCGCACAGGCGGTTCAGCGTCGTGCCGGGCACGTCGGTGGGCAGGCCCGCGAGCAGCGCCGACATGCGCGCGACGTTGCGGTTGTCCTCGCCGGCCTGGTTCGCGCAGCCGTAGATCACGTCGTCGATTGCCGTCCAGTCGACGTTGCGGTTGCGCTCGACGAGCGCCTTGAGCGGTACCGCACCGAGGTCGTCGGCGCGGACATCCTTCAGGGCGCCGCCGTAGCGGCCGATGGGGGTGCGAATCGCGTCGCAGATATAGGCGTCTGTCATGGGCGTATCGATGAGCAACGAACCCGCCGGGTGACGGATTCGTTCATGGTAGGGAACGTGGCGGCGTTTGCACGTCGACCATTCGGGTTATGCCGGTTGGCCGGCTTCCGCGGGTGCCGCTTTCGGCGCAACATGGGCTCGGCTTTGCACCACGCGGAACCGGTTGGCGACGAACGCTGGGTCGGCCAGCGCCGCGTTGGCCGCCGGGTTCGCGCCCGTGCCGTGGAAATCCGAGAACGCTGCCGATTGGTTCACGAACACACCGCCCGTCAGGTTGATCGACAGCGCGACGCCACCGCGCACCGCCGCGTCGTGGGCGGCGGCGACGATTGCATCGTCGGTGCTGTAGACGGAGAGCGTCAGCGCGCCATGTTCCGCCGCGATTTCCCCGGCGAGGTCGAGCGATTGTGCGGTCGAGTCGGTTGCGATGACGAACGAGATCGGGCCGAACCACTCCTGCGTGAATTTTTCGCGATCGGCCACGTCGAGTTGCAGCACGAGCGGCGTGCGCACGCGGGCATCGGGGAACGAAGGGTGCTGAAGGGTAAGGCTGTCGGCGAGCACGCGGCCGAGCTGGCGGGCGTCGTCGATGCGTGCGGTCACGCCTTCGTTCTGGATTGCGCCGATCAGTTCGACCGAGCGTGCCGGGTCTCCGGTGAGTTTTTGCACGGCAACGGCGATTGCCTGTGCGACCTCGTCGAAGCTCGCATGGCCGTCCGCCGTCCGGATGCCGTCGCGCGGCACGTAGATATTTTGCGGTGCCGTGCACATCTGGCCCGAGTACAGCGCCAGCGAGAACGCGATGTTCTTGGCGGCGGCCTTCAAGTCGTCGGTCGAGTCGATCACGATCTGGTTGACGCCAGCCTTCTCGGTATAGACCTGTGCCTGGTGGGCATGGCGTTCGAGCCACGTGCCGTTTTGCGTGCTGCCCGTGAAGTCGATCAGCTTGATTTCGGGGCGCAGCGCGAGATCCTGAACGAGTGCCCCGTCATTGGGTTCGGTCGCGAGGAGCGTGACGACGTTCGGATCGAAACCGGCTTCGCGGAGCACGTCGCGAGCGATCCTGACAGTGATTGCGAGGGGCAGGATCGCGCCCGGATGCGGTTTGACGATCACGGTGTTACCGGTTGCCAGATCGGCGAACAGGCCCGGGTAGCCGTTCCAGGTCGGGAACGTGCAGCAGCCGAGTACGAGCCCGGTGCCGCGCGGGACGATCGTATAGCGCTTGTGCATCGCGAGCGGTGGGTTCTTGCCTTGCGGCTTCTCCCAGTGCGCATCGGCCGGGATGCGGCGCAGTTCGTCCCATGCATAGGCGACTGCCTCGAGCGCGCGATCTTGCGCGTGCGGGCCGCCGGCCTGGAACGCCATCATGAATGCCTGCCCCGTGGTGTGCATCACACCGTAGGCGATCTCGAAGCTTGCGCGATTCAGGCGCGCGAGGATTTCGAGGCTGACGCCGATCCAGGCGCTCGGGCCGGCTTCGCGCCACGAGCGTTGCGCGGCGGCAGCGGCGGCGATCAGTTCGTCGGGCGTCGACTTCGGATACCGGATACCCAGGGCAATGCCATACGGCGACCGCTCTGAGCCGACCGTTTCTCCGGACGCCGGCTGGTCGAGCGCGAACGTCTTGTTGAAGTACGACTTGAACGCGGCCTCGCCATCTGCGTTCGCGCTTTCCCCGTACACTTTGGGGCTCGGCATTTCGGCGAACGGGCTCCAGTACCCGCGGCTCTCGATGGCGGCGAGTGCGTGCTTCAGCGTGTCTTCGTGCTTCGTGAACAGTGCATGGGTCATGGCGGCGGCCTGATGGACGTTGAGAGGGATTGGATCGATTAATTAACCGACCGGTTGGTCGGAGAATGGTAGCATCAAACTATTCGCATGTGCGAGGCGTTTCTCATTTCATTGATCGAGGAGAAATAGATGGCTTACGAGAACATCCTGGTGGAGACCCGGGGGCGTGCCGGGCTGGTAACGCTGAACCGTCCGAAGGCGCTGAATGCGCTGAACGATGTGCTGATGGATGAACTGGGTGACGCGCTGAAGGCGCTCGACGCGGACGATGGCATCGGCGCTATTGTCGTGACCGGGAGCGAGAAGGCATTCGCTGCCGGCGCGGACATCGGCATGATGGCGACTTACTCCTATATGGATGTCTACCGGGGCGACTACATCACGCGCAACTGGGAGACGGTCCGTGAGATCCGCAAGCCGATCATTGCAGCGGTTTCGGGCTTTGCACTGGGCGGTGGCTGCGAGCTGGCCATGATGTGCGACATCATCTTCGCGGCGGACACGGCCAAATTCGGCCAGCCGGAGATCAAGCTGGGCGTCATGCCGGGTGCGGGCGGCACGCAGCGTTTGCCGCGCGCGGTGTCGAAGGCGAAGGCGATGGACATGTGTTTGACCGCCCGTTTCATGGATGCAGCCGAAGCGGAGCGCGCGGGGCTCGTGTCGCGCGTGCTGCCGGCCGACACGCTGCTCGACGAGGCGATTGCCGCCGCGGCGACGATCGCCGAGTTTTCGCTGCCGGCAGTCATGATGGTCAAGGAGTCGGTGAACCGTGCGTACGAGACGACGCTGGCCGAAGGTGTTCACTTCGAGCGTCGGCTATTCCATTCGCTGTTCGCGACCGAAGACCAGAAGGAGGGGATGGCGGCATTCGTCGAGAAACGGAAGCCGGTGTTCAAGCACCGCTGATCGGTGTGCCTGGGTAGGCGGCCGGAGGCTGGTTGGTATCGGTTGTCGGCGCGATTGCACGTGCCGCCGAGCCCCAAGCCCCCGTGCGCGTCAGCGCACGGGGGCTTTTTCAAAATATTTTCACAAAGGGGCTTGCGCGGACGGGGGCGGGTGCTTAGAATCACGCCTCTTTCGCGCTAACGGAAACGCAGCGCGGAAGAGGGAAGCAGGGTCGGTGGTGTGCTGCAGTCTGGGGCGCGCAGCTGGCCTGGAAGTTGAGCCCCGCAGTCGCAACGAYGTAGTGTARAAAGTTGTTGACGAGCTGCGAAACACGGTTCATAATCTCGCTTCTCTGCTGCTGAAAACGCAGCGCTGCCGGGAAACACGAAGTTCCTCGCAGAATGCTCTTTAAAAATTAACAGCCGATAAGTGTGGGCGCTTGATGGAAGCGAGCTGATCCTCGGATCAGATAGCGAAAG
>NZ_NBYX01000026.1 GCF_002099195.1 Burkholderia puraquae | reverse complement strand
CCGGAAGGCGAGGAAGCCGCGGCGCTCGCGAAGACGCTGCGCGACTGGGTCGGCAAGCAGATCGGGCCGATTGCGAAGCCGAAGGACATCCGTTTCGGCGACAACCTGCCGAAGACGCGCTCGGGCAAGATCATGCGGCGCCTGCTGCGCTCGCTCGCGAAGGGCGAGGCGATCACGCAGGATACGTCCACGCTCGAGAACCCGGCCATCCTCGAGCAGCTGAACCGCTCGGCCTGACACCGCCCGCCACGGCGGGCGCTCCGCTTCGCCGCAGCGCCGGCGCGCGGCCGTATCCGGCCCGCAACAAGCATCGCCGTGCGTTCCCCGACAGCACGGCATGCCGGCGGCTCGCATCGAGCCTGCCGCCGCATTTTTAATTAGTCATACGTATTAAAACACTCAACAAAACGGAGACAGGCGATGAAAGGAAGGATACGGATGATGTGCGCGGCATTGCTCGGCGCAGCGGCAAGCACGAGCAGCTTCGCCCAGAGCAGCATCACGCTGTACGGTGACCTCGACGCAGCATTGCTCTACACGAACCGATCGCTCGACTCGGCAACCGGCGGCAACGCCGGACGCCAGTTCGCGCTGACCGACACCGGCATGACGCCGACCAACTTCGGCATGACGGGTAGCGAAGATCTCGGTGGCGGGCTGCATGCGAGATTCAAGCTGGAAAGCGGCTTCAACATCACGGACGGCGCGTTCGGCCATTCGAACGGCAACTTCTTCGGCCGCCAGGCGTGGGTCGGAATCGACGGCGGATTCGGCGAGACGAAGGTCGGCCTGCAATTCTCGCCGTTCGTGCTCGCGGTGCTCGGATCGGATCCCCGCAATATCTCGCACTTCGGCGCCGCGCTGATCCCGTACGTCGACAACGTGCTCGTCACGGGCCTCTTCAACCCGAACGCGATTTCGTACACGAGCCCGACGATCGCCGGGCTGACGGGCAGCGCGATGTTCGGATTCGGCGGAAAGGCCGGGGATTTCCAGGCGGGACGCCAGTATTCCGGCAGCCTCACCTATACGAACGGTGCATTCATGCTCAACGCGGCGCTCTACGACGGCAACGGCGGCACGTCGCCGACGCCGGTTCCGAGCACGGTCGCGTTCGTCGGCCGCACGATCGGTACCGCGTACACGTTCGGGCCCGTGACCGGCAAGGCGTCGTTCACGAGCTACAAGGTCGCCGGCTCGTTCAGCAACAACGTGTATAGCGCCGGTCTCGACTATCGCGTCACGCCGGCGCTCGACCTGAACACCGGCGCGTGGTACACGACCGACCGCAACGATTCGCACAATCATTCGCTGCTTGCCGCGATCGGCGCCGATTACAGCCTGTCGAAGCGAACCGGCCTGTATGCGCAGGTCGGCGTCGTCAACAACCACGGCGCGATGAACACGGGCCTCGGCATCACGGGCGGCGCGTTGTTCGGATTGCCGGGCACGACGGTCGGTGTCAATGCCGGCATCCACCACGTGTTCTGACGCAGCGCATGCGGACGGGCGGCCGGCACGCGTCCGTCTCCGCATTGCAGCACAGCCGCCGCGAACCCGGGGAACGATGTGCCACGCCCGGCGTCGCCCGGGCCATCCGGCCTCGATGTTTACCCGACCTCAAGTCCGCGGCCGTGCTGCCGTCAAGTCAGGAGCGCGCACCCGATATCCGCAGGGAACCGGGCGTGCACACCCTCAAGGAGACCCAGCAACGTGAACTTCTTCGGAATCGGTCGCGGCCGCCGTTCATCGCGTGCGCTCGTCGGCGACATCGCCGAGCAGGCCGGCAGGCTCGGCATCGAGATCTGCGACGTGTCCGGGCACGTCGAGGAAGTCGCCGCCCGCGTCGCCAGGCAGGCGGAGGTCTGCCACACGCTGCGCGAATCGGCCGCCCTCACGCTGCGCGGCAACCACCGGATCGCCGAGGCCGCGCAGCAGGTGCGCGACGTCAGCGCCAACGCGTCGAGCGCGGTCCTGCAGTCGCAGCGGACGATCGAGGCATCGCTCGCGGACATTCACGTCCTCGTCGAGGGCGTCACCGCGATCGGCAGCCAGATGGGTGCGCTGCGCGACGCGCTCGATCACGTGCGCGCCGTGTCCGAGGAAATCTCCGTCATCGCCCGCCAGACCCACCTGCTCGCGCTGAACGCCGCGATCGAGGCCGCGCGCGCCGGCGAGTCGGGCCGCAGCTTCGCCGTCGTCGCAGCCGAGGTCAAGAACCTGTCCGCCAAGACCGGGCAGGCGACGGCCCAGATCGAAACGACCCTGGCGCGCCTCGCCGAGCAGACCGAACACCTGATCGCGGACGGAACCGACAACGCCGCGCGCGCGCACCGCGTACGCGAGGGTACGCGCACGATCGGCGAAGTCGTGCACGCGACCGGGCACGCGATCACCGAGCTCGCCGGCGAGGCCGAACAGATCGCATCGCTGACGGACGAGATCGAGACGCAGTGCCACCGCCTCGACGAACAGGTGGGCGAGATGGCGTCGGGCGTCGAGAACTCGAGCGACAACTTCTCGCAGGCCAAGGACCGGCTCGGCAATCTGCTCTCCGTCTCCGAGACACTCATCGAACTCACGGCCGCGACCGGCATCGAGTCGCCCGACACGCGCCTGATCGACACCGCGCGGAACACCGCCGCCGCGATCAGCAAGCTCTTCGAGGCAGCGGTCAGCCGCGGCGACATCGCGCTCGACGCGCTCTTCGACGCGCACTACGAGCCGATTCCCGGCACCGATCCGCAGCAGTTCATGACGCGCTTCACGGCCTTCACCGATCGCGTGCTGCCGGCCATCCAGGAGCCGGTGCTCGACATCGACGAACGCATCGTCTATTGCGCCAGCTTCGACAGGCAGTGCTACCTGCCGACCCACAACCGGAAATTCTCGCTGCCCCAGCGCGCGGACGCCGCCTGGAACGCGGCGAACTGCCGGAACCGCCGGATCTATACCGACCGGACGGCGCGCACCTCCGTGTCGCATACCAAGCCGTTCCTGTTGCAGACCTATCGGCGCGACATGGGCAACGGCCACTTCGCGCTGATGAAGGACGTTTCCGCGCCGATCGTCGTCGGCGGACGGCCATGGGGGGTCCTGCGGATCGGCTACAGCGTCTGAACCGGTGCGGGCGCACCGCCCCTACTGCTCCAGCCCCACTCCCAACGGCCGCTGATCGCTGCGCCCGTGATCGTCGACCACCCTGACCGTATAGCTGCCGGCCGTCCGGGGTTGCCAGAACAGCGCGTCGCCCGGCGCACTGCGGCCGACAAACGCATCGTTGACGAACCAGTACAGCGCATGCGCGCTCGCATCGGCCGTCGCGTTGAACGCGATGCGCGTCTCCTCCGTGCTCTTCACGCGCATCGCATACGTACTGCCGCGCAGCGGCGACGTGATGCGCGGCGGATCGCCCTCGACCTGCCCCGCGTCGCGGCAGTCCGCGTTCTGCGGCGGCCGCCGGCGCGGAATGCCGGCCTGCACGAACACCTGCTGCAGATCCGACGGCCAGAACTCGAAGATCTCCGTATGCGTGCGCTTGCCGTCATACGGCGGGCACGCAGCCTTCCCCGTCGCATCGTCGATCACGACCGGCCGGTGCACGGTGCTCACGCGGATCGGCGACGTGCCCGGAATGAACCAGGTCCAGCCCTGCTGCGGGCACCACTCGTTCGGCAAGTCGCCGCTCGCGAGGCAGATCCGCACGCGCTTCAGCTTCGGCGGCACCGCACGCGGCGGCTCGGCGAGCGTGCGCTCGGCATTCAGCGCGTCGACGACCTGGAAGAACAGCGGCGCGGCCGCGTCGACGCCGACGAACGCCGTATTGGTCGAGTTGTCGAAATTGCCGACCCACACGACCAGCACGTACGGGCCGAACACGCCGGCCGTCCACGCATCGCGGAACGACCATGACGTGCCGGTCTTCCAGTAGACGGGCACGCTCGATGGCTGCGCGCCGCTCGTCTCGTCGGGGCGCAGATGCTGGCGCAGCATGTCCATCGTCATGTAGCTCGCTTCCGCGCTGAGCAGGCGCCGGCCCGGCAGCGCCGGTTCGTCCGCGCGCAGCCGCAGCGGCCGGAACTCGCCGCGATTCGCGAGCATCGCGTAGAGCGCCGCGAGATCCTGCATCGTCACTTCGCCGCCGCCGAGCACGAGCGCGAGCCCGTAGTGCTGCGCGCTCGCGAGCCGGCGCACGCCGGCATCCTGCAGGAACCGGTACAGGTCGGGCGACTTGAGCTGCGACGCGACCCACACGGCCGGCACGTTGCGGCTGCGGTTCAGCGCGTCGGTCGCGGTGATCGGCCCGAGGAAATGGCCGTCGAAATTCTCCGGCGCATACGGGCCGAACGAAGTCGGCACATCGCGCAGCACCGTCTGCGGATGCAGCACGCCCTGGTCGAAACCGAGCGCATAGATGAACGGCTTGAGCGTCGAGCCCGGCGAGCGCCGCGCAAGCGTGCCGTTCACCTGCCCGTCGATCGTGCGGTCGAAGAAGTTCGCGGAGCCGACCAGCGCCTTCACGCCCATGTCGCGCGTATCGACGAGGATGGCCGCCGCGTTGCGCACGCCTCGCGTGTCGTTGCGCGCGACATAGCGTGCGATCTGCCGTTCGAGCGCGCGCTGCAGATCGAGATCGAGCGTCGTCACGAGCCGCGCGCCGGCGCCGCTGTCGTCCGCCGTGCCGCCCGACGTCGTGCGCCATGCGCTGCGCGCGGCGAGCGCCTGGTCGACCGCATGTGGCGCGTCGAACGGTAGCGCCGACAGCGGCCGCATCGCGAGCGGCAACGCGAACAGCGGCTTCAGCGACGCATCGCGCGGATGTTTCGTCAGCCAGCGTGCATACAGCCGGTTGCGCGACGCGGCCAGCGCGCGGTTGATCTCGTCCTGCCCGCCGCGCACACGCCGCGCCGGGTCCTGCGGAATCACCGCGAGCGCGAGCGCCTCCGGCAGCGTCAGCGCGTCTGGCATCCGGTCGAAATAGACGACGCTCGCAGTGCCTGCGCCTTCGACGTTGCGGCCGTACGGCGCATCGTTCAGATACGCTTCGAGAATCTGCCGTTTCGAGTAGAAGAGTTCGAGCTGCACCGCGCGCGCAACCTGCTCGAGCTTGCCGGCCGGCGTACGCGTGTTCAGCTTCCACAGCGAGCGCGCGAGCTGCATCGTCAGCGTCGAGCCGCCCTGCGGATTGCCGCCGCGCACGTACGTGATCCACGCGCCGCGCGCAAGCCCGTACGGGTTGAAGCCCGGATGCCACCAGAACCAGCGATCCTCGTGCAGCATCACGGCTTCGACGAGCTGCGGCGACATCCGGTCGAGCGGTACCCACAGCCGGTAGCGGTCGTCCTTCGCGAGCGTGAGCCGCAGCAGGCGGCCCTGCGCATCGGCCACCGCGACCGACGTCGGCTTCCAGTCGCGCAGCGGCGGATGCGGCCACAGCCGGCACGCGGCCAGCGCGCCGAACACGAGCAGCGCGCCGGCGATCCAGTTCTGCCAGCGATGCAGCCAGCGGCCGGCGCCGTGCAGCGCGCGCCGGAGCGCCGAAACATCGTCAGCCACGCGCGGACGCTCCTCGCACCCCGCGCGGCCGGCAACACCGTTGCGGCCGCATCGTCATCGCACGCGCTCCACCGTCAGCGTCGTGCCACCGGGCGCCTGGGCCTGCACGCGGCGGTCGTACATCGACTCGCCGTATGCCGGCGGCGCGACGAAGCGGCCCGCGTTGCTCGCCTTGATCCGGTAGACGAATTCGCGCACGTCGGTCGTCGCGGTTCCGTAGATCACGACGCGATCTTCACGCACGTCCGCGAACTGCGGCTGCCACGTGGAGCCCTTCACGCCGATCGGCGAACGCCACGGCGCATCGGCCACCGGCGCCGGCGCGCCGCCATCGCCGTTGCTGTCGCTATCCTGCGTGTCGGCGACGGGCGGCGGCGCGATCACCGGATCGAAGCCGCCGGGCAGCAGGTCGACGATCGCGACGTTGCCGACGTTCGCCGAGCCCGTCGCACGGATCTTCACGTGCACGTCGATCTCCTGGCCGAGCGTGATCTTGTCGAGCGGCTTGCCGTCCGTGTCGGTGTAGTCGCGCACGATCTCCAGCCCGTTCTTGATCGCCTTCGTCGACGTGCCGCGGTCGTAGCCCGACTGGCTCGCGACCCACCATGCGGGCAGCGTGCTGCCGTTCACGAAGTCGACGCGCGACGCACCGGCCGCCCATGTGCCCGAGCGCACGAGGTTCGCCTGGATCGACGATACGTCCTTCGGCGCAACGCCCGCGCGCACCTCGTCGATTGCGAGCTGGTCGAGCTGGCCCGCGCTCGACGCCGCATACGCATCGAGCGCGAGGATCGTCATCGCCGACGACAGCGTGTTGTAGCGGTTGTCGACGAGCGGCGCGGCAAGGTTGTCCATCGCGCGCGGCGACAGCTTGCGCACGCGCTCCGGGAAGTGTTTCGCGATCAGGTACAGCACGCTCGCGTCGCGCGTCAGCGGATCGAGGTAGTAGCCCGTCACGTATCCGCCGTCGGACGCACGCTTGCGCTCGAGCAGCGCCTGCGGGCCTGCGATCAGCGCCGCGGCCTCCTTGTCCTGCTTCAGCAGCTGGTACGACGCGGCGAGCCATGCGGCCGCAAGGTCGTTCTTCCAGTCGTTCGGATACGCATCCTGCAGCCGCTTCTGCACGGCCGCGAGGCTGTTGGTCGTCACGTTGCCCTGGCGCGTCAGCAGATACACCGCGTACGCACGCTGCCGCAGCAGGTCGAGCGAGCCGAGCGAATCGTTCGCCGCGAGCCTCTGCAGGTACTGGTTGCCGGCGTCGAGCATGTCCTTCGGCACCGCGATGCCGCGCTCGCGTGCGTCGAGCAGCACGTGCATCGCGTACGCGGACACGAATGGATCGGCATCGGGCGTCGCGCTCCACAGGCCGAACCCGCCTTGCGCGTTCTGCCGGCTGCGCAGCACGCCGAGGAACTGCGCGATCGCCGCCGCGTTCGTCGCGTCGGCGCCGGCGTCGGCCGCATGCATCGCGCTCGTCAGCGCGCGCACCGACAGCCACTTCGCCGCGAA
Organism: Burkholderia puraquae; assembly: GCF_002099195.1. GTDB lineage: Bacteria > Pseudomonadota > Gammaproteobacteria > Burkholderiales > Burkholderiaceae > Burkholderia > Burkholderia puraquae. The sequence continues at coordinate 80,312 of NZ_NBYX01000026.1, read as the reverse complement.
CACGCGCGGCACGGCTGCGCTCACCATCTGCTCGCTGCAGTAGTGCTCGAAGTTGACGAGATATGACGACAACCCTTCCGACAGCACGAGCGGCGCGGTCGAGATACTCGCGTCGCGCGATGCATAGGCGTCGTACATCGAGCGCAGGTTCGGCACGCTCGCCTTCTTGCCCGGATCGAGCCGCGCGATGTCAAGCTGCGTGCGGAACGCGGCGGCCGGCCGCACCGACACGTCGACGCGCTGCTGCGCACCCTTCGCGCCATAGCGCGCGCCAAACGACAGCGCGCCCGAGCCGAGCGTGTCGGTCGCCTTCACGCGGAACATCGCGACGCCCTCGTGCTGCGGCGCGAGCGCGACGTTCTGCGTGGCCGGCCCGATCACCTGCAGCTGCGGGCCCGTCTTCAGCGTGACCGCGACCGGCACCGGCTGGTTGCCGGCACCCGTCAGGTTGTTCGCGACGCCGACGCTGACGTCGGCCTCGTCACCCGGCGCGAGCGTCGTCGGCACGTTCGGCGACAGCACGAAATCGCCGCGCACCGTCGTCGCGCCTTCGAACGTACCGACCAGGTCCGGCGACACCGACACGGCCATCACGCGCAGCTTGCCGTTGAAGTAGTCGGGCACGGTGTAGCTCAGGCGCGTGTCGCCGTTCACGTCGACGATCCCCGACCAGTAGACGACCGGCTTGTCGCGCTTGCGCTTGAACGGGTTCAGCTGGCGGCCGATCGCATCGTCGGCGTCGCCGCCGGGCGCGGCCATCGCCATCAGCTTCTCGAAGTCCGGCAGGATCAGGTCGAGGATCTGCGACGTGCCGACTTCGAGCATCCGCTTGCGGAAGAAGAACTTCAGCGGATCGCCAAGCTTGTAGCGCGCGACCTGCAGGATGCCCTCGTCCACCGCAAACACGACGACCTTCGCAGGCTTCGCCGAATGCACGGTGAAATTCACCGTGTCGCCGGGCTTCACGAGCGCCGGCGCATCGACCGACACCGCATTGCGGCGCGCATCGAGGTTCACCGAGAACGGCACGACGCCGTAGCTCAGCGGGCTCATGAAGATCTCGTCCGACGACGGATCGCGGATGTATTGCACGTTGATGTAGCCGTTGCCCTCGAAACCGGCCGGCACCGTGATGTGCTGGATCGAGCTGGTCGTGTCCGCATGGAACCAGGCGTGCGCATACACCTTGTCGCGCTCGATCGTGATCAGGCCGCTGCCCGCGTAGGGCGCGCGAATCGCGATCTCGACCTGCTCGCCCGGCTTGTAGTCGTGCTTCGCGAGGCTCACCTGCAGCTCCGCGTTACGGTCGAGCGAACGCGTGACGTTCGCGTCGCCCGTGACCGAATACTCGATCCGGTTCACTGCGGCACCGGCCGCGTTGCGGATCACGAGCGCATAGCTGCCCGGCTTGTCGGTGCGCAGCGTGAAGTCGAGCCCGGCCGCCGGAATCGTCAGCGGCTTCTCGTCGACAGGCACTTCCTTCAGCCGCGAATCGTATTTGTACGCGCCGGAATCCTGCTTGGTCAGCACCGACACGTAACGCTCCTCGACGAGCTGCGCGCGCAGGTCCTTCACGTCGATCGCCTTCGCGTTCGGATCGATCGCGACGAGCCGCACCGTGCGCGGGCTGCCGCGCTTCACGTAGCCGAGATCGTCGACCGACTTGTAGCCGACCAGCCAGTCGTTGTTCGACACGAGCGTCTGCGCGTTCGCGGCGACGTTGCGCCCGCCTTCCGCTTCATAGGCCTTCGCCTGGAAGTAGAGCTGGTAGGTCGCGTCCGCGTACTTGTCGAGATCGAGATCGAACTCGGCATGGCCCTTGTCGTCGGTCGTGCCGTCCTGCAGCGTCGTCGTGTAACCCTCCTTCGCGCGACGCGCGTCGAAGAAATGGAAACCCTGCCAGCTGCGGAACGACGGCCACACCGGGCGCAGCGTCAGCGTCGCCGCGACGCGGCGCTTCTCCGCCGGCGTGCCGAACAGGTTCTGCGCATCGACGAGGCCCTTCAGCCCCTTCGGCTTCACCCACCCTTCGACGACCTGCTGCGACAGCTTCGCGTCGACCTTCATCCGGTCGGGCAGGAATTCCTTCACCTGCACCGTCGTGCTGCCGATCGGCTCCGCACCGGGCTGGCCGTCCTTGACGATATACAGGTTGACCGTCCACGTGCCGGTCGGCGCCGTTTCGGCCGTCGTGTAGCCGAGCTCGGTGAAGCCCGTCGCATCGACCGTCACCGGCTTGCGCTCGACGGTGATCCCGCGCGGGTCGACGATCTCCGCCTGCAGCGGCACGCCGGCCGGGCTGCGCGCCCAGCTCGCCGCGCGCACGATCAGGCCGACGTGGAACGGATCGCCGGGCCGGTACAGGCCGCGATCCGAGAACAGGTAGGCGGACAGCTGCCCCTGGCCCGTCGCATTGCGCTCGCCGTCGACGTCGAAACGCGAGAAGTCGAGCTGGCGGTCGCGGCCGGCCACCGGCAGGAACGACAGGTCGGTGTCCTTCTTCACGACATACAGCTGCGGCCGCTTCTCGCGGTCGAGCCCCTTGAACGCGGGGAAATGCACGATGCCGTCGGCGCCGGTCGTCTGCGTGAACAGCGCCTGGCCGTTCACCGCGAGCACCGACACGGTTGCGCCCGCAACCGGGCGGCCGTTGCGGATCGACTGGACGAACACGTCCTGGCTGCCGTCGAGCGCCTTCTTGACCAGCATCCCGAGATCGGTCACGACGATCAGGCGCGTGTCGCCGAGCGCGTTGTCGCTGTCGTCGCCGTTGCCGTTGCTGTCGCCCGAATCGGCGTTGTCGGACTGATCCTGGCTGCCGTCGCCGGACGATGCGTCGCTGTCCTTCGCCTCGTCGGCCTTCTTCTTCTCGGCCGCCGGGTCGTACTTGGTCAGGTGCAGCAGGAACACGCCGCGCTTGCCGTCCTTCAGGTACTGGCCGAGATCGATGCCTTCGTAATGCGCCTTGCCAGGGTCGCCGGCCGGAAACGCGCGCGTCTGCACGAAGCGCTCGACGATGTGATCCTCGCTGAACGAATACGACAGCTCGGGCCGCGCGTACGTGCCGTTGTTGAAGCTCACGAGATGCTGGAGCTGGTCGGGCAGCACGCGGCCGATCTCGACCTTCATCCCCGGCAGGTTGCGCGACACGACCGACAGCCGCTTGCTGCCGCTCATCGACAGCAGCGAACCGTCGGCCATGAAGCGCAGCAGCTTCGGATAGTCGGGCACCGTGAACGCGGTCGTGACGGGCGCACCAAGCAGGTAGCCGCCCGCCGATTTCAGGTCGCCCGCGAAACGCACGACGATGCGATCGCCCGGCGTCGCGTGGTACTTGAAGCTTTGCAGCGTCGCGTAGTCGTTCTCGGTCGGCACCGCATCGAGCGGCAGCGGCTTCGACTGCTTCAGCACCGCCTCGCTGATGTCGGCCACGTTCCATTCGTACGGCGGATCGTCGTCCGGCTGATCGACGCCCGGCTTGCGCTTCGGCAACACCCATGCCTTGGCGCGCGCGGCCAGGTCGGCGCTGCGCACGCCGTCGGATGCTTCCGCGACGAGCACCTGCTCGGGCTCGTAGCGCTCGTTGTCGACGAGCGTCGGCGCCACGTTGGCGATCGACAGGCTGTAGAGCCCCGGCACGCCGACCGACGCATGCAGCACGTCCGGCGTGCCGTTGCCGCCGCGCGAACTCTTCACGCCCTTGTCGACGTCGAGCCGCGCCACCAGCGGATCGCGCGGAATCTCGAGCGGCTGCGAGTAGACCCACGCGCTCGTCTTCATCTTGTCGTAGTTGACCGTGTAGCGCAGCGGCTGCGCATTCTTGCCGTCGCGACCCACCAGCACGAGGCCGATGCGCTTCTCGAACTCGGCCGGATCCACCGGGTAGTTGAAGCGCAACTGCAGCAGCGCCTGCTTCTCCGTCGGCTTGTCGGGATTCTGGTAGAACTCATTGTTGCCGAATGTCGCGGCGAATGCGGGCAGGTCGAATGCGAAACGGTCGTCGTGCATCGTCACCTGCGGCGCGAACACCCGGTGCACCGCGAAACGCACCTCGACGTGCGCGCCGACCGGCCAGTCGGCCGCCGGCGTGAAGCGCAACGTCTTGTCGTCGGCCCACTCCCACGCGCCCTTCAGCGCGGGCGTCATCTCGATGCCGTCGCCGGCCGGCTTGCCGACCTGTTCGATCGGCGCGGCGGACTGCGCGAACGCCACTTCAAGCGGATGCACGGTGATCTTCGGCTTGTCGCTGTCGTCCACCTCATAGGTGGTGATCGCCGGCGCCTTCACGGTGAAACTGACGGTTTCGGGCTCGGGCGGCTTCGGGCGATGCTTGAACCAGTAGCCGCCATAGCCGAGCGCGGCCGCGAGCAGCACGAGGCCGCCGGCATGCCACGGGCGGCGGCGCACGGCCGCGGCGGTGATGCCCGTCCATGCGGGCGCCGTCCACGACACGTCGCCGACCAGCGGCCGCAGCGCGCAGCCGAGCAGCCACCAGACGAAGCCCGCCGCGCGAATCGGCAGGAGCAGCAGGAAGCGCAGCAAATCCATTTGTTATTTCCTTGTCAAGGACATGCTGCCGGGTGCGGCAACTTTCCCCGAATTGTTATGGGTCTGTGACGGCGCGGCCCGGTTGCGCCGTAGTACTTGGAATATTCGACCGGATGCTGGGCGCCATTATCGATCAGACCCGAAACGATGGAAATATCGGTGTGCCGGCGCGCAACGCCGCTGGATAACCGGCCGGTCGGGTGGATATCGGTCTTCAATGGCGCAACCTCTACGCACGGCGGTGCCCGGTTCGCTAGAATGCGCGGCTCGGCATGATTCGAATCGAAATGAAAGGAAACCGCTTGAAACTCCCGTTCGAATGGCAGATCGGGCTGCGCTATGCACGCGGCGGCCGGCGCTCGGCTGGCGACGGCTTCGTGTCGTTCATTGCCGGCGCCGCGATGGCCGGCATCGCGCTCGGCGTCGCCGCGCTGATCGTCGTGCTGTCGGTGATGAACGGATTCCGGACCGAAGTGCGCGACCGGATGCTGTCGGTGCTCGCGCACGTGGAAATCTTCTCGCCGGCCGGCGCGATGCCCGACTGGCGGCTCACCGCGCACGAATCGCTGCAGAATCCGGCGGTGCGCGCCGTCGCGCCCTATGTCGATGCGCAGGCGCTGCTGACGAACGCGGGCAGCGTGACGGGCGTCGCGCTGCGCGGCATCGATCCCGTGCTCGAGCCGCGCGTGTCCGAGATCGCGCGCAAGCTGAAGACCGGGCGGCTCGACGCGCTCGTGCCGGGCGAGATGGGCATCGTGCTCGGCTCGGCGCTGGCCGACGCGCTGCACGTGAAGATCGGCGACCGCATCACGTTCTTCGCGCCCGGCAACACCGCGCGCATCGGCGACGCGCTGCCGCAGTTCCGGCAGTTCAACGTGGTCGGCACGTTCGAGTCGGGCCACTACCAGTACGACAGCGCGCTCGCATACATCCATATCCGCGACGCGCAGATGCTGTTCAACGTGCGCGCGCCGACCGGCATCCGGCTGCGCCTCGACGATCTGCAGCGCGCGCCGGAGATCGCGCTGGAACTGTCGCGCACGCTGTCGGGCGACCTCTATATCCGCGACTGGACGCGGCAGAACCGCACGTGGTTCGAGGCCGAGCGGCTGCAAAAGCGCATGCTGTCGCTGATCCTGATGCTGATCGTCGCGGTCGCCGCGTTCAACCTCGTGTCGTCGCTCGTGATGACCGTCACGCAGAAGCAGGGCGACATCGCGATCCTGCGCACGCTCGGCGCGCCGCCCGGGTCGATCATGAAGGTCTTCGCGATCCAGGGGATGACGATCGGCCTCGCCGGCACGCTGGCGGGCGTCGCGCTCGGCTGTGCGATCGCGGTGAGCATCCCGTGGGTGCTGCCGGCGATCGAGCAGTTGCTCGGCATCCGCTTCCTGACGCCGTCCGTGTACTTCCTCAGTTCGCTGCCGTCGAAGCTCGCGGCGGCCGACGTGATCGAGATCGCCGCGGCCGCGTTCCTGATGTCGTGCGTCGCAACGCTTTACCCGAGCTGGCGCGCCGCGCGGGTGCGGCCGGCCGAAGCGCTGCGCGACGAATAGGCGCGCGGCGGCCGGCGCGGCGGGGCGAGGCGAGGCGAGGCGTAGCGCGCCGTTATGCGATCTCGTGGAAACCGATGCTGTTGCGGCCGTTCAGGATGCCCGCGAACGCAGCCCCGAAGCCGACGTCGATCAGTTCCGCGCGCCTGCCGTACGTCTTCTGCCCCGAATCGTCGACGAAGATCGCCGCGCCCGACGACAACTGACGGTCGGTATCCAGCAGCGCGAGCGTGCCGCGCGCGCTGCCGGCCGACGGCTCGAACTTCAGCGGCATGCCGTCCTGCGTGGTGAAGTGCCCGCCGGCCTCTTCGAACTTCCGGTTGCGCGCGACGGACGTGTTGATCTCCTTCATGAAGAGGAAGCCCGCGTCGGCGCGCTGGCTGGCCACCTTGCGATCGTCGTCCGTGAACGTCTCGCCCACGGCCGCCGCGCCCTGCTCGGCGAAATCGACGGCCTGCCGGTGAAACTCGCGCGTCGCGAGCACGAGGCCCGCATTCGCGTTCAGCGTCGACTCCACCCACGCGCGATCGCTTTCCGTCATCGTCTTCGACACGACCTCGATCCGGCCGTCGTCGGTCGTGAAGTCGAACTGCGCGTCGGCCAGATCCGGGCGCTTCGCGATGATCTCGTGCAGGCTCGTCGCGAGCTGGCTGGTGACGCCGCGCAGCTTCGTCGACAGGTCACCCAGCATCGACATCTGCTTCATGCGCGCCGCGTGCATCGCGTCCTGATCCAGCGCCCGGACCGCAATCGGCGTGTCCTGCGGTTTCCCGGACGCGGCGTCCGTCTGTTGACGCCCGTCGAGCGCGGCTTCCTGCGCGATCTGCACGAGCGAAAGACCGCTCGCTGCCGTGACTGAAATCGGCATGCCCTCTCTCTCCTTTCAAGCTATTTTTTACCGTTTACGGACAGATTTCCCGGAAATTTAGACCGATCTCCTGTCGACCGCGGGGCACATCGAAAAACTTTGTTTGACTGAAACTAAAAAAGTTTGACACCGAGATTTCACTGAGATAAGTTTGCGCAAGCTTCCGGAAAGCAATCCGGCCAGCCCTGCCGACTCCCGTCGCGCTTTCCTGCCGTTGCAGCACCGCCGTTCGCAACATCCCCGCCTCATCGCATCATGCCGTTCCGTTTCATCTGAAACCTGAAGGAAGATCGGGCATGCCCGTATTTGATTCGCACTCCTCCATTCATTTCGTGCCGCCGGCCTCGCGTCGACCGTGCGGCATGAATCGGCCGCCGCGCTGACGCTTTCCGGTCGGGGCGATGCGGTCGCCCCGACACCCGCCGGGTTGCGCGATGCGTGACGCGCGTCGACGCCGGCCGTGACACCCGGGCGTTGCGCCCGGTGCTTTCGAAGGTGCAGTTCCGCTTCATCCGATGCAGCACCCGGCCGGGCCGCAGGGGGCATATCGCGGGCCGGCCGGTTCCGGACAATCACAAACAAGAATGAGGTCGACAATGAACATTCATCGAACCGGATTGCGTCGCGCGTGGCTTCCCGCGCTCGTTGCAGCCACGACGCTCGCCGCGTGCGGCGGCGACGACGGCGGCAGCGTGGCGGGCGTCTCCGCGCTCGCGCAGGGCCAACAGGAGGGGGCCGCCGCATCGGCGGCCGACAAGCAGCCGCTCGCATCCCGCATTTCGCCGTCCGGCGTCCCGTACGCCAATCCGGCCAGCGGCGGCCGCTACCGCCCCGTGATCGCGAACGGCCAGGTGCAGCCGTCGCTGTCGGGCGGCACGATCGAGGAGAACGCGTGGGTCGACACGCCGGTCGATTCCGACGGCGACGGCACGCGCGACCGCATCCACGTGCGCGTCGTGCGCCCGAGCGAAACCGCGAACGGCGCACGCACCCCCGTCATCGTGCTCGCGAGCCCGTACTACGCGGGCCTCGCCGACAGCCCCAACCACGACGTCGACGTCGAACTCGACGGCACGCCGCACCCCGCCGCCAACGCATCGGCCGCCGCGTCCGCATCGACGTCCGCGCGCATCATGGCCGCCGCGCCGCAGGTGCGGATGCTCCAGCAGGTCGAAGCGGCCGCCGCCGGGCGCTCGTGGATCGAGGGCTACTTCATTCCGCGCGGCTTCACGATCGTCTACGCGGATTCGCTCGGCACCGCCGGCTCGGACGGCTGCCCGACGATCCTCACGCGCGACGAATCGGTCGCGATGGCATCGGTGATCCGCTGGCTCGGCCGCGACGCGACCGCGAAGGACGCGAGCGGCAAGGCGGTCGTCGCGAACTGGTCGACGGGCCACGTCGGCATGTACGGCGTGTCGTACGACGGCACGCTGCCGAAGATGGTCGCGAGCCTGCGCACGCGCGGGCTCGACGCGATCGTGCCGGTGGCCGGGCTGACGAACATGTACGGCTACTACCGCTCGGGCGGGCTCGTGCGCGCGCCGGAAGGCTATCAGGGCGAAGACGTCGACGTGTACATCAAGGCGCTGCTGACGAACGCGCATCCGGAGCGTTGCACGCACCTGATCGATGAAGCACTGCAACAGGAAAACCGCGCGACCGGCGACTATTCGCCGTTCTGGGCCGCGCGCGACATCCCGTCCGCGTTCGCGGTCGCGCCGGCGCTCGTCGCGCAGGGGCTGACCGACGACAACGTGCGCGTCGACCAGTCGACCTCGTGGCATCTCGCGATGCGGCGCCAGGGCGTGCCGACGCAGCTGTGGCTGCATCGCCTGAAGCACACCGACCCGACCCGCGTGCCGGCGATGGCCGATGCGTGGACCGCGGAAGTGAACCGCTGGTTTACGCGTTATCTGGTCGGTTACGACAACGGCGTCGAACGCGATCCCCGCGCGGTGATCGAGCAGGCCGACGGCACGCTGCTGAAGGAAACGGACTGGGCCGCACGCCACGCCACGCCGGTCACGTATTTTGCCGGCGGCGACGGCGCGGGCACCGGCACGCTGCTGCGGCTGCCGAGCGGCGGCCCGCTCGCGCGCTTCACCGACGATGCGCGCATTCCCGCGCTCACGCTGGCGAACGCGCCGACGGGCGAGAACCGCAGCCGTTTCGAGACCGCGCCGCTCACGGCCGCGACACGCCTGTCCGGCGCCGCGACCGCACGCGTCAGGCTGACCTTCACGGCGGTGGCCAACGTGACGGCCCTGCTGGTCGATCGCGCGCCGGACGGTACGGCCACGATCGTCACGCGTGCGTGGACCGACCCGCGCAACCGGTGGTCCGAGTGGCGCTCGGAGCCCGTGCTGCCCGGGATGCCGTACGACCTGAAGCTGACGTTCATGCCGCGTGACTACAAGCTGGAAGCCGGCCACCGGCTGGGGCTCGTCGTGCTGTCCAGCGACAACGAGGCAACGCTGCGGCCGACGCCGGGCACGGGCCTGACGCTCGATCCGGCCGGCACGTCGGTGACGGTGCCGCTGGCCTCGTCGTCCACGGGCGCGTAGTCGCCCGCCGGCTGCCGGCGTAACGGCACGGCCTCCCCCGCCTGCGCGCCGGTCGGCGCCGGCGGGGGATCGCTGCACGAAGGGAACACCTGCGATAGGCTGCGAAAGTCGAATGCCAACGGTGAACCCACATGATCCCCATCAGCGCCAAAGCCATCATCCGCGACGGCCGCTCGGTCCTGTTCCTGCGCAATCCGCGCGACGAATGGGAGTTGCCGGGCGGCTGGCCCGAAGCGGGCGAATCGCTCGAAGAAACCGTCGCACGCGAAGTGCAGGAGGAATGCGGGATCGTCGCATCGGCGATCCGCTACGTGGCGAGCCGTTCGTGCGAGGTCGTGCCGGGCAAGCGCGTGCTCATCGTGTGCTTCGAGTGCCAGGTCGATCGGCACGAAATCGTCCTGAGCGACGAGCACGACCGGTTCGGCTGGATCGACCTCGATGCCGACAAGCCGGCAAACCTGCCGGCGTTCTATTGGGCGTTCTGCAAGCAGGCGGCCTGATTCGCGCCCGCCGTCTCGCCGTCACACCGGCGTCAGCACCGGCTGCCCTGAAAAGTGCCGCTCGGCATTGTCGATGAACTGCTGCACCGAGCGATCGAGCGCCTCGGGCGACCAGCCGCCCATGTGCGGCGTCAGCACGACGCCGTCGAGATCCGTCAGCGCGCGCGGCGGCTCGGGTTCGCCTTCGTACACGTCGAGCCCTGCGCCCGCAATGCGCCGTTCGCGCAACGCCTCCGCCAAAGCAGCGGTATCGACAACGCTGCCGCGCGACACGTTGACGACGAACCCGCCGGGGCCGAGCGCATCGAGCACCGCGCGATCGATCAGGTGCCGCGTGCCCGCACCGCCCGGCGTCGCGACGATCAGGAAATCGGCCCACCGCGCGAGCGCGTCGACACGGTCGAAATAGCGGTAAGGGACGTTCTTCTCCGACCGGTTGTGATAACCGATCTCGATATCGAAGCCGGCCGCGCGGCGCGCGCACTTCTCGCCGATCTTGCCGAGACCGACGATGCCGAGCCTCTTGCCCGACACGTTCGGCGGCATCGGCAATTCGTCGCGCCATACCCCCGCGCGGGTTTTCGCGTCGAGCTGCACGACGTTGCGCACGGCCGCGAGCAGCAGCGCGAATGCGTGATCGGCGACGCAATCGTCGTTGGTGCCGGCGCCCGTGACCACGGTAATGCCGCGCGCCTTCGCGTGCGCGACGTCGATGTGCTCGTAGCCGGCGCCGAGCGCGCTGACGAACGTGAGTTGCGGAAGGCGATCGATCTCGGCTGCGGTGAGCCCCGTGCTGCCGTTGGTCAGCACCGCGCGTATCGTGCCGCCGTGTTCGGCGATCGCGCGTTCGCGTGCTTCGGGTGTGGGGGCATGGCGCACGTCGAACGACGCGGCGATCTCGCGATGCGCGTCGCCGCGCAATGCGATCAGAACCAGCAACTCGGGCTTCATGTCAGGAAGTGTCGGCAAGGCGGGAACGGATTTCAGTGTAACAATCCCGCGAGACGGCTGCGGGTTATCCCCACACGGGCTGTGGGCACGCCGCCCATGCCGTTTGCCAAAGCCGGCTCAGTCAAGTAACTTTCGGCGTACGCCCCCGTCCTGGAGAATGGCCCGTATGAAGCTCGCCCTGCCCGCCCGGATCCTGGGCCTCGCGCTCGCCGCTACCCTCGTCGCGCCCGGCGCGCGTGCCGACACGCCCGTCGTGGTGTCGTCGAAGATCGACACCGAAGGCAACCTGCTCGGCAACCTCATCGCGCAGGTGCTGAAGGCGCACGGCATCGCCGTCACCGAAAAGATCGCGCTCGGCACCACGCCGATCGTGCGCAAGGCGCTCACGAGCGGCGAGATCGACATCTACCCCGAATACACCGGCAACGCCGCGTTCTTCTTCAACAAGGCCGACGATCCCCTGTGGAAGAATGCGAGCCAGGGCTACGACACTGCGAAGCAACTCGACTACGCGGCGAACCATCTCGTATGGCTCGCCCCGGCGCCCGCGAACAACACGTGGGGCGTCGCCGTGCTCGCACCCGTCGCGCAGTCGCAGCACCTGAAGACCTTCTCCGATTTCGGCAAGTGGGTCGCCGGCGGCGGCAAGGTGAAGCTCGCGGCGTCGGCTGAATTCGTGAACAGCGCGTCGGCCCTGCCGTCGTTCGAAAAAGCGTATGGCTTCAAGCTGAAGCCCGACCAGCTCGTCGTGCTGTCCGGCGGCGACACGGCCGCGACCATCAAGGCCGCCGCGAACCAGACCGACGGCGTGAATGCCGCGATGGTCTACGGCACCGACGGCGGGATCTCGTCGAGCGGCCTCGCGGTACTCGACGACGACAAGCACGTGCAGCCCGTCTACGCTCCCGCGCCGGTGATCCGCGAAGCCGTGCTGAAAGCGCATCCGCAGATCGCCGACTACCTGAAGCCCGTGTTCGCGAGCCTCGACCTGAAGACGCTGCAAACGCTGAACGCGCGCATCCAGATCAACGGCGAGCCGGCCGCCGGCGTCGCGAAAAGCTACCTGAAAGCGAAGGGCTTCGTTAAATGACGGGTCGCGCGGCAGCGTCCGCGCGGCGCATCACGGCGGACAAGGTCGGCATCCTGATCGGTATCCTGACGATCGTCGCCGTGCTCGGCCTGCCGTTCGCGGTGCTGCGGCCGAACCGCATCGCGGCCGGCACGGATCTGTCGCTGTTCGCCGCGCTGCCGGCCCTGCAGGGCGCCGCGCTCGCCGCGCTGTGGATCGTCGGCGCGCTGTGGGCGATGACGGCGAGCCGCCCCGCGTGGCGGCTCGTGGCCGGTTGCACGTGGCTCGCGACGCTCGCGTACGCGGTCGGCGCGGCTGCGACGCACGTCGTCGCACCTGACGACATGCTCGCCCGCGTGTCGCCCTCCTCCGGCGTCTGGCTGCTGCTGTTCGCATGGGCCGTGCTCGTCGCGGACGCGCTCGCGCGGCTCGCATTCGGCCCGTGGCGGCGCCTCGCCGCGCTCGTCGTCGCGATCGCGGCGATTTCGGTGCCGCTCGCGAGCGGCTGGTGGGATGGCCTCTCCGTGATGCGCGAATACGCGGTGCGCAGCGACGACTTCTGGCGCGAAGCGATCCGGCACGTATCGCTCGCCGGTGGCTCGGTGGCTGCCGCGCTCGTCGCGGGCGTGCCGCTCGGCATCGCCTGCGCGCGCATCGCGGCCGTGCGCACCGTCGCGATGCCCGTGCTCAATATCGTGCAGACGATCCCCAGCATCGCGATGTACGGGCTGATGATGGCGCCGCTCGGCCTGCTCGCCGCGCACGTGCCGCTCGCGGCCGCGCTCGGCATCCGCGGCATCGGCGTCGCGCCGGCCGTGCTCGCGCTGTTCCTGTATTCGCTGCTGCCGATCGCGTCGAGCGTCGTGGTCGGTCTCGGGCAAGTGCCGCCGCACGTGACCGAAGCGGCGCGCGCGATGGGCATGACGCGCACCCAGCGGTTGCTGCGCGTCGATCTCGTGCTCGCCCTGCCGGTGATCCTCAGCGGCGTGCGCATCGTGCTCGTGCAGAACATCGGGCTGACCGCGGTCGCCGCGCTGATCGGCGGCGGCGGCTTCGGCACCTTCATCTTCCAGGGGATCGGGCAATCGGCCGCCGATCTCGTGCTGCTCGGCGCGATCCCGACGATCGCGCTCGCGCTGGTGGCGGCCGTCATGTTCGAAGCCGCGACCACGCTCGCGAAGGGGCGTGCAGGATGATCGAGATCGAACGTGCGGGCAAACGCTTCGGCGATATCGTCGCCGTCGACGACGTGTCGCTGACGATGAAACGCGGCACGATCACCGCGCTCGTCGGCGCATCGGGCAGCGGCAAGTCGACGCTGCTGCGCATGATCAACCGGCTGATCGCGCCCACCAGCGGCACGATCCGCATCGACGGTGTCGATACGGCCACCGTTGCGCCCGAACAGTTGCGGCGCGGCATCGGCTATGCGATCCAGGGGCACGGGCTGTTTCCGCACTGGAGCGTCGCACGCAACATCGCGACCGTGCCGCGCCTGCTCGGCTGGCCGGCCGATCGCATCGACGCGCGCGTGAACGAACTGCTCGACCTGTTCCATCTCGCACCGGCCGAGTTCGCGGACAAGCTGCCGCACGAACTGTCGGGCGGCCAGCAACAGCGCGTCGGCGTCGCGCGCGCGCTTGCGGCCGAGCCGGCGATGCTGCTGATGGACGAGCCGTTCGGCGCGCTCGATCCGATCATCCGCGGCAAGGCGCAGGACGACCTGTTCGCGTTGCAGCGCCGCCTCGGCATCACGGTCGTGATCGTCACGCACGATATCGAGGAAGCACTGAAGCTCGGCGACACGATCGCGGTGATGGACGGCGGCCGGCTGCTCCAGGTCGCATCGCCGGCCGAGATTCTGGGCAGGCCGGCGGCCGGCGTCGTCGAGCAGCTCGTCGCGGGCGTCGACCGGCCGCTGCGCCTGCTCGCACTGACACCGATCGACGCAGTGGCCGAAGCCGGTCATGCCGACGGCGATCCGATCGCCGCGACGCGCACGCTGCGCGATGCGGTGTCGGAGCTGCTGTGGCGCGGCGTCGATGCGCTGCCGGTCGACGATGGCACCGGTCAAAACACGCGCCGCATCACGCTCGATGCGATCCGCGCACACGCAAGGAAACCCGCATGAAGACGCGCAGCAGCGTGCAGCCCAGGCGGCCGGCGCTTCTCGCATACGCCGCCCGCGCGGCCGCGCTCGCGCTGCTGCTCGTGCTGCTGTTGCGCCCCGCATGGCTGCAAGGATGGTTCGCGCCGTTCGCGGACAACGGCGCACCGGTCATCTACGATCGCGCGAGCCTGCTCGACCTCACGCTCGCGCATCTCGGCACGGTTGCGTTGTCGAGCGTGATCGGCACGATCGTCGCGGTCGCGGCCGGCATCGCGGTCACGCGGCCGTGGGGCGCGGATTTCCTGCCGGTCGCACGCAGCGTCGTCGACATCGGCCAGACCTTCCCGCCCGTCGCGGTGCTCGCGCTCGCGGTACCGGCCGTCGGCTTCGGATTGAAGCCCGTGCTGATCGCGCTCGTGCTGTACGGCCTCCTGCCCGTGTTCGAAAGCACGATCGCGGGGCTCGAGGACGTGCCGCGCGACGTCGTCGATGCCGCGCGCGGGATGGGGATGAGCGGCTGGCAGCAACTCGTGTCGGTCGAGCTGCCGCTCGCGTTTCCGGTGATCGTCAACGGGGTCCGGCTCGCGGTCGTGATCAATCTCGGCACCGCGACGATCGGCTCGACGGTCGCCGCGCGCGGGCTCGGCGACGTCATCATCGCGGGGCTGCAGACGTCGAACACCGCCTTCGTGCTGCAGGGCGGCGTGATCGTCGGGCTGCTCGCGGTGCTCGTCAGCGACGCGATCGGCGCGATTGCACGGGTGGCGGCCGCACGGCGCGCGTAATGCACGCAGTGCGCGTGGGGCCACATCCTGTCGCGCACGGCGGCATGTAAAAACGACCGAAACGCAGCGTCCGGCGACGTTCATCCGGACTCCGATGCGTGTCCACGCAACGACCGGCTCCACGATCGACACCGTTCGAAACAAGCCTACACGCCGCTTTCATTCGAGCCTGTGCTCGACCAACTGCGGCAATTGGCCGATATACTAGGCGCCTTCCAATTCCCCGCACTCCACCATGCGACGGTTTCTCTGGCTGATCGTGCTTTCGCTCGGCATCGCGCAACAGGCATCGGCGCAGCAGGCGCCCGCACTGCCTGCGTCCGCGCCCGAAGCGGCCGCATCGGCGCCGTCCGTCGCATCCGCGCCGCTCGCCGACGCCAACGATCAGCCGAACGAAGCAAACCGCCGCATCACGTCCTACCTGACGAAGAAGTTCGGCGTCGCGAAGGAACGGGCCGCAAAGCTCGCCGATATCGTGAGCGTCACTGCGACGAAATATTCACTGCCTCCCGCACTCGTTTACGCCATCATTTCGATCGAATCGCGCTTCCAGGAAAAGGCGCGCGGCCAGCATGGCGCGACCGGGCTGATGCAGGTCGTGCCGGCCGCGCACCGCGGCCTGCTGCGCAACGTAAAGGACCTGACCGAACCGAACGCGAACGTCGAAGTCGGCTCCGCGATTCTGTCGGGCTACGTGAGGGCGGCCGGCGGCGACGTGCGGGCCGGGCTGAGGAGCTACAGCGGCGGGTCGAATGCGTATGCGGCGAAGGTGATGCAGCGGGTCGATTCATTCCGCTTCGTGCTCGAACCCGACGACGACGCGAAAGCCGCTGATCCCGCGAACGATGCGAAGGGCCGCATGGTGCCGGTCAGCGAAAAGTCGAGCCCGACGTCGGCCCGCAGCAACTAGTCTCCCCTTCGTTCGAAGCGCATGCGCCACACCTCCCGCTTGCTTGCCGTCGCCGCGCTGGCGATCGGCCACTCCGTCGCGTTCGCCGCCGTCGATTGCGAGAAACATGGCCCGACGATGAACAACGTACGGATCTGCATAGTCGATCAGAACAACCAGGCCGTCGAGCGTGCATACCGGTCGCTCGAGCACAAGCTCAAGCAGCGCAACCCCGATACCGCCAGCGCGCTCGCGAAGTCGCAGGCAAGCTGGACTCGCTTCGCCGACGACACCTGCGACTACGTGAAAGCCGCCAATCCGCAGCAGATGATCCCGGAAGACGCGCGGATGAACTGCTGGGTCGATTTCAGCCAGGCACGCGTGCGCATCCTGAAGAAATGGGAAGCGCAGCTGGACGCGCCGCAACCTGCGCAACCGTGACCGACAGAAGGATGCCCGCGCAACCACCTGTCACGCCTGCGCGAAACGCTCCCGCAGAAACTCGATGAAATGCTGCGTCTTCGCGGGCAGCAGCCGCGTTTCCGTCATTGCATAGACGGGTACCGGCTCGCCTTCCCATTCGGGCATCACGCGGCGCAGCCGGCCGGCGGCCAGGTCATCCGCGACGATCGCTTCCGACAGCACGATGATGCCCGCGTCGAGCGTGGCCAGGCGCCGCAGCATGCCGACGCTGTTCGCCCCGAAGCGGCTGCTCACCGGCACCACTACGGAACGCGCGCCGTCATGCAGCGTCCATGACCCGCTCCGCTGCAGGCCCAGGCACGCGTGCCGCACGAGGTCTTCCGGATTGCGCGGCTCGCCGGCGCGCGCAAGATACCCGGGCGACGCATACAGGTAGTTGCGGAGCGTCGCGAGCCGCCGCGCGACCAGTTGCGAATCCTCGGATGGCCCCATCCGGATCGCCACGTCGAACGGCTCGCCCACCAGATCGACACGCCGCGAAGTCAGCTCGAAATCGAAGGTGAGCTTCGGATAGCGGTTCGAGAATTCGACCACCAGCGGCGCCAGAATGACCACCGCGAAATCGACCGGAAACGACGCGCGCAGCACACCGGTCGGCTCCGCCAGCAGCCCGCCGAGCTGTTCGTGCGCGAGCCGCGCCTCGTCGACGATGCGCTTGCAGCGCTCGAAGTAGAGCCGGCCGGCCTCCGTCAGCTCGATCCGGCGCGTCGTGCGATGCAGCAGCCGCAGCCCGATCGCCTTCTCCAGCGCGCCGATGCGCCGCGACAGCGTCGAGTTCGGCATCCCCAGCGCCTCGGCCGCACTGCGAAAGCCCTTCGCCTTCACGACTTCGACGAACAGCGCCATGTCGTTCAGCAGTTCCATGCTCACTGCTCCATCAATGGATCAATGTTATCCAGATTACCCGGTTTATCCCGAAAAGGAAGCAATGGATGATGGATACGTGGAGGCGAGGTCGGCACACCCGTGCGCGGCCGGCGCCCGAGGCGGCATCGTAGCGGCGCCGCCGTCCCGAATCTCAAGGAGCCGACGCATCATGAGCCAACTGTTCACCCCGGTCCGCGTGGGCCGATATACGCTGGAAAACCGCCTGGTCATGGCACCGATGACCCGCAGCCGCGCCGCCTTCGACGGGACGCCCGGCGAATGGGCCGCCGAGTATTACGCGCAGCGATCAAGTCTCGGCCTGATCGTCAGCGAGGGCACGCAGCCGTCGGACGACGGGCAAGGCTACCTGACGACGCCCGGCATCTATACCGATGCGCACGTCGCCGGCTGGAAGGCGATCAGCGACCGCGTGCACGCGCGCGGCGGCCGGCTGTTCATCCAGCTGATGCACGTCGGGCGCATGTCGCATCCCGACAATACGCCGCATCACCGGCAGGCCGTCGCGCCGTCGGCGATCGCGCCGAACGCGCCGATGTTCACGATGAAGGGGATGCTGGACATTCCCGCGCCGCGCGCACTGACGCTCGACGAAGTGCACGAGACCGTGAACGATTTCCGCATCGCCGCGCGCCGCGCGATCGAGGCGGGCGCCGATGGCGTCGAGATCCACGGTGCGAACGGCTATCTGATCCAGCAGTTCTTCGCGCCGAATGCCAACACGCGCACCGACGCGTACGGCGGCTCGATCGAAAACCGCGCGCGCTTCGCGATCGAGGTTGCCACGGCGATCGCCGACGAGATCGGCGCGGATCGCACGGCCATCCGCCTGTCGCCCGGCAACACGCTGGGCGGCCTCGACGAAGGCGCGCAAGGGCCGGACCTGTATCGCCATCTCGCGACGGAACTCGACCGGCTCGGTCTCGCCTACCTGCACGTGATGCATCACGGCGACGAAGCGCTGCTGGCCGACCTGCGCGCGCGCTGGAGCGGCACGCTGATCCTGAACCGCCCGGGCCGCACGCGCGACGCGATCGGCACGGACGTGACGTCGGGGCTGGCCGATCTCGAAGCGTACGGGCAGATGGTGCTGGCGAATCCGGATTTCGTGACGCGGCTGAAGACCGGCGCGCCGATGAACGACGCGCGGCGCGAAACCTTCTTCGGCGGCGATGCGCGCGGATATGTCGACTATCCGGCGCTGGATGGGGCCGCTGCGGCTTGACGCAGCGGCTCGGGGCGATCGCAAAGACACGCCGGAACGCATGTTGCGGCGATCGCCCGGTGAACACTTCATTTCAATGCAGATCGATGTTCACCTTGGACACCATCGGCGCAATACGCAGCACACGGTCGGCCTGATCACACACGCACTCCGAAATATTGCCTATCCATCCACGTTGGCGAATTGTTCTTATATTTCAGGAACTATATAGACCAACAAATGCCACGCTGGCGGCCGACCGGTATCATTTCGACGCGCTCATCGACCGCCTCTCCCGCATCAAAACTGCCCCGCCGCTCCCGTCCATCGCAAGTAATCCCCGCGCGTCCAGTCGAGCGACACGCCGACGCGCTTCGTGCCGGGCCGGATCTTCGGCTTGTACACCGACAGCGTCAGCGACTCCAGCGCCGGCCACTCACGGAACGACAGCACCGCGATATCGGCGACGAGCGTCTCGAGCAGCCGCGTATGCGGCTTGTGCGACAGGAACGCGGCAATGCGCGCGCAATAGCCGTCGTAATCGATCCACTCCCCCTGCTCGCTCGGCTCGCAGCGATAGCCGAGCCTTGCATCGATCACGATCGGCTGCGGCGCTTCATGCTCGTGCGCATGAATGCCGATCCGCGCGGGCACCTTCAGTTCGTCGACGAACACGCTCCAGCCGCGCCCGCGCAGGCGCGGCGCGTCGATCGCCACGAACGGTTCGTCGAACGGCTTCATGATGCAAGCGGCGCAGCTGCGTCGAGCATGATGCGCACGAAGTAGTCGGCGAAGCTGCGGCGCAGGACGATCTCGAATGCATCGTCGCCGGTCGGGATCAGCACGATCGACGACTTGAAGTAGTGCGACTGCGCGCACTGGCCCGGCTTGAACGCACGCGGGTGGAGGTCGAGCGGGCAGCCGCGTGACAGCACGTCGCGCACGCGTTCGCCGCTGATCTCGACGACCGTATAGCCACTGCCGACATCGACGGCCGCCGCATACGAACCCTGCACGGCTTCCGCGAGCTTCGCTTCGAGCACGCCGGCCTGCACGGGCCCGTTCGAACGCACGAGCCACTCGTCGGGGCCGAGCCACAGCACGTCGTACTCGGCGCCGCGCGCAATCGTGTTCGGCTCCGCGGGCGGCCGGCAGCCGACCACGCGCTCGAACGCGCTCACGAATGCCGGATCGCTCAACTCGCCACGCACGTTGACGAGATCGAGGAACGGCCGCTCGCGCAGCGTGAACTTCTTCGATGCACGCGCCTGGTGCGGCTTCAGCACGTCGGCCGCGCCGACGAACGGCGATTCAAGCGTCGCGCCGCCTGCGCCCGCCACCTGCGTCTGGTTTCTGGTTTCATTCCACATGCTGGCGCACCCCTTCGGTATCGTAGAAAACCGGGCTCGAGATCTTCGCGGTGATGCGGCGGCCGTTGGCCAGCGGAATCACGACGCTCTCGCCCATCTTGTTCAGGCCGCCCTTCACCACCGCGAGCGCGATCGAGCGCTTCAGGATCGGGCTGTAGTAGCTCGACGTCACGTGGCCGATCATCGGCGTCGGATCGACCGCCGACACCTGCGTGTCCTTCGCGATGATCTGCGCGCCTTCCGGCAGCACGAACTGCTCGTCTTCGGTCAGCAGGCCGACGAACTGCTTGCGGCCTTCCTTCGCGGTGTCCGAGCGCGCGAGCGAACGCTTGCCGAGGAAGTCCTTCGACTTCGCGACGACGCCGCCCATCCCGAGGTCGTACGGCGTGACCGAGCCGTCGGTGTCCTGGCCGACGATGATGTAGCCCTTCTCCGCGCGCAGCACGTGCATCGTCTCGGTGCCGTACGGCGTGATGTCGAACTCGGCGCCCGCGGCCATCAGCGCTTCCCACACCGCGCGGCCCGCATTCGCCGGCACGTTCACTTCATAGGCCAGCTCGCCCGAGAAGCTGATCCGCATCACGCGCGCCTTCGCACCCGCGACGGTGCCGTTCCGGTAGCTCATGAACGGGAACGCTTCGTTGCCGAAGTCGATGTCCTGGCACACCTTCTGCACGACCTTGCGGCTCTTCGGGCCGACCACCGCAAACGTCGCCCAGTGATCGGTGACGGACGACAGCCGCACCTTCATGTCGGGCCATTCGGTCTGCAGCCAGCGTTCGAGCCACGTCAGCACGCGCACCGCGCCGCCCGTCGTGGTCGTCATCATGAAATGCTGGTCGGCGAGGCGTACCGTCACGCCGTCGTCGAACACCATCCCGTTCTCGTCGAGCATCAGCCCGTAGCGGCACTTGCCGACCTCGAGCTTGTTCCACGGGTTCGTGTACATCCAGTTCAGCAGCTTCACTGCATCCGGCCCCTGGATGTCGATCTTGCCGAGCGTCGATGCGTCGAGGATGCCGACGCTGTTGCGCACCGCCAGGCATTCGCGCTTCACGGCCGCATGGAGATCCTCGCCGTTCTTCGGGAAGTACCACGGCCGCTTCCAGTTGCCGACGTCCTCGAACAGCGCGCCGTGCTCGACGTGCCACTCGTGCACGCAGGTCTTGCGGATCGGGTCGAGGAAATCGCCGAGCTCGCGGCCCGCGAACGTGCCGAACGACACGGGCGTGTAGTTCGGGCGGAACGTCGTCGTGCCCGTTTCCGGAATCGTCTTGCCGAGCGCCCCCGCGAGGATCGCCATCCCGTTGATGTTGCCGAGCTTGCCCTGGTCGGTGCCGAAGCCCATCGCCGTGTAGCGCTTCACGTGCTCGACCGACTCGAAGCCTTCGCGTGCGGCAAGCAGGATGTCCGCGGCAGACACGTCGTTCTGGAAGTCGACGAACTGCTTCGGCCCGCGCGCCGCAGCCTCGCGGCTGCCGACGAGCCACAGCGGCTGCAGTGCGCCTTCGACGGCTTCGGCCACTTGCGGTGCGGCCAGACGCTGCGCAGCCGCGAAGCCCGCCGCCTTTGCCGCTTCCACGCCCGCATCGACCGCGAGCCGCAGCGCGCGCGCCAGGCCGAATTCGCCGGCCGCCGCACCGATGCTCGCTTCCGCCTGCACGGGCTTGCCCGGCAGGAAGCACGCCTTCTCGTCGTTCCAGCAGGCCTTGCCGCCCGACTGCGCGAACAGGTGCAGCACCGGGCTGAAGCCGCCCGACATCGCGACGAGGTCGCACGGCAGCGTCTGCAGCTTGCCGCCCACCTGGCCGTTCGCGAGGGACGCGACGTCGACCGACGATACGCGCCACTTGCCCGATGCGGCCGTGACGACCGCGCCGCTCATCACCGTCACGCCCTGCCGCTTTGCAGCGGCCGGCAGCGCGCCGTTCGACGATGCGCGCGAATCCACGACCGTCACCTTCGCGCCGCATGCCTTCAGGTCGAGCGCGGTCTGGTATGCGCGATCGTTATTCGTGAACACGACCGCGTTGCGGCCCGGCAACACGCCGAAGCGATGCACGTAGGTGGACACCGCGCCCGCCAGCATCACACCCGGCAGGTCGTTGTTGCCGAACACGATCGGCCGCTCGTGCGCGCCGGTCGCGAGGATCACGCGCTTCGCGCGGACCTTCCACAGCAGCTCGCGCGTGCCCTTGCGCATCGACACCGGCAGGTGGTCGGTCAGGCGTTGCGTGACCGTCACGAGGTTGTGGTCCTGGTAGCCGAACGCAGTGCTGCGCGACAGGATCGTCACGTCGGGCAGCTTGCGCAGCTCGGCCTCGATCTTCTCGACCCACTGCAGCGCAGGCTTCGCGTCGATCTCCGCGCGGCACGACAGCAGGCTGCCGCCGAGTTCGCGCTGGTCGTCGACGAGGATCACGCGCGCGCCGGCCGTGGCCGCCGCATGCGCGGCCGCGAGGCCCGACGGGCCGCCGCCGACGACGAGCACGTCGCAGTGCGCGTAGCACTTGTCGTAGCGATCGGCGTCGAGCGCTTCCGGCGCCTTGCCGAGGCCGGCTGCTTCGCGGATCTTCTCTTCGTACTTCGGCCACATGTTGCGCGGCCACATGAAGGTCTTGTAGTAGAAGCCGGCCGGCAGGAAGCGCGACAGCTTCTGGTTGATCGCGTACTTGTCGTTCTCGAGCGTCGGCTCCGCGTTCACGCTGGAGGCGACGAGCCCCTGGTACAGCTCGATCTCGGTCGCGCGCGCGTTCGGCACCGTGTACGGGCCGGATTCAAGCTGCACGACAGCATTCGGTTCCGCGACGTCCGCCGTCACGATCCCGCGCGGACGGTGGTACTTGAAGCTGCGTGCGACGAAGTGCACGCCGTTCGCGAGCAGCGCGGACGCGAGCGTGTCGCCCTGGAAGCCTTGATACGTGCGGCCGTTGAACGTGAACGTCAACGGAATCGCGCGATTGATGCGGCCCCCGGTGCCGAGGCGGTCTTTCTGGCTCATTTGCTCGTGCCCTCTTCGTGTGCGTTGCCGGCAGCCTCGCCGAACTTTTCGTAGCCCTTGATATCGTAGGTCACCGTGTCGCGCGTGGCCTTGAACCAGCGGCGGCAACCCTGCGCATGCAGCCATTGCTCCTTGTGCAGCCCGCGCTTGTTCTCGCGCATGAACACGTATTCACCCCATTCACGGTCGGTCATGTTCTCGTTGTTCACGGGGCGCACGATGTCGGCTTCACCGCCGCACGTGAACTCGGATTCGGCGCGCGGCCCGCACCACGGACATTCGATCAGCAACATGTTTCTTTCTCCTTCAGTGCGGGGTTTAGTGCGCGACGGCGGCGGCGCCGTGCTCGTCGATCAGGTGGCCCGTGTAGAAACGGTCGAGCGCGAACGGCGCGTTCAGCGGATGCGGTTCGTCGCGGGCGATCGTGTGCGCGAACACCCAGCCCGAGCCCGGCGTCGCCTTGAAGCCGCCGGTACCCCAGCCGCAGTTGAAATAGAGGCCCTTCACGTCGGTCTTGGTGATGATCGGGCACGCGTCCGGCGACACGTCGACGATGCCGCCCCACTGGCGGTTCATCCGCACGCGCGAGAACACCGGGAACATCTCGACGATCGCCTGCAGCGTGCTTTCGATGATGTGGAAGCTGCCGCGCTGGCCGAAGCCCGTGTACTGGTCGATGCCCGCGCCGATCACGAGGTCGCCCTTGTCGGACTGGCTGATGTACGCGTGCACCGCGTTCGACATGATCACCGAGTTGACCACCGGCTTGATCGGCTCGGACACCAGCGCCTGCAGCGGGTGGCTCTCGATCGGCAGGCGCACGCCGGCCATGTCGGCGAGCGTCGTCGTGTTGCCGGCGGCGACCACCGCGACCTTCTTCGCCTTGATGAAGCCCTTCACCGTATCGACGCCGACCACCGCGCCGCCTTCGCGGCGAATGCCCGTCACCTGGCAGTTCTGGATGATGTCGACACCCGCGCGGTCCGCGCCGCGCGCGAAGCCCCAGGCCACCGCGTCGTGGCGCGCGACGCCTGCACGGCGCTGGATCGACGCGCCGAGCACCGGATAGCGGCTGTTCAGGTTGATCGTCGGCTCGATTTCCTTGATCTGCGCGGGCGTCAGGAATTCGGCGTCGACACCGTTCAGCCGGTTCGCGTTCACGCGGCGCTCGGTGTCGCGCACGTCCTGCAGCGTGTGGGCCAGGTTCATCACGCCGCGCTGGCTGAACATCACGTTGTAGTTCAGGTCCTGCGACAGCCCTTCCCACAGCTTCATCGCCTTCTCGTACAGCGCGGCCGATTCGTCCCACAGATAGTTCGAGCGCACGATCGTCGTGTTGCGCGCGGTGTTGCCGCCGCCGATCCAGCCCTTCTCGAGGATCGCGACGTTCGTGATCCCGTGCTCTTTCGCGAGGTAATACGCGGTCGCGAGGCCGTGGCCGCCGCCGCCGACGATCACGACGTCGTATTCCTTCTTCGGCTCCGGGCTCTTCCACTGCTTTTCCCAGTTCTCGTGATACGAGAGGCCGTTGCGAAACAGGCTGAATATCGAGTAGCGGCTCATGTCAGTGATCCTTCGTTAGCATTCGATGACGTTCACGGCCAGACCGCCGCGCGACGTTTCCTTGTATTTCGTCTTCATGTCGGCGCCCGTCTCGCGCATCGTCTTGATGACCGAATCGAGCGACACGTAGTGCTGACCGTTGCCCTTGAGCGCCATGCGCGACGCGTTCAGCGCCTTGATCGCGCCCATCGCGTTGCGCTCGATGCACGGGATCTGCACGAGCCCGCCGACCGGGTCGCAGGTCATCCCGAGGTTGTGCTCCATGCCGATCTCGGCCGCGTTCTCGACCTGGTCGGGCGTGCCGCCCATCACCGCGGCGAGTGCAGCGGCGGCCATCGAGCACGCGACGCCCACTTCGCCCTGGCAGCCGACTTCCGCACCGGAGATCGACGCGGTTTCCTTGTAGATGATCCCGATCGCGGCGGCCGTCAGCAGGAATTCGACGATGCCGGCTTCGTTCGAGCCCGGCACGAACTTCACGTAGTAGTGCAGCACCGCGGGAATCACGCCGGCCGCGCCGTTGGTCGGCGCGGTGACGACACGGCCGCCCGCCGCGTTCTCCTCGTTGACGGCCATCGCATACAGGTTGACCCAGTCGAGCATCGACAGCGGGTCGCGCAGCGACTCTTCCGAACGCGCACGCAGGTGCCCGTTCATTTCGGCCGCGCGGCGCTTCACGCGCATCGGTCCCGGCAGGTCGCCCTCGACCTTGCAGCCGCGCTCGACGCAGGCGGCCATCGTGCGCCAGATCGCGAGCAGCCCGGCGCGCACTTCGTCGGCGGGGCGCAGCGCGCATTCGTTGCGCATCGTCAGCTCGGCGATCGACAGCCCGTGTTCGCGGCACTGGCGCATGAGGTCGTCGCCGGTGCGGAACGGATACGGCACCTCGACCGCCGCGCGCACGCCGTTCACGCGATCGCCGTCGCGATTCACGACGAAGCCGCCGCCGACCGAGTAATACTCTTTCTCGACGAGCAGCTGGCCGTGCTCGTCGAATGCCTGGAAGCGCATCCCGTTCGGGTGCACGATGCTCGTGCCGCTCATCAGCTTGCGATAGAAGCCGATGTGCTCCTTTTCCTCGAAGCGGACGGTCTGCTTGCCGAGCAGCGACAGCGATTTCTCCGCGCGGATCGCGGCAAGCCGCGGCTCGATGAGATCCGGATCGATCGTGTCGGGCAGGTGGCCCTCGAGGCCGAGCAGCACCGCCTTGTCGGTACCGTGGCCCTTGCCGGTCGCGCCGAGCGAGCCGTATAGTTCGACCCGCACGCGGCGCACGAAGCCGAGCAGGTTCGCGTCCTCCACGTGCGACGCGAAGCGGCACGCGGCGATCATCGGGCCGACCGTATGCGAACTGGACGGACCGATGCCGATCTTGAACAGGTCGAAGACGCTGACGTTCATCTGGCTTCCTCTGGGTGGGACACACGTGAAATAACGTTGGCGTCAGTACATCAAAGCGTAAAATTGGCCGATAGAACAAAAACGGCATCGGCGTGGGATACCGCCGCCAAGCGCCACTTCGGCGTGCCCGAAAGTGCGTTTTGGCGATGGTTCGCGACGCAAAAGCACAAGTCGACCGGCGTGCGCCCCGCCCGGCAGACGTACCCGCAAACCGAGTGAAACGAGTGAGACCTGCCTTCCCGGCGTGACGAGATTGACCGCGATGACACCCGACGTACCCGCTTCCCCCCTCGCCGAGCCGGCGCCGCAGCGCATCCGCTTCGGCATCGTGCTGCTGCCGAACTTCACGCTGACGGCCTTCTCGGGCTTCGTCGACATGCTGCGGCTGTCGGCCGACGACGGCGACTACAGCAAGCCCGTGCGCTGCGCGTGGAGCGTGATCGGCGAGACGCTCGCGCCGGTGCGCGCGAGCTGCGGGATCCAGATCACGCCGTGGGAAACCTTTGATGGGGCCGAACCATTCGACTACGTGGTCGTGGTCGGCGGGCTGCTGCACTCGGGGCCGCAAGCCGGCCCCGAAACGCTCGAGTTCATCCGCCGCTCGGCGGCGGCCGGCGCGACGGTCGTCGGGATCTGCACGGGCGTGTTTACGCTGATGCGCGCGAAGGTGCTCGACGGCTATCGCACCTGCGTGAGCTGGTTCCACTACTGGGATTTCATCGAGCGCTTCCCGAGCGCCGATCCCGACCTGCTGATCGCCGACCGCCTGTTCGTGATCGACCAGCGCCGCATTACCTGCTCGGGCGGCCGCGCGTCGATCGACGTCGCCGCCGCGATCCTGCTGCGCCATTTCGACCATGCGACCGTGCAGAAGGCGCTGCGCATCCTGCTCGTCGGCGAGATGCAGAAAGGCAATGCGCCGCAGCCGCATCCGCCGGGCCTCGAGCCGGCCACGCACCCGAAGGTCAAGCGCGCGATTCTTCTGATGGAACAGCATGTCGGGCGCTCGCTGCCGCTCGAGGAACTCGCATGCAAGCTCGACATGTCGACGCGCCAGCTCGAGCGGCTGTTCAAGGCCGAGACGGGCAGGAGCCCGCAGGCGTTCGCGAAGCAGGTGCGGCTGCGCACCGCCGCGTGGCTGCTGACCAGCTCCGACCGCACGGTGGCCGATATCGCGTCGAGCTGCGGGTTCGCCGATGCGTCGCACCTCGGCCGTGAGTTCCGCAAGCAGTTCGGCGTGCCGCCGGCGGCGTATCGCGAGCGCGGCGGGGAAGCGGCGGAAGCCGGTGCGGCAATCGCGGCGGACGCCGTCGAGGACATCGCCGACTGACGGCTACGGGCGCCCGCCCCCTTTCCGACCGATCGCGAAACGCCTCCCGGACATATCGGCTTCGACTCAATTGGAACCGGTTCCAGTCAATTTAGCCGAAGTTGCCCACCGTTAACTGAGGGTTATCACGGATGCTGACGCGCATCCAAATTTGTATGATGACCACATAACCTGACAAACCAGAGCATCATGTTCGAGAAAATTCCCGCCCGTGCGATGAGCGACCATGTCGCACAGCAACTGCTCAAGCAGATCGAAGTCGGCAGCTTCTCGGCCACCGGCAAGCTGCCGACGGAGGCCGTGCTCGCGCAGGAATTCGGCGTGAGCCGCACCGTGATCCGCGAAGCGATCTCGCGGCTGAAGAACGAAGGCGTGGTCGAGCCGCGCCAGGGCAGCGGCGTGTACGTGAACCAGCACGGCGCGATCCGGCCGCTGCGGATCGACTACGCGGAAGCGGTCGAGGCCACCTCGCTGCCGCACCTGCTCGCGGTGCGCCGCGCGATCGAGGCCGAGGTCGCCGCCGAAGCGGCCCTGCATCACACCGATGAAGACATGGCCGACATCGACGATGCGCTGCGCAAGATTGACGACGCGGTAGCCGTTGGGCGCGACGGCGTCGCGGAAGACGTCGCGTTCCACCGCACGATCGCGGCCGTCACCGGCAACCCGTATTTCCTGAAGACGCTGCAGTTCCTGAACCAGTACCTCGAAGCCGGCGTGAAGGTCACGCGGCGCAACGAAGCGACGCGCGAGGACTTCTCGCGCCAGGTACGCGAGGAACACGCGGCGATCTCCGACGCGATCCGCGCACGCGACCCGATGGCCGCGCGCAACGCGGCTCGCACGCACATGTACAACGCTGCCCGCCGTCTCGCGGAAGCCGGCATCTGCTGAAGCCCGCGGCCGCAGCCTCTTCTGGCGCCGCCGCTATCACGAACCTCACCCGAATCGATCAAGGTTGACCATGTCACGAAATGTTGGAGTCATCGGCCTCGGCGCGATGGGCCTCGGCGTCGCCCGCTCGCTGCTGCGCGCCGGCCTGCGCGTGCACGCATGCGACGTGCGCGACACCGTACTGCAGGCGTTCGCCGCCGAAGGCGGCATCGCCTGCGCGACACCGGCCGAACTCGGCGCGCAGTGCGACGTCGTCGTCACGCTCGTCGTCAATGCGGCGCAGACCGAAACGGTGCTGTTCGGCGAGCACGGCGCGGTTGCCGCGATGCAGCCGGGCGGCGTCGTGATTGCAAGCGCGACCGTCGCGCCCGACTTCGCGGTCGCACTCGGCGCGCGCATCGAGGCTGCCGGACTGCAGATGCTCGACGCGCCCGTGTCGGGCGGCGCCGCGCGCGCAGCCTCCGGCGAGATGACGATGATGACGTCGGGCCCGGCCGCCGCGTATGCGGGCTGCGAGGACGTGCTCGCGGCGATCGCCGGCAAGGTCTATCGCCTCGGCGATGCGCACGGCATCGGCTCGAAGGTGAAGATCATCAACCAGTTGCTGGCCGGCGTGCACATCGCGGCCGCCGCCGAGGCGATGGCGCTCGGCCTGCGCGAAGGTGTCGATGCCGATGCGCTGTACGACGTGATCACCCACAGCGCCGGCAATTCGTGGATGTTCGAGAACCGCGTGCCGCACATCCTGAACGGCGACTACACGCCGCTGTCGGCCGTCGACATCTTCGTGAAGGATCTCGGCCTCGTGCTCGATACCGCGCGCCGCAGCAAGTTCCCGCTGCCGCTGTCGGCCACCGCGCACCAGATGTTCATGAGCGCGTCGAGCGCCGGCCACGGCGGCGAGGACGATTCCGCCGTGATCAAGACTTTCCCCGGCATCACGCTGCCGCCCGCCCGCTGATTCGTACGACGTACCTGCCATGACCGCTTCCGCTTCCCGTCCCCTGCTCGGCTGCATCGCCGACGATTTCACCGGCGCGACCGATCTCGCGAACATGCTCGTCAAGAGCGGCATGCGTACCGTGCAGACGATCGGCGTGCCCGCCGACGGCGCCGCAGCCGACACCACGCTCGACGCCGACGCGATCGTCGTTGCGCTGAAGTCGCGCACGATTCCCGCAGCCGACGCCGTCGCGCAATCGCTCGCCGCATACGCGTGGCTGCGCGCGCAAGGCTGCCGCCAGTTCTTCTTCAAGTACTGCTCGACGTTCGATTCGACCGACGCGGGCAACATCGGGCCCGTTGCCGATGCGCTGCTCGACGCGGCCGGCGGCGGCTTCACGATCGCATGCCCGGCGTTCCCCGAGAACGGCCGCACGATCTATCGCGGCCACCTGTTCGTCGGCGACGTGCTGCTGAACGAATCGGGGATGGAGAACCATCCGCTCACGCCGATGAAGGACGCGAACCTCGTGCGCGTGCTGCAGCAACAGACGAAGTCGCCCGTCGGCCTGATCCGCTACGACACGATCGTGCTGGGCGCGGCTGCCGTGCGCACGCGGATCGACCAGTTGCGTGCGGAAGGCGCGCGCTTCGCGATCGCCGACGCGCTGTCGGATCGCGACCTCTACGTGCTCGGCGAAGCGTGCGCGGGCCTGCCGCTCGTCACCGGCGGCTCGGGCATCGCGCTCGGCCTGCCCGCGAATTTCCGCCGCGCGGAGCAACTGCCCGAGCGCGACAACGCGGCGTCGCTGCCGCGCATCGACGGCCTGTCGGCCGTGCTCGCCGGCAGCGCGTCGAAGGCCACCAATGCACAGGTCGCCGCATGGCGCGCCACGCGGCCGAGCTTCCGCATCGATCCACTCGCGGCGGCGCGCGGCGAGCCCGTCGTCGACCAGGCGCTCGCATTCGCGCGCTCGTACCTGCCGCAGCCCGTGCTGATCTACGCGACCGCGACGCCCGACGAAGTGAAGGCCGTGCAGCAGGCGCTCGGCGTCGACGCGGCCGGCCATCTCGTCGAAGCCACGCTCGCGGCGATCGCGAAAGGTCTGCGTGATCTCGGCGTGCGCAAGTTCGTCGTCGCCGGCGGCGAAACGTCCGGCGCGGTCGTGCAGGCGCTCGACGTGAAGTCGCTGCAGATCGGCGCGCAGATCGATCCGGGCGTGCCGGCAACGGCCACCATCGACGCGCAGCCGCTCGGCCTCGCGCTGAAGTCCGGCAACTTCGGCACCACGGACTTTTTCGACAAGGCGCTGCGCGCGCTGGACGGAGCCGCATGATGAGCGACGAAGCGAAACGGCGCGAAGAGATCTGCGTGGTCGGCGCGAGCCTGTATGCGCGCGGCCACGCGGTCGGCAGCGCCGGCAACATCAGCGCGCGCCTGCCCGACGGCTGGCTGATCACGCCGACCGACGCCTGCCTCGGCCGCCTCGACCCGAACGACATCGCGAAGGTCGGCGCGGACGGCCAGCCCGTATCGGGCGGCAAGCCGTCGAAGACACTCGCGCTGCATCGCGGCATCTACGCACGCAATGCCGAAGCGAATGGCATCGTCCACACGCATTCGACGCACCTCGTCGCGCTGACGCTCGCGGGCGTGTGGCGCGACACCGACGTGCTGCCGCCGATCACGCCGTACTACGTGATGAAGGTCGGCCACATTCCGCTGATCCGTTACCGCCGCCCCGGCGACCCGGCCGTCGCGGCCGAAGTCGCGGCGCTGGCCGACCAGGTGCGCGGCGTGCTGCTCGACCGCCTCGGCCCCGTGATGTGGGGGCCCTCGGTATCGCAGGCGTCGTATGCGCTCGAAGAGCTCGAGGAAACGGCGCGGCTGTGGCTGATGACGCAGCCGAAGCCCGAGCCGCTGCCCGACGCCGCGCTCGACGAACTGCGCCGGACCTTCGGCGCGCGCTGGTAGCGCCATGCACATCGCACGAATCGTGCGGCATGCTTCATGCAGGACTGCAAATTGGTTTCCCTGCCCGCCGTGTGCGCGGGCCCTTCCGTCAGCACACACACGATCCGGCGGCGTACGCGCCGCCGGCACATAACATCATTGGAGACGACGATGACTGCTCTCGACGCGGCCGCAAGCCGCACGCCCGCCGCGCCCGCCCGTGCGGCCGAACTCGACCGCACCTACAAGAAAGTGTTCTGGCGCATCGTTCCGTTCCTGATGCTCTGCTACGTGGTCGCCTACCTCGACCGCGTGAACGTCGGCTTCGCCAAGCTGCAGATGTCGCAGGACCTCGCGTTCAGCGAAACCGTGTTCGGGCTCGGCGCGGGCATCTTCTTCCTCGGCTATTTCCTGTTCGAACTGCCGAGCAACCTGCTGATGCACCGCCTCGGCGCGCGCATCTGGATCGCGCGGATCATGATCACGTGGGGCCTGCTGTCCGCGCTGTTCGCGTTCGTGCAGACGCCGACGCAGTTCTACGTGCTGCGCTTCCTGCTCGGCCTCGCGGAAGCCGGCTTCTATCCCGGCGTGATCCTTTATCTCACGTACTGGTTCCCGTCGCATCGCCGCGCGAAGATCATCGCGGTGTTCATGTCCGCAATTCCGGTGTCGGGCATCTTCGGCAACCCGCTGTCGGGCTGGATCATGGAGCGCTTCCACGGCGGCTCGGGCTTCCACGGCTGGCAATGGATGTTCATGATCGAAGCCGTGCCGGCCGTGCTCGTCGGTATCGCGACGATCCTGTATCTCGACAACAGTATCCGCAGCGCGAAATGGCTCGACGAGCGCGAGAAGCAACTGCTGGAGGACGAGATCGCCGCGCAGCCGCAGGAACAGCAGCAGCACGGCCATTCGCTGAAAGCCGTGTTCTCCGACCCGCGCATGTGGTGGATGTCGCTGATCTACTTCGCGTTCGTCACGGGCCAGTACGGCCTCACGTTCTGGATGCCGACGCTCGTGAAATCGACCGGCATCACCGATACGCTGCAGATCGGCTTGCTGTCCGCGATTCCGTTCGTCGTCGCGATCGTCGTGATGAACCTGTTCGGCCACAGCGCGGACAAGCGCCGCGAACGCCGCTGGCACCTGATCGTGCCGGCGCTGATGGGCGCGGTCGGGTTTGCGGTCGCCGCGTCGTACTCGCACAATACGGCGGTGTCGATCGTGTTCCTGTCGCTCGCGGCAGGCGGCGTGCTGACTTGCGCACCGCTGTTCTGGTCGCTGCCGACCGCATTCCTCGCGGGCTCCGCAGCCGCGGCCGGGATCGCGATCATCAATTCGGTCGGCAACCTCGCCGGTTTCGCGAGCCCATACGTGATCGGCTACCTGAAGGACGCCACGCACAGCACGGCGTCCGGCATGTACGTGCTCGCTGCGATGCTCGTGATCGGCGCGATCGCCGTGTGGCTCACGCCCGCGAAACTCGTGAACCGCTGATCCATTGAACCGTTAAACCGCCGAGCCAGCCGCCATTCGACGCGGGGCGCCGTGCGCCCCGCCCCATTCATTCACAGGATCCGCTGCCATGCCACGCTTCGCCGCCAACCTCTCGATGATGTACACCGAGCACGCGTTCCTCGAGCGCTTCGCCGCTGCCGCCTACGACGGCTTCAAGGCCGTCGAGTACCTGTTCCCGTACGACTTCGCCGCCGAAGACATCCGCGCGCGCCTCGACGCGCACCACCTCGAACAGGCGCTGTTCAACGCGCCGCCCGGCGACTGGGCAGCAGGCGAACGCGGCACCGCATCGCTGCCGGGCCGCGAGGACGAGTTCCGGCGCGGCATCGACCAGGCGCTCGACTATGCGCGCGTGCTCGGCAACAAGAAGCTGCACGTGATGGCCGGCATGGTGCCGCCGGGCGCCGACCGGGCACGCCATCGCGACACCTACCTGTCAAACCTGCGTCATGCGACGCAGGCCGCCGCCGCGCATGGCATCACGATCCTGATCGAACCGATCAACCAGCGCGACATGCCCGGCTATTTCCTGAGCCGCCAGGACGACGCGCAGGCGATCTGCGCGGAAGTCGGCGCGCCGAACCTGAAGGTGCAGTTCGACTGCTACCACTGCCAGATCGTCGAAGGCGATCTCGCGATGAAGCTCAAGCGCGATTTCGCGGGCATCGGCCATATCCAGATCGCGGGCGTGCCCGAGCGCCACGAGCCGGACCTCGGCGAACTCAACTACCCGTATCTGTTCGCGCTGATCGACGCGCTCGGCTACGACGGCTGGATCGGCTGCGAGTACCGCCCGAAGGCCGGCACGTCGGAAGGGCTCGGCTGGCTCAGGCCGTACCTGTAATTCCAGTATTCCTTTAAGGGTGAAGAACATGAAAGTACTGATCACCGGCGGCGCCGGCTTTCTCGGCCAGCGTCTCGCGCGCAAGCTGCTCGAGCGCGGCGAACTCACCGGCCCCGACGGCCGCGGCGAGAAGATCGACGAGCTGGTGCTGCTCGACGTCGTCGCAGGCAGCGATTTCGGTGACGCACGCGTGACGTCGATCGTCGGCGACATTGCCGATCGCGCGGTGCTCGAAAGCGCGATCGACACGCAGACGGCCGCGATCTTCCACCTCGCAGCGATCGTCAGCGGGCAGGCCGAAGCCGATTTCGATCTCGGCATGCGGATCAACCTCGACGCGTCGCGCACGCTGCTCGAAGTGTGCCGCGCGCGCGGCCATCGGCCGCGCGTCGTGTTCACGAGCTCCGTGGCGGTCTATGGCGGCACGCTGCCCGACGTCGTGCAGGACGACACCGCACTGAATCCGCAATCGTCGTACGGCGCCGAGAAAGCGATCGCCGAGCTGCTGCTGTGCGACTACGCGCGGCGCGGCTTCGTCGACGGCCGCGTGCTGCGGCTGCCGACGATCAGCGTGCGGCCCGGCCGCCCGAACGCGGCCGCGTCGTCGTTCGCGAGCGGCATCATCCGCGAGCCGCTGAACGGCGAGGAAAGCGTGTGCCCGGTGCCGGGTTCGACGCGGCTGTGGCTGCTGTCGCCGCGCGGCGCGATCGAAGCGCTCGTCGCGGGCTGCGAGATCGACGGCGCGAAGCTCGGCAACAAACGGGTGATCAATCTGCCCGGCCTGTCGGTGTCGGTCGACGAAATGATCGCGGCGCTGCGGGAAGTCGCGGGCGACGAAGTCGTGAAGCTGATCCGCCATGTGCCGGACGAGCGCGTCGAGAAGATCGTCGGCAGCTGGCCGGGGCGTTGGGACACATCGCGCGCGGAAGCGCTCGGGCTGAAGGGCGACACGTCGTTCGCGGACGTGATCCGCAGCCATCTCGCCGACGAACGGCGCTGATTCCCGTGCCGCCCGGCGTGCGGGCACGAGCTCCCCGGCCGCGTCAATGCGGCCGGGCGGATTCCCCAATCGGCAACGACGCGCGCTTCGTTCCGCCCGGCCGGTTCGCCGCACCGGCCGCCCACTGCCACGCAAGCAGGCCCGGCAGATAGAACAGCAGGTCGCGCACGCGGCGGGCGCCGGCCAGTGCGAGACAGGTCGGCGGGTCGAACCCGAGCAGCCCGCCGATCAGCACGAACCCGCCTTCCTGCACCCCGAGGCCACCCGGCATCAGGAACGCGATGCTGCTCACGAGCTGGATCAGCGCCTCGATCGCGAGCGCCTGCGCGAAGGTCGGCTCCGCGCCGAGAAAATACAGCGCCAGCCAGATTTCCAGCGCGTAGCCGACGAACTGCAGCGTCTGCCAGATCAGGAGATAACGCACGACGATGCCGGTCTTTCTCCAGATCATCCGGATCGACTGATCGGTACGCGCCGATTCGCCGACCAGCGCCACCACCTTGCCGCTCGTGATGCGGTTGAGCACGCGCATCGCGCGTTCGAACGGCCGCGCATGCTGCACCAGCGCGAACAGCAGCAGCACCGGCACCAGCGCCGCCATGCCGATCGCGAGGTTGCCGGCCACGCGCGCGGCATCGGAGGACACGTGCTCGAGCACGTAGCCGATCGCGACCAGCGCGAACACGAGCTGGCTGATCAGCGTCAGCTGCATGTCGGCGACGAGGCTGGCCGCGACGGTCGCCGGCCGCACGCCCGCCCGCCGCAGCAGGCCGAACGACACGATCTCGCCGCCGATCCGCGCGACCGGCAACAACCCGTTGATCGATTCGCGGATCCACACGAGCTTCAGCATCGTCGCGAACGACGGGCGGCGCGGGCCGCGGATCAGCATCCGCCAGTCCCACGCGTTCGCGAGCATCGGCAGGAGGTGCGCCAGCGCCGCGAGCAACAGCCCCGCACCGGCGATCTGCAGGCGATGCAGGATTTCCAGCGGATGTTCGCGCCAGATCAGCCACACGGCGAGTGCGAGCCCGCCCAGCGCCGCCACCTGCCCCGCATGGCGCAGCCGCGCGTCGCCCCGCGCGGCATTCCGTTCCGCGGCATCGGTGCCGGGGTTCGTCTGCGTCGTCATGATTCGCTCGCCGGCGACAGCAGGCCTTCCCGGTCGACGCGAAAGCGCGTGCCGCGCCACACGACATGCGACGAGAAGAAGCTCGACACGAACACGAAGAACTGCAGGAGATCGACGAACGGCAGCCAGATCGCGCCGCGCAGGCCCGCTCCGGTCGCCCGGCTCGTCTTCAGCATCAGTAGCACCCGCGCGGCGAGCGCCGCGGCCGCCAGCCCGCACGCGGCGGCCGTGCCGCCGGAGAACAGCAGCGCCAGCAGCGCGAGCGGCACCGGGTGCATCAGCACCGAGCCCGCATGACCGAGCCGGTCCGCCGCGCGGATCGTGCAGCTCCAGCGCAATTCGTGTGCGTACAGCTTCGCGAACGTCTCCTCGACGCACGCATGCCCGACGACGAACGGCGGAATGACGACCTGCGCGCCCACCTGCCGCACCGCTTCGCCCAGCGCGTGATCCTCGGCCAGGTGGTGCGCGAAACGCGTGAGCCCGCCGATGCGTTCGAGCGTCGCGCGCGTAATCGCAATCGTCTGGCCAAAGCAGGGCCGTGCGCGCCCGATGAAGAGCCCGGTGATCACGCCCGGCAGGAAATGGTAGTTCGTCATCGCGACGGCGACACCGGGCCAGAAGCCCGGCGATGCGATGCCGCGATAGACGCTCGTCACGATGCCGACATCGGGCTGCTGTAGCGCGCCGACGACCGCGTGCAGATAATCGCGCTCGACCAGCACGTCGCTGTCGGCGAGACAGAGCACCGAATACTCCGCGTGTTCGAGCATGTTCACGAGATTCGCGATCTTGCGGTTCGGCCCGTACAGCCGCGCATCGGCGACGACCTTGATGTTCGCGTCAGGGTAGCGCGCACGCAGCGTCTCGACGGCCGCGAGGGCCTTGTCGTTCGCATCGTGCACGCCGAACAGGTGCTGAACCGGGCCCGGATAATTCTGCACGAAGAAGCTTTCGAGATGCTGTACGAGTTGCCACTCGTCGCCGTGCAGCGGCTTCGCGACGGTGACGCCCGGATAGTCGCGCGGCTGGGCCGCCGCCCGGGAAAAGAACCGGCCGACCAGCACGCTGGCCGTGATCGTGTATGCAATGCCCAGCAACACGCCCAGCCCGCAGACGATCGACATTGCCCCGGCCAGCGCGCGCAGCACATGCAGCAAAACCATGCTTCTCCCCAGTGGTGAACCGTGCAACTACGACGCCCGGAACCCGCCGCGCGCACGCGTGTTCAACCGTGTGCGCCGCCGTATCGATTCCCGTGGAGCCGGATGTGAAGGACGACCAGCCGACGGTACGCGCAATCAGATGACACAACTACCGTGCGGCGATCGATTCCTGTCACACGCACGCAGCCGCATTCAACGGCGGCCTTGAACGCCGTATCGGCAAGCTTGCGGGCCGAAAGGATCGCGGTGGCAACCGCGATGACGGCCCAGATGCGAAACGTCATCGTGGTGAAAAATGCTTCGGGTACGCGCCATGCAAGCAACGACACCAGCACGAAACACTGAATGAACATGCCGGCCATCGCGGCGATCAGCAGGTGGGCGCGCCATCGCCCGATCGTGGAAGATGCCATGAGGAACGAACCTCCCGTACGGACGACTCGCATCGATCGGAGATCGATCGGACGGGTTGCGGATTGACGGGCAAGCTTGCGCGGCAAGTGCCGGACATGCGTGACCCGGTTCGGGATCCAGGGAAGCGGAGCACTGCCCGAGAAATGTTGTGGCCGATGGTAGCGGGATTGCCGGCGGCAAACCTTAAGCGTTCTTCAGAATTGGCGGAAGCTTGACGCAGCACAATTACAATCCGTTGCACGGGATGCACGGTTGCACTCGTACAATCGCAGGCATCTGCACCCGAATAGACCATGCGACTCCTCCTTGTTGAAGACGACGACCTGATCGGCAGCGGTCTCGAGATCAGCCTGAGTCAGGCCGGCTATCACGTCGACTGGTTGCGCGACGGTCACGCGGCCGCCGCGGCGCTCGCGACGACGCGCTTCGCGCTCGTCGTGCTCGATCTCGGCCTGCCGGGGAAATCGGGCACGGAGCTGCTGCGAGCATTGCGCGATGCCGGCGACACCGTCCCCGTGCTGGTGCTGACCGCGCGCGGCACCGTGGCCGACCGGGTCCGCGGCCTCGACGACGGCGCGGACGACTATCTCGCGAAGCCGTTCGAGCTGACCGAGGTGCTGGCCCGTTGTCGTGCACTCGTGCGCCGCTCGCAGGGCCGTGCCGGCGACGAGATCGTGTGGCGCGACATCACGATCGACCTGACCGCCCACACGGTGACGCGCGATGCGTCGCGCATCGCACTGACCTCGCGCGAGTGGGCCATCCTGGTTCAGCTCGTCAGCCACCCGGGCGCGCCGCAGTCGCGCGCGCGCCTCGAAGACACCCTGTACGGCTGGCAGGAAGGCATCGAAAGCAATGCGATCGAGGTCCATGTCTCGAACCTGCGCAAGAAGCTCGGTGCGGAACTGATCCGCACCGTTCGCGGTATCGGCTACGTTGTCGACCTCGCATGATCTCCCGCTCGATACGACGCCGCGTTTCGTCGATGGCGCTCGGCTGCGTGATCGTCGTGTGGCTCGTCGCCGTATTCGGCAGCTTCCGTTATGCGACACGCGAGATTGGCGAATGGGAAGACGCCCGCCTCGTCGAATACGCGTCGCTGCTGGTCGATCTTTCCCCCGCCGACCTCGAACGCCTCGCCCGTTTTCCGCCAGATGCACGCGTCGAACTGGATCGCGGCAATGCGAGATCCGTCCCTGAAACCGACGGCGATCGCCTGCAGCGCGACGTGCTGTTCGAGGTACGCGACGCGCAGGGCCATGTCGTCGCGTCGAGCCTTCCGGCCGAAGCAGCCGGGTTGCCCGACACGCGCAACCCGCGCGGCCCCCCTGAAACGATCGTCATTCACGATGCATCGTGGCGCACGCACACGTTGCGCGATGACGCGTCGGGGCGCCGGATACGCGTGATGGAGATCGCCAATACGCGCAGCGACCTGGCGACCGGTATCGCGCGCGGCATCGTGCTGCCGCTGATCGTCGCACTCCCGGTGCTGGCGCTGCTCCTCTGGTATCTGATCGGGCGCGGTCTCGCGCCGTTGAAGACGCTATCGGCGCTGATCGGCGCACGCGACGCACGATCGCTCGAACCGCTCGACATCGCCACCGTGCCGGACGAAGTGCGCACGCTGGTCGACGCAATCGACCGCCTGCTGGCCAGGTTGCGGCAATCGATTGTGCGCGAACGTGCGTTCACGTCCGACGCCGCGCACGAACTCAAGACGCCGCTCGCCGCGATCAAGGTTCAGGCGCAGGTGGCGATCGCGACCGACGATCCGGCGCGCAAGCAACTGGCGATGCAGCGGGTCGTTCAAGGCGTCGACCGCAGCGCGCGACTCGCCGACCAGTTGCTGCTGCTCGCGCGGCTCGACGAATACGAACGCATTCCGACGCGCGCCGTCGCCGTTCGCGAACTCGTCGACGCCGCCATCGATCGCCATCTCGCGAAGGCGTCGGACAAGGCCATCGCCCTCGTAGCCGGCACGATATCCGGACGGTCGATCGAAGCCGATCCGATCCTGATCGGCATCCTGCTCGACAACCTCGTCGACAACGCCGTCAAGTACGGCCGCCAGGGCGGCCGCATCGAGATCGGTGTAGACGACGACGGTGCGCGACAACGCATCGTCGTGCGCGATGACGGGCCGGGTGTCGCGCCCGGCGAGCACGAGCGGCTCGGCGACCGCTTCTATCGCGGCAGCGGCGCGCAGTCGCCCGGCAGCGGGCTCGGACTGTCGATCGTCACACGCATCGCACACTATTTCGGCGGCACCGTACAGTTCGAGGCCGGCATCGGCGGGCAGGGCCTCGGCGTCGCGATTACGCTGCCGTCGGCGGGCGCGTGTGAACCGACGCCAGCCGGCGAACCCGACGACCGGTCGTCGCGTGCAATTCCACGTGCTTAACGTTTCGTTAAGGAAGCAGCCGTAGAATCCACCCGACCGATACCTTCCCCGCCGTACGCCAGGAGTCTCCATGCCCACGCCCGCCCGCTATGACACCGTTGCGCGCTTGCTTCACTGGTTGATCGTTGCGCTGATCGTCGCGCAATATGCGATCGGCTGGACGATGCCCGACGTGCATCGCGACACCCAGCCCATCGGCCTGATCGCCGCGCACCTCCTCGTGGGAACCGCACTGCTCGCCGCGATGGCTTGCCGCGTGTTGTGGCGCGTGACGCATCGGCCGCCTGCGAGTGACCTGCCGCCCGCGATGCGCGCACTGTCGGGCATCACGCATTTCGCGCTCTACGCGCTGCTGATCGCGGTGCCGCTGCTCGGCTGGATCAACGCGTCGTCGCGCGCATGGGGCGTGACGCTGTTCGGGATCGTGCCGTTGCCCGCGCTGTCGGCGGCCGGCTCCAGCTTCGGCCATGCGATGGGCGACGTGCACGGCATCCTCGCATGGGCGCTGTTCGCCGGTATCTGCCTGCACGTGGCAGCCGCGCTGGCGCACCGCTTCGTGCTGCGCGATCAGGTCACGCAGCGCATGATGCCCTGGTGATCGACACGTTGGCGGCACCGCATGCCATCGCGCGCATGAATCGGGTGGCCGCCGATACCGATACCGTCTGCGTTCCGGTTCATCGCACGACCGACCGGCCGCTCATCGCACGCGGCCGATGAGATGATCGCGGCGCCGCGCGAAGCGGCGCGCGATGACAGGCAGCGCAGCCGGCGCCCTTCTGCCGCGTCGAGCGGCGCGAAGGGCTGACGTACTGCCGTGCCGCGAACACGGCGGCCTGAAGTCGCACAAGACCATATCGACACCTAGTTGCTGGTCTGCGCCGGCGTATCGGGGGCCGGCGCATGCGCAGCGGCAGCCGCCATCCGGGCCCGGTCCTGCTCGGCAAGCTTCGCTTCCGCCGCCTGGATGTCCGCCGGATACTCGCCGTCGTCTCCCTTCGCCGGGTCATACCCGGCTGCTTCCAGGCGGATCAATTCGTCGCGAACCTGTGCACGCGTCAGCGGCGCGGCGGATTGCGCGAAGGCCGACTGACCGACGATCGCTCCGATCATCGTCAGTACTGCGATATATGCTTTCATCATGAACTCCTTCAATGCTCCGTATCGATCAACCTTGTTGAATGCCTTGAATACCCGACCTGCGAATGCAGGCGGCTGCGTCAGCTTCCGAAATAGGTCGTGCAGAAGCTCGCGGGGCCGACGCATGCGGCAGGACCCTGGCGCGGCGACATCGTCGCCGGCCTGCCCGCTTCCGATGACGCGGCCGGATCGCTGCCAACCGCCGTGCTGGCCTGATGCCGCGGCATCTGTTCGGCCTGCCGCTGGAACAGCGGGCTCACGTCCGGATACGACGTATCGGTCACGAAGCGCAGCCCGTTGTTTTCGGCGTCGATCAGTTCCTGCCTGACCTGCGCGCGCGTCAGCCCCTGTGCCGACGCTTGCGGCGCGATACCCGCGAGAGAAATCGCCGCCACCGCGGCGGCCACCAGCCAATGCGTGTTCATGTTCCACTCCTTGAGAAGTCAACGAGACGACGTGCTACACCCGTATGACGACGGAGCGTGTGCGTTTATTCCCGCGCAGCGCGGCACGAATCACGCGGCTTCTCCTGCACCGGGCGCGCTCGGGACGGACGGTCATGAAACTGTCATTCTTTCGTCAGCCGGCGTAACCTGACGTAACGCAGCGCCCGCCGCGCTTCGGGCAGACTGACGCCACTCCTAACGGATCGCCCTTCGATCATGTCCGTCGCTTACGACTACGTTGCCGGCCTGCTGCGCACGCTGTACGACCGTCATATCGACGGCGGCGCTGTGCTCGACCCGGCCGCGTTTCCCGATGCCGAGCGTTTCGTCCGTGCGTGGGCCGACATCCAGGCAGAGGCATTCGCCGTGGCGCGCGACATGCCGCGCATCCCGCGCTTTCACGAGATCATGCGCGAGCAGTACGACATCTCGGCCAACGACGCACGCGACTGGCGGATGTTCATCATGCAGGCGTACGGCCAGCCGTTCCCGCGCAACCTGTCGCGCTGTCCGACCGTCGCGTCGATCGTCGCGGCGTCGCCGGACGTGCTGTCCGCATCGCTGTCGTTCCTCGCGCCCGGCAAGCACATTCCCCCGCATCGCGGGCCGTTTCGCGGCATCCTGCGCGGCTATCTCGTGCTGTCGATGCCGAAGCGCGCCGACGGCACGCCGGCCGCCGTGCTGAAGATCGACGGCCACGAATACCGGCTCGACGAAGGACGCTTCCTGCTGTGGGACGACACGTTCATGCACGAGGTGTGGAACGACAGCGACGCCGTGCGGATCGTGCTGCTGCTCGATATCCGCCGGCGCGGGATGCCGCGCCTGCTCACGTGGCTGTCGAATGCGGTGATCGGCATCGTGCGGCTCGGGATCAGGATGCGCGGGCGATCGATTCCGGTTTAGCGCACGTGGCCGGCGCGCGCCGGGCGACCGATCGCTTCAACCGCCCTCTCGTGTGTCGAAAGGGAACTCGGCCCGCCCAGGACGCAGAAGAAATCATCAGGAGACCTTGGCGGAACCATCCGTCAACGCATCAATGCCCCGCCTGGCGACACACGGGAAAGGCGGGTCGATCGCCCGCACATTCGCCAATTCCCAGCACACGTATCCGGCGCACCATTGCTTGCCTTGCGAGCGGGCTTCATCCGGTGTCCAGTCGCGTCCCCCCACGACGTCGACCCGCGCGAGCGCGATACCGTCGGGATCCTCCTGCCCGTCCTGTCGCAGGAAGATCGTGTTCTGCACCAGCACGAGATCGCGCAACGGCAGGACCCGCGGCGCCCACGACCGGATTTCGACCCGCTTGCGGCCCGCGACGATAGCGTCGACGGCGGGCTTGACGATCGACAGCGCGAATCGCGGCATGGCAAGTACTTCCTTCATCGGCAAGTGGAGAGCGTGCGACCGTCGATCGGCTTTGCAGCCGAATCCGGCATGCGATGACGGTTCGGGCAGGATTGTTGCCGATCCGCCAGGACGTGTCGACCGGGACGGATCGGGCACGCCGGCGCACCGCGACTACGCGATGCCGGCGTTCCGCCCCTGACGGATCACCTAAACTACAGACCGTCCCCTCCGCGCGGCTCTTGCCAGCCACTGCCATGGCGCACCTCTTCTTCGCCGCTTCGATCCAGCGGCATATCGAAACGCCCGAGCGCGAAATCGACGCGCACACGCTCGGCGAAGCATTCGACACCGTTTTCGGCGAGCAGCCGCGGCTGCTCGGCTACATCCTCGACGACCAGGGCGCGCTGCGCAAACACCTGTCGGTATTCATCGACGGCCAGCCGATACGCGACCGGCAACGCCTGTCCGATGTGCTCGGCGACGCGAGCCGGGTTTATGTCGTACAGGCGCTGACAGGCGGATAAGGGGACACATGTATCAGCCCCGATCCGGTGCCGGAACGCGAGGTCGGGCCATCAGGAGACATCGCACATGAACGATCGACTGCTCGTCGCCACCCGCAAGGGCCTGTTCGTCCTGCAGCCCGACCGCAACGGCGGCTGGACGCTCGGTGAGCCGCACTTCGCCGGCGAACCGGTCAGCATGGCGCTCGCCGACCCGCGCGACGGCACGCTGTATGCCGCGCTGAACCTCGGCCATTTCGGCGTCAAGCTGCACCGCAGGCAGGCCGGCGCCGCCGACTGGGAAGAATGCGCGGTGCCCGTCTATCCGCCGCAACCCGCCGGCGCCCGCGCGAATGCCGGCACCGGCGACGCGGACGACGCGCCTCCCGGCCCGCCGCAGCCGCCGTGGACGCTTCAGCAGATCTGGTCGCTCGAAGCCGGCGGCACCGACGAGCCGGGCGTGCTGTGGGCCGGCACGATTCCCGGCGGGCTGTTCCGTTCCGACGATGGCGGCCGTTCCTGGGTGTTCAACCGGGCATTGTGGGATCGCCCGGAGCGCGCCGAATGGGGCGGCGGCGGATACGACGCGCCGGGCATCCATTCGGTGATGGTCGATCCGCGCGACAGCCGGCACGTGACGATCGGCATCTCGTGCGGCGGCGTCTGGCAGACGGCCGACGGCGGCGCGACGTGGCGTGTGACCGCCGACGGCATGGAAGCCGACTACATGCCGCCCGAGCGG
Source organism: Burkholderia puraquae (assembly GCF_002099195.1). Lineage (GTDB taxonomy): Bacteria > Pseudomonadota > Gammaproteobacteria > Burkholderiales > Burkholderiaceae > Burkholderia > Burkholderia puraquae. Next base: position 36,786 of record NZ_NBYX01000026.1, on the reverse strand, counting down.
CGCGGTGAACCGAACATGCAGGACCCGCACCGCGTCGTGCAGTGCGCAGCCAATCCGGACGTGCTGTGGACCCAGCATCACTGCGCGATCTTCCGCTCGACCGACGGCGCCGAACACTGGCGTCGGATCGAGGCTCAGCCTTCGAGCTTCGGCTTCGCAGTGGCCGTGCATCCGCGTGAGCCGGATACCGCGTGGTTCGTGCCGGCCGTGAAAGACGCATGCCGGATTCCGGTGAACGGCCGTTTCGTGGTCACGCGCACGCGCGACGGCGGGCGCAGTTTCGAGCAATTCACGAACGGGTTGCCGCCCGCGCCGGCGTACGACCTCGTGTATCGGCACGGGCTCGCGGTGGACGATTCGGGCACGCGCCTCGCGATGGCGTCGACGACCGGCGCGTTATGGACGTCCGACGACGGTGGGGAGAACTGGCGGCTGGTGTCGGCGCATTTGCCGCCGGTTTACTGTGTGCGGTTCGGGTGATGATGTGCAAGCGGGGCCGGTTCGCGCACCGCGTTCACGGCCCGCTTTACCGCTCAACGCCCGGCCCCATCCGCGCTACCGCCTCCCGCGTCTGCGCAATCTCCGCCTCGAGCCAGTCGAGAAACGACCTGACCTGCGGCTCCCGCTCCCGCCCCGGCCGGCACAGCGCGACGAAGCGCGCGCCGTCAATCCGCACCGACGGCTCGATCGGCGTCAACGCCCCCTGGGCGACATGCTCGGCGGCCAGCACGGAGCTGAGGAGCGCGATGCCCTGCCCGTGCAGCACGGCCTGCAACGCGTAATGCTCGTCGTCGTAGTGGCGAAATACCGCACGCTCGAGCCACGCGTCGCGGCCGGCCGCGCGACACCACGACGCCCAGTCGACCGCCACCGGCAGCGGCATATCCCACACGGTCTCGATCAGGTCGAGCGGCTCGTTCGCGCGATGCACGACGAACCCGGCGGCCGCATACGCGCCGAAATACTCGTCGATCAGCGCAATCTCGTGCAGCGCCGGAAACGTGCGCGACGTCGCGCGAATCGCGAGATCGATCCGCGCATCGCGCTCGAGATCGGCGAGCGTGTTGCCGGTCTCGACCTTGATGTGCAGGTGCGGATCGACGCGACGAAACCGGCCGAGACGCGGAATCAGCCACATCGCGGCAAACGCGGGCGTGGTGGTCAGCACGAGCGCGCGCTCGCCGGTCGCTTCGGGCCGCACCGCATCGAGCCCGCGGCTCAGCGCGAGCAGCGCATCGTGACTCGCGCGAAACAGGCGCTCGCCTTCGTCCGTGAGCCGCACGCCGCTCGCACCGCGCTCGAACAGCAGCACGCCGAGCCGGCTTTCGAGCGACTTGATCTGGTGCGACACGGCGGCCGGCGTCACGGACAGTTCGTCTGCGGCGGCCTTGAATGCACCGAGCCGCGCCGACGACTCGAATACGCGCAATGCGGTCAGGGGAATTTTCGAGAACACGGGGCCTCGCAGGCCGGATCGGGCCGGGTTGAATTCGATTGAATCGGGGTGAGATTAGGTGAATTGAAGCAGGCGTGCAACGCGGATAGCCTTGCGGGACGTCGCGGCACGGTGCCGCGGCGACTGGCGTCGAACCGGAGAAACAACGTGCAAGGCCTACCGCGCAGGATCACGCAGGCGATGCTCTACGAAGCGATCGCGATTTCCTGCATCTCGCCCGTGATCGCGGCGATCTTCAAGCACGACCTCGTCTATTCGGGCGCGCTGTCGGCGACGATGTCGGCGATCGCAATGCTGTGGAACCTGATCTTCAACGCGCTGTTCGAGCGCTGGGAAGCGTCGCGCCGCCAGCCGGCACGCACGCTCGGGCGGCGGATCCTGCACGCCACCGGATTCGAAGGCGGGCTGATCTTCATCCTGGTGCCCGTCGTGTCGTGGTGGCTCGATATCTCGTGGCTCGACGCGTTCGTCGTCGATATCGGGCTGTTCGCGTTCTTCTTCTGTTACGCGTTCGTATTCCAGTGGGCGTTCGATCGCGTGTTCGACGTGCCGGCGGCGACGAAGGGATCGTGAGCCGAACGCTATTGCATGACGCCGGACGCGGCCCCCGCACGGCGCCGCGACGCGCATTACTCGTTGACGCGACAGTTGTCGGGGCAGCCGGGGAGCAATGTTATCTCCGCGAGCGAGCGCCGATGGTAGCCGCTGCCCTCTTCCATTCGCGGCGGCCGAGTCGAGCAATCGCATCGACCGCGTCGTTGCGCCATGTCGCGCCCGACGTGTTCGCGGGCCAATGAGCAGCGCCTTCGCGCGGCGGGATCGCTGGCGTTGCACCGCGCGCGACGATCGCGGCATGGCCGCAAGGGCGGCTTCATCGATCCACATCGTGACGTTACCTCGGTTGATCAGGCCAGCGTTGCAGGTCGCCCCCGTTCCTGACACGGTAGCGAGCCATCGGTCCGCTCGTCTTGCCCTTGTCCCGGCGCATCTTCTCGAAGCCAGAAATCGAGAATCTACGCAGGAACCCGAATTGTTAAAAAGGCTGCCGGACCGGCTGTTGTGCGTCAACGTCAGCCGGCCGCTTGCTCGCCCGATTTATGCGACAACGCCATCCTGTCGTGTAATCGCATGTAATTGATTCAGCGATGTGACGGGCCTAATGTTTATCCCAGGCAGAAGCCCATCCTCAAACCTTGCCAATAAAGCGCCGACGATTTTTCGTCGATTATATGCAGATACATCAAGGATCTTGTGGAAAGTATGATTTCCGTGTGAGGCTGCTGTCGGGAAGGAAGCATTCATTTATCGACTCATCCAATTACCCCTCAGAGGAAAAAATGGCAAGAATTTATTACACGGCCAATACCAGCTGGCTCATCGGCGTCACCGATCGCGTCAAAGGCAACAGGGTGGTGCTCGTTCCCGCCACTACGGACCACCTGTATACCGAGTGGGACTTCCAACCGGATGGCGGAATCACGCTGCACAGCGACCCCAAGCTCGCCATCGACTGCGGAACGATATCCAGCGAGCAATACCTTTTCCTGAACACCTACGTGAAAAACCAGGCGTCGGCCACTCAGCAATGGCAATTCGACCCGCAATCGGACGACACGCAATCGGGCTACATCGAAAACGTGGCCAATTCGCAATTTGTCTTCGACCTCCAATGGAGAAAGGTCGCGAACGGCACGCCCATCTGGACATTCGCGGCAAACGCATCGGATGCGGAGATCTGGAGCCCGGCTCCGGTCCCCCAGGATTCTTTCAAGAAGTGACCTGAGCCATGCTTCGATGGTGCGCCGATTTACCTATTCGGCGCACCATCGTAACCGCCGGTGGGCACGACGCACCGCATCGCAGGCAGCCGAGGTTGCCATCCGGGTGGGCGTGCTGAACCGCATGGCAGGCCTCGCACGTCCGCAATCCGTTCGCATTGCCTGAAATCATCACCATAGGCCCTTGCCTCGTCACTACGACCGATTCATGCAACAACGCCGCGATCGAGTATTCGATATCGACATCAATCGGCGCGTTTATTCCCATTTTCAAACACGCCCCGTTTTATTTGTTCGATATCCAAACAATACCAGCACCAATGTTGACAAAATCAAAACAACCATAGGGTTTACGTTACATTGTCACCCTGCAAATTCAACTGCTAATGTAGGCTGACGATTAACAGAAAATAATCATTGATTTTTACCCCATACAATCAGCGCAACCACATGCGCCCACTCAATCGCTAAATCTGCCCTCGAATTTTAGAGGACGATTTGCGATGTTCGCAGTTCAATTCCTCAACAAGGAAATCATCATGAACGAAAATCAAGAAAAGCAGGATCTTCCGCTGATCGAATGGATGCAGGAAGATCAGCATGAAGACTGGGTCGAGATGATGAAAGACAGCGCAGTCATTCCATTCGCAACTGCTCTGTGGGCATAAGCAAGCAGCGTCGGATGATGGCGGATCGCAATGATCCGCCATTTTTTGATCCAGAACCTGGATATCCCGGAGATCGTTATGGAAAAAAGTGTCGAAAATTTCTTTTCGTGCGTCCGCGGACATCCAGCCATGATGCAGAAAAACGCGCCCGGCGCCCACATCCTGGTTGGCTCGGACACAAGCCAGAGAAATACCGCGCAATCGATCATTCGGCATTGTCCGAAAAATCTGGAATACTCGTTCACCTACGTCGAGCTCGACACGGAAAATCACGAACAGGTCATCGAGGAAATCGATCGATGTGACATGTTCATCTTCATGTACGACTCCTCCGTACGTTCCGACATCAACCCGCACGGGCCATCATTCATCTCGCCGCTCAAGCCGAAAATGGCCGAGCACTGGAAGAAGTCGGTATTGCTCCGCGAGTACGGCGAATTCTTCAAAGAGGCCTTTTCCGAGAGCATCGACGACATTGCCGCACGCAACGAACGAATCATCGCGGCCGCACAACGCGCTCGACACGTGCAATTTCACGACGGTTTTGGCGGCTCGCTGCACGGAACGCTGGATCAGACATGGAAAAGCCTGGATGGCCGCAACCACTATGATTTGATGCCTGGCGAAGTGGCGACCCGGGTACTCGACTTGACCGGAAACGTCGTATTCGGCGGCACCTTTTTGAGCACGGTGCCCTTTGCCATCAAGTACGGCGTCATCGACCCGATATTGAACATCCGGATCGAGCGAAGCCAGGTGATCAGCGTCGAATCGTCCAATCGACAGCTCGAGGACGATTTCAAGTTATATCTGGATAAATGTGCGGGAAACAGGATCGTCGAAGAGTTCGGGATCGGTACGAACCTGAACGTCAGGCTGCATGGACGAAATGCCAGTTTCGAAGAACGCCATCCCGGGCTGCACCTTGGCCTCGGCGGCGGTGAACGCGGCAGCCATCATCTGGATCTCGTGTTTTCGTCCGGAAAAATACTGTTCGACGACACCGTCATCTTCGACGGCTCGTTCCGTGTGTAGCACCTTCGACGACACGGCCGGCATCGACGCGCCGACAAGGTGCCAGCCTCGCGATTTCCACCTTCGGCATCCTGCTCGCGCAGGTTCACGTTACGCGCGTCCTGCACGGTGACCGCGCACGCCAGAACCGAATCGTCATGGTCGACCTCGAACAGCAACTGCATATCGCGCAGACGCAATACGCAGGCGATGCGCATGATCCCGCGCTTCTGCACCGCATCTGTGAATTGCTGACTGCCCTCAGGCGAGAAGAGGAGATGCTCCCCTGGGCCGATCGCGCGCTGGCGCTCGATCCGCACGACGCCGTTGCCATTACACGGCGTGCCGATGCACTCTACCTGCTGGGCCGCTATGTCGAAGCCGCCGAGACATGGAAACGTGATCCGTCGCGGCACAGCCGCCCTGAACTCTACCGCTTGCGACTGGGCATGAGCCTGATGATGGCCGGCGATCTCGCACAGGCCATTCCGCTGCTCGATGAAGCCTTTCGGATGGCCGCATCCGGTCATGCCGAGATGACGGCATCGATCGGATTCGCGATGGGCGAGGCGATGCTCAAGGCAGGCGATCCGCGCGGCTTCGCCTATTGGCGAATGCGCGACGACGTTCCCAGCCTGTCCGCCAATTACCGCCCGATCGGCATCCCGACATGGGATGGTGAATCGGAGGTGCGCGGCAAGCGTGTCCTGATCACGCATGAACACGGATTCGGCGACAACTTTCTCCTGGCAGCCTGCGTGTCCGATTGGCTCGATGAAGGCGCGCACGTCATGCTCACCTGCCATCCGCAGAGCCACGCGCTCATGCAGGCGTCGCTGCCGCATTGCGAGGCCGTCGCCGCCCCCAATCCGATGCAGTTTCAGGCTCCGTTGCCGGGCGAACTGCAATCACGTGTGGATGGATTTGCGCCGGACCTGCATGCAACGCTGCTCCATTTGCCCATGCTGAAAGCCCGGCACACGCGCGTGGCTGAGCAATGGTTCGTGCCCTATATCCAGGTGCCGCCGCAAAAGCAGCGGATCGCTGCCGAATGGGCGGCGCAAGTGCGCGAGAAGCATCCGGGCAAGAAACTGATCGGACTGTTTTGGGATTGCGTGCAACGACACTGGCCTGAAAAGGGCGCCATCGTCAGGTGCTGGGCCAGCCGTCGCAGCCTGCCGCTCGATGCGGTCAACGAGATCGTGGAACACCCGGCCACGGCGGAATGCATGCATTTCGTGAATCTGCATCATCCCGCTGCCGCGGCGCTGGCAGGCACGCCGGCCCGCAATGTCAGTCACTACCAGCCGGTGATTCGAGATTTTGGCGACACGGCGGCATGCATGGCTCAACTGGACGCCGTGATCGCGGTCGATTCGGGCGTCGCCAATCTGGCGGCCATGATGGGTAGGCGGACTTGTGTGCCGACCCACATCTGTGGCGATTGGCGTTGGGGCGTCGAGGGTCCCGCGAGCCCGTGGATCAGGCATGCAACCGCGTTGCGGCAGACCCGCGAAGGTGACTGGAGCGACGTGATTCGAGGTATCCACGCGTGGCTCCTCACGCCGTCGCCTGATGCCTGATTCGAACCATCCCGCCTGAACAGGCCGGACAAACATGCCGACGCCCCCGGTTCCCGGGATCTTCCCGGGACGGGGGGCGCACGTCCGTCAAGCCGCTTGCGGAACCGGCGAAAGCCCGAGCACGTCGCTCAATGCACGCCGAGATACGCCTTCACCGCCGGCAGGCCCGGCTTGCCGTCGAGCGTCGTCACGCCCGCGAGCCACTTGTCGAGCGCCTGCGGGTTCGCCTTCAGCCACGCCGCCGCCGCCTTGTTCGGATCTTCCTTGTTCATGATCGGCATCATCACGTGGTTCTCGATCGTCGTCGTGAACTGCAGGTTCGACACGAACTTCGCGACGTTCGGGCAGCGCTGCGCGTAGTCGGGCGGCGTCGCCGTCAGCACCTTTGCTTCGCCGTAGTTCGGGCCGAACACGTCGTCACCACCGGTCAGGTAGTCGATCTTCATCTGCACGTTCATCGGATGCGGTTCCCATCCCAGGAACACGATCCACTGCTTGTCGCGAATCGCGCGATTCACCTCGACCAGCATCCCGGCCTCGCTCGACTCGACCATCTTGAACTTGCCGAGGCCGAACTGGTTGCCGTCGATCATCTTCTTGATCAGCAGGTTGCCGTCGTTGCCCGGTTCGATCCCGTAGATCTTGCCGTTGAGCTTGTCGGCGTACTTCTGGATGTCCGCGAACGACTTCAGGCCGCCCTGGTACACGTAGTCGGGCACCGCGAGCGTGTATTTCGCGCCGGTCAGGTTCGGCGTCGAGAGCACCTTGATCGTGCCGGCCTTCGTGAACGGCTGGATGATCGGGTCCATCGTCGGCGACCAGTAGCCGAGGAACACGTCGATCTGCTTGCTCTTGATGCCGGCAAACGTGATCGGCACCGATGCGATCGTCTTCGTCGGGCTGTAGCCGAGCCCCTGCAGCATCGTCGACGCGAGGCCCGTGGTCGCCGCGATGTCGGACCAGCCGACATCCGCGAAGCGCACGTTCTTGCACACGGGCGGATCGGCCGCATAAACGGCCGACATCGGCGCGGTTATCCCGATCCCGCACACCGCTGCGATCAATAGGCGCTTCATCTTGCTTCTCCTCAAAGTGATGTCGTTTGATTGAATACGGGATCGCTTATTGAAGCCGCGCGCCGCGATCCCGGCGGCGTCGCGGACCATGGGGTCGGTCAGCGCCCCGGCAACCGGCGCTCGTAGCTCGGTGCGTGGCCGAACTGCGCACGGTAGGCCTTGCTGAAATGGCAGGGCGAATGAAATCCGCAGACCGTCGTCACGCGCGCGATCGACGCATCGGTCGTGCGCAGCAGGTCACGCGCGCGCTTCAGGCGCAGCGTCAGGTAATAGTGGGTGGGCGACACGTTCAGGTACACCTTGAACATGCGCTGCAGGTGCCGCTGCGACAGCCGCACGAGCCGTGCGAGTTCCTCGAGCGACAGCGGCTCCTCGATGTTCGCCTCCATCAGCCGCACAACCTCGATCAGCTCCGCGCGCGAGAAGCCGACGCGCGCGTCGACCGGAATCGGCTGCGTGTCGGTCGAGCTGCGGATGCGCTCCAGGATGAACTGCTCGGATACCTGCGCGGCCAGTTGCTGACCGAACCGCATGCCGACGAGGTTCAGCATCAGGTCGAGCGGCGCGGTGCCGCCGGTGCAGGTCAGCCGGTCGCGGTCGACGACGAACAGTTCGTCGGCGAAACCGACCAGCGGAAACTCGGAATGCAGCGCGGACAGGTTCTCCCAGTGCACGGTGCAGCGATAGCCGTCGAGCAGCCCGCTCGACATCAGCGCATACGCGCCCGTGCAGATGCCGCCGAGCGGCAGCCCGCGTTCGGCCAGCGCCGCGAGCGTATCGCGCGCGCCCTCGTCGACCACGTCGCGAATGTGGATGCCGCCGCATACGATCATCACGTCGGGCAGATTCGTGTAGTCGAGCGCCTGCGTGGGCCGCACCGCGATGCCGTTGCTGGCGTGCGCCGGACTGCCATCGAGCGAATAGATCGACCACTGATAGTGATCGGCACGCCCGACGTAGTTCGCCATCCGAAGCACTTCGACGGCGCTCGAGAACGCGATCATCGAGAAGTTCGGCAGCGTCAGGAAGCCGAAGTGGGCGAGAGACGAAACCGGTGAAACGCAGGCGGCGGGCGCGACAGCGACGGCGGACGTCACATCGGTCTCCTGGCGAGGAGGTTGCAGGGGGCCAGCCCCGCAGCGCAAGCCGCGGAGGCCGATATCCGTATTCAGGGTGAGCGGCCGGGGGTGCCGGCCGCCGGGGTCAGGCTTGCGCGGGTGCAGCCTTCACACGAAAGAGCTGCTTGAGGCCCGAGAACAGCGGCGCCTTCACGGTGCCCGGTGCACGGCCGAAGCTTTCGGTGATGCGGTCGAGAATGATCGCGAGCAGCACGACCGACAGGCCGCTTTCGAAACCGAGGCCGATGTCGAGGCGCTGGATACTGGCGAGCACGTCGTTGCCGAGGCCGCCCGCGCCGACCATCGACGCGATGATCACCATCGACAGCGCCATCATGATCGTCTGGTTCACGCCCTGCATGATCGACGGCAGCGCGTTCGGGAACTGCACCTTGTACAGCAGTTGCCACGGCGTGCAGCCGAAGGCCTGGCCGGCTTCGACGATCTCGCGGTTCACGTGGCGGATACCGAGGCTCGTCAGGCGCACCGCAGGCGGCATCGCGAAGATCACCGTCGACAGGATCCCCGGCACGCGGCCGAGACCGAACAACATCGCGGCCGGAATCAGGTAGACGAACGCGGGCATCGTCTGCATCAGGTCGAGAATCGGGCGCACGATCGCGGCGACCCACTTGCTCTTCGCGGCCCAGATGCCGAGCGGGATACCGAGCACGAGGCTGATGATCGTCGACGACAGCGTGAGGCCGAGCGTGATGACCGTCTGGTCCCAGAAGCCCGTCGCGAAGATCAGCAGCAGCGACGCGGTGGTGAACAGCGCAAAGCGCCAGCCCACCCGCCACAGCCCGATGCCGATGAAGATCGCCATCATCAGCCACATCGGGATCGCCTGCAGGCCGTGCTCGACGAATGCCGCGAGCCCCTCGATCGCTTGACCGATCGCGTCGAATGTCTTGGCGTCGTGGTCGAGCAGGTAGTGAACGGACTGGTCGACCCAGGTACCGAGCGGAATCATTTCAGACATGGGAGCCTCGCGAACGCGTGATGGCCTTCAGGATGAGCGCACGATCGACCGAGCCGCAGTAGCAGCCGTCGTCGTCGACGACAGGCAGTGCATTCGGGCTCGCGACCACGCGCGCGACGACATGTTCGAGCGACGCATCGCGCCGGATGCTTTCGATCGGCCGCACGGACGGCGTGGCCTGACCGAGCGCATCGCGCGTGACGAAGCCGCGGATCTTGCGTTGGGCGTCGAGCACGAACGCGTATTCGGCACTGCCGTTCAGCGTCGCCGCGACGTTCTCGGCATCGCACTTCGACACGATCGGCACGGCGCCCGTCTGCATCAGGTCGCCGGCCGTGAGGTAGCGGCTGGTGTCGATACCGTCGAAGAACGCGCGCACGTAGTCGTCGGCCGGGTTCGCGATGATGTCCTGTGGCGTGCCGACCTGCACGAGCCGGCCGCCTTCCATGATCGCGATGCGGTTGCCGATGCGCAGCGCTTCCTCCAGATCGTGCGACACGAACATGATCGTGCGGCGCTGCTCCTTCTGCAGTTGCAGCAGCACATCCTGCATTTCCCGGCGCTTGAGCGGATCGAGCGCGGAGAACGCCTCGTCCATGATCATCAGCGACGGGTTCACGGCCAGCGCACGGGCGAGGCCGACACGCTGCTGCATGCCGCCCGACAGCTCGGACGGCAGCTTGTGCGAGAACGGTGCGAGGCCGACCTGCTCGAGCACTTCCATCGCACGGCGCTCGCGCTCCTTCTTGCCCATGCCGCCGACTTCCAGGCCGAATGCGGCATTCGATACCACGGTGCGATGCGGCATCAGCGCGAACGACTGGAACACCATGCTCATGTCCTTGCGACGCAGCGCGGTCAGCGCCGAGCGGCGAGCCGACGCGACGTCGAGCCCGTCGATCATCACCTTGCCGGCGCTCGGATCGACCAGCCGGTTCACGAGGCGGATCAGCGTGGACTTGCCGGAGCCGGACAGGCCCATCAGCACGAAAATTTCGCCTTCCTGCACATCGAAGGAGACGTTGTGCACGCCGACGACCTGACCGGTGCGCTTGAGCACATCGTCCTTCGTCGCGCCGGCGGCGAGCATGTCGAGCGCCTGCTGCGGGTTACTTCCAAACACCTTGCACAGACCTTCGACCACGACCTTAGGGGCATCCATCGAAACCTTCTCCTCGTGTAGCGGGGACTCGCGCTTGTCTTAGCGTGCCTACATAGTTGCCAGAAAAAACCCCGACCTGCCGACGAATTACGACAAACGCTTGCGCAAATACGACACGGCCTCCAGCCCCGCCGGGCGGGCCGCGCCGCGCGGCGGCACCCGATTGCGGCGGCGCAATACGCGCACGGCCAGCAACGGCGGGCATCGCGCGTCGGACTTGTGCGCAGCAGCGCAGCGCATATCGCGTCGCGTGTTGCGCCAATTCGCATCGGGCCCGCGTCGCTTTACGACAATTTCACGTCCGATCATGCGCCGATCTGTTCAGACGAAAACGCGCACGGCATCCACCAGTAAAAAGCATGACCGTGCAAAAAGCCGCGCAACGACACCGGGCGGCGCACGCCGCGATACCACGCCAACCCGGAAAATCCGCGATGGCCGCTGTGATACATTCCCCGCAAACACGCTGATCGCGACGTCGCCACGGGGCCTTCGCACGAAAGTCACCCGCTCGACGCGCGCCTGCCGGTTCGCCTGCCGGCCGTGCTGAAACCGCCTCGATCCGGTGCCAACCGCGATCGATGGACGATAACGATACAGAGAGGGAGCAAGGCGTTGAACTGGGCATTTGCCGTAATCGGCTTCATCGTGGGCGGCATCGCCGCATTGATCGGGGATTTCTCGGCCGCGAACGGTTCGCTGCTCGGCGCCGCCGTCGGGTTCTGTATCGGCCACGCGCTGCAGCAACACAAGCGCAAGAGGGATCACGCGGCACCGGACGCGTTCGCGACGTCCGCGTCACCGCCCGCGTCATTCCCGCTCGCCGATCGCGTCGCGCGCCTCGAAGCGACCGTCGAGACGCTGACGCGTGAAATCGCGTCGCTGCGCGGCCAGCTGGCCGGCGCACAAACCGGCTCGGCCACGACCGACGCGACGGTGCACACGCCCACCGGCACCGCATCTGCAACCCCATCCGCCCCCGTCCCGCCTTCGGCCGCCCTGCCGCCGCGCGTGCCTGCCCAGCCGGCCGCCGCACGCGCGGACGCGCCGGCGTCCGCATCTGCCCCGGCTCCCGCACCGGCCCCGGCATCGGCACCGGCCCCCGCGACGGTTCGCGCCGCCGCGGCGGTACCGGCACCGGCTGCGACGCCCCGTACGAGCGAAATGCCCGCCACGCCGGCTCCCGCACCGTCGGTTTCCCCCGCACCGCCCCAACCGCGCGAACCCGGCATCGCCGAGCGTGCATTCCGCGCCGCGCGCGACTGGCTGCTCGGCGGCAACACGGTCGTGCGCGTCGGGATCATCGTACTGTTCTTCGGCATCGCGTTCCTGCTCAAGTATGCGGCCGACAACAGCATGCTGCCGATCGAATTCCGCCTCGCGGGCACGGCGCTCGCCGCGGCCGCGCTGCTCGCGATCGGCTGGCGCGTGCGTGCGCGCCGCGCAGCATACGGGCTCGTGCTGCAGGGCGGCGGCGTCGGCATCCTGTACCTGACGATCTTCGCCGCGACCAAGCTTTACGCGCTGCTGCCCGTCGGCGCAGCGTTCCCGCTGATGGTTGCGGTGTGCGCGCTGAGCGCGTTCCTCGCCGTGCGGCAGAACGCGCTGCCGCTCGCGTTCATGGGCAGCGCGGGCGGCTTTCTCGCACCGGTGCTGCTGTCGACCGGCCAGGGCAACCACGTTGCGCTGTTCAGCTACTACGCACTGCTGAACGCGGGCATCTTCGCGATCGCATGGTTCAAGGCCTGGCGTCCGCTGAACCTGCTCGGCTTCGTGTTCACGTTCACGATCGGCTCGGCGTGGGGCGTGACGGCCTACCGCCCCGCGCTGTTCGCGAGCACCGAGCCGTTCCTCGTCCTGTTCTTCCTGATGTATGTCGGCATCGCGCTGCTGTATGCGGTGAAACGCGAGCTCGCGCTACGGCACTACGTGGACGGTACGCTCGTGTTCGGCACGCCGATCGTCGCGACCGCGCTGCAGGCGTCGCTCGTGAAGGACATGCCGTTCGGGCTCGCGTGGAGCGCCGTCGCGCTGTCGGCGTTCTACGTCGTGGTCACCGCGTGGCTCGCGCGGCGCCGCGACCGCCTCGCGCTGCTGTTCGAATCCATGCTCGCGCTCGCGGTAATCTTCGCGACGCTGGCCGTGCCGCTCGCGTTCTCGGGCCCGACGACCAGCGCCGCATGGGCGATCGAAGGCGCGGCTGTCGTCTGGCTCGGCGTGCGCGAGAAGCGCATGCTGCGGTTCGGCTTCGGGCTGCTGATGCAGGTTGCCGCGGCCGGTGCGTTCTTCACGAGCCTGCTCGGGCCGGCCGACGCCACCGCGCTGCCCGTGCTCAACGGCCCGACCATCGCGATGCTGCTGATCGCGCTCGCCGGCCTGTTCACCGGCTGGTGGCTGCACGGGCGCAGCGAAGCGCGCGCCTGGCATGCGTGGATGCCCGACATCGGCGCCGCCGCCGCGGCGTGGGGGCTGCTGTGGTGGGTAAGCGGCGGGCTGCACGAGATCCTCGTCTATGCGAGCCGTCACGTCGACCTGCATGCCGACCGCTTCGTCATCGATACGACCGCGCTATTCGCGGCCGGCACCGCGTGGCTCGCGCACGTCGCGCGCCGCCGGCTTGCGTGGCCGCTCGCCGAATGGCCCGCGCTCGCACTGACGCCGGTGCTGGCGCTGCTCGCGCTGCGGGCGTTCGATGCGCACGAAGCACCGCTGTCGGGGATGGGCGCGTTTGCGTGGCCCGTCGCCGTCGGCGCGGGCCTTGCGCTGCTGTGGCGCCAGTCGCGCGGCACGGCGAGCGTCGATCCCGCGCAAGGCACGGCACGCGGCCTCATGCAATCCAGCGCCGCAGGCATCATCGCGCCGCTGCATACGCTGATGTTCTGGACCCTGTGCGGGCTGCTGTCGCTCGAAGGCTTCTGGCGCCTGCGCGTATTCGTTCCCGAAGGCGCATGGAGCTGGAGCGCATGGGCCTACGGCTTCGGTGCGCTGCTCCTGCTGGTGTCGGGCCCCGGCTCGCGGCTGCGCTGGCCCGTCGCGGCGTTCCCGCACGCGTACCAGGTGTGGGGCGCGGCACCGCTCGCCGCGCTGCTGTGGCTGTGGAGCATCGCCAGCGTGATCAGCGACGGCAACGCGGCGCCACTCTTCTGGCTGCCGCTGCTCAACCCGCTCGACGTCGCACAGTTCCTGGTGTTCGTCGCGTTCGCCGTGTGGCTGCGCCGCCTGCGAGCGCTCGGCATTGCGTGGCATCCACGCGTTGCCGACTACGTGGCCATCGCGACCGTGTTCCTGTGGTTCAACGCGCTGATGCTGCGCACGCTGCATCACCGCTTCCACATGGCCTACGACATCGACACCGTGCTGTCGTCGTTCGGCATCCAGCAGGTGTTCATGGTCGGCTGGAGCCTGTTCGCGTTCGCCGGGATGTGGCTGACGCGCCGCGACGGCATCGCCCGCGTGTGCGCGTTCGCGTCGCTGCCGCTCGTCGTCGTGATGTGGGTGTGGACCTTCTACGCGAACTTCACGCAGGACGGCGGAAGCTGGGCGCGCGTGCCGCTTTTCAACCCGCTCGACCTCGTGCTCACGGTCGTCTATGCGCTCGCCGCGTCGTGGTTCGTCCGCGCACGCAAGCTCGGCTGGTCGTTCGGTACCTATCGCGTCGAACTGCTGAGTGCGGCCGGTGCGACCGCGTTCCTGTGGCTGAACGCGATCCTGCTGCGCACGCTGCATCACTGGGCCGGCGTGCCGTACGAACTCGGCGCGATGGCGGAATCGACGCTCGTGCAGGCGTCGGTGTCCGTGTACTGGACGCTCTGCGCGCTCGCGATCACGATCTGGGCCACGCGCCGCGGGCTGCGTCCGCTGTGGTTCGTCGGCGCCGCGCTGCTCGCGCTCACGGTCGTCAAGCTGTTCCTGTTCGACCTGTCGCACGTGACTGGCATCGAGCGCATCGTGTCGTTCATCGGCATCGGCGTGCTGCTGCTGTTGATCGGCTATTTCTCGCCGCTGCCGCCGAAGGCCGCCGCGCAACAGGGCGACCAGCCATGAAACGAATCGCCGCCCTGCTCGGACTGAGCCTGCTCGCGTCATTCGCGATGGCCGACGGCGCGCCGGGTGCCGGGCACGTCGCGCAACGGTTCTCGCTCGACCTCGACGGCGCCGCCGCGTATTACCAGCTCACCGTGCCGCAGCCCGTCTATGCGGCAAGCCGGCGCGACGATCTCGGCGACGTGCGCATCTTCAACGGCGCAGGCGAGCCGGTGCCGTATTCGCTCGACGCGCCGGCCGCGACCGCGACCGCGACCGCGCCCGCCGTACCGCCGAAGCGCACGCCGGTGCACTGGTTTGCGCTGCCGCCCGCCCGCGCCGATAACGGCAGCGCACCGCTCGGCGTGACGGTCGGCCCGGACGGCGCGCTGCGCGCGGGCGTCGCCGCACCGGCGCACGCGAAGCACGGCGCGGATCTCGTCGACCTGTCGCACGCGGACGGCGAGATCGACGCGCTGCTCGTACACGTGGGCGACGACAGCTACCAGGGGCGTGTCGCCGTCGAAGCCAGCGACGACCTGCGCAGCTGGCGGCCGCTCGGCAGCACGCAGCTGCTGAAGGTGGGCCACGGCGACGACATGCTGGTGCAGGAACGCATCGCGCTCGAAGGCGCGGCGCCGCGCTACCTGCGGCTCGACTGGCTCGACGGCGCACCCGCGATCGCGTCGATCGACGTCGAGACGCACCCGCGCGGCGCACGCGGGACCGACACCGCGTCCGTGCCGCGCCAATGGCGCGACGCCGTGCACGTGCGGGCCGGCGGCACGCCCGGCGAGTACCTGTTCGACACCGATGGTGCATATCCGGTCGACCGCGTGCGCATCGACCTGCCGCAGCCGAATACCGTCGCGCGCGCGACGCTGCAAAGCCGCGCCGACGCACAGGCGCCGTGGCGCGACGTCGCGGGCGCCGTGCTGTTCCGGCTGCAGGGCAAGGCCGGCGAGCAGCGCAATCCGCCGCTCGAATTCGCGGCGAATACGGATCGCGCGTGGCGGATCGTCGTCGACATGCGCAACGGCGGATTCGGCGGCGGCCAGCCGGCCGTCGCAATCGGCTGGCATCCTGCCGCGCTGACGTTCGTCGCGCGCGGCACGCCGCCGTTTACGCTCGGCGTCGGCGACGCGTCGCTCGTGTCGTCGGCCGTGAATCGCGACGCATTGCTGGTCGGGATGGCGCCCGAAGTGCGGCCCGCGCGCGTCGGCGCGGCATTGCCGGTATCGGCGGTCGCGCCGGCGTCAGCCGCCGACACGGATGCGCCACGCCGCTACGTGCTGTGGAGCGCGCTGGTCGTCGCGGTCGGCGTGCTCGGCACGATTGCGTGGCGCCTCGCGAAAGGCGGTGTCGATACGCGCCGCGACGGGTGACGCGGGGCGCTCGTCGCCCGTCTCTACACGCCATGTATCGGGTGAACCTGTTTCCTTCGACGTTCCCAATACATCACTGCGTACAGTCGTCGCATCGGAACCACGATGCGACGACGTGCAGGAAACCTATCCATCGCATGACCGGCCGCTGCCACGCACGCGCGTGCGCCGGCCCTGCGGCTGAAGCGGCTTCTGCTGCTCTTCCCGATCATGCTGCCGCTGTCGATCGCCCTGCCCGCGCATGCCGACGACACGCCGGCGGCGCAGGGCAGCATTGGTGAGACGAGCCGGTAGCCTGCTCGCGTGCGGCTTCCGTTTCCACGCAACCATCTTATGAAGGTTCGCGTGAAGATCGCGGCAAAGGATCGCGTCGGGGTATAAAAAGCGCGTAAACGTCCGTTTCGCCGCGGCGCGGCGGGGGTGTCTCGAGGGCCGTACACGAGCGGGAGCGCCACACTCCGCTCATCCGACGTTTACGCGGCAAAGCAGGAAAACGAACCGGGGCGCAGCGTTCAGCCGAACGTGTAGCGCCCGTGCTGACGCGGGCGCCACGGCGACGAGCGGCAACTCGCGGCACCGGCCGCGCGTCGTGCCGCCCAGCCTGCGCCACGTCGCACGCGCAGGTCGCGCCGGGCCATCGCGGCCACCCTGGCCACGCGCGCCGGCAACGCATACGCAAGACGCCGCACGGCCGCCACGCGTGCGGCCATGCGCGACGCGGGCGACACGCGGCGCGCGACCTGCGCGACGGGCCGCTTGCACAGGATCGCGCTGTCGTAGCGCTTGCCGTCGAAACGCATCACGTCGACGACGTCGAAACCCTGCGCGCCGTAGAACGCGAGCAGGTGCGCAGCGGGATGCGGCGTATCGAGTGCGAGCAGCGTATAGCCGCGCAGCGCGGCCCACTGTTCGGCGAACGACAGCAGCAACGCGCCGATCCCGCGGCTCTGGCAAGCAGGGTCCACCGCCACCTGCCGCACACTCGCGACACCTTCGCGCCGGTACAGCGAGCACGCCGACGACGGATCGGTCGCATACAGCGTGGCCGTGCCGATCACCCGCCCGCCACATACGGCGACGTAGCACTCGCCCGCTTCCGCTCGGCGGCGCGTGACGTCCTCGCTCTGGTCGACGCACGTGCAGTTGAGCCCCATCGCGCCGAGCCGCGCGAACGCGCGATGCAGCAGCGGCGTGAGTTGCGCGTAGCTGTCGAAGGCCGGATCGAATCGCCGCACGATCACCCGATCGGCGCACACGGAAGGCGGCGCAGCAGGTGTGTGTTCGGCGATCGCGTTCCAGGGTATCGACATTGCCATGCTCCGTGGTTGGGATGCCCGAAGTCTATGAGCGCGCCGGCCGCCGTCGCAAGAAAAAATGTCGTAAAAGTTTAGGGAAATGCGTGTGGAGAGACGGCGAAATCGACGTGTGCGGCTGCTCCGTTTGCGTCGTTACCGATGCGTGAAACCTGGCCGATCGTTGTGCGCGCAAGCAGCGCCATTCACGACGGCATCGAATGCCGGCACGCGCGCCGTTGACACAAGCAGCAGCACCCTCCAGACTCGCCGGATTCTCCCCGCTCGAGCGCACTCATGGTCACCTGCTTCCTTCGCTACGTCATCGATCCGTACAAGCTCGACCAGTTCGAAACCTACGGCAAGCTGTGGATTCCGCTCGTCGAGAAATTCGGCGGCACGCATCACGGCTACTTCCTGCCGTCCGAAGGGGCGAACAACATTGCGCTCGCGATGTTCTCGTTCCCGAGCCTCGCCGAATACGAGCGCTACCGCGAACGCTCGAAGGACGATCCAGCCTGCCAGGCCGCGTTCCGCTACGCCGAGGAAACCCGCTGCATCGTCAGCTACGAGCGCAGCTTCTTCCGCCCGGTGTTCGAGTAACGGGCAAGCACCCGGCGTATCGCGCCCCTTTTTTTGACCGGGACGAAAAAAAGCCCCGCCTGCATCCGCGCGGCGGGGCCAACCCATGTCAGTAGAGACATCATGGAGGAGACGGGCCCATCTTATCGACCACGGCCCGCCGTCCCAACCAAGCATTTCTGCTATCGATCTGGGCGGCCGCGCACACGATTGCCCCTGCCTTGCGGCATATCGATAGAACGAAAAGTCGTTTTCAGAGTGGCGGCGGGGTCGTTACCATCTGGTTTTAAGCCTGTGCTTAGCCGGGCAAGCCATCCCCAAGGAGCGCCCCTTGACTGCATTCGATCAACACCGCCGCCCGTTCGTCGTCGGCATTGGCGGTACCACCCGGGCAGCGTCGTCGACCGAACGCGCGCTGTCGTTCGCGTTGCGCGGCGCGCAGGCGGCCGGCGCACGCACGCGGCTGTTCGACGGCCCGTTCCTGCATACGCTGCCGCACTACGCCCCCGAACACAAGACGCTGACCGACGCGCAGCGCGAACTGATCGACGCCGTGCGCCAGGCCGACGCGATCATCATCGCGACGCCCGGCTATCACGGCGGCGTCTCCGGTCTCGTGAAGAACGCGCTCGACACGCTGGAGGAGTTGCGCGCGGACGATCGCCCGTATCTCGACGGGCGCGCGGTCGGCCTGATCGTCACCGCCTACGGCTGGCAGGCGGCCGGCACCGTGCTGACGTCGCTGCGTTCGATCGTGCATGCGCTGCGCGGCTGGCCGACACCGTTCGGTGCGACCGTGAACACGCTCGAAACGCGCTTCGACAGCGCCGACAGTTGCTCGGATCCGAAGGTCGTCGCCCAGCTCGAGACGGTCGGCACGCAAGCGGCCGAGTTCGCGCTCGCGTTCGCATCGCATCGCGCGGCCTCGCATGCGGCATCGGTCGACGCGCTCGCGCCGGTGCTGAAGATCGCCAACCAGTAATCTCCCCGCATTCCGCCGCCCACGCCCGGCCGACCCTGTTCGCCGGCGCGGGCGGCTCACCTTCGGATGAGCGGCCACGCGCCGTGCACGCCGATCCTTGTCCCCGGTTGCCCATTCCCCGCCCCCGTGCCGATAACGATTCGGCCCGCCGCGTGATTTGCATTGGCCGAAAGATTGGTTCACGTGGCCGGCAGGTTTTCGTACGCTGAAAGTCCGAACTTTCTCCGTACTCCCTATGAACCGTACGATCCGCTACAAGGGCTATGAAGTCGCCCCCGCCGCCGCCCGGTTGCCGAACGGGCTGTTCGCCGCCAACCTGACGATCGAACGGGCGAGCGGCGGGCCGTCGCCGCGCTCCGTGTCGTTCGACGCGATCGATTTCTTCTTCGAGGAAGAGCACGCGCTTGCCTATGCGTCGCGCTGGGGCCGCCTCTGGGTCGACACGAACGCGTGACGACCGCCTGGTATCGTTTGTCAATTAAGTTGAGCGCAATACATGAATAAAATCAACGGCGTGCAAATCATTCCGCCATGATTGCTCGCTTCATTTTTGCCATACAAGTTGAGCAAAAGCCGCTGAATTGACAAGAAATACGAGCCCTCGCTAATAGGCTTGGTTCTTCCCAAGATGTGGCGGTCTATCGATCGATTTTCGTCAAGATTGGCCGAGCACTATAGCGGAAGTGGCCTCCCACGCCACCTCCGCTCACCACTCTACTCGGCGGGACTAGCATTGACGGGAGCCATCATCAAATGCATCAGGGCTTCCGCCGCTTGTCCGGCTTCCCGGCACTCGTAATGGATTCATCTCATGATCCAGGTATGTGTTTTGGGAGGTCTCCAGTTCCCCCCTGGGGCCGACCTAAAGGCCGCCCGGTACAGCTCTCCGAAACGCCCCCGCGAGAACACGGAGCCTTCCCCTATTCGATCACATAGGTTCGCCTTGTTGACTCCGTGACCATTTCGCCACGTCACCGGAAATCTAGGGGGGGTCTTGTGCGTATGCGCCGCGGGCTTACTGAACGTCAGGGCACGCCACTCCGTACCGCGCAGGGGCCCCCTGCGAAACGTGCAGTGCCTCGGCGGCGCACGTGAAATTGCGGTGTTCCGGGACGGCCAGGAAGTAACGGACATCACACAACAGCACGGCGAATTTCCTCGTCCGCGATAACCGTCCGCGATAACAATTGGTATTTCCTATGGTTACCATCACAAACCCGTCTTGGACGCTATGACGGAACAGGTCCATTCTCCATTCAACGCATCGCACTGACCGACGCGGCGACGAACGCCAGACTGAATGGAGCTGACCATGCAAGAGATCATCGACGGTTTTCTGAAGTTTCAACGGGACATCATGCCCGCACGCAGGGAGTTGTTCCGCAAGCTGGCCACCAGCCAGACGCCGCGCACCCTGTTCATTTCCTGTTCCGATAGCCGCATGGTTCCCGAACTGGTCACGCAGCGCGAACCGGGCGATCTGTTCGTGATCCGCAACGCCGGCAACATCGTGCCTTCGTTCGGTCCCGAGCCGGGCGGTGTGTCGGCTACCGTCGAATATGCAGTGGCCGCGCTCGGCGTGACGGATGTGGTGATCTGCGGCCACTCGGACTGCGGCGCGATGACGGCCGTCGCAACGTGCAAGTGCCTCGACCATATGCCCGCCGTCGCGAACTGGCTGCGCTACGCCGACTCGGCGAAGCTCGTCAACGAGGCGCGTGAACATGCAGGCGAGCGCGAGCGCGTCGACTCGATGGTGCGCGAGAACGTCATCGCACAGCTCGACAATCTCAAGACCCATCCCTCCGTTGCACTGGGACTTGCGCAAGGCCGCCTCAATTTGCACGGATGGGTCTACGACATCGAATCCGGCTCGATCGACGCGCTCGACGCCGCGACTCGCCAGTTCGTGCCGCTCGCCGCGCATCCCGATGTCACCGCGACGCCCGCCGAGTGCGTGGCTGCGCTCTGATTCCCGGCTCGTCACACCGACTGCCGATCTCACCAGGTTGATTTACTCAAGGAGCAACATCATGACCCAATCGCAAGTCACACCGAACGCACGCGAAGCTCTGACGGAAAAGATCGTCGACGCGAAGGTGCGCAAAAACCTCACGTTCGAAGCCATCAACGAAGGCACTGGCCTGAGCCTCGCATACACGACAGCCGCGCTGCTCGGTCAGCATGCGCTGCCGGAGAATGCGGCGAAGCTCGTCGCCGAACGCCTCGGGCTCGACGACGACGCCGTGCGCCTGCTGCAAACCATTCCCGTGCGGGGCAGCATTCCGGGTGGCGTGCCGACCGATCCGACCGTCTACCGCTTCTACGAAATGGTGCAGGTGTACGGCTCGACGTTGAAGGCGCTGGTTCACGAGAAATTCGGCGACGGCATCATCAGCGCGATCAACTTCAAACTCGATATCCAGAAGGTTCCGGACCCGGAAGGTGGCGAGCGTGCCGTCATCACGCTCAACGGCAAGTATCTGCCGACCAAGCCGTTCTGAACCCATGATGCAAAGACGAAAATTCTTACTGAGCACCGGTGCCGCGCTTGCTTCGGGCGGCCTTGCCCTCTCGGGTTGCACGATGACGGGGCCGCGCTCCACGTCGAGCACCAACAATGCGCTGTCCCCCACAAGGAGATCCGAAATGACTTCACCCGCAGCAGTTCGCCCGCCGCTTCCGCCGTTCACGCTGGAGACGGCCATCGAGAAAGTCCGTCTCGCGGAAGACGGCTGGAATTCGCGCGACGCGGCCAAGGTCGCGCTCGCCTATTCGCTCGACACGAAATGGCGCAATCGCGCAGAGTTCGCGAACAATCGAGCGGAAGCGCAGGCGTTCCTCGAGCGCAAATGGAAGAAGGAGCACGAGTATCGTCTGATCAAGGAACTGTGGGCATTCGGCGGCAATCGCATTGCCGTGCGCTACGCCTACGAATGGCACGACGACTCGGGCAACTGGTTCCGCTCCTACGGCAACGAGAACTGGGAGTTCGGCGAGGATGGCCTCATGCAGCGCCGCTATGCGTGCATCAACGATATGCCGATCAAGGAATCCGAGCGCAAGTATCACTGGCCCTTGGGCCGTCGGCCGGATGATCATCCGGGGCTGAGCGAGTTGGGGCTTTGAAGCCCGGATCGCTACAGCCGCGGTGAGCGATTAGCGCCCGACGATCCTGTTGCGAAGAACGACGGATTGTTGGGCGTGTATTGAAGTTCACTGGTACTGCTAGTTTTGTCGGGTGGTGCGCGAATCTCGTCCGGTGATTCGGCTAGCAGAAACTATGAACCGCAACATCATTACTTTTAGCATTACTTAATTTATATCGAAACAAGGAAAGGGAAACATCATGAACAAGAGCATCCGCCACATTTCTTACGTCCTGTCGGCACTCACGCTGGCGGCTTCCACCACGACCGCGTTTGCTGCCTCTTCCGCAGAAGCGGCCTCACAGGGTTACCACTCCGCTGCGCCGTTGATTCAGCGGAATGCGGCTCCGGAAGCCCAGCGCGCACTGACCCGTCGCGACGTGATCAACGAGCTGATCCAGGCCGAGCAGGACGGTACGCTGCAACGCCTGAACGATACGGTTTTCCACGGCTCGTGACGCCAGACCAAGCGGCTGCGACGAAGCGAGTCGTACGCCGTCTCACAAAGGGGGAGTCGCCTCGATGTGTTTATGTCCGGCGAATCGCCAGTTGCAGCATCCAACGCGGCAACAATCACGCCGAATTCGATCGTGAACACTTCCTCGATCGCAGCCCACATCGGCTTTGCCGATGCCGCCGAATCTACGGCCAGCAAACACTCGGTTAACGGTTTGACTAAGCGCCCAGCAGTGGAAGGTGTCGGGGTCGGCGCGCCTGCTAACGCGGCTGCGCCAAGGCCGGTCGCCACCCAAATGTCGGATCGTTACCGAGGCGGAGACGAGTCAGCAAATGCGGGGTTCCCGTCGACGATCTCGGCAAAACGCGCTGTTGCGGGCCAATCCGCTCGCGCTGCATCAGCTTCGAAGCAAGTCACTCAACTACGCAACGCCGTCGATGTCGGTGGTGGTCACGTCGGCTCTCCAAACCGCTCAGTCAGCAGTTGTAAGAACGCCCTGCTTGCCGCAGTGCGATACGCACCCTTGCGCTCCAAGACGGCAGCCGTACGCGTTGGCAGAGGGGGATCGAGCGGCACGGGATGTAGGCCCTCTTGCACGCGTGCGATGTGATCAGGGAGAACCGTCGCCAGCTGCCCGCGACGCACGATCTCAACGATTGCACCGATCGTATCCACTTCGATTGCGACAAGCGGTCGAATAGCGTGACGCGCAAAATGCTCATCGATGAACCGGCGCGTCGCGAATGTGTCGTTCAGCAAGACCAACGGCTCCTTGCCAAAGTCAGGCCCCGCGAGTGCCTTGCGGCGTGCGGCACGCGGGTGGTTGCGGCCTACCACCAGGCTCAGCGTTTCCGCGAAGAGGGGTTGGCTTTCGATGTCGACCGAAAAGGCCGGATGGAATGCGACACCGATATCAAGCCTGTCGTCCGCAAGCTGCGCCTCCATCTGATCCTGTGTGAGTTCGCGGATATCGATCCTGATGCCAGGATGCAGCTGGTGAAAACCATCGACGACCGGCCCGACCAAGGAAGCCGTATAGGTCGGCGTTACTGCGAAACGCAGGCTGCCCCGGCTCAGTTCCGCCACGTCGTGTATCGCCCTCACACCTGCATCAAGGTCCTGTAGCGCGAGCTTGGCGTAACGCATCCACGCCTCTCCCGCGTCGGTCAGTTGAACGGCTCTGCCTGAACGGTCGAACAGCTGTGTTCCCAAGGTGTCCTCGAGCTGCCGAATCTGCTGCGACAAGGTGGGCTGCGATACATGAAGCGCCTCGGCAGCGCGCGTGAAGTTCTTCTGTTCTGCTACTGCAAGGAAGTAACGGATATGACGTAGCAGCACGGGAATCCCCTCACCTATTGGCTATTCCTATCGAATCTATCGCAAACCAGTCTTGGACGCTATTGAAATTCGCGTCCATCCTTCATCCATCGAATCAACGCCCGCATCCAAGCCGATCGTGAGGGAGGTCGTCGATGGGTTGCGGATACGCCGAACCGGGCCGTTAGTACGCTCGCGCCGAGGGAAATTATTTTGGTTCGTAGACTTTCCTAATGACCTTCGTTCGAGCGATCATCGTGTCCGCCTTTTCTGCTTGCCATCGACCTCCCGCTCGATGTTGTGCGGTCGCGCGCATCTTCGATCGTTCATTTGCTCGGCGGCGAAACGCCGGGCGATGTGTTGCCCGAGTCTTACAACAGTGTTGGTCAAAGCCACAGTCGTATGCCTGCCCGTTATCGTAGGTTGATGACCGTGTCCGGCGTTTCAGGGGGCTGCTCCACTTGGACCGAAGACCCGAAAGTTTGAGATGGCATCAATGGAGAACGGGCCAGCTTTCAGCTGATTCCACTTCTTGCGAGTTTGCACCCACTGCGCGTGCTTAAATTGTGCAGCGTTTGCTGCATCGTGAAGCGCCGGATATCCAAAGTCGTCGGCATACTCGCGAAGGGCTGCCTGTCGCTCACGCCAATTGCCGGTACCTTGGTTAGCAAACGCGATATGTTCGAGGCACAAGTGAAGGACCGTTGCCGCACAGCGTTCGCTCGATGAGCGGTCTCTATATGACACAACACGATCAGCAAAGAGAACTGCAGCGTTGTTCTTCTCGATCGCTTCTGCGACATCAATGTTGAAACCTGGAATGAAATGCGCACTCAAGGCGATGATTTCTTGCTGTTCCGTCGGCAGTGAGGAGTACCAGCCAAGGAAGTGGTCGAGCGGTGATTCAATATTTTCGTTTGACATAATTGAGTCGATCGGCACCAACTCTACCGACTCGAAAGTAGAGCGCGCCGCGCAACCAAGGCGCGATCCGTACTGCACGAGTTTGGACGCACCAACCATAATGTCGCTGTGCCGCGTTATTTCGTTATCCTGCTGTTTTGCGACGTCTGCAAAAGCTGCGCGCGACAATGAGCGGCTGTTGTGGAGACGTGCGAAAAGCCCCGTTGCGCTCTTTTTGGTCAACCCTTGGATTCGAGTGAGAGAGCGAGTGGGGTCTATGGGCGTGCATCCGCCTGCATCCCGCATCCTGTGCCTTGCCACTCGCACGGCCTGCATCACAAGCCATCCCGCTGCCGAAGCCTAGTGTTTGCGGAAGCTCCTTCCCACCAAGGTTCTCCGTTCCGAATGCAAACAGGATGCCATTCAGTCCGTATGTTATCCACCCGAGGAGACGCAATGGATTCCAGAGGCAAGGGCTGCTAGGCTTACTGCCCACATGGAGTGGGCAGCCATCGCTAGAGGGCAGACTAGGTGAGAAGGACAGCAAGACACCCTGGAAGTCCCAAGCTGGGTGGGGTTGCTCCGTCATACCAAGCTTCGGGAGGCCGTCGTCGCAGAGACTGCCCCACCGCTGTCTTCGTTTCCCCGCGTGTTTCCAATTGAAGCGATACGATCAGCCTAGCTATTAGAGGCCGAGATCCGACAAGCCGGGATGATCATCCGGCCGACGGCCCAAGGGCCAGTGATACTTGCGCTCGGATTCCTTGATCGGCATATCGTTGATGCACGCATAGCGGCGTTGCATGAGGCCATCCTCGCCGAACTCCCAGTTCTCGTTGCCGTAGGAGCGGAACCAGTTGCCCGAGTCGTCGTGCCATTCGTAAGCGTAGCGCACGGCAATGCGATTGCCGCCGAATGCCCACAGTTCCTTGATCAGACGATACTCGTGCTCCTTCTTCCATTTGCGCTCGAGGAACGCCTGCGCTTCCGCTCGATTGTTCGCGAACTCTGCGCGATTGCGCCATTTCGTGTCGAGCGAATAGGCGAGCGCGACCTTGGCGGCGTCGCGCGAATTCCAGCCGTCTTCTGCGAGACGGACTTTCTCGATGGCAGTTTCCAGCGTGAACGGCGGAAGCGGCGGACGGAGTTCAGTGTTGGTCGACATGGTGTTACCTCAGTGGCTGGTGGATGAAGACCCGATACCGGGCCGAAGGGTGGATAAGAGCAGTGCTGCGTGTTCTCGATCGCTTAGTCTGGCGACTCGCCCATGTGCAGGGCGGACTAC
The DNA here is from genome assembly GCF_002099195.1 of Burkholderia puraquae. GTDB lineage: Bacteria > Pseudomonadota > Gammaproteobacteria > Burkholderiales > Burkholderiaceae > Burkholderia > Burkholderia puraquae. Next base: position 10,574 of record NZ_NBYX01000026.1, on the reverse strand, counting down.
GCCCGCTTACACCGCGAAGGTGATGTAACCGCCCGAGTGCGTCATGATGTGCGCCCAACGCACGGCCGCGTACAGGCCCTCGGCGGATGCAAAGTCGCTGCCGTCAATCGCGACGACCCACTGGTCCTCTTTGAGGCGAAGCGCGAGTCGTTGGTTTTCGACCAGGTCGCTGTACCAGCGCCATGTGGCCGGATTCGACTTATCGGCCTGCAGAGCTTGATGAAGGGCAGTGACTTCGCAATCTGAGGGGCACATGACAGCCTCCTTGACGTACCGATCTTGAGTGATTGAGACAGGTCTGTCTCAATATTGATGTAGACAGGTCTGTCTGTCAAGAAATTTCCGTGCCTCTCGGCGCCTGTGCAGAGACAGGTCTGTCTGCCATAATGGAGGCATGATTTGGCAAAAAAGGGGCCGAAATGTCACAACCCTCCGCACGCGACCGGATATTGGAAACCGCGGCGCACCTGTTCTATCAGGACGGGTTTCGTGCCACGGGCATCGACAAGATCATCGCCGAGTCAGGCGTCGCAAAAATGTCGCTTTACCGGCACTTCGCCTCCAAGAGCGAACTTATTGCAGCGTTCCTGGACCGTCGTCATGAGTTCTGGATGCACTGGTTTGTCGAAGAGGTGGAGGCTCGTTTTGCTCAGCGTGCCGAGCTGTCCGTCATCGCGGAAGCCTTGGGTGAATGGTTTGCGCAGGAAGACTTCCGTGGTTGCGCCTTTATCAATGTGGTCGCCGAAGCCGGATCGACGGGAGACCCGGGGCACCTTCAGCAGGCCGTATCCCACAAGCACGCACTTGAGCAGTACATTTCTGAACTTGCTGGCCGCCTCGGGCTCCAGTCGCCTGCTACCGTCGCCGCAGATGCGATGCTCTGCGTAGAAGGCATGATTGTGCGCTATCAGGTGACACATGATTCGACAGTGGTGGATTCGGGCAAGCGTGTACTGGCGAGAATCGAAGAAGGCGCGTCAACAAGGCGCAGGTCCAAAGCTGCCTGACGGGTCCTTTCCGCGTGGACATCAACACCGGTGTCGCGTTTCATGGATGCAGAGCCTCTCGGCCGAGTAAACCAGTTCCTCCACTTGCACAGAGGCACCCTGCCGTCGTCCAGCTTTCGCGCCACCGCCTGTCCACTTGCTTCCCGTGTGCACAGTTCGTCGTCGCAGCCTGCTCGGACACCAATGAAGCAGTTGGTCGGCCGGCCGAGCTAATCACGCATTTCCTGGCTTCCGGATAGCGGTCGCGAATCCGCTTCGACAGTTTCTGGCGACAGGGATAAGCCCTTCTTCGTCCGAGCGAATCCCGTCCTTGTGATGTCCGCCGGCATCGTCGACCGAAACATCCGCGGACGACGGCACGAGCACGTTTTCCCATTTCGCGACCGCGGCCGAGGCGACCGCATTACCCAGCACATTGGTCGCCGTGCGCCCCATGTCCAGGAAATGATCAACGCCGATGATGAGGAGCAGCCCGGCCTCGGGGATATTGAACCGACCCGGTGTTGCGGCGATGACGACCAAGGAGGCGCGCGGCACCCCGGCCATGCCTTTGCCGGTCAGCATCAGGAGGGCAAGCATCGACAACTGCTGCACGAACGACAGATGAACGCCATACGCCTGCGCAATGAACAGCGTGGCAAATGTGCAGTACATCAACCACTACCGCGCAGGGGCCCCCTCGCTCGTCTTAGATGTCAATCCGCTCGGTTTTAACGACCAACGACACCGGCTATCGTTTTTCAGTTAAGTTGAGCGGCATACATGAATAAAATCAACGGCGTGCAAATCATTCCGCCATGATTGCTCGCTTCATTTTTGCCATACAAGTTGAGCAAAAGCCGCTGAATTGACAAGAAATACGAGCACTCGCTAATAGGCTTGGTTCTTCCCAAGATGTGGCGGTCTATCGATCGATTTTCGTCAAGATTGGCCGAGCACTATAGCGGAAGTGGCCTCCCACGCCACCTCCGCTCACCACTCTACTCGGCGGGACTAGCATTGACGGGAGCCATCATCAAATGCGTCAGGGCTTCCGCCACTTGTCCGGCTTCCCGGCACTCGTAATACGCACCCGCTCCACCAGCACGGGGCCGCTCGGGTTGAGTTCGCGTGCACGTTCAATCGCTTCGCGTTGCGTCGTGGCAGTTGCACTTGCCCGTTGCGAATGCGGACGACGAACTGCGTAATCGCCTTCATCGAGGCGACGCTCAACAAAGATCTTGTTGGTCATTGGTCTACTCCGTAGCTGATTGAAGTTGCTTACCGGTCAGGAAGCGCAAGCAAGTTGTCCGTCCAACGCCCATCGGCGACCGTTTGCACATATTTGGTCCTCCCGTTGTTGTTGACGTGTACGGCGTCGCCGACGCGCAGCATGCGAAGGTCCGCCGAGAAAATCCAGCGACAGGTGGCGAGTCGGCGGCCCGGGAGCCGCTGCCGCCACACCTGCTGCGTGAAAAGCGCGTGCTCAAACCGGATTCGATCTGCCCCAAGTGCGACGGCGCCATGCAGAACCTCGGCGAGGACGTCTCCGAACAGCTCGCCCGCGTCGCGGCGATGTTCAAGGTGATTCGCACAATCCGGCACAAGATGGTCTGTCCCAGCGGTGGCCACATCGAGCAGCCGTCAATGCCGGGGTTGCCGATCGAGCGTAGCATCGCCCATCCGAGTCTACTTGCCGACATCCTGGTATCGAAGTACGCGGATCATGCGCCGCTGTACCGCCAATCGGAGATCGCCGCGCGCGACGGTGTGACGCTGGATCGCGCCAGCATGGGCCGCTGGGTCGGGCAATGCGAGGCGCTCTGCCGCCCGCTGACCGACGCACTACGCCGGTACACGATGGCGGGCACGAAGCTGCACGCGGACGACACGCCGATCCCCGTGCTTGCGCCGGGCAACAAGAAAACAAAGACCGGACGGCTCTGGGTGTACGTGCGCGACGACAGCCGTTCGGGCTCGACGGAGCTGGCCGCGGTGTGGTTCGCGTACTCGCCCGATCGCAAAGGCATCCATCCCCAGACCCATCTCGCCGGATTCAAAGGCATCCTGCAGGCCGATGCATACGGCGGCTTCGACGAACTGTACGTGAACGGCAAAATCCGCGAGGCTGCGTGTTGGGACCACGCGCGGAGAAAATACTACGAGGTCCACGCTAGCACGCCGACAGACGAGACCAAGAGGCTGCTCGAAATGATCGGCGAGCTTACAGCATCGAAGCCGACATCCGTGGCAAGCCGCCCGATGAACGACAGCGCGTGCGGCATGAGAAAAGCAAGCCGCTGCTGGAGGCCTTCGAAGCGAGGATCCGGGGCAAGCTCGCAACGCTGTCGCGCAAGTCGGAGCTGGCCGGCGCGATCCAGTATTCGCTGAATCACTGGAACGCTCTGACGTTGTTCTGCGAGGACGGGCAAGCCGAGATCAGCAACGCGCTGGCTGAGAACGCTCTGCGCTGCGTGAGCCTTGGGAGGAAAAACTTCCTGTTCGCCGGCTCCGACAGCGGAGGCCAGCGGGCCGCCGCAATGTACAGTCTGCTTGGGACGTGCAAGCTCAACGGTATCAACCCGCGCGCCTATCTGGAATACGTCCTGACCTACATTACTGATCACGTCGCCACTCGCATCGACGAACTGTTGCCCTGGAACCTGGCTGACAAACTGAAGCCACCCACTCCGCCCAAGGAGACTATCTGACGCGTAGTCAAGACCTGATCTCTCAGTCAGCGTCAGATTAAGTCTGAGATTGCTTCGTCGTCACTTCATCAAGGACCGTGATCGACCCGCAGCGGTCAGTGGTATCGACCGATAGCCGTCGTTCATTCGCTTCTAAACATCTGTGAAGTCACCATTTGGCTGCTTGTAATGCGTACCCCTTCGCTTCTTAAGCGCTGCAGAAACTGATTCCGTGCCACAGATGCGCTAGCCCAAAGATCGACACGATCCCCCTCCCAAAGAAGAAATGTGGCTCTTAGCGGTATGTAGATGTATGCGCTCATGCCGCAACGAAGCACTGTGGCGCAACACCCAAGCACGTCATCTGCTTCGCTGGCCTCGAAGAGTTGGCCAAAGCCGTCCCACGGGTTTAGCTTGCCGGAGCATGTCGATTCCATTTCCTCTAATAGTGAATTCTCAAGCTCCCCATACCTCGACCAATCCGTGACCTGGAGCAAACAGGTTCTCGGCGGTTCAAGATAGCTGCGAATGCCGTCGACAATCACGGAAGCTGCCCCATCGTTTTCCGGCACTGCGAATTGCAAATACGATGTGTGGCCTAGTCCGGCCTTCCCGTACGGCGCTTCAATACATTCTTCGTTTTTCAGCCACGTCGAACAATCGGAAGGGGACAGCGATTTCATGTCGGTACCCGAGCATGTTGCGCAAGTAGGAGGTGGATCCAATTGTCGACCAATTAAGTGGTCGCGTCTAACGTCTGAAATTGGCCGAACTGAGTCAGACAATCTGACGCCGTCTGTTTGGCCTAGACCAGCCTTTTACATCCGATTGCCAGGTAAATCTGGATAGATCGTGGGCACGATCTAACGTGATCCACACTTCCCCAACCCCTCACATCATGCTCCACGCGCGCGTGAATCGGGGACCGGCCGCGCCGAGCCGCTTACGGTAATGTTTCATGTCAAGAAGCTCGTCGGTGCTTGAAACTGCTCAGTTCCGGCGAGTCCACTAACTTGCGAGTGATGTACTCGAAGGGGTACCTATGCGCGTCACATTGAACTAGCAAGGCAAGCTCTTCCGCAGCGGCCGAACCACCATGCTCGGCCACCTGCGCGGCCCTTTACTGAGCGCTGGCTCCGCCATCCAAAACCAACTCGGCCCCATTCATCCAGTGGCTTGAAGCCACGAAACAAACTGCATCCGCGACATCCTTTGGCTTTCCGAATCCCATAGGATGAGTGCTTGCCAGGAGGGTTTCCGCTACGTGCTCGTCCGGAGCCAATCCCGAGTCCACAAGGCTTTTGACAACGGATTTTCCCATCCCCCCTTCGACGACAGCCGGGTGAATCGAATTAACTCGAATACCATAACCAAGGTGCGCACATTCAATGGCGGCGGCTTTGGTCAAGAGGCGAACGCCGCCCTTAGCGGCACAATACGCACTCAAACCAAACGTACCGACGATACCGGCCAGTGACGAGATATTAATGATGCTGCCGCCGTGCCCGCTACTACCGCCTGGTTTCATCACTCGAATCGCCCACTTTGTGCCGAGGAACGTTCCTTCCAGATTCACCCTCTGAACGCGCTGGAATTGCTCAACGGTGAGATTCTCGAGAAGCGAAAAAGCTTCTATCCCGGCATTGTTCACTACGAGGTCCAGACGACCGTGCGTCTCAACGGCGAATTGGACAACTCTCTGCCAGTCAGGCTCGCTCACTACATCATGTTTGACGAATTGCGCCCCTTGAATAGCTCGTGCAGTCGTTCGGCCCAAGTCCTCCAGGACATCCGACACGATTATTCTTGCGCCTTGGCGCGCCAGAGTAGTCGCGATCTCCGCACCAAGACCTTGTGCGGAACCAGTTACCAACGCCACCTTGCCATTTAAATCAAGAATCGGCTGATCCATCACACTCACTCCAACGGTTCGGGTAGATTGCCCTGGCGCACCTGTCCGCCACGCCCGTCGCCTACCTGGCCTTCGGGCGGCTTTCGCGTCGCGGCGGGGCAGGAAAGCGCGCAGTAAGAAATAGGCGCGTTCGTTTTCATCCCCGCGAATCGGGGAATTCGCGAAGTTGTACGCGGCATTTCGACGGATCAGGGATTGCTCCAACCCTCTGCATAGAGCTGCTGACAAAGAAGCCCAAGGCGCATGGTCACCGTGTAGCTCTCGCCATCCCCGATAAGGGAGGGACGGGTGTCGCGGAACAGCTTCTCGATGGGATATTCGCGTGTCGTGCCCACCGCGCCGAAAAGCTGAAGCGCCTCGTGGACCACTTTCATCGCCTCTTCGGTTACCGTCACCTTGTTCGCTGCGGTGACATAGGGGTGGACCCGCTCCGAAAGGCGTGCAAACGCGAGTGAGCGCCGAGCCGTCGCGCGAGCCAGTTCAATCCGGCGCAGCATGTCGCCGAGACGATAACGGGTCAGTTGATGATCGATCAGCAGCCTTCCGCCCTGCTTACGTTCATGGCAGTACTGCAGCGCCAATTCGAACGCCGCGCGGGCGACGCCCACGAATATCGGCGACGTGTGTGCTCCAGCGTAAGACCACACGGAAGCAAAATTGCCGTAGTACTCGTCTTTCAACGCGACGGCGAAACGTTTCGGAACACGAACGTTGTCAAAATAAATTTCCCCTTGAGGAAGCGCGCGCAGGCCGATTTTTTCAAGCGGCTTGCCGCGCGAGACCCCGGGAAGGTCGAGAGGGATGATCACCCCGACACCGTACGGCAGGCCGTTCTTGTCAAGCCGTCCATCGCCATAGTCCGCGCCCATATAGGCGATCGCCACTTGCGCAACGGCGCCGTTGGATACCCAGGCCGAGCTTTGTCCGTTGATCACGATCTCGTCGTCGCCCACCTTCGCCCACAGGTTGCCTTGATTACCCGGCGTGCCTTGCGGCCAATCGCGTTCGATGTCGAACACCTGGAAGTCACTGCCCCGGTCGGGCTGCGTTCCAATCCAGCACCCGATGCGGCCGGCACACAGCTCGACCAGTTCCTGCTTGCCGGCCGTAACAGCCAGTTGCATGGGGAAGTTGGCGATCCCCAGCGACAGGGCAAGCCCGCTGTCGCCCCATCCGAGCTCCTCGGCGATCATCGATTCCATGCGCAACGCCGTCTCGGCGGGCAGCGAAGCGAACAGCGCGGGATCTACGCCGAGCTTCGCGAACTCTGTAAAGACCGAGTAAAAGGGCGATCCTGGCGCAATGGCCTGCTCCGCGGTCATCTTGTCCAGCTCCGTGCCCGTTGGGCGGAGGACTTCCTTAGCAAACCGATGAAGCGTTTCCTGAACGGCGCGCTCCTCCTCGGACAGCGGCGTTTCGAAACCGGTCAGGCAAACGTCCGGCAAGTTCAGTTCAGTTTTCAGTCGCAGCACGTTCGTCTCCTTTGGGTTTAAGCAACGCGTTATGCGTTGGGCAGGCCTTTGGCATATTTCGCCAGCGCCGGATCCATGAAGTCCCACGGCTGAGCACTGGTGGTGTAGAAGTCCATCGAGGGCGAGTACTGGCTAGGATCATCGAGACTGCCGCAGAAAATCAGCACAATCTCGGGCTTCTCCGCGATCTTTCCAAGGATGGGCGATCCGCAATCGGGGCAAAAGCCACGCTCCACGTCGTGGCCGAGATCACTCTTCACCCCGTGATATCGTGGCTCGCCCGATACGATCCGAAACGCGGGAGCCGGCACGATCCGCACCGAGGCGTAAGCACTGCCGGTTGCACGTTGACAGTCACGGCAATGGCAGTTCAATGAGAAAATCGGCTCGGCCGAGCACTCGTAGCGAATCGCCTTGCAGGCGCACCCTCCACTGTATGAATGACTCATGTACATCTCCTCTTCGGTTGTTGAGCGGAGGACGCTTCACGAACCTCCGATGCAGTTTGTTCAGCGCAATGTGCGTGGGCGTTTGCTCGACTTAGCTCAAGTTTGCTGCCACACCGGGCATCACGGTTTCAAGATCAGCTTGCCCGTTGATCGGCGAGATTCAAGTAACGCATGTGCGTGAGCCGCCTCGGAAAGAGGGAAACACCCGCCGATCGGCACCGTGATCTGCCCGGACTCGACCCATCCCATCAGGCGGGAGAACTGTCGTTTCATTCGCTCGGCGTCAGCGAGGTGCACCCCAAGATAGAAGCCGCAGACACCGAGGTTGCCCCCAAGCAGGTGGGCCGCATCCACGAGCATCGGCTCGTTGGAAGCCGCGCCGTACGCGACGATGCGCCCGGAAGGCCTGAGAAGAGCCAGCTCGCGAGCGAGTGCCTCGCCGCCCTGGACATGGAGGATGAGATCGAAGCCTTCGTTGTTCGTGAGGGCACGCGCCGCCTCTTCCCAGCCCGGCTCCGTATAGTTGACCGTGCCAGTCGCGCCTAGCTCACGGGCGAGTTCGCCCTTGTCCGGGGAACTCACCGCGCCGATGACATGACGGGCACCGAGCAATCGCGCAATTTGCACCGCCAATCCACCTACGCCGCCGGCCGCGCCTTCGACGAGCACGTTACGGCCCGTCACGGGACCGCCGACGTCGTCAAGCACCAGCAGCGCGGTCATGCCTTGCACGAAAATGGCCGCCGCAATGGATGAGTCGGCATCTTCCGGAATCGGAATCGCACTACGCGCTTCGACAATGACGTACTCGGCATAGCCGCCGTGATCGAACAGGCCGATAAGCCTCGAACCCGGCTGCCAGCCGGTCACTCCATCGCCAACGGACACGACGGTTCCACATATCTCGCTTCCCAGTACGATCGGAAGGGGTGTTGGGGCGGGATAAAATGCACCTCGGCGACGGACTGTATCGGCAAAATTAACGCCGGCGGCGTCCACCTTGACCAGTAGTTCTCCAACACGAGGCTTGGGCGCCTCGATGTCGACCAGCGTGAGCACCTCCGGTCCACCGGTACGTGCGATTTGTATTGCCTTCATTATCTGTATCTCCTCTCGTCAAACTAGAGCACGGCAGTCGCGCCGCCATCTACTGCAAGGATTTGCCCCGTGATGTGCTTGCCGGCATCCGATGCGAACAATGCGACCGCCCCCTTCAGATCTTCGCTGTCGCCGATACGGCGCAACGACACTTCCGCGGCGACGCTATCGGCGCTCAACTTATTGAGCAACCCGCGCGTCATGTTCGAAGGGAGAAAGCCCGGGGCGATCGCATTGACAGTAATCCCGCGCCGTTCCCACTCGCCCGCCAGCGCCCGAGTGAAATTCACGACGCCCCCCCTTGCTCGCGTTGTAGGCAATCGTGCTCATGGGGTCGGGCGAATTACCTCTGAGCCCAGCGATCGATGCGATGTCGACAATTCGGCCATACCCGCGCGGGATCATCAATCACTTACCGATTTGCTGGGTAAGTAGAAAGAGGCCCCGGATGCTGAGATCCATCACCTTGTCCGATGCGTCGAAGGGATGATCCTCCGCCGGCGCACTCCACACTGCACCCGCATTGCTTACGAGGATATCGACGTGTCCCAATCTAGCGAGCGTCTCGTTGGCCAAGCGATGAATATCTATCTTGACCGCACCGTCCGCTGCGATGAAATCCGCTTCGATGCCCAGCGAATTCAAATGCGCCTGTGCCTCTTGCAATTCGCCGATTTCTCGAGCCGAGAGCACAACGCGCGCACCCAGTTCGCCGAGCGACTCGGCGAACTGCAAACTGAGGCCGCGCGAGCCGCCAGTAGGTCGTGGGAATATGTTTCTTGTGAGCGATGAAAAACCACGACCGCCCGAAGATGCGGTCCAGTTCCTGCTCGTAGATACCTTGGTAGGAGTTGACCGGGGGATCGATCGCCCCCGCCTCTTCGTCGAACAGCGCAGAAGCGGGATAGCCTTGCACGGTGGTATCAGGCACTTGCGTCTCCTAGATAGTTGCCCATGGCGAAGCATCGGCTCTTATTGCGGTATGCGGGCCGTTGGTGTGAGCGTCGCGCGCATTTCCGTTACTCGAACAATAGGCGTTCACGGACTGTCCACCTTTGCTCACAGCGCGGAAAAGCTTTGCTTGTTGGGCAGCGACATCTTCGGATCACATGACGATGCTTCGCGGGGCAGCATCGATGGATGGCGTTCGCATTGTCCGCGGCGCCGCGCGCCTCGAGTCATCGAGACGGCCAGCCGAACCGGCCGAACGGTCGCACCGGGACAACGGTGTCTGCAAGCTCGGCATGCACGGACGCGTGCGGCTTGTCGCGAATCATCGATTCAATCCTGGCTGCTTGCGTGCGCCACCGGACGATCGTCGGGCAGGCCGGAATCGGCAAACTGACCCGGCTCATCAAGCTCGAGGGCAGCCGGTTGAAGATCTCTCCGGACACGCGGGAATGGACCGACGAAGTCCCACCGCTAGCAGGCATCAGCGCATTCAGTTAGCGACGATTGCTCGCCCTCTCGGCAGCAGCAGAATTCACCGCACCCCAACCGGGTTGTACGAGGCAATCGCCGTTCGGCTGGGTCAAGTTTCAGGAAATTGAAGATGCGACGACGCGACCCCAGTGACATGCGAGCACACCAAGGCGTTAAGCGATGAGGTCAAGGATGTGCGCCGCGCCACGAGATTCTCAAGCTAGCGATCGCACTATTTAGTTTGGCAGCACTCGACCGCCGCAAACCCTGATGTCAAGTGTCAGCTTTTTTTCGCAGTCTCACGCCGGCAAAGCCGGCGTTTTCTGCAGGACGAACCCAGCGGAAATATTACAGCGCCTTCTTCAGCAGGCGACCCATTTCCGACGGGTTGCGCGTGACGGTGATGCCGCACGCTTCCATGATTTCCAGCTTCGCTTCGGCCGTATCCGCACCGCCCGAGATCAGCGCGCCGGCGTGGCCCATGCGCTTGCCCGGAGGCGCCGTGACGCCCGCGATGAAGCCGACGACCGGCTTCTTCATGTTGT
>NZ_NBYX01000025.1 GCF_002099195.1 Burkholderia puraquae | reverse complement strand
GTTCTTCAACAACTACCGTCCGCAGTTCTACTTCCGTACGACGGACGTGACGGGCTCGATCGAGCTGCCGAAGGACAAGGAAATGGTGATGCCGGGCGACAACGTGTCGATCACGGTGAAGCTGATTGCTCCGATCGCGATGGAAGAAGGTCTGCGCTTCGCAATCCGCGAAGGCGGCCGTACGGTCGGCGCCGGCGTCGTCGCCAAGATCATCGAGTAAGTAATATCGACGATCCGCGGATCCCGGCGGGGTCCGCGATTCCGCGGTATGCAGTCCGTACCGCCGAAACCGGGTGTCCAGCTTGCGCTGGCACCCGGTTTTGTTTTTCCGTCACGCCAAAGCGCGGGGCGAGAAACTCGCACCACCGCTTCAGAATTTCGTGTAGAATCGCGGGCTTAGCAGTGGAAGTACCATCCGGAACCTGATGTCTCGCTCCCCGCAGGCGTCATGTTTCACGTTCTTTTAGTGTCCGGCGATGCAACATCGCCTCGCTCTTTCAAGGAATCGTCATGCAGCAACAGAAAATCCGTATTCGCCTGAAGGCTTTCGATTATCGTCTGATCGATCAATCGGCTGCCGAAATCGTCGATACCGCGAAGCGGACTGGCGCAATCGTCCGTGGCCCGGTGCCGCTGCCGACGCGCATTCAGCGTTTTGACATCCTGCGTTCGCCGCACGTCAACAAGACGTCGCGCGATCAGCTCGAAATCCGCACCCACCAGCGCCTGATGGACATCGTCGATCCGACCGACAAGACGGTTGACGCGCTGATGAAGCTCGACCTGCCGGCTGGCGTCGACGTGGAAATCAAGCTGCAGTAAGGCTTCCAGCGCCGATCGGCTTGCCGGGTGGCGCTAAGTCTTTGATTGCTTGCGGAAAACGCGAGGGCGGGCTATAATGCTTGGCTTTTCGCGTATTCGCGTAAAAAAGTTGGGCCTTGCGTGCCCGGCATTTTGTAAATCAGCCCCGACCAATCGCAGTCGGGAATGGAGAAAATGATGAGCCTTGGACTCGTAGGTCGCAAGGTTGGCATGACCCGTATCTTCACGGCGGAAGGGGATTCGATTCCCGTCACCGTGCTGGACGTGTCGGACAACCGCGTGACGCAGATCAAGACTGTTGAAACCGACGGCTACACGGCCGTGCAGGTTGCATTCGGCTCCCGTCGCGCATCGCGCGTGACGAAGCCGCTGGCAGGTCATCTCGCCAAAGCCGGTGTCGAAGCCGGTGAAATCCTCAAGGAATTCCGCATTGACGCGGCCAAGGCAGCTGAGCTGTCGAATGGCGCCGTGGTCGGTGCAGATCTTTTCGAAGTGGGCCAGAAGGTCGACGTGCAAGGCGTGTCGATCGGTAAGGGCTACGCCGGTACGATCAAGCGTTACAACTTCTCCTCCGGCCGTGCGACGCACGGTAACTCGCGCTCGCACAATGTGCCGGGCTCGATCGGTATGGCGCAGGATCCGGGTCGCGTTTTCCCGGGTAAACGCATGACGGGTCACATGGGTGACGTGACGGTGACGGTGCAGAACCTCGAAATCGCTCGTATCGACGCAGAGCGCAAGCTGCTGCTCGTGAAGGGTGCGATTCCGGGCGCGAAGGGCGGCAAGGTCTTCGTGACGCCGGCCGTCAAGACCAAGGGGGCGAAATAATGGAACTCAAGCTCCTGAACGAAAATGGTCAGGAAGGTGCAGTGGTCAACGCATCGGACGTCGTGTTCGGTCGTGACTACAACGAAGCGCTGATCCACCAGGTCGTCGTTGCTTACCAGGCGAATGCTCGCCAGGGTAACCGCGCACAGAAGGATCGTGAGCAAGTCAAGCACACGACCAAGAAGCCGTGGCGCCAGAAGGGTACGGGCCGCGCTCGTGCCGGTATGTCGTCGAGCCCGTTGTGGCGTGGCGGTGGTCGTATCTTCCCGAATTCGCCGGAAGAAAACTTCTCGCACAAGGTCAACAAGAAGATGCATCGCGCAGGTCTCTGCTCGATCTTCTCGCAGCTGGCCCGTGAAGGCCGCCTGTCGGTCGTCGAGGACATCATCCTCGAAGCGCCGAAGACCAAGCTGCTGGCCGAAAAATTCAAGACCATGGGTCTCGACTCCGTGCTGATCATCACCGACACGGTTGACGAAAACCTGTACCTGGCATCGCGCAACCTGCCGCACGTGGCAATTGTCGAGCCGCGCTACGCTGACCCGCTGTCGCTGATCTACTTCAAGAAAGTGCTGGTCACGAAGGCTGCGGTCGCCCAGATCGAGGAGTTGCTGTCATGAGCGAGATTCGCAAGAACGATCATCGTTTGATGCAGGTCCTGCTCGCACCGGTGATCTCGGAAAAGGCGACGCTGGTTGCCGACAAGAACGAGCAAGTCGTGTTCGAAGTCGCACCGGATGCCACGAAGCAGGAAGTGAAGGCGGCTGTCGAGCTGCTGTTCAAGGTTGAAGTTGATTCGGTCAACGTGCTGGTTCAGAAGGGCAAGCAAAAGCGCTTTGGCCGTTCGATGGGCCGCCGCAAGGACGTGAAGAAGGCGTACGTTTGCCTGAAGCCCGGCCAGGAAATCAACTTTGAAGCGGAGGCCAAGTAATCATGGCAATCGTTAAAGTTAAGCCGACTTCGCCGGGTCGCCGCGCGATGGTCAAGGTGGTCAACAAGAACCTGCACCAGGGCAAGCCGTTCGCGGCACTGCTCGACTCGCAGAGCTCGACCGCCGGCCGTAACAACAACGGTCGTATCACCACGCGTCACAAGGGTGGTGGTCACAAGCAACACTATCGTATCGTCGATTTCCGTCGCACGAAGGATGGCATCCCGGCAAAGGTCGAGCGTCTCGAGTACGACCCGAACCGTAGCGCGAACATCGCGCTGGTGCTCTACGCAGACGGCGAACGTCGCTACATCATCGCCCCGAAGGGTCTGACCGTCGGCCAACAGCTGATGTCGGGTTCGGAAGCGCCGATCCGTGCAGGCAACACGCTGCCGATCCGCAACATTCCGGTCGGTACGACGATCCACTGCATCGAGATGCTGCCGGGCAAGGGCGCGCAAATGGCGCGTTCGGCTGGTACGTCGGCCATGCTGCTGGCACGTGAAGGCGTCTACGCGCAGGTTCGTCTGCGTTCGGGCGAAATCCGCCGCGTGCACATCGAGTGCCGTGCGACGATCGGTGAAGTCGGTAACGAAGAGCATAGCCTGCGCCAGATCGGCAAGGCTGGCGCGAACCGCTGGCGCGGTATCCGCCCGACGGTGCGCGGCGTTGCGATGAACCCGGTTGATCACCCGCACGGTGGTGGTGAGGGCAAGACGGCTGCAGGTCGCGATCCGGTTAGCCCGTGGGGTACGCCGGCTAAGGGTTATCGCACCCGTAGCAACAAGCGCACGACGACGATGATCGTCCAGCGCCGTCACAAGCGTTAAGGAGTAGGCAATGGCACGTTCTGTTAAAAAAGGTCCGTTCTGCGACGCCCATTTGCTGAAGAAAGTTGAGGCGGCTGCAGCTTCGCGCGACAAAAAGCCGATCAAGACCTGGTCGCGTCGCTCGACGATTCTGCCGGATTTCATCGGCCTGACGATCGCTGTTCACAACGGCCGTCAACACGTTCCGGTGTACATCTCGGAAAACATGGTCGGCCACAAGCTTGGCGAGTTCGCACTGACCCGTACGTTCAAGGGTCACGCAGCCGACAAGAAGGCCAAGAAATAAGGGGCAATCAAGATGGAAGTGAAAGCAATTCATCGCGGTGCCCGCATCTCGGCGCAAAAAACGCGCCTTGTGGCTGACCAGATCCGCGGTTTGCCGGTCGACAAGGCGCTGAACGTTCTGACGTTCTCGCCGAAGAAGGCGGCTGGCATCGTGAAGAAGGTTGTGCTGTCGGCAATCGCGAATGCGGAGCACAACGAAGGCGCCGATATCGACGAGCTCAAGATCAAGAGCATCTACGTCGACAAGGCTGCATCGCTCAAGCGTTTCACCGCGCGCGCCAAGGGCCGCGGTAACCGCATCGAGAAGCAATCCTGTCACATCACTGTGACGGTCGGGAATTAAGGAGCCATACGATGGGACAGAAAATTCATCCGACTGGCTTCCGCCTGGCTGTCAGCCGCAATTGGGCTTCGCGTTGGTACGCGAACAACAACAATTTCGCGGCGATGCTGCAGGAAGACATCGGTGTTCGTGAATACCTGAAGAAGAAGCTGAAGAACGCTTCGGTCGGTCGGGTCGTCATCGAGCGTCCGGCGAAGAACGCGCGCATCACGATTTACAGCTCGCGTCCGGGTGTAGTCATCGGCAAGAAGGGCGAGGATATCGAGCAGCTGAAGACGGAACTGCAACGCCGCATGGGCGTGCCGGTTCACGTCAACATCGAAGAGATCCGCAAGCCGGAAACCGATGCTCAGCTGATCGCTGACTCGATCACGCAACAGCTCGAGCGCCGGATCATGTTCCGTCGCGCGATGAAGCGTGCGATGCAGAACGCGATGCGTCTGGGTGCTCAGGGCATCAAGATCATGAGCGCGGGCCGTCTGAACGGTATCGAAATCGCTCGTACGGAGTGGTATCGCGAAGGTCGCGTGCCCCTTCACACGCTGCGTGCTGATATCGACTACGCGACCTCGGAAGCGAAGACGACCTACGGGATCATCGGCGTCAAGGTGTGGGTTTACAAGGGCGATACGCTCGGCCGCAACGACGCACCGGTGGTGGAAGAAGTAGCCGAAGACAAGCGTCCGCGTCGCAATGCGCGTCCGGGCGACCGTCGTCCGCGCCGTGACGGCGAAGGCGGCGCTCCGGGTGCTCGTCGTGGCGCACCGCGCCGTGGCGCCGGCAAGCCCGAAGACGGCAAGACTGGAGAATAACGATGCTGCAACCGAAACGCAGAAAGTATCGTAAAGAGCAGAAGGGTCGTAACACCGGCAAGGCGACGCGCGGCAACGCAGTGTCGTTCGGTGAATTCGGCCTGAAGGCTATCGGTCGCGGTCGTTTGACCGCACGCCAGATTGAAGCGGCGCGTCGTGCAATGACGCGTCACATCAAGCGTGGCGGCCGCATCTGGATCCGGATCTTCCCGGACAAGCCGATTTCGCAGAAGCCGGCCGAAGTGCGTATGGGTAACGGTAAGGGTAACCCGGAGTACTACGTCGCCGAGATTCAGCCGGGCAAGATGCTCTATGAAATGGACGGCGTAACCGAAGAACTGGCACGCGAAGCGTTCCGTCTGGCTGCAGCCAAGCTGCCGCTGAAGACGGCGTTCATCGTGCGCCAGCTCGGCGCCTAAGGAGAAAATATGAAGGCTTCCGAACTTCTCCAGAAAGACCAGGCCGCGCTCAACAAGGAGCTGGCGGACCTGCTGAAGGCGCAATTCGGCCTGCGCATGCAACTCGCGACCCAGCAGCTCACGAACACGAGCCAGCTGAAGAAGGTTCGTCGCGACATCGCACGTGTGCGGACCGTCATGACTCAGAAGGCGAACCAGAAATGAACGATAGCGTGAAAACCTCGCTGAAGCGGACGCTGGTCGGTCGGGTCGTCAGCAACAAGATGGACAAGACCGTCACCGTGCTGATCGAGCACCGCGTCAAGCATCCGATCTACGGCAAGTATGTCGTGCGCTCGAAGAAGTACCACGCGCACGATGAAGCGAACACCTACAACGAAGGCGATCTCGTCGAAATCCAGGAAACTCGTCCTGTTTCGAAGACGAAGGCCTGGACGGTGTCGCGCCTCGTCGAAGCAGCTCGCGTCATCTAAGCGGGCGGTGCAGTAGGCAGTAACAGGCACTTCTCCGCGAAGTGCTTGAAATCGCAAAGTTTTTGCTTGCGTGACCAGGATTATTTGTTATAATCCTGGTCTTCCCTCTTTATGGGAGCCCCGTCGCGGGCGAAGTTGGTGGGGGAAGCGGACTGGCGCCTGCCTGTCCGAAAGATTCACCGAATTGCGATGGCGGGTTTCGTTTGCCGTCGCTGCTGTTCCAACCCAAGCAGCCGATTGGCTGACGGGACCAAGACTGACCGAATGCATCATGGTGGTGCATCCGGATTAAGTTGGGAAAGACAAACCATGATCCAGACCGAATCTCGGCTCGAAGTAGCCGACAACACGGGTGCACGCGAAGTTCTGTGCATCAAGGTGCTCGGCGGCTCGAAGCGTCGTTATGCCGGCATTGGCGACATCATCAAGGTGAGCGTCAAAGAGGCAACGCCGCGCGGGCGCGTGAAGAAAGGCGAAATCTACAACGCCGTGGTGGTTCGCACCGCCAAGGGCGTGCGCCGTCAAGACGGCTCGCTGATCAAGTTCGACGGCAACGCCGCTGTGCTTTTGAATAACAAGCTCGAGCCGATCGGCACCCGTATCTTCGGGCCGGTCACGCGTGAGCTGCGTAGCGAACGATTCATGAAGATCGTTTCGCTGGCGCCGGAAGTGCTGTAAGGAGTCGCGATGAACAAGATTCGCAAAGGTGACGAAGTCATCGTCGTCACTGGCAAAGACAAGGGCAAGCGCGGCGTCGTGCTGGCTGTCGGTGCAGAGCATGTGACGGTTGAAGGTATCAACCTCGTCAAGAAGCATGTGAAGCCGAACCCGATGAAGGGTACGACGGGCGGCGTGGAAGCGAAGACGATGCCCCTGCATATTTCGAACGTCGCACTGGTCGACGCGAATGGCAAGGCGTCGCGTGTTGGCATCAAGGTCGAGGAAGGCAAGAAGGTTCGCTTCCTGAAGACGACCGGTGCCGTACTGAGCGCCTGACGCAGCGGAGTAAAAAATGGCTCGTTTTCAAGAGTTTTACAAAGAAAAGGTTGTGCCCGGCCTGATCGAGAAGTTCGGTTACAAGTCGGTCATGGAAGTGCCGCGCATCACCAAGATCACGCTGAACATGGGTCTTGGCGAAGCGATCGCTGACAAGAAGATCATCGAGAACGCCGTTGGCGACCTCACGAAGATCGCTGGTCAGAAGCCGGTCGTGACGAAGGCGCGCAAGGCAATCGCAGGCTTCAAGATCCGCCAGGGTTACCCGATCGGCGCGATGGTGACGCTGCGTGGTCAAGCGATGTACGAATTCCTCGACCGTTTCGTGACCGTTGCCCTGCCCCGCGTGCGTGACTTCCGCGGCGTGTCGGGTCGTGCTTTCGATGGCCGTGGCAACTACAACATCGGTGTGAAAGAGCAGATCATTTTCCCCGAAATCGACTACGACAAGATCGACGCACTGCGTGGGCTGAACATCAGCATCACGACGACTGCGAAGACCGACGACGAAGCAAAGGCTCTGCTCGCCAGCTTCAAGTTCCCGTTCAGAAACTGAGGTTACCGTGGCTAAACTGGCACTGATCGAACGTGAAAAGAAGCGCGCCCGCCTGGTCGCGAAGTTCGCAGCGAAGCGCGAAGCGCTGAAGGCGATCGTCGAAGACCAAAGCAAGTCGGAAGAAGAGCGCTACGAAGCACGCCTTGAGCTGCAGCAACTGCCCCGCAACGCAAACCCGACTCGCCAGCGTAATCGCTGCGCGATCACGGGCCGTCCGCGTGGCACGTTCCGTAAATTCGGCCTCGCGCGTAACAAGATTCGTGAAATCGCATTCCGTGGCGAGATTCCTGGCCTGACCAAGGCGAGCTGGTAATAGGAGAAACGTAAATGAGCATGAGTGATCCTATCGCCGATATGCTGACTCGCATCCGCAACGCGCAGATGGTCGAGAAGGTATCGGTCGCGATGCCCTCGTCGAAGGTCAAGGTTGCAATCGCGCAAGTCCTGAAGGACGAAGGTTATATCGACGATTTCGCCGTCAAGGCGGAAGGTGCGAAGTCCGAACTGAATATCGCGCTGAAGTACTACGCAGGTCGCCCGGTCATCGAACGCCTCGAGCGCGTGTCGAAGCCTGGCCTGCGCGTGTACCGCGGCCGTAACGACATTCCTCAGGTCATGAACGGCCTGGGTGTGGCAATCGTGTCGACGCCGAAGGGCGTGATGACCGACCGCAAGGCGCGCGCTACCGGCGTCGGCGGCGAAGTCATCTGCTACGTTGCTTAAAGCCGAGGAGAGAGAAACATGTCTCGAGTAGGTAAGAGCCCGATCGCGCTGCAAGGCGCGGAAGTCAAGCTGGCCGACGGTGCAATCACCGTCAAGGGCCCGCTGGGCACCATCACGCAAGCGATCAATCCGCTCGTGAACGTGGCGAACAACGACGGCACGCTGAATCTGTCGCCGGTCAACGAAAGCCGCGAAGCAAATGCACTGTCGGGCACGATGCGCGCGATTATCGCGAATGCCGTGCACGGCGTGACCAAGGGTTTCGAGCGCAAGCTGACGCTGGTTGGCGTCGGTTATCGTGCGCAAGCGCAAGGCGACAAGCTGAACCTGTCGCTGGGTTTCTCGCACCCGGTGGTGCACCAGATGCCGGAAGGCGTCAAGGCTGAAACCCCGACGCAAACCGAAATCGTGATCAAGGGGATCAACAAGCAACAAGTCGGTCAAGTGGCTGCGGAAGTTCGCGGTTACCGTCCGCCGGAGCCCTACAAGGGCAAGGGCGTGCGCTATTCCGACGAGGTTGTGATCCTCAAAGAAACGAAGAAGAAGTAAGGGTGCGCAATCATGGATAAGACTCAATCTCGCCTGCGCCGCGCTCGCCAGACGCGTATCAAGATCGCTGAGCTGCAGGTCGCGCGTCTCGCCGTGCATCGCACGAACACGCACATCTACGCTCAAGTGTTCTCGCCCTGCGGCACCAAGGTGCTCGCCAGCGCGTCGACGCTCGAAGCGGAAGTGCGCGCTGAACTGGCCGACAAGTCGGGCAAGGGCGGCAACGTTAATGCCGCGACGCTGATCGGCAAGCGTATTGCCGAGAAGGCAAAGGCTGCCGGCATCGAATCCGTCGCCTTCGACCGCTCGGGCTTCCGCTACCATGGCCGCGTCAAGGCGCTGGCTGAGGCAGCTCGCGAAGCTGGGCTCAAGTTCTAAGGAAGGAATTCGTCATGGCAAAGATGCAAGCGAAAGTTCAGGCTGACGAGCGCGACGACGGCCTTCGCGAAAAGATGATTTCGGTCAACCGCGTGACCAAGGTCGTGAAGGGTGGCCGTATTCTCGGCTTCGCCGCACTGACCGTGGTTGGCGACGGCGATGGCCGCATCGGTATGGGCAAGGGCAAGGCGAAGGAAGTGCCGGTCGCTGTCCAGAAGGCAATGGAACAAGCTCGCCGCAACATGTTCAAGGTGCCGCTCAAGAACGGCACGCTGCAACACGAAGTGCACGGCAAGCATGGCGCATCCGCTGTCCTCCTCGCTCCGGCGAAGGCAGGTACGGGCGTGATCGCCGGCGGCCCGATGCGCGCAGTGTTCGACGTGATGGGCGTTCAGAACGTCGTGGCGAAGAGCCACGGTTCGACGAACCCGTACAACCTCGTTCGCGCCACGCTGGACGGTCTGCGCAAGCAGTCCACCCCGGCAGACATCGCGGCGAAGCGCGGCAAGTCCGTCGAAGATATTTTGGGCTAAGCCCGGGTGGTCACCATGTCTGAAAAAACTGTCAAGGTTCAGCTCGTTAAGAGCCTGATCGGGACCCGCGAATCGCACCGCGCGACCGTGCGTGGCCTGGGCCTGCGCCGACTCAACTCGGTCAGCGAGCTCCAGGACACGCCGGCGGTCCGCGGCATGATCAACAAGGTCTCGTACCTCGTTAAGGTCATCGCGTAAGCGGCCCTACGGATCAAGGAGTTGATATGGAATTGAATAACCTGAAGCCGGCAGCTGGTGCCAAGCACGCCAAGCGTCGCGTCGGCCGTGGCATCGGTTCGGGCCTCGGCAAGACGGCTGGCCGTGGTCACAAGGGTCAGAAATCGCGTTCGGGCGGCTTCCACAAAGTCGGTTTCGAAGGCGGTCAGATGCCGCTGCAACGTCGTCTGCCGAAGCGCGGCTTCACGTCGCTGACGAAGGAATTCGTCGGTGAAGTGCGCCTGAGCGACCTCGAGAAGCTGCCGGTCGATGAGATCGATCTGCTCGCACTGAAGCAAGCCGGCCTGGTCGGCGAGCTGACGAAGAGCGCAAAGATCATCGCGACGGGCGAACTGAAGCGCAAGATCGTCGTGAAGGGTCTCGGTGCCACCAAGGGTGCGCGCGCTGCGATCGAAGCGGCTGGCGGTTCGTTCGCCGAGTGACACGCGTAGCGCGTCGTCACTTGCATTCATCGGAGAAGGTACTTGGCTAACAGCCCGAGTCTTGCAAAACCCGGTCGAAGCACGGCGAAATTCGGCGATCTGCGCCGGCGAGCGATGTTCCTGCTCCTGGCGCTGATCGTCTATCGCATCGGCGCGCACATTCCCGTGCCGGGCATCGATCCGGATCAACTGGCTAAGCTGTTCCAGAGCCAGGCGGGCGGCATCCTGGGCATGTTCAACATGTTCTCGGGTGGCGCGCTTTCCCGCTTCACGATCTTTGCGCTGGGGATCATGCCGTACATCTCGGCGTCGATCATCATGCAGTTGCTGGCGATTGTTTCGCCGCAACTCGAGGCGCTGAAGAAGGAAGGGCAGGCAGGGCAACGGAAGATCACGCAGTACACGCGGTATTTCACCGTGGTGCTCGCGACCTTCCAGGCGTTCGGTATCGCGGCTGCGCTGGAAAACCAGCCGGGCCTCGTCATCGATCCCGGCATGCTGTTCCGTCTGACGACGGTCGTGACGCTGGTAACCGGCACGATGTTCCTGATGTGGCTCGGCGAGCAGATTACCGAGCGTGGTCTGGGCAACGGTATCTCGATCATCATCTTCGGCGGGATCGCAGCAGGGTTCCCGAATGCCGTCGGTGGGTTGTTCGAGCTGGTGCGTACGGGTTCGATGAGCATCATTTCGGCGATCATCATCGTCGTTCTGATTGCCGCGGTGACTTACCTGGTCGTGTTCATCGAACGCGGTCAGCGCAAGATCCTCGTGAACTACGCGAAGCGCCAGGTCGGCAACAAGATCTACGGTGGGCAGTCGTCGCATCTGCCGCTGAAGCTGAACATGTCGGGCGTGATTCCGCCGATCTTTGCATCGTCGATCATTCTGTTCCCGGCAACGATTCTCGGCTGGTTCAGTACCGGTCAGCCGACGGGAAGCTGGATTTCCAATACGTTGCATAACGTTGCGGAAGCGCTGAAGCCGGGCCAGCCGGTCTATGTGCTGCTGTACACGCTGGCGATCGTGTTTTTCTGCTTCTTCTACACCGCACTGGTGTTCAACAGCAGGGAAACCGCAGACAACCTGAAGAAGAGCGGCGCGTTTGTTCCGGGCATCCGTCCGGGCGATCAGACTGCACGATATATCGACCGCATCCTCACGCGTCTGACGCTGGCCGGTGCGATCTACATCGTCTTCGTGTGTCTGCTGCCGGAATTCCTGGTGCTGCGCTGGAACGTGCCGTTTTATTTTGGTGGAACGTCGCTGCTGATCATTGTCGTCGTCACGATGGACTTTATGGCGCAGGTGCAGTCGTACGTTATGTCGCAACAGTATGAGTCGCTGCTCAAGAAGGCTAACTTCAAGGGCGGCAACATCCCGATGCGTTGAAAGGACTATGGCCAAAGACGATGTAATCCAGATGCAGGGTGAGGTGATCGAAAACCTCCCGAATGCGACCTTCCGTGTGAAGCTGGAAAACGGCCATGTCGTGTTGGGGCATATTTCCGGAAAGATGCGGATGCACTACATCCGCATTCTCCCCGGCGACAAGGTGACGGTTGAATTGACGCCTTACGATCTGTCTCGTGCGCGGATCGTGTTCCGGGCGAAGTGATTTGAAAAAAGGGTATTATCATGAAAGTGATGGCATCGGTTAAGCGCATTTGCCGCAATTGCAAGATCATCAAGCGCAAAGGCGTCGTTCGCGTGATCTGCAGCTCGGATCCGCGCCACAAGCAGCGCCAAGGCTGACCGCGCGTTTGTTTGCGCTTTTTGTTTGAGGAAAAACAATGGCTCGTATCGCAGGGGTTAACATCCCGAATCACCAGCACACCGAGATCGGCCTGACGGCAATCTTTGGTGTCGGCCGCACCCGTTCGCGCAGCATTTGCGTGGCAGCTGGCGTCGATTTTTCGAAGAAGGTCAAGGACTTGACCGACGCAGACTTGGAAAAGCTGCGTGAAGAAGTGGGCAAGTTTGTCGTCGAAGGCGATCTGCGCCGTGAAGTGACGATGAACATCAAGCGCCTGATGGACCTCGGTTGCTACCGTGGTGTTCGTCATCGCAAGGGCCTGCCGATGCGCGGTCAGCGTACGCGTACGAACGCACGTACTCGCAAGGGTCCGCGTCGTGCAGCGCAAGCGCTGAAGAAGTAAGCGGAACTGACAGTTACAGGAAAACGTAATGGCTAAGGCTTCGAACACCGCGGCGCAACGCGTTCGCAAGAAGGTTAAGAAGAACGTCGCTGAAGGCGTGGTTCACGTTCACGCGTCGTTCAACAACACGATCATCACGATCACCGATCGCCAAGGCAACGCACTGGCATGGGCGACGTCGGGCGGCCAGGGCTTCAAGGGCTCGCGCAAATCGACGCCGTTCGCTGCTCAGGTCGCAGCCGAGTCGGCTGGCCGCGTCGCATTGGAATACGGCGTGAAGAATCTGGAAGTGCGGATCAAGGGCCCGGGCCCGGGTCGTGAGTCGGCAGTGCGCGCACTGCACGGCCTCGGCATCAAGATCACCGCGATTTCGGACGTCACCCCGATTCCGCACAACGGCTGCCGCCCGCCGAAGCGTCGTCGTATCTAAGAATGTGCTGGCACGTACGTGCTAGCACATTGCCTGTCGCCGCGTAGCGTCGACGGGCGTTGCTTTTTTGATTGACTAAGCCCACCGTTCGCCCCAAAGGGAGCGGACTAGCGCGGATTTCGATCCGCGTGACTGATTGATAAAGGAATGCAAAGTGGCACGTTATATCGGCCCCAAAGCCAAGCTGTCCCGCCGTGAAGGCACCGACCTGTTCCTGAAGAGCGCACGCCGCTCGCTCGCCGACAAGTGCAAGCTCGACAGCAAGCCGGGTCAGCACGGCCGTACCTCGGGCGCACGTACGTCCGACTACGGTACGCAGCTGCGCGAAAAGCAGAAGGTCAAGCGTATCTACGGCGTGCTGGAGCGTCAGTTCCGCCGCTACTTCGCTGAAGCCGACCGCCGCAAGGGCAACACGGGTGAAAACCTGCTGCAACTGCTCGAGTCGCGTCTCGACAACGTCGTGTATCGCATGGGCTTCGGCTCGACCCGCGCTGAAGCGCGTCAGCTGGTGAGCCACAAGTCGATCACCGTGAACGGCGTCGTCGCGAACGTCCCGTCGCAGCAAGTGAAGTCGGGTGACGTCGTCGCGATCCGCGAAAAGGCGAAGAAGCAGGCGCGTATCGTCGAAGCGCTGTCGCTGGCCGAGCAAGGCGGCATGCCGAGCTGGGTTGCAGTCGATGCGAAGAAGTTCGAAGGCACGTTCAAGCAAATGCCGGAACGCGCTGAAATCGCAGGCGACATCAACGAAAGCCTGATCGTCGAATTGTATTCGCGTTAATCCGATTGACGGCCGAGGTACCCCGATTGCGTTGCGCAAGGAGGGGCCTCGGCTGTTTATTTTCTGGTTGTTACCGGTCAGCCTTATCGGTGTAACGAGCCGAGGGTATTGAAAAGGAAAGCCCATGCAAACCAGTTTGCTGAAACCCAAGATCATCGCCGTGGAATCGCTGGGCGAGAACCACGCGAGGGTGGTCATGGAACCGTTCGAACGCGGTTACGGCCATACCTTGGGCAATGCGCTTCGCCGCGTGCTGCTGTCGTCGATGGTTGGCTACGCGCCGACCGAAGTGACGATCGCGGGCGTGGTGCACGAGTACTCGACGCTGGATGGCGTGCAGGAAGACGTCGTCAACCTGCTGCTGAACCTGAAGGGCGTGGTGTTCAAGCTGCATAACCGTGACGAAGTGACGGTTACGCTGCGCAAGGAAGGTGAAGGTGTTGTCACGGCCGGCGATATCGAGCTGGCTCACGACTGCGAAGTCATCAACCCGAATCACGTGATTGCGCACCTGTCGAAGGGCGGCAAGCTCGACGTTCAGATCAAGATCGAAAAGGGTCGCGGCTATGTGCCCGGCAACGTCCGTCGCTATGGCGAAGACACGGCCAAGATCATCGGCCGCATCGTCCTCGACGCGTCGTTCTCGCCGGTTCGCCGCGTGAGCTACGCTGTCGAAAGCGCACGTGTCGAGCAGCGTACCGACCTCGACAAGCTCGTGATGAACATCGAGACGAGCGGTGTGATCACGCCGGAAGAAGCGATCCGTCAATCGGCCCGCATCCTGGTCGACCAGCTGTCCGTGTTCGCGGCGCTGGAAGGCACGGAAACGGCAGCCGAAGCGCCGTCGCGTGCACCGCAGATCGATCCGATCCTGCTGCGTCCGGTGGACGATCTCGAGCTGACGGTTCGTTCGGCGAACTGCCTGAAGGCCGAGAACATCTACTACATCGGCGACCTGATTCAGCGCACGGAAAACGAGCTGCTGAAGACGCCGAACCTCGGTCGCAAGTCGCTCAACGAGATCAAGGAAGTGCTCGCTTCGCGCGGTCTCACGCTGGGCATGAAGCTCGAGAACTGGCCGCCGGCTGGTCTCGACAAGTAAGCCCAGTTGTAGCTGTAGTTGGCAAAGATGCGGATTTTCCTTTAAAATCCGCATCTTGCTTTTTTTCGTTACCGGCCCGTGCACCCTTCGAGGTGCGATAGAAGAGCTGGATCAAAACTTTGAATCAAGGAAACTGAAATGCGCCATCGTCATGGTCTGCGGAAACTGAACCGCACGAGCAGCCACCGTCTGGCTATGCTCCGTAACATGTCCAACTCGCTGATCGAGCACGAAGTCATCAAGACGACGCTGCCGAAGGCGAAGGAACTCCGTAAAGTCGTCGAGCCGCTGATCACGCTCGGCAAGAAGCCGTCGCTGGCAAACCGTCGCCTGGCGTTCAACCGCCTGCGCGATCGTGACTCGGTGGCGAAGCTGTTCGACGTGCTCGGTCCGCGTTTCGCGAACCGTCCGGGCGGCTACCTGCGCGTGCTGAAGTTCGGCTTCCGCGTGGGCGACAATGCGCCGATGGCACTGGTCGAACTGCTCGATCGTCCGGAAGTCGATGAAACGGAAAACGTGCAAGAAGCCGAGTAAGCTTCCGGTACGCAGCAGGATCTGAAAGGGGCCGAGCAATTGCTTGGCCCTTTTTGTTTTTCTGGTGCCGGCTGCGATCGATTGTCGCAGGGCGGTGCCGGCAGCGTTGCGCAGGCTGCGCTACGATACGGGGCAGCCGGCGCGCTCCCCAGGTGGGCAATCCGCGTCGGCAGGAGCCGATAGACCAGCCAGGAGGGCGCGGATGATTGTGGTGCTGATGCTGACGACGGTGCCCGATGCCGTGACCGCGAAAGCGCTTTCCGACGGCGCGCTCGATGCGCGGCTTGCCGCGTGCGTGTCGGAGCTCGGTGCGATCAAGTCGCGCTATCACTGGCAAGGCAAAGTCGAAACGGCCGACGAGATCCAGTTGCTGTTCAAGACGAGCCCCGTGCGGGCGCTCGAACTGGAGCGATTTATTCTCGCGCATCATCCTTACGAGACGCCCGAAATCGTCTCGTGGCAGACGACGGCATCGGCCGCGTACGGTCAGTGGGTGACCAGCGAAACTCAACGTCTATTTCATGTTTAACGGTATGGCGCTTCCCGTGCGCGTGCGCGCGCTGCGGTTCCTCGCAGTCCTGTTGTCGTTCATGCTCGTGCTGGGCGGCCTGTCGGTCGCGCGCGCGGCCGACGATTTCCTCGATCCGTCGGTTGCGTTCAAGTTCAGTGCGAGCGAATCGCCGGGGCAGGTGGACGTCCGCTTCAAGGTCGCCAACGGCTATTATCTGTACCGCGAGCGGTTCGCGTTCGCGGTGAAGAGCGGGCAGGCGACGCTCGGCGATCCGCAATTCCCGGCCGGCCACGTGAAGTTTGACCAGACGTTCCAGAAGAACGTCGAGACCTACCGTGACGAAGTCGTCGTTCACGTGCCCGTCAAGCAGGCGTCAGGGCCGTTCGAGCTCGTGGTGACGTCGCAGGGGTGCGCGGACGAGGGCATCTGCT
This sequence comes from Burkholderia puraquae, assembly GCF_002099195.1. Lineage (GTDB taxonomy): Bacteria > Pseudomonadota > Gammaproteobacteria > Burkholderiales > Burkholderiaceae > Burkholderia > Burkholderia puraquae. Next base: position 72,497 of record NZ_NBYX01000025.1, on the reverse strand, counting down.
ATCCGCCGGCCGAGCACGTCGTGAAGGTCGACGGCACTGCGCTGGGCGCCGCGTCGTCGTCCGGCGATACGGCTGCCGCGGGCAGCTGGTTCGACAAGGTCACGAGTGCCGATTTCGCGCAGTCGCTGCTCGAAGGGCACGGTTTCTTCACGATCGTCGCACTGTATTTCGTCGCGGGCGTCGTACTGAGCCTTCTGCCGTGTTCGTACCCGATGATCCCGATCGTGTCGGCGATCATCATCGGCCAGGGCACGCGCGCGACGCATGCGCGCGGCTTCGCGCTGTCGCTGACCTATGTGGTCGGCATGGCGCTGGTCTACACGGTGCTCGGCATCGCCGCGGCGCTGGTCGGCCAGAGTCTCGGCGCGTGGCTGCAGAACCCGTGGGTGCTCGGCGCGTTCGGTGTGCTGCTGACCGCGTTTGCCATCTCGCTGATCTCTGGCAAGGACATCGCGCTGCCCGCGCGCTGGCAGAACGGCGCGGCCGGCGCATCGAGCGCGCGCCAGGGCGGCCATTTTGTCGCGGTCGCGGCGATGGGCGCGCTGTCCGCGCTGGTTGTCGGCGCATGCATGACGGCGCCGCTGTTCGCGGTGCTCGCCTTCATCGCGCACACGGGCAATGCGCTGCTCGGCGGTGCCGCGCTGTTCGCGATGGGGCTGGGGCTTGGCGTGCCGCTGCTGGTCGTCGGCGTCGGTGCCGGGACGGTGCTGCCGCGCGCCGGCGCATGGATGGATGGCGTGAAGGTGTTCTTCGGCATCGTGCTGCTGGCGGCCGCGCTATGGATCGTGTGGCCGGTGCTTGCCGGTGGCCTGAAGATGGTGCTCGCTGCGTTGTGGCTACTCATCGCGGCTGCGGCGCTCGGGCTGTTCACGCCGAATGCCGGCGCCACGTCTATCTGGCGTCGCCTCGGCCGTGGCGTGGGCGCCGCGCTCGCGATCTGGGCGGCAACGCTGCTGGTCGGCCTGGCCGCGGGATCGACCGATCCGGTCAAGCCGCTGGCGGTGCTGGCGGCACGCACGGTTGCGTCAGGCGGCGCTGCAGCGGCAGGTGCGGCCGCTGTGCAGGACGGGCCTGCGTTCGCATCGGTGCGCTCGAGCGGCGAGCTCGACGCGCTGCTGAAGACGTCGGGCCAGCCCGTGATGCTCGACTTCTATGCCGACTGGTGTGTGAGCTGCAAGGAGATGGAGCATCTGACGTTTACCGATGCGCGCGTGCAGGCACGGCTTGCGCAGCTTCACCTCGTGCGCGCGGACGTCACCGCGAACAACCCGGACGACCAGGCGCTGCTGAAGCGCTTCAACCTGTTCGGGCCGCCGGGCATCATTTTCTTCGATCGCAACGGCAACGAGATCGGGCGCGTGGTCGGCTATCAGGCGGCCGAGACGTTCCTGCGCAGCCTCGACCGGGCTGCGGTCCCGACGGTATGACCAAGCCTGTCGGGTATGTGCCGGTGGCGAACCGGCGCGCTTGCGCGGCATGAGCTGACGATCGACAAGGGCAGGCGGCCCCGATCGACGGCAAACAAAAAACGGCGAGACACCGAAGTGTCCCGCCGTTTTTCTTTCCGCCTGCCGGCGGGCAATCAGCGTTGCGCTTTCAGCAGACGCGCGGCGTCGAGTGCGAAGTACGTGAGCACGCCGTCGGCGCCCGCACGCTTGAACGCGAGCAGCGATTCGAGCACGACCTTGTCGTGGTCGAGCCAGCCATTCATCGCGGCGGCCTTCAGCATCGCGTATTCGCCGCTCACCTGGTAAACGTAGGTCGGGAAGCGGAACTCGTCCTTCACGCGGCGCACGATGTCGAGGTACGGCATGCCGGGCTTGACCATCACCATGTCGGCGCCTTCGTCGATGTCCAGGCGCACTTCACGCAGCGCTTCGTCGCTGTTCGCCGGGTCCATCTGGTAGGTCATCTTGTTGCCCTTGCCCAGGTTGGATGCCGAGCCGACCGCGTCGCGGAACGGACCGTAGAACGCCGACGCGAACTTCGCCGAATAGGCCATGATCCGCGTGTGGATGTGGCCGTCGCTCTCCAGCATTTCGCGGATCGCGCCGATGCGGCCGTCCATCATGTCCGACGGCGCGACGATGTCGACGCCGGCTTCCGCCTGCGCACGCGCCTGATCGATCAGGATCTCGATCGTATCGTCGTTGATCACGTAGCCGTTCTCGTCGAGCACGCCGTCCTGGCCGTGGCTCGTGTACGGATCGAGTGCGACGTCGGTCAGCACGCCGAGTTCGGGGAAGCGCTTCTTCAGCTCGCGCACCGCGCGCGGGATCAGGCCTTCCGGATTGGCTGCCTCGCGGCCGTCAGGCGTTTTCACTGACGGCTCGATGGCCGGGAACAGCGACAGCACGGGCACGCCGAGCTCGACGCATTGCTCGGCGACATGCATCAGCAGATCGACGGACACGCGTTCGACGCCGGGCATCGACGGCACCGGCTGCCGTTCGTTGGTGCCCTCGACGACGAACACCGGATAGATCAGATCGTCGGTGGTCAGGCGGTTTTCGCGCATCAGGCGCCGGGAGAAGTCGTCGCGGCGCATCCGGCGCGGACGATGAAGCGGATGGAAGCTCATGGCGATTGGGTAGAAATCAGGGCAGTAAGGACCTTACGGAACCCTTAGGTCATTTTCGGGAGCGTTGGTATATGATAGCGATCGAGCGGCACGCGTCGCGTGCAGCTCCCCGCTTCTCCTCCCTGAGCGGGTGCCTGTCGTTTTTCGATTAGGCTGTTTGACCCGCCGTTCAACGGCGGGTTTTTTTATGAGCCGGCCGAATCCGCAGGCGCCGTCAGGTGCGCGCCGCCGAGCCCGGCCGCGCGCTGCCCGATCATTGTGCTACAGGCTCGCTTTTTTCGTCGGCGGCGGACGGCCGCACCCAGCTCTCGATCAACTCGTGTGCCTCGTCGAGCCCCGTACGCTTCAGCGCCGAGAACAACTGGACCGTCAGTTTGCCCTGGACACCCTGGTCACGATACGCATCGAGCCCCTTTTGCGTGGTCCGCAGCGCGTTGATGCTTTCCTGCCGCGTCAATTTGTCGCACTTCGTCAGCAGCGTGTGGATCGGCTTGCCGGTCGGCACGAACCACTCGATCATGCGGCGGTCGAGGTCGGTCAGCGGACGGCGCGAATCCATCATCAGGATCAGGCCGCAAAGCTGCGAGCGGGTCGCAAGGTAGGACGACAGCAGCATTTCCCAGTGCGCCTTGGCGGCACCGGGCACTTCCGCGTAGCCGTAGCCGGGCAGGTCGACGAGATTCGCGACGGGCTCGGCGGCCGGGCCGACGGAGAAGTAGTTGATATGCTGCGTGCGGCCGGGCGTCTTCGACGCGAAGGCGAGCCGCTTCTGGTTGCACAGCACGTTGATCGCCGTCGACTTGCCGGCATTCGAGCGGCCCGCGAACGCGATTTCCGGCTGGACCGTCGGCGGCAGGTCGCGCAGATGGTTGACGGTCGTGTAGAAGCGGGCTTGATGGAGCAGAAAGGCCATGGGAACCGGAAGGACGGGCGGCGCGAGCCGCTTGGTGGAGGCGGGGTAGCCCCGATAGGCGCCGGAGCTTTCAACACGATATTGTACAATACGGCGGTTTTGCCGAAGGCCACCGGGCGCCTGCCGCGCGCTTTTATGTGGCTTCTGCGGTAGACTGAACGCCGTCGTTTTTTGCAGAACCTCAAATTCCCACAAGACGAAACAGGGTGTGCGAATGAATCGACTGTGCAAGTCTCTGATGGTGCTTCAGGTTGCAGCAGGGTTCGTAGGTTTCGTAGCGGAGGCAAACGCGGCGGATGCGGCAAAGCCGGATCTCGACCGCGGCAAGGCGATTGCCGGGCAGGTCTGCGCGTCGTGTCACGGCGCCGACGGCAATAGCGCGTCGGGCAGTTTCCCGAAGCTTGCCGGCCAGCATCCCGAATATCTGGTCAAGCAGTTGAACGATTTCAAGGCGCAGCCGGGCGCGAAGGGGCCGGTGCGTAACAACGCAGTGATGGTCGGATTCGCGAGCGCGCTGAGCGCGGACGACATGCGCAACGTCGCCGCGTATTACGGATCGCAGACGACGAAGCTTGGTACCGCACGCGATGCGGCGACCGTGCCGATCGGCCAGAAGATCTATCGCGGCGGCATCGCGGAGAAGGGCGTACCCGCCTGCGCGAGCTGCCACGGGCCGACAGGGCAGGGGATTCCGGTCCAGTACCCGCGTCTGTCGGGGCAATGGGCCGATTACACGGTCGCGCAGTTGACCGCGTTCCAGCAGGGTGCCGGCGCGCGCAACAACAACGAGGCGATGCATCAGATTGCCACGCGGCTGTCGGACAACGAGATCAAGGCCGTCGCGGATTACATCGCGGGCCTGCGTTGAGCGATCGTCCGCGAATGGAATAGCCGGTCGCCCGAAGGGCGGCTGGAGTCAGAACAAGAAAAGGGTGGGGCGCCGCACCGTTGCGGCCGCCTTGCCCTTTTTTGTTGTCAGTTGGAGTTTGAATGAGCGTTACCACGTCGGGGTTGCAGTCGAAGTCGGGTCAGGGTGCGTCGAAGCGCGCGGTCGAGCTGCTGAGCTCGATGCGTTTCGCGATTGCGCTGCTGGTGGTGCTGTCGATCGCGAGCATTATCGGCACGGTCCTGACCCAGGACGATCCGTATCCGAACTACGTGAACCAGTTCGGGCCGTTCTGGGCGGACATCTTCCGCTCGCTTGGCCTGTACAACGTGTACAGCGCCTGGTGGTTCATGCTGATCCTGATCTTCCTCGTCGTGTCGATCTCGCTGTGCGTGATCCGCAACGCGCCGAAGATGCTCGCCGACGCGAAGAGCTGGAAGGACAAGGTTCGCGAAGGCAGCCTGCGGGCCTTCCACCACAAGGCCGAGTACACGGCTTCCGGCACGCGCGCGACCGTCGCGGCGACGCTCGCCACGTTCGTCGCCAAGGCCGGCTACAAGCATGTCGTGCGTGAGAACGACGGCGCGACGCTGATCTCCGCGAAGCGCGGCGCGATGACCAAGTGGGGCTACATCTCCGCCCACCTCGCAATCGTCGTGATCTGTATCGGCGGCCTGCTCGACAGCAACCTGCCGATCAAATTCCAGATGTGGATGTTCGGCAAGAGCCCGGTCAACACGAGCGCGACGATCAGCGAGATCTCGCCCGACCATCGCCTGTCCGCGTCGAACCCGACGTTCCGCGGCTACGCGTGGGTGCCCGAGGGCCAGTTCGTGTCGACCGCGATCCTGAACCAGCCGAGCGGCTCGCTGATCCAGGACCTGCCGTTCTCGATCCAGCTCAACAAGTTCATCGTCGACTACTACACGACGGGGATGCCGAAGCTGTTCGCGAGCGACATCGTCGTGATCGATCGCGAGACCGGCCAGAAGATTCCGGCGCGCGTCGAGGTCAACAAGCCGTTCACGTACAAGGGCGTGTCGATCTACCAGTCGAGCTTCCAGGACGGCGGCTCGCAGATGCAGATGACGGCCTACCCGATGACGGGCGGCAACGCGAAGACCTTCCCCGTGCAGGGCACGATCGGCAGTTCGGCGCCGCTGCAGATGCCGGGCGCCGACGGCGACACGGTCGAGTTCTCCGATTTCCGCGCGATCAACGTCGAGAACATGGCCGACGCGAACGGCAAGCCGGACGTGCGCGGGGTGGCGACGACGAGCTCGCTGAAGGAAGTGTTCGACGAACGGCTCGGCTCCGGCGCGAAGACGTCGAAGCCGACGCAGCTCCACAACATCGGCCCGTCCGTGCAGTACAAGATCCGCGGCAAGGACGGGCAGGCGCGCGAATTCAACAACTACATGCTGCCCGTCGACATGAACGGCGTGCGCGTGTTCCTCGCCGGGGTGCGCGCGAGCCCGAACGACCCGTTCCGCTACATGCGGATTCCGGCCGACAGCCAGGATTCGATCGGCGAATGGATGCGCCTGCGCGCAGCGCTCGAGGATCCATCCGTGCGCACCGAAGCCGCCGCGCGCTTCGCGCAGCGTTCGCTGCCGGGCACCGACGCATCGCTGCGCACCCGTCTGCAGGACAGTGCGTCGAAGGTGCTGACCCTTTTTGCGGCGAGCGACGACAGCGTCGGCCGCGGCGCCGATGGCCAACCGATCGGCGGTTTCCAGGCCGTGGCAACGTTCATCGACCGCTCGGTGCCCAAGGCAGAGCAGGAGAAGGCCGCGAGCCTGCTGCTGCGGATGCTCGAAGGTTCGATGTGGGAGGTCTGGCAGATCGCGCGCGAGCGTGCAGGCGAGCCGGCGGCCCAGCAGGGCACCGACACGATCCGCTTCGTGCAGAACGCGATCAATGCGCTATCCGACAGCTTTTTGTATGGATCGCCGGTCTATTTGCAGCTTGACTCATTCAAGCAGGTGCAAGCTTCGGTATTTCAGTTGACGCGCGCACCCGGCAAGAATCTGGTGTATCTTGGCAGCCTGCTGCTGGTCGCCGGCATCTTCTCGATGTTCTACGTGCGCGAGCGGCGCCTCTGGTTCTGGCTGAAGGACGCCGGTTCGGGCGTCGATGTGGTGATGGCAATGTCCACGGCCCGCAAGACCTTCGATTTCGAGAAAGAATTCATGCAGACGCGCGATGCGGCCGGTGCCGCCCTGCACGCCGCACCTCGCGACGCCGCGCCGGCCGGTGCGGCATCGACGGCCCGTCCGCCTGCCGGCGGCGGTTCCGATTCCGAGAATTCCACCCGGTAACATCATGGATCTCACGCAAGTTTCCTCTTCCCATCGGGCGTCGGCCCAGGCTCCGGTTACGGCGCCGCTGTTCGACGATCGTCCGTTCTTCGCGCGCCTGTCGCTGTTCGACTGGCTGTTCGCACTGGCGCTCGTGGTGGGCGCAGGCTATGCGTTCGTGCACTACAACGCGCACATGGATTACTACGACAAGGCGGTGATGATCGGCACCGTGCCGGCGCTCATCGCGCTCGGCTGGCGCTGGAAACCCGCGCGGCTGATGATGGCGTCGATTGCCGTGCTGGCGCTGCTGTCGATCCAGATCTACCAGGGCGATCTTGCGCGCGCCGATTCGGCGTTCTTCCTCAAGTACTTCCTGTCGAGCCAGTCGGCGATCCTGTGGATGAGCGCGCTGTTCGTGCTCGCGACAATCTTCTACTGGATCGGCTTGCTCGCGCGCTCGGACTCGGGCTCCGCGATCGGCCAGAAGCTCACGTGGGTTGCCGTGCTGATGGGCTTCACGGGGCTGATGGTGCGCTGGTACGAGTCCTACCTGATCGGTGCGGACGTCGGGCATATCCCCGTTTCGAACCTGTATGAAGTGTTCGTGCTGTTCAGCCTGATCACCGCGCTGCTCTATCTGTATTACGAGGGGCACTACGGCACGCGTTCGCTCGGCGCGTTCGTGCTGCTGGTGATCAGTGCGGCGGTGGGCTTCCTGATGTGGTACTCGGTCGCGCGCGACGCTCAGCAGATCCAGCCGCTCGTGCCGGCGCTGCAGAGCTGGTGGATGAAGATCCACGTGCCGGCGAACTTCATTGGCTACGGCAGCTTCGCGCTGTCGGCGATGGTGTCGGTCGCGTACCTGATGAAGCAGCGCGGCGTGCTTGCCGATCGCCTGCCGACGCTCGAGGTGCTCGACGACGTGATGTACAAGTCGATCGCGGTCGGTTTCGCGTTTTTCACGATCGCGACGATCCTTGGCGCGCTTTGGGCGGCCGAGGCATGGGGCGGCTACTGGAGCTGGGACCCGAAGGAAACCTGGGCACTGATCGTGTGGCTCAACTACGCGGCGTGGCTGCACATGCGCCTGATGAAGGGCCTGCGCGGCACGGTGGCCGCATGGTGGGCGCTCACGGGCCTGCTCGTGACGACCTTCGCGTTCCTCGGCGTCAATATGTTCCTGTCCGGGCTGCACAGCTACGGCAAGCTGTAAGATTTCCGCTGTTCGTCCGACTATGAGACCGCCGGTGCACTGCGTGCCCGGCGGTTTTCTTTTGTAACGGGCGGGCGGCCCGGGCGTCGAACGGCGCACGACGGGTCGGGTCGAACGCTCATGAAGCTGCGCGCGGCGCATGCAGGAGGAGCAGCACGATGTGGATCAAAAGCCCTTTGCGGAACGTACTGACCGGCGGCGATATTGCGCCCGGCGAAATCACGCCGCGTGCGGTCTTCGAGAATCGGCGGCGCGTATTGCAAGCGGCCGGCCTCGCGGCGGCGGGCGGGCTGCTCGGTGCCAGCGGCGCGGCATTTGCCGCCTATGCGTCGCCGGATGCGCGGGCCGCGAAGCTCGCGGCGAAGACGAATCCGAAGTTCGTCGCGGCCGACAAGGTGACGCCGTTCAAGGACATCACGTCCTACAACAACTTCTACGAATTCGGCACCGACAAGAGTGACCCCGCGCAGAACGCCGGCACGTTGCGGCCGCGTCCGTGGCGCGTGAGCGTCGAGGGTGAGGTGCTGCATCCGAAGGTGTTCGATCTCGACGAACTGCTGAAGCTCGCGCCGCTCGAGGAGCGCGTGTACCGGTTGCGCTGCGTCGAGGGATGGTCGATGGTGATCCCGTGGATCGGCGTGCCGCTGTCCGAGCTGATCAAGCGCGTGCAGCCGACCGGCAACGCGAAATACGTGCAGTTCGTCACGCTGGCCGATCCGTCGCAGATGCCCGGCCTCTCGACACCTGTACTCGACTGGCCGTACTCGGAAGGGCTGCGGATGGACGAGGCGATGAATCCGCTGACGCTGCTGACGATGGGCGTCTACGGGCAGGTGCTGCCGAACCAGAACGGCGCGCCGGTGCGTATCGTCGTGCCGTGGAAGTACGGCTTCAAGAGCGCGAAGTCGCTCGTGAAGATCCGCTTCGTCGACAAGCAGCCGCAGACGAGCTGGAACACGTACGCATCGAACGAGTACGGTTTTTATTCGAACGTGAACCCGAACGTCGATCATCCGCGCTGGAGCCAGGCGACCGAGCGGCGCATCGGCGAGGACGGCTTTTTCACGCCGAAACGCAAGACGCTGATGTTCAACGGCTACGGCGATCTGGTCGCGTCGATGTATCACGGCATGGACCTGAAGAAGAATTTCTGAGGGCAACGGTGAGAAACGACATGCCCCCTTCGACGCTGACGGCCGCGCCCACAGCCGGCGCCGGCCCGGCTGCACGTGCCGCGCGGGCCGGTGCGGTCCGTTCCGCCGCACCGCGCTGGCTCGTGCCGGCCAAGGTGCTGGTTTTCGCGGCCGGCCTTTATCCGCTCGCGCGCCTCGTGCTGTTCGGGCTGACCGACCGGCTCGGCGCGAATCCGATCGAGTTCATCACGCGCTCGACGGGCCTCTGGACGCTCGTGATGCTGTGCGTCACGCTCGCCGTCACGCCGCTGCGCCGCATGACGGGGTTCGCCACGCTGCTACGCTTTCGCCGGATGATCGGACTGTTCGCGTTCTTTTACGCGACGCTGCACTTCACGACTTACTTGTGGTTCGACAAGTGGTTCGACGTCGTCGCGATCCTGAAGGACGTGGGCAAGCGCCCGTTCATCACGGTCGGTTTCGCCGCGTTCGTGCTGCTGATTCCGCTCGCGGCAACGTCGCCGCGCGCGATGGTGCGCCGGCTCGGCCGCCACTGGGCGCGGCTGCATAGCGCGATCTACGCGATCGCGCTGTTCGGCGTGCTGCACTTCTGGTGGATGAGGGCCGGCAAGCATGATCTCGCGCAGCCGAAGCTTTATGCGGCGATCATCGCCGCATTGCTCGGCTGGCGGCTGGCTGCGTGGGGGTGGCGGCGTGTGCGCGCGTGACGGCGCAGCCTGAAAAAAAGGCGATGACCGGGCAGTCATCGCCTTGTTTCGTGAGCCGTGCAGGCGGCGCGTCGTTATTTCGCGACGGCCGGGCCCGACGCCGGTGCGGGCATGGTCGATACCCCGCTCGACAATTCGGGCGACAGCGTGAGCGGCGTGCCGGACGAATCGGGCACACTGTCGGACGACGCGTTTTCATCGGTCGGCTTCACGTCCGACGGCGGCGTGTCCTGCTGCTGGAGTGGCTTGGGCATCGGAGGCACGGTGGGCAGATAGAGCGCGCCGCTTTGACCGCAGCCGGCAAGAATCGCCAAAGCCGCTACAATCGCGCTCATCCGGAAAACGACTCGCATGATCGTCCCTGAACAATTGAACCGATAGAGTTTAGCATGTCCGATACCGAATACCTGACCCGTGCCGAGGCCGTGCTGGCGGCCGTCGAGCGTACCGTCGACGACGCCAACGACGGCGATCACGACATCGATCTGGAGCGCAACGGCAGCGTCCTGACGCTGACGTTCGAGAACGGCTCGAAGATCATCGTCAATCTGCAGCCGCCGATGAAGGAGGTGTGGATCGCCGCGAAGGCGGGCGGTTTCCACTACCGTTTCATCGACGGCGAATGGCGCGATACGCGCACGGGCACCGAGTTTTTCTCGGCGCTCACCGAATACGCGACGCGGCAGGCCGGCCTGCCGATCACGTTCAGCGCGTGACGATCGGGGCTCGGCCCCGACGCGTGACCCAAAGAAAAAGCGCCCCGCTGGGGCGCTTTTTTCATGTCCGGGCCGGTGATCAGTGCGCGAACAGGTTCATGATGTCCTGCTTTTCCTGCTCGTCGACGTGCGGCACGGTTGCGTCGACGTTCTGCGCGGCCGGTGCCTGCGGGACGCCGACCGTCGACACGAAGCCGTGACCCGGCGCGAACTCGGTGAAGTACAGCTCGCCGCCGAGCGATTCGACGCCGTCCGGCACCGTCGGCTTGAACTCGGGCACGCCCTTGAGCGCGGCGCCCATGTAGTCGATCCAGACCGGCAGCGACAGGCCGCCGCCCGTTTCGCGATCGCCGAGGCTGCGCGGATTGTCGTAGCCGATCCACGCGATCGCGGCGAGCGTGTGCTGGTAGCCGGCGAACCACGCGTCGTGCGAATCGTTCGTCGTGCCGGTCTTGCCCGCGAGGTCGGTGCGCTTCAGCACGTTGGTGCGTGCGCCCGTGCCGCGCTGCGCGACGCTCTGCAGCAAGCTGTTCATCACGTACGCGTTGCGTGCGTCGATCGCGCGCGGCGCGTTCTGCTCGGCGACGAGCGGCTGCGCGCGCGCGACGATCGCGCCGTTCGGATCGGTGACTTCGGCGATCAGGTACGGATTGACGCGGTAGCCGCCGTTCGCGAATACCGAGTACGCGCCCGCCATCTGCAGCGGCGTGACCTGGCCCGCGCCGAGTGCCATCGGCAGGTAGGCCGGATGGCGTTCGGCATCGAAGCCGAAGCGCGTGATGTACTGCTGCGCGTACTTCGTGCCGATGTGGTTCAGGATCCGGATCGACACGAGGTTGCGCGAACGCTGCAGCGCAGTGCGCATCGACATCGGGCCTTCGAAGCCGCCGCCGTAGTTCTTCGGCTCCCACGGCTGGCCGCCCGTTTCGGCCGCGCTGAAATACAGCGGGCCGTCGTTGATCACGGTTGCCGGCCCGAGGCCCTTGTCGAGCGACGCCGAATAGATGAACGGCTTGAACGACGAACCCGGCTGCCGCCACGCCTGCGTGACGTGGTTGAACTTGTTCTTGTTGTAGTCGAAGCCGCCGACGAGCGAGCGGATCGCACCGTCCTGCGGGACGATCGACAGGAACGCTCCCTCAACCTGCGGCAACTGCGTGATCGACCATTTGCCGGCGTCGTTCTTCACGACGCGGACGATCGCGCCCGGGCGGATGCGGCGATTCGGCTGCGCATTGGCCGACAGCGCGCCTGACGCGAAGCGCAGGTTGTCGCCTTCGATCGTCGCATTGCTGCCGTCGATGAACGCAACCGTGATCTGGCGCGGGCTGGCGGCCGTGACGACCGCGGCGATCAGCTCGCCGTTGTCGGGGTGCTCGAGCAGTGCATCGTCGATCGCCTGTTCGCGGTCGTCGGCGCCGGCCGGCAGCTCGATGAAGCCTTCCGGCCCCCGATAGCCGTGCCGGCGTTCGTAATCCATGATGCCCCTGCGCAGCGCGGTGTACGCGACCTGCTGATCCGCGGAGTCGAGCGTCGTGACGACGTTGAAGCCGCGCGTGTAGGTTTCCTCACGGTACTGCGCGTACATCATTTGTCGGACCATTTCCGCGACGTACTCGGCATGCACGCTGAAATCGCGGCCCGGACCCTTGACGACGAGCGGCTGTGCAACGGCCTCGTCGTACTGCTCGCGCGAGATGAAGTTCAGCTCGAGCATCCGCTGCAGGATGTATTCCTGGCGCACCTTCGCACGCTTCGGGTTCACGACCGGGTTGTACGCGGACGGCGCCTTCGGCAGCCCGGCGAGCATCGCGGCTTCGGCCAGCGTGATGTCCTTCAGGTCCTTGCCGAAGTAGACCCGTGCGGCGCTCGCGAAGCCGTACGCGCGCTGGCCGAGATAGATCTGATTCATGTAGACCTCGAGAATCTGATCCTTCGTCAGCGCACGCTCGATCCGGTACGCGAGCAGCATCTCGTAGATCTTGCGCGTGTAGGTCTTCTCGCTCGACAGGAAGAAGTTGCGCGCGACCTGCATCGTGATCGTGCTCGCACCCTGCGACGCATGGCCGTTCGTCAGCGCGACGAAGCCGGCGCGGACGATGCCGGTGAGGTCGACACCGCCGTGATCGTAGAAGCGTGCGTCCTCGATCGCGAGGATCGCCTTCTTCAGCGAGTCGGGCACGTCCTTGAAATGGACGACGTCGCGGCGCTCTTCGCCGAATTCGCCGATCAGCACGTGATCGGACGTATAGATGCGCAGCGGCACCTTCGGGCGATAGTCGGTCAGCGCGTCGAGCGACGGCATGTTCGGCCACGCGACGACGAGCGCGTAGCCGAGCACGAGGCCGCCGGCCACGACGAGAGCCACGCACATCGTGGCGAATCCGAGCAGGACTTTTTGCCACCAGGGCCGCTTCTTCGGCTCCGGGGCAGGAGGCGGGGACGTAGGAGTCGTGGATTGCATAGGCATACCGGAAAACAGTCCCGCGATTATAGCTGCCCGGTAAGACCGGTCCTGACGCGGGGGGCGCCCGCCGCGAAGTCGCGGGCTGGCGTACTTCCAGCATAGCCCGCGCGCGGCCGTCGCGAGCGGGTGCTGGCCGTTAGGCCGACTGTCGGTCACCCGCGCCGCTTTGCAGAATCAGGTCTCGGAAGCGCGGCGTGGGCCGCGACGATCTCGGGAGGTTGGGATGGCGGGACGATGGGGAGCGCGGTTTGCGCAGGGCGGGCACCGGTCGACAGGAATCGACGTTGGTGCGGACGAGGTGAGGGTGGTCGTGCTGAGCCGGCGCGGCCGGGGCGCGGAGGTGTGCGTCGAGGGGCTCGAGCGGGAGCCGGTCGGGTTGGCGGGCGGGCCGGAGGATGCGCGCTGGGCGGCGGTTGCGCGTGCGCTGGCCGCAGCCGTGTCGAGGCTGTCGGCGGCCGACGTTCGGAGTGACGCGCGCGGCGTAATGGCGTTGCGCGATGACGAGGTGCGCACCGCGATGCTCGATCTGGCCGGACGGGTCGACATCGAGGACGCCGCGCGGCAGGCGGCCGAACGCATCTCGGGGTTGGCGCCGGACAGTCTCGCATTCGACTGGCGGCAGGATGGCGGCGCGGGGGCGGGCGAGATCGAGGTTGCCGTGGCCCCGCTGGCGCTGCTCGAACGGCGGATCGACGTGGCTGCACAGGCCGGCGTCGACCTGACGGTGGTCGACGGCGAGTCGGCCGCGGCGCTGCGCGCGTTGCGCTATGCCGCGCAATTCGAACCCGCCGCGCAGGCGGGCTCCTGCGCGGCGCTCTGGTTCCATGACGCGGGCGTGCACGGCTGGCGAATCGACGGCCCGTTGGCCGTACCGGTGCTGACGCTGTCCGGCGCCGTGCCCGGAGCGTTTTCCGATGCATTGCGCCAGCGCGCGCTCGGGGCCGTGTGCTGCGTACTCGTGGCCGGGGACGAGCGGTGTATCGCTCGCTTCGATACGTCCGTCGCCGATCTCGGCGACGTGCTCGGCGCGGTTGCGGTGTCGTTCGACTGCACGGGCTGGAGCGGGCAACCGTGTCCGCCCGCCGGCATGCCGGGCGGCCCGGCATGGGCCGTCGCATTCGGGCTGGCATTGCGCGGGGTGTGGGAATGACGGCCTGTCGCGTGGAGCCGGGCGGCTTCAACCTGATGCCGTACCGCGAGCGGCTGGCGCAGGCGTTGCGACGTCGTCGGGCCGTACAGTGCGGTACGGCGATACTGTTCGGCGTGCTTGGCGCCGGCCTGTGGACGGGCGCCGCCTCCGGGGCGCGGTGGCGCGTGGATGCCGAGCGCGCAGGCGTGGAGGCGCGGTTGCGGCAGTTGCAGCCGCAGGTGGGAGCCGCGACGCGCACCGCCAAGGCAGCGACCGTCGCCGCGCAGCGCGACGCGCAGGCGGCCGCGCTTGCCGTGCCTTACCGGCACGTCGCGGGGCTGCTGGCCACCATGGCGCAGGTGCGTGACGGTACCGTCCGGCTCGACGCGCTGCGTACGACGTCGGCCGGTGCCGTGCTCGATGCGCGCGCCGCGAGCTACCGGGCGGCCGCGCGATGGCTCGCGGGGATGGCGCGCGAGCAGCGTGGCTGGCGGATCGATATCGATGCGTTGAAGCCTGCTTCGGATGCTCCGGTCACGACGGGCGGGATGCCGTTCCGGTTCTCGGTCCAGCTGCGCTGGCACGACGCGATGCCGTCCCGGAAGGCATCGGGAGGTGGCGCATGACGGCGCTCGCGCATCGGCCCGCTTTGCGCGGCGACGGATGGTTGGGCGGCATGCGGCGCGTGTCGCCGGCTGCTGCACACATCGCAGGCTGTGTGCTCGCGTTCGCGGCCGTGCTGGTGGGCGGCATTCATCTGGCGAATGCCGCCGACTGGAGCGGGCTCGCGCACAGCCGCGCGTTACTGGCAGCGGCGCAGATGCGTGAGGCCGACGCGCAGCGTGTGCTGGCCGCCGCTGCACGGCAGCGCGACGTGCAGCCGGCGGCGGCACACGGCGGTCGCTCGTCGCGTGCGCCGGAATGGGCCGCATTGATGCTGGAACTGGCCGATCGCGCCGCGTCGAGCGGGCTGCGCGGTGTATCGATCGAACCGCTGCGCGCCGATGGTGCGGCGCCGGACGGCCGGCGAACTGTGCGCATCGTCGCGGACGGCGATTTTCGCGCGTTGCTGCAGATGGTCGGCGGGCTGGCGCGTTTCCCGGTGCTGGCGGTACCGACCGCGCTGCGTGTCGAACGGGAAAAGGAGGCTGCGCGCGTGGAAATGTCTGTCGACGTGTTTCCGGGGTTGCCGGCGGTAACGTCCACGGGCGTGGAGACGCCGGTTCTGGCCGACGAGCCCGGCGCCGATCCGTTCGGCGAAGCCGGCTCGTCTGAAGCGGAGGGGGCGACTGCCCGACTGGCCGGCACGATTCGCGCCGGGCGCGCCGGTCTCGCGCTGTTCGACGACGGTGGCGGTGCGTTCACGGCCGTGGCGCCCGGCGAAGCCCTCGGGGCCGCGCGGGTGGTGCGAGTCGATTCCGTCGCCGTGACGCTCGCCACGGCGGACGGCGCGTACCGAGTCACGCTGGACGACGGGAGGCGGCCATGACGAAGCATGGATGTCGGGCACTCGCCGTCTGGGCCGGATTGACCGCGGCGGGCGCAAGCGCCTCGTTGCCGCCGCTGCCGGCCGTCTGGCCTGCCGCGTCGATGGATACGCAGGTGCCGGGCCTGCCGTTGCCGCAAGGCACGGTGGACGGTGCGGACAACACCGCATCGACGGAGGCCGGCCCGCCGCCGTTCGGCCAGGCGGCTCGCGCGGCGCTTCAGGTAGAGGCCACCACCCCGGCACCGGGGCTGGAGGGGCCGCCGATCCCGTTGGCGCCGCCGACCCGGATGGGCGACGCCGCAGCGCGGCAACCGGGCGATGCTGACGACGCGCGGCGGATCTCGCTGAATCTGCAGGGCGCGGGGCTCGCGGCCGCGTTCGACGCATTCGCGCGGTTCACCGGACTCAATATCGTGGTCGGCGAGCAAGTGCGCGGCACCGTCACGTTACGTCTGAACAATGTCCGCTGGCGGGATGCCTTCGACACGCTGCTCGACACGCACGGGCTCGCGATGTCCCGGCGGGGCAACGTGATATGGGTTACGCCGGCGTCCGAGCTGGCCGCGCGCGAACGCGAGCGCTTCGAAATGCACGCGCGGGCCGCCGATCTGGAGCCGCTTGCGAGCCGGACGTTCGCGCTGCATTACTCGCGCGCACAGGACGTGCAACGGCTGCTGGCCGGCGCGACCGGTCAGCGCCTGCTGTCGAAGCGCGGCGCCGCGGCGGCCGATCCGCGCACGAACCTGCTGTTCGTCACCGATCTCGCGCCGCGTCTCGACCAGATCGCGAGCCTGATCGATGCGATCGACCGGCCGTCGCGGCAGGTCCGGATCGAGGCCCGCATCGTCGAAGGCGAGCAGGGTTTTTCGCGTAATCTCGGTGCACGCGTTGCACTTCGGGCACAGGAGCGGCCACCGTCGGGCGAGAGCGCCACGTTCACGGCCGGCGCGCGCAACGCGCTCGACCTTGCTGCGCGGCCGCTCGGCGGCTTCGAAGCGGCGACCGCCGGCTTCACGCTGTTCGCCGCACCGCTCAGCCGTGTGCTCGACGTCGAACTGAGCGCGCTCGAGGCGCAGGGGCGGGGCCAGATCGTTTCGAGTCCGCGCGTGGTGACCGCCGATCGCGTCAAGGCCATCGTCGAACAGGGTTCGGAGCTGCCGTACCAGGCGAAGGTCGGCAACGGCGTGAGCGGCGTGCAGTTCCGCCGGGCGACGCTCAAGCTCGAGGTCGAGCCGCAGATCACGCCGGACGGGCGCGTGGTGCTCGACCTCGACGTGACGAAGGACAGCATCGGCGAGCCGACGGCGGCCGGCCCGGCGATCCATACGAAGCACGTACAGACACGCGTCGAGGTCGAGAACGGCGGGACGGTCGCGATCGGCGGGATCTATGAGCAACTGAAGCGGAACGATGTGACGCGCGTGCCGCTCTTGGGCAAAATACCAATTCTGGGCGCGCTTTTCCGGCACCGCGCGCAACGCGACCAGCGCAGCGAACTGGTCGTATTCATCACGCCGACCGTCGTCGATGCACGCTGCACGGGCAGCGCGGATGCCAAAAAAACGGGGCCGGAAGCCGCCGGCGCAGGCTCGACAAGGCAGCCGCTTTGCCAGTAAGCTGCGCCACACACCAGCAAGATTGAAGCAGAGGAAGCCGTTGCAAGCGCGGGACCCACATGCAAACGTATTTTTCGTCGGCCTTATGGGAGCGGGTAAGACCACCGTGGGCCGTGCGGTCGCGCGTCGTCTTGACAGGACGTTCTTCGACTCCGACCACGAAATCGAGGCCCGCACGGGCGCGCGCATTCCGGTGATCTTCGAGCTGGAGGGCGAGGCCGGGTTTCGCGATCGCGAAACGCAGGTGATCGCCGATCTCACGCAGCGCGAGAACATCGTGCTCGCAACGGGCGGCGGCGCGGTGCTGCGCCCGGAAAATCGCGACTGCCTGAAAAGCGGCGGCATCGTTGTCTACCTGCGTGCCAATCCGCACGATCTGTGGCTGCGCACGCGCAAGGACAAGAACCGCCCGCTGCTGCAGACCGAAGATCCGAAGGGGCGTCTCGAAGCGCTGTACGAAGTGCGCGACCCGCTGTACCGCGAATGCGCGGATTTCGTCATCGAGACCGGCCGCCCGTCGGTCAACGGTCTCGTCAACATGGTGCTGATGCAACTCGAACTGGCGGGCGTCGTCGCCAAGCCGCTACAAGCATGATTACTGTCAACGTCGACCTGGGCGACCGCGCCTATCCGATTCACATTGGCGCCGGCCTGATCGGCCGCGCCGAGCTGTTCGCGCCTCACATCAAGGGATCGTCCGTCACGATCGTCACGAACACCACCGTCGATCCGCTCTACGGCGACGCGCTGCGCGCGGCGCTTGCACCGCTCGGCAAGCGCGTGTCGACGGTCGTGCTGCCGGACGGCGAGGCGTACAAGAACTGGGAAACGCTGAACCTGATCTTCGATGGCCTGCTGACCGACCGCGCGGACCGCAAGACGACGCTCGTCGCGCTCGGCGGCGGCGTGATCGGCGACATGACCGGCTTCGCGGCCGCGTGCTACATGCGCGGCGTGCCGTTCATCCAGGTGCCGACGACGCTGCTGTCGCAGGTCGACTCGTCGGTCGGCGGCAAGACGGGCATCAACCATCCGCTCGGCAAGAACATGATCGGCGCGTTCTACCAGCCGCAGGCCGTGATCGCGGACATCGGCGCGCTGGCGACCCTGCCCGACCGCGAACTGGCAGCCGGTGTCGCCGAGATCATCAAGACCGGCGCGATCGCCGATGCGGAATTCTTCGACTGGATCGAGGCGAACGTCGACGCGCTGAACCGTCGCGACCCGGCTGCGCTCGCGCACGCGGTGAAGCGCTCGTGCGAGATCAAGGCGAGCGTGGTGGCGGCCGACGAACGCGAAGGCGGCCTGCGCGCGATCCTGAACTTCGGCCACACGTTCGGCCATGCGATCGAGGCCGGGCTCGGCTACGGCGAGTGGCTGCACGGCGAGGCGGTCGGCTGCGGGATGGTGATGGCGGGCGACCTGTCGGTGCGGCTCGGCCTGCTCGACGAAGCGTCGCGGCAGCGCCTCGACGCGGTGATCGCAGCCGCGCGCCTGCCGACCCGCGGGCCCGCGCTCGGCGACGCGCGCTATATGGACCTGATGCGCGTCGACAAGAAGGCCGAAGCCGGCGCGATCAAGTTCATCCTGCTGAAGCGATTCGGCGATACGTTGATCACGCAGGCGCCGGACGAAGCCGTGTTCGCTACACTGGCACAGACGACCCGCTAACGGCGGCCCGGATGCCCCGGCGCCCCTGACATGGAGGAGACGTGAGCGAGACATCCAGCAGCACCCTGCCCGAAGCCGGCCGCGCATCCGCTGCGCCGGTGGCCGAGCCGCCGACGCTGGCGGCGCTGGAAGCCCATCTCGCTCCGTATGCCGCACACGCGTCGCAGTCACGCGGCCGCCGCCATCCGGAAACACCGCCGGCGGCGCGCACCGAATTCCAGCGCGACCGCGACCGCATCGTCCATTCCACAGCGTTTCGCCGGCTCGAATACAAGACGCAAGTCTTCGTCAATCACGAAGGCGACCTGTTCCGCACGCGTCTCACGCACAGCCTCGAAGTCGCGCAGATCGCGCGCTCGGTCGCGCGCAACCTGCGCCTGAACGAGGATCTCGTCGAGGCGATCTCGCTCGCGCACGATCTCGGCCATACGCCGTTCGGCCATGCCGGGCAGGATGCGTTGAATGCCTGCATGCGCGAGCATGGCGGCTTCGAGCACAACCTGCAGAGCCTGGCGGTTGTCGACGAGCTCGAGGAGCACTACGGCGCGTTCAACGGGCTGAACCTGTGCTTCGAGACACGCGAAGGCATCCTGAAGCATTGCTCGCGCGAGAATGCGCGCAAGCTCGGCGCGCTCGGCGAGCGCTTCCTGCAGGGCCGCCAGCCGTCGCTCGAAGCGCAGCTTGCCAACATCGCGGACGAGATCGCCTACAACAACCACGACGTCGACGACGGCCTGCGTTCCGGCCTGATCACGATCGAACAGCTCGCGGAAGTCGAGCTGTGGCAGCGCCACTACGAGGCGGCGCTCGCCGAATTCCCGCATCTCGAAGGCCGCCGCCTCGTGCACGAGACGGTGCGCCGCATCATCAACACGCTGATCGTCGACCTGATCGACGAGACGACACGCAATCTCGCGCGCGTCGCGCCCGCGTCGCTCGACGACGTGCGCGCCGCACCGCCGCTCGTGTCGCACAGCGAATCTGTCGCCGCCCAGGCGGCCGCCCTCAAGCGTTTCCTCTTCAAGAACCTCTATCGCCACTACAAGGTGATGCGCATGGCGAGCAAGGCGCAGCGCGTCGTCACCGGGCTGTTCGATGCGTTCATCGACGATCCGCGCCTGCTGCCGCCGCCGTACCAGTCCGACGACACCGCGCAGCAGCCGCGCCTCGTCGCGCACTACATCGCCGGCATGACCGACCGCTTCGCGCTGAAGGAGTATCAGCGCCTGTTCGTCGTCAACGACAACTGACTGTCACAAACGATCACTAGACTTCGCCGGTTCAATGGCGGCGGGAATGTTGCATACGCTGTTGGTAACGTTTTCATAGGAGAGAGGTCGATGAAGAAGAAGCCTGCGGGGACACTGGTTCGTTCGATCGCGCTCGGCGGCGCGCTGATGTTCGGGGTGCAGCACGTGGCGCTCGCCGCGACGGAAATTCAGTTCTGGCATGCGATGGAGGCCGCGCTCGGCGAGCGGGTCAACGCAATCGCCGACCAGTTCAACGCGTCGCAAAGCGACTACAAGATCGTGCCGGTCTTCAAGGGCACCTACGACCAGGCGCTCGCGGCCGGCATCGCCGCCTATCGCAGCGGCAATGCGCCGGCGATCCTCCAGGTCTATGAAGTCGGCACGGCCACGATGATGCAGGCGAAGAAGGCCGTCGTGCCCGTCTACGACGTGTTCAAGCAGGCCGGCGTGCCGCTCGACGAAAAGGCGTTCGTGCCGACCATCGCGAGCTACTACAGCGACGCGAAGACGGGCCACCTCGTATCGATGCCGTTCAACAGCTCGACGCCGGTGCTGTACTACAACAAGGATGCGTTCAAGAAGGCCGGCCTCGATCCGAACCAGCCGCCGAAGACGTGGGCCGACGTGCAGGCCGATGCGGAGAAGCTGCGCAAGTCGGGGATGGCTTGCGGCTTCACGACCGGCTGGCAGGGCTGGATCCAGCTCGAGAACTACAGCGCCTGGCACGGGCTGCCGTTCGCGAGCCGCAACAACGGCTTCGACGGTACCGACGCGGTGCTCGAATTCAACAAGCCGCAGCAGATCGCGCACATCTCGTTCCTGCAGCAGATGGCGAAGGACGGCACGTTCACGTACGCGGGCCGCAAGGATGAAGCATCGGCGAAGTTCTACAGCGGCGACTGCGGGATCATGACGACGTCGTCGGGCGCGCTCGCGAACGTGCAGAAGTTCGCGAAGTTCAGCTACGGCACGGGCATGATGCCGTACGACGCGAACGTGAAGGGCGCACCGCAGAACGCGATCATCGGCGGCGCGAGCCTGTGGGTGCTGGCCGGCAAGGATCCGGCGACCTACAAGGGCGTCGCGAAATTCCTCGCGTACCTGGCCTCGCCGGCCGTCGCCGCGAAGTGGCACCAGGACACGGGCTACCTGCCGGTCACGACCGCTGCTTACGACCTCACGCGCCAGCAGGGCTTCTATGCGAAGAACCCGAGCGCCGAAACTGCGATCAAGCAGATGCTGAACAAGCCGCCGCTGCCATACACGAAGGGGCTGCGCCTGGGCAACATGCCGCAGATCCGCACGGTGGTCGACGAGGAGTTCGAACAGGTCTGGGCGCAGAAGAAATCGCCGAAGGACGCGCTCGATTCGGCCGCATCGCGCGGCGACGAACTGCTGCGCCGCTTCGAGAAGTCGGGCGGCTGAGCCCGCATCGCACCGTGCCGCCGGCCGCGTTGCATCCTGTCCGGATGCACGCGCCGGCCGGCGGCATGACCACCTTTCCGTTGCGCCTGACCGGATATCCGCGATGCAATCCCGTTCCCGTTTCGGTACGAGCCTGTTGCCGTACCTGTTGATCGCGCCGCAGCTCGCGATCACCGCCGTGTTCTTCCTGTGGCCGGCCGGCGTCGCGCTGTGGCAGTCGACGCAGATGCAGGACGCGTTCGGCACGTCGAGCGAATTCGTCGGCCTCGCGAATTTCACGCACCTGTTCGCCGATCCGCTGTATCTCGATTCGTTCCGCACGACACTCGTGTTCAGTTCGCTCGTCACGGTGAGCGGGCTTGTCGTGTCGCTGGTGCTCGCCGCGTGCGCCGATCGCGTGATGCGCGGCGCGCGTGTGTACCGCACGCTGCTGATCTGGCCGTACGCGGTCGCACCGACGATCGCCGCCGTGCTGTGGGCGTTCCTGTTCAACCCGAGCATCGGCCTGATCACCTATGCGCTCGCGAAGAGCGGCATCGTGTGGAACCACGCGCTGAACGGCGGCCAGGCGATGTTCCTCGTCGTGCTGGCGTCGGTGTGGAAGCAGGTGAGCTACAACTTCCTGTTCTTCTATGCGGGCCTGCAGGCGATCCCGCGCTCGCTGATCGAGGCGGCGGCGATCGACGGCGCCGGGCCGGTGCGGCGCTTCTTCAACATCGTGCTGCCGCTGCTGTCGCCCACCAGTTTCTTCCTGCTGGTCGTGAACCTCGTCTACGCGTTCTTCGACACGTTCCCGGTGATCGACGCGGCCACCGGCGGCGGCCCGGCGCAGAGCACGAAGACGCTGATCTACAAGATCTTCGCGGAGGGCTTCCAGGGGCTCGATATCGGCAGCTCGGGCGCGCAGTCGGTCGTGCTGATGATCATCGTCGTCGGGCTTACGGTGATCCAGTTCCGCTTCGTCGAACGCAGGGTGCAATACGCATGATCGAAAATCGCAAGGGCTTCGACCTGTTCTGCCACGCGGTGCTGATCGTGGGCGTCGTGCTGATCGTATTCCCCGTCTACGTCGCGTTTTGCGCGGCGACGATGAACGCGCAGGAAGTGTTCACGGTGCCGCTGTCGCTCGTGCCTAGCACGCACCTGTTCGAGAACGTCGCGTACATCTGGGGGCACGGCAGCGGCGGCACGACGGCGCCGTTCGGCCGCCTGCTCGTGAACAGTTTCGCGATGGCGCTCGGCATCGCGGTCGGCAAGATCGCGGTGTCGATCCTGTCCGCGTACGCGATCGTCTATTTCCGCTTCCCGTTCCGCAACACGGCGTTCTGGCTGATCTTCATCACGCTGATGCTGCCGGTGGAAGTACGGATCTTTCCGACCGTGCAGGTCGTGTCGACGCTGCACCTGACGAACACGTACGCCGGGCTCACGATGCCGCTGATCGCTTCGGCGACCGCGACCTTCCTGTTCCGCCAGTTCTTCATGACGCTGCCCGACGAGCTGATGGATGCCGCGCGCATCGATGGCGCCGGGGCGCTGCGTTTCTTCTGGGACGTCGTGCTGCCGCTGTCGAAAACGAGCATCGCGGCGCTGTTCGTGATCACGTTCATCTACGGCTGGAACCAGTATCTGTGGCCGATCCTGATCACGACGGAGGCGTCGCTGTCGACGGCGGTGGTGGGCATCAAGACGATGATCGCGAGCGGCGACGCCGCGACCGAATGGCAATACGTGATGGCGGCGACGCTGCTGGGGATGATCCCGCCGCTCGTCGTCGTGCTGGCGATGCAGCGCTGGTTCGTGCGCGGCCTCGTCGACTCCGAGAAATGAATGACGGACGGCAACCGGGAGAAAGACCAAGAATGGCTGCGCTGAGCTTGAAGGGCGTCAGGAAATCCTACGACGGCAAGCAGCACGTGCTGCATGGCATCGACGTGGAGATCGCCGATGGCGAATTCATCGTGCTGGTCGGCCCGTCGGGCTGCGGCAAGTCGACGTTGCTGCGGATGATCGCGGGGCTCGAATCCGTGACGGACGGCGAGATCGCGATCGGCGAGCGTGTCGTCAACACGCTGGAGCCGAAGGATCGCGACATCGCGATGGTGTTCCAGAACTATGCGCTGTACCCGCACATGACGGTCGCGCAGAACATGGGCTACGGGCTGAAGATCCGCGGGATCGAGCGCGCGACGATCGATTCGCGGGTGGCTGCGGCCGCGAAGATCCTCGAGCTCGAGCCGTTGCTCGCGCGGCGGCCGCGCGAGCTGTCGGGCGGCCAGCGGCAACGCGTCGCGATGGGGCGTGCGATCGTGCGCGAGCCGTCGGTGTTCCTGTTCGACGAGCCGTTGTCGAACCTCGACGCGAAATTGCGCGTGCAGATGCGGCTCGAGATCCAGCGGCTGCATGCGCGGCTCGCGACGACGAGCGTCTACGTGACGCACGACCAGATCGAGGCGATGACGCTCGCGCAGCGCGTGATCGTGATGAACCGCGGCTACGCGGAGCAGATCGGCGCGCCGGTCGACGTGTACGAGAAGCCGGCAACGGTATTCGTCGCGGGCTTCATTGGCTCGCCGGCGATGAACCTGATGCATGGCCGGCTGTCGGACGACGGCGCGACGTTTACGGTCGCGGGCGGCGGCCCCGCGCTGCCGGTCGCCGGCGCGCCCGGCATCGGCGCGGAGATCGCCACCGGGCGCGACTGGGTGCTCGGTGTGCGCCCCGAACACATGACGCCGCAGCCGGGCGTCGCGCAGGCGACGCTGCCGGTCGACTCGTGCGAACTGCTCGGCGCGGACAATCTTGCGCACGGCCGCTGGGGCAATCACGATGTCGCGGTGCGCCTGCCGCACGCAGACCGTCCCGCGCGCGGCACGGCGCTGGCGGCTGCGCTGCCTGCGCACCGGCTGCATTTCTTCGATCCCGAGACCGGCAAGCGTGCCGGCTGAACCCGCTGCACCTGCCGAGAGACCGACGATGACGACCCGTACCGACTGGCCCTATCCGCGCGTCGTCGCCCATCGCGGCGGCGGCACGCTCGCGCCGGAGAACACGCTCGCGGCGCTCGACGAGGGCGCGCGCCGAGGCCACCGGATGGTCGAGTTCGACGCGAAGCTGTCGGCCGACGACGTGACGTTCCTGCTGCACGACGACACGGTCGACCGGACATCGAACGGGCAGGGTGCGGCGGCGGGCATGCGTTATGCGGCGCTCGCCGCGCTCGACGCGGGCGCGTGGCTCAACGCACGCTTCGCGGGCGAGCGGATGCCGACGCTCGAGGGGGCGGCGGCGCGCTGCCTCGCCTACGGGCTGGCCGCCAATGTCGAGATCAAGCCGTGCCCGGGGCGCGAGCGCGAGACGGGGCAGCGCGTGGCGGCCGACGCAGCCGAGTACTGGCGTAATGCCGCAGTCCCGCCGCTTTTGTCCTCGTTCTCGTTCGATGCGCTGCAACAGGCGCGCGCGACGGCGCCTGCGCTGCCACGCGGGATGCTCTACGAGGCCGTGCCGGACGACTGGCATGCGCAAGTCGTCGGCGCGCTCGGCTGCGTTTCGTTGCATGCAGACCACAAACGGCTCGACGAACCGCTCGTGCGCGCGATCAAGGCGGCCGGGCTGCGCATCCTGGCTTATACGGTGAACGACCTCGAACGGGCTCGCGAACTCGCCCGCTGGGGCGTCGACGCAGTCTGCACCGACCGGATCGACCTGATCGGTCCCGCTGCGCTGGACGACATCGACATCGTCTGACGGCTGCGACCGCGTCCGGCGAATCCTTCGTCGGGAACGTGCCTGACGCGAAAAAACGACGCCCCGACGGGATTCCCGCCGGGGCGTTTTGCATCGTGGAGACGTTACGTCAGGAAAAATCCGCTACAAATTGCAGCAGGATTAACCATTCCCCAAATATTCGACTACGCTTAGAAGCGGTAGCCGACGTTCAGGTACGTGACGATCGGGTTCAGCGAGATCTTCGCTTTCGACGTTTCGGTCAGGGTGCCGACCGGTGTTCGGCGGGCCGTCGTGAAGGTTGCGGTCACGCTGACCGGGATGTACGAGATCGACAGGCCCCCGAACCAGTGTTTCGTGAAGTTGTACGTGAAGCCGGCGTTGAGCACGGGCGCCCACTGGTTGCTGGTCGTAGCGCTGGTCGGGCCGCCGAGCACGCCGTTCTCGAAGCTGCTGTTCGTGATCTTTGCGCCGGTGAACCAGACATACGTCGCGCCGACGCCGACATACGGACGGAACTTCGCGTTGGCGTCGTTGAAGTGGTAGCGAAGCAATACGGCGGGGCTCCACTGGTACGCACGGCCGAGTACGCCGAACTTTTCGAACTGACCCTTGCCGGTAATGTCGAACTTCGGCGGTATCCCCATGACGAGCTCGGTGGAGATGTGGTCGGTGACGAAGTAGCCAGCTGCGAGCCCAAGTGTATCGGCGTCGTTGATGCCGGCGCCCGTGTTGGGAATCGATTGGTTGATGGGCGTGCCGCCAACGCGGTAGAGGAACAGCGGGTCGCTGCTGTCCTGCGGCGCAAGGTGCAGCCAGCCGGTGCTGACGTAGAAATCACCTGCGGATTGTGCATGTGCCGTAGCGCCCGCCAACGAGAATGCGAGTGCCGCGGCCCCCGTAATGGCCAGTTTTCGTTTCATTGTGTCTCCTCCGATCAAAGGCGTGCTCATTATGACGACTGCGTTTAAAACCAAACAAGCTCGTAAGTTAGAGTTTTCTCCCTAGGTTGCGTACGACCGTACGCTTTCGCGCGCCGCTGGGACGGGCATTCCATGCAGGTGCGCACTTTCGGACCCCCGGGTATTTCCTAACGCGTTCAAACGGACATTCAGCATGGCACGGTTAGCACGACTCTACGTTCCCGACCAGCCGCAGCACGTGATATTGCGCGGCCTGGATCAGCAACCCGCGTTCGTCGACGACCAGGACTACGAACTCTTCATCGATTGCCTGAAGGCCGCCGCGCGCGATCATCACCTGTCGGTGCATGCCTACGTGCTGCTGCCGCGCCAGGTGCAACTGCTCGTGACGCCGAGCGACGAGGCGAGCCTGCCGAAAGCGATGCAGGCAGTCGGCCGTCGCTACGTCGCGCATTTCAACCGGCGCTATTCGCGCCGCGGCACCCTGTGGGAAGGCCGCTATCGCGCGACCGTGATCGAAGGCGAGCGCTACTTCCTGCTCGCGAGCCGCGTGGTCGAGATGAGCCCGGTGCGCGCGCAGCTCGTCGCGACGCCCGAGGCCTATCGCTGGTCGAGCTACCGGCACCACGTCGGGCTCACCGTCGACAGCCTGATCACCGACCATCCGCTCTACTGGGCGCTCGGCAATACGCCGTTCGACCGCCAGCGCGCGTACAAGGAGCTGTGCGAGCAGCCGCTCGACGAGCGTCAGGCCGACCAGCTGCAGCAAGCGACGTTGAAGGGCTGGGTGCTCGGCGGCGAGAATTATCGCGAGTGGGCGGCGCGCACCGCGAACCGGCGCGTATCGCCGCTGCCGCGCGGACGCCCCAGAAAGGTGCGTGAAAATACGCCGCCGATCCAGCAGTAATGCAGGAGCGGCGGTTCAGGAGGCGGCGCTGCGGGCGTCGCTTCTTTTTGCACCAAAATGATACGGCCCCAATAAAACGGCACCAGATCAAGGCATTCATTTAAATGGGGATCGATCAAACGGTTTTTGTTGCTATTCCTTTGATTCGTCGCGTATATTCCGAATTCCGGTGGCCCGGGCGAAGCATGCCCATCCACGGTCGGCCGCGCCGTCTCCCGTCGGGAGCGGGATCGACGGCAACAAGAAAATGGTTCAACGGCCTCCAGGCCCCCTTTACGACGGTGTCCCCATGAACGACCACCAGCAGCCGCTCGCCGCGGTGCCCGCCGCACAAGGTCTGTATGACCCGCAAAACGAACACGACGCCTGCGGCGTCGGCTTCGTCGCTCACATCAAGGGCAAGAAGAGCCACGAGATCATTCAGCAGGGTCTGAAGATCCTCGAGAACCTCGATCACCGTGGCGCGGTTGGCGCCGATCCGCTGATGGGCGACGGCGCGGGCATCCTGATCCAGATTCCGGACGCGTTCTATCGCGAGGAAATGGCGAAGCAGGGCGTGAATCTGCCGCCGGCCGGCGAATATGGGGTCGGCATGATCTTCCTGCCGAAGGAAAACGCATCGCGTCTCGCGTGCGAGCAGGAGCTCGAGCGGACGGTGAAGGCCGAGGGCCAGGTCGTGCTCGGCTGGCGCGACGTGCCGGTCGACCATGCCATGCCGATTTCGCCGACCGTGAAGGCGAGCGAGCCGCTGATCCGCCAGATCTTCATCGGCCGCGGCAAGGACATCATGGTGACGGACGCGCTCGAGCGGAAGCTGTATGTGATCCGCAAGACGGCGAGCCACCGCATCCAGGCGCTGAAGCTCAAGCACGGCAAGGAATACTTCGTGCCGTCGATGTCGGCGCGCACCATCGTCTACAAGGGGCTGCTGCTGGCCGGCCAGGTCGGCGTGTACTACCGCGACCTGCAGGACGCACGCGTCGTGTCGGCGCTCGCGCTCGTGCACCAGCGCTTCTCGACCAACACGTTCCCGGCGTGGGAGCTGGCTCACCCGTACCGGATGATCGCGCACAACGGCGAGATCAACACCGTGAAGGGCAACGTGAACTGGCTGAACGCCCGTACCGGCGCGATCGCGTCGCACGTGCTCGCCGATGATCTTCCGAAGCTGTGGCCGCTGATCTACCCGGGCCAGTCGGATACGGCTTCGTTCGACAACTGTCTCGAGCTGCTGGTGATGGCCGGCTACCCGCTCGTGCACGCGGTAATGATGATGATCCCGGAAGCGTGGGAACAGCACACGCTGATGGACGAGAACCGCCGCGCGTTCTACGAATACCACGCCGCGATGATGGAGCCGTGGGACGGCCCGGCCGCGATTGCGTTCACCGACGGCCGCCAGATCGGCGCGACGCTCGACCGGAACGGCCTGCGCCCCGCGCGCTACATCGTCACCGACGACGACCTCGTCATCATGGCGTCGGAAGCCGGCACGCTGCCGATCCCCGAATCGAAGATCGTCAAGAAGTGGCGCCTGCAGCCGGGCAAGATGTTCCTGATCGACATGGAACACGGCCGCATCATCGACGACAAGGAGCTGAAGGACAACCTCGCGAACGCGAAGCCGTACAAGAGCTGGATCGACGCCGTGCGCATCAAGCTCGACGAGATCGAGCCGAAGGCCGAGGACGTCGCGGCCGGCCGCACGCAGGGCGCCGCGCTGCTCGACCGCCAGCAGGCGTTCGGCTATACGCAGGAAGACCTGAAGTTCCTGATGGCGCCGATGGCGCAGCAGGGTGAGGAGGCCGTCGGCTCGATGGGCAACGACTCGCCGCTCGCGGTGATGTCGAACAAGAACAAGACGCTCTATCACTACTTCAAGCAGCTGTTCGCGCAGGTCACGAACCCGCCGATCGATCCGATCCGCGAGAACATGGTCATGTCGCTCGTGTCGTTCATCGGCCCGAAGCCGAACCTGCTCGACACGAACAACATCAACCCGCCGATGCGTCTCGAAGTGTCGCAGCCGGTGCTCGACTTCAAGGACATCGCGAAGATCCGCGCGATCGACCAGTACACGGGCGGCAAGTTCAGCGCATACGAGTTGAACATCTGCTACCCGGTCGCATGGGGCAAGGAAGGCATCGAGGCACGCCTCGCGTCGCTGTGCGCGGAAGCCGTCGACGCGGTCAAGTCGGGCTACAACATGCTGATCGTGTCGGACCGCAAGACGGACGCCGAGCATGTCGCGATTCCGGCGCTGCTCGCCACGTCGGCGATCCATACGCACCTCGTCCAGCAAGGGCTGCGCACGAGCACGGGCCTCGTCGTCGAGACGGGCTCCGCGCGTGAAACGCACCACTTCGCGCTGCTCGCGGGCTACGGCGCGGAAGCCGTGCACCCGTACCTCGCGATGGAAACGCTCGCGAAGATGGCCGAAGGGCTGCCGGGCGACCTGTCGCCGGAGAAGGCCGTCTACAACTTCACGAAGGCGGTCGGCAAGGGCCTGCAGAAGGTGATGTCGAAGATGGGCATCTCGACATACATGTCGTACACGGGCGCGCAGATCTTCGAAGCGCTCGGCCTGTCGAGCGACCTCGTCGAGAAGTATTTCAAGGGTACGGCGTCGAAGGTCGGCGGCATCGGCCTGTTCGAAGTGGCGGAAGAAGCGATCCGCCTGCACCGCGACGCGTTCGGCGACAACCCGGTGCTGCGCGACATGCTCGACGCGGGCGGCGAGTACGCGTACCGCGTGCGCGGCGAAGACCACATGTGGACGCCGGATTCGATCGCGAAGCTGCAGCACGCGACGCGCAGCAACTCGTACCAGACGTACAAGGAATACGCGCACCTGATCAACGACCAGACCAAGCGTCACATGACGTTCCGTGGCCTGTTCGAATTCAAGGTCGAGCCGACCAAGGCGATCCCGATCGACGACGTCGAATCGGCGAAGGACATCGTCAAGCGCTTTGCGACGGGCGCGATGTCGCTCGGTTCGATCAGCACCGAAGCGCATGCGACGCTCGCGGTCGCGATGAACCGGATCGGTGGCAAGTCGAACACCGGCGAAGGCGGCGAGGACGAGAAGCGTTATCGCAACGAACTGCGCGGCATTCCGATCAAGTCGGGTGAGACGCTGAAGTCGGTGATCGGCGACGAGATCGTCAGCGACATTCCGTTGAAGGACGGCGATTCGCTGCGCTCGAAGATCAAGCAGGTCGCGTCGGGCCGCTTCGGCGTCACCGCCGAGTACCTCGCGTCGGCCGACCAGATCCAGATCAAGATGGCGCAGGGCGCGAAGCCGGGCGAAGGCGGCCAGCTGCCGGGCCACAAGGTGTCCGAATACATCGGCAAGCTGCGTTACTCGGTGCCGGGCGTCGGCCTGATCTCGCCGCCGCCGCACCACGACATCTACTCGATCGAGGATCTGGCACAGCTGATCCACGACCTGAAGAACGTGAACCCGAGCGCGAGCATCTCCGTGAAGCTCGTGTCGGAAGTGGGCGTGGGCACGGTCGCGGCCGGTGTCGCGAAGGCGAAGGCCGATCACGTCGTGATCGCGGGCCACGACGGCGGCACGGGCGCATCGCCGCTGTCGTCGGTCAAGCACGCCGGCACGCCGTGGGAACTGGGTCTTGCCGAAACGCAGCAGACGCTGGTGCTGAACCGCCTGCGCGGCCGCATCCGCGTGCAGGCCGACGGCCAGATGAAGACGGGCCGCGACGTCGTGATCGGCGCGCTGCTCGGCGCGGACGAATTCGGCTTCGCGACGGCACCGCTCGTCGTCGAAGGCTGCATCATGATGCGCAAGTGCCACCTGAACACGTGCCCGGTCGGCGTCGCGACGCAGGATCCGGTGCTGCGTGCGAAGTTCAAGGGCCAGCCCGAGCATGTCGTGAACTACTTCTTCTTCGTCGCCGAGGAAGTGCGCGAGATCATGGCGCAGCTCGGCGTCGCGAAGTTCGACGACCTGATCGGCCGCGCCGACCTGCTCGACACCCGCAAGGGCATCGAGCACTGGAAGGCGAAGGGCCTCGACTTCTCGCGCGTGTTCTACCAGCCGGAAGAATGCGAAGAAGTCGCACCGCGTCACGTCGACGTGCAGGATCACGGCCTCGAGCGCGCGCTCGACCATGTGCTGATCGAGAAGGCGAAGGCCGCGATCGAGAACGGCGAGCATGTGTCGTTCATCCAGCCGGTGCGCAACGTGAACCGGACGGTCGGTGCGATGCTGTCGGGCGTGATCGCGAAGAAGCACGGCCATGACGGCCTCGCCGACGACGCGGTGCACATCCAGCTGAAGGGCACGGCGGGCCAGAGCTTCGGCGCGTTCCTCGCGAAGGGCGTGACGCTCGACCTCGTCGGCGACGGCAACGACTACGTCGGCAAGGGCCTGTCGGGCGGCCGGATCATCATCCGCCCGACCAACGACTTCCGCGGCAAGTCCGAGGAAAACATCATCTGCGGCAACACGGTGATGTACGGCGCGATCGAAGGCGAAGCCTTCTTCCGCGGCGTGGCGGGCGAGCGCTTCTGCGTGCGCAACTCGGGCGCGACGGCGGTCGTCGAAGGCACGGGCGACCACGGTTGCGAATACATGACGGGCGGCACGGTCGTCGTGCTCGGCGAGACCGGGCGCAACTTCGCGGCCGGCATGTCGGGCGGTCTCGCGTACATCTACGATCCGGAAGGCACGTTCGCGGCGAAGTGCAACAAGTCGATGGTCGCGCTCGAGCCGGTGCTGCAGCAGGCCGAGCAGGAGCGCACGGTCGACCGCGCGCTCTGGCACGCAGGCACGACGGACGAAGCGCTGCTCAAGGGGCTCGTCGAGCGTCATTTCCAGTTCACGGGTTCGCCGCGCGCGAAGTCGCTGCTGGAAAACTGGGACGCGGCGCGCCGCCAGTTCGTGAAGGTGTTCCCGCACGAATACAAGCGCGCGCTGGGCGAGATCGGTGCGAAGAAGGCGGCGAAGGAAGTGCTGGCCGCCTGAGCGACGAACGACATAGCGAGAATGCCGCGCGCGCAGGACTGCTGCGCGCGGCTCCCCCACCCGATACACCGAACAGAAGAGCACCTTATGGGCAAGGCAACCGGTTTTCTGGAGTTCGAACGCCGCCACGAGGCGTACGAAGCACCGCTCACGCGCGTGAAGCACTACAAGGAATTCGTCGCGGCACTGACCGACGCGGACGCGAAGGTCCAGGGCGCGCGCTGCATGGATTGCGGCATCCCGTTCTGCAACAACGGCTGCCCGGTCAACAACGTCATCCCGGACTTCAACGATCTCGTTTACCGCCAGGACTGGCAGCAGGCGATCGAAGTCCTGCATTCGACCAACAACTTCCCGGAATTCACGGGCCGTATCTGCCCGGCGCCGTGTGAAGCGGCGTGCACGCTCGGGATCAACGACGATCCGGTCGGCATCAAGTCGATCGAGCACGCGATCATCGACAAGGCCTGGGCGGAAGGCTGGGTGAAGCCGCTGCCGCCCGAGCACAAGACGGGCAAGAAGGTCGCAGTCGTCGGTTCGGGCCCTGCAGGCCTCGCCGCCGCGCAGCAACTTGCGCGCGCGGGCCACGACGTGACGGTGTTCGAGAAGAACGACCGCGTCGGCGGCCTGCTGCGTTACGGGATCCCCGACTTCAAGCTCGAGAAGTGGCTGATCGACCGCCGCATGCGCCAGATGGAAGCGGAAGGCGTGACGTTCCGCACCAGCGTGTTCATCGGCAAGGATCCGCTGCCCGAGTCGATCGGCAGCCTCGCGAAGGAAACCATTTCGCCGGAGCAGCTGAAGGAAGAATTCGACGCGGTCGTGATCGCGGGCGGTTCGGAAACGCCGCGCGACCTGCCGGTGCCGGGCCGCGAACTCGCGGGCGTTCATTACGCGATGGATTTCCTGCCGCAGCAAAACCGCGTGAACGCGGGCGACAAGCTCGTCGACCAGCTGCTCGCGAAGGGCAAGCACGTGATCGTGATCGGCGGCGGTGACACGGGTTCGGACTGCGTCGGCACGTCGAACCGTCACGGCGCGAAGCAGGTCACGCAGTTCGAGCTGCTGCCGCAGCCGCCGGAAGAAGAGAACAAGCCGCTCGTGTGGCCGTACTGGCCGATCAAGCTGCGCACGTCGTCGTCGCACGAGGAAGGCTGCGAGCGCGACTGGGCCGTGGCGACGAAGCGTCTCGAAGGCAAGAACGGCAAGGTCGAGAAGCTGATCGCGGTGCGCGTCGAGTGGAAGGACGGCAAGATGCAGGAAGTGCCGGGCTCCGAATTCGAGATGAAGGCCGACCTCGTGCTGCTCGCGATGGGCTTCACGCAGCCGGCAGCGCCCGTGCTCGACGCATTCGGCGTCGCGAAGGATGCGCGCGGCAATGCGCGCGCGGCGACCGAAGGCGATCGTTCGTACTACACGTCGGTCGACAAGGTGTTCGCGGCGGGCGACATGCGCCGCGGCCAGTCGCTCGTGGTGTGGGCGATCCGCGAAGGCCGCCAGTGCGCGCGCTCGGTCGATGCGTACCTGATGGGGCACTCGAACCTGCCGCGATAAGCGCGGTTCGCGGGCCACTGCTGTATCAGCCGGGCGTCCGAAAGGGCGCCCGGTTTTTTTTATGGCCGGCGCCCGCAGGTGCCGCCGGCGTCGGCCTCCAATATCGGCCGCGCGAGTTCGCGACGGCCTCCAACCCTCATCATCTCCCCGAAGCGTCGCCTAACCTGATCACATCGGACGTCGATTTTCCGCGATCCCGTTTCCTTTCATTTTGTAATGATGCTTGGAAAATGTCATATCATGTCGCTCCTCCAGCCGCGTCCGCGTGGCAGCCGAATATGACTTACCCCATTTACAAGGACTCTGGATGGAAGCACTCGTGCAAGGGCTGATCGACGCCGTCAACGGCGTGTTGTGGAACTACGTGCTGATCGCGCTGCTGCTCGGCGTGGGCGCGTGGTTCACGCTGCGGTTCCGGATGATCCAGCTGAAGGCGCTGTTCCTCAGCGTGAAGCTGGTCGGCAGCAAGGGCGAGCCGGGCAGCATCTCGTCGTTCCAGGCGTTCGCGACCGGGCTCGCGAGCCGCGTCGGCACCGGCAACATCGCTGGCGTCGCGGTCGCGCTGACGGTCGGTGGGCCGGGCGCGATCTTCTGGATGTGGATGACGGCGCTGGTCGGGATGTCGTCCGCGTTCGTCGAGGCGACGCTCGCGCAGATCTTCAAGGTGTCGCACCCGGACGGCAGCTATCGCGGCGGCCCCGCGTACTACATCCAGACGGGCCTGCGCTCGCGCGGCTTCGGCGTGCTGTTCTCGCTGTCGCTGATCCTCGCGTTCGGCTTCGTGTTCAATGCGGTGCAGGCCAACGCGATCGCGGATGCGTTCGACACGTCGTTCGGCTGGAGCCGAGCGAGCGTCGGTCTCGGGCTCGTGCTGCTGACCGCACCGATCATCTTCGGCGGGATCCGCCGGATCGCGGCGGTCGCGCAGGTGATCGTGCCGCTGATGGCAATCGGCTACCTCGCGCTCGCGGTCTATGCGGTCGCGACGCATATCGCGCTGGTGCCGGGTGTGATCGCGCTGATCGTGAAGAGCGCGTTCGGGCTGGAGCAGGCGGCGGGCGGCCTGACCGGCTATGCGGTCAGCCAGGCGGTCGCGATGGGCGTGAAGCGCGGGCTGTTCTCGAACGAGGCCGGCATGGGCAGCGCGCCGAATGCGGCGGCGACCGCCAGCACGCGGCATCCGGTCGTGCAGGGGCTGATCCAGATGCTCGGCGTGTTCGTCGACACGATCGTGATCTGCAGCGCGACCGCTTTCGTGATCCTGCTGTCGGGCCAGTACGAGCTGGGCACCGGCATGGAAGGCGCGGCACTCACGCAGCGCTCGATCGCGAGCCACGTCGGCGACTGGGGCGGCATCTACATGGCGTTCGCGATCTTCTTCTTCGCGTACTCGTCGGTGATCGGCAACTACGCGTATGCGGAAGGCAACGTCGAATTCATCACGAAGCGGCGCGGCGTGCTGCCGTTGTTTCGCGTCGCGGTGCTCGGGATGGTGATGTTCGGCAGCGTCGGGCAACTGCCGCTCGTGTGGGCGATGGCCGATACGAGCATGGGGCTGATGGCGATCATCAACCTGATCGCGATCCTCGCGCTCGGCAAGTACGCACACGCGGCATGGCGCGACTATCGCCGCCAGCGCGCGCAAGGCATTGCCGATCCGGTGTTCACGCGCAACACGATTCCGGCACTCGCGAACGTGCTGCCGACCGACGTGTGGGGCGAGCACGGCCCGCTGCCGCAGCGTCCGGCAGCGGCCGATGCCGCAAGCGTGCCGCGTGCGGTGGTGCGCGAGTCATGAACGGCGACCGGCTGCGAGTGTTCGTCGCGCTGATGCCCGATGCGGCATCGCGCGACGCGCTGCACGCGTTGCCGGTTACCCGGGGCGCGCGGCGTCCGCTGCCCGCGCAACTGCATGTGACGCTCGCGTTCGTCGGCGCGATCGAACGGGCGCGTTGCGATGCGCTGGCCGCGTGCCTGCCGGCGCTCGCGGCCGCGCATGCGCTGCCGTTGATGCCGGTCGAACGGATCGCGTGGTGGCCGAGCCTGCCGCGCGCGCGGCTGATCGTCGCGGAGCTGGCTGCCGAGCCGGCGTGTGCGGCGTTGAATGTCGCGCTGTCGGCGAAGCTGCGCGAACTCGGCGTGGCGGCTGACCGGCGGCCGTTCCGTCCGCACGTGACGCTCGCGCGGCTGCCGCACGATGCGGTCGGTCAACCGGCGCACGGCGGTGCGGTGAAGCGGCCGGTCGCGCTGCGGTTCGACGCGCTCACGCTGTTCGAAAGCCGGTTGTCGCACGAAGGCGTGTCGCACCGGCCGATCGTGTCCGCGCCAATCGCGCGGGCGGACGGTGAGGCGGCGGATTGAGCCGTTCCGGCGAGGCCTGGCGATTGCCCGCCGCCATCGTTGTCATGCCGCATGCGGGCGTGCCGCTGCATCGCTTCGGCGAAGTCGCCCGAGGTCCGGCCTGCTACCCGTAGCGCGCGAGCGTCAACCCCGACAGGTCGATCTCCGGTTCTCGCCCCGTGACGAGATCCGCCAGCACTTTCCCCGAACCCATCGACATCGCCCAGCCCGTCGAGCCGTGGCCGACGTTGAGCCAAAGCCCGCCGATGCCGCTCGCGCCGAGCAGCGGCGGCCCGTCGGGCGTCATCGGCCGGCGGCCGACCCAGAAGCGCGCCGATGCGCGATCGGCCGCGTGAGGGAACCAGTCGTCGAGCACCTTCATCAGCGTATCGAGCGCCTGCTGGCGCAGCGCTGCGTGCCGGTTGCCGAGTTCCGCGGTACCGGCGACGCGCAGTGTCGGGCCGAAACGCGTGATCGCCGTCTTCAGCGATTCGTCCATCAGCGCGGCGCGCGGCGCTTTTTCGTCGTCGCCGACGGCGAGCGTCGCCGAGTAGCCCTTCACCGGATACAGCGGCACGTCGATGCCGTGCGGCCGCAGCAGGCCGGCGCTGTCGACGCCGAGCGCGACGACGATCGCGTCGGCGGCGATCTGCGCGTCGCGGTGCTTGCCGCCGGCGTTCGATGCGAGCCGATTCGATCTCGCCCGATCCTGCGTATCGCCATCCTCATCGCCGTTCTCGGCGATCCGCACGCCGCGCACCTGGCCGGCTTCAACGTCGAGCCCCCGCACTTCCGTGCGAAAGCGGAACGTCACGCCGTTGGCTTCGCACAGCGCCCGCAGTTCGCGCGTGAAGCGTGCGCAGTCGCCGGCTTCGTCGTCGGGCAGGTAGATGCCGCCGACGGGTGCCTGCCGCGCCCAGCGCAAGCCCGGTTCGACCGCCGTGCAGCCGGCCGCGTCGAGTTCGCGAAACGCGATGCCGGCGTCGCGCAGCACCTTCAGCGCGGGCTGCACCATCTCGACGTCGAATGCGCCGCGCAGCAGTTGCAGATAGCCTCGGCTCGCGCCGTAGTCGAACGGATGACGGTCGCGAAACGCATGCAGGCATGCGCGGCTGTAATACGCGATGCGCTGCATCCGCTGCTTGTTCACGCGAAACCGCTCGAATTCGCATTCGCGCAGCCAGCGCGCGATCCAGCGCCACTGCGCGGTGTCGAGCGTCGGCCGGAAGATCAGCGGCGACGCGGGCTTGAACAGGTACTTGAGGATCTTGCCGGGCATCCCGGGCGCGGCCCACGGCGTCACATAGCCGGGCGCGATCACACCCGCGTTGCCGAGGCTCGTCGCCTGCGCGACATCGGCCTCGCGTTCGATCACGGTGACCTCGCAGCCTGCTTCGCGCAGGTGCCAGGCGGTGGTGACGCCGATTACGCCGGCGCCGAGAACGATCACGTGCATGCGGATTCCGGAACGAAGCGGTTGCTCAGGACGCGACAGCCGGATCGTCGACGAGCGACTTGCCGCGCGTTTCCGGCAGGACGAGCGCGGCGACGATCACGAGCAGGTAGCCGCCGCCCGCGACGAGGCCGATCGCCTTCACGAGCGACATCGACTGCGACAGCGAGCCGACGAGAATCGGGAAGAACGAGCCGAGCCCGCGGCCGAGGTTGTAGCAGAAGCCCTGGCCCGAGCCGCGGATCGCACCCGGATACAGTTCCGACAGGTACGCGCCGACGCCCGCGAAGATCCCCTGCACGACGATGCCGAGCGGGAAGCCGAGCAGCAGCATCGCGGTGTCGGTGATCGGCAGCATCGTGTACGCCATGCCGAGCGAGAACGAGCCGATCGCGAACAGGATGAACGACGCCCGGCGGCCGAGCCGGTCGGACAGGATCGCGCCGACCACATAGCCGACGAACGAGCCGACGATCAGCACGACGAGATAGCCGCTCGTGTTGAACACGGACAGGTGGCGGACGGTCTTCAGGTAGGTGGGCAGCCACGTCGTGATCGCATAGTAGCCGCCGAGCATCCCGGTGCACAGCGCGCTGCCGAACAGCGTCGCGCGCAGGTGCGGCGGCGAGAAGATCTCGAGGAAATGGCCCGACACGCGGCCTTCGTCGCGCGCGCGGCGAGTGGCGGTATAGATGTCGGGATCGCTGACGTTGCGGCGGATGTACAGGATCCACAGCGCGGGCACGATGCCGATCCAGAAGCACGCGCGCCATGCAACCTGCTCGGGCAGCAGCGCGAAGAACGCCCAGTAGAGGATCGCGGCCGCGCCCCAGCCGAACGACCAGCTGCTTTGCACGGTGCCGACCGCTTTCGCGCGATGTTCGGGCGAGCGGATTGTCTCGGCCATCATGATCGTCACGACCGACCATTCGCCGCCGAAGCCGAAGCCCTGCAGCGTGCGCGTCGCGAGCAACTGCCAGAACGAATGCGTGAAACCGGACAGGCACGTGAACAGCGCGAACGTCGCGATGGTCCACTGCAGCACGCGCACGCGGCCGTAGCGGTCGGCGAGGATGCCGGCGACCCAGCCGCCGAGTGCCGACGAGATCAGCGAGCTCGTCGCGATCATCCCGGCCTCGCTCTTCGTCATGCCCCAGGTGGCGATCAGCGTCGGAATCAGGAACGAATAGATCATGAAGTCGAACGCATCGACCGCGTAGCCGCCGAAGCCGGCGTACAGCGTCTTGCGCTCGCGCGTCGACAGTTCGTTGAACCACTGGAATGCCTGCATGCTTGCCGCCCCCTCTTGTCTTGTGCTGTCTCGCGCTGCCGCGTGGCGGTTATTTTACGGTCGCGCGGCGGCCAGCCAAAAAGGCGGGTGCAGGTTCGTGCGGGAAGGCGGGGGAAGCGGGAAGGAGGGGCCGGCGCCGCTTCAGAGCGTCAGGCCGCCGTCGACGTGAACGACCTGGCCGGTAATCTGCCGCGCGGCGTCCGACAGCAGGAACGCGATCAGCGCGGCGACGTCGTCGGGTTCGGCGATCCGGCCGAGCGGTGTCGCCTGTTCGGCCTGCGCCCACGCGGCGGCGTTGCCGGCGCTCGGCCCGTGGTCCTTGCGCGTGAAGCCAGGCGCGACCGCGTTGACGGTGATGCCGCGCGCGGCAAATTCGGCGGCGGCGGTGCGCACGAGCGATTCGAGCGCGGCCTTCGCAGCGGCGGTGGCCGCGAACGGCGCGTCAGCGCGGTAGCGGTGTGCGACGAACGAACTGACCGCGACGATCCGCGGTGCGGCCGACGCGTCGAGCAGCGGCCGCGCGCGGCTCGCGAGTGCGGAGAATGCGCCGGGCATCGCCGCGAATGCGGACGCGAGCACGTCCGCGGAAAGGCCGGAAAAGGATTGTCGGGCGGCGAAGCCCGCGTTGGCGACGAGATGATCGAGCCCGCCGAAGCGCGCGGCGGCTGCATCGACGAGCGAGGCGGCGACGCCCGGCTCACCGAGATCGCCGGTGAGCGTGACGCACGCCGCGCCGGCCGCCGTGCACGCGTGGGCGACATCGGCGAGCCGGGCGCGTGCCGCTTCGTCCGCGCCGCGCGCATGCAGCGCCAATGCCATGCCCGGCGCCGCGAGCCGCCGCGCGAGCGCCGCGCCGATCCCGGAACCCGCGCCGGTGATCAGCGCGATCCGTGCGCTGTGCGCGGCGCGTGCGCTCACGCCGCGACCTTGTCGCTGTCGTTCACGCGCTCGACGTTGATCGTGCCGACGTGGAACGCGGCCAGCGACTCGCGGTGCGCGATGCTGACGATCGCGGCCTTCGGCAACCGCTCGGCGAACAGGTGGTACAGGCGTGCTTCGTTGTCGGCGTCGAGCGCGCTCGTCGCTTCGTCGAGGAACAAGAAGTCGGGCTTGTGCAGCAGCACGCGTGCGCCGGCAAGACGCTGCTGCTCGCCCGGCGACAGCACGCGGGTCCAGTGCGCGGTCTCGTCGAGGCGTTCGACGTAATCCTCGAGGCGGCAGGCACGCAGCGCGTCGCGGCAGGCTTCGTCGCTGAACGTGTCGGGCGTCGCCGGATAGGTGAGCGCGGCCTTCAGCGTGCCGATCGGCAGGTAGCTCGTCTGCGGCACGAACATCATCCGCGCGCCGACCGGCGCATCGATCGCGCCGTCGCCGAACGGCCACAGGCCCGCGAGCGCGCGCATGAACGTGCTCTTGCCGGAACCCGACTTGCCGATCACGAGCCAGCGCGAGCCGGGCTCGATCGTGACGCTGCCGATGTTCGCGAGTGCGTTGCCGTTCGGCAGCGCAAGCTTGAGCGACGACGTCGACAGCCTGGCGGCGTCGACGTAGTGCAGGTTGATGCCGCCGTGCTCGGTCGCGGGCGACAGGCTTTCCTTCAGGTGCGACGTGCCCATCACGCGCTTGAATTCGCGCAGACGGTTGACGGTGGCGCGCCATTCGACGAGGGTCGAGTAACTGTTGATGAACCACGAGAACGAATCGCTGACGGTGCCGAACGCGGACGAGATCTGCATCAGCACGCCGAACGAGAATGCGCCCGCGAAATAGCGCGGCGCAGCGACGACGAGCGGGAAGATGATCGCGATCTGCCCGTAGAAGCTCAGCACGAACGTGAGCCGCTTCGTGTACTTCATCACGCGCCACCAGTTGTCGCGGATGCGCATGAAGAGGTTCTGCGCATTGCCGGTCTCGGTCTTCTCGCCTTCGTAGAACGCGATCTGCTCGGCGTTCTCGCGCACGCGGATCAGCCCGAAGCGGAAGTCGGCCTCGACGCGCTGCTGCTGGTAGTTGATCGACACGAGCGGATGGCCGACCTTCTGGATGATCAGCGAGCCGACCACCGCGTACAGCGCGGCCGCCCACACCATGTAGCCGGGAATCGAGATCGGCGTCGCGCCGAGCGTGAACGTCAGCGCGCCGGCGAGCGACCACAGGATCGTGATGAACGACACGAGCGTGACGACCGTCGACAGCAGGTCGAGCGACAGCGCGAGCGTGGTCGTCGCGAACGACTGGAGGTCGTCGGTGATCCGCTGGTCGGGGTTGTCGGCGAGACGGTCACGCTCGATCCGGTAGAACGCGCGATCGCCGAGCCACTGGCCGAGAAAGCGGTCGGTGAGCCACTGGCGCCAGCGGAAGCCGAGCATCTGCCGCAGGTAGCGGCCGTACACGGCAAGGATGATGAAGGCGAACGCGAGCGCGGAGAACTGCATCAGCAGGTTCGGGAAATCGTGGACGTCCTTCGACTGCAGCGCGTTGTAGAACTCCGCGTTCCACTTGTTCAGCCGGACATTGATCCAGACCACGCAGAGGTTGATCGCGATGATCGTGACCAGCAGGCCCCACGCGATTTTCCATTCGGACGACACCCAGTAGGGCTTGATGAGGCTCCATGCGGATACCGGGCGCTCGTCCTGCGGCGCGTCGGAGGCGGAGCGGACGGGATCGATCGATTGGGTCATGTGCTTCCTGATGAGTAGCCGGCGCGCGGGCCGGGCGAAGCCGGGCGCGCGCCGCGATACGGCATGCCGGGACGCGGCGCCGACTGACGGCGGGCGTCCGGATGGTCGCCCGCGCGTCTTAAACGGCACTTAAGGCCGGCGGTGACGCGGCAACCGGCCGCTCGCGCGGCCGGCCTGCGGGCATTGTGCCAGAGCGGCGCGGCACGACGGCGAATTTGCCGCAAGGGGACAGTTTGCGGCGCTTTCCGCTTTTATGGTCTAATGGCCGACGACGAAACAGGGGTGCTTCGTGGCGTGGCCGGCGGATGTTCCGGGCAGCGCGGCGAGGCTGAGAAAAACCCTTTGCACCCGATCCGGGTAATACCGGCGAGGGAAGTTTCTGAACCCGCCGGGCCGCGCTGGCTGCCATCCCACATGGTCAGCGCCCTTGTTCCGCCCGGCCGGCCTTTGCTGCCGGTTTCGTCCTTTTGGGTACGCGCGTTGCGCGTTACGGAAGGAATGATGACCGCACAATCTTCAGTCTTTTGCATGGTTCCCGGCTCGATGCCGCGTGTGTTCGCACGCGGCGGCGCGTGCGTGTCGACGTTCGTCGTGCGCGCTCGCGCGGAGGGCGCGCGATGAACGTCCGGGATTCCCGACCCGATTTCGCGGTGCTTGGCGGCGGCCTC
Source organism: Burkholderia puraquae (assembly GCF_002099195.1). Lineage (GTDB taxonomy): Bacteria > Pseudomonadota > Gammaproteobacteria > Burkholderiales > Burkholderiaceae > Burkholderia > Burkholderia puraquae. Next base: position 30,438 of record NZ_NBYX01000025.1, on the reverse strand, counting down.
GTCGGCCGCCTGATCGCGTGGCGGCTTGCAGGCGACGGGCATCGCGTCGCGCTCTACGAGCGTGGCGGCCCGGACGGCGAACAGTCGGCCGCGTGGATCGCGGCCGCGATGCTCGCGCCGCTCGCGGAAGCGGCGAGCGCGGAGCTGCTGATCACCGAGCTGGGCGCCGCGTCGCTCGCGCGCTGGCCGCAGTGGCTCGCCGAACTGCCCGAACCCGTCTTCTTCCAGCATCACGGCACGCTCGTCGTGTGGCATCACGCGGATCGCGCGGAGGCGCCGCTGTTCGAGCGGCGCGTGCGCGCGAACGCGCCGGCCGACCTGTTCGACGGCGGTTTCGTGACGCTCGCCGGCGCGCAGGTCGACGCGGCCGAGCCGGTGCTCGCGGGCCGTTTCGCGCGTGGGCTGCTGCTGCCGAACGAAGGGCAGCTCGACAATCGCCAGGCGCTGCGCGCGCTCGCGGCCGGCCTCGCCGAGCGCGGCGTCGACCTGCACTGGCACGTCACGATCGACGATGCGAACCTGCCGGCCGCCCGTTTCACCATCGATTGCCGCGGGCTCGGCGCGAAACCTGCGCTGCCCGCGTTGCGCGGCATCCGCGGCGAAGTCGCGCGTGTGCGCGCGCCCGGCATCGGGCTCACCCGGCCGGTGCGGCTGCTGCATCCGCGCTATCCGCTGTACATCGCGCCGAAGCAGGACGATCTCTACGTGATCGGCGCGACCGAGGTGGAGGGCGAGGACATGTCGCCTGTCAGCGTGCGCTCCGCGCTCGAACTGCTGAGCGCGGCGTTCTCCGTGCATCCGGCGTTCGGCGAGGCGCGCATCCTCGAACTCAATGCGCAGTGCCGGCCGACGCTGCCCGATCATCGCCCGGCGGTGATCTGGGACGGCGCGTCGACGCTCGCCGTCAACGGCCTGTACCGGCACGGCTTCATGATCGCGCCGGAAGTCGCGCACGCGGCGGTCGCGGTCGCCGAAGCCGCGCTCGGCGGCGCGTTCGGCGATGCCGACGCGTTCGCCGCGTGGCGCGACGCCGCGCGCTGGCCGACGCTCCTTCATCACCGCAACGACGCGCGCCAGCCGGCCTGACGCGCATTGCCGACCGAATTCGACGAAGCCTCATGGATATCCAGATCAACCAACAGCCCCTGACGTTGCCCGACGGCGCAACGGTGGCCGACGCGCTCGCCGCGTACGGCGCGCGTCCGCCGTATGCGGTCGCGCTGAACGGCAATTTCGTCGCGCGCACGCAGCACGCGGCGCGCGCACTCGCGGCGGGCGACAAGCTCGACGTCGTACACCCCGTCGCGGGCGGCTGAGCGCCGCCGGTTCGTCCCCGCTCTCCAGGAAAACGACATGACGTCCCTCACCTCCGCCGACGCGTTGACGCTGTACGGCGAAACCTTCGCAAGCCGCGTGCTGATCGGCACGTCGCGCTATCCGTCGCTGCAGTCGCTGTCCGATTCGATCGCCGCGTCGCGGCCGGGGATGGTGACGGTCGCGCTGCGCCGCCAGATGACGGGCGGTACGGCCGAAGCCGGCTTCTTCGACCTGCTCAAGCGCCACGCGGTACCGCTGCTGCCGAATACGGCCGGCTGCCAGACCGTCGCCGAAGCCGTGACGACCGCGCACATGGCGCGCGAGGTATTCGGCACCGACTGGATCAAGCTCGAACTGATCGGCGACGACTACACGCTGCAGCCCGACCCGGTCGGCCTGATCGAGGCGGCCGCGCAACTGGTCAAGGACGGTTTCAAGGTGCTGCCGTACTGCACCGAGGATCTGGTGATCGGCCGGCGCCTGCTCGACGCCGGCTGCGAGGCGCTGATGCCGTGGGGTGCGCCGATCGGCACCGGCAAGGGGGTCGTGAACCCGTACGGCCTGCGCGTGCTGCGCGAGCGGCTGCCCGACGTGCCGCTGATCGTCGACGCGGGGCTCGGCGTGCCGTCGCATGCGTGCCAGGTGATGGAGTGGGGCTTCGACGGCGTGCTGCTGAATACCGCCGTGTCGCAGGCCACGCACCCCGAGATCATGGCGCGTGCGTTTGCGCAGGGCGTCGAGGCCGGCCGTGCCGCGTATCTCGCCGGGCCGATGGACGCGCGCGAGACCGCGCACGCAAGCACCCCGGTAGTCGGGATGCCGTTCTGGCACCAGGACGGGGGCGGCGCATGAGCGCGCGTTTCGCCGAGGCATTCTGGCCGCCGGCCGACGAACTGGCCGAAGCGGCCGAACGGATTCGGGCGCGGCTCGGTGACTGGCCGGGCGGCGCGGCGCCGTGGCGGCTCTGCGTCGCGGTGCCCGATGTGCCAGCCGATGGCGACGTGCTGATCGTATCGGCCGGCGACCGCGTCGGGCAGGCGCGCGCGTCGGCTGCGTCGCGGCCCGCGGCGCCGGGCGCGGTCGCGATCGAATTCGACGAGCAGGGCGCGGTGCTGCACACGGCGGGCGCGCGCTACGCGCTCGACGCCGCGCATCCGCTCGGGGACGACTGGATCGCCGCGCTCGCCGCGTTCCTCGATTGCGGCTTCGCACCGGTCGACGCGCTGGTGCTGGCGCTGGCCTGGCGCGACGGCGACGAAACGCATGCCGCCGACGCGTGGCCGGTCGACGCCGCGCGGTTCCCGCGTGTCGCCGGGCTGTCGGCCGCGCCCGAACCAGCGTTCGCGCCGTGCCCCGCACAACTCGGTCTTTATCCGGTCGTGCCGGACGCCGAATGGGTCGAGCGCGTGCTCGATTGCGGTGTGCGGACCGTGCAACTGCGTGTGAAAGGCGCAACGCCGGACACAGTGCGGCGGGAAATCGTGCGCGCGGTCGCGGCCGGGCGTCGCTATCCGGATGCGCGCGTGTTCATCAACGATCACTGGAAGATCGCTGCAGAAGAGGGGGCGTACGGCGTTCATCTGGGCCAGGAAGACCTCGAAACGGCTGACCTGGCCGCGATCGCGCGCGCGGGCCTGCGGCTCGGACTTTCGAGCCACGGTTATTACGAAATGTTGCGGGCGCTGCACGAACGCCCGAGCTACCTCGCGCTCGGGCCCGTGTATGCGACCGCGACCAAGGCGGTTGCCGCGCCGCCGCAGGGCCTTGCGCGGATCACCCGCTATGCGCGCTTCGCGGGCGCGCGGGCGCCGCTCGTCGCGATCGGCGGAGTGGGGCTCGACGCGCTGCCGGCCGTGCTGGCGACGGGCGTCGGCAGTGTCGCGGTGGTCAGTGCGGTGACGGGCGCGGCCGACTATCGGGCTGCCATTGTTGCATTGCAGCAATGTTTTCCCGGACAATTTGACAATCATTGACCGCAGGGCCCGGAACGCCGTCACGACATCATTCCAATGCAGGCCCTATAATTCGGCGTTCTGCGTAAAAGGACTGTCCGCTCCGTGAGCCCCACTCCTACCGACACACTGCTGGAACTCCGCGACGTCGACTTTGGCTACGGCGACCGCCTCGTCCTGTCGAACCTGAACCTGCGCTTCGGGCGCGGGCAGGTGGTCGCGGTCATGGGCGGGTCGGGCTGCGGCAAGACGACCGTGCTGCGCCTGATCGGCGGCCTCGTGCGCGCGCGCCGCGGCCAGGTGCTGTTCGACGGCGCCGATGTCGGCGCGCAAACGCGCGACGGCCTGTACGCGCTGCGCCGCAAGATGGGCATGCTGTTCCAGTTCGGCGCGCTGTTCACCGACATGTCGGTGTTCGAGAACGTCGCGTTCGCGCTGCGCGAGCATACCGACCTGCCCGACGACCTGATCCGCGACCTCGTGCTGATGAAGCTCAACGCGGTCGGGCTGCGCGGCGCGCGCGACCTGATGCCGTCCGAGGTGTCGGGCGGGATGGCGCGCCGCATCGCACTGGCACGCGCGATCGCGCTCGATCCGCAGCTCATCATGTACGACGAGCCGTTCGCGGGCCTCGATCCGATCTCGCTCGGCATCACCGCGAACCTGATCCGCACGCTGAACCAGGCGCTGGGCGCCACGTCGATCCTCGTCACGCACGACGTGCCGGAATCGTTCGCGATCGCCGACTACGTGTATTTCCTGGCCAACGGCGGCGTGCTCGCGCAGGGCACGCCCGACGAACTGCGCGCATCGACCGATCCGAGCGTGCGGCAGTTCATCGACGGTGCGCCGGACGGCCCGTTCAAATTTCATTACACGAGCCCGCCGCTCGCAGCGGATTTCGGGCTCGGCGGAGGGCGCGCATGATCAGCGCGATCGGACGTTACGTCATCGGTGGCCTCGTGCGCGCGGGCTACGGCACGCGGCTGTTCGTGCGCCTCGTGCTGGAATTCTTCCCGCTGCTGCGCCGGCCGCGGCTCGTCACGAAGCAGATCCACTTCCTCGGCAACTATTCGTTCGTGATCATTGCCGTGTCGGGGCTGTTCGTCGGCTTCGTGCTCGGCCTGCAGGGGTATTACACGCTGAACCGCTATGGTTCCGAGCAGGCGCTCGGCCTCTTGGTCGCGCTGTCGCTCGTGCGTGAACTCGGGCCGGTCGTCACCGCGCTGCTGTTCGCAGGCCGCGCGGGCACGTCGCTGACGGCCGAGATCGGTCTGATGAAAGCCGGCGAGCAGCTCACCGCGCTCGAGATGATGGCGGTGGATCCGATCAAGAACGTGATCGCGCCGCGCATGTGGGCGGGCATCATCGCGATGCCGCTGCTGGCCGCGATCTTCAATGCGGTCGGCGTGCTCGGCGGCTACGTCGTCGGCGTCGTGCTGATCGGCGTCGATCCGGGCGCGTTCTGGTCGCAGATGCAGGGCGGCGTGCAGGTCTGGGCCGACGTCGGCAACGGCGTGCTGAAGAGCATCGTGTTCGGGTTCGCCGTGACCTTCATTGCGCTGTTTCAAGGGTATGAAGCGAAGCCCACGCCCGAGGGCGTGTCGCGCGCGACCACCAAGACGGTCGTGTTCGCGTCGCTCGCCGTACTCGGCCTCGATTTCCTGCTGACCGCGCTGATGTTCAGCTAAGCCTCAGCCAAGCCAAATTTTGGGATGACGATGAAAAAGACTGCTCTCGACTTCTGGGTCGGCCTGTTCGTGGTGGTGGGCTTCCTTGCGGTGCTGTTCCTGGCGCTGAAGGTCGGCAACATGAGCTCGCTGTCGTTTCAGCCGACCTATACGGTGAAGATGAAATTCGACAATATCGGCGGGCTGAAGCCGCGCGCGGCCGTGAAGAGCGCCGGCGTCGTGGTCGGCCGTGTGAAGGCGATCGGTTTCGACACGAACACGTACCAGGCACTTGTCACGATCGATGTCGACGGCCAGTATCAGTTCCCGAAGGATTCGTCGGCGAAGATCCTGACGTCGGGCCTGCTCGGCGAGCAATATATCGGCCTCGATCCGGGCGGTGACACGGAAATGCTGAAGGCGGGCGATACGATCACGATGACGCAATCGGCGATCGTGCTCGAGAACCTGATCGGCCAGTTCCTGTACAGCAAGGCCGCCGATGCGGGCGGTGCGAAGCCGGCAGTCGGCGCGCCGGCTGCGCCTGCACCGGTGGCGGTGCCTGCGTCGGCGGTGTCCGCCGCGTCGGGTTCGGCGGCCCAATAACCACGCGAGAGAAAACAAGAGGGTAATGACCATGCAGACGATCCGCATCAGGCACGCCGCGCTGGCGGTAGCGGCAGTCGCCGCGTTGAGCGGCTGCGCGACCGTGCAGACGCCGACCAAGGGCGATCCGCTCGAAGGCTTCAACCGGACGATGTACAAGTTCAACGACACGGTCGACACGTATGCGTTGAAGCCGGTCGCGAAGGGCTACCAGTACGTGGTGCCGCAGCCGGTGCGCGACAGCGTGACGAACTTCTTCTCGAACATCGGCGACGTCTACATCGCGGCGAACAATATCGTGCAGCTGCGGATCGCGGACGGCGTCGGCGACATCATGCGCGTCGTGATCAACACGGTGTTCGGCGTCGGTGGCCTGTTCGACGTCGCGACGATCGCGAAGCTGCCGAAGCACACGGCCGACTTCGGGATCACGATGGGCCGCTACGGCATGCCGTCGGGCCCGTATCTGGTGTTGCCGCTGCTCGGCCCGAGCACGCTGCGCGACACGGCCGGCCTCGGTGTCGACTACGTCGGCAACCCGCTCACCTACGTGAAGCCGGATGGCCTGAGCTGGGGCCTGTTCGGCGTCAACCTCGTCAACACGCGTTCGAACCTGCTCGGCGCGGGCGACGTGCTGGATGCCGCGGCACTCGACAAGTATTCGTTCGTACGTAACGCGTACCTGCAACGCCGCCAGATGCTGATCAGCAACGCGCGCGGCGAGGCGGCCGCGACGTCGAGCAACGACGCGCTGCCGAAGTACGATTTGCCGGACGACGGCGCCGCACCGGCGGCAGCCGGCGCGGCCGGTACGGCGGGCGCGGCAGCGGTGGGTGGTGCGACGGCGCCGGCAGGCGCATCGGGCGCAGCGGTGACCGCACCGGCTTCGGGCACGGCCGAATCGCCGAATCCGGCCAGCGAAACGAACGTGCCGCCGATGCAGGTGGCGCCGCCGTCGCCGGGCGGGTTCCGCTTCCCGAGCATCCGGCTGCACTGACGGATTTACATTCGTTACAGCCGGAAACGATTCAGTCGGTAGCGTGCGCGAACTTGCGCGTAAGCTACCTGCTCCAACCTACGCATCGACTCATATGCAGGTCACCATGATGAAAAAACTGTTCCTGATCCCCGTTTTCGCGGCGCTGTTCTCGTTCGGCAGCGCAGCCCACGCGCAAGTCGACCAGTCGAACCCGCAGGCGCTGATCAAGACCGCGACGCAGCAGGTGCTCGACGAAGTCAAGCAACAGACGATCAAGCAGGGCGACACCAACCGCATCATTACGATCGTCAACAAGGACATCCTGCCGTACACCGATTTCCGTCGTACCACGCAGCTCGCGATGGGCCGCAACTGGCGCGCGGCGTCGGCCGAGCAGCAGCAGCAGGTTCAGGAGCAGTTCAAGCTGCTGCTGATCCGCACGTATTCGGGTGCGCTGGCGCAACTGAAGCCGGACCAGCAGATCCAGTACCCGCCGTTCCGCGCCGATCCGGCCGACACCGATGTCGTCGTGAAGACGGTCGCGATGAACAACGGCCAGCCGGTCCAGATCGATTACCGCCTGTACAAGACGGCGAACGGCTGGAGGGTGTATGACCTGAACGTGCTCGGCGCATGGCTGATCCAGACGTACCAGCAGCAGTTCAACGAGAAGATCCAGCAAAGCGGCGTGGACGGCCTGATCCAGTTCCTCACGCAGCGCAACCAGCAACTTGCCGCCGGCAAGCAAGCGTCGTGAGCGGCTTCGAAGCCGGCTCCTCGCTGACCGTCGCGAGCGCGAAGTCCGCGCTCGCGGACGGTCTTGCGCGCATCGGCGCGGGCGCGACCGCCGTCGATTGCGCGGCGCTGACGCAGTTCGACTCGTCCGCGCTCGCCGTGCTGCTCGCATGGCAACGTGCCGCCAAAACGCGCGGCGCGACCCTCGACATCCTCAATCTCCCCCCGAAGCTCGCCAGCCTCGCGCGCGCTTATGGCGTCGACGCGCTCATCGAAGGCACCGGGCGACATTGACCCTGTCCGACCGGAGCCTGCCGCGCCAGCCGGCGCGCGCAAGCTTCGGGCCGCGTGCCTCCGGCACCGGCTCCCCCAGCCGGTTTGCCCTATAATCAAGCGTTTTGCGGGGCAGCCAATCGGCGTCCGGCCCCCATTTTCATTCGCAGCAAGCACAGAATAGGCGTCGCGGCCCTGGCGTCGCGCACAGTCATGTCAGCCATAGAAATCCGTCACGTCAAGAAGCGCTACAAGTCGCTTCAGGCGCTCAAGGGCGTCAGCCTGTCGGTCGAGGAGGGCGAGTTTTTCGGTCTGCTCGGCCCCAACGGCGCAGGCAAGACCACGCTCATCAGTATCCTCGCCGGGCTCGCACGGGCCGACGAAGGCAGTATCTCGGTGCGCGGTCACGACGTCGTCAAGGACTTCCGTGGCGCGCGTCGCGCACTCGGCGTCGTGCCGCAGGAACTCGTGTTCGATCCGTTCTTCACCGTCCGCGAGACGCTGCGGATCCAGTCCGGCTATTTCGGGTTGCGCCGCAACGACGACTGGATCGACGAAGTGATGGCCAATCTCGACCTCACCGAGAAAGCCGACGCGAACATGCGCGCGCTGTCGGGCGGGATGAAGCGCCGCGTGCTGGTCGCGCAGGCGCTCGTGCACCGGCCACCCGTGATCGTGCTCGACGAACCGACCGCCGGCGTCGACGTCGAATTGCGCCAGACGCTGTGGAAATTCATCTCGCGCCTGAACCGCGAGGGCCACACGATCGTGCTGACCACTCACTACCTCGAGGAAGCCGAGTCGCTGTGCGACCGCATCGCGATGCTGCGCCGTGGCGAAGTGGTCGCGCTCGACCGCACCGACGCGCTGCTGCGCCGCTTCGCCGGGCTGCAGCTTTACCTGCGCTTCGCGACCGGCGCGCTGCCGGCCGAGCTGCGCGGGCTGGAGTCCGACCCGGCCGCCCGCGCGCCGGGCGAGCACCTGCTGCGCCTGACGAGCTACGACGATGTCGAGCGCATCCTCGCGCAATGCCGCGCGGCGGGCTGCACGTTCGACGAGATCGAGGTCCGCAAGGCGGACCTCGAGGATGTGTTCGTCCAGGTGATGAACGGGGCCGAGGTGATCGAGGGATTGGCATGAATCAACAACCCCCACGCGAACTGCGTTCGCTGCCCCCCGAGGGGGCGCCCGCCACTCTTGGGGCGGCCCGGCGAGTGTCGGGAAGCGGGTTTCAAACGCTGTTCTACAAGGAACTGCTGCGCTTCTGGAAAGTGTCGTTCCAGACGGTGTGCGCGCCGATCGTGACGGCGCTGCTGTATCTGACGATCTTCGGCCATGCGTTGTCGGGCCGCGTCGAGGTGTATCCGGGCGTCGAGTACGTAAGCTTTCTCGTGCCGGGCCTCGTGATGATGAGCGTGCTTCAGAACGCGTTCGCGAACAGCTCGTCGTCGCTGATCCAGTCGAAGATCACCGGCAACCTCGTGTTCATGCTGCTGCCGCCGCTGTCGTACCGCGACATCTTCGGCGCGTACGTGCTTGCGTCCGTCGTGCGCGGCCTCGCGGTCGGCGCGGGCGTGTTCGTCGTGACGATCTGGTTTATCCCGATGCATTTTGCGGCGCCGCTGTTCATCATTGCGTTCGCGCTGCTCGGCTCGGCGATCCTCGGCACGCTCGGCCTGATCGCCGGGATCTGGGCCGAGAAGTTCGACCAGCTCGCCGCGTTCCAGAACTTCCTGATCATGCCGCTGACGTTCCTGTCCGGCGTGTTCTATTCGACGCACTCGCTGCCGCCCGTGTGGCGCGAGATCTCGCGTCTCAATCCGTTTTTCTACATGATCGACGGTTTCCGTTTCGGGTTCTTCGGCGCGTCCGACATCAACCCGTTCGCGAGCCTCGCGATCGTCACCGGTTTCTTCGTGCTGCTCGCGCTGATCGCGATGCGGCTGCTCGCGACCGGCTACAAACTGCGTCATTGATATCGACAGGCAGCGGCCGCCATCCGGGCGGCGCGCGCCGACAGGAGCCTTACACCATGTTGCCGACTCCCGAACAGGTCAAGCAATACATCGCCGGCGGTCTCGCCTGCACGCATCTGGAAGTCGAAGGCGACGGCCAGCATTTTTTCGCGACGATCGTGTCGGCGGCCTTCGAGGGCAAGCGGCCGATCCAGCGGCACCAGCTCGTCTACGCGGCGCTCGGCGATCGCATGAAGCAGGAAATTCACGCGCTCAGCATGAAGACGCTGACGCCCGCCGAATGGCAGAACGCATAAACGGAAATTACTGAGTGCAAGTCACCGTCAACGAGCGCGACGCCGTCCAGAGCGTCGCCACGGCACACCCGGCCGCCAACGGGGAATCGCATGGCCATGGGATGGACAAGCTCGTGATCGAAGGCGGCCGCCGCCTGTCGGGCGAGATCGTCGTGTCGGGCGCGAAGAATGCCGCGCTGCCGATCCTGTGCGCGGGGCTGCTCACCGCCGATCCGGTCGATCTCGACAACGTGCCGAATCTCAAGGATGTGCGCACCACGCTGAAGGTGCTGAACCAGATGGGCGTGAAGAGCGAGACCGACGGCTGCCGCGTGCAGCTCGACGCGTCGCGCGTCGACAACCTCGTCGCGCCGTACGAGCTCGTGAAGACGATGCGCGCCTCGATCCTCGTGCTTGGGCCGCTGCTCGCGCGTTTCGGCGAGGCGAAGGTGTCGCTGCCGGGCGGCTGCGCGATCGGCGCGCGTCCGGTGGACCAGCACATCAAGGGCCTGCAGGCGATGGGCGCCGAGATCAGCATCGAGCACGGTTTCATCGAAGCCCGCGCGAAGCGCCTGAAAGGCGCGCGCATCGTGACCGACATGATCACGGTAACGGGCACGGAAAACCTGCTGATGGCCGCGACGCTCGCCGACGGCGAGACGGTGATCGAAAACGCCGCACGCGAGCCGGAAGTGAGCGATCTCGCACACCTGCTGGTCGAGATGGGCGCGAAAATCGACGGCATCGGCACCGATCGCCTCGTGATCCAGGGCGTCGAGCGGCTGCACGGCGCGCGCCACTCGGTGATCCCCGACCGCATCGAGGCCGGCACGTTCCTGTGCGCGGTCGCGGCGGCGGGCGGCGACGTGATGCTGACGGGCGTGCGCCCGCACATCCTCGACGCGGTGATCGACAAGCTGCGCGAAGCCGGCGTGTCGATCGAGGAAGGCGACAGCTGGCTGCGCGTGAAGATGGACCGCCGGCCGTCGGCGGTGACGATCCGCACGTCGGAATACCCGGCGTTCCCGACCGACATGCAGGCGCAGTTCATGGCCCTCAATACGGTCGCGACGGGCACCGCGCAGGTTGTCGAAACCATTTTCGAGAACCGCTTCATGCACGTGCAGGAGCTGAACCGGCTCGGTGCGAACATCACGATCGACGGCAACACCGCGCTCGTGACGGGTGTCGAGAAACTGTCGGGCGCGAACGTGATGGCGACCGACCTGCGTGCGTCGGCGAGCCTCGTGATCGCCGGGCTGCGTGCCGACGGCGAAACGCTCGTCGACCGCATCTATCACCTGGACCGCGGCTACGACCGCATGGAAGCCAAACTGACCGCCGTCGGCGCGAACGTGCGCCGCCTTTCCGGGAGCCAAGCATGACTGCGCCGCTGACCCTCGCCCTGTCGAAGGGCCGGATTTTCGAGGAAACCCTGCCGCTGCTGGCCGCGGCCGGCGTGCAGGTGACCGAGGATCCCGAAACGTCGCGCAAGCTGATCCTGCCGACGACGAACCCGGACCTGCGCGTGATCATCGTGCGTGCGAGCGACGTGCCGACCTATGTCGAATACGGCGCGGCCGATTTCGGCGTAGCTGGCAAGGACGTGCTGGTCGAGCACGGCGGCTCGGGCCTGTACCAGCCGATCGATCTGAACATTGCGCGCTGCCGGATGTCGGTGGCCGTGTCGGCCGGTTTCGACTATGCGAACGCGGTGCGCCAGGGCGCGCGCCTGCGCGTCGCCACCAAGTACGTCGAAACGGCACGCGAACACTTCGCCGCGAAGGGCGTGCACGTCGACCTGATCAAGCTGTACGGCTCGATGGAGCTCGCGCCGCTGGTCGGGCTGGCCGACGCGATCGTCGACCTCGTCAGCTCGGGCGGCACGCTGAAGGCGAACAATCTGGTCGAGGTCGAGGAGATCATGGCGATCTCGTCGCGCCTCGTCGTGAACCAGGCTGCGCTGAAGTTGAAGCGCACGGCACTCAAGCCGATCCTCGACGCGTTCGAACGCGCGTCGCAGAATGGCGGTTGAGCGCATCACCGTAACGGAACTCCCATGTCCATCACCATCCGCAAGCTCGATTCGACGAGCGAAGGCTTCGGCGCCGAGCTGCGCGCGCTGCTCGCATTCGAGGCGGGCGAAGACGCGGCGATCGAGCAATCGGTCGCGCAGATCCTCGCCGACGTGAAGTCGCGCGGCGACGCCGCGGTGCTCGAGTACACGAACCGCTTCGACCGGCTGAGCGCGAACAGCGTCGCTGCGCTCGAACTGCCGCAGGACGCGCTGCAGACGGCGCTCGACGGCCTCGCGCCGAAGGCGCGCGCGGCGCTGGAAGCGGCTGCTGCACGGGTGCGCGCGTACCACGAGAAGCAGAAGATCGAGTGCGGCACGCATAGCTGGCAATACACGGAAGCGGATGGCACGGTGCTCGGCCAGAAGATCACGCCGCTCGACCGCGTCGGCCTGTACGTGCCGGGCGGCAAGGCCGCGTATCCGTCGTCGGTGCTGATGAACGCGATTCCCGCGCGCGTCGCGGGCGTCGGCGAGATCGTGATGGTCGTGCCGACGCCGGATGGCGTGAAGAACGACCTCGTGCTCGCTGCGGCGCTGCTCGGCGGCGTCGATCGCGTGTTCACGATCGGCGGTGCGCAGGCGGTCGGTGCGCTCGCCTACGGCACGGCGACCGTGCCGGCCGTCGACAAGATCTGCGGCCCCGGCAATGCGTACGTCGCGTCGGCGAAGCGCCGCGTGTTCGGCACGGTCGGCATCGACATGATCGCCGGGCCGTCGGAAATCCTCGTGCTGTGCGACGGCACGACCGATCCGAACTGGGTCGCGATGGACCTGTTCTCGCAGGCCGAGCACGACGAGCTCGCGCAATCGATCCTGCTGTGCCCGGACGGGGCGTTCCTCGAGCGCGTCGAAAAGGCGATCGACGAGTTGCTGCCGTCGATGCCGCGCCGGGACGTGATTCGCGCGTCGCTCGAAGGCCGCGGCGCGCTGATCAAGGTGCGCGACATGGCCGAGGCGTGCCGGATCGCGAACGACATCGCGCCCGAGCACCTGGAAATTTCCGCGCTGGAGCCGCAGCAATGGGGCCAGCAGATCCGCCATGCGGGCGCGATCTTCCTCGGCCGCTACACGAGCGAGAGCCTCGGCGACTACTGCGCGGGCCCGAACCACGTGCTGCCGACGTCGCGCACCGCGCGCTTCTCGTCGCCACTGGGCGTATACGACTTCATCAAGCGCTCGAGCCTGATCGAGGTCAGCGCCGAAGGCGCGCAGACGCTCGGCGAGATCGCCTCCGAGCTCGCGTACGGCGAGGGGCTGCAGGCGCACGCGAAGAGCGCCGAGTTCCGGATGAGGAGCTGACCGCGCGCTGCGCGGGGCCGGCGCGGATGTGCCGGCCCGGCCTGCACCCCGATGGCCGGGGCTGGAGACACCTGTGCAGGGCGGCGGCCGCCGCCTTGCCGATCATTTGACGCCGGCGCGACGCACGCCGGCTTGAGACCATGACGACGCCACAAGACATCATCCGCCGCGACGTGCTCGCGATGACGAGCTACCCGGTGCCGGACGCAAGCGGGTTCGTGAAGCTCGACGCGATGGAGAACCCGTACCCGCTGCCCGAGCCGCTCGCCGCGGCGCTTGGCGAGCGGCTCGCGCAGGTCGCGCTGAACCGCTACCCGGCGCCGCGCCCGGCCGCGCTGCTCGACAAGCTGCGCCACGCGATGGGCGTGCCGGCAGGGTGCGACGTACTGCTCGGCAACGGCTCCGACGAAATCATCAGCATGATGTCGGTGGCCTGCGCGAAGCCGGGCGCGAAGGTGCTCGCGCCGGTGCCGGGCTTCGTGATGTACGAACTGTCCGCGAAGCTCGCGCAGCTCGAATTCGTCGGCGTACCGCTGAAGGCCGACCTGACGCTCGACGTCGACGCGATGCTCGCGGCGATCGCCGAGCATCGTCCGGCGATCGTCTATCTCGCGTACCCGAACAACCCGACCGGCACGCTGTACGACGATGCCGGCATCGAACGGATCGTTGCGGCCGCGCGGCACAGCCTGATCGTGATCGACGAGGCGTACCAGCCGTTCGCCGTTCGCTCGTGGCTGCCGCGCGCCGCCGAATTCGACAACGTCGTCGTGATGCGCACGGTGTCGAAGCTCGGCCTCGCGGGCATCCGCCTCGGCTATCTCGTCGGTTCGCCCGCGTGGCTGACCGAATTCGACAAGGTGCGCCCGCCGTACAACATCAACGTGCTGACCCAGGCGACCGCCGATTTCCTGCTCGACCACCTCGACGTGCTCGACGCGCAGGCGGCGGATCTGCGTGCGGAACGCACGCGTCTCGCACGGGAAGTGGCCGCGCTGCCGGGCACGACGGTGTTCCCGAGCGCCGGCAATTTCCTGCTGGTGCGCGTGCCGGACGCGGCCGCCGTGTTCGACGCGCTGCTCACCGAGCGGGTTTTGGTCAAAAACGTGAGTAAAATGCATCCGTTGCTGGCTGAATGCGTGCGGCTGACCGTCGGTTCTCCCGACGAAAACGCGCGCCTGCTGGCCGCTTTGAAACTCGCGCTGCCCGGTTGAGCCCGCGGGCGCCGCAGCGCGAAACGATCAATCCCCATTTACATCGACTCAGTCAAGGAATTGCCATGCGTGTGGCGGAAGTCGTTCGCAATACCAGCGAAACGCAGATCCGTGTGAAGCTCAATCTCGACGGCACGGGCCAGCAGAAGCTGGCCACCGGCGTGCCGTTCCTCGACCATATGCTCGACCAGATCGCTCGGCACGGTCTGGTCGATCTCGAGGTTGAAGCGCATGGCGATACGCATATCGACGACCACCACACGGTCGAGGATGTCGGCATCACGCTCGGGCAGGCCGTCGCGAAGGCGATCGGCGACCGCAAGGGCATCCGCCGCTATGGCCATTCGTACGTGCCGCTCGACGAGGCGCTGTCGCGCGTCGTGATCGACTTCTCGGGCCGGCCGGGCCTCGAATTCCACGTGCCGTTCACGCGGGCGCGGATCGGCACGTTCGACGTCGACCTGTCGATCGAATTCTTCCGCGGTTTCGTGAACCACGCGGGCGTCACGCTGCACATCGACAACCTGCGCGGGATCAACGCGCACCATCAGCTCGAGACCGTGTTCAAGGCCTTCGGCCGTGCACTGCGCGCGGCGGTGGAGCTGGACGAGCGTGCGGCGGGGCAGATCCCGTCGACGAAGGGCAGCCTCTGAACCTGAACTGACCGGACGGAGCGCCAAGGACAACCTCACGGCTTCGGCGCGCGGCGCCGGCTTGCGATGGATCTGCTCAAATCGTTCATTTCGCTGCTGGCGCTGATCAATCCGGTCGGCGCGGTGCCGTTCTTCCTGAGCCTGACGGCGCAGCAGACGGATGCCGAGCGGCGGCGCACGATCCGGATCGCATCGGTGTCGGTGTTCTGCGTGATCACGGTGACGACGCTGCTCGGGCAGCAGATCATCGACTTCTTCGGCATTTCGGTCGGCTCGCTCGAAGTGGGCGGCGGGATCATCATGCTGCTGATGGCGATCAACATGCTGAACGCGCAGATCGGCAACACGCGATCGACGCCGGAGGAGCGCTACGAAGCCGAGTCGAAGGACAACATCGCGGTCGTGCCGCTGGCGATTCCGCTGCTCACGGGCCCCGGCTCGATCAGCACGGTGATCATCTATGCGGCGAACTCGCATCACTGGTATGAGCGGGCCGGGCTGGTCGCGATCGGCGCGGCCCTGGCTTTTCTGTGTTTCGTCGCGATGCGGCTCGCCGAGCCGATCGCGAACTGGATCGGCCGCACGGGCATCAACATCGCCACGCGGCTGATGGGTCTGATGCTGTCGGCGCTGGCGGTGGAATTCATCGTCAACGGACTGAGGGCGCTACTGCCTGCACTGAGATGAAAACTTCGATTGCGATTGTGGATTATGGGATGGGCAACCTGCGCTCGGTTGCGCAGGCGCTCAAGAAGGCCGAACCGGCTGCCGACGTGGCGATCGTCGACACGCCGGCCGCGATCCGCGCGGCTGACCGTGTCGTGCTGCCCGGCCAGGGCGCGATGCCCGACTGCATGCGCTGCCTCGGCGAATCGGGCCTGCAGGAGGCCGTGATCGAGGCCTCGCGCACGAAGCCGCTGCTCGGCGTGTGCGTCGGCGAGCAGATGCTGTTCGACTGGAGCGCGGAAGGTGACACGAAGGGCCTCGGCCTGTTGCCCGGCAAGGTCGTGCGTTTCGAGCTCGAAGGCCGCCTGCAGGACGACGGCTCGCGCTTCAAGGTGCCGCAGATGGGCTGGAACCGCGTGCGCCAGTCGCAGCCGCACCCGCTGTGGGACGGCGTGCCCGACGACGCGTATTTCTACTTCGTGCACAGCTATTACGTGACGCCGGACAACCCGGCGCATACGGTTGGCGAAACGGCCTACGGCGCGCCGTTTACGTCCGCAGTCGCGCGGGACAACCTCTTCGCGACCCAATTCCACCCCGAGAAAAGCGCGGAGGTCGGGTTGCGTCTGTATCGCAACTTCGTACACTGGAAACCGTGAACGTCGCGTGCGTGCTACAGTCGGCGGGCCGGAAAGGCCTGTCGCACGGGGCTCGCTCGCCGAAGCGCCGAAAGAGTTGTACTAAACTAGCGAGACGGCGCGGTACCGGATTGGCCGGTACGCGCCGGATTCTTTTCATTTTCCACGACGACACCCGATTGCTATGTTGCTGATTCCGGCCATCGATCTCAAAGACGGTCAGTGTGTGCGCCTCAAACAGGGCGATATGGACCAGGCCACGATTTTCTCCGAGGACCCGGCGGCGATGGCCCGCAAGTGGGTCGATCTCGGCGCCCGGCGGCTTCATCTGGTCGACCTGAACGGCGCATTCGCCGGCAAGCCGAAAAACCTCGAGGCCATCGAGGCGATCCTCGACGAAGTCGGCGATGAAATCCCCGTACAGCTCGGCGGCGGCATCCGCAGCCTCGAGACGATCGAGAAGTATCTCGACGCCGGCCTGTCCTACGTGATCATCGGCACGGCGGCCGTGAAGGATCCGGGCTTCCTGCGGGATGCGTGCACCGCGTTCGCGGGCAACATCATCGTCGGGCTGGACGCGAAGGACGGCAAGGTCGCGACCGACGGCTGGAGCAAGCTGACGGGCCACGAAGTGATCGATCTCGCGCTGAAGTTCGAGGACTACGGCGTCGAATCGATCGTCTACACCGACATCGGCCGCGACGGGATGCTGCAAGGCATCAACATCGAGGCGACCGTGAAGCTCGCGCAGGCGGTCGGCATTCCGGTGATCGCCAGCGGCGGCCTGTCGAACCTCTCGGACATCGATAGCCTGTGCGAAGTGGAAGAGCACGGCGTCGAAGGCGTGATCTGCGGCCGTGCGATCTACTCCGGCGATCTCGATTTCGCGGCCGCGCAAAAGCGCGCGGACGAACTGAACGGCGAACTCGACAACGCGTAAGCGCGGTTGTCCCGCTCGCCGGGGCTGCCTGCGGGCAGCCCCGACCGGAAGCCTCGCGCGAGGCTTTCGTAACCGGCCGTCCCATCGCGGCCTTTGGCGCAACATCATGGCTCTAGCTAAACGCATCATCCCCTGCCTGGACGTGACTGCCGGGCGTGTCGTCAAGGGCGTCAATTTCGTCGAGCTGCGCGACGCCGGCGACCCCGTCGAGATTGCCCGCCGCTATGACGACCAGGGTGCCGACGAACTGACGTTCCTCGACATCACCGCGACCTCCGACCAGCGCGACCTGATCCTGCCGATCATCGAAGCCGTCGCGTCGCAGGTGTTTATTCCGCTGACCGTCGGCGGCGGCGTGCGCGCCGTCGAGGACGTGCGGCGCCTGCTGAACGCGGGCGCGGACAAGGTCAGCATGAATTCGTCGGCGGTCGCGAACCCGCAGCTCGTGCGCGACGCGGCCGACAAGTACGGCTCGCAGTGCATCGTCGTCGCGATCGACGCGAAGCGCGTGTCGGCCGATGGCGAGGCGCCGCGCTGGGAAGTCTTCACGCACGGCGGCCGCAAGAACACGGGCCTCGACGCGATCGAATGGGCACGCAAGATGGCCGAGCTCGGCGCGGGCGAGATCCTGCTCACGAGCATGGACCGCGACGGCACCAAGTCGGGCTTCGACCTCGCGCTCACGCGCGGCGTGTCGGACGCGGTGCCGGTGCCGGTGATCGCATCGGGCGGCGTCGGCTGCCTGCAGGATCTCGCGGACGGCATCAAGGACGGCCGCGCCGACGCGGTGCTGGCCGCGAGCATCTTCCACTACGGCGAGCACACGGTCGGCGAGGCGAAGCGCTTCATGGCCGACCAGGGCATCCCGGTGAGGCTGTGATGAATACGGAAACGAATGCATTGCCCGCGTGGCTCGACAAGGTCCGCTGGGACGACAACGGCCTCGTGCCGGTGATCGCGCAGGAAGCGTCGACGAACGACGTGCTGATGTTCGCGTGGATGAACCGCGAGGCGCTGGCGAAGACGATCGAGACGCAGCGTGCGGTCTATTATTCGCGCTCGCGCAAGCGCCTGTGGTTCAAGGGCGAGGAGTCGGGCCACGTGCAGCACGTGCATGAGGTGCGGCTCGACTGCGACGAGGACGTCGTGCTGCTGAAGGTCGAGCAGGTGTCGGGCATCGCGTGCCACACCGGCCGGCATTCGTGCTTCTTCCAGAAATTCGAGGGCACCGTCGACAGCGGCGACTGGGTCGCGGTCGAACCGGTGCTGAAAGATCCCGAACACATCTACAAATGACGCAATCGACCGAAGACACGCTGCTGCGCCTCGCGGCCGTGATCGATAGCCGCAAGGGCGGCGACCCCGATCAATCGTACGTATCGCGCCTGTTCCACAAGGGCGACGACGCCGTGCTGAAGAAGATCGGCGAAGAGGCGACGGAAGTCGTGCTGGCTGCGAAGGACGTGCGCCAGGGCGGCGCGCCGACCGCGCTCGTCGGCGAGGTGGCCGATCTGTGGTTCCACTGCCTCGTGATGCTGTCGCATTTCGACCTGAGCCCGGCCGACGTGATCGCCGAGCTCGAGCGCCGCGAAGGACAGTCGGGCATCGAAGAGAAGGCCCTGCGCAAGGTTCGCGAGCGCGAGGAAAACGGCGGGTGACAGGCCCTTGTCGCGAGATGGCCACAGTGCGGTAAGCTGTAAGAATTGTCATCTAACGGGGGTAGCATCATGACCGATACGCCAAGCCAGTTTCCGCCGCCGTCGGTGCCGGGGGGCGCGGACGCCGAACGCCTGAACGGGCTGCGCACGCTGACTCACGTGCTCTACGGCCTCTATGCGTTTCATTGGCTGACGGGCGGCGTCACGGGCATCATCGCGATCATCATCAACTACGTGAAGCGCGACGATGTGGCTGGCACGCCGTATGCCGCCCACTTCGAGTGGCAGATCCGCACGTTCTGGCGCGCGCTGATCGCGTACGTGATCGGGTTCGCGCTGATGTTCGTGGTGATCGGATTTGCAGTGATGTTTGTCACATGGATCTGGACGCTGTACCGTATCATCAAGGGTTGGCTGTACCTGAACGACAACAAGCCGCTCGATCCGCAGGCCTGGTTCTGACCGGCCGCGCGCGGGCGTCTGCAGGAGCAACATGAGTCACGATCCGAATTGCCTGTTCTGCAAGATCGCGGCAGGCGAGATCCCGAGCACGAAGGTGCACGAGGACGACGAATTCGTCGCGTTCCGCGACATCCGCCCGGCGGCCGAGACGCACGTGCTCGTGATTCCGCGCCAGCATCTGCCGACGCTGTCGGCGGCGAGCGAGGCCGATGCGCCGATGCTCGGCCGGCTGATGCTCCTCGTCTCGCGTCTCGCCGGCCAGCTCGGCGTCGCGTATACGGGTGGCGAAACCGGTTTCCGTACTGTAATCAACACAGGTCCGGGAGGCGGGCAGGAGGTCTACCACCTGCACGCGCATATCCTGGCCGGCCCGCGCCCCTGGCAGCGGATGGGTTGACGGCGCGGGGCGTTATCCCCGCATCGATAGTCGAAGCCGGCGCGTTGCCGGCGATTTGCGCCGCGTCGCGGTGTGGTTGAGGAGAGGTTTCATCATGGGTGGATTGAGCATTTGGCACTGGCTGATCGTGCTGCTGATCGTCGCGCTGGTTTTCGGTACGAAGAAGCTGCGCAACATCGGCAACGATCTCGGCAGCGCGGTGAAGGGTTTCAAGGACGGCATGAAGGAAGGTGAAACGCCGGCTGACGCGCAGCAACTGCCGCGCTCGGGCTCGGTCGACGTCAACGCGAAGGAAACGACGCGTTCCGACTCGAACAAGGCGTAACGCCGGCACGCTGACAGGCATTCGCGATGCTGGATCTTGGTCTTTCGAAGATGGCGCTGATCGGCGTCGTCGCGCTCGTGGTGCTCGGCCCCGAGCGCCTGCCGCGCGTCGCGCGTACGGCAGGCGCACTGTTCGGCCGTGCGCAGCGGTACATCAACGACGTGAAGGCCGAGGTCTCGCGCGAAATCGAGCTCGACGCGCTGCGGACGATGAAAACCGATTTCGAATCGGCCGCGCGCAATGTCGAGACGACGATTCACGACAACCTGCGTGAGCACGAGAAGGAACTGAACGACACATGGCATTCCGCAGTCGGTGGTCTTGACGAAGCGGCGGGCGGTGCCGGTTCGTACGGTTCCGACACGTCTGCCGCGCCGTCGTGGCGCGGCGGTGCGGCTGCGCTCGCGCCGAAGCGCCGCAACTGGCGCGTCAAGCAGGCGGCTGCGCCTGTCTGGTACAAGCGCGCGACCACCCGCCGCACACACGTGCAGTCGGGCGCCGCGCGTGTCGCGCGCCACCAGCCGGCCAGCCTGCGCCGGCCGACGCGCTTCTTCTGAGTCGAGCGCATGCTCGCTCGTCAATCCTACCGAGGGCCGGCGTGAGCGACCCCCAGCAGACCCCGGGCGACGCCCCGGAAGAAACCTTCATTTCCCATCTCGTCGAGCTTCGCGATCGCATCATTCGCGCGGGGGCGGCCGTGATCGTCGTGTTCCTCGGGCTCGTCTACTGGGCGCCCGACATCTTCCGGCTGCTCGCGCGGCCGCTGATGGAGAACCTGCCGAAGGACGGCAAGATGATCGTCACCGACGTCACCGGCTCGTTCTTCGTGCCGATGAAGGTCACGATGCTCGTCGCGCTCGTGATTGCGCTGCCGATCGTGCTGTACCAGATCTGGGCGTTCGTTGCGCCGGGGCTGTACCAGCACGAGAAGAAGCTCGTCGCACCGCTCGTCGGCAGCAGCTACCTCCTGTTCCTGTGCGGGATGGCGTTCGCGTACTTCCTCGTGTTCCCGACGATCTTCCGCGTGATGGCGCACTACAACGCGCCACTCGGAGCGGAAATGACGACCGACATCGACAACTACCTGAGCTTCGTGCTCGGGATGTTCATCGCGTTCGGGGTCACGTTCGAGGTGCCGATCGTCGTCGTGCTGCTCGTCCGGATGGGCGTGCTGTCGCTGAAGAAGCTGAAGGAGATGCGGCCGTACGTGATCGTCGGCGCGTTCGTCGTCGCGGCGGTCGTCACGCCGCCGGACGTGTTCTCGCAACTGATGCTCGCGCTGCCGCTGGTCGTGCTGTTCGAGATCGGGCTGCTGGCCGCGCGGTTCTTCGTGCCGAAGAAGCCGGCCGAAGAGGGCGAGGCGGAGAACGGCGAAGCCGCCAGTTGACGGCAGCGCGCCGGGGCGGTGCGCGGCGGCCGGCGCTCCGGCCGGATCTGAGCGGCGCGGTGGCGTAGCCGGTCGGAAAGCGGGTGGTGAGCCGCCTTCCCGGCAACGAAGGGCTTCGATGCATAGCAAAAGGGCAGCCAACCGGCTGCCCTTTTTCGTTCCCGACGGTATTCGGCATGCGGCGGGGCGCCGCCGGACGTCATTCGGTATCGCTGTCCTGTTCGTCGAGCGTCTGCTTCGGCGGCGGCGGGCGCTTGCCGATCACGACGTTCATGTCGAACTCCTTGCCCTTGCGCACGACGTGCACCTTGGTCGGCGTGCCCGGCTTGATCTGCGCGACGGTGTTCAGCAGCTTCGTCGTGTCGGTGATCTCGTCGCCGTTGACCGAGACGAGGATGTCGCCCGGCTTGATGCCGGCCTTGTCGGCCGGGCCGCCCTGCAGCACGCCGGCGACGATCGCCCCCGATTTCTGCGACAGCCCGAACGACTCGGCGATCTCCGGCGTGACGTCCTGCGGCTCGACGCCGATCCAGCCGCGCGTGACCGAGCCCGTCGTGATGATGCTTTCGAGCACCGTGCGCGCGGTCGACACGGGAATCGCGAAGCCGATACCGAGCGAGCCACCCGAGCGCGAGTAGATCGCCGTATTGATGCCGAGCAGGTTGCCGTTCACGTCGACCAGCGCGCCGCCCGAGTTGCCGGGGTTGATCGGTGCGTCGGTCTGGATGAAGTTCTCGAACGTGTTGATGCCGAGGTGGTTGCGGCCGAGCGCGCTGATGATCCCCATCGTGACGGTCTGGCCGACGCCGAACGGGTTGCCGATCGCGAGCACGACGTCGCCGACCCGCGACTGGTCGGAGCGGCCGAGCGTGATCGTCGGCAGGTTCGTCATGTTGATCTTCAGCACGGCGAGATCGGTTTCGGGATCGCTGCCGATTACTTTCGCGGTGGCCGTGCGGCCGTCGGCGAGCGCGACTTCGATCTGGTCGGCGCCGTCCACGACGTGCTGGTTCGTTAGAATGTAACCTTCAGGGCTCACGATAACGCCCGAGCCAAGGTTGGCGGCCGGTTCGTCCTGCTGCTTGCGGGCGTTGCGGTCGCCGAAGAAGTAGCGGAACAGCGGATCTTTCGCGCGCGGGTCGGGCGGCAGCGAGCCGTCCTTGCTGGAGAACACGTTGACGACGGCCGGCATCGCCTTCTGCGCGGCTTCGGCGTACGACGTGGTCGCCGGCGCGCCGCCGATGCCCGGCGCGACTTCCCGCAGTGCAACGATCGGCGTGGCGAGCTGCTTGCCGAGCTGTCCTTGCCGTTGCAGCCATTGCGGCTTGAGCGTCACGACGATGAACATCAGCGCGAGCAGTACGGTAACCGCCTGCGCGAAGAACAGCCAGAAGCGTCTAAGCATCTGAATGGATTAGAGGTTTATATGGATCGGATCGAACTTGAATTGTACTTGAACAATACCCTTGAAACCGCGCGCTTCAAGGACTATTGCCCGAACGGCCTCCAGGTCGAGGGGCGCCGCAAGATCGTGAAGATCGCCACCGGCGTGACGGCGTCGGTCGCGTTTCTCGAAGCCGCGCTCGAATGGGGGGCGGATGCCGTGCTCGTCCATCACGGCTATTTCTGGCGCAACGAGCCGCCACAGATCACGGGCCGCAAGTACCAGCGTCTGAAGCTGCTGCTCGCGAACGACCTGAACCTGTTCGCGTTCCACCTGCCGCTCGACGCGCATCCCGAGTTCGGCAACAACGCGCAGCTCGGCGAGCGGCTCGGGCTGATCGGCGAGCAGCGTTTCGGCGAAGGCGACCTCGGCTGGATGGCGACGCTGCCGATGCCCGTCACGCTCGAGCACTTCGTGGCGAAGGTCGAGCGCACGCTCGGCCGCACGCCGCTCGTGCTCGGCGATTCGGACATGCAGCTGCGCCGCATCGCGTGGTGCACGGGCGCCGCGCAGAGCTATTTCGACGCGGCGATCGACGCCGGCGCGGACGTGTTCCTGACCGGCGAGGTGTCCGAATACGTGACGCACACGGCCGCCGAGAGCGGCGTCGCGTTCGTTGCGGCAGGGCACCATGCGACCGAACGTTACGGAATTCAGGCACTTGGCGCCCACTTGTCCGAAGAATTCGATATCGAACACCTTTTTATCGATATCCATAACCCGGTCTGAATGCCGGATTTGCGGCATCGCATCGAAATTTATCAATGTAGCAAACGCTTAAAAGTGAAATGATTTAATCGCTCCGATAGTGGGGGAAAACCCTTAACTATCAATCACTTCGAAGGGATTTTCATCTCCGGGCCTTGTAAATGACGACTCCATTCGAGCAAACTAGCGGCGGAATGGAAAGTCGTGACGGAAAATCCAACTCAGAAGTGGGGCGTGTGATGCGAGACAAGGAAGAGAAACGCGTCGACAGCGGCCGCCGTACCTGGCTGATTGCGACATCCGTAGCAGGTGGCGTAGGAGGCGTAGCCACCGTCATACCTTTCGCGGCGTCGCTTGCGCCGTCGGCGAAAGCGAAAGCGGCCGGTGCACCGGTCGAAGTCGACATCAGCGGCCTGAAGCCCGGTGAGATGGTCACCGTGCCGTGGCGCGGCAAGCCGGTGTGGATCCTGAACCGTACCGACGCGATGCTGGCCGATGTGGTCAAGGCCGACAAGGAAGTGGCCGATCCGACCACCGAAAAGCCCTATACGATGCCGTTGCCCGCATATTGCGCGAACGAATATCGTGCGCGGGCCGATCGCAAGAACATTCTCGTCGTGATGGCCGTCTGTACGCACCTCGGCTGCACGCCAAGCCAACGCTTCACGCCGGGTCCGCAGCCGAACCTGCCGGACGACTGGCCGGGCGGTTTCCTCTGCCCGTGCCATGGTTCGACCTACGACCTCGCCGGCCGTGTGTTCAAGAACAAACCGGCGCCTCAGAATCTCGACATCCCGCCCTACATGTTCACGTCGGCAACGACCCTCGTGATCGGCAAGGACGAGAAAGGAGAAGCGTGATGGCCGACAACAAGGAAGTCTCCACGACAGGTCTCACCGGCTGGATCGATCAGCGCTTCCCGCTCACGTCCACCTGGAAGAAGCACGTTTCCGAGTACTACGCGCCGAAGAACTTCAACTTCTGGTACTTCTTCGGCTCCCTCGCGCTGCTGGTGCTCGTCAACCAGATCGTCACGGGCATCTTCCTGACGATGAACTACAAGCCCGATTCGACGCTCGCGTTCGCGTCGGTCGAGTACATCATGCGCGAGGTGCCGTGGGGCTGGCTGATCCGCTACATGCACTCGACGGGCGCGTCGATGTTCTTCGTGGTCGTCTACCTGCACATGTTCCGCGGGCTGCTCTACGGGTCGTACCGCAAGCCGCGCGAACTCGTGTGGATCTTCGGCTGCGCGATCTTCCTGTGCCTGATGGCCGAGGCGTTCTTCGGCTACCTGCTGCCGTGGGGCCAGATGTCGTTCTGGGGCGCGCAGGTGATCGTGAACCTGTTCTCGGCGATCCCGTTCGTCGGCCCCGACCTGTCGCTGTGGATTCGCGGCGACTATGTCGTGTCGGACGTCACGCTGAACCGCTTCTTCGCCTTCCACGTGATCGCGATTCCGCTCGTGCTGGTCGGCCTCGTGATCGCGCACCTCGTCGCGCTGCACGAAGTGGGGTCGAACAACCCGGACGGCATCGAGATCAAGGCGAAGAAGGACGAGAACGGCATTCCGCTCGACGGCATCCCGTTCCACCCGTACTACTCGGTGCACGATTTCCTCGGCGTGTGCGGGTTCCTGATGGTGTTCGCGCTGATCGTGTTCTTCTCGCCGGAGATGGGCGGCTACTTCCTCGAGGCGAACAACTTCGTCCCGGCGAACCCGCTGCAGACCCCGCCCGAGATCGCGCCGGTCTGGTACTTCACCGCGTTCTACGCGATGCTGCGCGCGACCACCGACCCGTTCAAGATCGTGTTGATGATCGTGATCGTGCTGCTTGGCGTGCTCGCGCTGGTCCGTGCGCGCGGCAAGTGGAAGATCGGCCTGCCGGTGCTGGCCGCGGCGATCGTCGTGTTCATGTACCTGACGGAGTCGAAGTTCTGGGGCGTCGTCGTGATGGGCTCGGCGGTGATTACGCTGTTCTTCCTGCCGTGGCTCGACCGCAGCCCGGTGAAGTCGATCCGCTACCGGCCGCTGTTCCACAAGGTGTTCCTCGGGATCTTCGTCTTGGCGTTCCTGACCCTGGCGTTCCTCGGCACGCGGCCGCCGTCGCCTGTTGCGACGCTGATTGCGCAGGGCTGCGCGCTGATCTACTTCGCGTTCTTCCTCGGCATGCCCGTCTGGACGCCGCTTGGCACGTTCAAGCAGCCGCCGGAGCGGGTGCGCTTCAAGCCCCATTAACGTGAGCGAGGAGAGAACGACATGAAGAAACTGCTTTCGACACTCGCGCTGATCGGGGCGACCGCGTGTGCGCTGCTGGTGGCGCCGGCGGTTCGGGCGGAAGGTAATTTTCCGCTCGACCGGGCGCCCGATAACACGGAAAATCTCGTTTCGCTTCAGCACGGCGCGCAATTGTTTGTAAACTATTGCCTGAACTGCCACAGCGCGAACCTGATGCGCTACAACCGTCTGACGGATCTGGGCATATCCCAGAAGGAGATCGAAACGAATCTCCTGTTCACGACCGACAAGGTCGGGAACACGATGTCCGTCGCGATGCGGCCCGAAGACGCGAAGAACTGGCTCGGCACCTCGCCGCCCGACCTGTCGGTCGAGGAGCGTGCGCGCGGCCGCGACTGGCTGTATACATATCTGCGGAGCTTCTACCGCGACGATACGCGGCCGAGCGGCTGGAACAACGCGGTGTTCGAGAACGTCGGGATGCCCCATGTCCTGTGGCAGCTGCAGGGGCAGCGCACCGCCAAATTCGAAGACAAGACGGACGAGGAGACGGGCGAGAAGGTCCATACGCTCGTCGGCTTCCAGCAGGTCACGCCGGGGACACTGTCCGCGGTGGATTATGATGCTGCGGTTGCCGACCTGGTGGCGTACATGACCTGGATGTCCGAGCCGGCTCAGCAGACCCGCAAACGCCTCGGCGTATGGGTGCTGATCTTTCTCGGTGTCCTGACTTTCCTGGCCTGGCGGCTGAATGCCGCATACTGGAAAGATATCAAGTAATCACGCCTGACCGGCGTGGGGCCGGCGCAAGGTGGAACCCAGGAAGGGGGACGCCGCGTGCCGGCCCTCGGCTTTTTTGAGGAAACGCAAACATGATGGTTCTGTATTCCGGCACAACTTGCCCGTTCTCCCAGCGTTGCCGGCTGGTGCTGTTCGAGAAGGGCATGGACTTCGAAATCCGTGACGTCGATCTGTTCAACAAGCCGGAAGACATTTCGGTGATGAACCCGTACGGTCAGGTGCCGATCCTGGTCGAGCGCGACCTGATCCTGTACGAATCGAACATCATCAACGAGTACATCGACGAGCGCTTCCCGCATCCGCAACTGATGCCGGCCGACCCCGTCCAGCGCGCACGTGCACGCCTGTTCCTGCTCAACTTCGAGAAGGAGCTGTTCGTCCACGTCAGCACGCTCGAGAACGAGAAGGGCAAGGCAGCGGAGAAGAATCACGAGAAGGCACGCCTCGCGATTCGCGATCGCCTGACGCAGCTCGCGCCGATCTTCGTGAAGAACAAGTACATGCTCGGCGAGGAATTCTCGATGCTCGACGTGGCGATCGCGCCGCTGCTGTGGCGTCTGGATCACTACGGCATCGAGCTGTCGAAGAACGCGGCGCCGCTGATGAAGTACGCCGAGCGGATCTTCAGCCGTCCGGCCTATATCGAAGCACTGACGCCGTCCGAAAAGGTCATGCGTCGTTGATGATGCAATGAGGGCATGACGGAGAGGGCGGCGCGGCGTGCCGCGCCCCCGCTCCGGGTTCGAGGATTGTGATGCAAGAGATTTCAACGAAGCCTTATCTGCTGCGCGCGCTGTACGAGTGGTGCACCGATAACGGTTACACGCCGCATATCGCGGTGAGGGTCGACAACTCGACGCGCGTGCCGCGTCAGTTCGTGCGTGACGGCGAGATCGTGCTCAACATCAGCTTCGAGGCGACGAGCCAGTTGCAGATGGGCAACGAGTGGATCGAGTTCACGGCCCGGTTCTCCGGGAAGGCGCACAAGATCGAGATTCCGGTGGCCAACGTGCTCGCGATCTATGCGCGCGAGAACGGGCAGGGCATGGCGTTCCAGGTCGATGCGGTTGCGGGTGAAGGCGCGGATTCGGGTGCGTTCGACGAGGATGCAGTGCAGGCCGATGATGCGCAGCGCGACGAGTCGCCGGCTGCGTTGACGCCGGTTGCCGACAGCGGCGCGAACGAGGAGCCTTCCGAAGGCGCCGACGAACCGCCGAAAACCGACGGCGATGGCGACGGTTCAAAAGGTGGCAGCAGACCTCGCCTCAAGATCGTGAAATGAGGTAGAATCTCGCGCTACGCCGGCTTAGCTCATCTGGTAGAGCAGTTGATTTGTAATCATCAGGTGGCGGGTTCGAGTCCTGCAGCCGGCACCATATTGAACGAAGGGCCGGGAGATTTTGTCTCCCGGCCCTTTGTCATTTCGGCGTTCACTTTCCCGGCTCGCGGGTTGTCGCTTGTTCCGTGCGGCGACATGTAGCCCGGTCTATCGTTTCGGCATCGATCGATCCGCCGAGCGAATCTCCGTAGCAAGAACATGCAAGCTCCGCTTCGGCGCACTGGCGACAGTAGATCGCTCACGATCAATGCCCGCCCGAACCAGGAAGCCATCATCAGCGAAGTGTTCGATTCCTCCGCCGCCGCCATCGGTGCGACGCCCCTCGTTCGTCTCGACCGGCTGACGAAAGCGCACGGCCTCTAAGACACCATTCTCGCGAAGCACGATTACCTGAATCCCGGATTCTCGAAAAAGGATCGTGCGGCGCACGGCATCATCGATGAAGCCGAACGTAGCGGCGCACTGCAGACCGTGCAGACCGTGGTCGCGCTGAGGTCGGGCAACATGGGCACCGGCCTCGCGATCATCAGTGGCGTGACGGGCTATCCGTTCGTCGCGGTGAAGTCGAAGGGCAACTCCGACGAGCGCGCCGGGATGATGCGTGCGTTGGGCGCGGAAGTCGTGCCGGTCGATCAGTTGCCGGACTCTGTTTCCGGACAGGTGTCGGGCGGCGATCTAGAACTCGTCGACCGCGAAGCGCAGCTCATCGTTGCCGAACGCGGCGTGTTTCGCGCCGATCAGTTTCACCGCGATGGCAACTGGCTCGAATTCTACCGGACGACCGGGCCGGAAATCTGGGCGGCGAGCGACGGCTGCATCGATGGGGGCGTCGATTTCACCGGATCGGCCGGCACCTTTGCCGGTGTCATCAAGGTGCTCAAGGAACGGAATTCCGCGATTCGTTGTTGTGTCGTCGAGCCGGTCGGTGCGGCGCCGCTCGCCGGGCAACCGGTTACGCGACCCGAGCATCCGATCCAGGGTGGCGGCAATTCGGTCGGTGATCTTCCGTTTCTGACCGGTGTGTATGTCGGGCTGTCTGCAAGTCGCGGGGTGACGAAGCGCTGTGGGTCACACGCGAACTCGCGCGGGAGGAAGGGATCTTCGGCGGTCTATCGTTAGGCGAACGTGGCTGCGGCACTGCAGTTGCTGGCCGGTCAGCTGCGCGGCAAGACGATCGCCGCGGTGATCTGCGATTCAGGATTGACGTTTCTGTCGACGGATCTTGGGGAACGGTTGATTGCGTGCAGAGGGGGCTACCGGCCTCGCGAGCGTCAGCTGCTGTACCTGGACGTCACATTTCGAAACAAAGGGCGACGCGATGTTCGCGTCTCCCTTTGTTTTATTCAGGTTGTCGTTGCTTGCGACGCGTCCGACAACTTGCATTGATTGTGTGGGCACCGGTGTTTTCTGATGCTCGTTTTCGAATTCTTTGTTTGGCGTCAGTGAGATTTTTCTAATGACCGAGCAGGGACATTCCGGCTGATCTCGATCTCGCTCCGTAGATTGATTGTCACGATGGGTATCATGTGCGGATCATGTGTTATTGCTGGCCATGAATTTCGTGACGAATTGAGTGCGGGAGATTGGGTGAATCGATTGTCTATAGAGTCATTCCTGGGCACGCTTCTGGCGTTTGTTGCTTTCACCATCATGATGGTGACGCCTGGGCAGGCGGCTACCGTGACGCAGAAAGATGCCGCCACGTTGAATGCGAGCGAAAGTACACCGCCGTTCCTCGCGCAAGTTGTCGGGCTGGAGTGGTTGAATCCGTTGCAGCGGCGCGACTATCCAACGCAATGGCAGGTTCTCTGGACAATGGGGCTTGCCAAACCCAACAAGAACGATGACATGGTCCGTACAGATCCGAAGTCGTTCACGACACTTCAGTCAGTTGCTGGGGTAGCTTATGGCAATCAAGGAACTGAAACGTTCAAAGGCTTCTATCAGAAATACGTCAGTAAGCTGCTTGGGTTGTTCGGCGATCGCTATGTGATGAACGCCAAGTATTTCTACACGGTCAAGTCCAGGAATAAAGATGACTGGCGTGAGTTGGCAGGCATGCGTGTCGAGTTTGCCATCCCGCAGCGACTCGATCCGGTGGAGGCAAAGACATTCCTCCAAAGCGAATTCGTCGACAACTACGAGATTGGAAATCCGTCAGCCAAAGATCTCTGGAGTCGTGATACCCCGCCCGACGTCCACGTTAACCAGGGCGGCGCAAACGCCGGCTTCACGTCGCTGAACCGCGCGCTGGATTACCTGCAAGCGAACCCCGACAAAAGCGCCTGGGTGATGAACTGGGACGCGCCGAGCTTTCCGCCGAAGGACGCGCAGATCAACGAGAACATGGTGGTGCTGTTTCTCGTCGGGCCGAACTTCAAGACGGAGCGTGAACCGTTGGCGTGGAT
>NZ_NBYX01000024.1 GCF_002099195.1 Burkholderia puraquae | reverse complement strand
GGCAGTTCCTGCAACTGGCGATACGCGGCGTCGGCGAGCGCCTTGCGGCCGTAGCCGACGTTCACGCACCAGAGGCCGGCCATCCCGTCGAGGATCTTGTTGCCGTCCGAGTCCCACAGGTAGACGCCGTCCGCCTTCACGATCACGCGGCTGCCCGCGCGGTTCAGCGCGCCCATGTCCGAGAACGGGTGGATGTGGTGCGCGGCGTCGAGTGCGCGGTATTCGGCGGTCGAGCGAGCCTGCGTCGCGCGCGGTGCGGCGGTCGGCGCGGCCGGCTGGATCCAGGCAGATTCGTTGCGGTAAGTCATGTTTCCTCCGTGATTCCGTATTCGGTTGTGTGCACGCTCAGACGTGCAGCAGCAGATGGCGGCGTTCCCACGAGCTGATCACGCGGAAGAACGCTTCGTATTCGGTTTCCTTCAGCGCGAAATACGCCTTCAGGAACTTGTGGCCGAGGATCTCGCCGAGCGGCTCGCAGGCGGCCATCAGCGTCAGCCCTTCCTCGAGGTTGCGCGGCAGCTGGTACGGCAGGTCGTAGCCGTCGCTGACGAGCGGCTCGGTCGGCTCCAGGCGCTGCGTCATGCCGAGATAGCCGGCCGCGAGCGTCGCCGCGAGCGCGAGATACGGGTTGCAGTCGACGCCCGGGATACGGTTCTCGATGCGGCGTGCCGACGGGCCCGAGTGCGGAATGCGGAAGCCGACCGTGCGGTTGTCGTAGCCCCACTGCACGTTGATCGGCGCGGCCATGAAGCGCGACAGCCGGCGGTACGAGTTGATGTACGGCGCGAAGATCGGCATCAGGGCCGGCGTGTATTTCTGCAGCCCCGCGAGGTAGTTGTAGAACATCGACGTCGCACCGCCGGTTTCCTTCGACGTGAACAGGTTCTCGCCCGTTTCCTCGTCGACGATGCTCTGGTGCACGTGCATCGCCGAACCCGGCTCGTTTTCCATCGGCTTGGCCATGAACGTCGCGTACATGTTGTGACGCAGCGCGGCCTCGCGCACCGTGCGCTTGAACAGGAACACCTGGTCGGCCAGCGACAGCGCGTCGCCGTGCATGAAGTTGATCTCCATCTGCGCGGCGCCGACTTCGTGAATCAGCGTGTCGATGTCGAGGTTCTGTGCTTCGCAGTACTCGTAGATGTCCTCGAACAGCGGGTCGAATTCATTGACGGCCTCGATCGAATACGACTGGCGGCCCGTCTCGGGGCGGCCCGTGCGGCCGACCGGCGGACGCAGCGGCAGGTCGGGGTCCTTGTTCATGTCGACCAGGTAGAACTCGAGTTCGGGCGCGACGACGGGCTTCCAGCCCTTCGCCTTGTACAGGTCGAGCACGCGGCGCAGCACGTAGCGCGGCGAGATCTCGACCGGCGAGCCGTCGAAGTGCACGCAGTCGTGGATCACCTGCGCGGTCGGGTCGATGGCCCACGGGATCAGGCGGATCGTCGACTCGTCGGGCACGCACACCATGTCGGGGTCGGTCACGCCGGTCAGCGAGCCGTCTTCCGGATATTCGCCGGTGACGGTCTGCACCATCACGGCCTGCGGCAGGCGCATCGATTCGCCGGACGTGAACTTGTTGCGCGGCGTGATCTTGCCGCGCGCGATGCCGGCCATGTCGGGAATGATCGCTTCGACTTCAGTGATCCGGTGCTGCTTCAGAAAACCTTCGATATCTTGCATGTCTGTTCTCGTTGGTTGGGTCGGCGCGCTCAAGCGAGCGCGGCGGCGGCCATGGCGCGCGTGCGGGTAGTGCGGCGGGCGCGGCAGGCATCGCCGAAGGCGCGGAAGATCGCGCTCGACAGCGGGTCCTGCGCATGGCGCCATTCCGGATGCCACTGCACGGCGAGGGCGAAAGCCGGTGCATCGACGACGCTCACGGCTTCGATCAGCCCGTCCGGCGCGACGGCCTCGACGGCGAGGCCGGAGCCGAGCTGCGCGATGCCCTGCTTGTGCAGCGAGTTCACGTGCACTTCGTCGCGGCCGCCGGCGAGCGCGTGCAGCCTGCCGCCGGGCGTCAGGCGCACGACGT
This sequence comes from Burkholderia puraquae, assembly GCF_002099195.1. Lineage (GTDB taxonomy): Bacteria > Pseudomonadota > Gammaproteobacteria > Burkholderiales > Burkholderiaceae > Burkholderia > Burkholderia puraquae. The sequence goes on along the minus strand of NZ_NBYX01000024.1, from coordinate 88,453 downwards.
GTGCGGGGCCGTACTGCGTGTCCATCGGCGCGTCGTCGTCCTCGCGGTGATCGGCGAAGCCCGGCTCTTCATGCACGCGCTGGTGCAGCGTGCCGCCGCAGGCGACGTTCAGCTCCTGGAAGCCGCGGCAGACGGCCAGCACCGGCACGCCCGCGGCGATCGCCGCGCGCAGCAGCGGCAGCGTGGTCGCGTCGCGGGCCGGGTCGTGCTTCGTGCCGGGCGCGCTCGGTTCGCCGCCGTACCGATGCGGCTCCACGTTCGAGTAGCTGCCGGTAAACAGCAGGCCGTCGACCGTGTCGAGTACGTCGTCGACCGACTGGCGCTCGCCGAGCGCGGGCAGCACCATCGCGAACGCTTGCGCGCCGTCGACGATCGCGGCGACGTATTTGTCGCCGACCGTATGCGACGCGTGGGCGCCGATTTGCGTGTGGTCGGCGGTGATGCCGACGAGGGGTTTCCTTCTTTCCATGACGTCAATCAGTTATCCGGAGGATTGTTGCGAACGTCTTGCCGGATGTGGCGAAACGCCGGCGTGCAACAGTCCCGCAGCCTTGCGCGAGACGCAGGGCCGCTGGTGAATGGGCGCAACGGGATGGCGTGGCGATCCGCGCTGCGCGCGACGATCAGGCCGTCGTTCGTTTCATTGCGATACGCGACGCGGCAACGAATGCGCGAACGCGTTCCGTCACCGCACGGACGATGCGGTTGGCGAATCAGCAGATGAAACGAACGACGTAAAGAAAGGAGAGGCGCTACGGCAACAGCGACGCCACTTCGTCGGTATCGACGGCGACGAATGCGCGTGCGGATACGGCGTTGTGACGCCGAACGGAACGACGGGACAGGATGGTGTAGATCGACAGGTGAAGCAGGCGAGGACTATGCCAGCCGCAACTGCCGTCGTCGGAAGCGGACGACGCGCTGCGCAAACTTCGCACATCGCCTCGATCCCACCTCACCAGAGGGCCACGGACTCTCACGATTACACTCGACTGGGTTGTTGAAAGTATTGAACACCTGACCGTTTCGACGCGCTGGGCGTTTAAAATAATCAAGGCGCCGGTTACGCGTTATTTACATTGATGGGCATCAATTTTTGCGTTGCGATAACGTTTTTTGCTGCCGATGAATGCTTGATGACGCTAACCTGAGAGCCAGCATATACGAGCCAAAAACGGCGTCAAATGTTTTTTAACAGTGCTGCATCAGGGCTTTCCCGAGCAATGCGAACAAAAGATTCGCAAAAGGAATGATCGACGGAGTGTTCATTATTTCGAACGCCTTTCAGGGTTTTCCCCGCTGATGTGCGGCATAAAGTGATTAGAATATTCAACGGCTGTCCAACACGTCGTTTCACTTTGTCATCGCACTTATCGTGTCCGAAACCGAATCGATGTCCACCGAAGTCGCCGAGCGCCTGCGTTTCGTGCGCATCAAGCATGGCCTGTCGCAGCGTGAGCTCGCGAAGCGCGCCGGCGTCACCAACGGCACGATCTCGCTGATCGAGCAGGGCCGCGTGAGCCCGTCGGTCGGCTCGCTGAAGAAGCTGCTCGAATGCATCCCGATGAGTCTCGCGGAGTTCTTCACGTTCGAGCTCGTCGAATCGCGTTCGGTCGTGTCGCGTCGCGACGAGATGCCGAACCTCGGCAACGACACGCTCGCGTTTCATCTGGTCGGCGCGAGCATGAAGGACCGCAACATGTGCATCCTGCGCGAGATCTACCAGCCGCAGGCCGATACGGGCCCCGAGATGCTCGTGCACGCGGGGCACGAAGGCGGTGTCGTCGTGTCGGGCCGGCTCGAGCTGACCGTCGACGGCGCGACGTGGCTGCTCGACCCCGGGGACGGCTACTACTTCGAAAGCCGTTTGCCGCACCGTTTTCGCAATCCCAGCGCGGAGCTGGTCTGCGAGGTCGTCTCGGCCAATTCGCCGGCGACCTTCTGACCTTCCGACCGCGCATCACTGCATTCGCTGCCAGCCGGCTGCGCGTCACGCGCAGCGGCGTGTCGCATCGCGAATGCCAAAAAACTGAGGCATCCTGATGAACAAGTTGACTTTGGCTGACTGGCAGGACAAGGCGGCGTCGCTCGAGATCGAAGGGCGCGCATTCATCGACGGCGCGTCACGCGACGCGCACGGCGGCAAGACGTTCGACTGCGTGAGCCCGATCGACGGCCGCGTGCTCGCGAAGGTCGCCGATTGCGGCGAAGCCGACGTGAACGCGGCCGTTGCGGCCGCACGGCGCGCGTTCGACGCGGGCGTGTGGGCCGGGCTGAACCCGCGTGCGCGCAAGGCCGTGCTGCTGCGCTGGGCCGCGCTGATGCGCGAGCATCTCGACGAGTTGTCGCTGCTCGAGACGCTCGATGCCGGCAAGCCGATCGGCGACACGACGACGGTCGACGTGCCGGGCGCCGCGTATTGCGTCGAATGGTTTGCGGAAGCGATCGACAAGGTGGGCGGCGAGGTCGCGCCGGCCGATCATCATCTCGTCGGTCTCGTCACGCGCGAGCCGGTCGGCGTGGTGGCCGCCGTCGTGCCGTGGAACTTCCCGATCCTGATGGCCGCGTGGAAATTCGGCCCCGCGCTCGCGGCCGGCAACAGCGTCGTGCTGAAGCCGTCGGAGAAATCGCCGCTGACCGCGATCCGTGTCGCACAGCTCGCGTACGAAGCCGGCATCCCGGCCGGCGTGTTCAACGTCGTGCCGGGCGCGGGCGAGCCGGGCAAGCTGCTCGCGCTGCATCGCGACGTCGACTGCATCGCGTTCACGGGCTCGACGGCAGTCGGCAAGCTGATCATGCAGTATGCCGCGCAGTCGAACCTGAAGCGCGCGTGGCTCGAACTCGGCGGCAAGTCGCCGAACATCGTGCTGCCCGATTGCCCCGATCTCGACCGCGCGGCGCAGGCGGCCGCCGGCGCGATCTTCTACAACATGGGCGAGATGTGCACGGCAGGTTCCCGGCTGCTCGTGCATCGCGACATCAAGGACGTGTTCATCGAGAAGCTCGTCGCGGCCGCGCGCGCATACGTACCCGGCAATCCGCTCGATCCGTCGGTGTCGATGGGCGCGATCGTCGACGGCATCCAGCTCGAGCGCGTGCTCGGCTATATCGAGGCCGGCCGCAGCGAAGGCCGGCTCGTCACCGGCGGGGCGCGCGTGAAGGAGGAAACGGGCGGCTTCTACGTGGAGCCGACGGTGTTCGAGGTGAAGCCGGATGCGAAGATCGCACGCGAGGAGATCTTCGGGCCCGTGCTGTCGGTGATCGTGTTCGACGACGTCGACGAGGCCGTGCGGATCGCGAACGACACCGAATACGGGCTGGCCGCGGCCGTGTGGACGTCGAACCTGACGACCGCGCACGACGTGTCGCGCCGGTTGCGTGCGGGCACGGTATGGGTGAACTGCTACGACGAGGGCGGCGACATGAACTTCCCGTTCGGCGGCTACAAGCAGTCGGGCAACGGCCGCGACAAGTCGCTGCACGCGCTCGAGAAGTACACCGAGCTGAAGTCGACGCTGATCCGGCTGCGTTGACGCGTTGCCGGCCGCGGGCGCAGCGCCATACGGCGGTGTGCCCGCGCCCACGGTGTGCGGGCGTTATGCAGAGCGCAACGCGGGGTGGAAGCCGGCGGCTTCGATGATCGACTGCACGCGCTCGGCGCCTTGCGCCGATTCGACCTTGACGATCTTCGCCGCGACGTCGATGTCGAGCTTCGCGGCCGGATCGGCGGCCGTCACCGCGCGCGTGATGGCATTGGCACAGCCGCCGCAGGTCATGTCCTGGACTTCGAATTCCATCGTGTTCTCCTGAGTTGACGATTGACAAGCATGGACAGCATGAAGCTTGCCACGGTGGGAAGGTCAAGCGTTCGCGTGTCGCCGAAAATCAGTGTCGCGGCCGCGATGCAACGACAGCATGTTGAAAGCGTGAAGTCTGATGAATATCGATCGAGCCTTTGACGTCATTCGGAACTTGTCCTGATTGACGGCGAAGCGTTCCCGGCGAAGCAGGGCGGATGCCTTGCCGGGTAACGCGCGATGGCGATCCATGTAGCACGATCACCATGCTGCGAGTAAGGGTACGCGATGTGAAAATGCGAATCGATCTTAGTATCAATTCCCTTTGATATTTCAATTCGTTCCTCACATGAACCGTTTTGCTTTCGGCTTCGCGCTGGCCCTGCTGGGCGCATCGGCAACGTCCGCGTTCGCGGCCGACGATGTCGTCAACCTGACCCTGAAGGATCACAAGTTCTCGCCGGACGGCGTGACGATCCCGGCCGGCAAGAAGGTGAAGTTTGTCGTGAAGAACCTCGACGCGACGCCTGCCGAATTCGAGAGCGACGACTTCAAGGCGGAGAAGGTCGTGCCCGCCGGCAAGTCGGTGGAGATCCTGGTCGGGCCGCTGAAGGCCGGCACGTATGAATTCCACGACGAGTATCACGAAGCCCAGTCGAAGACGCACCTGACCGCCAAGTAAGCCGATATCGCCATGTTGTCTACTGCCCTGATCGTCTTTCGTGAAGTGCTCGAGGCCGCGCTGGTGGTGTCGATCGTGATGGCCGCCACGAAGGGCGTGCCGCGGCGCGGCTGGTGGGTCGGCGGCGGGCTGGTCGGCGGTGTGATCGGCGCCGGCCTGATCGCGGCGTTCGCCGACGTGATTTCGCAGTGGGCGTCCGGCATGGGGCAGGAGGTCTTCAACGCGGGCGTGATGTTCGTCGCGACGCTGATGCTCGCATGGCACAGCATCTGGATGGGCCGGCACGGTCGCGAGATGGCGATGCAGATGACCGAGGTCGGGCGCGCCGTCGCGGCCGGCAGCAAGCCGCTGACGGGGCTGGCGATCGTGGTCGGCGTCGCGGTGCTGCGCGAAGGCTCCGAGGCCGTGCTGTTCCTGTACGGCATCGCGGCGGGCGATCCGGGGCAGACGCCGCAGATGATCGTCGGCGGGCTGCTTGGCGTGCTCGGCGGCGCCGGGCTCGGCTACGGAATGTATGCGGGCCTGCTGCAGATTCCGCTGAAGCGCCTGTTCTCCGTCACCAACTGGCTGATCGTGCTGCTCGCGGCGGGGATGGCAAGCCAGTGCGTCGGCTTCCTGCTCGCGGCGGGCCTCGTGCCGTCGTGGGGGGATGCGATCTGGGATACGTCGTGGCTGCTCAGGGAAACCAGCATCGTCGGCAAGGCGCTGCATACGTTGATCGGCTATACCGCGCGCCCGGCGGGCATCCAGATCGTCGCGTACCTCGCGACGCTGGCCACGATCGTCGGGCTGGCACGGTTCGTCGGCCGGCCGCAGGCGGCAATGCGGCCGCCACGGCCGGCAGCCTGAGTTGTCCGGGTTCGAATAAAACAGGGGCGTCCATGACGCCCCTGTTTTCATTTGCGGTTCGCGCCCAGCCCGTGCGCGGCGCCGACGACAGCATGCGGGTTGCGCACGCCGTGCCCGGTCAGCGGTGGCTGTCGATCCATGCGCGGGCCCATTCGAGCCCCGCATCGCGCGCGTCGTCCTCGGTGTCGAACACACCGAGCACGCCGGATGCCTCGACCAGCTTGTTGTTCTGCGTGATCGTGCCGCTCGCCGCGAAGCGCTCGGGCTGCAGGATCTCGTCCTGCTGCAGGATCGCGTGGCCCCAGATCTGGTAGCCGTGGTAGGTTTGTGCTTCCATTATCGAGTCACCTCCGCGGAGCGGTTGTGCGTGCCGACGCGCAGCACGTTGCCGTCCGGCGTGTATTGCCGCGGGATGTCGGAGTAATTCACTGCGTGCTGCTGCACATCGGGCGCAGCCGGCTGCATCACCGTCAGGCGGCCCGGTGCGGGCTGCGCGACGGGGCGCGGGGCGGCCGGTGTCTCGGCCGCGGCGGCGGGCGGACGATGCGAACCGGCTTTCACGGCCTGCGCGACGCGGCGCTTGTGCGGTTTCACCGCAGCTTTCGGTGTTGCATTCGCGTGCTTCTCCGCGCTCTTGCCGGCGCGCGTGTCGGCGCCGGTGTGCGCGGCCGGTGTACGGGCGTCCGGCATACGGGCATCCGGCGTACGGGCTGCCGGATGCCGCGCCTCGGGTGGATTCCAGACCTCGACGTAATGCTCGGCGGCCCAGCCCGTCGACGCGAACGTCAGCGCCAGCAAACCGCATCCAATCAGTCTTACCATTGTCTCTCCGTCATATTCTTTGCGACCCGCGTTCGGTCGGCCGTGCATGCGCATTCGGGGAAGGGGCTCAGGAGAACACCTCGAGCCCATGTTTCTCGACGATCTGGAGCATCCGGGCCGCGATGCCGCTCGGCCGCTTGTCGCCCTGTTCCCATTGGCGGATCGTCGACGCCGTCGTGTTCAGGTAGAGCGCGAACACGCTCTGGCTGACGTTGACGGATTTGCGGATGCGGGCGATTGCTTCCGGATCGAACTGCGGGGCGGCCTCGATGCAGAGATCGTCGTATTCGCGCATCGTCTTCTTGTCGATCAGCTTGGCGCGATAGAGTCCCGACGCGGCGCTGTGGATCGCCTCCGTCACATCGCTCTTGAATCGACTCTTGGCCATTGCAAATCTCCACAAGCGCTTTCGGTGCGAGCAGCGTCGCGATATCGGCGTTGCTGCGGTGCCCGATATCCGCGGCGAGCTTTTCGAAGGCGCGCAGTTCACGTTCGCCGGTGTCGCTCCGGTCGCGTTTCGCGAACAGGAAGACGAACACCCACGCCCGCCCGACCTTGCCCGGCACGATCCCGCGCTGCCGATTGCCGTCCAGGCGCTTTTTCCGGACATTGCCGCCGGGCTCGATGCCCTGGCCGCGCGCCAGTTCCTGCGCAGCACGGCAGAGTTCGGTATCGACGATGCCTGATTTTCTCGCTGCCTTGTGAAACCACGTCGTCCTGAAGGCGCGCCGTACGGAAGCAGGCATGTCGGGCCGGTCGAGTCAGCACAGGATTATATGCCACTACGTGGTACATATTTCGACCTGGCCGAATGGCCTGCTTCACGCCGGTACGCGCCCGGAACAGCCCGGCAGGGGCATCCCGGCGCCCGGTTTTACTCCACCGTCACCGATTTCGCGAGGTTCCGCGGCTTGTCGACGTCGGTGCCGCGTGCGCACGCGGTGTGATATGCGAGCAACTGCAGCGGCACGACGTGCAGGATCGGCGACAGTTGCCCGTAGTGCTCCGGCATCCGGATCACGTGCAGGCCGTCGTCGTTGACGATCTGCGTGTCGGCATCGGCGAACACGTAAAGCTCGCCGCCGCGCGCACGCACTTCCTGCATGTTCGACTTCAGCTTCTCGAGCAGCGTGTCGTTCGGCGCGACGGTGACGACCGGCATCGCTTCCGTGACGAGCGCGAGCGGCCCGTGCTTCAGCTCGCCGGCCGGATAGGCCTCGGCGTGGATGTACGAGATTTCCTTCAGCTTCAGCGCGCCTTCGAGCGCGATCGGGTAGTGCAGCCCGCGGCCGAGGAACAGTGCGTTTTCCTTGCGCGCGAATTCCTCCGACCACGCGATGATCTGCGGTTCCAGCGCGAGCACGCTGTTCAGCGCGGCCGGCAGGTGGCGCAACTGCTTCAGGAACTCGGCTTCCTGCGCGGCATCGACGTGCCCGCGCAGCTTGCCGAGCGTTGCGGCCAGCACGAACAGCGCGACGAGCTGCGTCGTGAACGCCTTCGTCGACGCGACGCCGATCTCGGTGCCCGCGTGCGTCAGGAACTGCATTTCGGTGAGGCGCACCATCGCGCTCGTCGCGACGTTGCAGACGGCCAGCGTGTGCGTATGGCCGAGCGACTGCGCGTGCTTGAGCGCTGCGAGCGTGTCGGCCGTCTCGCCCGACTGCGAGATCACCAGCACGAGCTGGCGCGGGTTCGGCACCGATTCGCGGTAGCGGTACTCGCTCGCGATTTCGACCTGGGTCGGGATCTTCGCGATCGACTCGAGCCAGTATTTCGCGGTCAGGCCCGAGTAGTAGCTCGTGCCGCACGCGAGGATCAGCAGGCTGTCGATTTCCGCGAACGCGGCGGGCGCGGCGTCGCCGAACAGCGTCGCGTCGAACGCGTCCGTCTGCGGCACGGTGTCGCCGATCGCGCGCGGCTGCTCGAAGATTTCCTTCTGCATGAAGTGGCGATACGGGCCCAGCTCGACCGCGCCGCCGTATGCGCTGACCACGCGGATCTCGCGCTGCGCGAGCGCGCCGTTCCGGTCGACGATCTTCACGCCGTCGAGCGACAGTTCGCACACGTCGCCTTCCTCGAGGAACGTGAAGCGGTCGGTGCTGCCTGCAAGCGCGAGCGCATCGGATGCGAGGAAGTTCTCGCCGTCGCCGTGGCCGACCACGAGCGGCGAACCCTGGCGTGCGCCGACGACAGTGTGCGGCTGGTCCTTGTGGATCACGGCGATCGCATACGCGCCGTGCAGCTGGCCCACCGCTTCGCGCACCGCGTCGAACAGGTTGCCGCGATACAGGCTGTGCACGAGGTGGGCGATCACTTCGGTGTCGGTTTGCGACACGAATTCGTAGCCCTTCGCGCGCAGTGCTTCGCGCAGCGATTCGAAGTTCTCGATGATGCCGTTGTGGACGAGTGCGAGCGCGTTCGACGAGAAGATCGGGTGCGCGTTGTGCGTAACGGGTGCGCCGTGCGTCGCCCAGCGCGTGTGTGCGACGCCCGTCGTGCCTTCGAGGTGCGATTCGCGCACCTGCGTGTCGAGATCGGCGACGCGCGCGACGCTGCGCGCGCGCTTCGGTGCGCCCGGCTCGAGCACGGCGACGCCGCACGAGTCGTAGCCACGGTATTCGAGGCGCCGCAATCCTTCGATCAGCACCGGAACGATATTACGTTGCGCAACTGCGCCGACAATGCCGCACATGAATGAGTCAGTCCTGTAAGTCGACGCGGGCGCCGCCGGGGCGCCCGCAAAAGGTTCAGCTTTTCTTCTTGACCGGGCGGACGTAGCCGCTCTTCGCGGTCTGGGTCTTCTCGTTCAACGCGAGCAGGCCGTCGGCCACGTCCTTCCAGATCGTCGTGCCGGCGGCGATCGTCACGCCGCGGCCGACGCGCACGGGCGCGACGAGCTGCGTGTCGGAACCGATGAACACGTCGTCCTCGATCACGGTGCGGAACTTGTTCGCGCCGTCGTAGTTGCAGGTGATCGTGCCCGCGCCGATGTTCACGCGCGCGCCGATATCGGCGTCGCCGATGTACGTGAGGTGGTTCGCCTTCGAGCCGTGGCCGATCACCGCGTTCTTCACCTCGACGAAGTTGCCGACGTGCGCTTCGTCCGCGAGCTGCGCGCCGGGGCGCAGCCGCGCGTACGGGCCGATCACGGTGTGCGCGCCGAGCTTGGCGCCGTCGATGTGCGTGAACGCGTCGATGCGCGTGCCCGCGCCGACCGACGCATTGCGGATCACGCAGTTCGCGCCGATCGTCACGTTGTCGGCGAGCGTCACGTTGCCTTCGAACACGCAGTTCACGTCGATCGACACGTCGCGGCCGCAGCGCAGCGTGCCGCGCACGTCGAGGCGCGCCGGATCGGCGAGCGTGACGCCGTCGACGAGCAGTGCTTCGGCGATATTGCGCTGGTGGATGCGTTCGAGCTCGGCGAGCTGCGCCTTGCTGTTCACGCCGAGCGTTTCCCATTCGTCGTCGGGCTGCGCGGTGACGACCTCGAAACCGGCCTCGATCGCGAGTTCGACGACGTCGGTCAGGTAGTACTCGCCCTGCGCGTTCTCGTTCTTCAGCGCGCCGAGCCACATCGACAGCTGGGCCGTCGGTGTAACGATGATGCCGGTGTTGATCTCGGCGATCTTCAGCTGTTCGGGCGACGCGTCTTTCTGCTCGACGATGCGCGTGACGAAGCCGGCCGCGTCGCGCACGATGCGGCCGTAACCGGTCGGATCGTCGAGCGTGACGGTCAGAATCCCGTAGCGGCCTTCGCGCGCGGCATCGACGAGGCGCTGCAGCGTCGATGCGCGCGTGAGCGGCACGTCGCCGTACAGCACGAGCGTCGGTTGAGCGGGATCGAGGAGCGGCAGCGCCTGGCGCACCGCGTGGCCGGTGCCGAGCTGCTCGGCCTGCACCGCGAACTGGACGTCGGGCGCGGCGACGGCGGCCTGGACCTGCTCGGCGCCGTGACCGACGACGACGACGAGCCGGGACGGCTGCAGCGTGCGCGCGGTGTCGATGACGTGGGAGAGGAGCGGCCTGCCGGCCAGGGGATGAAGCACTTTCGGCAGCGCGGAACGCATGCGCTTGCCGGTGCCTGCCGCCAAAATCACGATATTCATGGCGCCAGCTTGTCAGAGGAGTTCGAAGCTGTCCATTTTAGCATGCGGCCCCCGTCGTTCCGGGCCTGCTGCGGCGCGGCAGCAACGCCGGAACGGGCGGCTCGCGCGCCGTTCCGGCCCCGCTTACAGGTCGTCGAACTGGACGATCGAGATCGGTTGGGCGCCGCCCGGCGCCGCGGTGTCGTCGCCCGACGCGCACGGCTCCTCGTCGAACGCGATGTCACCCTGCGGATCGGCTTCGCCTGTCGCGCGCAGCGACTGGAACGGGTACAGCGTCGGGTCCATCAGGTGCGACGGCACGACCTTCGCGAGCGCGTTGAACATGTTGTCGACGCGGCCCGGGAAGCGCTTGTCCCATTCGCGGATCAGCGCCTTCATTTCCGCGCGCTTCAGGTTCGGCTGGCTGCCGCACAGGTTGCACGGGATGATCGGGAATTCGCGCAGCTCCGCGTATTTCTCGAGATCGGTTTCCTTCACGTACGCGAGCGGGCGGATCACGATGTTCTTGCCGTCGTCCGACTGCAGCTTCGGCGGCATTCCCTTCAGCTTGCCGCCGTAGAACATGTTGAGCAGCAGCGTCTGCACGATGTCGTCGCGGTGGTGGCCGAGCGCGATCTTGGTCGCGCCCAGCTCGCCGGCCACGCGGTACAGGATCCCGCGGCGCAGCCGCGAGCACAGCGAGCAGGTCGTCTTGCCTTCGGGCACGAGCCGCTTGACGATGCTGTAGGTATCCTGGTTCTCGATGTGGAACGGCACGCCGACCTGCTTCAGGTATTCGGGCAGCACGTGCTCGGGGAAGCCCGGCTGCTTCTGGTCGAGGTTCACCGCGACGATGTCGAAATCGATCGGTGCACGCTCGCGCAGGCGCAGCAGCACGTCGAGCATCGCATAGCTGTCCTTGCCGCCCGACAGGCATACCATCACCTTGTCGCCTTGCTCGATCATGTTGTAGTCGCCGATCGCCTGGCCGACCTGGCGCACGATCCGCTTGTACAGCTTGTTGTTCTCGTACGCGTCCTTCTGCTCGCGGCGCGTCAGCGCCGGGCGGCCGGCCGGGGCGGCGGTCGCGTCGAGGGTGGCGGCGTCGGCCGCCGTGTCGTTCATGTGGGGGGCGTTCATGCGCGCTCCTCGTCCTTGATGCGAAAGACTTCGACGCCGACGGCGTCGCAGTCCGGATAAGCGTCCGGTTTCTCGGTACAGACGCGTACCGCGCGCACGGCGTCGTGCGCCAGCAGGCGCGTGGCGATCGCGTCGCACAGCGTTTCCTGCAGGTGGATGTGGCCGCGCGCCACGCATTGCGCGACGCTCTGCTTCATCAGGTCGTAGTCGACGACTTCATGCAGCCGGTCGTCGACGGGGGTGGACAGCGCGAGCGGCACGAACAGGTCGACATTGATGACGACGCGCTGCTCGCCGCGCTTCTCGTGTTCGAAGGCACCGATGTTGATGTGCACTTCGTAGTCGCGCAGGTAGAGCCTGCGGCAGTCCGCGAGGCGGGGGTGCAGGAGAGCGGAAAACATGGTCGTCCCAGTCAAATTGGCGTGCGCACACGCAAAGCGGCGCGGGCGGCGGCAGTCAGGCCGCGCGTTTCCGCGCAGTTCATTCATTCGGGCCGGCGGCGGGCGGCACGAGGTGCTCGCCGCCGTCGACGGTCAGCGTCGCGCCCGTGACGCCGGGCGCGCTCGCGAGATAGCAGGCCGCCGCCGCGATGTCGTCCGCGTGCGGCGCGTGGCCGCGCACGAGCGCCGCGACCCGCACCTTCGGCGCCAGCGACAGCGCCAGCGCCGACGTCGCGCGGTTCAGCGCGGCCTGCATCAGCGCGTGCGACAACTGCGCCGGCGCAGGGTGAAACAGCGCCTGGTCCAGCACGTGGATCGCGCATGCACGCAGCGCTTCGTGCTCGCGCGCGGCGTCGGGCGTCGCATCGGCGAGCGCGCGGGCCAGTGCGAGCGGCGCCGTCACGTTGCGCGCGAGCGCGCCGGCGAGCGACGCGCCGTCCACCGTGTGCGCGTCGTCGGCACCCGCGCTGGCGCTGACGAACACCGCGCACGCGGGCCGGCCGAGCGCCGCGCCGCACGCGGCGACGAGGCCGGCTGCGTCGGTTTCCAGGGCCAGATCGGCGTCGAGCACGGCCGCGCGGCGGCCGAGCGCCGCGACTTCGGCGACGAGCGCGTCGGCGGCCGCGCGCGGCGCGCCGTCGCTGCGCTGCAGCGCGACGTCCCAGCCGCGGCGTGCGAAACCCGTCGCGAGTGCCCGGCCGATCGACGCGGCGTCGGCCGTGCTGCCCAGGGCGCCCGTGACGAGCACCACGCGTGGGGTCGACGTATCGGCTGAAACGGTCATTTACAATGCCGGGATGAACCCGAAAGCTCACGAACCCGCTAGTTTACCTGCTCCCGGCCCTGACGCGCTTGCGCAGTCCGAAACCCTCGCCGCGCAACTGCGCGACGAGATCGCGGCGGCCGGCGGCTGGCTGCCGTTCGACCGCTTCATGGAGCGCGCGCTGTATGCGCCCGGCCTCGGCTATTACAGCGGCGGCGCGCGCAAGTTCGGGCGCCGCGCCGACGACGGCAGCGACTTCGTCACAGCCCCCGAGCTGTCGCCGCTGTTCGCGCAGACGCTCGCGCAACCGGTCGCGCAAGCGCTCGCGGCGAGCGGCACGCGTTGCGTGATGGAATTCGGCGCCGGCACGGGCAAGCTCGCGGCCGGTCTGCTTGCGGCGCTCGACGCGCTGGGCACCGAGCTCGACGCCTACCTGATCGTCGACCTGTCCGGCGAGCTGCGTGAACGGCAGCGCGACACGATCGAGGCCGCCGCACCGGCGCTCGCCGCGAAGGTGCGCTGGCTCGACGCGCTGCCCGAGCGGTTCGACGGCGTCGTGGTCGGCAACGAGGTGCTCGATGCAATGCCCGTGCGGCTGTTCGCGAAGGCGGGCGGCGCGTGGCAGGAGCGCGGCGTCGCGCTCGACGCGCAGCGGGCGATCGGGTTCGAAGACCGGCCCGTCGGCGCGGCCGGCCTGCCGCCGGTGCTCGCGCAGCTCGACGTCGGCGACGGCTACGTGACCGAGACGCACGAGGCCGCGCTGGCGTTTACGCGCACCGTCTGCACGATGCTCGGGCGCGGCGCGGTGCTGCTGGTCGACTACGGTTTTCCGGCGCACGAGTACTACCATCCGCAGCGCGACCGCGGCACGCTGATGTGCCACTACCGCCACCACGCACACGACGATCCGTTCCTGTACCCGGGGCTGCAGGACATTACCGCGCACGTCGAATTCACCGGCATCTACGACGCGGCCATTGCCACCGGCGCCGACCTGCTCGGCTACACGTCGCAGGCGCGCTTCCTGCTGAACGCGGGCATCACCGACGCGCTGGCCGCGATCGATCCGTCCGACATCCGCGCATTCCTGCCGGCCGCGAACGCGGTGCAGAAGCTGATCTCGGAAGCCGAGATGGGCGAGCTGTTCAAGGTGATCGCGTTCTCGCGCGGCATCGACGGCACGCTCGACGCGTTCGCGCGCGGCGACCGCTCGCACGCACTCTGACGGGAGCCGGCCATGCTGCGCTGGCTGTTGACGACGTTCATCGCGGTGATGATCCTGACGCGCTGCTGGCCATGGCTCGGCAAGCTCGGCATCGGGCGGATGCCGGGCGACGTCACGCTGACCCTCGGCGGGCGGCGCTACCCGTTCCCGTTCATGTCGACGCTGGTACTGACGATGCTGCTATCGATGGTGGCGCGGCTGCTCTGAGCCGCGCCGAAAAGGTGGCGCGCGTTACAGCTCGATCTCGCCGAGGATCCGGTGCGCGAGCGCCTTCGCCTCGTCGAACGCTTCTTCCTCGCTGGGGCTCGTCGAGTGGACGTCGTAACGTGTGTTCTCGGTGTCGTCCCCGTCGTCGCGCGCGAGGATCACGTAACCCTGGAACTGCCCGTTGCCCGCATGCTGGGTATGCGCCTTGGCCGTGTAGATGCCTTTCGTGAACGTGTTCGTGTCCATCGTGCTCTCCCGCAAAAGGACACTTCATCGTAGCACTGCGGCGCAGCATGTACAGTGCCGCTTATCGGTGACCGAACAATGTCCGGTCACCGTCCTTTCCATCAGCGTTCGATCAGCGCGACGACCTCGTCGAGCGCGGGCGCATGCGCGCCCGTATGCCGGCACGCGGCGGCGCCCGCCGCCAGCGCGAACACGAGATGCTCGCGCCACGTGCGCTGCGGCGCGGCCATCAGGCTGAACAGCATGCCGCCGATCGACGCATCGCCCGCGCCGACGGTGTCGGCCACCTCGACGCGCGGCGGGCTGGCCTCATGCACGTCGCCGTCCGCGTAGAGCGTCGCCGCCTGCGCGCCGCGCGTGACGAGCACGGCCGCGCGCGGGTTCAGCGCACGCACCGCGCCAATCGCTTCGGGGCCGTCGCCGCCGAACAGGTGGCGCAGGTCTTCGTCGGACACCTTGATCAGGTCGGCGAGCGCCGCCATCTTCTCCAGTGTCGGCCGGTATGCGGCCGTCATCAGGTTCCGGACGTTCGGGTCGAAGCTGATCTTCACGCCGCGCGCGTGCAGGTCGGCCGCGAGCGCGGCCAGCGTGCCCGCGAGCGGCTCGCGCACGAGGCTGATGCAGCCGAAATGCGCCCATTTCACGTGGTCGGTCCAGCCGGCCGGCAGCCGCGCGGGATCGAACGCGAGATCGGCGCTCGCTTCGCCGATGAAGAAGTACGCGGGCGGGCGCGTCTCGTGGACGATCGCGAGCAGCGGTGGCCGCGCGACGCGCTGCAGGAAGCGCAGGTCGAGCCCGGCCGCGTCGCTCGTGCGCCACAGCACGTCGGAGAAGCAGTCCTCGCCGATCGCGCCCGCGAGCGCGCTTGGCACGCCGAGCCGCGCGACCGCGCGCGCGACGTTCCAGCCGGCGCCGCCCGGCACCGACGTCCATTGCGCATCGCCCGCACGCACCATGTCGGTCAGGATGTCGCCCGCCGACACGAAAGCCGGAAACATGCCGCCGCTCATTGCGTCGGCTCGCTGCGCTGCGCGCGCGCGAGGGTCGCAAGCACGTCGTAACACGCGCCCATCGTGTGATAGTCGGTCTTGCCGGCCGGGCTCTTCTCGTCGCTGTACTTGCGGTTGTCGCAGGTGAGGATCCGGTACCACGCACCGTAGCGGTGATCGACGAAGTGCGCCCAGCTATAGCGCCAGATCTCGTCGTACCAGTCCCAGAAGCGCTCGCTGCCGGTGCGCGCGCCGAGCATCGCGGCCGCCGCGAAGGTTTCGGCCTGCACCCAGAAGTACTTGTTGTGGTCGCAGATCGTGAAGTCGGGGCCGAAGCCGTAGTACAGGCCGCCGTGATCGGCGTCCCACGCGTGCGTGAGCGCGGCATCGAACAGCTCGGCGGCGCGCGGCACGAGCCAGTCGAGCGGGCGGTGCCGCTCGAGGATCAGCAGCAGCTTCGCCCATTCGGTCTGGTGCCCGGGCTGGAAACCCCACGGACGGAAGATGTTCGAGCTGTCTTCCTTGTTGTAGTCCCAGTCGACCGACCAGTCCGCATGGTAGTGCTCCCACACGAGCCCGCCCGACAGCGCGGCCTGGCGCTGCGTGATGTGGGACGCGAGTTTTTCCGCGCGATCGAGGTACGTGAGGTGGCCGGTCGCCTCGTAGGCCGCGAGGAGCGCCTCCGTCATGTGCATGTTGGCGTTCTGGCCGCGGTACGACGACACGATCCAGTTCGGCGTCGCGTCGTCCGCATAGAGGCCCGCGGCCGCATCCCAGAAGCGGTGCTCGGCGAGCTCGTAGGTGGCCGCGATCAGCGGGCGCGCCTCGTCGATGCCGGCCATCGTCGCATGTGAGGCCGCGAGCAGCACGAACGCGAGCCCGTAGCAGTGGCGCGTGCCGTCGAGCGTCTCGCGCTTCGCACCGTCGCGCCAGTCGAGTTCCCAGTCGTAGCCCTGCAGTTCGTCGTCCCAGTGCGCGTCGCGCAGGAAGCGCAGCCCGTGGCGCGCGTATTCCAGGTGGCGCGGATCGCCGAAATGCCGGTACGCCATCGCGTAGTTGAAGACGAACCGGCAACTGCTGACGAGGTGCCGCGACGTGCGGTTGTAGATGCTGCCGTCGTCGCGGAAGTAGTGGTAGAAGCCGCCCGTCGGGTCGAACGCGTTCGTTGCGTAGAAGCGCAGCGTGTCCTCGATGTGCGACAGCAGGAACGACGGATCGCGGAAACTCGCGACGAACGGGGCGGCTTGCGTGTGGGCGGCCGGCGCGGCCGTGCAGGGTTGGACCGGGGGCATGTTCATGATGATTCGGTGGCCGTGGCGGTATCGAGCGCCGGGGAGCCGGCGGGCTGGCTGCTGGCCCGCACGATCAGCTCGACGGGCAGGGAAATCTCGGTGCGCTCGGGTGCTTCCGCGAGCAGCAGTTCGACGCCGCGGCGGCCGAGCGCCTCCTTGTCGACCGCGAGCGTCGTGAGCGGCGGGCTCGCGTGGGCGGCAGCCGGGATGTTGTCGAAGCCGACGATCGCGATGTCGTCGGGAATGCGCAGCCCGCGTGCGGTGCAGACGCGCTGCGCGGCGAGCGCGGCCGCGTCGTTGTACGCGAAGACGGCTTCCGGGCGTGGGCCCGGCGCGTCGAGCAACTGCTCCATCGCACGTGCGGCGCCCGTATCGGGATCGAGACCCGCGTCGATCGTCACTTCGTACGCGGGATCGAACAGCCGCCCGGCCTCGAAGAATGCACGCCGGTAGCCGATCGCGCGCTGCGCGATGCTGTAATGCGCGGGCGAGCCGCCGATGAAAGCGATCCGCGTGCGGCCGGTGGCGAGCAGGTGGCGCATCGCGAGCGCCGCGCCCGTCGCGTTGTCGATGTTGACCGAGCGCAGCCCGGGCGCCCACAGGTCGATCAGCACGAGCGGGCGGCCGGTCGCGGCGAGCGCCTCGATCGTCTCGGGCTCGATGAAGCCGGCCACCGCGATCGCGTCGGGCGCGTGCGGGCGCATCTGGCGCAGCACGTCGTCGTTCGGCCCGACCGTGAGCAGCGTCGGCACGATGCCGCGCTCGCGGCACGCGTCCTCGACGCCATGCAGCACGTGCGAGAAGAACGGGCTGGCCGGAAAGCGGTTGTGCTGGCGGTGCAGCAGGAAGGTGAGCCGGCGGATGCGCGGCCGCAACTGCGCGGAATCGTAGCCGAGCCGCTGCGCGATCTCGACGATGCGCGCCCGCGTGGCTTCGGACAGGCCCGGCTGGTTTTTCAGCGCGCGGGAGACGGTGCCGATCGAGACCTCTGCCGCCCGCGCCACATCGCGAATGGTCGTACCCATCGTTCGGGGTCCGGTTTGTTTAGGATGAAAGCGATTGTATAGTAAAACGTATTGCGGAATTCGGGCCGGATGGACGGGGAATACCCGCAAAATCCGGGTTTTTAAGCGCTAATCTGCGAAAACGCCGTTACTAAAAATACTAAACAAAACGCGAAAAAGGCAAGGTGGGCGTGCGGGTGCCTGGCGGGCGTGAAGTGGCGGCAGGCGGGCCGGCTTCCTGCGTTTGCGCACGCGTGCCCAACGGCGTGCCCAGGCCCGCGGGAAGGCGGTGCACAACGAACGGCTCGGCCGCATGACGGGCGGAGGGGCGCCATCGTCGCACGGGGGGGCCGCCGTGTTCGTTCCGCAATCGACGGCCGCCCGCCGCGTTCAGCGTATCGCCGCGCCCGGTCGTTCGCCGCGATGGCGCAGCGCGGCGCGGCCGGCATCGAGGTCGACGACCGCGAGCCCGTCCGGCTGCTGTTTCGCGCGCCGCTTCGCGAGCGCGGCGACCGACGCGATCTCGTCGCTGCCGTAGCGCTTCGCGCCGTGTGCGCCGGCCGGCACGCCGACCGCGCCGATCGCCATCGTCACGAAGCCGAAGAACGCCGGGTTGCCGTGGCGGTCCTCGCCGCGCAGTCCGCCCGCCTGCCGGTCGGCCTGCGTGTAGAAGAGCTGCGCGCCGTCGTTGAAGCGTGCGATCGCGTCGGCGGCGCGTTCGCGCCAGTCGGCGCGCTGGAACAGCACGAGGAAATCGTCGCCGCCGACGTGCCCGAGAAAGTCGCGCTGCGGGTCGCACACGCCGGCCAGCACCGTCGCCGCGAACTTCAGCACCTCGTCGCCCTGCCAGTAGCCGTACTGGTCGTTGAACGGCTTGAACTGGTTCAGGTCGACGTAGCACGCATGAAAGCCGGCGTCGCGCTGGAGCAGGCGGTCGATGTGCGCGCTGATCGGGATGTTGCCGGGCAGGAACGTCAGCGGATTCGCGTAACGCGCGGCCTCGATGCGCATCTCGGTCACTGCGCGCACGAGGCTCTCGCCGGTGCCGAGCCCGACGTAGCGGCCGTGTTCGGTGATCACGAAGCCGTCCGCGAGATAGCGCTGGTCGTGGCTTGCGAGCAGCATCGCGAGTTGCTCGAACGTCGTTGCGTTATCGATCATCAGCGGTGCGTCGTTCGCGAACTGCAGGCACGGCTTCTTCCCGAACACCTCGCGGTGGTACGGCAGCGCAAAGCGGTCGATGAAGCTGCGGCGATTCACGAGCGCGACGGGCCGCCCGCGTTCGACGAGGGCGACCGCGTGCAGGTCGGGCATCCGGTTGAACAGGTCGAGCACGTCGTTGCTGGTCGCGTCGCGCGGCAGCGCCGGCGCCGGAACCAGCATCTTCCCGGCGATCGTGCCGGCCGGCCGCACCGAGCGCGTTGCCCCGGGAAACACCGCGATGTGCGGCGCGCGGATCGCATCGCGCGCGGCCGGCGCGACGACCCGCGACGGCTGCGCGTTCGGCCGGCCGAGCAGGAAGCCCTGCACGCAGCAGATGCCCATGTCGCGCACGACGATCAGGTCGCATTCGTTCTCGATGCCTTCCGCGATCAGTTGCGCGCCGCTCGCCTGCGCGAAGTGCTGCATCGCCTTCACGGCCTCGAACTTCAGCGGGTCGCGGGCGATGTCGTGGATGAAGAAGCGGTCGATCTTCACGACGTCCGGTTGCAGGCGCAGCCACAGGTTCATGCTCGCGTTCGCGGTGCCGTAGTCGTCGAGCGCGAACTGGATGCCGGCGTCGCGCAGCGATGCGACCGCGGGCCCGATGTGGGCGATGTCCGTCGTCGCGTTCTGCTCGGTCAGCTCGATCACGATGCGCTCGGCGCCGACCCGCGCGCGGCCGAGCAGCTGGCGGGCGCGCTCGCGTTCGCGCGCGAGTTGCAGGATCGCGCCGGCGCTGAAATTGAGGAACAGCTTGCCGTCGCAGCCGAGCGCCGCGAACGCGTCGAGGCAGGTGAGCGCGGCCGCCTGTTCGAGCGCGATGGTCTCGCCTTCGCGCGCGGCCTGCGCGAACAGCGCGGCGGGCGGCTCGAGATCGGTGCCGCGCGGGCCGCGTATCAGGCCCTCGTATCCGACCACCGTCCCCGACCCGAGATCGACGATCGGCTGGAAGACGGCGGCGAGCGCGCGATCCGCGATCAGGCGCGTGGTGCTGGCGGCAGCGGAATCGGGGTGGGGCGCGGGCATGGGCGAGGGCAGCCGGTTCGACGGGACGCCCGATTTAACGGCACTGCTCGCGGAGAATTGAATGAAGATTTCGTGACGCGATGGGCGTTGCCGGTGCATCGCGCCTGGGGCGCATTTGGAAGGACTGCACGGCGATACGGCGATACGGCGATACGGCGATACGGCGATACGGCGATACGGCGATACGGCGATACGGCGATACGGCGATACGGCGATACGGCGGAAAGGCGGAAAGGCGGAAAGGCGGAAAGGCGGAAAGGCGGAAAGGCGGAAAGGCGGAAAGGCGGAAAGGCGGAAAGGCGGAAAGGCGGAAAGGCGGGACGGCCCCCCGGTGCCCGTCCCGCCGCCCTGATCGTCAGCGCTTGCCCGCGCTCAGCGCACCGGGCCCCGATGCCGCGTCGCCCTCGTCGTGCTCGCCGCTCATGTCGCGCGCCCCCCAGCGCTGCGCGAGCGCCGCGCACGCCATCAGCTGGATCTGGTGGAACAGCATCAGCGGCAGCACGATCGCACCGACCGCGTTCGCCGAGAAGATCACCTTCGCCATCGGCACGCCGGCCGCGAGGCTCTTCTTCGATCCGCAGAAGATGATCGTGATCTGGTCGGCGCGGTTGAAGCCGAGCCGCTTGCTGACGAACGCGGTCAGCAGTAGCGCGATCGCGAGCAGCACGAGGTTGACGACGAGCAGGCCGCCGAGCGCGCGCGGCGGGATCTGGTGCCACAGGCCCTCGTTGACGGCTTCGCTGAATGCGACGTAGACGACCAGCAGGATCGAGCCCTGGTCGACGAAGCGCAGCACGCCGCGGTTCCGGTCGATCCAGCCGCCGATCACGGGCCGCAGCAACTGGCCGGCGATGAACGGCACGAGCAGCTGCATCACGATGCTGCCGACGGTGCTCCACGGCGATGCCGCGGTGGCCGACTGCGACGTGATCATCAGCCCGACGAGCGCCGGCGTAACGAAAATCCCGAGCAGGCTCGACGCGGATGCCGCACACACGGCGGCCGGCACGTTGCCTTTCGCGATCGACGTGAACGCGATCGACGACTGGACTGTCGACGGCAGCGTGCACAGGAACAGCACGCCCGCATACAGCGTCGGCGTGACGAGCGGCTGCAGCACGGGTTTCAGCGCGAGGCCGAGCAGCGGGAACAGCGCGAACGTGCTCAGCAGCACGACTGCATGCAGCCGCCAGTGGGTCGCGCCCGCGACGACGGCTTCGCGCGACAGCTTCGCGCCGTGCAGGAAGAACAGCAGGCCGACGGCGATGTTGGTCGCCCAGTTGAACGCGTGGGCGGCCGGGCCGCGGCAGGGCAGCAGGCTCGCGAGCACGACGGTGCCGACGAGCGCGAGCGTGAAGTTGTCGGGAAGAAAACGGGGACGGGCCATCGGGAACTCGATTCGGAAACGACGGAAGGCGCGCATCGCGCGCGCGGATGGCGCCATTGTCCGGGTTGGTGATTCACTACACAAATTCATTGTGGGAATCGATTGATGAAACAATGTCATGCAACAACGCTCACGGTACCGGCCCGGCCATGCTCGAAACGGCAGAAGAATGTTCTGCCCCGGTCGCCCGCCGAAGTGAAAAAACCTAGCAGTAACATGGTGTTACACCGATGCCGGCGACATAACACTTTTTGGCTCGACACGCTTTCGGCCCGCTCATAAATTACTGCTGAAAGCCTTGGGTCGGTCGAAAGGAACCGGCGACGGGCATGGACAGGCACTGGACGATGACGGAACGGGTGAAACGGAAGATCGGACGATGGGTGGCAGGCGTGCTCGGCGCGCTGCTGATGCCGCTCGCGCTCGCGCAGCCGCCCCACGGCGGTCATGGGTTCGGCAGCCACGGCTTCGGTGGCGGCGACATGCGCGCGTACGGTCAGCCGGCTGGCGGTGCCCCCGTCTGGCGCCGCGTTGCGCCTCCTGCCGGTGCACGTGCCGGCGGCGTGAACGGTTACGGCTCCCGCTGGGGCCTGCGGCCGACGCCGTCGTACGGCCATTACGCCGCGCAAAGCCCGTATCGCCCGATCAGCGCCGATGCGCGCCAGATGCCGCGCCCGCCGGGCGGTGGCAACGTGCCGTTGCGCGCCGGCTCGATCCGCGCCGACGTCGCGCGCTACAACGAGGAGCGCGGCGGCCGCCCGATGCCGCCCCCCCGCTCGCAGGAAGAGCCTGCACACTCGCCGTATTTCTCCCCGTTCTACCGAAACTGAGCGCCCACGCGCTCGTCCCTCCGCCGGCTGATGCGAATTCGCCACAGTCGCGCACAGATTTCCGCTGATTTTCCCGTCGCATTGCGCTATCTTTCGCGCCCGGCTCGCGTGTGCCACGCCGCCGCCCCGCCGTGCAACCGCGTTCACGCCGGGCCGCCGGCGGGTACCCGGCCATGGATCAATTCCGCGAAGTTAATGCTGCCGCTATACCCGCAATAAGTGTGCGCAATTTTGACCGGACGAATGATCCGTAAAGATGGCTGCGCCCCATACGACGCAAGCACTCGGCTCCAAAAAACAACGCTCGCGCCACTTATCGACTATTCGACAAAATCTGGAGATCCAATGAAAGCACTCGCTCGCCGTGCGTCGCGCACGTCCGTCAAGCTGATCGCCGCAGCCGCCTGCGTGGCGGCCACCGCTCCCGCTCATGCACAATCGAGCGTGTCGCTCTACGGTCAGGTTGACGAATGGGTCGGCGCAACCAAGTTCCCGGGCGGCAACCGCGCGTGGAACGTGAGCGGCGGCGGGATGTCGACGTCGTACTGGGGCATGCACGGCGCCGAGGATCTCGGCAATGGCTACAAGGCGATCTTCACGCTGGAAAGCTTCTTCCGCGCGCAGAACGGCCAGTTCGGCCGCTTCCAGGGCGACACATTCTTCGCACGCAACGCGTACGTCGGCATCGATTCGCCGTACGGCACGGTGACGGCCGGCCGCCTGACGACGCACCTGTTCCTGTCGACGATCCTGTTCAACCCGTTCTACGACTCGTACACCTTCTCGCCGATGGTGTACCACGTGTTCCTCGGCCTCGGCACGTTCCCGACCTACCCGAGCGACCAGGGTGCCGTCGGCGACTCGGGCTGGAACAACGCGCTGTCGTACACGTCGCCGTCGTTCGGTGGCCTGAATTTCGGCGCGATGTACGCACTCGGCAACCAGGCAGGCGACAACGGCTCGAAGAAGTGGAGCGCGCAGTTCAACTATGCGAACGGCCCGTTCGCGGCGACCGCGGTCTATCAGTACGTGAACTTCAACAACGGCCCGCGTGACCTGAGCGCGCTGGTGGCCGGCATGAAGAGCCAGGGCATTGCGCAAGTCGGCGCGACCTACGACCTGAAGTACGTGAAGCTGTTCGGCCAGTACATGTATACGAAGAATGACCAGGTCGCGGGCAGCTGGCACGTGAATACCGCGCAGGGCGGCGTGTCGGTGCCGCTCGGCGTGGGCAACGCGATGGCATCGTACGCGTACTCGCGCGATTCGGGCGGCCTCGACCAGACGCGCCAGACCTGGGCCGTCGGCTACGACTATCCGCTGTCCAAGCGCACGGACGTCTACGCGGCATACATGAACGACCACATCAGCGGCCTGTCGACCGGCAACACGTTCGGCGCAGGCATCCGCGCGAAGTTCTGACGCGCACGCGCGATCGGCGAGCCGGCCGCGCGCGTAAATCGCGCGTTGCGGCTGCATGTTTTCCCGCCGAAACGGCGCCGCCACCCGCGGCGCCGTTTTGCCTTTCTTGACCTTTCTGTTTCCTCGCCTTTGTTACCCTATCTCGTAATTGGACCATTCCCCCGTCATTACGAGCTAGTTCGATGGATACCCTCGTCAGCATGAATGTGTTTCGCTACGTCGTCGAAGTGGGCAGCTTCGTCGGCGCGGCCGAGCGCATGCAGATGTCGGCTGCGATGGCGAGCAAGCACGTGATGCATCTCGAGCAGCAGCTCGGTGCGCGGCTGCTGCATCGCACGACACGACGCGTCGCGCCTACCGAGGCGGGACGCGAATACTATGAGCGCCTCGTGCAGGCGCTGTCGGAACTCGACGAAGCCGGGCAGGCCGTCGGCGCCGCGAGCGTGGTGCCGCAAGGCAGGCTGCGCGTGACGTCGCTGTCCGCGTTCGGGCTGCGCCACGTGATGCAGGCCGTCACCGATTATGCGGGCCGGTTCCCGGACGTGACCGTCGACATGACGCTGTCCGATCGCGTGGTCGACCTGATCGAGGAAGGCTACGACGTCGCGGTGCGCGCGGCACCGAACGGATTGAAATCGTCATCGCTGGTGGCGCGGCAGATCGCGACCGCGCACATCCTGCTGGTCGCGTCGCCCGAGTATCTCGAGAAGCACGGCACGCCCGAGACGATCGCCGATCTCGCGCACCACAACTACCTGCGGCGCGACTCGAATTCGACGATGCTCGACTCGCTGGTGATCGACGCGGCCGCCGCGTCGCGCGTGAACCTCAACGGCAACCTGATCGTGAATCATCTCGAAGGGCTGCGTGCGGCCGTGCTCGCGGGCGCGGGCATCGCGCTGCTCGGCACCGAGGTGGTCGGCGACGACATCGAGTCCGGCCGGCTCGTGCCGGTGCTGCTCGATGCGGTGCCGCCGCACGAGGCGCCGATCTATGCGGTCTACGCGAGCCGTCGTCACGTGTCCGCGAAGGTGCGTTCGTTCGTCGATTTCCTGGCGGCGCGTTTCGAAGGGCAGTCGCTGTGCCCGTCGATCGAATCGCGCCTGCGCGTGCTGCCGATTACGCGGATGAAGCGCGCGGTGTGAGCCGTCTTTCCCGCTGCAGCGGGGCGATGAAAAAAACGCGAACCGCTGCGGTTCGCGTTTTTTGTTTTGTCGGCGGTATGCGCGCCGGTGGCGGCCGTCACGGCCGCCGCATCCGTCAGCGCGGGATGCCGAGCCGCGCCTTCGCGTCGTCGTACTCGCGCTTCAGGCGCTCGACGAGCGCGCCCACGCTCGGCAGGTCGTCCATCAGGCCGACGCCCTGGCCGGCACCCCAGATGTCCTTCCACGCCTTGGTCTTGTCGCTGCCGAAATTCATCTTGGTCTTGTCGGATTCCGGCAGCGCGTCCGGATCGAGGCCGGCCTTCTCGATGCTCTCGCGGATGTAGTTGCCGTGCACGCCCGTGAAGAGGTTCGTGTAGATGATGTCCGACGATTTCGCGTTCACGATCGCGTGCTTGTAGTCGTCGATCGCGTGCGCTTCCTGCGTCGCGATGAAGCGCGTGCCCATGTACGCGAAATCGGCGCCCATCGCCTGTGCGGCGAGGATCGAGCCGCCATTCGCGATCGAGCCGGACAGCACGATCGGGCCGTCGAAGATCTTGCGGACTTCGCCGACGAGCGCGAACGGCGACGTCGTGCCCGCGTGGCCGCCGGCGCCGGCCGCGACGAGGATCAACCCGTCGACACCGGCTTCGAGCGCCTTCTGCGCGTGACGCAGGTTGATGACGTCGTGCAGCACGATGCCGCCGTAGCTGTGCACCGCGTCGACGATCTCGCGCGCCGGCGCGCGCAGGCTCGTGATGAAGATCGGCACCTTGTGCTCGACGCACACGCGCACGTCGTGCTCGAGCCGCGCATTCGACTGGTGGACGATCTGGTTGACCGCGATCGGGCCGATCACCGCGTCGGGGTGTTTCGCCTTGTGGTCGGCGAGCTCGGACTGGATCTGCGTGAGCCACTCGTCGAGCAGTTCTGCCGGACGGGCGTTGAGCGCGGGGAACGAACCGACGATGCCCGCCTTGCATTGCGCGAGCACGAGTTCGGGGTAGCTGACGATGAACATCGGCGACGCGATGACGGGCAGCGTCAGGTTCTGCAGGACGGTGGGCAATGCCATGTGATGTCTCCAGTCTCCAGGGGGCGGCCGCGCGGTCGCGCCGACGCCATGCTTTGCGGTCGAACGGTGATTCGAGTGTAGCTGCGAAACGAGGTCGTTCTTATTAATACGAACGATCGTGCGATTCTACGCGAGCTTAACAAAATGCGTGGTGTGCCGGCAATCGAGTGAGTGCTCTCTTTCTACGGATTCCGGCTGTTGCCCCGCTGTGTAGATGCGCAAGCGCTCCTAAAATAGCCGCCATAACAAACCAACGAGAAACAAACCATGTCGTTTGAGGCGTTTGCACCGTTTCGCGTGACGGTGCAGGACACCGATATCTTCGGTGTCAAAGGAGGCGCGGGTCCGCCGCTCCTGTTGCTGCACGGACATCCGCAAACCCACATGATCTGGCATCGCGTCGCCGCGACGCTCGCGCATCATTTCACGGTGATCGCCACCGACCTGCGCGGTTACGGCGCATCGGGCAGGCCGCCGAGCGACGCGCAGCATGCGCCGTATTCGAAACGTGCGATGGCGGCCGACCAGGTTGCCGTGATGCGGCATTTCGGCTTCGAGCATTTCCACGTGTGCGCACACGATCGCGGCGCGCGGGTCGCTCACCGGCTTGCGCTCGATCATCCGGACGCCGTCGAGCGGATGATGCTGCTCGACATCGCGCCGACGCTCGCGATGTACGAGAAAACCGATCGTGCGTTCGCGACCGCGTATTTCCACTGGTTCTTCCTGATCCAGCCGGAGCCGCTCCCCGAGACGCTGATCGGCGCGCATACCGATGCGTATATCGAGCGCGTGATGGGCAACCGGTCCGCCGGGCTTGCGCCGTTCGCACCCGAGGCGCTCGCCGCGTACCGGGCCGCGCTCGCGCAGCCGGGCGCCGTGCATGCGATGTGCGAGGACTACCGCGCGTCGGCGACGATCGATCTCGAGCACGACCGTGCGGATCTCGAGCGCGGCAACAAGGTCGCGTGCCCGCTGCGCGTGCTGTGGGGCGAGCACGGGATCGTCGGCCGCTGCTTCGATCCGCTCGACGAATGGCGCCGCGTCGCGCGCGACGTGAGCGGCCGTGCGCTCGAGTGCGGACACTACATTCCGGAGGAGGCGCCCGTCGCGCTGATCGACGAATCGCTCGCGTTCTTCGAGGCGCGCGACGCGGCCGCCTGACGACACGCAAGCGGGCGCGTACCGGCAGCTCAGCGGTGCGCGCCGTCGTCCTCGACGAGCGGCGGCAGGCGGCGCGGCACGGGCGTCGATTTCACGATCGCGGTGCTCGTCTCGGCGCGCTCCGTCACTTTCGACAGGATGTCGTCGAGGTGCTCGATCGTGCGCAGGTAGAGCCGGCAGATGAAGCAGTCGTCGCCGGTGACCTTGTCGCACTCCACGAATTCGGGAATCCGCCGCAGCATCTCTTCGACGAGATGCAGCTGGCCGGGCAGCGGCTTCACGCGGACGATCGCCTGCAGCGTGTAGCCGAGCGCGCGCGGGTCGAGCTCGACGGTGAACGCGGCGATCACGCCTTGCGCTTCGAGCCGCCGCACGCGGTCGGCGGTCGCGGGCGCCGACAGCCTGATCTGCCGGGCGAGCTCGCTGGTCGCGATGCGCGCGTCGTCGGCCAGCGCCGCGAGGATCGCACGGTCGGTCGCGTCGAGCGACGCGATGGCGGGCGGGGAAAGGCGTTTCGGCATGATCGCTTTTCTTTCGAAGGTGAATCGGTTGTTTCACTTCAGTTTAGCCGTGGCTGCCGTGAAAGCAAGTTTCTAGAATCGAAGTCATCCACTCTTCTGAACGGAGTTCACGATGGCTTCGAATGAAATTCGCCGCGGCGCCGCCGAGATGGTCGTCGCGATGCTGATGTCCGGCACGATCGGCTGGCTCGTGATGTCGTCGCAGCAACCGCTCACCAACGTCGTGTTCTTCCGTTGCCTGTTCGGTGCCGCGACGCTCGCGATCGTCTGCGCGGCGTTCGGCTTCCTGCGCCGCGCGCTGTTCTCGCCACGGATGCTCGCGCTCGCGACGCTCGGCAGCGTCGCGATCGTCGCGAACTGGCTGCTGCTGTTCGCCGCCTATTCGCGCGCATCGATCTCGATGGCGACCGCCGTCTACAACACGCAGCCGTTCATGCTCGTCGCGCTTGGCGCGATCGTGTTCCGCGAGCGGATCACCGCGTCGACGCTCGCATGGCTCGCGCTCGCATTCGTCGGGCTCGTCGCCGTGGTGCGCGTCGAGCCGGCCGTGCTCGCGGTGCCGGGCGAATATCTGGAAGGTGTTGCGCTGTCGCTAGGCGCGGCCTTTCTGTATGCGATCTCGTCGATCGTCACGAAGCACCTGAAGGGCACGCCGCCGCATCTGCTCGCGCTGCTGCAGGCCGGCCTCGGTGTCCTGCTGCTCGCGCCGTTCGCGCACTTCGGCACGTTGCCGGCAACCGCCGCGCAGTGGCTCGACCTCGTCGTGCTCGGCGTCGTGAACACAGGTCTGATGTATGTGCTGCTGTACGGCGCGATCCAGAAGCTGCCGACTGCGATGACCGGTGCGCTGTCGTTCGTCTATCCGGTCGTCGCGATCGTCGTCGATCACGTTGCGTTCGGGCAGACGCTCGCGTGGACGCAGGTGGCCGGCGCGCTGCTGATCCTGCTCGCGGCGGCCGGCGTGAATCTCGGCTGGCGCATCGTGCCCGCGCGTCGCACGGTAGTCGGCAACTGAAACGGTCGTACGATTCGGCGCCGCTGCGGGCTTGCGCGGCGGCTCGTCGAATGCGAATTTCAGGAACGCGTATTGCGGGCAGGCGGCGCGTACATGGCGAGCGAAAGCGGTGTGCGCACACGCGTGAAAGACGCTGTAAGAAGTTGTAGGGAAACACCCGATGCGATGCGGCCGCGTCGCTCGTATGATGCGGGCTGTGACGTTGATCACGTTCACAGGATTCCGATCTCATGCCGTTCGCCGGTCAGGCTGAACGGCATTTTTTTATGCGCCGCTCCTCGCAAGCAGGCGCCGCCGCGCATCGAGCCGCGCGAGCAACGCGCGCCTCGCGTCGTCGTCCGACGCACGCCACCCCTTGATCTCGTCGCGTGTGCGCAGGCAACCCGCGCACCAGTCGGTGCGCGGATCGATCCGGCATACGTCGGTGCACGGCGACCCGACCGTTCCGACCGGCACCGGCACGTCGCTCATGCGGGCTCCCGCAATGCGACGTCCGCGACCGGCGCGCCCGTCAGCGACACGAGTTCGTTCGGCGACAGGTTGAACACCGCGTGCGGATGGCCCGCGGCCGCCCACAGGCTGTCGAGCTCGAGCAGGTCGGCGTCGATCAGCGTGACGGGTTCGACGAGATGGCCGATCGGGCAGACGCCGCCGATCGCATAGCCGGTGTTGTCGCGCACGAACTTCGCGTCCGCGCGGCCGACCGCGCCGACCTGCTCGGCGACCTTCTTCTCGTCGACGCGATTGACGCCGCTCGCGACCACGAGCACCGGCGCGCCGTCCGACTGGCGGCGAAACAGGATCGACTTCGCGATCTGCGCAACCGAGCAGCCGAGCCCGGCCGCGGCCTCGGCTGAAGTCTTGCCGGTTTCGGCGAGCATCACGATGCCTTTCGCATGGCCGCGCTCGCGCAGCAGCAGCGCGACGCGTCGCGCGGAATCAGGGAGGGAATCGAATGAAGCGGGTGTCGTCATGTTGAGGAATCCATCGAATACCGGGGTCACACGCAGTTCGCGGCGTCGGCCGCGCTCTGCGCCTTGGCGAGCAGTGCGCGACCGGCGCGCGACACGTTCGCGCGGCCGATCGCGTTCGAGATGAAGTCGCCGGCGGCGACGACCTGCGCGAGATCGATGCCGGTGTCGATCCCGAGGCCCTGCATCAGGTACAGCACGTCCTCGGTCGCGACGTTGCCGGTCGCCCCCTTCGCGTACGGGCAGCCGCCGAGGCCCGCGACCGACGCGTGGAAGATCTCGATCCCCTCGAACAGCGCCGCGTAGATGTTCGCGAGCGCCTGGCCGTAGGTGTCGTGGAAGTGGCCCGACAGGCGTTCGCGCGGGAACACCCGCGTGACGGCCGCGAGCACTTCGCGCGTGCGCTTCGGCGTGCCGACGCCGATCGTGTCGGCGATGTCGATCTCGTCGCAGCCGAGCGCCGCGAAGCGTTCGACGACGTCGACGACCGATGCGACCGGCACCTCGCCCTGGTACGGGCAGCCGAGCGTGCACGACACGCTGCCGCGCAGCCGCAGGCCCGCGTCCTTCGCCGCCTTCGCGACGGGCTCGAAGCGCGCGATGCTCTCGGCGATGCTGCAGTTGATGTTCCGTTGCGAGAACGCCTCGCTGGCCGCCCCGAAGATCACGACTTCGTCGGCGCGCGCGGCAACCGCATTCTCGAAGCCCTTCAGGTTCGGCGTGAGCACCGAGTACACGGTGCCCGCGCGGCGCTCGATGCCGGCCATCACGTCGGCGCCGTCGGCCATCTGCGGCACCCATTTCGGCGACACGAACGACGCGGCTTCGACGTTGCGGAAGCCGGCGTGCGACAGGCGGTCGACGAGCGCGATCTTCACGTCGGTCGGCACGAACGTCTTCTCGTTCTGCAGCCCGTCGCGCGGGCCGACTTCGACGATCTTGACGGCGGTGGGGAACGTCATGGTTGTCTCCTGGTTTGCTTGTAGGTTCAGTAGCCGCGTGCGTAGTCGACGATGCCGCCGACACGCTCGCCGCGCTCGAGCGCGCGGATCTTGCCGGCGATCTGCGCGATGGCTTCTTCGCGCAGCGTCTCGGCCGAGCTGTGCGGCGTGATCGTGATGCGCGGCGTGTGCCAGAACGGATGATCTTCCGGCAGCGGCTCGCGATCGAACACGTCGAGCGTCGCGGCGGCGATCCGGCCGCTCGAGAGCGCGTCGAGCAGGTCGGCCTCGACGAGATGCGCGCCGCGTGCGACGTTGACGACATACGCGCCGGGCGCGAGCCGCGCGAACGCGCGCGACGACAGGATGCCGTCGGTGTCGGGCGTGCTCGGCAGCAGGTTGACGAGCACCTTCGCGCCGTCGATGCATGCGTCGAACGCGCCGTCGCCGGCGAAGGTCGCGATGCCGTCGAGCTGCTTCGCGCTGCGGCTGTAGCCGCGCACGGGCAGGCCGAGCGCGGCGAGCGCGAGCGCGACCTGCGCGCCGAGCACGCCGAGGCCGAGCACGGCGACGGTGAAGCCGGCGCGCGCATGCGGTTCGAGCGGCCGCCAGCGGCGCTCGCGCTGCTGCACGTCGTATTCGTCGAAGCGGCGCAGGTAGCGCAGCACCGCGTGCGTCACGTATTCGACCATCTGCTGCGCCATGCCGGAATCTTCCAGCCGCACGAGCGGCACGTGCTGCGGCAGCGTGCCCGGATGCATGCGGTCGAGCGCGAGCAGCGCGTCGACGCCGGCGCCGAGGTTGAAGATCGCGCGCAGGCCGTCGCGCGGCGTGAAGAATTCGCGCGGCGCCCGCCACACGAGCGCGTAATCGGCGGTGGCCGTGTCGCCCGGCTGCCACGCGCGCAGTTCGGCTTCCGGCAGCGCATGCGCGATCGCGTCGCGCCACGCGCCGGCTTCCTGGTGCGGCGAATAGAACAGGATCTTCATTGGATGACGGCGCGCGCGCCGGCGAGGCGCGTGACGGGAACGGCGAGCGGAGCCGGGCGCAGGGCGCCGGCGGGCGTAGCGGACATCGGGCGTCTCCTGACGACCGGGCGCCCGGCGCGTCGGCGCCCGGCCCCGGTTCCGTGTGAAGCTGACGGGAAGCCCACATTCTACGGTTTCGCGGCGCATCGCGCGCCGGTGCGCGGGGCGGGCGACCGGCGTGGGCGACCGGCGTGGGCGACCGGCGTGGGCGGCCGCCCCGGGTTACCGTTCCCGAATGGCCGTCCCCGGATGGCCGTTCCACGCAAAAGCAAAGCACGAAATATTGGTTCGGCCGCCGGGGGCGCCGCGCCACAATCGAATCCCGTCTTCAAGCAAGCGAGGGCAATCATGCGCGCATGCAGCAAATCGGCGTGGCCGCCGCGGCTCGTTACCGTTCCGGGCCTGCACGGCAGCGAAGGCGCTCACTGGCAGACCTGGCTCGAACGGCAGTTCCCGCGCTCGCTGCGCGTCGAGCAGGACGACTGGGACGCGCCCGATCTCGCGCGCTGGGCGCACTCGGTGCGCGCATTGCTCGACCGCGAACGCGGCCCGTTCGTGCTGGCCGCGCACAGCTTCGGCTGCCTCGCGGCCGCGCAAGCGCTCGCGCAGTGGCCGCATACGGGCGATGTCGCGGGCGTGCTGCTGGTCGCGCCTGCCAGTCCGAAGAAATTCACGTTTGCCGGGCCGTTCGACGCGCGCCGGCTCGCCGTGCCGTCGATCGTGATCGGCAGCGAGACCGATCCGTGGATGCCGCTCGGCGACGCGCGCACGCTCGCGCAGCACCTGGGCAGCGCGTTCGTGAACCTCGGCGACGCCGGGCACATCAACACGGCGGCCGGCTTCGGGCCGTGGCCGCGCGCGAAGTACTTCATCGACACGCTCGTCCACTGCGCGGCACCGCTGCGGTTTCGTGACGCGGACGACAGCTTCGAAGCCGTGCTCGTCGACCGCGCGCTCGCGCACGCGATCTGACGGGCCGGGCAGCGTGCGCGACACGGCGGCTGCCGTGGCACGCCGCGCCGTCGCGCCTACGCCGCGGAGACGGGCCGCACCGCAGCCGGATCCGAATAGCTCGGCCGGCCGTTCTCGACGTGGCCCGCGAATCGGCGCGAGAAGGTGCCGGCCGCGCCGTCGCTCACCGTCACGTCATACCAATGGTGGCTCGACGCGAGCGCCCACTGCTCGACACGCTCGTCACCGCCGTGCAGCGTCACTTGCCGCGACGGCGCGCCGTACGCGTTGTCGGTCAGCGTCAGCGTGACGTGAGCCCCGCCGTGGTTGCGCAGCTTCAGGTACAGGTTCCCGTTCGCGATGTCATAGCCGGCCTTCACTTCCGGCTGCGCAGGGTTGCGATGAGGCGCGGCCGGGGCCGACACGTTGCCCGAGAACACGCGTACGAAGCCGTTCGGCCCGTACACCGAGAACGCGTACGCACCGTGCGTCACCGTCAGGTCGAAGTCCGCATGCAGCACGCGGCGTGCGCCGACCGTGTAGCGCCACGGGCCGTCGGTGCGGTTCGTCGCATACACGTGGAAGTGTGCGCCCTGGTTGCCGCGGTTCGCGAATTCGATGCGCAGCCGGGTCCCGCTGTCGATGCTCGCGTTCACGTGCAGCTCGTACGGCAGCGCACGCGCCGGCCGCACGCCGGGCTCCTGCGGGTCGACCGGCGACGGCGTCGCGGGCACCGTCGGCGCGGGCTGCGACGTGCACTGCTGGTCGGCGATCGAGCGGTACTGGCTCGTGTCGGGCAGCGGCGGGAACGACGCGTCGGACGAGCGGAAGTCGAAGGCGGCGGTGAGGTCGCCGCACACCGTGCGGCGCCACGGCGTGATGTTCGGTTCGTCGATACCGAAACGCTCGCCGATGAAGCGGATCACCGACGTGTGGTCGAACACCTGCGAGCACACGAAGCCGCCCTTCGTCCACGGCGACACGACCGTCATCGGCACGCGCGGCCCGAGGCCGTACGGCAGGCCGTCGGCCGTGTAGCTGCTGCCGCGGCCGGGGTTCACGACCGTATGCAGCTCGCCGTCGGTCGTCACGGTCGACGCGCCCTGCGCGGCCGACGTCGGCGGCTGCGGCGGCACGATGTGGTCGAAGAAGCCGTCGTTCTCGTCGTACATGATGAACAGCACGGTCTTGCGCCATACGTCCGGGTTCGACGTGAGCGCGTCGAGGATCTGCGACGTGTAGTTCGCGCCGTACGCGGGCGTGTATTTCGGATGCTCGGAGAACGCCGCAGGCGGGCACAGCCACGACACCTGCGGCAGCCGGTCGTTAATCACGTCGTCCTTCAGGTTGTCGAGCGTGCGCACTGTCTGCGCGCGCTGGTACAGCGACGAACCGGGCTTCGCGTTGATGAAGTTCGCGAAGTTCTGCAGCACGTTCGTGCCGTAGTTGCCGTTGTACGGGTCGTTGCCCGTCGTGCCCTGCTGGTAGATCTGCCACGACACGCCGTGCGCTTCGAGACGCTCGGGAAAGGTCGTCCACGACAGCAGCTGGTAGGCCGGCGGCCCGTCGCCGTCGACATAGTCGCTGTTGTCGAGCAGCGGGCCGCCGAACTTGCCGGTCGGGTCGACGGTGCCCGTCATCAGGTACGAGCGGTTCGGGTGCGTCGGCCCCGGCAGCGAGCAGAAGTAGTTGTCGCACACGGTGAACGCATCGGCGAGCGCGTAGTGGAACGGGATGTCCTCGCGCACGTGATAGCCCATTGTCATGTCGGTCTTGTTCGCGGGCCACTGGTCGTAGCGGCCGCCGTCGATCGCCGCGTGCGTCTTGTACCAGGAGTGGTCGAGGTCGCCGACGCACTGTGCGCTCGTCGTCAGCGTGTTCAGCCGGAACGGCAGCACCGGCTTGCCCGGGTCGGCCTTCGACGGCTGGTACCACACCGGCTTGCCGTTCGGCAGCGGGATCGGGAAGCGGTCGTTGTAGCCGCGCACGCCGCGCAGGTGTCCGAAGTAATGATCGAACGAGCGGTTTTCCTGCATGAACACGACGATGTGCTCGACATCGCGGATCGTGCCGGTGCCGCGCGCGGCGGGAATCGCGAGCGCGCGGCGGATCGATTCGGGGAAGGCGTTGAGCGCGACGGCGGCGCCCGCGGATTGTGCGACGGTATGCAGGAAACGGCGGCGGCTCGATGACGTCATGTTATTTCACCTCGGTTCTGCGGTCGGGGGACGGGAGCGGAGGGATCAGCCTGGCGACGACGGCGCGGCGGCACTCGACGCGGTCGCGTTCGCCGCGGGCTTTGCGTCGTCGTCGTCATCGGGCGGGTAGTGCACGACGGGCGGCGCGAGCGGCGCGGCATCGGACGCGGGGGCGTTCGATGCGGCATCGCTGTTGAATGCGCTGGCGGAGCCGGCCGATGCGCCGGCCTGCTGCGACGTGTCGGTCGCGTGTGCATCGTGCGGCGCGTCGTCGCTGCAGGCGGCGACGAAAGCGGCGGCACAAAGAACGACGACGGAAACGCGACGCATGACTTCTCTCCTGGCAGGCTGATCGGGAAACGTTTTCGAGTATGCCGGTGCGATGCGACGTTTCGGTGAATCGTTTGCGACCGGCGCATGATCGCGGAAGGCTTTCGATATCCTGACCAGTCACTTGCACGGGGGCGCGGGAAGGCAAAATTTCCCGGCAGGCGATGCGGGCCGGGCACTTTTACCCGGGCACGCGATGCGATGCACGAGGGCGTCCACGGCGGCCTGACCGTTCACGATGAACGCGTGCAGCCGATCGCGTGGCGTCAGCGCCGCGGCGTGCGTCGCCGCACCTCGCTGCGCAGCCAGTCGAGCCAGGTACGGATCGCCGCTTCGTGCGGATGGCCGGGGCGCCACACGACGTAATGCGCATACACGTCGGTCACGCGCACCGTCGATACGCGCACGAGCGTGCCGTCCGCGAGTTCGGGCTCGATCAGCGAGCGGCGCGCGAGTGCGACGCCGCGCCCTTTCAGCGTCGCGTCGATCAGCGCATGCGCATCGGTGAAGCGCGGCGCGCGCGCGGATTCGGTGAGGTCGAGCCGCGCGGCCTGGAGCCACGGTTCCCACGGCTGCGCGGGATGGCGCAGCAGCGTCGCGCGCACGAGATCGGCCGGCACGCGCGGTGCGATGCCGTCGCGATTGCGGTACGCGGGGCTCGCAACCGGAAAGATCGTCTCGTTCATCAGCTTCTCGGCGACGACGCCCGGCCACGTGCCGGGCCCGTAGCGCAGCGCGACGTCGATGCGGTCGCGCTTGCGCAGCGGCGCGAGCGCCACGTCCGGGTGCAGCGCGATCGCGATGTGCGGATGCGCAGCCGAGAAGCGCGGCAGGCGCGGCGCGAGCCAGCGCTCGGCGACGCTCGGCAGCACGCTGACGTTCAGCGTGACGTCGCAGGTGCGCTGACGGCTGCGCTCGGCGAGTACCGGCTCGAACGCGCGCTCGAGCACGCTGAGGCCCTGGCGCACCTGCAGCGCGAGCGCGTGCGCGGCGTGCGTCGGCGTCGCGCCGTTGCGCTCACGGATGAAGAGCGGATAGCCGAGCTGCGCCTCGAGCGCGCGGATGTGCTGGCTGACGGCGCCTTGCGTGAGCGCGAGCTCGTCGGCCGCGCGCGTGAAGCTCTGTAGCCGCACGGCGGTCTCGAACGCACGCAGCGTCTGCAGCGGAGGAAGGTGAATGCGTCGCATGCGGGTATTAGTAACACTAATGCCCGAGCACGACAATTCATCGTTTGCGACGGGCAGGCACGCGTTCCTACACTCGGTTCCGTCTTCCACAGCCCCGTCGGGTCACCTCACCATGAACGCATATCGTCTCTATCTTTCGCCGGGCGCCTGCTCGCTTGCCGCCCACATCGCCTTGGAGGAAACCGGCGCGCCGTTCGACGTCGAAATCGTCTCCGTGCAGAAGCAGCAGAACCTCGACGCGCACTATCTCGCGATCAACGCGAAAGCACGCGTGCCCGTGCTCGCGATTCCGGGCGAGCCGAGC
Source organism: Burkholderia puraquae (assembly GCF_002099195.1). GTDB lineage: Bacteria > Pseudomonadota > Gammaproteobacteria > Burkholderiales > Burkholderiaceae > Burkholderia > Burkholderia puraquae. The sequence continues at coordinate 52,211 of NZ_NBYX01000024.1, read as the reverse complement.
GTGCTGACCGAAACGCCCGCGATCCTTACGTATCTCGCGCGCCGTTATCCCGATGCGCAATTGCTGCCGCTCGGCGATCCGCTGCGCGAGGCGCGGTGCCACGAATGGCTCGCCTGGCTGGTCGGCTGGGTGCATGGCGTCGGCTACGGCGCGCTGTGGCGGCCGGGGCGCTTCATCGGCGATCCGGCGCTGCACGGTGAGGTCCGCGCGCACGGGCGAGGCACGATCGAAGCCGCGAACGAGACGATCGAGGCCGCGCTTGCCGATGGCCGCACGTGGGCCGAACCGGGCGCGCATTCGATCGTCGATCCGTTCCTGCTCGTGCTGTATCGCTGGGGCGTCGCGATCGGGCTCGACATGACGCGGCATCCCGCGTGGACCGCCCATGCGCAGCGCGAGGCCGAGCGGCCGGCCGCGCGGCGCGCGCTGGCACGCGAGGCGGCCTGACGGATGCGCGGGCGTCGGGTCGCTCGCCGCGACGCCCGCGTGCAATCCGTGGCTGCTATCGCACGGCGAACAGCGGGTAGGTCGCGCCCGCGACCAGCGCGGCTGCGAGCCATACGACGCTCCACGAACTCGCGGCGAGCAGCGGCGGAATCGCGAGCGGCGTCGCGAACAGCCCCAGATACACGATCGTGTTTGCCATCCCGAGCGCGGTGCCCGCTTGTTCGGCGCCCGCGAGCGTCGCTAGTTCGGTGTACGCGACGCCATGCCACGCCGACACGCAGATGCCCGCGAACACGAGAATCGCGACGATCGCGGCGAGCGGCACGTGCGGGCTGCCGGCCGTCGCGGCCGCGAGCAGCGTGAACGACCCGGCCGCAACGAGCACTGAACCGCGCAGGTACGCGCGCCGGTTGCCGTGCCGGTCGGTATGACGGCCGCTCCAGACACGCATCACCATCGCGCCGAGCTGCAGCGCGACCATTGCCGCGCTGATGCCGGCGAGGCCGAGCCGGCCGAAGTCGTGCAGGAACACCGTCGCGAACGTGAGCACCGCGAACTGCGGCGCGCACAGCAGGCCGATGCCGAGCACGATGCGCCACACGGAGCCGCTCGTCAGCGGGCCGCGGGTGCGCGGGGCAACCCGATGCGGCTGCTCGGCCGCGCGTGTCGCGGCGACGCCCACGGAGGCCAGCGCGGCGGGCGGCTCGTGCAGCCAGCGCCAGGTCAGCGCGGCCGATCCCGCGCACAGCAGCATCAGCGCGCCGAATACCGCGGCAAAGCCCAGGTGCGACGCGAGCGACGGCAGCAGCGCCGCGCCGATCCCGCCGCCGAGCGGCACGGCTGTCTGGCGGATGCTCATCGCGAGCCCGCGTTCGTGCTCGCCGAACCAGCGCATCACCGCGCGCCCGCTCGACCCGTTCACGCTGCCGCCAAGCAGGCCGACGCAGCACATCGCGGCGACGACGCGCATCAGCGGCGGCACGCCGTGCGCGGTCGGGACGATCGCGCACACCATCAGCGCGAACATCGCGGCCGTCGCGACGAGCCCGGCGAGCAGCACGCGGCGGTCGCCGAAGCGGTCGGCGGCCATCCCCCACGGCAGCTCGGACAGCGCGACGCCGAAGCCGAGCGCGCCGAGCACGAGGCCGAGTGCGCCGTTGTCGAGGTGATAGGCCGTGCGCATCCACACGGCCGTGGTCGGAATGCCCGCCGCCGCGGCCGAAAAGCTCATGTTTGCGGCGACGCCGGCAGCCAGTACGCGCCAGCGATGGGCCGGGCCGCGCGCATCGCGGGCGGGCGAGGACGGGGAAGCGACGTACGAGGAATCCATGACGGCAGGTCCGGTTGGAAATTGACATCGATAGTCTGGCGGCCTACATTCATCCTGAAAATCGGAAAGTTCTTGATGAATCATTCGGCAAAACAGGATGGTTGGTATGTCCGGACAAGACATTCCGCGGGACGGCGCCGAGTCGTTCGCGCTGGCCGATGCCGCGCTGGCCCGGCCCAACTTCGACGTGGCGGCGCTGCGCAGCCTCGTCGCGGGCGTGGATCTCGGCAGTTTTGCGAAGGCGGCGGACCGCGTCGCGCGCTCGTCGTCGGCGGTGAGCGCGCAGATCCGCAAGCTCGAGGAGCAGGCCGGCACGCCGTTGTTCGTGAAAGCCGGGCGGGGGCTTGCGCTGACCGACGCCGGCGACGCGATGCTGCGCTATGCGCGACGGATGATCGCGCTGAACGACGAGGCGGCCGCGGCGGTGCGCGGCATGAATCTCGACGGCTGGGTGCGCGTCGGGCTGCAGGAGGATTTCGGCGAGGCGATTTTGCCCGACGTGCTCGGGCGGTTCGCGCGCGCGCATCCGAAGGTGCGGATCGAGGCCCGCGTGGCGCGCAATGCCGATTTGCTCGACCGGCTCGACGCGAACCAGCTCGATCTCGCGCTGGTGTGGGGCGATCCGGCATCGGCGGCGCTGGTGGCGCGGCCGGGCATCGACAGTGAAGCGATCGCGCAGGTGCCGATGCAGTGGGTCGGGGCAGCGGGTTTGGGCGCGGGCGGTTTCGGCACGCCGGGCGGGGGCGGCACGGATGTCGATGCGGCGCAGGCGCCGCGTGGCGAAACGGGCATCGGTGCAATGGCCGGGCCGGGCGAGCCGCTGCCCCTCGTCGTGTTCGACCGGCCGTGCCGGTTCTTCGGCGCAGCGACCGATGCGCTCGACCGCGCGGGCGTGCCGTGGCGGGTCGCGTTCACGACGCCGAGTCTCGCCGGGCTATGGGCGGCGGCGGCGGCCGGCCTCGGGCTGACGGTGCGCGCGCAGTACGGGCTGCCAGCGGCAGTGCGTGTGCTCGATGCGGCTTCGTGCGGGCTGCCGGCACTGCCGAGCCTGCCGCTGATCCTGCTGCGGCGCACGTCATCGGCGACGCCGACCGTCGATCGGCTCGCGCGGATCGTGAAGCAGGCGGTGCGGGACGCGACGGAGGGGGCAGGGATGGTGCTGGCGGCGTGACGAAATGCGCGATTGCCGCCATGGGTTGCGGTTCGGCAGTCCCTCTGCCGATCGGTCGAATGGATCGATCGGGTGAACCTGACTACAGTGATGATCACTTGAAACGGAGGTCATCATGCAAAACGCAAACACGCCCGGTGCCAGTGCGGACGATCCGGTTCAAAGGGCAGATGCCACGATCCGCGGTGACAGGGCTTCGGCCGATCGACTCGTGCCTGCCAATCCGCCCGTTCGGTTCGGTGTCCTGCAAGGGCAGGCGTGGATCGCGGACGACTTCGATGCCCCGTTGCCCGATCATCTGCTGGATGCTTTTGAAGGGCGCTGATGCGGCTGTTGCTCGATACGCACATCTTTTTGTGGATCGTGACCAATGACCCCAAGCTGAGCGCGCCGGCGCGCAGACTGATCTCGGCCGCCGACGAACGTTTCGTCAGCAGCGCGAGTATCCGGGAGGCCGCCATCAAGGCCGGCTTGGGGAAGCCCGATATCGACGTCGGCAAGCTGATCCGTGCGATCGGCGCAAGCGGGACGCGAGCTGCCGGTTCGGGCCGTGCATGGGGCCGCGGTCCGTGATTTGCCGCACCACCATCGTGATCCATTCGATCGCTTACTGGTCGCGCAGGCCCGGCTCGAGCCGCTTCAGCTTGTGACGGCCGATGCGCATCTTGCACGGTACGACCTGTCTCTCGTTCCGACAGTTTGAAGCAATCTGTCGGCGCGAAATTCATCGGTCGCCTGCGTCTCATGTGGCGTCGCGGTTTATGCCACCGCGACGTCCGGCTCGATTTCGTCGAGTTCCGCGCAAATGGCCGCCAACCGCTCCCTCAACCCTTCACTCGCCGGCACGAACGGCAGCCTCAACCCGTCCTCGCACCACCCTTGCGCGGCCAACACGGCCTTCACCGGCGCCGGGTTCGGTTCCGCGAACAGCGCCGCGACGAGCGGCTGCAGCGCGACCGACAGGCGCCGCGCATCGGCGAGCCGGCCGTCGCGCAGCAGCGCATGGATGCGCACATGCCATTCGGGCAGCACGTGCGCGCTGCTTGCGATCGCGCCGTGCGCACCGGCGCACATCGCCGCGAAGTTCTGGTTGTCGTCGCCGGACAGGATCGCGAGCGGCGTGTCGTGCACGAGCCGGCTCATCCGGTCGAGCGTACCGCCGCATTCCTTGATGCCCGCGACGCGCGGGTCGCGCGCGAGCGCCTGCAGCGTCTCCAGTTCGACGTTCACGCCGGTGCGGTACGGGATGTTGTAGACGAGCACCGGCAGGTCGGCCGCATCGACGATTGCCTCCACGTGGCGGCGGATGCCGTCCTGCGTCGGCCGCACGTAGACGGGCGGTGTGACGAGCAGCCCGTCGGGCCGCAACGCGGCAAGTTCGCGTGCGCGAGCGGCCGCGAAGTGCGTCGCGCTTGCGGTCAGCCCGACGACGATCGGCAGTTCGGGTGCCGCGTCGCGCAGCGTCGCGAACACCGCGTCCTGTTCGCGCGCGTCGAGCAGCACGCCTTCACCGGTCGTCGCGCCCGCGACGAAGCCCGCGATGCCAGCGCCTGCGTAGTGACGCGCGAGCCGCGCGAGCGCCGCATGGTCGACTTCGCCGTGGTGAAACGGCGTGATGATCGGCAGCCAGATACCTTCGAAACGTGTGTTCATGCAAAGCCTCATGGTGGAAACGGAGTGGGAAGGAACCGTTCCGCCGGCGGAGTGCCGGAGCGAGGCGTGCGAGCAAGGAGAAAGAAACGACCTGCGGGCATCCCGTCCGGCATTCGCCTGACGGGACGCGACGTCCCCGTCAGTCGAGGAGTCGTTTTTTCAGTTTCAGCCCGGCCGCGCGCGCACCTGCCGCGATGGCGGCGAGGATCGGAAGCGAGCGCAGGGCAGCGGACATGGAGGAACCGTGATTGGGCTGAGCGGCGATCTTAACACCGGATCGGCGGCACGCGCGAGCGCCCGCCGCCGTTTAGCAGGATTCGAGATTTGCTTTCCACGACTGATTGGAAGGCATGCCGAGCCTGGCCGCTAGAATGCCCGCTTACGTTTCGATGACAGCGCGTACGCGTGCCGTCACGCACATTCACCACCACTGGAAACGGGGCATATCACGATGGCAAGCATGAAGGGGATCGGCCGCTGGCTGCACACGGGCGCGGCGGCGGCGCTGGTCGTGGCGGCGACGGCCGCGTATGCGGATACGTCGATCCTGAACGTGTCGTACGACGTGACGCGCGAGCTGTACAAGGACATCAACACGGGCTTTGCCGCCGCCTACAAGCAGAAGACCGGCGAGACGGTCGCGATCAAGCAGTCGCACGGCGCGTCGAGTGCGCAGGCGCTGTCGGTGCTGCAGGGGCTGCAGGCCGACGTCGTGACGATGAACCAGCCGAACGACATCGACCTGCTCGCCGAGCGCGGCCAGCTGCTGCCGAAGGACTGGCGCGCACGCTTCCCGGACAACAGCTCGCCGTATTCCACGACGATGGTGTTCCTCGTGCGCAAGGGCAATCCCAAGGCGATCAAGGACTGGAGCGATCTCGCCAAGCCGGGCGTCCAGGTGATCATCGCGAACCCGAAGACGTCGGGCAACGGCCGCTACGCGTATCTTGCCGCGTGGGGCTTCCAGAAGCAGAAGGGCGCGACCGACCAGCAGGCGATCGACTTCGAGAAGTCGATCTTCCGCAACGTGCCGGTGCTCGACTCCGGCGGCCGGGGCGCGACGACGACGTTCACGCAGCGCGGCATCGGCGACGTGCTCGTCACGTTCGAGAACGAAGTCGCGCTGATGGACACCGGTGCATCGGGCGCGCAGTTCGACGCCGTGTATCCGTCGGCGAGCATCCTCGCGGAGCCGCCCGTCGCCGTCGTCGACAAGGTCGTCGACAAGAAGGGCACGCGCAAGGTCGCGCAGGCGTATCTCGACTACCTGTACACGCCGGAAGCGCAGGAGATCATCGCGAAGCACCATCTCCGCCCGCGCGACGCGAACGTGCTGAAGAAGCATGCGGCCGAGTTCAAGCCGCTGAAGACATTCAGCGTCGAGCAGGTCTTCGGCAGCTGGGCGAACGCGCAGAAGACGCACTTCGCGGACGGCGGCACGTTCGACCAGGTGATCGTCGACCGGAAGTGAGCGCAGCACGCACCGCGCGCTGACGACGCAGCCGGCCGCTTCCGCGGCCGGTTTTTTTTTGCGCCGCGCGGCCGGCGGCGCGGCGGATTTCCGTTCGGAACCGGCACGCATACCCGGCCGCCGCCGCACGTGCTACGCTCATCGCCTTCCTGCTTCCGGCACTGCGCGATGAACGTCGATTCGTCCTCCCCAGCCTCCCGCGGCCGTGGCCGCAAGATCTGGTCGGGCACGCGCCCGGTCGTCGCGTACGGGATGCCGCCGCTCGGCTGGCGCGACCTCTACCATCGCGCGCTGACGGTGAGCTGGCCCGTATTCTTCCTGTCGCTCGCGGTGCTGTTCCTGCTGCTCAACGGCGGCTTTGCAATGCTCTACCTGCTTGGCCACGCGCCGATCGCGAACCAGTCGCCGCCCGGGTTCGGCGGCGCGTTCTTCTTCAGCGTCGAGACGCTCGCGACCGTCGGCTACGGCGACATGCATCCGCAGACCGTCTATGCGCACCTGGTCGCGACGTTCGAGATCTTCGTCGGGATGTCGGGCATCGCGATGGCCACGGGGCTCGTGTTCGCGCGGTTTTCCCGTCCGCAGGCGAAGATCCTGTTCGCGCGCTACGCGGTCGTCCGGCCGCTGAACGGCAGGATGACGCTGATGGTGCGCGCCGCGAATGCGCGCCAGAACGTGATTGCCGAGGCGCAGGCGAAATTGCGGCTGATGCGCGTCGAAGGCACGCACGAGGGCTACACGCTGCGCAAGATCCACGACCTGCCACTCGTGCGCAGCGAGCATCCGATCTTCCTGCTCGGCTGGAACCTGATGCACGTGATCGACGAATCGAGTGCGCTGTTCGGCGAAACGCCCGAATCACTTGCCGCGCGCGACGCATCGTTGCTGATCACGATCGAGGGCTCGGACGAGACGACCGCGCAGGTCATGCAGGCGCGTCACTCGTGGGAGCATGGCGAGATCCGCTGGCGTCACCGCTATGTCGACCTGATGCACGACGAAGACGGCATCACGCACATCGACTACACGCATTTTCATGAGGTGGTGCCGGTCGACACCGATACCGACGAGCGCGGCTCGCCGGGCGCGGTGGTCAATGCCGGCGCCGCGGCATCGGGCCCGGCCGCGTAGGTGCGCTCGCGGGCGGCTGGCGGTGCCGCACACGCGCTACACGTCTATACGTCTATACGTCTACACGTCACGCATGCAGCAGGCGCGCCGCTTCGCGCTGTTCGATCGCGACCGCGCGGCGGAATGCGTCGCGGCCCTCGGCGCGCGCGACGTAGTCGCCGAGCACGCCTTCGTGCGGCAGCAGATGCGCGTCGAAGGCGATTTTCAGCGTGCTGGCGAGCAGCAGGTCGGCCGCGGTGAAGCGGTCGCCGACGAGCCACGGATGATGGGCGAGCGCTTGCGCGAGTGCGCGCTGCACGCGGGTGATGTTGCCCCAGCCGAACGCGACCGGATTGCCCGACGCGCCGGTGAATTTTTCGGCCATCGCCGGTTCGAGGCAGGTCGGCGTGAAGAACATCCATTGGAGGAAACGGCCGCGCAGCGGATCGTCGGGCGCGACGCCGAGCCCGGCGCCCGGGCAGCGGTCGGCAAGATAGAGCAGCACGGCGCCCGATTCGGCGAACGGCACGCTGCCGTCGTCGAGCGCGGGCAGCTTGGCCATCGGGTTGACCTGCACGAACGCGTCGCTGCCCTGTTCGTGCGAGCGCAGGTCGATCGGTACGAGTTCGTACACCACGCCGAGTTCCTCGAGCATCCACAATGCCCGGAATGCCCGGGTCTTCGGCCAGTAGTAGAGCTTCATCGTGCCTCCGCATTTGGGTGCAGCTGTCGGTCCGGTGGATGCTCAAGCGTACCCGAGCGCCGAAGGTTCGGACAGGGGCGCCCGGCGAAGGGGGGATGGCCGGATGCGTTGCGTGTCGAGCGTGAATCGGGCAGAAAACCGGGCAAAGCCTGATGCCACAGTGAAGTCATTGAGTAACTAGTTATTAAAGAACTAGTTATAAATAACGGCAATAATCTCTGCGTTGGGCAGCATCACTCGCATCGCATCGCATCGCATCGCATCGCATCGCGGAGCCCGCAGCGCCAGCGCGCACCGCAACACCGGCATTCGCCGCGATCGCCGATGCATCGCGAACCAGGGAAATCATGGGAGACAACTCACGCATGGCAAACGACGATCGCACCACGCTCATTCCGAGAAGGACGCCGGAATCGGCGGCGATGGTGGCCGAGGTCAGGCGGGCGATGGCGATCGCCGCGCGGATCAACCGCCTGACATTCGACGATGCCGCCGAGGTTCGCACATTGTTCGGAGAACTGATCGGTGTGCCGGTGGATGACGGCTTCGTACTGATTCCGCCGTTCCATGCGACGGGCGGCACCGGCATGAAGCTCGGGCGCAACGTGTTCGTCAACCAGAACTGCACGTTCTACGATCTCGGCGGGCTCGAGATCGGCGACGACGTAATGATCGGGCCGAACGTCAGCCTCATCACGTCGGGCCATCCCGTCGAACCATCGAGGCGGCGCGACTTCGTCGTCGCGAAGCCGATCGTGATCGAGCGGAACGTCTGGATCGGCGCCGGTGCGACGATCATCGGCGGTGTGACGGTGGGCGAGAACTCGGTGGTCGCGGCCGGGGCCGTCGTCACGCGGGATGTTCCGCCGAATGTGCTGGTCGGCGGCAATCCGGCAAAGGTCATCCGGTCGATTGCCGAGTGACGCGATGCGAGGGCGCGTGCCCGTTCGATGCAGCCAGGCTGGACGGATGTGGATAACCCACCGCCGAGGCAACTCGAAATGCTGTGCATTTGAATGGTGAGGGTGCCGCCGAGGCCGTCTGGACGGGGCTTTCCGGGGAAAGCCCGATAGCCGCCTGCGGATGTGCGGGCCGCACCTGCCGAGGTTCCGACGAGGGTCGCGCCGCGCGATCGGTTGTGGATATCCTCACACCGAAACGACTCGGCGCCCTGTGCATTTCACAGGTGAGGGTCACCGGATGATGCGGAAGGCATGAAGCGGGTTGTGGACAACTCGCCCGCGAAACGAGGCGAAATGCTGTGGAATTCAACGGTGAGGGTCGGCGCCCGATCGGGCGGCGGCCCTGTCGTGGCGCGGTTTCCCGATCTTTGCCGTGGTTCGGGGCGCCGCGCATTCTAGCCGAACGCGCGCATGCGTGGCGGAACCGCGCGTGTACCGCGAGGCGGATATCCGATTCCGGCTGCCACCCGAAGGGCCGTGCATTTTAACGGTGAGCGCGGGCGCACGGCCGGCAACGCGCAGATTTCGCTGCGCACCGCCGTGTTCGCAAGCGACTCGAAGCGCTGCGCAATGCACAGGTGAGCGTGAACATGCGATCGGTGGTCAGCGAGCGACGATGCGATCATGCGGCCACTGGCGCCGTCTGAGGCGTCGCGTATGTCCGGCTTGCACGCGAGCATGCGAACGAGGACAACGCGGACTCCCGTGTGGATATCCGGCTGCCGAAACGACTCGCGGCACTGTGCATTTCGACGGTGAGTGTCGGTGCCAGATCGGCCGGTGAGCCGCTTCCAGCATGGATTGCCGGCCGGCGACACCTTCCGCGGCGCGCATCGGTCAGCGCATCGGCGCACGCTCGTCCATGTGGATATCCTGCGCCTCGAATCACTCGAAGGGCTGTGGTTTTCAACGGTGAGCGTTCCCCCTTGGCCGGTCGGCAATGGCGCATCGGGCGTGGATAACCGCCGTTGCAGCCACTCGAAGCCCTGTGTATTCCCACGGTGAGTGCGAGCCCGCGATTATGCCGCGTGTGTATTCCGGCGTGCCTGTCCGGCCGGCACACCCACTCGCGACCCAGCGTATTTCAACGGTGAGTGCGAGCCGGCGAATGCGCGGCATGCGTGTCCCGGCGCGCCTGTCTGGCCGACGAACGCACTCGCGACCCTGTGTATTCGAACGGTGAAGGCGAGCCCCGGATCGACGCAATACGCCGTCGGCGATGTGGATATCCGCGGTGGAAACCCACTCGCCGTGCTGTGAATTTCAACGGTGAGTGCCGGCACTCGAGCGAACCGCATGCCGGTGGACATCCCGGCCTCCACGCCACTCGAAACGCTGTGCAATCGAACGGTGAGCGCGCGAGCCCGGTCAGCCGAGGGGCGCGGCATTGTGGACATCCTGCGCCGCCGACCAATCGGAACGCTGTGCATTTCAATGGTGAGGGTGACCGCCGCCAGCCGCTGAAACCCTTGTCGCACGGGGCGCGAGCGCCGGCCGCCGCATTCCCGGGCCGCCGTCGGACAGTCGCGGGCTTTCCCGGCAAATGGCCCACCCGCCCCGATACGTCGCCCATCCCGCCCGGCGGTCGTGCGCGAGAACTCTCTCAAATCCCTGCAAAAAGCTGCGCAGTTTTTCTCGCTGTGGCCCCGTCCGAGCAAGATGAGAAAAAACATTCTCGGCTGCGCGCGAAAAAATAGAGCCATTCGCTGGAGGCCCCCACGCGTCGCCCGACGCCTTGCCACGCAGCCCAGAACAGCACAGCACAATCAGGAGACTTCCCCCATGACCGCCCGCCTGCCCGTCGACGGCCCGCCCGCCCTGTCCGACTACCGCCTGACCGACAACCTGACCGCGACGCGCGGCCGGATCTTCCTGACCGGCACGCAGGCGCTGGTTCGCCTGCTGCTGATGCAGCGCACGGTCGACACCGAACAGGGGCTCAACACGGCCGGCTTCGTCAGCGGCTATCGCGGTTCGCCGCTCGGCATGGTCGACCAGCAGCTCTGGAAGGCGAAGAAACTGCTCGACGCCGGCGGTGTGCGCTTCCTGCCTGCGATCAACGAGGAACTCGGCGGTACGGCCGTGCTCGGCACGCAGCGCGTCGAGGCCGATCCCGAGCGCACGGTCGAGGGCGTGTACGCGATGTGGTACGGCAAGGGCCCGGGCGTCGATCGCGCCGGCGACGCGCTGAAGCACGGCAACGCGTACGGTTCGTCGCCGCATGGCGGCGTGCTCGTCGTCGCGGGCGACGACCACGGCTGCGTGTCGTCGTCGATGCCGCACCAGAGCGACTTCGCGATGATCGCGTGGCACATGCCGGTCGTGAACCCGTCGAACATCGCCGACATGCTTGAGTTCGGCCTGTACGGCTGGGCGCTGTCGCGCTACTCGGGCGCATGGGTCGGTTTCAAGGCGATCTCGGAAACGGTCGAATCGGGTTCGACCGTCGACCTCGACGCATTGCAGACGCAGTGGCCGGCGCCGGAAGGCTTTACGCCGCCGGCGGGTGGCCTGCACAACCGCTGGCCGGACCTGCCGAGCCTCACGATCGAGGCGCGCCTCGCCGCGAAGCTCGACGCGGTGCGCCATTTCGCGCGCACCAACAGCATCGACAAGTGGATCGCGCCGAGCGCGCAGGCGAACGTCGGCATCGTGACCTGCGGCAAGGCGCACCTCGACCTGATGGAAGCGCTGCGCCGCCTCGACCTGACGGTGGCCGACCTCGACGCGGCCGGCGTGCGGATCTACAAGGTCGGCCTGTCGTATCCGCTCGAAATGACGCGCCTCGAAACCTTCGTCGACGGGCTCGCCGAAGTGCTCGTGATCGAGGAGAAGGGCCCCGTCATCGAGCAGCAGATCAAGGACTACCTGTACAACCGCGCGGAAGGCGCGCGCCCGCGCGTGCTCGGCAAGCACGACGCCGCCGGCGCCTGCCTGCTGTCCGAGCTCGGCGAGCTGCGCCCGTCGCGCATCCTGCCGGTGTTCGCCGACTGGCTCGCGCGCCACAAGCCGGCGCTCGACCGCCGCGAACGCGTCGTCGATCTCGTCGCGCCGCAGATCCTGTCGAACGAGGCGGACGCGGTGAAGCGCACGCCGTATTTCTGCTCGGGCTGCCCGCACAACACGTCGACGAAGGTGCCGGAAGGCTCGATCGCGCAGGCCGGCATCGGCTGCCACTTCATGGCGTCATGGATGGAACGCGACACGACCGGGCTGATCCAGATGGGCGGCGAGGGCGTCGACTGGGCGGCGCATGCGATGTTCACCAACACGAAGCACGTGTTCCAGAACCTCGGCGACGGCACCTACTTCCACTCGGGCATCCTCGCGATCCGCCAGGCAGTGGCCGCGAAAGCGAACATCACGTACAAGGTCCTCTACAACGACGCGGTCGCGATGACGGGCGGCCAGCCGGTCGACGGCAGCATCTCGGTGCCGCAGATCGCACGGCAGGTCGAGGCGGAGGGCGTGTCGCGCTTCGTCGTCGTGTCCGACGAGCCGGAGAAGTACGACGGCCATCACGGCCAGTTCCCGCCGGGCACGACGTTCCATCACCGCAGCGAACTCGACGCCGTGCAGCGCGAGCTGCGCGAGACGCCGGGCGTCACCGTGCTGATCTACGACCAGACCTGCGCGGCCGAGAAGCGCCGCCGCCGCAAGAAAGGCGAATTCCCCGACCCGGACAAGCGCTTGTTCATCAACGACGCGGTGTGCGAAGGCTGTGGCGATTGCGGCGTGCAGTCGAACTGCCTGTCGGTCGAGCCGCTGGAGACGCCGCTCGGCCGCAAGCGCCGCATCGACCAGTCGTCGTGCAACAAGGACTATTCGTGCGTGAACGGCTTTTGCCCGAGCTTCGTGACGGTCGAAGGCGCGGCGCTGAAGAAGGCCGCCGGTGCCGCATTCGACGAAGCCGCGCTCGCCGCGCGCGTCGATGCGCTGCCGGTGCCGGCCACGCATCTCGACGCGGCGCCGTTCGACATGCTCGTGACGGGCGTCGGCGGCACGGGCGTGGTGACGGTCGGCGCGCTGATCAGCATGGCCGCGCACCTCGAAGGCAAGAGCGCGTCGGTGCTCGACTTCATGGGCTTCGCGCAGAAGGGCGGCTCGGTGCTGTCGTTCGTGCGGATCGCATCCAGCGACCGGTGGCTGAACCAGGTGCGCATCGACACGCAGCAGGCGGATGTGCTGCTCGCCTGCGACATGGTCGTCGGCGCGAGCGCCGAGGCGCTGCAGACGGTGCGTCACGAGCGTTCGCGGATCGTCGTCAACACGCACCGGATCCCGAACGCGTCGTTCGTGCAGAACCCCGACGCGACCCTGCATGCGGACGCGCTGCTCGAGAAGATGCGCCACGCGGCCGGCGACGGCTACCTGTCGAGCTGCGACGCGCAGGCGCTCGCCGCGAAGTTCCTCGGCGACTCGATCGGCGCGAACATCCTGATGCTCGGCTACGCGTGGCAGCTCGGCCTCGTGCCGGTGTCGCTCGCCGCGATGATGCGCGCGATCGAGCTGAACAACGTCGCGGTGCCGATGAACAAGCTCGCGTTCTCGATCGGCCGGATGGCCGCCGGCGACGCGGCGGGCCTCGATGCGTTGTGGAACGCGCGTCATACGGTGGCCGCGCATGCCGCACCGGAGACGCTCGCCGAGCTGATCGCCGATCGCGAAGCGCGTCTCGATGCGTACGGCGGCGCACGCTATGTCGAGCGCTACCGCGCGCTCGTGGGCGCGGCGCGTGCGAAGGGCGACGATGCGCTGACGCGCGCGGTCGCGACGACGTTCTACCGGCTGCTCGCGGTGAAGGACGAATACGAGGTCGCGCGGCTGTACACGGACGACGCATTCCGCACGGCGCTCGAAGCGCAGTTCGAAGGCGTGCCGGGGCAGGCCTATCGCGTGAAGTTCAACCTGGCGCCGCCGACGGTCGCGAAGGCCGGCAGCGACGGCAGTGCGCCGAAAAAGCGCGTGTTCGGCCAGTGGATGTGGCCGGTGTTCGGCATGCTGGCGCGTGTGCGCAGCCTGCGCGGCACGTGGCTCGATCCGTTCGGCCGGACCGTCGAGCGGAAGATGGAGCGCGCGCTCGCCGACGATTACGAGACGACGCTTGGGCGAGCGTTCGCCGCGATGATGGCCGGCAATGCGGCGCAGGTCACGCAACTGGCCGACCTGCACGCACGCGTGCGCGGCTTCGGTCACGTGAAGGTGCGCAACCTGGCCGGCGTGAAGCGCGCGGAGCGCGAGCTCGCGCTGCAGCTCGGCATCGAAGCGGCGACGAGCGCGGCCGTGCAGCATGCGCTCGACGAGATGAAGGGCGCGGGGATGCTGAAGGGGATTCCGGTCGTCGTCGCGAAGTAACGCGCACGCGGGCGGATGTGAAAACGGCGACGCCTGCGCGTCGCCGTTTTTTATTGGGCTGCCGCTGTTGCGTACAGGCAGCGGCCGATCTTTCAGAGAATGCCTTTCTTGCGCGTCGACAGCGCGGTTTCCGACAGGTCGATCTCGCGGAGCAGCTTCGTCAGCGTCTCGTCGGAAATCTTGCTGTCGCTGCGCATCCGGTACAGCGCGGAGCGTTCCGCGCGCACGGCCGCGATCCGCATCTGCAGCTCCATCGTTTCGGTCTGCTTTGCTTCCGCGCGCGGCGTGGGGCTGTCCTCGGCGAGCGTCGCGAGGCGGCGGCGGTACTGGTCCATCACGCGCGCGGAGATGTCCGCGCAGCGCGCAGCGCCCGATTCGTCGAGATCGGCCGAGATCGCGTCGTGCGACGAATCGATCGCACGGATCGCGGCCTGTGCGGCGGCCGCGCGCGCGGCGCGTTCCTCGTCGCCGAGCGGGCTGCGCGACGAACGCACGCCGCGCAGCAGCAGCGGCAGGCCGATCACCGCGACGACGAGCGAGCCGAGGATCACAGCCGATGCAACGAAGATCGCCGTGTCGCGGCCCGGCAGCGGCACGCCGTCGGACAGCGCGACCGGAATCGACAGCACGCCGGCGAGCGTGACCGCGCCGCGCACGCCGCCGACCGTCATCACCGCGATCGTGCGTATGCCGGCCATCGTGCCCGCGAGGCCCTGGCGTGCGGCGCGGCGGCTCGCGATCCAGCGCAGCAGCCAGACCCAGAGGAAGCGGATCGCGTACAGCGCGAGCATCATCGCGCAGACGTTGAAGATCATCCGGCCGACGAGCGCGTCGCTCGTATGGTGCGCGTCGACGAGCGTGCGGCCGATGATGTGCGGCAGCTGCAGCCCGAGCATGATGAACACCATGCCGTTGAACACGAACTCGATCATCGCCCACGTGCTTTCGGCGCGCACGCGCGACGCGACGGTGCTTTTGCGCGAGAAACTCGTGTAGTTCATCATCATCCCGGCCGACACGGCCGCCAGCACGCCCGACAGGTCGAGGTGCTCGGCGAACAGGTAGGCCGCGAACGGCACGAGCAGCGTCATCACGATGCCGGGGGCCGGATCGCCTTCCTGCTCGGCGTTCAGGAAGCGCGTCGACAGCGCGCTGAACGCCCACGACACGATCGCCCCCGTCGCGAGCCCGCCGGCGGCGACGATCACGAACGTGACCGATGCGTCGCGCAGCGAGAACATGCCGGTCAGCGCGGCCGCGATCGCGAATTTCAGCGCGACGAGGCCCGACGCGTCGTTCATCAGCGCCTCGCCTTCGAGGATGTGCATCAGCTGCGGCGGGATCCTGCCCTTGCCGGCGATGCCCGACAGCGCGACCGCGTCGGTCGGCGACAGCACGGCGGCGAGCGCGAACGCGATCGGCAGCGGCAACTCGGGTATCAGCCAGTGCGCGAAGTAGCCCACTGCGAGTACCGTCATGAACACGAGCCCGAATGCCAGCATCAGGATCGCGCGGCGCTGCAGGTACAGCTCGCGCTTCGGAATCCGCCAGCCGTCCGCGAACAGCAGCGGCGGAATGAACAGCAGCATGAAGATTTCGGGATCGAACGTGACGTGCAGGTTCAGCTTAGGCCACGCGAGCATCGCGCCGAAGGCGATCTGCATCAGGGGCAGCGGCAGTTGGAACGGCAGGATGCGCGTGACGGCGCCGGACAGCGCGACGGTCAGCAGCAGGATCAGGACGGTGAAGACGATTTCCATCGATACGGCGAATACGCGGAATGAAACGATCGTACGGAGTGTAGCGTGACAGCGTAACGGATGCGTTCGAGCGGCCGGTGCGTGCGCACGAGAATGGTGCGCCTGACGTGCGCTGCGGTGGTGCGCCAGCACGGCGCACCCGCGCGGCGTGTGGGTTTCCGGCGCCTTGCACGGAGCTTGCTTGATGTGGGGCAGCCGCCCGGCGCCGACCGGGCTACCGAGGGTCCAACCATGACATTGCACGCGCCGTTCGCTTCGTCGGGCGCCGCGTTCGAAGGCACTACCAGGAGGAAGGCATGACGATCGTGCAACAGGAGCGTCCGGCCGCCGCGTCGCCGTACCGGTTCGAGCGGGAGGTGAGTTCCGGCCTCGAACGTCTGGCGACGCAGCACCGCGACCTGACGCTCACGACCGTGTTCCAGCCGATTTTCAGCCTGTCGCACCAGCGTGCGGTGGGCTACGAGGCGCTGCTGCGCGCGCACGATGCGCTCGACCGCGCCGTGTCGCCGCTCGACGTGTTCGGCGAAGCCGCGCGCCAGGGCGAACTGCTGCAGCTCGACCGGCTCGCGCAGGCGCTGCATCTCGAGAACTTCGCGCTGCTCGGCGCCGAGCGCGAGTGGCTGTTCCTCAACGTCCATCCGGGCGTGCTCACCGACCCGTTCCAGGCGGCCGCGCTGCTCGCGAACCTGAAGCGGCTCGGCATGCCGCCGCGCCGCATCGTGCTCGAAGTGCTCGAACAGCGCGCGGAAGACGTCGAGCGGCTTGCCGAAGCCGTGCGCGAATTCCGCACGCACGGCTTCCTGATCGCGCTCGACGATTTCGGCGCGGGCCACTCGAACCTCGAGCGGATCTGGCAACTGAACCCGGACATCGTGAAGCTCGACCGGATCATGCTGTCGCACGCGGCGCACCGCACGGGGCTCACCGCGATCCTGCACGGGCTCGTGACGCTGCTGCACGAGGCCGGCAAGCTCGTGCTCGTCGAGGGCATCGAGACCGAGCACGAGGCGCAGATCGCGCTGTCGTGCGAGGCCGACTTCGTGCAGGGCTACTACTTCGGCCGGCCGGCGCCGGGGCTGCCCGACAGCGCGGCCGCGACGGGCTGCATCGGCGAGCTGACCGAGCGTTTTCGGCAGCAGACCGAAGTGCGCGAGCGGCGCGATGCGCAGCGGCTCGCGCCGTACCTGCGCGCGTTCGAACGCGCGGCCGAGCGTCTCGCGGCCGGGGAGCCGCTCGACGAGGTGTGCTGGAACTTCCTCGCGCTCGATGCGGCCGCGCGCTGCTTCCTGCTCGACGCGCACGGCCGCCAGTCGGGCCGCAACGTCGTGCTGCGCGCCGACCGCGCGCTCGCCGAAGCGCGCTTCTCGCCGCTGGCGGACGCGCAGGGCGCGAACTGGCTGCGCCGGCCGTATTTCCGCTCGGCGATCGCCGAGCCGGGGCGCGTGCAGGTCACGCGGCCGTACCTGTCGATCAACGAGGCGCAGCCGTGCGTGACGCTGTCGGTGGCCGTGCGCGTCGGCGATGCGCAGCGCGTGCTGTGCGGCGATATCGACTGGGTCGACGACGAAGCGGACGCCGGCTAGCGCCGCGCGCACCGCAGGCGGCGAGGCGAGCGGGGCGGGCCGGCGCGGGGCGGCCGTTGCGTTCGCCGCGGGCTTCCCCGACAATGGCGCGACCGCGGCCATCGTGACCGCGAGCGCGCCGTCCCGGGGGCCACCATGGCGGCGAATAAAAAGGAAAACACAATGAAAAGACCGATTTCGCTGACCATTCTCGCGTGGATCATCATCGTGACCAACGCGATCACGTGCATCTATACGCCCTTCACGATCGGCATGCCGACCACCCAGGCGCTGCTGTCGCACTACCTGCTGCCTGCCTGGGCGACGCTCGGCATCAGCGTGATCCTCGAAGTCGTGAACGTCGTGATCGGCATCGCGATCCTCAAGGGCCGCGAATGGTCGCGCAAGGCCTACATCGCGACGGCCGTGTTCGGCTTCGCGTTCTCGTTCATCAACATGCCGGCGTCGATGTTCGCGGTGCTGATTCCTGGTGTCCTGCTGTTCGCGCTGTTCGTCTACCTGCTGTTCCGGCGCCCCGCGACCGCGTATTTCCAGGCGAGCGCATGAGTGTCGTGCGCAACGCGCTCGCGATCGTGCTGTTCACGATCGCGGGCATGTGCGTGATCACCGCGCAGATGATGGCGTTCATGAAGCTCGGCCACACGGGGGTGATGCTCGTATTCGCCGCCGTGCTGTTCGGGTTGTCGGCCGTGCTCCTGGCCGCGGGCGCATTCGCCGGCGCGTTCCGGCCGCGTGCGCGCGGCGCGGGCATCGCGCTGCTCATCGCGACCGCGACCACCGCGCTCGGGATGATCGGCTGGGTGACGCTCCTGCTGGCGCCGGGGATCGTCGAGGTGATGCAGCAGCAGGGCGTGGACGTGAGCGCGCGGATGTTCCGGTTCGCGCCCGGCGCCGTGGTGACCGGCCTGTCCGCGCTCGTCGGCGTGTGGCTCGCGCGGCGCGGCTGACGATGCAACTGACGGTGTGACCGACGGCGCGACTCACGGCGCGGCGGCCGGCGCGCTGGCGTCCGTCGCGCGGCTCGGCTAGGATGCGCGAATTGTCCTGACGATTCGCGGGCCGCCCATGAACCGAAACGCCGCTTCTTCCGTTCTCCTCGAAGTGATCGCCACGACCGTCGGCGATGCGAAGGCTGCCGCCCGCGCGGGTGCCGATCGCCTCGAACTCGTGACCGCAATCACCGAAGGCGGGCTGACGCCAAGCGTCGGCCTGATCGAAGCCGTCGTGGCCGCGGTGCCGATTCCCGTCAACGTGATCGTGCGACCGCACAGCCGGTCGTTCGTCTACGACGCCGACGACCTGCGCGTGATCGAACGCGACGTGCGCGCAGCCGTCGCGGCGGGTGCGAACGGCGTCGTGTTCGGCGCGCTCGACGCGCGCGGCGACGTCGATCTCGGCGCCCTGGCCCGCATCGCGGCCGCGGCGGACGGCCGCGCGCTGACGTTCCACCGCGCGTTCGACGTGTCGCGCGACCTCAATGCCGCGTTCGACGCGCTGCTGCGCGTGCCGGCCGTCACGTCGGTGTTGACGTCGGGCGGCCATCCGTCGGTGCTCGACGCGGTTGCGACGATCACGCGGCTGGTGCGGCAGGCGGCAGGCTCGACCTGCACGGTGCTGGCCGGCTCGGGGCTCACGATCGACGCGGTCGGCGATTTCGTTCGCGCCACCGGCGTGCGTGCGGTGCATTTCGGTTCGGGTGTACGGCCGCGCGGCGAGGTGCTGGCACCCGTCGACGAAGCGCGCGTCGAGCGCGTGCGCGCGGCGCTCGACGGCGCGGCGGCGCACGTGTGACGCGCACGTCGCACGCACCGTTACGACACACCAGGACGCCATCCGGAAGGGAGGGCCACATGACGGACGCGTCCACGCCACACAGCACGGCGCAGCCGACCACAGCGTGCCGGGCCGGGACGCGATCGGCGGCGCGCTCGCGTGTGTCCATCCGGTGAAGGCACTGGCGCACACGCTGCCGCCGCGCGCCGGCGAGTACGCGGTCGACGGGTTCGACGGCGTGCGCTGGCGGGTCGAGACGACCGTGATCCGCGATGCGCAGGGCAACGCGGCGCAGACGATCGGGTGAAAAAAAGCCGGGGCATGCCCCGGCTTTTTCGTTGGTACGCGGCGCTGCCGCTTACGCGTTCGCCTGCATCGCGTCCGCATCGCTCGCGCGGATGCCGAGGCGCTCGAACAGCGCGCGATCCTTCTGCGACTGCGGGTTGCTTGTCGTCAGCAGCTGGTCGCCGTAGAACATCGAGTTCGCGCCGGCGAGGAAGCACATCGCCTGCAGCCCGTCGTCGAGCTGCTCGCGGCCGGCCGACAGGCGCACGACGGCCTTCGGCATCGTGATCCGCGCAACCGCGATCGTGCGCACGAATTCGAACGGGTCGAGCGGTGCCGTGCCTTCGAGCGGCGTGCCTTCGATCGCGACGAGGTTGTTGATCGGGACCGAATCCGGATACGGGTTCAGGTTCGCCAGCTGCGAGATCAGGCCCGCGCGTTCGCGGCGCGATTCGCCCATCCCGATGATGCCGCCGCAGCACACGTTGATGCCCGCGTCGCGCACGCGGTCGAGCGTGTCGAGGCGATCCTGGTAGGTGCGCGTCGAGATCACCTGGCCGTAGAACTCCGGCGACGTATCGAGGTTGTGGTTGTAGTAGTCGAGGCCCGCGTTCGCGAGTTCCTGCGCCTGCTCGTCTTCCAGCATGCCGAGCGTCATGCAGGTTTCGAGGCCGAGCTCCTTCACGCCACGCACCATCTCGGTCAGCGCCGGCATGTGGCGCTCCTTCGGGTTGCGCCACGCGGCGCCCATGCAGAAGCGGCTCGCGCCGTTCGCCTTCGCCGCGCGTGCCGCGTCGAGCACCGCGTCGACGTCCATCAGTTTCTCGGCCTTCAGGCCCGTATCGTGGTGCGACGACTGCGAGCAGTAGCCGCAATCTTCCTCGCAGCCGCCCGTCTTGATCGACAGCAGCGTCGACAGCTGCACCGCGTTCGCGTCGAAGTGTTCGCGATGCACCTGCTGCGCGCGGAAGATCAGGTCGTTGAACGGCAGCTCGAACAGCGCGACGACGTCGGCGACGCGCCAGCGCTGCGAGGCCGGAGCGGCCACGGGAATCGCGTCGGGTTGCACGGTGGCGGTCTGGGCTTGGGTCATATCGTTTTCCTGTCCTGGACGGGGATGAGGGATCGGGGGATCGGTTTCTGTTGGGTCAATGCTGCGCGGCGCGCAGCGTCTCGACGAGCGCGGCGACGTCGAGCATCGCCGCGGCCGATTCGGCGGCGGCCGGGCTCATGTGCGGAATGCGGCCGAGCAGCGGCGCGCCGTGCTCGCGGGCGAGCCAGTCGCGCATCGTCGCGACGTTCTCGTCGGGGAACGACATCGCCGGGTCGACGTGGTTCGCGACCCAGCCGGCGATGCGCAGGCCGCGCGCGGCGATTGCGTCGGCGGTGAGCAGCGCATGGCTGATGCAGCCGAGCCGCACGCCGACGACGAGCACGACGGGCACGCCGAGCGCGACCGCGAGATCGGCCATGTCCTGCGTGTCGTTCAGCGGTACGCGAAAGCCGCCGGCGCCTTCGACGACGACGATATCCGCGCGCGTCAGCGCTTCGCGATGGCACGCGACGATCGTGTCGATGTCGAGCGTCACGCCTTCTTGTGCCGCGACGATATGCGGCGCGGCGGGTGCCTTCAGCAGGAACGGCGTGCGCAGTTCGGGCGGCAGCACGACGTTCGCGGCTGCGTCGAGCTGGTCGGCGTCCTCGTTGCGCCACACGCCGTCGCGTTCATACGCGCCCGCCGCGACGGGCTTCAGCGCGGCTGCACGCAGGCCATGCCGCGCGAAGCCGTGCAGCATCGCAGCCGATACGAAGGTCTTGCCGATTTCGGTGTCGGTGCCGGTGACGAACAGCGAGAGCGGGGTGGTCATGCCGCAGTCTCCCGCCGGGCCGCCCCAAGGGAGGCTGCAGCCCCCTCGGGGGGCAGCGAACGCAGTGAGCGTGGGGGCTGTTCTGCCTCCCGCCGGGCCGCCCCAAGGGAGGCTGCAGCCCCCTCGGGGGGCAGCGAACGCAGTGAGCGTGGGGGCTGTTCTGCCTCCCGCCGGGCCTGCCCCTCGCTGGCTTCGATCAAGGCTGCTTCGAGCCGTGCGAGATCGTCGAACGAATGCGCTGCCGACAGCGATACGCGCAGCCGCGACGTGCCGACGGGCACCGTAGGCGGCCGGATCGCGGGCACCCACAGGCCGTGCGCGTCGAGCGCGCGCATCGCTGCAAGCGTCGCGTCGTTGCTGCCGATCACGAGCGGCTGCACGGCCGTGTGCGAATCGACCGGCTGCCAGCACGTGTTGCGCAGCAGCGCGCGCGTGCGTTCGATCAGCGCGGCGAGATGCGCGCGTCGCGCGTCGCCTTCGTCGCCCGCGATCACCTTCAGGCTGGCCGATACCGCATGCGCGACGGCCGGCGGCGCGGCCGTCGTGAAGATGTAGCTGCGCGCACGCTGGATCATCCATTCGATCACGGTCTCGTGCGCGATCACGAACGCGCCCGCGACGCCGGCGGCCTTGCCGAGCGTGCCGACGTACACGAGATGCGGCGAACGCAGCGCGGCGGCCGCGAGCGCGCCGCGGCCCTGCGGGCCGAGCACGCCGAAGCCGTGCGCGTCGTCGACGACGAGCCACGCGCCGTGGCGTTCGGCCAGCGCGACGAGTTCGGCGAGCGGCGCGAGGTCGCCATCCATGCTGAACACCGTGTCGCTGACGATCAGCTTCGTTTCGGCATCCGATGCGTCGAGCAGCGCGGCGAGCGCGGCCGTGTCCGCATGCGGATAGACCTGTACGTTCGCGCGCGACAGCCGCATGCCGTCGATCAGCGACGCATGGTTAAGCGCGTCGGAGAAGATCGTCGCGCCCTTGCCGGTGAGCGCCGTCATCGCGGCGAGGTTCGCCATGTAGCCGGTGCTGAAGTACAGCGCGCGCGGCGCGTCGGAGAAGCCGCCCGAGAAGGCCGCGAGTTCCTCTTCGAGCGCCGCGTGCGCACGCGAATGGCCGCCGAGCAGGTGCGAGCCGCCGCTGCCGGCGCCGTAGCGCTGCGCGCCTTCGGCGAACGCGGCGACGAGCGCCGGGTGCGCGGCGAGGCCGAGATAGTCGTTGCTTGCGAAGCCGACGATCTCGCGGCCGTCGACGGTCATGCGCGCATCGCACGCGGTGTCGGCGGTGCGGCGCACGCGGCGCAGCCCTTGCGCGTCGAGATCGGCGAGGCCGCGTTGCAGCGAGTCGAGCAGGTTCGTCGCGGCCCCCTCGGGGGGCAGCGAACGCAGTGAGCGCGGGAGCTTTTGTGTCATCGTGCGATCTCCGCGAGCGTCGCATCGAGCGTGTCGCGCGTGCGTTGCGCGAGCCACGCGATGTCGTCGTCGCTCATCACGTACGGCGGCATCAGGTACACGGTCGTGCCGATCGGCCGCAGCAGCAGCTCGCGTTCCAGCGCGCGTTCGAAGAAGCGCCGCGAGAAGCCGCGCGCGGCGTCGCCGTCGAGCGCGACGTCGAACGCGAACAGCGTGCCGCGCTCGCGCAGGTGGCGTACCTGCGGGTGTGCATCGAGCGGCGCGAGCGCCGCGCGCATCGTCGCCGACTTGCGGGCATTTGCCGCGAGCACGTCGTCGCGTGCGAAGAGATCGAGCGTCGCGACCGCCGCGCGGCACGCGAGCGGGTTGCCCGTGTACGAATGCGAGTGCAGGAAGCCGCGCGTCGTATCGTCGTCGTAGAACGCGGCGAACACGTCGTCGCGCGTGAGCACGAGCGACAGCGGCAGATAGCCGCCGCTGATGCCTTTCGACAGGCACAGGAAATCGGGCCAGACGCCCGCCTGCTCGCACGCGAAGAAGGTGCCGGTGCGGCCGCAGCCGACCGCGATCTCGTCGGCGATCAGGTGCACGCCGAATTCGTCGCACAGCGCGCGCAGCCCGCGCACGTACGACGGATCGTGCATCGCCATGCCGGCCGCGCATTGCACGAGCGGCTCGACGATCAGCGCGGCGATCCGGTCGCCGCGTTCGACGAACAGGCGCCGCACGTCCGCGAGCGCGCGGCCCGCGACGTCGGCGGCCGTTTCGCCCGGCAGCGCGCCGCGCGCGTCGGGTGACGCGACGACATGCGCATGGCGGATCAGCGGGTCGTACGCGTCCTTGAAGAGCGCGACGTCGGTGACGCCGAGCGCGCCGATCGTCTCGCCGTGATAGCCGTTCGCGACGCAGACGAATTCCTGCTTGTTCGCGCGGCCGCGGTTGCGCCACGCATGGAAGCTCATCTTCAGCGCGATCTCGACGGCCGACGCGCCGTCCGACGCGAAGAACGCATGGCCGAGCGTGCGCGCGGTGAGCGCGTGCAGCCGCTCCGCGAGCTCGATCGCGGGCTCGTGCGTGCAGCCGGCGAGCATCGCGTGCTCGAGCGTGTCGAGCTGGTCCTTCAGCGCCGCGTTGATGTCCGGGTTCGCATGGCCGAACAGGTTGACCCACCACGAGCTGATCGCATCGAAGTAGCGGCGGCCGTCACGGTCGACCAGCCACACGCCCGCGCCACGCGCGACAGGGATGAGCGGCAGGCGCTCGTGATGCTTCATCTGGGTGCAGGGATGCCAGACCGCGCGCAGGCTGCGCGCGACCCAGTCGTCGGTGGCTGGCGTACTCAAGGCGGCTCCGGGGGATAAAACGGCTGCGCGGCATCGACGGGATGCCGCGCGGCGAGACACGAAACGCGCTGAGATTAGCGTGTTCCGCGACCTGTTGCACTACCGGTTACAAACGCCGCAAAGCCTTGCCGGGCGGGAGTTTGGCGCAGATCGGAGCGGCTCGGGACGGTACGGTTCAGATGTCCCGAAATGACCGCAGATGACGACGTTCGAGTGACCCCCCCCAACCGAAAAAAATCGTGGGCCGGGCGGGGCGACGAAGTGAAAAATCGGGGAACGAAAGGGGAAGGAGCCACGTGGGACGATGTGGCCCCTATGCGGCCGGAACGAGAATGACTGCATGCGGCGACGACCGGAAACCGAGCGAGGCGAGACGGCGGCTTCATGCCGGCATGGGGTCGCGATGCGCGCCACGTGCGCGACATCCGGCGCGAGCGCCGCACGCAGCGCGTCCACGAAGCGACGAAAAGGGGGGAGAAAGCGAAAAACGGCGGCGCAGGCCGCCGCCCGTCAGCGCGAAGCCAGCGCGGGCGTACCGGTGTCGCGTGCGTTGCTGTCGTCGTTGTCGGCCGTCTGCGTCGTGTTCCACACGACCCGGTCGTTGACCGCATACAACCGGCACGCGCCCGCGCCTTGCTTTGCGCAGTTGTCGAGCGCGAGCGCCATCGGGTCGTCGCCGCCTTCGGCCCACGACCATGCGCCTTCCGACGACACCGCGAACGCGCGGCTCGGATGCTGGTTCAGGAAGCGGCGATAACCTTCGCGGCCGGCTTCGTCGACGTACGGCACCGCATTGACCGCATCGATCGACGCATAGCCGGTCGCCTTCGGCTCGTGCGGGTTCGCGACGGCGTAGCGCACCGAGGTCGGCAGGTTCAGCGTCGCGAGGAACGCGTTGACGGCCGGCCACCACACGGGCACGCCGTCGCGATCGACGATCAGCCGGTGCGCGTCGTCCTTGTAGCGGCCGAAATCGATGAACTGGGCCTGCGTGCCGTGCGCTACGTACGCGTCGTGCATCTGCGCGACGAGCCCGGGCGTCCATACCGAATCGTTGTCGCCGTACAGCCACAGCGACCGCACGGCCGTGTGCGCGCCGTACTGGTCGAACGCGTCGACGAGGTTGCGCTGCCAGCCGTCGCAGAGGTCCTGGCGCAGCCCGCCGGAGAAGTTGATGATGCCGCGCACGCCCGGTGCGGCTTCGGTGCCGTACGCGACCGACACGAGGCCGCCGTGCGACGTGCCGGCGACGACGATGCGCGACGCATCGACATACGACTGGCGCGACATGTAGCGCACCGTCGCGTCGACGTCGGCGGCCTGCACGAGGCCGTTCTTGCCGACGTTGCAACCTTCCTGCTGGTACGTGCCGCCGGAGCCCGCGAAGCCCTGGCGGTTCGGCGCGATCACCGCATAGCCGCGGCGCACGAATTCGCGCGCGAACGCGAGCGGCCGGCTGCGCGGCTGCAGATGGAGATCGCCGGTGTTCTTGCCGTGGTTGAAGACGACGAGCGGAAACGGGCCGGGGCCGTTCGGCTTGAAGAGCGTTGCCTCGAGCGTGACGGCGCCCGATGCGTCGGCCGGAATGCGGAGGATCTGTTCGTTCAGGTCGGCGGCGACCTGCGGCAGGTTCGTATTACCGTAGTCGAAGCGTTCGGCGTGGGCGAGCGACCCGCTGACGCCGGCATCCGTCCCCGTATTGGCGTTCGACAGCGTACCGGCCTGAGCGGCCGACAGCGCACATGCCGCCATCCATCCCACCAATACCTTGCTGAACGCCATTCGTAAGCCCTGCCATGCAACATGACCAATTCGAGGTCATCGTAGCCCGACAAAATCGGGTTGTGCAATGCGGGAATTACCCGGCGTCTGACACAGCAACTATTTGTCAACGTTCACTTACTTCGCCGTCGACGTAGCGCCAGAAACCGTGCTCGTCGCGCTCGAAACGGCTCGTCTCGTGGAGCCGGTAAGCGCGTCCGCCGACCTTGTAGCGGGCCACGAATTCAACCTCCGCGTGCCGTTCGTCGAGCGGCGCGTGGCGTTTGACCGCAAGGCCGAGCCAGCGCGGCGCGTCGGGCGCGTCGGGGGCGGTGTCGAGATCGGGCGGGCAGGTGCGCGCGGCCCACGTCGCGCGCAGGTAGTCGGTCGCGCCGAGCACGTAAGCGCTGTACCGCGAGCGCATCAACTCGAGCGCGGTCGGTGCGGCTTCGCCGCCGTCGATGAAGCGGCCGCAGCAGGCCGCATAGCGGGGCGCCGGCGCTTTGCCGGCGGGAGCGGGGGACGCGCCGCCGCACGGGCACGCGTCAGGTCGATTCAAAATCATGCGAAACGGGAATTAACGACGCAAGGTTGTCGGCTGCCTACCAGCTCAGCTCGATACCGTCGTACTGGAAGAAACGGCCGTTGGCCTGCGACACGTCCGCGCCGGATTCCGCGATCACGCGGCGCATGCCGGTCACGCTGGTTTCCGGGTCGATCGCGGCCTGCGCGCCGCCCATGTCGGTGCGCACCCAGCCGGGATGGAGCGAGATGCACGCGGCGTGGCGCGTCTGCAGCGACGCGATGCGCAGCGCGTCGTTCAGCGCGGCCTTGCTCGCGCGGTACAGCCAGCCGGTCGTGCCGGTCGCCTCGGCGATGCTGCCCATCCGGCTCGACACGACGGCCAGCACGCCGCGTGCGTCCTCGACGAGCGGCAGCACGATCGGCAGCAACTGCATCGGCCCGCGCACGTTCGTATGCATCACCGCGTCGAAATCTTCGGCGGTGATCGTCTCGACGCCCTCGGTGCGCGGCCCGTAGACGCCCGACACCAGCACGGCCGCATCGAGCCGCTCGCCGTCGAGCTTCCAGCCGAGCGCCGCGATCTGTTCGGGCTGCGTGATGTCGAGCGCATGTGCCTGCGCGCCGAGCGCGCGCAGCGCGTCGAGCGATGCGTCGTCGCGCGCGGTGGCGATCACGTTCCAGCCGTCGCGCCGGTATTGCCGGACGAATTCGCGGCCGAGGCCGCGCGATGCGCCGACGATCAATGCGGTTTTCATGTCCGTCGCTCCTTTGCTTGGCGCCGCCGTGGCGGCAGTGCCGGGATCAGGCCCGTTCGATGGTAGCGCGGCTGAGTCTGCGCAGTTGCCGCCACCGAGGCCGCCGCGTTACTTCGCGTCGTCGCACGGCTTCAGCGTGGCGGCGACCGCCTGCGCGACGCCTTCGAGCCGCGCGGCATCTGCCGCGATCATGTCGTTGTCCGGTGCATGCTCGCCGCCGGCGGTGAGCGCGGCTACGCAGCGCTTGTAGGTCCGGTCGAGCGCTTCGAAGTTCGACACGGCCATCCCGAGGTTGCGCATCCGGCCGTCGTGCACGCCGTACACGAGCCCGTGCACGGTGAGCGACTGGCCGCGGGCCCACGCGTCGTTGACGATCGTCGTGCGGCAGACGTTCACGACCTGCTCGATCGCATTCAGCTCGATCAGGCGGCGATAGCGCGCTTCGCCCACCGGCCATTCGTCGAGCAGGTCCGCGTGGCGCTCGCGCACGTCCTGCACGTGATGCAGCCAGTTGTCCGCGAGGCCGACGCGCCGGTTGAGCAGCGCGGCGTTCACGCCCGAGCAGCCATAGTGGCCGACGACCATGATGTGCTTCACGCGCAGGATGTCGACCGCGAACTGAATCACCGACAGGCAGTTCAGGTCGCTGTGCACGACGACATTCGCGATGTTGCGGTGCACGAAAACTTCGCCTGGCGGCAGGCCGATGATCTGGTTTGCCGGCACGCGCGAGTCCGAGCAACCGATCCACAGATATTCCGGCGCCTGCTGGTCGGCGAGACGCGCGAAGAATTGCGGATCGTCCTCGAGCTTGCGCTTGACCCAGGCTTCGTTGTTGTCGAACAGATGTGAAAGCGGATTGTCTTGGGTGTTCATCGGTGTGGATTCCGTTGGCGGAAATCGGGTCGATATCGGTTCGGTGTCGTTCGGCGTCAGGCGGCGCGCTGCGCGTCGCCTGCACCATCGTTCTGGTCCGTCGCGCCGAAGCGCGCGGGGTAGCGCATGCAAAAGCGCAGCGCGGTGTCGTACGGATAAAAGTCGGGCAATTCGCCCTGTATCAGCTTGTCCTTGCTGGCCTGCCACAGCGCGGGATCGAAAAAGTCCGCGTGATGCTTCATGAAGACGTCGCGCACGCGCGGGTCGCCGAGCAGGAACGGCCCGTAGGTCTCCGGAAAGATGTCGTGCGGGCCGACGGTATACCACGGTTCGCCGGACAGCTCGTCTTCCTCGTGGCGCGGCGGCGGCACGCGGCGCACGTTGCAGTCGGTCAGGTACTCGATCTCGTCGTAGTCGTAGAACACGACGCGGCCGTGGCGCGTGACGCCGAAGTTCTTGTACAGCATGTCGCCGGGGAAGATGTTCGCCTTCATCAGCTCCTTCACCGCGTTGCCGTACTCCTTCACGCCGTGCTCGATGTCGGTAGCGCTGCCGTTCTGCAGGTACAGGTTGAGCGGCGTCATCCGGCGCTCGATGTACAGGTGCTTGATCACGAGATTGCCGTCCTCGTATTCGAGCAGCGACGGCACTTCCTTTTCCAGCTCGCGCACGAGCGCGTGGTCGAGCCGCGCGAGCGGCAGCGCGACGCTCGAATACTCGAGCGTGTCGGCCATCCGCCCGAGGCGGTCGTGGCGCTTCACGAGCTGGTACTTCTCCATGATCTGCGCGCGCGTCGTTTCCTTCGGCGGCGGGAAGTGGTCCTTGATGATCTTGAACACGTACGGGAACGACGGCAGCGTGAACACGAGCATCACGAGGCCCTTGATCCCGGGCGCGATGATGAAGCGGTCGCTCGAATGCGACAGATGGTGCAGCAGGTCGCGATAGAACAGGTTCTTGCCCTGCTTCTGCAGGCCGACCGACGTGTAGATCTCCGCCTTCGGCTTGCCCGGCATGATCGTGCACAGGAAGTCGACGTAGGCGGACGGCACGCCCATGTCGACGAGGAAATACGAGTGCGAGAAGCCGAAGATGATCATCAGCTGGTCGCGGCGCAGCAGCACGGTGTCGAGCGCGAGCACGCCAGGGCGCACGTGGCGGATCGGCACCGCGAACGGCAGCACGCGGTCGGCGTTGATGATGCGGCCGACGATGTACGCGCTCTTGTTGCGGAAGAACAGCGACGACAGCACGTGGATCTGGAAATTCGGCGCTTCGTCGAAGTGGCCGAATTCGTCGTGGATCGCCTGCATCACGCACGCGATGTCGCGCGGGAGATCGTCGAACGGCGGATCGAGCTGGAAGTTCGTGACGATGCGCTCGAGCGTGGCCGCGAGCCCGTCGGTGCCCGGATAGTACGCGCGGTAGGTCGGCTTCGCGGCCGGCTCGTCGTTCTCGAGATACTCGGTCGAGATCGCCGGGCGCACGAAGATGAAATCGTTGCTGAAGTACGAGCGGTGCAGGATCTTGCAGCACACCGAATTGAAGAAGGTCTCCGCGCACTCGGGCTGGCGGTGCGACGTGAGCAGGCCGATGTAGTGCAGCTTGATCTGCTGCCACACTTCGTCGTCGATGTTCTCCGCGTCGTACTCGTCTTCCAGCACCTCGACGCATTCCTGCACGCGATCGTCGTACGACGTGATCCGCTCGCGGGCGAGCCGCTGCAGCCCGTGCCAGTCGCCTTGCTCGTACAGCGTCTTCGCCTCGACGGCCGCCTCGCGGAAGATCCGGTAGTGACGGTCGAAGTTTTCGAGCATCGTCTGCGCGACGTCGAAACCGATCTGCGAAGACAGCAGTTTGGGGAAGTGATTCATTGCGTGCAGGCTCGTTCGGGAGGGGCTGTAAGCACTCGTCATTTTAGCGCCCAAGCGGGCGGTTCAAGGACTTTGCGGCGATGCGCGGCCGGCCGGCAGGCGGTGGGTTATGTGCCGTTGGGTGCCGTTCGGTGCATCTTCGCGTAAAGATACGGGTACGGAACCGATTCTGGCACGAACTTTTTTTGACGGGCCGGCCGCCGCCGGGCACGCGTTGCGCAGGACGGCGATAGAATCGACGCACCGCCCGCCGCGGCCTGCCGCCGGCGGGCATTCGCACCGATAACGACGAGACGCCCCACCGATGAACGCACTGGAACACCAACTCGACTATCCCTTCGCCGACACGCTGCCCGCCGCGGGCGACACGTTCGAGGTCGCGCCCGGCGTGCGCTGGCTGCGCATGCCGCTGCCGTTCTCGCTCGATCACATCAACCTCTGGTTGCTGCGCGACGAGATCGACGGGCAGGCCGGCTGGACGATCGTCGATTGCGGGATCTCGTCGGACGCGATCCGCACGCACTGGGAGCAGATCTTCGACACGCATCTCGACGGGCTGCCCGTGCTGCGTGTGCTCGTCACGCACTGCCACCCCGATCACTTCGGCCTCGCGAACTGGCTGTGCGAAGGCGGCGACAAGGGCCGCTGGAACGTGCGGCTGTGGATGACGCTCGGCGAGTACCTGTTCGGCTGCCTGATGGCGGCCGGCAACGGCTCGAACGCGGGCGGCGCGGCTGCTGCCGATCATTTTGCCCGCCACGGGCTGACCGATCCGGCCGCGCTCGACAAGCTGCGCAACCGCCGCCACTACTACTCGGATCTCGTGCCGGCCGTGCCGCCGCGCTACCGGCGCCTGCGTGAAGGCGACGCGGTGACGATCGGCGCGCGCACGTGGCGTGTCGTGACCGGCTTCGGCCATTCGCCTGAACATTGCGCGCTGCACAGCGAAGCGGACGGCGTGCTGATCTCCGGCGACATGGTGCTGCCGCGCATCTCGACGAACGTGTCCGTGTTCGACCTCGAGCCGGAAGCGAACCCGCTCGCGCTGTACCTCGAATCGCTCGGCCGCTACGAGACGATGGCGCCCGATACGCTGGTGCTGCCGTCGCACGGCAAGCCGTTCCGCGGCGTGCGCACGCGCATCGCGCAACTGCGCGAACACCACGATGCGCGCCTGGCCGAAGTGCGCGTCGCGTGCGCTGAAAAGCCGATGAGCGCGGCCGACATCGTGCCGATCATGTTCCGCCGCCGCGAGCTCGACATCCACCAGATGACCTTCGCGCTCGGCGAGGCGCTCGCGCACCTGAACTTGCTGTGGCTCGCGGGCGAGCTCGTGCGCGAGCAGGGCGACGACGGCGTGCTGCGGTTCCGCACCGCCGGCTGATACCGCTTCGTGTGCGTCACGCGACGGGTTCGTAGCGCCACCCGTCGCGATGCCATTGCATCGTGTGCGTTGGGTCGAGCGCCGCGAGAAACGCGGTGTCGTGCGACGCGACCACGATCGCACCGGGGAAGCCGGCCAGCGCGGCTTCGATCGCACGCACCGATTCGAGATCGAGGTGATTGGTCGGCTCGTCGAGCAGCAGCAGTTGCGCGGGCGTGCCGCGCCACAACGCGCAGGCGAGCGCGGCCTTCAGCCGTTCGCCGCCGCTCAGCTGCCGCGCCGGCTGCGTCGCGCGCGCCGCATCGAGCTGCAGCAGCGCGAGCCGGCTGCGCAGGTCGCCTTCGGCGAGCGGCGTATCGAGCAGCCCCAGTTGCTCGACGATCGAACGCTCGGGATCGAGCAGCGCGAGCCGCTGGTCGAGATACGCGGCGCTCACGTGCGTCGTGCATTCCCCTGAGCGCGGCGCGAGTTCGCCCGCGAGCATCCGCAGCAACGTCGATTTGCCGCAGCCGTTCGGGCCGGTCAGCGCGATGCGCACGGGGCCGCTTGCCGACCACGTGATTGCATCGGCTGCGCCGGCGATGCGCCACGGCAGGTGTGCGCGTTCGAGCGTGAACAGCTGACGGCGCGCGCTGACTTCGGTGCCCGGCAGCGACACGAGCACGGGCGCGTCGGCTTCGACGCGCGCGGCCGCTTCCTGCACGCGTTTATCGAGCGTCGCCTTGAATTCGTTCTGATGGCGCCGCACCGTGCCCATGATGCTGCGCGCCGCGCCCTTGCGGCTCTGACGCGCCATCGACGACAGGTTGGCCGTCTTCGCATCGCGTAGCGACGCGGCCGCGTGGCGCTGGATCGTGTCGTGTTCCTGTTCAAGCTTTCGCCTGACGCGTCCGCGTTCGGCGCGCGCGTTGTCGAGCGCAGACTGCGCGGCATCCTGTTCGGCGTCGCGCTGCGCGCGGTAGAGCGCGTAGTTGCCGCCGTACGAGCGCACACCGTGCGGCGTCAGCTCGACGATGCGCTGCACGTCGGCGAGCAGCGCACGGTCGTGGCTCACGATGACGACGCCCCCGCGCCAGCCGTCGAGCGCCGCGCGCAGCCAGGCGCGGCCCGGCGCATCGAGATGGTTGGTCGGTTCGTCGAGCACGAGCAGGCCGGCACCGGACAGCAACGCGCCGATCAGCGCGACGCGCGCGAGCTGGCCGCCGCTCAGTGCCTGCGCGGGCGTGTCGGGATGCACGTCGTGCAGGCCGGCCGCGTCGAGCGCGTTGCGCAGCCGTTCCGCGAGATCCCAGCGATCGCCGATCAGGTCGAAGTCGTGCGGCTCCGCGCGACCGTCGGCGACGCGTGCAAGCGCGCCGAGCGGCGCATCGAGCGCGGCTATCTGCGCGACGGTTCGCGGGCCGGCCGCTACGTGGTCGTCGTCGTGCTGCTGCGCGACGTAGACGACGTGCGTATGCCGCTCGATCGTCCCCGCGCTGGGCGCGCAGCGGCCCGCGATCAGTTGCGCGAGCTGGCTCTTGCCGATGCCGTTGCGGCCGACGATGCCGGTCGGCGTGCGGTCGATGGAAAGGTCGAGCGAGTCGAACAGCGTGACGCCGTCGTCGAAGCGGAAGGAAACGTGATGGAGCGCGACGAGCGCGCCGGTGGGCGTGGCAGCAGCCATAAGCACCTCCGAAAATGCGTGAAGACCTTCGCGCGCGGCGTGCGTGGCACGGCGGCGAAAACATTTTGGGAAGGCTTAGTTGTTCACTTTGGCTGGCGTCCGGTATGAGGAATGAGCGCGCAGTGTAGCAAGTGCGGCGCGCGGGCCGCAAGCGACGGCCCGACGCACCGTCGCTTGCGCGCCACGCGCGCGGGTCGCGTTACTGCACGGCGACGGTCGTGAAGTTCTGCCGGCCGAACGGGCTCACGTGATAGCCGCTCACGTTCGTGCGCGTGAGCGCGGCCGCGGTCGGATAGCCGAGCGGAATCCACAGCGCCTGGTCGTGGATGATCTTCTGCGCGGCTTCGTACAGCTTCGCGCGCTTGGCCTGGTCGGCGGTCGACTTGCCGTCGGCGATCAGCTTGTCGAGCTGCGTGTCGCAGAAGCGCGCGAAGTTGATGCCCGACTTCACCGCGTTGCAGCTGAACAGCGGCGACAGGTAGTTGTCCGGATCGCCGTTGTCGCCGGCCCAGCCCATGAACAGCATGTCATGCTGGCCGAGCTTCGCCTGCTTGATCAGCTCGCCCCATTCGATCACCTTGACTTCGGCCTTCACGCCGATCTTCGCGAGATCGGCCTGCAGCAGCTCCGCGCCGACCTTCGGATTCGGGTTCAGCACGCTACCGGTCGGGCGCGTCCAGATCGTCGTCGAGAAGCCGTTCGGGAAGCCGGCCTGCGCGAGCAACTGCTTGGCCTTCGCGGGATCGTACGCATACGGCGCGACATCCTTCGCGTAGCTCCACGTGTTCGGCGGATACGGGTTGTTCGCGGCCGTCGCGGTGTTGTCGAACACGACCTTCAGGTAGGTCGCGCGGTCGAACGCGAGGTTCAGCGCCTCGCGCACCTTGTCGTTGTCGAGCGGCTTCTTCTGCGTGTTCAATGCGACGAACGCGGTCATGAACGCAGGCGTCTGCACGACCTTCAGCGCGCTTTCACCCTTCGCGGCGAGCACGTCCTGCGGCTTCGGCGACAGCGCGACCTGGCATTCGCCGGCCTTTAGCTTCTGCAGTCGCACCGACGGGTCGGGGGTGATCGCATAGATCAGCCGGTCGACCTTCGGCTTCGCGCCCCAGTAGGTCGGGTTCGCGTCGTAGCGGATCAGCGCGTCTTTCGTGTAGCTCTTCAGCACGAACGGGCCGGTGCCGACCGGCTTCGCGTTCAGGTCGGCCTGCTTGCCGGCCTTCAGCAACTGGTCCGCGTATTCGGCCGAGTAGATCGACGCGAAGCCCATCGTCAGGATCGGCACGAACGTCGCGTTCGGCTCGTTCAGCACGAACTTCACCGTGCTGTCGTCGACCTTCGTGACCGACTTCACGAGCTTCACGAGGCCCATCGACTGCGCGTGCGGGAAGCCGCTCGCGCCGGCCACCTTGTGCCACGGGTTCGAATCGTCGAGCATCCGCGAGAACGTGAACACGACATCGTCCGCGTCGAGCGCGCGGCCCGGCTTGAAGTAGTCGGTGGTCTGGAACGCGACGTTCGGGCGCAGGTGGAACGTGTACGTGAGGCCGTCGGCGCTCGCCTCCCATTTGTCGGCGAGTGCGGGCACGACCTTCTTCGCGGCTTCGTCGTACGACACGAGCGTGTTGAAGATCACGTCGGCCGATGCGTTGGTGGTGACGAGCGAGTTGTACTGCACGACGTCGAAGCCGTCCGGGCTCGATTCCGTGCAGACGGTGAGCGGCTTGGCGGCGGCGAGGCCGGGGGCGGCGAGGGCGGCGGCGAGCGTGGCCGCGGCGAACAGCTTGACCTGCATAGGATCTCCCACGTGGCTTGTGTTTTTTGCTGGGTGACGGGATGCGGGCGCGGCCCGGAAGCGGGCAGGGCCGGCGCGGCTGGCGAATAGCATACCGTCAAAGCGCGCGACGCGTGAAAAAAGCGCCTGAACGCGGTGAATTGAACGAAAAACGGCTGCGTTCGCGACGGAACGGGTGTTGGGGCGGCGGGAAGAGGAGGGCTGGCGCTGGGGGCGCTGGACAGCGGTGCGGCGGGGACGGCGCGGGTGTGCCGTGAATCGAAGCATCGAAGCGGCTAGGCGTCGGTGCGGTGATGCATGGTGGCGGTGGGCGAAGCAGAGAAGCAGAGAAGCAGAGAAGCAGAGAAGCAGAGAAGCAGAGAAGCAGAGAAGCAGAGAAGCAGAGAAGCAGAGAAGCAGAGAAGCAGAGAAGCGGCCCGCGATACTTCATGCGGGCCGGTTCGTCGGCCGATCAGTGCGCGCCGGCTTTCGGCTTGCGCGGCGCCTTCTCGAACAGGCGGTCGTACAGCCAGCGCGGCAGTACGTGCAGCACCTTCGCGACGACGCCCATCTGCCACGGAATCACGCGGAACGCGTGCTGCCGCGCGATCGCCTGGGCTGCACGCGCGGCGAAGCGGTCGGCGTCCATCAGGAACGGCATCCGGTACGGGTTGTGTGCGGTCATCGGCGTGCGGATGTAGCCGGGCGCGATCGTCACGACGCCGACGCCGGCCGGCCGCAGCTCGACGCGCAGCGATTCGAGGTACTTGATCGCGGCCGATTTCGACGCGCTGTACGCGCCGGACCCAGGCAGGCCGCGCACGCCGGCGACGCTCGCGACGCCGACCA
The DNA here is from genome assembly GCF_002099195.1 of Burkholderia puraquae. Lineage (GTDB taxonomy): Bacteria > Pseudomonadota > Gammaproteobacteria > Burkholderiales > Burkholderiaceae > Burkholderia > Burkholderia puraquae. The sequence continues at coordinate 16,527 of NZ_NBYX01000024.1, read as the reverse complement.
GCGTGCCGTGGCGCGCGGCCGTCATCGGGCCGACGAACGGCTCGAACGTCGCGACCATCCCGTAGTAGTTGATGTCCATCACGTCGCGGAACGTCGCGAGATCGCCCTGGCCCGTGACGGCGCCCTGGCTGATACCTGCGTTCGCGATCACGACGTCGGGGCAGCCGTGCGTCGCGATGAACGACGCGGCGGCCGTCGCGAGCGCGTCGGCGTCGCGCACGTCGGCGGAATAGACGGAGATGGACAGCTTCGGGAAGCGCCGCGCGAACGCATCGAGGGCATCGGTGCGTCGCGCGACGAGTGCGAGCGTGGCGCCCTGGCGGGCGTATTCCTCGGCCATCGCGAGGCCGAGGCCGCTCGATGCGCCGGTGATGAAGACCTTCAGCGGAGTAGTCATGCCGGCGCGCGGGCGGGGATCAGAGCTTCTTGTCCTGAACCTGCTTCACGAGGAAGTCGAGCACCTGGGCGGTGCCGGGGATGCTGTTCGTGTAGGCGGGGCCCGTCTTGTACTTGCCCTGGACGACGACCGTCGGCACGCCGTCGATCGCGTAGTCCTTCAGCAGCTTGGCCGACTGGTTCACTTCACCCTGCACGCTGAACGAGTTGTACGCGTCCGTGAACTGCTTCTTGTCGACGCCCTGCGTGGCCAGGAAGTCGGCCTGTGCCTGCGGCGTCAGCAGGTAGTTCTTCTGCTTGTGGATCGCGTTGAAGATCGCCGGCGTGACCTTCTCGGAGATGCCGAGCGCGGACACCGCGTAGAACAGCTTCGAGTGCGGGACGAAATCGTCACGGAATGCGACCGGGACGCGCTTGAAGTCGATGTTGTTGCCCTGCTTCTTCACCCAGGCCTCGATCGTCGGCTCGAATTCGTAGCAGTGCGGGCAGCCGTACCAGAAGAATTCGATCACCTCGACCTTGCCGGCCGGCGCGGACACCGGCTGCGGCGACTTCATCACCTCGAAGTCCTTGCCGGCGACCGGTGCGGCGGGCGAAGCCTGCGCGAGGCCGGCGGCCAGGCCTAGGGACAGAAGGAGCGTGCTAAGCAGTTTTTTCATGTTGTGAACGTCGAATCAGTTGCTCGGGTTACGGAACGTAACGGGTTCTGAGTGGGCTCGGCAGGTTGCTTACTGCTTCGTGAAACGGATCACCGCCGTGTCGACACCTGCATCGGACAGGCGCTGGCGGGCCGAGTTCATATCCTCGAACTTCGAGAACGGGCCGACACGCACGCGGAAATACGTCACGCCGCTGACATCGCGCTTCGACACCTTCGACTCGAAGCCCTGGAAGCCGAGGCGCGCGCGCTGCTGCTCGGCGTCGCCTTCCGTCTTGTACGCGCCCACCTGCAGGAAGTAGCCGGTATTCGCGTCGTTCGCGGTCGGCGGCTTCGCTGTCGCGGCGGCCGTGGCCGACGAGGTCGGCTTCGGCGTGTTCGCAGCCTGTTGCTGCTGTTGCTGCTTTTGCGCGGCGGCTTGCTGGGCCTGCTTCTGCGCGGCGAAGCGTGCGAGGTCGTCCTCGCCGCCTTGCTGCTGTTGCTGCTGCGCTTGCTGCGTCTTCTTCGGCGGCGGCGTGGTGTCGGCCGGCTTCGGCGCGACGGCGACGCCGTTGCCCGACGACGTATTGTTCGACGCGGTCGTATTGCTCGAACTGCCCGTGTTGTTCGAGCCGCTCGACCCGTTGGCCGACGGCGGCACTTCGACGATCTGCGGCTCGGGCAGCAGGCCGCCCTGGGTCTGGTTCGCGGCCTGGCCGGGCGCGGTGTTCGGCGGCGCGGGCTGTGCGGCCTGCGGCACCGGCTGGCCCGGCGTCTTGCCCTGCAGCGCGCGGTTCGGATCGAACTGCTGCGGCTGGCTCGCGCCGTTGTCGGCGGGCGGCGGCGCGACCTTCGACACGAACGGCGACGGGGAACGCGTGATGTAGAGCGCCACCACCACGGCGATCGCGAGGCCGACGATCAGGCCCAGCACGATTCCAAGAAATGTTCCTCCGGCTTGTTTCGATTGCTTCGAAGTTCGGCGTGGTTGTGCCATTGCTTGAGTCACCTGCAAAAAGAATCGTGAAAAGGCTGCGGCGGGCGCTCCTGCCGCAGCCATTCGCTGCCCGATTCGGGCCGCTTGCTGCCTTACATCTTGGCGGGCGCGGACACGCCGAGCACCGCCAGACCGTTCTCGAGCACCTGCCGGGTCGCGGCGAGGAGCGCGGCGCGCGCATTGCGCGGCGCTTCGTCGTCGACCAGCACGCGCTCCGCATTGTAGAACGAGTGGAATTCGCCAGCGAGGTCACGCAGGTAGAACGCAACCGCGTGCGGCGCCAGCTCGTTTGCCGCGTGCGTGAGCATGTCCGGGTACTCGGCCAGCTTCTGCATCAGCGACGCCGCTTGCGCGCTCGTCAGCTGCGACAGGTCGGCGCCCGGCAGCTGGGCAGCGTCGACGTTGTAGCGCGACTTCAGCTCGTTGAGCACCGAGCAGATCCGCGCATGCGCGTACTGGACGTAATAGACCGGGTTTTCGTCGTTCTGTTTCAGCGCGAGGTCGATGTCGAACACGAACTCGGTATCGGCCTTGCGCGAGATCAGGAAGAACCGCACCGCGTCGCGGCCGCGCGTGATGGTCGCTTCGTCGATCAGGTCGGGCGCTGCTTCCTGGCCCGCCGCCGCGCCACCCGACCATTCGATCAGGTCGCGCACCGTCACGTAGCTGCCCGCGCGCTTCGAGATCTTCACTTCCTGGCCGTCGCGCATCACGGTGACCATCTTGTGCAGCACGTAGTCGGGGTAGCCCTTCGGGATCCCGATGTGCAGGCCTTGCAGGCCGGCGCGCACGCGCGCGATCGTGCCGTGGTGGTCCGAACCCTGGATGTTGATCACCTTCGTGAAGCCGCGCTCCCACTTCGTCACGTGGTACGCGACGTCCGGCACGAAGTACGTGTACGTGCCGTCCGACTTGCGCATCACGCGATCCTTGTCGTCGCCTTCGTCGGTCGTGCGCAGCCACAGCGCGCCGTCCTGCTCGTAGGTCATGCCGGCCTTGATCAGCGCGTCGACCGTCTTCTCGACCCGGCCTTCGCTGTACAGCGACGACTCGAGGTAGTACTGGTCGAACTTCACGCCGAACGCCTGCAGGTCCATGTCCTGCTCGCGACGCAGGTACGTGACCGCGAACTTGCGGATCGCGTCGAGATCCTCGACGTCGCCCGTGCCCTTGACCGGCTCGCCGTCCGACGCGGCGACCGTCTCGCCGTTCAGGAAGTCGCGTGCGATGTCGGCGATGTATTCGCCGTTGTACGCGGCTTCCGGCCAGCCCGCGTCGCCCGGCTTCAGGCCGCGTGCGCGCGCCTGCGTCGAGATCGCGAGGTTGCCGATCTGCACGCCCGCGTCGTTGTAGTAGAACTCGCGGTGCACCGCGTAGCCCTGGCTCGCGATCACGTTCGCGAGCACGTCGCCGAGCGCGGCCTGGCGGCCGTGGCCGACGTGCAGCGGGCCGGTCGGGTTGGCCGACACGAATTCGAGCAGTACTTGCTTGCCTTTCTCGCGATCCGACGTGCCGAACGCGCGGCCCTGGTCGAACACGGCGGCGATCACCGCCTGCTTCGCGGCGGCCGACAGGCGCAGGTTGATGAAGCCGGGGCCGGCGATCTCGGCGGCTTCGACGAGGCCTTGCGCGCCCGGCTGGGCGGTGAGGGCTGCGACGATCTGCTCGGCGAGCTGGCGCGGGTTCGTGCCGAGCGGCTTTGCGAGCTGCATCGCGACGTTGCACGCGACGTCGCCGTGCGCGGCGACCTTCGGGCGCTCCAGCGTGATGACGGGGGCGACGAACGCCGCGTCGGCGCCTTTCAGCGCGTGTGCGACCTGCTTGACGCTATCCGCGAGCAGGGCTTCGAGGGTCTGTTTGTGTGCTGGCAGCATGCTGGTAGAAGGCTTCGTTGGTGGCGGCCGGAAACGCCGGCCCGCCGGCACGCTTTTTAAGCGCGCGTTTCAGGGATCGCAGAATTTTAACAGGTGCTAATATGCCGCTCAGGCGGCCCGCGTCCGCGAGGCCGGACGCCGGTCTGCCGGCGTTCCCCAACCGCGTCGCGCAGGCACAACAAGATGAAAAGGGAATTGTCATGATTACGTTCAAGAGCAAGGCGGCACAGGATCTCGACGTGCTGAAGGATTTCGCCGTGTATGTGCTGGGTCTCGTCGGCAAGCAGCTGGGCGAGCGCGGAGTGATTACGCACGACGAACTGGACCACGCGATCGCCAAGCTGGAAGGCGCGGTCGCGCAGGCGAAGCAGGAGCGCGCCGAGCACGCCGGCCATTTCCACGAGGACGAAGCCGACCACGCGCACCACGAAGTGCCGCCGAGCCTGGCGCAGCGCGTCGCACCCTTCCTCACGATGCTGCGCGAAGCGAAAGCCGGCGAAGCCGACGTGCACTGGGGTTTCTGAGCCTTCTTGGCCGGCCGTCCGAAAGGATCGAAAGGCAGAAAAAAGCCCGCTTCCGAGCGGGCTTTTTCTTTTGTCTGACGATAGCGCGCGGCAGCGCGCCCGTCGAAGGGACGATCAGAGCTGCGGCGCGAGCGCGCGGCGCGCGTCGTCGAGCGACAGCGCCATGCGCTGCGCATAGTCCTCGAGCTGATCCTGCCCGATTTTGCCGACCGAGAAATACGTGCTGTCCGGATGCGCGAGATAGAAGCCCGACACGCTCGCGGCCGGCAGCATCGCCAGCGAGTCGGTCACGCTCATGCCGATCTCGTCCGCGCGCAGCACGTCGAACATGTCGCGCTTCACGAGGTGGTCGGGGCAGGCCGGGTAGCCGGGTGCCGGGCGGATGCCTGCGTACTTTTCCGCGATCAGCGCATCGTTGTCGAGCGTTTCGCCGCTCGCGTAGCCCCACAGCTCGCGCCGCACGCGTGCGTGCATCGCTTCCGCGAATGCTTCCGCGAAGCGGTCGGCGAGCGCCTTCAGCATGATCGCGCTGTAGTCGTCGTGGTCGGCTTCGAACTGCTTTTCCTTCACGTCGACGCCGAGGCCGGCCGTCACCGCGAACATTCCGATGTAATCGGCGACGCCCGATTCCTTCGGCGCGATGAAGTCGGCGAGCGAGCGGTTCGGCCGCATCACGCCGTCGACCACGGGGCGCACGCTCTGCTGGCGCAGGTTGCGCCACGTGAGCAGCACTTCCGAGCGCGACTCGTCGCTGTAGATCTCGATGTCGTCGCCGTTGACGGTATTCGCCGGCAGCAGCGAGATCACGCCGCTCGCGGTCAGCCAGCGGCCCTGGATCAGGCGCGCGAGCATCGATTTCGCGTCGGAGAACACGCGGCGCGCCGATTCGCCGACGATCTCGTCGTTCAGGATCGCCGGGTACGGGCCCGCGAGATCCCAGGTCTGGAAGAACGGGCCCCAGTCGATGTAGTTCGCGAGCTCGTTCAGGTCGTAGTTCTTGAATACGCGGCGGCCGATGAACTTCGGCTTCACGGGCTGGTAGCCCGCCCAGTCGATCTTGGTCTTGTTCGCGCGGGCCTCGGCGAGCGTGACCATCGGCTGCGCCTTGCGGTTCGCGTGCTGGTCGCGGATGCGTTCGTAGTCGGACTTCAGCTCGTCGAGGTACTTCGCCGCGCCTTCGTCGGACAGCAGGCTCGACGCGACCGACACCGAGCGCGACGCGTCCGGCACGTAGACCACCGGGCCTTCGTAGTGCGGCGCGATCTTCACGGCCGTGTGCACGCGCGAGGTGGTCGCGCCGCCGATCAGCAGCGGGATCTTCTTCACGCGGAAGTAGTCGTCGCGCTGCATTTCGGACGCGACGTACGCCATTTCCTCCAGGCTCGGCGTGATGAGGCCAGACAGCCCGATGATGTCCGCGCCCTCGACCTTCGCCTTCGCGAGGATCTCGTTGCACGGGACCATCACGCCCATGTTGACGACTTCGAAGTTGTTGCACTGGAGCACGACCGACACGATGTTCTTGCCGATGTCGTGCACGTCGCCCTTCACGGTCGCGATGACGATCTTGCCCTTCGCGCGCACGTCGCCGCCCGCTTCCGCGAGCAGGCGCTTTTCTTCCTCGATGAACGGGATCAGGTGCGCGACCGCCTGCTTCATCACGCGCGCCGATTTCACGACCTGCGGCAGGAACATCTTGCCCTGGCCGAACAGGTCGCCGACGATGTTCATCCCGTCCATCAGCGGCCCTTCGATCACGTTGATCGGGCGCCCGCCCGCCGCGTCGATCTTCGCGCGCACTTCTTCGGTATCCTCGACGATGAAGGTCGTGATGCCGTGCACGAGCGCGTGCGAGAGCCGCTTCTCGACCGGCTGGTTGCGCCACTCGAGGTTCTCTTCCTTCTTCGCGCCCCCCGCCTTGAACTTGTCGGCGATCTCGAGCAGGCGGTCGGTCGAATCGTCACGGCGGTTCAGGATCACGTCCTCGACACGCTCGCGCAGCTCAGCGTCGAGATCGGCGTACACGCCGAGCTGGCCCGCGTTCACGATGCCCATGTCCATCCCCGCCTGGATCGCGTGGTACAGGAACACGGTGTGGATCGCCTCGCGCACCGGGTCGTTGCCGCGGAACGAGAACGACACGTTCGACACGCCGCCGCTCACCTTCGCGTACGGCAGGTTCTGCTTGATCCAGCGGGTCGCCTCGATGAAATCGACCGCGTAGTTGTTGTGCTCCTCGATGCCGGTCGCGACCGCGAAGATGTTCGGGTCGAAGATGATGTCTTCCGGCGGGAAGCCGACTTCGTTCACGAGGAAGTCGTACGAGCGCTTGCAGATCTCGGTCTTGCGCGCGTACGTATCGGCCTGGCCCGTCTCGTCGAATGCCATCACGACGGCCGCCGCGCCATAGCGGCGGATCAGGTTCGCGTGGTGGCGGAACGCCTCCTCGCCTTCCTTCAGCGAGATCGAGTTCACGATCGCCTTGCCCTGCACGCACTTGAGGCCCGCCTCGATCACGTCCCACTTCGATGAGTCGATCATGATCGGCACGCGCGCGATGTCCGGCTCCGATGCGATGAGATTCAGGAAGCGCACCATCGCCGCCTTCGAATCGAGCATCGCCTCGTCCATGTTGATGTCGATCACCTGCGCGCCGTTCTCGACCTGCTGGCGCGCGACGGCGAGCGCCTCGTCGAACTGGCCGTTGAGGATCATGCGTGCGAACGCCTTCGAGCCGGTGACGTTGGTGCGTTCGCCGACGTTGATGAAGAGCGTCCCGGACGTGACGTTGAACGGCTCGAGGCCGGCGAGGCGCATCATGTGATCGGTCATGGCGGTGCGAATTCTGGTGATGAAGGGCGTGGGCGGTCGGGTCAGGCGTTGTCGCTGTACTGGTTCGGCCAGCGGCGCGGCTTCACGTCGGCGAGCGCCTTCGCGATCTCGGCGATGTGTTCGGGCGTCGTGCCGCAGCAGCCGCCCGCGAGGTTCACGAGACCGGCTTGCGCGAATTCCTTCAGGAGGCCCGACGTGACGTCCGGCGTCTCGTCGAAACCCGTGTCGCTCATCGGGTTCGGCAGGCCCGCGTTCGGGTAGCACGACACGTAGGTGTCGCACAGCTTCGCGAGCTCGGCGATGTACGGGCGCATCAGCGCCGCGCCGAGCGCGCAGTTCAGGCCGAACGTGAGCGGCTTCGCGTGGCGCAGCGAATTCCAGAATGCCTCGACCGTCTGGCCCGACAGGATCCGGCCCGACGCATCGGTGACGGTGCCCGAGATCATGATCGGCAGGCGCTCGCCGGTGTCCTCGAACAGCTCGTCGAGCGCGAACAGTGCGGCCTTCGCGTTCAGCGTGTCGAAGATCGTCTCGACGAGGAACAGGTCGACGCCGCCGTCGAGCAGCGCCTTCGCCTGCTGGTAGTACGACGCGCGCAGCTCGTCGAACGTGACGTTGCGTGCGCCCGGGTCGTTGACGTCCGGCGAGATGCTCGCCGTTTTCGGCGTCGGCCCGATCGCGCCCGCGACGAAGCGCGGTTTGTCGGGCGTCGCGTATTTCGCGGCCGCTTCGCGTGCGAGCTTCGCCGATTCGATATTCATCTCGACGACGAGATCTTCCATCCCGTAGTCGGCCTGCGCGACGGTCGTCGCGCCGAACGTGTTGGTCTCGACGATGTCGGCGCCGGCCGCGAAGTACTGGTCGTGGATCTCGCGGATGATCTGCGGCTGCGTGATCGACAGCAGCTCGTTGTTGCCCTTGATGTCGCGCGGGAAATCCTTGAAGCGCTCGCCGCGATAGGCGGCTTCGTCGAGCTTGTAGCGCTGGATCATCGTGCCCATCGCGCCGTCGAGAATCAGGATCCGCGATTTCAGCAGCGCAGGCAGAGCGGCGCCGCGCGTGTAGGGTGCGTCGAGCGGGACGGAGGCGGCGAGAGGAGTCGCAGACATGGGCGAAAGACCGGCGAAGACGGGAAAACCGTCATTGTAGCCGGTGCGCATGGGGCCCGCCCGGCCTTGCGCCGCGCCGGTCGGGCCGCCCAATGAAAAACCCCCGCCTGGCGAACCGGGCGGGGGCATGATCGGAGTGCACGCGGCGCCGCGTCGATGCGCGGCGAATGGCCCGGCCGCGCAAGGCGCCGGGCCGCGGGTCGTCAGTGCAGCACGACGGGCATCATCATCAGGCTGTCGAATTGTCCGAGGAATTCGTCGACTTCGTCGAGCGACGGCTCGTCCTCGATCAACTGCTTCACGTGCGCGCGGAATCGTTCGGCAAGTTCGCCGTCGATGAAGATTTCGCGCTGCGCGTTCTTGTCGACGATTTCATATCCGCCGGCATTCATCAGGTGATGGCCGGCCTGCGGCGCGAATTCGACGACGCAGTAGTTGGGGCTGTTGTAGATCATTTGCATGGCGGCACTCCTCTTCGCAGTGGCATCTGGCCTTGTTGTCCCCTAGGTGGGGTGAGCCTTGCCGGTTTCAAGGGGCTTGCGCTGCACACCCCGTTCCCGTGTGCGTGGGGTGTATCGGTTAGAAGCCGATGTCTATGAAACGTTTCCCATTGTCTGCCGGTGGACTGAAATAGTTGTTAAAGAGTGTCATCGGCGATTTCACGGAAATCTGTAATCGGTCGAAATTGCCGAATCGCGCGCGTCCGCTCGCGAGTTCACTGTGTGACAGGCGGTGTGACAGGGGATGGCGCGGATGGTGCAGCCGGTTGTGCCGGCGGTTGCACGGTAGCCGGCGGTGCGGGTTGTGCCGGTTCCGTGGCGGGAGCGGCCGATGCGTCGGGCGTCGTTGCACCGGCGGGCGCATGCGTGGCGCCGCCTGCCGGGTCCGCGTCGGGCGGCGCGTCTGGCGCCGCGAGCCGGCCATGCCACAACAGCTCGATCTGCGCGCCGTTCGGTTCGGTCTGCACGAGCCGCGCGGGCAGCCAGCCGAGCGACGGCGCGAGCCACATGTCGATGCGGCGCGTGTCGCCGTCGCGCCGCGGCAGGCGCATGAAGTGCCGCGCGCCGATGATGCCCGTCTGCGTCTGCACCTGCTCGTCGCCGATCACGGTGATCGGCCAGGTCTCGCCACTGTTGTTGTCGATCACGGAGAACTGCTGCGTGACGCCCGGCTTGTATGCAGAGGGATTGCCCCGCACGAGCCCCGACAGCTGCATCAGCATGCTGAAGCGGTCTTGCACGCCGTCGGGCAGCGGCGCGTTGTTCGGCGTGCGCGTGAACACGACCTGCCGGATCTCGCGGTTGAAGATCGCGATGTCTTCCGGCCGCTTGCCACGCTTCTCGACGTAACGGTCGGGGGCGACGCCGAACGCGTCGATGCGGCCTTCGCTGCGATAGGTGAACGGGCCGACGAACGGCACGGGCATCGACACCGACAGATCGTAGGTGCGCCCGTCGGTGCGCCAGTGGATCGTGCCGATCATGTTCTGCATGCCGTTGTAGAACGTGTCGTACTGCAGGTCGCCGGAGGGCGGCGCGTTGAACTTCACGCCGTTCGTCGCGGGGCCCGGCGTTGCGGCGCTGGCGGCGCCGGCGGCGGACGCGGCATGTGCGCCCGACGCGCCTGGCACATCACTCGCCGCAGACGCGGCGGCCGGCGGCTCGCCGCGTTCGGCCGTCTGTGTCGACGTGAGGACCGGCTCCGGCGCGGGTTTCGGTGCGGCGGCCTTGGGCTTCGCCGGCGCGGGTGCGGCCGGACGCTCGACCGGCTTCGGCGCGGGCGGCGCGGGCTGGCGCTCGATCGGTTGCGGTTTCAGCAGTTCGATCTGCACGGGGACTTCGGCGGGCGTGGGCGGCGTGAACGCATCGCGATTGCGCATCAGCCAGAATGCGGCGAGCGCGTGCAGCGCCAGCACGACGACGAGCGCAATGCCCACGCGCAGCCAGCGGCGGGGCAAGACGTGACTCGGGCGGAGGTCGGCAGGCTGCATGGGCATCGGAACAGGATCGGGGCACTCGCGTGACGTCGGGCGCGCAAGCGCGCCACAGGAATCGGACTGTCGAATGCGCAGCGCGTTCGCGCCGTGTGACGCGGCGGGTACCGCGTGCGTCAGGCGTCGCGCGCGTCGGGACTATAGCCGAGTTCGTAAGACAATTTCTGCGCGCAGGCGCGCAGCGCCGTGTCGATCTCGCCGCCCCATGCAATGTCGAACGAGCCTTCCTGGCCGAGCGCGACGATCGCGAGCGCGAGTTCGCCGACCGCATCGAACACGGGCATGCAGAACGCGTGGATCGTCGGCAGCAGCATCCCTTCGACGCGCGCGGCCTCGTGCTGGCGCACGTCGGCGAGCACTGCGTCGACCTCGTCGAGTGTGCGCGGGCCGCCGTGGTGCGGCGAGCGGCGCGTATCGGCGAGTTCGCGCTCGAGCATCGCGGCGGTCTTGCTGCGCGGCAGGTACGCGGCGAACAGCAGCCCTGTCGCGGAGCCGAGCAGCGGCATCACGTCGCCGAGCTTCAGCGACGCCTTCGCCGGGTGGCTCGATTCCATCCAATGCACGATCGTCGGCCCCTGGTTGCCCCATACCGCGATGCCGACCGTCTGGTCGAGGCGGTCGCGGAATTCGGTCAGCGCGATCCGCGCGAGCTTCACGCCGTCGACGCGCGCGAGCCGCGCGAGCCCCATCTGCAGCGCGAAGCCGCCGAGCTCGTAGCGGCCCGAGACGGGATCCTGCGACACCACGCCGAGCCGCGAAAAGCTGACGAGGTAGCGGTGCGCCTTCGCAGGACTCATGCCCGCACGCTGCGCGAGGTCGCGCAGCATCATCGCGCGCGGCTCGCTCGTCAGCACGTCGAGCAGGCGGAAGCCGACCTCGATCGACTGGATGCCGGAACGGACCTTCTCGCCGTGCTCGCCGGAGGCGGCGTCGTCGGTGTCGGAGTCGGCGAGATCGTCGTCGGGAAGCGGGCTGGCGGGCATGGGCAGAAGGTGCGCGAAAATGCGGCAGGGATCGGTCTGGAAATCGGGCCGAAAAATCGGGGCGAAAACGGCGCGCGCAATCGCAGCGCGCCGCAGGGATTCACCATCGTAAAATAGATTCCCTCCATCGTCACTACAACGGCAGAGTCCCCCTTATGAAACTTGCTTCGCTGAAGGACGGCACGCGCGACGGCCAGCTGATCGTCGTATCGCGCGACCTGCACACCGCGGCGATCGCCGACGCGATCGCGCCGACGCTGCAGCGCGTCCTCGACGACTGGGCGTTCTACGCGCCGCAGCTGCGCGACCTGTACGACGCGCTGAACCACGGCCGCGCGCGCAATTCCTTCGCGTTCGATCCGGCCAACTGCATGGCGCCGCTGCCGCGCGCGTTCCAGTGGGCCGACGGCTCCGCATACGTGAACCACGTCGAGCTCGTGCGCCGCGCGCGCGGCGCGGAGATGCCGCCCGAATTCTGGACCGACCCGCTGATGTACCAGGGCGGCAGCGACGATTTCCTTGGGGCCCGCGACGACGTCGTGTGCCCGTCCGAGGAGTGGGGCATCGATTTCGAGGCGGAAGTCGCGGTGATCACCGGCGACGTGCGGATGAGCGCGACGCCCGACGAAGCGCTGAAGGCCGTGCGGCTCGTCACGCTCGTGAACGACGTGTCGCTGCGCAACCTGATTCCGGCCGAGCTGGCGAAGGGCTTCGGCTTCTTCCAGAGCAAGCCGGCCACTGCGTTCGCGCCGGTCGCCGTGACGCCCGACGAGCTCGGTGACGAATGGCGCGAAGGCCGCGTGCACCGGCCGATGATCGTCCACTGGAACGGCAAGAAGGTCGGCCAGCCCGATGCGGGCACCGACATGGTGTTCCATTTCGGCCAGCTGATTGCGCATGCGGCGAAGACGCGCAACCTGCGTGCCGGCTCGATCGTCGGCTCGGGCACGGTGTCGAACAAGGATGCGAAGCGCGGCTACTGCTGCATCGCCGAGAAGCGCTGCCTGGAGACGATCGAGCACGGCGCGCCGCAGACCGAATTCATGCGCTATGGCGACACCGTGCGCATCGAGATGTTCGACGCGGCCGGCAAGTCGATCTTCGGCGCGATCGAGCAGTCGGTCGCCCCGCCCGACGGCGCGGCATAAGTCGCGCGGAGCACGCAGCGCTTCGCTGCCGCGAAACCCGGGCCCGGCCCGCGCGCCGGGTTTCGCCTGATGTTTGCCCGCGCGGGCTTGGCTACACTCGATTCAAGGGTTCAAGAGCCTCGAGCAAGGAGCAGCACATGGCCAATCTCGCCGCGTACGGCGGTTACGAAGCACTGAAGGTGACGCGCCGCGACCATGGCGTGCTCGACATCGTGATGAGCGGCGAGGGCGCGAACCGCAGCGGCCTCGCGACCGCGAACGCACGCATGCATCGCGAGCTCGCCGACATCTGGCGCGACGTCGACCGCGATCCCGACACGCGCGTCGCGGTGATCCGCGGCGAAGGCAAGGGCTTCTCGGCGGGCGGCGATCTCGCGCTCGTCGAGGACATGGCGAACGACTTTGACGTGCGCGCCCGCGTGTGGCGCGAGGCGCGCGACCTCGTCTACAACGTGATCAACTGCAGCAAGCCGATCGTATCGGCGATGCATGGCCCGGCCGTCGGCGCGGGGCTCGTCGCCGGGCTGCTCGCCGACATCTCGATCGCCGCGAAGGATGCGCGCATCATCGACGGCCACACGCGGCTCGGCGTCGCGGCCGGCGACCACGCGGCGATCGTGTGGCCGCTGCTGTGCGGGATGGCGAAGGCGAAGTACTACCTGATGCTGTGCGAACCGGTGAGCGGCGAGGAGGCCGAGCGGATCGGGCTGGTATCGCTCGCGGTCGAGCCGGCCGACCTGCTGCCGAAGGCCTACGAAGTGGCCGAGCGGCTCGCGCACGGTTCGCAGTCGGCGATCCGCTGGACCAAGTACGCATTGAACAACTGGCTGCGCACGGCCGGGCCGACCTTCGATACGTCGCTCGCGCTCGAATTCATGGGCTTCGCGGGGCCCGACGTGCAGGAAGGCATTCGTTCGCTGCGCGAGCGGCGCCCGCCCGAGTTCCCCGGCGACGCGCCGTTCTGACACGCGCTGGCGCTATGATCGACCCAGGCGCGGCTCGCGCGACACATGGCGGCCGCCTCGCTCTCACCCAGTCAACCAGGATGCCCGTATGACGACCGATGCCTCCGGCTCCAACCCTTTCGCCGGCTTTGCCGGCTTCAAGCCCGCCGACATGATGGACCGGATGTGGGACATGATGCGGATGTCGCCGTTCGGCGGGATGACGTCATTTCCGGGCGCCACGCAAGGGCTGCCGCCATCGCTGTCGAGCATGTCCGACATGATGGCGCCGCTCACGAGCGTCGAGGAACTCGACAAGCGGATCACCGATCTGCGCGCGGTCGAGCAGTGGCTGAAGCTCAATCTCGGCATGCTGCAGTCCGCGATCCAGGCGCTCGAGGTGCAGCGCGCGACGCTCGCGACGCTGCGTGCGTTCGGCGCGTTCGCGCAGAGCTCGATGTCGGCGGCCGAGGAAGCGGCCGTCGCGGCCGCGCATGCGGCGAAACACGCGTCGGCGTCGCCGGACGCACCGCCGGCACCGGATGCCGACGCTGCGGATGCCGCGGCGGGTGACGCCGCACAGCAGGCCTTCGATCCCGCCGGCTGGTGGAACCTGCTGCAGTCGCAGTTCAACCAGCTCGCGAGCCTCGCGATGGCGCAGCCGGGCATGCAGCCCGCCGCGCCGGGCGATGCGCCGCCGGACGCGGCCGCTGCGCCGGAGCAGGCCGCGAAGCCGGCGCCGGCCGCCGCCGCGCCGCGCAAGCCCGCCACGAAGCGCGCGAAATCGACCGCGGCGGCTGGTTCGGCCGCGGCGCGCGCGGCAGCCGCATCGTCGCCCGAAACCCGTCCGCCGAAGCGCTCGACGTGACGCGGCGCAAGTAGCAGGTCGATCATGCGGCTCGCGCTCGTTCTGATGGGAGGCGGCGCACGTGCCGCCTATCAGGTCGGCGTGCTGAAGGCGCTGGCCGAGATCGCGCGCGAGGCCGATCCGCAGCGGCACACGCTGCCGTTCGCGGTCGTGTGCGGCTCGTCGGCCGGCGCGATCAACGCGACGTCGATCGCGAGCCACGCGGACGACTTTTCCCACGGCGTGCGGCGCCTGCTCGAATTCTGGGAGCCGTTGCGCGCCGACTACGTGTATCGCACCGACTGGCTCGGCATAGCGGCCGCGGGCGCGCGCTGGCTCGCCGCGATGACCTTCGGCTGGGCGGCGCGCCGCTCGCCGCGCGGGCTGCTCGACAACGCGCCGCTCGCACACCTGCTGCAGCGCGAGCTGAGTTTCCACCGGATCGAGCAGATGCTCGAGGCGCGCCTGCTGCACGCGCTGGCGGTCACCGCGCTCAGCTATTCGAGCGGGCGGCACCTCACGTTCTACCAGGCGGCGCAGCCGATCCAGGCGTGGCGGCGCGCGCAGCGCACCGCGCGGCTCGTCGACCTGTCGGCGTCGCACCTGCTTGCGTCGTCGGCGATTCCGTTCGTGTTCCCGGCCGTGCCGCTCGTGCTCGACGGGCAGATCGAATACTTCGGCGACGGATCGATCCGGCAGATCGCGCCGCTGTCGCCGGCAATCCACTTCGGTGCGGACCGGATCGTCGTGGTCGGCGCGGCCGACCCGCGGCCCGAGATTCCGGCCGCGAACGGCGCCGGGCGGGTGCGCGGCTACCCGACGCTCGCGCAGATCGGCCAGCAGGTGCTCGCGAGCGTGTTCCTCGACTCGATCGGCTCGGACATCGAGCGCATCGAGCACATCAACCGGATGATCGAGCACCTGCCGCACCAGGTCGAGGTGGACAGCGGCTGGCGGCACGTCGACGTGCTCGCGATCGCCCCGTCCGAGCGCATCGAGCTGATCGCCGCGAAGCACCTGAAGCAGATGCCCGCGACGATCCGCGGGCTGCTCGGCGCGGTCGGCGGCAGCCAGCCGGCCGGCGCGTCGTTCGCGAGCTACCTGCTGTTCGAGGAGGCGTTCACGCGCGAACTGATCGAGCTCGGCTACCGCGACGGGCGTGCGCAGTGCGACACGCTCGCCGGCTGGATCGCGCTGGCGGATGGCGGCAGCGCACCGGCCGCCGGCATGCCGCCGGAAGACGGCCTCGCGACCGGCGAAATACGGGTCTGATGCGCAAGGAGGGTGCAAGGTTGCGTTTTCGCGACGGTCGGCCGCGACCGATCGCCGCACCGCGATTGGCGGCGCACGACCGGGCAGGCGTCTCGGAACCGTCATGCACGCGTGCTATCATGGCCGCCGCCGTATACACCATATCGAACAGCCCGCCGATCCGGCATCCGCACGGGACCCTTCGGGGAACCCGCCTGGGGCAGGGGACGGGCTCGTCAACGAGCCGGCCAGCGCCGGC
This sequence comes from Burkholderia puraquae, assembly GCF_002099195.1. Taxonomy (GTDB): domain Bacteria; phylum Pseudomonadota; class Gammaproteobacteria; order Burkholderiales; family Burkholderiaceae; genus Burkholderia; species Burkholderia puraquae. Next base: position 733 of record NZ_NBYX01000024.1, on the reverse strand, counting down.
CCCCACTCAGGCAAGCGCAGCCGGTTCCGCTCGAGCGGAGCGCGGCTGCGGCATGCCGCAACGGCGGCGGCGCGGCCGCCCGGCTGCCGGACGAGCAATCGGCGTCCGGCGGGTCGGTTTCACGCGTAAAATTACAGTCTTGGCTGCAAAAAGCGCGCTTGGCGCGCCTTTGGCGGCAACAGTCACGTTTAGAGAAGTCGCATTGCGCAGAACAGGGGTGGGACCATCATGAACACGATGCTTTATCCGGAACTTTACAGATCGCTCGAGGCTGTCCGCTGGGACATGGAGAAGGACATTCCGTGGGACAAGTTCGACGCTTCGCTGCTCACCGACGAGCAGGCGAAGACGATCAAGATGAACGCGATCACCGAATGGTCGGCGCTGCCCGCGACGGAAATGTTTCTGCGCGACAACCAGCACGACAGCGACTTTTCCGCGTTCATGAGCGTGTGGTTCTTCGAGGAGCAGAAGCATTCGCTCGTGCTGATGGAATACCTGCGCCGCTTCAAGCCGGAAATGGTGCCGACCGAGGAGGAACTGCACGCGGTGCGTTTCCAGTTCGACCCGGCGCCCCCGCTCGAGACGCTGATGCTGCACTTCTGCGGCGAGATCCGCCTGAACCACTGGTACCGCTGCGCGGCCGACTGGCACACCGAGCCCGTCATCAAGCAGATCTACGAAACGATCTCGCGCGATGAGGCACGCCACGGCGGCGCGTACCTGCGCTACA
>NZ_NBYX01000023.1 GCF_002099195.1 Burkholderia puraquae | reverse complement strand
GGCCGTAGCTCACCACATTGAACCACTTGCCCGACATGTTCACCGGCGAGCCGTGCGTCAGGTGGCCGCCGTGCGCGAGGCTCATGCCCATGATCGTGTCGCCCGGCTTGAGCATCGCGAAGAACACGCCCTGGTTCGCCTGCGAACCCGAGTTCGGCTGCACGTTCGCGGCTTCCGCGCCGAACAGCTGCTTCACGCGGTCGATCGCCAGCTGCTCGACGTCGTCCACGTATTCGCAGCCGCCGTAGTAGCGCTTGCCCGGATAGCCTTCCGCGTACTTGTTCGTGAGTTGCGAGCCCTGCGCGGCCATCACGGCCGGGCTCGTGTAGTTTTCCGACGCGATCAGCTCGATGTGATCTTCCTGGCGACGGTTTTCCTGCTCGATCGCTGCAAAAAGTTCCGGATCGACGTTGGCAACGGTGCTGGTAGTGCGATTGAACATGATGATTGATCAAAAGAGAGTGAATGAGTGACCGCGGAATGCCGGCTGCATGGTGGTTCGGCCTTCGCATTCCATCAGACGCGCCCTCGTTCAGATAGAAGGATTCCGACAATCCGCTAGGACACACCGCGCGCCGTGCAGGCAAAAAAAATCGAAGGGTCGCATCGCTGCGACACCTTCGACGGAACGGGCCGATCTGGCCGGCTTCGCGCCGGCCCTTCAGCTTCTTGCGAACATCAAAAATCAGACGGCGGAGAAACAGTTGTCGACGAACAGATGGGTGCCGTTGACGAAACTCGACTCGTCGGAAGCGAGGAACAGCGCGGCGGCCGCGACTTCCGACGGTTCGCACAAGCGGCCTTGCTGAACCGCGATCGCCGCCTCGGTCGCGTCGACGCCCATCGCCTGCAGGTCCCGGAGTTCGCGCATCCCGTGCGGCGTGCGGATGAACCCCGGCGCGAGCGCGTTGCAACGGATCCCGCGATCGCGATACTCGACCGCAATCGCCCGCGCGAACATGTGGCATGCGCCCTTGGTCGCGTCATACAGCACCTCGCCCGGCGTCGCGCACACCGCCGAAATCGACGACGTGCAGACGATGCTGCCACGCCCCTTCTCCAGCATCTGCGGCAGCACCGCTTTCGTCATCAGGAACATGCTCTTCACGTTCACGCCCATCAGCCAGTCCCATTCCGATTCCTCGATGTCGAGGAACGGTTTGACGATCAGCGTGCCCGCGTGATTGAACAGGATGTCCGCATTGCCGTACTGCTCCCGCGCGGCGCCCACGGCTTGCTGAACCTCCGCCTGCTTCGACACGTCGGCGCCGAGGCCAATCGCCTGCAGGCCCGCATCGCGCAGCCTGGACGCGAGCGCTTCGGCGGCGTCGCCGTCGCGATCGATGATCGCGACCTTCGCGCCCTGTGCGGCAAACAGTTCGGATGCCGCGCCACCGCAGCCGCCTGCGCCGCCGCTCACGATGGCGACCTTGCCGGCCAGGCGGCCGTCAATCCTGACATTCATAGGTCATTCTCCAGTCTGGTTCGTTCGGTCTGCTTAACTGAACAGCGTCCGCAAGTGATCGTTGAGGAAGTAGCCCTCGGGGTCCACGCTGCGGCGCAGCGCGCGGAACGCGTCGGCCTTGGGGAACCAGCGGTCCACGTCCTCGCGGTTTGTGAAATGCAGCTTGCCCCAATGCGGACGCGAGCCGTAGTCGCGCAGGATCGTGTCGACGTCCTTCAGGAACGGCCAGTAGTCGACGCCGTTCGGGCCGCCCGAGCATGAAATGGTGACGCTGTCCTGATGATTGAACGGGCTGATCCACGCCGGGTCGCCCTTCGTGAAGCGGTACTCGACCGGGAAAATGCAGTCGCGGTGTTTCGTGAGGATGAGATCGCGCACGCGGCGCAGCGCTTCCTTGCCGTGCTGCGCGGGCACCGCGTATTCGAGCTCGTGGAAGTTCGGCACGTAGTGGATCGCGTACACCTCGGAGCTGTAGGCAATCTTCTCGTGCTCGCCTTCGTGGAACGTGCGCGCGTCGGTGATATCCATCACCTTGATCTCGCATACGTCGTAGTCCTTCTTCGAGTTCGATACCTTCGCGGTGTCGGGCAGGCAGTAGAGATCGCGGCTGGCGGACGTCGGACACCAGAAGAAGCCGAAATGCCGGTGCTTCGCGGCCAGGTCGTCGTATTGCTCCATCAGCGCTTCGAAATCCTCGCGCCACACCCGGTCGTGCAGCCAGAACGCATCGGTCACCTGCAGCGTCATCTCCGACACCACGCCGAACATCCCGATGTTCACCTGCGTCGCATGCAGCAGGTCGAGGTCCTGCCGGTCGCTCACTGTCATGATCGAGCCATCCGGGCGCACGATGCGCATCCCGACGACCTGCGACGACAGGTTGCTCAGCGTCGTCCCCGTGCCGTGCGTGCCGGTGGCCAATGCGCCGGCGATCGCCTGCGAATCGATGTCGCCCTGGTTGACGAGCGACAGGCCGAGAGCCTTCAGGTGCCGCGTCACCGCATTGATCCTGGTGCCGGCCTTCACGGTCACGCGCTTGCGCGCTTCATCGACATCGACGATGCCCTGGTATTCCTGCAGCGACAGCAGCAGGCCGCTGGTGGCCACGATCGGCGTGAACGAGTGCCCCGACCCCGAGCACCGGACATGCTTGCCCTGCCGCGTCGCGGTGTGCACCAGTTCCGCGATCTCGGCCTCGCTGGTCGGCGACGCCAGGTGCGCGGCGACGCACGACTGATTGCCGACCCAGTTTCTCCAGAATCCGCCACGGGGAAGTTCCATCGATGTCGCTCCGGCGTTGTAGTCGTGTCAAAGGTAGGGCGTCGAAACGCTTTTCACTATCGGATTTCGGCAAGTTAGGGTTTTGACGAGGCAGCGCCGGGCGCGGCTTTTTGACCGGCGTGCCAAGCGGCTACAATGAATCGATCCGGCCAGCCCCTTCCCGCCCCCGATGACGCCGCCTGCCCACCCGAGCGATTTCTCCGGCGCCCCGCTGTTCGCGCGCACGGTCGCGTTCTGCGCGTTCACCGACGTGGAGGAACAGGCGCGCTCGTTCGACGGCTGGAACATGAACTACACGCAGATCTCGGGCGGGCGGTTTCACGGCTCGTCGTCGATCATGTCGCTGGGCGGCATCAAGCTGCTGGTCGAGGATCTCGACAAGGTCATCCTGCAACAAGGCGCCGTGCCGTCGGAGCGGATCGCCGTGGCCGTGCCGCTGGAGCTGGAAGGCTACGCGCGCCTGTGCGGCGAGAAGAGCGGGCGCGACAGCCTGCACGTGTTCTCGAGCCAGCCGCAATTCGAGTTCTACTCGCCCGACCGGCACGTGCTCGTGAATGTCGAGATCGAGCCCGGGAAGCTGTCGACGGAGACGATGCGCACGGTGGCCGCGTCGCTGCGCGCGCAAACCCATGCGCCGGTGATCCCGATGGCGGCCGGCGCGGCCGACCATCTGCGCGACCTGCTGCGCCAGACGCTGGCCGCCGCGGCAAAATGCACGCGCATCGACGACGTGGCGACGCAGGACAGGATCGAACTGCTCGAGCGCACCGTGCTGTACGCAATCTCGGAAGTGATGACGGCCGCCACGCCGGAGGCTGGGGCCCAGGCCGCGCGCCCGACGAAGTACTGGTCGCTGGTCAATGCGGTGCGGGAGCGGCTCCAGGACGCCTCGACCTGCCCGCTGTCGATCGCCGAACTGTGCGTGCAGCTCGGCATCAGCCGGCGGACCGCGCAGTATGCGTTCCACGATACGTTGAACCTGAACCCGATCGCCTACCTGCGGGCCGTGCGGCTGAATCACGTGCGCCGCGAGCTTCGGCTCGGCGACTCCGTGACGTCCGCCGCCACCAAATGGGGCTTCTGGCACCTGAGCAGTTTTGCGCAGGACTATCGCGCGATGTTCGGCGAACTGCCGTCGGCCACCGCGAAGCGCTACGCACGCCGGGCCCTCTAGCGCCTGACGTTCACCTTCCGGCGGCCGGTGCGAAGGATTCCGCACCGGCCGCCGCCCTGCCTGCTACGTCACTCGTCCTGCTGTTCCTGCTGCGCCTGCACCTGCCGCTGCTGGATGAACTGCCGCACATCGCTCATCGTCACGCGGCCGGTGTGCTTCGCATCGATCTCGTCGAAGTGCTTCGACACGAAGCCGAGACCGCTGCTCTGCGCCTGCGCCTTCGTCACGGCCGCGCCGTTGCTCAGCACCGTATTGGCGCCGAGCCGCGCGTCGACACGCCGCTGCGCCTGCTGCTGCAAGGTCGCGCCGGTCGACGGCAACACCGGCGCCGCTTTCGTGGCAGGAAAGAACGGGCCGTCGACACCGCGCCCGCCGTGCGGCAGCTTCACCGGCGCCACCGCCTGCGGCGGCAACGCATAGGCACTGCTCGTCACGGCACCGAGGACGATCAACGGAAACATACGCCGCATCAAATTGATTAGGGACATGATCACTCGCATTCAATGGATGAATAGAGGGTTCCTTTGACAAGGAGTCCGTCGCTCAGGGCCGCTCAGGGGGCTGCCGCCAGCGTCGTCGCGGCTGCCGCGCCCGGGACGCTGCCGGTCGGTACGCTGGGCGGGTTTTCATCCGGCCACGGCGGCGGCAGCGTGTGCAGCGTCAGCGCCGTCGGAATCCGCGCGCCCTTGTAGAACGTCTTCAGGTCCCGCTTCATCTGCGGGCGGGCGACGTCGTCCAGGTAGGTCATGTGGCCGCCCTGGAAGAAGTTCACCTGCAGCTTGGGATTCAGGCCCTTCACCGTCTGCAGCCGCGCGAGCTGCTTCTCGGTGTTGAAGAACGGCGTCGCGAGATCGTGGAAGCCGTTCTCCGCGAGCACGCGAAGCTTCGGGTTGAGCTGCAGCGCACCGAGCAGATCGGGGATCGTGTCGGGCATCGGCTGGCCGTCGTGCGTGAAGTCCCAGACGCCGATGATGTTGTCGTTCAGCGGCAGGTAGGTCGCGTTCGGTGCGGTGTAGCCGAGGTAGTCCGGCATCTGCGTCGCGAGCGCGTTAGTGAACGGCTGCGAAATCAGGATGTCGGACGGGTCGCCGTCGTTCTGCAAGCGCGGATCGGCGTTCGGCAACGACACGCGTCCGTCATACCGGCCGATCGTCGTGCCGGGCAGCAGGCTCGTGCCGAACGGATTCGCGTTGAAGTAGCCGCGCAGCGCCTGTTGCGTGAGGCTCGACGGGATCGACCACAGCCTGAGCGTCGCATCGCTCGGGAACACCGGCGTGCCGAGCGCATCCGGAATGCCGAGCTGGCTCAGCACCCACGACTGCGAGTACTTCTGCAGCTGGTTGTAGATCAGCGTCGTGAACAGTTCCGTCTGCAGTGCGTACAGATCCGGGCTCGCCGGTGCCGGCGAAACCTGGTTGAAGTACGCCGCGACCGCCGCGTAGCCGGGCAGGTAGCCGGCCACGGTATCGGTTTCGAGCAGCAGCCCCTCCGTCGACTGCGTGATCGCCACGGCTTCCACCGCATCCGCGAAGTAGTTCAGGATCGCCGACTGCAGCACGATGCCCGTCAGGTGCACGCCGGCCGATTCGAGCGCCAGCGCGAGCATGTCGGTACGCGGCGTGCCGTACGATTCGCCGTACAGGTAGATCGGCGACGTGCCGCGGCTGTTGACGTTCAGGTAGCGCTGGATGAAGTCGCGCATGATGTTCACGTCCGCATCGGAACCCCAGTACTTCTGGTTGGTGTTCGGCAATACGGCTTCCGACAGCCCGGTGCCGGGCGGGTCGATGAACACGAGGTCGGTGGTGTCGATCAGGCTCTCCGCATTGTCGACGAGCGGATAGTTCGGCCAGTTGCTGCCGAACAGCGGATCGGGCGTGGCCACGCGGGTCGGCGCGAACGAGCCGAGCCGCAGCCAGATCGACGACGAGCCGGGGCCGCCGTTATAGACGAACGTGACGGGGCGCGGCTTGCCGTTCGTGCTCGGCGCGGTGTACGCGACATACGACATCGATGCTTCCGCATTGCCGTTCGCGTCCTGCGCGGTCAGGTGGCCGGTGGTCGTCGTGTAGTTGACGGTCGTGCCGCCACTCTTCCACTGGTAATGCATGACGGCCGCTTTCTCGGACACCTGCGCGGGCGCGAGGCCGTCGGTCGCATTCAGCGAATACGCGACCGGGTCGACGTAAGGCTGGTTGGCCGGCGTCTGGCCGGCGGCTGCCTGTTGCGCGCCGGCCTGCTGGCCGGCGGTGGCCTGCGCGAGGCTCGATGCGCCGACGGACGACGAATCGTCGCCGCCGCATGCCGCGAGCGCCAAGGTCATGACGGTCAATGCACCTAGCCCGGCCAACCGGCCGTGACGGCCACGGCGGCTGCCGGTACAGCTCCTGTCTGGTTTCATCTCTGTCCTTTGGTTCGGATACCGCTTCACAAAGGCCGCCAACGCCTGCGAAACGCGCAGGCCGACCCGCCACTCGCGTTGCACGGTCGGCAGTCGGCGGTTGGGGATTGGACTTCTAAGAGACTGAACTTGATACAGACACAGCAAACTGCTGGCGAGAATGGTGCTCGGACGCCCCCTGCAGTCTGGACAACTTTTATATGACTAAAATTTACGACAACACAAAAATAGGCGGTGCTGCGCCGCGTTGTCAAAGATCATTCGGATATTAAAAATCCCGCAATGATGCGAAGGGCTGCCAGTGTCTGGCATTTGAAAGAAAATGGGATCATTCGCATAAGGTGCGCTTTATCGGCAATGCCGCGTCAAATATTTTACTTTTCACGCATGACGCAGAAGCCTTTCCCGCATTCGAGCAGCGACGGACAAGCCTTCGGATCGACAGGATTTTTCTTTCATTTTTATTATCCCGGCTCGATTAAGACCGAACGGCGGCATTCACGCATCGCATCAGGATTCGATTCACTTCAACCTTTCTTTAATCGTTATACCGGTGCGCACTGCATCATCCACAAAATACCGATTTCATTAATTCGAATCGCCTTTGGCGGAATTATTTACCCGGTATCCGGCCGGTATTTTCCGGGCGGATGACGACGTGCAGCACGGCCGCACGTCGTCGGTTGCCGCGCGCCGATCGGCGATTACTTCCCGCCGCCCGGCAGCGCGAAATCGATCAGCACCGGATCGTGATCCGACGAACGATACGCATCCGGCGCGTAGAACGTCTTCTGCTGCTCCGCCGATTTGTACGCGAGCGTGTACTGCAGCGCGAGCGGCTCGTCCGCGTTGATGTGCCATTCGTGCACGGCCTTCACGTGCGACGCGAGCGGCAGCGTCGCGAGCGCGTGATCGAGATAGCCGGCCTCGCCGTTGTACACGTAGCTGTACGCATTCGCGCCGATCCAGCGCGCGACGAGGTTGCGGTAGCCGCGCGATTCGAGCGTGCGGATCGGGTCTTCGTACGTGTAGCTGTTGAAGTCGCCGATCAGCAGCACGCCCTGGCCCGCGACGCCCGTCGGGTTGCCGGCGAGCCAGTCGGCCACCTTCGCCGCCGCGCGCGTGCGCGTCGGGTTCCAGCAGCCCTGGCCGTCGCCCTGGTCGAGATCGTCGTTCGTGGCGTCCGGGCAGTTCTTCGACTTCAGGTGGTTGACCGCGACCGTCAGCGACTGCTTGTTGCCGCCGGTCAGCCGGAACGACTGCGCGAGCGGCTGGCGGTTCTTGTCGTCGATCGCGAGCGTCGCCGCACGGCCGACCGGTTCGACCTTGCGGCTGTCGTAGATCATCGCGACCGTGATCGCATCGCCGCCGAGGCGCGACACGCCCGGATCGACGACGCGCCAGGTGTTGCCGAGCTTCGCCGCGAGCTGGCGCACCGCGCTCAGTTCGCCGTAGCCGTTGTTCTGGATTTCCATCAGGCCGATCACGTCGGCGTCGATCGACTTCAGCGCACTGACGATCTTCGCTTCCTGGCGCTGGAATTCCTGGAAGTTCTTCGCGCCGCGGTTGTTCGGATCGTCGAAGCCGCCGCCAAGGCCGTTGCCGTTGAAGTAGTTGAGGACGTTGAACGACGCGACGCGCAGGTTCGATTTCGGATCGCGCGCCGGTGCGTTGGTGCGCGGGTTCGTGCGTGCGTCGAATGCCGGCACGGCCGCGCCCGGCAGCGGCTGCACGCGCCATGCGCCGTAACGCACTTCGAGCACGCCTTCGACGTCGCGCACCGTATAGCCCGCGCGCAGCGTATTCGCGGCCGACAGGCCCGGCGCCGGATACGGCACGGTCGCAGGGTTCTGCTTGTTCGAGCCGTCGTCGAGGACCAGGCGGTTGCGTGCGTTCGCATCGATCTGCGTCTGCGCCTGCGCGGGCGGCACGACGCTCGTCGGCGTGCGCAGGCGGCCGTTGCTGAGCATCACGCTGCCGTAGCGGCCGAGCTCGTAGTTGTCGGTGACGTTCAGCGTCTGCGGCAGGCGCACCCGCATCCCTTCGTACGCGGCAAACGCGTTCGGGCTGTCGACCGGCAGCGTGAGCGTCGCGGGCGTGACGGCCTGGTTGTTCGCGCACACCGCGATCGCGCCCGACAGCGTGAGCTGCGTCTGCCCGTATTTCTCCTCGACCTTGCCCGTCACGTGCACGAGGTCGCCCGCTGTCGCACGCACTTTCGGTGCGTAGACGAACAGCCCTTCGGATACGCCCGGCTGGTTGCGGCGCTGCGCATCGGCCTGCTGGACGAAGAAGCCGCCGAAGCCGTCCGTGCCGCCGAAATCGGCGGTGACGACGGCTTCGATCGACACGTTCTGGCCGGCGAGCGGCGACGGCGCGCCCGGCCCCTGGATGTCGGCGATCGGCGTCGTGCTGCCGCCGCAGTTCGGGCTGACGGGTGCGGCGGTGGCGGCGAAAACCGGTGCAGCGAGCGCCGGGAGCAGCAATAGCGGGGGGATGAGGCGGATTGTCGAGCGCATGACGGGGAATCCCGGTTGTGAGGGTGGCGAAAGCTTAGCGGCGCTCAATGACAGTTTTTGGTAATGAAAAGACAGGCCGATGTAATTGTCGTTATCACGCTGCGATCGCCACCCACCTCGTCCGTGCCTGAAAAAGCGGGGAAATCGTCTGACGATAATCCGCCGTGCCCGTGACGATCGGCCCCGCGTGCCCTCCCTGCCGCGGCGCGACGGCGTCGCGCTACACCGTGCCCGGCAGCGCACTCGACACGAGCACGGCTGCGACCATCAGCACGCCGCCGAGCACGACCGCCTCGATCCGCAACACTGTGCCGAACCGCTTCAACGAGCCGGCCGGCATCGCGGCCGTCGGATCATTCAGCGCAGCCAGCAACTTCGGCATCCCAAAGAAACGGTTGTGTCCACCAAGCGCCGCCGCGACCAGCACGAGCGCCAACTTCATCAGCAGGATCTGCCCGTATGTCGACGCGAGCAGGTTGCCGGGCGTATCAACGCCGCGCCAGCCGTTGTACGTGCCGGTGGCGAACAGCACGATCAACGCGTAGGTCGATGCATCGGACAGCGACTGCACGAACGAGGCCCCCGTCGTGCGCTCGCTCGCGGGCATCGCGGCGAGCCGCGGCATCACGCCGAATGCCGTCACGAGCACGAGCCCGACCCATGCGCTGATCGCCAGCAGATGCAGCCAGTCGATCCACACCGGTACGCTGAACAGTCCGGCATCCACCGGATGCCCGCCGTTGCTGCGCGCGAGCGCGACGCAGGCAAGCGCGGCCCACATCGCGAACGGCAAGCGCGTATCGTTCGTGCGCCTGACGAACGACAGCACCACGACGACGAGCATGAACGCCGCACCGGCCAGCCACGCATGACCGAACCCGGTGCCCGCGAGCATCGCGCAGACAGCCGGCCCCGCGTCGAGCAACGACACCTCGCTCATCAGCGCGCAATGTGCCCAGAACGCGGTGAGGCTCGCGACCAGCGATACGATGGACGCGAGGCGCAGCGTCGCGACGAGCCGCCGCCCGATGCCGTGCTGCCACACCGACACACCACGCGCGAGCCAGTGGCTGCCGAGCAGCGCGCCGACGACGACGGCAAACCCGGCATTCTGGATCGCTACCGACACGAGCCGCAGGAGACCGACGAAGCCGTCGTTCACCCCTTCACCCTGAACGTATAGGTGCCCTTCGTGCGATGCGCGTCGGCCGTCATCGCCGCCCATTGCACCGTGTACGCACCGGGCGCGAGCTTCGGCATCGCGATGGTCATCACGCGCGGGTTCGCTGCATCGACCTTCGCCTTTTCCTGCGTGACGGCGTTGCCGTTCGCGTCCGACACCTTCACCGAGCTGAATGCCGGTTCGAGGTCTTCGTTGAAGGTCAGCCGCAACGTGTCGGGCGCCGTGTCGACGGTGCTGCCCGTCGCCGGTGCGGCGCTTTCCAGCTTGCCGTGTGCGGATGCCGCGACCGGCGCGGCCGCGAGGATCGCACCGGTCGCGACGATCGCGGCCAACTGCATGAGGTTCGTGATCTTCATGTTCACGCTCCGCGTCACGGCTTCTTCAGTTCGACGACGGTCAGCGCGCCGTCCACGTCTTCCGCGACGAAGTCGATCCTGTCGCCCGCCTTGACCTGCGACAGCATCGCCGGGTCCTTCACCTTGAACACCATCGTCATCGCGTCCATCCCGAGGTTCTCCAGCGGGCCGTGCTTGATCGTCAGCTTGCCGGCGGCCGTATCGACCTTGCGGATTTCACCGTGCGACATGCCCTGTTTCGCCGCGGCTTCCTGCTTCGCGCCGCCGCTCATGTCCATGCCGGCCATGTCGCCGGCCGCGTACGACGCGGCGGAAACCGCCAGCGCACATCCCATTGCCATCGAAACCAGTCCCTTCTTCATCGTGTCGACTCCCGTGTGAGTGAATGAAACCGGCGGCCGCATCGGTACGGCCGCCGCATGCTGCTGCTCAGCCTTCCGGCAGTTCGCCGGTGTATTCGTACGCGACGGTGCCCTTCGGATGCCGGAACCAGCCCGGATCGCGATAGTCGTTGCGGCCGAGCCCCTGCCGCACCTTGCAGACCGTGAACATGCCGCCCATCTCCAGCGGCCCGAACGGGCCCGTGCCCGTCATCATCGGCAGCGTGTTGTCGGGCAGCGGCATCTCCATGCCCCCCATCGCGCCGCCGGTGCTGCCCATCGCCATGTAGTCGGGCACCAGCTTGCCGATGCGCTGCGCGAGATCCTTCTGCGGCACGCCGATCAGGTTCGGCACCTGGTGGCCCATCGCATTCATCGTGTGATGCGACTTGTGGCAGTGGAACGCCCAGTCGCCCGGACGATCGGCGGTGAACTCGATCGCGCGCATCTGGCCCACCGCGACGTCGGCCGTCACTTCCGGCCAGCGCGCCGCCGGCGGAATCCAGCCGCCGTCGGTGCCCGCGACTTCGAAGCTGTAGCCGTGCAGGTGGATCGGATGGTTCGTCATCGTCAGGTTGCCGAACCGAATCCGCACGCGGTCGCCCGCGCGCACCGGCAGCGGATCGATGCCCGGGAACACACGCGAGTTGAACGTCCACATGTTGAAGTCCGTCATCTCGTTCACGCGCGGCGTGTAGCTGCCGGGATCGATGTCGTATGCGGCGAGCAGGAACACGAAGTCGCGATCGACCGGCATCGTGCCGCGGTCCTTCGGATGCACGATGAACATGCCCATCATCCCCATCGCCATCTGCACCATCTCGTCGGCGTGCGGGTGATACATGAACGTGCCGTGCGATTCGAGCTGGAACTCGTAGACGAAGGTCTTGCCCGGCGGGATATGCGGCTGCGTGAGGCCGCCGACGCCGTCCATCCCGTTCGGCAGCCGCAGCCCGTGCCAGTGGATCGTCGTGTGCTCCGGTAGCCGGTTGGTCACGAAGATGCGGACCTTGTCGCCTTCGACGGCCTCGATCGTCGGGCCCGGCGACTGGCCGTTGTAGCCCCACAGGTTCGCGTTCATGCCGGGCGCCATCTCGCGCACGACGGGCTCGGCCGTCAGGTGGAACTCCTTCCAGCCGTTCTTCATCCGCCACGGCAGCGTCCAGCCGTTCAGCGTCGCGACGGGCGTATACGGGCGGCCGTTTGGCGGCACGAGCGGCGGCTGCGTGGCGGTTTTCGCCATCGTGGGCGCTTCGGGCAGCGACGCGGCGCCGGCCTTGCTGACCATCGCGGCGCCCAGCAGCGCGGCGCCCGAGCCGCTGAGAAATTGTCGACGGGACACCATGTCAATGACCTTCCGGATGCGTTTGCGTCGCGGGCGCCGGTTGCGCCGCGGGAGTGGAAGCCGGCTGCGGCGCAGCGTCGGCGCTTGAAGCGGATTCGGGTGGGGCGGATTGCGACGTGCGCGGCACGGCGCCCGACGACGGCAGCCGGCCCCCGACCGCCATCTGCAGATCGGTTTCGGCGAGCCAGTAGTCCTTCAGCGCATCGATGTACCCGTTGACCGCGCCGACCTGTTCGCGCGCATCGGCCAGCAGCTCGAACACGCTCGCGAGCATCCCGTTGTAGTGCAGCAGCAGCTCGTCCGAGATCGTCTTGCGCAGCGGCACGACTTCGTCGCGATAGTGCGTCGCGACGTCGTAGCTGGTCACGTAGGCCGCATACGATTCGCGCACTTCGGAGCGCGCATCGATGGCCGTTTTCGCGAGCCGGTTCGCCGACTGCATGTAGACGGCCTCGGCCCGCGCGACCTTCGCGCCGCCCCAGTCGAACAGCGGAATCTCGACGCTGATCTCGTAGCCGTGCTCGTGCCCCTTGCCGGTCTCGTAGTTGTTCACGTAGCCGAGCTCGACCGCATTGACGAAGCGCGTCGCCTTGCTGAGGCCAAGCGACGACGCGACGCCCTGCGTCTGCAGCTTCGCGGCCTGGATGTCGAAGCGGTTGCTCATCGCGAAACGTTCGAGGTCGGGCAGGTTCGGCCGCGCTTTCGGCAAGTCGGGCAAGCGCTCGGGCAGCGCGTACTGCGTGCGCTCGCCCCACAGCCCCATCGCGCGCGTGAGCTTCTCGCGCGCAGCCACGGCCTGCTGGCGCGCCTTCGCGTGCTGCGCGACCGCATCGGCATGGAACGCCTGTTCGCGCGCGTAATCGAGGCGGCTGAAGTTGCCGGCCTGCCGCATGCGCTGCGCGAGTTCGGCGGCCGCACTCGCGGCGTCGCGCACCTGTTGCGCATAGTTCGCAGCCTGCTCGGCAGCGACGGCCTCGACGTATGCGCGGCGCGCATCGGCCGCGACCTTCAGCATCGCGTCGGCGGTTTCGAGCTTGGTCTGCTCGAAGCGGCGGCGTTCGATGTTCGTCGCGAGCGGCATCGTCAGCAGCGCGAACACGTTCGCCGAGAACGTGCGCCCGAGCGTCAGCTCGCCATCGCCGGCGCGGGTGCGGCTGAACGCGAAACGCGGGTTCGGCAGCCGGCCGGCCTGGACGAGATCGGCTTCCGACAACCCCAGTTCCGCGTATGAGGCCTGCAGGCCACGGTTGTTCAGCAGCGCGACCTGCACCGCGTCGTCCATCGACAACGGCCTGGCAAGCAGTTCCTTCGTGCGCTTGTCGACGGCTTCGCGGTCGGCGTCGGTCCTGACCACGACCGCGTCTTTCCCGATGCGTTCCGACGCCGCGGACGACACCGCGTCGAACCCGCCGTCCTTCGAAAACGTCGTGCAGCCCGCGAGGAAGGCGAGCACGGCCGCAACCGCACCGATCCTCGGCGATATCGCAAGCATCGTCATTGCGCGGCCCCCTCGTGCATCGAATGGGTACCGCCGCCGGTCGCGCGACCGGTCGCTCGTCCCTTCGCAGGCCGTTCCATCACGTCGCGGTTCAGCTGTTTCCAGCCCGGGCCTTCGTCGTCCCGATACGGCCGGTAGCCGTCGAATGCGGACCTCACGGTGACATCCGGCACCGACGCGCCGGCGTCCGCCGGATCGGGCAGCTGGGTTTGCGCAGGCGCGAGCGACGGCACGAGGGCCGCCGCGCCAAGCAGCGCCGCAGTAATCAATCGCATGAATGAATCTCGTCGTGAGTCGTCCGGCGGCATGGGCACCGCCGCCGGAGCGGATTGCAGAGCGCGGCCGGCCGGGGCCGCGGGCGGGATCTAGACGAGAGGCCCGCGCGGCGGCCTGTCGATGCCGCCGGTCAGGAACGACACCATCACGGCCGAGAGCGGAGGCGAGAGGATCGCGACGCGGACGTCCGCCGCGGCGGGTACCGCAGGCACACCCGACATGCCGGTGCCGAAGCAACAGGACACGCAGGCGGAACACGCCGGCGCATGCCGGGCGTGGCCGCCGTGGTCGCGATGGCCATCCTGCGCGACCGGCATCGTGTGCGCCGCATCTTCCGCGTGCGGCGCGACAACCCCTGCGCACGGCATCGAAACCGTCGCGAACGACTGGATCGGCAGGCTCAGCGCCAGCAGCACGACGACGACGAATTTGCGCCAGTACGACATGGATAGGGAATCAGGCAGGCAACGACCGGACGGGCCGGCGCACGCCGCGACGGCGCGATCCGGGGACAAGACGGCCGCAGCTTATCGCTGCCGCGGTGACGACGACATGGCCGAAAGATGACCGGCGTTTCATGACAATTCCGTCATCCGGCGATCATCCTTCGCGCACGCACAGCGCCGTAAGCTCACGCGTTACACTGACCGGCTGGAATCTCGGATGAATCACGGACAGCCTGCCTCACCATGCGGATACTGATAGTCGAAGACGAACCCAAGATGGCGTCGTACCTCCGGAAAGGGCTGATGGAGGCGAGCTACACGGTCGACGTCGCGGAAAACGGCAAGGACGGGCTGTTCCTCGCGCTGCACGAGGATTTCGATCTCGTCGTGCTCGACGTGATGCTGCCGGAAATGGATGGCTTCGAGGTGCTCCGGCGGCTGCGCGCGCAGAAGCAGACACCCGTGCTGCTGCTCACGGCGCGCGAGGCGATCGAGGACAAGGTCGCCGGGCTCGAACTGGGCGCCGACGACTACCTGCTCAAGCCATTCGCGTATGCCGAGTTCCTCGCACGCATCCGCTCGCTGCTGCGGCGCGCGCCGCGCAACGTGCGCGACATCCTGCACGTCGCCGATCTCGAAGTCGACCTGATCCGCCGCCGCGTGCGGCGCGCCGATACCCGCATCGACCTGACCGCGCAGGAATTCGCGCTGCTGCAGTTGCTCGCCGAGCGCGAGGGTGAAGTGCTGACGCGCACCTTCATCACGTCGCAGATCTGGGACATGAATTTCGACAGCGACACGAACGTCGTCGATGCGGCGATCAAGCGCCTGCGCGCGAAGATCGACAACGCGTACGACACGAAGCTGATTCACACGATCCGCGGGATGGGCTACGTGCTCGAGGATCGTTCGTGACGCGCGGCCCGGCCTCGTATTCGCTGCTGCAGCGCCTGACGCTCGCGTTCGCCGTTGTCGCCGCGCTCGTGTTCGCGCTGACCGGCGCGTACCTGTATCGCTCGCTGTCCGCCGAACTGACGCGGCGCGACGATATCGAGATCTCCGGCAAGCTCAACCAGTTCCTGCAGCTCGCGCACGCGAGCGGGTCGATCGCCGCGCTGCGTGCCGATCCGGCCGTGTTTCACGAGGTGCTGCTGTCGCACCCGGGCGTCTATCTCGGCATCTACGATGCGCAGAACCGCGCGCTCGTCGAGCATTCCGACGAAGCCGGCAACACGCTGGCGTCGGTGATCGCAGCGCCGCACCCGGCCAGTGCAACCGGTACCCCGTTCACGTGCGCGCCGCCCGGCATCGGCACGTCGCGCTGCGTGTATGCGCGTGCAACGCTGCCGTCCGGCGACGCGATCCAGGTCGCGCTCGCGCGCACGGCGACCGATCGCCAGTCGTTGCTCGAAAGCTATCGCGTCGACATCTGGCTCGCGGCCGCCGCGGGCGCGCTGCTGGTCGGCGCGCTCGGCTACGCGGTCGCGTCGCGCGGCCTGCGCCCGGTCGAGAGCCTCGGCCGGCAGACGTCGCGCATCGAGGCGCACAACCTGAACGCACGGCTCGACGCGCGCGGCGGCCCGGTCGAGCTGCGTGAACTCGCGACGTCGGTCAACCGGATGCTCGACCGCCTCGAACGCGCGTTCGTGCGGCTGTCGCAGTTCTCGTCCGATCTCGCGCACGACATGCGCACGCCGCTCGCCAACGTGATCAGCTCGTCGCAGGTCACGCTGTCGCGCGCGCGCACGACCGAGGAATACGAAGCGCTGATCGATTCGAACATCGAGGAATGCGAACGGTTGCAGCGGATGATCGAGAACATGCTGTTTCTCGCGCGCACCGACAATGCGCGGCAGCACCTGAAGACTGCCGAGCTCGACGCGGGCAGCGAGCTGCGCCGGCTCGCATCGTATTTCCAGGCGCTGGCCGACGAAGCCGGCGTGCGCATCGACGTGCACGGCGAAGCGCCGGTCGTCGCCGATGCAACACTGTTCCGGCGCGCGGTGAGCAACCTCGCGTCGAACGCGCTCGAACACGCGGAAGCCGCGTCGACGATCGAGCTCGCGGTTTCCGCACAAGCCGGTTATGCGGTCGTCGAAGTCACGAATCGCGGCGCCGCGATTCCGCCCGAACAGGTCGAACGGATCTTCGAGCGCTTCTACCGCATCGATTCGTCGCGGCACGGCGCGGCGCGCAACGCGGGGCTCGGGCTCGCGATCGTGAAATCGATCATGGAACTGCATCGCGGCAAGGTCGAGGTGGCCAGCCGCGACGGGCGCACGACGTTCGCGCTTTACTTTCCGCGCGGCACGGACAGTTAAGCCGCTCGCGGCCGTCCGGCTAGCGATCCTGCACGGCGCCGAACGAAGGTCGAACGCAGACGAGCAGCGCGATGGTCGCCGCACTGAACACGGCCCCAGCGTAGAACGTGGCCGCGGCGCCCACCCGATCCCACAGGACGCCGGCGACGACACTCGATACGAGCGTCACCGCACCGCTGAGCAGGTTGAATACGCCGAACGCCGTCCCTCTCAACCCGGCCGGCGCGACCTGCGCGACCATCGTCGCGAGCAGCCCCTGCGTCATCCCCATATGGAGCCCCCACAGCGCGACACCGACGAGTACGGCTCCCCAGTGCGTGCCGTGTGCAAGCACGATATCGGCGGCGATCAGCAGCACGAGCCCGGCCGCCATCAGCTTCGTGTGGCTCGTCGTGTCGGCGAGCTTGCCGAACGGGTAGGCCGACAATGCGTACACCACGTTCATCGCCACCATCACGAGCGGCACGAGCGCGACGGGCACGCCGCCGCCCATCGCGCGCAACACCAGAAACGCCTCGCTGAAGCGGGCCAGTGCGAACATGGCGCCCACGGCGACGACCCACCAATAGCGGGCGCCGAGCTGCGCGACGACATCGCGTCGGATCGGGTTGACGCGCGGCTCGCCCGACGCGTGCGCCGGCTCGTCGACACCGAACGCGAGCAGCGCCACGGCCAGCACGCCGGGGATCACGGCCAGCCAGAATGCGAGGCGGAAGTCGTCGTGCCACGTCAGCATGATGATGACGGCCAGCAGCGGCCCGAGGAATGCGCCCACCGTGTCGAGCGACTGCCGCAGCCCGTAGGCGGCGCCGCGCAGGTGGACCGGCGTGACGTCGGCCACCAGCGCATCGCGCGGCGCGCCGCGGATCCCCTTGCCGATCCGGTCGACGATTCGCGCCGTCACGACGACGCCGATCGTCGGCGCGATCGCGAACAGCGGCTTGCTGAGCGCGCCGAGCCCGTATCCGGCGACCGCGAGCCATTTGCGATTGCGCAGGTAGTCGCTCAGCGTGCCGGAGAACACCTTGACGACCGGCGACGTCGCCTCGGCGATCCCCTCGATGACGCCGATCGCGGTCGCGCTCGCGCCGAGCCCGGCCATCAGGAACATCGGCAACAGGCTGTGGATGATTTCCGACGATACGTCCATCAGCAGGCTGACACAGCCCAGCACCCAGACGCTGCGCGGAATCTGGCGAAGAATGCCGGTCGACGATTCGGTCTGCATGGGCTGCTCCCGGTTCAGGCTTCCTGACGCTGGATGCCGGTACCCGTCATCCTACCGCCGGCCCGCGACGAGATCGCACGTTCCGGTTGTCGCGCGCCCGCCTTCACTCCCCCGGCTCGCGCCGGATCTTCGCTTGCCGGCGCGTGCGGTCGTTCAGTATCTGGTGCCGGCGATGATCGGTCATCTTCTTCCAGTCGCGTGCCTCGTCGCGCGTGCGCAGGCAGCCCACGCAGAATCCGGTGCGACCGTCGAACGCGCACAGCTCGATACACGGCGATTTCACGGCCACGATCAGGCCGCCTTCGTCGGCGCCATCACTTCGACGGTCACGTGGGAAACGCCGTCGAAGCCCGCGACCAGCGCATGATAGAAACGCGCGTCGCGCGTCGCATCGGCGGTCTCGACCGACACGATCGCACTCATGTGGCCCGGGCCGACGCGCCACACGTGAAGGTCGTTGACCTTGTCGCCCAGCACCTCGATCGCATGGCGCACGCGCTCCGCCAGCTTGCGATCGACGTTGACGTCGAGCAGGATGCCGCCGGTATCGCGCATCAACCCGTACGACCAGTTCGCGATGACGAGTGCGCCGATGATGCCCGCGAGCGGATCCATCCACACCCAGTCGAAGGCGCGTGCGAGCAGCAGGCCGACGATGGCCAGCACCGACACGGCCGCGTCGGCGATCACATGAACATAGGCCGACCGGATGTTGTGGTCGCGATGGGCCGCCGCGCGCGAACCGTGATCGTGATGCGCGTGATGGTGATCGTCGTGGTCGTGGTCATCGTCGTGATCGTGGTCATGCCCGTGATGATGCCCGTGCCCATGGCCATGCCCGTGGTGATGTTCGCCGCTCAGCAGCCACACACTGGCGAGGTTTACCGCGAGCCCCAGCACGGCAATCGGAATCGCTTCGTCGAAGCGAATGGGAACGGGCGACAGAAGACGCGCAATCGCCTCGTAGCCGATCAGGATCGCGATCATCGCAAGCACGATCGCGCTCGTGAACCCGGCCAGGTCGCCCAGCTTGCCGGTGCCGAACACGAAGCGCGGATCGTCGGCATGCCTGCGCGCATAGGTATAGGCCAGCGCGGCGATCAGCATCGCGCCCGCGTGCGTCGACATGTGCAGCCCGTCGGCGACGAGCGCCAGCGACCCGAACATCGTGCCGCCGACGATCTCGGCCACCATCATCGCCGCGCACAGGCCGATGACCATCCACGTCTTCCGTTCGTTCCGCTCGTGCGCAGCGCCGAGGAAGATGTGGTCGTGCCCCGCGCCGAACGCGTCATCCGTGAAATTGCTCATGTTCCGCCCCGGTTACTTGAAATAGCTGTGCACCACGTCGATCAGCTGCTCGGTCGCGCTGCCTTCGTGCGCATCGGGCCCGTGCGCATCGACCAGATGCTCGCGAATGTGGTCTTCCAGCACGACGGCCAGCAGCCCGTTCATCGCGCCGCGGCAGCTCGTGATCAACTGCAGCACTTCGTTGCAGCCGCGCTCGTCCCCGAGCGCCCGCTCGATCGCTTCGACCTGGCCCTTGATACGGCGCACGCGGTTCAGCAGCTTCTGTTTTTCACGAACGGTATGACTCATCGATCACGGGCTCCTGTATAGGGAGGGGGAGTATATATCAGGGAGGCTTTCATATATAGGGGGAAGGGGTATTTTCCGTCGGCAGGTTTTCACCTCGGATACGCGTTTGACAGAGAGGGGCACTCCATCTGTTTCCGTACCGGCCCACATGTCTCGAGGGCCGTCCATCTACACCCACCCTATCCTTCGCACCGCGCGGGTTGCTGACGAACCCGCACTCGGACGCATTTCCGTAGACCATCGGGTTGAGGGGGAACGGGTCATGGATTGACGCGAGTTGTGCGCCTCCAGGGCTGTGAAGCGGGAGACGTTCACGCACTTCACGTCGGTGCTCAATGCCGATGGATCACCGTGGGTTCCTGCCCGCACCGGGTTGCTGGATCATGCGGGCGAGACAACATCAGGGGTTGTCACTGAATCCCTTGCGCAGGGACTGCGATGCGTTTCAGCGCTCGGATCAACGCAGCGAAATCGGAATTCTCGCCGCGACCCAATCCATCGTGGTAGGCGGCATCGAGATCGTCCGCGAGCTGTCGTACGCATCTGATGCGTCGAAATAGATCAGCTTGCGGTCGTGAATGTCGATCGGATCGTTTCCCGGCCGGCCGCCCCAAAAAACGAAAAATAGCCGGGTCGCGAGGGTCGACCCGTGCGCATCGGCCACGACGATTTTGACCTGCTCGTTTTGATCGGCAAAAAGGCCATTACTGCGGCGGCCACTGCCGCAGATGTTGACGATATAGGTTGTGCCATCGACCTGCTTGATGCCGCCGTTCAGTCACACGAAGATGGCCGCCAATCGTCCATCAATCCCGTCGCAGATTGTCATTCCATGCCCGTCGCTCAGCCATGGTTAGCCTGTCGGCCCTCGAAGGAGAACCGCAGCACGTCACCGGCGAGATGCGCGTGTCCTACAGCGGCGGGTTCCGCCGGGAGTTCGAGATGAAGGCTTGCCGAAAGCATTCCGCTCGGCGTGTCGGCACTGCTGCTGTCGCTGATCGTCGTGCCGATTGCGACGGAGTTGCCGGAGACGGTCAACAGCGTGCTGTGGATCCGCCGCAGCAACGACACGCTCGCGTTCGGCAACATCACCGGCGCGATGGTGTTCCAGGGCACGCTGCTGCCGGCGATCGGCATCATGCTGACGCCGTGGGAGCCGCGCCCCGAAGTGCTGACCGGCGTGATCATCACGCTCGCGGCGGCGGCGTGGCTGCGCTTCAATGCGCGCACGCGCGGCCTCGCGATCTGGGCGTTGCTGGCGAACGGCGCCGGTTATGCGGGATATCTGTTCCTGACGCTGGCCCGCTGACCTTGCTCAACGGACGCGCCGGGCACGATCCCGCTGCCCGGCGCGAACGAAGCCTCATCGCGCCTGCCGCCGGCCAGCGGCTCAGATGCGCGTCTGGTTCACACGCTGCGACAGTTGTTCGGCGCTTTCCTTGCGCTCGCTGTACCGGTCGGTCAGGTACGCGCCGACGTCGCGCGTCAGCAGCGTGAACTTGACCAGTTCCTCCATGACGTCGACGACGCGGTCGAAATACGCGGACGGCTTCATCCGGTCGTCGTCGCCGAATTCCATGAACGCCTTCGCGACGGAAGACTGGTTCGGAATGGTCAGCATGCGCATCCAGCGCCCGAGCACACGCATCTGGTTCACCGCGTTGAACGATTGCGATCCGCCGCTGACCTGCATGACCGCCAGCGTCTTGCCCTGCGTCGGCCGTACCGCGCCGACCGATAACGGAATCCAGTCGATCTGCGATTTCATCACGCCGGTCATCGCGCCGTGCCGTTCGGGCGAGCACCACACCATGCCCTCCGACCATTGCACGAGCTCGCGCAATTCGGCCACTTTCGGGTGATCGTCGGGCGCATCGTCAGGCAACGGCAGTCCGGCCGGATTGAAGATCCGGACGTCGGCACCCATCGCCGTCAGCAGCCGCGCCGCCTCCTCGACCAGCAGCCGGCTGAACGAACGCGTGCGCAACGACCCGTAGAGCAACACGATTCGAGGCGGATGCGTCGACGGCCGCGCGGGCTGCAGCCGGCTCGCGTCCGGCACGCGAAAAAGCGCGGCATCGAGTTGCGGCAGATCGTTCAGGCGGTCAGACACGCTTGCCCTCCGCATCGATCACGATTTCACCGTCTTCCTTCGCAAACGGCCCTTTCTGCGGATCGGGCAGGATATCGAGCACCAGCTCGGACGGGCGGCACAGCCGCGTGCCGAGCGGCGTGACGACGATCGGGCGATTGATCAGGATCGGGTGAGCGACCATGAAGCCGATCAGGTCGTCGTCGCTCCATGTGGGATTGTCGAGATCGAGCGCGTCATACGGTGTCCCCTTGCGCCGCAGTACGTCGCGCACGGGCACGCCCATCGCCGCGATCAGCGCGCGCAGTTCTTCCGGTCCCGGCGGCGTTTCCAGATAAAGCACGACGCGGGGCTCGACGCCGGTGTTGCGGATCATCGCCAGCGTGTTGCGCGACGTGCCGCAATCAGGGTTGTGATAGATCGTGATGTCGGTCATTTCCGGATTCCTGAGTAATTTCAAGCGCGCTCGTACCAGCCCTTCGACCGGTTGACGACGCGCACGACGAGCAGCATGACCGGCACTTCGATCAGCACGCCGACGACGGTCGCAAGCGCCGCGCCGGAGTGGAAGCCGAACAGGCTGATGGCGGCCGCCACGGCCAGCTCGAAGAAATTGGACGCACCGATCAGCGCCGACGGACACGCGACGCTGTGCTTCTCGCCGACGATGCGATTGAGCCCGTACGCCAGCGCCGCATTGAAGAACACCTGGATCAGGATCGGCACCGCGAGCAGCGCGATCACCAGCGGCTGCTTCAGGATCGCCTCGCCCTGGAACGCGAACAGCAGCACCAGCGTCGCCAGCAGCGCGGCGATGGACCACGGGCCGATCTTCGCCATCGCCGCATCGAACGCCGCCTGCCCGTTCGCGAGCAGCCATCTACGCCACGCTTGCGCGAGGATCACCGGGATGACGATGTAGAGCACGACCGACGTGAGCAGCGTCGCCCACGGCACCGTGATGGCCGACATCCCCAGCAACAGGCCGACCAGCGGCGCGAACACGATCACCATGATGCTGTCGTTCAGCGCGACCTGCGACAGCGTGAACAGCGGATCGCCCCCCGTCAGCCGGCTCCACACGAACACCATCGCCGTGCACGGCGCGGCGGCCAGCAGGATCAGGCCGGCGATATAGCTGTCGATCTCGCCGGCCGGCAGCATCGGCGCGAACAGCTGCCGGATGAACAGCCAGCCGAGCAAGGCCATCGAGAACGGCTTGACGAGCCAGTTCACGACGAGCGTGACGCCGATCCCGCGGATGTGCTGCCGAACCTCATGCAGCGCACCGAAGTCGACCTTGACGAGCATCGGCACGATCATCACCCAGATCAGCAGCCCGACGGGCAGGTTGACCTGGGCGTACTCCATGCGGCCGATGCGCTGAAAGAGCCCGGGCAGCGCCTGGCCCAGCGCAATGCCGAGCACGATGCACAGCGCCACCCAGACGCTCAGGTAGCGCTCGAAGAAACCGATGGCGGGCCGGGCCCCCACGGCTTGCGGCCGCGCAACGTTCGAACCGGTCATGCGTCGCCTCCGCAACAGTCGGGTGCCGCCGGCACGCCGCACGCAACGCCGGCACAGCAGTTCTCGGTCAGGAACCCGACGAGCCCGCTCATCGATTCGAAATTCGCCGAGTAATAGATGAACCGGCCGTCCTGGCGCGCGGTGACCAGGTCGGCATGCGACAAATCCTTCAGATGAAACGACAGGCTCGACGGCGACAGCCCGATTTGCTGGGCGATCGCACCAGCCGGCAGCCCTTCGGGCCCGGCCACGACCAGCGCGCGGAAGATGGCCAGGCGCGCTTCATGGGCAAGCGCGCCCAGGGCGCGCACAACGAGATTGGAGTCCATGGCGCGAAGGATAACGCCATCGTTTCTATATTTCAAGTATTGTTGAAATGAAAATTCCAGCTACGCCGCCAGCCCCTCCGCCTCCAGCACCGCCCGCACCGCCGGCCGCGCCCGCACCCGCTCGTACCACGCACGCAGATGCGCATACCGGGTCAGGTCGATATCCGCGTGGTACACGGACCGCATCCATTCCGCCTTGCCCCAGCCCGTCAGCGCGAACAGGTACGCATCGGCCACCGTGAACGTGTCGCCCGTGACGAACGTCTTGCCTTCGAGCTGACGGTCGATCCAGGCGAAACGGCTGTCGAGCTTCGTTCTCGCCGGGTCGACGTATTTCCCTGCCTGCACCGCATACAGCAGCGGGATGAAGCCTTTGTGGATCTCGGTGCCGAGGAAGTTGAGCCACTCCATCAGCCGATAGCGTGCGAGCGAGCCGTAGGCGGGCGCGAGCCCCGCATCCGGACGCAGATCCGCGAGATACTGCGCGATCACCGGCCCTTCGCGCAGCAGCGTGCCGTCGTCGAGTTCGAGCAGCGGCACGTAGCCGAGTTCGGTCACATCGTAGTAATTGCGCCCGTCTTCAATGACATGCTTGCGCGCGTCGACCTTGATGACCTCCGCGTCGATGCCGCCTTCGCGCAGCACGATGCAGATGGCCTGGGAACAGCTTCCCGGAGCGTGATAGAGCTTCATGCGTGTCCTTCGTGAGTTGTCCATGTATCGATTCGCCGCGACGCGGGCGCTAATATCTCGCATCGGCGCAGCGCTGAGAAGACGGCAGTCGTTTGTGCCGTAGTCACAAAAAATTTACCGACCAGGATTCGGCACGATGAAAACGAGTGCGACAGGATGTTCCGTTGAAGAAGCGATGCGCCTGCTCGGCGGCCGCTGGCGGCTGCTGCTGGTGTCGTATCTGCTCGACGGGCCGCGGCGCTTCAGCGACCTGCGGCGCGACATGCCCGGCATCTCGCAACGGATGCTGACGCTCGACCTGCGCGCGCTGGAAGACGCCGGGCTCGTGCGGCGTACCGTCTATCCCGAGGTGCCGGTGCGGGTCGAGTACGACCTGACCGCCGACGGCGACCGGCTGCGGCCCGTGGTCGAAGTAATGCGCGAATTCGGGCTGTGGCTGAAGGCGCGCGATGCCGATGCATCGTGCGACACCGGCGTGACGCCCGGCGCGGCAGCCGCGATCGACACGGCCCTCCATTCGCCCCGATAACCCCCAACTCGCAGGAACCCCGTTCATGGAACTTCACGCCACCATCGGCGCGGCGACGTCCGATCTCGACGACGACGAAAGCTTCGCCAACATCTACTGCCACGACGCCGAGCAGGACTATTGCTTCGCGCTGTCGCGCTTTCCGGACGACGCGCTGATCGAAGTGATGGTGCGCGACCAGGTCAACGTGCGCGTCAAGGATCTGTCGGTGCGCCTGACGGACGACATGATCGACGTCGAGATCGAACCCGCCCTCGCCGCGCGTCTCGACGGCCAGACACGCTACATGATCCATCTCGCGCCCGGTCAATACGATCCGGTCACGCTGCGCGCCGCGCTGAAGGAGATCTTCGTCGGCAAGAACGGTTTTCAGGACGACAGTACGCGCGGCTAACGGCTCAAACGCACGGTCATCGCTGCCTGCGCGATGGCCTGGTAGTGCGCGGTGAAGCCGACGACCGCCGGCGTCGCGTCACGCTCGACCGGCAGCTTCGCCATCTTGAGCGCGGTCAGCGTGATGACGTAGCGATGCGTCTCGCCTTGCGGCGGGCACGGGCCAAGATAGCCGGCGTGGCCGGTGTCGTTCTTCATCGGGACGGCACCCGCCGGCAGCCTCGCAACGTCGTTGCCCGAACCAGACGCGATGCCACGGGCCGACGCCGGTATGTCGGCGACGACCCAGTGCCAGAATCCGGAGCCCGTCGGCGCGTCGGCATCGAACATCGTCAGCAAGTAGCTTTGCGTGCCCTCCGGAACACCGCTCCATCGTATGGATGGCGAAACGTTCTCGCCGTGGCAGCCAAAGCTGTCCGATACCTGTGCATGCTCGAACCCGCCACCGGCGAGCTCCGCGCTTTCGATCGAGAAATCGCCCGCCTGCGCCGTACCGGCAGCCATCATGACGGCACACAGGGCAAAACCGGGCTTGAACGTCTTCATCGTCAACCTCACCAGCGAGCAGGAATGGAACGGACATTCTTGCAACCGCGCCGACTCCGAACAAGGCGAGCAACGGTACCGGTATCGCGACTACCCGGCAGCGTCCTGCGACGTCTGCCCCGCTCGCGGAAACAGCCGGATGCCGGTACATTTCCGGCAAGCGGAAACCCGGCCCGGCCAGCGCTTCCGTCCTCATCCACGCCTTTCATGCCCGCTCCGACCATGACGCGCCCTTCGCGACTCCATTCACTGCTCCACCGCTCCATGCTGCTGCTCGCCGCCTGCGCATCGATCGCTCCCGCCGCGCACGCCGCCAAGCCGCTGCTCGCATTCAAGGTCGACGACACCGTCACAGCCCGCGTCGAACGCGCGGACAGCGCGCACATCACCGTGCGCTTCCTGCCGAGCGGCAAGACACAAACGCTCGACGTCACCGCCAGCGACGAGGAAGGCCACTATCACCTCTCGTCGGACGACTACAACTTCGACGGCCACCGCGATCTCGCCATGCACGCGACACTCGGCATGGTCAACGACAACTACGGCATCTACCTGTACGACCCGGCACGCCAACAGTTCGAGCCGCTGTACATGCCGGCGGGCAATATGCCGCATGGCAACTGCGACGACCTGGTCAACGTGGCCGCGAAGCCGAAAGAACGCACGCTGTACAGCTCGTGCCGCGGCGGCCCGATCTGGTACACCGATGCGTACCGCTACGATGCCAGCGGCAAGCTGTATCTGTACCAGTCCAGCGAAGCGATCCCTGACGACCTGCGCGACCTGCTCGACACCGATTCCGGCCCGTCGTCGATGCTGCTGACCTACGACGCGCAAGGCAAGCGCGTGTCGCGCCGCCCCGACGCATACGGCGGCGGCACCGTCACGTTCAAGGTGCGTCCGGCGCGACTGCCGCTGCACGACGCGATGAACGACGCACCCACGCGCCGCTACGTCGTCGCGGGCGACACGGTCGAGCTGATCGACACGAGCGCCGATTTCCAGTGGCTGAAGGTGCGGTATCGCAACCCGCATGCGGGCGCGGTGCAGGGCTGGGTCAGCGCGAAGGACGCGATGGCCAATTGATGCACGCGGCGGCGTGATCGCCGCTCATTCCCACATATTGAGCGCGTCACATCCCATTAATAGGGATGCCTGTTCAAATGTTGACGTGCTTCCCGCCACGGCTCTAACGTTCGCCCCAACGCCATTCGATTTGGCCGCCCCGCTCGCGGGTGACGGCCTGGCACAGAACACAGGAGACAACCGTGGCTCATTCCGCGTCGCGCACCCACGCCAATCCGCCGGAACAGTTGCCCGCACATGCCGGCATCGCATCCGATCCTGCCGCCCGTGCAGCCGCGGCGCAAACAACAGCGCCCAGCCGCAAGCGGCTGTTGATCCTCGCGTTGCTGTTCGTCACGGTCGTGATCAATTATCTCGACCGCAGCAACCTGTCGATTGCCGCGCCCGCGCTGTTCAAGGAACTGAACATCGATCCGGTGCGCGCGGGCCTCGTGTTCTCCGCGTTCGGCTGGACCTACGCGCTGATGCAGATCCCGGGCGGCTGGCTCGTCGACAAGGTGTCACCGCGCGTGCTGTATGCGGGCGCGCTTGCACTGTGGTCCGCCGCGACGCTGCTGCTCGGTTTCGCGGGCTCGTTCGTCGGGCTGATCGTGCTGCGCCTCGCAGTCGGCGCGCTCGAAGCGCCGGCGTACCCGATCAACAACCGCGTGGTGACGACCTGGTTCCCGACCCGCGAACGCGCAAGCGCGATCGGCGGCTACACGTCGGGCCAGTTCGTCGGCCTCGCGTTTCTCACGCCGGTGCTCGCATGGCTGCAGGTGCATCTCGGCTGGCACATGGTGTTCGTCGCGACCGGCCTTGCCGGCATCGGCTGGGCCGCGATCTGGTATGCGGTGTATCGCGAGCCGCGCGCGCTTCGCGGCGTCAACGCGGCCGAGATCGCACTGATCCGCGACGGCGGCGGCCTCGTGGATCTCGAAGACCGCGTCGCGGCGCGCAACGAACGCGCACCTTCGACGTGGCGCGACCTCGGCGTCGTGCTCGGCCGGCGCAAGCTGTGGGGCATCTATCTCGGCCAGTTCGCGCTGAACTCGACGCTGTGGTTCTTCCTCACGTGGTTCCCGACCTACCTCGTCAAGTATCGGGGAATGGATTTCATTAAGTCGGGCTTCCTCGCGTCGCTGCCGTTCCTCGCCGCGTTCGTCGGCGTGCTGTGCTCGGGCGTGCTGTCGGACTGGCTGATGCGCCGCGGCGCATCGCAGGGCTTCGCGCGCAAACTGCCGATCATCTCGGGGCTGCTGATCTCGACCTGCATCATCGGCGCGAACTACGTGAGGTCGACGGGCTGGGTGATCGCGTT
The DNA here is from genome assembly GCF_002099195.1 of Burkholderia puraquae. Lineage (GTDB taxonomy): Bacteria > Pseudomonadota > Gammaproteobacteria > Burkholderiales > Burkholderiaceae > Burkholderia > Burkholderia puraquae. Next base: position 63,487 of record NZ_NBYX01000023.1, on the reverse strand, counting down.
CATGACGATCGCGTTCTTCGGCAACGGCTTCGCATCGATCACGTGGTCGCTCGTGTCGGGGCTCGCGCCCGCGCGGCTGATCGGCCTCACGGGCGGCGTGTTCAACCTGATCGGCAATCTTTCAGCGATCGCGACGCCGATCGTGATCGGGCTGCTGGTGGACGGCGCCGACTTCTCGCGTGCGATCACCTACATCGCCGCGATGGCGCTTGCGGGCAGCCTGTCGTACGGGCTGCTCGTCGGCAAGGTCGAACGTATCGACGCATAAGCGCCACGAGGGCAGCACGCGCGTGCCGCCCCGCTAGCCGCACGTCGCGTCAGAACCGCAGAGCCCCGTCGCGCGCGAGGTCGTGCGGATTGCCCGCCACGTAGTCGAGCGCGCACGCATCGGTGTCGATGCCGACGGTCAGCAGCGTTTCCCAGCGCTCGGTGTCGGGCATCGACAGGTCCGGATGAAAACACACGACGGCCTGATCGCCGGCCGCCCCGCACATCGCCGCCGCGCGGTCGCGCACATCGGCGCTCGTCATCCCGCTCACGACATCATTCAGGTGCGCGAAGCGCTCGCGCGTGGTCGAACTGTCCGGCATGCACTCGCCGCCGCTCAGTGCGCGATCGAGGAAATGGTTCGTATGCAGCAGCCAGCCGTCCGGACGCGGCACCACCACGCCGACGCCCGATGGGCTCAGCTCGATGCTCGCCGCGCGCGGGTTCGCGTCGTGCCGCGTGAACACGGTCAGCACCGTCGACGCGCTCACGCGTGCGGTACGGGCAAGTTCGATCGCCTCCTGCACCGTCGTCGCGTCTTCGAGCAGGCGCCGCGCAATCGCGTGCACGGGCACGCCGGCGCTGTCGTTGTCGCTCGCGTGATGCAGGATGTTGAAGTGCAGCCCGAGCCCCGCACTGTTCACGCCGAGCTTCGCCAGCATCCCGAATTCGGAAAACAGCTTGACGGTGCGGCCGTGCGGCGTGGCGAACCGTATCAGCAGCCCCTGCGGCGCGAGGGTATCGTGCCAGTCCCACGTCTGCAGCGTGCGCGGCGCGTGCGGGCCGGCCGGCGCGTAGACGGCTGTCGAGCACTCGCCTTCGGCCGACGCGGGCGCGGTCGCGGTCGCGAGAATCTCGGTGCGCGCGTTCAGGCATGCGAGCTGCCAGCGCGGCAGGTCGACACCATCGGCGATCGCCTCGACTTCGGCGGCGAGGCGCGGGCACCAGGCACCGAGCGCGGCCAGGCTCGCTTCGCCGATCTCCCGTGCGCGCTGCGGCGCGATGCCGAGCTTCGGGAAGAACGCAAGGTAAAGCGCGACCGTCTCGCGGATCTCCGGCGCGAAGCGCTCGCCGATCAGGCGGCCGCGCTCGCGCGGATCGGTGACGTCGGTCACGAAGGTGTGCAGCTTCAAGGTCAACTCTCCTGTGTGAAATGCGCTCCGGGCCTGCGCGGCCCGGAACGTGATGCATGGCGCAGCCGATCTACCGGCACGCGCGCCGGCCGGAACGATGAGAACGGTCAGAACGGTCAGAACGGTCAGAACGAATAGATGAACTGCATCCCGGCCAGGTCGTTGCTGCGCGCGTACGTGCCGTCGTTCTTCAGGAATACCGGATGGTTCGCCGCGTCGTGGCGGTATTCGAGCTTCACGGTGATTTGCTGCGTCGGATAGAACAGCAGGTCGGCCGTGATCGCATAACGCTGCGCGCCCTTGCACTCGGTGCCGTTCGTCGACGAGCCCTGGAAGCACGCCGGATCGATACCGAAGCCGCTCGACCCGTTCACCGACGGATTGCCGCCCGCGAGCCCGTACTGGATGTTCGTGCCGCCGCCGCCGTTCGACGTGTTGTTCAGGTAGTCGAAGCGCAGCGTCGCACCCATGCGGCCGACCCACGACGTCGTCCACTTCGTATGGCCGAGCAGCGACATCCCGTACCAGCGCGCGGTGCCGCCGTTCCATGCCCCCTTCTGCAGCTCGCCGTAGTCGACCTGCGCGTTGACCTGCGTCTTGTCGTGCGTATAGGTCATGTCGGCTTCCACGTACTTGTAGAGGCCGGTCGGCGACGAGCCGTTGCACTGGTAGCCGTAGCCGCCCGCCTGCGCGCACGGCGAAAACAGCGACTGCCGGCCCAGCATCCCGGAGAGGCCGAAGTCGAAGGCGGTCGACGTCGCGTTGTCGAAGCGCGCGGTGATCGTCGGCGTCCAGTTGGTCTTCGTCGTGTTGTTCGCCGCGTTCGCGATCGCGCCGGCGGTGCGCAGCACCTCGTTGCCGATCACGACCTGCCAGAAGCGCGTCATCGCCGCGTTGGAGCCCTTCAGCCCGACGCCGATCAGGTTGCCCGGCTCGCTGAAGTCGTACAGCAGCCCGTGCGTGAGCGTCAGCATCTGGGTCGACGGCTGCACCTCGTAGCCGGCGAGGCTCGGCATCATCCCGATCTCGAAGGTGCGCGTCGTGCCGAGCGGCACGTTGACCACCGCCTGCGTGACGATGTTGTTGCCGATGCCGCCGTGCGAATTGCTGAACACGTTGCCGAAGCCGCGGTTCGGCTGGATCACGACCTCCGCCGACGGCGCCATCGGGCCGACGCCGAAAGTCTTCTTGATGTCGAGGTAGACGTCGCCGATCGTGCTGTTGAAGTAGTCGTACGCGCCCGGGTCGTGGTTCAGGAACTGGAAGCCGGACGTGCGCTGCGCCCGGTTGAACAGGTACACGGGATCGACGTAGCCGGTGATGCTCAGGCCCGCGAGCGGGCCGGTGGTCGCCGCTTCCTGCAGCGAGTCGACCTTCAGCGACGCGTTCGCGATCTGCTCGCGCATCTGCTGCAGGTCGTCGTTCGTGAACGCCGGGGCCGAATCGGGTGCGGGCGCAGCGGCGGACGCCGTATCGATCGAACCGATCTTCGCGCCGCCCGATGCGGCGGTGGCGGTCGCTGCGGCGCCGGGCGCCTTCGCGGCCAGCATGCTCGCGCGCAGCTCGTTCACCTGCTGCTGCAGCGCGGTGACCTGCGCCTGCAGCGCCTTCATCTTGCTCGCGTCGGTCGCCTGCGATGTGTGCGCGAATGCCGAGGCTGCTTCGAACGCGAGCAGGCACAGCGCCGTCATGTGTTTGATTTTCATGTCGTGGGTGGTCGTCGGGACGCGCGCGCCCCCGCCCGCCGCGATGAGCGGCGGGGCGCGCGAAAGGTGGGCGGGAGTCGGGTGGAGCGGCGGCCGGCCTACTCGGTCTTCAGCTTCGTCCAGAGCCGGTTCTGCAGCCGCATCAGCTCAGGCGGAACCGGCTTGCTGAGGCTCAGCTTGCGGATCACGTCGGCGGGCGGGAACACGGCCGGATCGCTCGTCACTTCGGCACGCACGAGGTGCTTCGACGACGGCACCGCCGACGGATACGACGTGTCGTTGGTCAGGTTCGCGCTCTCCTTCTCCGACAGCACGAAGTTGACGAACTTCAGCGCGGCGTCCGGATGCGGCGCATCCTTCGGTACCGCCATCATGTCGAACCACATCGCACTGCCCTCGGTCGGGATCACGTACTTGATGTGATACGGCTTCTTCGCGGAGGCGGCCGCGATCCGCGCCGAGTTCACGTCGCCCGACCAGCCGAGCGCGAGGCAGATGTCGCCGCCCGCGAGATCGTTGATGTAGCTGCTCGAATTGAACTGCGTGATGTACGGCCGCACCGTCTTCAGCAGCTCGTATGCGGCCTGGTAGTCGGCCGGGTTCGTCGTGTTCGGATCCTTCTTCAGGTAGACGAACGCCATCCCGAACGCATCGACCGGCGAGTCGAGCATCGATACGCCGCAGTGCTTCAGCTTCTGCGCGTACTTCGGGTCGAACAGCAGCGCCCAGCTGTCGAGCGGCGCGTCGTTGCCGAGTGCGGCCTTCACCTTCTCGACGTTCATCCCGAGCCCGTCGGTGCCCCACGTCCACGGAATGCCGAACTGGTTGCCCGGATCGTCCTTCGCGAGCACCTTCATGATTTCCGGATCGAGCAGCCCGTAGTTCGGCATCTGGCTCTTGTCGAGCTTGCGGTAGAGGCCGGCCTGCAGCTGCCGCGCCCAGAAGATGTCGGACGGCACGACGACGTCGTAGCCCGACGTGCCCGACAGCAGCTTCGCCTGCAGCGTCTCGTTCGAATCGAACTCCTGGTAGACCACCTTGATGCCGGTCGCCTTCTCGAAGTTCGCGATCGTCGCCTTGCCGATCGAGTTGCCCCAGTTGTACACGTTGACGACGTCCGCCGCGTGCGCAGCCGGCGCGCCGGCCCACAGGACGCCGCCCAGCGCGAGCGCCGCGCATGCCGTTCCCAGATGCTTGCTCCCATCCCCTGCCATGGTTTCCTCCGTCGATATCATGATCCGCTCGCGATGAGCGGTGTGTGCTTCGGTCCGGGAAAATGTAGCCAGAGGAAATTGGCCGGTCTGCCCTGCCAATAGGGGGACACGCCGCACAATCGGGGCATCCGGTTGCGGGCGGATGCCCCGATCGGGCCAACATGGAGGCGTTTCGAAAGCATCCGTCACCGCTTCGTCAGGTCAGCCGGCGACCGCTCAGGATGCCTGCACGCCCGTGCGCGCGCCGAAGCCGTCGCCCACGTGCGTGACGCGGCCGTCCATCATCGTCAGCGCGACGTCGATGCGGCCGATGTCGTACTGGCCGACCTCGAACAGGTCGTGCTCGAGCACGACGAGATCCGCGCGCTTGCCGGGCGTGAGCGAGCCGACCTCGTGCTCCATCCCGAGCTGGTACGCGCCGTGGATCGTGTATGCGGCGATCAGCTGCGGAATGCTCAGGCGCTCGGCGATGTCCGGGAACACCGGCGCATCGGGCTCGCCCGCGAGCTGGCGCGTATGGCCCGACTCGATGTGTTCGAGCGGCTTGTGCTGGCAGCGGCACTGGCACGCAAGGCCGTCCATGCCGATCGACACCGTCACGCCTTCGTCGAGGAACGTGCGGAACTTGTACATGTTGCTCCAGCGCGTGTGGCCGTAGTGGTCGCGCAATTGTTCGGTGTACGCGTCGACCACGCCCCACTGCAACTGCGTGTTTGCCATCACGCCCGCGCGGCGGAAGCGCGGGATGTCGTCCGGATGCGTGAGGAACGCGTGCGTGATCACATGGCGGCGATCGCGCGGCGGGTTCGTGCGGTTGACCGCGTCGAAGCCGTCGAGCGCCATCCGCACGGCCGCGTCGCCGACGCAGTGGACCATCACGTTCGCGTTCACGCGATCGGCTTCGAGCAGATAGCGGTTGAACGTGTCGGCCGGCATCGTCGGCGCGCCGCGGGTGTCGGGGCGGTCCGCGTACGGTTCGAGCAGGTACGCGGTGTGGTTCGCCTCGGTGCCGTCGAGGAACAGCTTCAGCGCGCGCGCCTTCACGAGCGGCGAATCGTACTGCGCGCGATACCTGACCAGCGTGCCGACCGGATCGTCGATCTCGCCGATCACCGCGACGCTGCCGACCACGCGCAGCTTCAGGTCGCCCGCGCGTTCCATCGTCTGCAGCGTCTCGTACAGCAGCGACTGGTCGCCGCTCGGATCGAAGAAGCCCGCGTCGAACACGGTCGTCACGCCCGCGGCGCACAGCTTCTTCTGCCACGGCGGGATCGATTTCAGGTACAGGTCGATGCCGGTCGGCAGCAGGCCGGCCGCGCTGATTCGCTGCATCAGCAACGAATACGCGGCGCCATCGACGATCAGGCCGGTCGGCTCGCCGGTCGCCGCGTCCTTCTCGAACCAGCTCGCGCCTTCCTGCACGGCCGGCGTCGATGCGTCGATGCCGGCGATCTCCAGCGCCTTCGAGTTCACCCACATCGAATGGAAATCGGTCGACAGCAGGCACACGGGGCGATCCGCGCAGATCGCGTCGAGCGTCTCCTTGCGCAGCAGCGCCGACGGAATCGTCGCCTGCACCCAGCCCATCCCGGTGATCGCCGGCTCGTCCGGATGCGACTCGACGTACGCGCGCAGCGCGGCGAGCACCTTCTGCGGATCCTCGTAGTTCACGAACGCCTGGAACGCGAAGGCGGTCGTCTCGAAGTGCCAGTGCGATTCGACGAAGCCCGGCAGCACGAGCCGGCCGGCCGCCTCGACGACTTTCGTATCCGCGCCGACGTACGCCTGCACGGCCGCCGTATCGCCGACGTGGACGATCCGGCCGTCGCGCACGGCGACGGCCTGCGCCCACGGCTTGTGCGGATCGACGGTATAGACCTTCGCGTTGACCAGAACGAAATCCGCCGGTGCCGAATCCTTTGCGGCGGGCGTCGGTTGCATCTGCATGGCCTGTCCTTTCTGTTGATCAGGTTTTCGAAGTGCTTTCACTATAGGCAGACGATTCGCGGCGGTATGCCCCCCCGCTGCGGGGGCTCGGGCGAATTCCGGCCGCCGCGCGCACGGTCTTGTCGTCGTTTTGGGGACAACGCGCGAAATCCGCGGGGCGAATCCGGTGAATTCCCGGCTGACGCGGGTACGGCGTTCGCGTAACGTCGCGCTGTCCCCTGACCGCCCACGCCCGACCATGCGACTTCTCCAGCCCGACCCGGCCGCCCGCGGCCACTACCTGATCGGCGTGCGCCCCGACACGCTCGGCGCGACGCTGCGCGCGGTCGGCACGCCGGATTTCGTCGGCGCGGTCACGGCGTTCGTCAACGACAGCATCGACGCCGACGCCGTGCACCTCGAACGCTGGCGCGCGGACACGAGCAGCACGTCGGGCTTCGTCGTCGAATGGCTCGGCAGCGGCAGCCTGCGCTTCGCGGCCGATACGCTGCGCGTGATGGATGTCTATTACCAGGACTACTGCCAGGTCGACCCGCTGGTCGCGCCGCTGCGCGGCAAGGCCGGTACGCTGCTGGTGCAGCGCCATGTCGACGGCATCGCGCACGGCGAATTCCGCCGCCGGATCTTCGACGAGCCCGGCATCGCGCAGGAGTGCCTGCTCGTGCACGGCAACGCACACCTGCAGTACGCGCTCGGGCTCGCGCGCACCGTCGGGCGGGCCGCGTTCAGCACGGACGAGCTGTTCCACTTCCGGCAGATGGTCGACCTGCTGTTCCCGATGTTCGAGCTGCACGCGCGCACCTGCGCGGCACGGCGCGTGGCGGCGGTGTCGGTGAATGCCGCGTCGCAGGCGAGCTTCGACGCGCGCCTGGAACGGCAGGACGTGCAGCTGTCGCGCCGCGAGCACGAGATCTGCCGGCTGATGCTGTGCGGGCGCTCGGTGCCCGAGGCCGCGCAGCAGCTCGACGTGAAGCTGTCGACGGCCGAGTCGTACGTGAAGCGCGCGTTCGCGAAACTCGGCGTGCGCACGCGCCGCGAGCTGTTCGACTGGGTGCTGGTCGACTGCTGAACGCGCGACGCCCGCTTATGCGGCCAGCGCGGCCGCCTTGATGTTGAATGCGCGCAGCAGGTCCTCGCAGAACGCGTCGACGATCGGCTTGTCGCTCGCGCTGCGCCTCATCGCGAGATGCAGCGGCACGTCGAAGCTGAACGTCGCGCGGCCGACGGCCTTTACGAGCCCGCGCTGCTCGAACGGCTCCGCGTAGTGCGCGGGCAGGTAGCCGAGATGGCCGCCCGACAGGATCAGGATCGTCGCGGCCTCGATGCTGTCCGCGCTCGCGGTCACGCGCCGCTCGGGCAGCGGATATTGCTCCTCCGGCACCGGATAGGTGCGCCAGACCCAGTCGTGAAGCTGCAGGTCGTCCGCCGTCACGGGCCGCGACGCATGGAACAGCGGGTGCCCGCGCCCGCAGTAGATCGCCTGCTGCTCGGTGAAGAGCGGCGTGTAGAGCAGCCCCGGCACGCGATGCCAGAAATAGCCGATCGCGAGATCGAGCTGGTTGTTGACGAGGCTTTCCTCCAGCTCCTGCGGCGACGCCACCTTCATCGCGAACGTGACGGCCTGGTCGCGCTTGCGGAATGCACCGATCGCATCGGCCACGCGCGCGTTCTCGACGAGCGGCGCCTGGCCGATCAGGCCGATCGACAGCGTGCCGACCAGCTTGCGGTCGATGTCGCGCACGCGCGCGACGAATTCGGAAGTCGCCGCGACGAGCGTGCGCGCGGTGGCCGCGAAGCGTTCGCCCTTCGACGTCAGGCGAAAGCCGCCGCGCCCGCGATCGCACAGCTTGAAGCCGACGCGCGCCTCGAGCGCCGACAGCTGCGTGCTGATCGTCGACTGCCGCACGCCGAGCGACGCCTCGGCAGCCGTGATGCCGCGTGCGTCGACGACGGCCAGAAAAACCCGGATGAGCCGGAGATCGAGATCGGAGGTATTCGAGAACATGCTTCCAGCCGCTGCGCCTGTGCGCGTTGCCCGGCCCGCACGACGCGCATCGCACGCCACGCCGGCCGCCTTCGCCGATGAACCGAACCGGACGCGCGCCGCCATCGGCAGCGGCGCGCATCGCAACCGTCATTCAGGTGCCGCTGCAAGCGCGCGTTCCATGCCGAACACGGCTGGCCGCAGCCGCCGGTAGCAGAGGAACGCCACCGCGCACAGCACGATCGCCGCGATCAGCGCCGGCTGCGTGCCCGCGCTCTCGATCAGCGAGCCGCCCGCGACCGAGCCGACGCCATAGCCGAGCGCGACGCAGCCCGGCGACAGCGCGGCCGATTTGCCGACCAGGTCGTACTGCGGAATCGTCGCGTAGATCAGCAACGCGCCGCCGGTCCAGCAGCCGATGAACACGATCGCGCCGAGCGTGAACGTCGCGGCCGATGCCGGCATCGCGAGCAGCACGGCCGCGACCGCGCAGCCGCCGAGGTTCACGAGCGCCCAGCGGCGCAGGCCCGCTCCCGCGCCGAGTGTCGGCATCGCCGCGCAGATCACGAGGCTCGCGATGTTCGCGATACCGAGCACGAGCGAGACCGACTTGCCGCTCAGGCCAGCATCGGTGCCGATCTTCTCGAGGAAGGTCCACACGACGCCGACGCCGCCGTACAACGCGAGCTGCGCACACAGCACGAGCATCGCGCCCTTGCGGTCGATGCGGCCGGCCACGCCGGCCGGCGCCGGTGCGGCCATCGTCTCGCCGCGGCGAAACAGCGGCGTCGCGAGCACGAACATGCCGAGCACGCACGCGACGAACCCGAACACGCCGTGCGCGCCCCATGCATCGCTCAGCATCGGGAAGATGTAGGCCAGCAGCACCATGCTCCACGTCACCTGCCCCATCAGCATGATCCCGAGATTGCGTTCCGGCGCGCGCGAATACGATAGGTAGCGCAGCGCGATGCCGTTCAACCCGCCCGAGCCGACGCCCGCGATGAACTGCAATGCCGAATACGCGACGAGCCCGTGCGTCGCGAGCGTGCCGAGGTTCGCGCCGGCCGCGAGCGCCACCGCGCCTGCGAGCACCCACCGGACCGGCTGGCGCCCGAGCACGAACGCGACGAGCAGCGTGCCCGTCGATTCACCGAGCACCTCGATGAAGCTCGACAGCCCGAGCGCCGCTTCGCCGAAGCCCCAATGACGCTCGACCTGCCCGACGATCGCGGGCAGGCCGAGGAAGACCGTCGGCCCAAGCACGCCGAGCAGCAGCATCACGACGACGAACAGCGCGCTTTCCTGTCGCGCCTCATCCTGCAGGTTGACTACATTCATCTGGTGTCTCTCTCCGTGTCCGCGGCGCGGACCGTCTCCTCTGGGGATCGTTCCTGGTGTCGCCATGGCGGCGGCCTGGTGCGTGGCCGCCGCGCCGTCGTTTACATCGGGAAACCCATCGCCTTGAGGCCGCTGATCCACGCGCGCTTCCAGCCGCCTTCCGCATCCGCGCCGTCGAACGCATGGAACGTGATCTTCGCGGCGACCCAGCGCATCGGCTCGGGCGGGATGTAGCTCGGGCTCTGGTTCGCGATGTCGAGCTTGCGCTCGGGGCTGTCGCGATCGAACAGGATGTTCAGCCCCATGAACGCGCCGAACCGGCTCGCCGCGACGCCGAAGCCCGTATAGCCGGCGACGAACACGGCCTTGTCGCCGAGATAGCGCTTCGCGAACACCGAGCCGCGCGAGCAGTAGTCGATCGGGCCGCCCCACGCGTGCGAGAAGCGCACGTCGCTCAGTTGCGGGAACGTGCGGTAGAACGCTTCCGCGAGCCGGTAGTACGTTTCGCGCTGGCCGTCCTGGTGCGGCTCCGGATCGCCGTCGAAGTGATAGCTGACGAGGCCGCCGAAGATGATGTTGTTGCTCTTCGTCAGCCGGAAATAGTTGAGCTGCGTGCGCGTGTCGTACACGCCCTGGCGGTTCTTCCAGCCGATCCGCGCGAGCTGCTCGTCGGTGAGCGGCTCGGTTGCGAGCACGTGGTCGCGCACCTGCATCACGCGGCGGTTGATGTCGGGAATCCCGACCTTCGCGGTGCCGCTGCCGAACACGACACGCGGCGCGCGCACGCTGCCCTTCGGCGTCTTCACATACACCGTGCTGCCTTCGTCGGTCACGGTCACGAGCGGCGTGTGTTCATGAAGCTTCACGCCGAGCGACAGCGCCGCGCGCTTCAGCCCCCACGCGAGCTTCGCCGGGTGCACGATCCCGCTGCGGTTGCGCGACCACAGCGCGCCCGCGAACAGCGGCGAATTCAGTTGGTCGAGCGTTTCTTCGCGGTTCAGCAGCACGACGTCGTGGCCGTACTCGCGATGCAGGTCATGGTCGCCCTTCAGGTGCGCGATATGCTCGGGATCGACCGCGACCGTCATCTCGCCGTTCCACTCGATATCGGCGTCGATGTCGTAGCGCTTCAGCGTGTCCTCGAAGCCGTCGAGGTTGCGATGGCCGAATGCCTCGAGCTGCGCGATGTCGTTCGGGAACACGCGCACCGCGTTCGGCAGCCCGTGCATCACCGACGTCGAGATGATCCCGCCCGCGCGGCCCGATGCGCCGTGCGCCACCTTGCCGGCCTCGATCAGCACCACGTTCAGGTGCGGCATCTGCTCCTTCGCCTGCACCGCCGACCACAGCCCCGTGAAGCCGCCGCCGACGATCAGCAGGTCGGCCGTCACGTCGCCGACGAGTTCCGGCTCGACGGCCGGCGCGGCCGGATTGTCGAGCCAGTACGGGAACAGCTTCGTATTCGCGAGCGCCGCCTCGACGCCCAGTGCGACCGGCGCGTCACGCATTGCGTGCGCCTGCACCGGTGCAGTCTCTCTTGCCTTGACTTCCATTTCCATGATCCCAGCCATCACACGCGAAAAACGAAGCCGCCGCCGGGCGCGCGTCACACGGACGACGACACCACGACGGCGGCTTCCGACATCACGACTTCTCGAGCAGCACGTAGAACTTCTTCGCGTCCTCGATCGTCTCCCAGCGGCCCGCGAAGCCGGCCGGCAGCAGGTAGCCCTGGCCTGGCGCGAATTCCTTGCGGTTGCCTTCGACGTCGGTCAGCGCGATCCGGCCCTCGACGAGCCACACGGCTTCGTCGGCCGCGGTGTCCGGAAACTCCACCGAGCCGGCCTTGCCTTCCCACCAGCCGACGATGTAGTTGCCGCTCTTGCCTTCCGCCGCGCGCCAGTCGCTTTCGTCCATCCCGAAGTCGAGCTTCGTGAATTCGCCAATGCCTGCGCCGAGCGGCAGGATGTCCTTGATCAGTTTGGTCATCTGAACTTTTCGTCTCTTGATTGAAAAAAGCAGAGGCAAAGTTACTCATTTACACTGCCCCGGTATGCCCCCCTCCGGGGGGGACAAGCGGTGTTTTCCGGGGGCGAACGGGTCGGCAGGACAACCGACGGTGTTTCCCCCTAATGACGTTTTTCGTTGCCGACGCTACAATCGCGCCGCCTTTCACCCGGGGAACCGCATGCTGCTCAACGTGAACCCCTTCCACCGCGACAACGACCGCTTCAACGTGTCGTTCAAGGCGCTGGGCGAGCTGATCGAGACGGTCGGCACGCCGCACTTCGTGCCGCGCCTCACGCAACTGCTCAACGAAGTGGTGCCGCTCGACGTCGCGCACGTCGAACGCTCGCGCGTCGACGGCTCGATGCCCACCGGCTACCGATGCGAATGGATCGGCAGCAGCGGCATCGATACCGAATCCACCGAAATCTCCGACGTGATGACGCTCTACTACGAGCGCTTTCTCGACAGCGACCCGCTGTTCGCGGGGCTGCGCGGCAAGACGGGCACGATGCTCGTCGTGCGCGACATCGCGGCGATCCCGCCCGGCGAATTCCGCCAGCGGCTGTTCGACGACGTGCGTATCGGGCACGAATGCGTGCTCGCACGCGGCACGCGCTATTCGCAGCATTCGATCGCGCTGGAGCGCGGCCGCGACCGGCCGCCGTTCACGCTCGCCGAGATGAACCGCTTTCGCAGCATCAGCGACGTGCTGTTCCCGCTGCTCGAACTGCATGCGTCGACCACGGCGGTGCGGCGCGTCGCGCACCCGACGCCCGAAGTCCATCCGCTCGCGCAGTTCGATGCGCGGATCGCGGCCGACGGCGTGAAGCTGTCGAAGCGCGAATACGAAACCTGCAAGCACCTGCTCTCCGGCAAGACCGTGCCCGAGACGGCCGGGATCCTCGGCGTGCGCGTCGCGTCGGCCGAGTCGTACGTGAAGCGCGCGTTCGCGAAGCTCGGCGTGCGCACGAAGCGCGAACTCGCCGCGTGGGGTTCGGCAACGGCCGCGTTTCCTTCCGCCGGATCTCACGACGGCGCCGCGCCGCCGGCCATCCCGCGCTGACGCGGCCCGGCCTCGCCGCGCGGCCGCGTTCGGTTGCGCCGCGTCGATGCGGCGGCGCCACTCGCATCGACGCCCGTCGATGTAAACGTTGCGACTTCAAAATCTTCGCGCGAGTGTTCTCCTCTACCATCGGCCGATCGCTTTACCTGAGAAAAAGGAGACGGCCCATGCCCCGCGAACTGAATCAACCGATGGGCGGCAACGAGATGCCGCGCTTTGGCGGCATCGCCACGATGATGCGGCTGCCGCAAGCCGAGACGACCGACGGCCTCGACGTGTGCTTCGTCGGCGTGCCGCTCGACCTCGGCACGTCGAACCGCTCGGGCTCGCGCTTCGGCCCGCGCCAGATCCGTACCGAATCCGTGCTGCTGCGCCCGTACAACATGGCCACGCGCGCGGCGCCGTTCGATTCGCTGCAGGTGGCCGACATCGGCGACGTCGCGACCAACCCGTACGACCTGAAAGACTCGGTGCGCCGCATCGAGGAGGCGTACGACGAGATCGTCGCGAACGGCTGCCGGCCGATCACGCTCGGCGGCGACCACACGATCGCGTGGCCGATCCTGCGCGCGCTGCATAAAAAGTACGGCAAGGTCGCGGTCGTGCACGTCGATGCGCACGCGGACGTGAACGACACGATGTTCGGCGAGAAGATCGCGCACGGCACGCCGTTCCGCCGCGCGGTGGAAGACGGCCTGCTGCAATGCGACAAGGTCACGCAGATCGGCCTGCGCGGCACCGGCTACCACGCGGACGATTTCGACTGGTGCCGCCAGCAGGGCTTCACCGTGGTGCAGGCGGAAGCCTGCTGGAACAAGTCGCTCGCGCCGCTGATGGCGCAGGTGCGCGAACGCGTCGGCGGCACGCCGGTCTATCTGAGCTTCGACATCGACGGCCTCGATCCGTCGTTCGCGCCCGGCACCGGCACGCCGGAGATCGGCGGCCTCACCGTGCAGCAGGGCCTCGAGATCGTGCGCGGGATGAAGGGCCTGAATATCGTCGGCGCGGACCTCGTCGAAGTCGCGCCGCCGTACGATCCGACCGGCACCACCGCGCTCACCGGCGCGAACCTCGCGTTCGAGATGCTCTGCGTGATGCCGGGCGTCGCCTACCGCTAACCCGACCGACAGGATGCCCCCCATGTCCACCAACGCGCTTTCCCGTTCCACCGCCACGTTCGTGCTGCCCGCGGCGCACATCGCCGGCCAGCCCGTGCGCACGCATGCCGACGCGCCCGGTGCGCCGATCTTCGACGCATCGACCGGCGCGGCGATCGGCTGGCAGGAATTCGCGACGCCCGCGCACGTCGACGCCGCGGTGCGCGCCGCGCGCGATGCGTTCGCCGGCTGGCGCGACACGCCGCCCGCCGAACGCGGCCGGATTCTCGCCACGATCGCCGCGCGCGTCGAGGCGTCGCACGATCGCCTTGCGGCGCTGCAGATGCAGGTGAGCGGCAAGCCGCCGTTCGAGGCCGAGGCCGATGTCGGCGACGTCGCCGCGACGTTCGCGTACTACGCAACGCTGTGCGAAGACCCGGCGCTGTTCGCGGCCGAGCCGGTCGCGCTGCCGAGCGATGCCGTCACCGCCGAGCGCTTTTACGACGCCGTCGGCGTCGCGGCGCTGGTCATGCCGTGGAACTTCCCGATGGTCACGACCGCGTGGAAGCTCGCGCCCGCGCTCGCGGCCGGCTGCGCGGTCGTGCTGAAGCCGTCCGAACTCACGTCGCCGGCCGAGCATGCGCTGCTCGACATCGTCGCCGAAGCCGGTGTGCCGGCCGGTGTCGTCAACGTCGTGAACGGCGGCGCCGAGGTCGGCGCGGCGCTGACCGCGCATCCGCTGATCGACAAGATCTCGTTTACCGGCAGCACGGCGGCCGGCCGCAAGGTCATGCAGGCCGCCGCCGTCGACATGAAGCGCGTGACGCTCGAACTCGGCGGCAAGTCGTCGCTGATCGTGCGCGACGACGCCGATCTCGACGTCGCGGTGTCGCTCGCGGTCGCGGGCGCGTTCACGAACGCGGGCCAGATGTGCTCGGCCACCGCGCGCATCCTCGTGCACGACAGCGTGTACCGCAGCTTCATGGCCGCGTTCGAGACGGCCGTGCGCGCGCTCGTCGTCGCACCGCCCGCTGCGGAGCAGGTCGCGATGGGGCCGCTGATCTCGGCCGCGCAGCGTACGCGCGTCGAGGCGATGCTCCAGCACGGCATCGATGCGGGCGCACGCGTCGCATTCAGCGGCCGGGTGACGGATGCCGGCGGCGACGGCTTCTTCATGGCGCCCGTCGTGATCGCCGAGCCGGCGGCCGACAACCCGCTGTGGACCGACGAAGTGTTCGGCCCCGTCGCGTGCGTGAAATCGTTCCGCACCGACGACGAAGCGATCGCGCTCGCGAACGACACGCGCTACGGGCTCGTCGCGACCGTCGTGACGCGCGATGCGGATATCGCGAAGCAGTTCCAGCAGCGCGTGCGCGCGGGGCTCGTGTGGATCAATGCGCCGCAGCTCATCTACCCGCACGTGTGCTGGGGCGGCTTCGGGCTCAGCGGGATCGGCCGCGAACTCGGCGTCGCCGGGCTGCGCAGCTATCAGGAACTGCGTCACGCGATGCGCGCGATCGATTGACCAGGGCGGCCGTTCGGGCCGTTCGCGACACCGTGCCTCGTGGCGCGGTGCCGCATTTTTTCTGATGCTTCGCCGATTTCCCCGGCAGCCCGCCGATGGCGTTTGGCGGTCATGCGTTGGCACGGCGCGTGAGCAACCCTCAATGCGACAGCGCCGCCGCGTGATCGTGCTCGCGCAGCTGGCCAGGAATCGCGCACTCCGCGAGCCCGCCCGCAGCGATCCACGCGCGCGTGCGTGCCGCGGCCTTGTCGATCAGTTGCGCGCACTGCGAGTAATCGTATGACGAGACTTCGAGCGGACAAAGCGGCGGCACGACATGGATTTGCGCGCGTGCCGCGTACAGCTCCAGATCGCGCACCAGTTGCCGCGCGATCACGAGCGTCAGTGCGTGCGTCGCATGCGCGATCGCGCTGCGCGGCGGTACGCGCAACGCACAGGCGAACCCGGCCGGCAGCACGACGATCCGCTTGACGCCGAGCGCGATCGCAACAGAGATCGGCGTATTGTTCGCGACGCCGCCGTCGACGAGTTCCACGCCGCCGATGCTGACCGACGGAAACACGCCCGGAATCGCCGCGCTGGCCTGCACCGCATCCACGACCGATCCGGCGGACAGCACGACTTCCTGACCGTTCAGCACGTCGGTCGCAACGATGTGGAGCGGCAACGCGGCCTGCTCGATCCGCCGGTACGGCAGGTTCTGTTCCAGCAGCAGGCGCAGCGCATCGGCCTCGACCAGATGCGGCCGGTTGCGCAGCACCATCGCGATGACGCTGCGCATCGAGAACGGCATGACGTCCTGGCGGCGGATTCTGCACCACAGCGCGGCGAGCATCGCGATGCCGTCCGCGTCCGGCCGGCCGGCAAAATAGGCGGCATTGATCGCGCCCGCCGACGCGCCGATGACGCAATCGGGCCGTTCGCCGCTCGCGACCAGCTCGCGGAGCATGCCGACCTCGATCGCGCCAAGACTGCCGCCGCCGGCGAACACGAAGGCGGTCGAGGGAGTGGGATCGGACGTCACGGTGCGCCCTCCTGCGGTTGGCTGCGACAGTGGTTTCGTCATGATGGATCGTGCGACGCGCCGGATGTCCTGATGAAAACCCTGTCGGCCGACGATGCACGTTGCACTGCGTTCCCCCGGAATCCCGCGGTGAACCGCTATTTGGGGGGAGGGTTGCGTCACGCCCCACGCTGTTTCCGGCTCGCATCCATACCGGCAGGCTCGCGATGGCCGCGCACTTTTTGACCTCGATCAACAAAATCGCGCATATCGGCGTTCGCAAACGTGTGCCACGCGCGAATCACGCGTGATCCGTGGAATCACGGGTTCAGTCGTCCGGACAATCGCCGTTATTGCATCAACACCCGCCGATTGGCGCCGCTTTGCAGCGAATCGGGACGACCGCCCGGTTCGCATCCGACACGCAGCGACCCGGCGCCGTCGCGGGCACGGAGCGGGATCGCCATGCGTCCCGCTCGCTTTTCGACAACGGATGCAGCAGCGCAAATCGCGGACGAGGGAATCATGTTTGTAGCCATCGGGTGGATCGTCGTGATCGGGTCGGTGATCGGCAGTTTTATCGGCGTGGGCGGCCATGTGCCGGCCTTGCTGCAACCGTTCGAGCTGCTGTGCATTTTCGGCGCCGCGCTGGGTGCGTTCGTCGTCAGCAATCCGGTCACGACGCTGAAGAAAACGCTCAAGAGCCTGCCGACCTGTTTCAAGGGCGGCGGCTATACGAAGCAGCAATACGTCGAGCTGATCGCGCTGCTTTACGAGCTGCTGCAGAAGGCGCGCAGGGACGGCATGATGGCACTCGAGGCCGACGTCGATGCGCCCGAGCAAAGTCCGCTGTTCCAGAAGTATTCGCATGTGCTCGAAGACCATCACCTGCTCGATTTCATCGTCGACTATTTGCGGATGATGTCGAGCGGGAACGTGAACGTGCTGGAGATGCAGGACCTGATGGATGAGGAACTGCATACGCACCATGCGGAGGCGTCGGTCGCGGCCAATGCGATCCAGAAGATGGCCGACGGCCTGCCCGCGTTCGGCATCGTCGCCGCGGTGATGGGTGTCGTGCATACGATGGGCTCGGTCGGCGCACCGCCCGCCGTGCTCGGCAAGATGATCGCCGGCGCGCTCGTCGGCACCTTCCTCGGCATCCTGCTCGCGTATGGCTTCGTCGGCCCGCTCGCGGATCTGCTCAATGCAAAGGGCCGCGCGGCGGCCAAGCCGTTCCAGTGCGTGAAGGCCGTGCTGCTCGCGTCGATGAGCGGCTATGCGCCGGCGGTGGCGGTGGAATTCGGCCGCAAGGTGCTGTTCACGGCCGATCGCCCGAGCTTCAAGGAACTCGACGAGGCCGTGCGCGCGACGAAGTCGCCCAAGGCCGCGTAACGGAGGCGCCATGGCCGACAGTCGCTCCAACTCGTCGAAACAGGCCGCGATCGTCGTCGTGCGCCGCAGGAAAGGCGAGGATCACGACGCCCACCACGGCGGCGCCTGGAAAATCGCCTACGCGGATTTCGTCACGGCGATGATGGCGTTCTTCCTGCTGATGTGGCTGCTCGGCTCGGTTTCCAAGTACGACAAGCAGGGGATCGAGGACTACTTCAACACGCCGCTGTCGACGCTCCTCTCAGGCGGGAAGGACGGGCAGGCGCCGCGTCCGAGCGTCGTGGAGGGGGGCGGCCGCGACATGACGGATCCGGCGCCGGCGATCGACACGAAAGCGCAACCGGCGCCGGCCAGTTCGCCCGCGGCACTCGCCAGCGCCGTCGATACGCAAAAGCTCGAACGCCTGAAAGCGAAGCTGACCGCGGTGATTGCACAAAGCCCGTCGTTGCGCGCGTACCAGGACCAGATCCGGATCGCGATCACCCACGAGGGCTTGCGCATCGAGATCGTCGATTCGCTCAAGCGCCCGATGTTCGCGTCGGGCAGTTCGCAACCCGAAGGCTATGCCACCGCGATCCTCACCCAGATCGGCACCGCACTCGACGATGTCGAAAACCGTGTGTCGATCGCGGGGCATACCGATTCGACGCCGTATCCCGACGGCTCCACGGGCTATTCGAACTGGGAGCTCTCCAGCGATCGCGCGAACGCCGCGCGGCGTGCGCTGGTCGCGGGCGGGTTGCGGGAAGAGAAGCTGCTCCAGGTGCGCGGGCTCGCGGATGTCCTGCCGCTCGACAAGAACGTGGCGGACGAGCCGACCAACCGCCGCATCAGCATCCTGGTGATGAACAATGCCGCCGAGCAGGCGTTCTTTCGGGACGGTGGCCGGACGACCGTGAACGAGACGGCCGGCGCCCGGGCCGCCGCACTGCCGGCGGCAGTCACGCGGCAGCATTAGGCTCGTTCACGCACGTTGGCCGGATGTGCGCAGCCACCACACGCGTCCGCGTGCCCGACAGCGTGAGCCTTGGCGTCAGGGTCGCGTTCGGGACGGCCGCGCGCGACATCGACTGACCGGTCGGCCGCTCACCGACCATTCAACCGTGCGCAGCTGACCGCGCCACGCCGCGTTACCCCGCGATTCCCCCGGGAATTTCGCGCGTTATATTCCGTGGTATATTTCGCAAATCTTTCGCGCATCCGTCTCCGGCCGACCGCGCCGGACAGAGGTCAACATGCACGTTCCGCCCTTTCGCCTTTCCCGCACGGCGGATCTCTCGCCGCCCGGCGGCAACCTGCCCGCGGCAGCCGGCACGCGGGTCGATGCATGCTGCGCGCCGTCGCGCGCGCAACTGACCGAGCTGAAACGCCGCACGCACCTGTCCGAGCTCGATGCGAACCTGCACTGCTCGATCATCGGCACCTGCCTGACCACGCACGAACTGCGCAGGCTGGTGCCGAAGTTCACCGACCTCGACCGCCAGCACGCGACCGACCTCGAGATCCATCACGCGGCCGTCGCGCTTGCGATCGACGGCACGGCCGGCGCCAAGGCCTTGCACAAGGCGCTTGACGAGCGCTACGCCGGCGCGATCCGCGCGTTCGACGGCGCGAAGGATGCGGACGAACTCCTCGCACGGTGGAAGGAGGCACTGAAAAGCGGCGACATTCCGCCCGCGTACTGGGCGCTGATGACGCATCCGCGCACGACGATGCGCGTGCGCCAGGCCGCGTTCGGCGAACTGCACATGCTGTCGCACCTGGTCGGCGCGGCCAATCGCGCCGATATCCGGCGGCTCGTTGCGCTGGAAGAAGACAATGCGGCGCTGCACGCGAAGCTCGACCGGCAGCAGGCTCGCCTGCAAGAAACGAGCACGCAGCGCGACGCGGCGCGGCAGGAGCGGGATGCCCTCGCCGCGCGCCAGAACGCGCAGCCGCCGGCGGCGGAAAGCGTCTTGCGCGATGAAGTGCACGAGCTGCGCGAAGCCCTGGCCGCGCGCGACGAACGGCTCGCGCTGCACACGAGCCGCCGCGAGGCAGCCGAGCAGCGGATCGCCGCGGAACAGGCGAGCGCCCGCGCGATGCGCGCGCGGCTCGACGACCTGATGGCGATGGTGAAGACGCTGCGCGCCGAAGCGAGCGCGATCGAACAGGCGGTGCAGGCGTCGGCGGACGATCCAGCCGATCGCGCGGCCGATCCGCTGTCGATCCTTCAGGGCACGCGTCTGGTGTACGTCGGCGGGCGCCCCGGCTCGAACCGTGCAATCAAGCGGATCGTCGAAACGGCAGGCGGCGAGGTGACGCTGCACGACGGCGGCATCGAGGATCGCAAGGGCCTGCTGGCGGCGGCGCTACCCGGCGCGCACATGGTCGTGTTCCCGGTCGACTGTATCGACCACGATTCGATGAACCTGCTCAAGCGCATCTGCGAACGCCACCGCATCGCGTACTACCCGTTGCGGACGGCGAGCGTCGCCAGCTTCGTCGAACTGATCGGGCGGCTCGGCGCGCAAGCGCTCGACGTCACGGCGCCGGATAACGCGACGGGCGACACGCCGCGCGTCTGCCTGCGGCACGGCTAGGGCCTGATTCGCTTCGCCGCACGCGTTGCGCGCGGCCCCTCCGAGGGCCAGTGAAAGCCCGTCGTTAGCGTGAACGGGCCCGAGGCAAACTCACTCTTCAGCGCCGCACCATTTTCGTGAGCGCGGCGATTTCGTCCGCGCAAGCCGCATAAGCACGCGCCTCGATCCCGCGATAGAGGCGGATGATCTCCTCGCCGACCGGCGTGAGCACGCTGCCGCCGCCGCTCTGCCCGCCATGCTCGGACACCGTCGCCGGCGATTTCAGCGAGCGGTTCAGCTCGTCCATCAGCAACCACGCACGCCGGTACGACATCTTCAGGCTGCGCGCCGCCGCCGAAATCGAACCGTGCTCGCGCACGGCTTCGAGCAGCGCGACCTTGCCCGGGCCGAGCGCGATCGTGTCGGCCTGCTGGATCCGCATCCTGAACCGCACCTCAGGCTTGGGGTGTGCCGGTGTCTTCATGTTGACCTGCCCTTTGAACGATGCGGGCAAGCATACACGATGGCCGGTGCGACGCCCGCCGGCCGCCCGCGGGCCGGCTCAGACCTCGAGCACGCGCGCGACGATGCCGGCCAGCCGCTTCACATGGCGCGGCGCGGGCAGGTGGTCAGCGCCCGAGAACAGCAGCGGCGCGCCGTCGTCGATCGACAGCGGCACGTCGCCGCATTCGAACGCGAGGATCGCGTGTTCGCCGACAGGCGTGTTGAACAGCTCGTGCCAGGAAAACGTGACCGCATAGCCGTCATGCGCGTGCGCGATGAACACCATGCGCTTGAAGTCGCCCGGCGCGTCGTTGCGCAGCCCGGCCGCGTCGAGCAGATCCGTCAGCCGTGCGCCGCGATACGGCGCGACCGAGCGGATGAAACGATTCGTCGTGAAGCACCGCAGGTCGAACGGCTCGGCCGTCGCGCTCGCGTGCCGGCGCAGGTCGTCGAGCGTGACCGTCATCGGCCGCACGAATGCACCCGTCAGCGCGATCGAGCCCGCCGCCGCCTGATGCGCCGAAAGCGCCGCCGCCCCTGCCATCTCCATCACCCGCCTCCATGACGGCCCGCCGCCAGGCGTGCCTGCGTTGTATCAGCGGATATATTACGCCGGGAAAAGCCCGGCCGGCGGGCGGCATAACGGCCGCCGATCGTGCCCCGCGCCGCCCGGCACTACGACAGCACGATGTGCTTGATGACTTTCTTGAGGCTCTTGTAGCTGTCGACCGATTCCGCCTTCGAGTCCGTCACCAGCGCGCCGATCCGCGCCGGCTCGCAGAAGCTGATCCGGCTGTTCGTGCCGAGCTTGCTGAAATCGGCCAGGATCGCGACGTCCGCCGCGTTGCTCACCATCGCGCGCGCCACTTCGGTTTCCATCCGGTCGTAGTTGGTCGCGCCACGGACGGCATCGACGCCCACCGGCGACAGCAACGCGAGATCGGCGCGATAGCGGAAGATCTCGGCGACCGTTCCGTCGCCGACGGTCGCGGCCGCACGGCTGCCGATCATCCCGCCGAGCAGGATCGTCTCGTTCTTCGTCTGCCCCGGGTCGCTCGACCGCATCTTCAGTGCGACGTCGATCGAGTTCGTGACGATCGTCAGGCCCGACAGCTTCGCCAGCTCCTCGGCCAGCAGCGTCGTGGTCGTGCCCGCGTCGATGAACAGCGTCTGCGAGCCCGTGACCAGCCTGGCCGCCGCGCGGGCGATCGCCAGCTTCGCCTTCACGTGCGTCTGCGCGCGCTCGGCGATCGGCGCTTCGTCGCCCACCTGCACCGCGCCGCCGTGTACGCGTTTCAGTTCACCGAGCGCTTCGAGGTCGACGAGATCGCGACGCACGGTTTCCCGCGACACGTTCAGGTCGGCCATGATCCGGTCGGTGGAAACGCGCTGCATCTTCGATAACAGAAGCCGGATCCTCTGGTATCGCTCTTCTTGCCACATGGAATGTCCTCGGAGTGAACGTCAATGTTATGCGAACGGCGAACTACGCAGCGCTCTCCTCCATCTTTTTGATGCCGACGAGGGTCTGCAGGGATTGACGGACCGCCTGGAACTCGCCGCTCGTCATCTTCGAAAACACCACGTGGATGCGGTCGTCGTCCGGCGCGGCATCGTCCTGCTCGATGATGAACTGGACGATGCGCGCCTGGTCGATGCCGGGCATCGCCTGCAGCGACGTCAGC
Source organism: Burkholderia puraquae (assembly GCF_002099195.1). Taxonomy (GTDB): domain Bacteria; phylum Pseudomonadota; class Gammaproteobacteria; order Burkholderiales; family Burkholderiaceae; genus Burkholderia; species Burkholderia puraquae. The sequence continues at coordinate 41,052 of NZ_NBYX01000023.1, read as the reverse complement.
TTCACGGCGCCGCGGCTCGCGAGGATGCGCACGCCCCAGCGCTGCCGCGCGGTGAAGAAGCGCTTCTCGATCGGCTTCAGGCCGGCCAGGATCGCGAGCACGATCGCCGTCGCGGCGATCGCGGCCACGTACATGCCGCCGCCCACGGCCAACCCGACCGCCGCCACCACCCACAGGCTCGCCGCGGTCGTCAGGCCGCGAATGATCTCGCCGCGCAGCATGATCGAGCCGGCGCCGAGGAAGCCGATGCCCGACACGACCTGCGCGGCGACGCGCGACGGGTCCAGCGACACGTTCTTCGCGTTCTGGATATCCGCGAACCCGAACGCCGACACGACCATCACGAGCGCGGCGCCCACGGCCACCAGCATGTGGGTACGCAACCCGGCCGCCCAGGACAGGCGCTCGCGCTCGATGCCGACGATGCTGCCGAGCAGTGCCGCCAGCAACAGGCGGGAAACGATTTCCAGTTGACTGATCATGCGACGCCTCCTTGCTTTGCCTTTCCGGTTGATGAAGCGCGGCCCGTGCGGGCCGCCCGACGCTTCCTGCCTTCGTCTGCCAGCCGCCGTGCGCGGCAACGGGCAGGTTGTATTTTTGTGCGATCTTGCGATTTTGTGCGTTCTAATATACGGTACGAAAAACTGCAGCGCCAGACCCAAAGTTCGTTTGTTTCATCCGATCAGCACGATCAATCGTCATACCATTCAGGCAGCACGATCCGGAACACTTGCTTAGGAGACCAACATGATGAAGAAGGCATGGATGCTGGCCGCAACACTGCTGGCGGCGCTGGCAACGGCGCCCGCTCACGCGTCGGAAGGCGACGTGTGTAAAAAGGTGACGCTCGGCGATGTCGGCTGGAGCGACATCGCGGCCACCACCGGCGTTGCGATGATGCTGCTCGACGGGCTCGGTTACGAGGCGACCAAGACGATCGCGTCGCCGCCGATCGTGCTGGCCGGCGTGAAGAAGGCGCAGATCGACGCGTTCCTCGGCTACTGGGATCCGAGCATGACGCCGACGGTGAAGCCGTTCGTGGACGCCGGCGCCGTCCACCAGCTGCCGCAGCCCAACCTGGTCGGCGCGCGCTACACGCTGGCCGTGCCGCAATACGCGTCGGACAAGGGGCTCAAGCACTTTGCCGATATTGCGAAGTTCCGCGACCAGCTCGACGGCAAGATCTACGGGATCGGCGCCGGCAACAACGGCAACGCACTGATCCAGCGGATGATCGACAGGAACGAGTTCGGGCTCGGCGGCTTCAAGCTGGTCGAATCGAGCGAGGCCGGGATGCTCGTCCAGGTCACGCGTGCCGTGCAGGAGCACCGGATGATCGTATTCCTCGCATGGGAGCCGCATCCGATGAACATCAACTACAAGATCGCCTATCTCGACGGCGGCGATACCGTGTTCGGCCCGAACTACGGCTCGGCGAAGGTCTACACGCTCGTCACGCCCGGCTACCTCGAACGCTGCCCGAACGTCGGCCGGCTGCTGACCAACCTGAAATTCACGACCGACGAAGAGAACCAGCTGATGGTGCCGATCATGAATCACGCCGATCCGGTCACGGTGGCAAAGGAATGGGCGAAGAAAAACCCCGGCGTGCTGTCGAAGTGGCTCGACGGCGTCACGACCATCGACGGCAAGAACGCGAAGGACGCGATCGAGAAGCTCATCGGCGCGTAAACATGCAGGACAAGGAACCACCCATGTACAAGAATCTCGCGCTGTTCGACCTCGACCACACGCTGCTGCCGCTCGACAGCGACCAGGCCTGGAGCCGCTTCATCACGCGGGTCGGCTGGCGGGAAGACGACGCGCATGTGGCGCTGATCGACGAGCACTACGGCCACTATGCGGCGGGCACGCTCGACATGGACGCCTATCTCGCCGTGACGCTCGCGCCGCTCACCCGCTACTCGCGGGCGCAGCTCGAAAGCTGGCATGCGCAGTTCATGGACGAGGTGATCCGGCCGGCGATCACGCCGCAGGCGCGCGAGCTGGTCGACCGGCATCGCGAGAACGGCGATCTCTGCTGCATCGTCACCGCAACCAACGTGTTCGTCACACGGCCGATCGCGGCCGAATTCGGTATCGAGCACCTGCTCGGCATCGAGCTCGATACCGACGACGGCACGCCGGCCGGGCAGTTCACCGGCCGCAGCATCGGCGTGCCGAGTTTCCGCGAAGGCAAGATCGTGCGCACGACCGCGTGGCTCGCGTCGCTCGGCCATGCGCCGTCGGATTTCGAGCGCACCTACTTCTACAGCGACTCGATCAACGACGTGCCGCTGCTCGACTACGTCACGCATCCGGTCGCAACCAATCCCGATTCGCGTCTTTCACACCTTGCAGGCACGCGTGGCTGGCCTGTCATGAAGTTGTTCTGATTCGGGCGATATTCTCTGCTGTCCATTTTCATGTCTGGAGGGGAAATGAAATACGGAGCATGCAGCAACAGTCTCGATCATTCAGTAATCCGATTCGAATCGGATCGGAAGCATGTCGACATGCCGAGCCGGCCGGAAAGCCGCTTTCCGCACTGGCGCGGCATTTTCATGATCGCACTCCTGTGCACGCTGGCCGCTTGCGGCGACGGCGACTCGGGCACCGCGGCCAACGTGGCGGCCGCACGCGCGGCCGCACCGGGTTCGGCATCCACGCCCGTCCTGCACTGCGCGAGCGCGTGCCACTGACCGACGCAGGCCCCAGGCCAGCCATCCACGACAGAGAGCGATCATGCAAAACAAACCCACGACACGACGCCAGTTCCTCGCCGACGCGCTGAAGCTCGCCGGTGCCACCGCGATCACGGGCATGCTGCCCGACAGCATCGCGCGCGCCCAGGCCATTCCGGCGGCCACCGTCACCGGCACGATCCAGGACGTGAAGCACGTCGTCATCCTGATGCAGGAAAACCGCTCGTTCGACCACTACCTCGGCACATTGGGCGGCGCACGCGGCTTCGGCGATCCGCGGCCGGTCGTGATTTCGAGCGGGTATCCGGTGTGGCGCCAGCCCTGGCTGACGTCCTACGTGTTCCCGTTCAACCCGTCCCCGCCCTTCGGCACGGCGAACGGCGACACCTACTACGGCGACCTCGACCACAGCTGGAGCGGCACGCACAGTGCATGGAACAGCGGCCGCTACGACAACTGGGCCGGTGCGAAGACCAGCGGCACGATGTACTACTTCACGCAGAACGACATTCCGTTCTACTACGCACTGGCGAGTGCGTTCACGGTGTGCGACGCGTACCACTGCTCGATGCTCGGCCCGACGGACCCGAACCGCTTGTATCTGTGGACCGGGTGCTGCGGCAACGTCACCGGCTATTCGCCGTACACGACGAACACGATGACGGGCACCGGCTGGACCACGATGCCGGAGCGCCTGAACACGGCCGGCGTCACGTGGAAGTTCTATCAGGACAAGGGCAACGGCCTGGATGCCGGCCATGGCTACGGCGAATACAACGGCTCCAAGAGCGATCTCTGGTGGAACGGCAATTACGGCGACAACGTCATCCTGAACTTCAAGCAATACCAGAACCTCGGCGCAAGCGATCCGCTCGCGCCGGCGCTCAACGGCACGCAGATCGATCCGGCCGGCGGCGGCAAGGAATACGACACGAACCTCTTCAGCCAGCTGCGGGCCGACGTCGCGAACGGCACGCTGCCGCAGGTGTCGTGGATCGCCGCCCCCTACGCCTACTGCGAACATCCGTCGTGGGCCGCGAGCGGCGGCGAATGGTACGTGAGCAACGTCCTCGATGCGCTGACGTCGAATCCCGCGGTGTGGGCCAGCACGGTGCTGCTCGTCATGTATGACGAGAACGACGGCCTGTTCGATCACGTGCCGCCGGCCGTCCCGCCGAGCGCGTCCGCCGGCACCGGCCGGTCGACGGTCTCGACGGCCGCCGAATTCGTCGCCGGCAGCGGCGCCGCATCGGACGGCTCGGCTAGCGGCGACGTGCCGATCGGGCTCGGCCCGCGCGTGCCGATGTTCGTGATCTCGCCGTGGTCGAAGGGCGGCAAGGTCAACTCGCAGGTCTTCGATCACACATCGGTGATCCGCTTCCTGGAAGCACGCTTCGGGCTGCAGGAAACCAACATCACGCCGTGGCGACGCACGGTGTGCGGCGACCTGACGTCGGCCTTCGATTTCTCGAACGCCGACCAGACGGTGCCCGCGATCCAGCCGCCGGCGAGCAACATGAACCCGAACGGCCCGGCCGTCCTGATCCCCTACCCGACCACCACCGCGGTGCCGGCGCAGGCCGCCGGCCGCAGCATCGCCTGCCGACTGCCCTACGAGTTCTTCGTGCAGGGCAAGGTCAACCGCACCGGCCGCGCACTGTCGCTGACGATGACCAACACCGGTACCGCGGGCGTCCACCTGCAGGCGTGGGTCGACGGCACGAGCACGATCCCCCGGCATTACACGATCGCGGCCGGCGCGAGCCCGTGCGCGAACCTGTCGGATTCGCTCGCGCTGAATGCCGGCGGCAGCTATGACTATTCGGTCTACGGCCCGAACGGCTTCCTGCAGACGTTCCGCGGCAGCATCGGCTCGTCCGGCAACACGGGCTCGACCGCCGAAATCAGCCTGTGCTACGACGTAGCGAACGGCAACGTGCAGATCACGCTCGACAACTCCGCAGGGGCCGGCGCGACGACGTTCCAGCTCACCGACAACGCCTACGGGATGAACACGAGGCAGTCGGTCACCGTCGCGGCCGGCGCGACGCAAGCCGTCACGTGGTACGGCGACGGCGGCTGGTACGACGCAAGCATCCGCGACGCGAACGATCCGAACTTCCTGCGCCGGGTGGCCGGCTGCGTGCAGGCGCAATCCGGCGTGCTGTTCACGGATTCGGCGATCGGCAATACCGGCAAGAAGTTCGTTGCGTCGCTCGCGTCGCAAGGTTCGACGTTCGGCACGTTGCGGTTCGACTACGTCGCGCCGCCGTGGAGCCACAGCCCGAAGAACTGGGTAGGCATCTTTGCGCATGGCGCACAGCCGACCAAGGGCAGCTACAAGTCGTGGGCGTACCTGCCGAAGAGCACCGGCTCGCTGCTGTTCTCGTCCACGGCCAGCAGCACGCTGGCATCGGGGCAGTACGACGCGTGGTATCTGTTCGACGACGGCTATACGCCGCTCGCGGGCCCCGTCACGATCAACCTCTGACGGCATGGCCGGACCGTGTCGGCCGCCCGCACGGGGCCGACACGCATTCGGGCGCGACGTGCCACGTTGCACCCGAACGTTTTTCCAGCCGCGCGCCACGCGCTGTACGGGCAGCTTCCCGTAGAACGCGCCGAACGGCCGCGTCGGGTACGCGATCTGGATTTCGAGGCGCAGATGAACGACGTGGCACCTGACGATGCCACGACCCTCAATATGTTTTCCTGAATATATCGAGTGGTCACATACCAGTAAGCAATTATTCGGGTTCCTGTCGTCTGTCATCCACAGGCGGCCGACGGTCTCCCGGATCGGATACACGACGCACGGCGGCCAGCATCGCAACGAGCCGGCACGGGCCAACGCCGAAATCCAGCATAATCAGGCGATTGAACGAGCACCGCAGGCGGCGCGCGAACCCCGCACACGTTTGCGTCGCCATCCGGTTCATCGCTTGCCCGCGCTCCACCGCCATGGAAGCCGCCAGTCCGTGCCGGTCTCGTGCGCGGCGAATTGTGCGGGCGCAGAAAATCGAAGCAAGAACAAGCGCGATGCGGCGCGCATCACGACGCCGTCGATCGCATCACGGACACCACCACGCCATCCCGCAGAAGACAGGACACCGACACATGGACCGAACCGAGCACATCAGCATCGAACAGGCGAGCGGGCTGCCCGCCGACGAACTGGACCGATGCGACTTCTCGTTCGACATCGCCTGGGAATTGAACGCGCCGTATCAGGACTTGCTCGATCTCCGCGCGCTGCCGGCGCGCCGCAAGCACTACGGCTTCGATCCGGCAGGCTGGGCGGACGAAGCGACCGGCAAGACGGCGCTCTTTCGCGCGACGGCCGGCGGCCGGCTCGCCGGGTTCGCGGCAATCGGCCAGAGCTGGAACGGGATGGCCGAGATCGCGGAGCTGGCCGTCGACCGCCACTGCCGGCGGCAAGGCATCGGGCAGTTGCTGCTGGCGGCCGCCGAATCCTGGGCGCGCAGCCACGGGTTCGGCTTCATGCGGCTGGAAACGCAGTCGAACAATGTCGCTGCGTGCAGCACGTATGCCCGCTCGGGTTTCGTGCTGGGCGGACACGATCGCCTGCTGTATGCGGACGACGAGAACGACGGTGAGGTGGCGCTGTTCTGGTACAAGGACCTGCGCGACGGGCAGACCGCACGGATCCGCACGGTCGACCCGGAATCGATGCAGCCGGTGCGCTGACGCACCGCCCGCACGTCATTGCCGCGTCATCACGTCATCGCGGCATCACCTCCGCGTCGCCACGATGAACAGGCGCGGAAACGGCAGCAGCACGCTGCCGTCGTCGAGCGCCGGATAGCCGTCCGGGCCCGCGAGCGCATCGCGATACCGCGCGAGAAACGCCGCGCGCTCGCCGTCGTCGAGCGCCGCGAGGAAGGGCCGCAGCGCGCTGCCCTTGAACCATTCCACAACTGCGTCGGCACCGCCGCGCAACGGGTGGTAGTAAGTCGTGCGCCATACGTCCACGCGCGAGCACAGCGGCGACAGCAGCGCGTGGTAGTCACGCGCGTCGAACCGCTCGGTGCGCGCCGCCCCCTTCAGCTTGCCCGCCCACGGCCCGGCCGCCGCGACCTCGCGCATCAGCCGGTGCGCGGGCTCGTCGAGGTTGTCGGGCATCTGCACGGCAAGATGCCCGCCCGGCGCGAGCCGGCCGACGAGTGCCGGAAACAGCGTGTCGTGCGCGGGCACCCATTGCAGCACCGCGTTCGCAAGAATCAGGTCATAGCCGCCGGGATCGTCCCATGCGGAAATATCCACGACATCGAAACGCAGGTCCGGCAGGCGCTTGCGCGCGGCGTCGATCATGTCCGCCGACGCATCGATCCCGTGGACCGTTGCATCCGGCGCACGCGCGATCAGCGCCTCCGTCGAATTGCCGGGCCCGCAGCCGATGTCGATCGCGGTATGGATCGGTGTGTTCGGCACGGCGGCCAGCAGATCGCGGATCGGCCGCGTGCGCTCGTCCTCGAATTGCACGTACTGGGCGGCGTATCGATCGAGTGGGGTCGTCATGTCGTTTCTCCTGGTCGGCGTGGACGGCCTCGCGCTCTGCGCGCGCGGGATGCCGCCGGCCGTCGATGCAACGCATTCTGCGATCGTCACGGAGTTCAGTAAAATGAATTTAATATCGTGATTGATTCAAATCTCTGATGAAAATCGATACGCTCGGTGTCCAGGCCTTCGTCGCAATTGCCGACGGCGGCAGCTTCCGGCAGGCGGCGGAAACGCTGCACGTCACGCAGACGGCCATTACGCAGCGGCTGCGCAAGCTCGAAACCTTTCTCGGCGTCGCGCTCGTCGAGCGCACCACGCGCCGCACCACGCTCACCGAAATCGGCCGGCGCTTCCTGCCGCAAGCGCGCCGGCTGCTGAACGAGCTGTCCGACGCGCTCACCGAAATTCGCGAAACCGGCCTGAGCCAGCGCGGCGACGTCACGATCGCGTGCGTGCCGACGGTCGGCGTGCAATACCTGCCCCGCATCCTGCGCGCGTTCTCCGCGCACCGGCCGCACGATCGCGTGAAGATCCTCGATCACGCCTCGGCGTCGGTACTGCAGGCCGTGCTGCATCGCGAGGCCGAGTTCGGCATCGGCATCGCCGGCGACCAGCATCCCGAACTGGTCAACCTGCCGCTGACGAGCGATCCGTACGTGCTGGTGTGCCGCGACGATCATCCGCTCGCGAAGCGGCGGCGCATTCGCTGGGCGGCACTGCAGCCGCATCCGCTGATCTTCGCCGGCGAAGTGAGCGGCAATCGCGGGCTGCTCGACGGTGCGCTGAAGACGAGCGGCGTGTCGCTGCATTCGTTCTACGAGGTACAGCGCAGCTCGACGGCGCTCGGGCTCGTCGCCGAAGGGCTCGGTGCAGCCGTGGTACCGAAGCTCGCCCTCCAGAAGAACGCGTATCCGATGATCCGCACGATCGAGCTCGTCGAGCCGGCCGTGTCGCGCACGCTCGTGCTCGTCACGCGCAAGAGCGCGCAACTGTCGCCGGCCGCCCGTGCGCTGTACGACATGATCGTCGAACAGGCAACACCCTGACGATAGTGCCAGGGGGGCGTCACGAAGCGGCGCCGTCGGGGTAGTATCGCCACACGCGGTCGCGACGGCCGGTGCCTACCCGGCGCCGCGCGCGTCATGCCGCCGCTGCAACGGCCGTTCCTCACCCCCCCGCACGGAGCACTGCATGGCCTATCGCAACTATCACAAGCGCAAGATTGCAGACCGGGAACTCCATCCCGAAACCCAGATGATGTCGTACGGTTACGATCCGTTCCTGTCGGAAGGATCGGTGAAGCCGCCCGTGTTCCTCACGTCGACGTTCGCGTTCCGCACGGCCGAAGACGGCGCCGAATTCTTCGACGTCGTGGCCGGGCGCAAGCCTTCGCCCGAAGGCGAAAGTGCGGGCCTCGTCTACAGCCGCTTCAATCACCCGAACCTGGAGATCGTCGAGGATCGACTCGCGCTGCTCGACGATTCAGAAGCCGCCGTCGTGACGTCGAGCGGCATGTCCGCGATCGCGGCGATCCTGCTGACGTTCCTGCGGCCGGGCGACTGCGTCGTCCAGTCCGTGCCGCTGTATGGCGGCACCGAAACGCTGATCTCGAAGTTCCTGCCCGAGTGGGGCATCCGCTCCGAAGTGATCGCCGACGGGCTGTCCACCCGCGCGATCCGTGCCGCGCTCGACGCGGCCGCGCAAAAGGGCAACGTGCGGATGTGCTACATCGAGACGCCCGCCAACCCGACCAACGCGCTGTTCGATCTCGACGGGCTGCGCAGCGAGATCGATGCATTCGAGGCACGCCACGGCTATCGCCCGCTGTCGGTCTGCGACAACACGCTGCTCGGGCCGCTGTACCAGAAGCCGTCGCGGCAAGGCATCGACCTGAGCGTGTACTCGCTGACGAAATACATTGGTGGCCATAGCGACCTCGTCGCCGGCGGCGTCACGGGCAGCCGCGACCTGATCACGAAGATCCGCTCGATCCGCAGCACGCTCGGCTCGCAGCTCGACCCGCATTCGTCGTGGATGATCACGCGCTCGATGGAAACGCTCGTGCTGCGCATGCAGCAGGCCGCGCGCAGCGGCAGCGCCGTCGCCCGCTGGCTCGCCGCCAATCCGCATCGGCCGGTGCGCGTGCTGCACCCCGAGCTCATCGACGATCCGGCCTACCAGGCCGTCTACCAGCGCCAGTGCAGCGGGCCCGGCTCGACGTTCGCGTTCATCCTCGATGGCGGCCGCGAGCAGGCGTTCAGATTCATCAACCACCTGACGCTCTTCAAGTCTGCGGTCAGTCTCGGCGGCACGGAGTCGCTGATCTGCCATCCGGCGTCGACGACGCACTCGGGCGTGCCGGCCGATGCGCGTGCAGCGGCGGGCGTGTCGGAAGGATTGATTCGCGTGTCGGTCGGGCTCGAACATCCGGACGACCTGATCGCCGACCTGTCCTACGCGCTGGAGCATTGCTGACGCGAATGGAATGCGCCCCGTGCGGGTTCGCACGGGGCGGTTCCCGCCGGCGCGGAGCGGGCATTCAGCGACGCAGCCCGCGCCCGGATGCCGGTGTTCGCGCTGCGGCATCGTGCTTGCCGCGCGACGCGAGCCGGCTGAACCGGTTCAAAGCACCTTGACCATGAACACGCGTGACGTGCCTGCCGGCTCGCACGGCACTTCGCCGAACGCTTCGTAACCCTGCTTCCGGTAGAAATCCGGTGCCTGGAACGAGATCGTGTAGAGCACCGCACGCGCGCATCCGCGTCGTTTCGCTTCGGCTTCGGCCTCGTGCAGCAGCCGGCTGCCGAATCCGCCGCCGCGCAGCGATTCGGGCAGGTAGAACAGGTCGATGAAGAAGAGGCCGAGCGACGTGCGCCCCGTGAGGCCGCCCACGATCTCGCCGGTCGCGGGATCGGTGACGTACACGTCGAGCGTCGCCGCGTCGGCGCGCCCCGTCATCGCATGATTGAATTCGCCGAGCTTGCGGCTGATGAAGTCGTGTGCGGCCGGCTGCTCGGTGTCGGTGAGCTGAAACAAAACGTCGGGTTGCGTTGTCATGAGGCGGATTCGATCGAGAAGAGAGATGCCACCGGGCATGCAACACCCGGGGCGGGCATCGTTCGACTATAGCGCGTCACCCGGCATAGCGAATTGGCGCGCCCGCCACTTCCTTTGTCACGTATCGACCGGCCGCACGTCGCTCGCGACCATGCCTGCCTTCACGCCACCGCGAACGCCGCCTTCATGTCGGCGATGCGGCGCCGCGTACCGCTTCAGCGAGAAGCCCGGCCACACCGTCATCCGCTTCGACTCGCCGAAACGGAAAGCGAAATCGCGGGACCGTGCACCGGCCGGCGGCCGATGCACGTCGGGCGGGAACCTGCGCGGCACCGCTGCCGCGGCGCCGCACCGGCATCAGAACGGCTTGGTCGGCAGATACTTGCCGTCGAGCGTGATCACCGCGCGCGAACCGCCTTCGGGATCGCGTGACGCGGCTGACCGACGCCGGCGACGTGTATTTCCGCTATGCGCGGCAGGCGCTGCACGATCTCGCGGAAGGCCGGCGCGCGATTCACGACGTGCAGGACCTCAGCCGCGGCTCGCTGCGGATCGCGGTCACGCCGACTTTCACGAGCTATCTCGTCGGGCCGCTCGTCGAGGCGTTTCACGGGCGTTGTCCGGACGTGTCGCTGTCGGTACGCGAGATGTCGCAGGAACGCATCGAGGCGCTGCTCGTCGACGACGAGCTCGATGTCGGCATTGCGTTCGACGAAGTGCAGACGGCGGATATCGAAGCGCAAACGCTGCTGGTCGAAACGCTCGCGCTCGTCGTGAACCGCCGGCATGCGCTCGCCGGTAAACGCAAGGCCGGCCTGCGGCGCACCGCCGTGCTGCTGCAGCGCAAGGGCGCGTACCGGAGCGCGGCCGCGCGTGCGTTCGTCGAGCTGGCGTTGGCGCAGCAGGCGGGGAAAGGGAAAAAGGAAGGGGAACCACGCCCGGCACGCCCCAGGACGGCCGGGCGATGAACGCCGGGATTGCCCCGGGGATCGGGGCAAGAAATCGCGTCAGTTGTACCCGAGAATCGCCACTGCAGCGACATCCGGCCGATCGAGCGTATTCCCGACGAGCGACGTCATCGGTTCCTGCAGAACGGCCTGATACGACGTCACGCGCGCCGCTTCCTGCACACCGGCATCGTCCGATGCCGGCTCGTCGAACGCCGCATCGAAACCGCTGTAAAACCCCGCTTGATTCTGCGAAAAAGTCATCTCCACTCCTTTCCTTGATTATGCTTTTGATGGTCTAACCGACTTGCTTCAACGCTGCCGCGTGCACGGCCACACCGTCGTGCGCGGCCTCCGATCGCGCGAGCTGCGCGCGCGTGCGCCGCGTGATGTGAATCACCGCGAACACGACCGGCGCGATCAGCAGGCCTTCCGCCAGCTCGGGATCGACCGGCAGGTTCATCACGTGCAGCGCCTTGAACGCCGCCGTCGCGAGCGACAGCACGTAGTACGAAATGGCCGCCACCGACAGCCCTTCGACCGCGTGCTGCAAGTGAAGCTGATTGCGTGCGGTGCGCTCCATGCCCGCCAGCAGGCGCGTCACGTCCTTTTCCTGCGCGAGGTTCACGCGCGTACGCAGCAGGTCGACCGCCCGCGCGATCCGCGCGGCGATCTGCTCGTGGCGCGCCCATACGCTGCGGCAGGTTTCCATCGCCGGCGCGAAGCGGCGCTCCATGAATTCGGCGATCGTCGGCATCCCTTCGATGCGCTCCTCGCGCAGCTCGTGGATGCGCGCCAGCACGAGCTTTTCGTACGCCCGCGACGCGCTGAAGCGCGCGCCCGATCCCGACAGCGATTCGACCCGCACCGCGAGATGCGTGAGCTTGACGAGCAGCGCCGTGTCGTCGCCGTCCGTACCGCTCGCATCCATCCGCTGCATCAGTGCGTGCAGCGCCGCGTGGATCTCGTCGAGCTCGCGGCTCATCCGGCGCGCGACGGGCAACGCCAGCAGCGCCATCATCCGGTACGTTTCGATTTCATACAGGCGCTGAAGCAGCCGGCCGCCCTGCTCCTCGCGGAAATCCTCGTCGACGACGAGAAAGCGCATGAAGCCGTCGTCGCGCACATGCCAGTCGCAGAACACCTTGCCGCCGCCGAGCACGTTGCTGCCGACGAGCGCGGGGCCGTCGATCCAGCGGCGCAGGTCGCCGCACACGAGCCGCGCGGCGGCGCCCGTCAGCAGCTCCATGCGCACCGCGACGAAGCGGATGCCGGCGAGCCGCGCGAACCACGCGGCCGGAATGCCTTCGATCGCGAGATCGTCGAAATAGCCGGTGTCGCGGCGCGGCGCGACGAACGTGAAGGTCGAGAATTCGGTATGGCGCTCCCACTTCAGGTGCCAGCCGCTCGGCGACTGCACCGCGTAGTGTGTCGCGCCTTCGTGCGGCGCGGCGATGCCGGTGTCGCGGCACAGCGCGTGCAGCAGCGTTTCGTGGATGTCGGGCTGGCCGTCCGCGTAGATCGCGTAATGCGTGAGCGACACGGCTTCGGCGAGCCGCAGGAACGGCCGGGCATGCAATTCCGCGGCCAGTGCGGCGCGCAACGGATGGTCCATCATCGATACACCACGCTTTCCTGTTCAGTGCTGCATGCCGGATCGACCGGCCCGGGCGCCGCGCCGCCCTCGGGGCGAAACGTCAGCGTGATCGCACTATGGCAGACACACAGCAACAATAAAAACGCATAATGCTGATCGTTACGTTCAGTTTTCCTGATACCCATGAAGATGCTCGATCACGACGTGCTGGCCACCGTCGTCGCCGTCGCGGAGACCGGCAACATGACGCGCGCCGCCGAGGCCGTGAACCGCTCGCAGTCGGCCGTCAGCATGCAGATCAAGAGCCTGGAAGACGCGATCGGGCGGCCGCTGTTCGTGCGCAAGCCGCGCAGCATCGTGCTGACACGCGAGGGCGAGGTGCTGCTGGGATTCGCCAGACGAATGCTGGCGCTGCGCGACGAGGCGTGGGCGGCCGTGGTGCGGCCGGAAGTGACCGGCAAGGTCGTGATCGGCGTGCCGGACGACTATGCGTCGTCGCTGCTGCCGTCGGTCCTGAAGAAATTCTCGGCGACCTACCCGAAGGTCGAGATCCAGGTGATGGGGCTGCCGAGCAGCGCGCTCGCGCCGCTGATCAAGGACGGCACCGTCGATCTCGTCTGCGGTACGCGCATCAAGGGGCTGTCCGGCGACTTCATCCGCCACGAGCCGATGGCGTGGGCCGCGATGACGAACGGGCCGCGCGTGTGGGAAGAGCGGCCGCTGCCGATCGCGGTGTTCATGCCGGGCAGCGTCGCCCGCGAGAACGCGATCCGCAGCCTCGAGCGCGCAAAGGTGCCGTACCGCACCTCCTATGAGAGCCCGAGCCTGCTGGGGCTGCTCAGCATGGTCGAGGCCGGCCTCGCGGTCGCGCCGCTCGCGCGCTGCGCGATTCCCGCGCAACTGTCGATGCTCGGCCGCTCGCACGGGCTGCCCGACCTGCCGCCGCTCGAACTGATCCTCGCGCGCAGCACGAAATCGAAGCGGCCGCCGTGCGACTTTCTCGCGGAACAGCTGATGGAAGACCTGCAGCGGCAGACCGGGCAGACCGGCGACGCGTGATCAGCGCGTCGCGCCGAACCCGGCCGCGCCCAGCGCCGCGTTGACGTTCGCGGCCACCACATCGATGAGCGCTTCGAGCGTATCGCCGCGCACCTGCGCGTGTTCCGGTGCGACGTGCTCGATCCGTTGCCAGCCCCACTGCGCGCCCGACGCGACCGACAGCGTCGCGCCGAAGCGGTTGCCGTGGCGGCGGCCGAAGGTGCTCACGCGCTGCTCGGCCACATAGTCCTGTTCGGGCAGGCAGAGCCGGATCTCGACCGCGACCTGGTCGCGATCGTTGACGCGCGCGGCAGGGCTCACCGTCGACGCGAACACCTTGCCGATCCGCCAGGTCACGCAGGTTTCCCACGCCGCGAGCGGCCCGCCGGCCGCGTCGACCCGTTCGGTGTCGACCGACCACTGATGCCCGCCGGGCACGACGATCGCCTGATGCAGCAGCACTTCGGCCACGCGCACCGTCGTCATGAGCTGACGCGCGAGCTGCTGGCCCGACGGCAGCGACGCCGTCCGTACGCGACGGCTTTCCGGCCGCATGACAGGCACTGCTTCCATGAGGTCCATGACCCCTCCGTGTTCAGGATCGACGCCGCGCACGCCGTGTCGCTCGCCTGTCCGCCGCCTGCGGGCGAACAGCACGGCGACCGGCGATCGGGCGGCGGATCGGACATGCCTTCAAGGAACGAGCAATAGCCGTTCCCGCTTCACCGCGCCTTCGGCCCGACGCGCAAGCGGCGCGCGACGGGCCCGATCACCGCATCGGCCTGCTGCGCGATCAGCATGTGCAACGTGAAATCCAGGTCGTCCGGCGCGATATCGAAGTGGACGTGAACCACGTCGCGCACGGCACGCGCGCTGACGACGTACACGCCGAGCGGGGAATGCAGCAGCGCCGCGAGCCGCGCGTGCGCGAGTTCGATGGAATCGGCCGTCAGCGTGACAGGCAACTGCAGGCGCGGGCGCGGCGGCGGAAATGGAATGACGTTGTTGCGTGCGCCCGCGCGCAACTGGCGGCCGGCGACGTCGAAGGCGGGAACAGGATGAATGAAGGTCATGGAGCGGACGGAAGCCGTCTCGGCTGTTCGACACATCCCCAGCTTAGAAGAGACGGCATAAACGTCGTGCAAAAAAACGGGGCGGCCGTGCAAAAAACGGCATGGGGGACACAACGCGGCGTCGGGCATCGGCCGGCCGCGCGGTCGGCATGCGCGCGCGGTGGCCGTGCGCGTCGCGCTGCGCCACAAGTTCTGACGCAACCCGGTTCCCCGTTCTTCACGCGACACCCGCGCCGGTCGGCCCGAGGTGTCTTTGCCCGCCCGCAGGCTCGCGCCTGCCGGCGGGTTTTTTCATGGATGCGGCAACGCATGATCGGCCGAAAACGCCGAAGCCGGTAACAATCGTGCGATGGCCCGTCAACCGTGACAGGTCAACGCGCGACGATCCGTCGATACACTGTGAGCCTCCGCGACGGCCGCCATCCACACCATCCTCGATGCCGGGCGTCGCCGTCATTGCGCACGGCCTGCTGCCTTCCGCCCACACTGCGCGCAGGCCGCGCACCCACAAGGAGTGTCACTTGAAGCATTGGCGCCGCGCGCTGTTCACCTTCGCCGCCGGCCTCCTGGCCGCCGCGTCTTCCCATGCCCATCCCGTCTGCACCGTCGTCGCCGACGCCGCCACCGGCCAGGTGCTCGTGCAGCAAGGCGACTGCGCGACGCGCGTGACGTCGGCATCGACGTTCAAGGTGGCGATCAGCCTGATGGGCTACGACGCCGGCGTCCTGAAGGACGAGCATACGCCGACGCTCGACTTCCACCCCGGCTACCCCGACTGGGGCGGCGCGCCGTGGCACGAGCCGACCGACCCGGCACGCTGGATGAAGCTGTCGATCTTCTGGTATTCGGAGCAGGTCGCGAAGGCGCTCGGTCAGGCACGCTTCCAGCAGTACACGAGTGCGTTCGGCTACGGCAACGCCGACGTCACCAGCAAGCAGGGCGAGCTGAGCGGCGTGATGGGTGCGTGGGCCAACTCGTCGCTGCAGATCTCGCCGCTCGAGCAGGTCTCGTTCATGCGCAAGATCGTGCACCGGACGCTGCCCGTCAGCGCGCACGCGTACGACATGACCGAACGCATCACGCTGCTCGACGCACGGCCGGGCGGCTGGATCGTGCACGGCAAGACGGGCACCGGCTCGCCGGGCCTCAAGTACGACGGAGAGCATGCGTACGGGTGGTTCGTCGGCTGGGCGACGAAAGGGCCGCGCACGCTCGTGTTCGCGAACCTGATCCAGGACGACAAGCAGCAAGCGCCGAATGCAGGCATGCGCTCCCGCGATACGTTCCTGGCGACGCTGCCCGCCCTCGCCGAACCAGGCAGCCCGCAATGAGCACCGGCCCGCGCAACGCGCGGATCGACCTGCTGCGCGGCGTGTCGATCGTGCTCGTCCTGCTGCATCACTTCAACATCCCCTACTCGCTGCGCGACACGTCGCTCGCGCACGTATTCGGCTGGGACGCGGTGCATGCAGTGGCGCGCAACGGCAACTACGGCGTGACGATGTTCTTCGTGATCTCCGGCTACCTGATCACGTCGAATGCGCGGCGCCGCTGGGGCAGCCTCGGCGCGGTCGACGTGCGCGCGTTCTACGTGTCGCGCGTCGCGCGCATCGTCCCGTGCCTGCTCCTGCTGCTCGCGCTCGTCAACGGCCTCGCGGCGGCCGACGTGCCGATCTTCCAGAACCATGCGCCGCAAGGCATCGCCGTGTCGTTCTGGCTCGTGAATCTCGCATCGCTGACGTTCTGGATGAACGTGCTGATCGGCGCCTGCGGGTGGGTCAACTACGCGCTCGGCGTGCTGTGGTCGCTGTCGGTCGAAGAGGTGTTCTACCTGTCGTTTCCGCTGCTGTGCATCGCGCTGCGCCGCGATGCGCGGCTGGTCGCGTTCTGGGTGGTCATCGCCGCGATCGGGCCCGTGTACCGCTTCACGCACGCCGGCGACGAAGGCGGGTTCCTCTATGCATACTTCGCGTCGTTCGACGGGATCGCGATCGGCTGCTGCACCGCGTTGCTGGCCGAACGCATGAACTGGCAGCGGTTGGCCGTACCGTTCGTGCAGTGGCCCGTCGCGGCAGCGATGGCCGCGCTCTATCTGGCCTGGCCGATCGCGGAAAGCCATGTGATCGGCGTATCCGCGATGGCGCTCGGCACCGCCGTGCTGCTGATGGGCGCACACGTCAATGGCGTGCGCGCCCATGGCCACCTGCTCGCGCCGTTGCACCGGGCCGGCAAGCTCAGCTACGAGCTGTACCTGTTCCACCTGATCGTGCTCGGCGGGCTGCGCACGTTCTGGCCACCGTCGGCCACGCATGGCGACACGAAGTTGCTGTTGCTGATTGCGTATCTGGCGTTGTCGGCAGCACTGAGCGCGGTGATCGCGCGCGGCTATGCAACACCGCTCGACCGCTTCATCAAGCGGATCGCGTCGCGGCCTTCAGCGCGCGTGCCGGACGGCGCGCGCTTCTAGCGCGTCATCGGCAATCGCTGCAGGGGAGCCGCGAAAAAACCGGCCAGGGCCCGGCCGTATCGCACAGCGATACCGGCCAGCCTGACCGCAAGCCCCGCGTACAAACGGTCGAAATCGCCGATCAGTCGAGATAATCCGCGTATTCCTTGCGCGTATAGCTGGCGAGCGTCTGCCACGGCAACGTCTCGCGCCGCGCGGCCGGCGCCGGCGCCGGCGCCGGCGCCGGTGTCAGCGTCAGCTTGCGCACGACGCGGCCGTCGGCACTCCGGTATTCGACCGACAGCGGCGCCTGCAGCTTCTCGCTCCACAGGATCCGGTTCACGCCGCGCGCGCCGGGCGTGTCGACTGCCTGCTCGTACCGGCGGGTGCCGGGCGCGTCGCCGCGCTTCGCGACCGCGAGCCGCTTCAACTGCGACGGCGGCGTGACGTAGTACGCGTTGTCCCACGAGCCGTCGAAGCCCGTGGTTTCGTATTCGGCCGGCGGCACACTGACGACCGTCCGGTTCGCCGCGTCCACGTACTCGATACGCGCCGTCTTGCCGTCGTACGTCACGTGCCGCGCGGCTGCCTGGAAATTGAAATGCTTGTGGCCCGCGTGCGCGGCGGCCGGCTGCACGCCGGCGCGCGGCGAGGCCTCGCGCACACCGCCCGCGTCGTGGTCATGGTCGTGATCGTCGCCGTGACCGCCTGCCGCCGCGACGGGCAGCACGCGTTCGACCCACACGTGCCCGTCGCGCCGCACCATCCGTTCGCGATACATCGTCGTGCGCGTCACGCCATCGGCCGTCACCGTGCGGCTCTCGTGCAGCAGCACGGCGTCGAGATCGGCCGCAGCAAGGGCCGGCAGCGCAACCCACCCGCAAGCGAGCGCACAGAGAAGCTGGCGTTTCATCGGGCGTTCCCGTTCGTCATGAAATCAACGGATTCAGAAACCGAACGCCGAGCGCACGAGACCGAACACTTTCGTGTTGTCGATCGTGCCCTTGAACGCCTTCGCATCCGCGCCGTCGGCGAACAGCATCACGTCGCCGCCGCCGTGCGTCTCCGAGCCCGCGCTGCCCATCCGTACGCCGACTTCCTGCAGATACGCGTCGTTCGTCGCCGTGGCCGAATCGACCGACGCGCGCACGTTCGGCCGGTTCGCGCCGTTGCCGAATACCAGCGTGGTGTAGGTATTGCCGTCGGCGTCCTTGCTCGGCTGGCCATCGCGGTAGTTGCGGCTGATGTCGAGAATCGGGTTGCCGCGCTTCGAATAGCCGTTGATCGTCATCGTGTGGTCGTGGTCGGCCGTCACGACGATCAGCGTGTTCGACAGGTCGACCTTGGACAGCGCGGTGCGGATCGCTTCGTCGAACGCTGCCGTGTCCTCCAGCGCGCGCTTCGCGTTGGTACCGTGCAGCGCGTGATCGATCCGGCCGCCCTCGACCATCAGGAAATAGCCGTTCGAATTCTTCGACAGCACGTCGATCGCCTTCGACGTCATCTCGGCGAGGCTCGGCTGCGACGGCCCTTCGCCCTTGCCCGCCACGCGATCCAGCTCGTACTCGAGATGGCTCGTCGAACTGAACAGGCCGATCAGCTTGCCGTTGCCGGCCTGGGCGAGCTGATCCTTCGACGCCACGACCGTATAGCCCTTCGCCTTCATCTCGTTGAGCAGGTTGCGCCCGTCCGCGCGCCCGCGCTTGTTCGCCACCGGATCGAACGGCGTCCAGTGGTTGCGGCCGCCGCCCATCAGCACATCGACGCCGTCGCCGAGCGCCGCGTTGTAGCCTGCGCCGCCCGGTGCGGCCTGCGCGGCGATGTCGTACTGCGCGTCGCGATGGCAGATGTGCGAATAGGTCGCGGCAGGCGTCGCGTGCGTGAGCTCGGTCGTCGTGATCGCGCCGACCGCCTTGCCGCGCGCCTTCGCCAGCTCCAGCAGCGTCGCGACCGGCTGGCCGTTGCCCGGCGCGCAGTTGTTGACGGTCTTGTTGCCGTTCGCATCGTTGCCCGGCGCGACCGCGCGCGTGTCGGACGACATCGACAGCACTTCGTTGTTCATCTTCACGCCGGTCATGTACGCGGCCATCGACGGCGCGCTGTCGGTCGTCTGCGCGTCGTTCGAGAAGGTCTTGACGCGCGCGGTGCGGGCCAGCTTCTCCATCGTCAGTTGTCCCGACTCGCCGACCTTGTAGATCCGGCTCGCCGTCACGGTCGTCGGCCCCATGCCGTCGCCGAGAAAGAAAATCACGTTCTTCGCCTGGCCGGCAGCCTGCGCCGCGCCGCATGCGAAACCCGCGACGGCCAGCGCCGCCGCGATGCACTTGATGGTCGACATCCTGTATTCCCCTGTACCCGTATGGTCGGCGCTCACAGCTGCACCGCGTTGCGCACCAGCTCGAAGACCTTGCTGTTCTCGATCACGCCGTGGAACGCATCCGCGCCGCGGCCGATCGCACCGAGGAACACATCGGTGCCGCCGTGCGTCTCGCTGCCCTTGTCCATGCGCACGACCGCCTCCTGGCGATAGTCGTCGGCGCCCGTTACCGCGTCGGTGAGTGCCGTGCCCGCGCGGCTGCCCTGCACGCGGTTCTCGCCGTTGCCGAAGCCGATGATCGTGTACGGCGCGCCGTCCGCGTCCTTCGCGATCGCGCCCGTCTGGTAGCTGCGCAGCACACCCAGCACGCCGGGCTTGCCCGCCTCGGTCTTGCCGGTGCGCGCCGCATAGCCGTTCAGCACCAGCGTGTGATCGTGATCGGCCGTGACGACGATCAGCGTGTTCTTCAGGTCGGGATCGGTCTTGCGCACCTTGTCGATCGTCGCCTTGATCGCGTTGTCGAACGCGACCGTGTCCTGCAGCGCACGCTTCGCATTGGTGTCGTGCAGCGCGTGGTCGATCCGGCCGCCTTCGACCATCAGGAAATAGCCGTTCGGGTTCTTCTGCAGCACGTCGAGCGCGCGCGTCGCCATGTCGGTGAGGCTCGGCTCCTTCGTCGCGCCGCGATCGAGGTCGTAGCTCATGTGGCTCGACGAGAACAGGCCGACCAGCTTGCCGCCCTTCGTCGCATCGGCGGCCAGCAGGTCGTCGCGGTTCTGCGCGAACGCATAGCCCTTCGCCTTCAGCTCGTTGACCAGGTTGCGCCCGTCGGTGCGCTTGCCGCCGCCGTCCTTCGGCACGAAGAATTGCGTGCCGCCGCCGAGCACGACGTCGACGCCGTCGCCCAGCGCGCCGTTGTAGCCGGCGCCGCCCGGCACGAGCTGCGCCGCGATGTCGTTCTCGGCGTCGCGATGGCACACGTGCGCATAGGTCGCGGCGGGCGTGGCGTGCGTGACCCGCGTGGTCGTCACGACACCGGTGGCCAGCCCCTGCGCCTTCGCGATCTCGAGCAGCGTCGTTGCCGACTTGCCGTTGTTCGCGCCGCAGTTGCCGGTGAGGCCGGCGGTCGGCTCGATCGCCTTCGTGTCGGGCGACATCGAGATCACTTCGTTGTTGGTCTTGACGCCGGTCATGTACGCCGACATCGACGGCGCGCTGTCCGTCACCTGCGCATCGTTGGAATAGGTCTTCACGAACGCGGATTCGGGCAGCGTGTCGATCGTCAGCGCGCCGTCTTCACCGACCGCAAAGATGCGCGCGGCCGTCAGCGTCGTCATCCCCATGCCGTCGCCGAGGAAAAAGATCACGTTGCGCGCAGCCAGCGGCTTCGCAGGGCCGGGCGCCGTGCTGGTCGGGCCGTCGTCGCTGCCGCATCCGGCCAGTGCAAAGGCGCCGGCACACAGCAGCGCCGCCAGTTTGATTCGATTCATGTTGCCGGTTCCCCCCGCCATTGATGCTTTCGAAATGAAAGGCGATGGTAGGAACCTGATGTGACGGCAATGTGAATGGTAATTGGAAGGCGTGGAAGGAATTATGAAAGGAAATGGCGAGGCGCCATGGCCGGGCGCCTCGCACGCAGCGGTGTCATTTCGCGTGTTCGGCAGTGCTGCTGCGCACGGTCACGATGCGCGCAGGCGGAATATTTGCCCACACGATCCGGCTGGCGCAGGCAACAAATGCCGAATCGCCCAGCGGATGACGGCCGGGCGGCCGCAGGTCGTACGTGAACTGGATCATCACGCCGTCGGCCGACAGCACGCGATGGCACTGGGCGACGATGGCCGTCACGTCCTGGCGCGGCAGCGTGCGCAGCGGCAGGCACGACACGATCGCGTCGACGCGCGCCTCGGGCGGCAGCAGCCGCTCGAGTTGCCGCGCGTCGCCCGACACGATCGAGATGCCCGGAAAGCGTCGCCGCAGATGCTGCACGAACGCAGGCGAACGCTCGACCACGACGAGCCGCCTTGGCGCGACGCCGCGTTCGAGCAACGCCGCGGTAATCGCGCCGGTGCCGCCGCCGAGCTCGACGACCAGGCCGTCGCCGTCCGGCACCGCGTCGGCCATCTCGCGCGCCAGCTGCCGCGAACTCGGGCACAACGCACCCACCGCGGCCGGACGGCCGACCCACTCGCGCACGAACAGTGCCGAGACACGCCACGCGTTCGGCCACATCATGGGCAGCCCTTGAGCAGTTGCGCCGTCAGCGGCGACGTGCCGACGCGTTCGTGAAACAGGGCTACAGCGACACGGGGGTTTGGCATGCGCATCCTCCTGGACGAATCGGTCCGTCGCAGGAAGAGCGACGTTCAAATCGATTCTAGGAAACGCAAACTTAAGGCGACGTGAAGATTGTCCCTGATTCCGCTGATCAATTCGTGCCAGATCGGCTGTCGAATCCGGCGAACCGGTATCCGCCGGCGGCGCTGCGGCAGTTCGTCGAGACCGTGCGCGAGTGGGTGGCGGCCGGGCGCGAAGCGGCGCCGGCCTGAGCGCACGCGCCAGCACAAGCGCTCCGCAACATCATCGCGGCCGATGCCGCGCCGCGCGGCACGCGGATCCTGCCAGCCCGCCCGCTCAGCGCGTGGCGCGCATCAGGATGTTCGCGAACGGCAAGCCCTCATCGTCCTCGTCGCGCCGCGATACTTCCGCGAAGCCGAGCCGCGCATAGAACGCATGGGCATCGCGATTGTCGGCGTACACCTCGAGATCGAGCGTGCCCTTGAGCGCGAGCGCATGCTCGACCAGCGCGCAGCCGATCCCGTGGCCGTGCATCGCCGGCGCGACGAACAATCCGCCGATCGACGCGTCGAGCAGGCCGATGAAGCCGACCGGCTCGCCTGCCCGGCATGCGACCCAGGTTTCCGCGTCGCGCAGATAGACCGTTTCGACCAACGTGCGCTGCTCGCGCAGCCGCGCCTCGCCGAGAAACGGATGCGCGAGCAGCGACGCGTCGAACCAGATGGCCGACAGCGTGTGCAGGTCGGAGGCCTCGTAGGCGCGAATTTCGATTGCCATGTTTTCGTGTTGTTCAATTCGTGCTGCGGCGACGAACGCGGCCCGACGCGTTCGTCGACGCGGGACACCGCGCGCTGCCCGAAGCCTCGCGCGCGGCGCCGCCTCACCGCAGGTTGGTTCTCGCCAGCTCGACGATCTCGTCGCCGCGCCCGCTGAGGATCGCGCGCAGCATGAACAGGCTGAAGCCCTTCGCATGCGCGAGTTCGATCTTCGGCGGCATCGCAAGCTCATACTTCGACGTGACGACGTCGACGACCGCCGGCCCGTCATGCGCGAACGCCATGCGCAGCGCTTCCTCGACGTTCTCCGAATGCTCGACGCGCACGCTGAAGATGCCCGCGCCCTTCGCGATCGCCGCGAAATCGGTCGGGCTCAGGTCGACATTCGTGTCGAGATAGCCGGCCGCCTTCAGCTCCATCGACACGAAGCCGAGCAGGCTGTTGTTGTACACGACGATCTTGATCGGCAGCTTGAGCTGGCGTGCGGTGAGCAGATCGCCGAGCAGCATCGACAGCCCGCCGTCGCCGGACAGCGACACCACCTGCCGCCCCGGGTGCGCGCCCTGTGCGCCGAGCGCCTGCGGCATCGCGTTCGCCATCGACCCATGATTGAACGAGCCGTGTAGTTGCCGCTTGCCGTTCATGGTCAGGTAGCGCGCGGCCCACAGCGTCGGCGTGCCGACGTCCGCGGTGAAGATCGCGTCTTCCGCCGCGACTTCGTCGACGATCTTCGTCAGGTATTGCGGATGGATCGCGCGGCCCGGCGGCTCGGCCACCGCGAGATCGTCGAGCCCCTTGCGCGCGGCCGCATAGTGCTTCAGCGCATTCTCGAGAAAGCGCCGCTGCGTTTTGCGCGTCAAGCGCGGCAGCAGCGCCGCGATCGTTTCCTTCACGGTGCCGACGAGGCCGAGCGCGAGCGGCGCGCGATGGCCGAGCTGCGAGCCCTTCCAGTCGATCTGCGCGACCTTCGCGTTCGACGGATAGAACGGCCGGTACGGGAAATCCGTGCCGAGCATCAGCAGCGTGTCGCACGATTCCATCGCGTGATAGCCCGAGCTGAAGCCGATCAGCCCCGTCATCCCGACGTCGAACGGGTTGTCCCATTCGACGAACTGCTTGCCGCGCAGCGCATGCACGACCGGCGCGCCGAGCGTATCGGCCAGCGCGACCACCTCGTCGTGCGCGCCCTGCGTGCCGCTGCCGCACAGCAGCGTGACCGCATCGGACGCGTTGAGCAGCGCCGCGAGCCGGTCGAGATCGGCATCGGCCGGCAGGATCGACGGCGGCGCCGATTCGCTCCACGCCGGCAGCTCTTCCGGGCCGTCGCCGAGCGCGATGTCGCCCGGCAGCACGATCACCGCGACGCCGCGCTCGTCGATCGCGGTACGCATCGCGCGCGCGAGTACACGCGGGAACTGCGACGCGTTCGTCACGAGCTCCGCAAAGTGACTGCATTCGCGGAACAGTTCCTGCGGATGGGTTTCCTGGAAGTAGCCGAGCCCGATCTCGGTCGACGGAATGTGCGCAGCGATCGCGAGCACCGGCTGGTGATTGCGGTGGCAGTCGTACAGTCCGTTGATCAGGTGCAGGTTGCCGGGGCCGCAACTGCCCGCGCACACCGCGAGCCGCCCGGTCGACGCGGCGTCCGCGCCGGCCGCGAACGCCGCGCTTTCCTCGTGGCGCGTATGCATCCAGCGAATCGAGCCGATCTGGCTCAGGCTGAACGACAGGCCGTTCAGGCTGTCGCCCGTCACGCCCCAGATGCGCTCGACGCCCGCTGCCGCCAGCGTCTTCGCCAGGTATTCCGCCATCGTCTGTTTTGCCATGCTGTCCTCGCTCGTTGATGGGTCGTCACACGAATGAACCGGCTCCAGTGGCCGCCTTTGCCACGGAACGGACGAGCATACGCGATCGTTTCGCGCGGCGTCGTGAAGGTGCGACGCACTTGCGCACGTTTCGTTCGATCCCTTTCGGCGATGTTGGGCGACTGTCGCCGTTTCGTCGGCAAGCCCGCGGCTTCGCCCGCGAACGCGCGTTCAGCTCCAGTCGGACGCCGCCTCGTCCGGATCGACCCGCTTCAGCCCCGCCGCCGGCAGCGGCAGCGCGGTCTACGTGGTGCGGGCGCCGCCCGCGCGGCGCATGCAGAAGGTTGAAGCGATACCCCCGTCGCACGTGACAAATAAAAACCACACGAGTCATCCCGGGTCGCGCCGTCCGCCACGGCGAACACACTGCGCGCCATCACCATGCGCTACAACGGCAGCGCATGCGTCGACAGAATCTCCTTGAGCACCATGAACGAGCGCACCTGCCGCACCCCCGGCAGGTACAGCAGTTGCTCGGCATGCAGCCGGTTGAAGCTGTCGTTGTCGCGCGTGCGCACCAGCATGAAGTAGTCGAATTCACCGGTCACGACGTGACACTCGACGCATCCCGACACTTTCTGCGCGGCCTTCTCGAACGCGGCGAACGCTTCGGGCGTCGAGCGATCCAGCACGAAGCCGATCACGACCAGCATCCCCGCACCGAGCGGCTTCGGGTCGAGCAACGCGACGATGCCGCGGATCAGCCCCATCTCCTTCAGCCGCTCGACGCGCCGCAGGCACGCCGGCGCGCTCAGCTTCACCTTTGCCGCGAGGCTCACGTTGGAGATCGACGCATCCTGCTGCAACTGCCGCAGGATCGCGCGGTCGATGCGATCGAGCGCCGGCGCGGCGTCGGCCGACGCTGCATTACCTCGATCTAATTTCATTGCGTCTCCCGTCTATTTCACGCATCAAAATTATTCCATTTATCACCATCTCATCGATAACGTAGGTCTTCACGATTTATTTCGCAAGCTCATTTCTCGCGATCCTGCCTATCATTTTTCCATCGGAACACGGCGCGCCGGCCGCGCCCAACCGATCCGATCTTCCGCCCACCGATATCCGGAGCTTGTCGATGAACCTGCAACGCTTTCCCCGTTATCCGCTGACATTCGGCCCGACGCCGATCCAGCCGCTCAAGCGCCTGAGCGCGCATCTCGGCGGCAAGGTCGAGCTGTATGCGAAGCGCGAGGACTGCAACAGCGGCCTCGCGTTCGGCGGCAACAAGACGCGCAAGCTCGAATACCTCGTCCCCGACGCGCTCGCACAGGGCGCCGACACGCTCGTGTCGATCGGCGGTGTGCAGTCGAACCAGACCCGCCAGGTTGCGGCCGTCGCCGCCCATCTCGGGATGAAGTGCGTGCTCGTGCAGGAGCACTGGGTCAACTACGAGGATCCGGTGTACGACCGCGTCGGCAATATCCAGCTGTCGCGGATGATGGGCGCCGACGTGCGGCTCGTTGCCGACGGCTTCGACATCGGCATTCGCCGCAGTTGGGAGGAAGCGATGGAAAGCGTGCGGCAGGCCGGCGGCAAGCCGTATCCGATTCCGGCCGGGTGCTCCGAACATCCGCTCGGCGGCCTCGGGTTCGTCGGCTTCGCGGAAGAAGTGCGCGAGCAGGAAGCGCAACTCGGGTTCAAGTTCGATTACATCGTGGTCTGCTCGGTCACGGGCAGCACGCAGGCGGGGATGGTCGTCGGCTTCGCGGCCGACGGGCGCGCGGATCGCGTGATCGGCATCGACGCATCGGCGACACCCGAGCGCACGCACGAACAGATCACGCGTATCGCACGGCATACGGCGGAGCGGGTCGGCCTCGGTCGCGATATCGACGAAAAGGATGTGGTGCTCGACACGCGCTATGCGGGGCCGGAATACGGGCTGCCGAACGACGGCACGCTGGAGGCGATTCGTCTGTGCGCACGGTTGGAAGGCATGCTGACCGATCCCGTCTATGAAGGGAAATCGATGCACGGAATGATCGACAAGGTACGGCGCGGCGAATTCGAGCCGGGCTCGAAGGTGCTGTATGCGCATCTCGGCGGCGTACCGGCGTTGAGCGCGTATGCGGAGATCTTCCGCAACGGCTGATGCGCGTTCGATGTCGACCCGGTGCGCATTCGTGCGCGCGATGAGATAAAACCGGCCCGAGCGGTGATTGTCCGCATCGGGCCGCATTCATTTTGCGATTCGGCGCCTCCTGCGCGCGTTCTTCCCGTCCCTTCGCAAGCCCCTTTCCGAGCCCCTTCCTGAGCCCTTTCCGGCTACGTTCCAGCGCTCGCGCCGATCATGGCGCCTGCTCGCGGCGCTTCGAACTTTCTCGTTAAAAAGATTTAACGATGCGGATCAATTCGAAATCATTCGTACGCGTACGAACATCCTGACACCCTATTTAGTAGATGTTCTATTTAAATCGGTACCCCACTTACCGAAAATTGACCCGGTCAATTCGATCGCAACGTTTCGCAAACATTCGCGCCATGCGAATGCGAATCCCAAAACGTCGGCGCAACGCATCTGCCCGACGGCAGGTCAAGCAGCGTCACCGTCCATCGATTGTCCATTCCGCGCAATGAAGCCGCCGCATCCGGCATTCGCCGTTTGCACGAACTTGCGCATCGATTCCGGGCGACAACCGACGCGAGATCAAACAGAAGGTAACAACTGGGTATATGGATACGTCTTTCGAAGTACGACGCGCCCGCGCGCCGCTGAACGCCGGGGGATCAATTGCACGGGCATCCGACGTCGTACTGATTTCGGCCTGCGCGCTGGTCGCAACATGGGTTCTGCCGGCGCCGGAAGGCGGCGGCGCGGCTGAACTCGCGAACGTGGCCTGCGCGGCAGCGTTCGCGCTGATGCTGTTCCCGGCATTCCACCTTTATCACGTGCAGCCGCACCAGTCGAAATACCGCGCCGCGGCCGTCACTGCGTTCGCTTGGCTGCTCGCGCAGGCAAGCGCCGCGCTCGTGATACGGGCCCTGCCTCCCACGCTGAGCGTTTCGCCATACTGGCACCTGCTGTGGACCGTCACGAGCGGCGTTGCCCTGGTCGGATCGCGGCTCGTCGCCCGTACGACGCTCGACCGGATCGCACGCACCCGTGACGGCGATCGCCTTGTCGCCGTCGCCGTCGTCGGCGCAGGCACGCATCGCGATACGCTGCTCGCACGCATCGGCCAGTTGCCCGCGTCCGGCTTTCGTGCAGTGGCGACGCTCGACTTCGGTGTCGCAACGTGCGGCAGCAGCGTCGACGTGCCGTCCTTTCGCTCGCTCGACGCGTTCGCGCAGCATGTACGCGAACACGCGATTCCGGAAATCTGGCTTGCATTGCCGATCGACGACGCATGCACCGTGATGGCCGTGCTCGATGCGTTCCGCGACGATCTCGTCAACATCCGGCTCGCGCCGGACGTCAGCAAGCTCGCGATGTTCGACGGCGAAATGATCGATCTGGTCGGCGCGCCTGCGATCAATCTCGTCGCATCGCCGCTGTCGTCCCGCGCGCTGTTGCAGAAGGCCGTCTTCGACCGGCTGTTCGCGGCTGCCGTCCTGACCTGCGCCGCACCGCTGCTGCTCGCGATCGCATTGGCGATCCGGCTGTCGTCGAAAGGGCCCGTGCTGTTCCGGCAGCAGCGCAAGGGCGCCAACGGCAAGGCGTTCACGATCCTCAAGTTCCGCACGATGCGGCTTCACGACGGCGGCGGCCCGGTCAGGCAGGCCACGCGCGACGATCCGCGCATCACGCGAATCGGTGCATTCCTGCGCCGCACGAGCCTCGACGAACTCCCCCAGTTCATCAACGTGCTGCGCGGCGAGATGTCCGTCGTCGGGCCCCGTCCGCATGCGCTCGAGCACGACGACCTGTACCGGAAGATCGTCGACGGCTACATCCATCGCTATCGCGTGAAGCCGGGCATCACGGGCTGGGCGCAGGTCAACGGCCTGCGCGGCGAAACCGATCGTGTCGAGAAGATGCAGCGTCGCGTCGAAGCCGATCTCTACTACCTGCGCAACTGGTCCTTCGCATTCGACATGCGCATCGTCGTGGCCACCGCGCTGAACGGCTGGACCCACAGCAACGCGTACTGACACGCACGCGGCGCCCGCCTGCACGGCTGCCGATCAACGATAAGGATTACACATGAAAATCGCACTGAGCGCGCGGAGCGACTCCGCACCTCCGTTCGTCGCGCGCGGGCTGCTGGCCGTGACGCTATGCGTCGCGCTGTCGGCCTGCGCATTCGCGCCCGGCATGCGCATGAGCACCGCGCCCGACCCGGCCGGCGACACGGCCGCCGACGGCGCACCGCCGTTCCGCATGACGCGGATCGACGCCGGCCTGATCCGCGAGCTCGACGCCCGGGCTGCGCGCCGGCAGGACATCCAGTCCGACCGGCTGGCCGCGCCGGCGGGCCCGTACCGCATCGGTGCCGGCGACGTGCTGCAGGTCACCGTCTGGGACCACCCCGAACTGGCCGCCGCGCAGGGCGCCGCGCCGCAGGGAACGCCACGCGCGGCCGACCCCGTGGCCGGCTTCGTCGTCGATCCGCACGGCAACCTGTCGTTTCCGTTCGCGGGCGACGTGCAGGTGGCCGGCCTGACCGCCGACGCCGCCCAGGCCCGGGTTGCCGCAGCGCTGGCACGCGTCTATCGCAATCCACAGGTGACGCTGCGGGTCGCATCGTTTCGCTCGCAGCAGGTCTATATCGACGGCGAGGTTCGCACGCCGGGCGCGCAGCCCGTCAACGACGTGCCGATGACGCTCTACGAAGCGCTCGGCCGCGCAGGCGGCCTGAGCCAGAGCGCCGACCAGAGCCGCATGACGCTCGTGCGCGACGGCGAGACCTATTCGCTCGACCTGAGCCGGATGCTCCGGCAAGGCACCAACCCGGCCGACGTCGTTCTCGCGCCCGGCGATCTCCTGCACGTACCCGCCCGCAGCGACTACGGCGTGTATGTGATGGGCGAAGTCAACAAGCCGGCGCGCGCGGTGCCGCTGCGCGACGGGCGTCTCACGCTGTCCGATGCGCTGTCGCAGGCCGGCAGCGTGAACGCCGGTACGGCCGACGCCGCGCAGATGTTCGTGATCCGGGGCTCGGGCACGGACCGCCCGCAGGTGTTCCATCTCGACGCGCGCTCGCCGGTGTCGATGGTGCTCGCCAACGAGTTCGAGCTGCAGCCGAAGGACATCGTCTACGTCGACGGCAACGGTCTCGTGCGCTTCAGCCGCGTGCTCAGCCTGCTGCTGCCGGGCGTCAATACCAGCGCGGCCGCCGCGCTCGCCGTCAAATGATGCCCGTCGCCACCCTGCTCGTCGTGTGCATCGGCAACCTGTGCCGCAGCCCGATGGCCGAGGCGCTCTTTCGGGCGCGCCTGCCCGGCATCGACGTGCAGTCGGCCGGGATCGGCGCGCGCGACGGCCAGCCGGCCGATCCGCATGCCGTTCACCTGATGTGCGCGCGCGGCTTCGACATTGCCGCGCATCGCACACGCCGCCTGCCGCCGGCGCTCGGCGCGCGCGCCGATCTGATCCTGACGATGGACCTCGCGCAGAAGCGCTGGCTCGAGCAGTGCGTACCGGCGCTGCGCGGCCGCGTGTTCAGGCTCGGCCTGCCCGATCCAGCGGCTGGTCTGCCGTCCGGCTTCGACGTACCGGATCCGTATCTCGGCCCGCGCGCGTCGTTCGAGCACAGCCTGCGGCTCATCGAGCGCGGCGTCGACGCATGGTGCGCGCGCATCGCGCCGCTGCCTTCCCCCAATTCTTCGCTTTCCGAGTCGAACCGATGACCTCCACTCCCTCTTCCGGGCGCGATCGCGACGCCGAACTCGATCTTGCCGGCGCGATCGATGTGCTCGTTTCCCGGCGCTGGCTGATCGCCGCCGTTACCGCGGCGTGCGTCGGCGCCGGTGCGCTGTACGCCTTCCTTGCGCATCGCCAATACCAGGCCGACATCATGGTGCAGGTCGAGGACAGCGGCGACACATCCGCCGCCAGGAGCATGCTCGGCGACGTGTCGTCGTTGTTCGACATCAAGTCGAGCGCGTCGGCGGAAGCGCAGATTCTCGCGTCGCGGCTCGTCGTCACGCGAGCGGTCGACGAATTGCGTAGCTACATCGTCGTGCAGCCGAAGCGTTTCCCCGCCGTCGGCGAATTCGTATCGCGCTTCCATCCCGGCATTGCACGCCCGGGCGTGTTCGGCCTGGGCGGCTACGCGTGGGGTCACGAGTCGGCCGAGCTCACGCGCTTCGACGTGCCGAAGTCGTTCGAAGGCGAGCGCTTCGAGTTGTCGATGCTCGACGCCGGCCGCTACCGGCTCGCCGGTGCCGGGCTGCGTGCGCCCGTCACCGGCACGATCGGCCGCCCACTGGCATTCGATACCGCCGACGGGCCGGTCGCGATCGACATCGCGCGCATCGACGCGCTGCCGGGCACTCGCTTCACGCTGGTGCGCGAATCGCGCGCCGAGACGATCGACATGCTGCGCCGCGGGCTCGATGTTCAGGAGAAGCTCAAACAGTCGGGCGTCATCGTCGCGACGTTGCGTGGCACCGATCCGCAGCGCGTGCAGGCACAGCTTCAGGCTATCGCGAACCACTACATCCGCCAGCATATCGAGCGCAAGTCCGCCGATGCCGCGCAATCGCTCGCATTCCTCAATGCGCAGTTGCCGGTGCTCAAGAAGCAGCTTCAGGAGGCCGAGCAGCGCTATACCAACCTGCGCAACGCGAACGGCACGATCGATCTCGACGCGGAAGCCAGGCTGCTCCTGCAGCAATCGGCCGATACGGCGACACGCCAGCTCGAATTGCAGCAAAAGCGCGACGAGATGGCGTCGCGCTTCGCGGCAGGCCATCCCGACATGATCGCGCTCGATGCGCAGATCGCGACGCTTGCGCGCGAACGGCAGGCGTTCGAACACCGTGTGCGCAGCCTGCCCGACCTGCAGCAGGACGCCGTGCGACTGATGCTCGACGTGAAGGTCGATACCGATCTCTATACGGCACTGCTCGCCAACGCGCAGCAGCTCGAACTGGTCCGGGCCGGCAAGACCGGCAGCGTGCGGATCGTCGACATGCCGGTCGTGCCGGAGGACGCCGTCCGTCCGAACCGGCCCGTCGTGATCGCCGCGGCGGCGCTGGTCGGCCTCGTGCTCGGCGTCGCGCTGGCGTTCGTTCGCGACTACCTGTCCGGCGGGGTACGCGATGCCGACGAGATCGAGCGGCACCTCGGTATCGACGTCTACGCGACCGTCCCCGATTCGGCCGGCCAGCGGCGCATCGCACGACGCATCGCGCAGCGCCTGCCCGCGCCGCACCTGCTGAGCGCGCTCGATCCGCACGACCCCGCGGTCGAGAGCCTGCGCAGCCTGCACACTGCGCTGCGCTTCGCCATGCAGGGCGCGCGCAACAACGTACTGGTGCTGACGGGACCCGTGCCGGGCGCGGGCAAGTCGTTCGTCGCGGCGAATTTCGCTGCACTGCTGGCCGCCGGCGGCGAACGCGTGCTGCTCGTCGACGGCGATCTGCGCAAGGGCTATCTGCACGAATCGCTGGGCATCCCGCGCGAATCGGGTTTCGCCGAGCTGCTGTCCGGGGCCATGACCCCGGCGGACACGATCCACCGCGACGTGCTCCCGAATCTCGATTTCATCGCGACCGGCACGCTTCCCGAGCATCCGGCGCAATGGCTCACCGACAATCGCATCGCGGCGCTGCTCGCTACGCTGTCGTCGCGTTACGACCGTGTCGTGATCGATGCGGCGCCGATTCTCGCCGTCAGCGACGCAGTCGCGCTCGGCCGGCATGCGGGCACCATACTGCTCGTCGCGCGCGCCGCATCGACGCGCATCGCCGAACTCGGCGAAGCCGGCCGCCGCCTCGCGCACAACGGCGTCGCGGCGAGCGGCGCGGTGCTCAACGGCGTCGACCCGCGTACGGGCCGCTACGGTTCGCGCTACGGCGCGTATCGCTATGCGCAGTACCGCTACGGGCCGCCGGGCGACCGCGCCGGCTCGTCGGTCCGGCGCGCGCTGCGGGCCTGCCTCTCCCGCTTCCATCGCGGAGGCACGCGATGAGCGAAGTCAGCCGCCTCGAACGCGCCGCCGCCGGCGCAACCCATCATGCAGCGGTTCCGCACACCGCCGACACACGCGCCCAAGGCACGCCGCGACTGCGCATCGCGTTCGTCGTGGAAGCCGGCGGCGGCGGCGTGGCCGTCCATCTCGCCGACCTGATCGACGGGCTGGGCGCGACCGACGGTGTCGAATTGCACCTGATCGTGCCCAACGGCGCGCGCTTCGACGCGCGCATCCTCGACGAACGCGTGCTGTCCCGTTGCGCGAGCGTGCATCGCATCCCGATGCAGCGAGCCGTGGGCTGGCGCGATGCGCTGGCCGTCGCGCGCGTCTATCGCTGCCTGCTGCAGATCCGGCCGGATATCGTGCACAGCCACAGCTCGAAGGCCGGTGCGATCGCGCGCCTGTGCGTCGGGCCATGGCGGCAGGTCTATACGCCGCATGCCGTCTACACGCTCAATCCGTCGCTGACCGATACGCAGCGCCGCTTTTACGGCACGATCGAGCGGTTGCTCGGCCGGCTGTGCACGCACCGGATCATCGCGGTATCGCGTGACGAGGCACGGCATCTTCACGACGCGCTCGGCATCCCCGCTCATCGCGTGACGACGATCGTCAACGGCGTCAAGCCGCCGGACACGATGCCGCGGCGCGACGCGCGGCAGGCGCTCGGCCTGCCGGACGACGCGATCGTCGTCGGCTTCGTCGGTCGCTTCGACCACCAGAAGGGCGCCGACCGGCTCGTGCGGATCGCACGCGGCGTCTATCGCCGGTGCGGGCGCAGCGTGCAGTTCGTCGCGATCGGCCCCGGCGATTTCAATGCAGCGGCCGGCCCCGAGGCCGAGTATCTGCCGCCGAACCTTCACGTCGCGGGCGCCGTCGAGCGCGCGAGCCGCTACTTCTCCGCATTCAACCTGTTCGCGCTGCCGAGCCGCTACGAAGGCTTTCCGTACGTATGCCTCGAAGCGATGGCCGCGCGCGTGCCGATCGTCGCGTCGCGCGTTGCCGGTGCGGCCGAGCTGATCGATGCGTACGGCATCGGCATCGTCGTGCCGAACGAGGACGACACGACGTCGTTCGCGCGCACCGTCGTGGCGCTCGCCGACGAAGCGGCGCTACGCGATCGCATGCGCGCCAACTGCACGGCGGCGCTCGCGCCGTTCTCGGCCGCGACGATGGTCCGGCGCACGCTCGACCTCTATCGCGCACTCGTCGCACAAGGAAAAACCGCATGACGTCATCTCCTCATATCGCATTGCTGCATGCGTACAGCACGCGCAACTCGGGCGACGGCCTGCTCGTCGACCTGTCCGTCGGACTGCTGCGCGAGGCCTTCGGCGACACGGCTCGCGTGTCGATCGTCGCAGCCGACCCCGCATCGTTCCGCGCCTACGACGACGTGCGCGCGGCGCCCGTGCTCGCGGATCGCGGCTGGCGCCGGCTGACTGCCGCGGCCGGCGCCGTGCTGCACGTGCGCGCCAACGGCCGGCTGCGCCCGCTGGGCCAACTCCTCGACGAGGTCGACCTGATCGTCGGCGTCGGCGGCGGCTACCTGCGTGCACGCAACACCCTCGAAGCGATCAAGCTCGAAGCGGGCCATCTACTGCAGATGCGTGCCGCCCGTGCGTCCGGCAAGCCGGCCGTCTACCTGCCGCAGAGCATCGGCCCGGTGATGTCGGCACGCCCTGTCGACGCGCACCTGCAAGCGCTGCTCGCGTCGTTCGACACGGTATTCGTTCGCGACGATCGTTCCGCGGCGTGCCTTGCCGCGCATCCGAACGTGCGGCGCGCGCCCGACCTGGCGGTGCTCGATTTCGCGCATCGCCACGACACGATCGTGCAGCGCGCCACGCACGCCGACGGCCCGATAAAGCATGTCGCGTTCGTGTTGCGCCGTGCGCCCGCGTGGAGCGCGGCGCGGCGACACCGGTACGACACGGCGATCGCCCGGCTCGTCGAGCAGGTGCGCGGATCGTGCCGGGTCAGCTTCGCGGTCCAGAGCACCGGGCGCGGCAACGACGATCTCGCCTACTACCAAGGGCTCGGCATCCGGGACGCCCTCGTTCCGTTCAAGACACTGCTCGAGCGCGACCGGCCCGATGCAACGGTCTCGGTCCGGCTGCACGGCGCGCTCGAATCGATCCTGCACGGCGTGCCGGCCTTCCATGTCAGCTACGAACGCAAGGGGTTCGGCGCGTATGCGGACCTGCGGCTCGACGACTGGGTCGTCAACGGAGCGGATTTCGATCCGTCGCGCGTGACCGCGACGCTGTTCGCGCCCGGTGCGACGGCGGCATTCTGGTCCGCCGCGAGCGCCGGCCTCGCACCGATCCGCACGGCGCGCAGCCGCGTGATCGACGCACTGCGCGTCGCCCTCCGCACCGACGGGGCTGCCCGATGCTGACGCGCCTCGTGCTCAGGTTCTCGGCACTCGGCCTGAAGTTCGCGCTCACGATCGTCATCGCGCGCACCGTCGGCTTCGACGCGGTCGCGGCCTACGGGCTCGCGGTCGCCGCGTCGGTCATCGGGTCGAAAGTGCTCGGGCTCGGCTTCGGCCCGGAACTCAATCGCAGGCTGAGCGAGGCCGACCCGCTGGGCGCGATCGGCGACGCACGCACACTGGGTATCGGCTACGGCGCGCTGTACCTGCTGATCGCCGCGGCGTTCGCCGTCGCGACCACGAACGCCGCGGTCGTCGCGCTGCTCGACCGGTTCGCGCTGTCGGCGCCGCTCGCGTGGTGCGTGCTCCTCGTCGTACTGTCCGAGCATGCCGCTTTCGAAGTCAACGGCTGGCTGTTCTCGCTGCACCGGCCGCGCATCGGCGCGGTCCTGCTGTTCGTGCGCACCGGCGCGTGGTCGGGCCTCGCATGCGCCGGCCTGCTCGCCGGCGCACTGCAGTCGATCGAGGCCGTGTTCGCGCTGTGGATCGCGACCAACGCGATCGTCGTCGCGCTCGCGTGGCGACAGATCGGTGCGCTCGCGCAACGCACGCGCGGCATCGGGTTGCCGGCTACCGTGCAACATCCGCGGCGCATGTGGGGCATCTGGCGGCACGGCCTGCCGTTCCATGCGGCTGCCGTGATCCTGTCGTCGCTTCAATACGCGGAGCGCTTCATCGCCGGCAGCCGCATCGGCGCCGACGCACTCGGCCAGTACGTATTCGCGTGGTCGATCGCGAATGCCGTGCAGACGATCGCGTTCGCGACGGTAGCCGTCACGGCCGGCCCGCGCCTCGTGCGCACGCTCGCCGACGCGCCCGATGCGTTCCTGCGCCGCACCCTGCACGCGGTAGCGGCCAGCGCCGCCGTGACGCTGCTCGTGTCGGCCGGCATCGTCGCCGTCCATCGCGACCTGTTCGCCCTCGCGCACGAGCCGGGCGGGCCGGGCCAGGCCGCGTTGCTCGCGGTGCTGCTCGTCTCGTTCGTGTTGCGCGCGGCCACGGACGTTCTGTGGAGTGCCGCGATCGCGCTGCGTGCCGGCGGCATCGTGCTCGCCGCGATGGCGGGGCTCGCGCTGCTTTACGTGCCGGTCGCCCGATATCTGATCGACGTGTCGGGCGCCGAAGGCGCGGCGCTCGCACACCTCGTGGCAAGCATCGCCATCGCCGCCGCGCTCGCGCCGATCGTCGTGCGCCGCGCCGGCGCACGACGCGCCGAACGGGCGACGGAAGGGGGGTCGCATGCTGGATAAGCTGCTGCGCGCCGGCCCGCGGCTCAGCACCGGGATCACCCGCGCGATCGCCGCGCTGGCCGTGCTCGCGTACTGGATCATCTATGCCAAGGCCGGCGCGCTCCTGCCGGAATTCGTATTCCGGGACGCCGAGAAAATCCAGAGCCAGATCGGCGGCGCGAACACCTACGAAGGCACGTCGTTCGACGCGGTGGCCAAGTTCTACGCCGCGCTCGGCACAACGGGCACGCACCTGTTCGTGGCGGCCGTCGGCGCGCTATGCATCTGGCGCATGCTCGGCCACGGCAGGCGCGCAGGCTCGCTCGCGGCATGCATCGTCGTGCTCGCGCCCTGCGTGTTCTTCAACCTGTTCGTCGCGAGCAAGGACACGATCGTCGTCCTGATGGCGATCGTGCTGAGCGGCGTCGCGCGACGCCGCTCGACGATTGCAACGCTCGCCGCGGCCGTCGCGCTGTACGGCGGCTACGCGCTGCTCGTGCGCGGCTATTTCGCACTGGTCCTCGCGCTCGCACTCGCCGTGCTGCTGTTTCGGCGCGCATCGTGGCGCGGCAGGACGGCGCTGGCGCTGGCCGTGCCGGTCGCGCTGTTCTTGCTGCCGAACGATGCGTACTACCTGCTGCAACATCCGCGCGACATGGCGGCCGACTATCTCGCATACGGCTCGCCGTTCGGCGCGCGCACGAGTTTCCGCAACCCCCTGCCGCCGGATTCGTTCCTGGCGTTCTGCGCGAACTATGCGTACGGCGTGCTGCGCCTGAACCTGCCGGTACTCTTCATGCCCGGGCCGAAGGAGTTCGCGATGCAGGCGTTCGTATGGATCGCGCTCGCCGCCGCATGGCGGCACGGTCGCGGCAGCGCACTTGCCCCGGCCGATCTGCTCGCGAGCCTCGTCATCGGCCACGTCGCCGTATCGATGCTGTTCGAGCCCGATCTCGGCAGCTATACGCGTCACCTGTCGAGCGTCGCGCTGTTCTGTGCGATGCAGTTCGACGCGCGCCTGCCGCGCCGTTTGCGCCCGCGCGGCGCGCCGGCTCCCGTCGCCGGCATGCCCCGCCCCTCGTCACTGTCCCGTTACCGCCCATGACCATGCTCGGCCGACCCGGCACCTTCTTTCCGAATATCCAGTGCGCACGCGCCTGCGCGGCGCTCGCGGTCGTCGGCTATCACATGAACGTGCTGCCGTCCGGCCAGGCCGGCGTCGACGTGTTCTTCGTGATCAGCGGCTTCATCATGTCGGAGGTCGCGCCACGCGAAGGCCGCGCGTTCCTCCGCAAGCGGCTGATCCGGATCGTGCCGCTGTACTGGCTGACGACGCTCGGCGTGTACGCGATCGCGACATGGCGGCCGCAGTGGCTCCATTCGACGACCGCACGCTTCGACTATCTCGTCAAGTCGCTGCTGTTCGTTCCCTATGTGAAGGAGAACGGTCATTGGGGACCGCTGAACCTGAACGGCTGGACGCTCGAATACGAAATGCTGTTCTACGTCGTCGTTGCGCTTGCGCTCTTGCTGGTGCGCGCCCGCCGCGCGGCTGTCTTCACGGCGTTGCTGCTCGCACTGTTCTGTATATACGTCGCTGCCTACGGTACGCGCAGTGCCGTTGCCGATCATCTCGGGCAGCCGTTCGTGCTCGAATTCGGTCTCGGCGTGCTCGCTCATCGCGCGCTCGCGGCGGGCATCGCCGGCCGCGTCGCGTCGCGCATGTGGATCGGGCTCGTTGCCGCGAGCGTGGCGGCGATCGCGCTGCTTCAGTTCCTCGGCGGCACGCCCGCCGGCTTCGTCCGCGTCGCGGGGTGGGGCGTACCGGCGTGCGTGCTGATCGTCGCGCTGGTCGCGCTCGACCTGAACGGCCGCTCCGTCACGAATGCGCTCGCAGCGGCGCTCGGTGCGGCCAGCTATTCGATCTATCTGCTGCATCCGTACGTGATCGGCATCGCGACGCGCATCGCAGGCGTGCGCGCCGATCTCGGGACGCCGCTCGGCATCGTGGCGGCGACCGCCATCCTGACCGCCGTATGCGGGGCGGGATACGCATGCCACGTCATGATCGAAAAACCGATACTGGCGATGTTGAACGGGCGCCGCAAGCAGCCGCGGCGCGAGCGAACGGCGACCTGAACGCTCCGACGCCGCCGTGCGGCCGGCCCCGCCGGGCAGATAACGCCGGCCCCTGCTTCGCACATCGGCCGGTGTCCGCATGCGGACACGGTCCCGGTCGGAATTTCAGATCCTGGCGACAATCGTTGCCTTCGCGTCACCGTCCGATGCGCCGATGCAACGCTGAACGCACATCGGGACAAAAATCATGCAAGACAGAGGTTTCCTGGGGGCGCGCTCGTACTTGTTCAATATCCACACCCGCAACCGTTTCGTAATATCCCCACCTATATCAACGGACCGGCACAGATGCTTGAGATCGGTCCACATTTTCCGATCCGGGGTGGGATATTCAATTCAACCGTCGCACTCAGGCGCCGGCGGTGGTCGGCATGTCAACCGACATCTCCGGTTTGCCGGCCACACCTCTGCCGGCAAACCCCGCCATGTCGCACACGCGTCGCGACCTACACGCCGGCGCCCGCGCGTGGCGTCCCTGGCGCTTCGCCGCGGCGCTGCTCTTTCCCGGCCTCGTCCATGCTCAGCCCATACCCAGCGCCGGGCAATCGATGCGCGACATCGAGGCCGTGCGGCCGTCGCTGCCTGCGGCCGCCGGCCCGGAGATCGATCTCGCGCCCACCGAACCCGAACCTGCCGCGAACGATGAAACGGGCCCGCGCGTCACAGTCAGCGCATTCGCCATCGAAGGCAATGCGGCGATTCCCGCCGCGCGGCTCGCCCCGCTGCTCGGCGATCTGGTCGGCCGCGAGCTGAGCTTCGGCGATCTGCGACAGGCCGCCAGCCGGATCACGACGTACTATCGCGAACACGGCTACGTCCTCGCCCGCGCCTACCTTCCCCCCCAGGACATCGAACACGGCATCGTGCGCATCGCCGTTGTCGAAGGCCGCTACGGACAGATCGAATTGCACAACCGCACGCGCGTGCTGGACCGCGCGCTGCGGCAGCCGCTTGCGTCGCTGCAGCCCGGCGAGATCGCGCACGGCAATCGTCTCGAGCGCAGCCTCATGCTGTTGAACGAGATGCCCGGCGTCGATGCGAAGGGCACGCTGCGGCCCGGCGCCGAACCCGGCACGACCGATCTCGTGGTCGATGCCGAACGCAGTCGCTTCGCCACCGGCTCGATCGAACTCGACAACTTCGGCGATCCGCTGACGGGCCGCTACCGCGCGACCGGCAGCGTCGACGTCAATGCGCCGCTGCGCGTCGGCGACCGCTTCTCGCTGCGCGGGCTGACGAGCAACACGAATCAGCGCTATTACCGCACGTCGTACCAACTGCCTGTCGGCCCCGCATCGACCCGCGTCGGCGTCGCGTATTCCGACATGAACTACCGGATCGGCGGCAGCCTCAGGGATCTGCGCTACCACGGCGGCGCCGACGTTCGCTCCGCGTTCGTCACGCAGCCGCTGCTGCGCAGCAGGCGCACGAGCGTCGACGCGCAGATCGTCTACGAAAACAAGCATCTGCGCGACGTGTATGGCGCGTTCGATGTGGTCAGCGACAAGACCGTCGATCTGTGGTCGTTCGGCGTGAGCGGCAACCACCAGGACGCGCTCGGCGGCGGCGGCCGGAGCGGCTTCTCCGCCACGCTCGGCATCGGCCATCTGGGCGGCAACGATCCGCTCGACATGGACTACTACGTCCATACCCAGGGCCAGTTCGCGAAACTGAATGTCAGTGCGCTGCGGCTGCAGGCGCTCGGCTCGCGATTCCAGCTCTATACCCAATTCAGCGCGCAGCTGTCGTCGCGCAATCTCGATGCATCGGAGAAATTCAGCCTCGGCGGCCCCTACGGCGTGCGTGCATTCGCACTCGGCGCCGGCAGCGGCGATCAGGGCTGGCAGGCCACGGCCGAACTGCGCTATCTCGTCGCGCCCGGCTGGCAACTGAACGCATTCGCCGACACGGGGCGCATTCAGCTCAGCAAGCAGCGATGGTCGCGCGAGCGCAACACCGTGCAATTGTCGTCGCTCGGCATCGGGGCGAGCTGGTTCGGCACGCGTCATCAGGTCAGCGTCACCGCCGCGCTGCCGGTCGGTTACGCCGATCCGGTCGCGTCGGCCACGCGCTCGCCGAGCGTCTGGTTTCAGGCCGCCCAGTATTTCTGAGCGGTGCTCGACATGCGGCCCACCATACAGGGTGGGACCGCAAGTAACGCGGGCGACGTAGCCGCCCGCATCGTCGGGATGCATACCGGTTGCGTCTCGCCGATCTTTTCTATTTGTTAGGTATACGTATCAATACGAATCGACCACCCTGTATTTTTCCAGAGGAACATACCTTCATGAACAAGACCTATGCATTGGTCTGGAACCAGACCCAGGGATGCTGGAGCGCCGTCGGGGAAACCGCGCGCCGCCGTGCCAAGCCCGGCAGCGCCAAGCGCGCCGCCGCCGCCCTCTCGCTGCTCGGCTTCACCTCGCTGCCCGCCTTCGCGCTGCCCACCGGCGAGAACATCACCGCCGGCAAGGCCGACATCGTTCGCGAGAACGACGGCAGGTCGATGTCCATCAACCAGCA
>NZ_NBYX01000022.1 GCF_002099195.1 Burkholderia puraquae | reverse complement strand
CTCAAGATTACTGCTTCTTCCCAGATTGGTCGCGTTGCGAAGCAACGTGACAACCCTCTTTGCCTGATGACCATAGCGAGTCGGTCCCACCCCTTCCCATCCCGAACAGGACCGTGAAACGACTCTACGCCGATGATAGTGCGGATTCCCGTGTGAAAGTAGGTAATCGTCAGGCTACCTTAGCCAAGAACCCCCGCCCGAAAGGCGGGGGTTTTTGCATTTCAGCGATGGAAATGCACGGGTGGGCGACCTGGCGGGAACTGGGTTGCCGAATCCGTCGATTCAGGCACCTGCCGGTCTCGAGCGATCCGCAGCGCTGCGCCACTGAATTGCTTCCAGTGCGTGTCGCTGCGCTGCACATCAATCCGGCCGGAACCGGAGCCTCGAATGCTTCGATTCAGGCCTCGATTGTTGTCGAGCGATCTACCGCTCTGCGCAACTGAAATCTCCCGGCGCGCTCCCCAGTGCCCTACATCAATCGACCTCCGATTAATGCCAAGCCAACGTTGATCCATCCATGGATGGCGTCGTAATGGCGGCCGATGAGCGGCGTTTGTCGAAGAAGGCTGACATTTATACATCCTGGCGAAAGGTCTCCAGGATCATCCACCGATCCTTCGACACGTCGCGATCGACGTGAGCGTCTGCGCCCGCCTCCTACTCAGCCTCAAATCGTCACAGAAATCTATGCGCATAAAGTCCATTCGCGCGACATGCCCGACAGAGCGAGGTGCAAGCCCTTCGGGGTAATATCGCCATTCGTCCCGATTCCGGCGCTTCCAGGACCCGCTGGCGGTCGGTGTCCTCCGTATTCCGTCTCCCGCACCGTTCATGACTGACAGCCCTGCCCAAGGTAGTCGGACGACCGACTTCTTGCCATATCTCGTCGCCGCAACGTTCTTCATGGAGTACCTCGACACCACCGTGATCGCGACCGCGCTGCCGCAAATGGCGCGCTCGTTCGGCGTCGGGCCGAACGCGCTGAGCCTGGGGATGACGGCCTACATG
The DNA here is from genome assembly GCF_002099195.1 of Burkholderia puraquae. Taxonomy (GTDB): domain Bacteria; phylum Pseudomonadota; class Gammaproteobacteria; order Burkholderiales; family Burkholderiaceae; genus Burkholderia; species Burkholderia puraquae. The sequence goes on along the minus strand of NZ_NBYX01000022.1, from coordinate 101,517 downwards.
CTGGCACTGGCGGTGTTCATCCCGATCAGCGGCTGGATCGCCGACCGCTATGGTTCGCGCACGGTGTTCGCCAGCGCGATCGTCGTCTTTACCGGCGCATCGGTGCTGTGCGGATTGTCCGAGGGTGTCGTGACGTTCACCGCTGCGCGCCTGCTGCAAGGTGTGGGCGGGGCGATGATGGTGCCGGTCGGGCGCATGATCGTCGTGCGCAGCACCGAGAAGGCGAAGCTCATGCGTGCGATCGCGACGATCACGTGGCCGGGCATCGTCGCACCCGTCGTCGGGCCGCCGATCGGCGGCTTCATCACGACCTATGCGTCATGGCGATGGATCTTCCTGCTGAACGTCCCGTTCGGCATTGCCGCACTGGTCTGCACCTGGCTGATCGTCCGGAACACGCGAGCCGACGAGCAACGGCCGCTCGACTGGGGCGGCTTCGTGCTCGCCGGGGGCGCGTTGACCTGTCTGTTGATCGGCACCGAAGCGGCCGGCCAGCAGGATGTCCACTTTACGCGTGCGGCCGTCCTGGTGGGCGCGAGCGTGTTGTTCGGCATTGCCGCGTGGTGGCATGCGCGACGTTGCGCACATCCGCTGCTCGACTTCACGACATTGAAAGTGCCGACGTTCTCGGTGACGGTGATCACCGGTTCGATCACGCGGATGGCCATCAATGCCGTGCCGTACCTGCTGCCGCTGCTGTTCCAGATCGGCTTCGGGCTGTCGCCGTTCCAGTCCGGCCTGCTGCTGCTTGCAAGCGCGCTCGGCAATCTCGGGATGAAGGCGGGGACGTCGTGGATTCTCGACCGCTTCGGCTTCCGGCGCGTCGCGCTCGTCGACGTGACGATGGTCGGCCTCTTCACGATCGCATGCGGCTGGCTGACTGCGTCGACGCCACTGGCGATCACGCTGTTCGTCGTATTCGTCTACGGACTGACGCGGTCGATGCAGTTCACCACGCTCGCGACGCTGGCCTACGCGGATATCCCGGCACAGCAGACAAGCGCGGCCAGCACGCTGTGGAGCGCAGCGCAGCAGATGACGATCGGGATGGGCATCGCGTTCGGTGCGCTGTCGCTGCGGCTCGCGGCCTTGGTGCGGGGCGATGCGGCCGGTATGCACTACGTGCTCGACGACTTCCGCTGGGCGTTCGTCGCGGCGGGCGTGCTCGCATTGCTGACGTTGCCGGGCTACGCGCGGCTCGCCTTCGATGCGGGCGACCGGCTACGGGCGAATGTAGCGCGCGGGTAGGCCGGTTTTCCCGCCGACTTTGTGTTGCGACAGGTGAGTGTCGGGGCTCCCGGTGGCTCACTTGAAACTTCGATCCGACGTGCCGTGACGGTCCGACGGGGAGAGAAAGCGGTGATCTCCCACGGCGGGAGAGTGAGCGGATCGCGCGGTGATACTCGTTCGCAAAGAACCCTGCTCGATCACGCGCGATTGGCACGTCGGATGCGCGGTATTTCTCGCGTGGATCCGCCGGCGTGAGATGGCCTGACAGCGTCGTGCTCGTTGCGATCGCCGTTACTGTGCGTCGTGGAAGATGATGCCGACCGTGTGGCGGTGGCCGTTCCGGATCCGGCTGACGCCGTGGCGCAGGTTGACGCGATAGACGCCGCGCGTTCCCTGCACGGGCCTGCCATGCACGGCGAAGATGACTGCATCGCCTTGCGTCAGCGGCACCACTTCCGCGCGCGACTGCATGCGTGGGCGCTGTTCCGTCAGCACGAACTCCCCGCCAGTGAAGTCGCGGCCGGGCGCCGACAGCAGAATTGCGGCCTGGAGCGGAAAGACGTGCTCGCCATACAGGTCCTGATGGAGGCAGTTGTAGTCGTCGGCGCCGTATTGCAGGATCAGCGGTGTCGGTCGTGTCTGTCCCGCTGCGTGGCAGCGATCGAGGAAGGCCGCGTGGTCTGCCGGATAGCGGACGTCGATCCCGAGTGCGTAGTTCCAGCGATTCGCGATTGGCGCGAGGTGCGGGTAGATCGTCGCACGCAGATCGGCGATGACCGCAGGGAGCGGGTACGCGAAATACTTGTATTCGCCGCGACCGAACCCGTGCCGCGCCATCACGACGCGCGAGCGATACAGCGCGTCGCGCGGATAGAGCGATGCGAGCGCCGCGCACTCGCTTGGCGAAATCAGGCCCGGCACACGCGCGCATCCGTAGCGATCGAGATCGGCATTGACGGTCGTCCAGTCGATCGCGTCGACGCGTTGCGCAATATCCAGCGATTCGACGGCAGGTTGCAGGTCGGCAATGTTCACGGGCGTACCTCGGTTCATCAGCAATGTGGCGCCATGCAGTCGCGCGGCATGCTTCGGCCACATTGTCCGCACGGTTGAGCCTACCGTAAGGTTTGATGAACCCAGTCTACGGATGTCCATGCGCCGGCGCGCTCCAGATCTTGCGCTTCAATTCGGGAAAGGAGGAAGGTGAGCGCTCGAGATGGCATGGACGCATCCGATGCCTCGACGAGTCGAAATGGAAAGGCGGAAAGGCGAGGGTCGAGTTTTCTGCAGCCGGCAGCCGGCTCCTGCCGGCCACCCATCGCATCACCGGTCACGCCACCAACCGGAACAGCCAATAGAGTCCGCCGGCAAGCACGATCGACGCCGGCAGCGTCAGCACCCACGCCAGCACGAGGCTGCGCACCGTGCTCCATTGCAGCCCGGAGCCGTTCGCTGCCATCGTGCCCGCGACGCCCGATGACAGCACGTGTGTCGTCGACACCGGCAATCCGTACACGTCGGCCGCGCCGATCGTGAGCATCGCGACGAGTTCGGCCGACGCGCCCTGTCCGTACGTCAGGTGCTGCTTGCCGATTTTCTCGCCGACGGTCACGACGATCCGCTTCCAGCCGACCATCGTGCCGAGGCCCAGTGCGATCGCGACCGCAACCTTCACCCACGTCGGAATGAACTTGGTCGCGTGGTCGAGCTGCTTGCGATAGTTGTCGATCGCGAGCTTGTCGTCGGCGGCGAACGCGGGCTGTCCGGACTTCTCGATCAGGCGAATTGCTTCCGACACCAGATACATCGTGTTGCGCACGTTGTCGACGTCACCTTGCGGCACGGCCGCCATCGAACCCGACGCGCCGACGGCGGTCGCAAGCAACGTGGACAACTGCTGAACGGCGGGGATCACGGCCGGCGTCAGTTCGCGATGCTGTACATACAGCTCGACGTCGGCGCGCGGGTTCGCCGACGGTGCGACGCCGTTCGTGTACTTCCCGAACGTCGCGGCTGCCTGGTTCGCGACCGCCACGAAGGTTTGCGTCTCGGCGGGCGTGACGGCCTTGTTCAGCGCATAGGCGGTCGGCACCGTGCCGATCAGGATCAGCATGATGAGCCCCATCCCTTTCTGGCCGTCGTTCGAGCCGTGCGCGAACGACACGCCCGTGCAGGTCAGGATCAGCAGGCAACGAATCCAGAACGGCGGCGGCTGGTCCTTCGGCGGCTCCTTGTACAGCTCCGGAATCCGCACGAGGGTTTTCAGCACGAGCAGCAGCAGCGCCGCGCACAGGAAGCCGACGAGCGGCGAGAGCAGTAGCGACTTGCCGACGCCGAGCGCCTGGCCCCAGTCGACGCCGCTCGTGCCGGACGGCCCGTGCATCAGCTGGTTCATCAGCCCGACGCCGATGATCGATCCGATCAGCGTATGCGAGCTCGACGACGGCAACCCGAAATACCAGGTCGCGAGGTTCCACACGATCGCGGCGATCAGCAGTGCGAACACCATCGCGAAGCCCGCGCCGCTGCCGACCTGCAGGATCAGTTCGACCGGCAGCAGTTGCAGGATGCCGAACGCGACGGCGCCGCTCGAGATCATCACGCCGAGGAAGTTCCACAGGCCGGACCAGATCACCGCGACGTTCGGCGTCAGCGAGTGCGTATAGATCACGGTGGCCACCGCGTTCGCGGTGTCGTGGAAACCATTGACGAATTCGAAGCCGAGCGCGATCAGCAGCGCGGCGCCGAGCATCAGGTACGGGAACAGCGATCCTTCGCGCATCGGCGACAGATCGTCGATCAGGTGCGTGGCGATGTAGATCGCACCGATCGCGAGCACCAGCAGGAACACGGCATAGCCGACCTGTCGGGCGTGCTCGACGGAGCCCGGATTGTTCGGGGCGGACGAAACAGGTTGATTCATGACGGTATCTCGTAAGGGAACCGCGACCGATCCTAGCTTCGGCTAGCAGTCAGTTTGATGACAGCAGGGAGGGCGAACGGAATGTCTTGCAGCGACGTAAGGTGAACATCGCCAGGCAATTGCGATACGACGCGACACGTCGGCTTGTGTCGTGGTCGATATCGCGAATGCGACACGGCAGGCGGCTACGTCGCAGTGTCGTGCCGATCGTCGTCGGCGATCAACGTCCATCCGTGCGGCGACGCAGCGAATGTCGTGCACGACAGCGGTGCAACGTCGATGCGGGTTGCCGACTTGATATCCATCCGCAGCGCATGCGCGACGGCCGCGCGAACGATCGGCGCATGCGTGATGGCGACGACGTCGCGGCCGTGTTGCAGCGCGTTCAACCATGTGCCGACGCGGCGCATCGCTGCTTCGAACGACTCGCCGCCGTGCGGCGAAGCCGATGGATCGCCGATCCACGCGCCCAATTCGTCAGGAAAGTCGTGCGCGAGGTCGTGCAGCCGCTTGCCGCGCCAGTGTCGGTAGTCGATGTCGCGCAGGGCGTCGTCGATTTTGGCTTGCAGCCCGAGCGCATCGGCGGTCTGCACTGCACGGCGGGCCGGGCTGCACAGCACGAGCGAGCCGGCGATGCCCGTCCACTGGTCGCGCAGCGCCCCGGCTTCGGCGAGCCCGAGCGCGTCGAGCGGATCGTCGTCGGGAAACGTGCCGGTGCGCATCGCCCGGGTCGAGGCATGTGCGATCAGGCGCAGCGAGGCATGCATGTTCATGTTGGTTTTCGGATGATCCGGGACGGATGCGCTCGTCCACCTGCCGCCGCTTCAATACGCGATCGTTCGCGCGTACAATTCGCCCGATACGAAACGCGGAAGCCGGTGCAATTCCGGCGCGGTCGCGCCACTGTAACCGGTGATCCATGATCCCGGAAGCCAGACCTGCCTTCGTACCCATCCAACATTTGTCGGGGCGCGATTCCCCTGAGGTGCATCCATGAGCGAAGCAGTGCTGAAGCCGGCGGTCGTGCCGGCACCCATCCCCGTCCGCGAACTGTTGCCGTGGGCCGTGTTCGTTGGCTTGATCCTGTTGCTCGCACTGTATTTCGTCGGTGCGGAACAAGGTGCGACGTCGCTCGTGCCGGGTATGTATGTCCACGAGTTCGTCCACGACGGCCGCCATCTGCTCGGCTTCCCCTGCCACTGACGCGGAGTTCACGATGGTCGGAAAGCTGCTCATGCGCGGGATGCTCGCAGGCATCGCCGCAGGCCTCCTCACGTTCGGTTTCGCGAAAATCGTCGGCGAACCGCAAGTCGATCAGGCAATCTCCTTCGAAGAAAAAACCGAAGCCGCCCAAGGCGAAGCACCGGAACCCGAACTGGTCAGCCGCCACACGCAAGCCGGCCTCGGCCTGCTGACGGGCGTCGTGACCTACGGCGCGGCATTCGGCGGGCTGTTCTCGCTGGTCTTTGCGTATGCGTATGGTCGAGGCAGCCGTCTCCCGGCACGGCCGCTGGCTGCGTGGCTTGCGCTGGCGTCGTTCGTCGCGCTCGTGATCGTGCCGAACATCAAGTACCCGGCCAATCCGCCGTCGGTGGGAGACCCCGACACGATCGGCTATCGCACGGGGTTGTTCTTCCTGATGATCGCGATCTCGGTCGCGACGATGGTGTTCTCGGTCAGCGTGCGCCGCCATCTGCTGGCGAAGCTCGGGCAGTGGAACGCGTCGATCGCCGCCGGGCTCGTGTTCGTCGCAATCATCGCGGCCGTGCAGATCGGGCTGCCGTCGGTCAGCGAGTTGCCGGCCGATTTCCCGGCGGCCTTGCTGTGGAAGTTCCGCGTGGCGGCCATCGGCATGCAGGTGATCATGTGGACGACGATCGGCCTGCTGTTCGGCGCATGGGTCGAGCGCAGCGAACGTATCGGCATGCGCGCCGCCTGACGCGCATCGCAACGGAGCGCGCCTAGCGCAGCATGCGCGGCGCGCTCCACGTCGATTCGCGCGCCAGCGCGACGAACGCGGCCAGATAGTCGATCGACGCATCCGCCTCGCGGATGCCGAGGAAGATCTGCTTCGCAATCCCCTTCTTGCCGAGTTTGACCGGCACGACCGGCATCCGGTCCGCGTATTCGTCGGCAAGCCATCTCGGCAGCGCAGCCACGCCGCGCCCGCTTGCCACCATCTGCAGCATGATGTCGGTCGTCTCGATCGACTTGTGCCGCCTCGGCACGATGCCGGCCGGCGTCAGGAACTGGTTGTAGATGTCGAGCCGGTCGGTTTCGACCGGGTAGGTGATCAGGATCTCGTCGGTGAGCTGCTCGGGCGTCACGTAGTCGGCATTCGCGAACCGGTGCGAGTCGGCGACCACCAGCACCTGCTCATAGTCGAACACAGGGTCGAAGCGGAGGCCCGGCTTGTTCAGCGGATCGGGCGTCACGAGCACGTCGATGTCGTAGCCGAACAGCGCACCGATGCCGCCGAACTGGAAGCGCTGCTTCACGTCCACGTCGACGTCGGGCCAGCGCGACAGGTACGGCGACACGACCTTCAGCAGCCACTGGTAGCACGGGTGGCACTCCATCCCGATACGCAGCGTGCCGCGCTCGCCCTTCGCGTACTGCTTCATCCGCTCCTCGGCGAGCTCGAACTGCGGCAGCAGCCGGTTCGCCAGCTTCAGCAGATATTGGCCGCCCTGCGTGAGCCGCAGGCCGCGACCCTCCCGGTCCCAGATCGGCGTGCCGAGCTGCTGCTCGATTTTCCGGACGGTATGGCTCAGTGCCGATTGCGTGAGGTGCAGCGCATTGGCGGCCGCGGTCAGCGAACCCTGGCGCTCGACCTCACGAATGACGACGAGATGGAATCGTTCCAGCATGGATAGCGCTCGCGCAACAAATACATGAATAACTTTAATGGATGAATGAAATAATGCCATTTTATTTCATGGTTTGAAATCCCTATCATGGCTGCCGGATCTTCAATTTTCTTCTGGACGGCAGCTCATGGTCACGACACACAACCTCGGTTTTCCGCGCATCGGCGCGAAGCGCGAACTCAAGTTCGGTCTCGAACGCTACTGGAAAGGTGAATCGTCGCGCGACGAGCTGAAGGCGCTCGGCGCCGAGCTGCGCCAGCGTCACTGGAACGACCAGCGCGACCTGGACCTGGCCCCGATCGGCGACTTCGCGTTCTACGACCAGGTGCTCGACATGAGCTTCACGCTCGGCAACCTGCCGAAGCGCGTGCAGGGGTTCCACGGCGACGTGCTCGACAACTATTTCCGCGTCGCGCGCGGCCGTTCGGCGCAGTCGGCGGAAGCGCATGCCACGTGCTGCGGCGGGGTCGCGGCCGGTGAAATGACCAAGTGGTTCGATACGAACTACCACTACATCGTGCCGGAATTCCACGCGGACACGAACTTCTCGCTCGACCCGTCGCGCCTGCTCCAGCAACTGGCGGAAGCGCAGGCGCAGGGCGTGGCCGCGAAGCCGGTGATCCTCGGCCCCGTCACGTACCTGTGGCTCGGCAAGGCGAAGGACGATTCCGACCGCCTCGCGCTGCTGCCGAAGCTGCTGCCCGTGTACGGCGCGCTGCTCGATACGCTGACCGCGCAGGGCGTCGAATGGGTGCAGATCGACGAACCGATTCTCGTCACCGAACTCGACGCCGACTGGCAACAAGCATTCAAGACCGCGTACGCAGCGCTCGAAACGCGCCGGATCAAGGTGCTGCTCGCGACATACTTCGGCCAGCTGCAGGGCAACCTGGCGCTCGCGAGCGCGCTGTCGGTCGACGGCCTGCACGTCGATGCAATCAACGCGCGCGACGAAGTCGACGCGCTGGTGCGTGAACTGCCGGCCGAGCGCGTGCTGTCGGTGGGCGCGGTCAACGGCCGCAACATCTGGAAGACGGACCTGAACGCGACGCTCGACTGGCTCGAGCCGCTCGCAACGCAACTGGGCGATCGCCTGTGGCTCGCGCCGTCGTGCTCGCTGCTGCACGTGCCGGTCGATCTCGCGAGCGAGGAGAAGCTCGATGCGGACATCCGCTCGTGGCTCGCGTTCGCGCTGCAGAAGCTCGACGAGCTGAAGGTGCTCGCGACCGCACTGAACGAAGGCCGCGACAAGGTGGCCGATGCGCTGGCCGCGAACGCCGCCGCGATTCATTCGCGTCGCAATTCGCCGCGCGTGAACAACCCGGCGGTGAAGGCCGCGATCGCACGGATCGACGCGCGGCTCGGCAACCGCGTGAGCCCCTATACGCAGCGCGCGCCGAAGCAGTCGGTACGCCTGAACCTGCCGGCATTCCCGACGACGACGATCGGCTCGTTCCCGCAGACCGGCGAGATCCGTCAGGCCCGCAGCCAGTTCAAGGCCGGCGCGCTGGATGAAGCCGGCTACCGCGCGGCGATGCAGGCCGAGATCGAACGCAGCGTCCGCGAACAGGAATCGCTCGAACTCGACGTGCTCGTACACGGCGAAGCCGAACGCAACGACATGGTCGAATATTTCGGCGAGCAACTCGACGGCTATGCGTTCAGCCAGTTCGGCTGGGTGCAGTCGTACGGTTCGCGCTGCGTGAAGCCGCCGATCCTGTTCGGCGACATCAGCCGCCCGAAGGCGATGACGGTTGAATGGATCGCGTATGCGCAGTCGCTGACGAACAAGCCGATGAAGGGCATGCTGACCGGCCCGGTCACGATCCTGAACTGGTCGTTCGTGCGTGACGACCAGCCGCGCTCGGTGTCGTGCTACCAGCTCGCGCTGGCGATCCGCGACGAAGTGCTCGATCTCGAGAGGGCCGGCGTGCGCGTGATCCAGATCGACGAGGCTGCGCTGCGCGAAGGGTTGCCGCTGCGCCGCGCGCAATGGGGCGAGTACCTGAAGTGGGCGGTCGAATCGTTCCGCATCACCGCGAACGGCGTGCAGGACGATACGCAGATTCACACGCACATGTGCTATTCGGAGTTCAACGACATCATCGCGTCGATCGCCGACATGGATGCGGATGTAATCACGATCGAGACGTCGCGCTCGGACATGGAACTGCTCGACGCGTTCGACAACTTCAAGTATCCGAACGAGATCGGGCCGGGCGTGTACGACATTCACTCGCCCAACATTCCGACCCAGGAACACATCGTCGGCCTGATGAAGAAGGCGGCGGAACGGATTCCGGCGGAGCGCCTGTGGGTGAACCCGGATTGCGGCCTGAAGACGCGCCAGTGGGCGGAAGTGATTCCGGCGCTGACGAACATGGTCGCCGCCGCGAAGACGCTGCGCAACCAGGTGCAGTAACGCGCGAACGTTGCGTGCCGGCCGCCGCGACAACCGATCGGGCGGCCGGCGGCGGGGTTCATTCCGTGACGGGCTGGCCCGGTGTCACGGGCAGCTCATGATCACGCACGCTCGTGCGTGACGGTATCCGCGAGCGTCTCGGGGGAAGGCGTCCCGGCAATGATGCGGCGTTCGCGCGCGAGGTCGAGCGACCGCGACAGCAGCCAGTACGCAGCGCCCGCGACGACCAGGCCGACGAGCCACGCGATATCCACGCCGCCGAGCATTCGCGCGAACGGCCCGACGAAAATCTCGCGGTTCGCCTCGGCGTCGAAGACATAGAAGAACGGCACCATCGCCGCGAAGCCGACGAGGTATGCGACGATGCCGCGCGGTTGCCACGCGCCGTAGAGCCCGTTCGGCATGAAGAAGTGCGCGATCGCATAGTGGCCGCGGCGCACGAAGAAATAGTCGACGAGATTCACTGCGGTCCACGGCACGAGGAAGTAAAGCATCAGCGTCAGGAACGTCTGCAGCAGCGCGATGCCGTTGCCCCGAATCGCGAATACGCAGGCGAGCACGAACGTGCTGATCGCGACGATCGATGCAACGCGCGCGCGGCGAGTCGGACGGATCGGCACGATCGAATCGGCGGCGGTCAGTACGGTCAGCATCGCGCTGTACGCGTTGAGCGCGATGATCGGCAGGAAGCCGACCAGCGACACGATCGCGATCAGCTTGCCGAGGCCCGGCATGAGCGACGTGCCGACTTCGTTCATCGCGACCAGCGCGTCGGCCGCGTGCAGCTTCTGCGCGAGCCACGCGCCGAGGCCGATCATCCAGGTGCCCGACAGCGATGCGCCGGCGAAGATCACCGCGATCAGCTTCGCGCGGCTCGTGTTTTTCGGCAGATAGCGCGAATAGTCCGACACATACGGCGCATACGAAATGTTGTAGCTCGCGGCGATCGCGAATTGCGTGGCGAATGCGATCCAGTTGAAGCCCGGAGCGGCGACCGGTGCCATGGTGGCGGGTGCCGGCGTCGCATGGCCGAACGCGAGTGCGAGCGTCACGAGCGTATAGAGCGGCAGTGTCGCGATCAGCGCCCACGTGAAAGTCCGATGCATCAGGTCATGGCCGTAGATGGCGAGCAGCGCGCCCGTTGTCACTGCCGCGACGGCGACGAAGCCGCCATCGATCCCGAATACGTTGTGCACGCCGTCGACCATCAGCGATACGTTGACGACGTTGAAGCCGACGAACACGAACAGCGTCGCAAGCAACGCAATGATCACGCCGCGATAGCCGAACTGCGCGCGCGACTGGATCATCTGCGGCAGGCCCATCTCGGGCCCCTGCGAGCCGTGAAACGCCATGAAGAGGGTGCCGAACATGATCCCGAGCGCACCCGCGAGTGTCGTCCAGCCTGCGGACAGACCCATGCCGGGCCCGACGAAACCGATCGAGATCGTGAAGAAATGGAAGTTGCCGAGGAACCAGAACGGGCCCTGGCTGGCGAGCTTCGCGTGGCGCTCGTGTTCGGGAATGTAGTCGATCGAATGGTGCTCGATCGCCAGGCCGGCCGATTCGGCGCGGCCGAGATCGAGGGTGTCGGGGCGGTTCATGACGGCTTGTCTCCTTGGTCGCGCGCGGTTCGTCAATGTGCCCGCATGCGCCGGCCTGCCGGGACGGTGCCGCGGCAGGCGATGAATAGGGTGGAACTGGGAGGCGGTGTGACGCACCGCCGGGGCGTGCAACGAAAAACGGGCAGGCGAGGTGCCTGCCCGTTGCGGGACGTTATGCGGTGCGCGCGCCGCGCGGCAGCGGCGCTTGCTTCCGGTTCGCCGCGTCCGCATCGTCGATGCTCACGCGGCGCGAAATCAGCCACACGCACAACGACGACACGATTGCGGCGCTCGTGTACTGGAGCGCGAGCGGCCACCATTGCGGCGCGGTGTTCTGCGCGATGAGGGTCGCGACGAGCGGCGTGAGGCCGCCGGCGAGCGCGCCGCACACCTGGTACGCGATCGAGATCGCCGTGTAGCGGATGCGTGCGACGAAGATGCCGCTGACGAAGCCCGCGACCACCGAGTAGTAGCCCGATTCCGCGAGCGTCGCGAGGCCGACGCCGACCGTGATCGACAGCGGCGTGCCCATGTGCACGAGCGGCAGCATGACGAACGGGACGATCGCGGCCCATGCGCCGGTGATCAGCAGCACGCGCGTGGTGCCGAAGCGCTGCGCGAGGAACGCGGCCGCGAGCTGCACGACGAACTGCAGCACGGCAACGATCGTCATGCAATGCAGCACCATCGACCGGTCGAGCGACAGGAACTGCGTCGCGTAGCTGATCATGAAGATGTTGCTGAAATACACGCCGGCGATGCCGTACACGTTCGCGCCGATCGCGAGCAGCAGCAGCGGCCAGTACTTGAGCGCTTCGCGCACCGGGTTCTGCGCGGTGTTGCCGCTCTTCCGGACTTCCTCGAACTCGGGTGATTCCGATACGCTCGCGCGGATCACGAAGCCGACCACCAGCAGCACGGAACTCGCGAGGAACGGCACGCGCCAGCCCCAGCTCATCATGTCTTCCTTCGACAGCGTGCTGATCGCGCCGAACGCGAGCATCGACAGGATCAGGCCGCTCGCGCTGCCCAGCTGCGCGAACGATGCGAAGAACGTGCGCTTGCCTTCCGGCGCATGCTCGCCGGCGAGCAGCACCGCGCCGCCCCATTCGCCGCCGACCGCGATGCCTTGCAGCACGCGCATCAGCACGAGCAGGACCGGTGCAATCGCACCGGCTTGCGCGTGGGTCGGCAGCAGGCCGATCGCGATCGTCGACACGGCCATCAGCATCAGCGTCGCGAGCAGCGAACGCTTGCGGCCGAAGCGGTCGCCGAGGTAGCCGAACATCACGCCGCCGAGCGGCCGCGCGAAGAAGCCGACCGCGAACGAGCCGAACGACGCGAGCAGGCTGATGAAGCGGTTTTCGCCGGGAAAGAACAGCGGCCCGAACACGATGGCGGCGGCGGTCGCGTAGCTATAGAAGTCGTACCACTCGATCGTGGTGCCGACGAACGAAGCGAGCGCCGCCCGCTTCGGTTGTTTGACGGAAGTCCCCATCCTTGTGTGTGCTCCTCTGGAATCCTCTGATTTGGAATAGGTGGCGGCGCGGGGATCAGTCGCGGTACGCGACGCCCGGCAGCACGCACAGCAGCTCGTATGCGAGGTTCGCGCCGAGCAGCGCCGTGGTGCCGAACGGGTCGTACGGCGGCGCGACTTCGACGAGATCGCAGCCGACGATGTTCAGCCCCTTCGCGCCGCGGATGATCTCGAGCGCCTGCGGCACCGTGAGGCCCGCGATTTCCGGCGTACCCGTGCCCGGCGCGTAGGCCGGGTCGATGCCGTCGATGTCGAAGCTGATGTAGACGGGGGTATCGCCGACGCGGGCGCGCACTTCTTCCATCAGCGGCGCGAGCGATTTGTTCCAGCATTCCTCGGCCTGGACGACGCGGAAGCCCTGCTCGCGGCACCAGTCGAAATCCTCGGCGGCGTAGCCGGTGCCGCGCAGGCCGATCTGCGTGACCTTGTCGCCGTGCAGCAGGCCTTCCTCGACCGCGCGGCGGAACGGCGTGCCGTGCGCGATCTTTTCGCCCATCATCGTGTCGTTCACGTCGGCGTGTGCATCGACGTGGATCAATGCAACCTTGCCGTGCTTGCGGTGGATCGCGCGCAGGATCGGCAGCGCGATCGTATGGTCGCCGCCGAGCGTGATCGGCTTGCAGTCGTGCTCGAGGATCGCGTCGTACGCGGCTTCGATGCGCGCGATGGAATCGTGCAGGTTGTACGGATTGATCGCGACGTCGCCGATGTCGGCGATCTGCAGCGAATCGAAAGGCGCTGCGCGCGTGGCCATGTTGTACGGGCGCAGCAGCACGGATTCGGTGCGGATCTGGCGCGGGCCGAAGCGCGCGCCGGTGCGGTTGGAGGTGCCGAGATCGAACGGCACGCCGACGAAACAGGCGTCGAGGCCTTCGGCGCTCGCCACGTGCGGCAGGCGCATCATCGTCGCGATGCCGCCGCAGCGCGGCATTTCATTGCCGCCGAGCGGCTGGAAATGGGTGTGGTTGTTCATGAGCTGTCTCTTCCGATGTGGGGTTGCCGTATCATGCGACGCGGCTTGTCGCACAGTTTTACGCGCTCCGCCGGGAAAGAAGAATGCGAAGATATCGACGTAAACATCGATTTTCATCGATGTATGGAAGGGGATGAATGTGCTCGGGAATCTGTCGACCCTCGATCTGCGGTTGATCCGCGTGTTTCTCGCGGTCACGGACGCGGGCGGCGTATCGGCCGCGCAGGCCGTGCTGAACGTCGGGCAGTCGACGATCAGCGCGCAGCTTTCGTCGCTCGAGACGCGGCTCGGCTACCGGCTCTGCGAGCGCGGCCGCAGCGGTTTCCGGCTCACGCCGAAGGGTGAACGATTCCATGCAATGAGCCGCAAGCTGCTCGCGGCACTCGACGAATTCGGGATGGCCGCGCGGCACATGGATCGCCAACTGGTCGGCACGCTGCACATCGGCCTGATCGGCCATACGCCGGTGAGCCAGAACGCGCGGATCGCCGAGGCGATCGCCGCGTTCCGCACACGTGACGAGGCCGTGCGTTTCTCGATCTCCGTGCGCGCGCCGGGCGATCTCGAGGAGAAGCTGCTGAGCGACGAGATCCAGATCGCGGTCGGCTACTTCTGGCACCGCGTGCCGTCGCTGCACTACACGCCGCTGTTCATCGAGCGCCAGGTTGCATACTGCGGGCGCGGCCATCCGCTGTTCGACGGCGCCGGCGCGCTGACGCCGGCCGACGTCGCGGGTTTCGAATGGGCGTGGCGCTCGTATCCGCTGCCCGAAGCGCAGATGTCGACGACACCCGACCGCGTGACCGCGACCGCCGACAACATGGAGGCCGTCGCGCTGCTGATCCTGTCCGGCCACCACCTCGGCTATCTGCCGCAGCATTTCGCGGCGCCGTATGTCGCGCAGGGGCTGCTCACGCCGCTCAATCCGGAGCAACTGCGCTACGACGTGACGTTCCACATGGTCGTCGCGCGCAACGGGCGCGGCAATCCGCTCGTCGAAGCGTTTCTCGAGGATCTCGAACGCGCGCACCAGCCGCCCGACATCGCGTAGGCCGCCGGCCTCGACAATATGATCGAGTGTTGCGGCGGCACGGCCCGACGCAGCGCACATCGATTGACGTCGAAGTGACGAATCAGGTGTCGGGTTCGGCTTGCGTGTGCCTTCCATTCGTCGGCATCACGGCACCGGCAACCCCGCGTCATGCTTGACCTCGCGCAGCGACAGCGCCGATTCGATCGACGTCACGCCGGGCAGCATCCGCAGCGATTCGCGCAGGAACGTGCCGTAGTCGTCGAGATCGCGCGCCACGACCTGCAGCAGATAGTCGGCAGTGCCCGCCACGTTGTGGCACGCCAGGATCCGCTCGATGCCGAGCACTTCCCGCTCGAACCGGTCGGCGGTCTTGCGGTCGTGCGTCGCGAACCGCACGAGCACGAACGCCACGACGCCGAAGCCGAGCGCCTGGCGCGACAGCTGCGCGCGGTAGCGCTCGATGTAGCCGTCGTTTTCGAGGCGCTTCAGGCGCCGTGCGCACGGGGTCTCGGAGAGGCCCACGGAGTCGGCGAGGCGGGCGATCGGCAGGCGGCCGTCGCGCTGCACCGCGGCAAGGATGGCGCGATCGGTTTTGTCGAGCTCGGTCATGTTGGCGGAATCCTGATGCTGGTTTGATGATTGTGGCGGATTCCCCTACGAATCGCCACTTCTGAACGAAAGATGGCCAATAATCCCTCGCGCTCTGGCGGCAACATATCGCCGTAAGAGGACAGGGGCAGACCATGATTTCCACGCATTTGCTGTTGATTTATCTCGCCGCGCTGGCGGCCATCTATGCGGTGCCGGGGCCGGACATGGCGCTGGTGCTGCAGACCAGCATCGGCCGCGGCGTGCGGCCGGGGATGGCGGCAGCGGCCGGCCTGTCGCTCGCGCGCACCGCGCACGTGACGCTGTCGGCCTGCGGTGTCGCGGCGCTGATCCGCAGCGCGCCGTGGCTGTACGAAGTGATCCGCTACGGCGGTGCGCTCTATCTCGCCTATGTCGCGATCCAGGTGTTCCGCTCGCCCGTGTTCGCGCTCGGCGACGGCGACGCGGCGGCGACGGCGGGCGAACTGCGCCAGTCGTTCGTGAAGGGCCTGCTCACCAACCTGCTGAACCCGAAGGCGCTGCTGTTCTGCTCGGTGCTGCTGCCGCAGTTCGTGCGTCCCGAGGCCGGGCCGGTCGTGTTGCAGATGTTCGAGCTGGGCGCGCTGCTGGTGGCGGCCGGCGTCTGCTTCGACCTCGCATGCGTATTCGGCGCGTCGCGGATCGCCGCGTGGATGCGCGCGCATCCGCTCTCGCAGACGGTGCAGCGCTGGACGTTTTCCGCGGCGCTGATCGGCTTTGCGTTGCGCCTGTCGATGGACTGAGTGCCGAGGCGGTGTCGCGCCGGTGCAGGTCGCGCGGCGCGTCGCCGCACCGGATGAAGGCCGCGCGCAACGCCGGCCCGCGCGTGCGCCCCGTCGCAGAAGGGCGTGCGCGCAAATCGTCTGACTGTTCTAAACTTCCTGTTACTTCGCGCTGCGCGAACCCGACCGACCGAACGGAACCGTCTCCCGCCGGCCCTGTCCGATTTCCTGGCTGTTCCGTGCAACGCGGTACCAAGGAGGGTCTGAACATGGCAAGGCATCTTCACGCCGACCGTGAACCCCGGATCGTCGCCGAGTCCAAGTGCCTCGGCCCGTGCGATCCGGCAGAACGCATCCACGTCACGATCATGTTGCGGCGGCAGGAAGAAGGGCAACTCGATACGCTGCTTCACCAGCTCGCCACCGGCGACGCGCAAGCGAAACCGGTGTCGCGCGAAACCTTCGCGCAACGCTTTTCCGCCAATCCCGACGACATTCGCAAGGCCGAGGACTTCGCGCGTCGCCACCAGCTGACGGTCGATCGCGTCGATCCGGTCGAAAGCGTCGTCGTGCTGTCCGGCACGATCCAGCAGTTCGAAGCCGCGTTCAGCGTCAAGCTCGAGCGCTTCGAGCATCAGTCGATCGGCCAGTATCGCGGCCGCTCGGGCCCGATCGCGCTGCCCGACGATCTCGGCGACGCTGTCACGGCCGTGCTCGGCCTCGACAGCCGTCCGCAGGCGCGGCCGCACTTCCGGCTGCGACCGCCGTTCAAGCCCGCGCGCGGCGGCGCGGCGGGCGTCACGTTCACCCCGATCCAGCTGGCGTCGCTGTACGGCTTCCCGGCCGGCGACGGCGCCGGGCAGTGCATCGCGATCATCGAGCTCGGCGGCGGCTACCGCGCGGCCGACATCCAGCAGTATTTCCGCGGGCTCGGCATCAAGACGCCGCCGACGCTCGTCGACGTGAACGTCGGCACCGGCCGCAACACGCCGACCGGCGACCCGAGCGGCCCGGACGGCGAAGTCGCGCTCGACATCGAGATCGCCGGCGCGATCGCACCGGCCGCAAAGATCGCCGTCTACTTCGCGCCGAACAGCGACGCAGGCTTCATCCAGGCCGTCAACGCGGCCGTCAGCGACACGACCAACAAGCCTTCGGTGATCTCGATCAGCTGGGGCGGCCCGGAGGCGATCTGGCAGGCGCAGTCCGCGCAGGCGTTCAACCGCGTGCTGCAGGCGGCCGCTGCGCAGGGCATCACGGTGTGCGCGGCGTCTGGCGACAGCGGCTCGGGCGACGGGCTGCAGGATGGCGCCGATCATGTCGACTTCCCCGCATCGAGCCCGTACGTGCTCGGCTGCGGCGGCACGCAGCTCGACGCGCTGCCGGGGCAGGGCATCCGCAGCGAGGTCACGTGGAACGATGACGCGGCTGGCGGCGGCGCGGGCGGGGGCGGCGTCAGCACGCTGTTCGACCTGCCGGCGTGGCAGCAGGGGTTGACCGTCGCGCGCGCCGACGGCAGCAGCACACCGCTCGCGAAGCGCGGCGTGCCGGACGTCGCCGGCGATGCGTCGCCGCAGACGGGCTACGAAGTGTCGATCGCGGGCACGGCCACGGTGATGGGCGGCACGAGCGCGGTTGCGCCGCTGTGGGCCGCGCTGATCGCGCGGATCAATGCGGCGGCGAGCGCGGCGGGCGGGGCGGCCGCCGGCTGGATCAACCCGGTGCTCTACAGGAATCCGGGTGCGCTGCGCGACATCACGAAGGGCTCGAACGGCACGTATGCGGCCGCGCAGGGCTGGGATGCGTGCACGGGCCTCGGCAGCCCGAACGGCGCGCAGCTCGCCGCGGTCCTGACGCGCAAGCCGTCGAGCTGACGGCCGCGGTACACGTCTTTCCGTATGGCGCGGGCTTCCTGTCCGCGCCTTTTTCTCACCTCCAGGAGCAGCACGATGGGCATCGATTCCGCATCTTCCGGCGGCGTGTATCCGCTGCATCACGGCGACCACAATTCGCATGGCGTGCCGCCGACCGTCAACCCGGTCGCGCTCAGCCACGGCCGCGACCTGCCGTTCTTCGATCCGGTTGCATATGGCAACGGCCCCGACGACTCGGTGACCGACACGACCGAGGCGGCCGCGATCACGCATCACACGATCCTGATCGACGGGAAGCGTATCGCGTACACGGCGACGGCCGGCCACCTCGTGACGGTCGACCCGAGCAGTTCGCAGCCGGCCGCGAAGATCTTCTACGTCGCGTTCACGGCCGACGGCGCGAAGGAGGAAACGCGGCCCGTGACGTTCTTCTATAACGGCGGGCCGGGCTCGTCGTCGGTGTTCGTGCTGTTGGGCTCGTTCGCGCCGAAGCGCATCAAGACGTCGATGCCGGGGTTCACGCCGCCTGCGCCGTACCAGATGGAAGACAACCCGGACAGCATGATCGACCACAGCGACCTGGTGTTCATCAACCCGGTCGGCACCGGCTATTCGGCAGCCGTCGCGCCGAACAAGAACCGCAATTTCTGGGGCGTCGACCAGGACGCGGATTCGCTGAAGCAGTTCATCAAGCGCTACCTGACGAAGAACAACCGCTGGAATTCGCCGAAATACCTGTTCGGCGAATCGTACGGCACCGCGCGCAGCTGCGTGCTCGCGTACAAGCTGCACGAGGACGGCGTCGACCTGAACGGCGTCACGCTGCAATCGTCGATCCTCGACTACCGGCAGGCCGGCAACCCGGTCGGCGCGCTGCCCACCGCGGCGGCCGATGCGTGGTATCACAAGAAGCTCGGCGTCACGCCGGCGCCGACCGATCTCGGCGCGTTCGTCGAGGAAGTCGCGCAGTTCGCGCGCACCGACTACCTGACCGCATTGCGCAACGTGCCGCATGCCGACCCGGCCGCCGTGAAGAAGCTGTCCGGCTATACGGGCATCGATACGGCGACGCTGCAGACGTGGGGGCTCGACATTGCGGGTTACAGCGCGCGCGGCAATTCGCTGTTCCTGACGACGCTGCTGCAGGCACAGGGGCTCGCGCTCGGTTCGTACGACGGCCGCGTGACCGGGATCTCGTCGGGCATCGCCGGCAAGATCGACCCGAACTCGGGCGGCAACGATCCGACGATGACGGCCGTGACGGGCGTCTATACGGCGATGTGGAACAGCTACCTGAACGAGCAGTTGAAGTTCACGTCGAATTCCGCGTTCACCGACCTGAACGACCAGGCGTTCCAGAACTGGGATTTCAGCCACATCGACCCGACCGGCGCGCAGCAGGGCATCGATGCGCAGGGGAACGTGATTCTCTACACGGCCGGCGATCTCGCCGCGGTGATGGCGCTGAACGTCGACCTGAAGGTGCTGTCGGCGAACGGCCTCTACGATTTCGTCACGCCGTTCTACCAGACCGTGATCGACCTGCAGCAGATGCCGCTCGAGGACCAGAAGGTGCGGCAGAACCTGTCCGCGCGTTTCTATCCGTCGGGGCACATGGTGTATCTCGACGGTGGTTCGCGCACCGCGCTCAAGCGCGATCTCGCGACGATGTACGACGCGACGGTCAGCGATACCGGCGCGCGGATGCGGATTCGCGCACTGCAGGCGTCGAAGACGGGCGGGCACGCGTAGCGTTGCCCGTCGTGCACGTGCCGCGCGTGACCGTCATGGTTCGCGCGGCGCCGTGTTGCGGTCGTAGCGGCCGGCTTACGCAGTCGGCCAGTCGAACGGCGTGTACGGCAGCGCGCGCTTGTGGCGCGAAGCGTCGTAGAAGCGCAGCACCGTTTCGTACACGTTGTCGGCGACGCGTTTGCCTTCGAGGAAATCGTCGATCTCGTCGTAGGTGACGCCGTACGCGTGTTCGTCGGGACGCAGCGGGCGCAGTTCCTCGAGGTCGGCCGTCGGCACCTTCATCACGATCAGTTCCTCGCCGCCGAGCGCACGGGCCACCGCGCGCACGCGCCGCTTGTTCAGCCCCGCGAGCGGCAGGATGTCCGCGCCGCCGTCACCGAATTTCGTGAAGAAACCCATCAGCGACTCGGCCGCGTGATCGGTGCCGATCACGATGCCGCGACGCGCACCGGCCACCGCGTACTGCGCGATCATGCGCTCGCGCGCCTTGACGTTGCCATGCACGAAGTCCTGCTGGGCCGGCGTCTCGAACGCATGGCCGGACGCGACCAGCGCGCCGAGCATCGCGTCGGCGGCCGGCTTCACGTTGACGGTCAGTTCCTCGTCCGCGCGCACGAACGCGAGCGCGCGCTGTGCATCGGCTTCGTCGTTTTGCACGCCGTTCGGCAAGCGCATGGCGATGAAGCGGGCGTCGTAGCCACCGGCGCGCAGCTTTTCGACCGACAGCTGTGCGAGCCGGCCGGCCGTCGACGAATCGACGCCGCCGCTGATGCCGAGCACGTAGGTCCGCAGGCCGGTCGAACGCAGGTATTGCGCGAGGAACTCGACGCGGCGGGCGATTTCGGCCTCGGCGTCGAAGTGCGGGGCAACGTTCAGTTCGGCAATGATCGCGCGTTGGCGGCTGGCGTAATCGGCGGATGTCATGAAAGGAGTTCCGGAACGAAATTCAAGGCGCCCATCATAAGCGCAATCGCGGCGCGGCGCCGCGCCGGGCGTGCGATCCGGCGATTTCGCGTTGCTTCGGCGAGACGGGCTGCATCGCCGTGGTGCACGGTGCGCCGGGCGGGGGCAGGATGCCGCGCGACGGGCGTTCTCGCGCCGGCATTCGATGCGCGAGGCGGCCGGCGTTTGCGCGGCCCCATGAGTGCGCAAGCGGGCGGGCGCGTCAGCGCCGCGCGAGCACGACGCCCACCAGCGCGAGCGCGAAGCCGGCGAGCTGGATCGCCGCGAGCGTCTCGCCGAACAGCCAGTAGCCCTGCAGCGCGGCCAGCGGCGGCGCGAGGAACAGCAGCGACGTCGCGCGCGCGGCGTTGCCGCGTCGTAGCATCCACATCAGCATCGTGACCGCGCCGCCGGACAGGAACACGACACCCCATACGAGCGACACCCACAGCGCTGGTGCGCCGATCCAGCGCGTCTCGTGCAGCAGCGCGACGAAGATGGCCGCGACGATTGCCGCACCGAAGTTCTGGATCGCAACTGCCGTGCGCAGGTCGCTCTGTGCGAGCTTGCCTTTCTGGTACAGCGAGCCGGCGGTGATCGACCCGACCGCGAGGACCGAGACGGCGACGACGAGCCACGCAGGCGCGGCGCCCGGCGGCGGCGCGACACCGCCCATGACCTTCGGCGCGAGCACGAGCGCGACGCCGGCGAGCCCGAGCGCCATCCCGAGCCAGCCGCGCGCGGGCAGGCGCTCGTTGAACAGCGGGACGGCGAGCACCGCGGTGGCGAGCGGCTGCAGCGCGCCGAGCAGCGCCATGACGCCCGCGTTCAGCCCTTGCGCGACGGCCCAGTAGCTTGCGCCGAGATAGACGCCCTGCAGCAGCGCGCCCGCGATCAGGTGGCGCGGCCATTCGCGCCGGGCCGGCCACGGCGCGCGCGCGACGAGCGCCACTGCGCCGAACAGCGCGGCCGTGCCCGCGAAACGCGCGAGCAGGAACAGGTTGGGATCGGCGTAGGGCTTGATTGCCCGCGCAACGATGAATCCGGTGGACCAGAGTGCGACGAAAGCGGCGGCGACGATCGAGGTCAGCATGCATGGCGGGCCGCGATGCGGCCGGACAGAATGGTGAAGTCGGCCAGTATCGGGGGAAGCGATGCGGGCGTCTTGTCGAATCCTGCACTCATGCTGCGTGTCGCGCATGCGGCCGTCGGGGCGGGCCGGGGAGAGGGGATGGGTGCCGCCCCTCATGCGGAGCGGGCGAGCGCGAAAGCCGCGGCGATCAGTCGATCGAGAACGTGTCGAGCGGCTGGTTGGCGCGTGCGTCGTTCGCGAAGCGCGCGGCGAGCTGTTCGTAGAGCCGGCGGGCCTCGTCGAGCGTCAGGTCGATCCAGTACGGATCGCCGGCCGCGTCGTTGAGTCGTTCGGGCGGAAACTGGATTTCGATCACACTGCCTTTGCGATACATGGCGCGAGCCCCTTTGTTTGGTCTGTCGTTCGGCGAAGCGCAAAGTGTAGCAACCGGCGCCGCGCCGATTCGCGCGCGTGAGGCAATACAGAATTTCGCTTTCGGAAGACACGGCCTGCCGGGTTTCCCGCCGCAGTCAATTGCCGGTCAAACGGCCGTAATACAATGGCCAGCTCACCCATTACCAGTCGCCTCGGGCGCACACGCGATGCTGGCGGAACAACGTCATCAATTCATCCTGTCGGAGCTCGGACGGTCGGGCGCATTGTCGGTCGCGGAACTCGTCCGCTCGCTCGACGTGTCGCGCGAAACCGTGCGGCGCGACCTGAACGCGCTGGCCGCGCGCGGCCTGCTCGTGATGACGCACGGCGGCGCGCTGGCCGCGGATCGCCGCGAGCCGAGCCTGTCCGAGCGCGAAGCCGCGAACGCGGAAGCGAAGCGCACGATCGGGCGGCGCGCGGCCGAATTCGTGCCCGACGATGCATCGGTGCTGATCGATTCGGGCAGCACGCCGCATGCGGTTGCGCTCGCGCTTGCCGGCCGGCACCGGCTGTCGATCTACACGAACGACTGGCGTACTGCGTTCGTGCTCGCGCGGCGCAACGGCAACCGCGTGACGCTGCTCGGCGGCGAGCTGTCCGACGACGAGGACGCCACCTTCGGGCTCGACACGATCCAGCAGCTCGCGCAGTACCACGTCGATTTCGCGTTCGTCGGCGCCGGCGGCATCACGCCCGACGGCGAATGCACCGACTACTCGCGGCTCGCAGCCGAGGTGCGCAGCCGGATGATCGCGGCGGCCGGCACCGCGATCATCGTCGCCGACCATTCGAAATTCGGCCGCGTGACGCCGGTGCGGATCAACGGCACGGCCGCGGCCCGCTATCTCGTGACCGAATGCGCGCCCGACAAGGCCGTGCGCCGCGCACTGACCGCACGCGGGATCGAACTGCTCGTGTGCGACTGACGCGCGTCCGACATACAAGGTTCATCGATTCGTCATCCCCCGGGAAGAACTGCCGTCAAGACTGACCCATTCACCTCGACCGGCCGCAAGGCCAGGGAGCAACGAATGACCGTCAGCGTGCGCAGCTATCTTTCCCCCACCCTGGTCCTGCTGGCCTTCGACTGGCCCGATGCGGCGTCGCGATCCGATTTCCTCGGCTTCGCGATCCGGCGCACGCCGGGCTTCTGGTCGGCCGGCGGCAAGACGCGCGCGCCGGACAGCTGGCTGCCGAACCGCCTGACGTTCGATGGCCCGGCCGCGCACACGCAGGGCGACGCGCCGACCGACCAGGCGCCGATCCAGAAATTCATGTGGTGGGACGCGCGCATCGATCCGCAGGACCGCGGCGCATCGTTCCGCTATGACGTGTATCCGGTCGTCGGCACGCCGGCGAACCTGCAGGTGCTCGACGCGCAAGCCGGCGTGTGCGACGTCGTGCTGCCCGCGCATATCGAGGATGGCATCGGCACGTGGTTCAACCGCGCGGTGGTCAGCTCGCAGGCGTTTGCGAAGCAGGTGGCGGCGCTGGGCCTCGCGCCGAATGCGGCGCCGAGCGACGCGCAGGCGCTGAAGCTGCGCATGTGGCTCGCGAACGACATGGAACAGGTGTTCGCGGAGATGCTCGACCCCGCATCGCGCGCGGCGTCGGCCGTCTATCACCTGACCGACACGCTGTGGGCGCTGCCCGCGTTCGAAGCGTTCGGGCGCAAGCATGGGGAAGCGTCGCTCGCGATCGTCTACGACGCGCACACGACGGCGCGCAAGGGCAAGCCGCCGCTGCCGTCGCCGAACCAGCCGGCCGTCGATGCGCTGCAGGGTCTCGCGACGCTCGCGCCGCGCGACAGGACGCACATCATGCACGACAAGTTCATCGTGACCGATGCGTCGTCGAATGCGGTGCCCGCACGCGTGCTGACCGGCTCCGCGAACTTCACGACCGAGGGGCTCACGGAGCAGGCGAACGTGCTGCACGCGTTCGACTCGCCCGCGCTTGCCGCGCTGTACAACGATCGCGCGCATGCGCTGGCCGGGAATCCGTCGGTCGCGGAGACGGCGCGGCTGTCGCCGGGCTGGTCGGAACCGATGACGATCGGCAGTGCGCAGGTGCGGCTCGCGTTTTCGCCGGAGCCGGCGGGGCAGCGCACCGAGATCGACACGATTGTCGCCGCGATCGCGGCCGCGAAGCATTCGGTGTCGTTCTGCCTGTTCATGCCGACCGACGCGGCGCTGCGCGATGCGTGCTTCGCGGCCGGCGACCGCGGGCTGATGATGTTCGGGCTGGTGAACAAGATCAATGTCGGCAGCGCGACGAAGGCCGATGCCGAGCAGCAGGCCGGCCAGACGCTCGATGCGGCCACGCTCGCGAACCTCGAGCTGTACCACCGCAGCCGCGACAACCATGACGTGATCGATGCCGCGTATTTCTCGCCGGCCACCGTGCCGCAGGGTTTCGAGCCCGAGCTGCGGCTCTTCCCGGGTGAACCGGCGCCGGCCTTTCCGCCCGTCGTGATCCATCACAAGTTCATCGTGATCGATGCAGAGGGCGCGAATCCGGTCGTCTATACGGGCTCGGCAAACATGAGCCGCAATTCCGAGCAGTACAACGACGAGAACCTGCTCGAGATCCGCGGCCAGCGGATCGCGGCGATCTATCTCGCGGAATTCCTGCGGCTTTACGAGCACTATCGCGCGCGGGCACTGGCGATCAATGCGAAGCAGCACGGCACGGATGCGGGCACGGGCGCGCATGCGCGGCTCGCGCTTGCGCCCGATTCGAGCTGGGCGAAGAAGTATTACGTGGCGGGCAGCCCGGAAGCGAAGGCGCGGATCGCACTGGCGTCGACGGCACCCACGGACTGACGCACGGGAGAGCGGCGGGCGCGGACGGCGCGCGCCCGGTGTACGGCCGGCAGGGAAACCGGCCGCCGCCGCCGCTTACGCAGCGACGTAGCGAAGCACGGCGTCGGCGATCGTGTCGCGATGCCGCGCGCGCAGGCGCGGCGCCGACGGATCGCGGCCGAACGCGGCGCCGAACGTGTAGCGGTTCGACACGCGGTGGAAGCAGAACGAGCTGATCAGCAGGTGCAGGTCGAACGCGTCGATATCCTGGCGGAACGCGCCGCTCGCCGCGCCGCGCTCGACCAGTTCCTCGAGCGTCTTGATGATGCTGACGTTGCGGTTCTTGAACGACTTGAGCTGTTCGAGATACTTCGCGCCGTGGATGTTCTCGATCGACACGAGGCGGACGAAGTCGCGATGCTTGTCGTGATAGTCGAACGTGAATTCGACGAGGCGGCGCATGCCTTCGCGCGGCTCCATGTCGCCGACGTGCAACTCCTGCTCGAGCGCGCGGATGTCGCCGTACACCTTCTCCAGCACGGCCTCGTACAAGCCTTCCTTGCTTTCGAAGTAGTAGTAGAGCATCCGCTTCGTCGTGTTCGTGCGCTCGGCGATGGCATCGACGCGCGCGCCGGCGAGGCCCATCGCGGAAAATTCCTGCGTGGCGACGTCGAGGATATTGCGCTTGGTTTGCTCGGGATCGTATTTGCGCCGCGCATCGGACGGAAGCGCGCGGGTGTCGGACGTGGCGGCCTTGCTTCCTGCTTTCATGTGACTTTATTGTGGCTTCGGCGGCTTGGAAAAGCCATTCTAGCATGTGGGAAATCCCCGCCCGGCCGACCTGGCGCTCTAATCGGCAGGGCGGTTTCGGCCGCCGTGGCCGCCGCTCAGCGGCGGCAGGACGCGAGCGCGTCGCGGGCCTGGTATGCCGTGTACGTGAGCTGCGCGGCGGCGAGGCCCGCCAGCCCGAACGTACGCGTGAGCCCGAACGCGTTGAAGCCTTCCGGCACCGGCCGGCCTTCGGCCAGTGCGGCCGCGAGCGCTTCGCCGGCGACCGTGGTGGGCGCCATCCCGTGGCCGCCGAACGCGATCGCGTGCCACACGCCGTCCGCGTCGCGGCCGATCTGCGGCATCTTGTGCCGCGCGTAGCTCATCAGCCCGCCCCACGCGTAGTCGACCTTCACACCTTCCAGTTGCGGATACACGCGCAGCAGGTCGCGCCGCAGCAGGCGGGCGATCGCGTCGGGGCCGCGGTCGAGCACGGAGATCCGGCCGCCCCACAGGATGCGCGTGTCCTTCAGCGGGCGGTAATAGTCGAACGCGAAACGCGTGTCGTAGATCGCGTACGGGGCGTCGATCGCGTCCGGCAGGCGCGCGCCGAGCGGTTCGGTTGCAATCACGTAGGTCGCGATCGGCAGCACCGCGCGCTCGATTCGCGGCGACACGCCGCGCGCGTAGCCGCCGCCGGCGAATACGACGTCCTTCGCGCGCACCGTGCCCTGTGCCGTGCGCACCACGTACCCGGCGCCTTCGCGCGCGATGCCGAGCGCGGCCGAGCGTTCGTACACGCGTGCGCCGCCTCGCGATGCGGCCGCCGCGACGCCGAGCACGTACTTGAGCGGATGGAAGTGGAAGGCGTTCGGCTCGAACAGGCCGCCGTAATAGCGCTGCGTCTTTAGCCGCTTGCGCAGTGCGTCGGTGGAAACGGGTTCCCAGTCGACGCCGAGTTCATCCTTCATCAGCGTGCGCACGCTGTCGAGCCGGGAAGGATCGTCGAACCAGTTCGCGAGCATCACGCCCTGGTCGACGATGTCGCAGTCGATGCCGTAGCGCGCGATCCGCGCGCGGATCAGGTCGACCGCATCGACGGTGAGCCGGTACAGCCGGCGCCCTTCGTCGCGGCCGAGCGTGCGCAGCAGGTCGGCGTTGTCGAGGCTGTAGCCGCCGAAGACGAAGCCGCCATTGCGGCCCGATGCGCCAAAGCCGACCCGTTCGCTGTCGAGCACGACGACGTCGTGCACGCCGCGCTCGACGAGGCCGAGCGCCGTGCACAGGCCGGCGAGGCCGCCGCCGACGATGCAGACCTGCGTGTCGATCGTGCCGGTCAGTTGCGGGTAGGGCTGGCGGGTAACGGTGGCTTCGTAGAAGTTCTGCATGCGATTTCGTTGCTCGTAACGGCGGAAAAACAGACGGCGCGCGTCGATCTTGCCTGAACGTGCGCGCCGCGTCGAATGGGGGGCCGGGCACCGGCTGCCGCGCCAGGGCGGCGGCCGGTGCGATACGGGCCGGTCCGGGCGGTCAGGCGCCCGGCGTCGGGTTGGCCGGACGGGCGACGTAGCCCGCGTAGCCGGTGTCGGCCTGCGGTGCGATTTCGGGCGTCGCGTTGCGGTCGATCCACGGCGAGATTTCCATGTCTTCGTAGCGCACGAGACGGCATTTGCGCACCAGCGCGTAGCCGAGCCAGATCGCGAGGAAGAACGGCACGCCGATGTAGGTCGCGGCGACGCCGACCCAGTCGATCTTGTCGGAGAGGAACGCCTGGTAATCCTGGCCGAGCGCGACGACCGCGCACAGCGCGAACGCGAACAGCGGGCCGAACGGGAACCACTTCGACCGGTATGGCAACTGGTCGAGCCGGTAGCCCTGCTTCAGGAATCCCTTGCGGAACCGGTAGTGGCTGACCGCGATGCCGAGCCACGTGATGAAGCCGGCCATGCCCGACGTGTTCAGCAGCCACAGGTACACGGTCTTGTCGCCGTACAGCGACGTGAGAAAACACAGCGCGCCGACGGCCGTCGTCGCATACAGCGCGTTGCGCGGCACGCCGCCGCGCGACAGCTTCGCGAAGATCTTCGGCGCACGGCCTTCGACCGCGAGGGTGTAGAGCATCCGCGTGGACGCATACATGCCCGAGTTGCCGGCCGACAGCACGGCCGTCAGGATCACCGCGTTCATCACGCCGGCCGCGAATGCGAGGCCCGCGTGGCGGAACACGAGCGTGAACGGGCTCACGCCGATGTCGGTCACGTCGCTCTTCAGCAGGCTCGGGTCGGTATAGGGAATCAGCACGCCGATCACGAAGATCGCCAGCACGTAGAACAGCAGGATGCGCCAGAAGATCTGGCTCACCGCGCGCGGGATCGTCGTGCGCGGGTTTTCCGATTCGCCGGCCGCGACGCCGATCATTTCGGTGCCCTGGAACGAGAAGCCCGCGATCATCGCGACGCCGAGCATCGTCGCCCAGCCGCCGGCGAACGGCGCATCGCCGATCGTGAAGTTGCCCCAGCCCGCGCTCGAGCCGCCCTGCATGATCCCGAAGATCATCAGCAGGCCGACGCCGACGAACGCGAGCACCGTCAGCACCTTGATCAGCGCGAACCAGTATTCGGCCTCGCCAAAGCCGCGCACCGACAGCGCGTTGAGCGCGAAGATCAACGTGAGGAACAGCGCGCTCCACCAGACCCCCGGCACGTGCGGGAACCAGTAGTTCATCACGAGCTGTGCGGCGACCAGTTCCACCGCCAGGGTCACGGCCCAGCTGTACCAGTAGTTCCAGCCGAGTGCGAAGCCGAAGCCTTCGTCGACGAACTTCGCGCCGTAGGTCGCGAACGAGCCCGACACGGGCATGAACGCGGCCATTTCGCCGAGGCTCGTCATCAGAAAATAGACCATCAGGCCGATCACCATGTACGCGAGCATCGCGCCGCCGGGGCCGGCCTGCGAGATCGACGCGCCGGATGCGACGAACAGGCCCGTGCCGATCGAGCCGCCGATCGCGATCATTCGCAGATGGCGTGCCTGCAGCGCACGATGGAGGGACGGCTTGGACGGACGGGGCGAATCGGGGCGGGCATCTGAATGCATGGCGGGCGCTGGGTGCTGTCTCCGGGATTGTTTTTCGGTGACGAAGCGCGACGCGTTGCTAGCCGCGGGCCGGGCAGCGGCGATGCGGTGCTGGAACGGGCCGGATGAACCGGGCCGCGATGCGGGTCGCCTTCGTCTGTCGTCCGGCAGCCGTCATGGCGGCCGGCGGCGCGCCGGGTGCGTTGCACCTCGACGTCGCCCCGATTGTGGGTGCCCGATGCACGACCGGCAAACGATATTTCAGAACTGGGTGATGCAGGTTTGTCATCAACTTGCGTCGAACCGCGATGCATCCGACGGCCCGGCTACGGGCTTTGGAAACGTCCCATATCGGCACCCAAACGCATCCGTTCGGCCCGTCGAGGTATTGCGTTTTCGGAATGAAGTCGTGAGTTAATATCAATAGCGGCCCGACTTGTGGCCACCGACAATGTGTTTCATGGATCGTGCCTTGCGAGGCGGGAGCGCGCCGTCCGGCCGGGCTTTCGGCGGCGGCGCAGCGCGATGCGCCGAACGGCGCACCGGGCCTGCCGCGCGGCGCATCCGCTTGCACAGGGCGCGCGAACGCGCTCCAATCGAATCACGCGGGCGGCGCTGCCGCCGCACCGATCAATCTGTCCCTGAAGAGGAAGTGATGCAATTCAACGACATTCTTGCCGCGCTCGATATCGATCTCGCCCAGTGGAAAGGCAATGCGCTGACCGCGCGTTCGCCGCTCGACGGCGCGACGCTTGCGACGCTGGCCGTCGACACGCCCGCCGACGCCGAGCGCAAGATCGACGCCGCGCACGACGCATTCCTCAAGTGGCGCACGGTGCCGGCGCCGGTGCGCGGCGAACTCGTGCGCGTGTTCGGCAACGTGCTGCGTGAGCACAAGGCCGAGCTCGGCCGCCTCGTCACCCTCGAGGCCGGCAAGATCACGTCGGAAGGCCTCGGCGAAGTGCAGGAAATGATCGACATCTGCGATTTCGCGGTCGGTCTGTCGCGCCAGCTTTACGGCCTCACGATCGCATCCGAGCGCCCGGGCCACCGGATGATGGAAACGTGGCACCCGATCGGCGTGTGCGGCGTGATCTCGGCGTTCAACTTCCCGGTCGCCGTGTGGGCGTGGAACGCGGCACTCGCATTCGTGTGCGGCGATTCGGTCGTATGGAAGCCGTCCGAGAAGACGCCGCTCACCGCGATCGCATGCCACGTGCTGCTGCAAAAGGCGATCCGCGAATTCGAGAAGACCCATCCGGGCGCCGCGCCGGCGGAGCTGAGCCAGCTGGTGCTCGGCATGCGCGATGTCGGCGAGGTGCTGACGGCATCGAAGAAAGTGCCGGTCGTCAGCGCGACGGGCAGCGTGCGGATGGGCCAGGAAGTTGCGAAGGTGCTGAGCCAGCGTCTCGCGCGCGGCATCCTCGAACTCGGCGGCAACAACGGGATGATCGTCGCGCCGAGCGCCGATCTCGACCTGGTCGTGCGTGCGGTCACGTTCGCGGCGGTCGGTACCGCCGGCCAGCGCTGCACGACGCTGCGCCGCCTGATCGTGCATCGCAGCCTGGTCGAACAGCTGCTGCCGCGCATCGAGAAGGCCTACGCGTCGGTGAAGGTCGGCAGCCCGCTCGAAGAAGGCACGCTGGTCGGCCCGCTGGTCGATCGCGCATCGTTCGATGCGATGCAGAAGGCGCTGGGCGATGCGCGCGAGCAGGGCGGCGAGGTGAAGGGCGGCGAGCGCGTCGATGTCGGTCACGCGGATGCGTACTACGTGCGTCCGGCCATCGTGCGGATGCCGAAGCAATCGGCGGTGGTCGAGCGCGAAACGTTCGCACCGATCCTGTACGTGATGGTCTACGACAACTTCGACGACGCGATCGAACTGCACAACGCGGTGCCGCAGGGCCTGTCGTCGGCGATCTTCACGAACGACATGCGCGAGGCCGAGCAGTTCATGTCGGCAGCGGGCAGCGACTGCGGGATCGTCAACGTGAACATCGGCACGAGCGGCGCGGAGATCGGCGGCGCGTTCGGCGGCGAGAAGGAAACGGGCGGCGGCCGCGAGTCGGGTTCGGATGCATGGAAGGCTTACATGCGCCGCGCGACGAACACGATCAACTACAGCCGTCAGCTGCCGCTGGCGCAGGGCGTGAAGTTCGACGTTTGATGCCGAGCGCCCGGACGGGCGCTGCGTACGAGTAGAAAGGGCCGGCTGCCGCGTTGCGGTGCCGGCCCTTCGTTCATCTGTGCGACGGCAAGCGCGCGAGCCGCGTCATGCGTCTCCCGCCGCCGGCATGTTTTGCACGACCAGCATCTGCGGGCTCGACAGCGTGATCCCCGCCGCGCGCAACCGCTTCAGGATCTCGAACAGCAGATCGCTCTTCGTCGAACTCGCGATCCGCGGGCTCGACACGTAACCCGTCACGCTCAGCGTGATGCCGTCCGGCGTGAGCTGGCTGAACGTGACGGACGGCGCCGGCTTCTCGAGAATCGCCTGGTGCTCGCGATACGCGTCGAGCAGCAGGTCGCGAACCTGCTCGGGATCGGTGTTCAGCGGGAACGTCAGCACCAGCGTCGCGACGCCCTGCGTACTGTTGCCCATCGTCACGTTGCGCAGGTTCTGCGAGATCAGTTGCGAATTCGGCACGATCACGGTCGAGCGGTCGCTCAGCTGGATTTCGGTCGCGCGCACGTTGATGCGGCGGATGTCGCCTTCGACGCCCGCGATGCTGATCATGTCGCCCACTTTCACCGGGCGCTCGGTCAGCAGGATCAGCCCCGACACGAAGTTCTTCACGATCTCCTGCAGGCCGAAACCGATACCCACCGACAACGCACTGACGATCCACGCGAGGTTGTTCCACCTGACGCCGAGCAGCCCGAGCGTCATCAGCACGAGCAGCACGTAGCCGACGTTGGTGAACAGCGTGATCAGCGACACGCGCATTCCCGTATCCATGCCGAGCGCGGGCATGAACTCGCCGTCGAGCCAGCGGCGCAGCGAGCGCAGCAGGTAGAAGCCGATCGCGAACCCGATCACGGCGTTCATGATCCGGTCGGGCATGATGTTCAGGCTCTGCAGCCGCTGGCTGCCGATCATCGCGACCGCGCTGTCGAGCAGGTCGCCCGGTGTCGTGCCGAAGCCGCCCGTCAGCAGCGCGATGGCCGCGATCAGCATCAGCAGGCTCGTACCGAAACCGGACAGGACCGTGCGGGCCTGGTCGAGGTGACGATCCTCGAGCGCGAACAGGTGCTTGATCTGCTGGCCCGTCGTCAGGCTCGACGAGAACAGGCTTTCGCTCGCGTCGCGCGTCAGCTGGATCAGGATGTAGGTGGCGCCCAGCACGATCTCGAACCACACGAGCTCGTAGGTAATGAAGCGCGCGACCGTGATGTAGCCGATCAGGAGTGCGATCAGGGTAGCGATGATGGCCAGCGTGACGGCGGCATGGATCAGCCCGGCGAGCGTCGAGCGCTGCTCGGGCGCTTCGCCGGCGGCCGCGAGCGCGCTGCGCGCGCGATTCGAGCGCAGCAGCGACGCACCGACCGTCACAGCGACGACGAGCGACACGATTCCGCGGCCGAACAGCGTGACCGACAGGCTGGTGTCGACGATCCGGTTGATCGACTCGAGCGTGCCGGACACCAGCAGCAGCGCGGCCAGGATGCCGGGGAACGGCCTCATCGCGAGCGCAACCGGATCGGCGAGCGCGGGCAGGCGCCACGACGGATGCTTCGTGCACAGCAGCGCGCGGCCGAGCCCGGCGATCAGCGCGCAGGTTGCGGCAAGCTTCGCGAACTGGTCCCATAGATCGGTCAGCGCCGGCGTGAGGTCGTAGTGGCGCGCGACGGCGAGGTACAGGATCTGCACGGCAATGGCGGTTGCCAGCAGCGTCGACAGCGCGGTCGACAACGCCAGCGCGCTGCGGCGCAAACGGGTGGCCGGCAGGCGGTTCACGCAGAACCACGCGAGCCCGCGCTCGATGAGCCGGCGGCCGCCCATCCATGCCGCGAACGCGGCAACCAGCAGCAGCACCGTGATCGCTTTTTGTCCGGGCACCCACGACGAGCGCAGCATGTCGAGCATCTCTTCGTCGAAGTCCCCGAGCCGCTGGGCGTCGTCCGGCGAAAGATGGAACAGCGGCAGCCAGAACTGCGCGCTGAAAATGCCGCCCGAACGGAACGCGAGCTGGTTCTTCAGCAGGCCGCGATGCAGCTTCGCGAACTGCTCGTTCAGGTTCGTGAGGCTGGTCTTCTGGTCGGCGGCCTGCTTCAGCGCTGCATCGATCTGTGTCTTGCGTGCGTTGAGCGTGGCCCGTTGCTTCGCGACGGCCGGCGCTTCCGGCGCGGCGCCGTCGGCGGGCGGGGGGCCGAGCACGTCGAGCTGCCCCTGGATCTGCGCGCGCTGCGGAACGAGATCGCCCTGCAGCTTCTCGACATCGGTGCTCAGCTCCTGCGTCGAGTCGCTGAGCCCGTCCAGTTCCTTGCTGTTGGACGCGGTCGAGGTCTGCTGCTTGATGCGGTCCAGTTCGGCCTGCATCTGCTTGAGCTGCGCGACGGCGTCGTTCAGCGAGATGGCCGGCACGGGCGCGCCGACGCCGCTCGCGTTCGGTGCCGAGGCGGCCGCCGGAAACGCCGACGCGGTCGCGATCGCCGCAAACTGCAGCAGCGCGATCAGGGCGATCCGGCGGGCGTAAGTGGATAGTCGTTGTATGAACATGGAATGCTTACGATTTGCCGACAATTCAGGTCGCCGAAAGGCGCCCGGAAGCCGGTGGTTGGCCCGGTAGCATGTTACCGGGGTGTGGAACGCGTGGTTGTACCGATTGCGTACCCCGTTTGTGGCGATTCCGGTGGTGCGTGCCCGCGCGAAACGGTGCACTAGGCCCGGACGGTGGGGCCGACGCCGCCGCGGTGTGGCGACAGATAGCGGTTCTGGCGCGTTTTCGGTACCCGACAGACGGTTACGCAAGTTACACATTATCTGGCGCGAAAATGGGGTGTCCGAATCGGTTCGGTGGCCGATGGCGGCCTGCACGTCATCGCGTTCGAGATATCGGGGCCGGGGTGCGCTCGCATCGGACGGACCTGCCGGTACAATGCAGCGATTCGCCCGACGGCGGCTCGCTGGTCGCCGGACAACAACACGACACGATCAGGAGACGCGCCCACGATGGCCTCAACGGACAGCCTTTCGCAGGCACCTGCCCAATCCCCACCCGTCGACCCCGGCTCCATCTCGGCCCGCCTCGACCGCCTGCCGCCCACCCGCACCGTCTGGAAGCTCGTCGTCCTGCTGAGCCTTGGCTTCTTCTTCGAGCTCTACGACCTGCTCTATAGCGGCTACGTCGCCCCCGGTCTCGTGAAAAGCGGGATCCTGTCGGCGACGACGCACGGCCTGTTCGGCACCACGGGCGTCGCGAGCTTCATCGCCGCGCTGTTCTCCGGCCTCTTCATCGGCACGATCGCATGCGGCTTCCTCGCCGACCGCTTCGGCCGCCGCGCGATCTTCACGTGGTCGCTGCTGTGGTACACGGCCGCCAACGTCGTGATGGCGTTCCAGGACACCGCGGCCGGGCTGAACTTCTGGCGCTTCGTCGTCGGTCTCGGCCTCGGCGTCGAGATGGTGACGATCGGCACGTACATCTCCGAACTCGTGCCGAAGCAGATCCGCGGCCGCGCGTTCGCGTGCGAGCAGGCAGTCGGGTTCGTCGCGGTGCCGGTGGTCGCGTTCCTCGCGTACCTGCTCGTGCCGCACGCACCATTCGGCCTCGATGGCTGGCGCTGGGTCGTGCTGATCGGCGCGCACGGCGCGCTGTTCGTGTGGTGGATTCGCCGCGAACTGCCGGAAAGCCCGCGCTGGCTCGCGCAGCAGGGCCGGGTCGAAGAAGCCGACCGCATCATGCGTGCGCTCGAGGCGAAGGTCGAAGCCGAATACGGCCGGCCGCTGCCGCCGCCCGCACCCGCCGAGCCGGTGCCGCCGCGCGGCAGCTTCCGCGACATGTGGGTGCCGCCGTATCGCAGCCGCACGATCATGATGACGATCTTCAACGTGTTCCAGACGGTCGGCTTCTACGGCTTCGCGAACTGGGTGCCGACGCTGCTGATCAAGCAGGGCATCACGATCACGTCGAGCCTGATGTATTCGAGCGTGATCGCGCTCGCCGCGCCGATCGGCCCGCTGATCGGCCTCGTGATCGCCGACCGGTTCGAGCGCAAGTCGGTGATCGTCGCGATGGCGGCGGCGATCGTCGTCTGCGGGCTGTCGTTCAGCCAGACGACGGTGGGTGCGTTCCTGATCGTGCTCGGCATCGGCCTCACGCTCGCGAGCAACATCATGTCGTACAGCTTCCACGCATACCAGGCCGAGCTGTTCCCGACGTCGATCCGCGCACGGGCCGTCGGCTTCGTCTATTCGTGGAGCCGCTTCTCGGCGATCTTCTCGTCGTTCGTGATCGCGGCCGTGCTGAAGGGCTTCGGCACCTTCGGCGTGTTCGCGTTCATCGCGGGCGCGATGGTGATCGTGATGGCCGCGATCGGGCTCATGGGGCCGCGCACGAAGGGCATCGCGCTCGAAACCATCTCGAAGTAATCGGTAGATGTGCACGCATGTCGCGCGGTTCGCGCGGCATGCGTGCCATGCGTTGCGCTTGTGGCGTATCTAAAATGATATGGCATACGAATCGATTCCGAAAAGCCGCCACGTCGTCGCGAAAATCGCGGCATCGCATATCGATCTCGAACGCCCAACAAACAACATTGCCACGCAATGACGGAGCAGGCGGCAACGAGTTGAAACAAAGCGTGACGAAGCGCAAATTCGCGATGAACCGCGATTTGCGTCGCTGCCGATTCTTGCGTGGACGCGTAAAATGAAGGGCCTGACGACTCATTAGCCGCCATCGGACCGTACGCGTTGCAGCAGCGAACGGCTCCGCCGCGAAGAGGCGTCGGCGCCGGGCGCACACGATGCGCCGGACGTGTCGATGGCTCGCGCGGAAGATGCGCCGCTCGCAACAGCAGCATGCGGCGGCCGGATCGGACGATGGCTTCGAACGTATGATGCCTTTCAGCTTGACGCGGCGATTTGCGAAGCCGCGTTGTCTTGCCCGTGCCGCGGCTGCGTGTATCTGGCTCGCTGCGGCACTGCCGATCTCCGTGCTTGTCGAGCGGCCGGCCTTTGCCGCGTCCGACGCATCGTCGCCTGCCGTTACGCCGTCCTCATCAGTCGAGTCGCCCGCATCGGCAGCTTCTCGCGCGCATCCCGCTTCGTCGGTGCATGCATCGTCCGGTGCGTCGGCGGCGCAGCCCGCGCCTGCCGCATCACACGCGCGTCCTGCGGAGCCTGCCAGCCCGGCATCGGGCGCAGCGGCGGCTTCTGCCGCTTCCGCTGCATCCGCCGCCACACCTGCATCGTCCGCTTCCGCCACGCCCGCCAGCGAGGCCGAGCCACCCGCGCCGACGCCGCCGCGCCGGCACCCGCCCCTGTCGGCGGAAGAGGCGAAAAATGCGACGGCGCGCGCGGTCGACATGCGCAAGCGCTTCACGCAGGAAGTCACGCGGCGCCTGAACGTGCCGGCAAGCGAGCAGCGCGCCTACGGCGAGCGGCTCCAGAAGGCGCTCGTCGATGCGGATCTCGGCGACCTCGCCGGCGAATACGTCGCGATGGTCGACCGCGCGCCGAACGTGCAGGCGCTGTTCATCTACTTCCGGGCGACGCCGGCCAACGCGTGGCTGATGATCGGCGCATCGCCGGTCGGTACCGGCCTGCCGGGCAAGTACGACCATTTCCTGACGCCGCTCGGTGTGTTCCATCACTCGCCGGACAACATGGATTTCCGCGCGGAAGGCACGACGAACGAGAACGGCATTCGCGGTTACGGCAGCCGCGACATGCGCATCTACGACTTCGGCTGGGAGGACGGGGAGCGCGGCTGGGGCAAGGGCGGCGTGTCGCCGATGCGCTTCCAGATGCATGCGACCGACCCCGATCGCCTCGAAGCGCTGCTCGGCATCCGGCACTCGAAAGGGTGCGTGCGGATTCCGGCGTCGCTGAACCTGTTCTTCGACCGCCACGGCCTGCTCGACGACGATTACCAGGCACGCGTCGAAGCGGGCAAGTCGCTGTGGGTGCTGCGTCGCGATCGCGACATCACGCCGATCGCGGGCCGCTACCTGGTCGTGATCGACAGCGCACGCAAGACCCGGCCGGCATGGTCGCCGTTGCCGGGGCGCAAGGCGTGGTCGAAGGTGCCGAAGGGCGGCGACACGGCAGACTGAGCGCCGGGCCGCCGGGCGCGGAAGGCACACGGATGAGAATAAATCCGTTTTATTGACACATAAGAAAAGCAAACTTTTATTATCCGATTCGGGTTCGTATAGTCGAGGCCAGTTTCGCGGAACCCTGCCGCGCCTGGACCACCACCGATCACACGACCCGCATGAAAACTCTCCACAAGCTCGCCCCGCTCGCGATGCTCGGCGCCTTCGCGACCCATGCCGGTGCGCAAAGCAGCATCACGTTGTACGGTCTCATCTCGGCCGGCGTCGGGTACGCGACCAACCAGGGCGGCAAGAACGCGTGGCAGGCGCTGTCCGGCACGAACCAGAACCCGCGCTGGGGGCTGAAGGGCAAGGAGGATCTCGGGCAGGGGCTGTCCGCGGTATTCCAGCTGGAGAACGGCTTCAACGTGATGACGGGCACGGCCGCGCAGAATGGCCGCGAGTTCGGTCGGATGGCCTACGTCGGCCTCGCCGACCGCACCTACGGCTCGCTGACGTTCGGCCGCCAGTACGACGCGATCCACGACTACATCGGGCCCGTGATCATCGCGAGCAACGGCGTGAACATCGGCGACAACGACAACGGCTACAACGACATCCGCGTGCAGAACTCGGTGAAGTACGTGAGCCCCGTCTACTACGGCCTGAAATTCACCGCGCTGTACGGCTTCAGCAACGCGACGGGTTTCGCGAACAACAGCGCATACAGCTTCGGGCTCGGCTACGAGCAGGGTCCGCTGCGCTGGAGCGCGGTCTACGCGCAGTACAACCATCCGTACAGCGCGACGAACCAGGACGGCGCGATCGCGAACGACTATGCGTCGCCGCTGCTGATCTTCAGCAAGAGCGCGATGTCGCCTGCGGCCTACGCTAGCCGGCAGCGGATCGCGGGCACGGGCGGCTTCTACACGATCGGCCGCGCGCAGTTCGCGGCGATGTTTACCGACGTGCGCTACGATTACCTCGACAATTCGCACCTGCACCTGCAGAACCTTGGCGTGAACGTCGTCTACACGATGACGCCGCAGCTCTTTCTCGGCGCCGCGTATGCGTTCACGAACGGCAAGTACGACGTGATCGACAAGCGGCCGAAATGGCACCAGGTGAACCTGCAGGCCGATTACTACCTGTCGAAACGCACCGACGTCGCGCTGACGGTGATCGCGCAGCAGGCGGCCGGCGATGCGGAGCATGCGCAGATCTTCGCGTACGCGCGCTCGACCGGCACGCGCCAGATGATGGCGACGCTCGGCGTCCGGCACGTTTTCTGAGCACCCGGCCATGACCCATCCGATCGCATCCCGCCGCACCTTCCTGAAACTGTCCGCCGCGCTGGCCGGCACCGCGCTGCTGCCCGAAACGGGCGCGTTCGCGGCCGGCGGCGAGGCCGCGCGCCGCACGGTGATCATCGATACCGATCCGGGGCAGGACGACGCCATCGCGATCCTGTTCGCGCTGGGCGCGCAGGACCGGCTCGACGTCCGCGCGCTGACCGCCGTCGCGGGCAACGTGCCGCTCGACCTGACCGAACGCAATGCGCGGATCATCCGTGACTGGGCCGGCCGCACGAAGACGCTGCCCGTTTATGCGGGCTGCCCGCGCCCGCTCGTGCGCGACCTCGTGACGGCCGCGAACGTGCATGGTAAGACCGGGCTCGAAGGTGTCGAACTGCACGAGCCGCGCGCACCGCTTGCTGCCGGCCATGCTGTGTCGTATCTCGTCGATACGCTGAGCCGCGCGGTGCCCGGCAGCGTGACGCTGTGCGCGCTCGGGCCGTTGACGAACATCGCGACCGCGCTGGTCGAAGCACCGCAGATTCGCGGCGCGTTGCGCGAAATCGTGCTGATGGGCGGCGCGTTCTTCGAGCGCGGCAACATCACGCCGGCCGCCGAGTTCAACATCTACGTCGATCCGCAGGCGGCCGAAGTCGTGTTCGGCAGCGGTGTGCCGATCGTCGTGCTGCCGCGCGACGTCGCGGTGAAGGCGCCGATCACGCCGGCACGCGTGGCGCCGTTCCGCGCGCTCGGCAATCGCTGCGGCGCGATCGTCGCGGACATCATGGACGCCGAGCTCGCATACAACAAGAAGCGGCGCGGCGTCGAAGACGCGCCGATGTACGACCCGACCGCGGTCGGCTACCTCGTCGATCCGACGCTGTTCGGTGGACGCAAGGTGAACGTGATGGTCGAGACGACCGGGCAGTGGACGCTCGGCGAGACGGTCATCGACTGGAACGGGCGCAGCGGCCGCGCGGCGAACGCGACGTGGATCAACGAGGTCGACGCGGACCGCTTCTACGCGACGCTCGTCGAGCGCATCGCGAAGCTGCCCTGAACGCGGGCCGCCACGCGGCGAACAGTGAACGGTGAACGCAATCAGATGTGCTTTGCAATCCACTCGCGGCACGCACGCACGTGCGGGCCGCGATCGTCGCCGGCGAGCGAGATCAGCGAGATCGCGCGCGTGACGCGCGGCTTGTCGACGCGCAGCGCGACGAGTTCGGGATCGTGCAGATGCATCGTGTAGAGGCTCGGCAGCACGGCGGTCGCGAGGCCGTTGCGCGCAAGCGCGTAGAGCGGCTCCGTGTATTCCATCCGGTACGTGACGTTCAGGCGCAGCTTTTCGGCGCCGCCGGTGCGGTGCAGCGATTCGCTGACGCTGCCGCGCACGAACACGGCGAGTTCGCGATCGACGAGCTTCGCCCACGTGACGCTCTTCGCGCGGGCGAGCGGATCGTCATGCCGCACGACGATCACGATCTCGTCCTCGAAGAGCTGCCGATAGCGCAGCGTGCCGTCGTCGCTGTCCGGTTCGCGCACGCCGATGCCGAGATCCGCGACGCTGTCGCGCACGGCTTCGACGAGCGCGCTGTTCGGCAGGTCGGTGAGCGTGAAGCGCAGCGTCGGATTCGCATCGCGCAGTGCGTTGAGCGCGGGCAGCAGGCGGCCGGCGACCGACGGGATGAACGCAATGCGCACGGTCTGGATGCGTTCGCCGATGAGCCGCGTCATGTCGTCGAAGGTACCGCGCGCCTGGTTGAGCAGGCGTTCGGCGAGCGGCAGCACGGCAACGCCCGCGGAGGTGAGCGTAAGCCGGTGCGCGGAGCGCGCGAACAGGCGGCCGCCGAGCAGGAACTCGATCTGGCGGATCGACGCGGTGAGCGCGGGCTGCGTGAGCGACAGCGCCTGCGCGGCCTGCGTGAAGCTGCGTGCGTGGGCGAGCACGACGAAGTGCTGGACCTGCCGCAGCGTGAGTGCGGGCAGCAGCGACGAGCGGTCGGACGACATCGGGCAATAACGGTCGGGATGCGGTACGCGGCAGTATAAGACCGCGCTGCGTGTATCGGCACAGGACAATATTCGGAATCACAGGAGAACCACCATGTCAGCGACTGACACGATGCCGGCGCGAGCGCCTGCCAACTGGCTCGAACGCCGCTTCGCGCTCGCCGCGCGCGGCACGAGCGTGCGCACCGAGACGATCGCGGGCGTCACGTCGTTTCTCGCGGCCGCGTACCTGCTCGTCGTGATCCCGTCGCTGCTTGCCACAGGCGGCATGGAGCGCGGCGCGGCGACGACCGCGACGATCATCGTGTTCGTGCTGTTCACCACGCTGATGGGGCTCTACGCGAACCTGCCGTTCCTCGTCGGCCCCGGCATCGGCGGCTCGGTGATCATCGGCGTGACGCTCGCGACGACGGAGCACGTCGGCTGGCAGACGGGCCTCGGCATCGCATGCGTATCGGGCGTGCTGTTCTTCCTGCTGACGATTCTCGGCGCACGCGGCGTCGTGGTGCGGCTGATTCCGGTGCAGATCAAGCTCGGGCTCGGCGCGTCGATCGGGCTGTTCGTCACGATGCTCGGGCTGCGCAATGCGGGGATGGTCGTGGCGAACGCGAAGACCAATGCGTTCGCGCTCGGCGATTTCTCGCGGCCGGGCGCGCTCGTCGCGCTGATCGGCCTTGGGGTCGCGATCGTGCTGCAGGCGCGCAAGGTGCCCGGCGCGATCCTGATCGCGATCCTCGTCGCGGCGGCGGCCGGTGTGCCGCTCGGCGTCACGCATCTGCCCGCGTCGTTCGTGTCGCTGCCGCACAGCATCGCGCCGATCGCGTTCAAGCTGGACATCGGCAGCGCGTTGAGCCTCGCGGCCGCGCCGTACCTGTTCGCGTTCTTCGCGGCGGAATTCTTCTCGACGCTCGGTACCGCGCTCGCGGTCGGCGCGAAGGCGAACCTGCTCGACGAACAGGGCAACCTGCCGAACATCAACCGGCCGTTCCTCGTCGATTCGCTCGCGGCGACGCTCGGGCCCGTGTTCGGCATTCCCGCGCTGACCGCGCTGATCGAATCGGCGGCGGGCGTCGAGGCCGGCGGCCGCAGCGGGCTGTCGTCGCTGGCCGCGGCCGTGCTGTTCGCCGCGATGCTGCTGTTCGTGCCGGTTGCGCTTGCGATCCCGAAGGAGGCGACCGCGCCTGCGCTGATCCTGATCGGGCTGTCGATGTTCGCGACGATCCGCCATACGCATTTCGACGACTTCACCGATGCGCTGCCCGTGATGTCGATGGTGCTGCTTACGCTGATGTCGAACAGCTTCGGCACCGGCATTGCGGGCGGGCTGCTGTGCTACGTGCTCGTCAAGCTGCTGGCCGGCCGCTGGCGCGACGTGTCGTGGGGGCTCGTCGTGCTCGCGCTTCCGCTCGGCTACTACTTCTGGACCGTCGTGAAGCCGCACTGAGAGACGGCTTTCGCGACGCATCGGTACTACCCAAACAGAGACTGCAATGAAGGCAACACCAGGTAACGTCCCGGCCGCGCGCACGGGCATCGAGATCACGCCGGCTCACCGGGCCTTCTTCCACGCGCTGCCGAAGGTCGAGCTGCATTGCCACCTGCTCGGCGCGGTGCGGCACGACACGTTCGTCGCGCTCGCGGAGCGCAGCGGTGCGCCGATCGAGCGCGCGGAGATCGACGCGTTCTATGCGCGCGGCGAGAAGCCGGTCGGCGTGCTGCACGTGCTGCGCGCACTCGACAAGTATCTGCTCACGCAGCCCGACGACCTGCGGCGGATCGCGTACGAGTATCTGGAGGATGCGGCCGCGCACAACGTCAGGCATGCAGAATTCTTCTGGAATCCTACGGGTACGGTGCGTGTGTCGGGCATCGCATATGCGGATGCGCAGGCGGCGATCGTGACGGCGATCCGCGACGCCGCACGCGACTTCGGGATCGGCGCGCGCCTGATCCCGAGCATCGACCGCGAGCAGGATCCGGACGAAGCCGTGGCGATTGTCGAATGGATGAAGGCGAACCGCGCAGACGAAGTAGCGGGGCTCGGGATCGACTATCGCGAGAACGACCGGCCGCCGGAACTGTTCTGGAAGGCTTACCGCCATGCGCGCGCGGCGGGCTTTCGCACGACCGCGCATGCGGGCGAGTTTGGGATGCCGTGGCGCAACGTCGAGACGGCCGTCGATCTGCTGCAGGTGGATCGCGTCGACCACGGCTATACGATCGTCGACAACCCCGAGCTGTGCGCGCGCTATGCGGAGCGCGGCATCGTGTTTACCGTCGTGCCGACGAATTCGTACTACCTGCGTACGCTGCCGCCGGCGCAATGGGCCGAACTGCATCCGATGCGCAAGATGCCGGAGCTCGGGTTGAAGATCCATCCGAACACCGACGATCCGACGCTGCACAAGGTGAACCCTTCGGAAGCGTGGGAGCTGATGTTCAGCCATTTCGGCTTTACCGTGGTCGAGTTGAGGCAGTTCATGCTGAACGGGATCGACGGCGCGTGGGTCGATGACGCGACGAAGGCGGCGTGGCGAGCGGCGTGGGTGCCGGAGTTCGATGCGCTGGCAGATACGCTCGCCGCAGGCTGAGCGCACCTGCGTTGTACGCGGGCCGGTGCTTCAACCGGCGCGCGTGTGGCCCGCATCGTCCGGGCAGACTCATCCGGCGCGGGGCCTTCGTACAGGCAACTGCCTTCGTCATCGCGCGCTCCTATAATGAGCGCCGACACGACAACAGCAACAATAAAGACGAGGGCGACCCTTCCGATGGGCAATCGAGCATGGCTGTATCTGCAGGCCGGTGACGGCGACGTCGCGCGAACGATCGAGTTCGCGGAATCCAATAACCACTTCCCGCTGCTGTGGCGCGTGCTGCTCGCCGACGGCGGCGCGGGCGACGCGATTACCGATCAGCGTGTGTTCGGCGACGCGGGCACGCCGAATCTCGTGAGCGATGCACGCGCCGCGCTTGCACGCATCAGCCGGCTCGCGGCGTTCGTCACCGCGTATCCGCTGCCGGGCGACGATCCGGCGCTTGCGCGCCAGTTCGATGCGGTCGTGCGCCATCTCGGCGAATCGATCGACGCGCTCGGCGATGCGCACGGCGCGCCGCGACTATCCGCGAACCTCGACGAACTGTCATGGTTCGACGACGGCGATCCGAACGACTACATTGACGAGGAACG
The DNA here is from genome assembly GCF_002099195.1 of Burkholderia puraquae. Taxonomy (GTDB): domain Bacteria; phylum Pseudomonadota; class Gammaproteobacteria; order Burkholderiales; family Burkholderiaceae; genus Burkholderia; species Burkholderia puraquae. The sequence goes on along the minus strand of NZ_NBYX01000022.1, from coordinate 58,097 downwards.
CGATGCCTGCACGCGCCTGTGGTGGCGCGTCGCGAACTGCATGGACTTCCGCGACGTGCGCGGTGCGCGCGACGTACTCGAGATCGACACGCCCGCCGACTGGCGCGACTGGGCGTGGGGCTTTGGGTTCGGCGGCGTGTCGCATCATTATTTCCGGCGCCAGAATCCGCCACGCCGCGTGACGTTCGCCGAGATGTTCGACGCCGGCGAACTGCACGGCAACTGGCTCGATCACGACACGTTCAGCTTTCGCGGACGCAACGGCCTGTGGGGCGTGCGGCGCGAAACCGACGACGCGTGGCACGTGATCGTGCCGCCCGAGTGGACGAACCTGTGGGCCAGTGGCGCGCGTGACGACCGGTTGTTGTGGGCCGCACGCGACGGCAAGGTCGGCCTGCTGCTTGCCGATGGGGACGGTGAGGGCGACGGTGCCAGGATCGTGCGCGAACCGGCGTTCGATGCGGTGTGGGATTTCAGCGGCGACGTCGCCTGCGTGCGCGTCGGCGACCGGTTCGGGCTCGTGCGCACGGACGGTGCGTGGGCGCTCGAGCCGTCGCTCGACGATTTCGGCGAGTTCACCGGCGGCGTCGCGTCGGCGAGCCTGAATGGCCGCTGGGGCTTCGTCGATGCGCGTGGCGCGTGGGCGATTCCGCCGCGCTTCGACGACGCGCACGAATTCGTGAACGGCGCCGTCGCGGCGGTAGCCGAAGGCGAGCAGTGGGGGCTGATCGGGCGCGACGGGCAATGGCACGCACGGCCCGAGTGGACGGCGCTCGAATGGTCGTCCGAATGCGGCGCCTTCCTCGCGCAGCGCAACGGTCACGTCGGCCTCGTCGATGCGAAAGGCCGGGTGATTGTCGAACCGCATTACGCGGAAGTCGCTCCGCTGACCGACGGTGAGCGGGCGGAGATGCTCGACGCGCTCGGCGCGATCCGCCATATCGTGCGGCGCGACGACGGGCGTTGCGCGATCGTCGACGGGCAGGGCCGCGTGCTGACGCCGTTCGACTTCGTCAACATGGGGGCGCTGACGTGGTTGCCCGACGACGAAGCCGTGCCGGGCGAGTTGTTCACGCGTTACGCGATCGGCGTCCTGCCGGGCGAGCCGGTGCAACTCGCGATCTGCGATCTCGAGACAGGCGGGACAGTCGTGCAGGGGCGCTACGACGACGTGGCCGGCCTGTTCTGGGGGGGCGATCACGGCTGGCTGGCCTGCGTGCAGGACGAGGGCGGCAACGACGTGCGGGCGACGGTGCTGCGCGCGGACGGCACCGTGCTGCATCCGGCGCGTTACACGCGGATCGGCGACGATGCGCTGTTCGACGACGATCGCGCCACCGCCGCCGGACACGCGATGCCGATGCCGTGGTTCGTCCGCCGTGTCGCGGTCGCGCAGAACTGGAGCATGGACGAACCGGTCGCCGCATTGCGCGACGACGGCGTGCCCGTATGGTTGTACGCGGACGGGCACGCGACCACGACGCTTCGGTAGGCGGGACCGCTGTCGTGCATGCCGGCGTGGCCCGCCGGCACCCCGATCAGCGGAAGAACCTCAGCCAGTCGAACAGGCCCGGATGCTGCGCGCGCCGCTTCGGCGCCGGCGCGCTGCGCGGCCGGAAGTCGGGCGAGAACTGCACGTGCGAATCGATCGCCCGCGCGCGCAGCGCCGCATCGTAGAACGAGCCGACGATCGGCAGCGCGCTGTGCGCGCCCGCGCCCCAGTAGTCGCTGCGCAGCGTCACGCTGCCGTCGTCGAAGCCGACCCATGCGCCGGCCACGAGCTGCGGATGCATCAGGACGAACCAGCCGTCCGTGTTGTCCTGCGTCGTGCCGGTCTTGCCGGCAACGTCGATCCGAATTCCGTAGCGCGAGCGAATGTCGGCACCGGTGCCGTAATCGACGACGCCGCGCATCACGTCGACCAGCGTCTGCGCGGCGGCCGCCGGCAGCGCGCGTTCGGGCGGCGCGCTGCCGAAGGCGGCGAGCACCTTGCCGTCGCGATCCTCGATGCGCGTGATCATCTGCGGCGCGACGTACACGCCGCGGTTCGCGATCGTGCCGTACGCGGACACCATCTCCTTCAGCGTGACGGGGCTCGTGCCGAGCGCGAGCGACGGCACCGCGTCGAGCGGGCTGTCGCGCACGCCCATCGCGCGCGCGAGCTGAACGACCTTCGCGGCGCCTTCCCGCTGCATCACCTGCGCGGTGATGCGGTTGCGTGACAGTGCGAGCGCGTCGCGCAGCGTCATCGGTTCGCCCGTCGGCGGCTCCTCGTCGGTCGGGCGCCAGACCGCGCGGCCGTCGATCGGGATCGCAACGGGGCGGTCGATGAACGTATCGCCCGGCCGCATGCCGTCCGCGAACGCGGCGCCATAGACGAACGGCTTGAACGTCGAGCCCGGCTGGCGCCGCGCCTGCGAGACGTGATCGAACGGCTCGCTGCCGAAATCCGGACTGCCGACCCACGCGCGGATCGCGCCGTTGCGCGGATCGATCGCGACGAAGCCGGCCTGCACCTGCGTCTTGCGCTCGCACAGCGCGCGCATGAACGCGCGGTTTGCGCCGAGCTGCTTCAGCGCCGGGACATCGGCAACGCCCGCGTCGCGAACCTGGCGATATTCGGGCGTCTGGCGGATGAAGCCGCGGAACAGATCGTTGCGCAGCCCGCAGCCGGACGGCCCGCGCCATGCGCTGTCGGCGATCGCCTGCAACTGTTCGGTTTGCCGCGTCAGCGCCTGCGTCGCGATGTCCTGCAACTGTGCGTCGAGCGTCGTGCGCACGACGAGGCCGTCCGCGTAGAGATCGTAGTTGTTGCGATCGGCCCACGCGATCAGCCATTTGCGCAGCTGCACCGCGAAGTGCGGGGCGAGGCCCGGCTGCCCCGTCTGCGGCTCGAAGTCGACGCGCAGCGGCTGGCGCTGCAGTTTCGCGAGCTGTTGCGGCGTGAGCATGCCCATCTGCGCCATTCGGCCGAGCACGATGTTGCGCCGCTGGACCGCGCGCTCCGGATTCAGCACCGGGTTGTAGTAGCTGTTGCCCTTCAGCATCCCGACGAGCGTGGCGCTTTCCGCGATGTCGAGCTGGTCCGCCGACTTGCCGAAGTAGGTGCGCGCGGCCATCTCGACGCCGTACGCGTTGTACAGGAACGGCACCGTGTTCAGGTAGGTCTCGAGGATCTCGTCCTTGCTGTACACCGACTCGATCTTGAACGCGGTGATCAGCTCCTTCACCTTGCGCGTGAGCGTCGGCGCGCGGCCGACTTCGTCCGGATACAGGTTGCGCGCGAGCTGCTGCGTGATCGTCGAGCCGCCCTGGCGATCGCCCGAGAACGTGTGCAGCCCGGCCGCGAGCGTGCGGCGCAAGTCGATGCCGTGATGCGTGTAGAAGCGGTGGTCCTCTGTCGCGATCAGCGCGTCGACCATGTGCGGCGAGATCTGCTTGAGCGGCACCCATTCGCGGTTGACCGGCCGGAACTCGGCGATCAGCTGGCCGTCGGCGGACAGCACGCGCGCGGGGCGGTCGATGCGCGCCTTGCGGATGTCGCCGATGCTCGGCGTGAACGGGACGAACGCGAGCAGTACCAGCAGCCCCAGCACCGGTATCGCGGCGAGCGTCAGCGCGACGCCGCGGCGCGTCGGATGACGCAGGCGATGCAGCACGCCGGCGCCCAGCGCGCGGATGCGCGCGCCGCAGGCGGCGGCGAACGGTGCGATGCGGGCGCGGCAGCGAAGCCACGCGTCACGGAGAAGCGGCACGAGACGATTCAAGGCGGCAGGAGCGCGGATGGAAGACGCGCGATCCTAGCAAACGGCGCACGTGCGACGACGGTCAAAACGGCCGTTTGCTTGCAGGATTTACAGACGATTACGTTTGTTGCTCGCCGACAATCTTTTACGGTGCGCGCAGCCGCGATTCCGCAGACGAATCGCGGCCGGGCTGTCGTCTCGCAGGTGCTGCCCGTTCAGCGCGGCGCGACGTCGGCGGCGGCCGTGGCGACGACATCCGCGAGCCGCTGCGCGGCCGCTTCCATCTGCGCGCGACCAAACCCGCCGAAGCCCAGCACGAGCCCCGGGCGGGCCGTGCCCGGCGCGAACATCGGCGACACCGCGCGCACCGCGACGCCGGCCTGCGCGGCGCGCGCGACCACGTCGAGATCGTCGATGCCTTCCGCGAGCCACAGCACGACGTGCATCCCCTGGTCGCCCGGCTGTACCCACGCGCGTTCGCGCGGCAGCTGCGCACCGAGCGTGTCGATCAGCAGCGCGCGCTGCTCCGCATACACGCCGCGCACGCGGCGGATGTGGCGGTCGAGATGGCCTTCCGCGATGAACGCGGCCAGCACGTGCTGGTCGGCGGTCGGTGCATGGCGGTCCATCAGCACGCGTGCGCCGCAGAACGCCGGCACGAGATCGTCGGGCGCGATCACGTAGCCGAGCCGCAGCGACGGAAACAGGATCTTGCTGAACGTGCCGAGGTAGATCACGCGATCGGGGGCGAGCCCCTGCAGCGACGGGAACGGATAGCCTTCGTAGCGCAACTCGCTGTCGTAATCGTCCTCGACCACCCAGGCGCGCCGCGCGCGTGCCCATGCGAGCAGGGCATTGCGCCGCGCCATGCTGAGCGGCATGCCGAGCGGATACTGGTGCGACGGCGTGACGAACGCGACACGTGCATGCGGCGCGACGCGGATGCCCGCGTCGACGTCGATGCCTTCGGCGTCGACCGGCACCCGCACCATCGCGTCGTGCCGCCCCGTGCTGTCGAGCAGCGCGGTGATGCCGCGATAGGCCGGATTCTCGACCCACGCCTGATCGTTCGCGCCGAGCAGCACCTGGCTCGCGAGATGCAGCCCCTGCTGCGTGCCGCTTGTGATCACGACCTGGCCGGCATCGCAGCGCACCGAGCGCGAGCGGCGCACGTAGTCGGCGATCGCTTCCCGCAGCGGCAGCGCGCCTTGCGGATCGGCATAGCCGGACGGCGCGCCGGCGCCGCGTGCGCGCAGGCGGTTGCCGAGCCGGCGCCAGATGTCGTCGGGCGCGGTGAGGCCGATCGGCACCGAGATCGCGAACGGCATGGCCGGCAGCGGGCTGAATTCCCGGGCGATCCGCGCAAAGGTGGCGGCTGGCTCGGGCAGGCCGGCGTGCGCCGCTCGCCGGCGTGGCGCAGGCGGCACGGGTTCGGCGCTGGGCGGCGGCTCCGCGAGCGCGTTCGCGACCCGTGTGCCCGCGCCGCCGCGCGATTCGAGGAAGCCTTCGGCGACGAGCTGCGCATATGCATCGACGACGGTGCCGCGTGCCACCTGCAGCGACGTGGCGAGCAGCCGTGTGGACGGCAGCGTGTCGCCGGGCCGGATGTCGCCGCGCCGCACGGCTTCGCGCAGCGCCTGCGCGAGCTGGCGGCTCAGGTCGCCGGCTGCGCGATCGAGCACGCCGAGCGACGGGATTTCGACGTTCCGCGCCGTTCTTGCCATGATTCTGGTCTTCTGAAATTGTTCCAAACCGGCTCTACAGAATAAACCAGTTTGGAGCCACAATCGACGCATGACGGACCAGCGCCTGATCCATTCCAACCCCCGCACGACCGTGGAGCCGACATGTACGTCCCCGCCGATTTCAACGAACCCAACCCCGACGCACTGCGCGAGCTGATCGTGCAGCATCCGTTCGGCAGCCTGATCACGCACGGCAACAGCGGGCTCGACGCGAACCACATCCCGTTCGAGCTGCTGCCCAGCGACGGCGGGCTCGGCGAACTGCATGCGCACGTCGCGCGTGCGAATCCGGTCTGGCAGGACGTCGCGAACGGCGACGAGGTGCTCGTGATCTTCCGCGCGGGCGACGCGTACATCTCGCCGACCTGGTATCCGAGCAAGCATGTGGCGCACCGGCAGGTGCCGACCTGGAACTACGTGGTCGTGCATGCGCACGGCCGCATCACGGTGCGCGACGACGCGAAGTTCGTGCGCGGCGTGGTCGCCCGGCTGACGCGCACGCACGAGGCGTCGCAGCCGGTGCCGTGGAAGATGGGCGACGCGCCGGCGGATTATCTCGACACGATGCTGGAGGCGATCGTCGGGTTGCAGATCGAGATCACGCGGCTCGTCGGCAAGCGCAAGCTCGGGCAGAACAAGGCGGAGGCCGATATCCGGGGCGCCGGCGAAGCGCTGGTCGCGGATGGGAAGCTCGCGATCGGGGAAGCGATGCTCGCGGAGGCGGACCGCAAGAATGAATAATCGTGCGGTCGCGAGGTGAGGGGCTCCTTGCCTGGACCACAATACCGCGCAAATGTAGACGGGTTTTCCTCGACGCGTCCGAACCTTGTAGGGCAGACACATGCCGGTGAAGGAAGCCAGCACGTGTCGTACAGGTCAGGCGATTCATTACATGACGTAATCGACAATGTATAGGGCGGTGGTCACGAAGAGAATCGCGGCACTCCACAGTGCCCATGTTCGAGTGCGCCAACGCTTCCAGGCGACCGCGTTGAGTGTGCCGAAAGCGATCGCGGGACCAAAAAAATACGAAATCAATACGGGTGCAATCCACCACGGCGTCGGGCATTTGTCCAGTTCATGGCAGCCCGTGGCGATATGGTCAGGTTTGACCAAGTGAACGCGGCTGAGCGCGTAGACAAATACCCATGCGACCAGCAGCCCGAACAAAAAGCCGCAGAGCGATATCGCAAGTCGTTTCACTTGATTTCCCAAAATAGGATTTGCTTCGAGCCGGCAAGATCAGAATACGATGCGTCGCCGAGTATGGTCGCCCCTTGACGAACAGACCTGGCGCCTAAATAACGCCCCCATGTCGCGAACCCGCCCCAAAATCCGCTGACCGTCAAGCGCGATCCGTTCCACAGATCAATGTGGCCGCCACTCGCGTTCTCGGTTGATTCGCCGCTGCGTGTCCAGTACCGGGAGAACTGGATGATACCGGTGCAGCCTTTGACCTTCGCCTCCCAATCCTCCCCGGTAATGTTTTCTGCTTTGGGAATACCTGCGAACGGCTGTAGTTGCAACCATGCGCCCAGCTCATCAGCGCGTGTCGCCGTGGGTTTCCCGTCAAGCAGGATACGGCCGATCGTCTTTGCGCCCGACATCGGTCTGACGTTCTTTGCATTGAACGATTTCATTCCGACACCGACGCGGTGCAGAGTAACGCTGACGCGAATGGCGCATTGATTGGTATATGCTGGGTTGTCATACGGATTGCCGGACGGGTAGCTGTCCCAAAGCTCTTTGAAAGTGACGCCTGCCAATGGCACCTCTTTCTCTGAACCTTTGGTGTTGGTAGTGCGCACTTTCGTGGGACCGGTATGTGGCATCAATTACTCCCCGTTTGCTTCGAGAGCGCGTCATCGCCCCAGTAGACGGTGTAATCGCTCGCCTCGTCTCCGGTATGGATACGGGGTAGTTTGCCGCTTGCGTCAAGACGCCCAAAATGCATACGGCCGTCATCGGTCTCGATATAGTAGGGCAACCCTTCCGTTACCTCCTTGGTCGCCCTCACCCGCTCGTCGAAAGTGCCTTTCCTGACCGATACGATCTCACCCGTTAGCGTGCGGCTCGAAACGACTTCCCCGAGACCCTTTATCCCATCGTTGCACCACGCTTCGCCGGCAAGCAATGCAACGATGTGTGGCGGAGTTGCGCAGTTGCACATGACTACATCATTATCCAGCGCGACCTCTCCTCGGAACTTGATTCGGTATGGGCCCCCGGCCTTCGCGATGGTGCCCACGCATTGGCACGCGGTGCAGAATGCGTTACCCCCGATTAGGGCTGCTTGATGCCCGTGTACACGGAACGGCGGAGCGTCGTATGCGTTAACTGTCCCGCCGCTTGAAAGACTATCGCCAACGACTGCAATTCTTCTTTTCATTGACCGGCCCTCTCGGAAAGCCGTCATCGTAGCCACGTGGCGCGATAGTGCATCTCGAAATTGATAGGGGTTCCTAAAACGGCAAGGTTGAACCCGCAACTATCGTGGGGGAAACCATACGCCACGGGTTACGAATCCGGGGGGGCGCGTGATCGCTATTTTTGATCGATTTTCCCACGGCTCCCCTTACACCTATTGCGGCCGTTTTCCGCCTTCCCCCGCCTGCGCCAGCGCGCCCCGAATCGCGGCCTCGGTCTCGTCATACCCGCCTTCGCCATACCGCGTATAGACGACCTTGCCGTTCGCATCGATCAGGTACAGCGCGGGCCAATACTGGTTCCCGTACGCGCGCCACGTGTCGTAGCGGTTGTCCTGCGCGACCGGGTACCGGATGCCGAAGCGCTTGATCGCATCGGCGACGTTGCCCGCGTCGCGTTCGAACGGATATTCCGGCGTATGCACGCCGACCACGACGAGCCCCTGGTCGCGATACTTCCGGTCCCACGCCTTCACGTACGGAATCGTATGAATGCAGTTGATGCACGAGTACGTCCAGAAATCGACGAGCACGACCTTGCCGTGCAACTGGCCGAGCGTCAGCGGCGCGCTGTTGTGCCAGCGGTCGATGCCGGTGAAATCGGGCGCCGCCGTGCCGGCTTGAGAAGTCGGCATGCCCGCGTCGTCGCGGGTGCCCGCGAAGGCGGCGAGCCCGGCCGTGGCGGCAAGGGCGAAGACGAGGGCGGCGATCTTGAGTCGGGGCAGCATGGCGTTCTCCTGAACGGGAGGCCGCCGCTCGAAGGCGGCGGCCGGACGGGTTTCGACAGGCCCCATTAGGCGGCGCCGACGTATCTGCGATGTGTCCGGCAGGCCGCGCGTGTGCAATGTTGTGTGTCGTCGCGGCGGCGCGATACATTGGGATACAAACGCCTGCCCGCCGTGCGGTATAAAAGCGGACATCGCCTGCCCGAACTACGACACCGACAACGACTCATGGACAAGATCGACCACGTGCTGATCGTCGACGACGATCGCGCGATCCGCGAACTGATCGCGGATTACCTGGAGAAGAACGGCATGCGCGTGTCGCTGGCCGCGAACGGCCGCGAGATGCGCAACGTGCTGGACGACGGCGCGCCCGACCTGATCGTGCTCGACCTGATGATGCCCGGCGAGGACGGCCTCACGCTGTGCCGCGACCTGCGCGCCGGCAAGTTCCGGACGGTGCCCGTTCTGATGCTGACCGCGCGCGGCGAGGAAACCGACCGCATCATCGGCCTCGAGATGGGTGCCGACGACTACCTGGCCAAGCCGTTTGCGGTGCGCGAACTGCTCGCGCGGATCCGCTCGGTGCTGCGCCGCGCGCGCATGCTGCCGCCCGGCATGCAGGTGACGGAAACGGCCGAGATGCTCGCATTCGGCGAATGGCGGCTCGACACGACCGGGCGCCACCTGCTCGATGCCGAAGGCACGCTGGTCGCGTTGAGCGGCGCCGAATACCGGTTGCTGCGCGTGTTTCTCGACAACCCGCAGCGCGTGCTGACGCGCGACCAGTTGCTCAATCTCACGCAGGGGCGCCAGTCCGACCCGTTCGACCGGTCGATCGACCTGCTCGTGAGCCGGCTGCGCCAGCGCCTGCGCGACGGCGCGCGCGAACCGCGCTACATCAAGACGCTGCGCAACGAGGGCTATGTGTTCTCGTCGGCCGTGACCGCCGTCGACGGTACGCCATGAGCGCGCGCATGCCGTGGCACTGGCCGCGCTCGCTGTTCGCGCGGCTCGCGCTGATCCTGTGCGTGGGCCTTGCGCTCGCGCAGACGCTGTCGTTCTGGCTCACCGTGACCGAGCGCGACCAGGCGACCACCAACCTGATGATGGGCTACATCGAGCGCGAGGTTGCGAGCTCGGTCGCGCTGCTCGACCACCTGCCGCCGGCCGAGCGGGCCGCGTGGCTGCCGCGCCTCGCGCGGCGCAGCTATGCGTTCATCCTCGGGCCCGGCGAGACCGGCACGCCGCCGGAAGCGCGGCTGTCGGCGCGCGTCGAGCGGTCGATTTCCGACGGCATCGGCGGCGACTACCCGCTGACCGCGAACGCGATCCCCGGCGACCGCGAACATCTGCAGGTGCATCTGCGCCTGACCGACGGGTCGCCGCTGACGATCGACATCCATCCGATGTCGACGGTGCCGCTGTCGGGCTGGCTGCCGGTCGTGCTCGTGCTGCAGCTCGCGGTGCTGGCCGCGTGCTGCTGGCTCGCGGTGCGGCTCGCGACCCGGCCGCTCAAGCAGCTCGCGCAGGCCGCCGATGCGCTCGGCCCCGACCTGAAGGGCGAGCGGCTGAACGAGAGCGGGCCGTCGGAAGTCGCGCGCGCCGCCCGGGCATTCAACGCGATGCAGGATCGCATCGCGCAGTACATGGCCGAGCGCATGCAGATCCTCGCATCGATCTCGCACGACCTGCAGACGCCGATCACGCGGATGCGGTTGCGCGCCGACATGATGGACGACGACGCGCAGGGCGCGAAGCTGCGCCAGGACCTGCTCGAGATGGAGCATCTGGTGAAGGAGGGCGTCGCGTATGCGCGGACGCTGCACGGCACCGAGGAAGCCGCGCGCCGCATCGATCTCGATGCGCTGCTCGACAGCATCGTGTGCGACTACACGGATGCGGGGCAGGACGTCGCGCTGCACAGCCGCGCACCGCTCGCGCTCGTCACGCGGCCGAAGGCGCTGCGCCGCATCGTCGGCAACCTCGTCGACAACGCGCTGAAGTTCTCGGGCGCGGCCGAGATCGACGTGCAGGCCGCGCCGGACGGCGGCGCGGTGATCGCGGTGCTTGATCGCGGGCCCGGCATTCCCGACGATCAGCTCGACGCGGTGTTCGAGCCGTTCCGGCGCGTGGAGACGTCGCGCAACCGCGAGACGGGCGGAACGGGGCTGGGCCTGGCGATCGCGAAGCAGCTCGCGCTCGCGATGGGCGGCACGCTCACGCTGAACAATCGGACGGACGGCGGCGGGCTGGAAGCGCGGCTCACGTTGAGGCGTGCGGGGTGACGGGATGCGGCGCGTGAGCGTCGCGGTTTCAGATGGTGCCGAAGCTGACGCTGAAACGCGACGTCACACGCGCTGCAGATGCGCATCGACGAGCGGCGCGAGCGTCTGCGCATGCACGGCCGCGAGATCGTGCCGGCCGCCCGGCACGACATGCAGCTGCGCGTCGGGCAGCCGTTCGAGCAGGCGCTGGCCGGCCGCGACGGGGCTGATCGGATCGTCGTCGCCCCACAGCAGCAGGGTGGGCTGCGCGATGCGGCCGATATCTTGCGACAGGTCGGCACGGAACGTCAGGAACCAGTCGGGAAGCTGCGGGTTGGCTTCCGCGAAACCGGTGCGCCAGTCGTGCGCGCCGAGCCCTGCCATGTCGAGTCCGCCGGACGTGACCGTCAGCACGAGGTGCGTGATCAGTTCGGGCTTGTCGAGCGCCGCGCGCATCGCGATCACGCCGCCCATCGATTGCGCGATCACGGCGGTCGGCCGGTCGATCGTTTCCAGAACATGACGCACGAGGCTGTCGAAATCGTCGACGGCCGGGTCGCGTGGCGTGTCGCCGAAACCCGGATAGCTGACGATCCGGCGCGAGGCCGGATGCGTCAGGAGGCCGGCGAGCGGTTGCCAGAAGGCGGTGCTGCCCGATGCGCCGGGCAGGAAGAGCAGTTGCGACGGAACGGGCATGGCGATGCGGTTTTCCGGTGAGTGACGTGAAGCGGAAGGGTGAGCCGGGCGAGCCGGGCGTGTCAGCACCGGCCGGTGCGCAGCGCGACGGTCCAGTCGTCCCGCCCGCGCGCTGCCGCGGTGGCGGCCGCCGTGTGCCAGTCGTATTCGACCGCATGGAATTCGACGTTCCAGCCGGCCGCCGTGCGCGACACCATCGCGTAGCGCGCATGCGGCGAGCCCGTCTCGATGCGGTGCGGATGCGGCAGGTCGTCCGCATACGCCTGCAGCCCGACGCTGCCCGGGTTGACGATCAGCCGGCCGTCGTCGAGCTTCGCCGTGCGCGGGATGTGCGTGTGGCCGCACAGGATCAGCGATGCCGGTTCGTCGCCCGCACGCCGCGCGATTTCATCGGGCGTGGCCGCACGGCAGCCGTCGGGCGTGACCGTTTCGAGGAAATAGACGAGGTCGCTGCCGGGCGTGCCGTGGACCATCAGCACGTCGTCGCCGAGCGTCATGCGTTCGGGCAGCGCGGCGATCCAGTCGAGATGATCGGCGCGCAGCGTGTCGTGCGCCCAGCGATCCGACAGCCGCATCGATTCACGATCGCCGGTGAGCAGTTGCCGTTCGTGATTGCCCTTGATGGTCGGCAGGTCGAGCGCGATCAGGCGGTCGGCCGTTTCGGGCGGATGGAGTGCGCCCGACAGGATGTCGCCGAGATTGACGATCACGTCGGCACCGCGGCGGCGGACGTCGTCGAGCACCGCGTCGAGCGCGGCGAGGTTGCCGTGGATGTCGGACAGCGCGGCGATTTTCATGGCGGATCGTGGGGGGGAAGGGAACGGCGATTGTCGCCAATTCGGCGCAGGCCGTCCAATGGCCTGCGCATGCGACGCCGTGAGCGGCTTGACGTGAAGCCGCGGGTAACGCGTCAGTCGGTCGCGAGGCGTGCGTACATCGCGAAATCGCCGGGCGTGCCGCGCACCATCTTGTACGCGCGCAACAGCCCTTCGTAGCGGTAGCCGCACTTCTGCAGCACGCGTGCGGAGCCCGCATTGCTGGTCAGCACGACGGCCTGCATGCGCATGAAGCCCTCGGCGAATGCCCACGCGGTCACGGCCTCGCACAGTGCGCTCGCGATCCCGCGCCCCCAGTGCGACGGTGCGAGATCGTAGGCGATTTCCGCCGAGCGGTTCACGGTCGATACGGTATGCAGGCCGATCGTCCCGGCGAGCACGCCCGATGCATCGTCGATCACGGCGAGACGCCGGATCGAATCGGGGGCCGTCGATTCGATGGCGTCGAACAGCGGCAGCAGATCGTCGGGCGAGCGCAGGTTCCAGCTCGTGTGGCGGTAGACGTCGGGGTTCGTCAGGTACGCGTACCACGCGTCGAGGTCGGCGCGTTCGATCTGGCGGAGCGACAGGCCGGGAACGCCGGAGCGCGGCGGCGCAGCGATTTTCATCGGAATCCGCGCCTATGCCGCATGACGCCGGTACAGCGCCAGCGACCCGGCGAGCGCGAGCAGCATCGCACCGCAGGTGCGTTCGAGCCACAGCGCCCCCGCGCGCTTCAGCAGCCGCACCGCGCGTGCGCCGAGCAGCGCGTAGCCGAACATCACGAACCCGTCGAGCAGCGCGAACGTGATCGCGAGCGCGACGTATTGCGGCGCGAGCGGCGCGGACAGATCCAGGAACTGCGGCAAAAAGGCGGAGAAGAACAGATAGCCCTTCGGGTTCGTCACCGCCGTGAGGAAACTCTTCGCGAAGATCGATGCGTTGCGCCCGGATGCCGCGCCGTCGTGCGCGGCGGCGACGTCGAGCGAACCCGTCGACATCAGCAGCCGGATGCCGACATACGCGAGGTACGCGGCGCCGAGCCACTTCACCACCGAGAACCAGAACGCCGACGCCATCAGCAGCGCGCCGAGGCCGAGCGCAACCGCGACGATCAGCACGAAGTCGGACAGCATCGCGCCCGCGAAGCCGTAGGCCGCGCGGCGCACGCCGTAGCGCGAGCCGTTGGTCAGCGCGAGCAGCACGGTCGGGCCGGGTGTCGCGATGCCGACGAATGCGACGGCGGCAAAGATCAGCAGGGTCGTTTCATGCATGAAGGCACTCCCGATGAACGGCGGCGTTCGATTATCGGCCGCGCCCGCCCAGGCTGTACAGGTGCGGCGCGCTGCGCACGCGGCCGCCCGTTCGACTATCTCGATTTTGGCAAGAAACTGTTTTCATTATTCCGCTATCGACGGGAACCGGTTCCATCTACCATGGCGGCCGCAGCGGGCATGCCCGCCGCGTCGTCGCGCGCGGACGCCGCCGGCCTCGCACCGCCGGCGGATCTCGCCGCCCGCGCGCTACTCGCAACTGACAGCCAGAACAACGGGTTCACCGCCCGGAGACACGACAATCATGAACAAGCAACTGATCGCAGCCCCGCTGCTGCTCTCGCTCGCGGGCATCGCCGCCGCGCAAAGCTCCGTCACGCTGTACGGCATCGTCGATGCGGGCGTGACCTATCGCAGCAACGAACGGGCCGGCTCGGCGGGCGCGTACACCGGCCATTCGAGCGTCGGGCTCACGACCGGCAACCTGTCCGGCAGCCGCTGGGGCATCAAGGGTTCCGAGGATCTCGGCGGCGGGATGCGCGCACTGTTCGTCCTCGAGAACGGCTTCGACATCGCGAACGGCACGTCGGGCCAGGGTGGCCGGCAGTTCGGCCGCCAGGCGTTCGTCGGCCTCGGCAGCGACCGCTACGGCACCGTCACGCTCGGCCGCCAGTACACGTCGCTCGACGACTTCGTGAGCCCGGTCGGCCCATCGTCGTATATCGGCGGCTTCGGTGCACACCCGGGCGATATCGACGACCTCGACCAGACCGCGCGCGTCGACAGCTCGATCAAGTACACGAGCGCCAACTACTCGGGCTTCACGTTCGGCGCGCTGTACGGCTTCGGCGGCCAGCCGGGCAGCATGAAGCAGCGCAACACATGGAGCGTCGGCGCGGCGTACGCAGCGGGCCCGCTGCGCGTCGGCGTCGGCTACGAGCGGTCGGACAACAGCAAGACGGGCGCGACCGACCCGACGACGGGCAAGTGGCAGAGTACCGACGACGGCCTGTTCAACTCGTCGATCAACGAAGGCTATGCGAGCGCGCAATCGCAGCAGATCATCGCGACCGGTGCGACCTACGACTTCGGCCCGGCCGTCGTCGGCGTGAACTACAGCAACGTGCAGTACCGCAGCGGCGGCCAGTCGCTGTTCACGGGCCACGCGACGTTCAACGTCGCGGGCGTGTACACGCGCTGGAACGTGCGCCCGCAGACGCAACTGTTCGCGGGCTACAGCTACACGCGCGGCAGCGATGTCGATGGCGTGGACGACCGCGCGCAGTATCACAACGTCACGCTCGGTGCCGTCTACGACCTGTCGAAGCGCACCAGCGTGTACTTGCTCGGCGCGTACCAGCATGCATCGGGCATGACGCTCGACGCGCTCGGCCGGCCGGTGGCCGCGACCGCGTCGGTGTCCGACAAGGCGAACGGCCACTCGTCCGACTCGCGCTCGCAGGCCATCGTCAGCCTCGGCCTGCGCCAGAAGTTCTGACGCGTAGCGATCGTTGCGGCCGCAACGTTGCCCGCAGCCGATGCTGGCAACGTTGCACGCGTGCTCCCATGCTGTCGCCTCGTTTCCTCGAGGAGACCACATGACCCGAACGCATTCCGCGAGTTGCCTGTGCGGAACCGTCGCCGTGACGCTGCACGGCGAGCCGGCGGCGCGCGCGAACGGCCATTGCGCGACCGGCTGCGATTGCTACGGCACGCCGATGCGGCCGGCGACCGCGTGGCCGCCGGAGCAGGTTGCCGTCGAAGGCGGCCATGCGACGTTCCCGCATCCGGCGAAGCCGATGTCGCGCACGTGCTGCGCGTCGTGCGGCGAGTTCGTGTTCGGCACCCACCGGCCCGGCATGCGCGTCGTGCCGAACAGCTGGCCGCGCGTGCGCACGGCGGGCAGTTGCCCGGCGGCCTGCAACCGGCGATGCACGTGTTCTACCGGCACCGCGTGATCGACATCGTCGACGCGCTGCCGAAATTCCTCGACGGCTGGGCCGGCCCGGCGCTCGACGACGCGCGCTGAACGACCGCAGCCGCGCGCCGGCACGGCCGGTGTGCGGTTCTCTTCGCCGTCTCCGTTGTTCCCCTTCCTCCCTCCGCATGCCCGTTGCGCTGAATCGCGACAAGACGATTGCGCCGGATAATATTTTTTCTCTTTCATTTTAATTTCGATTTGTAATCATCGAGCCCATTTCCGGGGAATGAAAAAGGCAATGCGGGCATTTCAGAAAAAATGACGCATTCGCATTGGTCGAGCCGGAAGAAAATGCCGGGGAAAAAGCACCGAAACCGTGCGGCCGGCAAGCCGTTGCGGCGCGGTGAGCGGGTTTGACCATCGTTGACGGAAAAGCGCCGGACGGCAAAAAGCGCGGAGTGAATAATTCGGGATGGCGGCGAATGCGCTTTATCCGGAATCACCAATATTTCATGCGCCGCGATTTACAGTGTCGACAATTGAACGTTCGGGAGCATTATTCATGTCAATGAAACAAATTCGGGCGGCGTTGCTGGGAATGTGCATGGCGATGCTGGCGCCGGCGAGTCATGCGCAGGTGCAATACTCGACCGACTGGCTCGCGAACACGTACGGCACGCTGGCCCAGCACGTCGGCAACGCCGCGCGCTCGATGTGGGTCGCGCCCGAAGGCGTGATCTACACGGCGTCGCGCTGGGACGAGAACGCGGGCGGCGTCGCGCTCTACCAGAACGGCCAGACGATGGGCACGATCGGCATCCACGACGAATTCCAGGGCGGCGCGATCACCGGCAACGCGACGTCGCTGTTCGTCGCGCTCGGCTATAACCGCACCTTCGGCAGCGGCTCGGTGGGCCGCTACAACCGCAGCACGAACCAGCGCGACCTGCGCATCCCCGTCAGCACATGGACGGGCCTCCCGAACCCGGACGTGATCACCGGCCTCGCGACGGCCGGCAACCTGCTGTACGCGAGCGATTTCTACGGCAACCGCGTGCGCGTCTACACGACCGACGGCGTCTGGCAGCGCGACATCGGCGTGACCGGCCCCGGCGCGCTGGCGCTCGATGCGTCGGGCAACCTGTGGGTGGCGCGCATGAGCGCGGGCGTGGTCGTGCAGTACAGCGCGACCGGCACGCTGATGAACACGATCCAGATGGCGGCCGGCGCGCGGCCGTCGGCGCTGTATTTCGACGCGTCGACGGGGCAGTTGCTGGTGGGCGACCAGGGCCGCGACATGAACATCAAGATCTACAGCCTCGCCGGGTTGCCGCAGCAGATCGGCACGTTCGGCGTGCAGGGCGGCTATCTCGACACGACATCGGGCATCAAGGGGCAGGTCGGCGACAAGCGGTTCACGCGCGTGGTCGGCATCGGCAAGGATTCCGGCGGCAACCTGTACGTGCTCAACAACGCATGGGGCGGCGGCTGGGATCTCGGGCGCAACGGCAGCACCGACCTTCATTCATACAGCCCGACGGGCGTGCTGCAATGGAAGCTGCAGGCGCTGAACTTCGAGGCGATCGCCGCACCCGACCCGGCGACCGACGGCGCGTTCTTCTACAGCGGCAACAACGTGTATACGGGCTCGGCGGGCGGCACGTTCGTCGCGAACACGGTCGATCCGTTCACCTATCCGAAGGACCCGCGCCTCGACATGAACGACTACCAGCGCGGCCAGCACTTCGGCCAGCTCGTGACGGTCGGCGGCAACCGGATTCTCGTCGCGTCGGGCCAGAACCCCGGCAACTTCAATTTCTACTACTTCACGCCGGCGACCGGCTATATCGCGAATCCGGCCGGCTCGCTGCCCGGCAAGCCGTTCAACACGACGCTGCAGGTCACGACCGGTTTCGACATCGACGGCAACGGCGACGTGTGGGCCGGGCTGAACGGCTCCAACGTGATTACCCGCTACCCGATGACGGGCTTCGACGCGACCGGCAAGCCGTCATGGGGCAAGCCGGTGACGACGCCCGTGCCGAGCACCGTGGCGCCGACTACGCGCATCGTCTACCAGGCGGACAGCGACACGATGATCCTTGCGCAGGGCCTCGCGAACAACTGGGACTGGACCGCGATGAACGGGCACATCGAGGTCTATCACGGCTGGAAGAACGGGAACACGACCGCGCCGAACCCGGTGATCAACCTGACGAGCGCGAACCCGAAATCGATCGCGGCGGCCGGCCACTACCTGTTCGTCGGCTACGTGCACACCGTGCCGAACGTCGACGTGTTCGATCTCAACACGGGCGCGCTCGTGACAACGCTGACCAACTCGAACACGTCGGCGATGGACGTCGGCAACGACGTCGACTCGATGTACGGGCTCCGCGCGTACCTGCGCTCGACCGGCGAATACGTGATCACGAAGGACAACTACAACGGCACCAGCATGATCGTGTATCGCTGGCATCCGTGAACGCGCGGCCCGTGCGGGCCGGCCGGCCTGCCCGGCGCCCGCATCACGGCGCGCCGAGCATGTGCCCGTTCACGCTCAGCCCGTACATCGAATCGGGCGAATCGTGGAACTTCGCGCGCGTATTCTTCACCGAGCCCGTGAAGCGCGGGTCTTGCGGACGTTCGTGGCTGTCCATGAAGGTCGCGACGTCCCACGCCTCCTGATCGGTCAGCGTGCCGCCGAGCCCGAGCGGCATGTTGGCCTTGATGAAGCCGGCCGCATTGCGGATGTCGCCCATCCCCGCGCCCCAGTTGAACGAACGCGCGCCCCACAGCGCCGGGAAGACGGCCTTGCCGCCGCTCGACTGGCCCTGGCCGTCCGCCCCGTGGCACAGCGCGCAGTGCTGCGTGTAGACGGCGGCGCCGCGCGCATAGTCGGCCTTCTGCGCGGGCGGCGGCAGTTTCAGGAAACCCTGCCCCGGCAGCTTCGTGCCGACCGGCGCGCCCTTCGCGAGCCAGTACGAATAGGTCTCGAGCGCGACGAGGATCGGGTCGCCGGCCGGCGGCGCCTTGCCGTTCATGCTGTAACGGAAGCAGCCCTGCAGGCGCTCCGCGAACGTGTTCACGTGGCCGTTCTTGCTGCGGTACGCCGGATATAGCAGGTACGCGGCCCACATCGGGCTCGAATCGGGCCGGCGGCCCGCGTCGAGGTGGCAGCTCGCGCAGGTCAGCTTGTTGCCGACGTACTTGCCCGCGAACTCGGGCGTGTGCAGGAAGATCTGCTCGCCGAGCTTCACGGTCTTGCCGAACTCGTCGGCGGGTATCGCGGATTCGGCGGGCGGCGTGAACAGTCTGGCGGCCGGTGCCACTGCGGCTGGTGCGGATGCGGGGGCGGAAGCGGCGGCCGGTGCATCCTGCGGCGCGGCCGCGAATGCGAGCATGGGCATCCAGGCCGCGCCGAGCAGGGCCGCGCGGGTGCGGCGGATCAGCGTCGTGCGGTCGATCATCGCTTGTCTCCCTGCGCGGCACCTCCACGCGCGTAGTAGGCGGCCACGGCGTCGATGTCGGCGTCGGACAGCTTGCCGGCGATCGCCGGCATCAGTGCCATCGGCCCGGGTGGGCGCGTGCCGTGTTTCCAGCCGTTCAACTGGCCGGCGATGTAGGCGGCCGGCTGGCCCGCGAGCGGCGGAAACGCGGTGCCCACGCCGAGGCCGCCGGGGCCGTGGCATTGAGCGCACGCGGGCAGGCCCTGCGACCAGCGCCCGCGCGTCGCGAGCCACGCGCCGGTGTTCGCCGAATCGATCGACGTGTCGTCGGCGGCGACGATGCCGGCCGGCGCGGGCAGGCTCGCGAAGTACGCGGATACCGCATCGCGTTCGTGCGGCGTCAGCAGTTTCGAGAGCGGCTGCATGACCGGGTTCTGGCGGCTGCCGTCCGCGAACGCGGCAAGCTGCGCGGACAGGTACGCGGCGTGGGTGCCCGCGAGGCGCGGGAAGCCGGCCGCATTGCCTTCGCCCTGGCTGCCGTGGCAGCCGATGCAGGCGGCGACGCCCGTCGCCGTGCCCTGTGTCGCGATCGTCTTGCCGAGCGTCGCGTCGTCCGCGCGCGCGTGGCCGGCCAGCAGCGTCGCCGCAGCGAGCAGCAGCGGCGCGAGCCGGCGTCGCGGTGTGTCCACCGTATCGTTCACGTGTCCCCTCCTTGTTGTCGGTCGCGTGCGCGCGCCGGACTGCTGGCGCGGCCGCGCGGTCAGCTCGCGCCGGGTTGCTTCTGCTCCGGCGCGAGGTGCTGCGCCGGTGTCGCCGCATCGTATCGGCCGAAGCCGTAGCGCTGGAAAATCCGGAACGCTTCCGGCGACTGGATGAACCCGAGCCACTTGCGCGCGGCCTCCGGATGCGGCGCATCCTTCACCATCGCCCCCGCATAGATTGCCGTCGTATTCTGCTCGGCCGGAATGTCGATGTGCATCAGCGGATGCCCGACCTGTTCCTGGAACGCCGATTCTGATTGCCACAGCACGCCCGCGTCCGCGCGACCCTGCATCAGGAACAGCGCGGTTTCCCGGTGGTGGATGTGCGTGAGCTCGGTCGTGCCGGCGCGCACCTTGTCGTCGTAGACGGTACGCGCGAGCGCATCGCCGCCGGCCTTCACGAGCGACGCCCGGATCTGCCGAGCGACGCCTTCGAATGCTGGATTGGGCATCGCAAGCTGCACGTCGGGCCGCGCGAGGTCGTTCAGCGATGCGATGCGCTTCGGATTGCCGGCGCGCACCATGATCGTCAACTGGTTCGTCACGTAGGGCACGGCCGGGCCGGCGAGCGTGCCGTCCGCGATCAGCCCGTTGATCTTGCCGAGCCCGGCGAAGTACGCATCGGGCTTGACCGTCCACGTCATGTTGCCGACGGTGATCGTGCCGCCCGCCTGGATCTGCTTCACGAGCAGGCCGGGCGGGATCGTTTCCCAGTAGATGCGGCCGCGGTACTCGGGATGGTCTTCCTCGAACTTCGCGACGAGCGGCGCCATCGCGAAGAAATAGTTGCCGCCGACGAACAGCACGAGCTTCGGTGCGGTGAGGTCGCCGTGGAAATCGGCGAGCACGTCGACCTGCGGCACCGTGAATTCGAGGCCGCGGTGCGTCGCGTCGTTGTTGCGGCCGTTCTGCCAGGGCGGGAAGACGGTCGTCGCGGTGTCGGCGGGCGCGGCGAGCGGGAGTGCCGATGCGCAGCAGAGCCACGCGGCCAGCACGGCGCGCAGCGTGCGCCGCCGGCGGCGCGACGGTGGTGGCGGTTGCATGGGGATCGATGTCATCGCGGGGCTCATTTTGCGTACGTGAAGCCGGCCTGCTGCAGTTCGGGCAGCGTACCGACCGCGCCCGGCGTGACGATCGCCGACGGGATCACGTGGTTGGTCAGGTCGGCCGCGAGCGCATCGAGCGGCAGTTTGCCGGGATTCATGTTCGCGCCGTCGAGCCGTTCCGCGAGTTCCCAGATCGCGTTGTGGCACGACAGGAACACGACACCGCGCTGCTGCAGCGCGGCGAGGCTGTTGTCGTGCGACGAGAACGCGCCGTCGGGCAACGCGTGGTCCTGGGCGCCCTTCGATTGCGCGGGCTTCGCGTCGAGCAGCGTGTTGGCCGGGAACGCGGCGCCGGCGAATTTCGCGAGGCCGTATTTGTCCCACGCGGCCTGGTCGAACAGTGCGAGATGCGCGCTGCCGTGCGTGGCCGATACGACGAGGAAATCCGGATGGCGGTACGACCAGATCTGCGCGTTCAGCGAATTGCGCATCAGGTTCAGCCACGGGCCGCCGAGCTCGGTGTTGTCCCACACCTGCTTCGGGCCGCCGCGGTAGCCGGTCACTTCGGCGAGCGCTGCGTGATCCCACTGGTCGGGGCGTTCGAGGATCATCGGCACCGTCTTGAAGTCGCGCCGCCTCGGTGCGGCCGCGAGGCGGCGCGTGAGGTCGGCGAGGTGCGTGGCGCCGCCGGGCAGCAGCGCGCCGGTTTCGGGCGTCGCGGCGTGAGCGTGGCGCGCGGCGGCGAGCAGCGCGGTGCCGGCCGCGAGGCCGAGTGTCTTGAGCGCGCCTCGGCGCGCATGCCGGTCGGACATGGCTTATCTTCCGGAATCGTTGTTGTGGGGGCGTGTCGCGTTGCCGTACGGCGATGCGGCGTCGCGAATGCGTAGCCCAGTCTAGCGGCGCGTGATCGAGACGGAAAATCGCGATATCGGATGGGAGATATTCGAGGGTCCGATGATTGGACGACAGGCCGGGAGGGCGAGGGGCGGTGCGATCGGAGCGGCGACCATCGGTTCGAATGTGGCAACCGGCCTTTTTCGGAGCACCGGGCCGTTGAGGGCCTTCCAGCAGACTGCTCCGGTTTCGATCGGCGAATTGATCATCCTGTTGATAGGGATGACTGATTATGTGCGACGGGGAGCGGAGGATCGACTTGTATAATTGCCCTTCAAAATGCACACATGCTCTACCGAGAGAGAACGCTATCCATGAACTGGGACGATGCCCGTGTTTTTCTGGCAGTTCACCGCGCGGGAACGCTGCGCGAGGCCGCAGTCATGCTCGATGTCGATCAGGCCACCGTGGGGCGACGGCTGACGGCGCTGGAGAAAGCGCTGGGCGCGAAGCTGTTTCTCAAGACATCGTCCGGCTATGTCGTGACGCAGATCGGCGAGTATTCGCTGCAGGCGGCGCAAGCGATGGAGCGGGCGGCGTGCGACTTCGAGCGTCGCGTCCATGGCTCGGACGACCGCCTCGAAGGTGAGGTTCGGGTGACGACAACCGATTCGCTGGCGATGGATTTCGTCATTCCCGCGATCCGGTCGCTGCGACGGACCTGCCCCGCGATACACGTGATCCTGACGACGTCCGTGCAGGTGCTCAACCTGACCCGGCGTGACGCAGATCTCGCGATCCGAACCGTGATGCCGGAGAACCCCGATCTCGTGCGCCGGAAGCTGGCCGAGTGGGAGGTCGGGCTATTCGCGAGTCGCGAGTATCTGGATGCACATGGCGCGCCCGTGATCGGGTCGGCTTTCGACGGGCATGACCTGGTGGTCTACCAGCCCGCCGTCACGTCCAATCAGGGCGACACGCTGTGCGGCGAGCCGATGGAGCGCGGGCGCATCGTTGCGCAAGTGAGTTCGAGCCTGATGCTGGCGACCGCGATCCGGTCGGGCATCGGTATCGGCGAACTTCCCGTGTATCGGGCGCAAGAGGACGATGCGCTCGTGCGAATCTGGCCCGACCGAACGCGATCCGCGCCGTATCAGGTTTGGCTCGTGTCGCATACGGACTTGAACCGGACGGCGCGCGTTCGGGCCGTCACCGCCGAGATCGCTGCGTCGTTCGACCGCTATCGATAGCGGCCGGGAGCTCGCCGGTGCGGGGCCGGGTGCTCATCGTGGCTGGGCCTTGCGCATCGAAAGCGTGCGTCGTGCAGCATACCAGCGAGGCACGATCGCGACCGCCGCGACGATTGCGAAGAAAGGTATGGCCGTCGCCAGCACGTGGCTGCCGGTGCCGAGCAGGCCGCCGGACACGGTGGCCGCGAGCGACGCACTGCCGATCTGGAAGAAGCCGACGAGCCCGGACGCCGTGGCCGCGCGCCCGTGTTCGCTCGCGATGGCGCCCGACACGGCGAGCGACAGCGACGATCCGTTCGACAGGCTGACGAGCAACATCGGCATCACGATCGAGAGGATGCCCTTGACGTGCCACGATTCGCACAGGGCGAACGCGATGCCGCCGGCCGCGAAGCAGCCGATGCCGGCCACGACGATCGCGTCGTAGGACATCCGGTCGAGCATGCGGCGCGAGATCATGTTGGCGGAAACGATGCCGGCGGTCAGCGGCAGATAGAGCCAGCCGCTTTGCCGTTCCGACAGGCCGAGGCCGGAGAAGATGAACGGCGACTGCGTCAGGTAGACGAACCACGCGCAATAGATCGCGCAGACGACGAGCGTGTATCGGATGAATGCCCGGTCGCCGAGCACGTCGGCGAAGCCGGCCAGCGGCACGGCGCGATGTTGCCCTGGCGTGACGGGCGGCCGCGTTTCCTTCAGAAGAAGCTGGACGAGCGCGAGCGCGACGACGCCAAACGCGGCGACGAAAATGAAATCGCTCCGCCACCCGAACCACGCAGCCAGGTATCCGCCGATCGCGGGGGCGATCGCCGGAGACAGCGACACGAGCGGATAGACGATGCTGTAGACCTTCGCGGATGCGTTCTTGTCGCAGGTGTCGGCGATGATCGCGCGGCCGATGACGAGGCCGGACGCTGCGCCGAGCGCTTCGAGGACGCGCCATGCGAGAAAGCTCGCGAAGCCGCTGGCGCTCGCGCAGCCGATCGAGCCGAGGATGTACAGGACGATGCCGACCGTCAGCACGGGTTTGCGCCCCCATCGATCGGAGAGCGGGCCGTAGAACAGTTGCGCACAGGCGAGCGCGATCAGGTAGGCCGATACCGTCTGCGGCATCTGCCATGCGCCGATCGAAAACTCGTGGGCCATCGACGGCATCGCGGGCAGGTAGACGTCGGACGCGATCAGGCCAAAGGCGCTCAACAGGGAGACGACGAGGATGAGTGAGAAGTGGGACATGTTCGCTGGGTGGTGGTGGCGGAGCGCGTGAGCGGAGGGAGAGGGCGACGCGCCTTGGGCAGCCTTGAGAAAAGGCCGGGGCGATCATACGGCGTGCGATGCGGTTCGGGAGCCGGCGGAATTGCATCGCTCGAATGCATTTTCGCGGGCGGCGAAGCGGGTGCCGGGAAGGCGTGCGGAGGAGGGCGCCAGGTGTCGTGCGGGACGCTGGTCAAGAGAAATCGGGCGCGGGTGTTGGCGGCGAGCAACGAGGCGCGTCGCTGTCGCCCTTGTTTCGCCGGATGATCGAGCGATGTTTCGTCGCCGCGTTGTTGTCCGGCACAACGCGCGCGGATTGGCCGCGACCGATCACGAAGCGGCCGGGGTGTTGCGCTGGGGAGAGGGCGAGCCGCTGCACTTGACGAGCGGCCGCCAATGCCGATCTTGCGCGTGGGCCGCCATTTGCCGGCCGGCCCACGCACGCATCGGGTCATCAGACCATCAGAACGATACCGTCGTCGTCAGCGTGACGAGCCGCGGCTCGCCGACCGCGACGATCAGGTTGTTGTTGCTCGACGGGTAGTAGGTCTTGTCGAGCAGGTTCTTCACGTTGAGCTGGAAGCGCGTCGGAAACTTGCCGATCGTCGTTTCGTAGGCGGCGAACGCGTCGACGGTCACGTAGCCGGGCAGTGTGAAGCTGTTCGCGGTGTCGCCGGAGCGCGCGCCGACGAGACGTGCGCCGCCGCCGAAGCGCCAGCGGCCGGGCAGGTTCGCGATCGCCGTGTCGTACACCGCGAACAGGCTGCCCGTGTGGCGTGCGACGTTGACGAGCGGCGTGTTGCTGTCGCGGTCGGTCGCGTTCGTATACGCATAGCTGCCGATCACGCTCAGGTGGCGCGTGATCTGCCCCGCGACGTCGAGCTCGATCCCGCGCGAGCGTGCGGTGCCGATCGTCGACGTGAGATCGCCGACCGTGACTGCGACATTGCGCTTGTCGATCTGGTAGACCGCGAGCGTGCCGGTGATCGCGGGCTTCAGGCTGAACTTCAGCCCGGCCTCGAGCACGCGGCCGTATTCCGGTGCGAGCGGCGCGGCGACGTTCGTGGCGACGTTCGGCTTGAACGAGCGGCTCACGTTCGCGTAGGCGGTCAGCGCCGGCGTGAGCGCATACGCGAGCCCGAACTGCGGCAGCCACACGGTGCCGCGCGAGCGGTCGGCGAACACGAACGGCCGCCCCATTCCCGATTCCTGCTGCCAGTTTTCCCAGCGCAGCCCGCCCACCGCGGTGAGGCGCTCGGTGAGCTTCACCGAGTCCTGCACGACCATCGAATACGCATGCACCACCGAGCGCGAATCGCTTTGCTTCGGGTTCGGCGTGCCGCCCGGCGCGAGCAGGTCGTACACGGGGTCGTAAAGATTGAAGCCCTTCGTCGCCTTGCCGCGGATCGTATCGCCGCGGAAGCTGCGCTGCCGCTCGTATTCGCTGCCGATGTAGATCGCGTGGTTCATCCCGGCGAGCGTCACGTTGCCGAGCAGGCCGAGCGTCGCAATCTGGTCGGAATCGTTGCGCCCGAGGTTTGCATCGGACGAGCGCGTCAGTGCGCCGGTCGTGCTGTTGAACGCGGTGGCGCGGGTGATGGTCTGATCGTAGCGATCGCGGCCCCAGCCGTAGGTCGCGCGCACGCGCCACGCATCGGAGAAGCGGTGCTCGACGCGCGCGCGCAGCGTTTCCTGGATGCCGTTGCTCTGCGACCACGCTTCCTCGTAGCGGCGATAGCGCAGCGCATCGTCGAGCTGGCCGTTCACGAGCACGGTGCCGCGATCGAACGGCGTCGTGTAGTCGACGTACTGGTAGCTGACGTCGATCGACGTGTTCGCGTCGTGCCACGACAACGCGGGCGCGATCAGCGCGTCGCGCTGGCGGCCGAAGCTGCGCCAGTAGCGGCTCGTGTCGTACTGGCCGGTCAGCCGGAACGCGAGCGTGCCGCCCGCGACCTGGCCCGGCTTGCCGAGCGGGCCCGTGAGATCGAACGTCGCGCTGCTGCCGCCGTGGCTCGTACGCGATGCGGAAATCGAGCCGCCGAACGTATCTTCCGGCTTGCGCGTGACGAGGTTGATCACGCCGCCCGGATCCTGCATCCCGTAGAGCAGCGATGCCGGGCCCTTCAGCACTTCGACGCGGTCGATCGTCGCGAGATAGCTGTGCAGCACCGGTGTGCGTACGCCGTCGACGAGTACGGAGCCGTCGTTGTTCGACCCGAAGCCGCGCTTGATGAACGCGTCGCGTGTGCCGCCGAGTGTGTTCGTCTGCGTGACGCCGCTGATGTTGCCGAGCACGTCGTCGAGCGAGCGCGCCTGCTGATCCTGCATCACGCTGCTGCTGACCACCGCGACCGATTGCGGAATCTCCTTGATCGAACGGTTGTCGCCGCCCGCGATGCTCGTGGTGCGCGGCTGATAGCCGACCGTCGGATCGACGGCTGCCGATGCGGTGACGCTGATGGCCGGGAGTTCGCGCGCGGCCGGTGTCGCGGGGGTGGAGGTGGAAGCGGCGGCGGGCTCGGCGGCGGATGCATGCGTGCCGCTGGCGACGCAAAGAGTGATCAGGGCAGGCAGGCTCGTGTGCCACGGACGCAGGGTCCGGGCGCGGTGGGGCGTTCGACGGGATGGCATGAATCGATGCTGGACGGAGTGCTAAGGATCGTGTCGCGGGGCGCAGCGTTTCGCCGCGGCCAAGGTGCGGATAATATACGTAATGAGAATCGTTTGCAATTGTAATGAGGCGATCGACGGCATACGGGCCTTGGTTGCCGGGCCGTCGGCCGTCTGCTACCGTAGCGACCAAAATCAGACGCAGTGAAATTCAATGAGAGAGCCGGGGGCCGCACCATGTCATCTTCCTGTCACGTCGCGTGCCGCGCGACGCTGCGCACCGCACACGACCATGCGGATGGTGAAGTGATCGCAGCCGTGTTCCGCCATTCGAACGATTAAAGCAACGGAAGCGCATTCATCGGGCGTCGTGCCGGGCAGCCGGCGCAGCGCCGCGTTCAATCACTTCAACCACCACGCTTGACCGGAGACCACCTATGAAAAAGATTTCCGCGCCGTTCAAGACGGCCGCGCTGGCTGCATGCATGATGCTGGCGGGCGTTCACCCGTACGCCTGCGCCGCGCCGGACACCGAGCCCGCCATCGACGCGCACTACGGCGCCTTGATCGAGGCCTATACGCAGGACATGGCTGCCGCGAAGACGAAGTACGACGGCAAGCGCCTCGTGTTCGTCGGCGCCGTGATCCGGATGGGCGGCGATCCGGGCGGCACCTATTTCGGTGCGCTGACGGCGGACGGCGAGCAGTTCGACACGCATTTCGACGTGGCCGACCAGGATGCGCTGAAGCCGAAATTCCCCGGCGGCGAGATCAAGCCGTTCGTCACGTCGGCGGCGTTCCGCTTCAGTTGCGTGAACGAAGGCTATATCGATGCGCCGGTGCTGCCGGGGTTGAAGCTCTCGCACTGCCGGCTTGCCAATTGAGGATGCGCTGGCGCGGTGTCCGGCGTTCAGAACTTCTGCTGGATGCCGGCCATCACGCCGAGCTGGTTCATCCCGGTACCGACCGTCCCGCCGGCGGCGACCGCGTTCGCAGCCAGCGTGCTGTTGAACATGTAGCCCACCGACGTATAGACGGTCGTCCGCTTGGACAGGAAATAGTTCGCGCGGCCGACGAGCAGCGTGGCGTTCGTGCCTTCGCTGCTTTCGCGACGCTGCAGGTAGCGCACGCCCTGCAGGTCGAGCGCGAGGTACGGCGTTGCATAGTACGTGCCGCCCGCGAACACGATATCGGCCTGCAGGTGCTCGGCCGCCGCGAGGTTGCGGCGGATCCATCCGGCGCCCAGTTTCGCGGGGCCGATTTTCACGTAGCCGGCGACGATGTCGCGCGTGTCGGTGTACGCCGGATTGTTCAGCGGGGCGAGCGCGCCGCCGCCGCCGCGCATCACGTCGTGCGACGCGGCGAGCCCGAAATTGCTCGCGTCATACGCGAGCATCGCCGTGTATTGGCGGCAGGCGACGATGTCGCCTGGTACCTGTCCGGCACAGCCCGTCGCCGACGGCCCTGCCGGCCCGGCCGCGTCGCGGCCGAAGCTGTAGGTGGCGCCGAGCGTCACGCCGTGGAACGTGCCCTTGTAGCCGATCGCATTGTCGCTGCGCGCGTTCGGCAGATAGGAATCGAAATCCGCCATGGAGTGAATCGACGGGCCGATCACGTCGGCATTGGTCAGCACGATCATCGACATGTTCATCTGGCGGCCGAGGGTCAGCGCGCCGAACGGACTGTTCACGCCCACGTTCGCCTGCCGCCCGAACAGGCGCCCGCCGTAGTTCAGTGCGCCGGTGCCGGGCTGGAAGCCGTTTTCGAGCACGAAGAAGGCCTGGTAGCCGCCGCCGAGATCCTCCGTGCCTTTCAGCCCCCACCGTGACGGCACCTCGCCGGTCAGCGTCGGCATGCCCGTGAACGATCCGCCGTGCGCGGCGTTGTTGTAGTAGGACACGCCGGTATCGATGATCCCGTACAGCGTGACGCTGCTTTGCGCGCAGGCCGGTCCGGCCAGCGCGATCGCCGTCGCGAGTGCGACGCCCAGTTTCGTTTTCATGGCTGTCTCCAAACAGTATGTAGATATGCTTATCGATTTTTTTAATGACCCGGACGTATCCGGGATGCCGACGGGTATCGGCAGGACTGCGGGTGTCGCGCGTTACGACATCGCCGGGTCGCGTTGCCGGCGCGGTGCCGCGGCATGTGTGCCCGCCACGGCGACGGCGATTGCCGCGCCGGCCATCGGCACGAGGAACGCGAAATAGAGATGCGACACGGACCAGCCGTCGTCCAGCAGCGCACCGACCGTCATCGGCGACAGGATCGCGCCGAGGCGGCCGATGCCGACCGCGAGGCCGATGCCGGTCGTGCGGATTTCGGCGGGGTACGGCGTCGGCGACAGC
This sequence comes from Burkholderia puraquae, assembly GCF_002099195.1. Lineage (GTDB taxonomy): Bacteria > Pseudomonadota > Gammaproteobacteria > Burkholderiales > Burkholderiaceae > Burkholderia > Burkholderia puraquae. The sequence continues at coordinate 28,927 of NZ_NBYX01000022.1, read as the reverse complement.
GCGTACATGCCGGCCACGCACGCATTGATCACGGCGCCGAGGAACACCGCGACGGTCATCCCGATGCCGAGCGAGCCGGTGTTCGCGCCGAACACGACCATCAGCGCGCCGCCCAGCAGCAGTGTCGCGCCCAAAAGGTTGCGCAGGCCGAACCGCGTCGACAGCAGGCTGAAGAGCGAGGCGCCCGCAATGCCGCCGAGGTTGAGCAGCACGCCGCCGGTCACGCCCTGCGATGCCGATAGCCCGGCCTGGACCAGCAGCTTCGGCGTCCAGCTCACGACGAAGTAGAAACTGCCCATCACGAGGAAGAACGCGATCCACAGCGCAATCGTGCGGCGCGCGAGCGGTGCGCGCAGCACGGCTGTCCAGTTCGACGCGGGGCTCGCCGTGTCGATGGACGAGGCCGCGGCCGGCAGCGTGTCGATCGGCGCGCGCTTCATTCTTGCGAGGATGCGGTTGATGTTCTGCAGCGCGTTGTCCGGACGCCTCGCCAGCAGGAAGTCGAGCGATTCCGGCAGCAATGCGAGCACCATCGGGATCGACAGCAAGGTCAGGATGCCGCCGAACGCGAACACGCTGCGCCATCCCCACATCGACAGCAGGTAGCCGGCGATGACGCCGCCGGCGGTGGCGCCGATCGCGTAGCCGGCCGACTGCATGCCGATCGCGGCGCTGCGCCATTTGTTCGATGCGTACTCGCCGCTGATGACGGTCAGGCTCGCCAGCATGCCGCCGATGCCGAGCCCCGTATACGCACGCGCGACGGCGAGTTGCAGCGTGCTGTGCGTGGCCGCGCAGGCGAGCATCCCGGTCGAGATCACGGCGAGGCAGAGCAGGATGATGCGGCGGCGGCCGACGCGGTCGGCCAGCGGCGCGATCAGTACCGAGCCGATGCCCATGCCGGCCAGCCCGGCGCTGAGCAGCAGGCCGATTTCCTTGCCGTTCAGTTTCCACTCGGCCGCCAGATGCGGCGCGGCAAACGCGATGGCCAGCACGTCGAAGCCATCGAGCATGTTCAGCACGACACAGGCCGTGACCGCCATCGTCTGGAACGCGCTCATCGGTGATTCGTCGATCGTATTGCGGATATTTGCGCTCACGTCAAAGATCCTTCATAAGAATAGTATGACTAATTGAATGGGATGAAATCGACGCATTGCCGTAGCGAATGGGACGAAAGCGATTACGCGGGCTGGCGGGCAGCCCGGGCTTCGCCGGCCGCGACCGTCGGGCGTCGTTCGTGCGCCGCCGCGATGGCTACGCGGGTTCGGGTTGCAGCAGCAGCCGCTCGATCACGCGCCGCGCGCGATTGGGGCCCGCATCGACATGAATGTCGATCTGGCGGCCGTCCGGAAACCGCAGCTGATTCCTGTATTGCGCTTCGATCACGGTCTTGTCCTCGTCGAACGTCGCAGCGGATTGCTCGATGACCGTTTGCGCGACGCGTTCGATGTCGTGCTGCGGATTGGTCGCGACGGTCCAGAAGTAGTGCGTCGTCGTTTCCGTCTCGGGCGTGATGCCGTGGAAGCCGCGCATGTGAAAGCCGCCGCGCGCCGGATCGTGCAGGTCGCCGGTGCCGGCATCCATCGCGCCGGTCCAGATCCGGATGTGCGACACGTGGAATTCGATTTCCTGCCAGCGATCGACGCGGCCCGCGAACGGCCATGCGGCGGTGTAGGTCGGCGGCGGCTCCGAATCCGGCATCCGGCGGACCAGCGTCACCGTGTTGCCGTCAGTGCTGACGCGGGTTTCCGCGCCCATGTGCAGCGACGCGTTGCCGCCGATCGTTTTCAGGTGGACATAGCCGAGGTGGCTCAGGTCCATCAGGTTGTCGTGAATCAGCTGATACGGCGCGTCGTAATGGTAGTGGCCGCCGCCGAACCGGTAATGCGGATCCGCGTGGAACGGATAGCGCGGCGGCGCGCAGGCCGGTTGAGCGTGCGCGTCGGCACCGATCCAGATCCACACGATCGCGTCCTGCTCCTGCACCGGATACGACGCCACGCATGCCTTGGCCGGAATCCGGTCCTGGCCGGGAATCTCCACGCAGGCGCCGCCGCGGTCGAACAGCAGGCCGTGATAGCCGCAGCGCAGGCCGCGCGCTTCGAGCGAGCCGCACGACAGCGGCAGCGACTTGTGGCAGCAGCGATCCTCCAGCGCACCGACTTCCCCGGACGGCAGGCGGAACAGCACGACCGGGCGGCCGAGCAGCGTGCGCGCGACGGGTTGGTCCGTCAGTTCGGATGACAGCGCGGCGACCCACCATCGGTCGACCGGAAACTTAGTAGTGTTGATTGGTGGTCCGGCATGATGCGCCATTGATCGTCTCCAGTATGGTGGTTTTCCGCCGCGCGCCGCGCGGTCCGTCTACAGATCGAGTACCAGCAGGTCGGTTCGCGATCGCGAACAGCACGGCATGAACTGGTCGCCGGCCGCTTGTTCCGCTTCCGTCAGATACGAATCGCGATGATCAGGCTCGCCTTCCAGCACGCGCGTCATGCAGGTGCCGCATACGCCTTGCTCGCACGACGTCAGCACGTCGACGCCGTTGGCCGCCAGCGCCGCGACCACCGTGCATTCGGCGGGCACGTCGATCACCTTGCCGCTGCTCGCGATCCGGACCTGGAACGCACGATCCGCGCCGGACGACGCAACCGCGCCGCCGAAGAACTCGTAATGCAGCCGCTCGTCCGCCCAGTCGCGCTCGCGCGCGGCGCTCAGCACCGCATCCATGAAGCCGCGCGGGCCGCAGACGTACAAGTGCGTGCCTGCGGGTGCCGCGGCGAGCACCGAGGCCAGGTCGAAGCGTTGCGCGGGGTCGCCGTCGTCGACATGGAAGCGGGTGCGGTCATGGAACCCGGCTGCGTTGATCCGCTCGACGAACGCCATGCGATCGGTCGAGCGCGCGCAGTAGTGCATGTCGAACGGCATGCCGGACGAGAACAGCCGCTCCGCCATGCTGAGGATCGGCGTGACGCCGATCCCGCCCGCGAGCAACAGGTGGTGCGGCGCGTCGGGGGCGAGCGGGAATTGATTGCGCGGGAGGCCGATCCGCACGGTATCGCCTTGCCGGACTTCGTCGTGGATGGCGCGCGACCCGCCGCGACCGTCGGCATCGCGCAGCACCGCGATCTGATAGCGGTCGCCGTGCTCCGGGTGATTGCACAGCGAATACTGGCGCACGAGCCCGCCCGGCAAATGCACGTCGATATGCGCGCCGGCGTCGAAGCGCGGCAACGGCGAACCGTCATCGCTGACGAATTCGAAGCCGCAGATGTCGCGTGCTTCCTGCCACTTGCGGGCCACCCGTACCGTCAGCGTCGCGGTGCTCACGACACCTCCTTGATCTGCGCGACCGGAATCACGGGCCGCTGCGGGCTCGACGCGTTCTCGTCGGCGAGCAGCCGCTCGATCACCTTGCGCGACAGCACGCCGCCAGCATCGATGTTGAGCTTGAGCAGCTTGCGATCGGGCCACTTCTCCAGGTTGAGCTGCTGGCGCTCGAGCATCTCGAGATCCTCGGCGAAGATCTTGCCCTGGCCTTCGCGGATCTCGGCGGTCAGCGCGTGATCGTCGGGGCGGAAGTTGCGCGCCATCCCCCAGAAGTACCAGATCGAGGTGTCCGTCTCGGGCGTGATGAAATCGACCACGATCGACGACGCCTTCAGCTCGGCCGGCGCGTCGTAGCCGCCGTGGCCTGCATGCGCGACGCCCACTTCGATCATCACGTGGCTCGGCGGCGTGAAGCGGCAGATCTGCCAGCGATCGACCGGCACGTCGTCGGCCAGCCCGTTGCCGCGCAGCGCCATCTGCCAGAACGGCGGCGGCATCACGTTCTCCATGAAGCGGCTCGTGACGACTTCGTCGCCGTGGCTGGTCGTCTTCGGCGGCGCTTCGTCGATTTCCTTCTGGCCGATGCTCGTCGCATGCACGTACGTTTCGTGCGTGAGGTCCATCAGGTTGTCGATCATCAGTCGGTAGTCGCAACGGATGTGATACAGGCCGCCGCCGTGGGCCCAGGCCGGATCCTCGGCCCATGCCAGCGCGGGCAGCTTGGCGGGATCGGCTGCCGACGCATCGCCCGGCCAGACCCAGATGAATCCGTATCGCTCGACCACCGGGAAGCTGCGAATCGGCGGGAAGCCGCCGACGCGCTGGCCCGGCATGCCGGCCGCCTTGCCGTTGCAGCCCATTTCCAGCCCGTGATAGCCGCACACGAGTACGCCGTCGCGCACGAATCCGAGCGACAGCGGCGCGCCGCGGTGCGGGCAGAAGTCCTCGAGCGCGGCGACCTGGCCATCCACCGCGCGGTAAAACACCATCGACTCGTTGCAGATCTTGCGGCCCAGCGGCTTGCCGTCGATTTCATCGGGCGTGCACGCCACGTACCAAGCATTCTTGAGAAACACGTTCTTCGTCTCCATCAGGTCGATGCCGCCGGTACGCGGCATCTTTTCATTCCGTGTACTGAATGAGATTCAGTGTACGCATCGAGAATGACCGAGGCAAGGCGAGCGGTATACTGGTTTTCCCGGGAAATGGCGCGAGGCAGCGCCATGCCGTCGGCGCGCGCAATCGGCTCGCGCCGCTTATGTCATCGACTCATTCATGAAGAAAACGAATCCCGCCGACGCGCCGGCTTTCCCGCTCGATCTGTACGACGAACCCGGGCACCTGATCCGGCGCGCGCACCAGATCGCGGTTGCGATGTTCTACGAGAAGCTGGGCCGGGACGTGACGCCGGTGCAGTACGCGGTCCTGCGGATGATTTACGAGTGCCCGGGGCTCGACCAGGTGACGCTCGCGCAGCGGGTGGCGCTCGACACGTCGACGACCGCGGATCTCGCGGTCCGGCTCGAAGCGAAAGGACTGATCGTGCGCGAAGTGCTGCCGCGACGTCAGCGCCGCTTGTTGTTGACGCCGGCGGGCGTCGAGCTGCTCACGCATCTGATTCCGTCGGTGAAGGAGCTGCGTGCGGGCCTGTTCGACGGGATGGGCGAGGACGATTCGCAGGAACTGATGCGCCTGTTGCGCAAGTTCGTCCATTTGAACAACGATCAGAGCCGCGCGCCGCTGCGCGTCGGCGAAGCGTCGTAGCGGCCCCGAACCCCGTGACGCCGGGGAAGCGGCGATGAGGTGGCGGGCATGCCGCCCGCCGTGCGTCACCCGCGCGTGCTTTCCCCTTCCAGCCGCCGCATGGCTTCCGCCACTTCATTCCTGAAGCGCACGAGCGCCGCCTGTTCCGGCGCCGGCGGCTGCACGGCGGCCCACAGCATGTCGACGAGCTGCGTGGCCGTCGTTTCCGTATCGAGCTTGCGATGCCCGAGGATCGCATCCCACAGCACGTGCTCGATCGGCCCGAACACCATCGAGCGCAGCAGGCTCAGCGGCAGGTCGGTGCGCACCTGCCCGGCCGCCTGGCCGCGCGCGAGCACGTCCATCAGCGGTGCGGTGTAGCGGCGCTGCAGCGCGGTGAGCTCGTCGCTCAGCGCATGCTGCTTCGCACGGCCTTCCGACAGCACCAGTGCGCACAGGCCCGTGCCGTTCACCAGCATCAGCCGCAGGTGGGTGCGCACGATGAACGCGAACTGCTGCTGCACCGACGCGTCCTGCGGCATCCCGTGCTCGAACGCGGCGATGTTTTCGTCGTACCAATCCGCGATCACGCGCGCGCACAGCTCGCGCTTGCCGCGGAAGTAGCTGAACACCGTTGCCTCCGACACGCCCACGCGCTGCGCGATCTCGGCGGCCGTCGCATGCTCGTAACCTTTTTCGGCGAACACTTCCCGGCCGGCGCGCAGAATGTCCTGCACGCGCTGCTGGGATTTGCGCCCGGCGGGCGCGCGCGACGTGTCGGCGCGGTCGGCTTTGACGGTGGCGGTCATGGTGTCGGCGGTAGCGGCTGTCATCTCCGCATGATATCTGAGTGTCACTCAAAAAACTATTGACGACGAACCCGGCGAGGCGCGAAACTGTGCAAAATTTACGCTGTATTGGTCAATGAATATGTGCATTCATTCGATCTGAGCGAAACTCAGAAATCGGTGGGTGCCACACACTTTCTGGAGACGGAGGAGACATGATCAACCTGCCCGGTGTGCAATTCATGCTCGGTGAAGACATCGAGATGCTGCGCGACGCCGTCGCGACGTTCGCGGCGAAGGAAATCACGCCGCGTGCGGCGGAGGTCGATCGCACCGACCAGTTTCCGATGGATCTGTGGAAGAAGTTCGGCGATCTCGGCGTGCTCGGCATGACGGTCGCCGAGGAATACGGCGGCGCGAACATGGGCTACACCGCGCACATGGTCGCGATGGAAGAGATCTCGCGCGCGTCGGCATCGATCGGCCTGTCGTACGGCGCGCACTCGAACCTGTGCGTGAACCAGATCCACCGCAACGGCACCGACGCGCAGAAGCAGAAGTACCTGCCGAAGCTCGTGTCGGGCGAGCACATCGGCGCGCTCGCAATGAGCGAGCCGAACGCCGGCTCCGACGTCGTCAGCATGAAGCTGCGCGCCGACAAGCGCGGCGATCGCTACGTGCTGAACGGCACGAAGATGTGGATCACCAACGGCCCGGATTGCGACACGCTCGTCGTCTATGCGAAGACCGACATCGAAGCCAACGCGCGCGGCATTACCGCGTTCATCGTCGAGAAGGGCATGAAGGGCTTCTCGGTCGCGCAGAAGCTCGACAAGCTCGGCATGCGCGGCTCGCACACGGGCGAGCTGGTGTTCCAGGACGTCGAAGTGCCGGAGGAAAACATCCTCGGGCAGCTCAACGGCGGCGTGAAGGTGCTGATGAGCGGCCTCGACTACGAGCGCGCAGTGCTGTCGGGCGGCCCGACGGGCATCATGGCCGCGTGCCTCGACGCGGTGGTGCCGTATATCCACGATCGCAAGCAGTTCGGCCAGTCGATCGGCGAATTCCAGCTGATCCAGGGCAAGGTCGCCGACATGTACACCACGTTCCAGGCGTGCCGCGCGTACCTGTACGCGGTGGGCCGCCACCTCGACTCGGCCGGCAGCGACCACATTCGCCAGGTGCGCAAGGATTGCGCGGGCGTGATCCTCTACACGGCCGAGAAGGCGACGTGGATGGCCGGCGAGGCGATCCAGATCCTCGGCGGCAACGGCTACATCAACGAATACCCGGTCGGCCGCCTGTGGCGCGATGCGAAGCTGTACGAGATCGGCGCCGGCACGAGCGAGATCCGCCGGATGCTGATCGGCCGCGAGCTGTTCGCGGAAACGATGTAACGCCCCACGTCACGCGAACGGAGCCCCGTCGATGCCGATCATCGAATCGAAACTGAACCCGCGTTCGGAAGACTTCCGCACGAATGCCGCCGCGCTCGAGGCGGTCGTCGCCGACCTGCGCGCGAAGATCGAAAAGCTTGCGCAGGGCGGCGGCCAGGCCGCGCGCGACAAGCACCTGTCGCGCGGCAAGCTGCTGCCGCGCGACCGCATCGCGCAACTGCTCGATCCGGGCGCGCCGTTCCTCGAGTTCTCGCAGCTCGCGGCGAACGGCATGTACAACGACGACGCGCCCGGTGCGGGCGTCATCACCGGGATCGGCCGGATCGCCGGCCGCGAATGCGTGATCGTGTGCAACGACGCGACGGTCAAGGGCGGCACCTACTACCCGGTCACCGTGAAGAAGCACGTGCGCGCGCAGGAAATCGCCGCGGAAAACCGGCTGCCGTGCGTGTACCTCGTCGATTCGGGCGGCGCGAACCTGCCGAACCAGGACGACGTGTTTCCCGATCGCGACCACTTCGGCCGTATCTTCTTCAACCAGGCGACGATGTCGGCCGCGGGGATCGCACAGATCGCCGTCGTGATGGGCTCGTGCACGGCCGGCGGCGCGTACGTGCCGGCGATGAGCGACGAGTCGATCATCGTGAAGGAGCAGGGCACGATTTTCCTCGGCGGGCCGCCGCTCGTGAAGGCCGCGACCGGCGAGGAAGTGAGCGCCGAGGATCTCGGCGGCGGCGACGTGCATACCCGCCTGTCGGGCGTGGCCGACCATCTCGCGCAGAACGACGCGCATGCGCTGTCGATCGCGCGCAACATCGTCGATCATCTCGCGCCGAAGATTGCGACGCCGGTCGCGCTGCGCGAGCCGAAGCCGCCGCGCTACGACGCGAAGAGCGTGTACGGCGTGATTCCGGTCGATACGCGCAAGCCGTTCGACGTGCGCGAGGTGATCGCGCGCATCGTCGACGATTCCGAGTTCGACGAATTCAAGGCGCGCTACGGCACGACGCTCGTCACGGGCTTCGCGCACATCTGGGGCCACCCGGTCGGGATCGTCGCGAACAACGGCATCCTGTTCTCCGAATCGGCCGTGAAGGGTGCGCATTTCATCGAGCTGTGCTGCCAGCGCAAGATCCCGCTCGTGTTCCTGCAGAACATCACGGGCTTCATGGTCGGGCGCAAGTACGAGAACGAAGGCATCGCGCGGCACGGCGCGAAGATGGTGACGGCCGTGTCGAACGCGAAGGTGCCGAAGTTCACGGTGATCATCGGCGGCTCGTTCGGCGCCGGCAACTACGGGATGTGCGGCCGCGCATTCGCGCCGCGCTTCCTGTGGATGTGGCCGAACGCGCGGATCTCGGTGATGGGCGGCGAGCAGGCCGCATCGGTGCTCGCGACGGTGCGCCGCGACGGCATCGAGGCGAAGGGCGGTTCGTGGTCGACCGACGAGGAAGAAGCGTTCAAGCAGCCGATCCGCGAGCAGTACGAGCGCCAGGGCCATCCGTACTACGCGAGCGCGCGGCTGTGGGACGACGGCGTGATCGATCCCGCGCAGACGCGCGACGTGCTGGGCCTCGGCCTCGCCGCATCGATGAACGCGCCGATCGACGAGACGCGCTTCGGCGTGTTCCGCATGTAACGGCCGGGAGGGCTGAACGATGCGATACGAAACGATCAAGGTAAGCGAAGCCGGTCGCGTGGCAACCGTCACGCTCGCGCGTCCCGACGTGCGCAATGCGTTCAACGAGACGACGATCGCCGAGCTGACCACCGCGTTCGAATGGCTCGACGCGCATGCAGGCGTGCGCGCGATCGTGCTCGCCGCGGAAGGCACGGCGTTCTGCGCGGGCGCGGACCTGAACTGGATGAAGAAGATGGCCGGTTACTCGGACGACGAGAACCGTGCCGATGCGCGCAAGCTCGCGCGGATGCTCGAGGCGATCCATCGCTGCGGCAAGCCGGTGATCGCGCGCGTACATGGCGATGCATATGCGGGCGGCGTGGGCCTGGTGGCGGCGGCCGATATCGCGATCGCCGCCGACGGCGTGAAGTTCTGCCTGTCGGAAGCGCGGCTCGGCTTGATTCCCGCGACGATCGCCCCGTACGTGGTGCGTGCGATGGGCGAGCGCGCGGCGCGCCGCTACTTCACGACGGCCGAGGTGTTCGACAGCGCGCGTGCGGCGTCGCTCGGCTTCATTCACGACGCGGTGCCGGCCGATGCGCTCGACGACACGGTCGCGAAGCTGGCCGCGACGCTCGTCGCGAACGGCCCCGACGCGGTGAAGGCGTGCAAGCGGCTCGTTGCCGATGTGGCCGGCCGCCCGCTCGACGCGGCGCTGATCGAGCAGACCGCCGACTGGATCGCGCGAACCCGCGCCGGCGCGGAAGCGCGCGAAGGGATTGCGGCCTTCCTCGAAAAGCGCACGCCGTCGTGGCGTGAATGATCGCGCAGCGCGCGTGACCTACTCTTTCCGGACGACACCGAAGCCATGTTCGACAAGATTCTGATCGCCAACCGCGGCGAAATCGCGTGCCGCGTCGCCGCGACGTGCAAACGTCTCGGAATCGCGAGCGTCGCCGTCTATTCCGACGCGGACGCGAACGCGAAACACGTGGCCGCGTGCGACGAGGCCGTGCACATCGGCGGCTCGGCCGCGGCCGACAGCTACCTGCGCATCGAGCGCATCATCGAAGCGGCGCGCGCCACCGGCGCGCAGGCGATCCACCCCGGCTACGGCTTTCTGTCGGAGAACGAAGATTTCGCGCATGCGTGCGAAGCGGCCGGCATCGTCTTCATCGGGCCGCCGGTCGACGCGATCGCGGCGATGGGTTCGAAGGCCGCCGCGAAGGCGCTGATGCACGCCGCCGCCGTGCCGCTCGTGCCCGGCTATCACGGCGACGACCAGGTAGCGGCCAACCTGCATCGCGAAGCCGACGAGATCGGCTATCCGGTGCTGCTGAAGGCCAGCGCGGGCGGCGGCGGCAAGGGGATGCGCGTGGTCGAGCGCTCCGGCGATTTCCCGGCGGCGCTCGCGTCGTGCCAGCGCGAAGCCGCGAGCAGCTTCGGCAACGATCGCGTGCTGATCGAGAAATACCTGACGCGCCCGCGCCACGTCGAGGTGCAGGTGTTCGGCGACACGCACGGCAACGCCGTGTACCTGTTCGACCGCGATTGCTCGGTGCAGCGCCGTCACCAGAAGGTGCTTGAAGAAGCGCCGGCGCCGGGCCTGCCCGACGACCTGCGCCGTGCGATGGGCGAAGCGGCTGTCGCGGCCGCGCGCGCGGTCGGCTATGTCGGCGCGGGCACCGTCGAATTCATCATGACGGGCGACGCGTTTTACTTCATGGAAATGAACACGCGCCTGCAGGTCGAGCATCCGGTCACCGAGATGGTCACGGGCCTCGATCTGGTCGAATGGCAACTGCGCGTGGCATCCGGCGAACCGCTGCCGCTGAAGCAGGACGAACTGCGCGTGCAGGGCCATGCGCTCGAGGCGCGCCTCTACGCGGAGAACCCGGCGCGCGGCTTCCTGCCGTCGACGGGCACGCTGAAGCATCTGCGGCTGCCGGAAGGCGTCGAGTTTGCGATCGGTGCGCCGGTGCGCGTCGACAGCGGCGTGCGCGAAGGCGATGCGATCACGCCGTTCTACGATCCGATGATCGCGAAGCTGATCGTCCATGGCGCAGACCGTGCGGAAGCGCTGGGCCTGATGCTGCGAGCGTTGCGTGCATGCGAGGTGGTCGGCCTGCACACGAACGCCGCGTTCCTGCAGCGGATCGTCGCGTGCGAACCGTTCGCGACGGCCGATCTCGACACGGGGCTGATCGAGCGCAACCACGATGCGCTGTTCGCGCCGCAACAGCCGCCGCGCGCGACGCTTGCGCTCGCGTGTGCGGCGCTGCTCGCGCGCGAACGCGGCGCGGCCGCGCAGGGTTCGTCGCCGTGGCGCGCGCTGCCGGACTGGCGACTGAACGGCGGCTATCGCCGCACGCTCGAATGGCATGCGGCCGAGCGCGAAGCGGACGTGACGGTCACGTACGAGGACGACGGCGCCGGTGCGCGTATCGCGACCGGCGATGAAGCCGCGCAACCGTTCGCGTGGACGCGCGGCGCCACGCCGCTCGATTTCGACGTGACGCTCGGCGGCGTGCGCAGCAGCGGCCGCGTGTATGCGGACGGCGACACGTTCCATGTGTTCACGCAGGGCGCATCGGAGACGTTCGAATGGCGCAACCTGCTCGCGCATGCGGGCGATGCGGAGCAGGGCGGCGGACGCTTGACCGCGCCGATGCCGGGCAAGGTGATCGCGGTGCTGGTCGAGCCGGGCCAGAAGGTCGAAGCCGGCACGCCGCTGATCGTGATGGAAGCGATGAAGATGGAGCACACGATCGGCGCGCCGAGCGCGGGCGTCGTCGCGGAAGTGCTGTACGGCGTCGGCGATCAGGTTTCGGATGGCGCGCAGTTGCTGATGATGGCGGAAGGCTGAGCGTTGCATACGCGTGAGGGCCGTTGCCGGCTCTCACGCACGGGCTATCGTGCCCCGTATTATCCGAGCGTCTCCGACACCATCCGGCTGTGAACACCTGATGTGCCTGCATCAGGACGACATCGCATTCCTGTGTTGTGATCGTCGCTCTCGTCGCGCGTAGACAAAAAACGAATAATTTGCGTGTCAGGATTTTTGAATAATCCCGGGATTCTCGCCGGTGACCGGCCGCTCGACATGCGCTGTCGCGCTGCCTTGCACCGGTCTGCCCGTTGCAACAGTTGATCAAAGATCGAAAGCGGCCCCGTCCGGACTTCTTCGCCAAAACGAACTGACTGCTTCCTCTTGTGGAGAAAGGCCGCGCGATCGCGACTGCCTTCCGGGGTGTCCGGAAAATCAGGCTCGATTGGAGAAACAGCTGCGCGTTCCTGCCCATGCGCGACATGGTTGCGTTAGCGTAATCGCCGGGATGTGCGGCCCGGTGTCCTGCGCAATGTAGCCGAGAGAAAGACCGAGATGGCGAACAAATATAAATACGGAATTCACATCAACCTTACTCCGCCAGAACTTTTCTGCCTGATTGTTATCGACGTGGCTTGTGACGAATTGGGTATCGATGATGCTGTTGGAATCGCAATGATTTTGTTGGGTCAAAGGTTCGTGCCGACCAGAGGGAAATTCGGCGGAGCGGTCAAGGGAACCTCGATCGCATCCAGGGTATCGAGAAAGGTGTTGCCCTACGAACTCAAGTACAAAATTCTGCCGACGGTAACGTCATTCAAGAGTCTCCTGCTGCTCAAGATCAAATTTACCCGGGAGCTCGGCGCCTTTGTCGGGCGGGCCGTACCGGTGGTTGGTTGGATCATTACCGCTATCGATATATCAGTCATCATGTATCGCTCGACAGTCACGTACAATGGCCTGGTCAAGCAGGAGGATCGCTTTTAATGGACGGTCGTCTGATAGAGATGGTGCGGGATGAGGCCGATTCGCCACTATGGGGCGAGCTCGAGATTACCGAGGACACGGATCTTTGCATCGACCTTGAAATTTCAGACAGGGCCATGTTGAGATTGATGCGAAGATTTTCGGAAACGTTTGGTGTCGATATTTCCGATTTCGACGTTGATTATTATTACCCTTCCCGGAAACTGGGATTGGGCCGATTCTTGATGACAGTATTCAGGTCGCCATTTAGCACCGACGCCCGGGACAAAATACTGGAGCGTCCGCTCACCATCAAAATGATGGAGGCGGCGATTGAAACCGGGCGGTGGACGATGTAGCCGCTCGAAAAAGGGCCAGGCATCGTCCGGTTCGTTGCTGGCCATCCATGACGATGCAGCGGTCCGCCGTCCGTTGAAATGGCGCGCTTTTCCCGGTGTGTGCCGCTCCCCGCGCTACATCGGCTCCTTCGAATCTCCCGTCCTGCCGACGATGACCGCTCTTGCCTTTCTGTCGACGGCGCCCCCGCCATTTCCGCACCAACGCGGGCATCTGCATGCACGTCGGCCCCTGTCGCGCGACACTGTCGTGTCACACGTCGAACTTAGCATCTCGCCGTCGATATGACCGGCGTGCACCCGCGCCTGTGTCACGTCATTACCCCCACGGAGAACCGTTATGCGAAAGTCGGCCCTGCGGCCTTTCGCGGTCGTTGGTCTGATCGCGCTGACAGCACTCCTCGGCGCCTGCAACGACGACCTGACTTCACCCGCCGCGCCCGTCGCGCAGCAGAAGGCCGCGTGCGGCGGTGCCGCCGTCGCCACCGCGCAGATGCACTGCCCGCCCGGTTTCACCGCGCCTGCCTCCTCGCCCGCTTCCTGATCCCGGCCGTTTCCACCAGAAATCCAATCAAGAGCAACCAGCATGGCCACCCATTCGCGACGCGACTTTCTGAAGTTCTCCGCCGGCCTCGCCGGCGCGACCGCCGCCACCGCACTGCTGCCGGAATCGATCCGCAAGGCGCTGGCGATCGAGCCGAATTCCGTGACGGGCACGATCCAGGATGTGCAGCACATCGTCGTGTTCATGCAGGAAAACCGCTCGTTCGACCACTACCTCGGCCACCTGAGCGGTGTGCGCGGCTACAACGACCGCTTCCCGGTCACGCTGCCGAACGGCAAGCCGGTGTGGTTCCAGCCGCGGCAGGAGGACACGTCGAGCGTGATCGCGCCGTTCCGCTACGACACGACCAACCCGGGCGTCAACGCGCAATGTATCGGCGGCCTGCCGCATACGTGGGCGACGACGCACGGCGCGATCGACAACGGCCGCGCGGACCAGTGGGCCGTGCAGAAGTCGAACATGACGATGGGCTATCACGTTCGCGACGACATCCCGTTCCATTACGCGCTCGCGGATGCGTTCACCGTGTGCGACAACTACTTCTGCTCGATTCCGGGCAACACGCACCCGAACCGCATGTACCTGATGACGGGTATGGTCGACCCGCTCGGCACGGGCGGCGGCCCGCTGCTCGACAACACCGACTACATCGACAACCAGTTCGACAAGATCAAGCTGCCGCCCTTCAGCTGGACGACCTACCCGGAGCGCCTCGAGAAAGCGGGCATCTCGTGGCAGATCTACCAGCAGGGCACCGGGTTCGACAACTTCACCGGCAACTACGGCACGAACATGCTCGCGTGCTTCAACAACTTCGTGAATGCGCCGGCTGGTTCGTCGCTGCAGACGCGCGGGATGAGCACGCGCCCGATCACGCAGCTGAAGGCCGACGTGCAGGCGAACGCGCTGCCGCAGGTATCGTGGCTGCTGCCGCCCGCCGCGTATTCGGAGCACCCGAAGTTCACGCCGCTGTACGGCGCGTACTACCTGTCGACGATTCTCGATGCGCTGACATCGAATCCCGACGTGTGGAGCAAGACCGTCCTGCTCATCATGTACGACGAGAACGACGGCTTCTTCGATCACGTCGTGCCGCCGTCGGCGCCGACGCTGCCGGGCTCCGGCATGAGCACCGTGGATGTCTCGCTCGAACGGCACAACGTCGTGACCTCGACGCAGACGGGCACGTACACGGCCGACAACCTGCCGTATGGCCTCGGCCCGCGCGTGCCGATGTTCGTGGTCTCGCCGTGGTCGAAGGGCGGCTTCGTCTGCTCGCAGGTCTTCGATCACACGTCGGTGCTGCAATTCATCGAGAAGCGCTTCGGCGTGATGGAAACGAACATCTCGCCGTGGCGCCGCGCGATCTGCGGCGACCTGACGTCGGCGCTCGATTTCTCGAAATCGGATGCCACGCTGCCGACCCTGCCGAGCACGCAGGCGTATGTCGCGCAGGCGGACCTGCAGTGCTCGCGCGCGTCGTCGCAGACCGCGCCGGCCAGCACCGCGCAGCAGGTCGTGACGGCACAGGAGCCCGGCACACGGCCGGCGCGCGCGCTGCCGTACGAATTGCACGTGACGGGCCAGCTCCAGGCGCAGGGCTATGCGCTGACGTTCGCGAACACCGGCACGCAGGGCGCGCACTTCTGGGTCTATACGGGCGACGCAACCGCGATGCCGCGCCGCTACACGGTCGAAGCGGGCAAGCAGCTGACCGATACGTGGGCGCTCGATGCGAACGGCAACTACCTGGTGAGCGTGTGGGGGCCGAACGGCTATTTCCGGCGCTTTGGCGGATCGGCTGCTGCGGATGCCGCTGCGAAGCCTGAAATCACGCCGTGCTACGACACCGCCAACGGCGACGTGTATGTGACGATCGCCAACGCGGGCACCGGTGCGCTCACGGTCACGGCGACCGATGTCGCGTACGGCGGGGCAGCGCGCACGCTGACGGTTCCGGCGGGGCAGCGCGTCGAAGCGCACTGGGATCTGTCGTGCAGCAGCCACTGGTACGACCTGCAGTTCGCAGTGGCGGGGAACGCGGGCTGGACGCGCCGCATCGCGGGGCACGTCGAAACCGGCAAGGCCAGTATCACCGACCCGGCCGCCGTGGCGCCGACGATTGCGGCGATCTGACGGTAATCCGTGTGAGCCGGCCACGCGCCGGCATGCGATGAGGGGCCTCGCGGGGCCGCGCCCGGCTTCTGGTTCCGCGAGCGTTTCGTCAATCGTGAAAAAGGCGCCGCGTGGCGCCTTTTTCATTCACCGGGCAAGCAGGATGCGTGGATTTCGGATCCGGTCGCGCCCGTGACATCAGATCGGGCGAAATACTGCATATTGGTCGCCATCGATTTTTTCCATGTACCGGGAGTCATGGAGCGTCAGGTTGACTGGCTGGAGCAATTGTTCGTTTGCGGACTCCAGTTCGCTGCTGGCGCGCGTATTGAACAGATTCGAAGCGTTTGCCGAGTTCACGAGAGAGTCGAGACGCATCGCGTTCCAGTCGAGGTGCCCTCTGAGCAGGTAAAAGTGCATGATCCCGCATTGCTGGTGCGCCCAGAAGTCATGCCACATGAATGAATCGGGCCGCCATACGGAATTGTGGCTCTCGAAGTACGAGGCTCCGCTCATCGGCATGCACTCGGGGGTCGAGATGATGATGTATCGCGATCGATAGTTGAGAAACTCCAATAGATCGCGGCCATGGGAGTGACGCATGTGTTCGATGACATCTCCCAGAATGACCGTGTCGTACGAGTCGCCGGATCGTTCATAAAGCGTGTCGCCGACACCGGGAATGATGTCGTCGTACCCGTTCTCGATCAGGAAGGGATGTGCCTCCTCATCGCACTCCAGCGCCGTGAACTGGCAATCCGGCACGACCTTCCTGAGCAGGCGCCCGTACTTCCCGCCTCCGGCCCCGATATCCAGAATTCTGTTCGGATTGATCGACTTGACCAGATGCTGCGTGAGTTGGTCAAAGGTTGGCCACGAATACCCGATCTGTTCCAATTTGACCTCCCATCAAGGCTGGTTTGAGAAATTGATCGTCGTTGCGTAACGAATCCCTGCATTCGTGCGTCGTCGCCCGCTCCTGGAGGACGCCCGCGCAAACGCCGCGATCAACGGCTCGAGGACCCATCACAACGCATTGCTCGCCTTGCTTCCCGGCATCCCGCGAACCGTACGGCCGGGCAGCACAATCGTCCAGCAGTGTCAGCCACGCCCGACGAGGGCATCAGCGCAG
The DNA here is from genome assembly GCF_002099195.1 of Burkholderia puraquae. Lineage (GTDB taxonomy): Bacteria > Pseudomonadota > Gammaproteobacteria > Burkholderiales > Burkholderiaceae > Burkholderia > Burkholderia puraquae. Next base: position 12,084 of record NZ_NBYX01000022.1, on the reverse strand, counting down.
CACCCCGTCGTCGTGCGACATCATCAGCGCGCGCATCGCGGACCACATCCCGTAGTAATGCACGATGTAGCTGTCCGCGCGACGAAACAGCCAGGGCGTGTTGAAGCTGACGAGATCGGCCACGCCTTCGCCATGCAATTGGTCGTCGTGTTCCATCGCGCGAATGAAATGCAGCTGGTCGCCGTCGCTGGCATAGACGCTCGACCGGTCGTGCAGCGCGGCGATCGTCGCCATCATGTCGCGCAGCATCGCGTCGTTGCGCTCAGTGCGCCGGAACGCCATCACGCCCGAGTTGAACGCCCACTGGCCGATGTCGTGCGCGAGCAGCCAGTCGCGGCCTTCGAGCAGCGGCGCCAGCGCTTTCTGCTGGTCGGCGATCAGCACGTCGGCATCGAGCCACACGACCCATTCGTGATGCTGCAGGTACGCATGCAGCAGCCACGGCTTGAACCAGTTGCCGGTCGCGTTCATGCCGATCTCGGCGGGAATGTCGCGATGCACGTAGAGCGTGTAGCCGTGTGCGTCGCAGTAGCGCCGGAAATTCCGTTCGGCAACGCGCGCATAGCTGCCGATGTTCGGCGTGTAGAGCGTCATCAACGCAATCGGGCGGCCCGGATTGTAGGTGCTGCGCTCGGCGGCTTCGTCCGGCGTGCCGGGAGCGTCGTGATCGAACGAGAACATCGGCCGGCCGGCGGCACGGCATCGATTCACGTACGCCACGAGCGTGTCGCGGAAACGGGGCGTCGTGCCTTTCCGTTCGGGATCGTGCGGCGTGTCGTCGATGCTGATCGCGAACGTCGGTTCGCGGCTCCACATCGGATCGAGGTCGGGGCTGGACGGCATGACCGGATACAGCCCGTCGATCGGCGTCATGTAGTGATGCGTATCGAGCTCCGCGAACAGCGCGGCCTCCGACGTCAGCCGAGGCTCGCTGCCGAGCTTGCAGCGCTGTACGAGCCGCATCACGATCGCCCGCACGGCCGCCGTATTGCGCCAGATCTGCACGTCGACCTGCGGCAGCGGGCGCGCGAACGCGTCGACGTGCAGCATGTCGCGGCCGCTCATCAGGCGATCGAGCGCGACGGGCTCGATGATTGCCGCGTCTTCGCTGAGCAGCAGCACGAGTTCGTCGGGCAGTGCGCCGCGCAGCACATGGAGCAGCGATTCGTAGCGATACAGCGCCCGCAACGGCAGCGCGTGCGGCATCGCGGAGGCGTCGACGATTTCGTGGCGATACCCGTGCGCCTGCGCGTACTGCCGGTGGTTGTCGAGGCTGGCGGGCGCGTCGTGACTGAAATGGCTGAGGACGATCACCGCGCGCTCCGAAGGCCGCGCAGCGGGTGACGGCAGGGGGGCGGCGCAGCGAGTTTCGGCGCGGCAGTGCGGCCGGGCACGATTTCCCGCAGGTGCCGCCCCTGTTCGTGATGGATTGCCCGGAAGACTTGCGCGGCGTCGCGTTCCATTCTGTCAGCCATTTTTTCAGCAGCGTTGCTGCGAGGTCGTTTTCTGCCCGCCCTGGATGCCGATACCGCCCGGCACCCCCCGGCAGCCCGGTAGCGCGGCTGGTCGCCGGAGTATCGCACAACCATCTCGCGAATTTGCATGCGCCGGCCGCGCGCTGACCATCCCTGACAGTATGCGGCCGGCGCTTCGCTAGAATGCCGGGTGGCCGCCGGCGTGCGCCGCTTGACGCGGGCGGCGCTTCGCGCGCTACACTGCGTCCATTCCATCCCCATCCAACCTTCCATCCCGCCGACGATGACGTCCCCTGTCCTGAACGGCCTGCGCATCGGTATCACGATCGGCCTGCGTGCCCCCGACGAAAGCCTGTGGATCAACGGCATCAAGCAGAACGCGCTGTTTCTCGCGAAGCTGCTGATGGCTTCGCCGCACGGCTACCGCGTGACGCTGGTCAACACCACCGATGTGCCGCTCACCGATGCGCTGCCGTGGGATCGCAGCGTGTACGACACGCGCGCGTTCGCGGACATGAAGGATTCGCTCGACGTGGTAATCGAGCTCGGCGGGCAGATCGACGACGAGCAGACGGCCTACCTGAAGTCGCGCGGCGCGAAGCTCGTCAGCTACTGCTGCGGCGTCGAGTACATCAACGCGATGGAATCGATGCTGTTCGGCCGCCGGCTGTGGGATTCGCTGTTCATCAACCGCGGCTACGACGAGGTGTGGGCGATTCCGCAGATCGCGCCGTCGTCGCTGCCGTTCCTGCAGTCGCTGCGCCGCTGCCCGGGGCGGGTCGTGCCGTTCGTGTGGGATCCGATGTTCCTGAGCGCGCGCGCGCAGACGTTGCCCGAGCGCGGCGAATACCGGCCGCGCAGCGAGCCCGGCAAGCGGCTGACGGTGATGGAGCCGAACCACAACGTCGTGAAGTTCTGCGTATATCCGATGCTGATCATCGACGAAGCGTATCGCCGCGATCCCGACGCGATCTGCTTCACGCACGTGACGAACGCGGACCGCCTCGCGCACGACAGCCCCGAGTTCGTGATGCTGATGAACTACCTGGACATCGTGCGAGCGGGCAAGGCGAGCTTCGTCGGGCGCTTCGATACGCCGCTGTTCCTGGCCGACCTGACCGATATCGTCGTGTCGCACCAATGGTCGAACCCGCTCAACTATTTCTATTTCGACGTGTGCTGGCAGGGCTATCCGCTCGTGCACAACGCGAGCCTTGCGCCCGATCTCGGCTACTACTATCCGGACAACGACGTGCAGCAGGGCGCCGATGCGCTGTTGCGCGCGCTGCATACGCACGATGACGACTGGGAAGCGTACACGCGGCGCCAGCGCGAGATCCTCGGCCGCTATACGTCGGCGAATCCGGCGCTCGTCGCCGAATACGACGCGCTGCTCGCGAACCTGGTCGGCGCATCGGCCGCTTAAGGCCCGATTTTCGCGCGGCGCACACCGTTGCGCCGCAGCCCGCCATCGGGATTGTCCCGCCCTAATGTCTGACGAAATAATGCCGTTAAAAAAAGAAACCGCCGAACCCGATCGGTTCGACGGTTTTTGAAGGCACGAATTTGACGGCTCCGAGGGAAGTCCGTCAGAAATTATTTTATAGGTTAACAAGTCTTTAAGATTGTTAAATATGGTTCAATCGATAATCATCATATGATTTAAATTGATATTATCGATTCAAGGCATTTTGATTCCGTTTATAAATTTAATAATCAGTCTGAAACGGGGAAATTGAGCGCTGCGATGATCGAATGACGGGCGGCGGCCGATTTTCGGCGAAGATCAAACCGTGTCGGCGGCCGCTGCGGCGGGCTTGGCAGCGGGCGAGGGCGATGCTTCACGGGCTGGTATTTATCTGATTAATTGAAATTTCCTGATTTGCGAGGCACGCAAATTTCGGGAGAAATTGATTCGGGTAAGGTTGTCTGGACAAAAAAATAAACGGCATTCGGATCGCGGTATCGCAATTTGCGTTAGTGTGGCCTGCCGCACAGTCGGTATCGTGCATGCATGGTGTATTTCCAGTAACTGAATATCGTTGAAAAATATCGAATTTGACGGCGCGCCGAAGCGAAAAGTACGCTCCCGGAAAAGATCGACATAACAGGATGGGCCGGGTAGGCGGCGGAGCGCGTCATGGTCGGCTTGCTCCGCATGTTTCTTGAGGTCGAGCCGCGATCGGCGGCTCGCCATTTGCCGGAGCGCCGGATGAATGCGGTCGAAGCTCGCCTGGAGGCGAATCGGGAAGCGAATCGTGACGAAATCGATCTCGTGTTCGGCGCCCCCGACGATCATCCCGACCTCGCGTCGGTACGCAGTTTCGTGGAAAGCCGGCTCGGGTTCGCGCACGAGCCCGTGTGCCGGGCCGACCTGTCGGGCGGTGTGCTGTACCAGGAATGCCTGGCGCGATTGCGCTGGGGCGAGCGCGATGCGCTGCCGCCGATCGCGTTCCTGCCGCGCCTCGAGGCGCTCGGGCTGATGCGGTGGTTCGACCGGCTCGTGGTCGGCAGGATGATCGACGCGCTGCGTGCCGATCGGGCTGCCGTCTACGGTTGCAATGTGGCGGCGACGAGCGCGGTTGTCGACGACGCGTGGCTCGCCATCTTCAGGCGGCTCGAGCGCGAGCCGTCGGTCGCGGCGCGGCTGGTGGTCGAGATCACGGAGACGGGGCCGCTGAATCCCGTCGCGGGGCGTTCGTTCGTGAACCGCTTCCGGCAGACCGGGTGCCGCATCGCGATCGACGATTTCGGTGTGGGCTTCAGCGCATTGAACAACCTGGTGGTCGGCAATCCTGACATCGTGAAGCTCGACCGGTCGATCCTGTCGATGATCAAGCGGAACGCGATCGGTCGCTACCAGTTCCGCAGGCTGATCGCGTTCGCGCATGAAGGTGCGCGGCACGTCGTCGTCGAAGGCGTGGAGAGCGAGGTCGACCGGCAGATCATTGTGGATGCCGGCGTCGCCTGGGCGCAGGGCATCCGTTTTTCATGGCGGTCGCCGGCCGCCGCGTGATGGTGCGGGAACAGGCGAGGTGGCGTGCATGATGCACGCCGGTGTCGGGCGTGGCCGGCGCGTGGCCGGGACGAAACGCAAAAGGGGCATGGGCATGGCGGGGACGAAGGCCGGAGGCGGAACGGGCACGCAGGCGGGCGGTGCGCGCGAGCTCGTCGCGATCGCCGAGCTGGCCGACATGCTGTGGCAGTTGGGTGCCGAGTCGACCGATGTGCCGGTCGACGTCGCGCCGTATCTCGACGGCCTGGGGGCGATTGCGCGTCACATTCAGCGGATGAAGCCGCTCGACGCCGGCAGTCGTGAGCTGGCTGCGCGGCACTATTACGCGGGTGTCATCGCGGGCGCGTGCGGCGACGATTCGGCGATCGCACGCGGCGTATCCGACAGCCTCGTCAAACAATCCGGCGGCGCCAGCCGGCCGGCGGCGCGTTGCTTCGCCGTGCTCGCGCGGACGGGGCGGCGGCATGGCCGTGTGTTCGCCGCGCAGAGCGGCGATCGGGTGCTGGTCTAGCGCCTGTTCGCGCCGGTAACGGGCCCTGGCACAGCGCGCGGCTCGCGGCTCGCGTCGACATCATCCGCGTGCAGCGGCTTCGGCCGCGGCCAAGCGATCAATCCTTCCCGAATCCGCCGAGCACGAACGCCATCGCGCGGTCGACGGCGTCGTCCCATTGCCCGATGCGCGCGGCGCGCTCTATCCGGATCCCCGGATAGAGCGCGGTGCGCGAGCCGGTTTCCCAGCGCGCGTCGGCTTTCGGGCTGAGCAGCAGCACGGCCGGCACGCCGAGCGCGCCGGCGAGATGGATGTGCGCGGTGCAGGTGGTCACCACGGCATCCAGTGCGAGCATCAGCGCCGCCAGGTCGCTGAAATCGCCGATCGTGTGATGCGGGAACGTCACCGGCAGGTCCGATTGCTCGGATTGCGCGGACAGGTCGCGGTTGATGCAGTACGCGGCGTGGCCGTGCATCCGCGTCAGCGGTGCGAAGTCGCGCAGGCTGGCCGCGCGATGGAAGCGCGCGTCGCTTTCGTCGCGCCCGCGCCAGTTGAGCCCGATGCGGCGCGTGCCGGCGGCATGGCCGTCGCGCGATACGCGCTCGCGCCACGCGGCCGCGTGCGCGGGCGGGCACGACAGGTACGCGGCCGCCGATCCTTTGGGCGCCGGCGCGTAGCCGAACTGCGCGGCGAGCACCAGGAACGAACACCAGTAGTCGTGTGCGATCTGCGACGTGTCGACCCACGCGCCATGTGCGCCGATGAACTCCATGTGTGGGAACGTGTGACGCAGCAGGCCCGTCAGCGCATCCGGAACGACGACGGTCACGCTCGTGCAGCCGAGCGTGTCGAGCGCGTGCAGGTAGCGCGCGTACTGCAGCTGGTCGCCGGCGCCGCCGTAGCTGAGCACCAGCAGCCGCTTGCCCTGCAGCGGCTGGCCCTGGTAGAGCCGCTCGGTCGGCAGCCCGAACTGCGCGGCCGTCAGGATGTTTTCGCTCGCGATGGTGGCGCGGGCGGCTTCGTCGCGCCGGCCGGCGCGCAGCAGCAGCGTCGAACGCACCAGCTCGATGCGGCCGCGCGTCGCGTCGGGTAGCGCGGCCGGATCGCCGAAGTGTTCGAGTGCCGCGAGCCCGGCGTCGGGCGCACCGGCGAAGCCGTAGCACGATGCGAGTTGCAGCGCGATTGCAGCGTCGTCGAGCCCGCGGCCGCGCGCGCGTTGCCAGCGGTCGATCGCGTGCCCCCACTCGCAGCGCGACTCGTGGTCGAGCGCGCGGTTCCAGTTCGTTTCGGGCGCGTCGGTGTTGGCGGCAGGCGCTGCCGGGTGGTGCGTATCGTTGTCGGCCGTCGCTTCGATGGCGATCGGCTCGACCGAGATGACCAGCCGCTGCCGGTCCCAGCGCGCGTTCGGCACGCAAAGCAGGTTCAGTTTGTCGACCCGGTAGAACGTATAGTCGAGGCCGGCAAAGGTCGCGATGATCGGCGCCTCGCCGACTTTCCAGTATTCGACCCAGCACCAGGGCAGATGTGTCTCGATCAGCCGGCGCGCGCCGCGCAGCGCGTCGATCTCCATCCCTTCGACGTCGAGCTTCAGGAAATCCAGCCGCGGCAGGCCGAGCGAATCGAGCGTGACGACCGGCGTCGGCGTGCCGCCTTCTGCGTGCGCGTCGACGAGCGAGACCAGGCCGAAATCGGCGTCCTGCCCGTAGTCGACGTCGGGCACCTTCATCGTGCCGTTGACGCCCGCGAGCCCCATGTTCAGCAGATGGACGTTGTCGAGCTGGTTGAGCGCGACGGTGCCGCCGAGCGCATGGAACAGCGTGCGCTGCGGCTCGAACGCGTATACGCGGCCGCCGCGCGCACGCAGCCGGTGGGCGATCGGCACGCATACGAGCCCCGCATTCGCACCGCCGTCCACAGCGATCGCATCGTCCGGCAACTGGTCGATCACCTGCAGGATTGCGTCGAGTTCGGCCTGGATATGCGGCCGCCCGGTCTTGATCAATGCCTCGGCCTGAAACGCGCAGTGCCGGTTGATGACGAACGGGCCGTGAATCGAATCGATCACGACGAAATTACGGACGGTCTGAGTCATGGGCAGGAGCGTCGACGAATGAGGTCAGCCGAGCGCGCGGCCGGCGAACAGCTGCTGGATCTGCGCGGAATACGCGTGCACGTTGTGGTCGGCGAGCGTGTCGACCTGGTGCAGGCAGCGGCGGGCCGCGGCTGCGTAATCGTCGAGCCGCCCGTCGTGCGTCTGCGCGGCGGTCGCGATCGCGCGCGCCGCGTCGAAGATCTCGAAGTCCGGGTAGTAGTAGCCGACGTCGCGCAGGAACGGCGAGTTGTGCACGAGCGGGTAGTTGCCGTACAGCGCGTCGTACAGCAGGTAGTTGAGGCCGTTTTCCCAGTGGTGGGACACGACGATGTCGGTGTGATGCGCGGCCCACGCGACGAACGGCGCACGCACGTCGGCGGTCGCCTTGCCGTCGCGCACCATCTCGAGCCCGAGCGCGAGATGCTTGAAGGCGATGTTTTCCTTCTTGTCGAACGTGTTGGTCATGTACACGTGCTCGACGAGCTCCGGGTGTTCGACGTAGCACGCGTTCGCGGCGAGCATCGGTACGATCGAGCTCTTCACGACGTTCAGGTTCGGCTCGAAGAACGCGATGCGCTTCGCGGTGCCGTGGTTGCGATAGCCGAAGCGCGCCCTCAGTTCAGGATCGGCGTCGAGGCTGCGCTCGATGAAATACGGCGACCAGATGTGCGGCAGCTCGATCACCGGTGCGCGATAGACGGCCTGGAAATACGCGGCGCACGTGTGCATGTGCTGCGGATTGGTCCAGATCTCGTCGAACTGCACGCGGTTCGGGTTCGGCCGCCACGGGTTCTTCTCGAAGTTGATCGTCTCGACGGCGATCACGTAGTCGTTGCCGAACCGGTACGACACGCACTTGCCGCCGCGCCGGCGCACGGCATCCGTGTGGGTCGGATCGATGAACGCGTTCATCTCGATCAGCAGGTCGGTCTGGTGGACGACGGCCGACAGCGGCCGCAGCGCGTCGCCGAACGCGTCCATCATCAGCGCCTGCGGATAGTCGGTGATGCCGTCGTCGTGTGCAAGCCAGACTTCGCCGATCAGCGGCGACTGCTTCAGCAGCATGTACAGGTACACGCAGTGCTGGTTCGCGCCGTTGTACCAGATCGACTGCGTCGCGTCGCGCTGCACGTTCATCGTTATCGCGACATTGAGTTTCATGGCGGCTCCGGGAGGGGGCAGGCGACGCGCGGCTTAGGGCGCGTAGTTTTGCGACTGGCGCGGCACATAGCCGGTCAGGTGCCACTGGCCGTCGTCGTCGAGGCGAAAGCTCAGCTTTTCGAACACGGTCGAGCCGCTTGCGAGCGTCGTCGTGTAGTCGACGTTCGCGTAGAGGCCGTCGGGCATCGTCGACGTGTTCGTATAGCGGATCCGCGTGATCTGCGCCCAGCCGCGCTGGCGCACCGCGCCGACGGACTGGCGGGCACGCTGCATGTCCGCCGCGAACGGGTCCTGCTTGATGCGGGCCTTCACGAACGGGGCGGCGTTGGTCCACACCGCGCCGTACTGGCCGGCGTCGAGCTGCCTGAGCACCGCCGCCGAGTCGCTGAGCAGCGTGTCGGCCGAATCGCCGGCCGATTGCGCGTGCGCACCGATCGCGATCGAAGCGACGGCGCAGCCGATCAGCCATTTGGCGCGGGTGAGGGGCGAGTGTGCATTCATGTCGTCGGGTTCCGGAGCAGGCGGCGCGTCACGTGTCGCGATAGAGGGTGGTGATCGCGTCCGTATAAGCGGCGACGTTCTCGGGGTTGTAGATACTGACGGAGCTGAGCACGTGCTTCGACTGCTCGCGGTACGCTTCCAGGTTCGCGTCGTGCTCGGCGAACGCCTTCAGCAGTGCGCGGCCGCCGGCCTGGCAGTCGAAGTCCGGATAGAAATAACCGGCCTTGCCGAGGAACGGCGAATTGTGGATCAGCGGGTAATCGCCGTACAGCAGCTCGTAGTACAGGTAGTTCTGCGCGTTTTCCCACGTGTGCGACACCACCGCGTCGCCGTAAGCGGCCATGAACTCGTACACCGCGTAGCGGCTCTCGAACGTCGTGATCCCGTGGTTCACGATGTCGAGGCTCTTCGCGAAATGGACGAACGTCGCGTGTTCCTTCAGGTGCAGCGTGTTGCACACCCGCACGAACTCGAGGAAATCGGGCTGTGCCCGATACGCTTCCTCGGCCACCAGCATCGGGATGACGCTCGTCTTCACCATGCAGATGTTCGGCTCGAACATCGTCACGCGCCAGCGCGGCTTGCCGGGCTGATAGCCGAACGACAAGCCGGCGCCGAGCGTCGCGCGCGCCTTGTCGAACAGCATCGGATGCCAGATGTGCGGGACGATCGTGACGGGCGCGCGCAGGCCCGTCTGGTAATAGTGCAGGCACGAGCGCTCGAATTCGGGAATCGTCCACACGGCGTCGTACGGCGCGCCCGAGAACAGGAAACCCGACGGCTTGTCGAACATCGCGCGTTCGATGTCGATCACGTAGTCGTTGCCGACCCGCATCGTGACGACCTTGCCGCCGCGCTCGCGGAACGCGCGCAGGTAGTCCGCGCCGAACTGCGCGCTCATTTCGATCAGCACGTCGCAGCGCTGCAGCGCTTCGTCCATCGACAGCAGCGGCACGTCCCATTCGCCGAGCATCATTTGCGGATCGGCGACCTGTTCGCCGCCGTTCACCATCACGGCTTGAGCGACGAGCGGCGACTGGCGCAGCAGCAGGATCAGCAGCAGGCAGTTCTGGAAGATGCCGTTTTCCCACAGCGACTGGCCGGCGCCGCGCACGAACAGCGACACGCCGACGACGAGACGCTTGCCCTCGCCGGGCGCTTGACGGGCATTGGAGTCCGACATGCGTATTCTCCGGTTCAGGCGACCAGACGCGAGACGAACGCGTCGAGGTTCGCGGGGTTGTCGATCGAGACCGACTGCAGCAGCCGGCCGGCCTTCGCGCGATAGTCGTCGAGGCGTTCGTCGTGATGCAGCCACGCGTCGAGCAGCGCACGGCCGCCTGCCGCAGAATCGAAGTCCGGGTAGTAATAGCCGGCGTCGCCGATCAGCGTCGAGTTGTGGATCAGCGGATAGCCGCCATGCAGCACGTCGTAATACAGGTAGTTCTGCCCGTTCTCCCAGTGGTGCGACACGACCGCATCCGCATGGCGCGCCATGAAGCCCGGCAGGTCGAGGCGCGGCTCGAAGGTCGCCTTGTGCTGGCGCACGAGATCGAGGCTGTTCGCGAAGTGCACGAAGGTCGGATGCTCCTTCATGTGCAACGCGTTCACGACGAACATGTGTTGAACCGCGTCCGGACGCGCACGATAGAACTCGTCGCACGCGAGCATCGGGTAGTGGCAGGACTTGGCGACCGAGATGTTCGGTTCGAGCATCGCCAGGTGCCACGGGCGGCGGCCGGGCCGATAGCCGAACGTCGCGCCTTCCGCGGCGAGCGTGGCGATGCGGCGCTCGAGGAAGTACGGCGACCAGATGTGCGGCATCAGGTGGACCGGCGCACGCAGGATGGTCTGCAGCATCGGCGCCGCGGTCTTGTTGTATTGCGGCAGCAGCCACACTTCGTCGAAAGGCGCGCCGTTGAAGACGTGCCCCGAAGGTTTGCCGAAGATCGGGGTTTCGCACAGGCCGGCATATACGTGCCCGCAGAAGAACGCGGCGATTTTCTTGCCGAGCGCCTTCATGTGCCTGAGCCATTCGACCGGCAGCTGCGCGCCCATTTCGATCACGACGTCGAGTTCGTGCGTGACGTCGGCGGGTTTCACGAGCGGGATGTCGAGGCCGTCGAGTTCGAGGCCGGCCGGCAGTGCGTTGGCGTCGCCGCCGTTCAGGAAGTAGACGGGGCCGACGCGATCCGAGCGCTTGAGCATCATCGCGAGGAACGCGATGTTCTGGTGTATGCCGTTTTCCCAGATCGCCTGGCCGTCGCGCGCAAACAGCGAGATGCCGACCGCCGGCCGTTGCTTGCGGGTGCCGCCCGAGGCGGCTTCATTGATGTCCGTCACCGGTTGGTTTCCTCTGCGGCGTCGTGCGTCCGGGCATCGCGTCGAGCGTCTGGCCTGGAAGCGGCGCGCCGTGGATTGTCATGGTTGCATTTGCGCCGGTGCGCCGCGGCGGGCGAATCGGGCGACCTGGTTCGCGAGGGCGGCAGCCGGGTTCCGGCATGTCATCGGGCACGCCTGGCACGGTGCGCGATTCGGGCGGGTTGCCCCGGCGACTGTCTGCGGCGATTGTGGCACGGAAACCGCCGGTTTTGGCGAGACGTGACGAACTTTGACATAGCCGCCGGCCAACGCGAGCGGGGCGCCGGCGAAGCGGCGCCCGGGCTGTCCGGCGGAGGTCGGGTGCGGGTCCGGCGCGGCGCTGGCGGCCTGCCGGAGCGGGGCGCCGCGCGCGGCGGCGCCCTGATCAGTGCTGCAGGCGGATTTCGACGCGGCGGTTGCTGGCGCGGCCTTCGGGCGTCGCATTGGACGCGACCGGATCGGCCTTGCCGCGGCCGGTGACCGTCAGCGAGTCGGTCTTCAGGCCGTGCGCCTTCAGGTAAGCCGCGACGGATTCGGCGCGGCGCTTCGACAGCGCGAGGTTGTAGTCGTCGCTGCCCACCGAATCCGTAAAGCCGGTGACGCTCACCTGCGAGTACGTGTGGTCTGCGCGCTCGCTCAGCAACCGGTCGAGCGATTCGCGCGCGGTCGGGGCGAGCGTCGCGTGGTCGGTCGCGAACAGCGCATCGCCCGACAGGTTCACCTGCTCGACGACGGCAGCCGCCGGCGCGGCGGCCGACGCCGCTTCGGCCGGCGCGGCGCCGCACTGGAACACGAGCGTCGCGGGATCGGATTTGTCGCGCAGCGCGCGGGCCGAATCGACGGCGCGCACCGGCTCTTCGCCGCAGATCTTGCGGGCGGCCTTCATGCAGGTCTGCGGGCCCGACAGCAGGCCGTGGCAGTCCACCTGGAAGGTGCGCACGCCGTCGCGCGGCTGCAGTTCGGAGGCGCTGAAGGTCGGGCCGGATGC
>NZ_NBYX01000021.1 GCF_002099195.1 Burkholderia puraquae | reverse complement strand
GCGTTTGCGGCGCAGGCGCTGGCGGTGCACAAGCAGATGGGCTGGGACACGTCGAAGGTGAACGTGAACGGCGGGGCGATCGCGATCGGCCACCCGATCGGCGCGTCGGGCTGCCGGATCCTGGTGACGCTGCTGCACGAGATGGCCAAGCGCGATGCGAAGCGCGGGCTGGCGTCGCTGTGCATCGGCGGCGGGATGGGCGTCGCGCTCGCGGTCGAGCGCGCCTGAAGAGGGGCCAACCAGGCAGTATTCGCGCATGACAAGCAGCCAATAACAAGCGCGAGGTTCCGGTGCGTGCCGCACCCGCGACGCGGGCGGCTGCGCATCGAAGCGGTGGGGCGGCAGCAGGTACGATGCCGCCGCCCCGCATTCATCGATTACTTTTTTGTCGGTAATTAATAGGATGACTAAGCGAATTGCAGTTGTGACAGGTGGAATGGGCGGTCTTGGCGAAGCGGTCAGCATCCGGTTGAACGACGCGGGCCACCGGGTAGTCGTCACGTATTCGCCGAACAACACCGGCGCGGACCGCTGGCTGACCGAGATGCATGCGGCCGGCCGCGAGTTCCACGCATACCCGGTGGACGTGGCCGATCACGATTCGTGCCAGCAATGCATCGAGAAGATCGTGCGGGACGTCGGCCCGGTCGACATTCTCGTGAACAACGCGGGCATCACGCGCGACATGACGTTGCGCAAGCTCGACAAGGTCAACTGGGATGCGGTGATCCGCACGAACCTCGATTCGGTGTTCAACATGACGAAGCCGGTCTGCGAAAGCATGGTCGAGCGCGGCTGGGGCCGCATCGTCAACATCTCGTCGGTGAACGGCTCGAAGGGTTCGGTCGGCCAGACCAACTACGCGGCCGCGAAGGCCGGCATGCACGGCTTCACGAAATCGCTCGCGCTCGAGATCGCGCGCAAGGGCGTGACGGTGAACACGGTGTCGCCGGGCTACCTCGCGACGAAGATGGTCACGGCGATCCCGCAGGACATCCTCGACTCGAAGATCCTCCCGCAGATTCCGGCGGGCCGGCTCGGCAAGCCCGAGGAAGTCGCGGCGCTGGTGGCTTACCTGTGCTCGGAGGAGGCCGGCTTCGTGACGGGCTCCAACATCGCGATCAACGGCGGCCAGCACATGCACTGACGCGCGGCGGCCCGGACGACGGCGTGCGCGCACGTGCCGGGCCGCGTTCCGCAATATCCAGTGCCAGGGCGGCGGCAGGCGCGCCGCTTCGGCCTCGCATTCCGGAGAAGGCATGGGCGACACCTGGATGGGACTCGCGATCGGCGGCACGGCACTGGCCGTCGCGTTGACGATGGCGGTCTCGCTCTACTGGCTCGAGCGGCGCCGCGCGCGGCTGCTGCGGAACTTCGATCATCGCGATTGCTGGCTCGTCGCGTACGGCAAGTGCTTCGCGCGCAGGCAGGCCAGACCGGCACGCCGCATGCGCGGCGCGCGTTGACGGCGGCGGCATGGCGGCAGTGACGCGTCACGGTTGACGAGCGCTCACGCATCGCGCGCATGCCGTGGGCGATGCGCGCGATGCCCGCGGTCAATCGTTCTTTTCGCTTTTTCCACCCGGCTCGCCCGAGTCGTTCTTGTGGAAGATACGCTTCGTCGTGCGCTTGGTGGCATCCCAGCCTTCGCGCGACGCGTGTGCGACCCCGTGCCCGACCGCCTTCGCGGCGCTCGCGGTCGCGTGGCCGAAGCTGCGGGCCGCTTCGCCGGTCTTGTGCGCGGCTTCCTTCGAATCGCGCTTGATGTCCTGCTTCACTTCCGACATGTCCGCGTGCGCGATCGGGCTGATCAGCGCCAGAACGAGCGCGGTGCCAATGAACTGACGAACTTTCACGACCTGGTTTCCTTCCGTTGAGTAAGCGGCTTCATCGAGGAGCTGCATTGCCGGCTGGCGCCGGGCGAAACGCGCCGGCCGCGGATACATCGAGCATCACCGCCGCGCGGCCGGACAGCAGCACGCATTCGCCGCCGCGCAGCACGAAGCCGTACAGCACCGAGCGGGCGTCGCCGCTCACGCGTTCCGCTTCGACGACGAGCGGCTGCGCGATCGTATCGAGCCGGTCGACGAACGCGTCGACGTTGCGCACGCTCGCCAGGTAGCCGACGCGCGGGCGCGCTTCGTGCGCACCGAGCAGCGCGCCATGCACGGCCATCGCCTGCGCCGCGTATTCGATTCCGCAGACGGCGGCGAGGCGGCCGTGCGCGCGCAGCGGGTTGTGCGGATCACGGTGGCTCGTCGCAGTGCAGCGGATGCGGGCGGCATCCCACGCATCGACGGTCTCGAGCAGGCACATCGCGCCGTCGTGCGGAATGTGCGCGGCGATCCACGCGTGGTCGAGCGGCGGCGCGAGCGGGATCGTCGCGGTCATCACGGGCGCTCCGCGAACGTATCCGGCATCGCGACATCGACCTGCACGCGTATGTCAGCCAGGTAGTCGAGCACGACGCGTGTCGAACGCCGCGCGGCGAGCGCGTCGAGCAGCGGCAGCACGCGTGCGGCCGGATTGCCGGCGCGCAGCGCGTCGAGTTCGGCATGCGCGAGCGTCGTGGCCGGCGCGTCGGTGAGTTGCACGTCGATGCGGGCGAGCACGCGTTCGCTTGCTTCGGCTGCGAGCACGAGTGCCACGCCGAATGCGTCGCCGATCGGCCGAACCGCGCGCAGCGGTTCCGGATAGTCGGTGTCGTACGCGATCAGCAGGGTCGGCACGCGATCGACCGCGACCTGGCACAGGCTCTCGAGCAGGCCCGCGGCAAAGCTGCCGTCGTGCGCGCACAGCACGTTCGACGTCGCCATCGCGCGCGTCGCGATGCTCCAGTAACCGGCCGGCGCGTTGTGCACGGAGTTGTGGAAGCGCGTCGGCGACAGCTGGCGATCGTCGCCGGCGAGGGTTTCGCAGATCGCGTGGCAATTCTGGCCGTCGCCGCCCGATGCGCTGAACACCGTCGCAAGCGTCGCGGCGTCGCGTCCGCTCGCGGCCACCGCTTCATGGCCGGCCGCGAGCGCCACGCGCACGACGGGGCCCGTGCGGCGCCGCTCGGCGGACGGCAGGCCGGCCGGCGGCGGCAGCTCGGTGCGGGCGGCCGCATACGGCGCGCGGCCCGCGAGCACGTCGGCTGCGTGCGGCCAGTGGGTCAATCCCGGGCCGACGAGGCCGATGCTTTCGATGAAGGCGGTGAGTGTCATCGCGGGCCTCAACGGGGGGCGTGGTCGGCGCGGCCGAGGATCAGGCTGCAATTCGTGCCGCCGAAGCCGAACGAATTGGAGAGGACGGCGCGCACGCGCGCATCGCGGCTCGCCAGCACGTAGTCGTCGGCGAGTGCCGGGTCGGGTTGCGTCGTGTTGACACCGGCCGGCACGAACTGCTCGCGCAGCGCGAGCGCGGCGACGACCGCCTCGAGCGCGCCCGCTGCGCCGAGCGTATGGCCGGTCGCGCCTTTCGTCGAGCTGCACGGCGTGCTGGCGAACAGCGCGCCGATCGCGCGGCTTTCGGCCGCGTCGTTGCTCGGCGTCGCGGTGCCGTGCAGGTTCACGTAGTCGATATCGTTCGCGCCCAGGCCGGCGGATGCGAGTGCCTGCTCGATCGCGACGCGCGCGCCGAGCCCTTCCGGATGCGGCGACGACATGTGATGGGCGTCGCTCGATTCGCCGATGCCGAGCAGCAGGATCGCGTTGGCGTCGAGTGCGGCGGGCGGGTCGGGCATGCGTTCGACGAGCGCGAACGCGGCGGCCTCGCCGATCGAGATGCCGTCGCGCGCGACGTCGAACGGACGGCACGGCTGGCGCGACAGCAGCTCGAGCGAATTGAAGCCGTACAGCGTCGTCAGGCACAGCGAATCGACGCCGCCGACGACGGCCGCATCGATCAAGCCGGCCTCGATCATGCGGCGCGCGGAGCCGAACACCTTCGCCCCGGACGAACAGGCGGACGAGATCGCCATTGCCGGCCCGCGCAGCGCGAAAAACGCGCGCACGAACGCGGCCGGTGAATATGGGTTGTGCGTGTGCGCGTAGCGGAAGTCGGCGGGTAGCGCGCCGCTCGCCGGATCGCGGCGCTGGTATGCGTGTTCGGTCTCGAGGATGCCGGCGGTGCTCGTGCCGATGAACACGCCGACGCGTGCCGCGCCGTAGCGCGCGACGGCCGCCGCGACGCGTGCGTCGAAGCCGTCCTGCGTGAGGCCGAGCTGCGCGAGGCGGTTGTTGCGGCAGTCGAAGTCGGCGAGACCGGCGCGCACGGGCTGTGCATCGACGTTGTCCACCGCACCGATCCACGTGTCGAGATCCGCACGCTCGAAGTCGCAGGGCGTGAGCCCGCCGCGCGCGTGGCGCAGTGCATCGAGGGTCGCGTCGAGACCGCGGCCGATGCAGCTGGTGGCGGTGAAGTGCGAGAGCAGGAGAGGTTTCACGAGGGTCGCATCCGGTGGCCGGAACGGGCGCCGCAGCGGGGCTGGCAGGCGCGCCGTTCGAGGTCAGATTTTATCAAACGGGGGGGCCGAACCGGCCGGCTTGCCCGGCCCGCCGGGCGGATCGGACGCGAGCGCCGCGCGCAGCGTGATCCAGTGCAATTGCGCGTCGGCGGCCGCGCGCAGCACCGCTTGCAGCACGTCGAGCACGATCGGTTCGCCGCGCGCGTCGCGCGCCGCGTGGCCGTCGTGCACGAGCAGGATGTCGCGCGCCTCGAGACCGTGCAGCAGGCGGCGCGTGACGGTCGCGGCGTCGCGTGCGCGCGTGTCGAAGCCGCGCCGCGTCCAGCTCGCGAGCTGCAGGCCGAGTTCGCATAGCACCGGTTCGAGAAACGGGTTACGCAGGCCGGCCGGCGCACGGAAGAACAGCGGGCGCGTACCGGCGATCTCGGTCAGCGTCTGCTGCGCGGCCGCGATCTCGCGCCGCAGCGCGGCGGGCCCCGACAGCGAGAACGTGTGCCGGTGCCGCTGGCTGTGGTTCTCGATAGCGTGACCGCGCGCGACGATCGCCTCGATCCAGCGCGGATGACGGCGCGCGAGATCGCCGATGCAGAAGAACGTCGCGCGCGCGTCGTAACGGTCGAGCAGGTCGAGCACGCGCGGCGTGACGTCCGGGTCCGGGCCGTCGTCGATCGTCAGCGCGATGCGGCGGCCGGCGCCGGGCGGCAGGCGCGTCCAGTTCGGGCCGAGCAGCGTGCTGCGCGGCCACAGGCCCGCGGCGGTCAGCGCGAGATGCGACGCGACCACGCTGCCGACCGCCCACGGCCACGCGGCCGGCTGTGCGACGACGGCGGCGGCCGCGCCCGCATGCAGCGCGGCCGTGCCCGCGATCAGCGGCGTCGGCTTCCAGCGGCGCGTATCGCCGGTCTGGCGCGGCGGAACGGACGACGGCGCGTTCATGCGCGGCTTCCTCGATGACGGTTGACGGCCGCAGCCGCGGCCGTGCGCGGCGCGAGAATCGCCGCGAACGCGAGTGCGAGCATCGCGCCCGGGCCGACGGTCAGCCCGAAGGTTTCGAGCAGCGGCACGTGCGACAGCGCCAGCAGCCCGAAGCCGGCGACCGTCGCGAGGTTCGCGATCAGCAGCGACACGAGCGTGTAGGGCGTGACGGGCTGTGCATCGTCGCGCTTGCAGAAGAACAGCGCGTAGTTCGAGCCGACCGCGACGATCAGCAGCATCCCGACGAGATGCAGGATCGTCAGTTGCACGCCGGCGAGCGCGAAGCCGGCCGTCACGACCAGCACGGCCGCGACGAGCGGCGCGAGCGCTCGCACGACGCGACGCGGCGAGCGCAGCGCGATCAGCAGCAGCACGGCGATCGCGGCGAAACCGGCAAGCGACAGCCGGATGTCCTCGTGCACGTAGCTCACGTACAGGCGATCGGCTTCGGCCTTCATGTCGACGAACAGCGCATCGGGCACGCCCGCGCGCGCGACGGCCGCGCGAATCGGCGTTGCATCGAGACGCGATGCCGGTTGCGCGGTGCGGCCGGCGTCCGGCGCGCGCAGCGGCAGCATCGCGTTCCAGCGGCCGTCACGTTCGGTCAGCAGCGCATCGGCAGCGAGCGCCATCGACGTGCCGTGCAGGTCCGCGCGCGTCAGCAGCGGCGCGTGGCGCGCGACCTCGACGTCGGCGATGAACGGTGCGAACAGGTCGGGCCTGACCGCGATCGGCTGGTTCGCGACGGCGTCGCGCATCCGCGCGGCGAGCACGCCGGCATCCGGCAGGCTCGCCCGGCGCGCGCGCTGCGCGGCGTCGCTCGGCAGGTAGCGTGCAGGGCTTTCGAAACCGGCGAGCGCGCCCTGGTCGACGAGCGGCTGCAATTGCGCGGCCACTTTTTCGCTGCCTTCGAGCACGGCCTGTTCGGTCGATGCGGAAATCACGACGAGGTAGCGCACGTCGGGTGCGCCGACGTCGGCGCGCAGCCGTGCGTCGAGCGCCTGCGCTTGCGCCGGCACGGGGCTCAGCGCGGCGAGCTCGCGGCTCCACAGACCGTCGCGATGCAGCACGAGCGTCGCGCCCGCGGCGATCACCAGCACGGCGAGCGGCCAGCGCAGCCGCGGCGCGGCGTCGGCCGCGCGCGCGAGCACCGCGCCGATGCGCGACACGTCGCGAATCGCGACGTGCTCGCCGCGCAGGTGCGGCAGCACGAAGCGCGTGACGAGCGCGGCGGCCGTCAGCCCGACGATCGAATACAGCCCGAGCTGCACGAGGCCCGGGAATCCGGAGAACAGCATCGACGCGAAACCGCACACGGACGTCAGCATGCCGAGCCGGATCGTCGGCCAGTACGCGGCGACCCACGCGCGCGTCGCGTCGGCCGGGCGTGCGGTTCCGCGCGTGCCGGCCTGCGCCGATTGCACGAACAGGTAGATCGAATAGTCGACGGCCTCGCCGATCAGCGTCGTACCGAAGCCGAGCGTCAGCCCGTGGACCGTGCCGAACGCGACGCCGACCGCCGCGATTCCCGCCGCGACGGCCGTCAGCACCGGCAGCAACCCGAGCGCGAGCGTGCGCGGCGAGCGGTACAGCGTGAGCAGCAGCGCGACGATCAGCACGACGCCCGCCGTCGACAGCCGTTCGACGTCGTGCCGGATCGTGTCGCGCGTGTCGACCGAGAACACGCCGGGGCCGGTCATCGCGAGCGTGGTCGCGGCGGCGTTCGGCACGGTCTGCTTCGCGGCGGCGAACGCGCGGCGCACGGTGTCGATCGCGCGGGCCTGGGCGTCGGTATCGGAACCGGCGGCGGCCGTCTGCACGACGAGCACCGCGCGCGTGCCGTCGCGCGATGCCCACACGCCGTCGCGGCTCGCCGGTTCCGCCGCGCTGTCGAGCTGGTCGACGAGCGTGGCGACTTCGCCGGTCGGGTCGCGCGGCAGTATCGCCTTGGCCATGAGGCCGGCCGACGAGCTCAGCAGGTCGAGGCTGTCGCCGAGCGCCTGATGGAGGCCAGCGGCGCTGAAGCGCTGCGGCGTGACGGCCGGGCTCAGCAGATAGCGGTGATCGAAGATGAACTGGCGGTCGCGTGCGTCGTTTGCGGCTTCGCCGTTGTGAACGGCCGCGAACTGCGGATCGGCGCGCAGCGCACCGGCGACGCGTCGCGACAGCGCGGCGCGCGCGGCGGTATCGCCGCCGTCGATCGCGACGAGGATCAGCCGCGACACGATGCCGTCGCGCAACTGGTCGACGAGCACGCGCTGCCCGGCGCTCGGCGAGCTCGGCAGGAACGCGGACAGGTCGGCCGTGAAGTGCGCGCGCCCGATCGCGACGCCGCACGCGAGAAGCGCGAGCAGCCACACGAGCACCGTGCGCTGCCGCAGCGCGTGCAGCCGGCGCGTGACCGGTGGCGACGGGGGGCGGGTGCGCTCGTCCATCAGTTCGGGTTCGCCGGAACGGGTTGCAGGTGCATCACCGAACGGTCGCCGTCGGCCTGCCGGATCGCGACGCTGCGCAACACGTCGCGCGTGCCGTCGAGCGTGATCGCACTGACGACCTTCAGCATCCGCGAGTCGAGCGGCGTGAGCGTCAGCGTCCAGCCGTCGCCGCGCCCGGCGAGCGCGACCTTGTACACCTGTTCGAGCGCGAAGCGGTTGCCGGCGAGCGTCGCGCGGATGCTGTCGATGAACGCACCGAGTTCCGGATAGCGCGCCAGCGCGAGCGTGTACTTGCGGTTGTTGCGCTCGACGGTGAGCATGTCGCCGTCGACGACGAGGTGTTCGGGCTTCGGGCTCAGCGTGTGCTTCTCGAGATGGTCGGGCGCGACGAACACGAGTTCGCCGGACGATTCGACCGGCTGCGTCGCGATCGACAGGTACTTCGTCTCGGTGAACGTCGCTCGTCCCGACTTGTGCTGCGCGAGTGTCGACATCAGCCGGTCGAGGGTCCACGCCGGCGACGTGTCGGCCGCTTGCGCGGGCACGGCAGCCAGCGCGATCGCGGCGGTGGTTGCCGCGAGGGCGACGGCCAGTGTGCGGGCGGCACGACGCAGCGCGAACGGGAGCGTGGGCAGGCAGCGGCGAACGGCGGTCATGCGTCGGAATCCCTCGTGGCCGGCAGGTCGGCCGCGGCGTGCGCGGTGTCGCGGCGCGCGGCCGCGGCATTGCCGCTTTGCCAGAAATCGAAATAGTTGAACCAGTTGTACGGCGCCGCGCGGCAGTACCGGTCGAGCAGCGCGACGTAGCGCGCGAGTGCCGCGTCGACGGCCGCCGCGCGCCCGTCGCGCCGCACGTCGGAGAAATCGGCGAGCGTCTCGAAGTGCACATCGTAGCGGTTGCCGTCGCGATAGAGGCCCGTCATGAAGATCACCTGCCGCTTCAACATCGCGGCCATGTAGAGCGGCCCGAGCGGGAACGCGGCCGGCGCGCCGAGCAGCGGCAGCCGCCGCAGCGACGCGGCTGCGTCGTCGAGCAGCGTGCGGTCGGCGAGCATGCCGACCATGCAGTTCGCGTCGAGGCGCTCGCGCACCTTCAGCATCGAGTCGACCTGCCCGAGCGGAATCACTTCCGGCTGCGCGGCGGGATTCACCGCGGCGAGCGTTGCGTTGATCTTGCGCGCGTTCTTCTCGTACATCGTGACGACGACGCGCAGGTCCGGGTGCGTGCGGCCGATTGCGCGCACGACCTCGAAGCTGCCGAGGTGCGCGCCCATCAGGAACGCGCCGCGTCCGCCCGCGAGCGCTTCATCGACGAGCGTCTCGCCGTGCAGCCGGATGTCGAACAGGTCGAAGCGACCGTTCATCAGGTAGATGCGGTCGTGGATCGTTGCCGCGAACGTGAACACGTGCCGGTACACGTCGCGCCAGCGCGCGGGGCGGCCGAGCACGCGGCGCAGGTAGTCGCGCGACGCCGCGCACGCGACCGGCGAGAACAGCACGAAATACGTCGCGATCAGATGCAGCACGACGCGCGCGCGCTGCCGGCCGAAGCGCAGCGAGATCCACGTCATCGCGCGCAGCAAGCCCGCGTTGCTGCGCTCCTGGCGTTCGGCCCACGCGGTGCGCTTCATGGCTGAGCGCCCTCCGGCGCGGCAGGCGGCGCGGACAGCACGCCGCTCGCGACCTCGCGCGCCCCGGCGCGCAGCGTGAAGCGGATCGCGCCGCTGGCCGCGGCGTCGTACGCGAGGTCGAGCGGTTCGCCGGGTGCGACCGGGCTCAGGAATTTCGCGGAACCGAGCCGCCACGTGTGCAACGGACGGTTCAGCGCCGTGCCGATCGCATGGATCGCCTGATCGAGCAGCACGACGCCCGGCACGACCGGATGGCCGGGGAAGTGGCCGGGCAGTGCCGGATGGCCGGCGGGAATCGTCAACGAGAGCGCGGGGGCGGGCGTGCCGGCCGGGTCGCGCACGGCCATCGGCACGGCCGCGGGGCGCGCGTGTTGTGCAACGAGTGCGGCGAGCACGTCGCGCGGCAGCTTGCCCGTTTCGTTGCGCGGCAGCGCGTCGACGAACACGAGCGGGCGCGGCATGAACGCGGGATCGATCCGCTCGCGCAGCGCGCGCTGCAGGTCGGCTGCCGCAAGCGTCGGCGCGACGACCAGCGCGACGAGTCGCGTGACCGGTTCGAGGCCTGCGTCGGCGTGCGCCGGCGCGGCTTCGTCGGGCATGAAGAACACGCCGTCGATCACCTGCGGAATCGCATTGAGCTGATGGTTCAGGTACGCGAGCGACGTGCGCTTGCCGGCGATGTTGACGAGGTCGGCCTTGCGGCCGTGCAGCAGGAACCGGCCGTCGCCGAGCAGTTCGAGCGCATCGCCCATCGGCACGGGCGCCTCGACGTGCCCGCCCGACACCCAGATCGTCGGCTCGCCGTCGTCGCTCGCCGGTTCGTCGCGCGCGTCGAGCCGGATGCCCGGGAACAACACCCACGTCGCGCCTTGGGACGTGCGGCGGGTCGCGATCTGGCCGGTCTCGGTGCTGCCGTAGATCTCGACGAGCGGCGCGTCGAGTGCGGCTTCGGCTTCGCACGCGAGCTTTTCCGACAGCGGCGCGGTGGCTGACAGCACGAGCGCCGCCGGTGGCAGCGCATGGCCGGCCGCCAGCAGCGCACGCAGGTGGATCGGCGACGTGACGAGCACGCGCGGCTGCGGGATCGCATCGAGTTCGTCGCGAATGTCGACCGGGTAGAACGGCTGGCGGTTGCTGAACGCGAGGCCGCCGATCAGCGCGAGCAGCACGGTCGACTCGAAGCCGTACATGTGCTGCGCGGGCACCGTGCCGATCAGCGTGGCCGCGCGGCCGTCGAGCAGCCCGAGACGGTCGGCCGCCGCGCGCACGCAGCCGACCAGGAAGCCCCACGTCTTGCGATGCGGCACCGGCGCGCCGGTCGAGCCGGACGTGAACACGTAGGCCATGATTCGCGCCGCATCGATCTGCGGCACGGCGAACGGCGCATCGTTCGCGAGCTCGCCGGGGGCGGCATCGGGGTATGCGAAGCGCGGCAGGTCGATCGTGCAGTCGGGGGCGTCATGCAGGCAGAACGCGTCGGGCGCGAACGACGCGAGCTGGCGGACCATTTCCGGCGTGTGCGTCGACGGCAGCAGGCTGATCTTGCCGGCCACCAGCGCGGCGCACAGGCTGACCGCGAAGCGATAGCGGTCGCGGCACACGTTGAACACGTGGCCGCTGGCGGGCAGCGCGGCGGCCACGCGCGCGACGTCGGTGACGAACGTGCGCACGGTGACGGGCGCGCCGTCGCGCCAGGCGATCGTCTGGTCCGGCGACGAATGAAAAACCAGCGGGTGAGTCGGCATAAATCGGTCAAAACGGGAGCGAAGGCCGGCGCGCCGCGCCGGCCGTGAATTCATCGTGACGCCTGCGATGCGTGGGTCGTCGCGCGATACGCGCGCACTGCATCGATCATGCGCGGCCGCGGTTCATGCGGCAGGGCGAAGCGCCGGCACGCATGCTCGGCCGCGAACATCACGGCGACGAGCGGCAGCGACAGGTAGTTCGCGAACGTCGACCACGTGACGATCGGCGCGGTCGCGAACAGCAGCGTCGACACGGCGGCGATCGCGACGAAGAACAGCGTCCACGCGAGCGTGATCTGCCGCGTGTAGTGCGCGACGGCCGGCGTGATCGCGCCGTGGATCATCGTCGCGAAGCGCGTGCACAGCGGCACCTGGCCGGCCGCGAGCGTGCGGCCGAACAGCAGCGCCATCGCGAGGTTGAAACTCGCGTGTTCCAGATACAGGCCCCATTCGAAATGCCGGGCGAGCGGCACGCGCGCGGCCCACAGCGCGGCGGCGGCAATCAGCCACGCCGGCACGAGCCAGCCGCGATGCGGCGAGCGCAGCGCCGCGCCGAGCGCGAGCAGCAGCGGCGGCACGAGCGCCATCGCGAGGCCGAAGCCGTGCGCGCCGGGTGTCGCGGCCGCGTAATGCGCGCCGGCCTGGTACGCCACAACGGCAGCGACTGCGGCGAGGCCGCGCGCGACGGGCAGCAGCCGGCTCATCGGCGGCCTCCGCACGCACGGCGCGGAAACCCGTCACCGGCGGCCGGGCGGCAGCGGACGGACGGGCGAACCGGAACGGAGCGGAAGAACGGGCGCGGCATGACTGGCGACATCGGGCGGATCGGGGCCGGACGCGATGGTCGGGCCGTCAAACATCATATGAATGGCGGCCGGGAGCAGGTCCGGGCCGGTGGTCGGGCACGCTCATTTTAGGGCCGCGGCACCGCGTGTCCGGGGTGGGCGTGAACGGGTTTTGTAACCGATTGTATGGCGCCGGACGAACGGTTTCGCGGGGTCGGTCCATTTCCGTCCGGCGCGGCTCAAGCGTCTCGTGCATTCGGGTCCCGAAACGAGCCGCGGCGAGGGCTCGCCAGTCTGTAACCATTGGCGGTATACGGCCCGATACCCGTTCGTCTAGAATCCGCGTAACTTTTACAAACGATCCCCAAATAACGCAGGCGGGGAAGCCGGCAGACGCCGGAGGGACGGAGATTCGCACGCGCCGGGCGTGCATGGCGATTGCCGTTTCCGGGCGCCTTCCGCTGCCACGGGCCGCCTGCCCGCACGCATGATGAACGCACTGGAACAAGAGCTCGCCACGCTGATCATCGGCGAACTGAATCTCGAAGACGTCCCGCTCGAAACAGTGACGGCCGAGACCCCGCTGTATGGCGAGGGTTTCGGGCTCGACTCCATCGACATCCTGGAAATCGCACTGCTGATCTCGAAGAAATACGGCTTCGAGCTGCGTTCGGACAATCCGGACAACCAGAAGATCTTTGCGACGCTCGGTGCACTGGCTGCGTACGTCGCCGCGCACCGCACGAAGTGACTGCGTTGCGCACGGGCGCGGCGCGCAGATGATGACGGCACGCGGCAGCGATCGGCAGACGATACGCGGCCGCGTCGATCGAGGTGAAACGCGATGAACGGAGCAATTCGATGCGGGCGCTCGTGACGGGCGGCAGCGGCGCACTCGGGCAGGCGATCTGCACGGCGCTCGCGCAGGCCGGCCATGAAGTGTGGGTGCATGCGAACCGCCATCTCGCGCAGGCGGAGGCCGTCGCGCAGCAGATCGTCGCGGCCGGCGGCACCGCGCACGCGATCGCGTTCGACGTGACCGACGCGGATGCGACGCTCGCCGCGCTGAAGCCGTTCATCGACGATGCGCCGGTGCAGATCCTCGTCAACAACGCGGGCATTCACGACGATGCGCCGATGGCCGGCATGTCGCGCCGGCAGTGGCACAGCGTGATCGATGTGACGCTCAACGGTTTTTTCAACGTCACGCAGCCGCTGTTGTTGCCGATGATCCGCACGCGGCGTGGGCGGATCGTCAACATCGCATCGGTGGCCGGCGTGACCGGCAATCGCGGGCAGGTCAACTACGCGGCCGCGAAGGCGGGGCTGATCGGCGCGACGAAGTCGCTGTCGCTGGAGCTCGCGTCGCGCGGTATCACCGTGAACGCGGTCGCGCCCGGCATCATCGAATCGCCGATGGCCGAACACGCGTTTCCCGCCGAACGCATCAAGCAGCTCGTGCCCGCGCAGCGCGCGGGCCGGCCCGACGAAGTCGCGGCGATGGTCGCGTACCTGGTGTCCGACGCCGCGGCCTATGTGACGGGGCAGGTGCTGTCCGTCAACGGCGGGCTCGCATGACGAAGCGCGCAGCGTCGGCGTGACGTAACGCAACGCGGCGCAGGCCGCGATGTTGCGCGGCCTGCGCCGCATAGTGAGGAAATCGAAGTGTCCGTGCATCCAGTCGACGCCGAACGGCGCCCGTGTTCCCTGTCGTCCTCCGCCACGGCCGTTGCGCACGGGCAGACGGCGGCCGGGCCGGTCGCATCGCGATCGGGCGCGCCGTTCGCACACGACGGCGACCGCGCGCTGCGGCTCGTCCGGATGAGCCATGCGCGGCTCGCCGCGTTGCTGCACGATGCGCGCAGCCGTGGCGACGGATTCGACCATGCGTTGCCCGGCGCGCTGGGCGCGGTGTGCATCGGCGCGGGCGACTCGCCGTGCGAATCCCGAACCGGATCGCACGCGGACGCGGCGGCAAGGATGCTGGCCGATGTCGTGCCCGACCTGCCGGTCGCGCCCGTGCCGATGACGCTGCTCGGCGCCGGCATCGCGCCGGACGACGCCGTCTGCGAAATCTGGCAATGCCATGCCCGCGACCTGCGCAGCGAACGGCGCGGCGCGCTGCACTATCGCTACAGCGAAACGGCGGGCCTGGTGTTCGGCAGCATCGTCGTGCACGAGACGAGCGGCACGCACGAAATGCACGAAGCGCACGAAGCGCACGACGGCGGCACGCCGCTCGAACGCGCGACGCACGATGCGTACCGCGTGTTGTTCGACGTGCTCGATTCGCTCGGCATGCCGCATCCGCTGCGCATCTGGAATACCGTGCCCGCGATCAATGCGGTGCAGTTCGGGATCGAGCGCTATCGTCAGTTCAATATCGGCCGCCAGCACGCCTTCGATGCATGCCGCCGCGCGCTGACCGGCGGCGTGCCGGCCGCATGTGCGCTCGGTTCGGTCGTGCCGGTCGCCGGTGACGCATCGCCGGCCGCGCCGCTCGCGATCCATTTCCTCGCGAGCCGCACGCCGGCCGATCCGGTCGAGAACCCGCGCCAGCTCAGCGCGTATCACTATCCGGCGCAGTACGGCCCGCGTGCGCCGACGTTCGCGCGCGCAGCCGCATGGGCGGAAGGAGGGGCCGCGCCGGTGCTGTTCGTGTCGGGCACCGCGAGCATCGTCGGGCACCGCACCGTGCACCACGGCGACGTCGTCGCGCAAACGCGCGAGACGGTCGCGAACCTCGCGGCGGTGCTCGAGCAGGCCGCGCGCCAGGGGCACGGCCCGTTCTCGCTCGCCGACCTGAGCTATCGCGTCTACGTGCGCGATGCCGGCGATGCCGCGGCGCTGGCCGCGATCGAGCGCGTGCTGCACGAGGCGGCCGGCCCCGGCGTGCGGCCGCTCGTCGTCCAGGCGGACGTGTGCCGCGACGACCTGCTGGTCGAGATCGAGGCCAGCGCGGGCCATGAGGAGGCGTGGCTGTCATGAAGCGCGAGAATCTCACGATCCCGCAGCCGGGCCCGCACGCGGGCGACGTCGACGAAGCCTGCCGACGGTCGCCGGCAAGTCATAAACTTTTGTCAGGATCCCCGTCTTCGCAATCGGCCGTTTCCATGTCCAAGCTGCACGCCTCGTCCACCCATCTCGTCCTGATTCCGAGCTACAACCCGGGCACCAAGGTCGACACGACCGTGCGCAATGCCCGCGCGCAATGGAATCCGGTGTGGGTCGTCGTCGACGGCAGCACCGACGGCAGCGCCGAACGGCTGCAGGCGATGGCCGAGCGCGACCCGGGGTTGCGCGTGATCGTGCTGCCGGAGAACCGCGGCAAGGGCGCCGCGGTGCTCGCCGGGCTCGACGCGGCCGCCGCGAGCGGCTTCACGCATGTATTGACGATGGATTCCGACGGCCAGCATCCGGCCGACCTGATTCCCGCGTTCATGGCCGCGTCGCAGGCCGCGCCCGATGCGATGGTGCTGGGCGTGCCGAAGTTCGACGCGAGCGCGCCGCGGTTGCGCGTGCAGGGCCGCCGGCTGTCGAACGCCTGGGCCAACCTCGAGACGCTGTGGGCCGGGATCGGCGATTCGCTGTACGGTTTTCGCGTGTATCCGGTCGCGCCGCTTGCCGCGATCATGCGCCGCCAGCCGTGGATGCGCGGCTTCGACTTCGATCCCGAGGCGGCCGTGCGGCTGTGCTGGGCCGGCGTGCGCCCGATCCGCATCGATGCGCCGGTGCGCTATTTCGGCCGGCACGAGGGTGGCGTCTCGCATTTCCATTACGGCCGCGACAACGCGCTGCTCGCATGGATGCACCTGCGGCTTTTCACCGGCTTCGCGGTGCGGCTGCCGATGCTGGTCGCGCGGCGGCTGACGCGACGCCGCGACCAGACGGCCTGAGGCGGGCCGTTTTCCATGCCGATCGTCGCCCGGCCGCGGCGATTGCCCCGTTTTTCGTCATCAATCCCGTGCCGGCGTGCCGCTTCATTCCAATCTGCTGAGTAATGAACGTGTCATCGGATGTAAACATCTGGTAATTTTCTTCCGGATTATGCAAAATCGCCGCTCCCAAATACAACTATCGAGGGATTCCGGGATGCAACTCAAGAAAGCGGTGGCAGCGTGTGGCGTGGCGTTTCTGTTGAGCGCGTGCGGCGGGGTACAGAGCCTTGACGCGAACAGCCTGACGTCGGCGGGGACCAGCCTGTACAAGGCAGCGACGCTGTCGGATGCCGACATCGCCGCACTGTCGAACGACTCGTGCAAGTCGAGCGATGCCGAATCGAAGGTCGCGCCGGCGAACAGCGCGTACTCGAAGCGCCTGACGAAGGTGATGAAGGGCTTCGGCGACATGTCGCTGAACGGCCAGAAGATCAACTACAAGGTCTACATGACCAAGGACGTCAACGCGTGGGCGATGGGCAACGGCTGCGTGCGCGTGTATAGCGGCCTGATGGACATGATGAACGACGATGAACTGCGCGGCGTGATCGGCCATGAAATGGGCCACGTTGCACTGGGTCACTCGAAGAAGGCGATGCAGACGGCCTACGCGGTCAGCGCGGCGCGCACCGCGGCCGGCGCGGCATCGCCGGGTGTGGCGGCACTGACGAGCTCGCAGCTCGGCGACATCACCGAGAAGTTCATCAACGCGCAGTTCTCGCAGACGCAGGAAAGCGCGGCCGACGACTACTCGTTCGACCTGATGAAGCAGAAGAGCATGAACCAGAAGGGCCTCGTCACTGCGTTCCAGAAGCTCGCGAAGCTCGACGGCGGCCAGAGCTCGATGATGAGCTCGCACCCGTCGTCGGCGAGCCGTGCGCAGCACATCGAGGATCGCATCGCGAAGGGCAGCTGATCGCGCAACCGATCGCCCGCCGACCCGGGCGATCGACCGGCGAAATGAAAACCCCACGCTCTTCCGGGCGTGGGGTTTTGTTTTGGGGGCATGCGCCGCTTACGGCACCATGCCCGGCAGCACGTACGCCTGAGCAAGCGTGATCAACCCGACGATCACCGCGAACAGCAGGCTGTGCCGCACCGTGAAGCGGAACAGCTCCGACTCCTTGCCGACGAGGCCCGTCGCCGCGCAGGCGACCGCGATCGACTGCGGCGAGATCATCTTCGCGGTCACGCCGCCCGTCGTGTTCGCGGCCACCGCGAGCGTCTCGGGTACGCCGAGCTGATGGGCCGTGGCCTGCTGCAGCGAGCAGAACAGCGCATTCGACGACGTGTCCGAACCCGTCAGGAACACGCCGAGCCAGCCGAGGAACGGCGAGAAGAACGGGAACGCGGCGCCGGTCGCGGCCAGCATCAGCGCGAGCGTCGACGACATCCCCGAATAGTTCGCGACGAACGCGAACGCCAGCACGAGGCCGATCGACAGGATCGGGCGCGTCAGCTCCTTCAGCGTCTCGCCGAACGTGACGAGCGCGTCGCGCGGCTTCATCCGCAGCAGCACCATCGAGATCAGCGCGGTCACGAGGATCGCGCTGCCCACCGCCGACACGAGATCGATCTTCAGCACGGCGTCGAGCGCCTTCGGCGTCGCGGCGATCGGCGCGGTCTTCACGACGAGCTGGTCGAGCCCCGCCACATGGAACTTCAGCACGGTCGACGCGAGCGCGCCGTGCGCGGCGAACAGCGCCTTGAACGGCGCGATGCTCCAGACGGTGACGACGGCCGTCAGGATCAGGAACGGCGACCATGCGCGCACGGTCTGCACGAGCGTGTACGGCGAGGCCTGCCGGCGTGTGCCGGTGCCGAAGCCGTTGCGCGAGCCCGCGCCGCCGAAGCCCGCGAGCGCGGCGCCGCCGCCCGACGCGACGAGGCCGCCGGCCGGCTGCTTCGCGGTGCGCGGCTGCCAGACCTTCAGGAACGCGGCGAGCGCGACGAGGCTGACGAGCGACGACGTGATGTCCGGCAGTTCGGGCCCGATGTGGTTCGACGTGAAGTACTGCGTGACCGCGAAGCTGCCGCCCGCGACGAGCGCGGCCGGCCAGGTCTGCCGCACGCCGCGCAGCCCGTCCATCATGAACACGAGCCAGAACGGCACCGCGAGCGACAGCAGCGGCAGCTGGCGGCCGGCCATTGCGCCGATATGGAACGGGTCGATGCCCGTCACCTGCCCGGCGACGATGATCGGGATGCCCATCGCGCCGAACGCGACCGGTGCAGTGTTTGCAATCAGACACAGTCCCGCCGCGTGCAGCGGCTTGAAACCGAGCCCGACGAGCAGCGCGGCCGTGATCGCGACGGGCGCGCCGAAGCCGGCTGCGCCTTCGAGGAACGCGCCGAACGAGAAGCCGATCAGCAGCATCTGCAGGCGCTGGTCGTCGGTGATCGACAGCACGGACGCGCGGATGATGTCGAACTGGCCGGTCTTCACGACGATCTTGTACAGGAACACGGCCGCCACGATGATCCACGCGATCGGCCACAGGCCGTACGCGAAGCCGAAGCCGGCCGCCGCGAGCGCCTGCGGCACGGGCATCCCGTACGCGAGGATCGCGACGCCGAGCGACAGCAGCAGCGTGATCGCCGCGGCGACGTGGCCCTTGAGCCGCAGCGCGGCCAGCGCAACGAAAAAGAAGATGATCGGGATTGCGGCGACGAACGCCGACAGCCCGAGGCTGCCGAGCGGCGTATAGATCTGGTGCCAAACTTGCATGGGTGTCTCCTCCATCTGTGTCTGTCTATCTATGGGTATGGGCGGGTAAAAGGGGGCTACTCGGGCTGGCCGCGTGCGCGCAGCAGGTCGGACAGGCTGCGCGGCGCCGGTTCGAGCGGCGTGCGGTGCTGCGTCCAGCCCAGCTGTTTCGCGGGCGTCAGCGCCCGCAGCCGCGTCGCGGTCCAGCGGAACGCGCGGTACGCACGCGGATGCGCGAACGCACCCGACCAGAAGCGCCACACGAGGTCTTCCGCGCGGTTGTAGTTCGCGCCCTGGCCGCGCAGCGGATGCGTGACGGGTTCGTCGGGCTTGCGGTTCGCCTCGGTACGCAGCCGCACCAGCAGCTCCGGGATCGGGATCCGCACCGGGCACACCTCGCCGCAGGCGCCGCACAGCGTCGACGCGGTCGGCAGGTCGGCCGTCGCGTCGAGGCCGAGCAGGTGCGGCGAGATGATCTTGCCGATCGGGCCCGGGTAGGTCGTGCCGTAGGCGTGGCCGCCGATGCGCGTGTAGACGGGGCAGTGGTTCATGCACGCACCGCAGCGGATGCACTGCAGCGTCGCGCGCAACTGCTCGTCCGCGTAGGCCTGCGTGCGGCCGTTGTCGAGCAGTACGAGATGCAGCTCGCGCGGGCCGTCGCGTTCGCCGTCGCGGCGCGGGCCCGAGATCAGGTTGAAGTAGGTCGTGATCGCCTGGCCGGTGGCCGAGCGCGTGAGCAGGCTCGACAGCGGCACGATGTGCTCGAGCTTCTCGACGACCTTCTCGATCCCCATGATCGCGATGTGCGTGTCGGGCACCGTCGTCGACAGGCGGCCGTTGCCTTCGTTCTCGACGAGCCACAGCGTGCCCGTGTCGGCCGCCGCGAAGTTCACGCCCGAGAGACCGATGTCCGCTTCGGCGAACGCGCGGCGCAGCGCGCGCCGGCCGGTCTGGATCAGCTCGTCGACGTCTTCCGTGTAGCGCGTGCCGGGAATGTGTTCCGCGAACAGCTCGGCGATGTCGCCGCGCGTCTTGTGGATCGCCGGCATCACGATATGCGACGGCTTCTCGCCCGCGAGCTGCACGATGAATTCGCCCATGTCGGATTCGATGCAGTCGACGCCGTGCTCCGCGAGGTAATGGTTCAGCTCGATTTCCTCGCTTGCCATCGACTTGCCCTTGATCACGCGGCGCGCCTTCTTCGCCTGCGCGATGCCAAGCACGATCGCGTTCGCGTCGGCGGCCGTCTCGGCCCAGTGCACATGCACGCCGGCTTCGGCGAGCTTCGTCTCCAGCCGTTCGAGCAGCGCGGGCAACTGCGCGAGCGCGTGCTGCCGCACCGCTTCGCCGAGGTCGCGCAGCTGCTGCAGCTCGGTGTCGTCGGGGAACTGCGTCGCGCGCTTGCCTTGCAGGAAGTCCATCGCGCCGCGAAAGCTCCGGCGCAGCGCGGGATCGTCGAGCGCGGCGCGCGCGCGGGCCTTGAAGTCGCCGGGGGCGACGAATTGCAGCGTGTGGTCGCTCATTGCGGGAGGTCCTCGCTGGCGATGGCGTGCGGCCGGACGGCGGAATCGGTGACGATCACGACCCACAGGCGGCGCGGGCCGTGTGCGCCATAGGCGAGCGTCTGCTGGATGTCGGACGTTTTCGACGGGCCGGACACCAGCACGAGGTTGGTCGGCATGCCGGCGTGCCAGCGCTCCGCGTGCACGGCCGCGTGCAGGTCCGGATGCAGCGTGCTCGCGTGGACGAGCGCGACATGCAGCGGCGGCACCAGCGACACCGTGCGCGGCGTGCCGGCATCGGGCGCGAGCACGACGGTGCCGGTGGCCGCGATGCCCGAGCGCGCGACGGTGAAGCCCGCGTCGATCGTGTCGAACAGTTCCGCCTTCCACGCGTCGATCGGCCGGTCGAACGGCACGGGCGCGACGGTGTCGGGCAGGACGCGGGCGAGCGCCGCGGATTCGGCGCGGGCCGGGTCGAGCAGCAGGCGGCGCACGCCGGCATCGGCAAGCCGCGTGGCGAGCTGGGCGGGCCATTCGTCGCCGGTCGCGCACCAGACGTCCGCATGCGATGCGGCGAGCGCGGCCTGCATCGTGCGGGCAAGCGTGTGCGGATCGCGTGCGGTCCCGGTCTGCGGGCGGCGCGTGTCGTAATGCGTGTCGATGCGAGCGTCGAGCGCGGGGGCGGCCTCGGCGGCGACACCCGGGGCGGCGGCGCGCAGCCGCTTGAGAATTGCATCGCGCGCGCTCATTGCTGGTCTCCGCGCAGTGACGCGGCGCCGGCCGTGCGCCGCCACAGGAAACTGGCGAGGTGCTCGACCGGCAGCGGCGCGCCGGCCTTGTCGGCCGCGTGGCCGATGTTCAGCAGGCAGCCGCAGTCGGCGGACACGAGCCGGTCGCAGCCCGTCGCGCAGGCCGACGCGACCTTGTCGCGCACCATTGCGCCGGAGATGTCCGGATGTTTCAGCGAGAACGTGCCGCCGAAGCCGCAGCATTCGGATTCGCGCTCGTGCTCGATGCGCGTCACGCCCGGCAGCGCGTCGACGAGCGCGACGCCGTGCCCGCGCGTGCCCATCTCGCGCCGCGCCGCGCACGACGTATGCAGCACGACGCGCTCGTCGGGCCTGGCGTTGGCCGTGGCCGCGTCGAGTCGCACGTCGAGCACATGGACGAGGAATTCGGCGAGTTCGTAGGTCCGCTCCGCGATCGCGCGGGCCTTGGGGCCGTGGACCGGATCGTCGGCGAACAGTGCCGGCCAATGGTGGCGGATCATGCCCCCGCACGAGCCGGACGGCACGATCACGGGCCACGGCTCGGCGAACAGGTCGAGCTGCGCGGCCGCGACGCGGCGCGCTTCGTCGGGATTGCCGCTGCTGTAGGCCGGCTGCCCGCAGCAGCTCTGGCCGCGCGGATAGTGGACGGTCAGGCCCTCGCGTTCCAGCAGGCGAACCGCGTCGAGCCCGGCTTCGGGGACGAACAGGTCGACCAGGCAGGTCGCGAACAGATAGACGTGCGCGGGGGCGGTGGCGGGGTACGGCCTTTCGTTCATGTCTCGCTCCAGAGGCGCCGGCCCGGCATGCGGATGCGGGACGACGATTTCGCTGCATAATTCCCGCGACGGCGCCGCAGCTCAAATTGGTTGGGCCAATCGGCGCGGCACGCATTCCGCAGGGAGACGCGACGATGGCAGCGATGACGGCACGGGGCCGGACCGAAGTGGTGATGCGCAAGATCGAGACGGCGCTGCTCGACGGCACCTGGCCGGCCGGCGCACGCCTGCCGGCCGAGCGCGTGCTCGCGCAGCAATACGGGGTGGCGCGCAATACGGTGCGCGAAGCGACCCAGCGGCTCGTCGCGCGCGGGCTGCTGCAGAGCCGGCGCGGCGCGGGCGTCTACGTGACGGACCAGTTGCGTGCCGGCATCGCGTCGCCGTGGGGCCAACTGGTCGCCGACCACCCCGCGCTGCGCGACGACATCCTCGAGTTCCGGCGCGTGCTCGAAGGCGCGACCGCGTATTTCGCCGCGCTGCGCGCCGACGCGAACGACCGGCGCCGGATCCGTGCACTGCTGCGCGAGCTCGAAACGGCGCACGCGAACGGCGCCGCGGCCGTCGAAGCCGCGACCGACGCGAAGCTGCACGAGGCGATCGCGCTCGCGTCGCACAACACGATGTTCCTGCACCTGCATACGAGCGTGATCGGGATGCTGCGCGAGCACATCTCGATCAACGTGGCGGGCATGACGACGCACGACGAGCAGGCGTCCGAGCTGCTGTTGCTGCAGCACCGCGTCGTGTGCGACGCGATCTGCGCGCATCGGCCCGAGGAGGCGCGCACCGCGATGCAGACGCATATCGACTATGTGCGCAGCCATTTCGAGCATAGCGGCGATGGGGCCTGAGATTGGTCGGACCGCTTCGATGTGCGGCCTGTCCGGCGGGCATCTGCGGCGCGACGGGCATCGATACCCGGCAGGCCGGAGCAAGTCAGCGGCCCGAAGCCCGGTCGGTGCCGCCCGCGCGATTGACCGGTTCATCCGGCGCCCACTAGAATCGGCCGGAACCGCGCGCCAGCCGCGCGCCGCGGCGCATGCGGGCCCTTTGTTCCGCCAGTCGAGGAAGTTTCCGTGTTCACGTCTTTGATCCGGCGCGCACCGGCCGCGCTGTCGTGGCGCGCCGCATGCCGCCCGGCCCGCGTGCTGGCCGTCGGCGTACTGCTGTCGCTCGTCGCCGCGTGTGCGACGCATCCGCCCGCCACCACGCTCGATCGCCCGGTTACCCACGCGTTGCCGCCCGATACCGCGACGCCGCTGCGCGACGCGCTGGCCGCACCCGAGGCCGCGCATCCGGGCCAGTCGGGTTTCCGGCTGCTGCCGGAAGGCGCCGAGGCGCTGCAGATGCGCATCGCGCTCGCGCGCGCCGCGACGAAAACGCTCGACATGCAGTACTACATCGCGACCGAGGACACGACCGGCAAGCTGCTGCTCGCCGCGGCGCTGTACGCGGCCGATCGCGGCGTGCGTGTACGGATGCTGGTCGACGACCTGAATTTCCGTGACATCGATCGCATCATGGCCGCGCTGAACACGCACCCGAACATCGAGATCCGCGTGTTCAACCCGTTCGGCGCGTCGCAGCAGGGGATGGTCGAGCGCACGGCCGATTTCTTCACGCGCATCGACAGCTTCACGCGCCGGATGCACAACAAGGCGATGATTTCGGACAACCAGATCGCGATCGTCGGCGGCCGCAATCTCGGCGACGAATACTTCAACGCGAGCCCGACGCTGCAGTTCCGCGATCTCGACGTGCTTGCCGCGGGCCCCGTGACGAACGACGTCTCGGCGAGCTTCGACACCTACTGGTCGAGCGCGAGCAGCTATCCGCTGCGCGTGCTGAATCACCAGTCGTTCAATCCGGAGGACCTCGACGCGACGCGCGACGAACTGCGCAGCCATTGGCGCCAGAACGCCGATCCGTACAACGCGAAGCCGCTGAACGCGACGCCGCTCGCGCAGCAGATCGCGCGCGACGAGCTCGCGCTCGTGTGGGCACCGGCCGAGTTCAAGGTCGACGCGCCCGACAAGGTCGCGCAGCCGACCGACGCATACGTGAGCCCGCCGATGCAGCGCCTGGTCGAGCTCACGCGCGGTGCGCAGCAGGAATTCCTCGCTTTCTCGCCGTACTTCGTGCCGCACGACGCGGGCGTGAAGATCCTCGGCGAGACGACTGCGCGTGGCGTGCGCGTCGCGATCCTGACCAATTCGCTCGCCGCGACCGACGCGGTCGCCGTGCAGGCCGGCTACGGGCCGTACCGCGTACCGCTGCTGCAGCACGGCGTCGAGCTATACGAGTTCAAGGCGCAGCCCGGCCGGCAGCGCGCCCGCCTGTTCGGGTCGCGCTCGCGGGCGAGCCTGCATGCGAAGGCGTACGTAATCGACCGAAAGATCCTCGTGATCGGATCGATGAATCTCGATCCGCGCTCCGCGCACCTGAATACCGAACTGGCGCTCGTGATCCACAGCCCGGCGCTCGCGCAGCAGGTTGCGACGATCTTCGCGCGCGTGACGCAGCCGGATGACAGCTACCGGGTGAGCCTCGTGACGCCGGCGGGCGGCGGGTCGCCCGAACTCGAGTGGACGGGCATCGACAACGGCCAGCCGACCACCTATCACGTCGATCCGCACGCGGGGCTGCTGCGCAACCTGATGACCGGCGTCTTCATGCTGCTGCCGGTCGACGACCAGCTTTAGGGGGACGGAAGCGCTCCGGCTAAACCCGCGTTTCGGGCGCGCGCGGAAAGGTGATATGGTTGTGTGCGCAACTAGTATGGCGCGCAAGACGGTGCCGCCGGGCGGCGCGCGCCACGCGTGCCGCGCACATCCGCAACCGGAGTTCTCCCATGCAACGTGTCCCGAACCAGCCGTTCACGCGTCCCGCCCGTTTCTCCGAAGCCGAATGGCAGGCGCGCGTGCAGCTCGCAGCGGCTTACCGCATCTTCGATCATCTCGGCTGGACCGAGCTGATCTACAACCATATCTCGCTGCGCGTGCCGGGCGAGGACGGGCATTTCCTGATCAACCCGTTCGGGCTCCATTACCGCGAGGTGTGCGCGTCGAACCTCGTGAAGATCGACATCGACGGCAACGTGATCGGTCATTCCGACTGGCCGATCAATCCGGCCGGCTTCACGTTCCACAGCGCGATCCATGCGGCGCTGCCCGATGCACACTGCGTGATGCACGTGCATACCACGCCCACGATGGCCGTCTGCTGTTCGCGCGACGGGCTGTCGTTCTCGAATTTCTATTCGGCGCAGTTGTACGGGAAGATCGCGTATCACGACTTCGAGGGCATTACCGTGCATCTCGAAGAGGGGCGGCGCATCGTCGAGAGCGCCGGCGGGCGGCCCGTGCTGCTGTTGCGCAACCATGGGCCCGTGACGATCGGCGCGACGCTCGCGCAGACGTTCTCGCTGATGTGGCTGCTCAACCGCGCGTGCGAGGTGCAGGTCGCCACGCATGCGATCGGCGACGCGCTGCCGATCGCGCCACCCGTGCTCGAAGCGTGCGTGCGCGATTCGCTGAATTTCGATCCGAAGCATGGCGCGGGGCAGGACGCGTTCGATGCGCTGCAGCGTATCGTCGATCGCATCGATCCCGGTTATCGCGCGTGACGTGAAGCGGCGGTATCGCTTCTTCGTGCTTGGTACGGTGCGGACCGGGTCCGGCGGCGCGCAAAAAAAACGCGGCCGGGTGGCCGCGTGAATACTCGCAGACTCCTTCGGACGAAGGAAACAAGCAACTGTGAGACGAAGTGTAGCGAAAGGCCGCGCGCCGATTCAGTCATCTGGCTGCAAAGGTCCATTCCAGGTTGACGCAGACTCATGCGTCGTGCGCTGTGCGAGATGGTCGGCCGAGCGCGGTGCGGCGATTCGCTGCATGGCCGTTCGGCGGACTCCCGGACCGGTGGCGATCGACTACCATCCTATCAACGCCCCCGCTCGGGCGGCGTACAACGTCGTACAAGGAGAGTCCATGCTCAAGCTGCGTTTGCTCCAGGTCGCGTTACTCGCGGGCGTGCTGGCCGCCGGCAGCGCCGCCGCCGAAACGGTGCGCCTGTCCGCCAATCTCCAGCCGTCGAGCGAAGTGCCGCCGACGGCGACCAAGGGTTCGGGCGACGTCGAGGCCACCTACGATACGGCCACGCACATGCTGCAATGGAAGGTCACTTACGAACACCTCACGGGGCCGGCTACCGCCGCGCATTTCCACGGGCCCGCGCCGGTCGGCCAGAACGCGGGCGTGCAGGTGCCGATTCCGAATGGCGAGTTGGCGAGCCCGATCAAGGGCTCGAAGGAGCTCACCGACGCGCAGGTCACCGACCTGATGGGCGGCAAGTGGTACTTCAACGTCCATACGAAGGAGCACCCGGCCGGCGAGATCCGCGGCCAGGTGATGCCGGCGAACTGAGCGCCGGCGTTTGGTATAGAGGTACCTGTCGAGCGGTGCGGGAACGATCGCACGTACCATCGTCACACTGCGATTACGGAGTGCGTCCGATGAGTTGGCAAAGCAAGTTTGCCTGCTGGCTGCTGCGCTGGCAGTTCCGTCCCGAGACCACGCGCGAGGTGCTCGATCCTGCCCGCGCGCGGCGCTTTACCGACTTGCGGATGATCGTGCCGCGCCGCGCGCCATCGGGCTACCGGCTGCGCCAGTGCTACGGCGCGGGCGACGCACCGCTGCGCGGCGAATGGCTCGAACGCACCGACGCGGGCGCGGGTCGCGGGCCCGGCCGCACGCTGCTGTACTTTCACGGCGGCGGCTATTACTTCTGTTCGACGAAGACCCACCGCCCGCTCGTGTTCGGCCTGACGAAGCGTGCGGGCGTGCGCTCGTTCTCGCTCGACTACCGGCTGGCGCCCGAAAACCGTTTCCCGGCCGCGCTCGACGATGCGCTGGCCGCGTACCGGCAACTGCTGGCGCTTGGCACGCCGCCCGAGTCGATCGTGCTCGGTGGCGATTCGGCGGGCGGCGGCCTTGCGCTTGCGACGCTCGTTGCGCTGCGCGACCGCGGCGAGCCGCTGCCGGCCGGCGCGATCCTGTTCTCGCCGTGGACCGACCTGGCTGCCACCGGGGCCACGCTGCGCACGAACGATGGCGCCGATCCGATGTTCGCGGGCGCGGCGCTGCCGAAGGCCGCGAAGCTGTACCTGGGTGACGAGCCGGGGACGAATCCGTACGCATCGCCGCTCTATGCGGACTTCGCGGGCCTGCCGCCGCTGTATATCCAGGTCGGCAGCACCGAGGTGCTGCTCGACGATTCGCGCCGCGTCGCCGAGAAGGCGAAGGCGGCCGGCGTGGCGGTGGAGATCGAGGTGTGGCCGGACATGCCGCACGTATGGCAGTTGTACGCGCCAATGGTGCCGGAAGCGCGCGACGCGCTCGACCGCGCGGCCGCGTTCCTGCGCCGCGTCGCGGTCGAGCGTGCGATTCAGCGCGCCGGCGAGGCGTCGATCGCCTGATAGGCGGCCTTGACGGCCACCGAGCCGTACTTGCGCTCGAGCCGGCGGACGGTGAAGTGGCCGTGCGCCATCTGCTGGAAATGGTCGATGAACAGCGTATTGACGGTCGCGCCGAGCACGGCGCCGATCGCCGGAATCGACTTCGCGGCCATCTGCTCGGTTACCTGGACCGAGAAGCGCGACGCCACCGTCTGCACGAGCTTGAACACGGCCGCCGAGCTGTGCGCGGCGATACCCTTCGTCGTGATGTCGGACGATGCCTTCGAGATCGCCTGCGCGAGCGCGCCGCGCAGCACGAAATAGCCGAGATCGGCGTCCTCTTCCTGCTTGTCCGGGTTGCCGCCCATGCCGAGCACGGCCAGGCATTGCAACTGCGTATCGACCGAGCTCAGGTCTTCACCCTCGCTGCGTGCGATGTCGCACACCGAGCGGAAGATCAGCGTCGTCGTCACCGGCAGCTCGACCGGCAGCGCGAGAAAGCCGAATGCGCCGCCCGCCGCGCCGGTCGTCGCGACTGCAAGCTTGTGCAGCAGGTTGCTCGGCTTGTCGGGTTCGGCGTCCGGCGCGGGCGGCTTGCCGAGCGTACGCAGCGCGATGTTCAGGCACTTGCGCAGCGCGAGCTGTGTCGCGTCGTTGATCTTCCCGGTCGCGAAATCCGGCAGCCGGGCGATCATTTTCTCGACCGGCGCGCCCAGCATGCCCGTCAGCTTCATCGTCAGCGACGGGCTTTCCAGCACCTGCTTCGCGCGCCACAGCGCGTCCCGATCGTCCGGCGACAGCGTGGTCGCGGGGGTGATTGAAATCGGTTCCATCTTTCTCCTTGGCGGTCTGAGTCGGTTTGACCGTCGCCAGCCTAGATTACTCCGGCATGCTAGAATTTTGAGATTGTTTGACTCGTCAAAAGTTGCGCCAACAAAAAATGGCTGTCCATACTGCCGCCCATCATTCGAGCGGGCAAGTCCTGCCATTCCGCGAATCGCTGCTGGCGATGATCGGGATCTCATTTGTCACCATGCTCGTTGCGCTCGACCAGACCGTCGTCGGCACCGCGTTGCCGACCATCGTCGCCGAGCTCAGGGGTTTCGACCTGTACGCATGGGTCGCAACGTCGTACCTGCTCAGTTCCGTGATCACGGTGCCGATCTTCGGCCGCCTCGGCGACTATTACGGACGCAAGCCGTTCGTCATCGCGTCGATCGTCGTGTTCACCGGCGCGTCCGTGCTGTGCGGGATGGCGAACGACATGCTGATGCTCGTGCTTGCGCGCGGGCTGCAGGGGATCGGCGGCGGGATGCTGGTCGGCACCGCGTTCGCATGCATTCCCGACCTGTTCCCCGATTCCGTCGTGCGGCTGCGCTGGCAGGTGCTGATGAGCTCCGCGTTCGGCATCGCGAACGCGGTCGGGCCGTCGCTCGGCGGCGTGCTGACCCAGTCGTTCGGCTGGCGCTCGGTGTTCTACGTGAACCTGCCGGTCGGCCTGCTGTCGCTGCTGTTCGTGTGGCGCTACCTGCCGCACCTGCGCCACGTCGAGCACGATCGCAAGATGCGGCTCGACTGGCCGGGCGCGCTGCTGATCGCGCTGTCGCTCGGCGCGCTGCAGCTGTTCGTCGAATGGCTGCCGAAGTATGGCGTCGCGAGCTGGGCGTCGCTGCTGCTCGTCGTCGCGGTTGCGGCCGGTTTCGGCCTGTGGCACTGGGAGCGGCGCTGCGCGCAGCCGATCCTGCCGTTCGACATGTTCGGCAACCGCGCGCTGTCGGCGCTCTTCGTGCTGGCGATCCTCGCCGGCTTCTCGATGTTCTCGCTGCTGTTTTACGCGCCGCTGCTGTTCCAGGGCGGGTTCGGGATGTCGCCGAAGGAGGCGGGCCTCGTGATCACGCCGCTCGTCGTGTTCATCACGATCGGCAGCATCATGAACGGCCGTGTCGTCACGCGCATCCGCAATCCGAACGCGATGCTGCACGTCGGTTTCGTGCTGTTCGCGATCACCTGCGCGGGTATCGTCGTGTCGACCCACACGACGCCGAAGTGGGTGCTGATGGCGCTGATGGTCGCGGGCGGCATCGGGCTCGGCTTCGTGCTGCCGAACCTCACCGTATTCGCGCAGCAGACGGCCGGCCGCGAGCACCTCGGCATCGCGACGGCGCTGCTGCAGTCGCTGCGGATGGTCGGCGGGATGATCGGCACCGCGCTGACCGGCACGCTCGTCAACCAGATGTACTCGGGCGGCGTGCGCGATGCGCTGTCGGCCGACCATGCGATGCAGTGGCATGCGCAGCTCGCCGATCCGCAGATCCTGATCGATCGCGCCGCGCAGGGCGGCCTTGTCGCGGAGCTGACGCGTGCCGGGCATAATGGCGCGCTGCTGCTGGAAGCGGCCCGCGAATCGCTCGTCGGCGCGATTCACCTGGGCGTGGCAATGGCGGCCGTCGTCGCCGTCGTGTCGGTATGGCAGTGCCGCCGCGTGCCGCCGATCGCACTGCGGCACAAGATCGAACCGCATGTCGCGGCCGACTGAACGATTGAACGAGTAGAACTGAGCGCATGGAAGAACAGGACCGCGTCGCGATCTTGCAGCAATTCGGACGCACGTATCGCGCGTTCATGACCGCGTTCGAAACGCATGTCGGGCAGCCGATGCCGCGCTGGCGCATCATGGTTGCGTTGCACACGATGGGCGGGCATTCGTCGCAGAAGAAGCTCGTCGAAGTGCTGCGCGTCGATCCGGGCGCGCTCACGCGCCAGTTGAAGTCGCTCGACGCGCTCGGCTGGATCCAGCGTGAATCCGACGCACGCGACAATCGCGTGACCAACGTGACGCTGACGGACGACGGCCGCGCCGCGTTCGACGCATGCCTGCCGCGCCGCAAGGCGTTTCTCGACCAGACGATGGCGCAATTGCCGGACGACGTGCTGAATGCGCTGTCGGGCGCGCTGGCGATGCTGGAGTCGCGGATCGCGGACGTCGGCTCGACGCCGGCCGCGCGCTGAAGCGCGGGGCAGGGCGGCGCGAATACGCCGCCGGCCCGGCCCTTCATCTCATCTCAATTCCACTTCAGGTTCAAAGCTCGATGCGCGTTCCCAGCAGCGCGAGGAACTGCGCGAGCCAGGCCGGATGCGCGGGCCATGCGGGCGCGGTGACGAACGGCGCGTCGGTCACGGCCGCGTCGACCGGGATATCCGCATATTCGCCGCCCGCGAGCTTCACCTCGGGCGCGCAGGCCGGGTAGGCCGAGATGCGCTTGCCGCGGATCACGTCGGCGGCCGCGAGCAGTTGCGCCGCGTGGCAGATCGCGGCGATCGGCTTGCCGGCTTCGGCGAACTCGCGCACGAGCGAGATCACCTTCGGATCGAGTCGCAGGTACTCGGGGGCACGGCCGCCCGCGATCGCGAGCGCGTCGTAGCGCGATGCGTCGACGTCGTCGAACGCCGCGTTCAGCGTGAACTGGTGGCCGGGCTTCTCGGTGTAGGTCTGGTCGCCCTCGAAATCATGGATCGCGGTCTTGATCTTGTCGCCCGCGCGCTTGCCCGGGCAGACTGCATCGACGTGGTGGCCGACGGCCTGCAGTGCCTGGAACGGCACCATCGTTTCGTAGTCTTCGGCGAAATCGCCGGTCAGGAACAGGATCTTCTTCGCGGCCATGGCTTTCTCCAGTGGAGCTGCGTTGAGGGCCCGCACGCGGCAGGCGAGTGCAACGCCCGCCTGGGGCCCCGAGGACGAAAGCGCAGTGTACTCCGGCCGCTTGAAGCGCGCGTGACGGCCGCCCCGCGCGAGCGGCGGGGCGGTGCGCGCGATGTGCGTCAGAAGAAGGTTTCGACGACTTCCGTCACGCGGAACTGCGGATCGAGCACGAGCACCTGGCGCCACTTGTCGAACGTCAGGCACGGGTGCGAGATGTCGAACGCGACCATGTCGCCGACCTTCACGTCCGCGCCCGGCGGGATCTGCAGGTACGCGTGCTGGTCCATCATCCCGGTGACGGCCCAGCCTTCTGCGGCGGCGACGTCGCGCGGTGCGGTGTCGCGGCCCGGGCGGAAGTGGCGCGCCGGCTCCGGCAGCCCCGCGTCGAACGCCGCGTCGCGCTTGCCGAGCGCGACGATCGCGCGATTGGCTTCCGGCACCGACTGCACGTAGGCCCACAGCTGCAGCGCGGGCAGCAGCCCTTCGCCCATCGTGCGTGCGATCGGGTTGCGCGCGAACACGTCGGTCTGCGCCTTCTTGTAGATGCCGACATCGTGCGTCAGGTAGCAGCCCGGACGCAGCACGACTTCCGCGAAGCCGGCATTCGACGCCTTCGCGAATTCTTCCGCGACCACGTCGTACCACGCCGAACCGGCGCCGGACAGGATCGCCGGCGTACGCGCGAAGCGGCCTGCTTCGGCCAGCTCGCGCGTGAGCGCGACCGCTTCCTGCAGGAACGTGCGGATCTCGCCTTCCTCCTTCAGCACGCCTTCGTAGAGTTCGATGCCGGCCAGCTTCAGCGTGTCCGGATAGCGTGCGATCGCGGCGAGCACGGCCTCGCGCTGTGCGGCATCGCGCACGCCCGCACGGCCGCCCGGCACGCCGAGTTCGAGCAGCACGTTCAGCGGCTTCTTCAGTGCGCCGAAGAAGCTGCCGAGCTGGTCGACGCTCTCCGCCGAATCGACGAGGCAGAAGAATTCGAAGTCGGGATCCGACAGCAGCCCGGCGATGATAGTCATGTTCTGGCGGCCGACCAGCTGGTTCGCGAGCAGCACGCGCCGCACGCCGCCGTGATATGCGGCCTGCGTCTGG
Source organism: Burkholderia puraquae (assembly GCF_002099195.1). Classification (GTDB taxonomy): domain Bacteria; phylum Pseudomonadota; class Gammaproteobacteria; order Burkholderiales; family Burkholderiaceae; genus Burkholderia; species Burkholderia puraquae. The sequence goes on along the minus strand of NZ_NBYX01000021.1, from coordinate 103,672 downwards.
TGCGCGGTTGCGAGCGTGATGCCCCATGCGCCGGCGTCGAGCTGGCGGCGGAACAGTTGCGGTGCCATCGTCGTCTTGCCGTGCGGCGCAAACTTGACGCCGTACTTCTGGACGAAAGCCTGCATCCAGTTCAGGTTGTGTTCGATGCGGTCCTCGTAAAGCACGGCGGCCGGCAGGCTGACGTCTTCGGCAAGCAGGTTCCACTCGAGGCGGCCTGCGTCGCCGAGCGGCACGCTCGCGCTCGGCAGATTGCCGAGACCCTTGCCGAACGGATCGATCGTCGCTTCCTGATAGTTTGTAACTTTCATGTCATCCCGCTCCATCATCACTATGCATTGCACTGAAGTTGACACGCCGATGGTACAGAAAGTAGCATCGGCGCGGTGATGTTATTTAGTAACATCGAGCTTCGCACCCTTTTCCGCAGATGAATACGCCCGCCACCCCGTCCGCTCCGCTCGCGGCCGAGCCCCATCCGGCTCCGGCCGCTCCGCCGGTCCTCGACATCGTTGCCCGGATCGCCGAATGCGCGCCCGAGCTGCGCGAAGCCGAGCGCAAGGTCGCCGCGTTCATCCTCGCCGACCTGGCGCGCGCCGCGCATGCGAGCATCGGCGCGCTTGCGCGCGACGCGGAGGTCAGCGTTGCGACGGTCACGCGTTTTGCGAAGGCTGTCGGCTGCCGCGACGTGCGCGAACTGAAGGTGCTGGTCGCGCAGGCAGCGGCCGTCGGCCGGCGTTTTCTCGTGCCGTCCGATGACGCACCGGCCGACGATACGAGCCCCGCGTCGATGGTCTACGACGAGATCCGCGTCGCGCTCGCGCACAACCACCAGTTGCTGCGCAATACGTCGTTCGAGAAAGCGGCCGACCTGCTCGCCGGCGCGAAAATGACCTACGTGTACGGGCAGGGCGGCGGCTCGACCGCGCTCGCCGACGAGCTGCGCTTCCGGCTCGTGCGCTTCGGCCGGCCGGTCGCGAGCTACCAGGACAGCCTGCTGCAGCGCATGGTGGCCGCGACGCTGTCGCGCGACACGGTCGTCGTCGCGCTGTCGGTGAGCGGCCGCGTGCCCGAGCTGCTCGAGAGCTGCCGGCTCGCGAAGCGCTACGGCGCGACGCTGATCGCGATCACCGCGCCGGCGTCGCCGCTCGCGAAGCTGGCCGACCACCTGATCCCGGTCGTCGCGTTCGAAACCGATTTCATTTACAAGCCGTCGACATCGCGCTACGCGATGATGATGGCGATCGACGTGCTCGTCACCGGAGTCGCATTGCGGCTCGGCGATGCGGGCCGAGAATCGCTGCGCCGCATCAAGCACGCGCTCGATGCGCACCGCGGCGGCGGAGACCGTCAACCGGTAGGAGACTGACCATGCATTCGCATCCCGAAGCCGCCGATACGCTGATCGTCGGCGCGCAGCTGTACGACGGTACCGGTGCGCCGCCCGTCACGCGCGACGTCGCGATCCGCAACGGCCTGATCGCTGCGATCGGCAACCTGTCGAACTGGCTGGCCGAGAACGTCGTCGATGCGAACGGCCGCGCGCTGGCGCCGGGTTTCGTCGACGTGCACACGCACGACGACACGCACGTGATCCGCGCGCCGGAGATGATCCCGAAGATCTCGCAGGGCGTGACGACCGTGATCGTCGGCAACTGCGGGATCAGCGCGTCGCCGGTGACGCTCGCGGGCGATCCGCCCGACCCGATGAACCTGCTCGGCGAGCGCGGTGCGTTCCAGTACCCGACCTTTGCCGACTACGTCGCGGCCGTGAACGACGCGCGTCCGGCCGTGAACGTCGCGGCGCTCGTCGGACACACGGCGCTGCGCAACAACCAGATGGACCGCCTCGACCGCGCGGCGACCGACGGCGAGATCGCCGGCATGCGCGCGCAGCTCGAGGAGGCACTTGCGAACGGGGCGCTCGGCCTGTCGTCGGGCCTCGCGTACGGCTCCGCGTTCGCGGCGCCGGCCGAGGAGGTGATGGCGCTCGCCGAGCCGCTCGCGAACGCGGGCGCGCTGTACACGACGCACATGCGCACCGAGTTCGACGCGATCCTCGATGCGATGGAAGAGGCGTACCAGGTCGGCCGCCATGCGCGCGTGCCGGTCGTGATCTCGCACCTGAAGTGCGCGGGCCCGTCGAACTGGGGGCGCAGCACCGAGGTGCTTGCCTCGCTCGAAGGCGCGCGCCGCTACCAGCCGGTCGGCTGCGACTGCTATCCGTACAGCCGCAGCTCGTCGACGCTCGACCTGAAGCAGGTGACGGGCGACATCGACATCACGATCACGTGGTCGGAGCCGCATCCGGAAGTCGCCGGCAAGCTGCTGAAGGCGATCGCGGCCGACTGGGGCGTGACCGAGCAGGAAGCCGCGCAGCGGATCCGCCCGGCGGGCGCCGTGTACCACAACATGTCCGAGGACGACGTGCGCCGGATCCTGTCGCATCCCGCGACGATGGTCGGCTCCGACGGCCTGCCGAACGATCCGCTGCCGCACCCGCGGCTGTGGGGCGCGTTCCCGCGCGTGCTCGGCCACTACGTGCGCGACACGAACCTGCTGCCGCTCGAGGAGGCGATCCGCAAGATGACGTCGCTGTCCGCGCGCCGCTACGGGATCGCGCGGCGCGGCGAGGTGCACGTGGGCTACCACGCGGATCTCGTGCTGTTCGATCCGGCAAGCGTGATCGATGCCGCGACGTTCGAGAAGCCGCAGCAACCCGCGCACGGGATCGATGCCGTGTGGGTGAACGGCGTGCTGACTTATGAGAACGGCCAGCCGACCGGCGAGCGCGCCGGCGGCTTCGTCGCGCGCGGCGAGCGCGTGCCGGCGAGTGCCGACGCCGCGTTCTGAACGCGGTTGTTGTTCCGATCTGCCGCGCGTGCCATCGTCGGTGCGCGCATCCGCAACCGTGCGTTGCATGGGCCGGAGCCGGTGCTGACGCGCTGGCTCCGGTCGACACACAAGGAGTGAAACGATGAAGCGATATGGCGTAGGCGAAGCGAAGGGCACGGGCGGCCAGGTGATGCCGTTCGCGCGTGCGGTCGAGGCCGACGGCTGGCTGTACGTGTCGGGCCAGACGCCGATGGTGAACGGCGAGGTTGTCGAAGGCGGGATCGTCACGCAGTCGAAGCAGACGATCGAGAACGTGATCGCGATCCTGAAGGAAGCCGGCTACGGCCTCGAGCACGTCGTGCGTTGCGGCGTGTGGCTCGACGATGCGCGCGATTTCGCGTCGTTCAACAAGGTGTTCGTGTCGTACTTCGGCGAGAACCCGCCGGCACGCGCATGCGTGCAGTCGAGCATGGTCATCGACTGCAAGGTCGAGGTCGATTGCATCGCTTACAAGCCGCCGGTGAAGTAAAGCGGCCACGGCGAGCCGCTACGCAACGGGCCCGGCGCATTCATGTGCGGGCCCTTTTTCATCTGCGGCCGCGGGTCGACCGGCGGGCGGGGCGCTCGAGGTGGCAACCGCCGCAACGCATCCCGTCCGTTCGGGTAATGTGCCACATGACCTTACGGAGATGACATGCATGGAATGGGCTGCACTGGTGCCGGAGCTGATCTGCTCGGATCTTGCCGATAGCGTTCGCTTTTATCGCGACGTGCTCGGATTCCGGATCCGCTTCGAGCGTCCGGAAGACGGGTTCGTCTATCTTGAATTCGGGCGGGCCCAGCTGATGCTCGAGCAGTACAGCCCGGGGGGCTGGCTGACCGGCCCGCTGGAGCCGCCGTTCGGGCGCGGGATCAATCTGCAGATCGAGGTCGATGCGCTCGACCCCATCCTCGACAGGATTCGCGCCGCGGGCGTGACGCTGTTCGTCCAGCCGCGCACGTCCTGGTATCGGGAGGACGAAATCGAGCATGGCCAGGTCGAGATGCTAGTGCAGGATCCCGACGGCTACCTGTTGCGCCTGGTGGAGATTCTCCCGGAGCGGCCGGTGAGTGGGTGAGGGCCCTTAGCGCGTTTCCGCGCAATGAAAAACAGCCCGGCCGGTTGAATCCGGCCGGGCTGTTTGATCAGGGGTTACCGCCGTGCGTCGCCAACTGCGAACCGCGGCGACCACCCGCCGCCGTCACTGCCGCGCCGTCCGTGCGTTATCCGGCATCGGCTGGTTGTAGTTCGTGCGGAACGGGTTGATGTCGAGCCCGCCGCGGCGCGTATAGCGTGCATACACCGCGAGCTTCACCGGTTTGCACGCGTGCATGATGTCGAGGAAGATCCGCTCGACGCACTGCTCGTGAAAGCCCGTGTGGTTGCGGAACGAGATGATGTAGCGCAGCAGGCCCGCGTGGTCGATCTGCGGCCCGACGTAGTGGATCTGCACGCTGCCCCAGTCGGGCTGGCCCGTGACCGGGCAGTTCGAGCGCAGCAGGTCCGACACGAGCGTTTCCTCGACCGGTGCTTCGTTCTCGCCGTCGGCCGCCGTCAGCAGCGACGGATCGGGTTCGTACACGTCGGTGTCGAGATCGAGCCGGTCGAGCGACAGCCCGTCGAGCTCTTCCATCTCGAGCTTGCCGAAATCGTGCGGCGACACGAGCTGCACCGATACGCTCGCGCCGCACGCGGCCGACACGTCGCGCTTCAACGTGTCGCGCACCGCGTCGACCGAGTCGAACTTCGATTGGGCAAACGAGCCGAGATACAGCTTGAACGACTTCGATTCGACGATGTTCGGCGATTCGGCCGGCACGTAGAACGTCGCGACCGCGACCTGCGGCTTGCCGCGCGTGTTGAGCCACGACAGTTCGTACGCGTTCCAGATGTCGGTGCCGAAGAACGGCAGCGCCGACGTGATGCCGAGTTGCGCGCGCGCGCCGGCGCGCGGGATCGGGAACAGCAGCGACGCGTCGTACTGGGCGGCATAGACGGTGGCCTTGCCGAGCGGGGAATGTTCGGGATTCATTGCACGAAGCCTTTACGACAGGAAGAGCCGGTACGCCGGGTTGGCGCTCTCTTCGACATACGGATAGCCGAGTGCCGCGAGGAAGCGTTCGAATTCGACGCGATCGGCCTGCGGCACCTGCAGCCCGACGAGGATCGAGCTGTAGTCCGCGCCCTGGTTGCGGTAGTGGAACAGGCTGATGTTCCAGTCCGGCGCCATCGACGACAGGAATTTCATCAGCGCGCCCGGCCGTTCCGGGAATTCGAAGCGGAACAGGCGCTCGTCGAGCGCGAGCGGCGAACGGCCGCCCACCATGTAGCGGATGTGTTCCTTCGACAGTTCGTCGTGCGTCAGGTCGACGGTCTTGAAGCCGTGCGATTCGAAGTTCGCGGCGATCTCGGCCGATTCGCCGCGGCGCTTGATCTGCACGCCGACGAAGATATGCGCGGCCTGCGCATCGGCGATCCGGTAGTTGAACTCGGTGACGTTGCGGTCGCCGACGAGCGAGCAGAAGCGCTTGAAGCTGCCGCGCTCCTCGGGGATCGTGACCGCGAACACGGCTTCGCGTGCCTCGCCGACTTCCGCGCGCTCGGCGACGAAGCGCATCCGGTCGAAGTTCATGTTCGCGCCGGACGTGACCGCGACGAGCGTCTGGTTCTCGATGCCTTCGCGTTCCGCGTAGCGTTTCGCGCCAGCCACCGCGAGCGCGCCTGACGGCTCGAGCACGCTGCGCGTATCCTGGAACACGTCCTTGATCGCCGCGCACAGCGCGTCGGTGTCGACCGTCACGACGCCGTCGAGGAATTCGCTGCAGAGCCGGAAGGTTTCCTCGCCGACGAGCTTCACCGCGGTGCCGTCCGCGAACAGGCCGACTTCGCTCAGCTCGACGCGTTCGCCCTTTTGCAGCGACTGCGCCATCGCGCACGAATCCTCGGCCTGCACGCCGATCACCTTGATCTCCGGGCGCACCGCCTTCACGTACGCGGCGACGCCGGACGCGAGCCCGCCGCCGCCGATCGGCACGAAGATCGCGTGAATCGGGCCCTGGTGCTGACGCAGGATTTCCATCGCGATGGTGCCCTGGCCCGCGATCACATACGGATCGTCGAACGGATGCACGAACGTGAGGCTGCGCTCTTCCTGCACCTTGACCGCATGCGCATACGCATCGCTGTACGACTCGCCGGCCTGGATCACCTCGACGCCCGGGCCGCCGTGCGCGCGCACTGCGTCCACCTTCACCTGCGGCGTCGTGACCGGTACGACGATCACCGCCTTCACGCCCATCCGGGCCGCCGAGAACGCGACGCCCTGCGCATGGTTGCCGGCCGACGCGGTAATCACGCCGCGCGCGAGCGCGTCCGCCGGAATGTGCGCCATCTTGTTGTACGCGCCGCGCAGCTTGAACGAGAACACCGGCTGGTTGTCCTCGCGCTTCAGGTAGACGGGGTTGCGCAGCCGGGCCGACAGGTTGCGGGCGGGTTCGAGTTCCGTCTCGATCGCGACGTCGTAGACGCGCGCGGTGAGGATTTTCTTCAGGTAATCGTGGGATGCCATGGGTGCTCGCGTGCAGTGCGGAGGCAGACGGTAAAACGACAATGATAGCGCCAAGGGTCCGCCCGCATGCAAGCGGCATGCCGAGCGCGCGCTCGCAGGGCCGTGCGGACGGTGCGTCGGCGAGCTCGCACCGCCCTTTTTTACCGGTTTAACCGCGTGGTTACCGACCGGACGGACGGCGAATGGTCGCACGAAATCGCGCCGAGCCAGGCCTGGCGCGGCTCGCGGCGATAGCCCCACGACCTGTCCGACGTGTCACGCATGGCGCGATCATGGGTTAGAATTCCGTTTTGAATCAAGGATCGGAAGATGCAGAGGCACCCTCGGATCGCACCGTTGAAGCCGGCACCGCGCGCAGCCAGCCCCGCGGCCGAACGGCATGCGCGCCGCGCGCGATCGTGCTGATGGTTCCGAGTGCCGCCAGGCCCTGTCGCCGGCCAGGAGGGGCGAGTCGCCCGCTCCGGCCCCATGAAGGACAGCCGCGCGCCTGGTAACAGAACAGATTTCCCCAAGATTGCGCCCACGCGCTTGCCGACGCCCGTGCACGGTGTATCGGCCCTCCGAGTCGTCCGAACATGAACGCACCACAAGTTTTCGATCCGCATGGCGCGGCCGCCGCCGTCGCCGCCGACCCCGCGCCCCGCTTGCGCGAGATTCCCTACAACTACACGTCCTTCTCGGATCGCGAGATCGTGATCCGCCTGCTCGGCGAAGAGGCGTGGTCGGTGCTCGACGAATTGCGCGCCGAGCGCCGCACGGGCCGCTCGGCACGGATGCTGTATGAAGTGCTTGGCGACATCTGGGTCGTGCGCCGCAACCCGTACCTGCAGGACGACCTGCTCGACAACCCGAAGCGCCGCGCGCTCTTGATCGAGGCGCTGAACCACCGCCTGACCGAGATCGGCAAGCGCCGCAGCGCGGATCTCACCGAGCACCGCGACGATGCGGGCCGCGAGCGCGCATCGCGCGTCGAGATGCTCGAAACCGCCGCGCAGCGCGCGGTCAACGAGTTCGCCGACGAATTCGAGAAGATGGCCGACCTGCGCCGCCGCGCGACCAAGGCGCTCGGCCGCTGCACGCAGAAGGACAACATCCGTTTCGACGGGCTGTCGCGCGTGTCGCACGTGACCGACGCGACTGACTGGCGCGTCGAATACCCGTTCGTCGTGCTGACCCCCGATACCGAAGCCGAGATCGCGGGGCTGATCAAGGCCTGTTTCGAGCTCGGCCTGACCGTGATCCCGCGCGGCGGCGGCACCGGCTACACGGGCGGCGCGGTGCCGCTCACGCCGTTCTCCGCGGTGATCAACACCGAGAAGCTCGAACAGCTCGGCGCGGTCGAGCTGACCGAGCTGCCGGGCGTCGCGCACAAGGTGCCGACGATCTTCTCCGGCGCGGGCGTCGTCACGCGCCGCGTGACCGAGGCGGCGGAAGCGGCCGGCTACGTGTTCGCGGTCGATCCGACCTCGCTCGACGCATCGTGCATCGGCGGCAACGTTGCGATGAATGCGGGCGGCAAGAAGGCCGTGCTGTGGGGCACCGCGCTCGACAACCTGGCCTGGTGGCGGATGGTCGACCCGGACGGCAACTGGCTCGAAGTCACGCGCCACGAGCACAACCAGGGCAAGATCCACGATATCGCGGTCGCGCGTTTCGAGCTGAAGTGGTTCGACGGCGCGCATGCGCCGGGCGAGAAGCTGCTGCGCACCGAAATGCTCGAGATCGAAGGCCGCCGGTTCCGCAAGGAAGGGCTCGGCAAGGACGTGACCGACAAGTTCCTCGCCGGCCTGCCGGGCGTGCAGAAGGAAGGCTGCGACGGGCTCATCACGTCCGCGCGCTGGGTGCTGCACAAGATGCCCGCGCACACGCGCACCGTCTGCCTCGAATTCTTCGGCCAGGCGCGCGAGGCGATCCCGAGCATCGTCGAGATCAAGGATTACCTGTTCGAGACGTCGAAGCAGGGCGGCGCGATCCTCGCGGGCCTCGAGCACCTCGACGAGCGCTACCTGCGCGCGGTCGGCTACGCGACCAAGAGCAAGCGCAATTCATTCCCCAAGATGGTGCTGATCGGCGACATCGTCGGCGACGATGCCGATGCGGTCGCGCAAGCGACGTCCGAAGTGATCCGGATGGCGAACGGCAAGAGCGGCGAAGGCTTCGTCGCGGTCAGCGCGGAGGCGCGCAAGCGCTTCTGGCTCGACCGCAGCCGCACGGCCGCGATCGCGAAGCATACGAACGCGTTCAAGATCAACGAAGACGTCGTCATCCCGCTGAACCGGATGGGCGAGTACACCGACGGCATCGAGCGGATCAACATCGAGCTGTCGCTGAAGAACAAGCTGCAGCTCGTCGACGCGCTGGAGGCGTTTTTCCGCGCCGGCAACCTGCCGCTCGGCAAGACCGACGACGCGAACGAGATCCCGAGCGCCGAGCTGCTCGAGGATCGCGTGCAGCAGGCGCTGGAGCTGCTCAAGCGCGTGCGTGCGCGCTGGGAATTCGTGCGCGACCGGCTCGACCAGCCGCTGCGCGAGGCGCAGCACTACCTCGTGCAGCTCGGCTACGAGGCGCTCGCCGAGAAGTTCGCCGACCGCGCGGACGAGCAGCCGGGCGCGACCGTGTTCCACATCACGCAGGACCGCACCGTGCGCATCTCGTGGAAGCAGGAGATCCGCGCGGAGCTGCGCGCGATCTTCAACGGCGGCGCGTTCAAGCAGATCCTCGACGAGGCGCAGGCGATCCACAAGCAGGTGCTGCGCGGCCGCGTGTTCGTCGCGCTGCACATGCACGCGGGCGACGGCAACGTCCACACCAACCTGCCGGTCAACTCCGACAACTACGAGATGCTGCAGGACGCCCACGCGGCGGTCGCACGCATCATGACGCTCGCGCGCTCGCTCGACGGCGTGATTTCCGGCGAGCACGGCATCGGCATCACGAAGCTCGAGTTCCTGACCGACGACGAGATCGCCGAATTCCGCGCGTACAAGCAGCGTGTCGACCCGAACGGCCGCTTCAACAAGGGCAAGCTGCTCGAAGGCGCCGATCTTCGCAATGCCTATACGCCGAGCTTCGGGCTGATGGGCTACGAGTCGCTGATCATGAAGCAGTCCGACATCGGCGCGATTGCCGATTCGGTGAAGGACTGCCTGCGCTGCGGCAAGTGCAAGCCGGTGTGCGCGACCCACGTGCCGCGCGCGAACCTGCTGTACAGCCCGCGCAACAAGATCCTCGCGACGTCGTTGCTGGTCGAGGCGTTCCTGTATGAAGAACAGACGCGCCGCGGCGTGTCGATCAAGCACTGGGACGAGTTCAACGACGTGGCCGACCACTGCACGGTGTGCCACAAGTGCGCGACGCCGTGCCCGGTGAAGATCGACTTCGGCGACGTCACGATGAACATGCGCAACCTGTTGCGCAAGATGGGCAAGAAGAAATTCAACGCCGGCAATGCGGCGGGCATGTTCTTCCTGAACGCGACCAACCCGCAGACGATCAACGTCGCGCGCGGCGTGATGATGGGCGTCGGCTACAAGGTGCAGCGCTTCGCGAACGACATGCTGAAGAAGGTCGTGACGAAGCAGACGCAGCACCCGCCGGCGACGGTCGGCAAGCCGCCCGTGGTCGAGCAGGTGATCCACTTCGTCAACAAGAAGATGCCGGGCAACCTGCCGAAGAAGACGGCGCGCGCGCTGCTCGACATCGAGGACAACAAGATCGTGCCGATCATCCGCAACCCGAAATCGACCACCGTCGATTCGGAGGCGGTGTTCTACTTCCCGGGCTGCGGCTCCGAGCGCCTGTTCTCGCAGGTCGGTCTGGCGACGCAGGCGATGTTGTGGGAAGCCGGCGTGCAGACGGTGCTGCCGCCGGGCTACCTGTGCTGCGGCTATCCGCAGCGCGGTTCGGGCCAGTACGACAAGGCAGAGAAGATCGTCACCGACAACCGCGTGCTGTTCCACCGCGTCGCGAACACGCTGAACTACCTCGACATCAAGACGGTGGTCGTGTCGTGCGGTACCTGCTACGACCAGCTCGCCGGCTACGAATTCGACAAGATCTTCCCTGGCTGCCGGATCATCGACATCCACGAGTTCCTGCTCGAGAAGGGGATGAAGCTCGACGGCGTGACGGGCACGCGCTACATGTATCACGACCCGTGCCACACACCGATCAAGACGATGGACCCGGTGAAGCTTGTCAACGAGCTGATGGGTGCGGAGAAAGACGGGTACAAGATCGAGAAGAACGAGCGCTGCTGCGGCGAATCGGGCACGCTCGCGGTCACGCGCCCGGACATCTCGACGCAGGTCCGCTTCCGCAAGGAAGAGGAGATCCGCAAGGGCGCCGCGAAGCTGCGCGCGATTCCCGTGGTGGCCGGCGATGCGCCGGCGCCGGCCGCCGCGGCCGCGAACGGCCCGGACGTGAAGATCCTGACGAGCTGCCCGTCGTGCCTGCAGGGCCTGTCGCGCTACAGCGAGGACGCGAACCTCGAAGCCGACTACATCGTGGTCGAAATCGCGCGCCAGGTGCTCGGCGAGAACTGGATGGCCGATTATGTCGCACGCGCGAACAATGGCGGGATCGAGCGCGTGCTGGTCTAATGCGGGCATGACGGCCGCCCGACCGGGCCAGGAATGAGCGGGCGCCGGCGCAGCAATGCCGGCGCCTGTCCACATGGGAGCGACGATGGAATGCGTGTTTTGCCGTGAAGACGGCGGCGAGCTGCTCTGGCAGGACGAAGCGCTGCGTGTCGTCCTCGCGACGGGCGAGCACGACTACCCGGGCTTCTGCCGGGTGATATGGGGCGCGCACGTGGCCGAGTTCTCCGATCTCGGCGAGCCCGAGCGGGCCCACCTGATGCGCGTGGTTTACGCAGTCGAGCGGGCCGTGCGCCGCGTGATGCAACCGAACAAGGTGAATCTCGCGAGCCTCGGCAACATGGTGCCGCACGTGCACTGGCACGTGATCCCGCGCTTCTCCAACGACGCCCATTTCCCGCAGCCCGTCTGGGCGCCGCGCCAGCGCAGCGTGTCCGAGGCGCTGCTGCGCACGCGTGCCGCGCAGGCCTCGCTGCTGCACAATGCGGTGCGCGAGGAAATTCAACGCATGACCGATTCGAGGCAGCCATGAGCGGTTTGACTTCCACGACGCCGATTCCGTCCGGCGTCGTCGTGCACGCGGTGTCGCGCGTGCTCGAATTGCAGTACCCCAACGGCGACAGTTTCCGGATTCCGTTCGAGCTGATGCGCGTGTATTCGCCGTCGGCCGAGGTGCGCGGCCACGGGCCCGGCCAGGAGACGTTGCAGACGGGCAAGCGCGAAGTGACGATCACCGCGCTCGAGGGCGTCGGCAACTACGCGCTGCAGCCGACGTTTTCCGACGGCCATTCGACCGGCATCTACTCGTGGGACCTGCTGTACGAGCTGGCCACGCAGCAGGACGCGCTGTGGCGCGACTATTTCGACAAATTGAAGGCGGCAGGCGTCGAGCGCGACGCCCCGATGCCGGCGGCGAGCGCGTCGCACGGCCACTGCCACTGAAATTCGACGGCGCCCGCTCGGCGCCGTCTTGCCATTTACTGAGGATCAACGCGATGAGCAAAACCCACTTCGGCTTCGAAAGCGTCGAGGAAAACGAAAAAGCGAAGAAAGTGGCGGGTGTGTTCCATTCGGTCGCGAGCAACTACGATCTGATGAACGACCTGATGTCGGCGGGCATGCACCGCGCGTGGAAGGCGTTCACGATCGCGCAGGCGAACGTGCGCCCCGGCTTCAAGGTGCTCGACCTGGCGGCCGGCACCGGCGACCTGACCCGGTCGTTCGCGAAGGCGGCCGGGCCGACGGGCGAGGTCTGGCACACGGACATCAACGAATCGATGCTGCGCGTCGGCCGCGACCGGCTGCTCGACAAGGGCATCGTGACGCCGTCGCTGCTGTGCGACGCGGAGAAAATTCCCTTTCCGGACAACTACTTCGATGTGGTCACGGTCGCGTTCGGGCTGCGCAACATGACGCACAAGGATGCCGCGCTGGCCGAGATGCGCCGCGTGACGAAGCCCGGCGGCCGCGTGATGGTGCTGGAATTCTCGAAAGTCTGGGATCCGCTGAAAAAAGCGTACGATCTGTATTCTTTCAAAGTATTACCGTGGCTTGGCGACAAGTTCGCGAAAGATGCTGAAAGTTATCGGTATCTTGCTGAATCTATCCGGATGCACCCCGACCAGGACACCCTGAAGACAATGATGGAACAAGCGGGCCTCGATGCCGTCAAATATTACAATTTGTCAGGTGGCGTGGTAGCTTTACACATGGGAGCCAAGTATTAAGGGGCTCTTTCCATACATTTGTCTTACATCCGGAGAAACTGATGTTCGAATCGCGTTCGTTGTTCAACCGTAGCAAGCCGTCGAAGCCGTGGGCTCGACGGGTCGGCACGCTGCTGATGGTCGGCCTGCTCACGGCCGGCACGTTCGCATCGCTCGACGCCGAAGCCAAGCGCATGGGCGGCGGGCGCAGCATCGGCCGCCAGAATTCCACCGTCACGCAGCGCCAGGCCACGCCGCCCGCGCAGCAGCCGATGCAGCAGGCCGCGCCGTCGCAGGCACAGCGTGCGAACCCGGCCGCGCCCGCGCCGGCTGCGCAGCCCAACCGTTCGCGCTGGCTCGGGCCGATCGCCGGCCTTGCGGCCGGTCTCGGCATCGCAGCGCTGCTGTCGCACTTCGGCCTGGGCGGCGCGTTCGCAAGCATGATGGCGAACGTCATCGTGATCGCGCTGCTCGCGATGGTCGGCATCTGGCTGATCCGCAAGTTCATGAACCGCCGTCGTCCGCAGGAGCCGGCCTACTCGGTCGGCGGCTCGGCGTCGTCGTCGGGCGGTTACTCGCAAAGCCCGTCGTTCCAGCAGGGCAGCACCGGCAGCAACTATGCGGGTAGCGGCAGCAGCTACGCGAACGAAGCGCAGGGCGTGTTCGGCGGCGGTGCTGCGGCCGCCGGCACGGCAGCAGCTGCCGCGGCAGCACCGCTCCAGGTGCCGGCCGGCTTCGACACCGAAGCGTTCCTGCGCAGCTCGAAGGTCTATTTCGTGCGCCTGCAGGCTGCGTGGGACCAGGGCAACCTGGCCGACATCCGCGAGTTCACGACGCCCGAAATGTTCGCCGAGATCAAGATCGACCTCGATTCGCGCGGCAACGAGTCGAACCAGACCGACGTCGTGCAGCTCGACGCGGAACTGGTCGCGATCGAGGATCGTGGCATCGAGCAGTCGGCGAGCGTGCGTTTCCACGGCCTGATCCGCGAATCGGCGAATGCGTCGGCCGCGCCGTTCGACGAGGTGTGGAACCTGTCGAAGTCGGGCAGTCAGGGCTGGCTGCTCGCGGGCATCCAGCAGATCAACACGCACTGAGCGTGACCGGCGGCCCACGCCGCCGGACACCCGGGCAACGGCCGCCGCACTGCGACCGCTTGCCGCCCGGGTGTACGGTCAGGCACGGCCTGCCGACGATCCGACGTTACAATAGAAACCCGCGTGGGCGCCCGGCCTGCGCGGGTTTTTCCTTTCCCAGCCCGATGACCTTTGCTGCCAAGCCTTTTGCTGCTGCCGTCAATCACCTGCTCGCCCGCGAATCGTGGGCGCGCGATCGCCTGATTCCCTATGCGGGCAAGACTGCCCGGATCGACGTGCCTCCCGTTACGCTCACGCTGCTGGTGCAGCCCGACGGCTATCTGTCGGCCGTCGACGCGCACGATGCGCAACAGGTCGACGTGTCGATCGCGCTCGCCGGCGACACGCTCGCCGCGTTCCTGCAGGGCGGCCAGGCGGCTGTGATGAAGCACGTGAAGATCGAGGGCGACGCGGAGTTCGCGACGCAGATCGCGAAGCTGGCCGAGCACCTGCGCTGGGAGCCTGAAGAAGATCTCGCGAAGCTGGTCGGCGACGCGGCGGCATACCGGATCGCGACGGTCGTACGCGACGCCGGTGCACGCGCGCGACGCACCGGCCGCAACGTGCTCGATTCCGTCGCCGAATACTGGCTCGACGAGAACCCGCAAGTCGTCCGGCGCGCGTCGCTCGGCGGCTTCGATGCCGAGCTGGCGCGTGCACGCGATGCGCTCGCACGGGTCGAAAAGCGGGTCGAGCGACTCGAACAAAAAATCGGCGCGCGCACGGGTTCCGGCCCGCGCGGCGCGCACTGAGGGCCGCAGGGCATGCGCATTTTCCGTTTCATCAAGATTGTCTACACCGTCATCCGCTTTGGTCTCGACGAGGTGATGCTGTCCCGGATCGACGACCGGCGTGTGAAGCTGCTGCTGCGGATCACGACAATCGGCCGCCGTTATTCCGATCCGCCTGCCGTGCGGCTGCGCCACGCGCTCGAAAGCCTCGGCCCGATCTTCGTGAAGTTCGGCCAGGTGCTGTCGACGCGCCGCGACCTGCTGTCGGTCGATTTCGCGAACGAACTCGCGAAGCTGCAGGACCAGGTGCCGCCGTTCGATTCGGCGGTCGCGATCGGGATCATCGAGAAGTCGCTCGGGGCGCCGGTCGACGAGCTGTTCGACGAATTCGAGCGCGAGCCGATCGCAAGCGCGTCGATTGCGCAGGTGCATTTCGCGAAGCTCAAGCAGGGCCAGCACGCGGGCAAGGCCGTCGCCGTCAAGGTGCTGCGCCCGAACATGCTGTCCGTGATCGACTCCGACCTCGCGCTGATGCGCGACATCGCGATCTGGACCGAGCGCATGTGGGCCGACGGCCGGCGCCTGAAGCCACGCGAGGTCGTCGCCGAATTCGACAAGTACCTGCACGACGAGCTCGACCTGATGCGCGAGGCCGCCAACGGCAGCCAGCTGCGCCGCAACTTCGCGGGCCTCGACCTGCTGCTCGTGCCGGAGATGTTCTGGGATTTCTCGACGTCGCAGGTGCTCGTGATGGAGCGCATGACTGGCGTGCCGATCAGCCAGGTCGAGACGCTGCGTTCGGCCGGCGTCGACATCAAGAAGCTCGCACGCGAAGGCGTCGAGATCTTCTTCACGCAGGTGTTCCGCGACGGCTTCTTCCATGCCGACATGCACCCGGGCAACATCCAGGTGAGCCTCGATCCGAACACGTTCGGGCGCTATGTCGCGCTCGATTTCGGGATCGTCGGTGCGCTGTCCGATTTCGACAAGAACTACCTCGCGCAGAACTTCCTCGCGTTCTTCAAGCGCGACTATCACCGCGTCGCGACGCTCCACCTCGAATCGGGCTGGGTGCCGCCCGAAACGCGCGTCGAGGAACTCGAAAGCGCGATCCGCGCGGTGTGCGAGCCGTATTTCGATCGTGCACTGAAGGACATCTCGCTCGGCCAGGTGCTGATGCGGCTGTTCTCGACGTCGCGCCGCTTCAACGTAGAGATCCAGCCGCAGCTCGTGCTGCTGCAGAAAACGATGCTGAACGTCGAGGGGCTCGGCCGCTCGCTCGACCCCGAGCTCGACCTGTGGAAGACCGCGAAGCCGTACCTCGAGCGCTGGATGACCGAGCAGATCGGCCTGCGCGGCTGGTACGAGCGCTTCAAGGTCGAGGCGCCGCAGTGGAGCAAGACGCTGCCGCAACTGCCGCGCCTGATCCACCACGCGATGGCCGCACGCCATGACGCGCCGCGCGCGGCGAGCGAGGACCTGATGCGCCAGGTCCTCGTCGAGCAGAAGCGGACGAACCGGCTGCTGCAGGCGCTGCTGATCTTCGGCCTCGCCGTCGGCGTCGGCGCGCTCGTCGCGCGCGTGCTGCTCGCGCTCGCGTACGGCACATGACCGAAAGGAGCAGGGCGATGCCCGATCCGAAGCAACCCGTCACACCGGCAGCCGCCGATTTCTCGACGCGCGATCCCGGCAACGCTTCGTTCTGGGACGAGCGTTTCGAGCGTGGCGTGACGCCGTGGGAATTCGGTGGCGTACCCGATGGTTTCAGTGTGTTCGCGCATCGGCTCGAGCCGTGCGCGGTGCTGATTCCCGGCTGTGGCAGTGCGCAGGAAGCCGGGTGGCTCGCGCAGGCCGGCTGGACCGTACGTGCGATCGATTTCGCCGCGCAGGCGGTGGCTGCCGCGAAGGCGCAGCTCGGCGCGCATGCCGAAGTCGTCGAGCAGGCCGATTTCTTTGCGTACCGGCCGCCGTTCGACGTGCAGTGGGTGTACGAGCGCGCGTTCCTGTGCGCGCTGCCGCCGGCCATGCGCGCCGGCTATGCGGCACGCATGGCGGAGCTGCTGCCCTCGGGCGGATTGCTGGCCGGCTATTTCTTTCTGATGGCGAAACCGAAGGGGCCGCCGTTCGGAATCGAGCGTGCCGAACTCGATGCGCTGCTCACGCCGTACTTCGAACTGATCGAGGATTTGCCCGTGACCGATTCGCTGCCCGTGTTCGAAGGGCACGAGCGCTGGCTTACGTGGCGCCGCCGCTGATGCGCGGGTGTCGTGGCCATTGCCGGAGCGCGGCAGGGTTTCGGCTATAATTCAAGGTTTTGCAAGCCGTTTCCAGTTTCCGCGGGAAAAATATCATGCCGATCTACGCCTATCGATGCGAAGCGTGTGGTTTCGCGAAGGACGTGCTCCAGAAGATGAGCGACGCGCCGCTGTCGCAGTGTCCGGAATGCGGGAAGGATGCATTTCGCAAGCAGGTCACTGCCGCAGGCTTCCAGCTGAAGGGTTCGGGTTGGTATGTCACCGATTTCCGCGGCGGTTCGGGCGGCACCAGCGCGCCGGCGACGGCATCGGGCGACGCAGCCCCGGCTGCAGCGGCGGAAGCCGCGCCTGCTGCAGCGAGCAGTTCCGAAAGTACGACGACGAGCGCCGCGCCCGCCCCGGCCGCAGCGCCCGCCGCCAGCAGTTGACCGTCGCGGCCCGGCCGGGCTGCGACCAACCCGCGCCGCCGGCGCGGTTCATTGACGGCAGATGATGAAAAAGACGACCCTGAAATCGGTGTTTCTGACCGGCCTGCTGGTTCTCGTCCCGCTCGCGATCACGCTGTGGGTGCTCGGCCTCATCATCGGCACGATGGATCAGACACTGCTCCTGTTGCCCGAATCGTGGCAGCCCGAGCGGATGCTCGGCTTCCATCTGCCGGGGATCGGCGCGGTGCTGACGCTCGCGTTCATCTTCGTCGTCGGGCTGGCCACGCGGAATTTCATCGGCCAGAAGCTCGTCACGTGGTGGAACGCCGTGGTGCGTCACATCCCGGTCGTCGGGCCGATCTACACGAGCGTCAAGCAGGTGTCGGACACGCTGCTGTCGAGCAGCGGCAACGCGTTCCGCAAGGCGCTGCTGATCGAATACCCGCGTCGCGGCTCGTATACGATCGCGTTTCTGACCGGCACGCCGGGCGGCGACGTGCTCAATCATCTGACGGAAGAATACGTGAGCGTCTATATTCCGACGACGCCGAACCCGACGTCGGGCTTCTTCCTGATGCTGCCGAAGAGCGAAGTCATCGAACTCGACATGTCGGTCGATGCCGCGCTCAAGTACATCGTCTCGATGGGCGTGGTGGCGCCCCCGGCGCCGGCTCCGGCGCCGGCACGCCGCCCCGTCGAGCCGCCGCTGTAAGTAAAGAATCATCGCCCGGGCCGCGCGTTGCGGCGCCCGTTGATCAAACCGAACGAAAGCAAACATCATGTCGATGCGTACTGAATACTGCGGTCTCGTGACCGAACACCTGCTGGGCCAAACCGTGTCGCTGTGCGGCTGGGTGCAGCGCCGCCGCGATCACGGCGGTGTGATCTTCATCGACCTGCGCGATCGTGAAGGCCTCGTGCAGGTGGTGTGCGACCCGGATCGCGCGGAAATGTTCGCGACCGCCGAAGGCGTGCGCAACGAGTTCTGCGTGCAGATCAAGGGCCTCGTGCGCAACCGTCCGGAAGGCACGGTCAACGCCGGCCTGAAGAGCGGCAAGATCGAAGTGCTGTGCCACGAACTGAACGTGCTGAACGCGTCGGTCACGCCGCCGTTCCAGCTCGACGACGACAACCTGTCGGAAACGACGCGCCTCACGCACCGCGTGCTCGACCTGCGCCGTCCGCAGATGCAGCACAACCTGCGCCTGCGCTACCGTGTCGCGATCGAAGCGCGCAAGTACCTCGACGAGCAGGGCTTCATCGACATCGAAACGCCGATGCTGACGAAGAGCACGCCGGAAGGCGCGCGCGACTACCTCGTGCCGTCGCGCGTGAACGCGGGCCAGTTCTTCGCGCTGCCGCAGTCGCCGCAGCTGTTCAAGCAACTGCTGATGGTCGCGAACTTCGACCGTTACTACCAGATCACCAAGTGCTTCCGCGACGAAGACCTCCGAGCCGATCGTCAGCCGGAATTCACGCAGATCGACTGCGAAACGTCGTTCCTCGGCGAGCAGGAAATCCGTGACCTGTTCGAAGACATGATCCGTCACATCTTCAAGACGACGATCGACGTCGAGCTCGACGCAACCTTCCCGGTGATGCCGT
The DNA here is from genome assembly GCF_002099195.1 of Burkholderia puraquae. Lineage (GTDB taxonomy): Bacteria > Pseudomonadota > Gammaproteobacteria > Burkholderiales > Burkholderiaceae > Burkholderia > Burkholderia puraquae. The sequence goes on along the minus strand of NZ_NBYX01000021.1, from coordinate 84,773 downwards.
ACTCGGAAGCGATGGCGCGTTTCGGTTCGGACAAGCCGGACCTGCGCGTGCAGCTCGAATTCACCGAGCTGACCGACGCGATGAAGGATGTCGACTTCAAGGTGTTCAGCACGCCGGCCAACGCGAAGGACGGCCGTGTCGCGGCACTGCGCGTGCCGAAGGGCAGCGAGCTGTCGCGTGGCGACATCGACGGCTACACCGAATTCGTGCGCATCTACGGCGCGAAGGGCCTCGCCTGGATCAAGGTCAACGAGAAGGCGAAGGGCCGCGACGGCCTGCAGAGCCCGATCGTCAAGAACCTGCACGACGCATCGATCGCGGCGATCCTCGAGCGCACCGGCGCAGAAGACGGCGACATCATCTTCTTCGCGGCCGACCGCGCGAAGGTCGTCAACGACAGCCTCGGCGCGCTGCGCCTGAAGATCGGCCATTCGGAATTCGGCAAGGCGAACGGCCTCGTCCAGGCCGGCTGGAAGCCGCTGTGGGTCGTCGACTTCCCGATGTTCGAATACGACGACGAAGATGCGCGCTACGTTGCGGCGCACCACCCGTTCACGAGCCCGAAGGACGAGCACCTCGAGTACCTCGAGACCGATCCGGGTCGTTGCCTCGCGAAGGCCTACGACATGGTGCTGAACGGCTGGGAAATCGGCGGCGGCTCGGTGCGTATCCATCGCGAGGAAGTGCAGAGCAAGGTGTTCCGCGCGCTGAAGATCGGTGCGGAAGAAGCGCAGCTGAAGTTCGGCTTCCTGCTGGACGCGCTGCAGTACGGCGCGCCGCCGCATGGCGGTATCGCATTCGGTCTCGACCGCATCGTCACGATGATGGCCGGCGCCGACTCGATCCGCGACGTGATCGCATTCCCGAAGACGCAGCGTGCGCAGGATCTGCTCACGCAGGCGCCGAGCCCGGTCGACGAGCGTCAGCTGCGCGAACTGCACATCCGTCTGCGTCAGCCGGAGCAGCCGAAGGCGTAACGCGCTTCGTATCCGGTCGTGTGTGCGTTCGCGCGCACACGGCGCACATGAAAAAGGCGCAGCGATGCGCCTTTTTCGTTTTTTGCGGTACAGTCGCAGCACTTGCCGCCCGTTCGGAGCCAATGCCCGGCGCGCGGCCCCGTGCTGCATGAAACAACGATGACGAAGCCGCCGAAAATTCCCGAATCCGTTCTTGTCGTGATCTACACGCCGGACCTCGATGTGCTCGTGATCAAGCGTGCCGACCAGCCCGATTTCTGGCAATCGGTGACCGGCTCGAAGGACGCGCTCGACGAGCCGCTCGCGGTCACCGCCGCGCGCGAAGTGGCCGAGGAAACCGGCATTGCGATCGGCACGCCGGCCGTGCCGGCCAGTGCGCTCGTCGACTGGCGCCACAAGATCGAATACACGATCTATCCGCAATACCTGCACCGCTACGCGCCGGGCGTCACGCGCAACACCGAGCATTGGTTCGGCCTGTGCGTGCCGCATCGTGTGGATGTGACGCTATCGCCGCGCGAGCATGTCGACCATGCGTGGCTGCCGTTCCGCGAGGCGGCCGAGCGCTGCTTCTCGCCGTCGAACGCCGAGGCGATCCTGCAACTGCCCGCGCGCTTGGCACTCTCGCGCGCGCCGCACGGCTCGTCCGCATGACGGCGGAAGCCCGCAAGCGCTTCGCGCAATTGCGGCAGATGTTCCTGCAGGAGCGCGGTTCCGCGTCGCGGCTCGCGTTCACGTCGGGCAACACCGTGCGGCTGTGCGAGGGCGGCGGCGCATTCTTCCGGGCACTGGTCGAGCGCATCGATGCCGCCCGCGAGCAGGTGATGCTCGAAACCTACATCTTCTGCGACGACGCGGCCGGCCGGCCGGTGTCGGACGCGCTGATCCGCGCGGCGCAACGCGGCGTGCGCGTGCGCGTGATCACCGACGGCATCGGCACCGCACGCTTGCCGTTGTTCGACACGTGGGGCGAGGCCGGCGTCGAGCACTGCATCTACAACCGTTTCCTGTTCGGCCGCTTCGGCTTCTCGCGTACGCATCGCAAGCTCGCGGTGATCGATCATGCGGCCGCGTTCTGCGGCGGCATCAACATCATCGACGACTATGCGCAGGGCGGCACGACGCTGCCGTTTCCACGCTGGGATTTCGCGGTCGAGATGGCGGGGCCCGCGGTGTCCGACGTGCGTGCCGCATTCGAACTGCAGTGGCACCGGATCATGTTCGGCCACAAGCCGTATGCGCAATACGCGGCCGGGCTGCATGGCGGCGAAGCGTTCCCCGATATGTTCCGGCGCTGGATGCGCAGCCACCGGTGGGTCAAGGCCGGTGCGCTGCGGGTCGTGACGGAGCCGAGCGTCGCATTCGTCGCACGCGACAACGTCGTGAACCGCCGCGCGATCGAGAAGGCGTATCTCGCGGCGATCGGCCAGGCGCGCCAGCGGATCCTGCTCGCCAATCCCTACTTCATGCCGGGGCGCAAGCTGCGCCGTGCGCTGACGGGCGCGGCGCGGCGCGGCGTCGACGTGCGGATCCTGATCGGCCGCAAGGAATTCGCGGCGCTCGATACGGCCGTGCCGTTCCTCTATCACGCGCTGCTGCGCGCGGGCGTGCGCGTGGCCGAGTACGACAAGACGATGCTGCACGGCAAGGTGGCCGTGATCGACGACAATTGGGCGACGGTCGGCTCGTCGAACCTGGACGCGCTGAGCCTGATGTTGAACAATGAGGCGAACGTCGTGCTGGTGCGCTACGATGCGATCACGAACGAACTGCGCGACGCGATCGCGGCCGCGTTCGCCGACGGCCGGGAGATCGACGCCGCCCGGTACGCCGCACGGCCGCGCATCGAGCGTATGCTGAACTGGCTCGCGTACAACACGTACCGCCTCGTGATGAAGGCGCTGACGGTCGGCAGTTACGACTAACGCTGCGACTAAGCGTTCGCTTCAAAAATCTGTCCGCACGTTCGTGCGGAAAAGCCGCTCCGGTCCCGCCGGAATCGCGCAAAATAGCGGCTCGGTTAGACACCGGTTTCTAATAATTTCCTTGTTTCGCGAGCGGTCGCACTCAATAATAGTACGGCCGTTCGATTTTATTCGAACCCCCGAACGGTTACAGAAATAGCTATGCGAAAAGGCGAACAGACGCGTGCCGCGATACTTGAAGCTGCTTTGGACCTCGCCAGCCGTGATGGGCTGGAGGGGCTGACGATCGGCCTGCTGGCCGAGCGCATGCAGATGAGCAAGAGCGGTGTGTTCGCGCACTTCGGATCGCGCGAGGACCTGCAGGTCGAGGTCGTCCGCGAGTATCACCATCGTTTCGAAAACGAGGTGTTCTTTCCGAGCCTGCGCGAGCCGCGAGGCTTGCCGCGCCTTCGGGCGATGCTGGCCCGCTGGACGGAGAAGCGCATCCAGGAGGTGACGACCGGATGCATCTACATCAGCGGTGCCGTCGAGTACGACGACCGGCCTGACAGCCCCGTGCGCGAGCAGTTGATCGCGAGCGTGACGGCCTGGCGTGCCGCGATGCTGCGTGCCATTTCGCAGGCGAAGGAAGAAGGCCATCTGCGTGCGGATACCGATCCGGACCTGATGCTCTTCGAGTTGTACAGCTTCACGCTCGGCCTGCATCACGACGCACGCTTCCTGCATTCGCCGGACGCCGTGCGCCTCACGTGGGCCGCGCTGGAAAAGACGATTGTTTCGTATCAGAGCGAGAGCCGTTAGCGGCGCGTGATCCGCCCGCCAGGAGCTCGAGCCGTTTGCCCACCTTTGGAGAGAGTCATGGGACAGTACGCCGCGCCGCTGCGCGACATGCAATTCGTGTTGCACGAGCTTCTGAACGTCGAAGCCGAAGTCAAGCAAATGCCCAAGCATGCGGACCTCGACGCCGACACGATCAACCAGGTCCTCGAGGAAGCGGGCAAGTTCTGCTCCGAGGTACTGTTCCCGCTGAACCAGGTCGGCGACCGCGAAGGCTGCACGTATGAAGGCGACGGCGTCGTGAAGACCCCGACCGGCTTCAAGGAAGCGTACCAGCAGTACGTCGAGGCCGGCTGGCCGGCACTCGGCTGCGATCCGGACTACGGCGGCCAGGGCCTGCCCGCGTTCGTGAACAACGCGCTCTACGAAATGCTGAACTCGGCGAACCAGGCATGGACGATGTATCCGGGCCTGTCTCACGGCGCCTACGAGTGCCTGCACGCGCACGGCGCGCCGGAACTGCAGCAGCGCTACCTGCCGAAGCTCGTGTCGGGCGAATGGACGGGCACGATGTGCCTGACCGAGCCGCACTGCGGCACCGACCTCGGCATCCTGCGCACCAAGGCCGAACCCAACGGCGACGGCTCGTACTCGATCAGCGGCACGAAGATCTTCATCTCGAGCGGCGAGCACGACATGTCGAAGAACATCATCCACCTCGTGCTCGCGCGCCTGCCGGACGCGCCGCAGGGCACGAAGGGGATCTCGCTGTTCATCGTGCCGAAGTTCATCCCCGACGCAGCAGGCGAGCCGGGCGAGCGCAACGGCATCAAGTGCGGCTCGATCGAGCACAAGATGGGCATCCACGGCAACTCGACGTGCGTGATGAACCTCGACGGCGCGAAGGGCTGGATGGTCGGCGAGCCGAACAAGGGCTTGAACGCGATGTTCGTGATGGTGAACGCCGCGCGTCTCGGCGTTGGCATGCAGGGCCTCGGCCTCACGGAAGTCGCGTACCAGAACTCGCTCACGTATGCGAAGGAGCGCCTGCAGATGCGCTCGCTGACGGGCCCGAAGGCACCGGACAAGCCGGCCGACCCGATCATCGTGCACCCGGACGTGCGCCGCATGCTGCTCACGCAGAAGGCCTACGCCGAAGGCGCGCGCGCCTTCACGTACTGGTCCGCGCTGCAGATCGACAAGGAACTGTCGCACGCTGACGAAGCGGTGCGCAAGGAAGCGGCCGATCTCGTCGCGCTGCTCACGCCGATCATCAAGGCGTTCCTGACCGACAACGCGTTCGAGTCGACCAACCACGCGATGCAGATCTACGGCGGCCACGGCTTCATCTCCGAGTGGGGCATGGAGCAGTACGTGCGCGACGCGCGGATCAACATGATCTACGAAGGCACGAACTCGATCCAGTCGCTCGACCTGCTGGGCCGCAAGGTGCTCGGCGACATGGGCGCGAAGCTGAAGAAGTTCGGCAAGCTCGTCACGGAATTCGCGGAAGCCGAAGGCGTGAAGCCGGAAATGGCCGAGTTCATCAACCCGCTCGCCGACATCGGCGACAAGGTGCAGAAGCTGACGATGGAAATCGGCATGAAGGCGATGCAGAACCCGGACGAAGTCGGCGCTGCCGCCGTGCCGTACCTGCGCACCGTCGGCCACCTGGTGTTCTCGTACTTCTGGGCGCGCATGGCGCGCCTCGCCCTCGACAACGAAGCGTCGGGCGACCCGTTCTACAAGTCGAAGCTCGCCACTGCCCGCTTCTACTTCGCGCGCCTCTTGCCCGAGACGGCGTCGACGATCCGCGCGGCACGCGCCGGTTCGAAGACGATGATGGAAGTCGACGAATCGCTGTTCTGACGCGAGTCCGGGCGGGGCGCACCGCGCGCCGCCCGAACGCAACGGTTCCTGGTACTCACTTCGCCGTGCAGCCCTCACCTCTCGCGCTGCACGACACTATCCGGAGACATCCCGTGAGCAATTTCCTGATTCGCAAGGTCGCCGTGCTGGGCGCCGGCGTGATGGGCGCGCAGATCGCCGCGCACCTCATCAACGCGCGCGTGCCGGTGCTGCTGTTCGACCTGCCGGCCAAGGAAGGCCCGAAAAACGCGATCGCGCTGAAGGCGATCGAGAACCTGAAGAAGCTGTCGCCCGCGCCGTTCGGCGTGAAGGACGACGCGAAGTACCTCGAAGCCGCCAACTACGAAGACGACATCGCGAAGCTCGCCGAGTGCGACGTCGTGATCGAGGCGATCGCCGAGCGGATGGACTGGAAGCACGACCTGTACAAGAAGGTCGCGCCGCACATCGCGCCGAACGCGATCTTCGCGACCAACACGTCGGGCCTGTCGATCACGAAGCTGTCCGAAGGTTTCTCCGACGAGCTGAAGTCGCGCTTCTGCGGCGTGCACTTCTTCAACCCGCCGCGCTACATGCACCTCGTCGAGCTGATCCCGACCGCGCATACGCGCCCGGAGATCCTCGACCAGCTCGAAACCTTCCTGACGAGCATCGTCGGCAAGGGCGTCGTGCGCGCGAAGGACACGCCGAACTTCATCGCGAACCGCGTCGGTATCTTCTCGATCCTCGCGGTGATCACCGAAGCAGCCAAGTTCGGCTTGCGCTTCGACGAAGTCGACGACCTGACGGGCAGCCGCCTTGGCCGCGCGAAGTCGGCGACGTTCCGCACCGCGGACGTGGTCGGCCTCGACACGATGGCGCACGTGATCAAGACGATGCAGGACAACCTCGCCGACGATCCGTTCTTCCCGGTCTACCAGACGCCGGCCGTGCTTGCCGAACTGGTGAAGCAGGGTGCGCTCGGCCAGAAGACGGGCGGCGGTTTCTACAAGAAGGAAGGCAAGGCGATCAAGGTGCTCGACGCGAAGACGGGCACCTATGTGGATTCGGGCGCGAAGGCGGACGAAACCGTCGGCCGCATCCTGAAGCGCCCGCCGGCAGAACGCCTGAAGCTGCTGCGTGAAACGGACCATCCGCACGCGCAGTTCCTGTGGTCGATCTTCCGCGACGTGTTCCACTACATCGGCGTGCATCTCGAATCGATCGCCGACAACGCGCGCGACGTCGACCTCGCGATCCGCTGGGGCTTCGGCTGGAACGAAGGCCCGTTCGAAGGCTGGCAAGCCGCCGGCTGGAAGCAGGTCGCCGAGTGGGTGCAGGAAGACATCGCGGCCGGCAAGGCGCTCGCGAACGTGCCGCTGCCGTCGTGGGTGCTCGAAGGTGCAGTCGCCGAGAAGGGCGGCGTGCACACGGCCGAAGGCTCGTGGGCGCCGGCAGCGAAGCGCTTCGTGCCGCGCTCGGACCTCGCGGTCTACGACAAGCAGGTATTCCGCGCGCCGCTGCTCGGCGAAGCCGGTGCCGATCCGAAGACGTACGGCAAGACGCTGTTCGAGACCGACGCGGTGCGCGCGTGGGTCGACGACCGTGCGGGTGAAGACGACGTCGTGATCGTGTCGTTCAAGTCGAAGATGAACACGATCGGACCGAGCGTGATCGACGGCCTCGTGCAGGCGATCGAACTCGCGGAGAAGGACTACAAGGGCGTGGTGATCTGGCAGCCGACGTCGCTGAAGCTCGGCACGCCGGGCGGCCCGTTCTCGGCCGGCGCGAACCTCGAAGAGGCGATGCCCGCGTTCATGATGGGCGGCGCGAAGGGCATCGAGCCGTTCGTGAAGAAGTTCCAGGAAGGCATGCTGCGCGTGAAGTACGCGAACGTGCCGGTCGTCGCAGCCGTGTCGGGCATCGCGCTCGGCGGCGGGTGCGAGCTGATGCTGCACAGCGCGAAGCGTGTCGTGCACGTCGAGAGCTACATCGGTCTCGTCGAAGTGGGTGTCGGCCTCGTGCCGGCGGGCGGCGGCCTGAAGGAAGCCGCGCTGCGCGCAGCGGACGCCGCAACGGCCGCGAACGCGACCACCGACATCCTGAAGTTCGTCACGAAGTCGTTCGAGAACGCGGCCATGGCGAAGGTGTCGGCGTCCGCGCACGATGCCCGTGCGATGGGCTATGTGAAGCCGTCCGACACGATCGTCTTCAACGTGTTCGAACTGCTCGACACCGCGAAGAAGGAAGCGCGCGCGCTGGCCGCCACCGGCTACCGCGCACCGCTGCGCGCGAAGGACGTGCCGGTCGCGGGCCGTTCGGCGATCGCGACGATCAAGGCGTCGCTCGTCAACATGCGTGACGGCCGCTTCATCAGCGATCACGACTACCTGATCGCGAGCCGCATCGCCGAAGCCGTGTGCGGCGGCGACGTCGAAGCCGGCAGCCTCGTCGACGAGCAGTGGCTGCTCGCGCTGGAGCGCCGTGCGTTCGTCGAACTGCTCGGCACGCAGAAGACGCAGGAACGGATCATGGGCATGTTGCAGACCGGCAAGCCGGTGCGTAACTGAGCGGGCGGACAACTTTGCATGGGACCGGAGCCGGCGCCGAAGCGCCCGCTCCGCCCGATTGGAGTTTGAAATGAGCAAACAATTGCAAGACGCATACATCGTCGCCGCCAGCCGCACCCCGATCGGCAAGGCTCCGCGCGGTGTCTTCAAGAACACGCGCCCGGACGAGTTGCTGGTCCACGCGATCAAGTCGGCGGTTGCGCAGGTGCCCGGCTTCGACACGAAGCTGATCGAGGACGCGATCATCGGCTGCGCGATTCCGGAAGCCGAGCAGGGCCTGAACGTCGCGCGGATGGGTGCGCTGCTCGCGGGCCTGCCGCAGACGGTCGGCGGCGTGACGGTCAACCGCTTCTGCGCGTCGGGCATCACGGCGCTCGCGATGGCGGCCGACCGCATCCGCGTCGGTGAATCGGACGCGATCTTCGCGGGCGGCTGCGAATCGATGAGCATGGTGCCGATGATGGGCAACAAGCCGTCGATGTCGCCGCACATCTTCGATCGCAACGAAGACTTCGGCATCGCATACGGGATGGGCCTGACGGCCGAGCGTGTCGCCGAGCAGTGGAAGGTGAGCCGCGAAGACCAGGACGCGTTTTCGGTCGAGTCGCACCGCAAGGCACTGGCCGCGCAGCAGGCCGGCGAGTTCAACGACGAGATCGCCGCGTATACGCTCACCGAGCGTTTCCCGAACCTCGCGACCGGCGAAGTCGACGTGAAGACGCGCGAGATCGCGCTCGACGAAGGTCCGCGTGCGGATACGTCGATCGAAGGCCTCGCGAAGCTGCGCACGGTGTTTGCAAACAAGGGCTCGGTCACGGCCGGCAACAGCTCGCAGACGTCGGACGGCGCGGGTGCGCTGCTCGTCGTGTCGGAGAAGGTGCTGAAGGAATTCAACCTGACGCCGCTTGCACGCTTCGTGAGCTTCGCGGTGCGTGGCGTGCCGCCGGAAATCATGGGCATCGGCCCGAAGGAAGCGATTCCGGCCGCGCTGAAGGCCGCCGGCCTGAAGCAGGACGATCTCGACTGGATCGAGCTGAACGAAGCGTTCGCCGCGCAATCGCTGGCGGTGATGCGCGATCTCGGCCTGGACCCGTCGAAGGTCAACCCGATGGGCGGCGCGATCGCACTCGGCCACCCGCTCGGCGCGACCGGCGCGATCCGCGCGGCAACCGTCGTGCACGGCCTGCGCCGCCGTAACCTGAAGTACGGGATGGTCACGATGTGCGTCGGCACCGGCATGGGCGCCGCGGGCATCATCGAACGACTGTAAGCGGGACGCGACGAAAAGCGACGACGGTGCGCGGGCCACGAGCTCGCGCACCGTTTTTTCATTCCGATAGAGGAAAGTCAAAGGAGACGGTTGTGGCCGAAATTCAAGTGGAACGCGCCGATGGCGTAATGACGATCACGATCGCGCGCCCGGCGAAGAAGAACGCGCTGACGGCGGCGATGTACCAGACGATGGCCGACGCACTCGCCGAAGCCCAGGAAGACAAGGCGATTCGCGCGATCCTGCTGCGCGGCGGCGACGGCAACTTCACCGCGGGGAATGATCTCGAGGATTTCCTGAAGTCGCCGCCGAAGGACGACACCGCGCCGGTGTTTCAGTTTCTTGCGCGGATCAGCGGCGCGAGCAAGCCGATCGTGGCCGCGGTGCCGGGCCTGGCGATCGGCGTCGGCGTGACGATGCTGCTGCACTGCGATCTGGTCTACGCGGCCGACACCGCAACGTTCTCGTTGCCGTTCGCGCAGCTCGGGCTGTGCCCGGAAGCCGCGTCGAGCGTGCTGCTGCCGCGTCTGGCCGGCCATCAGGTTGCGGCCGAGAAGCTGCTGCTGGGCGAGGCGTTCGACGCGCTGGAAGCGCACCGGATCGGTATCGTCAACCGTGTGCTGCCGGCTGCCGAACTCGACGCGTTCGCGGCGAAGCAGGCGGCGAAGCTCGCGGCACTGCCTGCGGCATCGCTGCGTGTGACGAAGGCGCTGCTGAAGGATACGGGCGGCGTGGCGACGCACGCGCGGATGGCCGAGGAAGCGGGCCACTTCGCCGCGATGCTGCGTGCGCCGGAAGCGCGCGAGGCGATGACGGCATTCTTCGAGAAGCGCAAGCCGGATTTCCGTCAGTTCGACTGACGGCGCAGGCCGCGCCGGCGGCGGGCCGTCGGCGCGGGCGCGCTCCCGCGATCGCGATCAGGCCGTGCCGTAGTCGACGTGGCCGGTTTCGCGGCAGAAGCTGACGAGCCGCAAGCCGGCTGCTTTCGCGATCTCGATCGCGAGCGACGACGGCGCAGAGATCGTCGCGACCATCGGGATGCCGACCCGTGCGGCCTTGCGCACGAGCTCGTAGCTCGCGCGGCTCGACAGGAACACGAACCCGTCGGTCGCGTCGGCGCGCGACAGCACGAGCGAGCCGATCAGCTTGTCGAGTGCGTTGTGGCGGCCGACGTCCTCGAACGCCATCCGGATCGCACCTGTTGCATCGCACCACGCGGCCGCGTGCAGGCCGCCCGTGAGCCGCGTGAGCGCCTGGTGGGCCGGTAGCGCCTGCGCCGCGCGTGTCAGCGCGTCGGGCGCGAGGCGCGCCAGAAAGCCCGTATCGGGCACGCGTTCGGGCGCGAGGTCGAGCAGGTCGATGCTTTCGATCCCGCATACGCCGCAGCCGGTGCGCCCCGCGAGCGCGCGGCGCCGGTCCTTCAGCGCGGCGAACGCCTGCTGGACGACCTCCAGGTGGACTTCCGCATGCGGCAGCGGCGCGTCGGCGTGCAGGATCACCTCGATGTCCTTGATGTCGCTGCCGCGCGCGACGATCCCTTCCGAGATCGCGAAGCCGACCGCGAACGCTTCGAGGTCGCATGGCGTACACATCATCACCGCGTGCGAGATGCCGTTGAATACAAGTGCGACGGGCCATTCCTGCCCCACGTAGTCGTGTGCGGGTTCGACGGCACCGCCGCGCGTGCGGGTCACGGACAGTTCGATCGCGCCGCGCGGTTCGTCGCGCATTTCACCGGATTCGGTCGGATTCACGAGCACTCCCGTTGATTCAGCGTGCGGCCGGCGGCAATCGTGTCCGCCACCCGCGCGCAGAGGTTCTAAAATACCTCAGGCAAGCCGGCCGCGCCGGCATCCGCCACGTCAGGTAACGATCATGGGACTCAGCGACGCTCCACTGCTTTTCGCCTTCGAACACGATTCGTCGGAAAACTTCACGTACATTCCGATGATCGTGCGTTTCAATCTCGACCGTTTCGGTTTGCGGATTTCGCTGGAGCAGTGGCAGCTGCTGCCGCTCGAGGACCGCAAGCTGCTCGCGCGCTTTCCGGCCGACGACGACACCGCGATCGAGCCCAATTTCGACCACGCGCTGTTCGAAATGCTGCGCACACACGCGGATCTGGAACCATCGTGGTTTCAGCCCGACGAGCAGCCAACTTGGCGCGCCACCGACATCGTGCCGGAGTCGCTCGTGCAGCAGAGCGCGTTGGCCGGGCTGATGGCGCCCGCGCTCGCGCAGTGGCAGCGGCTCGCGCCGTTCCAGCGCTACGTGCTGGTGAAGCTGTCGCGCAAGCCGAAGCTGAACCACGATTTCCTGCCCGCGATGCGGGAGTTCGGGCTGACGGCCACGCACTGAGGTGGCCGCGGGCAGGTGGAATGTGCCGCCGCGCGGCGCTCGCCCGTCAGAGCGGCGGCAGTTGCCGCGGCTTGCGGTCAGTGCCGGTCGCGACGTAGGTGAGGGTCGCTTCGGTGACCTTCACGATTTCCCCCATCAGGCGCATGCGCTGCGCGTACACCTCGACGTCGACCGTGATCGACGTGTTGCCGGTGCGCGTGATGGTCGCGTAGAAGCTCAGCAGATCGCCGACGAACACCGGCTGCTTGAACACGAACGAGTTGACCGCGACCGTCGCGACGCGGCCGTTCGCGCGCTGGCTCGCGGGGATCGAGCCGGCAATGTCGACCTGCGACATGATCCAGCCGCCGAACACGTCGCCGTGGACGTTCGCGTCGTGCGGTTGCGGGACGACGCGCAGCGCGGGCTGCTTTTGCGGGAGTTCGAGGGTCGAATCGGTCATGGCGGGGGCTTTCATCCTGTAATAAACATGCCGCCGCGCGCAGGCCGGCCGGCGAGGGCGCCGGCAGCGGCGCGAAGCGGCTTCTGCGACAATACAACGTTCGCAAATTGTACGAGAAAGTGAGCGAGCCGGCCGCCGATGCACGCGTCCGGCACCGCTGCCAATCCTTCCCCATGCGCCGATTTCCTGCTTCCGGCGAGCCCGCGCCGGCTTCGACCGGGCCCCGCAACGACTGGCAGACCATCCGGTCGCTGCTGCCGTACCTGACCACCTACAAATGGCGCGTCGCGCTCGCGCTCGGCTGCCTGATCGGCGCGAAGGTCGCCAACCTCGGCGTGCCGGTCGTGATGAAACGCATCGTCGACCACCTGTCCTACGTCCAGCAGATCACCGCGCTCGGCCGCGCCGAGCAGTCGGCCGGCATCGTGCTCGCGGGCGGCGTGGGGCTGCTGGTCGTCGCGTATGCGCTCGTGCGGCTGTCGACGTCGCTGTTCACCGAGCTGCGCGAGATCCTGTTCTCGAAGGTCACCGAGAGCGCGGTGCGCCAGCTCGCGCTGCAGGTGTTCCGGCACCTGCACGGGCTGTCGCTGCGGTTTCACCTGGAGCGCCAGACGGGCGGCATGTCGCGCGACATCGAGCGCGGCACGCGCGGCATCCAGCAACTGATTTCGTATTCGCTGTACAGCATCCTGCCGACGCTCGTCGAGGTCGGGCTCGTGCTCGGCTTCTTCGTGGTCAAGTACGAGACCTATTACGCGTACGTGACGTTCGCGGCGCTGGTCACGTACATCGTGTTCACGGTGAAGGTCACCAACTGGCGCACGCATTTCCGCCGCACGATGAACGAACTCGATTCGCGCGCGAACTCGCGGGCGATCGATTCGCTGATCAACTACGAGACGGTGAAGTACTTCGGCAACGAGGAGTGGGAGGCGCAGCGCTACGACGAGAACCTGAAGCGCTACCGCAAGGCCGCGATCCGCTCGCAGAATTCGCTGTCGGTGCTGAACTTCGGCCAGCAGGCGATCATCGGCACGGGGCTCGTGTTCATCCTGTGGCGCGCGACGCAGGGCGTGCTGGCGGGCAAGCTGACGCTCGGCGATCTCGTGCTGATCAACACGTTCATGCTGCAGCTGTACATTCCGCTGAATTTCCTCGGTGTCGTGTATCGCGAGCTGAAACAGAGCCTGACCGACATGGACCGGATGTTCGGGCTGCTGTCGGCCGCGAAGGAAGTCCCGGACGCGCCCGACGCGCGGCCGCTCGCGGTGGCCGGCGCGCAGGTGCGCTTCGAGCACGTGAACTTCTCGTACGAAGCGTCGCGGCAGATCCTGCACGACGTGACGTTTACGATCGACGCGGGCACGACGACCGCGGTGGTCGGTCACAGCGGCTCCGGCAAGTCGACGCTGTCGCGGCTGCTGTTCCGCTTCTACGATCTCGACCGGCAGGCGGGCGGCGCGATCCGGATCGACGGCCAGGACATCCGCGACGTGACGCAGGACTCGCTGCGCGCGTCGATCGGGATCGTGCCGCAGGACACCGTGCTGTTCAACGATTCGATCTACTACAACATCGCGTACGGCCGGCCGACCGCGACCCGCGACGAGGTGGTCGCGGCCGCGCGCGCCGCGCACATCCACGACTTCATCGAAAGCTTGCCGAAGGGCTATGACACGCCGGTCGGCGAGCGCGGGCTCAAGCTGTCGGGCGGCGAGAAGCAGCGCGTCGCGATCGCGCGCACGCTGTTGAAGGATCCGCCGGTATTGCTGTTCGACGAGGCGACGTCGGCGCTCGATTCGCGCTCGGAGCGTGCGATCCAGCACGAGCTCGACCAGATCGCGCGGCATCGCACGACGCTCGTGATCGCGCACCGGCTGTCGACGGTCGTGCATGCGCAGCAGATCCTCGTGATGGACCACGGGCGGATCGTCGAGCGCGGCACGCACGACGAACTCGTGCGCGCGGACGGCCTCTATGCGCAGATGTGGGCACTGCAGCAGCAACGCGCGGCGGCGGGCGGGGAAGAGGCGGAAGCCGCGTGAGCGGCGGTGCTGCGGGCAACGGGAAGGGGGCTTGCTCGATGGGCGGGAGTCGGGCCGGCATGATGGTGCGGCAGGCGCCTGGACCCGTTGATCCAAGCCAACTCAGCCAGTTCGCCGGCCAGCTGACCCGCTAGCCAACCAATCGATCAGCCAGACGCCCGATCGACCGGTCACTCTGCGGCGCGCAGCCGCGCATCCAGCTCGCCCAGTTGCGCGGGCGTGCCGACGTTCTCCCAGATACCTTCATACAGTTCGCCGCTCGCGCGGCCGGCTTCGATCGCCGCGCGATAGTACGGCGTCAGCGCGCGTCGCGTGCCGGGCGCAAGATCGCGGAACATCCGCGTGTCGTACAGGCCGATGTTGCCGAACGTGAAGCGTGCGGCGCCGTCGAGCGCGAGGCGGCCGTCGCTGCCGAGCGCGAAGTCGCCGGCCGGGTGGAACGGCGGGTTCGGCACCATCACGAGGTGCATCGCCGGCGCATCGAGCGCGGCCATCCGGGTGGCGCGCGGTGCGAGCGTCCGGTAGTCGAACGTGCAGTACACGTCGCCGCTGACCGCCGCGAATACGGCCGGTTGCCCGTCGCGCTCGAGCAGCGGCAGCGCCTGCGCGATGCCGCCCGCGGTTTCGAGCGCTTCGCCTTCGGCCGAATATACGAGCCGCACGCCCCAGCGCGACCCGTCGCCGAGCGCGGCCTCGATCTGTTCGCCAAGCCACGCGTGGTTGATCGCGATCGTCTCGATGCCTGCGCGCGCGAGCGCTTCGATCTGCCATACGATCAGCGGCTTGCCGCCGGCTTCGAGCAGCGGCTTCGGGCGGGTGTCGGTGAGCGGGCGCATCCGTTCGCCGCGCCCGGCGGCGAAGATCATCGCCGTGGTCAGGGTGGTGCTCATCTTGGGCAGGTTGTCAGACGATCAGAACGTATAGCCCACGTCGGCCGGCGCGTTGCCCTCGAGCTCGTCGAGCAGCTTCGCGAACGGCACGAGCGGGCGGTAGCGCAGCGCGACCTTGCGCGCGTACGTGATGAAGCGCGGCAGGTCGTTCAGGTAGTGCGGCTTGCCGTCGCGGTAATTGATCCGCGCGAACAGGCCGAGCACCTTGATGTGGCGCTGCAGCCCCATCCATTCGAGCTGGCGGTAGAACTCGCCGAAGTCGGGGTCGACCGGCAGGCCGGCCTTCTTCGCCTTTTCCCAGTAGTACGCGAAGCAGTCGAGCTCGAACTCCTCGTCCCAGCTGATGAAGGCGTCGCGCAGCAGCGACACGACGTCGTAAGTCAGCGGCCCGTATACGGCGTCCTGGAAGTCGAGCACGCCCGGGTTCGGCTCGCACACCATCAGGTTGCGCGGCATGAAGTCGCGCAGCATGAAACCCTGCGGTTGCGCATGGGCGCTCGCGACCAGCAGCGCGAAGGTGCGGTCGAGCGTGCCGCGCATCGCGTCGGTGACGGGCTTGCCGAGGTGGCGGCCGACGAACCATTCGGGCATCAGCTCCATCTCGCGGCGCAGGAACGCCTCGTCGAACGGCGGCAGCACGTCGGGCTTCGAGGTGAGCTGGAAGCGGATCAGCGCGTCGAGCGCGTCGCGCATCAGCGGGCGTGCCGCGGCCGGGTTCGCCGGATCGAGCACCGAGATGTACGACGTGCGGCCGAGATCGGTCACGAGCATGAAGCCTGCGTCGAAATCGTGGGCCAGCACGTCCGGCACGTGGTCGCCGGCCGCGGCGAGCAGCTGCGCGACCTGGACGAATTCACGGCACTTCTCGGGCGGCGGCGCGTCGACCGCGATCAGCGTGCCGCCGGGGCTCGTGGCCGATGCGACACGGAAATAGCGGCGGAAACTGGCATCCGACGATGCGGGCGCGAGGGTCGACAGGTCGAGCGCATAGCGCTCGGCGAGCGGGTGCAGCCACGCGGTGAGCGCTTCGAGGCGGGCGTCGGGCTGGGATGCGGCGGATGGGGGCGTCATGAAACTCGGAGGAGGGGGGAACGTCTTGCCATATAATACCCCACGACTTTTTTGACGCGCCCCGCGTCAGCTTTCCGCCGTGCAGGCCCGCCGCCTGCCGCGCCGTCGCCCGAACGCCTCCCCGGTTTGCGCTCAGCCGCAGTCGCGGTGCGACGGTGCGGCCCGCCGTGCGCGAATGTGCCGCGACGGCGCGGTTGACAAGGGGCGATTCGCCAAACGATAGATGCCGCCCAAACCGCTATTCCCGAATGTTTTCCCCGGTGACGGGGCGCCGCGCAAACGGCGGCTCGCGCTCGCGCTCCTGGCCGTGCCTGGCCTCGTGCCGGCCGTGTCGTACGCGCAGCTGTCGGGCGCGGCTGCGCAGCCGCAGCCGCTCGACACGCCGTGGGATCTGCGCCTCGCGCCCCAACTCGAGGATCATCCGCTGAAGGACGGCGCGAAGCCGGCCGCCTTCGTGATCGCCGACCACACGAGCGGCACGGCCGAGCAGGATCTCGCCGCGAAGGGTTCGGCCGAGCTGCGGCGCGGCGACGCCGTCGTGAAGGCTGACGCGATCCACTACGATCAGGATACCGACATGGCCGATGCGTACGGCCAGGTCAGGGTGGTCAACGCCGGCACGTCGTTCGCGGGCCCCGAGGCGCACCTGAAGATCGAGGCGAACCAGGGCTTCATGACGGCGCCGAAGTACCACTTCAACGTGACGGGCGGCTCGGGCAGCGCGGAGCGCGTCGACATGGTCGACAACGAGCGCTCGGTGTTCATCAACGGCACGTATACGGCGTGCCAGTGCTCGACGAACCCCGCGTGGTATATCAAGGGCAGCCGCTTCGACTTCGATACGGGCGCCGACGAAGGCACCGCGCGCAACGGCGTGCTGTTCTTCCAGGGCGTACCGATCTTCGCGAGCCCGTGGATGACGTTCCCGCTGTCGGGTGAACGGCGCAGCGGCCTGCTGCCGCCGACGTTCTCGATGAACTCGAGCAACGGCTTCGAGCTGACGCTGCCGTACTACTTCAACATCGCGCCGAACCGCGACCTGACGCTCACGCCGCGGATCATCTCGCGGCGCGGCGTGATGACGGAGGCGACGTTCCGCTACCTGTCGCCGACGTATTCGGGCACGTTTACGGCCAATTACCTGCCGGATGACCGGCTCGAGCACCGCAACCGCTACGCGATCTACTGGCAGCACCAGCAGAACTTCGGCGGCGGCTTCGGCGGCTACGTCTACTACAACAAGGTCTCGGACAACACGTATCCCGAACAACTGGGTTCGATGAACCAGTTCATCAACGGGACGCAGACGTTGTACCAGCAGGAGGCCGGTCTCACGTACAACAACGGCCCGTGGTCGGTGCTCGCGCGCTACCAGCACTGGCAGACGCTGCCGCCGTCGATCGCGCCTTACAGCCGCGAGCCGCAGTTGAACGTGAAGTACACGAAGTACAACGTCGGCGGCTTCGACTTCGGCGCGGAAGCCGACTATTCGCGGTTCCGCATCACGACGGCCGATGCGACCGAAGGCGACCGGATCGTCTTCAATCCGTATATTGCGTACGGCGTGTACGGCCCCGGCTACTTCGTCGTGCCGAAGGTCCAGTACCACTTCGCGTCGTACGACCTGAACTACCTGTCGTCGAGCACGCCGAACAACCCGAAGCGCTTCACCGAGTCGATCCCGACCGTGAGCTTCGATTCGGGCCTGATCTTCGATCGCTCGGTGCGCCTGTTCGGCCAGGACTTCATCCAGACCCTCGAGCCGCGCCTGTACTACGTGTACACGCCGTATCGCAACCAGTCGAACGCACCGCTGTTCGACACCGCGGAGTCGGACTTCGGCCTCGCGGAGATCTACCAGCCGAACACGTTCGTCGGCAACGACCGGATCGCCGATGCGAACCGGATCACGGCGGGCCTCACGTCGCGCTTCATCGATCCGCGCACCGGCGACGAGCGCGCGCGTTTCGTGATCGCGCAGCAGTACTACTTCGCCGATCAGCGTGTCACGCTGAATTCCGGGCAGAGTGCCGTACTGGCGCGCCACTCGGACCTGATCGTCGGCGCCGCGCTGAAGCTCGGCTCGGGTTTCATGTCGGAGACGGCGTTCCAGTACAACCAGAACAACAACCAGCTCGTGAAGTCGAGCGTCGGTTTCGGCTACAGCCCGGGCGAGCGCCGCGTGATCAACGTCGGCTACCGCTATACGCGCTCGAACACGACGCTCGACAACCAGCCGATCAACCAGTTCCTGGTGTCCGCGCAATGGCCGCTCACGCGCCGCCTGTATGCGATCGGCCGCTTCAACTACGACCTCGCCGGCGATCGCGTGGTCGACGGTCTGGTCGGCTTACAATACGACGCGGATTGCTGGGCGCTCGGGGTCGGGGTGCAACGGGCTGCGAACGGCATCAATTCATCGGGACAGCAGAACTCGTCGACGCGATTCATGATGCAGCTGACGCTCAAGGGCCTGTCGACCGTTGACAACGGCCTCGTGTCCGCGTTCCGCGCCGGGGTGCCGGGCTACACGCCGCTGCCGCCGCCGCCGCCGCCGATGTCCCGCTTCAGCAACTACGAGTAACGCCGGCTTGTCTGCACCGGTCAGCACGATTTCAATGGAGTTCCAGTGGCAATGAAGAAAACCCTTCGTTTCGCGGCAGTCGTGTCCAGCCTCGCTGCGGCCGCCGCGCTGCTCGCCGCCGCGCCGGCCGCGGCGCAGGCGCTCGGTTCGCACGGTGCGCAGCTCGCCGACGAAGTCGTCGCGGTCGTCAACAACGACGTGATCACGGGCCGCGAACTCGACCAGCGTGCCGGCCTGATCGCGCGCCGGCTGCAGCAGCAGAACGCACCCGTGCCGCCCACCGACCAGTTGCGCGCGCAGGTGCTGAACCAGATGGTGCTCGAGCGTATCCAGGTGCAGAAGGCCAAGGACGACGGGATCCGCATCGACGACGCGACCGTGCAGTCCACGCTGCAGCGTCTCGCGCAGGCGAACGGCATGACGCTCGACCAGTACCGCGCGCGTCTCGAGGCGCAAGGCGTGCCCTGGAGCATCTTCACGAGCGACGCGCGCACCGAACTGATGCTGTCGAAGCTGCGCGAGCGCGAGGTCGACGGCAAGATCACCGTGTCGGACGCCGAGGTCGCGAACTACATCGCGAGCCAGCGCGGGCCGAACGCGTCGCAGCAGCAGGACCTGCGCTTCCAGCACATCTTCATCAAGGCGCCGACCAACGCACCGCAGGCCGACATCGAAGCCGCGCAGAAGAAGGCGGACGCATTGCTGCAGCAGGCGAAGTCGGGCGCCGATTTCGAGAAGCTCGCGAAGAACAATTCGGAAGCGAACGACGCGAAGAAGGGGGGCGACCTCGGCTTCAAGGCGCCGAGCGCGCTGCCGGCCGACGTTGTCGACGCCGCATCGAAGCTGCGCCCGGGCCAGGTCAACCCGACGCTGATCCGCGTGCCGGACGGCTTCGAGATCGTGCGTCTCGTCGATCGCCGTCAGAGCCAGGGCGCGACCGCCGCCGCACCGAAGATCGTCCAGACGCACGTGCGCCACATCCTGTTGCGCGTGGGCGAAGGCAAGTCGGAAGGCCAGGCGCGCCAGCAACTGGCCGACATCCGCAACCAGGTCG
Organism: Burkholderia puraquae; assembly: GCF_002099195.1. Lineage (GTDB taxonomy): Bacteria > Pseudomonadota > Gammaproteobacteria > Burkholderiales > Burkholderiaceae > Burkholderia > Burkholderia puraquae. The sequence goes on along the minus strand of NZ_NBYX01000021.1, from coordinate 64,962 downwards.
AGGCCGGCGGCGATTTCGCAAAGTTCGCGCGCACCTACTCGCAGGACGGTTCGGCGTCGCAGGGCGGCGATCTCGGCTGGATCAGCCCGGGCGAGACCGTGCCGGAATTCGAGCGTGCGATGAACAACCTGCAGGACGGCCAGATCAGCCAGCCGATTCGTACCGAGTACGGCTACCACCTGATCCAGGTGCTGAGCCGCCGCGAGGCGGAAGGCTCGGTGCAGCAGCAGATGGATATCGCGCGTCAGGCGATCGGCCAGCGCAAGGCCGAGCAGGCGTATGCCGACTGGCTGCGCGAGCTGCGCGATTCGTCGTACGTGCAGTACAAGATCGGCGGCGTCGGCCCGGCGAACTGAGCGAGCTTCAGATGACCACGCCCGCGCTGCAGATCGCGATCACGACCGGCGAACCCGCGGGAGTCGGCCCGGAGCTGACCGTGCAGGCGCTGCGTGATGCCGCGCAGCGCTGGCCCGACGCGCATTTCATCGTGCTCGGCGATGCGGCGCTGCTCGACGCGCGTGCGGCGGCCGTCGGCGTCGACCTGGCCGCGCTGGCCGGTGGCGGGCCCGTGTCGGTCGCGCATCACGCGCTCGCCGTGCCCGCGCAGGCGGGCACGCTGGACGCGGCGAACGGCCCGTACGTGCTCGGGCTGCTCGACGCGGCGATCGACGGCGCGCTGGCAGGCCGGTACGACGCGATCGTCACCGCGCCGCTGCAGAAGAGCACGATCAACGATGCGGGCGTGCCGTTCACCGGCCATACCGAATACCTGGCGGAGCGCACGCATACGCCGCGTGTCGTGATGATGCTGGCCGGTACCGGCCACAAGCCGCTACGCGTCGCGCTCGCGACCACGCACCTGCCGCTGAAGGACGTGTCGGCCGCACTGACGGTCGACGGGCTCGTCGAGACGCTCGCGATCATCGATCGCGACCTGCGGCGCGACTTCGGTCTGGCCGCGCCGCGCATCCTCGTGACGGGCCTGAACCCGCATGCAGGCGAGAACGGTTATCTCGGCCGCGAGGAGATCGACGTGATCTCGCCGGCGCTGGCCCGCGCGAACGCGCAGGGTATCGACGCGCGCGGCCCGTACCCGGCCGACACGCTGTTCCAGCCGCGCCATCTCGCCGACGCCGATTGCGTGCTCGCGATGTTCCATGACCAGGGTCTGCCCGTGCTGAAGTATGCGACGTTCGGCGAGGGCATCAACGTGACGCTCGGGCTGCCGATCATCCGGACGTCGGTCGATCACGGCACGGCACTCGACCTGGCCGGCACGGGCCGCGCGGATCCGGGCAGCATGATCGCCGCGCTCGACACGGCCGTCATGATGGCGCGCCATCGCCGCACGGCCTGACGCGGCCCGGCTTCCCCTCATTCGTCGTATTTTTCGTTTTACTCAGTCGATGTCGAACAGCAGACAGCACCAAGGCCATTTCGCGCGCAAGCGCTTCGGGCAGAACTTCCTCGTCGATCACGGCGTGATCGACTCGATCGTCTCGACGATCGGCCCCGCGCGCGGCCAGCGCATGGTCGAGATCGGCCCGGGGCTCGGCGCGCTGACCGAGCCGCTGATCGAGCGTCTCGCGACGCCCGAGTCGCCGCTGCATGCGGTCGAGCTCGACCGCGACCTGATCGGGCGCCTGCAGCAACGCTTCGGCGCGCTGCTCGAACTGCACGCGGGCGACGCGCTCGCGTTCGACTTCCGTTCGCTCGCGGCGCCCGGCGACAAGCCGTCGCTGCGGATCGTCGGCAACCTGCCGTACAACATTTCCAGCCCGCTGCTGTTTCACCTGATGACGTTCGCCGATGCGGTCATCGACCAGCACTTCATGCTGCAGAATGAAGTCGTCGAGCGGATGGTCGCGGAGCCGGGCACGAAGGCGTTTTCGCGGCTGTCGGTGATGCTGCAGTACCGCTACGTGATGGAAAAGATGCTCGACGTGCCGCCGGAGTCGTTCCAGCCGCCGCCGAAAGTCGATTCGGCGATCGTCCGGATGATTCCGTACGAGCCGCACGAACTGCCGGACGTCGATCCCGTGCTGCTCGGCGAAGTCGTCACCGCCGCGTTCTCGCAGCGACGCAAGATGCTGCGCAATACGCTCGGCGACTATCGCGAGACGATCGATTTCGACGCGCTCGGCTTCGATCTCGCGCGCCGTGCGGAGGACGTGAGCGTGGCCGAATACGTTGGCGTCGCGCAGGCGCTCGCGGCGGTGCGCAAGGCCGGTTGAGGCTGGCAACGCGAGCCGGACCGGATGCGAAACAGGCTGCCCAGCGGGGCAGCCTTTTTTATTGCAGCGTGAATGCGCGCGTGCTGCGCCCGGTTGTCATGCCCGCCGGCGTGGCGGCGCGTTGACGAGCGCGATGCCGGTCAGCACGAGCGCGGCCGCGGACATGAAGCGCCAGCCGACCGATTCGCCGAGCAGCAGCACACCGAACGCGACGCCGAACAGCGGCGACAGGAACGTGAAGACGGACAACCGCGACGCGCTGTAGCGCGTCAGCAGCCAGAACCATGACAGGTAGCTGACGAACGCGACGATCACCGACTGGTACGCGAGGCTCGCCACCGCGACCGGCGTGACGTGCGCGAACGACACCTGGCTGAACAGTGCGGCAAGCGCGACCAGCACGACTGCCGATACCGCGAGCTGGTAGAACAGCGTCTTGCTCGCGCTCGCCCGCGCAAGCGCCGTCGAGCGCACGACCACCGTCGTCGCGGCCCACATCGCGCCGCCGAGAATGCCGAGCGCGTCGCCGGCGAGCCCGGCCAGCACGGACGCGCCGGGTGCGCGCGGCTTCAGGAAGCCGTCCGCGAACGCGAGCGCGATGCCGGCGAACGCGAGGCCGACGCCGGCCCACTGCTTACGCTGCAGCCGTTCACCCGGTGCGAACAGGTGCAGGCCGAGCGCAGTGAAGCACGGCGCCGTGTACAGGAAGATCGCCATGTGCGATGCGCTCGTCAGCGTCAGCCCGAAGAACACGCAGATGAATTCGCCGGCGAACAGCGCACCGGCCGCGAGGCCCGCGCCGAACGTGCCGTCCGCCTGGAACAGCGGCGTTCCGCGCGAGCGGGCCCAGCCCCACAGCAGCAGCGCGGCGATCACGGAGCGCAGCCCGGCCTGGAACATCGGCGCGATCGCGGCGTTCGTGCTCTTGATCGCGACCTGCTGGAAGCCCCAGATCGCGCACAGCAGCAGCATCAGGCCGACGGCGCGCGTATCGAGCGCGCGGCGCACGGGGGCAGCGGCGAGCGTGGTCATCGGCGCACCTCGCCGGTTGGGTACGGCGGCTGCGAGATCGGAAGGGCGGCGCATCCGGCGCGCTCGAATCGACGGTTTCGCACGGCAGTGTGGCTGTAGGGAAGCGTTGGTCGCGTTCGGGCGGTGAGCCGCGTGCCCGTTTTTGGTGCGAGGTGGAAGGATGTTACCCGATCGGCGCGGTAGCCGGGCGAGCCGGGGCAGGCTGTTTTCCGCCGGTATGCTCGCGCCGGCAGGTGCCGATGGGCCGTATCGGCCGTGCTCCGGCCAGGCGCCCCGACCGGCTGTCCCCAGCCAGGCGCCCCCGGCGAAGTTCACCCGACTCTGGTAGAGTTCCCGGTTCTGGAAAGTCCCCACAGGAGTACAACACATGCGATTTCTGCATACGATGCTGCGAGTCGGCGATCTCGACCGCTCGATCAAGTTCTACACCGAATTGCTCGGCATGAAGGTGCTGCGCCGCGACGACTATCCGGAAGGCAAGTTCACGCTCGCATTCGTCGGCTACGGCGATGAAAGCGACAACACGGTGATCGAACTGACCCATAACTGGGATACGCCGGCCTACGATCTCGGCAACGGCTTCGGCCATCTCGCGCTGGAAGTCGACGATGCGTACAAGGCCTGCGAGCAGATCAAGGCGCAAGGCGGCAAGGTCACGCGCGAAGCGGGCCCGATGAAGCACGGTACGACCGTGATCGCGTTCGTCGAGGATCCGGACGGCTACAAGATCGAGTTCATCCAGAAGAAGGCGCACTGAGCGCCGGATGAACCGGGCCGCGGCGTGCGATGTGCGCCGCGGCAGCAAAAAAGGGCGATGCGGGGTGACCCGCATCGCCCTTTTTCGTTGGCGGCAAAGCCGTGCGCGTCACAGCGACGGCAGCAGCTCGGGCGGGTGATGCTTGAGCGTGTGCCGCGCTTCGCGGAACTCGGGGAAGATCGATTCGACGGTCTGCCAGAAGGCCGGGCTGTGGTTCATCTCGCGCAGGTGCGACAGTTCGTGCGCGACGACGTAGTCGACGATCGACATCGGGAAATGGATCAGCCGCCAGTTCAGGCGGATCTTGCCGTCGCTCGAGCAGCTGCCCCAGCGCGTCGCGGCCGACGACAGCGCGTACATCGAATACGTGACGCCGAGTTTCTCCGCGTAGACCGCGAGGCGTTCACCGAAGATCCGCTTGGCCTCGCCCTGCAGCCAGCCCTGCACGCGATCCTTGATCTGCTGCATGTCGGCCTGCACGGGCAGCGGCAGCGAGAGCCGCAGCGCATCGGCATCGAACGCGACGGCACCCGCGCCGAGCGCGATCGTCACCGTCTTGCCGAGATAGGGAAGCTGCGCGCCGTCGCGCCAGTCGATCTGCGGCAGCGCGCGCTGCTCGGTGCGCGTCTTCCACTCCGCGAGCTTCGCGAAGATCCAGCGTTGTTTCTCGGAGATCGCGGCTTCGATGTCGGCGAGCGTGACCCAGCGCGGCGCGGTGATCGACAGCCCGCTGCCGTCGATCGTGAAGCCGATCGTGCGGCGCGCGGAGCGCTTCAGGCGGTATTCGAGCACGCGGCTGTCGAGTGCGAACGTACGCACGCGCGAGCGGTCGGGCGCCGGGCCCGGATCGAGGGGCGCGACGGGTGCCGCTTCGGGCGGCGCCGGCGGCGCGGCGGGCGCCGACGGTGCGGCGGCCGGCCCGTCGAAGAGCGGCAGGTCCATCTGGCGATGATCGAGGGCCACGACGGCAGGCCGTGGCCGCGGACGCTGTTTCATCAGTTCGCTTCTTTTTGTCGTACGCAACGGCTGCAACCTGGGGGCGTCAGACTCGTGCGGCATCGCGCGTGCCGGCATTGCCCGCCTGTCGATACGAATCCGGATCGATCCGGCGCATTTCCGCTTCGATCCATGCTTCGACCTGCGAGTTCAATGCATCGGGCGTCAGCCCCTCGCTGGGGATCGGCTTGCCGATCGACACGGTGACGACACCCGGGAATTTCGTGAACGAGTTGCGCGGCCACACCCGACCTGCATTGTGCGCGATCGGCACGACGGGTGCGCCGGTTTCGATCGCGAAACGCGCGCCGCCCGTCTTGTACTTGCCCTGCTTGCCGACCGGCGTGCGCGTGCCTTCCGGGAACATGATCATCCATGCGCCTTCCGACAGGCGCTTCTTGCCCTGGCGGATCACCGACACGAATGCATTCTTGCCTTCCTTGCGGTTGATGTTGACCATGTGCAGCAGCCCGAGCGCCCAGCCGAAGAACGGCACGTACAGCAGTTCGCGCTTGAACACGTAGCAGAGCGGCTTCGGCATCAGCGCAGGGAACGCGAGCGTCTCCCACGCGGACTGGTGCTTCGACAGCAGCACGGCCGGGCCGTCGGGCAGGTTCTCGAACCCTTCGATCCGGTAACGGATGCCGTTCAGCCAGCGCACGACCCACAGCGTCGACTTGCACCAGCCGGCCGCCATCCAGTAGCGCGCGTCGGGGCGCATGAACGGAAAGGCGATGAAGCACGCGGTGGCGTACGGCACCGTGTACAGGATGAAGTAGATCAGCAGCAGCAGGGAGCGGACGAAGCGCATCGGCGTAAGTCTGGCGTTAGGGAGGATGCGCGCGGCGGCTGCATCACTCGTGTTCGTGTGAAAGGAAATCGAGCGCGAACGCGCGCAGGTCGTCGTGGACCTTCGTGCCGGGCGGCAGGTTGCCGGCGGCGAGCGTCTTCTTGCCCTTGCCGGTGAGCACGAGGTGCGGCTGGAAGCCGACCGCGACGCCGGCCTGCAGGTCGCGCAGCGAATCGCCGACGACCGGCGTGTGATCGGGATCGATCTCGAAGCGCTCGGCGATCATCTGCATCATGCCGGGTTTCGGCTTGCGGCAGTCGCAGTGATCCTCGGCCGTGTGCGGGCAGAAGAACACCGCGTCGATGCGTGCGCCGACCGCGGCCGCCGCCCGATGCATCTTCAGATGCATCTCGTTGAGCGTGGCCATGTCGAACAGCCCGCGACCGATGCCGGACTGGTTGGTCGCGACGATCACGCGATAACCCGCGTGGTTGAGCCGGGCGATCGCCTCGAGGGCGCCGGGCAGCGCGATCCATTCGTCGGGCGTCTTGATGAACGCATCCGAATCGACGTTGATCACGCCGTCCCGGTCGAGGACGACGAGCTTTCGGTTGGGGCTGGTCGGCATCGGCGGCCCTTATGCAGCGAGCTTCGAGATGTCGGCGACGCAGTTCATCTGCTGGTGCAGCGCGGACAGCAGTGCGAGACGGTTCGCGCGCAATGCCGGATCTTCCGCGTTGACCATCACGTCGTTGAAGAACGTGTCGACCGGCGCGCGCAGCGCGGCGAGCGCCGACAGCGCGCCCGTGTATGCACGCGCCTCGAGCTGCGACTGCACGTGCGGCGTCACGGCCGTGAGCTGTTCGTGCAGCGCCTTCTCGGCAGCTTCGACGAGCAGCGCCGGCTGCACCGCGCCGTTCGCGCCGCCTTCCGACTTCTTCAGGATGTTCGAGATCCGCTTGTTCGCGGCCGCGAGCGCTTCGGCTTCCGCGAGGCGCGTGAATTCGCGCACCGCGTCGAGGCGCGCGACGAGATCGTCGACGCGCGTCGGGTTCAGGCTCAGCACCGCGTCGATTTCGCCGGCCGAATAGCCGCGCTCGCGCAGCAGGCCGCGCAGGCGATCCATGAAGAACGCGAGGATCGCATCGGTCGATTCGGCTACGCCCGCCACGCCTTCGAAGCGCGCATGGGCCGTGCGCAGCAGCGACACGAGATCGAGCGGCAACTGCTTCTCGAGCAGCAGGCGCAGCACGCCGAGTGCATGGCGGCGCAGCGCGAACGGATCCTTCTCGCCCGTCGGCGCGAGGCCGATGCCCCAGATGCCGACGATCGTCTCGAGCTTGTCGGCGAGCGCGACGGCGGTCGACACGGGCGTGGTCGGCAGCGCGTCGCCGGAGAAGCGCGGCTGGTAGTGCTCGGCGCACGCGAGCGCGACGTCGTCGGCTTCACCGTCGTGGCGCGCGTAGTACGTGCCCATCGTGCCCTGCAGTTCCGGGAACTCGCCGACCATGTCGGTCAGCAGGTCGGCCTTCGCGAGGCGCGCGGCGCGCTTCGCGTGCGCGGCGTCGGCGCCGATCGCGGGCGCGATCTCGCCGGCCAGCGCCTCGAGGCGCTCGACGCGCGCGAGCGCCGAACCGAGCTTGTTGTGATACACGACGTTCGCGAGCTGCGGCACGCGGTCGGCGAGCGGCTTCTTCTTGTCCTGCTCGAAGAAGAATTTCGCATCGGCGAGGCGCGGGCGCACGACGCGCTCGTTGCCTTCGATGATCTCGCCCGGCGTCTTCGTCTCGATGTTCGACACGATCAGGAAGCGCGAGCGCAGCTTGCCGCCGACGTCGGTCAGCGCGAAATACTTCTGGTTCGTCTGCATCGTGAGGATCAGGCATTCCTGCGGGACCTGCAGGAATTCGTCCTCGAAGCGGCACGGGTAGACGACCGGCCATTCGACCAGCGACGTCACTTCGTCGAGCAGCGCTTCGGGCATCACGACCGTATCGCCGTTCGCATGTTCGTTCAGCTGCGTGCGGATCGTTTCGCGGCGATCGGCGAAGTGCGCGATCACGCGGCCCTTGTCGCGCAGCGTGTCGGCGTAGGTGCGCGCATGCTGGATCGCGACGAGGCCGTCGGACAGGAAGCGGTGGCCGAGCGTGGTGTCGCCGGCGTCGATGCCGAACGCGGTGACGGGCACGATGCGATCGTCGTGCAGCACCGTCAGGCGATGCACCGGGCGCACGAACTTCACGTCGGAGCCGTCCGGGCGCTGGTAGGTCATCACCTTCGGGATCGGCAGCTTCTCGAGCGTTTCGTCGAGCGCGGCCTGCAGGCCGTCGGCGAGCGTCGCGCCGGCTGCCGAATAGTTGATGAAGAACGCTTCGGCCTTGCCGTCCTGCGCGCGCTCGAGATCGGCGATCGACAGGTTCGGGTGGCCGAGCGCCGCGAGCTTCTTCGCGAGCGGGGCGGTCGGCTTGCCTTCGGCGTCGAGCGCGACCGACACGGGCAGGACTTTTTCGCGGACCTGCTTTTCAGGTGCGACGGCGCGCACGTTCTGCACGACGACGGCGAGGCGGCGCGGCGTGGCGTAGCGTTCGAACACGAGTTCGCCTTCGACGAGGTCGCGCGCCGCGAGGCGTTGCGCGAGACCTTCGGCGAATGCGTCGCCAAGGCGCGCGAGGGCCTTCGGCGGCAGCTCTTCGGTCAGCAGTTCGACGAGCAGGGGGGCGGGATGGTTATGCGTCATGTGTGGAATAAATCTCGTCTCGTCAGTCCTGATCGATCTTGCGTTCGACCTTGAGCGGCGGCGCCCATGCCGGCTGCGCGGCGTCCTGGGCGTCGGTGGTGAGGCCCGGCACGCCCGGCGGGTTGCCGAGCATCGGGAAGCCGAGCTTCTCGCGCGAGTCGTAGTAAGCCTGCGCGACGAGACGCGACAGCGCGCGGATGCGGCCGATGTAGGCCGCGCGCTCGGTGACCGAGATCGCGCCGCGCGCATCGAGCAGGTTGAACGTGTGGCCGGCCTTCAGCACGAGTTCGTACGCGGGCAGCGCGAGCTGCGCGTCGATCATCTTCTTCGCTTCGGCTTCGTAGCTGTTGAAGAACGTGAACAGCAGGTCGACGTTCGCGTGCTCGAAGTTGTAGGTCGACTGCTCGACCTCGTTCTGGTGATAGACGTCGCCATACGACAGGCGGCGCAGCTCGGGGCCGTTCGGGCCTTGCTCTTCCCATTCGGTCCAGACCAGGTCGTACACGTTCTCGACCTTCTGCAGATACATCGCGAGGCGCTCGAGGCCGTACGTGATCTCGCCGAGCACCGGCTTGCAGTCGAGGCCGCCGACCTGCTGGAAATACGTGAACTGCGTGACTTCCATCCCGTTCAGCCACACTTCCCAGCCGAGGCCCCACGCGCCGAGCGTCGGGTTTTCCCAGTCGTCCTCGACGAAACGCACGTCGTTCTGCTGCAGGTCGAAGCCGAGCGCCTCGAGCGAGCCGAGGTACAGGTCGAGGATGTTTTCCGGCGCCGGCTTGAGCACGACCTGGTACTGGTAGTAGTGCTGCAGGCGGTTCGGGTTCTCGCCGTAGCGGCCGTCTTTCGGGCGGCGCGACGGCTGCACGTACGCGGCGCGCCACGGCTCGGGGCCGACCGCGCGCAGGAACGTGTGGACGTGCGACGTGCCTGCGCCGACTTCCATGTCGATGGGCTGGAGCAGGGCACAACCCTGCTTGTCCCAGTAGGACTGCAGCGTCAGGATGATTTGCTGAAACGTAAGCATGAAGAGCCTTCGTGGCGCTGGCGCTCCGTTGCGGGCGGCGCTCCGGGCAGGGCCCGGAGGGTCGGCTCGCGCGGCGGCGCGGCTTGTTAGTGTGCTGAAACGCGTAATTTTACCGGATCGGCGAGCCGATGCGGCCGGAACGCGGGCGGGCGCACCGTCGGCCCCGTTCCGGCGGCCTGTGCGAGCGCGCCCGGCGCGCGCCGGGCGGCCGCGTGCGGCATGTCGAGACGCGCGTGTCGCGCGGCTTCGCACGGGCGTTAAGATGCGCGTATTGCGGCGCGCGCGACGCGTGCCGTGCCACCGCTTGCCGATCCCGATTGCATGGACGATCCGAACGACATCCTCATTCCGCTGCTTCCGCCCTTCCTCGCGCTGCTCGGGCAGGCCGCCGATGCGCAGGCGCGCGGCGAGCGCGCCGCGCGCGATCTGTGGCTCGCCGCCGCCGCGCACTTGCATGCGGTCGACGCCGATGCGCTCGCGCAACTCACCGGCGCGCTCGTCGCGCGGCAGCGCACAGCCGACGCGGTCGCACTCGCTGAACGCGTGGCAGGTGTGCAGCCGGGTGCGGCCGCGTACTTCAATCACGGCTACGCGCTGCAGATGGCCGGCCGTCACGCGGACGCCGTGGCACCGTATCGCGCGGCGCTGGCGCTCGATGCCGAGCGGCCATCGCTGCGCAACAACCTCGCGATCGCGCTGCGGCTGTCGGGCAGCGACCGCGCGGAGGAGATCGCGCTGCTCGATGCGGCCGTGCGCGCCGATCCGCGCGACGTGCAGGCGTGGATCAACCTCGTCGTTGCGCGGCTCGCGACGCGCGACCTGGACGGCGCGCTCGCGTGCGCCGCGCGGCTCGTCGAGCTCGCGCCCGACAACGCGCTCGCGATGAACAACGTCGCGATGGCGATGAAGGAGGCACAGCGCTGGGACGACGCCGAGCACTACGCGGCGCGCGCGTGCGCGCTGGCGCCCGACGACGCGTCGTACCGTTTCAACCTGGCGATCATCCAGCTCGTGCGGGGCAACTACGCGGCCGGCTGGCGCGGCCACGAGGCGCGCTGGGACGGCGCGGGCGAGTTGCGCGGCCGCCGGCCGGCGCTGCCGGGCCCGCGCTGGCAGGGCGAGCCGCTTGCCGGCAAGACGCTGCTCGTGTGGGGCGAGCAGGGGCTCGGCGACGTGCTGCAGTTCTGCCGCTTCGTCGCGCCGCTCGCCGAGCGCGTGCATCGCGAGGGCGGCCGGCTCGTCTGGAATACGTTCCCGCCGGTGGGCACGCTGATGCAGCGCAGCCTCGGCGCGCATGCGGATGGATTCAGCGCGGGCGGGGGCGTCGACGTGCTGCCCGCCTTCGATTACGAAGTCCCGCTGATCGGCCTGCCGCTGATGCTCGGCATGGAAGCGTCGATGCTCGCGTCGTCGGTGCCATACCTGCGGGCCGACCCGCCTGCGCGCGACGCGTGGCGCGCGCGGCTCGCGGGCGACAGCCGGCTGAAGGTCGGGCTCGTGTGGACGGGCAGCGCGGGGCACCAGCGCAATCCGTTCCGGCGCGTCGGGCTCGAGCGCTATGCCGACGCATTCCGCGGGATCGATGGCGTCGCGTTTTATTCGCTGCAGCCGGGTGCGCAGGCGGATGTCGCGGCGGCGCGCGCAGCCGGCTTCGCGATCGAGGATTTCACGGCGGAACTGACGAGCTTCGACGATACGGCCGCGTTCATCGGCGCGCTGGATCTCGTGATCACCGTGTGCACGTCGGTGGCGCACCTGGCGGGCGCACTCGGCGCGCGCACCTGGGTGCTGCTCGACGTGAATCCGCACTGGCCGTGGCTGCTCGAACGCAAGGACAGCCCGTGGTACCCGACCGCGACGCTGTACCGGCAACCCGCATTCGGCGTGTGGGAGCCGGTGATGGAGGACGTGGGCCGCGATCTGCGGCGCCTGGCCGCGCAGCCGGTTCAATCGGCTGCGTCCGCCCGGCAGGCCTGAGCGGCCGGGCGGCTTGCGGTCACGGGCCGCTGCATGCGGCCCGTGACCGCCACGTACTGCGTAGCGGCCACACGTTGCGTCATTTCGGCTGGTCGTCGCCGTGCGTCCGGCTGTTGCGCCGGCGCAGCGCGGGTCCGAACGTGAAGCCGAACGCGAGCAGCACGAACGACACCGCGAGCACGATGTTGTTGCCGCTCGTCACGTAAGGCGTGAAGCCGCTCGTGCCTTCGATCCGCACGTCGAGCGAGCCGATCGTGAACGGCTTCAACTGGCCGAGCACGCGGCCGCGTGCATCGATCGCGGCCGTCATCCCCGTGTTGGTCGAACGCAGCATCGGGCGGCCCGTCTCGAGCGAGCGCATCCGCGCGATCTGCAGGTGCTGGTCGAGCGCGATCGTGTCGCCGAACCACGCGAGGTTCGTCACGTTGACGAGCACGCCCGGCGGCTGCGGGTTGTCGCGGATCGTCGCGGCGATTTCCTCGCCGAACAAGTCCTCGTAGCAGATGTCGGCCATCACGGGCTGGTTGTGGACGAGGAACGGTTTCTGCACGGGCGCGCCGCGCGCGAAATCGCCGAGCGGCATCTTCATCAGGTCGACGAACCACCGGAAGCCCCACGGGATGAATTCGCCGAAGGGCACGAGGTGGTGCTTGTCGTAGTGATAGATGTCGCGCGAATTCGGCGTCACGCCGTACAGGCTGTTCGTATAGTCGACGTAGTGGCCGTCCTCGGTCACCGATGCACCGACCGCACCGAACAGCACGGCCGAGCCCGTCGTGTCGCTGAACTTGCGGATCGCGACGGCGAACGGCTCGGGCAGCTCCTGGATCATCACCGCGATCGCGGTTTCCGGCGTGACGATCAGGTCGGCCGGCTTCTCGATGATCATCTGCGTGTACATCTTGATCGCCGCGTCGATGCCCGCTTCCTCGAACTTGATGTCCTGCTTCACGTTGCCCTGCAGCAGCCGCACGGTGAGCGGCGCGTTCGCGGGTACCGTCCACGCGACCTGCGACAGTCCGAGACCGGCCGCGACCAGCGCGAGCGCAATGCCGGCCGGCGCGGCGATGCGCACGCGCCCATTGCCGGCGGGAGGGGCGGCGAGCGGCGACGGCCGGGCGGCGGCGAGCGCCTGCACGACGAGCGCGGCGAACAGCGCGAGCACCCACGCGATCCCGTACACGCCGGCGACCGGCGCGAAGCCCGCGAACGGGCCGTCCACCTGCGGATAGCCGCTGGCGAGCCACGGGAAGCCCGTGAACATCGTGCCGCGCAGCCATTCGCCGAGTGCCCATGCGCTCGCGAACGCGAACGCGCCGTGCCAGGTCGGCGCGAACGGCCGCGGATCGGGCGTGCGGCGATGCCACGCATGGCCCGCGCAGAACGACCACAACCCGGCAGAGAACGCCGGGTACAGCGACAGGTACAGCGAGAACAGCACGAGCGCGCCGCCCGCGAGCGGCGCGGCCATCTCGCCGTACACGTGCATGCTGATGTAGAGCCACCAGATGCCGCTGATGAAATTGCCGAAGCCGAACGCGCCGCCGGTGAGTGCGGCGCTGCGCCAGCTCGCGGTGCGCGTGAGCTGCGCGAAAAACCAGACGAATACGACGAGTTGCAGCCAGCCGCCATGCGGCGTCGGCGCGAAGCTGAGCGTATTGGCTGCGCCGGCGAGCAGCGCGGCCGGGTAGTGCCAGCGCGGCAGCGCGCGGCCGGGTGTCGGCGCGAGAACGCCGCCAGCCGGGCGGGACAGGATCGGATCGTCCATGTGAAGCGAAAGTGGGCGAGCGGTTGTGGAACGCGCGGCTGGCGCGCGACGGTCAGTCTTCGTGCGAGGTTTCGGCGCGACGGCTGGCGAGCGGGTTGCGGCGCACCAGCAGCACGTGAACCTGGCGCGCATCGCCGCGCTGGATCTCGAACACGAGGTTGCCGAGCTGCAGCTTCTCGCCGCGATGCGGGACGCGGCCGAAATGATGCGTGATCAGCCCGCCGATCGTGTCGACCTCGTCGTCGGGGAAATCGGTGCCGAACGTCTCGTTGAACTGTTCGATCTCGGTGAGCGCACGCACGCGGTAGCGGCCGTCGGGCCCCGAGATGATGTTGCCGGCTTCCTCGTCGAAATCGTATTCGTCCTCGATGTCGCCGACGATCTGCTCGAGCACGTCCTCGATCGTGATCAGGCCCGCGACGCCGCCGTATTCGTCGACGACGATCGCGAGGTGGTTGCGGTTCACGCGGAAGTCGTGCAGCAGCACGTTCAGGCGCTTCGATTCGGGAATGAACACGGCCGGGCGCAGCATCCCGCGCACGTCGAATTCCTCTTCGGCATAGAAACGCAGCAGATCCTTCGCGAGCAGCACGCCGATGACGTTGTCGCGGTTCTCCTCGTACACCGGGTAGCGCGAGTGTGCCTTTTCGAGGACGAACGGGATGAAATCTTCTGGCTTGTCGGCGATGTTGATCGCGTCCATCTGGGCGCGCGGCACCATGATGTCGCGTGCGCACAGGTCGGATACCTGGAAAACGCCTTCGATCATCGACAGCGAATCGGCGTCGATCAGGTTGCGCTCGTGGGCGTCCTGGAGGATTTCCAGCAGCTCGCCGCGGGATTCGGGCTCGGGCGAGATGAAGTCGGTCAGGCGCTCGAGCAGCGAGCGCTTTTCTTGCGGTTTGTCGGTTGGCTTACGACTGGGATACGAATCGTTCATGGTGGTGCGCCCGGGTCATGCCGGAGCGCGCTGTCACGGAGTAGGCAAGGATACACCAAGGGCACGACGCGACCGTGTCACACCAGCCGTACGGCCAGGGTGGCAGATCGCGCGGGCCCCGCTCGCGGACGGCCGCGCCGGGCGCGACATCGTCTTCGTGTCCATCCTATCTCAGAAAGGGGTGGCAGGGCAGCGGCGGCAAAAAACGGGTGTGGACGGGGCGGGGAGCCGTGACGCGGGAAAACGGCCGGCCGAGGGGGCCAGCGGCGGCATTCTGCCGCACGCGGGTTCCGCGGGGCCGCGGTTCAGAAACGCATGCCGGCCGAGCAACCGCCGGCGGCCGCGCCATTGGTCGCGGCGCCGCCGCAGCCCAGGATCCCGCAGCCGGACAGCGCGACGCTCACGGCGACGATCAGCACGGCACCCTTGCAACGCGACCAGCGTGACGGTTTCATCGGTCCTGCCCTCGTTCGAATGCGCACGTGGCGCGGCAGCGCGTGGCGGCAAGCCGGGCGCCGTGCTGCGTCACCGGCATCGCGCGAGCAGCCCTTCCAGTGCGCGATCCGGGATGCCGCTCGCGCGCAGCGCGTCGACCGTGCGGCTCACGTAATCGAGCGTCGTGCCGTAGCGGCCGGCCGCGCAGCCGAACACTTCCTTCACGACGGGATCGGACAGCTTGCCCGTGTAGGTCGGCGCGTCGCGGCGCATCACGAACGCGAGCGCATTCACGCGCTCGCCGTTCTCGAGCGAGCACGGCAGCCACGCGGGCCGGTACGAACCCATCGGCATCTCGCGTTTCCACAACGTTTCGAGGTGCGGCTGCGCGGTCGGGCCGGCGAGCCGGAACGCGATGCCCGAGCACGAGCCGCCGCGATCGAGCGCGAGCACGAGGCCCGGGCGCTCGGGCGTGCCGCGGTTCACGCGCGACCACAGGTAGAGCCCGCGATGATAGCCGTGCACCTTGCCGCGCACGGCGGCGACGGTCGGCAATCCCGGGTTCCAGATCAGCGAGCCATAGCCGAACAGCCAGAGATCCTGCCGGCCGTCCCAGTCGCGCATCGTGTGCGCGAGCGAGGCCGCGAGCTCGTCTTCCGTCAGCAGGCGCCCGTCGCCGATCGACGGCGGGTAGGCGGGCGGGAGCGTCGCGGCGTTGCGCATCGTGCGGACGGCTTACTGGTACGGGTTCGGGAAGCCCAGCTTCGCGAGGATGTCGACTTCGAGCGCTTCCATTTCGGCCGCGTCCTCGTCGCTCGTCTCGTGGTCGTAGCCCTGCGCGTGCAGTGCGCCGTGCACCAGCAGGTGTGCGTAATGGGCGGTGAGCGGCTTGCCCTGGTCGTGCGCTTCCTTCTCGACGACCGGGCAGCACAGCACGAGGTCGCCGATCACGGTGCCGTCGGGCGCCGCGTCGTACGCGAAGGTCAGCACGTTGGTCGGGTAGTCCTTGTGCCGGTAGCCGGCGTTCAGCGTGCGGCCTTCGACTTCGCCGACGAAGCGCACGGTGAGCTGCGCGCTGGCGAACAGCGCCGGCTCGATCCATTCGGCGATCAGCTTGCGCTTGGGGAGCGTCTTGCGCACGTCGCTCGTGATCTCGTCACCGTACTGCACGGACAGGTCGAGCTCCGGCTCGCGCAGTGCGTCTTCGGCGTCGTCTTCACGCGGTGCGGGCTCGGCACCCACGTGCAGCGTCACGCTGTCGTAGTGCTCGGGCTGCAGCGCGAGCTTCGCGCGCATGGCCGGATCGTTGTGTTGCGCGACGATCGCGACGGCTGCTTCCCCCGAACTGCCCGACAGGTCGAACATCAGGCTGCGGCCGTCCGGGAAGTCGATTCGCAGCCCTTGCGCGTTGACGGTCCGGGCCTTGCCCTTCGCATCGAACAGCGAAAGGCGGGGGGAGGCGGGCGCGGCGGACTGGGCGCGCCCGGACTTGCGGGAACGGGAGGATTTCATGACGCGTGCGGCGATTGGGACGCGTTGAGGATACACCAAACGGCCGATCGCACCCGAATTCGCGCGGGCGAAAAAAAAGCCCGGCGCGCCGTCTGGCGGGCCGGGCCGGGCTGTCGGGCCGGGGCGGGATGCAGGTGCCGCCGGCCGGTCAGCCGTCCTGGTGCTGCGCGTGGAATTCGTCGTACGCCTCGACGATGCGCGCGACGAGCGGATGGCGCACGACGTCCGCGCTCGTGAAGCGCGTGAGCGCGATGCCGCGCACGCCGCTGAGGACCTGCTGCGCCTCGACCAGGCCGCTCTTGTGGCCGCGCGGCAGGTCGACCTGGCTCGTGTCGCCGGTCACGACCGCCTTCGAGCCGAAGCCGATCCGCGTGAGGAACATCTTCATCTGCTCGGGCGTCGTGTTCTGCGCCTCGTCGAGGATGATGAACGCGTGGTTCAGCGTGCGGCCGCGCATATAGGCGAGCGGCGCGATCTCGATCATCTGGCGTTCGAACATCTTCGCCGTCTTGTCGAAGCCGAGCAGGTCGTACAGCGCGTCGTACAGCGGACGCAAATACGGGTCGACCTTTTGCGCGAGATCGCCCGGCAGGAAGCCGAGCCGCTCGCCGGCCTCGACGGCCGGGCGCGTCAGCACGATCCGCTTGACCTGGTCGCGCTCGAGCGCGTCGACCGCGCAGGCAACCGCGAGGTAGGTCTTGCCGGTGCCGGCCGGCCCGATGCCCAACGTCACGTCGTGCGACAGGATCTGCTTCAGGTACTCGCGCTGCGCGGGGGTGCGGCCGCGCAGGTCGGCGCGCCGCGTGTAGAGCTTCGGTCCGGGTTCCTCGTCCGGCTCGCTGGCGTCGAGCTGCACGACCGGATCGTCGAACGGATGGTCGGGGTCGCCGCGAAAGCGCACGTCGACCGTGTCCTGGCGGCCGTTGCCGGACGTGTGGCGCACTTCGACCAGCGCGAGCTGGATGTCGTCGACCGACAGCGCATCGCGCGCGCGGTTGTAGAAGTTCTCGAGCGCGGTGAGCGCGAGCTTGGCGCCGCGACCGCGGATCGCGATCCGATGGCCGCGTCGCGACAGCGTGACGTCGAGCGCCTGTTCGATCTGCCGCAGGTTCTCGTCGAGCGGGCCGCAGAGGTTGGCGAGGCGCGCATTGTCGTCGCGCGGCGCGACGAATTCCAGTGCTTGGGTCGGCTTCAAAGTGGCGTCGTGCTCCTGTTGAGCGTCAGTCAGTGGGTGGCCGCGCTCGCGTCGCCGCTCACGAGCAGGAGCTCGCCGCGCAGCGAATGCGGGTACGCATGGTTGATCTTCACGTCGATCATCTGGCCGATCAGGCGCGGGTGCGACGCGAGCGGCGCCGGGAAATTCACGACCCGGTTGTTCTCGGTGCGGCCCGCGAGTTCGTTCGGGTCCTTGCGCGACGGGCCCTCGACGAGGATCCGCTCGACCTTCCCGACCATCGACTGGCTGATGCGCGCGACGTTTTCCTCGATGGTCGCCTGCAGATGTTGCAGGCGTTTGAGCTTGACCTCGCGCGGCGTGTCGTCGTGCAGGTTCGCGGCCGGCGTGCCGGGGCGCGGGCTGTAGATGAACGAGAAGCTGGTGTCGTAGCGCATCTCGTGCACGAGCGCCATCATCTTGTCGAAATCCTCCTCGGTCTCGCCGGGGAAGCCGACGATCATGTCGGTCGACAGCGACAGGTCCGGGCGGATCGCGCGCAGCTTGCGGATCACCGACTTGTATTCGAGCACCGTGTAGCCGCGCTTCATCGCCATCAGGATGCGGTCGGAGCCGTGCTGGACGGGCAGGTGCAGGTGGCTCACGAGCTTCGGCACCTTCGCGTAGGTGTCGATCAGGCGCTGCGTGAATTCCTTCGGGTGCGACGTCGTATAGCGGATCCGCTCGATGCCGGGGATGTCGGCGACATATTCGATCAGTGTTGCGAAATCGGCGATTTCCGACGAGCCGGACGCCAGCGCGCCGCGGTATGCATTCACGTTCTGGCCGAGCAGCGTGACTTCGCGCACGCCCTGGTCGGCGAGGCCGGCCACTTCGGTCAGCACGTCGTCGAGCGGGCGCGATACTTCGTCGCCGCGGGTGTACGGCACCACGCAATAGCTGCAGTACTTCGAGCAGCCTTCCATGATCGACACGAATGCGCTCGGCCCCTCGACGCGCGCGGGCGGCAGGTGGTCGAACTTCTCGATTTCGGGGAACGTGATGTCGACCTGCGCGCGGCCGCTCTCGCGGCGTGCGTCGATCATCTGCGGCAGGCGGTGCAGGGTTTGCGGGCCGAACACGAGGTCGACGTACGGTGCGCGCGACACGATCGATGCACCTTCCTGGCTCGCGACACAGCCGCCGACGCCGATCAGCAGGCCGGGCTTCGCTTCCTTCAGCTCGCGCACGCGGCCGAGATCGGAGAACACCTTCTCCTGCGCCTTTTCACGCACCGAGCACGTGTTGAACAGGATGATGTCCGCGTCTTCCGGCGTGTCGGTCTTTTCGAGGCCTTCGGCCGCATGCAGCACGTCCACCATCTTGTCCGAGTCGTACTCGTTCATCTGGCAGCCGAAGGTCTTTACGTAAACTTTCTTGGTCATGGGGGTTCGCCGTTCGCAGTGGTTGACCTGGGGGCGTCGTCAAGAGTGAATCGGGACGGCCATGCGTTGCACACGGTTGGCGCGCAGCCGGCATGAAAAGCCGTCGGGAAAGCCTTTCATTATAGCTTTTCATGCCGCCCGGGACGGGCGGCGGGTTGCGGCCGCGCGACGCCGCCGGCCACGTTCCGACCCCTGAACGGCCATGCGCGGGCGGTCAGCGGCACGCGTTCAGCAGGTCGTCGTGCGCGGCTTCCTCGCGCGCGAAGCGTTCGGCGAGAAAGTCGAGCAGCACGCGCACGCGCGGCGCCATGTAGCGCTTGCCGGGATAGATCGCGTGCAGCGACGCGCTCTGGTGCCGCCAGTCAGGCAGCAGGACCTTGAGCCGCCCGGCGCGGATGTCGTCGGCGACATCCCAGATCGAGTTCAGCACGATGCCGCGGCCGCGCAGCGCCCACTCGCGGGCGAGGCCGCCGTCGTTGGTCTCGAACGCGGTGGCGAGCGGCACCGTGCAGGTCTGCGTATCGTCGCCGCGCGTAAAGCGCCACGTGTTCATCGGCCCCGACGCCACTGTAATCACGTTGCACGGAAAGCGGGCCAGATCGTGCGGGTCGCGCGGCACGCCGTGGCGTTCGACGAACGACGGCGCCGCGCACGGCACGCGCCGGTCCGCGGCGAGCCGGCGGGCGATCAGCGCGCCGTCGGGCGGCGCGGCAAAACGGATCGCGAGGTCGATCTCGTCCTGCCACAGGTTCACCGTCGAGTCGGATGCCGTCAGCGAGAACGTCACGTCCGGGTAGCGCGCGGTGAATTCGTCGAGCCAGTCGAGCAGCCGGCGGCGGCCGAAATCCGACGTCGCCGACAGCCGCACCCGGCCGCCGACGACGTTGCGGCCGGCCTGCAGCAGCGCGTTTGCGTCGTCGAGCGCCTGCAACGCCTGCCGGCAGCCGTTTAGGTACAGGCGGCCCTCGTCGGTGAGCCGCAACTGTCGGGTCGAACGGTCGAACAGCCGGGTGGCGACCGCCGCCTCGAGCTTCGCGAGGCGCGCGCTCGCGGCGGCCGGCGTGAGGTTCAGCTTGCGCCCGGCGGCGGACAGGCTGCCCAGATCGGCCGCCTCGACGAACAGCCGGATGTCGCCCAGTCGATCCATGCGATTTTCCAGAAATATTTGAAAATGGTTCAAATGCCACGCCAATTATCAAATACAGACATCTTCGGGACAATGCGCACATCCTGCTTTTGTGCGGTGCGGCACCGACCGGGCGCCGCGTCCGCCGCCTTCCGGAGAATGTCATGCCCATTCCGTTACTGGCGCTTGCGATCAGTGCCTTCGCCATCGGTACCACCGAGTTCATCATCATGGGCCTGCTGCCCGAAGTCGCGCACGACCTGGCCGTGTCGCTGCCGTCGGCCGGCCTGCTGGTCACGGGCTATGCGCTCGGTGTCGCGGCCGGCGCGCCGCTCCTCGCGGTGCTGACGAGCCGCATGCCGCGCAAGGCCGCGCTGCAGTTGCTGATGGCGATTTTCATCGTCGGCAACGTGCTGTGCGCGACCGCGTCCGGCTACGCGATGCTGATGGTCGCGCGCGTCGTCACGTCGTTCGCGCACGGGTCGTTCTTCGGGATCGGCGCGGTGGTCGCCGCGTCGCTCGTGCCGACCGACAAGCGCGCGAGCGCGATCGCGCTGATGTTCACGGGGCTCACGCTGTCGAACGTGCTCGGTGTGCCGTTCGGCACGTTCGTCGGCCAGTTGCTCGGCTGGCGCGCGTCGTTCTGGATCGTCGCCGTGCTCGGCGTGCTGGCGCTCGGCGGCGTCGCCGCGCTCGTGCCGAACCGCCACGACAGCGGGCCGGTCGGCCTCGGCCACGAAGTGCGCGTGCTGAAGGAGCCGCAGGTGTGGCTTGCGCTGCTGATGACCGTGCTCGGCTTCGGCGGCGTGTTCGTTGTGTTCACGTATATCGCGCCGATTCTCGAGACCGTGTCGGGCTTCTCGCCGCGTTCGGTCGCGTTGATCCTCGTGCTGTTCGGCGCGGGGCTGACGATCGGCAATACGCTCGGCGGCAAGTTCGCCGACCGCGCGCTGATGCCGTCGCTGATCGTGATCCTCGTCGCGCTGATGGCCGTGATGGCCGTGTTCGCGAAGACGAGCCACCTGCCGGTCGCGGCCGCCGTCACCGTGTTCGTGTGGGGGATCGCCGCGTTCGCGACGGTGCCGCCGCTGCAGGCGCGCATGGTCGAGAAGGCCGCGAGCGCACCGCATCTCGCGTCGACGCTCAATATCGGCGCGTTCAACGTCGGCAATGCGGGCGGCGCGTGGCTCGGCGGCCTTGCGCTGGAACACGGCCTCGCGCTCGATGCGCTGCCGTGGGTCGCCGTCGCGGTGACCTTCGCGGCGCTCGTGGTCACGTGGTTCGCGATGCGGCTCGACGCGCGTGGGCCGGCACGCGGCGCGGCGCCGGCGGCGCAATGAGTGGCGCAATGAGCGGCACCCGCTCGACGCGATAGCGGCAGGAAAAGGTTCGCGAGGAACGCATTCCTCCGCGATGCTGATAACGGTGTGAAGATAACTTCGTTTGCCGGTGCAAGACCGGGTGATAGCGTCTCGATACGCGCCGTTGCTGGCGCAACCCGATTCCGATCCCGGCTTACCCCATACGCAGGGCTGCACAGCGGCCCGGAGGCAATGCTATGTCTTCATCCCTGGCGCTCGTGCGCGACGTGTCTTCCTTCGAGTCCGGCAACGCCGCCGATGCGCGGGCGTCCGCATCGCTCGACGTTCTCGAGCAGGTGGTCGGCGTGAACCTCGCGCGGTTGCGCGCCGAGCGGCAGTTGTCGCTCGATGCGCTCGCGCGGCTGTCCGGTGTGTCGCGCGCGATGCTCGCGCAGATCGAGTCGGCGCGCAGCGTGCCGTCGATCAAGGTGCTCTGCAAGATCGCCGCGGCGCTGAAGGTATCGGTCGCCGCATTCCTGCGCCGCCATGCGGTGAACGGCTTCGAGCACCTGGCGGCCGAGCGCGCGTCGCGCGTCGTCAGCTCGAATGGCCGCTTCTCGGCGCGTGCGCTGTATCCGGAAGGCGAACCGGCCGCGGCCGAGTTCCACGAACTGCGGATCGCGCCGCTGCATACGGAGCCGGGCGCGCGCCGCGCGCCCGGCACGACGGTCAACCTCGTCGTCAGCGAGGGCACGCTCGAAGTCAGCGTGCATGACCGCCGGCAGTTGCTCGCGACCGGCGACGCGATCGTGTTCGATGCCGACCAGCCGTACAGCCTGCGCAACCCGGGCGACAGCGAGGCGCGGGCGTTCCGCGTGACGGTGAGCCCCGAGGTGCCGCCGCGCTGGCTTGTGCCCGACGCGGCGCACACCGCACATGCAGCGCACGCGGCCGGCTGATTGCGCAGGCCGCACGGAGCGGGCCGCGTTCTTCCCGTTCGGGCAGGATCGCGGGCCATTCGTCGGCCGTTTGGACGATGCCGTTAGACGGGGTCGTCAGTAAGGTTTTAGGTGGTGTTGGCTGCGCCGGGGGCGCAGCTGTTGTATGCTTGGCCCGCCGTTGACGGGGTTGTCCCGTCCGGCAATCAGTGCGTCTTCAGGGCGGGGCGAAATTCCCCACCGGCGGTAGGCTGGCGTAAGCCGGCGAGCCCGCGAGCGCCCGCGCATCCGCGCGGGGTCAGCAGATCTGGTCGAATGCCAGAGCCGACGGTCATAGTCCGGATGAGAGAAGATGTGCAGATAGTCATGTCCGCCAGGGCTGCTTCGCCATGCGTGCGAAGCGGGTCGTCGTTCTGTCTGTTTGCAATGCCCTGAAACGTTTTTCGCCCAAATCGTCTTTGCGAGGAGCGTTTCACATGTCCTTGATGTCCGTTTCGTCGGCACCCGCCGACGCCTTTGCCGATCTCCCGTTGCTGGATTCCGAACCGGTGCCGCCGCGCATCGCCGCCGCGCTCGATGCGATGCGCGCAGGCCGTGCGGTCGTGCTGCAGGACGACCACGACCGCGAGAACGAAGCCGACCTGATCGTTGCCGCCGAGCGCATCACGCCCGAGACGATGGCACTGCTGATCCGCGAGTGCAGCGGCATCGTGTGCCTGTGCCTGACCGACGACACGGTGCGCGCGCTCGAACTGCCGCCGATGGTGCAGACCAACGAAAGCCGCAACGGCACCGCATTCACCGTCTCGATCGAGGCACGCGAAGGCGTGCATACGGGCGTATCGGCGGCCGATCGCGTGACGACGATCCGCGCGGCGATCGCAGAAGGAGCGAAGCCGCACGACATCGTGCGCCCCGGCCACGTGTTTCCGTTGCGTGCGCAACCGGGCGGCGTGCTGGCACGCCGCGGTCACACCGAAGGCACGGTCGACCTGTCGATCCTCGCGGGCCTGAAGCCGGCCGGCGTGCTGTGCGAGCTGATGAATCCGGACGGCACGATGACGCGTGGTGACGATGTCGAGCGTTTCGCGCAGCAGCACGGGCTGCCGATGCTGACGATCGCGGAACTCGTCGAGTTCCGCGAGGCGCTGGCCGCCGCGCGCGAGCGCTGCTGCGAACCGGCCTGAGTGAAGGGAAGGCGGGCGCGTTCGTGCGCCCGTGGCACGGCGTGCGGGAACCGGTGCACGCCGGGCCGGCCCGATCGGGCCGGCATGATCGTCAGGACTGTACGTTCCCGAATTCGCCGCGCATGCCGGCTTCGACGAACGTCGGCAGTTCGTCCATCTTGCGCATGATCCGCGTGATGCCCATCGCGCGCAGCGCGTCCGCATAGTTGTCGGGGATGTGGCTCGCGCCGACGAACGCGATCGTCTTCATGCCGGCCGCACGCGCGGCATTCAGCCCCGACACGCTGTCCTCGACGACGACGCAGCGCTCCGGCGCGACGCCGAGCGTGTGCGCCGCATGCAGGTAGACGTCGGGGTAGGGCTTCGGCCGTGCCACCTGCTCGGAGCTGAACACGCGATCGCCGAAGATCTCGGTGAGCGAGGCGCGCTTCAGCGAGCTGCGCACGCGTGCGAGCCGGCTGTTCGACACGACGGCCGCCGGCAGGCTCACCTTCAGCAGCGCGTCGCGCACGCCGGAGATCGGCGCGAGCGACTGCGCCAGCGCGCTCTCGATGTTGTGCTCGATGGTCTCGATGAAGTTGGCGGGCATCTCGACCCCGAAGCGGGATTCGATCCCCGCGAGGAAGCGCGACGTCTGCTGGCCGAACGCCGACTTCGCGGCCGCTTCGAAATCGAGATTCGGGAACGTGGCGGACAGCGTGTCGAGCAGTACGCGGTCGGCGATGATTTCGCTGTCGACGAGCACGCCGTCGCAGTCGCAGATGAGGTGATCGAGCATGGTGGTGAAAAAGCGGGATGTCGGCGACGCAGATCAATTCGCCATCATACGTGCTTTCACGCGCATGCCGCGCGACGCTTCGGCAAATTTTCCCGATGCGGCCGGACGCTTGCCGCGGCTCGTCCGGGTGTGCGCCGATCGTCCGGCGGCGGCCGGCTTGCGCGGTTCGCCGCCGCTTGCCACCGGCCGCGTTACAGCTCCATCACGCGCCCCGTTTTCCACGACGTCATCGCGGCCTCGGCCAGTTCGAGCGCAGCGAGCCCGTCGTCGATCGTCGTCCGGACCGGCGTGCCGTCGCGCAGCGCGTCGACGAAGTGCGCGATCTCGGCCGCGTACGCATGCCGGTAGCGCTCGAGGAAGAACGGCTCCGGCACGTCCGTCGCGATGCCGCCCGCGAGCCACGCGCTCACCTCGGTCGGCCGTACGTTGCCGGCCTGCAGCATCCCGTTGCTGCCGAGCAGCTCGAAACGCTGGTCGTAGCCGTAGGCGGCGCGCCGCGACGTGTTGATCTGGCACAGCAGCCCGCGCCGCGTGCGGATCGTCACGGCGGTCGAATCGATGTCGCCCGCGTCGCGCACGGCCGGATCGGTCAGGCAACTGCCGGTCGCGTGCAGCGTCTGCGCTTCGTCGCCGAGGATCCAGCGGAACACGTCGAAATCGTGGATCAGCATGTCCTTGAAGATGCCGCCCGAGCTGCGGATGTAGTCGACGGGCGGCGCGCCCGGGTCGCGGCTCGTGACGACCAGCATTTCCGGCGCGCCGATCTCGCCGCGCTCGACGCGCGCCTTCAGCGCGGCGAACGTCGGGTCGAAGCGGCGCTGGAAGCCGATCATGCAGGTCACGCCGCTGCGCCGGACGACGTCCGCGCACGCACGCGAGCGCTCGACGGTCAGGTCGACGGGTTTCTCGCAGAACACCGCCTTGCCGGCGTTCGCGGCCGCGACGATGAGGTCCGCATGCGTGTCGGTGCTCGATGCGATCACGACCGCCCGGATGGCCGGATCGCCGAGCGCGCGCTCGACATCGGCTACCTGTGCGCCGTGCGCGTGGGCCAGCGCATCGGCCGACGGCGCATGCCGGTCGACGACGTACTTCAGCTTCGCGCCCGGGTGGCGCGCGAGATTCGCTGCGTGGATCTTGCCGATCCGTCCTGCGCCGAACAACGCGAATTCGATCATTCCGTTCTCCTGTTGATTGCGTGTTTTTGCGCCGGCACGCGGCTTGGGTCGGCCGCGTAGCGCTGGCGGCGCTCATTGATCCGACAGTTCGCCGCGCACGTAGTCGATGCTCGCCCGCAGCCGGTCTTCGATGTCGTCGGCTTCGGCGATTTCGTTTGCGAACGGCTCGAACGAGAACGCGCCGCGGTAGCCGCGCGCGAGCAGTTCGCGCAGTTGCCGGATATTGCCGAGCCGGTCGGCGCCGCCGACCAGCACGCGATGGCCGTCGCGCATCCGGTCGACCGGCAGGTCGCCTTCGTCGACGCCCGAGATGTGCACGAGGCCCGTCAGGTTCGGGAAGAAAATGTCCTCCCCGGACAGGTGATGGTGAAACGTGTCGTGCACGAGCCGGAACACCTGTTCGCCCGCCGCGTCGTAGATGCCCTTCACCGCATCCGACTTGCGGCGCAGCGCGCATTCCTCGAAGCCGAGGGGTTCGATGAAGCCGAGCAGGCCACGCGCTTCGAGGATCGGCTTGAGCGCCTTCAGCGCCTTCACGAGATCCGCGTGGCGCACGTCCGCGCCGCGCGTGTCGCCACGGCAGTTGGTCGGGCACAGCACCAGCGCACGCGCGCCGCATTGCGCCGCGTAGTCGGCCAGCGCGGTCGCCTCGTCCGCACGCTCGGCGTTCCATTGCTCGAAGCGCTGTAGCGCGTTGATCGTCAGGATCGTCACGCCGCCCGCTTCGGCCGTCGTGCGCACGGCGGCAGCCGGTGTGCCGTCGGTGATCTCCACGCCGTCGAGATCGTTGCGGATCTCGATCGTGTCGACGCCGAGGCGCTTGCACAGCGCGACGTAACGGTCGAACGGCAAGCGCGGCGCGCTCATCCGGTTCAGCGAAAAATGAAAGGCTTGCGTCATCGTTCTGTCCTTGGGTCTCGAGTGGGGGCGGGGTTCGAATCAGGTGCCGGTGCACGCAATGTCGGCGGCCGGCCGGGTCGACGGCGGCGCGGCGAGGGCATGCCACGTGTCGCGCAGCCATTGCGCGCACGCGACGTTGTTGTCGAAGATCGAGTAGCGCGCGCCGCCGCCGTAGTCGGGAAACGGGATGAACTCGCAGCTGATCTGTTCGACGCGCGCCGGCTGTGCATGGGCCTGCGATTGCAGCAACTGCCGAAGTGCGGCCTGCCACGTGTCGAGTGCCGCCGCGCGCCATGCGCCGTGATAGGCGCCCGGTGCCGGTGCGACGAACGGATACTGGATGCCGCGCCCGGGTCTGCCGTCGGCGCGGCGCATCCACGCGTTGTCCGGATTGTTCGGCATGACGCTGCGCGCATGCGCATGCCGGACCCAGCCGCGCGCGATCCAGTCGGCGTAGACGGCGCCGGGCGACGCAGGGTCGAGCATCCGGCGGCCGTCGTCGTCGGCTTCGCGTATGCCCGATGCATCGAGTTCGGCGCGATTGCCGATCTTGAACAGCAGGTGCGAATGATCGAGCGTGATCCGGAACGGCACGCCGGCCTGCTCGACCTGCTGCGCGACGCGTGCGATGCGCGTGAAATCCTCGCTCCACATGTCGACGTGCACTTCCATGCTCGGCAGGCAACCGGCCGGCTCGCCGCGCTCGTAGGCACGCAGGTAGAAATCGGCGACCTCGCGGTCGGACAGCGGATGGCCGTCCGCATGATTTGCATACAGCTGGCAGTTGAGCACCATGCTGCCGAAGCGCGCGCCTGCATCGACGATCTCGGCGACGTGTGCTTCGTCACGGCCCGCGCACCAGATACCGCCGATCACGCGAATCGGTAGCGCATGGCGTTCGACCAGCGCGAAATACGGTGACAGGTCTTCGCCGCGGGCCGGGTTCTTTTCGACATAGTCGAATATCCCGGCGCCGGCGACCATCCGGAATCGTTCGGCGGGCGCGGGCAACGGCAGGCCGTCGTGTTCGAGCACGCCGTCGAGGTTCACGCCGATGAGGATCGGGTCAGCCATCGTCTCCTGTCCGCCGTTGTCATGGGAATGGCTGCCCAATGTACGGATGCGCGGCGCGGGCTGCATGACAAACGTTGGCGAAAAATCGCCAATGCGGCGGTCGATTTTTTTGCAACGCGCACGCGGCGCGACAGGCGGTGCACCAGACAGCGCACCAGGCGGCGCGATTCAGGCCGGCAGGTAGGCGCTCGTCCTCACGTTTGCCGGACAGAACACGCGGAATTCGACCGGGTCCGCCGGCGGCGGCTGTTCGACGATCCCGCACGCATGCAGCACGTGCTGCAGCGCGGAAATCACCTGGCCGTCCGGATCCTGGTCGATCGCGAGATCCATCGCGCCGGCTTCGATGAAGGTGCGGTGCTGGTCGATCATCTCGTGGCCGATCCACACGACGCGGCCGGCCGCGCCGGCCTTGCGCAGCGCCGCTTCGATGCCGGCCGAGCCGGCGCCGCTGTTGTAGATCGCGACCACGTCGTCGTGCGCCTGCAGCGCCTTCGTCACGGCGCGGTAGCAGCGGTCGTCCTGGTCGAGCGTCTCGACCGGCTCGTCGTCGCAGCGGACGGCGGCGAACGCTTCGGCGAGCTGGTCGCGGCAGCCGGCCATCCGGTCTGCGTGCGCGCGGTAGCCCATGCGCCCGCCGAGCAGCAGTACGCGGCCGGGGCGCGCCGCCAGGCGGCCGATGTAGTAGCCGGCCGTGCGGCCGGCCCGGTAGTTGTCGATGCCCGCGAAGTGCACGCGGTCGATGCCGCCGATGTCGGTGACCATCGTGACGACGGTCTCGCCGCGCGCGATCGCGCCGGCCAGCGCGTCGCGCACGCGGGCCGTGTCGCGCGCCGTGACGATCAGCGCCGCGCGCCGGTAGGCAGGTCGTTCGATCAGCGCGGCGGCCCGCTCGTCGTCCGCGGCGGGCAGGATCGTCCGGTGCACGACCACGCGCCGGTCGAGCATCTGCAGCGAGCGCTGCAGCGCCAGCTGCAGCCGCCGGAAGAACGTCGCGTCGGTATCCGGCAGCAGCACGTCGACGTGGATCAGCCCATGCCGCGTGTCCGGCAACTGGCGCGGCACGCCGAGCTGCCGCGCGGCCGCGACCACGCGTTCGCGCGCCTGCGCCGATACGCTGCCGCGCTCGTTCAGCACGCGGTCGACGGTGGTCGTGCTGACCCCGGCGAGCGCTGCGATCTCGTCGAAGCGCGCGGTGCGCTTGCGCCAGCGCGGCCCGGATTCGCCTGCCATGGTTGTCTCCATCCTGGTGTCGCCATCGAGACGTGGCGATGCGTGGAACGCTAAAGCGATGGCGAAATTTCGTCAACGTTTCGATTGAGCGGGAGAGGCTGCGGGCCTAATTTTGATTCCATGCGCGAAGCGCTTGCCGCGCTTCCTAAGTACAAGGAATCCAGGAGACGCACGTGGTTCATATCGACGACCAGGCGCACGACCGCACGGCGGCGCGCCGTCGGGAATACCGGATGATCGGCGGCGCCGGCGAGCGCGCGCACGCGGCCGGGCTCGTCAACGCCGAGTGGTACCGGTGCCCGGTGCCGCGGCCGCTGATGAAGCAGCTGATGCAGCGCGGCGATGCCCGCGCGATCCGTGACACGCTGATCTGGTACGCGGCGATCGCGATCAGCGGCGTGCTCGCGTGGCTGGCATGGCGCGCGCATTCGGCGTGGGCGATCCCCGCGTTCTTCGTGTACGGCACGCTCTACTGCAGCCCGGCCGACTCGCGCTGGCACGAATGCGGGCACGGCACCGCGTTCCGCACGCGCTGGATGAACGACGTGCTGTACCAGGTCGCGTCGTTCCAGGTGTTCCGCCGCGCGACGGCGTGGCGCTGGAGCCATGCGCGCCATCACACCGATACGCTGGTCGTCGGGCGCGATCCGGAAATCGCCGCGCCGAAGCCGACCGACTGGCTCTCGCTCGCGCTGAACATCGTCGCGCTGAAGCATGTGGCCGGCGAGCTGCGCAAGACGATCGCGATCGCGTTCACCGGCCGGCTCGACGACGAGGAGCGCACCTACGTGCCCGAATCGGAAGTGCCGAAGGTGGTGCGCGAGTCGCGCATCCATCTCGCGGTGTATGCGTGCGCGATCGGTGCTTCGCTGTACTGGCACACGATCCTGCCGCTGCTCTACATCGGGCTGCCGAGCCTCTACGGCGCATGGCTGTACCTGTATTTCGGCCTCACGCAGCACGCGGGCATGCCCGAGAACGTGCTCGATCACCGGCGCAACTGCCGGACCGTGATGATGAATCCCGTGTTCCGCTTCCTGTACTGGAACATGAACTATCACGTCGAGCACCACATGTTCCCGATGGTGCCGTTCCACGCGCTGCCGAAGCTGCACGAGGCCGTGAAGGCCGACATGCCGCCGCCGTATCGCAGCACGCTGGCCGCGTATGCGGAGATCGTGCCGGCGCTGGTCCGGCAGACGCGCGATCCGTCCCATTACGTCGTGCGGCCCGTGCCGGATACCGCGCGTGCGTGACCGATATCGAACCTTCCGACCCAGGAGACACGCAACATGACGCAATGGATCGACACCGTCGCGCTCGACGACATCGACGACGAAGACGTCGCGCGCTTCGACCATGCCGGCCACACGTACGCGATCTACCGCATCGACGGCGAAGTCTATGCGAGCGACGGCCTGTGCACGCACGAGCACGTGCATCTCGCGGACGGGCTCGTGATCGACCACGTGATCGAATGCCCGAAGCACAACGGGCGCTTCGACGTGCGTGACGGCCGGCCGCTGTCCGCACCCGCATGCGAGAAGCTGCGCACGTATCGCGCGAAGATCGAAGACGGCCGCATCCTGATCGAGGTGTGACGCGATGACGAGCGACCGGCGGGCGGCGCGCTGGCCGTCGTGCTCGACGACGGCCACACACTGGTCGCCGATACGGTCGTGGCCGGCATCGGCATCGATCCGGCCGACGAGCTGGCGCGCGATGCGGGCCTGGCGGTCGAGCGCGGGATCGACGTGAGCCCGGCGGCCGTTGCGGATGCGGGCGTGAAGCTGAAGTCGCTGGTGTGAAGTCGCGGGTCTCGGCCGCTGGCGGCCGGTTGCGGAAACGAAGCAGCGGGGGAGCGAAGGAAGGCGAGTGAAGCGCGCGGCGGTGGAAGCCGCGCGCTTCGGTCAGACGGCGATCAGATCGTCGTGTGCAGGTGCAGGTACAGGCCGGCCGCCGCGGCGCCGCCCAGCAGCGGGCCGACGACGGGCACCCACGCATAGCGCCAGTCGCTGTCGCGCTTGCCGGGGATCGGCAGCAGCGCGTGCATGATGCGCGGCGACAGGTCGCGTGCGGGGCTCATCGCATAGCCGGTCGGGCCGCCGAGCGAGATGCCGATGCCGAGCACGAGCAGGCCGACGGGCAGCGCGTCGAGGGCGCCGAGGCCGACCTGCGGCGACGCGAGGTACAGCACGCCGAGGATCAGCACGAATGTGCAGATCGCTTCGGTCAGCACGTTGTGCGTGACGCTGCGGATCGCGGGCGCCGTGCAGAACACCGCGAGCTTCAGGTCCGCATCGGCTTCCTTCGCGAAGTGCTGGCGATAGGCGAGCCACACGAGCAGCGCGCCCGCCATCCCGCCGAGCATCTGCGCGAGGACATAGCCGCCGACTTTCGACCACGCGAACTTGCCCGCGAGCGCGAGACTGATGGTGACGATCGGGTTCAGGTGCGCGCCGCTGAACGATGCGGTCACGTAGACGGCGACG
The DNA here is from genome assembly GCF_002099195.1 of Burkholderia puraquae. GTDB lineage: Bacteria > Pseudomonadota > Gammaproteobacteria > Burkholderiales > Burkholderiaceae > Burkholderia > Burkholderia puraquae. The sequence goes on along the minus strand of NZ_NBYX01000021.1, from coordinate 33,952 downwards.
AATACGGCCATCGCCCAGCCCATCACGATCACGATCAGGTCCGCGCCTTTGCCCTTGGTCTTTGCAAGCAGCACGTTTGCGACCGCGCCGTTGCCGAGCAGCACGAGGATCGCTGTGCCGATGAACTCTGCAATATAAGGTGACATGGTTGTCTCTCGTAAGTCACGGCGGACTCGCGCGTTGCGCGGTCCGCCGGTGTTGTTGTATTTCGTCTGGATGTCTGAAGATTACTGGGCGTCGTCGGCCCATGCCTTCGCGGCACGCACGGCACGCTGCCAGCCCGACATGCAGCGTTCGACCTGCTCCTTCGGCATCGACGGCGAGAAGCGGCGATCGAGCTGCCACTGGTCGCGCACTTCGTCGAGGTTCTTCCAGTAGCCGATCGCGAGGCCCGCGAGGTAGGCCGCGCCGAGCGCGGTCGTCTCGGTGATCTGCGGACGTACCGCGTCGACGCCGAGCAGGTCTGCCTGGAACTGCATCAGCAGGTCGTTCGCGCTCGCGCCGCCGTCGACGCGCAGCTCGCCGATGCTGATGCCCGAATCGGCTTCCATCGCGGCCAGCACGTCGAGCGACTGGTACGCGATCGAATCGAGCGCCGCGCGTGCGAGGTGCGCGGAGGTCGTGCCGCGCGTGACGCCGAACACCGAGCCGCGCGCCCGCGCATTCCAGTGCGGTGCGCCGAGGCCGGCGAACGCGGGCACCAGGTAGACGCCGTCGGTGTGCGGCACGCTCGCGGCGAGCGCTTCGATTTCAGCGGCCGACTTGATGATGCCGACGCCGTCGCGCAGCCACTGCACCACCGCGCCCGCGATGAAGATGCTGCCTTCCAGCGCGTACTGCACGTTGTCGCCGATCTGCCAGGCGATCGTCGTGACGAGGTTGTTCTTCGACTCGATCGGCTTGTCGCCGGTGTTCATCATCAGGAAGCAGCCGGTGCCGTAGGTGTTCTTCACCATGCCCGAGGTCGTGCACATCTGGCCGAACAGCGCCGCCTGCTGGTCGCCGGCGATGCCCGCGAGCGGGATCTTCGACGCGAACACAGTGGTCTTCGTGTGGCCGTAGATTTCCGACGAGGCCTTCACTTCCGGCAGCATGCTGCGCGGGATGTCGAGCAGTTCGAGCAGCTCGTTGTCCCATTCGCGCGTGTGGATGTTGAACAGCATCGTGCGCGATGCGTTCGTCACGTCGGTCACGTGCAGTTCGTGCTTCGTGAAGTTCCACACGAGCCAGCTGTCGACGGTGCCGAACGCGAGCTTGCCCTGCCTGGCCTTCTCGCGTGCGCCCGGCACGTTGTCGAGGATCCAGCGGATCTTGGTCCCCGAGAAGTACGAATCGATCGGCAGGCCGGTCTTCGCGCGCACCTTCGCTTCGAGGCCCTGCGCTTTCAGCGAGTCGCAGAAGTCGGCCGTGCGGCGATCCTGCCAGACGATCGCGTTGTAGACGGGCTGGCCCGTCTCGCGATCCCAGACGATGGTCGTTTCGCGCTGGTTGGTGATGCCGATCGCGGCGATCGACGTGCCGTTCAGGCCCGTGCGCGTGACGGCTTCGGCGGCGACGCCGGCTTGCGTCGACCAGATTTCCTGCGGGTCGTGCTCGACCCAGCCGGGTTGCGGGTAGATCTGCTCGAATTCCTTCTGGGCGATCGATACGATATTGCCCTGGCGATCGAACAGCATCGCGCGGGAACTCGTGGTGCCCTGGTCAAGCGCGAGGATGTACTGATCCTGCATGTCTCTCATCTCCATCCGTGGATTTGGCTTAGTTGTGATGCGCGCCGCATGCGGGCGGCGCGTCGGTGAATCAACGTCGGTACGGCAACTGCAACTGCATCCGGATCAGGCGTGCGGCGCGTGCGCGGCAGCGAACCACGCGTCGACCGCGGCGGTCACCGCATCGAGCGTGCCAGGAGCCACGTGCAGGCCGAGCTTCGAGCGGCGCCACAGCACGTCCTGCGCGCAGGTTGCCCATTCGGCGTCGCGCAGGTAGCGGAGTTCGGCGTCGTGGATGCCCGGTGCGATTTCGGTGCCGAGATCGGCGAGCGACTTCGCACCGTCGATCACGCGCTCCGCACGCGTGCCGTATGCGCGCGCATAGCGGCGGGCGAGTGCAGCCGGCAGCCATGGATGACGCTTCGCGAACTGCGCGGCGAACGGGTCGAACTTCGCATCGGCGATGTCGCCGCCCGGCAGCGCGACGCCGGCCGTCCAGGTCTTCGCGTCGCGGCCGAGCGCCCGGCACAGCATGTCGCCGGCTTCTTCCGCGAGCTTGCGGAACGTCGTGATCTTGCCGCCGAACACCGACAGCAGCGGGGCGCCCGCGCCGTCGTCCAGCTCGAGGCGGTAATCGCGCGTGACGGCCGACGCGTTCGTGGCGTTCTCGTCTTCCAGCAGCGGGCGCACGCCCGAGTAGGTCCAGTGCACGTCGGCCGGCGAGATCTTGCGCTTGAAGTAGCGGTTGATCGAGTCGCACAGGTACTGCGTCTCGTCGCGATCGATCGCGACCTTCGCGGGATCGTTCGTATATTCGACGTCGGTCGTGCCGACCAGCGTGAAATCGTGTTCGTACGGAATCGCGAAGATGATCCGCTTGTCCGGGTTCTGGAAGATGTACGCGTGGTCGTGATCGAACAGGCGGCGCGTGATGATGTGGCTGCCCTTCACGAGCCGCACGCTGTGATGCGCGCCGCGGCCGAGCGCGCCGTGCAGCACTTCGCCGACCCACGGGCCGGCCGCGTTCGCGATCGCGCGCGCATGCACGACGCGGATCGAACCGTCGGCGTGCTGCAGACGCGCTTCCCATTCGTCGCCGCGGCGTTCGGCGGAGACCAGCTTCGTGCGCGTCAGGATCTCGGCGCCGCGCTCCTTCGCATCCATCGCGTTCAGCACGACGAGGCGCGCGTCGTCGACCCAGCCGTCCGAATAGACGAAGCCGCGCTTGATCGAATCGATCAGCGGCGCGCCGGCCGCATGGCGGCGCATGTCGATGCCGCGCGAGCCGGGCAGCAGTTCGCGTTTCGCGAGGTGATCGTAAAGGAACAGGCCGATGCGGATCAGCCAGGCCGGACGCAGGTTCGGCATGTGCGGCATCACGAAGCGCAGCGGCCACATGATGTGCGGCGCCGCGCGCAGCAGCGTCTCGCGCTCCTGCAGCGCCTTGCGCACGAGTCCGAACTCGTTGTACTCCAGGTAGCGCAGGCCGCCGTGAATCAGCTTCGTGCTGGACGACGACGTGTGCGACGCGAGATCGTCCTGCTCGCAGAGCATGACCGACAGGCCGCGGCCGGCCGCATCGCGCGCGATGCCCGCGCCGTTGATGCCGCCGCCGACGACGAGCAGATCGTAGCGATTCGGTTGGGTCACCTGCTGTCCTTATCGTCTGAGGGAAATGGGTGAACAGGAAATGTTCGAATTCGAAATTTAACGAACGAAATCGAAAAAGTAAAGTTCGAAAAAGCGGGGCCAGTAGCGCGCGGCACGATCCCGGACGATACTGGCGGAATCGACCGTTTCGCGAGGTGAATCATGCGTATTGGGATGTGGGCCGGCGTATGCGCCGTCCTTCTGGCGGGGTGCAGTGCCGGCATGCCGCCGCTCGCCGGCAACTGGCGCACGCCGTCGTTCGTCGACCTGCAGACGGCGTGCGGCGGCACGGCGCGGGACTGGGGCGCGGACGCGCAGCCGGTCTACTCGACGCTGTACGACGCGTACGTGGCGAAACGGTATCGCGGGCTGACCGAAGCGAACTATTGTGCGTTCGTAAACGAACTTTCGACGCGCTATGCGACGCCCGACGCGGCGGCGCGTGCCGGCTGGATCGCGTATTTCAACGGTGCGCGCGCGCAGGCCATCAGCTGGCGGGCGGCAGTCGATCCCACGCTGCGCGGCGGCTGAAGCGGGCTGCAGCGGGCTGGCGGGGGAAGCGGGAACGACCGCGCGGCCCGGAATCCGGGCCGCGCGGTCAGGTCAGGAACGGTGTGGTCTTACGAATAGCGGTATTTGATGGATCGCAGCGCGGCGTCGCCGGTTTCGGTCACGCAGTATTTGCGCCCCGATCCGAGTCCTTCCAGACGGACGAGCTGCTGTTCGAGTAGTGCATCGATTTCGTCCCGATCCATGTTGGTTTGATCGGGAGCGTCCTTCACAAGCAATAGCGTGGCGAATTCATGCGGACTCAGCATCGTTCTCTCCATGGCGACCAGTCAGCCCGCGCGGCCGGCGCGAAAGCCGACGCGCGATACCCATATCGGGGTATGGCTTGGGGGGAAAAGCTGCATTCGCCGGCCATGCCATTCGTCCGCGCCCTGGCACAGGCGCAACGGTAGAACGGGCCGGGGAACTGGAGTCTAGTCGAGCACGCCGGCAACGACAAATCGTGCCCCGTTAATTTTCCGTTTGACAGCCGGGCCGCGCGCAAGCGGTTTGCTCGTGACGCCAACTTCTTGATTTCACTTGAAGTTTCAGGTGCGGTGCAGCATCGGAGCCGTCACTCGGCGACGTACACCTGGGTGCCGGCGGCCGCCACGGTGTCGGCCATCTCGGGCGGCAGCGGTTTGTCGGTGAAGAGCGCGTGCACCTGGCTCAGGTGGCCCTGGCGCACCAGCGCGGGGCGGCCGACCTTCGAATGGTCGGCCACGAGGTAGACCGTGCGCGCATGCTGCATGATCGCCTCGGCCACGCGCACCTCGCGCGTGTCGAAGTCGCGCAGCGTGCCGTCGGCCTCGATCGCCGACGTACCGATGATCGCGTAGTCGACCTTGAACTGGCGGATGAAGTCGATCGCGAGTTCGCCGACGATCCCCTTGTCCCACGGCCGCACGATGCCGCCCGTGATCAGCACCTCGCAGTCGGGGTAGCCGCTCATCATCGACGCGACATTCAGGTTGTTCGTGATCACGTGCAGCCCGTGGTGGCGGTTCAGCGCGCGTGCGACTTCCTCGGTGGTCGTGCCGAGGTTGATGAACAGCGAGGCCTGGTCGGGAATGTGCGACGCCGCCAGCGCCGCGATGCGCCGCTTCTCGTCATGGAACATCCGCTGGCGCGCCGTGTACGACACGTTCTCCGAACTGGTCGGCAGGCTCGCGCCGCCGTGGTAGCGGCGCAGCAGGTTCAGGTCGGCGAGCCAGTTCACGTCGCGGCGGATCGTCTGCGGCGTCACCGCGAAATGCGCGGCGAGATCGTCGACGGTCACGAAGCCGTCGCGCTGCACCCATTCGAGCAGTTCCTGCTGGCGCGCGTTGAGGGTGAGGCGGGGATCTCGGGTCATGGCTCGATGGTCGTGTCGTGAGACGGAGCAGGTATTGTAAGGGCGGCAACGGCGTTGGGCCGGCCTGAGCTGCATGGTCGCCTGCCATTCATGCGGAAATTGCATTGATTCATGTGACAAATGAATTTGTGCGATTGCGCGGATCGCGCTGCAATGGCGGATTGCCCGCGCACGCGGGTGCGCGTCCGGCGCGTTCATTCAGCTTTCGACGAGGTGGAACCGATGACTGGCTTCAACTGGCACAACCCGTATCCGACGACCCGCATTCCGGTGTTCGCGCGCAACGTCGTGTCGACGTCGCATCCGCTCGCCGCGCAGGCCGGGCTGCGAATGCTGTGGAAGGGCGGCAACGCGGTCGACGCGGCGCTGGCGGCCGCGGCCGCGATCACGGTCGTCGAGCCCGTGTCGTGCGGGCTCGGCGGTGACGCGTTCGCGCTCGTGTGGGACGGCGAGCGGCTGTCCGGGCTGAATGCGTCGGGTGTCGCGCCGGCCGCATGGAACGTCGACTATTTCCGCAAGCGCCACGGCGAGGCCGCGAACGGCATCGCGAACAAGCCGGTGCGCGGCTGGGACACCGTCACCGTGCCGGGTGTGATCGCGGGCTGGGAAGCGCTGCATGCGAAGTTCGGTTCGCTGCCGTTCGCGGACCTGCTCGAACCGGCGATCGAGATCGCGGAGCGCGGCTATGCGGTACCGCCGATCGTCGCGCACAAGTGGGCGGCCGCCGTACCCGAGCTGCAGGGGCTGCCGGGCTTCGCCGAAACCTTCATGCCGCGCGGCCGTGCGCCGCTCGTCGGCGAGCGCGTGTGCCTGCCCGGTCATGCGCAGACGCTGCGCACGCTCGCGAAGGGGGGCGCCCGCGCGTTCTACGAGGGTGCGCTCGCCGAGCGCATCGCCGCGTTCTCGCGCGAAGGCGGCGGCGCGCTGACCGCAGCCGACTTGCGCGCGTACCGGCCGGAATGGGTCGAGCCGATCGGCAAGCGCTTCGGCCGTCATACGATCCACGAGATTCCGCCGAACGGGCAGGGCATTGCCGCGCTGATCGCGCTCGGGATCGCCGAACATGCTGGCGTGACCGGATGGCCAGTCGATTCGGTCGACTCGCAGCATCTGCAGATCGAGGCGATGAAGCTTGCGTTCGCCGATGTCTATCGTTACGTCGCCGATCCGCGCGCGATGGTGGTCACGCCCGAACAGATGCTCGACGACGCGTATCTCGCCGAACGCGCGAAGCTGATCGATCCCGCGCGCGCGACGCACTTCGGCGCCGGCCGGCCGCATTCGGGCGGCACGATCTACCTGTCGGCGGCCGACGAGCGCGGGATGATGGTGAGCTTCATCCAGTCGAACTACATGGGCTTCGGCTCGGGGCTCGTCGTGCCCGGCACCGGCATTGCGCTGCAGAACCGCGGGCACGGCTTCTCGATGGACCCGGCTTCGCCGAACGTCGTCGCGGGCGGCAAGCGGCCGTTCCACACGATCATCCCGGCGTTCGTCACCGAGGAGGTCGGCGGCCGAACCGAGGCCGTGATGAGCTTCGGCGTGATGGGCGGCGACATGCAGCCGCAGGGGCACCTGCAGACCGTCGTGCGGATGCTCGGCTATGGCCAGCAACCGCAGGCTGCTTGCGATGCGCCGCGCTGGAAGGTCAACCGCGACTTCACGCTCGACGTCGAGGTAACGATGAATCGCGCGACCGTCGATGCGCTGGCCGCACGCGGCCATACGATCAAGTCGATCGACGATCCTTACATGGATTTCGGCTCGGGGCAGTTCATCTGGCGTCTCGATCGCGACGATCGCGAGCGCGGCTACGTGGCCGCGAGCGACAGCCGGCGCGACGGTCTGGCGGCCGGTTTCTGACCGATTGCCGCTGGCTTTCGCCGGCATTTCCTGCGCTTCACGGGCGGCCGAATGGCCGCCCGTTTCGTTTTCCGCGGCCTGTATCGCCGCGCGGGCGCAAGCGGTTTGAAGGACTCGTCTAACCAACGGCAACAGACGCCGCGGAACTGCGCTCGTCGGGTATGGTCAGTGCTCTGGAGCACGAACATCAAAGTCCGGCTAAGATGCCAGCATGGTTCGGCCGGACCAATCCACTATAAACGCAAGTAATACGCCGCCTGCGGGGCGGTTGGCGCCAGTGCCGAAGGCATGGGCCGGCCCCCGCGCGACGACTGGGAGCGCACCACCATGGACACCAAAACGACGCATGTGATGCCGTGGCGAATCGAGGACATCGACCTGAACCGGATCGATCGTCAGCGTGCCGCCGCGAACGAGGATCTGTTGCTGCTGCTGTGCGCGTCGTCGTTCATCGAAAGCGGTTCGGATCTCTATACGAGCAATCTGAGCCAGTTCTTCAACGACGATCCGGAAGTCTCCGCATGGCTCAACAATGCATGGGAGCACGAAGAATTGCAGCACGGGCGCGCGCTGAAGGCGTACATCGCGCACGTGTGGCCGGAGTTCGACTGGGATACCGCGTTCGCGAATTTCTTCGCCGAATATTCGAAGACCTGCAAGGTCGAGGCGTTCGAGAAGACCCGCGCGCTCGAGATGGTCGCGCGCTGTGTCGTCGAGACGGGTACGGCCACGCTCTATCGCGCGATCAACGAATGCTCGGACGAGCCCGTGCTGAAGGAAATCACCGACAACATCCGCACGGACGAAGTGCGTCACTACAAGCACTTCTTCAAGTTCTTCAAGAAGTACAACCAGCTCGAAGGCAACGGCCGGCTTGCGGTGCTCGGCGCGCTGGCGCGCCGCGTGATGGAAATCAAGAACGAGGATTCCGAGATCGCGCTGCGCCACGTGTTCGCGGTCCGCTACCCGGATCGCGTCGGCGACAGCCAGTACAACCGCGAGCGAGCCGCGCGCATCAGCACGCTCGTGCGGCGCAACCTGTCGGCCGACATGTGCGTGAAGATGCTGCTCAAGCCGCTCGACCTGCCCGCGAAGATCCAGCCGGGCGTCCACTATCCGCTCACGAAGATCACGCGGCACGTGTTCCTGCGCTGATCGCCGCGGCGCGGCCCGTCGCGCGTATGCTGCGGCTTCTTCATCCGCTTTCCATCGGGGCCACGCCATCATGACCGATACCCATCGCCACGCGCTCGAACAATGGACGTTCGATGCGTGGCCGCCGGCCGTCGTCGCGCTGTTCGACGGCACCGCGCTCGAGCGTCATGCCGACTTCGCCGCATCGCTGATCGTCGCGACCGACGATGGCCAGTTACGCACGACGCTGCTCGGCGTCGGCGAGATCTATGCACACGATACGCGCACGCTGCTGCTGGCGCTCTGGCCGCAATCGCGTGCGGCGCGCGCGATCGCACAACGGCGTACGGCCGCGTTGACGCTTGTCGCGGACGGCGCGTTCTTTCAGGCGCAATTGAGGATGGCGCCGCTCGAAGGAGACTTCGGCGGCCTGGCCGGATTCGCTGCGACGATCGCGCACGGCGATGCGCAGCGGGTCGGCTATGCGCGTCTCGCGACAGGCGTCACATTCACGCTGGAAGGGGAGCGCGCCGCGGTGCTCGCGCGCTGGCAACGCCAGGTCGAGCACCTGCGGCGCGCGGCCGCGCGGCTTCAGTGACCGCGCTGGCCGCTGCGCGACGAACGGTTGCGGTTCGGGTGCGCGGCGTTGCCGTTCGCCGGGCGCGCACTGTTGCCGCCGCCCGCCGGGCGTCCACCGCTGCCGGCGGCACCGCCTTGTCCTTGCGTGCGCGGCTTCGCGGCCTTCTGCTGCGAAGCCTTCGGTTGCGACGCCTTCGGCTGCGCGTTGCCGTCGCGTTTCGCGGCCGGCTGGCCTGAGCCGCCTGCGCGCGGCTGGCGATTGCCGCCACCACCGCCACCGCCGCGCGGCTGCTGCTGCCCGCGGCGCTGCTGGATCGGCTCCGGTTTCGCATTCGGATCGGGTTCGAAGCCTGCGATCACTTCCTGCGGAATCTCGCGCTTGATCAGCCGCTCGATGTCGCGCAGCAGCTGCTTCTCGTCGACGCACACGAGCGACACGGCTTCGCCGGTCGCACCCGCGCGGCCCGTGCGGCCGATCCGGTGCACGTAGTCTTCCGGCACGTTCGGCAGGTCGAAGTTGACGACATGCGGCAGCTGGTCGATGTCGATCCCGCGCGCGGCGATATCGGTCGCGACGAGCACCTGCAGCGTGCTGTTCTTGAACTCCGCCAGCGCGCGCGTGCGGGCCGACTGACTCTTGTTGCCGTGGATCGCCATCGCGCTGATGCCGTCCTTCGTCAACTGCTCGGCGAGCCGGTTCGCGCCGTGCTTGGTGCGCGTGAACACGAGCACCTGGAACCAGTTGTGCTCGCGGATCAGATGCGTGAGCAGTTCGCGCTTGCGGTCGCGGTCGACCGGGTGGATTTTCTGCGCGACGCTTTCGGCGGTCGTGTTGCGGCGTGCGACCTCGATCAGCGCGGGCGAGTCGAGCAGGCTGTCGGCGAGCGCCTTGATTTCATCGGAGAACGTGGCCGAGAACAGCAGGTTCTGGCGCTGCGGCGGCAGCTTCGCGAGCACGCGCTTGATGTCGTGGATGAAGCCCATGTCGAGCATCCGGTCGGCTTCGTCGAGCACGAGGATGTCGAGATTCGACAGGTCGATCGTCTTCTGCTGCATGTGGTCGAGCAGGCGGCCCGGCGTCGCGACGACGATGTCGACGCCGCGCTTGAGCGCATCGATCTGCGGATTGATGCTGACGCCACCGAACATCACGGTCGAGCGCAGCTTCACGTACTTGCTGTAGGCGCGGACGCTTTCCTCGACCTGGGCGGCGAGTTCGCGTGTCGGCGTGAGGATCAGCGCACGCACCGCGCGCTTCGCGCCGCGTTGCTCGGCGTAGAACGTATGCAGGCGTTGCAGGATCGGCAGCGTGAAGCCGGCGGTCTTGCCGGTGCCCGTCTGCGCGCCGGCGAGCAGGTCGCCGCCGCCGAGGACGGCGGGGATCGCCTGCTGCTGGATCGGGGTCGGCGACGTGTAGCCGAGCTCGTTGACCGCCTTGACCAACGGTTCGGCCAAGCCGAGAGATTCGAAAGACATAGATACCACTCTTCAGTTTTATGATCGGCGACGTCTCGCGCGGCCCGCGCGGGAGATGACATCGCAAAATGCAAAATGCAAAAGGGCGCGGCCGCGGTTTCCCGCAGCCGCGCCCCGTGTGTGTCCGCCGCTTCTTAGTCGAGCGGCGCGGAACGTAGATCGCTCACCTGTTGCGGCGAGATCGGCGTCCCGTTGTTGCCCCACGACATCCGGATATACGTGACAACCGCCGCCACTTCCTGGTTCGACAGCGACTGTGCGAACGGCGGCATCCCATACGGACGCGGATTCTTGAACGTGCTCGGCGGATAGCCACCGTTCAGCACCATGCGGATCGGGTTGACCGCCGATTCCATCATGATCGAGTGGTTGCCCGCGAGCGGCGGATACGCCGGCGGCTTGCCTGCGCCGGTTTCGGCGTGGCAGGTCGCGCAGTTGTCCGCGTAGATCTTCTTGCCCTGGTCGAACAGCGCGCTGCCGAACTGCTTCGACGGCTCGTACTGCATGTTCTTCGGTGCTTCAGCCTTCTGCGGGATCGACTTCAGGTACGTCGACATCGCGCGCGTATCTTCGTCGGTCATGTACTGCAGGCTGTTGTGCACGACGTCCGCCATCGGGCCGAACACCGCGCCCTTGTTCGACACGCCGGCCTGCAGCAGGTCGGACAGCTCCTGCACGTGCCAGTCGCCGAGGCCGAGTTCCTTGTCGTTCGTCAGCGACGGCGCATACCAGTTCTGCAGCGGAATCAGGCCGCCGGCGAACGCCGACCCTGTAACCGGGCCGCCCATCATGTTGATCGACGTGTGGCACATCGAGCAGTGGCCGAGGCCTTCGACGAGGTACGCGCCGCGGTTCCATTCGACCGACTTGGTCGGATCCGGCTTGTACTCGCCTTCCTTGAAGAACAGCGTGCGCCAGCCGATCAGCAGGTTGCGGTTGTTGAACGGGAACTTCAGTTCATGCGGACGGCTCGGCACCGACACCGGCGCGACCGAGCGCAGGTACGCGTAGATCGCGTCCGAATCCGAGCGTGTGACCTTCGTGTAGCTCGCGAACGGGAAGCCGGGGTAGAGCAGGCTGCCGTCCTTCGAACGACCGGTGTGCATCGCGCGGTAGAAGTCGTCCGACGTCCACTTGCCGATGCCGTCCTTGTCGTCCGGCGTGATGTTCGGCGTGTACATCGTGCCGAACGGCGTCGCCATCGGCAGGCCGCCCGCGAACGACTTGCCGCCGCGCACGGTGTGGCACGCGATACAGTCGCCGACGCGCGCGAGGTATTCGCCCTTCTTGATCAGCGCGGCCTGGTCGGCCGGCGTGGCCGCGACGGCCGAGGCGCCGTGCAGCGTATCGTTGCCCGGCCACAGGACCGGCACGAGGGCGGCAGCCGCGACGATCGCGACGGCCGAGAGTGCAAACAGGGACTTGCGTTTCATTGTGTCTGTCTCCCTTGCCTTATTGCGGTTCGCTGCCGCAGGCGAGCGGAGTCTTCATCGAACGCGCCGGAGCCGGCACGGGGTTGGCGGGCGCCGGTTGCGCGGCGAGCCATGCGGTCACGGCCGTCACGTCTTCGTCGGAAAGCTTCGAGGCGACGTCATGCATGCAATCGGGCGCCTTCGCGTGACGGTTGCCCGAACGCCATGCGCCGATCTGCGCGCTCAGGTAGTCGGCGTGCAGGCCGACCAGGCCCGGGATCGCCGGCTGCATGCCGGTCAGCGTCGCGCCGTGGCAGGCCACGCAGGCCGGCAGCTTGCGGGACGGATCGCCTTGCGTGACCAGCTGCTTGCCGCGCGCGAGCGTCGCGGCCGGCAGCGTCGGCTTCGCCGGCGCCGGGTACGGCGGGCGTTCAGCCGAGAAGTGCTCAGCCATCTCGCGCAGGTAGTCGTCGTTCAGGTACGTCAGCAGGTAGTTCATCGGCGGGTACTTGCGCCGGCCGTCACGGAAGTTGACGAGCTGGTTGTACAGGTACTCGGCCGGCTTGCCGGCAAGACGCGGGAAGTAGTCGTTGTCCGTACCCTGGCCATGGACGCCATGGCAGGCCGTACAGCCGCGCACGCGCTCGGCCATGCTATCGGGTGCCTTGAGCGGCGCCTGCTGGGCATGCGCTTGCTCCGTGGGCTTGGTCTGCGCTTGGGCAGCGCTCATAAGGCCCGCGCTGCCGAACATCAGAACGGCGAGCAGCGGACGGAAGAGGCGTCTTGAAGACACACGAGACTCCATGTTTATTCGACGGGGACCTGTCCGGGCTACGATCGGCTCGGCGCATGACAGCAAGGCAGCCGGGCTGCTGCGACGCGGCATTCTATCATCGATGGGTAATGACGGCTATTTGGCAAAAGGACGTCGGTTCCTGTCCGTTTGCGACTTGCGACAATTTGACGCGCACTGCGACATGCCGGTGTGAACCGGCGTGCGTTTTCACCATCGAAGACCGTACACTCGCGGGTCGCGCGGCGCCGCCTCCGCCGCAGGTCCAGTCATTTCTCCCGTTTCCGGATTCATCGATGACGTTTTCTACCGTGCCGTTGCCTTCCTCACGCTGTCTGTCCCGTTGCCGCCCCGTCGGCCTGCCGCTTTCGGGAGGGGGCACGCGATGAAGTTCGACAGCTTGTGGATCGGTCAGGTCGCGCTCGCGGCGCTGATGGACGCCGCGTTCGCGATGGCGGTCGGCTCGGCGCTGCTCAAGGCATGGCTCGGCAAGGACGGTGCGCGTCCGGTCGTCGCGCCGTCTCATCCCGCATGGCTGCGCGCGCAACATTCGCTGGTTGCGGCGGCACTGGCGCTGGTGCTCGCGGATCTCGGCTGGCTCATCTACGAGGCCGCGACGATGAGCGGGGCAGGGCTCGGCGGCGCGTTCGCCGCGATTCCCGTCATGCTGACGCAGACGCACACGGGCTTCGCGTGGAGTGTCGCGTTCGCCGGCGCCGTGGTGCTCGCGATCGTCGCGCTGGCGAAGCCGGACGGCCCGGTTGCCCATGCCGTGCTGTGGCTCGCGGTGATCGTGGTCGCGGCCGGCAAGGCGTCGCTCGGCCACGCGGCCGATACGGGCGCGCTGTCCGCAGCGGTCGGCGTGCAGACGCTGCACCTGCTCGCGACGGCCGTGTGGGGCGGCCTCGTGCTCGCGGGCGGGCTCGCGGTGTTGCCGGCGCTCGGTTCGTCGGTCGCGCGCGGGGCGCTGATCCGCATCGGCCAGCAACTGTCGCGTACGTCGATCATCTCGGTCGTCTTCGTGCTCGGCGCCGGCGCGCTCAACGCGATCCGCGGGCTCGGCGGTTCGCTCGCGCCGCTCGACGGCAGTACGTGGGGGCGCGTGTTGCTGCTGAAGCTGCTGCTCGTCGCACTCGCGCTCGTGCTCGGCGGCCTGAACCGCTTCGCGGCGCTGCCGCGCCTGCGCCGCACCGCGTCGACCGAGGATGCGCACACGTTCCGCAACATCCTGCATCTCGAAGCGATGACGATGATCGGCGTATTCGTCGCGGCCGCCGTGCTGTCGTTCAGCGTGCCGGGGTTCGCGGCCCTCGGCTGACGGCAGGATTCGCGCGGCGCGACGCAAGGCCGCTGGCGCGCACCCGGCATGTGCCGGGTGTCGTGCCGCGCATGCAAAAACGGCTGCCCGTCGGGCAGCCGTTCTCGATTCGATCCTTACCGCGCGGGCCGCAGCCGCGCGCGCTGCGCATCGCGCTCACCATTCGGCGACGCTGCCGTCCGCGTGACGCCACACCGGGTTGCGCCAGCGGTGGCCCGTCTTCGCCATCTCGCGCACCTTCTCCTCGTTGACGTCGATGCCGAGCCCCGGGCCCTGCGGGATCGCGACGAAGCCGTCCTCGTAGCGGAACACCTCGGGGTTGCGCAGGTAGTCGAGCAGGTCGTTGCCCTGGTTGTAGTGGATGCCGAGGCTCTGCTCCTGGATGAACGCGTTGTAGCTGACCGCGTCGAGCTGCAGGCACGCGGCGAGCGCGATCGGGCCGAGCGGGCAGTGCAGTGCGAGCGCGACGTCGTAGCTCTCGGCGAGCGTCGCGATCTTGCGGCACTCGGTGATGCCCCCCGCGTGCGACGCGTCGGGCTGGATGATGTCGACGTAGCCGCCCGCGAGGATGTGCTTGAAATCCCAGCGCGAGTAGAGCCGCTCGCCGAGCGCGATCGGCGTGTTGGTCTGGTTGGCGATGTCGCGCAGCGCCTCGGCGTTTTCCGACAGCACCGGCTCCTCGATGAACATCAGCTTGTACGGGTCGAGCTCCTTCGCGAGTACCTTCGCCATCGGCTTGTGCACGCGGCCGTGGAAGTCGACGCCGATTCCCACATGCGGGCCGACCGCATCGCGCACGGCCGCGACGTTCGCGATCACCTGCTCGACCTTGTCGTAGGTGTCGACGATCTGCAGCTCCTCGGAGCCATTCATCTTCACGGCCTTGAAGCCGCGCTCGACCACCGCACGCGCATTGTTCGCGACGTCGCTCGGCCGGTCGCCGCCGATCCACGAATACACCTTGATGCGATCGCGCACCTGGCCGCCGAGCAGCGCATGCACGGGCACGCCGTGATGCTTGCCCTTGATGTCCCACAGCGCCTGGTCGACGCCCGCGATCGCGCTCATCATGATCGGGCCGCCGCGGTAGAAGCCGGCGCGGTACATTACCTGCCAGTGATCCTCGATCAGCAGCGGATCGCGGCCCACGAGGTAGTCGGCCAGCTCCTGCACGGCGGCCTCGACCGTGTGTGCGCGACCTTCGACGATCGGCTCGCCCCACCCGACGATGCCCTCGTCGGTTTCGATCTTGAGGAACAGCCAGCGCGGCGGGACGACGAAGGTTTCGAGGCGGGTGATTTTCACGATGCGGGTCTCCAGGATTGACCGGTGCGGGCAGTCGGGCGCGGCGCACGGTCGCGTGCTTTCACGGTTATCCTAGCGCAGGCCAATAAAAAATAGTATTAATAGCACTATTGTGCAGATAGTGGGCAGCCGGCACGCCTGGGTACCGGCATAACGGAGAACGATCATTCGACGCGACCTGCATGGACAGACGGCCTTCCGGCTTGCCACGGCGATCCTGCGCGGCGACTACCCGCCCGAGTCGCTGCTGCCGAGGGAGCCCGACCTGATGGCGCTGTACGGCGTGAGCCGCACGGTGATGCGCGAGGCGCTCCGTACGCTCACGTCGAAGGGGCTCGTCGAATCGCGGCCGAAGATCGGCACGCGCGTGCGGCCGCGCGGCGTGTGGAACCTGCTCGACGCCGATCTGCTCGACTGGTACGCGCGTGTTGCGCCGCCGCTCGCGTTCGCGCTGAAGCTGCAGGAGATGCGCGAGATGGTCGAGCCGTACGCGGCCGCGCTCGCCGCGCGCATGCATACGCCGGAAACCTTCGACGCGATCGACGGCGCGGCGCGCGCCATGGCCGCCGCGCGCAACGTCGACGAATGGGTGCGCGCCGACCTGCGCTTTCACCTGAGCGTGCTCGAGGCCGGCGGCAACGAGCTGCTGGTGCCGCTCGGCACGCTGATCGATCGCACGCTCGAGGCGCAACTGCATCTGAATGCACGCCGCGCGCACGTGTACAACGCGTCGCTCGCCGAGCATACGGCCGTGAGCGACGCGATCCGCGTGCGCGACGAGGACGGTGCGCGCCGCGCGATGGCGGCGCTGCTCGCGGTGACGCGCGCGCGGATCGAGATGTCGTGACGGGAGGGGCGGTGCGGCGCCGTCAGGCGTTCGCGCAGCCACCCGGCTTGTGGATGCGCTCGGTCGACGCCGGGTATTTCGCGAGCAGGCTTGCCGACCGCCGCGGGCGCACGACCAGGTCGCCGCCGCAGTTCGGGCAGCGGCCCTTCAGCACGTCGTCGGCGCAGGTCGCGCAGAACGTGCATTCGAACGTACAGATGCGTGCATCCGCCGAATCGGGCGGCAGGTCCTTGTCGCAGCATTCACAGCCGGGGCGCAGTTCGAGCATGACGGTTTTCCTGGGTGGGGGAGGTCGGGACGGGCGCCGCCGGACATTGCGTGCGGCGCATGTGCGCGCTACTGTACCCGTTTGAATCGGCCTGGCCAACGGTGTTCCGCCGGGGCGCCGTCGATGCGCACGGGCCGCACCGGGAGACGACCATGCTTTATCGCGGAAGCTGTCACTGCGGAGACGTGAAGTTCGAGGCGGAAGGCGACCTGCAGGGCGTGATGGCGTGCAACTGCTCGATCTGCCAGCGCAAGGGCGCGCTGATGTGGTTCGTGCCGCGCGACCACATGACACTCCTCACGCCCGACGAGCACCTCGCCACCTACATGTTCAACAAGCACGTGATCAAGCACCGCTTCTGCAAGCGCTGCGGGATTCACGCGTTCGGCGAGGGCGTCGGCCCGGACGGTACCGCGATGGCCGCGATCAACGTGCGCTGTCTCGAAGGCGTCGATATCGACGCGCTGCCGGTCACGCACTACGACGGCCGCTCGCACTGAGCGGCGCGTCGGTGCGCATGAATGGCGCGGCCGTCAGGACGGTTGCGCGGCGGCGCCCGGCGCGGGCGTTTCCGCCTGCGGGGCGGGGGCCGCGGCGTGCGTGCCGGTGCCGGCCGGACGTTCGATCAGCGGCGCGAGTGCCGGTGCCATCGACTTCAGCAACTGCACGGCCATCGCGCTCGTGAAGTCGTAGCGCGCCGCATACGGTTCGTGCGCCGTTGCCGTCAGGACCCCGAAGAACCGGTCGCCGAGCACGAACACGAACGTGCCGCTGCGGTTCACCTTGCGCGACTCGATCAGCCGCGCGCCGCGCGCATAGACGTTGAAGCGCTGGTCGCCCGTCCCCGTCTTGCCGTACACGTCGAGCGTCTTGCCGTCGGGCAGCGTGAAGCCGCCCGCGAGGCGGCGCGCGGTGCCGTTGAGCACGACGTCGCGCAGCAGCGTGTGCGTCACGTTGACGATCTCCGGCGACAGTACCGGCTGCGGCTGCGCGGCCGCGCGCACGAAGCGCGTTTCGTACGGCGTGCCCTTCGCGAAGTCGAGCCGCGTGATCGTTTCGGTCGGCGCTTTCTGGCCACCGTTCGCGACCAGTCCGATCAGTTTCGCGAGCGCATCGGGCTGGTCGCCCGAAGCGCCGATAGCGGCCGCATACGACGGCGTGACTTCCGCGAACGGGTAGCCGAGCGCGCGCCACGACTTCGTGATCTCGGCATACGCGCGCAGCTCGACCATGCGGCGGATGCGGCGGTCCTGGGTTGCGTGGTAGCGCGTCTTGTACAGCCACGAGTACGTGTAGAAACGCGCATCGCGGCTCTCGCGCTGGACTTCGGCGAGCGGCGCTGCCGGGTGTGCGCGCAGGTAGTTGAGCGTCCACAGCGCGAGCGGATGCACGCTCGCGATATAGCCGCGATCGTTGAGGTTGAAGCGGTCGATCGCGTACTTCGCGTAGAGCCTGGCGAGGTCGTCGTCGGACAGTGTCGCGGCCGGCGTGCCCTTCAGTTGCGCACGCATCTGCGCGTCGAACCACGCGAGCGATTCATGCGGCGCGACGCTGCGCAGCACCGTCGCGATTTTCGGCGGCGACTTGCGCACGTCCTTCAGCATCAGCGCGAGCGCGTCGTCGGGCGCCTTGCCCGCATAGCGCGTGTAGTAGCGCTTCACGTAGACCTGGCTCTCGCCGTCGACGAATTGCTGCAGGTAATGCTGGCGCTGCCCGGGATCGCCGAGCCACGACGACGACGGGCCGGCGGCCTGAAGCGTCTCGTAGTGGACGATGTCGCGCATCAGCCGCACGAACACGAGGTTGACCGAGTGCTCGAACGCGGCGTGCAGCGTCAGGATGCGGCCGTTGTCCGATTTCTCGAAGTTCGAGAACACCTGCGCACCGCCGCCCGTATAGAACACGTCGGGGCTCGCCGAGTATTTGCGTTCGACAGCCGCGTCGAGCATTGCCTGCAGCGAGCGGTCGCGCGTATGCGCCAGATAGTCGAGCGCCCAGCGCGACAGCCCGTCGATCGGGTCGGGCTTCACGCGGGCCAGCTCCGCGTTCGACAGGTTCGCGTAGCGCGCATGCAGGTCGGACACGATCTGCAGGTACGTGATCAGCGTACGCAGTTTCGCGGTCGAGCCGAGGTTGATGCGGCCGCCGCGATTGACGTCGAATGGCTCGTTCACGCTGTCGGTCTGCACGCGCAGCAGGTTCGCGCCGTTGCGGTGTTCGTACAGCGTGAAGCTGTACGTGAGGTGCGACGGGTCGTCCTTCGGCGCGAGCATCTCGAAACCGTACAGGCCGGCGGCCTGCGCGCCGTCGCGCGTCGACGCCTTCGCGAGCCGTTCGGCGACGGCCTGCTGCACGCCGTTGTCGAGCGTGCTCGTCGCCTCCAGGTCGAACTGGTCGAGCTGGTACAGGTCGCTGATGCCGAGCGCCGACAGCAGCGACGCACGCGCGGACGTCACGGCCTTGCGCGACACGAACGATTGCACGTGCGCGGCGGCCGGCGGCGCGCTGCGTTCGATCTGCGCGGCGAGCGCGGCGTCGCGCAGCGCGGGCGAGATCACGCCGCCGTTCGACAGCAGCCGCAGGTAGCTGTCGGTCAGCTTCTGCAGCGCCGGATAGCCGCGGTTGAGGAAGTACGACGGCGCGCGCTGCGCGATGATCAGCGACAGCACCTCGCGGAACGTCTTGCCCTGTTCGTCGACGTTGTCGCCGGTCGTTGGCGCGGACAGGATGCGGTTCACGTCGTTGAAGTCGCGGCCGTACCACGCGGCGAGACCGTCGCCGATGCCGGTGATTTCGCCGATATGCGGCCGCGCGGCGAGCGGCACCGAGTTCAGGTAGCGCACGACGATGGTGCGGCGCGCGAGCATCGTCTGCGGGCCGTTCAGGTACGCGCGTACCGACGCGGACCCGATCTGCCGCAGCTTCTCGGGCGGCGTCGCGGTGCGGCCCTCGGGCGAATGGCGGAACTTCTCGATCTGCGTCGCGAGCGTGCTGCCGCCCGGGCGCGCCTGGTGACGGTTGACGACGTGCAGCGCCTGGTCGGCGAGCGCGCGGCTGAAGCGCCCCCAGTCGATCGCCGGGTTGCGGTTCGGCTCGTTCGCGTCGAGCAGGTAGCGATCCTCGATGAACAGCAGCGAATCGACGACCACGCGCGGCACCATGTCGAAGTCGGCGTAGACGCGCTGCGGGAACACAGTCGTGAACAGCGGCGCACCGGTCGAATCGAACAGCCTCAGGCCCGCCTGGTCCTTCTCTTCGAACGGGAGGAACAAGCCGCGGTCGCCGAGCGACAGCATCCGCTGGGAATCGCGCGCCTGCTTGCCGACGACGAAGCCGCGCGCGAGCAGCCGCTCCTGGAACGCCGGAATCATCGCGTAGCCGAAGCGCTGGTCGTACGGGCCGTTCGCGGGGAAGCGGATGTGATCGCTCGGGCCCGTTTCGACCGTGTAGCCGACGTCGCGGGTAAGCTCGGACAGGTAGTGCGCCTGCAGGCGCGACGTCTCGATCTCGGTCATGACGAGCCGCGCGACGATCGCCACCGCGATCAGCAAGGCGGCAAGCAAAGACCACTTGACCCAGGTCCAGACGGATGCGGTCCCGGTCACACGCGGCAGGATACGATTCAGCGGCCGATTCATAGCGGCGTCTCCCTGAGGGCGCGGGTTGTCCGGCCGCACCCCATTAAGGATTAGTGTAGTCCTCCGCAGCGGGCTGCCAAGGGCGGTCGACTACCGAGATGCGTCGACGCAACGCGCGTGCCCGTGCGGCGCGGCAACCGGCGTTGCGGCGCACGGGCACGCCCGGTCGCGGCGTAACGTTTGCGCGTTTCATGCCGGAGCGTCCGTGCGGCTAGGATTTCGCCGGGCAGGCCCGGGCGGCCGGGCAGGCGGACGATGCACCGGTTTCGTGCGGTGCGGCAGGGCGACAATTCGGGCCGGAACCCGCCCGTGAAATCGTGGCCCTTGTATGAAGATGCTGCGGGTTTCCGCGATAGCCGCGCGCACGGGCCGCGGGTAGGATCGTCGGATGTGCGGCGCATTTCCGCTTTCGCCGGGAGTCCCATGCCGATCCACCCCGTCGCACTCGTTTGCACGGCCATCCTCGGGCTGCTGCTGTTCGGGCTCGGCCTCGTCGTGTCTGTCACACGCTTCCGGTGCACCAGCGGATCCGGGTGCGTGCCCGATCCGGCGAACGGGTTGCACAAGATCGTGCGCGCGCATGGCAACACGGCTGAATACGCGCCGTTTCTCGCGGTGCTGTTTCTCTATTTCGGCGCGCACGGCCCGTCGCGCACGATCCTGGCGCTGATCGTCGCGGCAACCGCGTGCCGCTGCCTGCTGGTGATCGGATTGCTCGCGTGGCCGACGATGGCCGACCCGAATCCCGTGCGTTTCGCCGGCGCGCTCGGCACGTATCTGTGCGGCGCCGCGCTGTGTATCGCGCTGTTCGTCTGAATGGCGGCACGCGCCGGCATACGGCACAAGTCCTGATCCGGGAGGTGGCCTCGGCGAGCGGTGATATGCTCGCGGGACGCCCGCGACCGACGGGCGAATTCCGATTGCACGTGCGCGGCCATGCTGCCGCGTTGCACGGCATTTCCGAGGGAAGAACCGACATCATGAGCCGCAAATTCATTCTGAAGGGCGACACGACCGATCACGGCGGCGTCGTGCTCGACGGGATCGCCAATTCGTCGTTCGACGGACGCGAACTCGCTTATCTCGGTGCAGCGGTGTTCTGCGCCGCCTGCAAGTCGCCGGGCGTGATCGTGTCCGACGGCGGCGAGCGGACGATGACCGTGATGGGCAAGGTCGTCGCGCTCGAACACGACCTGTGCCAGTGCCTGTGCACGCCGCAACCGAAGCTGATCGCGTCGCAGGCTACGGGGACGATCACCGGATGACACGCGCCGCGCGGATGCGGTTGCGATCCGCGCGGCATCGGCGCACGGCCGCCGGCCGTCAGACGCTGCCTTCGGTTTCGATCACGAGGATGCGTGCTTCGCCGAGCGGATGCGCGACGTGCTCGGTGCCGGCCGCCGCGTGGAACACGTCACCCGTTTCGAGCACCGTCGTGTGTTCGACGCCTGCTTCGCGATAGCGCATCTCGACGCGGCCGTCGAGCACCGCGAACACTTCCTCGCCGTCGTTCACGTGCCATCGATACGGCTGGTCGGTCCAGTGCAGGCGGACCGTGATGCCGTTCAGGTTCGCGATGTCGAGTGCGCCCCACGCGCGGTCCGCGGTGAACGCGGCGCTGCGGATGATGTTCATCGATGTGTTCTCCGGCGCGAACGCGCGTCGTCTTTCCGTCAATTTCCCCACACTCGCATTCAATGCGACATCGCGCGCAGCGCCTGTTCGATCGTCTCCTTGCGCTTCGCGAAGCCGGCCGCCGACCGTTCGGTGACGCGCTTCACGACTGCTGCCGGCGCGGTGTCGGGCGAGCCGGCGTCGAACGGCGGTGCCGGCGCGTATTCGAGTTGAAGCTGGATTGCCTGCGCTGCTTCATCGCCGGCCAGTTCCGCGGCGATGGTCAGTGCGAAGTCGATGCCGGCCGTGACGCCGCCGCCCGTGATCAGGTTGCCGTCGCGCACGACGCGCTCGCGCACGGGCACCGCGCCGAGCGGCTCGAGCAGCGCGTGGAACGCCCAGTGCGTCGTCGCGCGCCGCCCGCGCAGCAGGCCGGCTACGCCAAGCAGCAGCGCGCCCGTGCAGACCGACGTCACGTAGCGCGCGGCGGCCGCGCGCTGCTGCACGAATGCGATCGTCTCGGCATCGAGCAGCAGGTCGTTGATCCCGATCCCGCCCGGGATGCAGATCACGTCGAGCGGCGGGCAGTCGTCGAACGTGCAGGTCGGCGCGAGCGCGAGCCCGCTGCTCGACGCGACGGTGTCGCGCGCCTTCCAGACCAGATGGACGGTTGCGTCGGGCAGCGACGCGAGCACGTCGTGCGGGCCGGTGAGATCGAGTTGCTGGACGCCCGGAAACACGAGAAAGCCGATATGCAGGGTCATGCGAAGACTCCGACTGGAAGGGGAGCGCACCGTTGCCGGCACGGGATGGACAGATCGATTCTAGGCGCGTAGTGTTTGGCGAAATTGCCATATCGCCCACGTTTTCAGCCAATCGCCATGCCTGTCGCTGCTCCGCGTTCGATCCTGGTCCTCGCGTTCCCGCGTGCGCAACTGCTCGACGTGTCGGGGCCGCTGCAGGTGTTCGCATCCGTCAACGAGCTCGCGCTGGAGCGCGGGCAGCCGGCGCCGTATGCGCCGCGCGTCGTGGCAGTCGAAGCAGGGCCCGTCGAGACGTCGTCGGGCCTCGTCGTGATGGCCGAGTCGCTGCGTTCGGCCGCGCGTCGTCCCGATACGCTGATCGTCGCCGGCGGCAAGGGCGTGCATGCGGCGTCGAAGGATGCGCGGCTGGTGCGCTGGGTGCGGCAGCAGGCCGGGCGCGCGCGGCGCGTGGCGTCGGTCTGCACCGGCGCGTTCCTGCTCGCCGAGGCCGGGCTGCTCGATGGGCGGCGCGCGGTCACGCACTGGGCGCGCTGCGACGAATTCGCGGCGCGCTACCCGAACGTGCGCGTCGAGCCCGACCCGATCTTCATCCGCGAAGGCGCGCTGTGGACGTCGGCCGGCGTCACGGCTGGCATCGATCTCGCGCTCGCGCTGGTCGAGGAGGATCTCGGGCGCGCGACGGCGCTCGACGTCGCGCGCGAACTCGTCGTGTTCCTGAAGCGTCCGGGCGGACAGGCGCAGTTCAGCGCGATGCTGTCGATGCAACGCACCGACGACCGGTTCGGCGACCTGCATGCGTGGATGGCCGAGCATCTGACTGCCGACCTGTCGGTGCCTGCGCTGGCCGAGCGCGTCAGCATGAGCGAGCGCAGCTTCGTGCGCCACTATCGTGCGGGGACGGGGCGCACGCCCGCGCGCGCGGTCGAGCAGATCCGCGTCGAGGCCGCGCAACGCCTGCTTGGCGAAACGGCGTGGCCCGTCAAGCGGATCGCCGCACGCTGCGGCTTCGGTTCGGAGGAGACGCTGCGGCGCAGTTTCGTGCGCGTGCTGGGCGTGTCGCCGCAGGGTTATCGCGAGCGGTTCGTGCGGTGACCCGCGGGGCGGGATCGGGCCGGTGCGGTCGATGTCGTGAACTGAACGAAAACAGTCGATTCCCAGTCCGAAACACTGCAACTATTCAGGATCGGATAACAATAGGCGGGGGCTTGTGCCGCGCCCGTCGCGCGCTCTATTCTGTTCCGTTGGCGATTCGAAGGGGGAAGCAGCATGGACCGAATCCAGGCAATGGAAGTTTTTACCCGTGTGGTCGACGCGAACAGCTTCACGCGCGCGGCCGATACGCTCGCGATGCCGCGCGCATCGGTGACGACCATCATCCAGAATCTCGAGGCGCTGCTCGGCGTGCGCCTGATGCACCGGACGACGCGCCGGCTGTCGCTGACGCCGGAGGGCGCCGCGTACTACGAGCATTGCATGAAGATCATCTCGGAGATCGCGGAGGCCGACGCGAGTTTCCAGACCGGCAACCGCAAGCCGAGCGGCGTGCTGCGCGTCCACATGCCGAGTTCGCTCGGGCGGCGCATCGTGCTGCCGTCGCTGTCGATTTTCCGGCAGCGCTATCCGGACATCACGCTCGAGCTGGGGCTGTCCGACCGCTACGTGGATCCGGTCGAGGAGGGCATCGACTGCATGATCCGCGTCGGGCCGCTCGAGGATTCGTCGATGGTCGCGCGGCGCATCGGGATGCTGAAACGCGTGACCTGCGCGTCGCCCGATTACCTCGCGCGTCACGGCGAGCCGCACGAAATCGCCGATCTCGCCGATCACCATGCGGTGAATTTCCGGTCGAGCCACGGCGCGCGGGCGATTCCGTGGGTGTTCATGATCGACGGGAAGCCGTTCGAGGTGCGGATGAACGGCAGCGTCACGGTCAATGATTCGGATGCCTACGTGACGTGCGGGCTCGAAGGGTTCGGGATGATCCAGCCGACGCTGTTCATGGTGCTGCCGCACCTGCTCGACGGCTCGCTGGTCGAGGTGCTGCCGGAGAGCAATCCGAAGCCGAAGCCGATCTCGATCGTCTATCCGCACAACCGGCATTTGTCGCAGAAGGTGCGGGTGTTCGCCGACTGGGTCGCGGAGGTGTTCGAGTCGACGCCGGCGCTGGAGGGCGGGGAGAACTGGCGGGGGAAGGTGGGGGCGCAGGCGGCGAAGCTCCAGAGAGGGGCGGTGGCAGCCTGACGCAGGCTATGTCGCGTCACGCTGCGCATCGGCGCGCCGCGCTTGGCCGCCGTTTCGGTTGCCTCATCGAATGCCGTCGCCACGCGATCCGGCCGTGGATGGCCGAGTCCCTGACAGACCCGACAGTTATCTTTTGACCGACTGATTCGTTAAATTCACGCACCGGCTTTTCGCATCCGGCGGATAGCCCCGCAGGGCGGATGTCGGTGTGAAAAAAATGATTAATGATTAGCGGGGAAGCGATGTCGAGGCCCATGAGGATCGTCCGATGCCTGACGTACGTTACGTGCGCGCTGGCGCTCGGTGCGTGTTCGAGCGATTGCCGCGATCTGTTTGCCACGAGTCATTCGGCGTCGTGCACGGTTGCGTGGGGCGCGGCCATCGTGGCTGTCGCGCCCGTCGCACTGGTGTCCAACGCCATTGACGAGCACCGGCAGAATGCGCGTGAGGAAGAAACGTGGAAGCGGTGGAACGCGGGAGATCCACCGGTCGTTGCGCAATGCGTGGTGAACTGTCGAGTACCGTTGCGCGTGACGCAATCAAAATCGGACGAGTACCAGCAGCTGTTCGCGCGTAGTCTCGACCAGATCATCGGATGGTGGGGCGAGCACCCGACACCCGGCCAGCTTCCGGTCGTGGCCGCCGCATACAAATACAAGGGATGGCGCCTGATGCGGTCGGATCCCGTCGCGGCTGAAGCGTATCTGCGCAAGGCGGCTGTCATGGTGGCCGAGCCGGAAATGGCCGAAGGCCTCAAATCGGATTATTTTCCGATCGGCGTGGTCCTGAACAACCAGTCGTACTACGTGGACATGGCGCAGGAAATCCAGGAAAGCCTGATGGTCCTGCGCTTCAAGAAGGACGGCGCCAATGCCGACGATTTCAGGTGTCAGCCCATTGCCGCATGGCCACCGAGCTACTCGGTGAAACTGGATAAAGCTTGCGACCGCGCGTATCAGCAACTTTTCGATCCTGAGTTCAAGACGATTTCCTACCGATATCAGCGTATCGACAGCGTCTATGAACCGGTTCAGCAGAAGTGACCGGTTCGGGCGACGGTTGCGGGACCGGGAGGCGAGTATCGATATGAAGAAGCACCAGAACGACTGCCGGCTGCCGCATACGTCGGGTATCTGCCGCGCAAGGAAGCCAGAGGTCGCCAAATGGAGAGCCATCGGGATGCTCGTATTGCTGCTTGTCGGCACGACGTCATTTGCTTCTCCTTGCTTCGCCGGGCCCGCAAGCACATTGATCGACAACCGCTATCTGATTCAGGGCAATGGCGCGATGGTCAAGGACACCCGGACCGGCCTGACGTGGATGCGATGCAGCGTCGGGCAGAAATGGGACGGGATGGACTGTCGAGGCGTGCCCGAGCGGCTTACGCTGGCCGAAGCCGGAAAACGCGTTGCCGAGGGCGACGTCGGAGCGGGACAGGCGCGATGGCGCTTGCCGACAGGTGACGAGTTGGCGGGCTTGCTGCTCTGCACCCATTCTCCGGAGTTGGTGCAGAAGGGGTGTGCCGAAACGCCCGCCGGCAAGGCAGTATCGGAAGTCGCTTTTCCCGGCATACCTGACCGTCCGTACTGGAGCGCGTCGACCGGGGACGATGGTAGCCCGGTGAGCGTTCTGTTCGATATCTCCGGATCGATGTACGGTTTTTCGGACCCGCAAGACGGCCTGTTCGTGCGGCTCGTCGAGATCGAGCGGTGATAGGGTGCCTGGAGCGTCCGATGATGGCCGGGCCGGATCATCGCGAGGGAGCGGGCGGTGGTGTTTGATGCCAGCGGGAATGTTGCGACAGGAAGGCGCCGAAGCGTGACGCAATGAAAAAAGCCGCTGTTTCTTTCGAAACAGCGGCTTTTCGCATTTGGTGGCGAATCAGGGATTCGAACCCCGGACCTGCGGATTATGATTCCGTCGCTCTAACCGACTGAGCTAATTCGCCGTGAAGAATTGAATTATGTCGGTCCGCTGCCTGGCTGTCAACAGCTTTTTCCATCTTCCGTGAAAAAAGTTGCCGGGCGGGCCACGGCGGCTTCGCGACAGGGCGGGTTGCGGGCCGCCGGCACACCCGTCCGGCAACCCGCACCCGCCCGCGCGTGCAACCTCAATCCTGCGCGTAGATGTTCGAGTCCTTCGTCTCCTTGACGAACAGCAGGCCGATCACGAACGTGGCCAGCGCGATCACGATCGGATACCAGAGGCCCGAGTAGATGTTGCCCTTCGCCGCGACGATCGCGAACGCGGTCGCCGGCAGGAAGCCGCCGAACCAGCCGTTGCCGATGTGATAGGGCAGCGACATCGACGTGTAGCGGATCCGCGTCGGGAACATCTCGACCAGCATCGCGGCGATCGGGCCGTAGACCATCGTCACGAAGATCACGAGGATCGTCAGGATCACGATCGTCATCGGCCAGTTGAGCTGCGCCGGGTCCGCCTTGGCCGGATAGCCGGCACCCTTCAGCGTCGACGCGAGCGTCTTGTCGAATGCCGCGCCCTGCGTCTTCGCATCGGCCGCCTTGCCGTCATAGGCTGGGATCACCGTGTCGCCCACCTTGATCTGCGCGGTCGAGCCTGCCGGCGCCGCAACGTTCTCGTAGTTCAGGCCGGCCTTCGCGAGCGCGCTCTTCACGATGTCGCACGAGCTCGTGAACTTCGACGTGCCCACCGGGTTGAACTGGAACGAGCAGGTGGCCGGATCGGCGATGACCGAGATCGGTGCCTTCTGCGTCGCGAGCTCGAGCTGCGGGTTCGCGTAGTGCGTGAGCGCCTTGAACAGCGGGAAGTAGGTCAGTGCCGCGATCAGGCAGCCCGCGAGGATGATCGGCTTGCGGCCGATCTTGTCCGACAGCGAACCGAAGAACAGGAAGAACGGCGTGCCGATCAGCAGCGCGATCGCGATCAGGATGTTCGCGCTCGCACCGTCGACCTTCAGCGTCTGCGTGAGGAAGAACAGCGCGTAGAACTGGCCCGTGTACCAGACGACTGCCTGGCCGGCGGTCAGGCCGACGAGCGCGAGAATCACGATCTTCAGGTTCTTCCACTGGCCGAACGCTTCGGTCAGCGGCGCCTTCGACGTCTTGCCCTCGGCCTTGATGCGCAGGAACACCGGCGATTCGTTCAGCTGCAACCGGATCCACACCGACACCGCGAGCAGCAGGATCGACGCGACGAACGGCACGCGCCAGCCCCAGTTGCCGAACGATTCCTCGCCGATGAACGTGCGTACGCCGAGGATCACGAGCAGCGACAGGAACAGGCCGAGCGTCGCGGTCGTCTGGATCCACGCGGTGTAGAAGCCGCGGCGGTTGGCCGGCGCATGCTCGGCGACGTAGGTCGCCGCGCCGCCGTACTCGCCGCCGAGCGCGAGGCCCTGCAGCAGCCGCATCGCGATGAAGATCACGGGCGCCGCGATGCCGATCGTCGTGTAGCCGGGCAGGAAGCCGACCACGAAGGTCGAGATGCCCATGATCACGATCGTTACGAGGAACGTGTGCTTGCGGCCGACGAGGTCGCCGAGCCGGCCGAACACGATCGCGCCGAACGGCCGCACCGCGAAGCCGGCCGCGAAGCCGAGCAGCGTGAAGATGAAGGCGGCGGTCGGATTGACGCCGGAGAAGAAACTCTTGCTGATGTAGGCCGCGAGCGAGCCGGCCAGGTAAAAGTCGTACCACTCGAACACGGTGCCGAGCGACGACGCGAAGATCACCTTCTTCTCTTCGCCCGTCATCGGCGCGTGCGAAATTTGCCCGCCTAGCGTTGCCATGAGTCGTCTCCAAGTCCCTTGATATAGATATGCGGCCGCCTTGGGTGAGCGGGCCTGTCGATGATTATTGGTACGGAAACTTACGGCGGACTGACTCGCGTGGGCAAAACGTCTGCGCGTTAACCCGCGTCTAATCTGTCGCTTTGTACGCCTATCGTGCTTCGAACGTCCGGCAAGTTGCCGGTTTTTATGCGATTGCGGTGTGCCGGGGTAATGCGCGTCAGGGTTAATCCGGGGCGGTTTCGGTCAGCGGCAGGCTGACGCGCACGAGCGTGCCGGCGAGGCGCGGTGCGTGCTGGTAGACGTGATCGTCGAGCGTCAGCGTGCCGCCGTGCTGCGTGGCGATCTCGCGCACGATCGCGAGCCCGAGGCCGCTGCCGTCGCCTTCGCGGCCGAGGATCCGGTAGAAGCGCTCGACGACGCGCTCGCGTTCGGCGGCCGGAATGCCCGGCCCCGTGTCCTCGACTTCGAGATGCACGAGCCGCGCCGCAGGCTCGGCGCGCACACGCACCGTGATGCGGCCGCCGTCCGGCGTGTAGCGGATCGCGTTGTCGATCAGGTTGCCGAGCATCTCGCGCAGCATCACCGGATTGCCGTCGACGTCGAGCGGCGTGTCGTCCGGCGGGCCTTCGTAGCCGAGATCCATTCGTTTCGCGAGCGCGGCCTGCACCCAGTCGCGCACCGCGCGCCGCGCGAGCGCGGCGATCTCGACCGGCTCGAATGTCAGCCCGCTCGCGCGGTTCTCGGCGCGCGCAAGCGCGAGCAGTTGCGTGACGAGCCGCGCGGCCTGCTCGGAACTCGTCGCGATCTGCTCGAGCGAGCGCTGCACGTCGGGCGGCACCGGGTGGCGCAGCGCGAACTCGGCCTGCGTGCGCAGGCCCGCGAGCGGCGTCTTCATCTGGTGCGCGGCGTCGGCAATGAAGCGCTTTTGCAGCGCCATGTTCTGTTCGAGACGGGCGAGCAGGTCGTTGAACGACGTGACGAGCGGCTCGATTTCGGGCGGGGCGCGCTGCGCCTCGACGGGCGACAGGTCGTCGGGCCGCCGCGCGCGGATGTGCGCCTGCAGCGCGTTGAGCGGCGCGAGCCCGCGCGACAGCCCGAACCAGACCAGCAGGATCGCGAGCGGCAGGATCACGAATTGCGGCAGGATCACGCCCTTGATGATGTCGTTCGCGAGCGCGTTGCGCTTGTCCAGCGTTTCGCCGACCTGCACGAGCACGGGCTGCGTGCTGTCCGATTGCGGCAGCGCGACCGTCGTATAGGCGACGCGCACGTCGTTGCCGCGCAGCAGGTCGTCGCGAAACATGACGACGCCCGGCGGCGGACGGTCCTCGTCGCGCGGCAGCGGCATGTCGGCTTCGCCTGCGACCAGTTCGCCGCGCGTGCCGAGCACCTGGAAGTAAACGCTGTCGACGTTGTCCGCACGCAGGAAGTCGCGCGTCTGCTCCGGCAGCGTCAGTTCGGCGACGCCGTTTACCGGATGGATCTGCCGCGCGAGCACATACGCGTTGGTCTCGAGCGCGCGATCGAACGGGCCGTTCGCGATCGTCTTCGCGACGAGATAGGTGACGGCGATGCTCATCGGCCACAGCAGCAGCAGCGGCGCGAGCATCCAGTCGAGGATCTCGCCGAACAGCGAGCGCGGGCGCGGGGCCTCGGGCGCATCGGTTTCGTCGGGCGGTGCGAACGGATTCTCGTAGCGCGCGTCGCGCGCCTCGTCGGCGGCCGACGACGGCGCGCCGGTCGGGTGGCGGGTATGGGCCGGCGTGGCCATTGCGGTGACGCCCGGCTTCAGCGCAGCGGCGTGCCGGCCACCGCGGGCTGGGGCGCTGCCGTGTCGGCCGGCGCGGCGGGCGCGACCTTCTCGAGGCAATAGCCGAGGCCGCGCACGGTCGAGATTCGTACGCCGCTGGGTTCGATCTTCTTGCGCAGCCGGTGCACGTAGACTTCGATCGCGTTGTTGCTGACTTCCTCGCCCCATTCGCACAGATGGTCGACGAGCTGCTCCTTCGACACGAGCCGGCCGATCCGCTGCAGCAGCACCTCGAGCAGGCCGAGTTCGCGCGCGGAGAGATCGAGCACCTGATCGTTCGCATACGCGATGCGGCCGACCTGGTCGAACGCGAGCGAGCCGTGGCGCACGACGGTCGGGCCGCCGCCCGCGCCGCGCCGGGTCAGCGCGCGCACGCGCGCCTCGAGCTCGTTGAGCGCGAACGGCTTGGCCATGTAGTCGTCGGCGCCGAGGTCGAGCCCCTTCACGCGCTCGTCGACGCTGTCGGCGGCCGTCAGGATCAGCACGGGGAGGTTGGAATTGCGGGCGCGCAGGCGCTTGAGCACGTCGAGCCCGGGCATTTTCGGGAGCCCGAGATCGAGGATCAGCAGGTCGAACGTCTGCATCGACAGCGCCGTATCGGCGTCGACGCCGCTCTTCACGTGGTCGACCGCATAGCCCGATTGGCGGAGTGACCGGGTGAGGCCGTCCGCGAGTATGCTGTCGTCTTCCGCGATGAGAATTCGCATGGTGCTGACCGATGGCCGGCAGGGCGTTCGCGCCGGCCGGCTGTCTCCGAAGTTATTCGTGTACGACGCAGCCTGCATTGCGGGCTTGCACAAAACACTGTTTTTTTATACAGTGTCTGAATTCGTGGGCGGCGCTTGAAAGCGGGCGCGCCTCTAACAGACGCTGCTCATCATAGCAAAGGACGATTCATGGAAGATAGCAAGAAGGGCTCCGGGATGACCGCCGAGAAGAGCAAGGCGCTGGCCGCCGCGCTTGCCCAGATCGAGAAGCAGTTCGGCAAGGGCTCGATCATGCGCATGGGCGACGGCGAGGCGGCCGAGAACATTCAGGTCGTGTCCACGGGCTCGCTCGGTCTCGATATCGCGCTCGGCGTCGGCGGCCTGCCGCGCGGCCGCGTGGTCGAGATCTACGGTCCGGAATCGTCCGGTAAAACCACGCTTACGCTGCAGGTCATTGCCGAACTGCAGAAGATCGGCGGCACGGCTGCGTTCATCGATGCCGAACACGCGCTCGATGTCCAGTACGCGGCGAAGCTCGGCGTGAATGTGCCCGAGCTGCTGATCTCGCAGCCGGACACCGGCGAGCAGGCGCTCGAAATCACCGACGCACTGGTGCGTTCGGGCTCGATCGACATGATCGTCATCGACTCGGTCGCGGCGCTCGTGCCGAAGGCCGAAATCGAAGGCGAGATGGGCGATTCGCTGCCGGGCCTGCAGGCCCGCCTGATGTCGCAGGCGCTGCGCAAGCTGACCGGCACGATCAAGCGCACGAACTGCCTCGTGATCTTCATCAACCAGATCCGGATGAAGATCGGCGTGATGTTCGGCAACCCGGAAACCACGACGGGCGGCAACGCGCTCAAGTTCTACTCGTCGGTGCGTCTCGACATCCGCCGGATCGGCTCGATCAAGAAGAACGACGAGGTGATCGGCAACGAAACCCGCGTGAAGGTCGTCAAGAACAAGGTGTCGCCGCCGTTCCGCGAAGCGATCTTCGACATTCTGTATGGCGAAGGCATTTCGCGTCAGGGCGAGATCATCGATCTCGGCGTGCAGGCGAAGATCGTCGACAAGGCGGGCGCCTGGTACAGCTACAACGGCGAGAAGATCGGCCAGGGCAAGGACAACGCGCGTGAATTCCTGCGCGAGAATCCGGAAATCGCACGCGAGATCGAGAACCGCATTCGCGAATCGCTTGGCGTGGTCGCCATGCCTGATGGTGCAGGCCAGGACGAAGCCGAGGCGATGGACGAAGAAGAGTGATGGTCGGGCGCCGAGGTCACGCTGGCGAACCGGAAGCGAGCGACGCGCCCGAATCGGCGGGTCGCTCCGGCCGGCGAGCCGGATCCTCGAGCGCCGATCGGCGGAGCGCAGGCAGCGATGCCGCGAACCGCACCGCGACGAGGGCATCCGACGATGCCCTCGTTTCGTTTGAGATTGCCGCACCGGACGATCCGTTCGACGACGATGAATCGTTCGACGCGCACGACCGCTCTCGTCGTCGCGTATCCGGTGTCAGCTTCCCGGGCGATCGCGCAGCCGATGCGGCGGCGCCGGCGAGGGAAGATGTCTATACGCGCAGCAGCCAGCATCCGCGCCGCACGCGTCGTGCGTCCGGTACTTCTTCCAGCACTGCTTCCGGTGAAGCCGCGGGCGCCGGTGAACGCAAGTCATCGAAGCCGCCACGGTCATTGAAGGGGCGTGCGCTCGGCTATCTGTCCAGGCGTGAATACAGCCGCGCTGAGCTTGCGCGCAAGCTTGCGCCCTACGTCGGCGAAGACGAATCCGCCGAACCCGTGCTCGATGCGCTGGAACAGGAAGGCTGGCTGTCCGATGCGCGCTTTGCCGAGAGTCTCGTGCATCGTCGCGCGTCGCGTGTCGGCGTTGCGCGCATCGTCAGCGAGCTGAAGCGTCATGCGGTTGGCGATACGCTCGTCGAGGAAGTCGACGCACAGCTCCGCGAGACCGAATGGGCGCGTGCGCAGGCGGTCTGGCGCAAGAAATTCGGTGCACTGCCGCAAACGCCGGCCGAGCGTGCGAAGCAGGCGCGCTTTCTCGCCGCACGCGGCTTCTCGAGCGCGACGATAGTGAAGTTGCTGAAGGTCGGCGACGATTTCCCGATCGACGACTGACCGCGCCGATCGCGCGTGGCGCGCGATTTTGCTGCAACGCAACCGCATCCGGACAGGCGGGAATACCCGCCGTCGCGTCAAACTGTCTCAAATACCCAATATGCTAAAATCCCTAGGTTTTCCTCTTCGGCCTCAACTTCCAGCATGCCGCTATCCGAGCCCGTGCCCCGTCAGTTGCGACATCAACGCGCAATCCGAGCGGAAGCTTACGAGCGCGGCGACGGCTTGTGGGACATCGAAGCCTGCCTGACCGACCACAAGCCGCGCGATGTCGCGCTTGCGTCGGGCATCCGGCCCCAGGGCCTGCCGATCCACGAACTCTGGCTGCGCGTGACTATCGATCGTGACCTCAATGTCGTCGATGCCGAGGCGTCTTCGGAATGGGTTCCCTATCCCGGTCACTGTCAATCCGCCTCTCCCGCCTATCGGGCCCTGATCGGGCTCAATCTCTTCCGCAATTTCCGCCGCAACGCGAACCGGCTGCTCGCCGGCGTCGCAGGCTGTTCCCATCTCACCGAACTGTGCGCCGTGCTGCCGACGGCAGCGATCCAGGCGTTCGCCGGTGACGTGTGGAACGTGCGCGAGGAGGGCGGCGAAGGGCCGGATCATGACGGCGTGCATGACGAAGCACCTTTCCAGCTCGGCCGCTGCCGGGCGTTGCGGTTCGACGGTGAGGTCGTGCGGCAGTACTACCCGCGCTGGTATGGCGCGAGCCGGCCGGACGTGCCCGGTGATGGCAGCACGAAGGAATGAACGGAAATCATTCGAAGAAGCGTCTTAAGCGACTTTTCATCCAACTCTCAGACTGAAGGGAATCACGCATGAAGATTCACGAGTACCAGGGTAAGGAAATCCTGCGGAAATTCGGCGTCGCGGTACCGCGCGGCAAGCCGGCGTTCTCGGTTGACGAGGCCGTCAAGGTGGCAGAAGAGCTCGGCGGCCCGGTGTGGGTCGTGAAGGCTCAGATTCACGCAGGTGGCCGTGGCAAGGGCGGCGGCGTGAAGGTGGCGAAGTCGA